>NZ_JBQFQL010000001.1:0-2144154 GCF_056536865.1 Ruegeria sp. CI8
GGTTGCGGCAGGTGGTTTTCCAAAGCGAAGCCAGCCGAAAGCAACTCGGTGAGAAACAAAAGAAGGCCGTCCCAAACCGGGGCGGCCTTTTCTTATTGGGAAGCAGATCAGACTGTTCCAAGTCGGCCAGTGTTTTCGATTTGATGGTGCCCCCGACCCTCGGCTTGAGAAATCTTAACCTTCCGCCCATCTGCTCCAGAAGCTGAATGTCTACCTGATGTGCAACGCCGGCAGCGACCTGTGCACGCTCGGCAGAATGCCCGACCAGCAGGAGGACGCGATGTTTGGCTTTGAGTTTCTGAATTACGGGGCGCAAATCCTTCACAACAAGGACCTTGAAGATATGCGCGAGGCCATTCTCAGCGACGATGGTCACGAAGTCGACTGCACCGTCAGCGACTTTTGTCGGGAACGCAGAAGGCTTGGGGGTAAGCAAACCGGCGCCCCGCGCCGTGACTTTTCCGGAAAGCAGGCGGGCTGATCAGAGCTTCGGTTTCCACGGGGCGCGACCGACCATAAGATCGGCCTCGGCGGTGATGTCATTCATGTGCTTCTCGAGGCTTTGGCGCAGTTGCTCGATCTGCTCTTCCGAGGCCTTGCGGGGTACGGTCTCAGTCCATTCACGGCAAAGGAAGACGCCTTCGTTGCGCCAGGGGCGCGGCAGCAGCAGCCGGTCCCAGGTGCCTGCCTCACGGCCATGGCGGGCCGAATAGGTGATGCCAAAAACGCGTTTGCCCGAGCTGCGCGCCCAGACCAGCGGGACGGTCGAGCACACCCGTTCCGGGCCGCGTGGACCGTCGGCAGCTATGCCGATCGAGATCCCCTGTTTCATCTTGCCCAGCACTTCACGCGACAGGGCCACGTGACGCTTGTGGCTGGACATGGCGATGGTGTCCATGCCGAAGAGCTTCTGCACCCGGCCCACCATGCTGCCGGCGCGCGCGGCCGATGTGATCGAGCAGATGCGCCCCTTTTCCAGCGGAAAGAAATAGGGCGATTGGGCCAACCGCTGGTGCCACAGCACGACGATGACCGGCTCGCCCTGTTCCGCGAGCTTGTCCAGTTCGTCATAGCCGGTCCGCTGCCATTTGGTGTTGCGATGGACCATCCTGATGTAGCTGGCGATGCGGCGCGCGGCCCAGTTCAGGGTCGTCTCGCTGTCGGCAATCTTCTTGCGAAGGCTCAAGGGTAATTTCCTCTCGGTGGGCCGAACCTTGTCTTATAGAACTGCACGACGCACGCAACTTCTTTGTCTAATGCATATGTGTCCGAGAAACTGAAAAAGCCTCTTGAGTCCGTCGCGCCGCTGGCATATCTGATGGCGCACCACAGGGGTATAGCTCAGTTGGTAGAGCGACGGTCTCCAAAACCGTAGGTCGCGGGTTCGAACCCTGCTGCCCCTGCCATTCTCCAAGCAATTCAGCAATGCTGCCTCCAAGGTCAACCGTGCTGTGCCGGTTTGGTTCGCCAAACCTCTTGACGTGCGGGTAAAGAACGAAAAGGCTGTTCAGTCAGTTGGATAATGAACGGGCCACGGTTTGCGACGCGCGATCTGCGCGGGGTGGACCGAGCCAAAACAAACCGGCGTTGGACAGGCCGTTGGGGGAGAAATGACGGATATCGCCGCTTTTCTGGAGAAGTTGGGGCTATCCAAATACGCCCCGGCCTTCGCTGCGGCAGAAGTGGCCTTGTCCGACCTCGTTCATCTGTCCGAGCATGATCTGATCGATCTCGGGCTGCCGCTAGGGCCCAGACGTCGCCTGCTTGCCGCAACCGCGCGTTTTGCCCAGGACACGGCCGGTGACGCCGTGCACACTCGCCGACAGGGCAAAATCGTGGCCGAGCGCCGGCAATTGACGGTCATGTTCGTTGATCTCGTCGGCTCGACGGCAATGTCCGAGCGCCTGGATCCGGAAGATCTGGGCGAGCTGGTGCGGCGATTCAAAGAGACTTGCACAACCGCCGTTTCGAAATTCGGTGGTCACATCGCCTGTTTCATGGGGGATGGCGCGATGATCTATTTCGGCTATCCGCACGCGCAGGAAGATGCGGCCTCGCGCGCGATCGAGGCCGGGTTGCAGATTTTGGACGAACTGCCTGCGATCGACCGAAAGGAAGAGCTGCAGGCGCGGATCGGAATCGCCACGGGACTTGTGGTGGTCGGCACCATCTATGGGGACGGGTTGCGGGAAAACGACGTGGTCATGGGGCGGACGCCGAATCTGGCCGCCCGTTTGCAGGGTCTGGCCGAACCAAATTCGCTGATCATCAGCCCCTCGACGCGCCGCCTGATCGGGGGCGCTTTCCGGCTGAAGGATGCCGGCAGGCATGTTCTCAAGGGGTTTGCGGACGAGATTCAGGCCTGGACCGTGGAGGGTACCGCGCGGATCGAACGGCGGTTCGAGATCAATCCCGAAGCGGGTTCCGGCCGTCTGATCGGTCGCGGCTCCGAGTTTCGCAAGCTGTGTGACAAGTGGAACGAAGCCAGTCACGGGGCGGGTCAATCCGTTCTGATCTCGGGTGAGGCGGGGATCGGAAAGTCGCGGCTGATCGAAGGGTTGGCGCACGAGTTGCAGGGTCAGGACATTCTGCGTCTGAATTTTCAATGCTCGCCGTTGCACTCAAGCAGTGCTCTGTATCCGATCGTGCAGCAACTGGAACGTTCAGCCGGGTTCGCGCCGGCGGATACGGACGCCCAAAAGCTGGACAAGCTTCTGCCGCTGCTGCGGTACCTGACGTCTGAACAGCAGCGCCTGATTGCGGATTTGTTGAGCATCGATGCCGATGATGCACTAGGACCCTTGGACTTGCCGCCGCAGGTCAAGCTTGAAAAGACGCTGGAAGCTGTCACGCAGCAATTGGTGTCGATGGCGCGAAGCAAACCCGTTCTGTTGCTGTTCGAAGATGCGCATTGGGTGGACCCGACCACGCTTTCGCTGACGGATAGGGTGATCGAGCGGATTCGTGACCTGCCGGTTCTGATCGTAGTTACGGCCCGGCAGGGATTCGACCCTAGCTGGGGGCACCACCACAACACGTTGCACATCCCCCTGACCCGATTGTCGAATGCCGAGGTGGCGGAAATCGTCACTGATGTTGCGGGGGGCAAATCTTTGCCGGGACCGGTCTGCGACCTGATTGCCGCCAAGACCGACGGGATCCCGCTCTTTGTACAGGAGGTGACGCGCGGCCTTCTGGAATCCGGCCAGTTGCGGCTGACCGAAGATGGCTATGTCCTGCGCGGTCCGCTGCCGTCGCTGTCGGTACCCAGCACGCTCAAGGATTCGCTGATGGAGCGTCTCGACCGCCTGGGTATGGCAAAGGACGTGGCGCAGACCGGTGCGGTGTTCGGGCGACGCTTTTCGGTGGCTCTGGTTGCGGCGGTCTCAATGCTGCCGGCAGCCTCGATGCAGGCCAGCCTGGAACAATTGGCCATGGCGGGCATCATCCAGCGGCCACCGGACGGGGCCGAGGACGAATACCTGTTTCGCCATGCTCTGATCCGGGACATGGCCTATGACAGCCTTCTGCGGTCCGAGCGGCAGGTCCTGCACGATCAGGCTGCGGGTGTATTGCTGGACCAGCAACCCTATCTTGCGCAGACCCAGCCCGAAGTTCTGGCCCAGCACTATACGCTGGCAAACCGACCCGAAGAGGCCGTTACCCATTGGCAAAACGCCGGTCAGAGAGCGATCGAGCGGTCGGCCCTGTCCGAAGCACTGACCCATTTGTCCAAGGCGCTTGGTCTTGTGTCTGAGCTGCCGAAAAGCCGCGACCGCGACTTGCGCGAGATTGATCTGCAAGTACTGCGGGCGGGTGTCTTGCGCTCGACTGACGGGATTGCGGGCGAAGCGACAGGCGAAGCCTATCGCCGGCTGCGCGAGCTGTGCCGCCG
This sequence comes from Ruegeria sp. CI8, assembly GCF_056536865.1. NCBI lineage: Bacteria > Pseudomonadati > Pseudomonadota > Alphaproteobacteria > Rhodobacterales > Roseobacteraceae > Ruegeria > Ruegeria sp. CI8. Next base: position 3,896 of record NZ_JBQFQL010000001.1, read on the forward strand.
GGCCCGCGAGACGGAACGCCTGTTCCCGGTTCTCAATGGGCTTTATGCGTTTCACCTTGTGCGGGCCGAGTACCGCCTGGCCGGTGAGGTGGCGGACCAGATCCTGGACCTGGCCGAAGTCAGCGGCCGGACCGAGCATCGGATGGTAGGGCACCGCGCCATGGGCGCCGTGCAACTGCACATCGGCAATCTGACAGATGCCAGAGCGCACCTTGAGCAGGCCTGGACCCTTTACGATTTCAAAACACATGGGAAGCTGGCCTATGTCTACGGCACCGACCATGCGGCCATCACAGCCGGCTTCCTGGGGGTCTGTTACAGCCTGATGGGTGAGCCGGCCCGCGCGCGGAGGGTTCAGGCGCAGGCTCTGGAGTGGGCCAATGAATTGCAACACGCGCACAGCGTGGCCCAGGTCCTGACCTATACGTGCATGGTCCATCTGTTGCACCGCGATATCGACGCACTGGTCGCGACCGTCGCACCGCTGGAGGAGATTTCTCGCGAGCACAGGTTGGCCTTCATGTCGATCACGGCCCGCATGTGGCTCAGTTGGGCACGGGCGCACCAGACCCCGGACGCCGAGCACATCGCGGCCCTGCGGCAGGCGTCGGATGACTGGTGGTCCAGTGGCGCCGGAAACTACAAAAGCTTCTTTCTGTCGCTGATCGCGGAACTTCTGGTGCGTGCCGGGGGGCTCAAGGCCGCCAAGCAGGCGCTGACGCAGGCCGAACTTTGGCGCAAAGACACCGACGAAGGATGGGCCGATGCCGAGGTTTTCAGGGTCCGCTCGTTGCTTGACGATCATGGGCGGAAAGATCCCGAACCGATGCTCAAACAGGCGGTGTCCGAGGCGCGCAAATGCGGGGCCAGCCTGTTCGAATTGCGCGCAGCCGTGGCGCTGACCCGCCGCGTATCCAAAACCGGGGGGCGGCCGGGGCCATGGCTGTCCGATGCTCTGGATCGTTTCGACCCAAAGGCCGAGATTCCGGAATTGCTCGAAGCCCGGGCATTGCTTGAAACGATCTCTTGACCGGCACGGAAACTTTCTGCCAGCTTGGGACGGGCAGAAATGGGTTGATGGAAAGACCGTAATACGTGCGCGCAGTGTTTTTTCCCTGCGCGTTCTGCATGTTATGCCAAGGGAGCGTCCATCATGCGCAAGATAAGCAAGACCATTCTGGCCAAGGATCGCGTCGCCTCCAGCCGAACGGACCTGTCGCTGCAGCGCTATCATCCGATCACACCCGAACAGATCCGGGAGTTTGAAAAAGGCCTGGTTGGTTCGGTCGTTTTGCCGACGGATCCGAACTACAACACCGATCGTCAGCTTTGGAACCCGGCCTTTCAGGACTACCCGGAAATCATTGTCTATTGCGAAACCATTCAGGACGTGCGGGCCAGTCTGGCCTTCGCGCGGGCCCATGATCTGTGGGTGGTCAGCCGATCGGGCCGGCACAGCACGGCGGGGTACTCGGTCAACAATGCGATGGTGCTGGATACCAGCAGGATGTGTTACGTGACGGTCGATCCAGATACCCCGATGGCCTATGTCGGCCCCGGTACCCCGTTCAAGATCCTGAACTCGGTGCTGGATTCCTATCATCTGCATGTGCCGGGTGGCGCGTGTCAGGATGTCTGCGTGGCCGGATTCATGATGGGCGGAGGATACGGGTTCACGTCGCGCCTGTTCGGAATGGCCTGCGACAATGTCCTGGGCGTGACGGTGATGCTGTGGGATGGCAGTATCGTGATCGCGGATGACACGACCAACCCCGATCTTTTCTGGGCGATCCGGGGAGGCACCGGCAACAATTTCGGGGTGCTTCTGGAAATCCGGTTCAAGCTGCACAACCTGTACGAAGTTTGGGGCGTTCATATCAAATGGCCGCTGGACAGGGCTGCCAGGGCTTTGGAGTTTCTGCAGGCCAACTACATGAAGGACGGTCTCTCGGACAAATTTGGGGCCTACATCTTTCTTGCGTATCAAGGAGACCAGAAGGTTCTTTTGGTCTCGGCCCTATATCACGGGCCCGAAGACGAAGGGCGCCGGGTCCTTCAGCCGCTGCTGGACGAACCCATTGGCGGCCACATGGAAAACAGCAAGACAGGAACCTACCAGCAGATCAATTCCTGGCTGTATGACGAGAAATACGACATCCCGGTGGTCCCGGACCAAGCCCGCGAAGACAAACAGGGCGGGTATATCGCCCGCCAGTTGTCGCAAGATGAATGGCAAAGGGTCGTCGATTATCTGGACAGCACGCCAAACGCCTACGGGGCGGTGGCGATCGAGCCGTATGGCGGGGCGATCAACCGAATGCCGGTTGGCAAACAGGGAAACGCCTTCATTCACCGCGACGTGTCGATGAATTTCTACGTTGACGTGTTCTGGTTGTCCGAGGATGAGAAAGACGTCGTGGTCCCGTGGCTGGATGGGTTCATGCAGATGATGACGGACGAGGGGTTCTTCATCGACCGCTGTTATCAGAATTATCCGCGGCGCACTCAGTTGAACTATCGTTGGCTGTATTGGGGCGACAACTTCAACTCACTTATGTTCGTGAAGCAGAAATTCGACCCCCATAACTTCTTTCACTACCAGCAGAGTATTTCTCCGGTTCCGGACGAAGCGCCGCCGGACATCATTCGGGACAAGTCGACTCCGTTCTTCTCGGACCCGACGATCACCTATCAAAGCTATTCGTACCCCTGAAAACGGGTTGCGGACCGGCATGGCCAAACTGGAGAGGGCCCGGCATGGACACGATACAGGAAATCTTCTTTCTGCCGCCGATGGCCGTTGCCAGGCTTGGCCCGGGCGAGACCCCGCTGGAAAGCTACGAATGGCAGCAGGATCTGGACGCGCATGGCAACAACAAGACGGTCATACGCTCGAACGTGACTATGCGGGAAAACGAGGATGGGAGTGTCTCGGCCTACCTGCCGGACCCGCGGAAGATCCGATTTCGGGATGAAGGCACCGGCGCCCTGCGCCCGGTCGCGCCGTTCTTTGAACTGTGGGCGCGGATGTTCGATGCTGAAACCGGCGAGGCCTATGAAACTCCTGTGACTCTGAACCTTCTTGAAGGGCAGGGGCTGTCGCTGAAGAACATCCGCTACACGGTCGCTGTAGGCAACCAGAAAGCCGCCCGTCGCACCGGAGATGCAGCCTGCGGGTTTCGCGCCCGGGTCGAGATCGCGGCCGAGGATTTTACTCCCAAACCCGTGCTGGCCTTCAGTCCGCACACGTCGGAACAGCAGCCGCTGGTCTATGAACACAACCCGATCCCGCTGGGCTCGGTGCGGGTTGTCCGCCCGGTCCACGGGACGGACGAGCCGGTGCCCGGCGAGATGGTGGACCGCAGTCTTCTGCGTTTGCGGTTCACTCCGCCCAAGGGCGAGGTCTACGGCCCGCCCGATGCCGCCTTCGGCCCTGCAACCCTTGCTGTGCCGGGATACAAGAATGATCCGCCCAAATCGGAATACGGCCGGATTCATGAGATCGTGCCGGCGCAGAACCGCATCCTGAACCCGGACACGCCCTGGTCGAAATGGATCATGATGTCGGGGTTGTCTGATGATCCCGAACCGCATGACAGTTATGATGGTGCCAGGGTCGGCAACGATCAGTCCTGGGGGGTGGTTGACGACACGTGTGATGGAACGATCGAGGCCACGCTGGCTGTTCGCGGTCAGCGTTTGGTCGCCCGGGCGCGCATCTTCACCGGACCGCCGGATTTCGCACCGGATTGCCGGCCTTTCTACAGCCTCGAAGACGATCTGGCGGATCGCGACATGTCGTTGATCTCGGTTACCGCCGAAAACTACGTTGATGCAAAAACCGAAGTGGTCGACATCTTCCGAAGGGCGTTCGAGACCAACAGCCTGATCAATCTGGATGACATCCGGGCACAGGGCCTTAAGGACAATGCCTCTCTTCAGGTGCAGACCAATATCGCACCTACACCGGGCCTGCCGTCCACCGATGCGGCATCGATGACGGAAAAGGACGCGGTGCCGCCCGACAAGATCGACGAGTTGATCCGCCCACAGCCGGTGTCGGTTTTCTCGAACTCGGTCCCGAATGAACAGCTGCCCTATACGGTCGCCACCAAGTTTGTGCACGAGCAGTTGATCGATGAGGAAAACCTTTTGGATTTTCTGCGCCGCAGGCCTGATTTCGTTCGGCGATTGATGCGCCCACCCTTTGGCGTTCTGGCCCAGTTCGAAGAGGACCCGAACCCTGACCAGACACCCGATCCCGCCTTCCGCGACCCGCGGATCGTGCGCGACATGATGCACGACGCCCGCATGCCGCCCTACATGCGGGATTCCAACTATTTTCCGCTCTCGCTGTCACGGCGGCAGTACCATCTGGTGATGTCTTTCATCGATTACCTCGAGGCGCACCCGCCCGCGCCCGGAACCGAACCGGTAGGAGAGCCTCGGGATGTCTGACAAACCAGCGCCGATCCGCATCAAACCCCGCAATCTGACGGCCCGTGCGGCCTACAAGGTGCCCGGCAACCCTGACAACACTCGGCTGGACGGGTCGGTCGGAAATTGTTTCCCGGGGCTGGAAATGGACGTACGCGACCTTGATCGCCGGTTCTTTCCGGGATTGGTTTTCAATGCCGTACGTGTCCCGCTGAACCCGGTTCCGGAAGCACCCGAAAACACGCAAGGGTTTCATCTGGTCTATGTCGACTATTTCTATGACCCGATGTTGCCCGATGACAGTTCGGCACCTTGGGTGCAGGACTTGCTTGACGCCTATCGTGGCGAAATCGGCGCCGAGCTGTCCAGCGCCCGGTGGTTTCTGGCCTGGGTCGAACAAGGCGGTCGACGTATCTCGTTCCGTGATGACAAGGGCAAACCCTACGACGGCATGCTGGTCTGGCGGTTCATCCGCAGCCTTGAATGCGGCGACGACCATCCGGTGACCATCGCACTGGAGCGGCGCAATCACGACGGTGTCGTCGACGCACCGCCGGTCGTCCTGCACGGATACCGCCGGCAGTACCGCACCGAAGCCGGCGTGTTCGATACGGCCTACGACCCCGGAGAGCTGACCCAAAGCCTGTGCAATCCCTGGTCGCATGACTTTCGGGATTGCGGCTGCCACTACTGGCCATCAAACCACCCGGATGTGGTCACTGCCGAAGTGCCGCATGACACCCGCCTACCGACTGGTGCGCCTGACGATCCGGTCGTGGCCGAAACCTATCTGGACTGGCTGCGTTCGGACAAATCGCCCTCGGGCAATGTGGCGGCGTTGAATACCGTCGAACAGAACCGCCCGTTCCAGATCGACCACTACGAGGTCAACCAGATGTGGAGCGACCTGCCGATCGTCGTCGAGGGACGCGAGACCGGCGAAGTCTATGAGGCCGACACGGACCTGCCCGGTGTAGAACCGTATGAAAGCGTTGCGGCGATGGTCCAGGACCTGCAGACCCGTCTGGCGCCGATGGAGATGACGCTCAGCCTGCAATACCTTTATGCCTATTTCTCGCTGGCCGATCCCGAAACCGTCGATTCCGAGCGCTGGCCAACGCTGAAGGATGATCTGATCTTTGCTCGGCGCGCCCTGCTTGAAGTTGCGATCGGCGAGATGACCCACATGCGCTGGGCAAACCAGTTGCTGTGGTCGTTGCAGGGCAAGGATTACGAACCGGTGCTAACGCCCGCGCTTGCCCTGCCCATCGGACCCAAGCGGATCATCCCACGGTCGTTGCGCCCCCTGACGCCCGAGGCCATCGATGACTTCATCGAGATCGAACGCCCCGACGGCTTCATCGACCGTGCTTATGCCCAGTGCGTGGCGACACTGGAACACAAGGCGTTCACCGATCGGCGTCTGTATGCTTTGGCCGTGCGGATCGACACCGACGGCGACGAGCATTTTCTGCGGTTCCGCCAGATGAAGGACGTTCTGGCCAAATACCAAACGGGCCGCGGCACACCTGCCTATCTGCGCCCGATCCAAGTGGGCTCGGAAACGCAGGCGAAAGAGGCACTGGATCTGTTCCGCCGCATCACCGATGGGCTCGAACAGGCCTATCAAAACGAGGCTCAGAACCGATTTACCGAAGCGCAGAAGTATATCCAGCAGGTGCGCGACACGATGAAAAGCTTCCGGGTCGCCGGTGAAGCCTTGGCGGAAAAGGGTATCGGTATCCCGTTCTGGCCCGAGGTCGAGACATGACCGACCCATCTGCCGAGGTGCATTTTTTCGAAACGACATTGGGCGAGCACATGCTCGCCGTAGATGGCTCGCGCGTGTTCGATGTGCCCGAAGGAACGGCGGATCACTTCGCCCGTATGGCCGCCGAAAGTCAGCGAGAGTTTCTGACGCAGATGGGTCTTGATGGTGTGCCGTTCATTGACGACGCGCCGCCGCGCCGCATGCCGGTCAGGTCTTTGTCGCTGGCGGTCGCGCAGAAATGCAACTTGGCGTGCACCTATTGCTATGCCTCGCAGGGCAGCTTTGGTGGTCCTGCCCGCAGTATGGAATGGGAGGTCGCGAAAGCCTCGGTCGATCGGCTGATCATGGACTCGGAACCCGGCACCCGGATCAATCTTGCCTTCCTGGGAGGCGAGCCGTTGATCAATCGCAACCTGATCCGAAAAACGACGGTTTATGCTGCTGAACACGCGCAACGCAACAAAGTGGATGTGGGATTTTCGATCACGACGAATGGCACGTTGCTGCGCCCGGAAGACGCTGAGTTTTTCGAAGACCACGCCTTTGCCGTCACCATCAGTCTGGATGGCGTTGGCAAGGCACATGACCGGTTGCGCCCCAACCAGGGTGGGCGCGGCAGCTACGACACCATTCTGCGCAAGGTGCAGCCGTTGCTGGACAAACAGCACCGCATGCAGGTGGGCGCTCGGGTCACCGTGACACCGCGCAACATCGAGCTGCCTGAGACCCTGAGCCATTTCATAGGCTTGGGTTTCCACTCGGTCGGGTTCTCACCCATGCTGGCTTCGCCAACCGGGCACGAAGAAATGAGCAGCAAGGACATGGCCGAAATGCTTTCGCAGATGATCCGCTGTGGACGGGCTTTCGAAGACGCCGTGCTGCAGGGCCGCCGCTTTCCCTTCTCGAACATGGCCGCCGCAATGCACGAGATCCACCGTGGCACGCACCGGCCCTACGCTTGCGGAGCCGGTGGCGGATATTTCGGGGTTTCGGCGGATGGCGATCTGTTCGCCTGCCACCGCTTCGTCGAGGATGACTTGGCCGCGATGGGCAACGTCCATGACGGCCCGGATGCGCGGCGAGAAGCCTGGCTGGCCGAGCGCCACGTGCACAACCAATCGCCGTGCAACATCTGTTGGGCACGGTACATGTGCGGTGGCGGTTGCCATCACGAGGTCATTCATCGTGGCCGCCCGGCATGTGATTATATCCGCGGTTGGCTGGATTATTGCCTGCAGGCCTATGTCCGGCTGTCGGCTGCCCGCCCGGATTTCTTCGGCGACGCTGCCCGCCGTTCGGCCTGAGGGCGCAGCGGATGGCGGCCGAGATTGAAGCCGAGATCTGCGTGATCGGCGGTGGTCCGGCCGGGGCCGTAACGGCGATGCGGCTGGCACAGCTGGGGCGACGAGTCTGTCTGCTGGAACGCGCCACCTTTCCACGCCCACACATCGGCGAGTCACTGCCTGCCTCCATCTGGCCCATTCTGCGGTTTCTGGGTGTGGGCGATGCTATGAAAGCTGCGGGATTCCTGCAATCGTCGGGTTCCGTCCTTATGTGGGGTGGGGCGTTTGAAAGGCGGGGTGAACCAACTGACGATCCGGGCCTTCTGGTGGATCGCGGCCAGTTTGATGCCATCCTGCTGGACGCTGCACGCCAGTCGGGTGTTCGTGTGTTGCAACCCGCACGCGCCTATCGACCACGGCGCACCGGGGCCGGTTGGGAGGTTCCGATCCTGACGGCCCGGGGGAAAAGCCGACTGCGCGCTGACCTTTTGGTGGATGCGGCGGGCAAGCATGCGGGACTGGGTCGGAGGTTCCGCCCGGCCTCAGCGCCATTGACGGCGCTCTATGCCTATTGGCAAGCCCCTCCGGGTTTTGGCACACAGGCTCGCGTGGAGGCTGGTGATGCCCATTGGTATTGGGGCGCAGCACAGCCGGATGGTACGGTCAACGCTTGCATTTTCATCGACCCGTCGGATTGCACTGGTTTGTCGCCGGCGGCCCGGCGTGATTTGTATCTGAACCTTCTGGCACGATCGACTCTACTGGCCAGCTGTCTGGAGCAGGCGCGAATGGGCCCGGTGCGCCGGTGTGATGCCAGTAGCCAATGTGAATTGACCCCGCCCGCCGATGATCTGCTGCGCGTGGGTGAAGCGAGTTTCTCGGTCGATGCGCTGTCATCGCAAGGGGTGCAACTGGCTATGGCGCAGGCCATGCAGGCCGCAGTGGTTGCGAACACGATTCTGACTCGGCCCTGCGACACCAACATCGCGCTGGGGTTCTATTCGGAACGACAGCGCGAACGCGTCGAAACCCACGCAGAACTGACGGCGGCATTCTATGCACGTCACCACGAGGTCACCTCTGGGCCGTTCTGGAGCCAGCGCGCACAGCCGCTGGACTGGCTTCGCCGCCCGCCTGCGGACCTGCAGAATGCCGAGCTGTCCACGGGCGAGGTGCTTCGCCTGTCGCCGGAGGCGAAGCTGGTACAGGGTGGTGTGCAAGGCGACGCATATGTTGTGCGGTCAGAGATTCTGACCCACCCCAATTTGCCGCGCCCGGTCCACTCGCTGGCGGGGGCCGAGCTGGCGCCGTTGATATCCGATTTGCACGACCCACGCTCTGTGTCCGATATTTTGCAGCGATGGTCGAGCCGCATCGGCCCCACCTCGGCGGCACAGGTCCTGCGGTGGCTGTGGCACACCAAAATCCTTGTGCCGGCCGGTGAGCTGGGGCGCAATCGCGGTTCCCCTTGACTGGCGAATGGCCTAATGTCCCGCCAGGATAAGACAGGCGAAAGAGGTCACATGTCGCGCTTTGATGGGTATTTCCTGCGGCAGCTATTGGTTCTTTTCGGCTTTTTCACGCTTGTTCTGGTGGGCGTGTTCTGGATCACCCGCTCGGTCAGCCTGTTCGAACACGTCATAAGCGGCGGCCAGTCATCTATGGTGTTTCTGGAGTTCACGGCGCTGACCCTGCCGACGCTTGTCCGAACGGTCATGCCGATGGCGGTCTTCGCCTCCGCAGTCTATGCCACCAACCGGCTGAGCCGGGAAAGCGAGCTGACCGTGATGCTGGCCACAGGGTCCAGCCCATGGCGGCTGGGCCGGGCGGTGTTGCTGTTTGGTCTAGTGGCGGGGCTGATGATGGCGATCGTCAGCGTCATTCTGCGGCCCGCATCCGTGGAACAGCTGGAAATGCGCCAGGCCGAGGTGGCAGGTGACATTACCGCGCAGTTGCTCAACGAGGGGGAGTTCATGCACCCGGCTCGGGGCGTGACCGTCTATATCGGTCGGATTGATCTGGATGGCACATTGCACGAGGTGTTCGTGTCCGACCGTCGCGATCAGGAAAACCCCGCCACATACTCCAGCACGTCCGCCTATCTGGTGAACAACGGATCCGGCGTTCATCTGGTCATGGTGGATGGGGTTGCACTGCGGCTGAACAAGGAAGGCAAGACGCTGTCGTCGACCCTTTTCGACGATGCATCATACGACATTTCGGAGCTGTCCCGAAACACCGACAATGGACGCCGCAGTCTTGAGGCGATTCCGACGATCGAGTTGTTGGGCGATCTTGACGCTGTCGCCGCGGCGGATGGCTACCCGTTGGGGGAATTGGTGGAAGAGCTGCACCAGCGGTTTTCCTGGATCGCGATCTGCATCACCGTGGCGCTGGTTGGGTATTCCACGCTGATGCTGGGCAGTTTTTCCCGGTTCGGCCTTTGGCCACAGATATTCGCAGCATTCACGATTCTTGTCTTGTTGGAAGGCGTACGTGGGTTCGTATCTCCGGTGGTGATCAAGGATGCGAAGCTATGGCCGCTGCTCTATGGTCCGGCCGTTGTCGGGTTCGCAATATCGGCCGTGTTCCTGGCTTTCGCCGGAAGACCGATCATTCGCCGGCGGGTGAGAACTGCCGCACCCGCGCCGTCCCCGGCCTGAGGTCAGCCCCGCAGCTCTGACAGGCACTGGTGTAATTCATCCAACAGTTTTGGGTGGTCATCCTCGGCGCGCGAGACCAGGTGGACCGGTAGAATTAGTGGTGCCGCTTCCTCGACTTTGTGCAGCGCGCCACTTTCAAGGTGCGGGGCGACGACGCTGTACGGGAAAAAACCGCGCCCGCCGCGTTGCAGGATATAGCGCAGTGCCATCATGCAATTGCCCAGAAACACGGTTTGCCCAGCAGACAGCCGGGCCAGACCGCGTACATGCTCCTGATAGCCTTCACCAAGTTCGAGATTGATGAAAACAGGATCGGTACCGGACCCAGCCAGATGGGGCGTCTCGACAAGGATCAAGTGCTCGGGCGGCAAGTCCTGGCACGAAATCCCGGACCGCGATGGCCTCTCATGTGTCAACGCCACGTCCAGAACGTGCGAAGCAACGGCCTCGGCCATGTTCAGCGTGTGGTCATAGTTGAGCGTCAACAGAAGTTTGCCAAACCTCTGCTCGAACCGGACGGCCAGATCGACCAGAAGCGGGTCCCAGATGCTGAGCTGAGCGCCCAGGCGAAGGGCCACACGACCTTGACTTTGGGCCGGCAGGTCCTGCGAGGCGAAGGACCAAAGCGACAGCATCTGTTCGGCATAGGGTTTGAACTGCGCCCCGAAGTCGGTGAGGCTGGTACCGCCGGCACCACGTGAAAACAGGGCTTTGCCCGTGGCGGCCTCAAGCTGGCGGATCCGTGCACTGACAGCCGTCTGTGTCACGTTCATCCGTCGGGCCGCAGCATGGAACCCACCGGTTTCCGCCACGCATAAAAACGTTTCGAGCTCACGCATCTGCATGTGAAACTATTTTTTGATCGACGTGATAAAATCAATTTATTTTTTCTATTGGCTGGTAGCGGCTAGTCTGGCTGTGACCCGCATACAAAGGACCCGCCATGCTGGACAAAAGCCACAAACCCACCTGGACCAGTTTCGAAGAGGCCACCAAGGCCGATTGGGACGCCGTCATGGAATATGAAGAGGCCTATAACGCGGCTTTGCCCGACCGAATTCTGGATGCGATCCGGTCCTTGGACGAGGAATGGACGCCCTATCCGGTCAACCGGTATCAGCACAGCCTGCAGGCCGCGACGCGGGCCTATGAGGATGGCGCGGATGAGGAACTGGTCGTTGCGGCCCTGATCCATGACACCGGGGACATCCTGTCGCCTTACAACCACGGTGAGCTGTCAGCGGCGATGATGAAGCCCTATGTCAGCGAACGGACCCATTGGATTTTGAAACATCACTGCGTGTTCCAGGGCTATTACTACAATCACCATCTGGGCGGAGACCGCAATGCGCGCGACAAGTATCGCGACAGCCCTTACTGGGAGGACTGCCGCTATTTCTGCCACGAATACGATCAGAAGGCGTTCGACCCGGACTATCCGACCAGGCCACTGGAGTTCTTCGAGCCCATGCTGCGCCGCGTGTTGAACAAGGGCGAGGGGCACATGGAACTCAACGAAACCGCCGAGGACTAGCAGGACGCCATCAGGCGATAAACGATCTGTGCCGTGGTGAAATCCCACGCCGCGTTGCCGTCCGGGGCCAGTTCGACCACGTCGAAGCCCACGCAGCGGCGGCCTTTCAAGGCGTGTTCGACCAGATGCAGCGCCTGATAGTATCCCAGCCCGCCCGGAACCGGCGTGCCGGTTGCGGGCATCAATGACGGGTCCAGCCCGTCGACGTCAAAGCTGACATAGACCAGTTCGGGAAAGTCCTCGGGCAGGTCGACGGCATGGATGTTGCCGGTCACCAGTTCTTCGGCATCCACATGGAAGACACGGTTCCTCAGACGGCCTTTGGCTTCTTCGGTCGAGAAGGCGCGTACGCCGAATTGCGCCAGACGGACGCCTTCCTCGGCCAGCAGATGCATGACCGAGGCGTGGCTGTGTTTCTCGCCATGATAGGCGTTGCGCAGGTCGGCATGGGCGTCGATTTGCACGATGCCGAGGGGCTGACCCAATGCGCGGGCCACGCCCATCACCGCGCCATAGCTCAGCGAGTGTTCACCGCCCAGCGTGACCGGCACCTTGCCGGCGTGGATCGCAGCCTCGGTGCGCTGGGCCAGACGCTCCATGACGTCCGGCAGCGGGCCGGTGCAATCCAGCGAAGGTTCGGTGAAGATGCCATCAACACAGGGTTCGGAATGGCCAGTGATGCGTTCGAGTTCATTGCTGGCTGCGATGATCGCGGCGGGACCGCCTGCCGTGCCCGAACCGTAGGAGACCGTGCGCTCCAGCGGTACCGGGATTACACGGAACCGGGCATCTTCGCTGCGTTCGGCCTCGGTCAGTTCGCTGTCGAGAAAAATGCTCATGAAAGCCTCTCTTTGAAGTCGTCGTAGCCGAATTCCCTGATGATCTTCAGGTCATCGGTTTCGCTGTTCCACAGGGCGATGGTGGGCAGGGGCACGCCGTTGAACGTGTTGGTCTTGACCATCGAGTAATGCGCCTGATCGAGGAAGGCAAAGCGCTGCCCGATCTGCAGCGGCTCGGCCCAGGTGTAGTCGCCGATCACGTCGCCCGCCAGACAGGATGGACCGCCCAGACGATAGGTGTGGCCCGCCTCGGCCTCGTCCATCAGGGCGGGGCGATAGGGGGCCTCGATCACGTCGGGCATGTGGCAGGTGGCCGAAATGTCGGTGATCGCCAGATCCATGCCGTTGTGCGGCAGGTCGAGGATTTCGCCCACCAGGATGCCCGCGTCCAGCGCGACCGCCTCGCCGGGTTCCAGATAGACCTCGACGCCGTATTTGGCGCGGATGTGTTTGATGAAATCCACCAGCCCGTCGCGGTCATAGTCGCTGCGCGTGATGTGGTGGCCGCCGCCGAAATTCAGCCATTTCAGGCCATTCAGAAAGGGGGCGAGTTTAGGTTCAACCGCTGCCCATGTGCGTGCCAGCGGCTCGAACCCCTGTTCGCAGAGCGTATGCATGTGCAGGCCATCCACGCCCTCCAGCGCCTTGGCGTCCAGTTGGCTGACCGGCGTCCCGAGGCGCGAGCACGGGGCGCAGGGGTCGTATTTCGCAACCTCGCCTTCGGAGTGTTCGGGGTTGATGCGCAGCCCGACCTGCCGCCCGGCGGCTTGTGCCTCGGCCAGAAAGCGGTCTTTCTGCGCCGGGCTGTTGAAGATGATGTGATCCGAAAGCGCCAAGATTTCGTCAATGTCGGAATCCTTGTAGCCCGCGCAGAAGGTTGCGACCTCGCCGCCATATTCCTCGCGGCCCAGCCGGGCCTCGTAGATACCGCTGGCGCAGGTGCCGCCGAGATACTGGCGCACCAGCGGGGCCAGCGCGAACATCGAGAATGCCTTGAGTGCCGACAGGATATGCGCGCCGGACCGCTCGCCAATATCGGCCAGAACCGCAAGGTTTCGCTCCACCGCCTTTTCGTCGACGACGAAACAGGGTGAGGGGACGCGGGTCAGGTCGAAGTGGCGGAAGGCGCCGGCGTCTCCGGCCTGGGTCTGCATCAGTTGGGTCATGTCCGGCGTCTCCGATTGGTGGGTAGGACGGGGGTGCGACTTGTCGCCATTGTCGCTCGGACCAATGGCGCCCCCCGGATATTTTGGGCCAGATGAAGTAGGGCGGTCGCGCGGACCGCCCCGAGGGTTCAGAACTCGACCGGGCCGTCGAGTTCGTGGACCTGCCAAGGAAGGCCGTGGGTGTTGAGCATGTCCATGAAATCATCTGGGTCCAGCTGTTCCATGTTCCACACGCCCGGCTCGCGCCAGTTGCCTTTCAGCACCTGTGCCGCGCCGATCATGGCCGGGACGCCGGTAGTGTAGCTGACGGCCTGACTGCCGACCTCGCGGTAGCATTCCTCGTGGTCGCAGATGTTGTAGATGTAGTAGGTCTTTTCGCCCGAGCCGTCCTTGGCCTGGCCGGTGGCGATGTCGCCGATGCAGGCCTTGCCCTTGGTTTCGGCGCCCAGATCGCCGGGATCGGGCAGCAGGGTCTTCAGGAACTGGATCGGGATGATCTCGACCCCGTTGTGAACTACCGGATCGATCCGGGTCATGCCGACATTCTGCAGCACCTTGGCATGGGTGATGTAGGCATCGCCGAAGGTCATCCAGAAACGGGCGCGTTCGATCTCGGGGAAGTGGGTCGAGAGCGACTCCAGTTCCTCGTGATACATCAGGTACATGTTCTTGGGGCCGATGCCGGGGAAGTCAAACTCGACCTTGTGGGTCATGGCCGGCGTCACTTTCCACTCGCCGCCTTCCCAGTGGCGGGCGTCGGCCAGCACTTCGCGCAGGTTGATCTCGGGGTTGAAGTTGGTGGCGAATTCCTGATCGTTCTGACCGCCATTGGCGTCCAGCACGTCGATCTGGCGGATCGTGTCCAGCTTGTGTTTCTTGAGCCACTTGGCGAAGACGCTGGTCACGCCCGGGTCAAACCCCGAACCCAGAATGGCGGTCAGGCCGGCCTGCTTGAACTTGTCCTGATAGGCCCACTGCCAGTGGTATTCGAACTTGGCCTCGTCTTCGGGCTCGTAGTTGGCGGTGTCGAGATAGTGGCACCCGGCCTCGAGGCAGGCATCCATCAGCACAAGGTCCTGATAGGGCAACGCCAGGTTCACCAGAAGCTCGGCCCCGGTGTCCTTGATCAGCTTGACGGTGTCGGCGACCTTGTAGGCGTCAAGCTCGGCAGTCTTGATGTCGACGCCGGTGCGCTCCTTGACCGATTTGGCGATGGCATCGCATTTCGCCTTGGTGCGGCTGGCCAGCGTGATCTCGGTGAAGATGTCGGAATTCATCGCCATCTTGTGCACGGCGGCGTGGCTGACGCCACCCGCGCCAACAACCAGTGTCTTGCCCATGGGAAATTCTCCTTTCGCCGGGGTTATTCGTAGTAGGTATAGCCGTTGATGCTGTCGCGATAGGCAGTCATCAGGGTTTTGCGTTCATTCGCCTTGAGCGTACCGGTCGAGATCGCCTCGTCGACCATCTTGCGGAAGGCAGCGATGCAGTCGCTTGGGTCGAACTCGACATAGGACAGGACTTCGCTGATCGTGTCGCCCTCTTGTTCATGCAGCAGGTCGAACCCGCCATCGGGGCGCAGGTCGATGGTGACCACGTTGGTGTCGCCGAACAGGTTGTGCAGGTCGCCTAGGGTTTCCTGGTAGGCGCCGACGAAGAACACGCCCATGTAATAATCGCGATCTTCGGGCAGGGAATGCACCGGCAGGCTGGGCGAGACGCCGTCGGCCAGAATGAACCGGTCGATCTTGCCGTCGCTGTCGCAGGTGATGTCGGACAGTACCGCGCGGCGGTCGGGCGCTTGATCCAGCATCTGCAAAGGCACGATCGGGTGCAACTGGTCGATCGCCCACACGTCGGGCAGCGACTGGAACAGCGAGAAGTTGCAGTGATAGATATCGGCCAGCTTTTCCAACTGGTCGTCCACATCGGTTTCGACCTCGTCCGAGGCCGCCAGCGCCTTGATCCGCGCCATCAGCGACAGGTAGATGCGCTCGGCCCGAGCCATCTGGCGCAGGTCGACATAGCCGCGGCGGAACAGGGCGCGCAGTTCGTTGCGGTAGAAAGTGGCGTCGTTCCAGCATTCTTGTAGCCGGTCGTGGCTGAGATAACCGTTCACTGCCGCCAGATCGGACACCATGTGGTGGTCGTCGGGTTCCACCTCGGGGCCATTGGGTGCGTCATAGAGCGTGCTTTCCAGCACGTTGAACACCAGCATCGACGAGGTCGCCACCACCGCGCGGCCGCTCTCGGTCACCAGCGTGGGGTGGTCCACTTCGGCCTCGTCCATGGCATAGGCCACTGTTTCCACCACATTGGCGCTGTATTCCTCGACCGTGTAGTTGATCGAGTTTTCGGTCGCCTTCTTCTCGCCCGTGTAATCGACGCCCATGCCGCCGCCCAGATCCAGGTGCGTCAGCGGCACGCCCTCGCGGGTCAGTTCGGTGTAATATCGGCAGGCCTCGCCCACGGCGCGGCGCACGTCGTTCACGTCGGGCACCTGGCTGCCCAGATGCGAATGCTGCAGTTTCAGGCAATGCAGCAGGCCCGCATCGCGCAGCTTGTCGACGACCGCAACCAGCTGATCGGTGTTCATGCCAAAGGTCGACCGATCCCCCGAGCTTTCCTGCCACTTGCCGCTGATCTGGTTGGTCAGTTTCACCCGCACGCCAAGCAGTGGTTCGATGCCCAGCCGTTCGTAAACCTCGATGACCGTGTCGGCCTCTTTCGGGCTTTCCAGAACGATGACCGTGTTGAACCCGATCTTGCGGCTGAGGATGGCCAGCTCGATGAACTCTGCGTCCTTGACGCCGTTGCACACGATCAGCGCCTCGGGGGCCAGACGGTGCGCCAGGGCGATCACCAGTTCGGGCTTTGAACCGGCCTCGAGCCCGTAATTGAATTGCTTGCCGAACTCGACGATCCGGTCGACGACCTGCGCCTGCTGGTTCACCTTGATCGGGAATACGCCGCGATAGGACCCCTTGTAGCCAGTACGCGCGATCGCATCGCGGAAGCTTTCGTTGATATGCGCGATCTCGCGTTCCAGATACGAGCTGATGCGCAGGATCATCGGTGCCTTGATCCCTCGCTGATCAAGGTCGTGCAGAATGCCGGGCAGGCTGATGGCCGCCGCATCGGGTGCCATGGGATTGCGCAGACCGATCTCGCCGTCCTCCGTCACCTCGATGAGACCCTTGCCCCATTTTTCAACCCCGTAGATGGAATGCGGTGCGACGGGCGTTTGTTTCAATCAAGTCAGTCCTTGCGTTGCAGGCGTGGAAATTTCGCCCGCCAATACGGCAGCCGTTCGATTCTTCCAAGTGTAATCTGTATCGGAGGTTAGCCCAATTCAGATCGCAGGGCGAATGGGAACCAGATGGTTGTCCCAACGGACCCGAGGATGGGGCGATACCGCCGGGTTTGACCCAACCAGATGCCCCACATCGCCATGCCCGGTGGTAAAGACAAAGCCGGATGGCCCGGGGCCCAACCCGCACACGTCGCTGAGCGAATGGGCGCGGTCAAAACGAGCTGCCTCGGCATCAAAGACGTGCAGCGCGTTGCCGCGTGGGCAGGTGATGGCGACCTGCCGCCCCTCGGCGGAAAAGGCGACACTGCCTGCATAGCCGGCCAGCGTCGCCTGAATGTCATCCGGCGCGGACAGAAGGTGGTAGCGGCCATCCCGCCGATGCAGCCCCAGCAGGGCCGGCTTGTGGGACAGGTCGCCCTGCCACTGCATCGCAAAGGCCATCAAGCCATCCGCGCGAACGGCCAGGTGCCGGATCGAGTTCTTGTGCAGCGCCGCGGGCAGCTCGACCTGTTCCAGAACCGATCCGTCGAGGCTGACATAGGTCAGGTTCGGGCGCATGGTCGGCAGGTTCAGCTTGGTGCGCCCGGTATCCGGATGGGTTTCGATGCCGCCGTTGGCGATGGCCAGAGATTTGCCGTCGGGCATCAACACCACGTCATGGGGGCCGACCCCCGCCGAAGAAAACTCGCCCAGCCGGGCATAGCTGTTGGCCGCGTCCCAGACGCCGATGACCCCGGTGCCTGCCTCATAGTCGTTTTCGGTGGTGAACAACCGGCGGCCGTCGGGCGAAAACGCGCCGTGGCCGTAAAAATGGCGCCCGTCCGGCGCGTCGAGCCGGGTCAGCTGGTCCCCGGTCGCGCAATCGATCACAAGCGCAAATCGCCCCGGACGGCGCGCGAATGCAACGGCCCGCGCCAGATGGGGATGGGCGGCGGCGGCATGCCCGCGGCCGGGCAGGGGGACCGAGAACCGAAACTCTCCTGAACCGGTCAGCCCGACCAGGCGGTACGACCCATCGTCGAACAGCGCAGCCGACAGGAAATCGGGCGAACCGACCTCAGCCCAGCCCGGCAGGGGGGCAAGAGTGGTCGCTGCCAAACCGGCCAGGAATCCTCGGCGGCTGGTCATCGGTCAGTCTCCGTCCAGCGAATTGAACCCGGCACTGATGCCGAGGGTCGGGCCCAGCTGTGCGGCGGCCAGGCTGCGGATGTCGTTGATCGACTGTTGCAGCGCCTCGACCCGCAGCCGCCCCTGGGGCTCGGCCACGCCGGCCAGCGCGGGATCGTCCAGCGCCTGCGCCCGGGCAATGCTGCGGGCAAAGGCATCGTCCAGCGCGGCGGCAATCTGCGGGTGGTCGGCCGCCAGCCGCGCCGCCAGATCGCGCAGCGCCACCAGCGACAGTTCCACGTGCCGCAGCGACCGCAGCGACCGGCGGGCCTCGGCCCGGTTGGGGCGGGCGCGGTCGAAAGTGCCCATCGGGCGGCCCAGGCGCGTATCGGCCGTAAACTCGAGCCCGGTGGTCAGGGCCTTGTAGAGCTCCTGCAGGGCTTCGTCGGAGGACCGATAGGGGCTGTCCGGCCCGGGTTGGGTCATGATGCGGGCATGGCCGTACCAGTCCCGGTCGATGGCCCGGGCGGTGCGATGGATGTCGGCGGCGATGGCGCGGATCAACCCGCAGCGATAGGCCGCATCGCCCTGATCGGCAAAGGCCGGGTCGTACAGCATCCTCTCGAGCGCGAGGAAGCCGCGCCCCGCGATCGAGGTTTCGGCAAAGGCATCGGGGTCGGCAATGGCCGGGTCTTCGGCCGCGATCATCGCCGACAGCGCCTTTGGCGTGAACCCTTTGCTGTCGGGCCAGAAGGCCAGAGCAAAGGCACGGTCTCCGACCTCGGTCGGGCCGAACCGCAGGTGGCTGTCGGATATCCAGGCGTCGAAGGCGGCGTGATAGGTCGCGCGCAGATCGGCGGACCCCGGCGCGCAGTCGGCGCGTGCGGCAGCATCCAGCGTGGCCGTCGCTTCGACAAGGTGGTCGAAACGCGGCAGGATATGGGCTTGGGTCACGTCGGTCAGGATCGCATCGCGGCTTTGTGCCACCGCGCAGAGCGGCATCAATGCGGAAAGGATCACGGCAATCAGGCGCATCGGTCAGAGGCTTTCAAGAAATTCGATCAGGGCGTCCCGATCCGGTTTTGGCATGGAAACGACTGCATCGCGCGCGGCCCGGGCCTCGCCGCCGTGCCACAGGACCGCTTCGAGAAGCGAGCGCGCGCGGCCGTCATGCAGGAACTGAGTGTGCTCCGAGACCCGTTTGGTCAGGCCGATGCCCCATAGTGGCGCGGTGCGCCATTCGCGGCCTGTGGCGCGGGCCTCGGGGCGGTTGTCGGCCAGTCCCTCGCCCATGTCGTGCAGCAGCAGGTCCGTGTAGGGCCAGATCAGCTGGAAACTGTGCTCGGGCCGGTCGGGCAGGCGGTGGGTGACGAAAGCGGGCGTGTGACAGGACGCGCAGCCAATGGTGTGGAACACCTCTTTCCCGCGCAGAACCTGCGGGTCATCCACATCGCGCCGGGCGGGAACGCCCAGGTTGCGGCTGTAGAAGGCCACCAGATCCATGCCTTGCTGGTCGATCTCAAAGCCGCGTTCGTCGCCGTCACCATGCGGTGCGGTCTGGCAATCGGCCTGCGCCGGGGTGCAATCGCCAAATGGCGCGGGGTAGAGCGGGCTGGAAATGCCGATATCGCCGGCGAAGGCCGCAGCCGACTGCTCCATGATCGTCGGCATGCCCGCCTTCAGCCCGAACCGGCCCAGCATGGGTTCGCCGAATTCCGTCGACCACACGATGTTGGGCCGCCCCGAGATCCCGTCCCCATCGGCGTCGTCGGGGTCGGCCTTGGCCAGGATGTCCTCGGCCGGGATCGCCTCGAGCAGGCCCAGACCGATCATCTGCGGCGCCACGCGTGGGCTGAGCATCGCGTCCGGGTGCAACGGCCCATAGCCCAGATCGGCCGCTCTGTAGGTGGGCTTGCGCAGCGACACGGCTTCGCCGTCGGACAGTTCCACCGGGATTTCTTCGTAGGTGATGTCCAGCCGGTATTCGGCCTGGTGGCCGGGCAGGGCGAAATCCTGCATCTGGCCGCCATAGGTGGGTTCGGGCAGGGTGGCGAGATACCCCGCGATCTCTTCCGGCGCGTCCGCGGGCATTCCGGGGATGGAAACGCGCAGGAACATCGAAATGGCGTTGTCTTCGGGTCCGGCCGGGGTGTGGCCACGCCCGTCCTTGATGTGACAGCGTTGGCACGACCGGGCGTTGAACAGCGGCCCTAGCCCATCCGAGGCCAGAGTCGAGGACGGAGACGACACCCAGACCTTCTTGAACAGCCCGTTGCCGACCTTGAAATCCAGCTCCTGCTCAAAGCTCAGGTTGGCCGAGGGTTGCGAGAACGCATCCGCATCGGTCCGGGCGCGCACCGTCGCGGCGCCTGCCGGCAGGTCCTCATAGCGCTGGGGCTGCGTGAAATCCGACGGCGCTGCGGTGACTGTGGCGATCCGTGCCCGTTCAGCGTCGGTTCGGGGGAGGGGGTTCAAATGACTGTCCCGCAGATCCTGAGACAGGGAGGGGGTGGCCGCAAAAACGGCCACCACGAAGAGGCCCGTCTTATTCGGCCTCGTCCATTTTCGATGCAT
This sequence comes from Ruegeria sp. CI8, assembly GCF_056536865.1. NCBI lineage: Bacteria > Pseudomonadati > Pseudomonadota > Alphaproteobacteria > Rhodobacterales > Roseobacteraceae > Ruegeria > Ruegeria sp. CI8. Next base: position 24,583 of record NZ_JBQFQL010000001.1, read on the forward strand.
TGAGTTGCGCATAATTTGCTTCGCCGAGTCTTTCGTACAGATCGAGCTGGGTTTCGAGGAAATCGATATGGCCTTCTTCATCGGCCATCAGTTGTTCGAACAGCGCCATCGACACGAAGTCGCCGGCCTGTTGGCAGTATTCGCGCGCTTCCTTGTACAGGGCCCGGGCGTCGATCTCGGCCGCAAGGTCGCATTCCAGCGTTTCCTTGGGCGTCTGGCCGATGCGCAGCGGGTCGAGCTTTTGCAGGTTGGGGTGGCCGCCGAGGAAGATGATCCGCTCGATCAGCTTGTCCGCGTGCTGCATCTCTTCGATGCTTTCCTCGCGGCTTTTTTTGGCCATGTGGCCCAGGCCCCAGTCCTCCTGCAGGCGGTAATGCAGCCAGTACTGGCTGACTGCGGTCAATTCATGCCGCAGGGACTTGTTTAAGTATTCGATGACTTTGGGGTCGCCCTTCATCTGCACTCTCCTGTGTATCATCCACGCGCAGGGCGCGGAATTGCATGGGTACTTCGAGGTTATCGGTTGCGCGCATCGTGTCCAGAAACAGCGGCATACACCCGCCACAATCCGCCGATTTTCCCAAAGCATGGTAAATCTTGCCCGGCGTGATGATGGTTTGAGGATCTGCCGCGCGCATCCAGTCGATTGCCGCGCGGATCTCGCGATCCGTGATGTTGGTGCAGTGGCAGACGATCATGGCGACTCGGCCTTTCGTAATTCCTAGTCAAATAGTAGGGTATTTGCTTCGGGTCCAGACACAGCTTGTCGCAGGGTCGGGCGCAAGCGGTCGCTGCGCCCGGCTGCTTTGGTTCATCAGTGGAAAACGGCGTCGGGGTTGTCGAGGCTGTCGGACCCTTCGAATGCGACATTTCCCAAGCCCAGCACGGACACGATACGTTCGATCGTCTTGGTCTGATCGATCAGGCCTTCGACGCCGCCCATGATCAGCGTTTCGCCACCGACATTCCCGCGCTCGAGCATCTGATCGTAGGCAAATCCACCCTCGGCTGCGGTTTTGATCTGGCCCAGCGCGTACATTGTGTTGGCCAGCTTTGTCTTCATCTCGGTGTCCAGAGCCGGCTCCGAGGCCGCAACCAAATCCGACAGGGACGGACCCGAAACCGGAGTGCCGTCAATCCGGACATACCGACCCAGATAGACGTTCTGAATCCCCAACCCGTCATAGTAGTGGCTGTTGTGCGTGTTGTCCGAGAAACAGTCATGCTCTTCTTCCGGGTCGTTCAGCATCAGTCCAAGGCGCATGCGCTCACCAGCCTGTTCGCCATAGGACAGGGATCCCATGCCCGTCAGAATTGCACTGATGCCCGAGTCAGCGTCGTCGGTCAGGGCCGCCCGCGCGGCACCGTCGTCCTGCCATTGCGCGGCCATCCACTCCAGATCCGAAACCAGCAGGTCGGTCGCCGCCACCAGATACTGGGCTCGGCGATCGCAGTTGCCGCCGGTGCAGGACTCGTCCTGCGCGTAGTCCGTCCACGGACGGTTGCCGGCGCCCTCGCCGTGACCGTTCAGATCCTGGCCCCACAGTAGGAACTCGATGGCGTGATAACCCGTTGCCACATTGGCCTCGATCCCGTCGGCCTCGTGCAGGGTCTCAGACAGCAGTTCGGGCGTGATCTCGGTCGCGTCGACCGGCTGGCCAGACAGCTCAAAGCTGGGCGAGGCAATCACGTTCAGAACCGCAAGCTCGTTTTCGTCCGTCGCGCCGCCATAGGCCGCATCCACATAGTCGATCAGTCCCTCGTCCAGAGGCCACGCGTTCACCTTGCCTTCCCATTCGTCGACGATGGGATTGCCGAAGCGATAGACCTCGGTCTGTTGATACGGAACACGTGCCGCAACCCAGGCCTGGCGTGCTGCGGTCAGGTTTTCAGCAGAAGGCTGGTCAACCAGCGCGGCAACGGCGGCCTGCAACTTGCGGGCAGCACGCAAACTGTCGTCGTATTTTGCTTCGGCAATGTCAGCATAGGTTTCCAGAATGTCGACCTTGGCGGGGGCGTCGCCGGCGGCTGCCGCTGTTGCCATCAGCAAGGCTGCCAGGCTGGTCGTCGAAAATACGCGGGTCATGAAGTTCAGGCCTTCCTGTCGAAATGAATGGGCAAGAGCACCCGGTGCGGGTGCAGAGATGAATATTAACTGAGTGAAATTGTAAGTTATGTCAACCCGAGTCTTTAAGTCGGAAATTAATTGTGAAACACGCCGTTGTTTTGGCAAAATACGGTTTGGCTGGATGGGTTCTCTGGATCTGCCTAGCCATTTCCAGCGGGGTCAGACGGGGTTGCGCGCCGTTGCCTGCCGATTGCGCGCAGATACAATGATGGTGTGATTCTTGAGTTGGTGGTGGTTGCGTGATGAGATCCCTGGCGTTTGCCCTTTGCGTGTTTCCCCTTGCGTTGGACGCGCAGCAGGAAAGGGCGCCAAAACCCGCAGCGCTGGAGATCGCGTTTTTGGATTCGGGGTACACGCTGTCCCTGTCTGTTCCTGCGTCAGAAATCGTTGGCTTTGAACTTCCCGCTTCGAGCGCAGAGGAAAAGGCGAAGGTCGCGGTCGCCATTTCGGACCTGTCACAGCCCATGACCCTCTTCGCGGTCACCGCCGAGGCGGGTTGTGCCACGGCCACGGCGAACGTGGCGCTGGTCGGCGGCGAAGCCGGTTCGGCCTTGGGGCCTGACGATCACCGGCCCGAATTTCAGGCCGAATACACGATCAGGTGCAGCAACCTTCAGGCGCTTGGTGAAATGAGATTTGACTACTTCGACCGGTTTTCGCAGGCTGAACATATGGACGTGCGGGTTCAGTCCCCGGGTGGTAGTCACACCGTCACGGTTACTCGAGAGACCCCGTTGGCTGATCTCTCCGAGTTGATGTGACCGGAGTTTCTTTCATTCTTTGTGGTGAAAGATGAAGCCGATGAAGTTCAGCAACAGCTGCGCGGCAAGGATCTGCGTGCTTTCGGTCGGGTCATAGGCCGGGGCAACTTCGACAAGGTCGATGCCGGCGACCTGCCCTTTCCGGGCAAGGCCCTGCAGGATTTCCAGAACGTCGTAGTACAAAAAACCGCCGTGGCTTGGCGTTCCGGTGCCCGGTGCAATGGATGGGCAAAACGCGTCAATGTCGATGGTCACGTAGTATCGGACGCCCGAGGGGATGCGGTCCAACACCCCTTCGGTCCCCAGCTTGCGGACCTGCCGCACCGACAAGATGTCGGAGCCGCGCGCGCGTGCATCCTCGTAACCTTCTTTCGCGGTCGATGAGACGTTGCGGATGCCCAGCTGGGTCATACCCGAGACATAGTCCTTCTCGATCGCCCGCCGCATCGGGTTTCCATGGCCCGCCGTAACGCCATGGCGCTCGTCCACGAAATCCAGATGTGCGTCGATCTGGACCACGTGAATGGGACCGTTTCGGGCGCAGTCCTGATCAAAGGCGTTGATGCAGGGAATGTTGACGGAATGGTCACCACCGATCGTTACGGGCAGAGCGCCGGCCTGAAGGATCTTGCGCACCCCGTATTCGATATTCGCGTGGCTGGCTTCGGTTTTGGTGTGGATGATGTCTGCATCCCCCAGATCGACGATGCGCACCTCTTCGCCCAAATAGGTGGCATCGTCCTCGTGATCATAAGCACCTGCATGACCAAAGCTGAACAGAGTCGATGCCTCGCGCACCGCACGCGGGCCGAACCGGGCTCCGGACCGGTATTGGCAGCCGAAATCGAACGGGGCGCCCAGGATGGCGACATCGGCATCGACCCGGTCCCAATCCTGCACATATGGCTTCTTGCCGAATGTGGCGATGCCGACGAACGGCAGATTCAGGCGGCCGGATTCATATCCATGTTTTGACATTGGGGGCTCCGTTGCTTTGAACCGGCCGCGGGTCTGGCGGGTTGCTTGCACGTTGGCGTCTATCACCCGATCAATCAAGGCCGCTCTGCCCCAGCGGTGCATCAGGTCGCGAAGCTGGGTAAACCCCACAATCCCAGTGATTTTTCTGAAAATCTGTACTAAGAATGCAGGTATCGCTCGTATTGCCTGCGCAAATTGAGGGGTGGAGCCAGCATTGAATGGCGCCACGCGTCGGGCGGCCTGCCGTTTGTCCGGCGGGGGAGACTGCAAAATACAAATACTGATTTCAGGAAAGTGACCACGAAATACGAAACCATTGCGCCACTGACTTTTTGGGGGAGGAACTGGCCGTGACCACACAAACGATTTCCAATTCAAAACCGATTGAAGCCACATCTGCCGATTGGGAGAAGATATTCGCAGTCCTGCCCGGCGAAAAGGTGCGGCAGAGCGCCGAGCGGCTCAGGCAGCATTTCGATCTGTTCGAAGTTCTTGAGGACACGGTTCTGCCGCCGCGCGGGATGTATGTGGTTTTGGACGGCATCGTGAAGCTGCGCCAGAACGACGTTGATCTGGCGACCGCCGATACCGGGGACTATTTCTACGAGGAGCATCTGGAGATCCGCGACATACCGGTCAGCCTGCAGGCCGTGGCCTTGCCCGGCACTCGGCTGGCCTTTCTGGCCAGTAACGAGTGGCTGGATATCCCCGCGGAAATTCGACGCGAATGCTACGCCACGCTGTTCGGCGATTTGGTCAGTGTGCATCTTCAGAATTTCCAGCAACCCATCAACTGCTGCAGCGTGACCGCGGCCGCGCTGAGCATGTCGGCGCTGGGCTTCAGCTGCGAGGTGAACGACATCTTCCGCGTCTGCGAACTGCCCACCAGCTTTGTCGTCAATGACGGCATCTCGCTGGGTGAACTGTTCGACGTGGCGTGCACCTATATCCATTCGCAGGGTCTGCGCGACCTGGTGCAGGTCCAGGCCTATTTCATGGACGAGGCCACGACCTCGGTGCCGCTGCTGCTTGAGGCGATTGACGAATCCAATCGACTGGGCGGAGACAACGACATTCTGGTGGCGAATTTTCAGGTTGGGGTCGCGCATGGCAAGCCCACCATGCCCGGCGGCCATTTCGCGGTGATCGCCAAGTGCAACCCCAGCACCGGGTTGGTGCACATGATGGACGTGCATCCCGAAAAATACGGCAAGCTGTGGGTCACCACGATCGACCGCCTGTACGCTGCCATGTCCGACCGCGACGGCACTTCGATGCGGGCGCGCGGCCTGCTGCGGTTCTCTGCACGCGAAGCGGTACAGACCACGCTGCAGACCTTCCGGCAGGACTGCAACTATGTGGACAGCACCAGGTATCTGGCCCGCGATCCCAAGAAGCGCCGCAACCTGTTCCGGCGGGCCAGCCCGAACATGAACAGCCTGGGCGTTCTGGCCGAAAGCCTGCAGATCTTGGGCGATGTCCAGGTCACCGAAGACAAGCTGCTTATTGCGACCCAGACCTCGTACACCGAGGCGCTGAGCCGGGTATCGACCGCCAAGAAGATGAGCGAGATGGCCCAGCGGTATCTGGCTGGAACGTCCGAGGTGCATATCGGCAGCACGTTCCGCAGTTATGCCGAACGATCCGGGAAGGACAAAAGGTCGCCGCAAGACTGGTTCCGGGATCAGCTGCGCAGCCTGAACGAACATGAGGGGCGCCACCTGATGATCAACATCGACTTCAACCGCGTGTTGGGGTTCGAGGTGATCCGGCCGCCCGAAAACGTGTTCCGCGAGACGGCGCTGCTGGAAGAGTTCTGGTGCTTGTGCGTGGCCTATGATGAAAAGGCCGATCTTGTAACGGTCGTAGATATGAGCCCGGCGACTTCGCAGGTTTGGCAGGCGCCGCGCGGGCATATCTTTCGCGGGCTGCGCGACCTGAAAAGCCCGGCCATGCTGGTGATCGAGGAGACCCAGCCCCCGGAAGACCCCAGCGACGTGGCTCGGATCGTCCGGGAAAACCCGCTGGTTCTGTTCTACGAGGATGAGGACCCATGGTCGAACATGCTGAAGAACATTCTGGCCAATATCGGCGCGACCGGTCTGAAATTGGTCGATGTCGCCGGACACGGGGCCAACGCCATGAAAATGCGCAGGCAACTGGTGGCGGAAAGCGGCAAGGAAAAGGTGCCTTATCTCTTCTTCCATGGGAAATGCCTGGGCAAGCGCAGCGATATCGTTGACATGATCCTGGAAGGCGGCCTGCAGGAAGACATGAAGAAAGCCGGTCTGCCTGTCTTGCTGCGCCACGAGTCGCCGAGCCTCGACAAGAACATCTTCGGGTATCCCAAGGGCGGTTTGACAGCCCCGCCAAACGGGCGCCGGAACGTTCTGCTATGCGCCTGCGGCTCGTCGGCTGCGGACAAGGTGCCTCAGTTGGTCGCCCGGATCACCGAGGCAGGTCACAATGTGAAACTGATACCTTCGGTTTCGGCCGAAAAGTTCTTTCGCGATATCGGGACCGACAAGGCCAGCGAGGCCCGCAAGGCAAAAAAGACCGGGAAGAAAAGCAAGACAGTCGACGACTACATCACCCACAATGACTACTACCGCGACGATGACGAGTGGAACTTTCGCTATACCGAGTTCGGAATGCCCTTGCGCGCCTCGCATCTTGCGCTGTGCGACTGGGCCGATTGCGTCATTGTCGCGCCGGTCACCTGCAACACGATGGGCAAGATCGCCAACGGCATTGCCGACAACCTGCTGACCTCGGTTTTTGTGGCCTGGCAGTACCGCAATAAGCCGGCGATCCTTTGCCCGGCTTGCAACACCAACATGTGGAACAACGTCACCACCCAGAACAATGTCGAAAAGCTGCGCGATCTGGGGATTGATCTTGTGGGTCCCCGCAAGGGGCGCTTGTCGAACGGGATGATGGGCATCGGCATGATGGCCACGCCCGACCAGATCATGGAGGTGTTGGAAGAAGCCTTCGAAGAGCTGGAAAACCACGAACACAACATCTGCAAATGGGCGCAGGATGCTGCGGCCTCGGATGACTTCGCCCAATGGGAGCCGGTGTTTCAGGCCATAGATGATGGGGTCGCCGGTATCGACATTGTCGATGACCATAATGGCGACACGCTGCTGCACTATGCGGCAGGCGGCGAGGGGGAGTTGACCGAGAACGGGCAAGACCTGGGAAAACCGGACATCGAGGCTGCCAAAGCCCTCATCGCAAGAGGTATCAACGTGAACGCGGTCAATGATCACGGATTTACCAGCCTGCATGTCGCCGCGATGAACAACTCGGCCGAGATGGTCGAAACCCTGCTGGCGGCGGAGAGCATCGATGCAAGCCCTCTGATCCACTTTCTGCAGGATCCGGTGCGGTCCAGGGGCATCAGGGTGTCGGACGAGATCCGCGCGATGCTGGACGAATGGGCCAACACGCACGCCCTGTCAGAACCGGAAGAGGTGGAAGACGAAGACGACCTGATCGATGAACGCGAAAAGACCTATCTGTATTTTACCTACGGATCGCTCAAAAAAGGATTTCCCAACCACGACACTCATGCGGACGTCCTGGATGATTTCGTTGGACAGGCGGTCACTCGGCAGCCCATGCCCCTGATCGTTCCGAAAGAGCCGTTTTGCGACAACCCGAACTGTGCCTATCTGCACCGCATGGCCACACTGGTGGATCGCAAGGGCACTGGCCGTCCAATCAAGGGCGAGGTCTACCGGGTCACCTCGGGCGGGTTGAAGGAACTCGACAAGCTCGAGGGTTTTCACGGACCGGGCGCGGCTGACAATGTCTATGTCCGCAAGCGGATCAATGTCCTGATGGATGGCGTAAAAAAACCGGCCTATGTCTACGTCATCGCCAATCCGGAAAAATACCTTGCCGAACTGGAAAGCGGTGCGTCCGAGTTGGTCGACGAATACTCGATCGACATGGCCACAGGGACGCTCAAGCCCGGGTATGAGGCGGCCGCTAGCCGTCCTGATGCGTGATGGCCTCGGGAGCATCCGTTGGCGGAGGTGACTTGAGGCTGAGGTTGTAGGCGGTGATCGCGATCATGCAGCTCAGGACAAATGGCCAGAACGCGGCCTTTGGAATCAGGTTGTCACGATAGTGGATCAAGCGCAGCGACGGTGCGGACTCGGAGACGAACAGATAGGTGTTCACCGAGACAACAAGCAGCATGAAGTACATCAGGAAAAAGAAGGACTCCATGTAGATTACCGGTGACCCGGCAAAACCCTCGCGCAATTGCACATGGGCCAGCAGGATCACGAAGAACAGGACCGAGCAGGTTCCGATCACGCTTGAGGTGCTGAAATCGTGCCGTTCGACCAGGTTCGGCTTCCGCGTCACCGTCATTACGGCGCCGAACAGAAGCATCGTGACTACGATCAATGGGATCATATGCACCACGAAGGCGTTCGCAAAGTTGCGTTTGATGACAAAGTTGTAGTGCAGTTCGGGCAGTCTGGTCTGAAACTCGTTCTGGTTGATGCCCAGCGTCGTGTCCAAATCGGACAGCTTGTAGTCAAAATAGGTGTTTTCGCGTTCCCAGGTGCCCATGACGATGCGGTTGTCGATCCCGAAAATGTCCTTTGGCCCAGTCGCGGGATAAGCGTCGAAGTCGGGAACCAAGGCGACGTTCACGTCAAACCGGCCTGGCCAGAACCGCACCCAGACGGTTTTGTGGTCGAAAGGATAGCTGGTGTAGTCGAAGGACTGGCGCAGGGTCTGCTCAAAGTACCAGCCGATCACTTCGCCACCGGGTTCTGGCATCCGGTAGGCTTCTTCGATAAGGCCGCTCCCGACATCCACGGACTCGGGCAGAAGGAACCCGGCCTGACCGGGTTCGGGTTTTATCGCGTCATGGATGCCGGTTTGATAGTGCTGCCAGACATAGCCCGTGACGTGGACATCGCTCGCGTCGACGAAACTGAAGGATTTGAGGAATATTCCCGTCCTGACCCGATAATCCGGCGGGTTCTCCAGCGACTCCAGATAGGTATCGACCGAGGCCTGATCCGGCAATTGGGTCGGGTCCTGCTCGAAATGGTTCAGCGAGGCCCAAAGGTAGAACAATACGGCCGTCAGGATCAGCGACACGAGGCCTGACAGGCCCCAGACCTTTTTCTCGACCGTCATTCCGCGCTCTGTTTCTTTCTGTTGTTCCATCGTCGTGCGGTTCATGCCGTCGGTTGACCGGCCATCCCGGCCACCGGGAAATCCAGATGCCCCATCAGCGACCGCACCACGCCCAGATCGTCGAACTGTGATCGAAGTTCTGGAAACTCGGCGTGGTCAGACAGGGCGAGGCCCTGTTGCCCGGTCGCAGCAAGAAGACGGGTGTGACGGATGGACAGATCGGCCATCGGCAGTGGTTCTGAGGCGGTGAACTCGGACAAGGCGTCGGCAAAGCGGATCGCGCGGTCCCAATTCTGGCGGGCCAGCATCACGGCGCAGGCATCTGCGTAAAAATGCAGGTGGCTATGCCCAACGCAGCCTTCGCCCAGTATCCGGACGCCCTGATCCAACAGTTCATCCTGGGTATCCGGATCGTCCAGAGCTAAGGCCAATGCCGACAGCGCCTTGGGGCCGACAAAGTTGCGGCCATGTTCCAACGCGATTTCCACGGCGCGCCGCCCCACCTGTTCAGCCTCGTGCCTTTGCCCGGCATAAACCTGCGCCCGCGCTAAGTGTTCCAGAGCCTGAGCCTCGAGTCGCTTGGCACCGACGCGCTGGGCGATATCGGCGGATTGGATGAAGGCCTGCAGCGCACCGTCCATGTCATCCTGAAAGGTGCACGCGACGCCCAGGCAGGTCTGCGCGACACATTCCGGCACGAAGGCAAAGTATTTCTGCGAGATTTCGATGGCTTCCTGCGCGTCGGCCCGACCTTGCTCCACGTCACCTGAGTAACTGCGGGCGACACTGAGATTGTGAAGGTTGGCGGCCAGGTCCCGGACCAGTCCTTTGTCCCGCGCTCTTTCGACGGCCTGAGTGTAGAACCCTGCGGCGGTGCGCATGGCGGCATTCATGAAATTCGCATCGCCAAAGCCGCTGAGGGCGCCGACCTCCAGCCGGACGGATTCCAGTTTGCGCGCCAGCGTCAGTGCTTTTTCGTTGCTTTGCAGAGCATCCGCGACCCGTCCCAATGGGAAATAGATGTTTCCGCGAACATAGCTGATCTGGGCCAGATCCCGTTCCGATCCGATACGTTCAGCGGCGGCCTCGGCGATGTTGAGGCTGTGCAGCGCATCCTGGTACAGGCTGGCCTGGCGTGCGGCTTGTGCAAGACCGATATGAACGCGGCAAATCTGCGCGTCAGTCTCGGCCAAGGCAGCGGCTTCGTTGAACTCGCTCAGGGCCTCGTCCGACAGGCCCTGAAGTCGATGGGTTTCCGCGCGGGCACACATCAGGTCAAACCGGATACCCGGCGGCGCCGAAAGCTCGAGCGCGCGTTCGATCAGCGGGCTGGCCTCGTCAAACTGGAAGGCCTGGATCAGGTTTTCGGCGGCCTCCAGATAGGCTTCGGCTGCGTTTGAGGCGTCGGCACGGTCCAGGTGTTGGGCGCGCAAGGTGGCGTCCTTGCCCTCGTACCAGCTTGCTGCCTGCCGGTGCAGTCGGGCGCGCTCGGACTTGACCAGTGTCGCATAGGATCCGTCGCGGATCAGAGCATGCGCAAACATCAGATCTGCCCCGGCCTCGCGGATCAGGGCCGAGCGGATCAGGTCGGACGTGTCCAGATGGCCTTCACCCAGCAGATAGTTCAGAACTTCGGGCGAGAACCGCTGCCCCAGAACCGATGCTGCCTGAATCGCCGTTCTGCTTCGACGATCCAACCCGTCCAGACGGGATTGCACGATGCCTTGGATGCTGCCGGGGACGGTGTCGCGGGTCAGGCCGTCGATATTGCGCAGCAGTTGCTCGAGAAACAGCGGATTGCCTCCGGCGCGTTGCACGCAGGTTTCCAACAGCTCGGGGTCGATGGCGGTGAATTCTTCGACCAGTTTCCGCGCCTGTTCGTCGCCCATCGGCGAAAGCTCAAGCTTGGACACCAGCGCACCGTCCGTTCCCATCTGCCATTCCCGATCGATCGGGTCGCCTTCGACCCGGCTGGTCATCATCAGAACGCAAGGCAGGTCCCGCGTCGCGGCAGCCATGTAAGAACACATGGTCAGAATGTCCGGTGGCGCCCAATGTATGTCCTCGACCTGGAGCAGAAGGGGGGCCTCGCGGCTGCGGGCCTGCAGCAGTTCGTCGATGACCTGTCGCCGACCCCGCATGCGTGCGGCGTTGTCCATCGCGGCATAGACTTCGGCCAATCCGGGATCCTGTTCAAGTTCGAGCAAAGCGTTCAGATGGGCTGAACTGGCAGGGTTGATCCACCCCCGGTTGATCGCGTCATGAGCGGCCGCGGTGCTGGCATCGGAGTCGTCGATCGGGTCGAGCCCCAGAAGGCTGCGGGCGATGGACTGGATGGCCGAATGTCCCTCGCGTGTGCCGAAATCCATCACCACGCCCCCGTGGATCGAATAGGAGCGGTTTGCGGCCAGCTCGGCCACCTGTTCCGAAAAGTGGGTCTTGCCGATACCGGGTTCGCCAAGAATGATGTGAACCTCACCCTTTCCATGGCGCTGGCACCGGTCGAATGTCGCCGAGAACAACGACATCTCGCGTTCCCGCCCGATGAATTTGTGGCGCCGCGTGCGGATGTTCCGGGCCAGACGGTCCAGACGCCAGATTTCGACATCCTTGTTCAGGCCTTTGATTGCCTTGGTGCCGATCGCCTCGCCCACGAACAGAGGGCCAAGCGCGCGCTGGATGTCATCCGACACCAACGTTTGACCCGGCGCAGAAATGTCGGTCAGGCGGGACGCAAGATTCACGCCGTCCCCGGTTACGGTGTATTCGGTATGGGCTTCGCTTCCGGTGGTGCTGGCGATGACCTGCCCCGAGGCGATGCCGATATGGCAGGACAGGGGCGGGTCAAGTGTGGGCAGCGCGGCGTGAATCTCCAACGCAGCCCGGGCCGCCCGTTCGGTGTCGTTGGTGTGCGAGATCGGCGCCCCGAACACCGCCATGACAGCGTCTCCGATATGCTTGTCGATCCGGCCTCCAAATTTCTCGACGGCGCGGTCGACCTTGCCAAAGAACGCATTCAGCAGCGCGTGCATGTCTTCGGCGTCGTGTTCGCTGGACAATTTGGTAAAGCCGGTCAGGTCCGCGAACAGAACCGTGACCTGACGTTTTGCCGGCTCCAGTTCGACCTCGGGTTCAAACGCGCCGACGCTTTCGGGGACGTCCAGCTCGGATATCGCGCGCAGCAACCTGCGACGGTCGCCGACGGCGGTCACCCCGATCTCGCGCAAATCCTCGCCCGTAAGTTCAGGAAGAATTGCAAAGTCGATTTTGTTTTCCGCGAACGCTTGGGTGTAATCGGACAACCCAAGGGCGCTCAGCCATTCCCTTAGGTCGCCAGACATTGGTGCCCTCAGAAGTATCCACCCGCAGGCAGCCTAGTACAGACCACCGGGTCGAGTCTGCATTTTTTATAGTAATATTCGATTATGACTGCGCAATCCGCCGTTTCCGGAATTTCGGATCAGCTTTGTGCCGCGCCTTTCCAGGGTTGTGTTTAAGGAAGGATTCGTTTGCTTAATCCATGAGCAAATCTGATCAAGATCAAGTCAGAGTTGACTCGTATCCGCTATCCACGCAGCATGAACGGAGTACCACAAATGTTTCTAGAACAGGTGGGCGGCACATGTCTGCGGTAGCCAGCAGGCGCGCGTTCCTGACGGGACGCCTGCCTCGCGAAGACGACAGCGTGAAGCGGCCGCCAGGAGCGGCGCGCGAAAACTTCCACGATCTCTGCACTCGATGCGGCGACTGTGTCTCGGTTTGCCCCGAGGATGTTCTGGCTTTGGACGACGCGGGCTTGCCGGTGTTTCAGCCGCAGCAGGGTGGCTGCACCTTTTGCGGAGACTGCGCCGATGCGTGCAATACCGACGCATTGAGCCTGGACCGGTTCGCCGAGTGGCCGTGGCGCGCGAAAGTGTCCGACACCTGCCTTTCGGCAAATGGTGTCAGTTGCCGGGTGTGCCAGGACAGCTGCGATCAAGGGGCCATCCGATTCCGCCTGAAAACCGGAGGCCGTGCCGAAGTGAACCTGGACCTGGCATCATGTGTCGGTTGCGGAGCCTGTTCGGCCGCATGCCCGACCGGTGCCGTTTCCCTTGAGAGATACCAGCCCGCCACAGTGGAGGTGCGTGAATGAATATCTGTGGATGCCTCGTGCATGTCGCGCCGGACCAGACCTCGGCAGCACGGTCGGCGATGACTGCGTTTGACGGGGTCGAGGTCCATGCCGAATCCGACGACAGCCGGTTCGTTGTCGTTGTCGAGGACACGCCGACACGGTTGGCGTCCGAGATCATCATGGACCTGCACCAGATCCCCGGGGTCGTCTCGCTGACCCTGACCTATCACCATTTCGAAGATCTCGCGGAGACCCGTCCGCGTCCTGAAACTCCCAGCCAAGATTCCAGCCGGAGGCCCTTGTCATGACCATTTCCGAATCTCGCCGTACGTTTCTGAAAGCAACCGCCGCCGCCGCGACCGCGTCCGCGGCCGGTATCCCGCTGGCGACGGGCCAAGCTGCCGCCCAAGTCGCCAATGCCGACATCCGATGGGACAAGGCACCTTGCCGGTTCTGCGGCACGGGCTGCTCGGTTCTGGTGGGCACCAAGAACGACCGCGTGGTTGCCACGCAAGGCGACCCGGACGCTCCGGTGAACCGGGGGCTGAACTGCATCAAGGGCTACTTCTTGTCTAAGATCATGTACGGCAAGGACCGTCTGACCACCCCGCTGTTGCGCAAATCGAACGGCGTCTATGACAAAAACGGTGACTTCGAGCCCGTCAGCTGGGACGAAGCCTTCGACGTGATGGCCGAGAAGTGGAAAGAGGCGCTGGCCAAGAAAGGCCCGACCAGCGTGGGCATGTTCGGCTCGGGACAGTGGACCGTGTGGGAGGGCTATGCCGCGGCCAAGTTGATGAAGGCCGGGTTCCGCACGAACAACATCGACCCGAACGCGCGGCACTGCATGGCCTCGGCCGTGGTGGGCTTCATGCGGACCTTCGGCATTGATGAGCCGATGGGCTGCTATGACGACCTCGAGCATGCCGACACCTTCGTGCTGTGGGGCTCGAACATGGCCGAGATGCACCCGATCCTGTGGTCGCGCTTGACCGATACGCGCCTGACCAAACCGGGCGCGCAGGTGCATGTGCTGTCGACCTTCGAGCACCGCTCGTTCGAACTGGCCGACAACGGCATCATCTTCAAGCCGCAGACCGATCTGGCCATCCTGAACTACATCGCGAACCACATCATCCAGACCGGCGCGGTGAACGAGGAGTTCGTCAAGAACCACGTCAACATCACCAAGACCGCTACCGACATCGGTTACGGCCTGCGCGAGACCAACCCGCTGCAACAGGCCGCGGCGAACCCGGACTCGGGCAAGCTGGAGCCGATCTCGTTCGAGGAATACGCCGCCTCGGTCGCCGACTACACGCTGGAATACGTCTCTGAACTGTCGGGCGTACCGGCGAACCAGCTTGAGCAGCTGGCCAAGGAATATGCCGACCCGAACCGCAAGGTCATGAGCCTGTGGACCATGGGCTTCAACCAGCACACCCGCGGGTCCTGGGTGAACTCGTTGATGTACAACGTGCACTTGCTGGTGGGCAAAATCTCCGAGCCCGGCAACTCACCGTTCTCGCTGACCGGTCAGCCTTCGGCCTGTGGCACCGCGCGCGAGGTTGGCACTTTTGCCCACCGCCTGCCCGCCGACATGGTGGTGACCAATGATGAACACCGCAAGATCACCGAGACCAAGTGGAACATTCCCGAAGGCACCATTCCGCCCAAACCGGGCTTCCACGCGGTTCTGCAGAACCGCAAGCTGAAAGATGGTGATCTGAACGTCTATTGGGTGCAGTGCAACAACAACATGCAGGCCGCCCCCAATATCAACGAAGAAGGCTATCCCGGCTATCGCAACCCCGAAAACTTCATCGTCGTATCAGATCCGTACCCAACGGTGACTGCCGTTGCGGCCGACCTGATCCTGCCGACCGCCATGTGGGTCGAGAAAGAAGGGGCCTATGGAAACGCCGAACGCCGCACCCAGTTCTGGCGTCAGCAGGTCAAGGCCCCGGGCGAGGCCAAGTCGGACCTGTGGCAGCTGATGGAGTTCTCGAAACGCTTCACCGTCGAGGAAGTCTGGGACGAAGAGTTGCTGGCCAAGATGCCCGAGCATCGTGGCAAGACCCTGTTCGACGTACTGTATGCCAACGGCAAGATCGACCAGTATCCGCTGTCGGAAACCGCCGAAGGGTTCCACAACGACGAATCCGAGCATTTCGGTTTCTACGTTCAAAAGGGCCTGTTCGAGGAATATGCCAGCTTTGGCCGCGGCAAGGCGCATGACCTTGCACCCTTCGAAACCTACCATCAGGCGCGCGGGCTGCGCTGGCCTGTCGTAGACGGGAAAGAAACGCTCTATCGCTTCCGCGAAGGCTATGACCCGTATGTGCCCGAAGGCTCAGAGGTCAAATTCTATGGCCATAAGGACGGCAAGGCCAAGATCATCTTCGCGCCCTACGAACCGGCAGCAGAGGAGCCGGACGAAGAGTTCGATCTTTGGCTGTGCACCGGCCGGGTGCTGGAGCACTGGCATTCCGGGTCGATGACCCGCCGCGTGCCCGAGCTGCACCGCGCCTTCCCCGCCGCCGTGGTGTTCATGCACCCCGAGGACGCCAAGGAACGCGGCGTGCGCCGCGGGCAGGAGATCGTGCTGTCCACCCGCCGCGGCGAGGTGATCAGCCGTGTCGAGACCCGTGGTCGCAACAAGGTGCCGCGTGGCCTCGTGTTCATGCCGTGGTTCGACGAGGGCCAACTGACCAACAAGCTGACGCTGGATGCGACCTGTCCGCTGTCGAAAGAGACGGACTTCAAGAAATGCGCCTGCAAGGTCGAGCGGGCGTAAGGGCAGGGGTCGCAAAGGTCGCGTGTAATGTCTCTGGTCGGCAAACCTCTTTCGCCGCAACGGCGCCGGTTCCTGCAGGACTCGGCGCGCGCGGCGGGTGGCTGTCTGGTCGCCGGGTCGGTGCTGGCCTATCTGGCCCGCGACGCCCGCGCCCTGCCGGCCGAGGCCTTGCGCCCACCGGGGGCGTTGCCCGAAGATGGCTTTCTGGGGGCCTGCATCCGCTGCGGGCTTTGCGTCCGCGATTGCCCCTATGACACGCTGAAGCTGGCCGAGCTGGGGGTTGATGCGGTGGCGACCGGTACGCCGTATTTCATCGCCCGCGACGTGCCCTGCGAGATGTGCGAAGACATCCCCTGTGTTGCGGCCTGCCCGACCGGAGCGCTGGACAAGGGGTTGCAGGACATTGACGACGCCAAGATGGGTGTTGCGGTTCTGGTGGATCAGGAGAACTGCCTGAACTTCCTGGGGCTGCGCTGCGACGTTTGCTATCGCGTCTGCCCCGTCATCGACGAGGCGATCACGCTGGAGTTGTCGCACAACGACCGTTCCGGCCACCACGCGATCTTTGCGCCGACGGTTCATGCCGACCACTGCACTGGCTGCGGTGTCTGCGAGAAAAGCTGCGTTCTGCCCGAGGCGGCGATCAAGGTTTTGCCCGCACGGCTGGCGCGTGGCAGTTCGGCCGAGCACTATCGCAAGGGATGGGAAGAAAAGGCCGAAAAGGGCGGGCCGCTGGTCGAAGGCATCATCGACCTGCCCGATCGCCTGCCCGGACAGGGCGCGGACAACCTTGCCGCGCCGGGCGGGTACGAACCGGGCTACAACCTTCCGGGGGCAGGCCAATGACGGCGCGGACACATATGCCCGTCGGGCACGAGGCCCGCGAGGTCAAGGGATGGGTCGGCGCCCATCGGTTCCTGCTGCTGCGGCGGTTCAGTCAGGTGTTCTTTCTGGCGCTGTTCCTGTTGGGACCGTGGTTCGGCATCTGGATCGTCAAGGGCACGCTGGCCGGATCGTTGACGCTGGACGTGCTGCCGCTGACCGATCCGTTCATCCTGCTGCAGGGGCTGGTGGCCGGCCACTGGCCGGAAATGACCGCGCTGATCGGCGGGCTGATCGTTCTGGTGGCCTATGCGCTGATCGGAGGGCGGGTCTATTGCTCGTGGGTGTGCCCGATCAACCCGGTCACGGATGCCGCGCATTGGCTGCACCGTCGGCTGGACCTGTCCAAAGGCTGGCAGCCCAAACGCAGCACCCGATTGTGGATATTGGCGACCGTTCTGATCGTGTCCGCCCTGACCGGCGTGATTGCATGGGAACTGGTGAACCCCATCACCATGCTGCACCGCGGGCTGGTCTTTGGCATGGGTTTTGTCTGGGCGATGGTCGTGGCGATCTTTGTCTTTGACCTGTTCGTGGCCCGGCACGGATGGTGCGGCCATATCTGCCCGGTCGGTGCCTTCTACGGCCTGATCGGCGCCAAGAGCCTGCTGCGGGTCAGCGCGACCAATCGCGCCGCCTGTGACGACTGCATGGATTGCTATGCGGTCTGTCCGGAGAACCAGGTGATCTCGCCCGCACTGAAGGGCAAGCCGGGATCCAGCCCGCTGATCCTGTCGCCCGATTGCACCACATGCGGCCGCTGCATCGACGTGTGCTCGGTCGACGTATTCAAACTTACCCACCGGTTCGATGACGCCGTCGTCGCGCCACCCGATCCAGCCGCCGCGCCAGAACCGCGCGCCGCCAGACCTGCTTAAGGGAGTGCCAAGATGAAAAAATCAATAGCGACAGGCGCAATAGCCCTGATCCCTGTTCTTCTTGTGACCGGGCTTGCCTTTGCGCAATCCGCGTCCGTGACCACGTTGCGAGGCGTGGATATCGATGATCCGGCCATCCTAGATGATGTGCACCGCAACATCGAAGGGCGCATGCAGCGCAACTATCGCCAGCAGCCGCCGCTGATTCCGCACAAGATCGACCAGTACCAGATCGACATCCGCACCAATCAGTGCCTGTCCTGCCACGACTGGACCAAGGCCGGTGAGCGCAACGCGCCGACCCTGTCGATGACCCACTATCTGGATCGCGAAGGCAACGAGCTCGATCAGATCGCGGGCACCCGGTATTTCTGCAACCAGTGCCATGTGCCGCAGGCGGATGCGCCGGCCCTGGTCGACAACCTGTTCCAGCCCTCGGCCGGAAACTGATCCAGCTTTGGACTGAAAGGAGCACCAAATATGGCAGACTCTCCTGAAAAGCGCGGCTTGATCGGCCGCATCTGGGCGTGGATCTGGACTCCGGCCGCCGCGTTCAGCGCAGGCTTTCTGGTTCTGGCGGGCTTTCTGGCCGGCATCCTGTTCTGGGGTGGGTTCCACTGGACCCTTGAGATGACGAATACCGAAGAATTCTGCGTCTCGTGCCACACGATGGAAACCAACCTTGGCGAATACCGGGAAACGATCCACTACAACAACCATTCCGGCGTACGGGCCATCTGTTCCGATTGCCACGTGCCCAAGGAATGGAGCTTCAAGATCGAAGCCAAGATCATGGCGGTGAAAGACGTCTATCACGAGCTGGTCGGCACCATCAGCACGCCCGAGAAATACGAGGATCACCGCCTGAAGATGGCCTCGGCCGTGTGGAAAAAGATGAAGGCGTCGGACAGCCGCGAATGCCGCAACTGCCACAATTTCGAATACATGGACTTCACCATTCAGGAAACGCGCGCCGCCAACGAACATCAGCGTGCGATCGACGAGAACATGACCTGCATCGACTGCCACCAGGGCATCGCGCACAGCCTGCCGCCGGGCTATCTGGAGGAGTATCAGAAAGTGGTCGCCTCGCTGGATCCGGTGACCGGCACTGAAATTGCGCAGAGTACCGGCGCGGCCGAGATCCGATCATTCCTGAACAGCGCATCCGACTAGGAGTGGCACGACATGCTTGAGATTCTTGGAACAATCGGCGGCAACATCCTGAGCCTGCCCGGCATTCTGGGCCTTGCGGTGGGCATGATGACCCGCCAACTGTGGTTGGCCGCGACGATGGGCGCGGTGATCGGCATACTGGAAACCCTGGCTTTCGCGCATTGGACCTTTGCCAAGGTCGAGCCCATGGAGCTGATCATCGGCGTTCTGGTCGGTGTTTGCGCCAGCAGCATTGGTTGTCTGATCCGCCAGAAAGGGGCGACCGTCTAGGCGACAGTCGCCGCTTACTCTTTGCGGTTCTTCAGGTGTTTCAGAACGGCGCTTGCGATCATGGTCACCAACCCGGGGGCAAGCGTTCCCAGAGGGTCGCGTGAGACGGTTCTAAGGTCGCGGACCGTCTCGCGAGCCTCGGCCATCATGTCCTGAACCTCGGCCTCGATATCGCCGATCGCCATGTCGCGCAGTTCTGCTACTGGCGCAGTGTCGGCCTCGGCGCTGACCGAGTTGGCGATAGCCGCGAGTATCAGCGCCACGATCAGGTTGATCAGGGCGATGACCAGTGCAGCCAACGGCTTGGACATCACTGACGCCAGAGCAAGATAGCCCGCGACATTCAGCATGATGATGGCCAACCCGCCCGCCAATCCGGCTGCGGCGAAAAAGCCCGCGCGTTTGGCCAAGACGGTCATGTTCCGCTGAGCGATCAGCCGTTCGGTACGCAGGATGATGGAAATGTTTCGGGAAATGCGGCTCATCTGACTGTCTCCTACCTGGACCGACCGATCACGTAGCCCAGAGCGAAAACGCCCAGGGCGAACAGGATGGCTTTCTTGTGTGGCATGGCATCCAGCTCGGCCAGCGCGGTTTCGATCTCACCGGACCAGTCTTCGAACTCGGCCGACAACTTGTCGGGAATGTCCTGGACGGCCTCTTTCACCTTTTCGCCCGCCTTGCGCGCGCCCGACTTTTTGTCCTCGGCCTGCTCTTCAAGCTGTCGCTTCAACTCAGCAACCTGCTGTTCAAGTTCCGCTTTGGTAACCATTGGCGTTGTCCTTTCGTGAAGCGGCCAGTCGCGCGGGCGATGGGCCGATAATCCGGTTTGGCGGCATCGAGATCAGTCTTTGGGGCCCACACGGCCATCGCCCGACATCAGTATGGCGATGGGGCGCGTGGCCGGAATGTGGGTCAGAATGATCATGATGCAGACAGTGATCGGCACGCTCATCAGCGCACCGGGAATGCCCCAGATCGCGGTCCAGAATGTCAGGGCCAGTATGACCATGAGAGGGGACAAGTTCAGGCTTTTGCCCAGCAAGGTCGGCTCAAGAATGTTTCCGACCGAGAATTGCACGGCCCCGCACCCCAACAGCACCATCAGGAACGGGCTCAGTTCCTCGAACTGGACAAGAGCGACCAGAGAGGGCAGGGCGACACCGATGATCGAGCCGACCGTGGGGATGAAATTCAACAGAAAGGCCAGAACCGCCCAGGTCTCGGCGAAATCCAACCTGACCGCCCACATGACAAGAAAGCTGCCGAACCCGGTTAGCGCGCTGACGAAAGTCTTGATCCCGACATAGCGCTGGATGCTGGCGGACGTGCTGTGCAGCACGTTGCGAACTTTGTTGGCAAGCATTGGATCCGGGATCGCGAGGTCAATCTTGGTTTGCATCGGCACGCGTTCAACCAGCATGAACGGCACGTAGAGCAGCACCAGGAAAAAAGCGCTGAGAAAGGCGCCCGCGGATCCGATGATGCTGCCGGCAAAACCCGACAGATTGATCTGGCTCAGCGCCTTCTGGGCCGCGGCATAGTTCTCGTTGCCGACGAGGGCGACAAGTTTTGCCAGAATACCGGACAGGCGCTCTTCGTATTTAGGGAAAGCCTCGGACACCAGACCGGCCTGGCTGGACAGGATCGACAGGATGATCAGCAATCCAAACAGGATCAGGCACAATGCCCCAAGATGCGCCATCCATTTCGGTACGGAATGGCCCAGAATGACGATCCGGTGGATCCGGTCAGATGTTGCAGTAAGCAGCACAAACAACAGTATGGCGAAGGCAAGCGGTATCAGAACCGAGGACGCCAGCACCAATGACGCGATGGTCAGAAACAGCAGAACAACCAGCTGATACCAGAAGGTCAGCCCAGGCTTGCCCACGCGCTGGTTGTCGGCCTTGGGTTGAGTTGCCATGCACGTCTCCTGCGGGCTCAGCACCATTGCGGCCCGCCACCGTTGGTCGGTTCCGCCATTAGGCACAGATATTCGGCTGTTCTCAAACAAAATTCTCGAAAGAGTTGATTTCTGGACAGGTTGCAAACGGGTCTCTACGCTCGGCCTTGGATCAAATCCAAGGACCAAAGCCCATGCGCCGCACATCGACCAACACGCTGCTTGTTATCGCGCTTGCGATCAGCGCAGGCATCGCGATTTGGGGTCTTGTCGACCCGGCGGGGCTGGGCCGGTTGGCGTCTGCCGCGGTTGCGACGCAGTTCGAAAGCCGGGGCTGGTTCATCATGCTCGAGGCCAGCGGCCTGTTGTTCGTTGCGCTGTTTCTGGCCTTTTCGCGCTTTGGGCGCATTCGGTTGGGGCCGGATGGTGCCGAGCCCGAGTTTTCGACTCCCGCATGGATCGCCATGCTGTTTGCGGCCGGGATGGGGGTTGGGCTGCTGTTTTATGGTGCGGCCGAGCCGCTGACTCATTTCGAAGAGCTCAGAAAATACGAGCCAGATCCGAGGGCCGCCGGAAACGCTCTGTTCGTAACCTACCTGAACTGGGGCTTTCATGCCTGGGCAATCTACGGGGTGGTCGGTCTGATCATTGCCTATTTCGCCTTCCGCCGTGGGGGCACTCTGCTGCTGAGCGCGCCGTTGAACGACGCTCTTGGGTCGGCCCCGTGGGTTCGGGCGATGGGCTGGGGCTTTGACCTTCTGTCAATCGTTGCCATTGCCGTGGGGTTGGCTGGCTCGCTGGCCATGGGGGTGTTTCAGGTGCAAACCGGGCTGGCCGGATTGCTTGGCGTGGCGGATTCGGCGGCTCTGACGCTTCCGGTCTTTTTCGCCATGTGTGTGGCATTTGTCATCCCTCTGCGGCGGGATCTGGGGGACGGCATGGCCAAGCTGTCCAATGCTGCGATGCTGATCGCCGTGGCAATGATGATCTATCTGTTGGTCCTTGGCCCCACTTCATACCTGATGAATGGTATCGTGAGCGGCTTCGGGAGATACGTGTTCCACGTTCTGCCCGCAGGGTTTGCCACGGCCGAGTTCTTTGGTGACGACCTCGTCAACTGGTTCCAGGATTGGACTCTGAACTACATGATCTGGTGGCTGGCCTGGTCGCCGTTCGTCGGTATCTTCATCGCCCGGATTTCCCGGGGCCGAACGATCCGGGCTTTTCTTTTGGGTGTGATCGTCGCGCCAACCTTGTTCTCGATCCTTTGGTTTGGCGTGTTTGGCGGGCTTGGGTTTTTCGACGCGCTGCGGCAGCAAGGTTCCTTGTCCGTGGTCAATCAGCAGAATCTTGACGCGACCACATTCGCGTTGCTTCAGCGTTTTCCTCTGTCCGGTCTGACGCAGACAGCGACCATTGTCGCGGCGTTTCTATTTGTGGTCACCAGCGTCGTCAGCGCCGGATTTACCCTCGCGATGATCGGAACCGGTGGTGATGAAAACCCGTCTCCCCGGATCCGCACGGTGTGGGGGGCAATTCTGGGTGCGCTTGGGCTTGCCATGGTCTTTGTCGGGGATATCGGGCTGGTGCGATCTGTGATCGCAATTTCGGCGATCGCCTTTGTTTTCATAGTTCCGGTTCTGGTGGTCTGTCTGTTCCGGGTGCTGGCGCGGGAGGAAGGGCCATGACAGGCGAGTTTCTGGATACCGTTCTGAACGTCACCGTCTTTCTTTACCTGGGCTTTCTGATCTGGCTGTGCCTGCGCCCGGATCCCTGAGGCCCGTTCGCCGAGAAAGGGGATGTCGCCATCCGTCAAACCTGATGGGCGCAACCCAAAGAACGCGCGCGCTTTCCTTGCAGGTTGAATTTCAGCCATGCCCCATGTTGCGGTCGTCATGCAATGAGACTCCCGCCTTGATCTCGGAGATATAGGGCAGCATGCGCAAGAGTTGGCAAACTACAGCGAACTACGTCTTCAGCGCGCAAACAGCCTATTGGCAGAGTACTGGCTGATCCGCTGCCGATCAAAGAAGCCTGGTGGGGCCGAACGTTCCGCCCTATTTGTCTCGTATGAATTTGCGCGGCGGATTCCGGTGTTGACATTTTCTGATCTCGGTTAATAATTTTACCAACTAAAATAATATGGGTGAGGGCGCGTCTCGTGTATCTGGGTTTG
The DNA here is from genome assembly GCF_056536865.1 of Ruegeria sp. CI8. Classification (NCBI taxonomy): domain Bacteria; kingdom Pseudomonadati; phylum Pseudomonadota; class Alphaproteobacteria; order Rhodobacterales; family Roseobacteraceae; genus Ruegeria; species Ruegeria sp. CI8. Next base: position 47,824 of record NZ_JBQFQL010000001.1, read on the forward strand.
GATCTGGGGACCTCGGGTCTCAGGGGAATTCTTGTGGACGAAGCCGGGCAGGTTCTGGCCGATGCTGAGGCTGAGATCGCCACGTCGAACCCGCAACCGGGCTGGTCCGAACAAGCCCCGCAGGATTGGATCGACGCCTGTGTAACCGTCATGGGCCGGCTGCGTGAGACGAACGGCGATGCACTGGCGCAACTGCGGGCGATCGGACTGAGCGGCCATATGCACGGCGCAACGCTGATGGATCAGGACGGCACCGTCCTGCGGCCATGCATTCTGTGGAATGACACCAGATCGGCGAAAGAGGCCAAAGAATTGGACCGGACCCCCGGGATGCGCGAGATCACGGGCAATATCGTGTTCCCCGGGTTCACCGCGCCCAAGCTGGAATGGGTCCGTGCCCATGAACCCGACCTGTTCGCCTGTACGGCCATGGTGTTGTTGCCGAAGGATTATCTGCGGTTCTGGCTGACCGGGGAATATGTCAGTGACATGTCCGACAGCGCGGGAACGTCCTGGCTGGATGTCGGCGCGCGAGACTGGTCGGACAGGGCGCTGGAGTTGGGTCACATGAGGCCCGATCAGATGCCGCGACTGGTCGAGGGCACTGACCATGGTGGCGAACTGCGGGATGAACTGCTTCGGGAATGGGGGCTGTCCGGCCCGGTTGTGGTCGCTGGCAGTGCTGGCGACAACGCCGCTGCCGCTTGCGGTATCGGCAGCATCGACGAGGGGTCCGGGTTTCTGTCTCTTGGCACCTCGGGTGTGCTGCTGATGGCCCGGAACAGCTATGCACCGGCGCCCGAGACGGCGGTTCATTGCTTTTGCCATTCGGTGCCTCGGCGATGGATACAGATGGGCGTCATCCTGTCGGCGACCAACAGCTTGAACTGGCTGTCACGCAATCTGGGCCAACCGGTCGAGGCGCTGGCAGGGGCGCTGCCCGCCCAGCCAAGCGGTCCGTCGTCGCTGACCTTTCTGCCCTACCTGTCCGGCGAGCGGACGCCGCACAATGACAGCGCCATCCGAGGGGCTTTTCTGGGCCTCGACATCGCCTCGGGGTCGGCGGATTTGGTGCAGGCAGTGATGGAGGGTGTCGGTTTCGCAATGCGCGATTGCCTTGAGGCCCTGAGGAGCACAGGCACCGAACCGGCGCAGTTGATTGCCGTAGGTGGCGGTGCGCGGTCCCGCTATTGGCTTCAGACCCTCGCGACCACGCTGAATGTGCCGCTGGCCCTGCCCAAGGGAAGCGCGTTCGGGGCTGCGACTGGTGCCGCGCGGCTGGCCATGTGCGCAGCCGGAGACGCAACACCCGAACAGATCATGACCCCGCCAGAGATCGACGCCATCATCGAACCGCAGAGTGATTTGACCGAAGCCTATGACAGCGCCTACAGACGATACAGAGCGTATTACAAGGCGCTGGCGCCATTGGCTGGATGATGAACAAAAGTCGCACTGATTGCACTGATATCCCGGTTATCGTCCTGCAAGACGGGGACATGCGGGTGTCATTGCTGGGCTATGGAGCGATCACGCAAGGGTGGTGGTACAAGGGCCAACCGCTGATCCTTGGCTATGACGACCCGACCGAATACCTGAACGATCCGTTCTATCTGGGCGCGATCGTCGGGCGGGTCGCCAACCGGATCGGCGGCGCAGGGTTCGATCTGGACGGCACCCATCATGCGCTGATTGCGAACGAAGGCGCGAACACGCTGCATGGGGGGCCAGAAGGGCTCTCGCGCCAGTTCTGGCAGGTCGAGCAGCTTTCGCCGCGCGAGGCGGTGCTGGTCCATGTCTCGCCCCACGGCGCGGGCGGATTTCCGGGGGCTGTGCGCTTCGAGGTCAGGGTCCGGTTGGATTTCCCTCGCCTGACATATTCGATCTCTGCCTGGCCGGACAGGCCGACCCCGATCAGCATCGCGCAACACAACTACTACACGTTGGGGTCCGCTCGAGGCATCTCCGAGCACCGATTGCAGTTGGCGTCAGATCGTCACTTGGAACTGGACGATCAGGGGATACCGTCTGGCGGGATCGTCGACTCTGCATCGGTCGGGCTGGATTTCGCGGCCCCCGAACCGATCGGACAGGCCGCCACGGACCTCGATCACTTCTTCCTGTTCGGCACCGGCGGCAAGGTGGCCCAACCGGTTGCCACCCTTGCGGCGCCGTCGGGATTGACGATGACGGTCCATTCCGATCAGCCCGGGGCGCAGGTCTACTCTGCCGCCCATTTGTCCGCGCCATTTGCGCCGCATGCCGGGCTCTGTATCGAGCCATCGGGCTATCCGAATGCGCCGAACGTCCCCGCGTTCCCCTCGATCATATGTACGTCCGAGAAACCGTATCACCAGACGCTGATGCTTGAGATATCCGAGGCAGGGGCATGAGCGTGATCCGTTCCTTATCGGCCTTGGCTGTTCTTGCCAGCTTTGCCACCGGGACAGCGGCCCAGAACCTGGGCCCGACTCCCGAGTTCATTGAGCCCGACCTTGCCATCGTGGAACTCGGCCAAATGCTGTTCTACGACCCGATCCTGTCGGGAAACGAAAACATCAGTTGCGCCACATGCCACCACCCAAGGTTCGGGACCTCGGACGGGATGTCGCTGGGTATCGGAGAAGGCGGGGTGGGGCTGGGCAGCGCCCGCAGACTTGGGTCCGACAACCTGCCCGAACAGCGCATCCCGCGCAACTCTCCAGCTCTCTGGAACCTTGGCGCGACCGAGTTCACGACGTTTTTTCACGACGGCAGGCTCGAGGATGATCCAGAGCAACCTTTCGGCATAAGAACACCGTTGGGGCAGCATATGCGGCCGGGGTTCCGCTCGGCATTGGCGGCTCAGGCCATGTTCCCGGTTCTGTCGCCCGATGAGATGGCCGGACATTATTCGGAAAACCCGATCAGCAAGGCGGTGCGGCTGGGCCTTCTGACGCAACAGGGTGGTGCATGGGACCTGATCGCCGGGCGGGTGGCTTCGGTTCCGGAATATCAAAGGATGTTCCGAGACGTGACCCCCGAAAAGGAGGTCTCGTTCGTTGCCATCGCCAATGTGATTGCCGATTTCATCGCTTTTGAATGGCGTGCCGACAACAGCCCCTTTGATCGCGCGATGCGCGGAGAAGAACCACTACCGCCCGACGCGGCGCGCGGCATGCAGCTGTTTTACGGCAAGGCCGGTTGCGGATCGTGCCATTCGGGGTGGTTTCAGACTGACCACGGGTTTCATGCGATCGCGATGCCGCAGATTGGTCCGGGAAAGGCCGCTCGGTTTGAAAACCATGTCCGGGATGATGGCCGACTGCGCGTAACCGGTGCAGCCGAAGATGCGTTTGCGTTCCGGACGCCGTCGCTGCGCAATGTCACGCTGACTGCGCCCTATGGCCACGATGGGGCCTATGCTCGGCTCGAGGACGTGGTGCGGCACCACCTTGACCCCGAAGGCGCGTTGCGGCGCTACTCGATCGAAATGGCAGAGCTGCCCGCCTTTCCCGGGGTCGATGATCAACGGCCGCTACAGGATCCGGCCGTGGCTGATGCCATCGCCGCGGCCAACGAACTGCAACCGATTGCCCTGTCAGACGCAGAGATTGACGACATCCTGAGTTTTCTAGCCGCACTGGAGGATCCTGCCGAACGGCTGGGTGTACCAGAGCGAGTGCCCAGTGGGCTGCCAGTCGACAAGTGATCAGCGCTGCAGTCGGATGATCCGGTTGGTGTCGTATGTCTCCCAGTCCGAAGGGGCTCCGCCGGGCCAGACGACACGAATGTCCACGGTCTCGGCGTCTCCCAGACCGAAATGATGCGGCCCTGCCATCCCGCTGGCATGGCCGCCGCCGATCGTGATCTCGCGGGTCTGAATTCCGGCAGCGGTCCGGACTTCGACGAAGGCGCCGATGGCCTGCGAATTGACGTCGTGCTGGCCCAGATCCACCATGACCCAATTCCCTGTTGCGGGCTGGTTCTGATAGATTTCGGCGGGTGATCCGCGATTGACCACAACCAGGTCCAACCAGCCGTCATTGTTCAGATCAAGCAGCGCGGCGCCGCGAGATTTGGCCATCGATGCTACACCGGCCCCAGCCGCAGATTCGAAAAACTGACCGGATTCCAGCTGCAGCAACAGGCTGTTTGGGTCGTCTTGAGCCGCATCCGGCATCTGTTCGACATTGCCCTTCGCGACGAAAATGTCGTCACGCCCATCGTTGTTCACATCCGCGAATTGCGCGTGCCATCCGGTCGATGGTCGCCCGTCCGCGCCGATGTGCGGCCGATGTGCGGTCGTGCCCTTGTCATAGGTCGCATCACGCCATGTGGGACCGCCGGCTTCGGGGTCGAAAATCTGGAATTTCTGATCTCCCATCGAGGTCAGGTAGACATCGGGATAGCCATCCCCCGTCAGATCGCGCGACGCGATGCCCATGCCCCAGATCGAGTAGGGCAACCAACCTTCTGCCTGATCATACAGGCGCGGAGTTTCTTCCATCGCCCACATCTGTTCCTGTCCGCCACGGACATAGTAGTGCCGATCGTTGCTGATCCGCAGATCCGCGCGCCCGGTCCGGCCCCAATCCGAGAACAAAGCCGACAGCGCACAGTACCCAGGTTCCAGCCGAACGGGCGGGCCATAGGTTTCACCAAGGGGGCGGTACAGCAGAGTGGGGCCGCAGGCCTCGAATGGGCCATTCGGATTGTCGCGGTCCACATAGGTTCCGAAGGCGAGAGTGGGCAGTGTCTGTCCGGGTTCCCACGTGGCCGTGAAGGCCGTGGTCCAGTGGTCATCGGGCTCAAACCCCGGCCCCGCGAATGGGCTGAACTGGCAATCGGGCCCACCTTTGAGCAACAGGTCCGGCCCAACGCGCAGAACCACAAGGTCCAGGATGGCGTCGCCGTCGATGTCCATCGGGTAGGCGCCGGTCACACCTGTCAGGGACAGCGGCTCTGGCGTGCTTGCCTGAAAGGAGATTTGCGCTCGAGAGGTGTTTCGGAACAGCTGCGATGGGTTCGCCCCACCAGCAAGGAAGAGTTCCGGCAAGCCGTCCCCGCTGCAGTCGAAAACCGCGACGCCGCCACCCACGAAATGCTCCCAACCGCCGTCGTAGACATGAGAGGGAATGTCGATCGGTTGATACCGGGGAATGGCAGGATCGGCACTGGCGGTCGTGGCGAGGGCCGCCACCAGGGCGAATTCAGCTCGCATGGGCTGCGATCTCCTGCACCTTCAGGATGGACACTTGCTCGATCCCGTAGGCCGCCGCGCCCTTGGCCCACATGAGGTCGCCCCAATGATGCACCTTGATCTCGGGCAGGGCGGTGTCGACATTCACCACTCCGTTTCGAATGCGCGCCATCACGTCGTCCGAACACAGGTGCTCAAAGCTGACCTGGGCTCCGGACAGAATGATGCAATCTGGGGCAAACAGATTGATGAGGTTGGACAGGCCCAAGCCGAACATCTGGCCCGCGCGAGCCAGAACGGAAATCGCCCGTTGGTCTCCGGCGTGCGCGCGGTCGTGAATGTCGGATACGGTTTCCAACGCGCTGCTTTGCCCGGCGACCGTCATTTCTCGGATCAATGCATAGTCGCCGACATAGGCCTCGAGGCATCCCCGTTGCCCGCATTGGCACAGCGCCCCGTCCAACTGGACCTTGGCATGCCCGAATTCGGCCCCGCAGCCATGGTTGCCCCGGAACAGCTTGCCGTCCAGAACGATGCCCAGTCCGACACCGTGTTCGATCGTGACGACAAGAAAGTTCGACAGGCCCTTGCCCAAGCCGAAGAGCTGTTCGGCCTTGGCCACCAGGTTTGCATCGTTTTCAATGAAGGCCGGGCAGGGCAGGCCTTCGTCCAGAAACGCGGCGAAGTTCACATTGCGCTCGGTGATCGAAGATGACCAGTGCACGAAATTCCTTTCGGCATCGACCAATCCGGCGATGCCTATGGAAACACCTGAAAGCCCGTCGATCGTACGGTCGATCTTTGCGCAGGTCTCCTCAAGCGCAAGGCGCACGGTGCGGACGAAATCGCGCGGGGACATCCTGGCATCTTGCAGGGCGTACATGTGCGAGGTGACTTCGTTGCCTTCGAAATCGACCAGAATGACCGAGATGACCTGACGCGCGACCTTGAGGCCCGCCACAAGATAGGAGGGCCCGTCCAGTTGCAGAAGAACCCGCGGCCGCCCGCGTTTGGCCGATCTGGAATGCGCCTCGCCTTCGGTCTCTCGGACCAGGCCGGCGGAAATCAGGTCAGCGGTTGCGGCGGTGACGGTGGCCGGGCTGGTCTGCAGGGCCGATGCGATATCGATCCGCGAAATCGACCCCTTGGTTCGGATATGCTCCAACACCCGAAGGCGCGTGGCATTCCGTTGGTCCAGCGAGTTTTGAGAAGCCTTGCTTTTCAGCATCTTGTCTCCGCGAATCTTCTGTTGGCCTCAATCTATTGGGATTTGGAGCCTGCGAACAGAGTAAATATTTTACCCACTGAAATAAATATGATACGCAGAAATACGAGGGCCGCGAATCATGACGCGATGGCCCCATCAACGGGAGGAAATCATGAAACGAATTCTCAGCTTTTCAGCTGCTGTTGCCATGGTTGGCTCGGCTGTCTTTGCCGAGCCGGTCGTCGGTGTAAGCTGGTCCAACTTTCAGGAAGAGCGCTGGAAGACGGACGAAGCGGCAATCAAGTCTGCGCTTGAGGCTGGTGGCGCCGAATATATCTCGGCGGACGCCCAGTCGTCCTCGGCCAAGCAGCTGTCGGACATCGAAAGCCTGATCGCGCAGGGTGTGGACGCTCTGATCATTCTGGCGCAGGACGCGCAGGCCATCGGTCCGGCCGTACAGGCCGCCGCGGATGAGGGCATTCCCGTCATCGCCTACGACCGCCTGATCGAGGACGATCGCGCCTTCTACCTGACCTTCGACAATGTCGAAGTGGGGCGCATGCAGGCGCGCGCCGTGTACGAGGCGATGCCCAAGGGAAACTACGTCATGATCAAGGGTTCGCCTACGGATCCGAACGCGGACTTCCTGCGCGGTGGCCAGCAGGAAATCCTTCAGGCGGCGCTGGACAGTGGTGAAATCGTGATCGTCGGTGAAGCCTATACCGATGGCTGGTTGCCCGCCAATGCGCAGCGGAACATGGAACAGATCCTGACCGCCAATGAAAACAAGGTCGATGCGGTTGTCGCGTCGAATGACGGGACCGCAGGTGGCGTTGTCGCGGCGCTGACCGCGCAGGGCATGGAAGGTATCCCAGTGTCGGGTCAGGATGGCGATCACGCCGCGCTGAACCGCGTGGCCTTGGGTACGCAGACCGTTTCCGTCTGGAAGGACGCACGCGAGCTGGGCAAGGCCGCCGGCGAGATTGCCGTCGCACTCAGCAGTGGCACCGACCCGTCGGAAATCGACGGAGTGGTCAGCTGGACCTCGCCGGGTGGAACGACGATGAATTCCGTCTTCCTGGCTCCGGTTCCGATCACCAAGGACAATCTGTCGGTTGTTGTGGATGCCGGATGGATCGCGCTGGAAGATCTGTGCCAAGGCGTCGAGAACGGCCCAGCACCCTGCAACTAAACTCCAAAGTCCTCGGCCTGCATGGGCGGGCCGGGGACGCTTGCTGAATTTGAAAGATCGGAAATGACCGAAACTTCGTCTCAGCCGATACCTCAGAAAACCAAGCCAAGCCTGTTCCAACAGCTGGAACTGGACATGCGGCTTTTGGGTATGATCGGCGCATTCGTGATCCTGTGCATTGGGTTCAATATCGTCACTGACGGACGGTTCCTGACGCCCCGCAACCTGTTCAACCTGTCGATCCAATCGGTTTCGGTGGCGATCATGGCCTGTGGTATGGTGTTCATCATCGTAACCCGGCACATCGACCTGTCCGTTGGCGCGTTGCTGGCGACCACCTCGGCGGTGATGGCCATGACGCAGACCGAGTTGTTGCCGCGCGTGTTGGGGATGGGGCTGGACCATCCCGCCACCTGGATCATCACCATCCTGGTCGGTCTTGCCATCGGAACGCTGATCGGAGCGTTTCACGGCTGGATGGTCGGCTACCTGACCATTCCGGCGTTCATCGTGACTTTGGGTGGCTTTCTGGTCTGGCGCAACGTCGCCTGGTATCTGACAAGCGGGCAGACAATCGGGCCGCTGGACAGCAATTTTCTGATGTTCGGGGGAACGAACGGAACCTTGGGAACAACGGCAAGCTGGCTGTTCGGGTTGTTTGCGGCGGCCATTGCGATCTGGGCGCTGTGGGGCAGCCGCCGGGCCAAGGCGGCGCATGGCTTCCCGGTCAAACCCGTCTGGGCCGAGGCAACGCTCGCCGGGATCATTGCCGCAAGCATCCTGGGATATGTGTACATCCTGAACAGCTATGCCATTCCGACGCGCCGGTTGCAGCGTATGTTCGAAGCCCGCGGCGAGACGATGCCCGAGGGCCTGATCGTCGGATACGGCATCCCGATCTCGGTCCTGATCCTGATCATTGTCGCCGTGACCCTGACGGTCGTGGCCCGCAAGACCCGGTTCGGGCGCTATATCTTCGCGACCGGCGGCAACCCGGACGCAGCCGAGCTGTCGGGCATCAATACCCGCCTGCTGACCGTCAAGATCTTTGCGTTGATGGGCTTCCTGTGCGCGGTTTCTGCAGTGGTCGCCTCGGCGCGGCTGGCCAACCACTCCAACGACATCGGAACACTGGACGAACTGCGGGTGATCGCGGCAGCGGTCATTGGCGGAACCGCCCTGTCCGGCGGGATCGGTACCATCTATGGCGCGATCCTTGGTGCGCTGATCATGCAGGCGCTGCAATCGGGCATGGCCATGGTCGGCGTGGATGCGCCGTTCCAGAACATCGTCGTCGGCAGCGTGCTGGTTCTGGCCGTCTATATCGACATCGTCTATCGCAAGCGATTGGGTGGAAAATGACGCAAGCGCAGGAAACTCAGAAAACGCCGCCGGCATCCGGTCGCGGTTCCGGGCAACCACCTCTGGTCGAGATGCGAGACATTTCGATCTCGTTCGGCGGGATCAAGGCCGTCGACCAGGTCTCGGTCGATCTGTATCCCGGCGAGGTGGTGGGATTGCTGGGGCACAACGGGGCTGGCAAATCGACGCTGATCAAGGTCCTGTCCGGCGCCTATCAGATGGACCACGGGCAGATCCTGATCGATGGCAAGCCGGTCGAGATCAACAATCCGCGCGACGCGCGGGCCAACAATATCGAGACAATCTACCAGACCTTGGCCTTGGCCGACAATCTGGACGCCACCTCGAACCTGTTCCTGGGACGCGAAATGACTACGCCTTTCGGTCTGGTCAACGACGCAGCGATGGAGGCCGAATGCCGTAAGATCATGGCGCAGCTGAACCCCAATTTTCAGAAGTTCAACGATCCGGTTTCGGCTCTGTCAGGTGGCCAGAGACAGTCGGTGGCCATCGCGCGGGCTGTCTATTTCAATGCCCGCATCCTGATCATGGACGAACCGACCGCCGCCTTGGGCCCGCACGAGACGCAGATGGTGGCCGATCTGATTCATCAGCTCAAGGCGCAGGGGATCGGAATTTTCCTGATCGACCATGATGTCCATGCGGTCATGGATTTGTGCGATCGGGCCTCGGTCATGAAGAACGGCAAGCTGGTCGGCACGGTCGATATCGCGGACGTGACCGACGACGATCTGCTGTCGATGATCATTCTGGGCAAGCAGCCCGGGCAAAACTCGGAATAGGGGGCAGGTATGACAAGCGGTTTCTTCGAGGGTATCGAAAAGGTCCGGTACGAAGGCGTAGACAGTCGGAACCCGCTGGCGTTCCGTCACTATGACCCGGACGAAGTGGTGTTGGGCAAGCGCATGGAGGACCATCTGCGCTTTGCCGTCGCTTGGTGGCACTCTTTCGCATGGGAGGGCGGAGACCCGTTCGGCGGTCCGACCCTTGTCCGCCCGTGGCACCCGCAAGATGACATGGGACGCGCCCGGATGAAGGCCGATGTCGCCTTTGAGATGTTTGAAATACTGGGACAGCCCTATTTCTGCTGGCACGACGCGGATATTCGCTCCGAACAGGGCAACTTTGCCGAAAACTTGCGCACGCTCGAGGAAATCACCGACTATATCGGTGAAAAGATGCAGGCGTCGGGAACCAAGCTGCTTTGGGGCACCGCCAACATGTTCAGCCATCGCCGCTGGATGGGGGGTGCCAGCACGAACCCTGATCCGGACGTCTTTGCTTTTGCCGCAGCAACTGTGAAATCCTGTATGGACGCGACCCACAAGCTGGGCGGCGAGAACTATGTGTTGTGGGGCGGGCGCGAAGGCTACGAGACGTTGCTGAACACCGATCTGGGGCTGGAACTGGACCATATGGGACGGTTCCTGAACATGGTGGTCGACTACAAGCACAAGATCGGGTTCAAGGGCACCATCCTGGTCGAGCCGAAGCCACAGGAACCCTCCAAGCACCAGTACGACTATGACGCCGCAACCTGCATCGGGTTTCTCAGGAAATACGGGCTGGAAAACGAAGTGAAGCTGAACCTGGAACAAGGCCACGCGATCCTGGCTGGCCACAGCTTTGAACATGAGATCGCCGTAGCGGCGGCCGAGGGTATGCTGGGTTCGATCGACATGAACCGGAACGATTATCAATCTGGATGGGACACCGACCAGTTTCCCAACAACGTGCCCGAAGTCGCGTTGGCCTACTACTACATCCTCAAGGCCGGAGGGTTTTCGACCGGGGGCACGAATTTCGACGCCAAGATCCGCCGCCAGTCAATCGACCCCGAGGATCTTGTCGCGGCGCATGTGGGCGGCATGGACGTCTGTGCCCGCGGGTTGAAGGCCGCGGCCGCGATGATCGAAGATGGCGGGCTTGATGCCGCGTTGACCGACAGATACTCCGGATGGGGCAGCCCGGAGGCGCAATCCATGCTTGCCTCATCGCTGGATGAAATCGCGGCTCGAGTGTTGGCCGAAGGTATCAATCCCGAGCCTCGATCCGGAAGGCAGGAGCGCTTGGAGAACTACGTCAACAGGTTTGTCTGACGGCTAAAGGTTCAACGGTTCCGCGCCCGGAAGCCTAAGACTGGTTCGGTTTAATCAGCCGGTATTCATGACTTAAGACCGACTGTGCACCACCGGGCCATATTCGAATGCGTGTTGTGGGCGCCGGTCCTCCGCGGCGGGTGCCCCCGATCGACCCGCGTGCCTTCTGGCTTCAATCAGATGCCGGGACTGCCAGCCCAAGTTCTTTGTCCGATGCCGTCCCGGCATATTTGTCCCGCGGTGGCATTGGCCTCGACTTCCAATGTGGCTCGAACGCAAAGCTCGACACTTTGCGGCCGCCCACCAACGCTCCGTTTCCGGCACCCAATGCATAGTCGTAGTAGAGTTTCACGATTTCGTCTTGTGTCACCTGCCCCGTGGCCTCATGGGCCATGCAGGCGGCTTTCCAGTTTCGGACTCTGTCGTACTCGCCGTTTTGCGGGAGTTCAAAGTCTTCGTAGTATTCCAGAAACCAGAAGCGTTGGAACATCGGTGTTAATACCGCCTCGGCCAACCCGAACTGATCGAACAGAAAAACACCGTTCGGGTTGTGGGTCAGAAGAAAGTCATTGAGGTCACGATAAAGCGCGAGCAGTTTTTCGTTGTGGGCATCTTTCTGCGCGGGGTCCTGGTTCATCACATAGACGTAGCCGGTCATCGTGAAGGCGCCCTCTTTGGCAATCAGCATCGACTCGACCGCATGCTCGGCCGGGTCGCTGCGCCGCAACTTTGGCCCTTCGAGCATTTCATCGAGATAGCGCAGGATCACGAGGCTTTCCTTGATGATCTGCCCGTCCGGAGTCTCGAGAACCGGCAGAGCGGTCGTTCCGCGCGTTTTCTTCAGCAGCTCCGGATCGCGGGGTTTGGTGATGTCCACGACGCGGAACTCCACCCGGTCCCTCATCCCCCGCAACGCCAGCAGAATTTCAAGCCGCTGTGAAAAGGGACACACAGGAATATGATAGACGATGTGCTGGGTCATGACGTTCAATCCAATGGAGGGCCAGTAAATGACAGGTTGTACTTGGCGGCTACGGCCTCGATGTCCGGCATGTCTTCCGGGATTTTGTACTGGGCCGTTGCCATGGCGTGGAAAAAGCCCTCGAAACCTCCCGGTGTGAGAATGACAAGGTGACGGCTGGGCTCATCACCGATGACCTTGAACGTGTGTTCTTTTCCGCGGGGTATGAAGATGCTTTCGCCCGGGCCGACACGCGTTTCGACACCTTCGACCCAGACTTTGCAGACACCGGTCAAAATCACGAAGACTTCGTCTTCTGCCTGATGGATGTGCCGTGGCGGACCGCTTCCGACCGGCGAAAGGCTGTCTACAATCGACATGGCGCCCCCGGTTTCAGCGGGGTCCAGAATTGTTTTGTAACGAACGCCCTGCCATTCGAGCGTGGCGTCATCAACCAGATGATCATGCATCGTTTCTGTCCTTTGATCCGACATGAAACGAAAGCGCTTTCGGTACCTTACTTGTAGGCGCAAAAAACGGTATCAATCTAACGAAAGTTCATAATACACGGTATTACCAACATGAATTTCGCAACGCTTGATCTGAACCTGCTCCGTGTTCTTGATGCGATTCTGACGGCGGGGTCCACCACCAAGGCAGGGGAAAGACTTGGGGTCTCGCAATCCGCAGTGTCGAATGCGTTGAACCGCCTGCGGCACGCCTTAGGTGACGATCTGTTTGTGCGGCGGGGAAATCAGCTTGTCCCAACGGATTTTGCGGTTTCGATCAAGGACGGGCTGCGTGAGGAACTCAATCGACTGGAAAGTCTACTGAGCCGCAATGATGATTTCGACCCCAGGCAGGCATCCGAAACTTTCAAGATCGCGGCCAGCGACTTTTTCGCCGAGCTGCTGATGCCCGGCCTTGGGGGTGTCCTGAACCGCAAGGCTCCGAAGATGGTCGCGCAATTGGTGGATCTTGTTCCCGAGAACTATGTCGAGAGTCTTGAGCGCTACAATGCTGATCTCGCGTTGATCCCGGATACAGATGCACCGGATTGGATCAGCCGAGAGGTGCTGTTCCGGTCGTCCTTCATGGTTGTCGGTCGCGTTGACAACCCATTCCTTGCACAGATCGAAGACGGCACCGAACTTCCTATGGAAACCTTCTGCGCCTTGTCGCATGTGCTGTTTTCACCCGAGGGAAAACTGGCGGCGATGGGTGATGCGGCTCTGGCGAAAGTTGGTCGAAAAAGGCACGTCGCGATGACGCTTCCGGTGTTTTCAGGGGTGTGCCGAGTGGTTAGTGCAAGCGATCTTGTGGCCTTGGTGCCTTCTCAGCTGGCCAGGAAGTTTGCGCCGGAGTTCGGCCTGAAGGTCCTTGCCCCGCCGTTCGAAATCGAACCCGTCAACATCATAGCTATCTGGCACAGACGATCGGATGCAAATCCGATGGCAAAATGGATGCGGCAACAGGTGTTCGATCTGCTGAAGCCGCTGGACACCAGGTAGCCGGCCAAGCGCGGGTTGAGTTTCTATTTACTGACGATTTCCATCGAATAGGTGCGCCGGGCCGAGGCCGGCGGCGGCGGGAAGGGCGCGGCGGCCCGGACCTGTGCCAGTGCGACCTGATCCAGCCGGGGCGAGCCCGAGCTGCGGGCAACGCTGACCGAAGCCAGCGCACCGTTGTCGGCGATGCGAAGGGCCACCAGAACCGAGCCTTGGATATTCACGCTTTTGCGACGGGCGCGCAAAATCTTGCGCTTGACCAGACCGGCATAGGTGCTGGCCTCGGCGTTTCCCTGTTCCTGCGCGGCGCGGTTCGTCCGTTTCGCCGAGGCCGCCCGCGTCGCCGCCTTGCCGGTGACGCCGCCCTTTTTGCGGCTGACCGCGGCATTGCCGGTCGGGGTGGGCGGTTTTGGAGGCCGGGCCTGTTGAGGCTCGGGTTTTTGCAGGGTCGGCGTATGGGCGTTCTGCCGCTGGGCCGGGGCCTGCGCCTGCACCCTGATGGCCGTCTGCGCGCGCGCACTGTCCGCCGGGGCCTCTGGCGCGGTCCGGGCCGGGGCAACGGGTGACTGCTGCGCGGCCGCCGGGGGCGGGGCTACGGTTCCGGCCGCGTAATCCTGGAACGAGGACCCCAGCGCCGCAGGGGCGACCGCGCCACCGCCTTCGATGAGAACCGCCTCGTCGGTGCCGAATTCGAATAGGGCGGCGGCGTGGGTCGCAGCGGCCAGCACGACCAGCACGGCGGCCATGATGCGGGATTGCGGGATCATGGCAGGCCCCGCTCGGTCACGACGAAGACCCGGTTGGCGCCCAAGGCCCGCAGGGCGTCGCTGATCTGTTTCAGCCGCACCGCCGGCAAGGCCCGGTCGGGCACCAGCCGCACGGCGTCCAATGGCAGGTCGATCGAGGCGCGCTCGACATAGGCCGCTACGTCGGTCAGCTCGGCCCCGCGATATTCCAGCACGCCGTCGGCGCGGATGACCAGTGCATCCGGGGGCTCGCGCCCTTCAAGATCCGCCGTCCGCACCAATTGCACCGACTTGCCCAGGGGCGGCGCCAGTGTGCCTGCGATCATGAAGAAGACCAGCATCAGAAAGACCACGTTGATCAGGGCGATCGTCGGCTCGCGGCCGGGTTTCGTTTTGGGGGTCAGCCGGATCATCCGATGACCTGCGTGCTGAGCCGGGACACGGGTTCAAGGGCTGTCAGCAAGTCGATCAACTGCTGCGAGGTCGCCCCGCCGCCCAGGCTGATCAAGGCCAGCTGGTCGGTTCGGCCGTCGAACCGGGCGGCGACCGCGTCGGGCGCAACTTCGGTGCCGTCGATCAGGATGCGGTCGCGTTCCAGCTTGATGAATCGGATGGACCGCTGGGCCTGCGCCCCGCCCGCCGCGGCGGTGGTCAGCTCGATCTCGGCGTATTTCGAGAAGGTCGAGGTGAGCATGAAGAATAGCAACAGCAGAAAGATGACATCGATCAGGGATGTCATGGACAGGCGCCGGCGCCGCCTTTTGCAGGTTTCAAGCGCCATGGGCCAGCGCCTCGGACGGCGGGGTGGCCGGGCGTGGCGCGGCGGCGTGGCCGGGGGCAAACACCGTGCGCAGGGCGCGGTTGGCAAAGACCCGTTCGCGGGTCATCCGCGCCTCGAACCAGGTCAGGACCAGCGAGGTGGGCATGGCCACGGCCAGCCCCGCGGCGGTCGTCATCAACGCAACCCAGATGCCGCCGGCCAGCAGCGCCGGATCCACCGCGTTGCCGGCCTCCTGAAGGGTGCGGAAGGCCTCGATCATGCCCAGCACGGTGCCAAACAACCCCAGCAGCGGCGCAAGCTGCGAGACCATGTCCAGCACGTTCAGCCCGCGTTCCAGCCCGGCAAAGCGCGCCTCGGCCTCGGCATCGGCGCGGTCCATCAGTTCCGGCCCGTGCCCCTCCAGCGCCATGGCGACCACCGGGGCCAGATAGCTGCGGCTTCGGTCCAGATGCGCGCGCGCGGTGGCCCGGTCGTTGCGGTCCCAGGCTTCGATGGCCTGCGACAGCTCGACATGCCGCCCGACCCCGGCGGCCTTGTACTGCCACAGCTTGTAGAGGATCAGCGCCATGGTCGCGACCGAAGTCGCGATCAGCACCGCCACGACCGGGCCGCCCAGGTCCAGAATCGCGGTCAGTCTTTGCAGAAACGCATCCATCGGATCATCCAATCAATTCGGTTTCAAGGCGGCTGCGCAGCGTCAGGCCGGACAGGCAGGCATCGGCTAGATCGCCGGGATAGACGCAGTCCTGCACCCCGTTGATCAGGATCCGGCTGATCTGATTGCAGGCCAGGCCGGCGAATTTGAACTGGCGCACGCGGGGCCGCCCGGCAGGCAGGTCCTGGAAATCCAGCAGCGTCAGCAGGGCCACTTCGCCCTGCGCGCCGAACAGCACCGTTTCATAGACGGCGCCGCCGATATCGGCGGGGTGGGCGTTTTCGACCACGAAGCTCAGCAGGCAGCCCTGATCCTGGTCCACGGCCGAGCTGAGCTCGATCGTGACGCCGCCCGCGCCCTGCGTGTTCTGGGCACTGGCCAACCCCGCCCCCGCGATGGGGGGCAGGGCCAGCAGGACCGCCCGAACAAGGTGAAGCACGGCTTTTGTCATGACGGGTCCTTTCCCTTGTGGGCTCAGAAGGTCTTGGCCAGGGTCAGCTTGAAATTCCGGCCCGGCGAATTTCGGGTCGACAGGTTCGGCTGATAGGCCTTGTCGAAGATGTTCTCGATCCCGGCGCGCAGTTCGAACCCGGCCAGCGCGCCCTCTTGCGGCAGATAGGTCGCGCGCAGGGTGTTCACCCCGTACCCGCCCACCGGATCGCCCGAGGAATCGAGCCCCGACTTGGCGCCGAAGATCTCCCAGCTGACATCCAGGGTTTCGCCGAACCGCTTGCCCAGGGTAATCCGCGCCGAATCCGTGGGTTCGTTGCGCCACGGCGATCCGATGCCCGCCGCGCTGAACTCGGTGGCGTTCACGATGTTGGCATTGAAATCGACGTAGAAGCCCGTGGCATGGGCATAGGAGGCTTCGATCTCGACGCCCTCGGTCTCGACCTTGGACAGGGGCTGGGACGGGGTGCCCGACACGTAAGAGGTGATGTCCCACAGATCGGTGTTGTAGAGATTGACCTTGGCGCGCACAACGTCTCCGGCCGCGAAGATGTCGCCGCGGTCATAGGAAATGCCGGCCTCCCAGGTGCGGGATTTCTCGGGCTGGGTCATGTACAGAGGCGTGCCCAGATCGTCGATGATCGGCAGGCTTTCGGTATAGGCCCCGCCCGCGAACACCGCGAAGCCGCTGGCGAATTCATAACGAGCCGACAGGCCGCCCATCAGCGCGTCGTTGTCATAGCTGGCGTTGAAGGGCGCGGCCGCGTCGCCGTTGCCCTTGATGTCCTGCGTTTCGTACCGCAGCGCGGGCGTCACGGTCAGCCGGTCGCCGAACTGGATGTCGTCGACGGCAAACAGCGCGACGCGACGGTCGGTGCCACCCGGCGCCGATGGGGCGTCCAGCCGCTCGCGGTCGATGAATTCCACCCCGAACCGCAGATCATGCGACGCGGCCCCGGTCTGGAAATACGCGCTGTTCTTGATCGTCAGCTTGGTGGTTTCGTAATTGTGCGTGGCATCGGCCAGCGCTTGGATGCCGGGGAAGAAGGGCGTTCCCTCCAGGCTGGACGAGCCGGGCACATAGCTGCTGTCGATGGACTGCTCGGAATAGCTGAGATTGACGTCCAGATCGACCAGATCGTTGCCGGCCGGCCGGTACTGATAGCGCAGAACGGCGATCCGGGTTTCTATGTCGCGGTCCACATTGCCGAAGGCGTCCGCCGTCGTGCCGAAGGAATCATAGGGCACGTCGCGCTCTTCCGAGGTGGACTGGTTCCAGGACGCGGTGATCGAATGTTCAAGATTGTCGCCAAAGCTGTATTTCCCCTTGGCCAGCAGCGAAGGCAGGGCAAAGGCGCTATTGCCGATCGTGTCGCCGTTCCCGTCCTTCTGATCGCTTTGGTCGCGATAGGTGTAATTGAACAGGAATTCGGTCTGCCGGTTGGGTTGCCACGCCAGGATCGACGACGAGGCAAAGCCGTTGCCGTTGGAATACCCCTCGAGCGTCTGGCGGAAGCGGAACCCCGGCTCACCGCCGGTAAAGTCGGACGCGTCCTTGGTTTCCAGCTGAACCACGCCGCCGACGACGCCCGAGCCGTATTCGAAGGACCCGACCGTGCCGCGGATGACCGAGACGCTTTTGTACAGCTGCGGATCGGTGAACAGCTGGTTGCCGATCCGGTACAGCTCTTCCGCGCCGGTGGTGGCGCCGTCGACCAGGATCAGAACCTTCTGGTCGGTGCCGAAGGTGCCGTTGGCCCCGTATCCGCGGATATTGATGCCCGATCCTTGCGGGGTCGAGCCGTTCACCAGGGTGACGCCGGGAACCGAATCGATCAGCTCGGCCACCGTGTTGGCCTGACGGTCATCAATCTCTTCCTGGTCGATATTTGTGACCGGAACCGTGGTGCCGGTCTGGATCTCGCGTTTGCTTTCACCCAGTTCCAGGGTCCCGAGGAACCCGTCATCCTGTTCCTGCGCCCAAACCATGGACGCCATCAAACCAAGGCAAGAGGCAGTCCCAAGCAGGCCTGCAATATGAGTACGCGCACGCATTTCTGTCCCTTCGAAACAAGTGTGAGGACCGGAGATGCTTGCAGTTCGCTGGCGCTGGTCAGTTTTTTTGCTGTTTTTTGGAATCGCCTGTTCGCGGCGACTTGTGCTCGTTAATAAAGGTGACTAAAACAGTCAACATAATTTCGTGCCTGAAATTCCGGCACTGCCAGCAGGGCGCTGTTTGCGATCAGCACCCGGGCCAGCACCCCCTTGGAACCACGAAGAAGACGGGAAACCCGCTATGGAACAGGTGCTTATGGCTCCTCAGGATATTCGTGCTGCCTATGCGCAGAAGACAGGCCAGCGAGACCGCGATTTCGCGGAAACGCTGGGGTTGAGCGAGGGCCAGCTGGTCGCGGCCTTTGCCGGGCAGGGCGTAACGCGGCTGAACCCCGGCCTTGACGGGCTGTTCGGCCAGTTGGCTGGTTTGGGCGAGGTCATGGCGCTGACGCGTAACCCGTCCTGCGTGATCGAAAAGATCGGGAGATACGACAAGTACCACCGCGGCCAGCATGCCGCGATGGTGCTGACCGAAGAGATCGACCTGCGCATGTTCCCCGCGCAATGGCACCATGTCTTTGCCGTCGAGCGGGAAACCGAGGCCGGTCTGCGCCGCTCGATCCAGGTGTTCGATGCGGCCGGGGACGCGGTTCACAAGATCATCCTGCGCGATGGCTCGGACCTGGGCCACTGGGAAAGCTTGGTCCGGACACTGGCTGCCGAGGATCAAGGCCAGACGATGGCGGTCGCGCAGCGCAAACCGGCCGAAGCGCCCAAGGCCAATGCCGACAAGGCCGACGCCCTGCGCCGCGAATGGGCAAAGATGACGGACACGCACCAGTTCCTGCGCCTGACCTCGAAGCTCAAGATGAACCGGCTGGGCGCCTATCGCATCGCGGGCGAACCGCTGGCCCGCGCGGTTGATCCCGCGGCGGTCACCGGCCTGTTCGAACAGGTGCGGGACCGGCAGATCGAGCTGATGATCTTCGTCGGCAACCGCGGCTGCATCGAGATCCACGGCGGCCCGGTGCAAAATCTTCAGCAGATGGGGCCGTGGTTCAACGTGCTGGATCCGGGCTTCAACCTGCATCTGCGCAGCGATCACATCGCCGAGGTCTGGGCCGTCGACAAGCCGACCCAGCGCGGCCCGGCGATCTCGGTCGAAGCCTTCGACGCGGACGGCGCCCTGATCCTGCAGACCTTCGGGCGCCGCACCGGCGAGGCCGATCATCGCCCCGCCTGGGATACGCTGGTGGCCGCGTTGCCCGGCCCGGCCACTGCCGGAGCGGCATGATGCGGCGCCTGGTGACACTCTGCGCGGCTTTGCTGGTTTCGGCGGCAGCCGCGCAGGCCGAGAGCAACCGCGTGATCGCCATCGGCAGTTCGCTGACTGAGATCGTCCATGCCCTAGGCCAGCAGCACCGGCTGGTCGGCCGTGACCGCAGCTCGACCTGGCCGCCTGAGGCGGCGGATCTGCCCGATGTCGGGTATCGCCGGGCCCTGTCGCCCGAGGGTGTGCTGTCGGTTGCCCCCGACCTGATCCTTGCCCTCGAAGGGTCGGGCCCGCCCGAGACCATCGCGGTGCTGCAGGAGGCCGACGTGGAATACGTCACCATTGCCGACGAGTTCTCGCGCGATGGCGTCATCGACAAGATCCGCGCCGTGGGGGCCGCGCTGGGGGCCGAGGCCGAGGCCGAAAACCTGGCGGCCGAAACGGCGCGCCGGCTGGACCGGGCGCTGGCCGAGGCCTCCGCCGCGCAGGGTGCGCCGGTGAAGGTGCTGTTCCTGCTTTCGGCACGGGGCGGCGAGTTTGTCGTCGGCGGGGCCGAGACCCAGGCCGACACCATCATCCGCATGGCCGGAGGCAAAAACGCGGCCGCCGATGTGACGGGTTTCAAGACGATGACGCCCGAAGCCATGGCCGCCACCGCGCCGGACGTGATCCTGATGATGGAGCGTCAGGGCGGGCCGATCCTCTCGGAGGAAGAGCTGTTCGCGCTGCCCGCGGTCCGGCTGACCCAGGCGGGGCGGAACCGGGCGCTGATCCGGATGCCCGGCACCTATCTGCTGGGCTTCGGCCCGCGCACCGCCGACGCGGTCATGGATCTGTCGGCCGCATTGCGGGGCGTCCGGGGCTCATGACGCTGGCACTGGACAACGGCGCGCCCCCGACCGCCGCGGCCCGCAGGTCGCGGGCGGCATGGGTCACCCTGGCCCTGGTCGGCCTTCTGGCCGTGACCAGCGTGGCCAGCATCTCGGTCGGCGCGTCCGAGGCCTCGTTGAAGATGGCCGTGTCGGATCTGCTGCATGGCCGAGGCCTGTCGGATCTGAACCGGATCGTGCTGTGGGACATCCGTCTGCCGCGACTGGCGATGGGCATCCTGGTCGGGGCGGCGCTGGCGGTGTCGGGCGTGGTGATGCAGGGGCTGTTCCGCAACCCGCTGGCGGATCCGGGCATCGTCGGCGTCAGCGCGGGGGCTGGGCTGGGCGCGATCACAGCCATCGTCTTCGGCAACCTACTGCCCGCCGCCGTTCTGGCCTGGGTCGGCAGTGGTCTGGTCGCGGTTGCCGCCTTTCTGGGCGGCTGGGCGTCGGTCCTGATCCTTTATCGCGTTTCGACGCGCCAGGGGCAGACCTCGGTCGCCACGATGCTGCTGGCCGGCATCGCCCTGGCCGCCCTGTCGGGCGCGGTGTCGGGGGTCATGGTGTATATCGCCGACGATCAGCAGCTGCGCGATCTGACCTTCTGGGGCATGGGGTCGCTGGCCGGCGCGACCTGGACCAAGGTCGCCACCGCCGCGCCCTTGATCCTGGCGTCGATCCTGTGCGCGCAGCGTCTGGCCCGCGCCCTGAACGGCCTGGCCATGGGCGAAGCGGTGGCGCATCACATCGGCATTCCGGTGCAACGCAGCAAGAACATCGCGATCCTGACGGTGGCCGCCGCCACCGGCGCGGCCGTGGCCGTGTCGGGCGGGATCGGGTTCATCGGCATCGTCGTGCCGCATCTGCTGCGGCTGGGCACCGGCCCCGATCACCATCGGCTGCTTATGAATTCCGCCTTGCTGGGCGCCGCCCTGTTGCTGGCCGCCGACATGATCGGCCGGGTGATCGTGGCCCCGGCCGAACTGCCGATAGGCATCGTCACGGCCATTCTGGGCGCGCCGGTGTTCTTCTGGATCCTGCTGCGCCGCCACGGATCGATGGGAATGTGAATGATGAAAGCTGAAAACGTCAGCGTCCGCATCGGGCGCAAGCAGATCCTACGCGATGTGGATTTCCTGGCCGAACCCGGAGAGGTCACTGCGATCATCGGGCCCAACGGATCGGGCAAATCCACCTTGCTCGGGGCGCTGTCGGGCGACATCCCGCACACCGGCCGGATCACCTTGAACGGCCACGACATCGCGGGTTTGCAGGCCTGGGAGCTGGCGGCGATGCGGGGCGTTCTTCCGCAATCCTCGGCGGTCGCCTTTCCCTTCACCGCGCTGGAGGTCGTGCGGCTGGGCCTGCCCGGTGGCCTGGCCGACGGCGACGACGCCCTGCCGTCGCGCGCGCTGGCGCATGTCGATCTTGCGGGGTTCGAGCCGCGCTCGTACCAGAACCTGTCCGGCGGTGAGCAGCAACGCGTGCAGCTTGCGCGCGTTCTGACCCAGGTCTGGAGCTCGGTGCGGCGCGACCGGCCGCGCTGGCTGTTGCTGGACGAGCCCGTCGCCAGCTTGGACATCGCGCATCAGTTCACGGTTCTACGCATCGCGCGCGAATTCGCCGATCAGGGCGGGGGCGTTGTGGTCGTGATGCATGACCTGAACCTGACCGCGTTGTTCGCCGACAAGGTCTGCGTGCTGTCGAACGGAGAGGTCTGGCGCACCGGGGCGGTTTCGGACGTCATGACAGACGAGGTGATGCGGCAGGTCTATGGCATCGATTTACCGGTCAGCACGCTGCCGACAACTGACGTTCCGTTTGTCTTGCCGCAGGCGCTGGTTTGAGGCCCAATCCCCACTGAACCAAACTGCATGGCAGCCAAATTTCATGCTGCAGGCGTACCAATCCAACGTACGGTCCCACGGGCTTCACCCCGACGCGTGGGACCGTTATTCGGAGTTAAGCGAAACCATTTTGCGAGAATTTCGAAACCGTGACCCCGGTTCGAAGTTGCGCTTGATGGGTCAAACGGCAGGTGCTTCACTTTTTTAAGTGCGGGGCGTGTTCACATGCGAAACGCGCTCAATACACCCGAGACGCTGACCCGATCTCGACGATCAGGCCCGTCCGTCTGATCGCTTTCGATCAACGAGAATCAGCGCCGAAAACGACCAACATGGAGAGATGCAACATGAACAAACTTGCTACGTTACTGGGGGGCGCATCGATGGCGGTCGCTGCCCCGGTTTTTGCTGCCGATATCGTGATCGGTGTTCCGAACTGGGCGTCGGTGAACGCCACCGCGCACATTCTTGAAGTCGTTATCGAAGAAAACCTTGGCCTTGATGTCGAATTGCAGAACGGCACCAACCCCATCGTCTTCGAAGCGATGGATTCCGGCGCGATGCACGTCCATCCGGAAGTCTGGATGCCGAACCAGCAGAACCTGCACGACACCTATGTCAAGCAGAACGGCACAGTCGTGATGAACGAGAACCCGGTTCAGGCCGAGCAGGGTATGTGCGTTCCGACCTACATTGCCGAGGAATATGACATCAAATCCATCGACGACCTGAGCGATCCGGACAAGATGGCCATCTTCGACACTGACGGAAACGGCACCCCGGAGGTCTGGATCGGCGCACCGGGCTGGGCGTCGACCGTGGTCGAGAAGATCCGCGCCAAGTCCTATGGCTATGACCAGATCTTCGAACTGACCGAGTACGAAGAAACCATCGCCTATGCCAACCTGGCAAACGCGACCAAGGCCGGCGATCCGTGGATCGGGTTCTGCTACAGCCCGCACTACATCTTCGTGACGCAGGATCTGACCGTACTGGAAGAGCCGCCGCATGATCCGGCCACCTGGACGATCGTTCAGCCCACCGATGACCCGGACTGGCTGGACAAGTCCGAGGCCTCGACCGCGTGGAACGGGGCAACTCTGCACCTGCACTACGCCAAAGAGCTTGAGGAAAATCACCCCGAGGTCGCGGCCCTGTTCCGCAACTACCAGATGCAGGGTGATGATCTGAGCGCGATGGGCAAGGCGCTGGCCGTGGACAACATGGAAGCAGCCGATTTCGCCCGCCAGTGGGTGGCTGAAAACGAAGACACCGTTATCGGCTGGCTGACGAACTAAATCACAAACGCATGGGGCCGTCGCGACTGATCGCGGCGGCCCTTTGCCTGTTTGCCGGGATGCAACCCCGTAGATGAGGGGCAAATGGACGAACCTGTCGTAAAACTAGAAAATGTCTGGAAAATTTTCGGCGCACGGGCCGAAGAAGCCATGGCTGCGGTCCGGAATGAAGGTATTGGAAAACCTGAAGTTCTTGAAAGATTCAATTGCGTGGTCGGCGTTCAAGGCGCCACGTTCGAAGTGCCTCGTGGCGAGATTTTTTGCATCATGGGCCTGTCGGGTTCGGGCAAATCGACCCTCGTGCGCCATGTCAATCGCCTGATCGAGCCTACGGCTGGAAAGATCGAGATCATGGGGCAGGACGTGTCCAAGATCTCCGAGTCCGAACTGCGCCGCATTCGCGCCCAGCAGATCGGGATGGTGTTCCAGCACATGGCGCTGATGCCGCACCGCTCGGTGCGCGACAACGTGGCCTATCCGCTCGAGATCCGCAAAGTCTCGAAATCCAAGCGCTGGGCGGTCTCCGATCATGCGCTGGGCCTGGTGGACCTGACCGGTTACGAGGACCGGCTGCCCAAGGAACTGTCGGGCGGGATGCAGCAGCGTGTGGGCATTGCGCGGGCGCTGGCCTCGGACCCGGAAATCCTGTTGATGGATGAACCATTCTCGGCATTGGACCCGCTGATCCGGCTGCAATTGCAGGATCAGTTTAAGGCTCTGGTTGCGCAACTGAAAAAGACCACGCTGTTCATCACCCATGACCTGGACGAAGCGATCCGTATCGGCCACCGCATCGCCATCATGAAGGACGGTGTGATCGTCCAGATCGGCACGCCCGAGGACATCGTGATGAACCCGGCCGACGACTACGTGCGCGAGTTCGTGCAGGGCATATCCAAGCTTAAACTGGTCAAGGCACATTCGATCATGGAGCCGTTGGACAGTTATTCCGGCCCGCTGGATGGCGCGCCGCGTGCCGATGAGGGCGCAGACCTCGACCAGCTGATCGACCTGGCCGTGAACACCGAGCTTCCGGTGGTGATTACCGACGGTGGTCAGGATGTCGGCGTCGTGACCAAACCACGCCTGTTGCGCGGAATTCAGGGGGGCAAAAATGACTGATGCAACCACGGAATTGAAAGTCACGGCCGCCTCCGACATCGAGGTGGACCGCGAGGCGCTGGATCGGTCGATCCACGAATTCGCAGGGCCCAATGGTGACTACTACGTCAACGCCTTTCACAAGATCCACGATGCCACCAGTCCGATCCCGAATACGTTCAACCTGTGGGCGGCGGTGCTGGGGCCGTTCTGGTCCGCCTCGCGGGCGATCTGGGGAATGTTCTGGACCTTCCTGATCCTTGAGATCATCGCCTGGGTGCAGATCGGTCGCGGTGCCTGGGGTAACCCGGGGGCCGATCTGGCCGAACGCGCTGCCCGTCAGCAGGAACGCGCAAATGAGCTGCTGGCCCGCGCGGCGGATGCAACCGAGAAGGCAGACATAGACCGGTTCAACAAACTGGCCGCGAATATCCAGAAAGCGGCTGACAGCAGCCTTGAGAAAGCGCAGCTGGCACAGTCCGAAGCCCTGGGGATCATGGTCACCGGGCTTCTGATGCTGCTGGTTTTCAAGCTGGTTCAGGGGTTCTACGCTGACCGGGTGTACGAAAAACAGTACTCGAACTGGCGGATCAACCCCGACAACACCGAAAGCGGCCGCTCGACTCGGAACACGGTTCTGGGGGCAGTTCTGATCGCTGCGATCGGACCGCTGATCGTTTACAAATTCACGGTGAATGCCTCGCTTCCGCTGCTGGATGCCTTCCCCGAGAAACAAGTCTCCGAGATGATACTCGGGCCTGATCAGGGAACACTGTTCTCGGTCGTGGCCAGTTGGATGGAGGCCCGGATCGACGCCGCAGCCGCCGCGGGCGGAGACATTTTCGACGGGATCGTTGCCGGTGTGCGCTCGGTTCTGGACGGGCTGACCGTGGCCCTGATCGGGTCGCCCTGGCCGGTGGTCATGCTGGTGATCTGCGTGACCGCGTGGCGCGCGGCGGGTCCGCGCGTGGCGATCTTCACCGCCGCGTCGTTGGCCTATATCGCGCTGCTGGGCTATTGGGACGTGGCGATGGAGACGGTGGCTTTGGTGGGCGCGGCCGTGCTGCTGTGCGTCACCTTCGGCATTCCGCTGGGCATCTGGTTCGGCAAATCCAAACGCGCCTATCGCGCGGCCGAGCCTGTGCTGGACCTGATGCAAACCCTGCCGGCCTTCGTCTACCTGATCCCGATCATCGCCTTCTTTGGCACCGGCAACCCGCCGGGCATCCTTGCTACGATCATCTTCGGCATGCCGCCGGTGATCCGCCTGACGGCGCTGGGCATGCGCGGGGTGCCGGAAAGCATCAAAGAGGCCGCCGTGGCCTTTGGCGCCTCGAAATGGCAGTTGCTGAAGGACGTGGAAATCCCGCTGGCGCTGCCGTCGATCATGACCGGCGTGAACCAGACCATCCTGATGTGTCTGTCGATGGTCGTGATCATCTCGCTGATCGGCGGCGGGGGTCTGGGCAAGGAAATCCTTGAGGCGCTGCAATACGCGGCCAAGGGGCCGGGCCTGCTGGGTGGCTTTGCGATCCTGTTCCTGGCCATGGTCATGGACCGCATCGTTCAGGGCGCCTTCCGACGCGAAGACGAAAAGATCTGACACGTCAGCCGCCCCCCCCGTGGGGCGGTTTCATTTCGGCTTGGGGAGACACGATGGCGGACCGCTACGAACAATCCATGATGGACAACCTGTACTGGTGGGGCGTGCCCACCCTGTTCCGCTGCCCCAATACCGGGCCAGAGGGTCAGGACATCGCCTTGGCCGGAGTGCCGCATTCCGCCGGCAACGGCACCACCGAGCGCGACCAGCATCTGGGCCCGCGTGCGCTGCGTCATGTCTCCGCCGTGCAGCGCCGGGTGCATTCGCTGTTCCAGATCGATCCGTGGTCGAGCGCGCGCATTGCCGATGTTGGCGACGTGCCGTTCCCGCGCGCCAACGACAACGAGGATTGCATCGAGCGTATAACCGCCTTCTACCGTGACATCGACGCCGCCGGTGCGCGGCCCGTTTCGGTGGGCGGCGATCACTCGATCACGGGCGGGATCGTGCAGGCGCTGGGCCGAGGCGAACTGGCGGGCGGGCAACCGGTCAGCTTTCTGCATCTGGATGCGCATACGGATGTGTTCACCAAGGTCGATCATTTCCTGGGGGCCAAGAAGTCCGCCGCGCATTGGGGGGCTTACTTGGCCGATCAGGGGCAGGTGGACCCGACCCGGTCGATGCAGATCGGGTTGCGGGGGCATCCGCGCAGCCTGGACTGGCTGCAGCCTTCATATGACTATGGCTACAACATCGTCACCATGCGCGAGTTCCGCCAGCGTGGCTTGGCCGATGTGGTGGCCCAAACGCGCGATGTTCTGGGCGACCGGCCGGTCTACATCACCTTCGATCTCGACTGCCTTGATCCGACCATCGCGCCGGGCGTGTCGAACCTGGAACCCGGCGAGAAGGGTTTTGACATCGACGAAGCCGTAGGCATTCTGCATGCCGCGCGGGGGCTCAACATCGTCGGCGGCGATGTGGTCTGCATGATGCCGACCAAGGACAGCCCCAACAACATCACCGCGCTGACGGCGGCGGCGGTGATGTTCGAGATGATCTCGATGATCGCCGAGAACGTCGCGCGGGCCTAGCGCCGCGCGTCGATCGCCTGGGCCAGCACGCACAGCAGTTCGAACATCAGCGAAATGCCCAGCCACGCGGTGCCGCCCGCCGGGTCAAAGGGCGGCGAGACCTCGACCAGATCCGCGCCCACAAGGTTCAGACCTTCCAGCTTGCGAATGACCTGCTGGGCCTGAAAGCTGTTGGGGCCGCCAATCTCGGGCGTTCCGGTGCCGGGGGCATGGGTGGGGTCCACGAAATCGATGTCATAGGTGCAATAGCAGGGCGCGTCGCCGACGATGGAGCGGACCTCGGCCATGACATCGTCGATGCCGCGGTCGAACAACTCTTCGATGCGAATGATGCGGATGCCCTGCGCCTCGCCCCATTCGATATCCTCGGTGTTGTAGGCGGTGCCGCGAATGCCCACCTGCACGAAGCGTTCGGGATTGACCAATCCTTCCTCGACCGCGCGGCGGAACGGGGTGCCATGGGTGTATTTGTGCCCGCCGAAATAGCTGTCGAACAGGTCGGTATGGCTGTCGAATTGGATCAGCCCCAGCGGGCCGTCGCTGGCCAGCGCCCGCAGGACGGGCAGGGTGGTCAGGTGATCGCCGCCCGCCGTCAGGGGCACGATGCCGCGCAGCGTCAGGTCGGTGTAGAAGCGGGTGACGCGGTCCAGCGTATCCTCGATATCCACCGGGTTGGGCGGCACGTCACCCAGGTCGGCACAGTTGACCAGCTCGAACGGGGCAACCCCGGTCACCGGGTTCATGGCGCGGATCATGGTGGATTGGTCGCGCAACTGCCGCGGCCCGTGCCGCGCGCCGGGCCGGTTGGTGGTGCCCCCGTCCCAGGGGATGCCGACCAGCCCAAGCTCGACCAGATCGATCCGGTCGTCGTCCGCGGTCAGGGCCGGCAGACGCATGAAGGTGGGGACACCGGCAAAGCGGGCCAGCTCCATCGCCGAGACGGGTTGAAAGAACGCATTTGCCATGAGGCCCCCTGTGTCGTCGTTTGCCCGAGCCTAGCGCCAAGCCCGCGTCAAAAACACCCGGTCCGCGACACAACGGCGTCGGATCAGGACAGAATCCGGAAATTGGCGCGGATCTCGGCCTCTTGTTCGGGGCTGAGGTATTGCGGGTGATGCGTGCGCAGGATTTTACGCGCGCGGTCGCGGGCGGTTGACCAGGCATCGCGGGCGCCGCTGTCCTGCCAGCTGCGCGGCTCGGCCCGGTCGGCAAGGGCGGGGTAGAAATAGTCGCGCTCCATCGCTGCATGGGTGTGGGCGCTGCCCAGGAAATGGCCCTCGCCCAGAACCGACTGGCAGATCGCGTCAAAGCCCAGGTTTTCTTCGGTCACCTCGATCCCGCGCAGGGCGCGATAGGTGTGCGAATGCATCTCGTCATCCAGAACGAACCCCTCGAAACTGACCCCCAGCAGCGAGGCCGTCATGCCCGAGCTTTCGTAGATCAGGTTGCCCCCGGCCAGCGCGGCGGCCAGCGAGGTGATGCCTTTTTCGGCGCCGTATTGCGCGTCTATGGCCTTGGCATCGGTCATCGAGCAGGCCACGCCCGAGGGCAGCCCCAGCCAGTTGGTGATCTGGGCCGAGGCCGCGTTCAGCACGGCGGTTTCGCCACTGCCGCCCGAAAAAGCGCCGGTGCGCAGATCGATGATGAAGGGCCAGTTGGAAAACACCATGGGAAAGCCCGGCCGGATCGCGTTGACCATGACCAGGCTGGCCAGGGTTTCGGCCAGCGACTGGGCCAGAAACCCGGCCATGGTGGCGGGCGCGGTCGCCCCGGCCTGCGCTGCGGTGATGCAGGACATGGGGATGTTGTGCGCGATGCATTCATAGACCACGTCCACCGCATCTTCGCCGTATCGCAGGGGCGAGATCACCGGGCTGATATGCGCCTTCAGGAACGGGCGTTCCGCAAAGGCGCCCTGGCCTCCGGCGGCGATATCCAGCATCCGAACGATGGGCGCGACATACTCGGCCAGCGTGAACGAGGTTGCCACCGGTTTGGTGGTGTTCCGGATCAGCGCATAGGCGGTATTCACGTCCAGATCGAAATTGTCCGGCACGTCGGTGGCGACGCAGCATCGCGTGAACCAGCTGACATTGGCCAGCGTGTCCTGAAGGCGGGTGAAATCATGCAGATCGGCCAGCGTCGACGGGCGATAGAGCCCGCTGTCCAGATCCAGCGTCTGGACCGCTGCGCCGCCAGTGCCGAAATGCACGCGGTCGCCGCCCACCTCGATCGACCGGGCCGGGTCGCGCCCGTGCAAGGTAAACCGCTTGGCGGCCTGCCGGACCGCGCCTTCGACCATCGTGCGAGGAAAGACCAGCCGCCCCGGCGGGCCGGGCCGCGCGCCTGCGGCGATCAGGTCTTGTGCAAGACGGTCGGGCACCTCGCCCATGCCCAGCCTTTCCAAAAGGCGCAGGGCGGTGTCGTGGATCGCCGCGATCTCGGGCAAGGTCAGGGGTTTGTACTGGCCGCCGATCTGGCCGGGCGGGCAGGGGTCAAAGGCAGGTTTGGCCGCCCGTTGCGCCAGCCTGGCCCGCCGCCCGCCGCGTTTGCCTTGTTCTGGCATCTCCGAGGCTCCTGATCCGATCCTGCCCTGCAGGGTACGCGGCAACGCGGGGTGCAGCCAAAGCGGAAATGCCGTTTTGAGAAATCTCAATCCCCGTTTCGATTTTTCGGGACCGACCACTGCGCCATTGCCCGCCCGCTGCGCCGTTCGGCAGGGTTCGGGGAACGCCAGAAGGAGCACACCCATGAAATCGCGCACCAAGGTCGTGGTGATCGGCGGCGGAATCGCCGGTTGTTCAACCCTGTATCACCTGACGCAGGAAGGCTGGAGCGACGTGGTTCTGGTAGAGCGCAACGAGCTGACATCCGGCACCACATGGCATTCGGCCGCGCAGGTGACGAATTTCGGAATGAACCAGACGATGGTGGGGCTCAAGTCGCATTCGATCCGCCTGTACAAGGAACTGGCCGAGGACCCGGACTATCCGATCAACTACCATCATGGCGACGCTGGCATCCGGTTGGCCAATACCGAAGCGCAGATGCAGGGCTATCGCCATTTCGCGTCGATGGCGCGGGGGATGGACGTGCATTTCGAGGTGATCGACGCCCAGGAATGCGCCCGTCGCCACCCGCTGATTTCCACCGACAATCTGTTGGGCGGGTTGTGGGATCCGCTGGACGGAGACATCGACCCCGCCCAGCTGTGTCAGGCGCTGGCGCGGCGGGCGCGCAAGGCCGGGGCCGAGGTCTATCGCAACACGCCGGTCACGGCCCTGACCCAGCACAAGGACGACACCTGGACCGTTCATACCGAGCACGGCGACATCGACTGCGACATCGTGGTGAACGCCTGCGGCTACCGCGTGAACGAGGTTGGCGCGATGATGGGCGTACACCATCCCGTGGCCTCGATGGAGCACCAGTATTTCCTGACCGAGGAAATCCCCGCGATCCGCGACGCGGGCCACCGCATGCCGCTGCTGCGCTGCCCGATCAGCGATTACTACTGCCGGCAGGAAAAGAACGGGCTGCTGTTGGGTTTCTACGAACAGGACTGCAAGACCTGGGGCATGGATGGGATCGACCCGAATTTCGTTAACGCGCTGTGCCCGGACGATCTGGACCGGGTGACCGATGTGCTGGAAGGCGCGTTTGCCCGCATGCCCGCCCTGATGGAGGCCGGGATCCACACGGTCGTCAACGGCCCGATCACCTACACGATCGATGGTGCACCCCTGGTCGGGCCGATCCCCGGCAAGCGCAACGCATTCTGCATCATCGGCCTGCGGGCCGGGCTGGGTGAGGGGGGCGGCCACGGCTGGCTTCTGGCCCAGCAGATCGTGCATGGCGAGGCCTGCTATGACACCTGGTGCCTCGACCCGCGCCGGTTCGCCGGGCATGCCAATGTCGAGCTGACCGCGCTGAAGGCGATCGAGGATTACCAGAATGAGTTCCGCTTTCACTTTCCGCACGAACACCGCCCCGCCGGGCGGCCCGCCAAGACAACGCCGCTGACCCCGGTTTTGGCCGCCGAGGGCGCGGAATTTACCGTGGTGAATGGCTGGGAGCGGGTCGAGTACATCAAGCCCGCGCCCGATTTCACGCCGACACTCAGTTTCGATTTTGACGAAACATTCGACGTGATCGCCGCCGAGGTTGCCAATGTGCAGCAGAATGCCGGGCTGGCCGAGGTGAACGGGTTCAACCGGATCGAGATCACCGGTACCGACCGGCATGCGTTCCTCGACAGGATGGTCTGCGGCGCGCTGCCCCGTCGCCCGGGTCGGGTGGGGTTGGCCTATCTTCTGAATCACAAGGGCATGTTCAAGGCCGAGGCGACCATTGCCAATCTGCCCGCCAGTGACCGGGGGCCGGATCGGGTTTGGTACGGCTCGGCCGCAGCGGCCGAACTGCATGACATGGATTGGCTGTCCCGGCACATCGCCCCCGACGAGGACGTGCAGTTGCGTAGCCTGACCAACGACCAGACCATCCTGGTTCTGGCCGGGCCACGGGCGCGTGACGTGCTGTCGGCCTGTTCGCGCGGGGATTGGTCGCGGGACGCCTTCCCGTGGCTCAGCGTGCGCGAGTGCTTTGTCGGCATCGCGCCCGCCACCGTGATGGGCGTCAGTTTCTCGGGCGAACTGGCCTATGAGATCCATGTGCCCAACGCCTCGCTTTATGCGGCCTATCTTGCGCTGCGACAGGCCGGACAGGCCTTTGGCCTACAATTGTTCGGCGCGCGGGCGATCGAGTCGATGCGGATGGAGAAGACCTTCCTGCATTGGAAGGCCGACCTGATCGCCGAATATGACCCGTTCGAAACTGGGTTGGGCCGCTTTGTTAGGCTGGACAAGCCGGAGTTCATCGGGCGCGCGGCGCTGATCGAACGGCAAGCCAATGGGCCGTCGCGCAAGCTGGTTGCCCTGCAAGTGCAGGCTACGCACGCGCCCGCGCAACCCGGTGCGTCGCTGATGGTCGGGGATCGGGTGGTGGGAACGGTGACCTCAGGCGACTGGGGGCATCGCACCGGGCTGAACCTGGCGCATGCCTTTGTCGAGCCGCACCTGTCAGCCGAGGGCAGCGAGATGATGCTGGACCTGTGTGGTGACAGGGTTCCGGCGCGGGTGATCCCTGCCTGCCCCTACGATCCCGAGTTCACCCGCATGCGCAGCTAATGGGTGTGACCAACATTCACCATTGCCCGAAAGCAAAAACTCTGTTTCGCTAGTTTCGATGAAATCGAAATTGCGGGAGGGTTTTGCCCCGTGTCCAAAACACTGAGCCTGCGCTGGTTGGAAGTGTTTCGCCTGATCGCCAAGTCCGGTTCGATCCAGCAGGTGGCCTCGGAAACGGGTTTGTCGATCAGCACCGTGTCCAACCATCTTCGCAGTCTGGAAGATGCCCTTGGCATCGCATTGGTGGATCACGGCCGTCGTCCGATGAGCCTGACACCGGCTGGCGAGGTATTTTCGCGCTATGTACGCGATGGCCTGACCGTGTTGAAGCGGGGCGAGGCTGAGATCCGGTCTGGCAACTGGCGCCACGCCACTGATCTGCGGCTGGCCCTGGTGGATGATTTCGACAACCAGATCGCGCCTGAATTGATCCGGTTTCTGGCCCATGCGCTGCCGCGCTGCAATTTCCGGCATTTCACACGGCCCAGCCACGAGATCATCGAGAAATTGCAGGAGCACAAGCTGGACGCGGGCGTGGCGACCCGACCGCCGGGCGGCACACAGGGCCTGATCGAATATCCTTTGATGCGCGATCCGTTCATCGTGATCGTGCCCGAAAAGTTCAAGGGCGAGGTGCAGGACCTGTTCTCGCCCCATTCCGACCTGCCGCTGCTGCGGTATTCGCGAGACTACACGATCGGCAAACAGATCGAGATCCAACTGACGCGCAACAAGTACAACCTGCCCAACCGGTTTGAGCTGGAATGCAACCAGTCGATCATGGGGCTGGTCGCCGAAGGCAGCGGATGGGCGATCACCACGGCCGGGTGTTTCCACCGGGCGCATCGCTATCATGACTCGGTTCGGGCAACGCCTTTTCCGGGTCGGAACTTTGTCAGGATCGTTTCTCTGTTCACGACCGAGGTCTATCCGGACACCACTTCTAAACTGATCCACAAGGCCCTCAGCAGCTTGATCCGGCAGTATTTTACCGAACCGATGTGCAAGCGGCATTTGTGGCTGAAGGGTGATTTCCGGACGATGGAAGATCAGGCCGCCTGACCTGGGCACACGGATCACGCCGAGTTGGCCGGACCCAGGGACTGTCGTTCGACGATATGCGTGAACAAGTGTTCACCGGCCGCCGGGGCCCTTTTTTCTACCATTTCGATCAATGCCTTGGCGGCTTTTCTACCCATTTCCCGATGCGGCACGTGCACGGTCGTCAGCGCCGGGCGCAGGATCCGGGCCAGTTCGATGTCATCGAACCCGGTGATCGAGACATCCTGCGGCACTTTCAGCCCCATGTCCTGAGCCCTGAGCAAAGCGCCGGCGGCCAACACATCGTTGCCACACATGACAGCCGTCGGCGGCGCGTCCTGCGACATGAGACGCGCGAAGGCTTCTGCGCCGTTTTCGATCTCGTACGGAGTCTCGATGACCTGAAGCATCTGCGGGTCAAGCCCGTGCTGCCGAACAGCGCCGCGCACCCCGTCCAATCGAAGGCGCGCGCGGTCGTTGCCGTGGGTGATGCCCGATATCACCGCAAGCCGTCTGTGCCCGAGGTCGATGACCCTTTTCGCCAACTCGTACATGGCCGCTTGGTTGTCGAAGCCGATGGAGGGCAGGCGCCCGTCCGGGGAAAATGACCACGCGACCAGCGCCGGAATTTCACGGTGTTCAAGAAATTCGTAGATGCGCGACGCCCGGTCGTGTCCGATCAGCAGCAGGCCATCGGCGCCGCGGGCGACCAGAGTCCGGATCTGCTCTTCTTCGGTTGCCGGTTTGTAGGCCGAACTGGACACCAGTAGCGTATAGCCATGTTGGTGCAGCTCTTCCTGAAAGGCCTGCAAGCCGCGCGCAAAGATGGCGTTCTCCATCGTCGGGATGATCGCGCCGATGGTAAACGTGCGCTTGGCCGCCATGACCCGAGCCGCGAAATTCGGTGTATAGCCCAGGGCCTCGATCGCCGACTGCACGCGTTTGCGGGTCGCTTCGACAACTCGATCCGGAGTGTTGAGGCAACGCGAGACCGTAGCCGTGGAAACGCCCGCCTTTCTGGCAACGTCATCCAGTGTCGGGGCGGGCTTCAGCTTCGACATTTCCAAACCTAATCTTTGCTCTTCGCAATTCTAACCGGATCGGATTGGCAATGAAAGTTGAAATGTAAGCGCTTGCATTTTCCATGTAAGCGCTTACAAATGGCATCAGTGCCGATTCTACCCGGAGTCCCGAACATGTTTCTTGCCGCATCCGCCGTCGTCTTCGTCGTCTATTTCGCGAACGTGGCGCTGGGTGCGTTTGCAGGCCGCGCGTTTCTTGGGGATGTGGGCGAGATGCTGGTTCTGTTCGCGGCGTCGATCCTGTTCGTTGTCGCAATTCTGAAAAAAGAGGCCGCACGCGAGGAGAACGGCGGCTGAATTTTTCCAATGGGAGGGCAATCAATGAACAAAGATCAAATGGAACTGGCGTCAGCTGAACGCCGCAATTTCCTCAAACTCAGTGCCAGCGGCGCGTTCACGGCCGCACTGGTGGCGGGCGCAAGCGGCGTTTTGTGGTCATCCGAGGCCGCGGCGCAGACCGCGAAGGAGGAAAAAGAGCGCGAACAAGCTGCCGAGCATGTGATGACGGTGGCCACGGCCTATGTGCTGGGCGCGTCGCGCAGCTATCCGATCATGCAGTTGGACCTGAAGGAGAACATCCAGAACGCAACCAACGGCAAGGTCTATGTCAAGCTCGCCCCGGGCGGGCAGCTGGGCGCGGGCGGCGCGTTGGTGCAGAAGGTTCAGGGCGGAACCATCCAGGCCGCGCAGCATTCGCTGTCGAACTTCGCACCCTTCGCTTCGACCGTGGACCTGATCAACATGCCGTATCTGTGCGGCTCGAACCAGCGGTTCACCAACCTGGTGCATTCCGACACCTGGAAGAGCGAAGTGCACCCCAAGGTCGAGGCCGCAGGCTTCAAGGCGCTGTTCTATGTCGTGATCGACCCGCGCGTCGTGGCTGTGCGCCAGGGCGGAAATGCCATCATCACCCCTTCGGACATGAGCGGCGTGAAATTCCGCGTGCCCGGGTCCAAGATGCTCCAGCAATACTACCGCATGGCCGGCGCCAACCCGACGCCTGTTGCCTGGGGCGAGACCCCCTCGGCCATCAAGCAGGGCGTGGCGGATGCGCTCGACCCGTCGGTCGGCGCGCTCTATGTGTTTGGCTTCAAGGACATTCTGTCTCACGTCACCTTCACCCAGGCGGTGCCGGACAGCCAAGTCTATTCCTGCAATCTGGAATGGTTCAACTCGATGCCGGCCGACGTGCAAGAGGGCATCATGTGGGGCTCGGAGATGACCAGCCACCAGAACCTTGCCAAGGTCCCCTCGGCCCGCGCCTATGCCATGGCCGAGTTGAACAAGGCCGGAGTCGAGTTCCACTCGCTGACCGACGACCAGCTTGCCGAGTGGCAGGAGGCCGGCGGTTATCAGCGCTCGGAGTGGGACCCCTTCAAGACCGAGCTGGCCGGGTCGATGGATGCCTTCGAAAAGCTGGTCGAAGCGGCCGGTACCCAAGGCAAATACTACGTCCACGACGCCTGATGCGGACCGGGCGGGCGCCGGACGTGTGCCCGCCCTTTCCAGACCTGCGCGGCCTGATCCTTCAGGCCCATCCCCCCAGCCTTGCCGAGGGAAGCGATGTCCTTACTCAAAACCATAGACCGCAACGCCGAACGCTGGCTGCTGCTGGTATTCTACGTGATGCTGGTCATCACGATGGCAATCGAGGTGCTGCGGCGCGAGATCTTCGCCTATTCCTCGATCTGGGGCGAGGAGATCGTCCGCTATTCCTTCATCTATCTGGCCTGGATCGGCGCGGCCGCGGCGGTCAAGGAACGCGCCCATATCCGGATCGACGTCATCATGCATTACCTCGGCCCCCGGCCCAAGGCGGTGCTGTATATCTTCGGTGATCTGGTGATGTTCGCGGTGGCGGTGATCGCGCTCTACTGGTCCTACGAGGCGGTGCATGTCTCGGCCAAGTTCGGGTCGGTCACTGACGGGCTGCGGGTGTCGAAGGTGTGGTTCCTGATGGCGGTGCCTACGGGCTTTGCCCTGATGATCTGGCGCCTGATCCAATCGTTGATGAACGATATCAAAAGTCTTCGTGACGGCACGCCCGTTTTCGAAGGCGACAAGCTGTTTGACTGAGGAGAAACCGAATGCTTTGGAGTTCTCTCAATCAAACGGTCGAACTGGGCTGGGATTTCTACCTGCCCGTGATCCTATTCGTCGGCCTGATCGCGCTGGCGGTTCCGGTCTGGGCCGCGATCGGCTCGGCCGCGATCGTGATGCTGATCATGTCGGGCGACCTGCCGCTGAGCCTTGTGGGCGAAAGCCTGTTCACCGGCATCGACGCCTTTGCCCTGACCGCGGTGCCGCTGTTCATCCTGACCGGTGACGTGCTGGTGCGAACCGGGCTGTCGCGCAAGTTTCTGGACGTGGCCGAGGCGCTGACCTGTTTCGCAAAAGGCGGGTTCGGCTCGGCCACGGTTCTGGTCTGCGGCATGTTCGCGGCCATCTCAGGCTCTGACGCGGCGGGGGCGGCGGCGGTGGGTCGGATGACGATCAACCGACTGGTCGAAAGCGGCTATCCGCGCCCCTATGCCTGTGCGCTGGTGGCGGCGGGGGCCTGTACCGGGATCCTGATCCCGCCCTCGATCGCCTATATCATCATCGGTCTTGTGCTGGGCATCTCGGCCTCGACCCTGTTTCTGGCTGCTCTGATCCCGGGGCTGGCGATCCTGATCTCGATCCTCGTGACCAATATCATCATGAACCGTCTCTACGCCTATGAGGGCGGCGGGATGATGACCATGGGCGAATGGCTGGCCAACCTGGGCAAGGCGCTGAAGTCGGGCTGGTACGCCTTCATCGTGCCGGGCATCATCTTCTATGGCATCTTTTCGGGTCGCCTGACCCCGACCGAGGCCGGCGCGACCGCCGTTGTCGTCACCATCATCATGGGGTTCATCCTGCGCACGCTGACGCTGGCCGACTTCCCGTCGATGCTGGTCAGCTCGGCCAAGGTAAACGGGGTGATCCTGCCCATCATCGCCTTCTCGGCCCCGCTGGCCGAGGCGCTGGCGATCATGGGCGTGCCGCAGGGCTTCGTGGCCTCGGTGACCTCGCTGACCGAGGATCCGTTCCTGCTGATCCTGCTGATGATCGGCATTCTGATCGCGGCCGGTTGCGTCATGGAGACGACACCGAATATCGTCATCCTGGCCCCGATCCTGAAACCGCTGGCGGACAATATCGGCATGAACGAGATCCAGTTCTGCATCATGATGATCACCGCCTTGGGCGTTGGCTTCATCACGCCGCCACTGGGGCTGAACCTGTTCGTGGTTTCGGGGATCACGGGTGAATCCATCCTCAAGATCGCGGCCCGCGCCGTGCCCTTCGTGCTGACCATGCTGATCGTCGTCATCCTGATCGCCTACGTTCCGGCGCTGTCGACCACTTTGCTTCCTGAAATCTACCAATAGGATCTTCTGAACATGTCGCGTGAATACCTCAAGAAGGCCACCCTGACCGCACAATCCCACGCGTCCGAGGTGCATGACACGGTCAAGACCATTCTGGCCGACATCGAGGCCGGCGGCGACGCCAAGGCGCTGGAATACGCGGCCAAATTCGACAAGTTCGAGGGCAATGTGCTGATGACGCCCGCGGAAA
The DNA here is from genome assembly GCF_056536865.1 of Ruegeria sp. CI8. Taxonomy (NCBI): domain Bacteria; kingdom Pseudomonadati; phylum Pseudomonadota; class Alphaproteobacteria; order Rhodobacterales; family Roseobacteraceae; genus Ruegeria; species Ruegeria sp. CI8. The sequence goes on from NZ_JBQFQL010000001.1 coordinate 85,983, forward strand.
TCGACGCCGCCTGCGCCCGGGTGCCGGAAAAGCTCAAGGCCGACATCCGCTTTGCCCAGGATAACGTGCGCCGCTTTGCCGAGGCGCAGAAGGCCACCGTGTCGGATGTGCAGCTGGAAATCGTGCCGGGCTTCATCGCGGGGCAGAAGGCCATCCCGGTCGATGCGGCGGGCTGCTATGTGCCCGGCGGGCGGTATAGCCATATCGCCAGCGCCATCATGACCGTGACCACCGCCAAAGTGGCGGGGTGCCGTCACATCACTGCCTGTTCACCGCCCCGCCCGGGCGAGGGCGTGGCCCCGGCGATCGTCTACGCCGCCCATATCAGTGGCGCTGACAGCATCCTGGCCATGGGGGGCGTGCAAGGCGTGGCCGCCATGACCTATGGCTTGTTCGGGCTGCCGCGCGCCAACATCCTTGTAGGGCCGGGCAACCAGTTCGTGGCCGAGGCCAAGCGCATTCTGTACGGCAAGGTCGGCATCGACATGATCGCGGGTCCGACCGACAGCCTGATCCTGGCGGATGCCACGGCCGACCCCTTCGTCGTGGCCACCGACCTGGTCAGCCAGGCCGAGCATGGCTACAACTCGCCCGTCTGGCTGGTGACCGATGACCGCGATTTGGCGACCCGGGTGATGGAGATGGTTCCGACCCTGGTCGCCGATCTGCCTGAGCTGAACCGCGACAACGCCGCCGCCGCCTGGCGCGACTATGCCGAGGTGATCCTGTGCGCGGACCGCGAAGAGATGGCCGCGTGTTCCGACGACTACGCCCCCGAGCATCTGACCGTGCAGGCCGCGGATCTGGATTGGTGGCTGGATAGGCTGACCTGCTATGGCTCGTTGTTCCTGGGCGAAGAAACGACCGTGTCCTATGGCGACAAGGCCACTGGTACGAACCACGTCCTGCCCACCTCGGGCGCGGCCAGTTATACCGGCGGGCTGAGCGTGCACAAATACATGAAGATCGTCACCTGGCAGCGGGCCACGCGCGAGGGCTCGAAACCCATCGCCGAGGCGACCGCGCGGATTTCGCGTCTGGAAGGGATGGAGGGCCACGCCCGCGCGGCCGATGTGCGTCTGGCCAAGTATTTCCCGGACGAAAATTTTGACCTGACCGCAGATGAATGACCCCCTCGACCTGTTCGATCTGACCGGCCGGGTGGCCTGCGTCACGGGCGCCAGTTCGGGGCTGGGCCGGCGCGTTGCGCAGGTGCTGGCGGCTGCAGGCGCGAAGGTGGTGGGCGTTGCCCGCCGGGCCGAGGCACTGGCCGAGTTGCAGGCCAGGATCGGTGCAAGCGCTGCGGTGGTCGCAGGTGACGTGGCCGACCGGGACGGCCTGCCAAGGCTGGTCGAACAAATCTCGGCCCCTTTCGGCGCGCCGGATATCGTGGTTCATGCCGCCGGGGTGAACACGCGACAGGCCGCCGATGATGTCACGCCGGAAGGCTGGGATGCGACGCTGGGCCTGAACCTCGGTGCGCCGTTCTTCCTCAGCCAGGCCATGGTGCCTGCGATGAAGGCGCGTGGTTGGGGCCGGATCGTGAATTTCGCGTCGCTGCAGACGACGCGGGCCTTTCCCGGCGGGATCGCCTATGGGGCCAGCAAGGGCGGGATCGCGCAGCTGACCCGCGCCATGGCCGAGGCCTGGTCGCCCCACGGGATCACCGCCAACGCCATCGGGCCGGGCTTTTTTCCGACCGAGCTGACGCAGGCGGTGTTCAATGACTCCGCCCGCGCGGCCCGCAACGCAGCGCAGACCTGCATAGGTCGCAATGGCCGCATGGAGGACATCGACGGGCCGATCCTTTTCCTGTGCTCGCAGGCATCCGACTATGTCACCGGGCAGATCCTGATGGTTGACGGGGGGTTCACGGCGAAATGAAAGCTCTGGTTTATGAAGGTGTCGAACAGCTGGTCTATCGCGACGTACCGGACGCCGCGCCGCAACCTGGCGAGCACCTGATCCGGGTCGAGGCCGCTGGGATCTGCGGGTCCGACATGCATGCCTACTTGGGCCATGATACGCGCCGCCCGGCGCCTCTGATCCTGGGGCACGAGGCGGCGGGCACAGTGATCGGCGGCCCCAAAGACGGAACGCGGGTCACGATCAATCCGCTTGTAAACTGCGGGCAGTGCACGGCCTGCCAGGCGGGGCGGGAAAACCTGTGCCCCGACCGTCAGATCATCTCGATGCCCCCGCGCGAAGGCGCCTTTGCCCAATATGTTTCGATGCCCTGGGACAACCTGGTGGAGGTGCCGGATCACGTGTCCTTCGCCAAGGCCGCCTTGGCCGAGCCGCTGGCCGTCAGTTGGCATGCCGCGCGCCTTGCGCTCGAGGCGCTGCACCCGGCGATGGAGCGTCGTGCGCTGGTGATCGGGGGTGGGGCGATTGGCCTTGCGGCGGCGCTGGCGCTGCGGGCGATGGATGTCGTGGATGTGACCATCGTCGAACCCAACGACCTGCGGCGTAAGTTCCTGCAAAGGCTGGATTGCGCCAAGGTCGTACCCGAAGCGCAAGGCGAATTCCCGATCGTGGTCGACGCCGTGGGATTTGCCGCCACCCGTGCGGTTGCCTCGGAGCGGGCCCAACCCGGCGGGGTGATCGCGCATGTGGGCCTGGGCGAGGACGCCGGCGGGCTGGACGTGCGACGCATGACCCTGCAAGAGATCACCTTCATCGGAACCTACACCTATACCGCGCAGGATTTCCGTCAGACCGCGCAGGCCATCTTTGACGGCGCTCTGGGCCCTCTGGACTGGATCGAAGAACGCGATCTGGCCGATGGCGCCCGGGCTTTTGCCCAGTTACGCTCGGGTGAGGTCGCGGTTCCGAAAATCGTGCTGTCCCCGTGGGCCTGACTGCCCGGAACTGGAGGTAACCATGTATAAGAAAATTCTTGTCCCCATGGCGCTTGACCACGGCATTTCGCCACAAACGCTCGAGATTGCCCGCGCCTTGGGCGGCGGATCCGCCGAGATCGTGGCGCTGCATGTCTATGAGATGCCGCAGGGCTCGGTCAGCGTCTATCTGGATAAGGATGCCGTGGCCGATGGCTTTGCCCGCGCCCGCGAAGTCCTGATGAACAAGCTGGAAGGCCTTACGGACGTAAAGCCCGAACTGGTCAAAGGCCACACCGCGCGCACGATCATCGACTATGCCAACGACCACGGGTTCGATTGCGTCGTCATCGGCTCGCACCGTCCCGGACTGACCGATTATTTCCTTGGCTCCACCGCGTCGCGCGTGGTGCGGCATGCAAAATGTGCCGTCCACGTCCACCGCAGGGCCTGACCCGTCCATCGCGCCCTCGGCGCCCCAACCCAGGAACAGAAGTTTCGTCATGAACATAGACAAGAAGATCACCGAAGATCTGGTGGCCAACGACATCTCGTTCGTCACCACGGTGCCGTGCAAGCAATTGGCCGGCGTCATCGCCGAGATCGACGCCCACGACTCCATCTACCACATCCCCTCGAACAAAGAGGACGAAGGCATGGGCCTGTGCGCCGGGGCCTGGATGGGCGGCAAGCGCCCCGCGATCATCATGCAGAACACTGCGATCGGGGTCACGATCAACACGCTGGCGACGCTGATTCAGTATTACCGGATGCCGCTGCCGATGCTGATCTCGTACCGGGGCGAACTGCGCGAGCCCATCGCCTGCCAGGTCGAGATGGCCGTTCACACCAAGGCCCTGCTGGCGCAGATGCACATCCCGACCTACCATTTCCACCATCAGGAAGACGTGGCCGAACTGGACGCGATCCTGAAATACACCTTCATGTGCAACAAGCCCGTCGCGATCCTGACCGACGCCAATTTCTGGGGAGGCTATGGCGACCAATGATCCGTTCTGAAATCCTGAAGGAAATCGCCCCGATCCTGCGTGACCAACTGGTCGTGTGCAATATCGGCATCCCCAGCCAGGAACTGCATGCCATCGACGATCAGCCCACCAATTTCTACATGCTGGGCACGATGGGCCTGGCCTCGAGCATCGGTCTGGGGCTGGCGCTGTCCCAGCCGAAACCGGTGATCGTCATCGACGGCGACGGCTCGATCCTGACCAATCTGGGGACGCTGCCGACCATCGCCAACAACGTGGCCGACAACTACATCCTGCTGATCATCGACAACGGCTCGTACGGCTCGACCGGAGATCAGCCGACCTATGCGGGGCAGAAGACCTCGCTGGCCAAGATGGCCGAGGCGGCGGGCTGCGAGCGCGTGATCGAATGCCAGGCCGAAGAGACCGGCCGCGTGCTGCAAGAGGCGCTGGACGCCCGCCAGATGACCATCATTGTCAGCAAATGTGAGAGCGGAAACGCCAAGATGCCGCCGATCACGATGGACCCGGTCGTCATCCGCGACCGCTTCATGAAGGCCGTTCAGGCCTGATGGGCGCAAGCGCCATCCACAGCGCCGAAGATGCCCGCCGGCTGGCCCGGCGGCGTCTGCCGTGGATGGTGTTCGACTATATTGACGGGGCCGCCGGGTCCGAGGCTGGGACCCGGCGCACGCGCGCGGCGCTGGACGCCATGACCCTGCAGCCCCGGATCCTGCGCGATGTCAGTAGCCGGTCACTGGCAACCCGCGTATTCGGGCAACCAGCCGACAGGCCCTTCGGCATCGCGCCAATGGGCATGTGCAACCTGTCAGCTCCGGGCGCCGACCTGATGCTGGCGCGGCTGGCGGCGCAATACGGGGTGCCGCTGGGCGTTTCCACGGTGGCCTCGACACCGATGGAGGCGCTGATCGAAGAGGCCCGGGGCCATGCCTGGTTTCAGCTGTATTTCAGCGGCGATGGCAACGGCACGTTCAAGCTGGTCGATCGGGCAAGGGCCGCGGGCTACAAGACTCTGATCCTGACGGTTGACGTGCCCGAAGTCGGCCGCCGCCCGCGCGAACTGCGCCACGGCTTCCGCATGCCGTTCCGGGTCGGGCCGTGGCAGTTTCTGGATTTCGCGCTGCACCCGCGCTGGTCGATCTCGACCTTGCTGAAGGGCAAACCGCAGATGGCGAATTTCCTGATGGAGGGGTTCGCGTTCGACCGCACCGAAAGCCGTGCAATGGCCGATTGGGACACGTTGGCAAGGTTGCGCGACCGGTGGCCGGGCAAGCTGGTGGTCAAGGGCGTGCTGCACGTCGAAGACGCGGTTGCACTGAAGGCTGCCGGAGTCGACGCCATCCAGGTCTCGAGCCACGGCGCCCGCCAGTTGGAGAGCGCGCCCGCGCCGATCTCGGTCCTGCCGCAGATCCGCGCTGCGGTCGGCGACAACTATCCGCTGTTTTATGACAGTGGACTGCGGTCCGGCGAAGATGCGCTCAAGGCGCTCATGGCTGGTGCCGATTTCCTGTTCTTCGGGCGGATCCTGCAATTCGCCGTCGCGGCGGGCGGCGAGGCCGGTTTGCACCGGTTGTGGGCGGTGCTGTCCGAAGAGATGGACATCGCCATGGCCCAGATCGGTGTCAGCACCTTGTCAGAGATTCAACGACCGGACGGGGACTAGCGCGAGTGGAACAGGTTCTGGAACTCCTGCCTCATCCGCAGGCGTTCAGGGTATTCCTGCAAGAACCGTTCAGGCGGCTTGCCCTCCCAGACCTGGGCATAGACGCGCATTTTGTTGCCGCCGTAGATTTTGGCGAGGTCCTCGTTTGAATAGCCCCGCGCCCATAGATCGTCGGTTATCGCGGCAAGGATCTTGGCCAATTCACCATTCCCGGTTGCACCTTTGTTGAACGCGTCAATCATGTAGCCACCGTCGTCATACATGCTGGCATTCGCGGTCGCGAACTGAACGACAAGTTCGGTTGAAAACATGTCGTCCGTCGCGATCCCGACATGGTCGACGCCGACAAGTTGGACATAATAGTCGATCATATCGGCGGCTTGCTTGGGTGAGATGTCTTCGGGCCATACCCCGTCCATCATCCATTCTGTGAATGTGGGCGATATGTATCCTCCGGACTTGGCGGCGCGCAGTGCCTCGTCGTCCGGGATGGCTCGGTAACAGCCCTTGGTCGTGGCATTGGGCTCATTCGCGTAGAGCCCCGCCGGAACCGAGTGGGTGTAGACATAGGGCACGCCTGGATAGTTTTCATCCATGTAGTCCATCGCGTCGTTGGCCGTTTTCGACCCGGTGTGGCTAAGGTCCAGCAGGATGCCAAAGCGCACCATCTCATCGATCACGGATTTGCCCCATGGGGTCAGACCGATGTCCCGTCCGTTGTAAGCTGCCAACTGCCCTGAACCGGTTCGGAAAATGTCGTTGTAGGCCAGGATCATGCTTTTGATGCCCATGTCCTTGAGCAGGGCCATCTTCTTGAGGTCGCCATCCAGAACCGTTGCCGTTTGGCTGTTTCAGATCACAGCCGTCTTGCCCTGAGCATGCGCGGCCTCGATATCGCGTGTTTCATTCACGATCAGATAATTCTCGGGCTGCTGCGCCATGGCGGCGCGGAAATGATAGTGCTGTTCAAGCAACGTGTCGAACGACATGTCAGCGGCGGCCAATGTCATTTCATGGCCGGTGATGCCGTTGTCCCGGGCGCGTTGGAAGTAGGTGTGCAGTTGTTCGTCTTCGGTCCAGCCGGTTCCGTAGGGGCTGGCCAGCATGCCCAGTACGATCGTGTCCTGCACGAACTGCCTGGCTTCGTCCGATGCGTCCCAGGTCTTGCTCTCTTCGCTGGCGTGAAGGGGTGCGGCGATTGTCAGGACAGTTGCGGCTGCAGTCATCAGTGGCTTCATCGAGTGTCCTTCCATGGGTTGCATTGCCTCAAGTGGGCAGACCCGGCCAGCGTCAGAACACGAGCCTTGTCCGCAGGCCGAACAGGGCCACGCTGTCCTGGCCGGGGTTCAGCAGTGGGTTCGAGATGAACTGCACCGACGGCGTGATCTGCAAGCCGGGCGAAATCGAAAAACGGTAGAAAGCTTCGAGGGTGAACTGATCGCCGTCGATGCCACGGGCTTCGGCCCAGTTCAGCCCCAGCCCAGCCAGATCGGTGTTCCGGCCGTAGTACCCGATGCCGGCTGACAGGGACCGATCATACAGCGCCGCCGTTCCCTTTGCCGCGCCGGCGCGCAGGAACGGCATCCATTGGTTGCCCACGAACCACGCGGCGGAGAAGGCCGCGCCATAGTCTTCGGCCCGGCTGCCGTCATCGGCTGCATCCGCGTGCCAAAGTGTCAGATGGATGTTGTCGAAATAGATCCGATCAAAGCCCGACGTGTACCCCAGTTCGAGCGATTTGAAGAGGTTGCCGTCGCTGAAAACGTCGAAGTTCGGATCGGACGGATCGGCGTTTGCGTCAGCGACACTGGCCACAGCATAGAAATTGCTGCCCAGCCGCACGCCCCCGGCAAGACCCAGCCCGGGGTTGGGGGCGTTTATCGTCGGATTGGTGTTGAACGACAGGTTCTGGAAACCGCTATAGGGACTGACAAGGCCATAGATGTCGACGAAGTCGGTCACGTCGATCTGACCGAATTGCAGCGTCCACGACCCGTCCGCGGCCCGCTGCGACCAGAACAGGTTGGTCAGCAGCAAACCCGTGTCGTTGAAGGCGGTTCCTGTGATCGAAAGCGCGCCTCCGTCCAAGCCCAGAAACTGCGGTGCGACATCGGTATAGCTGTGCCGGTGTTCGACCTTGAAGGTCAACGAACCCTGTTCGGTTGCCTGCCAGCTGCCATAGAAACGGGCAATTCCGCTGGCGGCTTCACCGGCGCCCAGGTCGGCATCCGTCGTTTGCCCAAGGGCCAGATAGTCAATGTTGAAACGGAACCCGTCTTCGGCCAGACGATCCTTCCAGGCAAACCATCCAAGCGCGATATTGCGTGGAAAATCCGACCGGAATTGCGGATCGGTCAAGCCGTCTCCGGGTTCAAGCTCGGCATTCACCGATGAGGGACCTGACAATCCCTGAGCGACCGCACCCGAAGCCCAGACAAGGGCCGCCAGCACCAGCGCAATCCGCCGGATCATTCCGAGGCCGCCTGACCACCGGTTTTGCGCCGCCCCGCGGCCCGAAGAATATCTGTCGCGTCCTCGCTCCACTCCAGCCCGTCGGTGCGGTTCTGGAGCGTCTCGACCTTGTCTGCCTCCAATTGGAACGTGGCGCGCATCGGCATCAGCCCGTCGACCACGACCATCTGGTGATCGGTCGGCGAAATCGTCAGACGTCCCGTCAGGCGGACGGGTTCGTGGACATAGCTGGGAACCCAGTCGGCATCCAGCATCACACGGATCATCTGGTTCGGCGGCGGCGGCGGCATGTGACTGCACATGCCCCGTTCGGGCACCAGATAGACAACGGATCGCCCGTCCGCGTCCGCAGGAGCCGGAATGGCGAAACCGGACAGCGTGACCTCTTGCCCGTCATACAAGGGGTTGCCAAGCGTGGCTGCTTTTTCCCTGCGTTCGGTTACGACCTGGCGTTGACCCAACAGCCAGTCCACGTCGACACCGCCCGCGGCTAGCGCATCCTCGGTCTCGTGCAGAAGTTCCTGCCACTTCTGGCGGTCCTCGTCCGTGCCGACATCCTGCTGCAGCCGGCCACGCAGCCGAACGACGAACAGGACGTCGTCGAACTGTTCGGGGCTGAGGTCGCGATAGGGGTCCTCAAAGGTCTGGACGGTCGGATCGGGCAGATCGTCCCAACCAACCGAGAGGCCGGCCCAAGTGGGCGCGCCCGTACCCAAGCTGAGCGTCGCCGCAATCAGCAGAGTTCGGACGGAGTTCAGAAAGGCGGGCTTGTCATGGCGGTCCCGACCGCGAATCCTCATCATGGCCCTAGTTGAGCGTATTTTTGTGGATCACGCCATCCTTCATGATCAGGCGGATGGTCTCGGGGCTGTCAGGCCGCGGGTCCGCACCGAACCACTGATCGCCTGTACCCACGACCGAGAAATCTTCGAGCGGGTTGCCGTCGATCAGCAGAATGTCCGCATAAGCGCCTTCCTCGATCACTCCAAGCTTACCGGCGGTGTAGGGATTGGTGAAATCGCCGGACAACTGGGCGATCTCGCCTCCGATCGAGGTCAGTGTGACCATTGATTGATAGGGACCGAAGAATTCGTTGTTCAGGTGTCTTTCATACGCGATCTGGATGTTGCAGGCCTCGACTGTGCCCACGCAATCTGTCTGGAACCCGCGCTTCACCGGGCATTCCTTCATGTTCGGGATGTAGTTCTCGAACGTCGCCGAAGCCGAGATTGCCTTGGCAAGGCTCGATGGTTGGTTCTTGACCGCCGGAATATCCAGAAGGCCGGGATCGAACGCCGTGAGATTGGTCGTGATGTACGCGCCCATTTCGTTCATCTTTTCAGCGATTTCGCAGTCGAAGGAAAATCCGTGTTCGATGGACATCACACCCGCGTCGAGCGCACCCAGAATTGCTTCCTTCCGATAGGAATGCGCCATGACATAGCTGCCATATTCATTCGCGACCTGCACGGCGGCTTTGATCTCTTCTGGCGACCCGGCCAGCAATTGCCAGGGGTCGAAGGCCGAAACGACACCGCCCGATTGCATGAATTTGAGCTGCGTCGCGCCCATCCGGAAGTTGTTGCGTCCGAATTTGTAAACGTCGTCAACGCCGCTGATTTCCTGTGCCATGTTCAGGCGGCTGAAATTGGTGTCCGTCCCCGGAGGTGCGGTGAAGTTGCCAAAGTCGGCATGGCCTCCACGCGTGCTTAGAAAGGCTCCCGACGGATAATAGCGTGGCCCGGGAATCTGACCCGAGTCGATAGCCCGTCGAAGTCCACCATTGGCCCCGCCTGCATCCCTGACCGTCGTGAAACCCTGCATCAGATACATTTCGGCCATCCGCGTCGCATGGATTCCGAAATCCTCCCATGTCGAATTGGCTTCCATGGCGCTGAGACTGGGCCCCATCAACATGAGATGCGCATGGTTTTCGATGAACCCGGGTGTCAACGTGCGCCCCTCGCCGTCGATCACCGTGGCGTCTGGGGCGTCGATCGCTTCGGTCGAAACCGTTTTGATCAGGTTCCCTTCGACCAGAACACTGGCGTTTTCGATGCGTTGTTCGCTTGTACCGTCGAAGACATGCACGTTGGTGAACAGTGTTTGAGGTGGTTTTTCATCCTGGGCCGCTGCCGGCCAAGCGAAACTGAGGGCACAGACCAATCCAAGGTACAGACGTTTCATCACTGTTCCTCCCGCTTGTGCCGGTTTGGCTATCATTATCATAGATTTGAATATGATAGGGCCGGCCATCCAAAGTCAAACCTTCCGGGTTGATAATTGGAGGAGGGCGAACAGGCCGTTTGTCCGATCCGCTTGATGCAGACGGGTGGCATGAGGGCATTGGCATCGTCGATGATAACCGCGACTGGCCAAGCGGACGCGGCCCAAGGCCAAACTCGAGGATTTCAGGGAAGTGGTAGCGGAGGAGGGACTTGAACCCCCGACACGCGGATTATGATTCCGCTGCTCTAACCAACTGAGCTACTCCGCCACGGTGAGAGGCGATTTAAGGGAGGGGCCGGAGAGGGTCAAGAGGGAAATGCCACGAAAATGCGGGATTCTTCATCCGGCCGTGTTGGCGGGTTTCGACGGCGATTGCGAAGCATTGGCCATGCGGCGGACGAACTCTGCGCAGGCCTCGGGCGCGGTCAGGGGGATCATGTGGCCGCGGTTCTCGAGCTGTTCAAAGCTCAGCCCGTATTCCACCATCGGTGCGCCTTGCTGGCTGGGTGACAGGATCGGATCTTCGGCCCCGTACAGGATGCCGCCCCCAACCTTCAGTTCGTGGTAGCGCTGGGACTGGGCGTCGATGCTGGCGTCCACGCCCGCCAGATCCTGCGATCCGGTGATGTAGGCTGACGGGCGCAGCCCCAAGGCGCCACCGGCGCGGTCCAGGAAATCACTCGGGGCCGGTTCCGGGGCAAACGCCTCATCAATCACGTGCGGCGCCGTGGTTTTCGCCAGGGGAACAGCGATCGTGTTGGCGATCAGGCTGCGCAGCCATTCGGTCCGGATCTCCAACGCCTTGAAGATGGCGGGTGTGCTGGGTACCCGATGTGTCAGCGGGGCCAGCAGGGCCAGTGCCCGAACCCGTTCAGGATTGTCCAGCGCCATGGCGAGCGACACCGCGCCCCCGAGCGAGTGTCCGACCAGAATGGCCTGCGATACGCCCTTGGCTTCGAGGAATTCGTGGATCATCCGCGCCTGTTCCGGCAAGGTGGCCAGCCGCGCGTGGTCGCGGGTCGAATACGCGCACCCGGGCCGGTCAACCGCGATGACGTGAAAGTCGTCGGCCAGAAGGTCGGTCATGGCATAGGTGAAGTGCTGCAACTGGCCGGTCAACCCGTGGATCATCACCACCGTCGGCTTCTCTGGATCGCCCTGTTCGACATAGTGGATCGAACCGCCGTTCATCGGCAGGATCTGCCCGGGCTGAGGCACGGATTGGGCTCCCATCCGCGTCAGGCGACGGGTCCAAAGATGCATCAGGATCAACGCGGCACCGATGATCAGCGCAATGGTCAGCAGGGTGGTCATGTCGGCGGTCCTTTGGTCTGGGCGGGATCAACGGGATGGTAATGCTCGAGCCCGGCCTTCGCCAGACGTTTGCGGAATTCCGAAACGGTGCCGGGCCACAGCGTCGTATTGCGCCCCTGTGCGTCCTGATACCACGAAGTGCATCCGCCGGCCTGCCAGACACTGTCAGTATGACGCTCCTGCATTTCACGGGTGAAGTCGGCCTGCCGGTCAGCGTTTGGAGCAATCGCGGGCAGACCCGCGCGCCGCATCTCCTCCAGCACCCGGCCGATATGGGCGACTTGTGCTTCGATCATCAGAACGACCGAGTTGTGGCCCAGCCCGGTATGCGGCCCCAGCAGGATGAAAAAGTTGGGAAACCCGGCAATGGCGGTGCCCAGATTGGCCTGCATGCCGTCGGCCCAGGCCTCCTGCAGGCTCAGCCCGTTCGCGCCGCGGATGTCCAGCCTTTGGACCGCGTCCGTCACGTGGAAACCGGTGCCCCAGATCAGAATGTCGGCCGCCGTCCGACTGCCGTCGGTCGCGATGATCTCGGTCCCTTCGATCCGCTCGACCCCATGCGGGTTCACGGTGACATTGTCGCGGGCCAGCGCCGGGTACCAGTCGTTCGAGCTGAGGACGCGCTTGCATCCGATCCGATAGTCCGGTGTCAGAATGCGGCGCATGTCGGGGTCGGATATGGCCTCCTCCAGCGCTTTGCGCCACATCTTCATGGCAAAGTCGACCGCGCGTTTTTCGCCGCGAAACACGCGGTGGCGGAATTCGAACAGCCAGTAGATGAACTGCCTGCGGATGCGCGGCAGCAGCGGAATGCGGCGATAGAGGTGCCGGACCCAGGGCGCAATCGGCCCGTCGGGGCGTGGCAGAACGTAAGGCGCGCTGCGTTGGAAGATGGTGACATGGGCGGCGGTTTTGGCGATTTCCGGCACGAACTGAACGGCGGATGCGCCGGTGCCAACAACTGCTATGCGTTTGCCCTGCAGCGGCACCGAGTGGTCCCATTTGGCCGAATGGAATGCCGGACCAGGAAAGCCCGCCGCTCCCGGGATCTCGGGAATGCTGGGGATGTGCAGGGCGCCGATGGCCGACACCAGGAACCGTGCCGTCCATTGCGCGCCGCCGGTCGTCTCGACCTGCCAATGCGTGCCGTCCCACTGGGCCGACTTCAGTTCGGTGTGGAAATGGCACAGATCATACAGCCCTTCGTCACGCGCAACGCGGCGCATATAGCCCCAGATTTCGGCCCCGCCTGCATAGGCGCGGGTCCAGTCCGGGTTCGGATGGGTGGCCATCGAATACAGGTGCGAGGGCACATCGCAGGCCACGCCGGGATAGGTGTTCTCTCGCCATGTGCCGCCGATGTCGTCGGCCTTTTCAAGGATCGCGATGTTGTGGATGCCGCGCTTGCGGGCCTCGATCGCCATGATCAGCCCCGAGAACCCGGCCCCTACGATCAGCATGTCAGTGTCGTGGGTCATGCCTGCACCTCCTCCAAAAGGTACAAGGTCAGGATAGGGTCAAACTGCGTTTCAGGAAAACCTGCCGTAGGGTCAGTCTTGGTTCAGATCGTCGGGCAGGGGGCGCGGCAGTTGGTCCAGCAGGCGGAACACCTGCGCGCGACAGGCCGGGCCAGTCCAGTCCGGCGGGCAGAATCCGTCGGGCAGGTCGGGCAGACGCAGAACGACGCGCCGCCACCGGTGCACGATCAACGTGCGCAGGGTGGCGATCTGACAGGGCGTGGGCTCCCAACTGGCCGGGCGGCCTCGGGACACGTGGCGCACGGCCTCGTGCAAGGACCGGCAAGCCGTGCGCAATTCGGGCGGAAACAGCTTTTCATGCGCCCATTGCGGGACCGAGCGGGCGGTGACTTCAAGGATCAGCAGGTCGTCCTGGTCCACGGGCGGTGCCCCCGGTCCCAACGCAGCGTTGCGGCCGATCGGCGTGTAGTCGTGGCTGAGCAGGATGTCTTCCAGCAGCCGGGTGCCGGTGCCATCCTCGGCGATCAGCAGGTGCAGCGGCGTATCCGGCGCAGGGTCGCGCGCATAGATGCGCGGCGTGACCCGGGCTGATTGCGTGCGGCCATATTCGGTCAGGAAATGCATCGAAACGCGCCCGACCCGGTCGCTTTCTACCCAGCCATCCTTGCGCAGACGGTGCAGGGCCACGCGGATCGCCTCGGGCTTGATGCCCATCGGCTCGATGATGCGGCCCAGCGCCCCGCCCGAGATCTTGGCGCCGCGCTCCTGCGCCATGTCGCCGAACAGCGACACGATGATCGACCAGACCCGCTGATTCTGCGGGTCGGCCAGTTCGGCCACGGCCTGGGTGAACCACGGATGCGCGTTGGTCATGCGCCCAGTCTATCCGGCCCGGCTGTGCAAGAAAAACACTTTGCTCTGCGCTCAGTAGGCGTTCATGGTCAGCAGTTCGTATTCGGCGACCTTCTCGTCATCCTGATTGGTCAGGGTCACGTGCCAGCGCACCTCGCCATAGTCGTCGGTGCGGCAGGTCTTTTGCTTGACCGTCAGGCGGACCTTGATGCTGTCGCCGGCCACGACCGGCTTCATGAAGCGCAGACCGTCCAGCCCGGTATTGGCCAGCACCGGCCCTTCGTTCGGCTCGACGAACAGGCCGGCGGCAAAACTCAGCAGCAGATAGCCATGCGCCACCCGGCCCGGAAAGAACGGGTTTCTGGCCGCCGCGTCCTCGTCCATGTGGGCATAGAAGGTGTCGCCGGTGAAATGGGCGAAATGTTCGATGTCGTCCAGGGTGATGGTCCGGGGCGCCGTGTGCAGCGTCTCGCCGATCTGCAGCTCCGTGAACTTGCGGGTAAAGGGATGGGCGGGGCCTTGGATCTCGGGCGCGCCGGGGATCCATTTCGCGCCGATCGTCGCCAGCATCCGGGGCGAGCCCTGCAGGGCCGTGCGCTGCATGTAGTGTTTCACGCCGCGCACGCCGCCCATTTCCTCGCCGCCGCCGGCGCGACCGGGGCCGCCATGGACCATGTGTGGCAGGGGCGAGCCATGGCCGGTGGATTCCTGCATCGAGTCGCGGTCGTTGATGTAGATCCGCCCGTTGAAGGCGGCCGCGCCCATCACTACCTGGCGCGCGATCTCGGGGTCATGGGTGATCAGCGAGGTGACCAGCGACCCCTGGCCGCGATTGGCCAACGCGATGGCGTGGTCCAGATCGCGATAGCCCATGATGGTCGAGACCGGGCCGAACGCCTCGGTGTCATGCACGTGCCGGGCGGCGTCGGGATCGGCGCAATGAAACAGCATCGGCGGGACGAAGGCGCCTTTTTCCGCATCGGCGCCCACCACCTCGAAGGCATCCGGGTCGCCGAATACGCGTTCGGCCTCTTGCCCGATGAGGCGAGCCTTGGCCAGAACGTCGGCCTTTTGCCCGTTCGAGACCAGCGCGCCCATACGCGTGCCGTCCAGTCGCGGATCGCCGATCGTGGTCTGCGCCAGCTTGGCCGAGATCGCGGCGATCAGCGCCTCGACCTGCGCCTGAGGTGCGATGATGCGGCGGATGGCGGTGCATTTCTGCCCGGCCTTCGTCGTCATCTCGCGCACGACTTCCTTGACGAACAGGTCGAATTCGGGCGTGCCGGGTGCCGCGTCGGGGCCAAGGATCGAGGCGTTGAGGCTGTCCTGCTCGGCCACGAACCGCACCGAGTTGGTCACGATCACCGGGTTCTGCCGCAGCTTCATCGCGGTATCGGCCGAGCCGGTAAAGCTGACCACGTCCTGACAGGTCAGGTGATCCAGCATGTCGCCCAGCCCGCCCGAGACCAGCTGCAGTGCGCCGTCGGGCAGGATGCCGCTGTCGAGCATGATCCGCACGGCCAATTCGGTGACATAGCAGCTGTTGGTGGCGGGTTTCACGATCGCCGGAACCCCGGCCAGCAGGGTGGGGGCCAGTTTCTCCAGCATGCCCCAGACCGGGAAGTTGAAGGCGTTAATATGTACCGCGACCCCTTGCAGCGGGGTGCAGACATGCTGGCCCAGGAAGGTGCCGTTCCGCGACAGCTGCTCGACATCGCCATCCAGATAGACACGGCCGTCGGGCATCTCGCGCCGCCCTTTCGAGGCAAAGACGAACATGGTGCCGATACCGCCGTCGATGTCGATCAGGTGATCCTTCTGCGTGGCGCCGGTTTCAAAACTCAGGTCATAGACCGCCTGTTTGCGTTCCGACAGCGCCTGCGCCAGCGCCTTGAGCATCTTGGCGCGTTCATGGAACGTCAGCTGGCGCAGGGCAGGCCCGCCCACGTCGCGGGCATGGGCCAGCATCGCCTGCACGTCCAGCGCATCGTTGCCGGCTGTGGCGAAGGGCTCTCCGGTGATGGCCGAGGCGATGGTGCGGGCCCCGGCGCCGGGCGCAACCCACTGGCCAGCGGCGAAACTGGAAATCTGTTTCAGAGACATGAAATGCTCCTGTATTGGGGCCGCCTTGCGCGGCGAAATCTGCTCAGTGACCCAGCGCGCCCATCTGTTGCGGCAGGTACAGAACCACGATCGGAACCAGAACGATCAGCGCCAGGCGGAAGATGTCGGCCACCCAGAACGGGGTCACGCCGCGAAAGATCGTGCCGGTCGAGACATCGCCCACCACGCCCTTGAGGATGAACACGTTCAGGCCCACCGGCGGGGTGATCAGCGAAATCTCGGTGACCACCACCACGACGATGCCGAACCAGATCGGGTCATAGCCCAGCGAGGTCACCAGCGGGAAAAAGATTGGGACCGTCAGGAGCAGCATCGACAGGGATTCGAACACGCAGCCCAGGATGATGTAGATGCCCAGGATCATGAGGATCACAACGAAAGGTGCCACGTCATAGGCGGTGACCATGGCGATCAGCGCCTCGGGCAGGCCGGCCAGGTTGATGAAGTTCGAAAAGATCTGCGCGCCGATCAGCACCGCGAACAGCGCGGCGGCGGTAAAGCAGGTTTCCTTCAGCACTTCGAAGGTCGATCCCACGGTCAGCCCGCCGCGGAACAGCGCGATCAGAAAGGCGCCGGCGGCGCCCATGCCTGCGGCCTCGGTCGGCGAAAAGGTCAGGTTCAGGGGTTCGAAATCGAACACGCCATACAGCCCGCCGATCACCAGGAAGAAAAGCAGCAGCACAGCCCAAACGGACCCCAGCGCGCTGATGCGCTCGCCCCAGCTGGCGCGTTCACCGGCCGGGCCGGCCTGAGGGTTGCGCCACACGGTCCAGCGCACGGCGAACAGGTAGAACAGGATGCCCAGAATGCCGGGGATGATGCCGGCCATGAACAGCTTGCCGATCGAGGTTTCGGTCAGCAGCCCGTAGATGACGAGGATGACCGAGGGCGGGATCAGGATGCCCAGCGTGCCGCCTGCGGCGATCGACGCGGTCGACAGTTCGTCGGAATACCCATAACGGCGCATTTGCGGCATCGCGACTTTGGACATGGTCGCGGCGGTGGCCAGCGACGATCCGCAGATGGCCGAGAACCCGCCGCAGGCCGCGACTGTCGCCATGGCGATGCCGCCACGCATGTGACCCAGAAAGGCGTTGGAAACCGCATAAAGCTCGCGCGCCATGCCGCCCTTGTTGACGAACAGGCCCATCAGGATGAACAGTGGCACGACCGACAGGCCGTAATCCTGCGCGGTATCGGTGATCTGGCGGCCGACCATCGACATCGCGGCCTTCAGCCCGCGCTCGTCAAAGATCGAGCCGCCGCGTTCATAGGCAAAGCCCAACGTGCCGACCAGCCCCATGGCAAAGACGATGGGCAGGCGCATCAGCACCAGGATCAGGACAAGGGCAAATCCGATGAGTGCAGCGGTCATTGAGTGGATTCCGTCAGGGTCTTGGGGGCAAACAGGTGCAGCAGTCCGGTGATGATCATCACCACGGCGGTGATCGCCACCGACGCAGCGATGAACCAGCCGACGAGGTATGTCGGGATGCTGAGGTATTCGGTGACATCACCATAGTCGCGGGCGCGTTCGGCCAGAATCCACACGCGCTGGACCGGCCAATATAGCATGGCGCCGCTGAGGATATAGATCACCGCGTCACGCAGGCGGCTGAGGCGCAGGCGGTGAAAGATACCGTCGGTCAGGTCCACGGCGATATGCCCGTTGGTGACCGAGATGATGGGGAGCACCGAGAACACCAGAATCGCCATCAGGATGCGCGTCAGTTCAGTGGCGGCCTCGATCGGCGCGTTGAAGACCGACCGCAGGATCACGTCGCAGAAGGTCATCACCATCAGGATGAACAGGGCCGTGCAGGCGACGATCACCGGCAGGACGCTGGCGCGCCGTACAAGCTGGATGAGAGGGGTCATCGGGTGGCTCCGGAAGGGGCTGGGTTGGGGGCGGCCAGTGCCGCCCCGCATCAGGGATCAGTTCGAGGACATTTCCGACTTGATCATGTCATAGGCGGCTTGCGCATCGACGCCGGCTTCGTTGACTTCGGCAATAACCTTGGCGCGCACGTCCTCGGCGATCGTCGAGAACTTCTCCATGTCCTCGGCAGCGGCTTCGTGGATCGCATTGCCCTCGGTGCTTTGGGTCGCTTCACGGCCGATGGCGTCGATCTCGTCCCAGATCTTGCCGATTTCGCGGCTCAGCGGTTCGCCGAACACGTTTTCTTCCAGCGCTTTCTGGATGTCCTCGGGCAGGTCGGCGAAGGTTTCCTCGTTCATGATGAAGGCAAACGACCCGCGATACAGGCCGCCCGGCATCTCATAGACGTTCGGGGCCACTTCGGTCAGCTTGAAGCCCTTGCGGGATTCGAACGGCATGACCACACCGTCGGCGGCCTTCGAGGCCAACGTCTCATAGACCTTGGGGGCCGGAACCTGGATGCCGGTCGCACCCAGTGCGGTGCCCACATCGCCACCGACGCCACCGGGGATCCGCACCTTGAGGCCCGAGATCTGGTCCATCGAGGTCACCGGGCTGCTTGTGTGCAGCTGGGCGGGGCCGTGGGTGTGCAGGGCAATGACCTTGACGCCGCGGTGTTCGTCGGCGGCCTTCAGGTATTTGTCGTAAGCGCGCCAATAGGCGACCGAGGCGGCCTCGGCCGAGCCTTCATAGCCCGGCAGTTCGATCAGCTTGGTCGTCACGAAGCGGCCCGGCTGATAGCCGTGGAAGATGATCGACGCATCCGCCGCGCCATCCATGATCAGGTCCATCTGGGCCGGGGGCGGGGCGATGCCCAGCTTCAACTCGGCAGTCACCTTGCCGTCGGTGGCCTCTTCGACCATCTCGACGAATTTGGGCCACATCTTGGCGTTGATCCCGTGGGTGGGCGGCGCCCAGCTGGAAATCGTCAGGGTGTAATCCGCCGCAAATGCCACGCTGCCAGACACTGCCAAGGCAGCCGTCGCCAACAGCGTTTTGATCCCGTTGAGTTTCATGACTGGTTTCCTCCTCCAAAACATGAGTCACAAATGCGTTAATGGTCCTTTTTGTAACCATCAACCGGCCGAAAGCCCGGATTCGGCGCTTCGTCGGAGAAATTTATTGACCAACCGTTCGGTTAATGCAAGAAGAATATCGAAACGAATGCAAAGCGAGCGGCCCATGAGCGATACGATTCTTGCGCAGCGGCGTGGAAATTATGTGGAAATCACTCTCAACCGCCCTGATCGCCTGAACAGCTTCACCGAGGAAATGCACCATGCCCTATGCCGCGCCATCGAAGGCGCGCGCGATGAGGGCGCGCGGGCGATCCTGCTGACCGGGGCCGGGCGCGGGTTCTGCGCGGGGCAGGATCTGGCCGATCGCGACCCGTCGAAAATGGACGGCCCACCGGATCTGGGCCACACGGTGCGCACCTTCTATGCGCCGCTGGTGCGGTTGATCCGGTCGCTGAACTTTCCGGTGATCTGCGCGGTCAATGGCGTGGCCGCGGGCGCGGGTGCCAATCTTGCGCTGGCCTGCGATATCGTGCTGGCCGCCGAGTCCGCGAAATTTATCCAGTCCTTCGCCAAGGTCGGGCTGATCCCCGATACCGGCGGCAGCTGGCACCTGCCGCATCTGCTGGGCGAGGCGCGTGCCAAGGGGCTGGCCCTGACCGGCGAGCCCTTGATGGCGAAGACGGCCGAGGACTGGGGCCTGATCTGGAAAGTCCTACCCGATGCCGACCTGATGACCCAGGCGCGTGCGCTGGCCGAACGCCTGTCGAACGGCCCCACGCTGGGCCTGGGTCTGACCAAGCAGACCATCCAGGCCGCCGCGACCAACAGCCTGACCGATCATCTGGAGATCGAGGCCGACGCCATGAAGACCTGCGGTGAATCCGTCGACTATGCCGAAGGCGTCGCGGCCTTTCTGGAAAAGCGCAGCCCGGAGTTTCGGGGCAAATGAGCATGACGCCGAAAGAACGCGCCGAAAAGGCCGCCGCCGCGATGTGGGCGCAGGACCATGCCTCGAAATGGGCGGGGATGGAACTGGTCGAGGTCGACGAGGGCACCGCGACGCTGGCGCTGACCGTGCAGCAGCACCATTGCAACGGGCACGGGATCTGCCATGGCGGCGTGACCTTCATGCTGGCCGACAGCGCCTTTGCCTTTGCCTGCAACAGCCGCAACCAGTCGACCGTGGCCCAGCACAACGTGATCAGCTATGTCGCGCCGGGCCGGCTGGGCGACCGGCTGACCGCCCGCGCCACCGAGCAGAGCCTGACAGGCCGCAGCGGCATCTATGACGTGACGGTGACCAACCAGGACGGCCGCAAGATCGCCGAGTTCCGGGGCTTTTCCCGCGCGATCAACGGCACCCTGTTTCCCGAGACCTGAGGTGAGGAGGACATCATGAAGGATCTGACCCCGAACAAAGCGGATCTTGACCCGATCGAGATCGCGTCGATCGATGAAATCCGCAGCTTGCAGTTGAACCGCCTGAAATGGTCGCTGCGCCATGCCTATGACAACGTGCCGATGTACAAACAGCGGTTCGACGAGGCTGGGGTGCATCCCGACGATCTGAAAACCCTGGACGATCTGGCCAAGTTCCCCTTCACCTACAAGAACGATCTGCGCGACCACTATCCGTTCGGCCTGTTTGCCGTTCCGCGCGAACAGATCATTCGCCTGCATGCCTCGTCCGGCACCACGGGCAAGCCGACGGTGGTGGGTTATACAAAGAACGACATCGACAACTGGGCCGATCTGGTGGCCCGCAGCCTGCGCGCAAGCGGTCTGCGCAAGGGCGACATGATCCACAATGCCTACGGCTATGGCCTGTTCACCGGCGGTCTGGGCGCGCATTACGGAATCGAGCGTCTGGGCGCCACGGTCGTTCCCATGTCCGGCGGTCAGACCGAGAAACAGGTGGCCCTGATCACCGATTTCAAACCCGACGGCATCATGGTCACGCCGTCCTACATGCTCAACATCCTGGAACAGTATCACAAGGTCGGGATGGACCCGCGCGAAAGCTCGCTGTCGGTGGGCGTGTTCGGGGCCGAACCCTGGACGGATGCGATGCGCAAAGAGGTCGAGCAGGCCTTTGACATGCACGCGGTCGACATCTACGGCCTGTCCGAGATCATGGGCCCGGGCGTCGCCAACGAATGCGTGGAAACCAAGGACGGCCCGGTCATCTGGGAGGATCACTTCTACCCCGAGATCATCGACCCGCAGACCGGCGAGGTTCTGCCCGACGGCGAAATGGGCGAGCTGGTCTTTACCACGCTGACCAAGGAAGGCCTTCCGATGATCCGCTACCGCACCCGCGACCTGACGCGGCTGCTGCCGGGCACCGCGCGCTCGATGCGGCGGATGGAGAAGATCACCGGCCGCAGCGACGACATGATCATCCTGCGCGGGGTCAACGTCTTCCCCAGCCAGATCGAGGAGCAGGTCATGGCCACCGGCGGCATCGCCGCGCATTACCAGATCGAGCTGTACAAATCCGGCCGCATGGACGCGATGCGCGTCTATGTCGAGGCGATGCCCGACGCGGCGGATGAACTCAGCAAGACCGCCGCCGCGCGGATGCTGACCAAGCGGATCAAGGACATCGTTGGCGTTTCCACCGAGATCGTTGTAGGGGACCCCGGCGATGTCGAGCGCAGCCAAGGCAAGGCCAAGCGCGTCGTCGACAACCGAGACAAGGAGTGAGGTTTGGCCCGTACGATTGCAAAAGATCACGACCAGAAACGCGCGCAGATCCTGAAATCGGCGGCGCGGGTCTTTGCCCGCGAAGGCTTCGACCGCGCCTCGATGACCCAGCTTGCGCGCGAATGCGGGATCTCGAAGGCCAACATCTATCACTACTACGATAGCAAAGACGCGATCCTGTTCGACATTCTCGAGACCTATCTGCGGGAACTGCGCGACCTGATCTGCGGGCTCGAGATGGACGGCCTCAGCCCGCCCGAAAAACTGCACCGCGTGGTGGCCGAGATCCTGCTGGCCTATCAGGGTGTGGATGACGAACACCGGGTCCAGACCAGCGGCATGTCGGCTCTGCCCGAGGATCAGCAGCGCTTGTTGCGCGGGTATCAGCGCGACATGGTGAATTTCCTCAGCGGGATCCTGTCCGAGGTCGCACCCGACGTGTTCCAGGGCGACGGGGCCAAGCTGCGGTCGGCCACGATGTCGGTCTTCGGCATGCTGAACTGGTACTACATGTGGAATTCCGGCGCCGATGCGCAGGCGCGCCGGGACTATGCCGCGCTGGTCAGCAACCTGACCCTGTCGGGCGTCAAGGCGTTGTAGCACCGGCCCTGCCGGCAATGTGATTTGGCTTTTGCGGGTGTCCCGGCGTTTACTTGCAGTCGGAGGGCGCCATGCAAAAACCGGAACGGTTCGACAAATTCTATTTCGCCAAGGTCGGGATGGGCGAGGCCTGCGGCTGCGCCGAGCGCATCATCGACGTCTATGAATTCAACCGCAAAGCAGGTGCGCGTGACGCGGGCACGGGCAAGGTGGCCCGGCCACGGCGTCGCGGCCTGCGATCGCTTGCCCTGAAATACGGCTTGATCAGCCGCCCCAGCGGGCGGTGATCATGGGGTGCGCAGGCCCAGCCGCGTGACGACTTCGGCTGCCTCGGCCAGCCAGCGGTTTTTCAGTTCGCCCCCCGAGGCCCGGCGCAGGCCCATCTGGCGCAGCTTTTCCATCCGCTCGGGGTTGCCCGCGCCGAAACTTGCGGCCACCCGGGGCCACCAGTAATCGACCGAGTCCTGCATCGCCGGCGCCGCGCCCTGTTCCAACAGCTTGACGGCGCCTTCCAGGGCCAGTTCACCGTGATGTGCCTCGATCGGGGCGATGGCGCGGAACGCCTCGGCCAGCGGCTGATAGGACACCAGCGCGAACTCGGCCAGTTGCACGCCCACGGCCCGGCTCATCAGCAGGTTCATCACCACCGCATCGGTCCAGCCTTCGATCGGATAGTTGAAGACCGCAAGGCGCATGTCATGTTCGCTGCGCGTGGCCCCGATATCGGCGGAACGGTTCAGCCGTGCGGTCCACGGGTGATGCGTGGCATAGCGGTCTGTATCCGCGCCGAACTCGCCCATGATCTTCAGAACGCGGTCGGCATTGTCGGTCTTTTCCAGAACGATCTTCGCCGCCGCGATACGTTCCTTGATGCCCGGGCCCTGGTTGATGATGTCGGCGAACCCCGCCGCACCGGCCAGTTCGCTGTCGACGAAGGTCGCCATCAGCTTCATCAGCTCGGCCCGGTATCGGGGTGGCACGTTGGTCGGGTTGGTCAGAACGCCGCCTGCGGCCAGGTAGCTTTCGATGCTCATGTCTTCGGCCATGGTCCCTCTCCCTTTACTGGTCGTAATCGACGATGACATTGTCGGTCAGCGGGTAGGCCTGGCAGCTGAGCACATAGCCCTTGTCGACCTCGTAATCCTCGAGCGCGTGGTTGGCCACCATTTCGACCTCGCCTTCGATCACCTTGCAGCGGCAGGTCGAACAGACCCCGGCCTTGCAGGCATAGGGGGCGTCCATCGCGTTTTCCAGCGCCGCATCCAGAATGGTCTGGTCCTTGGGCATGGTGAGGGTCTGGCTGGCGCCGTCCAGCGTGACGCGGGCCTGAGTCCGGTTGGCCTGTGCAGCCGTTGCCACATCGCCATGCTTGCGTTTGGAGCGGCCGGGTTGGGCGCTGGCGAACAGCTCGAACTTGATCTGGCTGTCATTCAGCCCGTGTTCGCGCAACGCCTCGGCAATGCCCAGCATCATCGGCTCGGGGCCGCAGATGAAGGCGGTGTCGGTGTTTTCGACGTCGATCCAATGCTGGAACAGTTCGGCGCATTTTTCCTTGGTCACCAGCCCCGTGAACAGGTCGATCTCCTGCGCGTCGGTTTCCAGGATATGGATCACGTTCAGGCGGCCCATGTACTGGTTCTTCAGGTCTTCCAGCTCTTCGCGGAACATGATCGTGTTCACGCCCTTGTTGGCATAGACCAGCGTGAAGCGCGCATTCGGCTCGCGCGCCAGCGTGGTCTTTAGGATCGACAGCACGGGCGTGATGCCCGACCCGCCGGCAAAGCTCAGGTACTGCCGGTGCGCGGCCGGATCCAGCGGCGTGTGAAAGGCCCCCATCGGTGGCATCGCTCGCAGCCTGTCGCCCACTTTCAGCTCGGTATTGGCCCAGGTCGAAAAGGCACCGCCCTCGACCCGTTTGATGCCCACCTGCAGAACGCCGTCATCCTTGCCCGCGCAGATCGAGTAGGAGCGGCGCAGCTCTTCCCCGTCAAATTCGCGGCGGAAGGTCAGGTATTGGCCCTGGACAAAGTCGAACGCCTCGGCCGCGCCGTTCACCGGCTTCAGCGTCACCACGACCGCGTCGCGGATGGTCTTGTGGATGTCGGTGACTTCCAGATCGTGAAAACGTGCCATCCGGTCCTCCTCAGATGCACTTGAAATAGTCGAAAGGTTCCAAGCAGTCGGTGCAGCGCCAATGCGCCTTGCACGGGGTCGAGCCGAACTGGCTGACCTTTTCCACTGCCGTGCTGCTGCAATGCGGGCAGCGGTCGGGTCCGCCTGCGGGCTGGGGCGGTGCGATGCCATAGTCCTCCAGCTTCGCGCGGCCCTTGTCGCTGAGCCAATCGGTCGTCCAGGCCGGAGAGATGCGGGTCTCCAGCTTGATCTTGTCGATGCCGTGGTCGCGCAGGGCGGTTTCGATGTCCATCGCGATGATCGAGGTCGCCGGACAGCCCGAGTAGGTGGGCGTCACGGCAACCTTCAGCGTGTCGCCTTCCCATGTCACATCGCGCACGATGCCCAGATCGACGACCGAGATCACGGGGATCTCGGGGTCGGGTACGGCGTCGAGCCATTCCCAGACCTGCTCTACGGTGGCGCGGTTCATCGGGCTTTACCAGGTTGCGCCCGGATAGGCCCGCTGCAGCCATTGCATCTGGGTCAACAGATGGCCCAGATGTTCGGTATGCATGCGCCCGTCGCGGCCGCCCTTGTGGGCAAAGCGGCTGTCGGGAATGGTCAGGGTGCCCTCGGTCAGCACGCGCCGAACCAGCGCGTCATACTCTTCACGCAGGCTGGCCGGATCAGGGGCGATGCCCGCGGCGGCCATTTCGGCATCGACCTTGTCGCTGGCGAACATCTCGCCCACATAGGGCCAGAGGTAATCCAGCGCCTCCTGCATGCGCCTGTGGCTTTCCTCGGTGCCGTCGCCCAGCCCGACAACCGTGTCGCTGGACCGTTCAAGGTGATAGGCGACCTCTTTGCTGGCCTTCTCGGCAATCGCCGCGACCCGGTCGTCAGACGATTTCATCAGCCGGCCCAGCATGATCGAGTGCCACGCATCAAACAGAAGCTGGCGCATCAGGGTGCGGCCAAAATCGCCGTTGGGCACCTCGACCAGCAGCACGTTGCGGAAATCCCAGGCGTCGCGCAGAAAGGCCAGGTCATCGGCAGACTTGCCTTCGCCCTGGACCTCTCCGGCCAGGCCCAGCCACATCTGCGTCTGGCCGATCAGGTCCAGCGCGGTGTTGGCCAACGCGATGTCTTCCTCCAGCACCGGCGCGTGGCCGCACCATTCGCTGACGCGATGGCCCAGGATCAGCGTGTTGTCCCCCATCCGCAGCAGGAATTGCAGGAATGCTTCGTCGCGGGTCATCACATCGCCCCCACTTCTTCGGGGATGTCGAAAAAGGTCGGATGACGATAGACCTTGCTTTCGCTGGGCTCGTACAGCGGGCCCTTGTCGCTGGGCGAACTGGCGGTGATGTTGTTGGCCTCGACCACCCAGATCGAGACACCCTCGTTGCGGCGGGTATAGACGTCGCGGGCATTCTTTATCGCCATTTCGGCGTCGGGCGCGTGCAGCGAGCCGACATGGCGGTGGCTCATGCCGTGCTGGCCGCGGATGAAGATTTCCCACAGGGGCCATTCGTTTTTCATCAGGTGTCCTCCTATCGGGTGGGTTATTCGGCTGCGACCTTGCGGGCGCGTTTCTTGCGGGCATGTTCCAGCAGACCGTCACGCACCCATTTGCCGTCGTCCCAGGCCTTGTTGCGGGCGGCCAGGCGGTCGGTGTTGCAGGGGCCGTTGCCCTTGATCACGTCGAAGAATTCCGACCAGTCGGGCTGAGTGAAATCGTAATGCCCGCGCTCTTCGTTCCACTTCAGGTCCGGGTCAGGGATGGTCAGGCCCAGATACTCGGCCTGCGGCACGGTCTGATCGACGAATTTCTGGCGCAGCTCGTCATTGGTGTTGATCTTGATCTTCCACGCCATCGACTGGGCCGAATGCACCGAGTCCTTGTCGGACGGGCCGAACATCATCAGCGACGGGTACCAGAACCGGTTCAGGGCGTCCTGCGCCATCTTGCGCTGTTCGGGCGTGCCCTCGGCCATCTTGCGGATGGCGTCATAGCCCTGGCGCTGGTGAAAGCTTTCTTCCTTGCAGATGCGGATCATCGCGCGCGAATACGGCCCGAATGAGGTGCGCTGCAGCGGCACCTGGTTCATGATCGCCGCCCCGTCGACCAGCCAGCCCACCGCGCCGATATCGGCCCAGTTCAGCGTTGGATAGTTGAAGATCGAGCTGTATTTCATCCGCCCGTCCAGCAGCATCTCGGTCAGTTCGTCGCGGCTGACGCCCAGGGTTTCGGCGGCGCAGTACAGGTACAGGCCATGCCCGGCCTCGTCCTGCACCTTGGCTAGCAGGATCGCCTTGCGTTCCAGCGTGGGCGCGCGGGTGATCCAGTTGCCTTCGGGCAGCTGGCCGACGATCTCGGAATGGGCGTGCTGGCCGATCTGGCGGATCAGCGTCGCGCGATAGTCGTCGGGCATCCAGTCCTTGGGCTCGATCTTGATGTCGGCGTCGATCTTGTCCTGAAAGGCGCGTTCCTGCTCGGTCATTTCCTCACGGGATTTGACGCCTGTTCCTGCCGTCTTGATCATCTGAGCGTACATGTCGGGTCTCCTCCCTTACACGCGTTCGAGAACTAGCGCGGCGCCCTGGCCTACGCCCACGCACATGGTGCACAAGGCATAGCGACCGCCGGTGCGGCGCAGCTGATAGGCCGCCGTCATGACCAGCCGCGCGCCGGACATGCCCAGCGGATGGCCGATGGCGATGGCGCCGCCATTGGGATTCACATGGGGTGCGTCATCGGCCACGCCAAGTTCACGCAGGGTGGCCAGACCCTGGGCCGCGAAGGCCTCGTTCAATTCTATCACATCCATCTGCTCGATGCTCAGCCTCGTGCGGGCCAGCACTTTGCGGGTGGCTGGGACCGGACCGATTCCCATGACCCGAGGTTCGACCCCCGCGACCGCCATGCCAACGACACGGGCCATCGGGGTCAGGCCGTTCTTCTGCGCGGCAGCTTCGTTGGCCAGCAGAATGGCCGCGGCGCCGTCATTGACGCCCGAGGCATTGCCCGCCGTCACCGTCTTGTCCGGTCCGTTGACGCCCTTCAGGCCTGCCAGCTTTTCGGCCGTGGTGCCGGGGCGGGGATGTTCGTCGGTGTCCATCACCAGCGGGTCGCCCTTGCGCTGGGGGATGGTGACGGGGGTGATTTCCTCAGTAAAAACGCCGGCCTGATGCGCCGCCGCCCAGCGGGCCTGGCTGCGCGCGGCAAAGGCATCCTGATCGGCGCGGCTGATGTCATAGTCCTCGGCCACGTTGTCGGCCGTCTGCGGCATCGAATCCGTGCCGTACATCTGATCCATCTTCGGGTTCACGAAACGCCAGCCGATCGTGGTGTCATAGACCGCGTTGGCGCGGGAAAAGGCGCTGGTGGCCTTGGGCATCACGAACGGCGCGCGCGACATGCTTTCGACGCCACCGGCGATCGCCATGTCATAGTCCCCCGCCTTGATTGCGCGTGCGGCCATGCCGACCGCATCCATGCCGCTGGCGCACAGGCGGTTGATCGTGGTGCCGGGCACCTGAACCGGGAAACCGGCCAGCAGGGCGGCCATGCGCGCCACGTTCCGGTTGCTTTCGCCGGCCTGGTTGGCATCGCCCAGGATCACGTCATCCAGGCTGGCCCAGTCCACCTGCGGGTTCCGCTCTTTCAGCGCAGCCAGCGGAATCGCGGCCAGATCGTCTGTGCGAACCTGGGACAGGGCCCCGCCATAGCGTCCGATCGGGGTGCGCTGTGCGTCGCAGATGAAAGCGTCCATGCGTCAGAACCTCGTGTCTTGCGTCCGAGTCAATAAGTGACCGCTTGGTCGGGTAATACGCCCGGAAGTGATTCGCGGCAAGGAAAATGTAACGCAATCGTGCACCAAATCGAAATTCAGTAACGTATTTGTGCCGACATGAGAAAACCCGCACGGGGGCGGGCGATCTCGATCTTCGGGGCAGGAACCGGCTAAAGCTGACCGGCTTCGGTCAGAACCTTGCGCGCCACGCGAAAGCATTCCAGCGCCTGCGGGACGCCGCAATAGATGCCGACGACATGGATGATCGCCCGAATCTCCTCCTTGCTGACGCCGTTGTTCAGGGCTCCGCGACAGTGGATCTCCCACTCGTGCATCTTGCCCAGGGCGCCGATCATCGACAGGTTCATCATCGAGCGGGTCTTGGGGTCGATCACCTCGTCCCCCCAACCGAAGCCCCAGCACCAGGCTGTCATGGCCTCCTGAAATGGGCGGGTGAAATCATCCGCCGCGGCCAGGTTCTTTTCCACGTATTCGTCGCCCAGCGTCGCCTTGCGCTGCGCCAGTCCCTTCAGAAACAGGTCTTCGTCAAAGATGTCGGCCATCGTCCACTCCGCTTGCATCTGTATCCACCGCCTCGCGCATCCATTGCTGCAAGCGGGCGATCGAATGTTCCGACATTACGCCGCAAGCCGGGTCCAGCACCAGCGGGCCGGGGCGATAGCCGCGCGATTTCAGGCCGCGATGCACGCTTTCAACCAGCCGGATGTCTTCTTCGACCGTGGTTTCCCGGTCCTGCACCGCCAGTTGGCGGATCACCGCGCTTTCGGATCCGCCCTCGGTGTACCAGCCGCGCCAGACGGTGCAGTGATCGGCATCCTGCGCGCGCCAGTGATAGGTGTTCAGCACATTGCCGGGATAGCACTGGAACGAGAACATCGGCCACAGAAACCACGACTGATAGTCGCCCGCATGGGGCACGGACAGGTCGATGGGATAGGTCATCTTGTCGAGGCTCTGACACTCGGTCGTATGGCGCAGGACGTATCCGCCGCCTGCGTCGGGTTGAATGTCATAGGTCTCGGGTTTGACCACACCGGTGGCAAAGGTCGGGTGATTGGTCGGGCAGTGATAGCATTCCGAGTAATTCTCGATACTGACCTTCCAGTTGCAGTTCTCGGGGATCTCGACCCACTCCAGCGGCTCAAGGTCGTCAATCTGCGGGACAAAGGCGCAGATTTCCGCACGCACGCCGGGGTACCAGTCGTCCATCGGGGCGGCGTCATCGTCGAGGTTGACGAAAATGAAGCCGTTGAACAGCTCGGTCTGCACCGGGGTCAGACAGATCGCGCTGCGGTCGAAGCCCGGAACCGACTTGATGTTCGGCCCGGCGCGCAGTTGCCCGGTGAGTTCATAGGTCCACGCGTGATAGGGGCAGACGACGACGCGGGTGTTGCCGGCCCCGGTCACCATCTCATGCGCACGGTGCTGGCAGACATTGTAGAAGGTGCGGATTTCGCCATCACGCCCGCGGATGCAGAACAGGTTCTGGCCTGCGATTTCAAAGGCGAAATAGTCGCCCGGCTCGCGCACCTGCGCCACATGGCCGGCAAATTGCCAGGTGCGGGCCAGAAGGCCCTGTTTCTCCTCCTCGAATATCGCCGGGTCGATGTAATAGCGGGCTTCCAGCGATCGGGTCAGCGGTGCGGTCATTCAGGCTCCTCCGCATAAAGGCCAAGTTGGTGCCGGCGGCGGTGAAACCGCTCCACACGCTCGACGATTTCATCGCTGGACAGGGCGACCACGAAAGACAGAAGCGTCTCCAGCAGCGCGATGGTCGAAACCGATGACGGAAAGAACTGGGGCGTGTCGGCGGCGACGACAAATCCGTGTTGCGCGTTCAGGATGACTGGGCTGGCGGGGCTGTCGGAGATGCCGACCACGGTCATGCCCTGTTCGCGGGCCAGCTTTACCGCCTCGATCACTTCGGTCCGGTAGGGGTGGCAGGTCATCGCGATCAGCACGTCCTGTTCATCGGCCCAGGCCAGATCGTCCACCGGGGTCGAACCGGGCCGGGGGATGGCGTGGAACTGCTTCATCCCGGTCGAGGCCAGATAGGTAAAGTTGCGCGCGTTCGCGTTGTTGACGCCGACGCCCAGCGTGAAAACCTGACGTGATGTCCAGATCGCCTCGGCCGCGGCCTGCAACCGGGTGGCGTCGATCCCGGCGAAGGTTTCTTCGATGTTTCGGATCGCTGCCCCAACCATGTCGGCATAGAGGCCGCCCAACTCGCCGGATTTGCCGATTTCCTGCAGCCAGCGGGCGCGGTCGGGGAACGACACGGTGCCCCGACGGATGGCGTCGCGGAACGGCGCGCGGAAATCCTCGTAGCCCTCAAAGCCCACCTGCCGCGCCATGCGCACGAAGGTGTTGGGCTTCACGTTCGCGGCCTCGGCGATCTCGCGCACGGTCGAAACGCCCACATCCGCCGGGTTCTCCAGCACATAGCGGGCGGCCTTCTGCGCCTCGGGTGTCAGGGCGTCCCATTCACGGGTCAGCCGGTCAAGAACGGCGTTTGATACATTTGTGTCATTCATGATTGACGATGGTACAAATGTGGCCTTAGCCTGTCGAGAAGAAATGCGACTCGGTGAGAGGAAAAATCATGCCCGGGAAGGAACTGCCGTCACAGGCCCGCGTGGTGATCGTGGGCGGAGGTGTCATGGGCGTCGGTCTGGCCTATCACCTGGCGCATGAGGGCTGGACGGATGTCGTTCTACTGGAAAAGGCCGAGCTGACCAGTGGTAGCACCTGGCACGCAGCCGGGCAGATCACCCATTCGACCAGTTCCTTTGGTCTGGGCAAATGCGTGGACTACAACATCGGGCTCTATTCCGGTGCGCTCGAGGCCGAGACCGGGCAGGCGGTGACATGGCACGGATGCGGCTCGTTCCGGCTGGCCTATACCGAGGGCGAGATGGACTGGCTGCGCCACACCCTGTCGGTGGGCCGGTCGCTGGGCTTCAACATTGAACTGGTCGGCCCCGACCGCGTGGCTGAACTGCACCCGTTCTACAACCTCGACGGGGTTCTGGGCGCGCTGCACACGCCGGATGACGGGCATGTGGACCCGACGAACGTGACCATGGCCATGGCGGCGGGGGCGCGTCAGCTGGGCGCGCGGATCATCCGCCGCTGCCGGGCCACCAACATCACCCAGGCGGCCAATGGCGAATGGGTGGTCGAGACCGAACGGGGCACGATCCGCTGCGAACACGTGGTGAATGCGGGCGGCGCCTATGCCCGGCAGATGGGCGAATGGTCTGGCCTACAACTGCCGATGACCTCGATGACCCACCACTATTTCGTGACCGAACCGGTGCCACAGTTCCAGGACCTCGATCACGAGTTGCCTGTGATCCGCGATGACCGCAAGGTCTCGGGCTATATCCGCATGGAGCAGAAGCGCGGGCTGATCGGGATCTACGAAAAGGAGAATTCGAACTCGGTCTGGCATGACCATTGCCCGTGGGACTATGAAAACTGGCTGTTCGATGCCGATTACGACCGGGTCATGCCGTGGCTGGAAGAAAGCCTGAACCGGATGCCGATTTTCGCCGATCTGGGCATCCAGCGCGAGGTTCACGGGGCGATCTCGCACCCGCCCGACGGCAATCCGCTGATCGGCCCGGCGCCGGGCGTGCGAAACTATTGGTGCTGCTGCGGCACGCAGATCGGCATCGGCTGGGGCCCGAGCCTGACGCGCGAACTGGCGCGGTGGATGGTGCATGGGGCGGCCGACATTTCGATGCGCGACTATGATCCGCGCCGGTTCGGGGCCTATGCCACCAAAGACTGGCAGGTCACCAAGGCGCATGAGGATTACAAGCTGCGCCACGAAATTCCGTTTCCGCATTTCAACCGTCTTGCCGGGCGGCCGGCCAAGCCGCCCCCGCTGTATGACCGGCTGAAAGCCAAGGGTGCCGTGTTCGAAGAGGTCTATGGCCACGAGCGCCCCCGCTGGTTCGCAAAGGATGGCGTTGAACAGCGCGACCATTATTCCTTCCGCCGCAATGTGGTGCATGACATGGTCGCCACCGAATGCAGGGCCGTGCGCGAGGCGGTCGGCATCATGGATATCTCGGCCTTCACCAAGGTCGAAGTCACCGGCCCGGATGCCCGGGCCCTGCTGGACCGGCTGGTCGCCAACCGTCTGCCGCAAAAGGTGGGCGGCATCGCGCTGACCCACATGCTGAACCGCCGTGGTCGGATCGAGCTGGAGACCACGGTCGTGAAACTGGCCGAGGACCGGTACTACCTCGTCTGTGCCGCCTTCTTCGAGCAGCGCCTGCTGGATCACCTGACCCAGCATCGCGACGAAGAAAACGTCGATATCATCCTGCGATCCGACGACTGGGCCGCGCTCAGCCTCAATGGCCCCCGGGCGCGCGAGGTTCTGGCCGCCTGCACCGATGCGGATTTGAGCAATGCCGGTTTCAAATGGCTGACTGCGCAGGAAATCGACGTGGCGGGTCACCGGCTCTGGGCTTTCCGCATGTCCTATGCCGGTGAATTGGGTTGGGAGCTGCACATGCCGCGCGACAGCGCCTTGGCCGTTTACGATGCGCTCTGGTCCGCGGGCGCGCTACATGGCATCGCCGATTACGGGTCGTTCGCGATGAACGCGCTGCGGATGGAGAAGGCCTTCAAGGGCGCAGGCGAGTTGACCAACGAGGTCACCCTGGCCGAGGCCGACGTGCTGCGCTTTGCCCGCACCGACAAGGAATACCTGGGCAAGGACCGGACCCTGAACCCCGATCTGCGCTGGGTCTGCGCCTATCTGGAGATCGAACCGGATGGCGAAAACGATGGGCATGGCGGCGAGGCGGTCCTGCTGGATGGCCAGGTCGTGGGTTCCACCGCCTCGGTGGCCTACGGGCATACGGTCGGCAAGATCCTTGCCTTTGCCTATGTCAAACCGCAGGCCAATGTGCCGGGAACCGACGTGCAGGTGGTGATCGCCGGCGCACCGCGTCGCGGGCGGATCCTGGGCGCGCCCGCCTATGACCCGCAAAGCCTCCGGCCCCGTACCGACACCGCGATGGAGGCTGCGGAATGATCCCGAAAACCATGAAGGCCATGGTCCTGACCGGGCATGGCGATCTGGACAAATACGAATGGCACGAGGACTGGCCCACGCCCACACCCGGCCCGATGGAGGTGCTGATCAAGGTGGGCGCCTGCGGGCTGAACAACACGGATGTGAACACCCGCACCGGTTGGTATTCCAAGGCGGTGGACGAGGCAACCACCGGCGGCGCCTATTCCGAGGTGGATGACGACGATAGCACCTGGGGCGGCGCGCCCCTGACCTTCCCGCGCATTCAGGGCGCGGATGCGGTTGGCACGGTCGTGGCCGTGGGCGAGGGGGCCGATCCCGCGATCATTGGCCGGCGGGTGATCGTGGCGGGCTGGCTGCGCGACTGGTCCGAGCCGATGAACCGCGACAGGGCCGGATATTTCGGCTCGGAATGTGACGGCGGCTTTGCCGAATACACCAAGGCCGACATCCGCGGCGTGGCGGTGGTCGATTCCGACCTGAGCGATGCCGAACTGGCGACCTTCAGCTGTTCCTATGTGACGGCCGAGGGCATGTTGGACAGGGCGCAGGTCGGCCGGGGCGATACGGTTCTGATCCCCGGCGCCTCGGGCGGTGTGGGCGGGGCGCTGATCCAGCTGTCCAAGCTGCGCGGTGCCCGCGTGATCGCCATGGCCAGCGCGGCCAAGCACCCCGAGGTCGCCAAACTGGGCCCGGATCGCATTCTGCCCCGCAACCCCAGGAACCTGCGGGCCGAGCTGAAAGGCGAAAGGATCACCGTCGTCGCTGACGTCGTGGGCGGAGAGATATGGCCCAAACTGATCGACATGCTGGAGCGTGGCGGGCGCTATACCTGTTCGGGCGCGATTGCCGGGCCGATCGTGCAATTCGACCTGCGCACGTTCTATCTGCGCGATCTGACCTTCACCGGGTCGACCGTGAACACGCCGCAGAACTTCTTTGATGTCGCGAATTACATAGAAAATGGGCAAATCAAGCCAGCTTTGGCCGCCACTTACCCGTTGACTGAGCTGCGAGAGGCCCAGCAGGCCTTCATCGACAAGCAACATACCGGCAACATCGTGGTGATCCCATGACCCTGGAAAACGTTCTCGAAGCCGCGCGGCACCTGCATCAGAGCATGCCGGCGCTGTCCGAATTCGGCACCTGGCCCACCGACCTGACCGCAACCGGTTTGCAACCGCGGGCGATCCCCGCCACGCCGCTGGTGCAGGCGCTGGATCAACCCGGATCACCCCGGACATCGGGGTTGGTTCAGGCGATCCGGTCGGCGGCGCATCTTGCCCACTGGAAACGAACCTATACCGAGGCAGAGGTCGGTGCCGATTTCCGCAATCGGTACGGGTATTTCGAGCTGTTCGGGCCAAGCGGTCATTTCCATTCGACCCAGCTGCGGGGCTATGTCGCCTATTGGGGCGCCGGGCTGGACTATGACTGGCACAGCCATCAGGCCGAGGAGCTTTACCTGACGCTGGCGGGCGGTGCGGTCTTCAAGGTTGCCGAGGACCAGGCCTTTGTGGGCGCTGAAGGCACGCGCTGGCACGCCAGTTGGCAAAGCCACGCCATGTCCACGGGGGATCAGCCGATCCTGACATTCGTGCTGTGGCGGGGAGAGGGGTTGAACGACCTGCCAAGGATGGACGCCGCATGAAGATCACCCGCATCTCGGTCTTTCACGTCGATCTGCCGCTTGAACATCCCTATTGGCTGTCCGGCGGACGTCTGAAATTCGAGGTGCTGGATGCCACCTTCGTCAAGATCGAAACCGACGCCGGGCTGACCGGCTGGGGCGAGGGCACGCCATGGGGCCACACCTATGTGCCCGCCCATGGGCCGGGCATCCGGGCGGGGATCGAGACCATGGCGCCCTTCGTCCTGGGGCTGGACCCGCGCCGGGTTCTGGAGGTCGAGCGGGCGATGGACCACGCGCTGCCCGGGCATCTATATGCCAAATCGCCGATCGACATGGCCTGCTGGGACATTGCCGGACAGGCGGCGGGGTTGCCGATTGCCGATCTGATGGGCGGCGGGTCGCGCAGCCCCACGCCGATCGCCTCCTCGGTCGGGGCCAAGACCGTCGAGGAAACCCGCGCGGTGATGGATCGCTATCGCGGGCGCGGCTATTGGGTGCATTCGGTCAAAGTGGGTGGCGACGTGGATCGCGACATAGAACGCATCCGCGATGTCGAGGCGCACCGCCCGGCGGGAGAACGCATCCTCTATGACGTCAACCGCGCCTGGACGCGGCAACAGGCGTTGCGGGTGATGAAGGCCACCGAGGATCTGGGCGTGATGTTCGAACAACCCGGCGAGACGCTGGACGACATCGCCGCCATCCGGGCCCTGCATTCCGCGCCGGTCAGCGTGGATGAAAGCCTGGTCACCCTGCAGGACGTCACACGCATTGCCCGCGACGGGCTGGCCGAGGTCTTCGGGATCAAGCTCAACCGTGTCGGCGGCCTGACCAAGGCCGCGCGGATGCGGGACATCGCGCTGGCGCATGGCATCGACATGTATGTGATGGCCACCGGCGGCTCGGTTCTGGCCGACACCGAGGCGCTGCATCTGGCCGCCACCATCCCGGATCACAACCGCCTGGGCGTCTGGGCCTGTCAGGACATGCTGACGCTGGACGTCGCGGGCGGGCGCGGTCCACGCAACCGTCAGGGTCATCTGGAACTGCCCGAGGCCCCCGGCCTCGGTGTCACCCCGGATGAAGATGCACTGGGCGATCCCAAGGCCGTGTACCAATGACCCGCATCACCCGCATTTCGCTCTGGCATGTGCCGCTGACCAGCCATCAGGCCTATTACATGGCTGACGGCAAGGCTTGCGATACGGTTGAAACGGTGGTTCTGGCGCTGGACACCGATGACGATCTGACCGGCTGGGGCGAGGTCTGCCCGATTCCGCATTACCTGCCCGCCTATGCGCGCGGAGTGGCCCCGGCGGTTCAGGACATGGCCCCGGTTCTGCTGGGCGCCGACCCGATCGGACCCGAGGCGTTGATGGCGCGGCTGGACCGGCACCTGCCGGGGCATGTCTATGCCAAATCGGCGATCGACATCGCGCTGTGGGATCTGACGGGGCAGGTGGCAGGGTTGCCGCTGCACGCGCTGCTGGGCGGTCAGCGGGCGCAGACGATGCCGCTCTATCACTCGATCACCTGTATCGCCCCTGCCGAGATGGCCCGCATCGCCCGCGAGGCGCAGGCACAGGGTATCACCCAGTTCCAGGTCAAGCTGGGCGCGGATGCCGATTGGCAGGCCGATGTCGAACGCCTGCGTCTGGTGCGCGAGGCGGTGGGCGACGGGCCGCTGGTCTATGGCGACTGGAACTGCGGCGCCACGTCTCTGGATGCCAGCCGGGTGGGGCGGGCGGTCGCGGATCTGGACGTGATGCTGGAACAACCCTGTGCTACGATCGAGGATTGCGCCCGCGTGCGCGCCGCCACCGGCCTGCCGATGAAGCTGGACGAATGCGCACACGACACCGCCAGCCTGCTGGCTGGCCATGCGCTGGGCTGCATGGACGCGGTCGCGGTGAAGCTGTCGAAATTCGGCGGGCTGTCGGCGGCGCGCCGCGCGCGTGACCTGTGCCTGCATCTGGGGGCGAAGATGTGCGTCGAAGACACCTGGGGGTCTGACATCACCACAGCCGCCCTGCTGCATCTGGGCGCGGCTACCGAACCGGCGCGCCTGATGAATGTGTGCGACCTGTCGGGCTATGTCGTGCCGCGGCTGGCCCCCGATGGCCCGACCCGCAAGGGCGGCCGGATCGCGCCGCCTGACGGTGTCGGCCTGGGCGTTGCGCCCGACCGCGAATACCTGGGCGCGCCGGACGTAATATTGGATTAGGGAGGCGACCATGCCGCGACATCTCAGCCAATCCGATTGGGGCCAACGCGCCCGCGCGGTGCTGCCCGGCGGTGGCTTTGGCAATTTCGACCCGTCGGTCTTCATCCGCG
Source organism: Ruegeria sp. CI8 (assembly GCF_056536865.1). Lineage (NCBI taxonomy): Bacteria > Pseudomonadati > Pseudomonadota > Alphaproteobacteria > Rhodobacterales > Roseobacteraceae > Ruegeria > Ruegeria sp. CI8. Next base: position 123,185 of record NZ_JBQFQL010000001.1, read on the forward strand.
AGGGCCGGGGCAGCCGCGTCTGGGACGAAGACGGGAAGGAATATGTCGACCTGCTGATCGGCTCGGGGCCGATGCTGCTGGGCCATGGTCACCCCGAGGTGTTGGAGGCCGTCGCCGAACAGATGCCCAAAGGCATGACGTTCTTCGCCAACAACGCGCGCGCGGTCGAGCTGGCCGAGGAGATCTGCGCCGCCGTGCCCTGCGCCGATCAGATCCGCTATGTCTCGTCCGGCGGTGAGGCTGACATGTACGCGATCCGGCTGGCCCGCGCTTTTACCGGCCGCGACAAGATCGTGAAGTTCGAAGGCGGCTATCACGGCATGAGCGCCGAGGCACAAATGAGCCTGGCCCCGTCACGGATGGTGAATTTCCCGCAGGCGGTTCCCGACAGCGCGGGCATACCGGCCAGCGTTCAGGCCGAAATGCTGATCGCGCCGTTCAACGACCCGGACTACATCCGATCGCTGCTGGCCGAGCACGGCAACCAGGTCGCGGGCATCATCGTCGAGCCCTTGCAACGCATCATCCCGCCCGAACCCGGCTTCTTGCAGCTTCTGCGGGACGAGGCCGACAGGTACGGCATCGTGCTGATCTTCGACGAGGTGGTGACCGGGTTTCGTTTCGCCTATGGCGGCGCGCAGGAGCTGTATGGCGTGACCCCCGACATCGCCACGCTGGGCAAGATCATCGGCGGCGGCTTTCCCCTGGCGGCAATCGCCGGGCGGGCCGAGATCATGGCCCATTTCGACAAATCCGCCGTTGGACCTGAGAAATGGCTGATGCAGTTGGGGACCCTGTCGGGCAATCCGGTGGCCGCGGTGGCCGGGCTCAAGACGATGGAAGTGCTGCGCCGCCCCGGTCAGTACGACCGGCTGCGCGCCAATGGTCAGCGTCTGATGGACATGGCCTCGGCCGCGCTGACCAAGCAGGGGGTCGCCCACCGCGTCATCGGCGATCCGACCCTGTTCGAAATCGTGTTCACGGAAGGAAAGGTGCGGGATTATCGCGATGTGGTCCGCGCGGACACGGTAAGGGCAACCCGGTTCAACGCGGTTCTGATGCAGAACGGGATGTTCAAGTCGCCGGGCAAGACCTATCCGTCCCTGGCGCTGACCGAAGCGGACTTTGACCTGTGCAAAGCCGCCTATGCCAAGGCCGCGGAGGCCGCGGCCGAAATGCATAGTGCGGGCGTGTCTTAGTAGACGCCCGCCATCACCAGGCGAACGATGTCTTCGCGCTTGAGGCCGCGCGCAGCCAGTTCTTCGTCGGTCAACTCGCTGAGTTGCTTGATCTTGATGACCTTGGCATTTGCTTCGCCCATGCGGATCAAAGCATCATAGATGCCGCTGAACACATCGGCGACGGCCGAGAACAGGTTCAGGATTGCCGGGCGGTGCGTGCTTGTCTGTGCCATGAGCGGAGCCTCTCTGGTCTGTATGTGACCAAAGAGATTTAGACCTGATGCTGCAGTGCAGCTAGGCACTTGACGGAATAGCCGCTGTGCATCTGGTGCAAGTCTGGCCCGACAGGCTCAGGCTCAGGCCTTGAACAGGTCGTCTACCGGCACCTGCAAAGCGGTGGCCAGGGCGTTGGTCTGGCTGGCCATCGCGATCACCGCCAGCAGCTCGGCCTGCATCTGATCGGTCATGCCCTTGGCGCGGGCCGCGGCCGAATGGGAGTGCACGCAGTATTCGCAATTGTTGGCGACCGAGACCGCCACATAAAGCATCTCTTTCACAAGCGGGTCCAGCGCGCCGGGGGCCATGACGGTCTTGAGCCGCTCCCACGTCGTTTTCAGCAGTGCCGGGTCGTGGGCCAGAGCGCGCCAGAAATTGTTGATGTAATCGGTGTTGCGGGTGGCGCGGATGTCATCGAAGACGGCCAGCGCCTCGGCGCTGACCTCTTCGTCCGTCAACAGGCGAACCGTTGCCATGCTCAGACCATCGCAAAGATGCGCGCCGGGCCGCCCGACCCGCCACGATGGGCCGGCGCGCCGACCACCAGCGTCGCTCCGCTGGCGGGCACCTTGTCGAGATTGGCCAGGTTCTCGATGCCGTAACGGTTGGTGGGCAACCACGCGTAATGCGTCACGAAATCGGCCGATGGCCCGTGGTCCAGCGACAGCGTGTCGACGGCCAGAGCAACCGCGCCGGTTCCTTCGATCAGCATCTGCGCCGCTTCGACGTGGAAGCCGGGGAAATGCATCTTGCCGTCGCCGTCGGCGTTGCGGAATTCGGGAGTCGCGGTTTTTCCGGCCCATCCCGAATGCATGGCGACGCAGGCGCCATCGGGGATGTCGCCATTTGCCGCGATCCACGCCTTCAGGTCATCGGGGGTCACCTGCGCATCCGGGTCCTCGGCCGCGCGGGCGGCAATGTCCACCACGCACAGCGGGCAGACGAGGTTCGACACCGGGATTTCGTCCACCGACTGTCCATCCGCCGAGAAATGCAGAGGGGCATCGACATGCGTGCCGGTGTGTTCGTTGACGGCCAGGTTGAACAGGTTGAAGCCATGTTCCTTGAAATTGAAGGCCTGTGTCGCCTCGATCCCCGGCTGGCCGAAATAGGTGGGGAAATCGGCATCGTAGACATGGGTCATGTCCAGCACCTCGCCATGGCCGGCCGCAAGCGCTGGTGGGGCAGCCACCGTCCCAAGCGCCGTGCCTGCCGCCATCGCTGCGCCAGCCTTGAAAAAGGATCGACGCGACAGCATCCGGTCTTTCACCGCGTTCATTACGCAAACGTCACACATTTCAAAACTCCCTGTTCTGCAATCTGTTTTCGTTCCGGGCCGAATTCATTGGCCGGGTGGGCAAAGCCTAGCACGGTTTTCCGCGATCCGGTTCACAAGTTGTTTGGGGCCTGCTCGCCGGCAAGAAATGCGGCCCGGCGGCGCAGTCGGGTATAAGGGGTTGAACCCGCGCGCGGACGGGTTCAATCTGTTGCGGAATATTGTTCCGCAATGCGGAACAAGCTGGGGTTGGCAAGAGGAGACCAAGTCTGATGTCCGAGGCGGTGGAATACGAACGGATTGGCGATATCGCGGTGCTGGCGGCGAACAACCCGCCGGTCAATGCGCTTGGCGTGGATGTGCGCCGGGGCCTGCTGGCCGGGATCGAACGGGCCGAGGCCGAGGGCGCAAAAGCGGTGCTGATTTACGGCAAGGGCCGGACCTATTTCGCGGGGGCCGACATCCGCGAGTTCGGCAAACCACCGCAAGAGCCCTGGCTGCCCGGCCTGTGCGACCGGATCGAGGCCTCGCCCCTGCTGGTGGTATCGGCGTTGCATGGCACGGCGCTGGGCGGTGGGCTCGAAGTTGCGCTGTCCAGCCACTACCGCATCGCGGTTCCCTCGGCCAAGGTCGGCCTGCCCGAGGTCAATCTGGGCATCCTGCCGGGTGCCGGGGGCACCCAGCGTCTGCCGCGCGTGGCCGGGGTCGAGGCCGCGCTGGACATGATCACAACCGGTCGCCATGTCCGCGCCGACGAGGCGCTGAAGCTGGGCGTGATCGACAAGGTGCAGGATGGCGACCCGCGCGAGATCGGGCTGGCCTATGCGCAGGAGCTGCTTGACTCGGGTACGCCCCGCCGCGCGGTCGGAGAGATGCCCGCGCCGGACCCCGTCGATTTCGATGCGGTCTACGAGGCCGTTCTGAAGAAGGGCCGCGGCCAACTGTCCCCCGCCGTTGCCGTGCGTGCCGTGCAAGCCGCCTGCGAGGCGCCCAGCTTTGCCGAGGGCATGGCGCGCGAGCGGGAACTGTTCATGCAGTTGATGGAATCGGATCAGCGCAAGGGTCTGATTCACGCCTTCTTCGCCGAACGCGCCGTGGGCAAGCTGCCCGAACTGAAGGGTGTCGAGCCGCGTCCGGTGCATCAGATCGGGGTCATCGGCGGCGGCACGATGGGCGCGGGGATCGCCACCGCCGCCTTGTTGGCCGGTCTGCCCGTGACCTTGCTGGAGATGACGCAGGAGGCCGCCCATGCCGCCAAAGACCGGATCGCCGGAAACCTGGCAGGCGCCCTGAAGCGCGGCAAGATCAGCCAGCAGCAGTACGACTCGATTCTGTCGGACCAATTGCAGCTTGCCACCGGTTATGACGCGCTGAGCGCCGTCGATCTGGTGATCGAGGCCGTGTTCGAGGATATGGACGTCAAGAAACAGGTCTTTGCCCAGCTGGATGCGGTCTGCAAGCCTGGGGCGGTTCTGGCGACCAACACCTCGTATCTGGACGTCAATGAAATCGCCGCCGCCACCACGCGCCCGCAGGACGTGATCGGGCTGCATTTCTTCTCGCCCGCCCATGTGATGAAGCTGCTTGAGATCGTGGTGGCCGACAAGACCGCGCCCGAGGTGGTCGCCACCGGCTTTGCGCTGGGGCATCGGCTGAAGAAGGTCTCGGTGCGCGCAGGTGTGTGCGACGGGTTCATCGGCAACCGGATCCTCAGCACCTATCGCACCTGCGCCGACCACATGGTCCTGGACGGGGCAAGCCCGTTCCAGATCGACAAGGCGCTGACCGATTTCGGCTTTGCCATGGGGCCGTTCGCGGTGTCCGATCTGGCCGGGCTGGATATCGGCTGGGCGGTGCGTAAACGCAAACGCGCCGAGGGGCTGGACCCGCGCGCCCGCGACAGCAGCTATGCCGACAAACTGTGCGAGGCCGGGCATTTCGGACAGAAGACCGGCCAGGGCTTCTATGTCTATGAAAAGGGCAAGCGCGGTGGCACGCCCAACCCCGAGGTTCTGGACCTGATCGCGGCCGACCGCGCGGCGCAGGGCATCACCCCGCGCACGTTCACGGATGACGAGATCGTGCGGCGATATATGGTCTCGATGGTCAACGAGGCCGCCAAGGTGGTGGGCGAGGGCATCGCCCGCCGCCCCTTGGACGTGGATGTGGTGCTGCTCTATGGCTATGGGTTCCCGCGCTATCGCGGCGGGCCGCTGAAATGGGCGGATCTGCAGGGCCTGCCGGGTATTCTGGACGACATCCGCGCCTGGTCGGCCGAAGATGACTATTTCTGGCAGCCCGCGCCGCTGCTGGAAAAACTGGTGGCCGAGGGCCGCAGCTTTGACGATCTGAACAAGGACGCCGAGTGATGAAACAAGCCGTAATCGTATCCGCCGCGCGCACCGGGCTGGCCAAGTCGTTCCGGGGCTCGTTCAACATGACCCACGGCGCCACGATGGGAGGCCACGCGGTTCAGGCCGCGGTCGCGCGCTCGGGGCTGGATGGGGCCGAGATCGAGGATTGCATCATCGGTTGCGGTTTCCCCGAAGGCGAGACCGGCAGCAACATCGCCCGCCAGATCGCCATCCGGGCCGGGCTGCCGGTCAGCGTTTCGGGCATGACCGTGAACCGGTTCTGCTCGTCGGGGCTGCAGACCGTGGCGCTTGCGGCGCAGGCCATCATCGAGGGCGGCGCGGGCCCCATCGTGGCCGGCGGGGTCGAGAGCATCTCGCTGGTTCAGCCGAAAACCCGGCCGGTGCCCGAGGCGTGGATTCAGGAGCACAAGCCGGCGATCTACATGACGATGATCGAGACCGCCGACATCGTGGCCGAGCGCTATGGCATCAGCCGCGAAGAACAGGACGCCTACGGCCTGCGGTCGCAGCAGCGCATCGCGGCGGCGCAGGCGGCGGGCAAGTTCGACGACGAGATCGTGCCGATGCAGACCACCATGGCGGTCAAGGACAAAGAGACGGGCGAGGTCTCGCACCGGCAGGTCACCGTGGACCGGGATGAATGCAACCGACCGAACACGACCCTGGAAGGGCTGGCCACACTCGAGCCGGTGCGCGGCCCCGGAAACTACATCACTGCCGGCAATGCCAGCCAGCTGTCGGACGGCGCAGCCGCGGTGATCGTAATGGACAGCGCCGAGGCCGAGCGTCGGGGTCTGGAGCCCATGGGCGCGTTCAAGGGGTTCTGCGTGGCGGGGAGCGAGCCCGACGAGATGGGCATCGGCCCGGTCTTTGCGGTGCCGCGCCTGCTGGAACGGCATGGTCTGAGCGTCGAGGACATCGACCTGTGGGAGCTGAACGAAGCCTTTGCCTCGCAAGCGCTGTACTGCCGCAACCGTCTGGGAATCGATGACGAGAAATGCAACGTGAACGGCGGCTCGATCGCCATCGGGCATCCGTTCGGCATGACCGGCGCGCGGATGGTCGGCCATCTGCTGCGCGAAGGGCGGCGGCGCGGGGCAAAGCTGGGTATCGTGACCATGTGCATCGGTGGCGGCATGGGCGCGGCCGGTCTGTTCGAAATCTATTGAAGAATGGGGCACCGGGCTAGCCCATCGAGGGCCGGCCCGGCGCAGCCCGGCCCGCGGGGCCGAGCAGGCAAGGTTCCGATCGCGTCGAGGAGGAGGGCGGCTGTGGACTTGAGTTATACGGACGAGGAGAAGGCCTTTCGCGACGAGGTTCGCGGTTTTCTGGCCGAGAAACTGCCCAAGGAGATCTCGGACAAGATCCGGGCTGGCCGGAATATCGGCAAGGAAGGGTATGAGTGGTGGCATGCCACGCTGAACGAGCGCGGCTGGTTGAATTTCAACTGGCCGAAGGAGTTTGGCGGCGCCGAGTGGAACGCGGTTCAGCGCCATATCTTCGAGGAGGAATGCGCCGCCGCCTATGCGCCGCGCATCGTGCCGTTTGGCCTGTCGATGCTGGGTCCGGTGCTGCAGAAATTCGGCTCGAAGGAACAGCAGGATTATTTCCTGCCGCGCATCCTGAATGGTGAACACTGGTGGTGCCAGGGCTATTCCGAGCCGGGCGCCGGGTCGGACCTGGCCTCGCTGAAGACCCGCGCGGTGCGGGACGGCGACCACTATGTCGTCAATGGCCAGAAGACCTGGACCACGCTGGCGCAATATGCCAACTGGATCTTCTGCCTGGTACGCACCGACCCCGAGGCCAAGGCGCAGGAGGGGATCTCGTTCCTGCTGATCGACATGAACACGCCGGGGATCGAGGTGCGCCCCATCGTCCTGCTGGACGGAACGCCCGAGGTCAACGAAGTGTTCTTTGACGATGTGCGTGTCCCGGTCGAAAACCTGGTGGGCGAAGAGAACAAAGGCTGGACCTATGCCAAGTATCTGCTGACGCATGAACGCACCAACATCGCCGGTGTCGGCTTCAGCCTGGCGGGGCTGGACATGGTCAAACGGATTGCCCGGATCGAAACCGCGAATGGCCGCCCCCTGATCGAGAACCCGCATTTCGCCGCTCGGCTGGCACGGGTCGAGATCGACCTGATGGCCATGGCCACCACCAACATGCGCATCATCAGCAAGGCTGCGGCCGGACAGGCACCGAGGGTCGAAAGTTCGATGCTGAAGGTCAAGGGTACGATCATCCGGCAGGAGATCAACGACCTGGTCCGCCGCGCGGTGGGGCCTTATGCGATGCCTTTCGCCTCCGAGGCGGTGGCGGGCGACAACGACCCGATCGGGCCGGACTATGCCGCGCCGGTCGCCGCCCAGTATTTCAACAACCGGAAACTGTCGATCTTCGGCGGGTCGAACGAGATCCAGCGCGGGATCATCGCCAAGGTCAAGATGGGGGGCTGAGATGGATTTCAACCTGACCGAAGAACGGCAGATGCTGCAGGACACGCTGCGGCGCTATCTGGCCGACCGATATACGACTCCGGTGCGCAACGACATCCTGGACAGCCCGGCGGGGTTCAGCGCCGACATCTGGCGCGAACTGGCCGATCTGGGCGTTCTCGGCGCGCTGTTCGACGAAGCGGATGGCGGGTTCGGCGGAGCGGGCTTTGACATCGCCACCGTGTTCGAGGAACTGGGCCGGGCCGGCGTGGTCGAGCCGGTTCTGGACAGCTGCATTCTGGGCGGTCGGCTGATCGCGCAGGTGGGCAGCCCCGATCAGCGGGTGCTGCTGGATCAAATGATCTCGGGCGCGCTGCATCTGGCACTGGCGCATGGTGAGCCTGCCAGCCGGTATGACCTGAGCCGGGTCGAGGCCACCGTGCGGACCGACGGTACGGACCTGATCCTGAACGGGCGCAAGGCCGTGGTCGTGAATGCCGAGGCCGCCGGGCGATTGATCGTATCCGCGCGTGAAACCGGCGGGCCGTTCGATCTGGACGGCATTTCGCTGTTTCTGGTGCCTGCTGGCACACCGGGTCTGGGCTTGCGCGGGTATCCGATGCTGGCCGGTGGCCGCGCGGCCGAGGTCACTCTGGACGATGTGCGCCTGCCGGAAACCGCGCGTCTGGGCGCCGCGGGGCAGGGGTTCGAGCCGCTAATGGACGTTGTGGCCGCAGCCAATGTTGCGCTGGTCGCCGAGGTGCTGGGCGCGATGGAAAGCGCGGTGGAACTGACGCGGCAATACCTGATGACGCGCAAGCAGTTCGGCCGCCCGATCGGGACCTTTCAGGCCCTGCAGCACCGGTTCGCGGATATGCTGATCGAACTGGAGCAGGCGCGCTCGGCGGTGATCAACGCGGCCGGTCACCTTGAAGCACCCGATCGCGACCGGCAGATCGCCGCGGCCCGCAACCTGGTGTCGCGGGTGGGCCGGTTGGTGGCCGAGGAAACGATCCAGATGCATGGCGGCATCGCCATGACGCAGGAATATGAGCTGGCGCATATAGCCAAGCGGATCGTCATGTCGGATCACAGGTTCGGCGACGCGGATTATCATTTGGAGCGGTTCATTGCACTCGGCGCGGCCTGAAGACGACCCAAAGGTCCGGCGGTCGGGCTGTCAGAACGCGATCGGGTTCGAGGTGAATCTGTCCGACCCCGACGGCCGTGCCCGGTGTCATTTGACCATCCGGGCGGATCACCTGAACAGCCAGGGCATCCTGCATGGCGGCATCATCGCCATGCTGCTGGACGTGGCTTGCGGCAACACCGCCTCGGCCTGGTTCGACCGGGACGAACATCCGCTGGTTCTGACCCTGTCACTGAACACAAGCTATGTGGCGGCGGTGCGTCAGGGGCGCGTGACGGCCACGGGGCGCGCAACGGGGGGCGGGCGCACGCTGGCCTATGTGACCGGAGAGTTGCACAGCGACGACGGAACCCTGATCGCGACGGCGGCGGGGGTGTTCAAGCGCACCACGAAACGCTGAGCGAAAAACCGGTTCCGGCGCAAGGGAGGGCGAAGGGACATGAACAAATGGCACGACTATCCGGATGCCCAGATCCGGACCCGCCCGCAGGCCCGCGCCTTCGCCGACGGGTTCGGCGCCAATTGGAGCTTTGCTGACCTCGACCGCGCGATTTCCGATCTGTCAGGCATCCTGCTGGCCTCGGGGGTGCGCCCCTGCGATCGGGTCATGCTGGTGCTCGAGAATTGCTGTGCGGCAGTGGCCGCGCTGTTTGCCTGTTCCCGGATCGGGGCCTGCGTGGTACCGGTGAACGCCCGTCAGACCGCGGCCGAGTTGGCGCGCATCGTGGATCACGTCACCCCGGCGGTGATCCTGTTCACGTCCGAGGAGTCGCCGGAGGCGCTCGATCATGCGCGAAGGGCCGGGGCCCGGCCTGTTTCCGGGTCCTTCGGGCAGATGCACCTGGCCGCGCCGAACCCGAGCGCGCCCGACCCCGATCTGACGGATGTCGCGGCGATGTTGTTCACCACCGGCACGACCGGAACGCCCAAGGGTGTGATGCTGACCCACGAAAACCTGCGGTTCGGCGGGCTGACCTCGGCGAATTTCCGGGGGCTGACGCAGGATGACGTGGTCTATGGCGTGCTACCGATTTCGCACATCTTCGGGCTGGCCTCGATCGTCACCGGGTCGGCGCTGGCCGGGGCCTTCGTCCAGCTGGATGCCCGGTTCGCGGCGGACCGCGCCTTTGCCGCGTTGAACGCGGGCGTCACGGTGTTTTCGGGTGTGCCGCAGATGCATGCGCTGCTGATGCAATATGCTAAGGAACAGGGGTTGGAGCGGCTGCCGTCGGACGCCCTGCGCTACACCTCGTCCGGGGCTGCCCCGCTGGATCCGGCGTGGAAACGCAAGGCCGAGGCGTTCTATGGCGTCGCACTGCAGAATGGCTATGGCATGACCGAAAGCACGGCGGGGATCTGCGCCTCGCACAACCGGATCGGGGATCCGGATATCTCGGTCGGCCCGCCCTTGCCGGGGGTCGATCTGCGCATTGACGAAACCATACCCGGCGGCGGAGATGGCGTGGGCGAGATCCTGACGCGCGGCCCGCATGTGATGAAGGGGTACTATCGCAACGCCGAGGAAACGGGCCGGGTGCTGGCCCAGGGGTGGCTGCGCACGGGTGACCTCGGCCGTCTGGACGCGCAGGGCAATCTGCACGTCGTCGGCCGCGCCAAGGAACTGATCATTCACGGCGGCTTCAACGTCTATCCGCCCGAGGTCGAGGCCGCGCTGAACGACCACCCGCAGGTGATCCAGTCTGCGGTGATCGGGCATCGGGTGAGCGGCGACGAACAGGTGCTGGCCTTTGTTCAGGTGCCTGAAATCGGCGCTGTGTCCGAGGCAGAGTTGGCGGAGTTCGTGGCGGAACGTCTTGCAGGCTACAAGCGGCCCAGCCGGATCGTGCTGGCCACGTCATTGCCCGCCGCGCCCACGGGGAAGATCCTCAAGCACAGGCTGCTTGCGCATTTCGCGGATCAACTGGCCTAGGGGCAGGGCCGGCAAAACGCTCCCGCGCCCGCGCGACATCGGCTGCGCCGATGCCGGGCCCAACAGTAGGAGGCGTTTTGCCAAAAACGTCGACGACGGGCGGGAGCTGCCGTCAGACCGCGTGACCTTCGGCTGCGGCCCGAATGGCACGGATGTTCTGGCCATAGATTTCGGGGTTCGCAACCGACCCGCCCTTGAAGACCGCCGAACCGGCAACAAGAACGTCGGCACCGGCCGCTGCGACCAACGGGGCGGTCGAGGGGTCGACGCCACCGTCGATTTCGATATGCACCGGGCGGTCTCCGATCAACCCGCGCAGGCGGCTCACCTTTGCGGTCATGTCGATGAATTTCTGCCCGCCAAAGCCGGGGTTCACCGTCATCACGCAGACCAGATCGGCCAGATCCAGCAGGTGCTCGACCGCTTCGGCCGGGGTGCCGGGGTTCAGCGCCACGCCTGCCTTCATGCCTGTCGCGCGGATCGCCTGCAACGTGCGGTGCGTGTGGGGGCCGGCCTCGACATGGGCCGTCAGATAGTCCGCGCCAGCATCGGCATAGGCCTGGATGTAGGGATCGACCGGCGTGATCATCAGGTGCACATCCATCACCGTCTTGACATGCGGACGGAAGGCTTTGACCGCGGGCGGGCCGAAGGTGAGGTTCGGCACGAAATGCCCGTCCATCACATCAACGTGAACCCAGTCGGCGCCTTGGGCCTCGATAGCTTGGATTTCCTGTCCGAAATTGGCGAAATCGGCGGACAGGATCGACGGTGCGATCTTGATCTTGCGGTCAAAGCTCATGGCGGCCTCATGTGACAGATCTGATGGTTCAGGTGTTGAGCCCGCGTATAGACGGGACGAGCGGCATTGCCCAGCCCTTGCATAGGCCATCGGCTTTCAGCCCGTTACAAAAGCTTCACCGGATCGACACATCACCTTTGAGCACCAGCTGTAGACGACCTCCATCACGAATTGGGGGTGGCACGTGCTGCGCATCGAAAAACTGACCAAGCGCTTCGGCGACAATACTGCAGTCGACACCGCAACGCTGGACGTCGACAAGCCATGCATGATCGGGATCATCGGGCGGTCGGGCGCGGGCAAGTCCACCCTGCTGCGCATGATCAACCGCCTGACCGATGCCAGCGCCGGGCAGATCCTGTTTCACGGGCGCGACGTGACCACCCTGAAAGGCCGCGGAAAACGTGCGTGGCAGGCCGATTGCGCGATGATCTTCCAGCAATTCAACCTTGTGCCCCGCATGGACGTGGTCTCGAACGTGCTGCATGGAACGCTGAACCGGCACTCGACGCTGGCGACCATGTTCAACCTGTTCCCGATGGAAGACATCCATCGCGCCATCGACATTCTCGACCGTCTTGGCATCGCCGAACATGCCCCCAAACGGGCCGAGGCGCTGTCGGGCGGGCAGCAGCAGCGTGTCGCCATCGCGCGGGCACTGATGCAGGACCCAAAGATCATCCTGGCCGATGAACCCATCGCCTCGCTGGACCCGATGAACGCGCAGGTTGTGATGCAGGCCCTGCGCCGCATCCACGAAGAGGATGGCCGCACCGTGATCGCTAATCTGCACACGTTGGACACCGCGCGCCGCTACTGCGACCGCGTGGTCGGCATGCGCGACGGACGCATCGTGTTCGACGGCCTGCCCGAGCAGCTGACCACCGGTGTCGCCCGCGAGATCTACGGCGCTGATGCCAGCTTCTCCGAGGCCGCGACCTCGACCGAGATCGAAACGCTGGATGCCACCCGGAAGGCTCTGATGGAAGCCGAGGCCACAATCTGAGCCCCAAACACCTCATTCATCGCCCGGCCCGATGAATGGGGTGGGCCAATCAACCTGGAGAGAGACAGATGAAGAAACTTGTTGCCGCACTGGTCGCGACCACTGCCCTGAGCGCACCTGCCATGGCTGAGGAGATCAGCGAATTCCGTATCGGCATTCTGGGCGGAGAAAACGCACAGGACCGGCTGAACAACAACGAGTGTCTGCGTGAATACACCGAGGACGCGCTGGGCGTCGAAACCAAGCTGTTCGCCCCGGCCGATTACAACGGCGTGATCCAGGGCCTGCTGGGCGGCACGATCGACATGGCCTGGCTGGGCGCCTCCGCCTATGCCAAGACCTATCTGAGCGACCCCGAGGCGGTCGAACCGGTTCTGGTCAAGGTGAACGTGGATGGAGGGTATGGCTACTACTCGGTCGGGTTCGCCCGCAAGGACAGCGGCATCACCTCGCTTGATGACCTGAAAGGCAAGGTGTTTGGCTTTGGTGATCCTAACTCGACCTCGGGGTATCTGATCCCCTCGATCGAAATCCCTCAGGCAACGGGTGCGACGATGGAGTCGGGCGACTATTTCGGTGAAGTAAAGTTCACCGGTGGTCACGAGCAGACAATCGTCGCCGTGAACAACGGTGACGTTGATGGTGGCGTGACCTGGGCCGATGGTCTGGGCAACTGGGAAGACGGCTACAATTCGGGTGCGCTGCGCCGCGCCGTGGATGCCGGACTGGTTGACATGAACGACATGGTCGAAATCTGGAAATCGAAGCCGATCCCCGAGGGTCCGGTGGTTCTGCGCAAGGCATTGCCGGCGGATGTCAAAGAGAAGATGACGGCCCTGATGGCCGGGCTGGCCGACAAAGACCGTGAGTGCTTCTATGGCGTGGCCGCAGGTGAGGCGAAAGCGTTCGAGCCGATCACCCACGAGGCCTACGAAATCATCATTGAAGCCCGCAAGCTGAAGTCGAACTAAGCCTGCGCAACTTCTGTTCGGGGTCCGGCCGCAAACCGGACCCCATTATCCCCATCGGAGCCTTTCATGACCGACCTGACCGCGGGATCCGCCGGCCTCGACCGGATTCGGGAGGATTACACCATCATGACCCGTCGCAAACGGGTTTATGGTGGGATACTTCTGATCCTGTTCGTGGCACTTATGGCGGCCGGATTCCGGACCGCCGACATGCGAAATGCCGGTAGTTTTGCCGATGGGTGGAACCGCATTTTCGATTACCCTGCCGAGGTTCTGACTGAGGCCTGGGAGAAGATCGGGAAATTGCCCGCGAATTTGGTCGAGTTCTTCCCAGCGCTGATCGAAACACTGAATATCGCCGCCGCGGCCACGCTGGTGGGCACTCTGGGCGGCACCTTTCTGGCGCTGATGTCCACCCGCGGCATGGCGCTGTGGCCGTCATTGATCCCCGTTTTTCGTCGGATTTCTGATATTTGCCGGGCCGTTCCGGAAATTGTCATCGCGTTGGTTCTGATCTTTGTTCTTGGCGGCGGGCCAGTGCCTGCAATGATTGCCATCGCCATTCACACTGCCGGTGCCCTGGGCAAATTGTTTTCCGAAGTGAATGAAAACGCCTCTCTGAAACCGGTCGAGGGGCTGCAGTCGGTTGGCGCCAACTGGTCGCAGCGGATGTATTTGGGCGTGATCCCGCAGGTCGGGCCAAACTATGTCAGCTACGCGCTGCTGCGGTTCGAGATCAACATCCGCGCCTCGGCCATTCTTGGTTTCGTGGGGGCAGGCGGCTTGGGGTACGAACTGCGCAACGCCATGTCCTGGGGGCAGGGGCGTTACGACGAGGCGGCGGCCATCTTTCTGCTTCTGTTCGTCACCATCGTGGCCGTGGATCAGCTGTCCGGCGTTTTGCGTGACCGCCTGACACACGGTTCCGCCAAAGGAGCCGCAGCATGAGCACCTTTGCCACTGATCTGCCGATCAACGACTTGAAAGCCAGAACCGACCACATCTTTCGGCGCAAACGGGCGCTGAGTTTCGGGTTGCCGGGGCTGGTCATTCTATACCTGATCTATGTTTTCTTTGCCTTTGACGTGCCCGGCTTGGCCGAGCGGGCCAACTGGGAAAACGGCAAGACGCTTGTATCCGACAGCTACAGCTACAAGACTCACGTGACCCGGGACAATCGAAACGGACAGGTGTCCGTTGCGATCGAAGGAGAGCGCAAGGGCGCTTACCCGGATGGCACTGCGCCGGAATGGGTCGCTTTGGGCGAAACCACCGTGATTGACCTGCAAGATGGCCACACCGTTCGTTTTGGACCTGAAACCGTGGAATATGACATCCCCGGTTACGGAACAGTCCGCGCAACGCCCAGCCGGTCTGCCGGAGTGCAGGCCGAACTGCCGACTGCCGAGGTGCCGGACTGGATCAACATGTCAAAGAACCGCCTGGCGATCACCACGCCGGCGGGCCGGTTGACCGTGACACGCAACCGGGCCGAGGTGTTCCGGTATTTCAACGGGTGGGAACTGTTCTGGTTCACACTGGACAGCCCCTATCACGGTCAGTCTTTCAGCCAGTTGATGGGGCGTGCCGCATCGGGCGAGGCCGCGGAAATATTTGACGATTTCTGGACCAACAAAATGTGGCGCCATCAGGATGTTGCGTGGGCGATCTTTGAAACGCTTCTGATGGCTTTTCTAGGTACTCTGGGGGCGGGGATGATCGCTTTGCCCCTCGCATTTCTGGCGACACGAAATTTCAATCCGTTCAGAACGGTCCGATTTGCCACCCGTCGTATCTTTGATTTCGTGCGCGGTGTTGATGCGTTGATCTGGACGGTGGTTCTGGCACGCGCCTTCGGGCCAGGGCCGCTGACAGGGGCGCTGGCCATCCTGGTCACCGATACCGGCACCTTCGGCAAGATCTTCTCCGAGGCGCTGGAAAATGTTGATCAGAAGCAGATCGAAGGCATGCAGTCCACCGGGGCCAATGCACCGCAGAAGTATCGTTTTGGGGTGATCCCGCAGATCACGCCGGTTCTGCTCAGTCAGCTCCTGTACTTCCTGGAATCCAACACCCGCAGCGCGACCGTGATCGGGGCGATTACCGGGGGCGGGATCGGTCTGTTGCTGACACAGGCGATCATCACCCAGAAAGACTGGGAGGAGGTCGCCTATTACATCGTGCTGATCATCCTGATGGTCATGCTGATGGACTGGTTCTCGGGCTGGCTGCGCAGGCGGCTGATCCAGGGCGGGCCACCCAGGGCGCGCAAACCGCGCGACCCGCAGGCCAAACCCCTGATGTTGCCTTGAACCGAATACGAGGACTTGCAAACCATGGCGCGCTTGCGGCCGGATCAGCCTTTCATTCACCCGGATTGCCAGATAACCGGCAGCAGCTTTGGCGCCTTTGTCGAAATCGGTGCCGGAACGCGGGTGACGAATTCGGTGTTTGGTGACTACTCCTATTGTGACCGGACCTGCGACATCGCCAATGCCCGGATCGGAAAATTCGCCAATATCGCCAGTTTCACCCGGATCGGCGCCACCGACCATCCGATCGAGAAAGCGTCGCTGCATCACTTCCACTATCGCTCGGCCGACTATTGGGACGATGCCGATGACGACGCGGACTGGTTCGCCTTGCGCGCGGGGCGGCTGGCGCATATCGGGCATGACACCTGGATCGGCCACGCGGCCATCATCAAGCCCGAAGTGACGATCGGGCACGGGGCAATCGTCGCCTCTGGGGCGATCGTGACCAAGGACGTGCCGCCTTATACCATCGTCGGGGGTGTCACCGCCCAACCCATCCGCCGCCGGTTCCCCGAGCACGTCGCCGAGCGGATGATGGCTCTGGCCTGGTGGGATTGGGACAATGCCCGCCTGCGCGCGGCGCTGCCGGATTTCCGCGCGCTGCCCGCCGAGGCTTTTCTGGAGAAATACGAGGATTGACCGGCATCACCCGTGATCGTCATCCAGCGTCAGAGTGACCCGCTCACCGGCAAAGACGGTCTTGCCGTATTCAACCGGATGCCCCTGCGGATCGGCATTGATGCCGACCGAATGCAGAACCGGCGCGCCCTCAATCAGTTGCAGGTGCCGGGCCTGAACCGCATCGGCCGCTCGGGCGGTCAGGCGGGTCGATATCCGGGTATAGTCCGCCACGCCGCAGTGCCGCAGCGCCCGCGTGACCGAGCCGTTCTGGGCCAGCACCTCGGGCAGGTCGGGCAGGCGGGCGGCGGGAAAGACGCTTTGGAACACCGCGATCGGTTGGCCATCGGCCAGCGACAACCCGTCATAGACATGCACCGGGTCGCCGGGGGCCAGGGCCAGCGCCTCGGCCTCGGTCTTGTCGGCGGCGCGGGTGATCAGAGACAGCACCCGCTTGCCCGGAATCTTGCCGCTGGCCGAGATGTTCCGGTGGTACCGGACCCGTTTGCCGATCGGGTAATCGGTTGCTGCCGCCGAAACGAACACGCCGGCCCCGCGGCGCGGATGCACCAGCCCCTGCCTGGCCAGTTCGGCCAGGGCCCGGCGCACCGTGTGGCGGTTCACGCCGTGGGTCGCGGCCACCTGCGCCTCGGTCGGCAGGCGGTCGCCGGTTGCAAAGCGCCCCTCGGCGATGTCGGCGGTCAGCGCCAGCGCGATGGTCTTCCAGATCGGTGTTTGGCTCATGTCATCAAAACTTCACAGCATATTCGTTGCGAGTCACCCTTTGCTCCGCTATTATTTGTCTAGTTGTATAGTAGTTGTAGACAACTTGGCCAAGAGGCTTTGATGGCGGATCAGACAAAAATCGCGACAGGTGATCGACGGGCCTGGCTGGGCCTTCTGGCACGTGCGCCGGCCGAGGCGCTGGCTGCCTTTTGGACCGCCTATGGCGCAAGTCCCGAATTCCAGTGGTTGCGCACGCCCGAGATCGGCGGCGTCATGGTGCGGGGGCGGGCAGGCGGCTCGGGCGCGCCCTTCAATCTGGGCGAGATGACGGTCACGCGCTGCGCGCTGGTTCTGCCTGACGGAACCGAGGGCCACGGATATGTGCAGGGGCGCGACAAGACCCATGCCGAAACCGCCGCTCTGATCGACGCGCTGATGCAGACCGGGCACGCCGACGCGGTGCGGGCGAGAATCCTGGAGCCGCTGACCCGCCAGGTTCAGGCGGCCAGATCGACCCGGGCCGCCAAGGCCGCGGCCACCAAGGTCGAGTTTTTCACGATGGTTCGGGGAGAGGATCAATGACCCCACAGACCCGTTTCTCGGGCGGTTTCACCGACGCGCCGGTTCAGGCGGCCTACGCCTTTCGTGCGGCCATGACCGTGATGGCGCGTCCGGGCGAGATGCGGCAGCTGGTCGGCGCGACCCCGCCCGACGGCCTGTCGGTCGCCGCGGGAACGCTGCTGTTGACGCTGTGCGACCCGGATACGGGCGTTTATCTGGCGGGCGCGGCCGACAGCCCGGCCGTTCGCCAATGGCTGACCTTCCACACCGGTGCGCCCCTCGTGCCCGCCGCGCAGGCGGATTTTGCCGTCGGTTTCTGGCAGGATCTGGTGCCGCTGGACCAATACCGGATCGGCACGCCGGAATATCCCGATCGATCCGCCACCCTGATCGTGGAGTGTGACGTATTGCACCAATCCGGCGCCACCCTGCGAGGGCCCGGCATCCGCGACACTGCACGCCTCTCCGTGCCCGACGTTGCGGCGCTGCAGGCCAATTCGGACCTGTATCCGTTGGGGTGCGATTTCTTCTTCACCTGCGGGGATATGGTTGCGGCCCTGCCGCGCAGCACCCGCATCCAGCCCGAGGGTTAGGCCATGTACGTAGCCGTCAAAGGGGGCGAAAAGGCGATTGAAAACGCCCATGCCTGGCTTGCAGAGGAACGCCGGGGCGATCCTGACGTGGCCGAATTGTCCTTGGCGCAGATCCGCGAACAGCTCAGCCTTGCGGTGAACCGCGTGATGGCCGAGGGCTCTCTGTACGACCCCGATCTGGCCGCGCTGGCGATCAAGCAGGCGCGCGGTGATCTGATCGAAGCGATCTTCCTGATCCGCGCCTACCGCACCACCCTGCCGCGGTTTGGATATTCGACCCCGGTCGATACCGGCGGCATGGCCTGCGACCGCAGAATCTCGGCCACGTTCAAGGACGCACCGGGCGGGCAGGTTCTGGGCCCGACCTTCGACTACACGCACCGTCTGCTGGATTTCAAACTGGCCGCCGATGGCGCGGAGCCTGAGGCCCCCACCGCCGCGCCGCGTCACGAGCCGACCCCGCACATCACCGAATTCCTCCAGGACGAAGGCGTGATCCAGGACGAACCCGCCAGCGATGAGCCGCCCGGCGACCTGACGCGCGAACCGATGGAGTTCCCGGCGGACCGCCCCCTGCGTCTGCAAGCACTTACGCGCGGGGATGAGGGGTTCGTGCTGGGTATGGCCTATTCGACCCAGCGCGGTTATGCGCGCAACCACGCTTTCGTGGGCGAGCTGCGCATCGGCACCGTTGCGGTCGAGATGGAAATCCCCGAACTGGGTTTCACGATCGAGATCGGCGAGATCGCCCTGACCGAATGCGAAACGGTTAACCAGTTCAAAGGATCACAGACCGAGCCGCCGCAATTCACACGCGGCTATGGGCTGGTCTTCGGCCAGTCCGAGCGCAAGGCCATCGCGATGGCGCTGGTGGATCGCGCCTTGCGCTGGGAGGAATTGGGCGAAGACGATCTGGGCGCCCCCGCGCAGGATCAGGAATTCGTCCTCAGCCATGCTGACAACATTCAGGCGACCGGCTTTTTGGAGCATATCAAACTGCCGCATTACGTCGATTTCCAGTCCGAATTGGAACTGGTGCGCAAATTGCGCCGCGAAGCCGAAGAACGCCTGGAACCGCGCGAGGCCGCCGAATGACTTCAGTGCCCTTCCTGCATCCTGTCCGCCGGCCGAGATGCCCTGCCAGCCGCAGCCCGGCGTGGCGCGTCCGCGCTGATCGCAGACCATTCGCCTCGCGCGTCCCGCCGCATGGCCCGGCGCCGTCGCTGGGAATGTATCCTGCGCCAGAGAAAGTAGAGCATGACGACCGCGAAGGCCGAGGTAACCAGGTAACCGTCCACAACAACACCGAAAAACGAAAGTGATACATCAAATGAATGAGTATAACTTCGCATATTTGGACGAACAAACCAAGCGGATGATCCGCCGGGCCATTCTCAAGGGCTTGGCCGTTCCGGGTTATCAGGTGCCGTTTGCCAGCCGCGAGATGCCCATGCCTTATGGTTGGGGCACGGGCGGGGTTCAGGTCTCGGCCGCGACGCTGACCCCGGATGATGTGTTCAAGGTGATCGATCAGGGAGCAGATGACACGACCAATGCCGTGTCGATCCGAAAGTTCTTTGAAAAGACGGCGGGCGTGGCCACGACCGAAGAGACCGAGAAGGCCACCATCATCCAAACCCGCCATCGCATCCCCGAGGCCCCGCTGCGTGCTGATCAGATTCTGGTCTATCAGGTCCCGATCCCCGAACCGCTGCGGTTTCTGGAACCGCGCGAGACGGAGACGCGCAAGATGCACAGCCTGCAGGAATACGGGTTGATGCATGTGAAGCTCTACGAAGACATCAGCCAGCATGGCGCGATTTCCACGGCCTATGCCTATCCGGTCCGGGTGGCCGACCGCTATGTGATGGACCCGTCTCCGATTCCGAAATTCGACAATCCGAAACTGGAAATGGACGCGATCCAGCTGTTCGGGGCCGGGCGCGAGCAGCGGATCTACGCGGTGCCGCCGCATACGCGGGTGGTCAGTCTCGATTTCGAGGACTACCCGTTCGAGGCCAGCAAGGCCGATCATGCCTGCGATCTGTGCGGGGCCGAAGACAGTTATCTGGACGAGTTGATCACGGACGATGCAGGCAACCGGATGTTCGTGTGTTCGGACACCGATTACTGCCGGTCCCGCCGCGAGGCCGGACACCAAGGCCGTTTGGCGCAGGAGGATGCGGCATGACCCCTCTGCTGCAGGTCAATGGCATCGAAAAACGCTATGGCGCGCGGATCGGCTGTCGGGATGTCAGTTTCGACCTCTACCCCGGTGAAGTAATGGGGATCGTCGGCGAAAGCGGGTCGGGCAAGTCGACCCTGCTGAACTGTCTGGCCGGGCATCTGGAACCGGATGCCGGGCAGGTGATCTTTGATACCCGCGCCGACGGGCCGGTGGACACGGTCACGATGTCGGAACCGGCCCGCCGGATGCTGGGGCGCACCGATTGGGCCTTTGTGCATCAACATGCCCGCGACGGGCTGCGCATGTCGGTCAGTGCCGGCGGCAATATCGGCGAACGGCTGATGGCCGTGGGGAGACGGAACTATGGCCAGATCCGCGGGCAGGCTTTGGATTGGCTGGGCCGGGTCGAGATAGCGGAAAGCCGCGTGGACGACCGACCCAGCGCGTTTTCGGGCGGCATGCAGCAACGGTTGCAGATCGCGCGCAACCTGGTGACCGGTCCGCGGCTGGTCTTCATGGATGAACCGACCGGTGGGCTGGACGTCTCGGTGCAGGCGCGGCTGCTGGACCTGCTGCGCGGTCTGGTGCGCGAGATGGGGCTGAGCGCCATCATCGTCACCCATGATCTTGCCGTGGTGCGGCTGCTGGCGGATCGCTTGATGGTGATGAAGGATGGCGAGGTGGTCGAGGCGGGGCTGACCGATCAGGTGCTGGACGACCCGCAGCATGCCTATACGCAACTGCTTGTGTCCAGCGTGCTGCAGGTTTGAATGCTACAGAAAAGATGAAATCCGATGATTGAACTGATCGACGTGAGCAAGAGCTTTACCCTGCACAATCAGGACGGCGCCGTGATCCCGGTAATGGCGGGCGCGTCGCTGCAGGTCGGGGCCGGAGAATGCGTGGCCCTGACCGGGGCCAGCGGGGCCGGGAAGTCCACACTGATGCGGGTGATCTACGGCAACTACCTGGCGGCCTCGGGGCAGGTGCGGGTGGGTGGCCTGGACGTCGCCCGGGCCCAACCGCGCGAGATCCTGCAACTGCGCCGGGAGACCCTGGGCTATGTCAGTCAGTTTCTGCGTGTTGTGCCGCGTGTGCCGACGCTGGAGGTCGTGGCCGAACCGCTTCTGGTTCAGGGGTGCGAGCGGCAGACCGCACTGGACAAGGCAGCGGGCCTCCTTCAGCGCCTGAATATTCCGGAACCGCTTTGGCGCCTCAGTCCCACGACATTTTCGGGCGGTGAACAGCAACGGGTGAATATCGCGCGTGGTTTTGCGCATGACTATCCGGCTCTGTTGCTGGATGAACCCACGGCCAGCCTTGACGCACGAAACCGCGAAACCGTGCTGTCCCTGATCCAAGAGGCAAAGGCCCGCGGCGCGGCGATCATTGGGATATTCCACGACCAAGAGGCCCGTGACCGGGTCTGCAACCGCGTGGTTGACGTCACGCAGTTTGCGCAGGGGGCGGCGGCATGAAGATGGCCCCGGTCATTGCAGTTGTCGGGCCTTCGGGTGTTGGAAAAGACAGCGTGATCCAAGCACTGTTGGCGCGCGCGCCGAACTTCGAAAGGGTGCGTAGAGTCATCACCCGTCCCCATGGCGAAGGCGGTGAGGATTTTGACCGCGTGTCCGACCGGACGTTTCAAACAATGGTCCAAGAGGGCGGCTTTGTTCTGCACTGGGCTGCGCACGGGCTGCACTACGGCATTCCCGTTGCGATCACGGAACAACGCCGAAGGGCCGACGCCGTTCTGGTCAACCTCTCAAGGGCTGTGTTGCCCGAGGCACAAAAGGAATTTCGAGAGCTGATCGTGATATCCCTGACGGCCGACCCAAAGGTTCTGGCGCAACGTCTGGCAGTGCGCAGCCGGGAAAGCGCGGCCGATCAAGCCCGGCGTTTGGGGCGCGCCAAGGCAGCCCTGCCCGAAGGCCTGAACCACGTGATCGAGGTCGACAATTCCGGGTCACTGGATGCGACCGTTGAAACCATCTTGTCCGGCCTTCAACCTGAAAGGGCGTACCGTTGAAGCATATGGAACCGCCCGTCTTCAGCCTCGCCCACAAGGGCCAGGTCCCCAATGTCAAAAGGGGCTGGCAGCAATGGGACAAGCCGTTGGTTCAACACGGTTTGCACGTTTGCCAGCATTGGCTTGCTCAGGCGACCGGACAGGGTGATGTGAAAGCGGAAAGCCTCCAGAACGTATGGGTAGCCCCAGTTCGTCAGATTGGCGTCTTGCTCCATGGTCAGCCCGGCCGCTCGGCGCCGGTTCATCTCGGTTTCCGAGGCCGGGGCACGAAAAGGGTCCAGGTCGCGGACGCAAGCCGCCGCAAGCGCGTTCAGGTCTCGTGTGTCGCCCACGGGCCGCAAAGCAAGAAACCGACCAAGGCGTGCAACTTCGAGCCCGTCCAGCGAAACGGGGGCGAATTTACCGGCCAGACGGGCGCAGGTATCCTGCAAAGCGGACAGCGACTGATCTTCACGCAAGCGAAACGGCGGCTTCATCGTGGCATGAAGCCCGTATTTGCGCGGCACTTGTGTTACCGAGGCGACGTCCAACCCGTCGATGGCCGGATGGTCGACGGTCCGTCCCGCATCGATGTCCCACCCCAGCCACCCGGTTGCAAACCTGCTCCATTCGGATTGGGCGGGGGGAACGAAATAGATCGCGTATCGCGCAAAATTCACAATGGCCTCCTGTTGCGTGGCCTCTCCTTACCTCAAACCACGTGAAAATCCGATGACAGATGAACTGACCCTTGCCAATGCGTTGCTTGTTCTGCCGGATGAGACTGTCCGGGGGTGTGTCCGTATCGTTGGCCAGACGATCGCTGACATAGACACCGGCGCGGCTGTTCCGAAAGGCGCGATTGACTGTAACGGGGACTATGTGTCGCCCGGCCTGGTCGAGTTGCACACCGACAACCTGGAACGCCACATCCAGCCGCGGCCCAGGGTGGACTGGCCCCATGCCGCAGCCATTCTTGCGCATGACGCGGAACTGGCTAGCACCGGGATCACGACCGTCTTTGACGCTATGCGCGTGGGGTCGATCCCGTCCGGTGCTGGACGGTATCTGAAATACGCGCGCGGACTGTCCCGCGAGCTGTGGGAGTTGCGAGAGCAGGACGCACTCAAGATCAGCCACTTTCTGCATCTGCGCGCCGAAGTCTGTTCTGAGACGCTGGTCGAGGAACTGCAGGAATTCGGTCCAGAAGACCGGGTGGGCATCGTTTCGTTGATGGATCACACGCCCGGCCAGCGCCAGTTTCGGGACCTGTCCAAGTTCGAAGCCTATCTAAAAGGCAAGTACGCTATGGATGACGACATGTTCGCACGGCACGTCGACCAGTTGCGGGGGCTGAGGGACCGCAATGGAGACCGCCACGAGCAGGAGGCCGTGGACGCCGCGCGCCGCTTCGGAGCGGTTCTGGCCAGCCACGACGACACGACCGAGACGCAAGTGGCGATATCCGCCCGCCATGGCATTCGGCTGGCCGAATTCCCAACGACGGTCGAGGCCGCACGGGCCTGTCACGCTCATGACATTCAGGTCATGATGGGCGCGCCAAACCTGATCCGGGGCGGGTCACATTCTGGGAATGTGGCAGCACGGGAACTGGCCGACTTGGGGTGTTTGGACATTCTGTCGTCGGACTATGTGCCGTCAGCCTTGCTGTTGTCCGCCGTTACCCTTGGGCGCATCTGGGATGACATGGCGCGTGGCATCGCCACTGTCACACGGGCTCCGGCGCGGGCGGCGGGCCTAGCGGATCGCGGCGCTCTGAAACCGGGGCTGCGGGCAGACCTGATCCGTTTTCGAATGCGGGGCAACGTCCCGGCCCTTACTGCCGTCTGGTCGCGCGGGCAGCGCGTGGCCTGATCAGGCGAGGTAGAACAGATAGCGGTCAGGCGCGATGGAGTCCGGGCCGTTGATCTGTTCGAACCCTTCCAGCGGTTGGCCGGAAATCAGCAACCCGCCTGGGACCATGACCGAGCCAATCAGCTTGCTGAGCCTCGCCGCTTCGACCACGTCTTCATGTTTGATCCCGCGACCGAAATCATAATGCGCCAATGCGATCCGCGGGCCATCTTCGGCCAGCTTCTTCAGCATCGGTTCAGCCTCGCCCTGCAGAAAATCTTCGGCCGGAGGGGTGCTGTCCGGGTGACATTGCAGAACCCGGTCCATGACCCAGATGCGCCGGTCGGGCAGGATCTCGCGCAGGTGGTCATAGGTGCGGCCGTTGCCCAAACCCATGTCCAGAACATCGCCTTTCAGCCCTTTGATCCGCGCCGCAGCCCAGTTCAGCCCGTCGCGCTGGGCGGTCAGGCGTCGCAGCATGGAATCCAGTCGGCTCATCAAGGTCTCCTCGGGTAATCAGTGTGGTCCTGCGGACCAGACGCGTGTGGGGCCCGCCATGAGACAATCCAGAAGCGCCTCGGTAAAGTCCCAGATCTGTTGATCATGGACAAGATGATGGGTCAACACGCCAAAAGGTTCGGTTGGGTCGGCACGTTCCTCGCGGCGATCCTGCAGCATCGAGACGGTTTTGGCGATCAACGCATTCGGATCGGCCAACCCTCGCGTACCGCGCCAGTCTATCGGATCCAGATGGCTATTGACCTGAGTCAGGCCCGGCGCTGCTTCTGCGTGCGTTCTGGGCGTGGCCGTGGACAGGAACTGATAGCCGATTTCGGCAAGCTCTGCCGTCACTTCGGGCGCGATGCGATTCCAAGGGGGGACGAACATCGGGCACAGACTAGCACCGAAGAACTCCTGCAGACGCAGGAAGCCATGGCGTGCATCAGACACAATCGAGTCGAGCGGACGATGCAGGCGGAACTCGGACTTCTTTTCGCCCTTTGGTGCGTGGTTCTGGTGCGCCCAGCCGTGAACCACCGGAATCAAGCTGGGCTGGTCGGCAACCTGGTCGACCAGACCTTGACTGGCATCGCGTGGAATGATGGCCAGATGAACCGGCAGCCCGGTTCGGGATGACAGGCCCACCAAACGGTCCAATTGCCGGCTGGGCGCGATCGCGTCATCGTCCCGCCACCACAGTGGAAGCGTAAGCCCAGCCTCTCGCCACACCTGCAATTCGGATCGCAGCGGTGTCCAATCGGTTGTCATTGCCGAGCCTCCCAGAGCGAGGTGGCAATCTCTACCGACTTGCTGGCTCCGTCGAACCCGCCATCCAACGGTTTGCGCGGGCCTTGATGCAGAACGCGGTCGACTGCTTGGGCCAATGCCTCTCCGGTCAGCTTCGCGCTGGGCAGCACGTCGACCGCAGGCAGGCGCGCCAGGCTTTTTGCCCTCAGGGTCTGTTCCACTTCCTTGCCATCGTCAAATGGGATCAGAACGGCCGGGGTCGCGCATTGCAGCAAGTCCATGGCGGTGTTGTACCCGCACATGCTGACCGAGGCTGCGGCCAGCGGTAGCATCTGTCTGAAATCTGGACGTACGGGCTCCAGAATGACATTTTCGCCATTTGTCATATGCCTCAGTTCGGCAATCCGGTCTTCGGCATCCTGACCGCCGACCAGCAGGCGCCAGCGCCTGTTGGGCATATTTTGGGCGGCCTCGATGGCCGCGCTAAAAATCGGTTGTCCGACCGATCCGCCGCCAGCGCTGACCAGGACTTCGTTCGCTCCTTCCCCTTGTTCATGAGGGCCCGGCGCAGGCGGGGCAACAAAGCCCGTATAGAACAGGCGTTCGGCCAAATTGTCTGTAACCGGCCAGCTGGCATCCAGCGGCGTGATTTCGGGGTCGGAATGAACCAGTACACCGTCATAGAAACGCACAATGATTTCTTCGGTCCGCGCAGCTTTGGCGGGTTTCGACGGTGGCGCGAGGATGTCCCGGACCGAACTCAGAACAACCGGTCTGGACGGCAGTGACCGCGCAGTGGACAACAGGGCCAGAAACTCGGCGGCCAGGCTTCGGCGCCCGAAGGGATAGAGTTCCGTTATCAGGACATCGGGGTTTACCCGTCGAACAGCCTCGGTCAGGGCAATAGCGCGGGAGTTCAGATAGGTCGCGTCTGCAATATCTCCGTCGGCCGTCAGCAACCGCGTGAAATCGGTACCATCCGAACGCAGCGGTGGCAGCGCCAGCAGGGAAACCCCATCCGTGTTCAGTTGAGGTGCAGGCATCCCGCCGGATGCGACGGTCACGTCGTGTCCGGCATCCGCAAAAGCCCGACCCAAGGTCAAGGCGCGGCTGAGATGTCCGGTCCCCAGCAGATGGGTGACGACGATCATGGTCCTCATGACCCGGCCTCGCGCGGAATAAGCCGAACGGGCTCTGCCTCCGGTCGCATTTGCTCTAAATCGACCACGTAGAGACGATTGCGTTTGATGCGGAACGGCGCGGGGCCCTGGAACTCCCACCCCCAGGCAAGCGCCAAGATGACCCGCATGATTCCGATATGGCAGACGGCAACATTGTCACCGGTCAGGCTGGACAGCCATGGCATAAGGCGGCGGCGAATGTCGGCCGGGCTTTCGCCTTTGGGGGGACGAAATTCCCAGCTCCAATCCTCGATATGCCGGTATCCAGTGTTGGCATCTGCAATCAGGTCTTCTCCGCGTTGGCCTTCCCAGTCGCCCCAATTCATCTCGACCAGGGCGGCCGAGGTTGCGGGTTCGCGTCCGGCGACCAGCCGCGCAGTTTCGCTGGCGCGGGTCAGGGGGCTGGACCATAGTTCGGCCCGGTCCCAAGGAGTTGGCAAGCGATATCGGGCCAGTTCGGCCTTTGCCTGATCATCGAGGCTGATGTCGCTGCGCCCCTGAATGCGCCCTGCGCGGTTCCAGGCGGTATGACCGTGGCGCAGAAGGGCCAGACGTGTCATGACATCTCCTCTACCAGCGAAGAAACTCCCGACCAGAACGTCCGCGTTGCGGTTGGCATCAAATGACGGCCGGCCACGTAGTCGCGCGCTTTTTGACCTTCGCTCCGACGCAGTTCGGGATCGGACAGCAGCCGGTCAATTCGCTCGGCCAGCGCGGCGGCGCCGTAATCAGGGGCAGGATGATTGGCAGGCGCCAGTACGTCGCGCACTCCCGGGCGATCCTGGGCGACAACGGGGACGCCCGCGGACTGCGCCTCGAGATAGGTCATCCCGTAGGCTTCGTTGACGCCCGGCCAGACCAACAGAGCAGCATCGGAGTAAATCGTTTCCAGGTCATCGCGGCTCAGCAGGCCCAAAAAACGGACACGTGTGCCGAAGGGGGCCATCAAAGCCTCGACATCCGGGCGGGCTGGCCCGTCGCCGGCGATGTTCAGCGTCCAATCCTCATTCAAAAATGCCAGCGTATCGGCCAGAATGCGGAAGGACTCCAACTTGTCCCCGTATCGCATCATTCCCACCGTCAGCATCGGCCCCGCGCATCGAGAGGGCCGAGGCAGGTCCGATCGGGGCAGGAAGGGTGGGAGTTCAATCAATGACTGATCACCGAACCGCTCGCGTTCCAGTGTGATCAAGTCATTTGCTGTGTGATAGAAGATCACCTGCGCGGCGTCGCAGGCATCGTGCGCAGCTTGGGCAAAGCCGGCCCAGGGCCCGGAAAGGCGCGACATGGCGCGGGTGCTCTCAAGCTGAACATAGGGTATCCCGCGCGCCCTGCAGACCGCCGGCCCCAAAAGGTCCGGAGCTTTGTAGTAGTTGTGATAGGTCACCCAGAGGCCTGTATCTGCAGGCAGTTCTGTGCTCAGTCGGGTGACCTCGGCCGCGGCTTCGCGGTCGAGACGGTTCTGAAGGTCCGGGTCTCCGGTTTTGTCATAGATGCGCAGCCGCGAGACCAGATCAACACGATGCCCGTCGGCCCCGATTGCAGCCATCAGGTTGCGAGCCATTTCGCGGTCGCCGGACGGAACCGGGCTGTCTGGGGCTTTCATCGGCGCATAGAAGGCGACCCGAACCATCAAGTACCCTCCGCGCACAAGGCTTTCAGGCGGCGGGACAGACGCGCAATGCCGGGGTCCATGCGAAAATTGGCAAGCAAGCGGTCATAAGCCGCATCGGCCATGATTGCCGCTTTCTGCGGGTCGGCGGCCAGGGTGGAAATGGCGTCTGCCAGCGCCTTGGGTTCGTCATCGGACAAGATGCCGTGCACGTTGTTGCGGATGAATTCAGGAATGGCCGAGACCGGAGTGGACAGGATCGGTAGTTTTTGCGACGCGGCTTCCATCAGGACATTGGGCAGGCCGTCCCGGTCGCCGTCCGCGGCGATGCGGCTGGGCAGCACGAACAGATCCGCATCGCGCATGGCCGCAATGACTTCGGGTTGATCGCAGGCGCCTTTCCAAGTGATGCGATCCTGCAGGCGCAGATTTTCCGCCAGGCTGCGCAGGTTGTCCGACAAGGTGCCGCCGCCAATGTGGGTCCAGTGCCAGTCGATCTCTGGGGGGAGTATGGCCAAGGCGTGGATCAAGCGATCAAAGCCTTTCTTTTCTACCAGTCGTCCGACGGACACCATATGGAACCGTTCATCGACGGATCGCAGTTTTCGTACGGGCGGCTCAGGAAATCGCGTCAGGTCCAGCCCGTGATAGATCAGATCGACACGGGCGGGGTCATCGGCCAGATCGCGCAAGTGCCGCGCGCCGATCTCGGTGCAGGTTGCGCCGAACGCCGCTCCGAAGGTGTCAGCGTGAAGTTTTTCACGCTTTTCCCACTCGGGCGACGTCCAGATATCCTTGGCGTGAGCCGAAAAGCTCCACGGCAGGCCGCGCATGATTGCAGCATAGCGGGCAACCGAGGACGGGGTATGCAGGAAGTGGGCATACAGCGCGCGCGTGTCGCCGGGCAATTCCGCGGCCAGAACGCAAGCCTGTCCAAAGCGGCGGATCCGGTTGTGCGTGGGATCGCGACGCAGATCCTGTCGCCACACCCGGTAGGCCTGTGCGTAACCCGGAAGCGCCTGTGCGGTTCGTCTCGCCGCCCATACGCGTTGGGGTTCCTGGTACAGGTATTCGGGAAGATAGTGCACCCGCCCCTGAAATCGGTCGTGCAGGGGGTGGCGTTTGGTGTCGGTTGGGTGGCGCAATGACCAGATGTCGAAGGCGTGGCCGGCATCCTGCAAAGCAACCAGTTCCTGAGCGATGAACGTCTCGGACAGGCGCGGCCAACCTTTGACCAACACCGCCAGTCTCGGCTCTGCGTCGGTCATCCGGTCGCTCGTTCCTGTTCCACGCTCAGCAGGGCCTCGACCCGATCAGAGACATAGTCCAAGCCATCCAGCAAACCGGCCCGGATCGCCTGCGAGGGAAGGGGCTGCTGCGGCAGGTTGCGAATGGCCGTGATCATCGCATCGGCCGTCAACCCATCACGGGTCTCGTCCAGCATCCGCACAAGACCCAGTTCCTCGGCGCGCGAGGCGCGGATCCACTGTTCCAGCCGCGGGGTGGTTCGCGGGACGATCACCGCGCGTTTGTCAAAGGAGAGCACCTCGCAGAACGTGTTGTATCCGCCCATGCAGACCACACCCGCCGCGCCGGCGAACAGGGTTTCGATCTGGGATTCGAACCCGACCGCCGTTACACGACCTTTCAGGGCCGCCACGCGGGCCTCGAATTCTTCGCGCAACTCACCGGACAGGAAAGGGCCATAGACGAGCAGGGCTCGGGGGGACAGATCAGGGTCTTTTTCATATGCGGACAGGACAAGGTTGACCATTGCCTTCCCGTCGCCACCGCCTCCGGGCGTGATAAGGATATAGGGCTGCTCGGGAGGTTCGCCGACAGGGCCGAGATCGCGGCGCAGATAGCCGGTCCAGTGAATCCGCGCCTGCGCCGACGGGCTGAGCGGCAATCCTTCTGTCGGGTCATAAACGGACCGCAGGCCGTAGACCCAGATTTCGTGATAGTATTTCTCGGTCGCGGCGACAGCATCCTTTCGGGCCCATTCCGCCGCCAGAACCTCGGGTTCGTCCAGAACGTCGCGAAGGCCCAGCACCAGTTTGGCGCGCCCGGATTGATGCAGCTGTTCCAGGGTGGGCAGCAGTTCGCCCCGGAATCCGGTCGGCTCCTTGTCGACGACGACGACGTCCGGATCGAATTGGCGCATGGTGGTCTGGATCAGTCCCGAACGCAGCTCGGTGACCTCGTCAATCCCCATTCCGATCGTGCGCGCGGCATACGAACCATCGGCCCGCTTGGTCACGCCCGGCAGGCGTACATGGTCCACGCGCCGCGGAAAAGTGAAGCGCCCGGCAACGGGCGAGCCCGTCAGGATCAGGGCCGAGGCACGCGGGTTCGCCCGCGTCATTGCCGCAGCCAGCGCTCGGGAGCGTCTGAGATGACCCAGTCCGAACGTATCGTGACTGTAGAACATTATGCGCGGAGCGCGACCGGTCTGTTTGTCGTCGATGCCTAGGCTCATGCCCTCGCTCGTATCTTTGTTACGGTGCAGTTTCCGCGCGTTTCGCACCAGTTATCTTATATTTTTTGACGCCGCCTGCCAAAGGGTCTGTGTCAAAGCCGCAAATGCGTCAATCATTGCGATTTGGCAACAGCCATTGCGCAAGTCACCAATAACGCGAAGCCTGCAACATTCCCCGAAGTTGGCAAAGCCCGGATTTGCCGGATGCTGCCTGCTCTTATAGGAATTCCAGAGGGTTGGAAACATCCTGCCTTTGGGCTTGCGCCAAAAACACGGTCCTACACGATGTCGGGAAGCAACGAGTGGATCGTTTGATCAAGGCCGGTGCCTTCTATAGGCTGTCGTGCAGCAAGAGATCAGGATGCAAGACCTTATGAAACCGAACTTTCTTGTCCGTGTACTTTTCCTGACGTGGACAATCGCTCTGGCCTTCGCGACCGGTGCGGCGGCGCAGACCTCGCTGATCCCGGGGTATCCCGGGGCGTCCGGTGAAACAGAGGCCCCGCAGGACAACGATGTCGCGGCCGCGATCCGCGCCGCGACCGAGGCCGGCGCCAGCGTGATCGTCATTGACAGCGCCGGGCAGGTCGTATCCTCGGTCGGGCAGGCTGGTGGCCAGCCCGAGGACGTCGCTCATGATCCGATGGCGGAAAGTTCGCAGTTGATGAAGGCGCAGGAGCGCTTTGCCAAGTTCAGCGAAGCCGTGCGATCCCGCCTTGAGGCGTTGCCCTATTCGATCTTCGAGGTGCGCTACATCCTCGAGCAAACCAGTCCTGATGGCCGGATTTTCACCTATGTCGAGGTGCTGGGATGGAACATACTGTTCCTGATGGTTGGCCGATGGCTGTCGATCGAGCTGTACGGCAAGCGCTTTGCCCGACGGTGGGTCGTCGCCCGGATCAAGGAAAACCCGCAGGGGTATCGGGAAAAGATGCCGTTCCTTGTGTTCCGGTTTCTGATGGGTATCGGGGCCACGGTGTTTGCAATGCTGATGGCTCTGATCGTTGGGTATCTGTTTTTTGGCGAGGCCGAAGATATCTCGATCCAGTTCACCGTCACGGCGATTTTCACGGCGTTTTTCCTGTCACGTACGGTTTCCGACCTGTGGCGGATGGTACTGTCGCCGTATCTCAGCCAGTACAGGCTGCCGCCATTCTCGGACCGTGACGCCAAGCGGCTGTATATCTGGGCATCGGCGCTGGCGACCTATGACATTACCGCTGTTCTGTTTTCCACCTGGGTGGCGGATTTCGGGCTGAACTACAACGTCTACGCGATGGTTTATGGCGGGCTGACCCTGATCGGGATGGTCGGGAACATCCTGATGATCCTGTTCAATGCCCGGGCCATTTCGAACGCCATCCGAGGCGGCCGCCAGCCAGACCAGGTGTCTTGGTTGCTGCGGTTCGTGTCATTTGGCTGGGCCCCGGCCCTGATCGTCTATCTGGTCTTCAGTTGGTTCAAGCTGGCGGTGGATCTGGTGCTCGAGACCGAGGACTCGCTGCCGATCGTCGCAAGCAGCTACATGATCTTCATGTCGGTCGTCATCGCCTATGGCGCGATGAACTATCTACTCGAGCGGTACTTCGATCGCAACCGGCAGATCGAGGCTCTGAATGCCGAGCTCGATACCGATGAAGATACTATGCGGACCTCGGAGACGCCCGAGGCGGAGAAGCGCAAGCACACATTGGTGACCTACGAAGATCTTGCGCGGCGTGTCGCGGGCATTCTGGCCTTTGTCGTCGGCATCTACGCACTGGTCGTCATCTGGAATCCCGAAGCCAGCTGGAGCGAGGATTTGCCCATTGGCAGGGCGCTGGATGTGATGGTGATCCTGTTCATCGGCTACATCCTGTTCCACTTCTTCCGGATCTGGATCGACACCAAAATCGCTGAAGAAACCGATGATGGAGCCGCCGAAGCCGAGTTGGGTGACGAGGGCGGAGAGGGCGGTCAAAGCCGCCTTGCCACGCTGCTGCCTCTGTTCCGGGGCGCCATACTGGCCGTGGTGGTCGTGACCATCGTGCTGATCGTTCTGATGGAACTGGGAATAAATGTCAGCCCGCTGTTTGCAGGCGCCGGCGTGGTCGGTCTGGCCGTGGGCTTTGGCTCGCAAACCCTGGTGCGGGACATTTTCTCGGGCGCGTTTTTCCTGCTGGATGACGCGTTCCGCAAGGGTGAATACATCGACATCGGAGATGTCAAAGGCACGGTCGAAAAAATCTCGGTCCGGTCTTTCCAGCTACGCCACCATCTGGGAGCCCTGAACACGATTCCGTTTGGTGAAATCAAGGTTCTGACCAACTACTCGCGCGACTGGGTGATCATGAAACTGCCTCTGCGCGTGACCTATGACACGGACGTCGAGAAGGTCCGTAAACTGATCAAGAAGCTGGGGCAGGAGTTGCTGGAGGATCCGGTGATCGGGGACAACTTCATCCAGCCGCTCAAGTCACAGGGCGTCATCGAGATGCAGGATTCCGCGATGATCATCCGGGTGAAGTTCATGACCAAGCCGGGCGACCAGTGGCTGGTACGCAAGAAGGTGTACCAAGAAATCCGCGAGTTGTTCGCGCGCGAAGGCATCAAGTTTGCCCACCGCGAAGTCACGGTTCGACTGGCCGATGGCAAGGATCCCGAAGACCTGTCTCCGAAACAACGCGAGGCGGTCACCGGCGCGGTGCAAGCCGCGATTGACGAGGAGTATCTGGACGATATCGGCCCCGGTGGCGACGACCGCTAGGGCGCTCCCGCCACTTTGACCTGCGGCGCCGCTGCGCCACCGTTCCAAGCGTTGGGCAGGGCCGCGCGTTCCGCGCGGCGGTCGGGCCTTTGTTCAGGTGGTTCGCCACGTGGGATCAGACGTGCCGAGCCGGGATGCCGGGATCGGCCAGTGCATCCGCGCCTCACCGACGCTCAGCGCGGGGTTCAGCCGTTTGCCGGGGCCCCAGCCGGACTCTTCTGATCTGGATGCGTAGTCCCCGGGTTTGGCAGCGGTGAACGGGTCGCCCGTCTCGGATTTCGCGAGGCTGGCCAGCAATTCGGCGATACGGGCAAGCGACAAGCGCCCATCCATGATCGAATGCCCCGAAGCCGCTTCTTTCAGAGCCGAGAGGACAGCGGCGGCCATCAAATAGCCGGTGGCATGGTCAAGTGCCTGAACGGGCAGCGGGGTGGGTTTGTCGGCTCCGGCCCAAACGCGGCCGGCGTCAGCGACTCCCGAGCTCATCTGGACGAGGCTGTCAAATCCGCGACGGGTGGCCCAGGGCCCCTGCCAACCGTAGGCGTCCAGCGTAACTTCGACCCGGTTTGGAGCGATCGTATCGCGCACCTCTTTGGTCAGGCCCAGAGCATCCAGCGCACCGGGGCGGTAGCCATGGACAAAGACATCCGCTTGCGCGAGCAGCTCTTGCAGCTTTTCCAGGCCAGCGGGTGACTTGAGGTCCAGGTATGCGCAGCGCTTGCCGAGCGAGATATCGGGGATCACGCCCGGCTCATCCCAACCCGGTGGGTCGATGCGCAGCACTTCGGCTCCGAACCCGGCCAGCGTGCGGGTGGAAACCGGGCCTGCCAGCACGCGCGTCATGTCGAGAACCCGAAGCCCGGCCAAAGGCCGATCCGCGCGCGCCTGAGGCCTGTCGCGCAGGGTGATCCGGCGTGGGCCGTGCCAGCCGATCAACGGATCCCGCGTCACGGCGCGGCCTTGCGGGTGGTCAAGCCACTCGGCCCGGCTGCGCATGGCGGCGGCAACACCACCCTGCGCCACGATATCCGTTTCAAGGTTCGAGACCGACCAGCTCTTGATGGCCTGCGTCACCGCGGCACGATCCCCCTCGGTCGCCAAAACCCTGAGGGCCGCTTCCCTATGGTGGGGGAGGTTGGTGTGCAACCTGATCCAGCCATCGGCCCCCCGATAGTCGCCCGCGATTGGATCCCAGAGACTTGGCATATCCCAGCCTTCGGGCTTGAACGAGTATCCGAACCACAGCGACGCGAGGCGGTGATCGACCATTGCCTTGGGTGGGAGCGAGACAAGATTGGTGGCCTGCATGAACCGTCCAAGCTCGCGGCCCACGGCTGCAAAGCTGGCAGTTGCCAGCTCGGATACGGCAAATGCGCTGGGAAGCGCACCGGAGCCGGCGACCTGATAGGCCTCGGACGGTGGAAGCGAAGCCAGCAGGCTCATTGCTGATAAGGGTCCAGACTGTCGCGCAGCCCGTCACCCAGGAAATTGAAGGCCAGCACCACCACGATGATCGGCAGCATCGGGATGGCCGTCCACGGATAGATCTCGATCGAGGCGAGGTTCTGCGCGTCGTTCAGCATCACGCCCCAACTGACCGCCGGTGCCCGCAGGCCGAGACCCAGAAAGCTGAGCGCGGTTTCCCCCAGGATCATGGCCGGGATCGACAGCGTGGCCGAAGCGATCAGGTGAGACATGAAGTTGGGCAGCAGGTGCTTGCGGATTACCCGGCCGGAACTGGCACCCATCATCTCGGCGGCGCGCACATATTCTTCTTCGCGCAGCGACAGGAATTTGGCGCGCACGGATCGGGCCAGCCCGGGCCAGTCGAGGATGCCGAGGATGATCGAGATGATGAAGAACACCGCAACCGGCGACCAGTTCGACGGAACTGCGGCCGATAGTGCCAGCCACAGCGGGAGTTCGGGCAAAGACCGCAGGATTTCGATCACGCGGTTGATGACCCAGTCGATCCGCCCGCCGAAATAGCCGGCCAGCGACCCGAACAGGATGCCAAGGAAGAACGAGACCGAAATGCCGATCAGGCCCACGGTCAGCGACAGCTGCGCGCCATAGAGGATGCGGCTGAAGATATCGCGGCCCAGCCGGTCCGAGCCCCAGAGGAACAGTGTCGTGCCTTCTGGTGCGCAGAACAGATGCGTGTTTGACCGGATGAGCCCGGCCAGCTTGTACTCGGATGCCTCGCAGAAGAACCGCACGGGTCGCGGATTCTCGGTGTCAGGGACGAATTTCCATTGGAACGTCTCGAGGTCGGCCTCGGCCACGATCGGGTAGACGAACGGCCCAATGAACTCGCCCTGGTGGAACCAGTTCACCGATTGGGGCGGTGCGTAGAGATGTTCGCCATTTCGTTCGTTCGGGCCATAAGGCGCGATGAAC
Organism: Ruegeria sp. CI8; assembly: GCF_056536865.1. Lineage (NCBI taxonomy): Bacteria > Pseudomonadati > Pseudomonadota > Alphaproteobacteria > Rhodobacterales > Roseobacteraceae > Ruegeria > Ruegeria sp. CI8. Next base: position 159,122 of record NZ_JBQFQL010000001.1, read on the forward strand.
CCTGCAAACGGGAGCATCAGATAGCACAGCAGCAGAAAAATGCCCGATATCAGACCCAGCCGGTGTGTCTTGAACTTGCGCCAGACCAGAACCCAATTCGGGGCGTCCAGATCCCTGCGCTCCAATTGCTGCAAAGATGCTTCGGGATCAAACGGGGCGTCGTCGACAAAGCGACCGTCGGGAAGTTTGCTCATGCTTCGCGCCCCTCGTACCGGATACGCGGGTCAAGCATGACCAGCAGAATGTCGGAGATCATGGTGCCGATCAGCGTCAGCAGCGCCACGAACATCAGAATGAAGGCTGACAGGAACTGGTCCTGTGTCTTAAGCGCCGTCAGCAGCGTGGGGCCGATGGTCTGCAAACCCAGCACCACCGAAACCAGAACCGATCCCGACACCATCGAGGGCAGCAGGTTGCCGATGTCGGCCACGAAGGGGTTGAAGGCGACGCGCAGCGGGTACTTGGTCAGCATCCGCGACGGCGACATGCCCTTGGCTATAGCGGTTTCAACATATGGCTTGCCCAATTCGTCCAGCATGTTGGCGCGCAGGCGCTGCATCATGGCCGAGGCGCCCGAGGTGCCGATCACGAATGTGGGCACGATCAGATGAACCAGGATGGACTTCATCTTGTCCCAGCTCATGGGTTGCCCCTCATACACCGGGTCCATCAATCCGCCGATGGGCAAATCGAGGTAGCGGTGCCCGTAATAAAACAGGATGAGCGCCAGCAGAAAGTTGGGCGTCGCCAATCCCAGATACCCCACGAAGGCGGTCGAATAGTCCACCCAGGTCCGCGATTTGGCCGCCGCCATAACGCCCAGAGGCAAGGCCACGGCATAGACGAACAGGATCGCGGCAAGGTTCACGACCACGGTCAGCCACAGCGTGTCCCCGACGATGTCGGCAACCGGACGATCGAATTCGAAGGACCAGCCGTAGTTGCCCTGCAGCAACCCCTCAAACCCATGAGGGCCGGGAAAGAAGCCGACCCAGATCAGGTATTGTTCCCACATTGGGCGGTCCAGAGCGTATTCCTTTCGCAGGAATTCCGCCTTGGCCACACCGGCCGACTGCCCCGAAGCCTGCAGCTCGGCAATCTGATTGCTGAGATAATCTCCTGGCGGCAGGTTGATGATCACGAAGATCAGCATCGATACCACCAACAGGGTCAGCAGCATCGTGAAAAAGCGATACACCGCGTAGCGGAGCATGATCATCTATCCGCTCCTGTCAGTCGGCGAAGAAGAATTCGTCTGGGCGGTGCACTCCGAAATGCGCTCCGGGTTCCCAGGCCCACATGGCCTGTTCGGGAACATTGCGCAGACGGTTTGAAACCACGATCGGCTGGGGCGCGCCGTTCAGAATTCCGATGCCATAGATCTGGTCGGCGTGTATCTTCAACATCTCCTCCCAGACCGCCCGGCGTTCATCCTCGGTTTTTGCAAGTTCCCAGATGTGGTTCAACTCCAGCAAGCGCTGGGCTTCGGGCAGATCGGGCGGCTCGCCGGCTTCGCCGCCGGTTTGATAGTGCTGCCCCCATTTTGGCCAGGCCAGAAACACCTGGTCGGTCGGGGCCAGGTAAACCGGTGATGTATGCAGCTGCGGGATGCCATCATCCCAGCCATACCAGACCGAAGCCATCGTATTGCCGGCAAAAACACGGTTGCGCAGGATGTCGCGGTCAAGCGGACGCATGACCAGTTTCACCCCGATTTCCCGCCACGTATCAGTCACGATCTGCAGCGCGTTCTCGACCTCTTGGCGTTCTCCGGCTGTTTCGATCACCAGCTCCATGGGGCGGCCGTCCGGCAACAGGCGTATGCCGTTCTTGTCGCGCTGCGTCAGCCCGACCTCGTCCAGCAGGGCGTTGGCCTGTGCGACGTCGTATTGCGCCCACGCCTGCGCATTCTCTTCACGGTAGAAGGGCGAGGCAGGCAAAACGGACATGGCGGCCGGATGCGCCAGTTTGAAGTACAGCGCCTGGTTGATGGTCTGCCGGTCGATGGCCAGCGAAAGAGCGCGTCGGACACGGACATCGCGCAGCACATTGCGCCAAACCTCGTCTTCGAAATTCAGGTTGGGGTAGATTGCGATCTGTGACGCAACACCAGTTTTCCAGAGTAGCGTCTTGTAATTTCCGTTGGCTTCGCCCTTTTTCAGGATCGAGGCATCCCGAAAATCAAGCCCACGACCCTGCAGGTCGGTCTCACCGGCATTGGCCTTGGCCGCCACCAGGCCGGGAGCAACGATCTCCATCTCGACCACGTCGATGTATGGCAGTTGCAAACCCTTCGAGTCGATGCGGTGGTAATAGGGGTTGCGGACGAAATTGTGCCGGATCTTCTTGCCCGAGCTCGCGTTCAGCCAAGGCTGCAGAGTGGGCAGTTCGTGATTGTCGTACTTGTAGAGGTTGTCCAGCTTGTTGTGCAGGGCGGCCCAGCTTTTGACACGTGCGTCACTGACCTCGAAGTCCAGCTTTTCCTTGTCGGCATATTTCTCATGATAACGCTTCAGGAACGCAGCAGGGCGGTAGATGAAAGGCGGTCGCGCCTGCGCCAGTGAGGCCAGAAAGTTCGGGTTCGGGTCGTCCCATTCGTAAATCACCGTCGTTTCGTCCGGGAACGTGACAGTGGGGAGCTTGCCCTCAACCCGCAGGAAATCAGGGGGGCCGGACGGGCTTAGAAGCTCGTTGTTGGCCACGTCTTCCCACCAGTATCGGAAGTCTTCCGAGGTGAACGGTGTGCCGTCCGACCATTTGTGTCCCTTGCGCAGGTGCAGAGTGTACTTGCGGTTTTCTTCGTTGTCGTAAGACGCCAGCAGATCGGGGACCAGATTGTACTGGGCGTCGAAGCCCACCAGTCGGGCGTAGCCATAGACCACCATCTGCCGGATATCCTTGGACCGGGTGACCATCGTGCGCAGGGTTCCGCCCTGTTTGCCGAATTCGCGCCCTTTCGAAGACAGGTCGACGATCAGCGGTTCCTGCGGGATGCGATCTTGCACCGGGGGCAGGTTTCCGATGTCCACCTCGGCTTTCCAGAACGTGCTTTCCTGCAGGTCGGGAAGGGTGTCGGCCCAGGCGGGCAGCGCCGCGCCCAGCGTCAGCGCGGCGGCCAGAAACGTGAATCGAGTGGTCTTAAACATGGCAACGTACCTTATGGCCGGGCTCCATTTCCACGAGTGAAGGTATCATGGTGTCAGAGAATCTAAAGGCGTCATCCCAACTGTCCGGAGACCCGGCGCCAAGGGCGACCAGCTTCAGATCGATGGGACGATTGATATCGGGTTCGGGTTGTGCGGCAATCAGAGCCTTGGTGTAGGGGTGGCGCGGGTTGTAGAACAACGTCTCGGGTGGAGCCTGTTCGACGACCAGCCCCTGGCGCATGACAGCGACCTCGTCCGCGATACGGGCGACCACGGCCAGATCGTGAGAAATGAAAAGATAGGACAGGTTCAGACTGTCCTGCAGTCTTTCCAGAAGGGTCAGGATCTGTTCCTGGACCGAAACATCCAAAGCCGATGTCGGCTCGTCGCAGACGATCAGGGACGGATCCAGCATCATCGCACGGGCGATTGACAGGCGTTGGCGTTGCCCGCCGGAAAAAGCGTGGGGGTAGCGCTTGAGCATACCGGCGTTCAATCCCACACGTTCCAGCATTTCAGCGGCCTTGTCGCGGCGCTCGGCCGTCGTGCCGATATTGTGGATCTCCAGCGGTTCGGTCATCGCATCCTGAATGCGCATGCGCGGGCTCAGAGAACTGTAGGGATCCTGAAACACCATCTGAGCCTTGCGCTGAAAAGCCGTACGCTCCTCGCGGGTCATCTGGTGGACGCGTATCGGGTCTTCGCCCGGCGCGGCGCGAAAAAGCACCTCGCCGCCCGGGTCTGGCAGCTCGGCCCCCAGTGCGATCCGGGCCGCGGTGGTCTTGCCCGATCCGCTTTCGCCGACTACGGCCAACGTCTTGCCGCGGGCCAGTTTCAGGTCGACGCCCCGGCAGGCATAAATCAGCTTGTCCGCTTTCCAACCGCGCGACGACCGCATCGTGTAGGTCTTGCACACATCCTTCATGTCGAGGATCAGATCCTCGTCCGGCATCGGAATTCCCACCGCTTCCTTGTCCGGGATCTCGGGGGCTGCATCAAACAGCTGGCGGGTATAGGGATGGGCCGGAGCATTCAGGATCAGCTCGGCTGAACCCGCCTCCATCACCCGGCCTTTGTGCATGACGACGACCTGTTCGGCCATATTGGCGACCACGCCCAGATCATGCGTCACCAAAACCAGCGCCATACCAGTTTCTTTCTGCAGATCCTTGATCAAGCCCAGCACCTGAGCCTGGGTTGTCACATCCAGCGCAGTTGTCGGTTCGTCGGCAATCAGCAGTTCCGGCTTGGACACCATCGCCATCGCAATCATCGCGCGTTGACGCATCCCGCCCGAAAGTTCGAAGGGATACGAGTCATAGGCACGCGCCGGATCGGGAAAACCCACGCGTTCGAACTGCGACAGCACTTCCTTGCGGGCCTCAGACTCGGAGGCGCCCCGATGCAGCCACAGAACTTCGCTGACCTGGTTGCCGATCTTGTGCAACGGAGACAGAGACCGCATAGGTTCTTGGAAGATCATCGAAATTCGATTGCCGCGGATGCCACGCATCTCACGTTCGGAAATTTCGGACAGCGCGACGCTGCCCTTGGAGGTGTTCAGCTGCATCACGCCGCTGCGGATCTGGGCCGTTCTGGGCAGAATGCGCAGCACCGCCCGGCAAGAGATCGTCTTGCCCGACCCGGATTCCCCGACCAATGCCAGCGTTTGCCCGGCCTCGACATCGAAATTCACATCTCTGACGACGGGCTCCCCGGCGCCGAAGCCGATGCTCAGGTCTCGGACAGACAGCAAGGCCGTCATGCGGGCTTTCCACCCGTGTGGCCACCACGTGACATTGGTTTTGAACTCCCTGGTTTTTTTGTCGCAGTTTCGCGCGCTTGGGGGCGACTAGTCAAATACCTTCTTGGGCTGAAATGTCGCGGAAACGTGACGAACAGTGCATTGTGCCTACACAAAGTCTTGAGTTTTTGTCATCAAAGCCGCGATTGGCCGCGATTGGTGGTCGTTAAGGTATCAGGGAGATATTTCGCAATGTCCGACGCGCAAAGCCGATTGGATCTGTTCATTGATCGCATGGTCTCGCAGCGGGCATGTCTGGATTTCGCGATTGCCGACACGGCCGATTTGGCCGGTCCGGTGTTCGAACTGGGTCTGGGAAACGGGCGCACCTATCATCACATGATGAACCGGGTCCGCAACCGACCCGTCTATGTGTTCGAACGCGCGGTGGCCTCGCACCCCGATTCCACCCCGCCCGAAGATCGTCTGATCCTGGGCGACGTGCGCGAGACGCTGCCCGCCGCGCTGGATCGGTTCGGCGCGACCGCCAGCCTGATCCATGCTGATCTGGGCGGCCACAACCGCGAAAAGAACGACGCTTTCGCCCGCTTCGTGTCACCCCTGATCGAACCGCTGCTGGCCGAGGGCGGGCTGATGGTCTCGAGCGACCGGATGTATTTCGAAACGCTGACGGAGCAGCCCCTGCCCGCAGATGCGGTTCTAGGTCGCTGCTTCATCTACCGGCGCTGAGCAGCGTTCCGCAGGGTCACTTTGCGCGGGGACTCGATCCCGGCACGGCGGCCGGTCTAACCTTCGCGTGACGTTCACGCAAAGGACCGCCCATGCTGTTTTACGATTGCTCGACCGCCCCGAACCCGCGTCGCGCCCGGATGTTCATCGCCGAAAAGGGGCTACAGATCGAAACCCGCGACATCTCGATCGCCAAGGGCGAGCAAATGAGCGAGGCGTTCCGAAAGGTAAATCCCCGCGCCACCATCCCGGTTCTGGTTACCGAAGAGGGGACCGTTCTGACAGAGAACCTCGGCATCGCCGCCTATCTCGAGGCGCGCTTCCCTGAGCCTCCGTTGATGGGGCGGACACCGGACGAGAAAGGGCTGGTGCTGATGTGGAACGCGATCGTCGAGCAACAGGGCGGAGCGCCCATCGCAGACGCGCTGCGCAACACGCATCCGGCCTTCAAGGACCGCGCCATCCCCGGACCGCAGAACCACGCGCAGATCCCGGAACTGGCCGAACGCGGCCTCGCGCGCGTCGGAGCGTTCTTCGACCTGCTCGAAGAACGTCTGCAAGACAGCGCCTTCATCGCGGGCGAGGCGTTCTCGCTGGCCGATATCTCGACCTTCGTGTTCGTGGATTTCGCCCGTGTCATCAAGATGCGCATCCCCGAGGGCAACACGGCAACCTGGGCCTGGTTCGACAGCGTGCAGGCGCGACCCAGCGCCAGCGCCTGACAGCACTGTACAGAAATGTCTAGACAGAAGTGAACAGTACCCCTAGCGTCCTTTGGGAATCGTCCAGGGGAGGTCGGGATGAAATCGCAGTATCGCGTTGTAGTCATCGGGGGTGGCGTCGTCGGCGCCTCGGTTCTGTATCATCTGGCCAAGTTCGGCTGGCCGGATGTGGTTATGCTGGAACGCCGGCGGCTGGCTTCGGGGTCGTCATGGCACGCGGCGGGGGGCATCCACGCGCTGAACGCCGATCCGAACATGGCGGCGCTGCAGGCCTACACGATCGACTTGCTGAGCGAGATCGAGAAGGAATCGGGCCAGAATATCGGCCTGCACATGACCGGCGGCCTGACGCTGGCCGGAACCCCCGAACGGTGGGAGTGGTTGCAGGCGAACTACCGCATCTTTCAGTCCATTGGCATCGACGACTGCGAATTGCTGTCCCCGGAAGAGGCGCAGAAACGCTGCCCGATCATGTCCACCGACGGCATTCTGGGCGCGATGTGGGCCGACCGGGAGGGCTACATCGACACCACCGGCACCGTGCAGGCCTATGCCACCGCAGCCAAAAAACGCGGGGCGGAATACTACGAGGAAACCAAGGTTGAGGAACTGATCCAGACCGCCGATGGCTGGCAGGTGGTGACCGACAGGGGAACGATCACCTGCGAGCATGTGGTCAACGCCGCCGGCCTGTGGGCCAAGCAGGTGGGGCGCATGGCAGGGGTCGAACTGCCGGTGTCGCCACTGAAGCACCATTACCTGATCACCGACACGGTGCCCGAGGTCGCAGCGGCCGATTTCGAGATGCCGATGACCGTGGATCTCGAGGGCTTCACCTACATGCGGCAGGACCAGAAGGGTGTTCTGGTCGGCATCTACGAGGTCGATCACGAACACTGGGCTATGGACGGCGCGCCGTGGAATTATGGCGAGGAGCTGTTTCAGGAGCAGCTGGACCGCATCGAGAACGAACTGACGCTGGGCTTCGAACGCTATCCGGCGATCCAGAACGTTGGCATTAAGACATGGGTGAACGGTGCCTTCACCTTCTCGCCCGACGGCAACCCTCTGGTCGGTCCGGTGCCGGGCAAGCGCGGCTATTGGACCGCCTGCGCGGTGATGGCCGGGTTCCTGCAGGGGGGCGGCGTCGGCAAGACGCTGGCCGAATGGATGATCCATGGCGAGCCCGAGGCCGACGCCTGGCCGATGGACGTGGCGCGCTATGGCGACTTTGCCCAGAACAAGCGCTACATCCGCGAGACGACGGGCCAGTTCTATTCACGCCGTTTCGTGATGACCTATCCGAACGAGCAATTGCCCGCCGGACGCCTGTTGAAAATGTCGCCGGCCCATGACGCGATGACCGAAGCGGGTTGCAAATGGGGGGTCAGCTGGGATCTCGAGGTGCCGCTCTATTTCGCGCCCGAGGGGTTCGAGGAAACGCCAACCCTGAAACGCTCGAACGCCTTCGACATCGTGGCCGAGGAATGCCGCACCATCCGCGAAGGCGTGGGCCTGATGGACATCACCGGGTTCTCACGGTTCGAGGTTTCGGGGCTCAATGCGGAAATCTGGCTCGACAAGGTGATGGCCTCGAAACTGCCGGGACCGGGCCGCGCGAAACTGGCGCCGATGCTGGGCGAGAACGGGCGGCTCAAGGGCGACCTGACGGTTCTGAACTGGGGCGACGGCACCTGGTGGATCATGGGCAGCTATTACCTGCGGGCCTGGCACATGCGCTGGTTCGACGATCACATGATCGATGGCGTACAGGTGCGCGACCTGGGCGAGGAGGCCTGCGGCTTTGCCGTGGTTGGCCCGAAATCACAGGCGGTGGTCGAGAAACTGGCCGAACAGGATATCTCAACCCTGAAATTCATGGGCTGCGGTGACTACGACATCGGCCTCGTGCGCGCCCGGATGGCCCGCATGTCGGTCACTGGCGAAAAGGGTTATGAGATCAACTGCCGGTATGGCGACCACATCGCCCTGCGCCGCGCGCTGCTTGAGGCCGGGGCCAGCGACGGCATCCGCGAATGCGGCTTCAACGCGATGCTGTCCACGCGACTTGAGAAAAGCTTTGGCATCTGGTCGGCCGAGTTCACCCAGGCCTACACCCCCGGCATGACCGGCATGGACCGCTGGATCGACTGGGACAAGGATTTCGTAGGCAAGGACGCGGCACTGGCCGAGCGTGAGGGCAACGGCCCGGCGCAGGTTCAAGTCACGCTCGAGGTGGACGCGCTGGATGCCGACGCCAGCGGGTATGAACCCGTCTGGGCTGGTGACAAGCGCGTGGGTTTCGTGACCTCGGGCGGGTATGGCCACTACATCGGCAAGTCGCTGGCCATGGCGCTGGTGGACCGCGACAAGGCGCAGCCGGGCACCGAGCTGTCGGTGCACGTGGTCGGGGTCGAGCGGCCCGCGCGGGTAATCGCGCCGTCGCCCTATGATCCCGAGGGCAAGGCGATGCGGGGCTGATCGTGGCGGCCCGGGGCAGGGATCGGCGAAGGCGGGGCCGGGGTGCGGAGTCCGCACCCGCGACCCATCGGGACGTGAATTATCGCCAGTTGCGCAACCCGTTTCCGGTGATGGAGGTCTTTCCCGTCGACCAGATCGCCGACATGCACGAAACCGCTCTGCGCACGCTGGAGGAACTGGGCGTCAAGGTCCTGCTGCCCGAGGCGCGGCGCCTCTTTGCCGCTGCAGGCGCGCGGGTCGATGAAGACAGCCAGATGGTGTTCATCGGCCGCGATCTGGTCGAGGCTGCGGTGGCCTCGGCCCCGAAATCCATCGCCTGCCGGGCAGGGGCGCGGCATCGCGACTTTACGCTGGAACTGGGCAGCCTTGTCTTCCAGCCCGGCGCAGGCGCGCCCAATGCCACCGATCTGGAACGCGGCCGCCGCCCGGCCAGCGGGCAGGATTACCTCGAATTCCTCAAGCTCACCCATCATTTCGACGTGTTCCAGATGATCTCGCCGCAGGTCGAGCCGCAGGACGTGCCCACACACCTGCGCCACTATTTCACCACGCAGGCGCAGATGGAGCTGACCGACAAGTTCCCGTTCTTCTTCTCGCGCGGGACGCCGCAGGTGATGGATTGCTTCCAGATGCTGGCCGTCGCGCGCGGTCTGTCCGATGACGAGTTCCGCGCCCACCCGCATTGCTACACGATCATCAACACCAACAGCCCGCGCACCCTGGACATTCCGATGGCGCAGGGGCTGATCGATTTCGCCCGCCACGGTCAGATGTCGATCATCACGCCGTTCACGCTGATGGGGGCGATGGCGCCGATCACGGTTGCGGGCGCGATCACCCTGTCCCATGCCGAGGCGCTGGCGGCCCTGACGCTGACCCAACTGGCCAATCCCGGCGCGCCGGTCTGCTATGGCACCTTCACCAGCAATGTGGACATGAAATCCGGCGCCCCGGCTTTTGGCACGCCCTCGCATTTCCAGGCCTCGCTGGCGGCGGGGCAGCTGGCGCGCCATCTGGGCCTGCCGTGGCGGTCGGCGGCCGGGTCGGCTTCGAACGCCAATGACGTGCAGGCCGCTAATGAAAATCAGTTTGGGCTGTGGGGTTGCCTGATGGCGGGGGCCACCGTGATCATCCATTCGGCCGGGTGGCTGGAAGGGGGGCTGACCGTGTCCTTCGAAAAGCTGGTCTGCGATGCCGAGGTGCTGAACATGGTAGCCGAGCTGTGCGCAGGGGCTCAGGCGGGTTCGGCTGAGATCGGGTTCGACACTGCGCTGTGCGAGGTCGAGCCCGGCGGCCATTTCTTCGCCGCCAGCCAGACGATGGAGCGCTACACTACCGAGTTCTACGAACCGCACCTGCATGACTATGCCAACTTCGGTACCTGGACCGAACGCGGATCGGTCGATGCGAACCACCGGGCAACTGCGGTTTGGCGTGACATCCTGAACAATTTCGAACCACCCGCGCAGGACCAGCCGGGGCTGGACGCAATGCGTGATTTCATTGCCCGTCGAACCACCGAGGGCGGCGCGCCGCCGGAGAGTTGATATGAACAGCAAACCCATCCTGCATCGTGACGACCCCAAGGCCGAGCCTCTGGTCGGCAACGTCAAGGTCACGCGCGACGACTGGCTGAACGTGGCGATGGACGTGCTGATCTCGGACGGGGTCGAGCAGGTCAAGGTGCTGAACCTGGCCGAGCGCATGGCGGTGTCGCGGTCCTCGTTCTACTGGTACTTCAAATCCCGGCAGCACCTTCTGGATGCGCTGCTGGATCACTGGCAGGCCACCAACACCGCCGCCCTGATCGCGCAGGCCGAGGCCCCGGCCCAGACCATCACCGCCGCCGTCTGCAACGTGCATCGCTGCGTGGTCAACACCGCCCTGTTCGACACGGCGCTGGATTTTGCCGTGCGCGACTGGGCACGGCGTTCTGGCAAGGTGCGGCGGATGCTGGACCAGTCCGATGCGCGCCGCCTGGCCGCGCTGCGGGCCATGTTCGCCCGCCATGGCTATGAAGCGGTCGAGGCCGAGACCCGCGCGCGCGTGCTGTATTACATGCAGATCGGCTATGATCTGGCGCAGTTGAACGAGCCATTGGCGACGCGCCTGTCTCTGGTGCCGCACTACCTGTACGTCTTTACCGGGGTCGAGCCACGCCCCGAGGAAATCGAGGAATTCAGCGCCTATGCCAAGCGCTGCTGGGAGGGAGGATCAAGCCATGAGCCAGCCTGACGCAATCATTATCGGAACCGGCGTGATAGGCGCGGCCATCGCGTTCGAGATGGCCAAGGCCGGCTGGAAGACCCTGTCGCTGGACCGCAACGCGCAGGTGGGGCACGGCTCGACCGCCGGGTCCTGCGCGATCATCCGGATGCACTATTCAACCTTCGACGGCACCGCCTTTGCGTGGGAGGGCTATCATTGCTGGCGCGACTGGGCGGACTATCTGGGCCTGCCCGACGGAACCGATCTGGCGCAATTCCGCGAGACGGGCTGCTTGGTCATGAAGACCGAGGCCAACGGCCACCTGTCAAAGCACATGAAATACAGCGCCGAGTTGGATTGCCCTTTTGAGGAATGGTCGGCCGAACAGATTCTCGACCGCCTGCCGATCTATTCTCTGGACAGTTTTGCCCCGGCCAAACGGATCGACGATCCAGCCTTTGGTCAGCCCAATGGCAGCAGGATGCAGGGGGCGGTGTTCTGGCCCAAGGCCGGTTATGTCACAGACCCGGCCCTGTCCGCGCAGAACCTGATGCAAGCGGCCACGCAGCGCGGCGCGCAGGTGCGGACCGGGGCCGAGGTCGTCGAAATTCTGCAGGAAGGTGGCAGAGTCAAAGGCGTCAGGCTGGCCTCGGGCGAAGAGATTTACGCGCCGGTGGTGATCAACGTGGCCGGGCCGGGATCGTCGATCATCAACCGCATGGCGGGTGTGCTGGACGACATGACCATCGAAACCCGCCCGCTGCGGCAGGAGGTGGTCCACGTTCCCGCGCCGGAAGGGTTCGATTTCGAGCGTCAGGGAACCATCGTATCGGACGGCGATATCGCCTGCTACTGCCGGCCGGAACATGGCAACCATATCCTGATCGGCTCGGAAGACCCGGACTGCGACCCGCATCAGTGGTGCGAGGACGATGTGCACTACAACCACGACTTCACCGACCAGTGGACGACGCAGGCTATGCGATACGCGCAGCGCGTTCCCAGCCTGGGCATTCCGTCCAGAACGCGGGGAGTGGTCGATCTGTACGACGCCTCGACCGACTGGATCCCGATCTATGACAAGTCCAGCCTGCCAGGGTTTTACATGGCCTGCGGCACCAGCGGGAACCAGTACAAGAACGCGCCGATCGCGGGCAAGATGATGGTCGCGTTGGTCGAGTATTGCGAGGGCGGGGCGGATCACGACGCCCAGCCCCTGCAATTCGAGCTGCCCCATATCAAACGCACCATCGACGCGGGCTTTTACTCCCGCAAGCGACCCATCAACGAGGAAAGCAGTTTTTCCGTCCTTGGCTAGCCAAGCCGGACAAATGCGCTAGCTCTCTGGAAACACTGAGAAAGGGCGGGCGCGATGGCGGAGAATGACACCAAAGTTCTGATCTTGGGAAGTGCGCCCGCAGCGCTGGCGGCACGGGAATGGGCGCGTGGGCCGTTCACTCACATCGTGGTCATCAACAACGCCTGGCGCATCCGCGAAGATTGGGATTTCCTGATCCATCCCGAGGATTTTCCGGCCGAGAACCGTCCCGACTGTCTGACAGCGACACAGCGCATCGTGACGGCGCAGGATTATGTCCCGATCCAGAACGCGTATGGCGGTTTCGTCTATGCCGGAGGCACCATGGCCTTTACCGCCGGGTACTGGGCGCTGGGCGCTCTCAAACCATCGGTGATTGCCTTCTTTGGCTGCGACATGGTCTATCCGCGCTCGGGCAATACCCATTTCTACGGCCAGGGAACGGCCGATCCCTTGCGTGCTGACGTCACCCTGCGTTCGCTCGAGGCGAAATCGGCACGGCTGGCGCTGCTGGCGGCGCGTCAGGATTGCAACGTGGTGCGGTTGTCCGTTGGACCCAGCCGGCTGGTCTATCCGTCCGTCTCTCATACCGAAAAGATCCCCGAGGCCCGGCCGCGCACTGAACACGTCGATGCTCTGCTGCAGGCCGAGTACGAGGCGGGCTACATGGTGCCATCCGGCCGGTATTGGGAGGTCGAAGACCGGTTCAATCCAGCCGTTGTCGACCGGCTGGATGCGGCTTGGCTTGCGGCCTACAAAGCCTCGGCGCTGGATCAGGCGGCCTGAGCGCGCGGCGCGCGCAACAAGTCATCGACCTTTCGTCTGGCGGTCTCGGCCGCTTGTATCCGAACCGGGCCGTAACCGCGGATCTCGTCCGCGCAGGACAGGATGCTTTGCCACGTTTCGGTATCCCGATCCCCGTACTCTGCCACAAGGCGGTCCAACAGCCCCTGGTACCAATTCAGCAGATCGCGGTGCAGGCGCGCTTCGGCATGATAGCCAAACGGATTGAGAGCTGTTCCGCGCAGTGCCCGCATCTTTGACAGGCCCCGCAGAACCGGCTGCATCCAAGGTCCGAACGCCTTTTTCAGCGGTCGGCCCCGGGCATCCGTTTTGCGGCTCAGCAGGGGTGGGGCCATGTGGAAACGGACCGCAAAATCGCCCTCGAACTGGTTGGCCAGTTCCTTTGCGAAATGGTCCGAAGTCATCAGCCGCGCGACTTCGAACTCATCTTTGTAGGACATCAAGCGGAACAGGTTGCGAGCGACGCTGCGCAGCAGGGTCTCGTCAGCCTGCGGCAGCGCCGAGCGGAGGGCGGCGATACGATCGGCGTAGGCCTGCGCGTATTTCGCGTTTTGATACTCGGTCAGGTAGGCGGTACGGCGCGCAATCATCTGATCCAGAGTTTCTGCTGAACCAACGTCGTCGGAAGGCAGCGCCAGAACGTCCGGACGAACCGCCATGTTGCGCCCGATTGCAAAAGCCAGACGGTTCTTCTCGACAGCGACGCCGTTCAGCAGAATCGCCTGACCCAGCGCGACTTGCGATACCGGCACAAGACCGTGCTGCCACGCAAAACCCAGCATGATCACATTGGCAAACACGGCATCACCCAGCAGGGTTTCCGCCACCGCGTTGGCGTCGAAACCGAACAGGTTTTCCGCCCCGACCACGTTCTGAATGGCCTGTTCACGGGCATTTACCTGCAACTGAGCGTCGCGGCGCAGAACGATATCGCCGGTCGGCATCTCCGCCCGGTTCAGGACCACGCGCGTACCCTTGCGGTAATGTGCCGAGGCTTTGGGGGCCGAACTGACGACGACGTCGCAACCAATCACCGCATCGGCCGCGCCCTGATCAATGCGGACCTGGTTCAATGCGTTTGGAGTGTCGCCTAAACGGATATAGCTGAGAACGGTTCCGAATTTCTGTGCAAAGCCTGTGAAATCCAGGACCGAGGCGCCTTTCCCCTCGAGATGGGCCGCCATCGTGATCAGCGCCCCCACCGTTACCACACCCGTGCCGCCCACGCCGGTGACCAGCAGCTCGAACGGTTTGTCCAGGCGGGGCAGGGCAGGGTCGGGCAGCCCGTCCTCGAGTGTTGCCAGTTCCAGCTTTGCCATGCGTTTGCGGCGTTCGCCGCCTTCGATGGTCACGAAGCTGGGGCAGAATCCGTTGAGGCACGAGAAATCCTTGTTGCACGAGCTCAAATTGATCTTGCGCTTGCGGCCCAGCGGGGTTTCGCGCGGCTCGACGCTCAGGCAGTTCGACTCGACCGAGCAGTCGCCACAGCCCTCGCAGACCAGATCGTTGATCCAGACGAACCGCTTGGGGTCCTCCATCGTGCCGCGCTTGCGGCGGCGGCGTTTTTCGGTGGCGCAGGTCTGTTCATAGATCAGAACGGTCACGCCCGGGATCTCGCGCAACTCGCGTTGCAAGGTGTCCAGTTCGGCGCGGTCGTGGAACGTGGTTTCCGACGGGAAATCCGCGTGGTGGAACTTCGAGATGTCGTCCGAGACGACGGCGATCCGTTCCACGCCCTCGGCGCGGCAGGTCTGGGCGATGCCGGCGACGCTGACCGGGCCGTCCACCGGCTGGCCACCGGTCATGGCCACGGCGTCATTGTAGAGGATCTTGTAGGTGATGTTGGTCCCGGCCGCGACCGCCTGCCGAATCGCCAGCGAGCCCGAGTGATACCAGGTGCCCTCGCCGAGGTTCTGGAAGATGTGCTTGCCGCCGTTGAACTTGGACGCCACCACATGCGGCACGCCTTCGCCGCCCATCTGGGCATAGCCGACGGTGTGGCGATCCATCCACGAGGCCATGACGTGGCAGCCGATGCCACTGGCCGCGATCGAGCCGTCGGGCACTTTGGTCGAGGTGTTGTGCGGGCAGCCCGAGCAGAAATAGGGTGTGCGGGTCGCGCCCGGCACATTGATCAGTTGCGGCGGCTGGTCCGTCAGCGCCTTGGCCTTGGCGGGCAGGTCCTCTTCGGGGAAAAACCGGTGCAGGCGGTCGGCCACGATGGGCACCAGCATCAGCGGGCTGAGTTCACCCGTCCAGGGGATCAGCGGCTCGCCGTGGCTGTCGTATTTGCCCACCATCTTGTGCGGCTTGTCGCCGGGCCAGTCATAGAAATATTCCTTGAACTGGCTTTCGATGATGCCGCGCTTTTCTTCGACCACCAGCACCTCGGCCTTGCCCTTCACGAAGCGCAGCGCGTTGCGCCGCGCCAGTGGCCAGACCATGCCGACCTTGTAGATGTCGATGCCCAGACGGCGGCAGGCGGCCTCGTCCAGCCCCAGCAGGCGCAACGCCTCCATCAGGTCAAGATGGGCCTTTCCGGTGGTGACAAAGCCGAACTTGGCGTTGTCGATGTCATAGATGCGCCGGTCGATCGGATTGGCCTCGGCAAAGGCGCGCACGGCGCGCAGCTTGTGCTGGATGCGGGTCTCGATCTCGGACGAGGGCAGGTCGGCGGCGCGAACATGCAACCCGCCGGGGGGCAGCTCGATCTCGGGCAGGATGTACTGTCGGTCGGGGCGCAGCTCGACCGAGCGGGCGCTTTCGACGGTTTCCGAGATCGCCTTGAACCCGACCCAGGTGCCGGAAAACCGCGACAGTGCAAAGCCGTATTCGCCGAATTCCAGATACTCCTCGACCGAGGCGGGGTTCAGCGTGGGCATGAACCATGCCATGAAGGCAACGTCGGACTGGTGCGGCATCGAGGAGCTGACGCAGCCATGGTCGTCGCCGGCCACGACCAGCACGCCGCCCTTAGGCGCCGAGCCATAGGCATTGCCGTGCTTCAGCGCATCGCCCGAGCGGTCGACGCCCGGCCCCTTGCCATACCACATCGAGAAGATGCCTTCGAATTTGCACTGCGGGTCCAGCGTCGCCTGCTGCGCTCCCAGAACGGCGGTTGCGCCCAAATCTTCGTTCACGGCGGGCATAAACGTAATGCGGTCGGATTTCAGCCGTTCGCGCGCGCGCCACAGCTCCAGGTCCAGCCCGCCCAAGGGCGAGCCGCGATAGCCCGAGACGAACCCGCCCGTGTTCAGCCCTGCATCGCGGTCGCGCCGCGCCTGATCCATCAGGATGCGCGCCAGCGCCTGCGTGCCGGTCAGGAACACGCGACCCTCGGTCTGTTCGTACCGGTCTGTGAGTTGATAAGTGCGAAGAGTGCTGTCGTGGCGGCTCATGGCTTGGACCTGGATTGGCTTTAAGATTGAACAACTGTAGTTCGGTATTTGCGAAATGTTGTGCCAATGGGTCCGCAAGCTTGATATCATTTCGAAAAAATTTGCCGATAAACGCTAAGAAGACGAAAAGGTTTACCAAATGATGCAGCTGGACGACAGAGATCGCCGGATTCTGACCCTGCTACAAAGGGACAGCCGCGTGTCGAATGCGGACCTAGCCGACGCGGTCGGTATGTCGACCTCGGCCCTTTGGAGACGGGTGCGCGCATTGGAAGAGGCCGGGATCATTGAACGCTACGGCGCAGTCGTGAACCCAGTCGCGCTGGGGTTGGGGTTCGAGGCGATCGTACATGTGCATCTGACGCGGCATGATCCCGACAAGATCGTGGAGTTCATCCGGGCAATCGAAACCTGCAAGGAAGTTCAGGAATGTTTCGCAACGACCGGTCAGGCAGACTATCACCTGCGAGTGCAGTGTCCCGATCTTGCCGCCTACAACGTCTTTTTGGAGAGGTTTCTGTTTCGTTTGCCGGCCGTCGCAAGTGCACAGACGAATGTGGTTCTGCGCGCGGTCAAACGCAATCGTTTGGTCGAGTTCTGACTACCGCGCGACGAATTCAACCCAGGCCCAGGCCATCGCGATGTAAGTGAGGTTGTGCAGGCATTGATCCAAACCGGCGGCCCGCCAAAAGGCGGCCTGATCAGGTTGCAATTGTTTCTTGTCGGAATAGCTGGCTTTGGCGAAATCGATATTGAAATGCACAATCCACTCAAGCGCACCAATGATCAGAATGAACGAAAGCGGCGCGCCGAATATCAGGAAAACCACGACTGATCCCACAACATGCACCGCAGCATGCTGCGCGCGCCCGACATGCAGGTACTCCCCCCGCCCAGACAGCATCTTGGGCGTTTGGAGGTAGAAATCGGCAAACATGTGTTTGATCTGCAGTGCACACAGCAGAAGCAACACAGTGCCAAGTGTAGCAGGCAAAAACTACCCTCCCGATATCGTCCTGACCTTCAGACTAAGGGCTATGAGACAGGATCGCAAATGAACTAGTTCACACAAGTCGAAATAGTTTTCGCCTTGGAAACCATTTGCCTATCCAAGCGCGATTGCAGTACCGTCGTGCTGCTTTGACTGCGGCAGGATCGCTGCAAAACAGTTTCGGGTCACCAGTAGGGGCAGGGGCCATAGAACGTTCAATTTTTGGATTTATTTGGAAGTATTCCAAGCGTGATCAGCTTGTTCTGCTGGCCGTGACGGCAACTTTGTTCCCACTGCTGTACCTGACGCTTGAATTGCCCAAACGCATCATCAACGACGCAATCGGCGCCTCCAGCGAGATCGTGGATGTCTGGGGATACAGTCTGTCGCAGACGACGTTTCTGGTAATTTTGTGCTTCGCCTTTTTGGCGGCGGTGTTGGCGCATGGTTTGATGAAGATGCGCATCAACACGATGAAAGGCGTTCTCAGCGAACGAATGCTGCGCCGGTTCAGATACCAGTTGATCAATCGCGCACTGTTGTTTCCTCAACCCTATTTCGAGCGCGTCAGTCAGGGCGAACTGGTCTCGATGATCACCGCCGAAAGCGAGCCGATGGGCGGGCTGATGGGCGATGCGATCAGCCAGCCTGTCCTTCAGGCGGGGCAGATGCTGACAATCCTGTCCTTTCTATTCCTGCAAAGCGTCTGGTTCGGATTGGCTGCTGTCGCGCTGATCCCATTGCAGGCCTGGCTGATCCCGCGATTGCAGCGCCAGATCAACCTGTTGAACAAGCGCCGGATCCAAGAGGTGCGCGTACTGGCGGCTCAGATCGGCGAGAATGCAGCAGGCGCGGCAACCCTGCGGCAGAACGGCGGCTGGCGCCACCGCCGAGCGCTGATTTCAGATCAACTGTCCCGGCTGTTCAGCATCCGGTTCGAGATCTACCAGAAAAAATTCTTCATGAAGTTCATCAACAACTTCATCTCTCAATTGACTCCGTTCCTATTCTACCTGGTCGGTGGTTTGCTGGTTCTGCAGGGGTCAGTTTCGCTCGGTGCTCTCGTGGCCGCGCTCGCTGCCTACAAGGACCTCAGCTCGCCCTGGAAGGAACTGCTGACCTATTACAACCAGACACAGGACATGTCTCTGCGCTGGGAGGTGGTCATCGAACGGTTCGCCCCGAGCGGCATGCTGGATGAAAGCCTGTTCGAAGGCGAGCCCGACAGCCGACCGCACCTGAATGGCCCGATCGAGTTGGAGCAGGTCTCGGTGCGTGATCTGGATGGCAATCAGGTTCTGGATGATCTGAACCTGACCTTCCCTGCCGGCAAGACCATAGGGATCGCGGCCCCCAGCGAAGAGGACCGCCGGGCCCTGGCGGATCTATTGACCCGGGAGATCCTGCCAAGTTCGGGCCGGGTCGAAATCGGGGGTGTTAACCTGTCCTCGCTGCACCAGGCCGTCGTGGCGGCCCGGATCGGTCATGCCACATCGCGACCGGTGATGTTCCAGGGAACCGTTGGCGGCAACGTGATGATGCCGATGCAGCTCAGGCCTCTGACCGCTCCACCGGAGGACGCGGACCACCTTGAAACGCTGCGTGCGGGCAACAGCCCCGATCCCTTCCGGGCCACTTGGCTGGACCCTTCCCTGGCCGGGTTCGAAACGGCCGAGCAGCTGCGCGATTGGTGGTTGAAGCTGATCGACGGACTGGGCTCCGGGCCCACCTTGTTCCAACGTGGGGCCGAGTTGGGTTTCGATCCCGAAAAACACCCCGACCTTGCTGCCAAGCTGATCGATTTGCGGCCTTTGGTGCAGGACGCCGTCAAAAAGGCCGGTCTGGAGTCGCAAGCGCTGATCTTTGACCGCATGACGTACAACGCTGCACTGCCCGTTGCCGAAAACCTGCTGTTTGCTGTGCCGCGCGTGCAGGTGACTCAAGAGTTGCTGGCCCGGCAGACCGTTTTCCTCGGGCAGTTGCGTGAGTTGGGTCTGGATGAAACACTGGTCGGCCTGACACGTGACGTGATCGAAATGCTGCGTCAGATCTTTGGTCTGGACGGGACGGATCACCCGTTGTTCCGCAAGCTGGGTCTCGAGGCCGCCACCTACGAAGCCGCTGTCGACCTGGTAGAGAGGACCCGGGAAACCGGCGCATCGGGGTTGGACGATGACCAGTTGGCCAGCCTGCTGGCGGTGCCTTTCGTGATCTCGGCCGAACAGATAGGGCCGGCCTTTTCCGAAGAGCTCAAGAACCGCATCCTCGAACTGCGGCACAGCCATTCCGACAAGTTGATGGAGCGCCTGAACGACGTGTTCGAGCCGCTGGACCCGGCCACCTTTGCGCCCGGATTGACGGTTATGGAGAATGCGCTGTTCGGCAAGGTCAGCCAGATCGGGGGCGCGCGGTCGGACGAGGTTCGGAAAGTGATCGCAGACGTGCTGACCGAAAACGGAGCCCGTCCGCTGGTGGTTGAGCTGATCTACGATGTACCGGTCGCGCTGGGCGGGCAGAACCTGCCGGCCGCGCTGGCCGAGCCTTTGGCCTTTACCCGCGCGACAATCAAGAAGCCGGATATCCTGATACTGGAAAATGCGCTGGCGAGTTATGGCATGGACACGCAGGTGGCTGTGTTCAGAAACCTGCGAGAGCTGCTTCCGGACGCCACGATCATCTACCTGAACGAACAGTTCAAGAACCCCGGCGCTTTCGACATGTTTGTCGAGATCCGACAGGGGCGCGTAGTGTCCGATCAGGTTCCGTCGGATGTCGAAGGTGACAGTGCAGCCTCGGCGGACCTCACGCGAAAGCTGCGTGCCTTGGAACAGACGCCGCTGTTTTCGGGGCTGGATCGTCGTCAGCTGCGGCTGCTCGCCTTTGGTGCGCGCTGGTACGAGGCAAAGGCCGGCGAAGTCGTGTTCCTCAAGGATGACCAGCCGACCGATGGTGCCTACATGATCATCGACGGCGAAGCGGGTCTGTACCTGCCGCAGCCGCCCGAGGAGGATCGGCTGGTGACCCGCGTCGGCAGCGGCACCCTGGTGGGCGAACTGGGCCTGATCCGCAAAGAGCCCCGCGCACTCAGCATGGTGGCCGAAACCGATCTGACCTGCCTGCGTATCGGCGAGGAAGAGTTCCTGGCCGTGGTAGAAAACGATGCTGCGACCGCGTTCAAGCTGTTGCAGGTGATCGCAGGCTATGTATCACGCTGACAGGTTCAGGCCTGCGGGCTACAGAACAGGGAATGCATCAACTCGATCACCTGCTTGGCTTTGCCGTCGCGCAGCGAATAGTAGATCGTCTTGCCCTCTCGGCGGGTTGAAACCAGGCCTTCGGTTCGCAGACGCGCCAGCATCTGGCTGACCGCGGCCTGGCGCAACTTGAGCAAGGCTTCAAGCTCGCCCACCGAGCGTTCTCCGGCCGCGAGATGGCACAGGATCATCAAGCGGCCCTGATGCGCCAGCGTCTTGAGGAAAGCCGCTGCTTGCGCGGCGCTTTCCTCCATTTCCGAGGGCAATTCGGATTGTGGGGTCGTCAATTCGGCGTCAGTGAAAGTCACGTGGTACCTTGGGGATGGAAATAAGGGGTAGACGCAGTATGCACCAACTTGTCTGAAATTGTCATCCCTCGGTTGCCGGGGCCCCGCCCTGAAACGCATTGCCGTTGACATAGTCGCAGGGGGCTTCCTGCATCTGCAGGTGCAGACCGTCGCCGGAATAGGGGTGGGCACGGGCCAGTTCCTCGTCGACCTCGATGCCCAGGCCGGGGGCCGAAGGCGGCTCGACAAAGCCGTTATCGACCCGGATCGAGCCCTTGATCAGCTGGTCATGAAACGGCGTTTCGATGGTCTCGAGCAGCAAAAGGTTCGGGATCGAGGCCGCGAGATGGATGTTCGCGGCCCATTCCACCGGCCCGGCATAGAGATGCGGCGCCATCTGCGCATTGAAGACCTCGGCCATGGCGGCGACCTTCTTCATCTCCCAGATACCACCGGCCCGGCCCAAGGCGGGCTGCAGGATCTCGGCCGCGCCGGCGCGCAGAACCGCGCCGAATTCGGCCTTGGTGGTCATCCGCTCGCCCGTGGCCACGGGGATGCGGACACTGCGGGCGACGCGCGCCATGTCCTCGATCATGTCCGGGGGGGTGGGCTCTTCGAACCACAGCGGCGAACAAGGCTCGATTGCCTGCCCAAGACGGATGGCGCCCGCGGTGTTGAACTGGCCATGGGTGCCGAACAGCAGGTCGGCCTTGTCGCCCACGGCGTCACGGATCGCCTTGCAGAAGGCCACCGACATCGAGATGTCGGACATGGCCGGCATATGCCCTCCACGCATCGTGTAGGGGCCGGCGG
This sequence comes from Ruegeria sp. CI8, assembly GCF_056536865.1. Taxonomy (NCBI): domain Bacteria; kingdom Pseudomonadati; phylum Pseudomonadota; class Alphaproteobacteria; order Rhodobacterales; family Roseobacteraceae; genus Ruegeria; species Ruegeria sp. CI8. The sequence goes on from NZ_JBQFQL010000001.1 coordinate 181,038, forward strand.
GGTCGAACTTGACCGCGGTGAAGCCGCGCCGGACCATTTCGGCGGCGCTTTCCCCGGCCTGTTCGGGCGAGGTCCAGAAATCGGTCAAGTTGTGTTGGGGCAGCGGGTAGAGATAGGTGTAGGCGCGGATGCGGTCGTTCATCCGGCCGCCGATCAGAGCGTATACCGGGCGGTCCCGGTCCTTGCCCAGAATGTCCCAACACGCGATTTCCAGCCCCGAAAATGCGCCCATCACCGTCAGGTCGGGGCGCTGGGTGAAGCCGCTGGAATAGGCGCGGCGGAACATCAGCTCGATATTCTCGGGGTTTTCGCCGGCCATGTGGCGGTCGAAGACGTCACGGATGACGTGTTTCATTGCCTCGGGACCGACCGAGGAGGCATAACACTCGCCCCAGCCGGTGATGCCGGTATCGGTGGTGAGTTTCACCAGAATCCAATAGCGCCCGCCCCAGCCCGGCGCGGGCGGAGCGGTCACGATGATGTCGAGATCCTGCAGTTTCATCCGGTCTCCTCCCGCCGGTGGTCCGGGGCCGTCAGCCCCGGTCGAATACGATCACGTTGCGCTTGGCCGAACCGGTCTTGGTGTCCTCGATGGCCTCGTTGATCTGTTCCAGCGTCCAGCGACCCGAGATCAGCTCGTCCAGCTTCAGACGTCCCTGTTCATACAGATCGATCATCCACGGAATATCGCGCTGGATCACCACGTCGCCCATCTTCGACCCGACCATGCCCTGACCCAAAGCCGCCAGAATGACCGGCTCATAGCTGGATTGCGCGCCGGAATGCGGCATACCGATCATCACCGCCTTGCCACCGCGACCCAGATAGCGGGGCGCCTGATCATAGGCGGGGATCGCACCGACAGTGATCAGAACGGCATCGGCCCCGCGACCGCCAAGGGCCTTGTAGGCTGCTCTCCACGGTTCTTTCAGCGTGGCCAGAACCCCATGCGTGGCGCCGAATTCCTTGGCGATTTCCAGCTTTTCCTCGGTCATGTCGACGGCCACGATCCTCCGGGCCCCTGCCAGCCGCGCGCCCTGGATGGCGTTCAGGCCCACACCGCCCGCGCCGATGACCACGACATCCTGACCCGGGCGCAACTGCGCGGCGTTGACCGCCGCCCCCACGCCGGTGATCACCCCGCAGGACAGCAGGCTGGCCACGTCCTTGGGCATCGCGTCGGGTATCTTGACGATCTGGCGGTGGCTGACCACGACCTTTTCGGCAAAGGCGCCACAGGCCATCGCCTGTTCCAGCGGCCCGCCATCCGCAGTGCGCAGCGGGCCATTGACGGTGTCATAGGGTGTTTCGCAGATCACCGGCTTGCCGCTGGCGCAGGACGGGCAGGACCCGCAGGCGCGGATCAGGGTCACCACGACCGCATCGCCAACCTTGAATCCTCCGCTGGCTTCTCCGACGGCCGAGATCACACCGGCGGCCTCGTGCCCGTAGACGGCGGGCAGAAACCCGCCCCAAGCGCCGCTGGCATAGGTGATGTCAGAATGGCAGATCGCCACCGCATCCAACGTGACTTCGACCTCGCCCATGCCGGGCGGCGCGATCTGGATGTCTTCGATGACAAGCGGTTCGTTGAAGGCGCGGCATACGGCGGCTTTGATGGTCTGCATGGATCCCTCGTTTGGTTTGGGCCACGGTGACGCGGGAATCTGCGGTCCGCAAGGCTGAAACCGTCATTCCCGTGTCGTTGTTACGTTTCGCTGGGATGTGCGCGCAGAAACAGGACGAATCCGGCCAGCATCAGCAGCAATGCCAACAGGAAGGGGGCCCCTGGAAGGTAGAATGCTGCATCAACGCGCGCGAATTGGGCGAAAACGGTGGTCATCACCAACGGGGAGATCACCATCGACAGCGCGTGGAGCGCGGCCAGAACCCCCTGAAGCTCTCCCTGTTGCGAATCCGGGGTTGCGCGTGACATCTGTGCCTGAAGGGCCGGCGTCACGACGGCGCCCAGTGCGGTGATCGGAATCAGCATCAACGCAATCGTGCCGTTTGTGAGAAAACCCAGGGCCAGAAAGCTGACGATCTCGAAGATCATGCCCCAAACAATCGTGGTCCGCTCTCCCAAGTGGCGGGTGGCGGGGCGGATCAACCCGCCCTGAACCGCCGCCATGCCCAATCCGTAGACCGCGAGTGACAACCCGATCATCTGCGGTGACCAACCGAAACGCTCGGTCGTGAAGTATGACCAGATGGCGGGATAGACGTAGATCGACACCGAGTACAAAAAGTATACCCACAGCAACGGTCGGATGCCGGGCAGGGCGGCGATGGCACGCAATGCGCTATCAGGACGCGCGCGGTGCCAGCGGAATCCGCGGCGGTTTTTGTCCGTTACCGTCTCAGGCATGACCGCGACGCCCAGCAGGAAGTTCGCAAATGACAATCCGGCAGCCGCCCAGAATGGGGCGCGGGTTCCGTATTCGCTCAGCAATCCTCCCATCAAAGGGCCGAGGACAAAACCTACACCAAAAGCTGCTCCGATGAGACCGAAATTGGCGGCCTTTTCATGAGGTTTCGAAACGTCCGCCATAAAGGCCGCTGCGGTAGAGTGGGTGGCCGCGGTGATGCCACCCACGATGCGGCCGATCAGCAGCAGCCAGATGCTGCCGGCCAAGGCCATGACCACGTAGTCCAAGCTCATGACAAACAGGGAAACCAGCAGGACCGCGCGGCGTCCGTAAGCATCCGACAGGTTGCCCAGCACCGGACCGAACAGGAATTGCATCGCAGCAAAGGCAGTGCTGAGGATCCCACCCCAGATGGCTGCCGATGCCAGAGAGCCGCCCTGAACCTCGACGATCAGCTGAGGCATGATCGGCATGACCAGTCCGATGCCCATGGCATCGATCATGACAGTGCCGAGAACGAACAGAAAAGGAAGACGCATGAAACCGCACGAATGACTTATTTTGCAGGACCTTAGTCGCCCGCCTGTCGTGTTGTAACCCGGTCTTTTGTGATCGAGGCGAAATTCTCGACTGACGGCACGTCAGCCTTGGCCGGGCCGGATCTCAGACGCGGGTGGCGATTTCGTTCAGGTGTCGAGCCAGATCCGCGGGATGCGAGAAGAATGGAGAATGGGAACTGTCGATCGTCAGGCGCAATTCGGGCGGCGCGCAATGGCTCATCTCTTCCTGGTACTCAGTTGGAATCGTCCGGTCATCCATGGTGCGGACATAGGCCTTGGGAATTCCGTCAAAACGCTCGCTCAGGTCCAACGGCGTGTCCTGCGGGCGGATGGCCTGCGGGCACAGGCGGGCCAGGGCATAGGTGACAACGTCGGCCGGACAGTCGTGATAGAAGAGAGATTGCACCCGATCCGGCAACACGCTGTAGGACAGTCCGTCTGCCGATTTCTCGACCGCATCGCCAATCAGCTGTCTTGGTGCACGCCGGCGCATTTCTATCATCGACAGCCCGGAGACCGGCACGTAGGCGCAGACATAGATCAGGGCTCGCATCCGATCTGAGGCGAATTCGGCGGCCGCACTGATCGGGTAGCCGCCCCAGGAATGGCCGACAAGAATCGTTTGCGGGGTCGTGGCATTCAACACCGCATCTCGACATGTCTCGAGCGTGACCTCGGATACTGGGGTCGGGTCCGATCCATGACTGGGCAGGTCGATCGCCCCGACCGAATGCCCCAGATTCTCAAGTTCCGGTATCAGATCGCGCCAGCACCATGCGCCGTGGCAAGACCCGTGAACAAGAAGAAATTCCGCCACCGTGACCTCCTTCAGATATGTCCGGTTTCTCGCAGAAAAGCGTTCAGCAGCTCGGCGTAGACCTCGGGCCGCTCGACGCAGGGCAGGTGCCCGGCCTTGCGGATCAGCTCGAACCGGGAGCCGGGGATCAGGTCGACGGTTTCGCGCACCAGATCGGGAGGGGTCGAGCCATCTTCCGAGCCCGCAATTCCCAGCGTCGGCAGTCTGAGCCCGCTGGTTGGCGTATAGAAATCCGTGCCCGAGATGGCGGAGCAGCAGCCCAGATACCCCTGCACCGGTTGGCGTACCATCATATTGCGCCATAGCTCGACATCGGGGGTTTCCCGAAATGCTTTCGAAAACCAGCGCTCCATGGTTGCGTCGGCCAGCGCCTCGATCCCACCTGCACGAACGGCGGCCATCCGATCGGCCCACATGGCGGGCGTCCCGATTTTGGCGGCCGTGTTGGACAGGACCATCGCCCGGATCTGATCCATCCGCTTGACGGCCAGCCCCTTCGCGATCATTCCGCCGATCGACAGGCCGACGAAGACGCAATCCCGCACCTCGAGAAAGTCCAGGAGCCGCTCGGCATCGCGCACCAGACTTCCCATCGAATAGGGACCATCCGGTTGCGAAGACAGGCCGTGCCCCCGTTTGTCATAGCGGATGATGCGCAGACCTTTGGGAAGCAGAGGTAGCACGGGGTCCCACAAGCGCATGTCGGTGCCCAACGAATTGGCAAAAACCAAAGGTGGACCATCCGGGTCACCGTCCAGGCGATAGTGAATCTGAACATCTCCGAAATCAGCGATGTGCATCTGGTCAGCCTTTTCTGCTGCGATCATTCCGACAGTTTACGCCGCGATTTATTGCATCTGTCCTAACCCGTTGTCAGGTAAGGAATTCCAACGCGCGGGCAAAGACCTGCGGATCGACATTCCCGCCCGATGCCACGACGATAACGGCGTCGCCCTGGATCTCGTTCTTGCGGAACAACGCCGACGCCAACGAGACTGCCCCGCCCGGTTCCAGAACGACCTTGAGGCGCAGGAACGCCAAGGCCATGGCGCGGAGAGCCTCGTCTTCCGATACCGCCAATCCCGGTCCGCAGAGGCGACGGAGGATCGGAAAGGTAATATCACCGGGCCGCGGTGTCAGGATCGCGTCGCAGATATTGCCTGCGGCTGCGTTGTTGGTCTGAACGGACCCCGAGGCCAGGGATCTTTTGACATCGTCGAATCCTTCGGGTTCGCAGGGGCGCGCCCTGAGACCCGGCGCATGTTTTTCCAGGGCAAGTGCCACGCCTGAGGTCAGTCCACCGCCACCACAGCATACCAGAACATCGGCGTCGGTCACACCGAGATCGCGCGCCTGCCGCGCCACCTCGAGGCCGACGGTGCCCTGACCGGCGATCACCTGCGGTTCGTCATACGGGCGGATCAACGTAAGACCGCGCTCCCGGGACAACGCCTCGCCGATCTCTTCGCGGCTTTCACTGGCGCGATTATATAGGATGACCTCGGCGCCCAACGCGCGAGTGTTTTTGATTTTCAGAGCCGGTGCGTCGGATGGCATGATGATGATGGATTGAACACCATGAAGTGTAGCGGCATGCGCCACGCCCTGCGCATGGTTGCCTGATGAATACGCGATCACCCCGCGTTTGCGAGCTTCGGAATCCAGGGCGGAAATCGCAGACCACGCGCCGCGAAACTTGAAGCTTCCAGTGTGTTGAAGGCACTCGGGCTTGACCAGAACGCGCCGCCCGGCAAGTTCGTCCAGAAACGGCGATGTGAGGATCGGGGTTTCGCGCGCGTGCCCTTGCAGGCGCACGGCAGCGGCTTCGATCAGGTCAATTGTGCTCATATCAAATCCAGTACTTTCCGAATGACGGTAATGGACTGCGGTTCGTCCAGAAATGGAACATGGCCCCGGTCGGGCACTTCAGCCGAAATCAGCCCCGCGTGACGCCGGTGCATCTCTGCAAGGGTCTCGGCGCTCAGCAAGTCCGAGTTCGCTCCACGGATCACTCCGGTGGGAAGCGGGTTCAGGGCTTCGAACAATGGCCACAAATCAGCGCGCGGGCCCGCTGCAATCTGTTCTTTCAACGCGGTTCTCAATGCGGGGTCATAGCGCAACCGTAGGCCGGTGCCGGTTTCTTCGTATTGGAATGCGGCCTGCTTTCTCCAGGTTTCAATCGATACACCCGGAAACTGCGGGTCCATTGCCTGTTTCAGCGCAAACGCGGCCTGTTCCAGCGTTGTTGCGGCAGGAGCCTTGCCGACATAATCCATAATGCGCCCGATGGCCGATGGTTCGATTACGGGGCCCACATCATTCAGAATGACGGCACTCAGACGTTCGGGGCGAATTGCGGCGAGGGTCATGGCAATTAACCCGCCACGCGAGGTGCCAAGGATGCTGACCCGATCTAGCTTGAGGTGATCCAGCAACTCGATCACGTCCTGTGCCTCGCGCGGAACGGAATAGTTGCGATAATCCGGATCAAAATCCGAGTCGCCGCGCCCCCGATAGTCCATCGTAATGACACGCAGTCCGTTGGCGTGCGGCGCGAAGTAGGAAAAATCCCGGCTGTTTCTGGTCAGGCCGGCAAGGCACAGCAGTGGCTTGCCGCTGCCTGTTTCTTCGTAGGTCAGGCGCAGACCGTCAGACGTCGTGAATTGCGGCATCAAACGCCCGCCAGTTCCGGAATCGAGGTCAGGTCGGACAGGACATGCGCCGGGGTCCACGGCAATCGGTCCATTGGTTCGCCGGCGCGGTTGACCCAGGCTGTAACGAACCCGTACCCGCTGGCTCCGGCGGCGTCCCAACCATTCGAGCTGACGAACAGAACGTTCGATCGTTCGCACCCGAAACGGTCGCACACAAGATCATAGACCCGTGCATGCGGTTTGAAGACGCCGACGCTTTCGACTGACAGAATGTCGTCCAATACGCCGGCGATACCCGCAGATCTGACCGCGCCTTCCAGCATGGGCGGCGATCCGTTGGACAGGATCGCGGTCTGCATCCCGCCATCCTTGAGCGCCTTCAGCATGGCGGGAACCTCGGGATAGGCCTGCAGTTCCCAATACAGGTCAAGCAGTCTCTGCCGCAGCGCAGGATCCCCCTGCAGGCCTGTCGCCTCGAGCGCCCAGTCCAGGCCATCCTGCGTCACGTCCCAGAAATCGGCATGTGCGTCGGCCACTGCACGCAGCCACGTGTATTGCAGCTGTTTCAGCCGCCAGTGGTTGGCCAGTTCAGGCCACTTGTCACGCAGCGCATCCTGGCCCGGTTCGGCGGCCGCCTGACGCGCGGCTGCGGCCACGTCGAAAAGGGTTCCGTACGCATCGAAAACGCAGGTTGTGATCGCCATCTGCCTCTCCCCATCTTCCGGGGCAGGTTGGCACAGGCCATGCGCGGGTTAAAGCGTAAAAGGGTTTACATTGGCGGGTCAGTCTCTAGGTTTGACCGCTCATTCTAAACTCAGGTCGGAGACAGTTATGACCGCAATCAAACAAGGCGACACGGTTCGCATTCACTACACTGGAACTTTGCGGGACGGCAACGTTTTCGACAGCTCGGAAGGACGCGATCCGCTGGAGTTCGCCGTGGGGTCCGGCCAGATCATTCCCGGTCTGGACGCCGCTCTGCCGGGCATGGAAATCGGCGAGAAGAAACGGGTCGAAGTGGATTGTCAGGACGCTTATGGGCCGATCAACCCCGCGATGCGCCAAGACGTCCCGCGCGAAGGCATCCCGGACGACATTCCGCTGGACCCCGGCACCCAACTGCAGATGCAGACCCCCGATGGTCAGGCGCTGCCTGTGACGGTGGTGGACGCCAACGAAGAAACCGTGACCCTGGACGCAAACCATCCGCTGGCGGGCCAGGATCTGATCTTCGACATCGAGGTCGTTTCGATCAACTGATCAGGGCGCGTTCAGCCGCCCAACAATGACCCAACCGCCTCACGAAGCTGCGGTTGGGTATAGAAGATCCACAATACCAACAATGTCGTCAGGGTCAGCAGTAGCGTTCGCGCGCGGCTGCTGAGCACTCCGGTCTTGCGACGAGAGTGAGATGCACGCGAATTGGTCGCGATTATCCGGTCTAGTTTGCTCATGTGATATCCCTGCCGCGGAAGTTTGGTAAAATCTTGGCAACGACAGGGAAAGATCGCGTCACATGAAGTCGGGCTGTGGCATTCCCAGGATGTGGAAACCGCCGTCTACGCGAATGATTTCACCGGTGGTGCAGGCCCCCGCGTCCGACGCAAGGTAAACGGCCGTGCCGCCAACCGCTTCGAGCGTGGCGTTCGATCGCAGCGGGGCGTTCTGGTCGCAGAACTTGTAGGTCTTGCGAGCCCCCCCGATGGCCGCGCCGGCCAGGGTTTTCATAGGTCCGGGCGAGATGGCGTTGACCCGGATCCCGTCGGGGCCCAGATCATTTGCAAGATAGCGCGTCGCCGATTCCAGGGCAGCCTTTGCAACACCCATAACATTGTAGTTCGGCACGACCTTGTTCGAACCCTGATAGGTCAGGGTGAGCAGCGTCCCGCCGTTTTCCTTCATCATCGGATAGGCGCGACGGGCCACTTCGATGAATGAATAGGCCGAGACATCCAGTGAGTGTTTGAAATTCGCCCGCGTGGTGTTCAGGAACCGCCCGGTCAGCTCGGTCTTGTCCGAGTAGGCGATGGCGTGGACGAGGAAATCAATCGTTGGCCAACGGGCGGCCAGTTCGTCGAAGGCCCGGTCCAGCGATGCGTCATCGGTCACGTCCGCATCGACCATGAAGTCGCTGCCCAGGCTCTGTGCAAGCGGTTCCAGCCGTTTTCCGAAAGCCTCGCCCTGGTAGGTGAATGCCAGTTCAGCGCCCGCCTCGTGCATGGCCTTGGCAATGCCCCAGGCGATCGACCGATCATTGGCGACGCCCATGATCAGCCCGCGCTTACCCTTCATAGAATCCGACATCATAATCACCCGTTATACTTGGACAGAATCATGGAACCGTTGGTGCCACCAAAGCCGAAGCTGTTGGTCATGACACTGTCCAAACCTGCGTTTTCAACAACCTCAGTTGCAATTTCGCCGGGCTGGATGCCTTCGGCCAGCGTGTCGACATTGATCGACGGCGCAATGAAATCATGCTGCAGCATCAAGAGGCAGAAAATCGCCTCGAGCGCGCCGGCAGCACCCTGAGCGTGGCCGGTCATCGACTTGGTCGAGGAGATCGGCGGCACATTGCCCTCGCCGAAAATCCGGCGGACGGCTTCGACTTCGCCCACATCCCCGACCGGTGTCGAGGTCCCGTGCGCGTTGATGTAGCCGACCTTGCGGCCTTCGGGCAGGGTGGACAAGGCCAGGCGCATCGCGCGCTCTCCACCTTCTCCCGAGGGCGCGACCATGTCGTGCCCGTCCGAGGTTGCGGCATAGCCCGTCACCTCGGCATAGATCCTCGCGCCGCGGGCCAGAGCATGTTCCAGCTCTTCCAGAACGACGATGCCGCCTCCGCCCGAGATCACGAACCCGTCGCGGTTCTGATCGAACGCGCGCGAGGCTTTTTCGGGCGTGTCGTTGTATTTCGACGACATCGCGCCCATCGCATCGAACAGGCAGGACAAGGTCCAGTCCAGTTCTTCACCGCCGCCAGCGAACATCACGTCCTGTTTGCCCAGCATGATCTGCTCAGCCGCGTTTCCGATGCAATGCAACGACGTCGAACAGGCCGAGGTGATCGAGTAGTTGATGCCCTTGATCTTGAACGCAGTCGCCAGGTTGGCCGAGATCGTCGAGCACATGCATTTCGGAACGGCAAACGGTCCGATGCGCTTGGTTGCGCCGGTTTTCAGAACAGTCTGGTGCGCGGTCAGCATGGCGCTGGTGGACGGTCCACCGGACCCGGCAACAAGACCGGTACGCGGATTGACGACCTGATCTTCGCTCAGCCCCGCGTCAGCGATTGCCTGGCTCATCGCGATATGGGCATACGCGGCGCCTGGTCCCATGAACCGCAAAGTGCGCTTGTCGACCTGTTCCGACACATCGATCTTGAGCGTCCCTGCAACCTGGCTGCGGAAGCCGTGCTCGACCATCTGCTCGCTGGCCTCGATGCCGGACTTACCCGCCTTGAGCGAGGCCAGAACCTCTTGGGCATTGTTCCCGATGGAAGAGACAACCCCCAAACCGGTGACGACGACGCGACGCATTTGCGTTCTCCTGTGTTCCATTCCCTGTTGACTGTCAGTCAGCTGGGGTCAGCTTTCCGACAATGCAACCTTCATGTCCTTGACCTGATAGATGACTTCGCCATCCGCTTCGACCCGGCCATCCGCCACACCCATAGTCAGGCGGCGGGTCTGGACTGCCTTGGTGAAGTCCACGTAATAGGTCAGCATCTTGCGGTCGGGGCGCACCATGCCTGTCAATTTTACTTCGCCCACACCCAGCGCATAGCCGCGACCCTGCCAGCCACGCCAGCCGAGATTGAAACCGGTCAATTGCCACAGTCCGTCAAGACCCAGACAACCCGGCATGATCGGGTTTCCGGGAAAGTGGCAATCGAAGAACCAAAGGTCCGGTGTGATGTCGAATTCGGCCACGACATGCCCCTTGCCGTGCGCGCCGCCATCGCCTGAAATGTCGGTGATGCGGTCCATCATCAGCATCGGGGGAGCCGGAAGCTGAGCATTTCCGGGGCCGAAGAGTTCGCCGCGGGCGCATTTCAGCAGGTCGTCCTTGTCAAAGCTGCTTGGGAATTGGGCCATTCTGCCGCGTCTCCTGCCAGGGGTCTGTTTATTCAATCTGGCCTCGTCTATCACCCGTTTGCAAGGTCCTGCAAGACCACCCGAACACATCCGGTCCGCCAGAGCCGTTGGTTGCGAATGAATTTCATTTGAAATTGGTGGTGGTCGGCACTTATATATTGGGGCAGGGGAAATTGGGTAATGGTTTCATGACAGCTCAAAGCCGGGACATCGCTACGAACTGGTTGGTTGACGCCGGGCTGCGCCCGACGCGCCAGCGTGTTGCCTTGGCCGAATTGCTGGTGGGCGATGGCCGCCACCGACATGTTACCGCCGAAAGCCTGTTCGAGTCGGCCAAGAACAAGGGCGACGCGGTTTCCCTTGCTACGGTCTACAATACCCTGCGTGCCTTCTGCGATGCCGGCGTTCTGCAGGAAATCACCGTGGACGGCTCAAAAAGCTATTTCGACACCAACACCCATGACCACCCGCATTTCTTCTGGGAGGACGAGGGCCGCCTGAGCGATGCGCCGTCCGAGCAACTGGTTATCCAGCGTCTGCCCGAAGCGCCGGCCGGGGTCGAGATCACGTCGGTGGACGTTGTCATCCGGCTGCGCAAAAAGCGCTGATCACAGTTTCCCAAGCGACCTAACCAGAGCCTGTTCAGCAGCAGAGATTGTCGTGTCCGCAGGGCCGGTGCCGTGACGAACCAGAATCACGGCCTCGGTGGCATCGGGGTCGCTGATCGGCAGGCTCAGCAGCCGCATCCGATCATAGCTGAGGCCGTTTTGCGGGCTGGCATAGCTGATGCCCACCCCTTCACCATGGGCCGCAAGACTGCGTTGGATCTCGAGCGATTCCGCGCGGTAGGACACGCTGGGGTGCAGCCCATGACGCCGGAACAGGCCCAAGACATGCTGCGCTGACAGACCTTCTTTGGACAGGATGAGCGGGTATTGCTCAAGCTCGGCAAGTGAAACGCTGCCTTGCCCGGCCAAAGGGTGCGCGGGACTGACCAGCGCGTTTGGCGTACTGTCCAGCAGCTTGTGGCGTGAGAAACCGGCATCGAGGCCCAGATCATAGGTGAGCGCCAGATCGAAACGGCCGTCGGTCAATCCGCTGATCAAGCCTTCGAAAGTGTCTACCCCGTGGGTCAGAACGATATCGGGAAGGGTGTCCCTGATCGTTTGCATTGCCCGCGCCAGCAGGAACGGTGCAAGATCTACAAAACAACCCAACTTCAAACGGCTTGTTCCGGCAACCAGGGCTTTCGCCTCTTCGATCCGGGCAGCGCTCGTCAGCAAGGCTTCGGCCTTGTCGATGAACTTGCGCCCCTGAGGCGTCAGCGACATTGCCGCGCCGCGTCGGCGCGAGAACAGCGGATGGCCCAGGTGTTCTTCGACCCGGGTCAGCGCGTTTGAAAGCGCAGGTTGCGAAACGTTCAGGTGCTGTGCCGCGGCGGACAGGCTTCCGTGTCGCCCAATGGCGCAAACATATTCGTATTGGCGCAAGGTGATATATAACATGGAGTTAATGCTTATTTTGAAAGATATGATTTGAACAGGGGTGCCGGACATGTGCAAATCGGCCTCAGCAAATGACGGAGACCGAAATGCCACACCCTCTTGTTTCACCGGAGATGATCGAAACCTATCGCAATGACGGGGTTGTTCTGGTCAAGGGCCTGTTCGCCGATCACGTCGATGCCTTGCGAGAAGGGGTGGCTCGCAACATGGCTGATCCCGGGCCATATGCGTCGGAAAACAAGAAAGTAGGCGAAACCGGCCGTTTCTTTGACGACTACTGCAACTGGTCTCGCATCCCCGAGTTTCGGCAGGTCATTCAAGCCTCTCCGGTTGCCGAGGTCGCTGCTGACCTGATGGAGTCCCGTTCGGTCCAGATTTTCCATGACCACGTTCTGGTAAAGGAGCCCGGCACCTCGATGGCCACGCCGTGGCATCAGGATGGGCCCTATTACTTTGTGGAAGGGCGTCAGACGATAAGCTTCTGGTCGCCGCTCGACCCGGTGACGCAGGCGACTCTGCGTTGCGTGGCGGGGTCTCACCTGTGGGAAAAGGAAGTGTTGCCGACGCGCTGGGTTTCGGAGGAGGGTTTCTTTCCTGACGAGGGCCAGTACATCGCGGTACCAGACCCCGAGGCCGAAGGGATGCGGATCGTTGAGTTCGACATGGAACCCGGCGATGCGGTCGCCTTCAACTTTCGAACCCTGCACGGTGCCCGAGGAAACCAGTCGAACAGCCGGCGCCGCGCCTTCTCGCTGCGGCTGGTCGGGGATGACGCCCGGTTTGTCGAGCGTCCGGGCCGGACGTCGCCGCCGTTTCCGGGGCATGACATGCGGGCTGGACAACGATTGCGCGAGGACTGGTTCCCGGTTCTGTTCAATCGCTGAGCCGTTCCGGCCCGCTCAGAACCACTGGCCGGGCTCCATCAGGCCAAGGTCCAGCAACTGGTGCGAGTTCCATTGGAAAGGAACCGAGGAGGGGCAGCGGAAACTGGGAATATCAAAGGTCGATCCCGCGTTGCTTTTCAGTGCTTTGGCGGCGCGGAAGGAACAGATGGCGGCGGTCAGATTGTGATGCCAGGGACAGGCATAGGTGTTGTACTCGGGCTCGTTAAAGGTGTGATCGGGTTGTAGGGTCAGACCCTTGCAGCTTTTGAACAGCGCGATCCGGTCGATCCGGCGCCGTTCATACGGGATGTGATCCTCGAACCGCCAACGCAGGCCACCGGACATGTCCAACTGACGCTCTAGCGGTTGTCCCGATCGGTCGTGCCGGGAATGCGCATAATATCCAGTGCTGTCCAGCATCGCATGATCCGGGGCCACACCGTTGGGATAGGCGGACAGGTCGTCGGCGTAGATGTCGATCACGTGGCAGAGCATCGCGTCGCGCCGCTCCTCGGCGTGAAAGGCCAGCATCTCTCCGACCGTGCGCGTTTCGCAGAACGGAAAGAACAGGTATTCCGAGTTGTAGCAGTAGAACAGCCAGATGTTCGGCGCCGTCTGAATGACGCGGTTTATGGTGTCGAACACCACGTTTCTGGGCGAGCAGCGCATCGTGACCCGGTGCACCCGGTCCAGGATTTCAGGCAGGATCGAAAACTGAGCCGGTGCAAATACGATCACGGATTTGAACCCCAAGTCCAAGTGATGGCGCAATGTCCCATCAAGCTCGACATCGTCTTCGGCAAAAACCAATGCGACCGGCCCCTTGGTTAACGCTGCCCGGCCCGATTTCAGAAAGTGATCGAGGGATTCGTATTTCATTGCCCGCGTGTAGCCTGCCTTGCTGGAAATATCCGTCAAATTCGGGTAATTGCGCCAGCATTGCAAGCGGCGTTCGATGGGTATAGACGACGCCGGTCCAGCGAACGCAAAAGGCCCAGCCCATGTCCGAACCGAAAAAGCTGTATATCAAGACCTATGGCTGTCAGATGAACGTCTATGACAGCGAACGCATGTCCGAGGCGTTGGGCGGGCAGGGCTATGTGGAAACGCAGTCGCCCGAAGATGCGGACATGATCCTGTTGAACACCTGCCACATCCGCGAAAAGGCGGCCGAGAAGGTGTATTCCGAACTGGGCCGCTTCAAGGGGTTGAAGGCCGAAAAGCCCGATCTGAAGATCGGCGTGGCGGGTTGTGTGGCGCAGGCCGAGGGCGAAGAGATCATGCGCCGGCAGCCGCTGGTCGATCTGGTCGTCGGCCCGCAAAGCTACCACCGCCTGCCCGAGCTGGAAGCCAAGGCGCGTGCGGGCGAAAAGGCGCTGGATACCGATTTCCCCGAAGAGGACAAGTTCGAGAAGCTCAAGAACCGTCCCAAGGCCAAACGCGGCCCGACGGCGTTTCTGACCGTGCAGGAAGGTTGTGACAAGTTCTGCGCCTTCTGCGTCGTGCCCTATACCCGCGGGGCCGAGGTCAGCCGCCCTGCCGATCGCATCCTGCGCGAGGCGCAGGACCTGGTCGAGCGCGGCGTACGCGAGATCACGCTGCTGGGCCAGAACGTCAACGCCTATCACGGGGCTGGCCCCGATGGCGACATGACTTTGGCCGGGCTGATCTGGGAATTGAACAAGATCGACGGGCTGGAGCGCATCCGGTTCACAACCTCGCATCCCAACGACATGACCGACGACCTGATCGAGGCGCACGGCACCTGCGAAAAGCTCATGCCCTATCTGCACCTGCCGGTGCAGTCCGGCTCGGACAAGATCCTCAAGCGGATGAACCGTAGTCACACCGCCGAAAGCTATCTGCGTCTGATCGAGCGGATCCGCGAGGCGCGCCCCGATATCCTGATGTCGGGCGATTTCATCGTGGGCTTCCCAGAAGAGACCGAAGAGGATTTCCAGGCCACGTTGGATCTGGTCGAGCAGGTCCGCTATGGCTATGCGTATTCCTTCAAGTATTCGACACGGCCGGGCACGCCTGCGGCCGAGCGTCCGCAGGTCGATCCACAGGAAGCTGACGACCGTCTGCAACGCTTGCAGGCTCTGATCACCCGGCACCAGCGCGAGATCCAGGATGCGATGGTTGGTCGGACTGTCCGGGTTCTGTTTGAGAAACCCGGGCGTCTGGCCGGACAGATGGTTGGCAAGTCCGAGTATCTGCATGCCGTCCACGTTTCCGGAGCCGATCTTTCGGCGGGAGATCTTCGCAACGTCCGGATCACGGCCTCGGGCGCCAATTCACTGGCCGGCGAGGTGCTGTGACAGGGCCGCGGTTCACCGCTCACGCAACACTCGTGGCGTTTGTTTCCAAAATTTACCCTTGATTTATCGCTTGGAACTATGGTCGGAGAATAGCCAGAATTCTCGGGGCCGTGTTTCAGGTGGCCTTCGGGCTTTACATCGGCGGGGCTTCGGGTCGCCCGGGCACCGCAATGGAGGGTACGAGTGACACGTCAGGCAGGTATTCGACAAACAGGGGTGGGCCGTGTTCTGGCCGGCCTATTGCTGGCCGCCAGCGCAGGTATTCCCACTCATGCGGGGGATTTGGACGGCGCCGTTTCCGATCCGGTCGTGTTGGGGCCGGAGCGCTATTCCAAAGACGTCAGCGCCTTCTATCTGGGGTTCAGCGCCGGGTATGGATCAGGCGGAACAGACCAGTTCGGGCTCGCTACTAATGCGGGCACCTTTCCCATCGGCAAACTTGACCTGAGCGGTGCCTACGGCGGGATACGGGGCGGTTGGCGCGGTGTTCTTCCTGCGCGTGGCGGGCGCGATTACGTCTACGGGTTCGAGATCGGGTACGATTTCGCTTCGCTGGATGACAGTGTCACCACGCAGATAGGCACCACGACCGTTCAGGGCGGTTCCGAGATATCGGATGTGCTGTCGCTGCGGTTCAAAAACGGGCTGACCAACCCCAGCGGTTCGGTTCTGTATTTCGTTACCGTCGGGTTCGTTCAGGGTGAAATCGAAACGACCAACAGCTTGTCCAGCGGCGGCACCACTCAGTCTTTCGCAAGCGATGACCGACGCAACGGATTCGTTGCCAGCATCGGGGCCGAGCATCAGTTGAACGACAATTGGTCCGTCACCGGCGAATTCGAATATGTGCAGTTCCAGTCGAAGGTCGTCGATTTTGGCTCGGGCTTTTCGACCAAGTCCACGCCCAGCTACCAGGGGATTCGCGTCGGGTTGAACTACAAGTTCTGATCCCGCCAGCGGATTCCGGCCTGAGATTTCACCACGCCAGGCCATGAATTCCTTTCCGCCTGACCGATTTGCGATCAGTTGCTCAGATTTTTGAATCTGTGGCTTGCGCCGACCGACTCTTGTTGTCTACGCTTGGGGTGACAACGCCAAGACAGGAGAACGGATTGGCCATCGGTGCCCTTACCCCACCGCAAGATGAAATGCCCGCGAACGAGGCGTTTGTTGAATTCCCTGACAACCGACTGTTGATTGATCTTTGCGGCGAATACGACCGCAACCTGGCCGAGATCGAGCGGAAGCTTTCCGTTCAGATCGTGCGCCGCGGCAACCAACTTGTCGTCATGGGCGAAGACGAGCTTCAGAAGCAGGCGATCGAGGTTTTGCAGGCCCTTTACACCCGTCTGGAAGGCGGGCGCGACGTCGAAGCTGCCGACGTTGATCGCGAATTGCGGATGGGCAATTCCGAAGCCGGAACCGGCTCGCGTGATGGCGACCAGCTTGAAATGTTCAAGGGTGGAACTGTCGAAATCAAGACCCGAAAAAAGCTGGTTGAACCCCGTACTGACGCGCAAAAGGCTTATGTGCAGTCGCTGTTCAACAACGAACTCGCCTTTGGCATCGGCCCGGCGGGAACGGGCAAGACCTACCTTGCCGTGGCCGTGGGTGTGTCGATGTTCATCGGCGGGCATGTGGATCGAATCATCCTCAGCCGCCCAGCCGTCGAAGCTGGCGAAAAGCTAGGTTATCTGCCCGGCGACATGAAGGACAAGGTCGATCCGTATATGCAGCCGCTATACGACGCGTTGAATGACTTTCTGCCTGGCAAGCAACTGGCCAAGCTGATCGAGGAAAAGCGGATCGAAATCGCCCCGCTGGCGTTTATGCGCGGGCGGACACTGGCCAATGCCTTCGTTGTATTGGACGAGGCCCAGAACGCCACGACGATGCAGATGAAGATGTTCCTGACGCGCTTGGGTGAGGGCAGCCGGATGGTGATCACCGGCGACCGGTCGCAGGTGGATCTGCCGCGTGGCGTGGCTTCGGGGCTTGCGGATGCCGAGCGGTTGCTGAAGACGATCCCGAATATCAGCTTCAACTACTTCACATCCAAGGACGTGGTGCGCCATCCGCTTGTCGCGGCGATCATCGAGGCGTATGAGGCCGACTCGGGCCGGGAAACGGGTTGAACCGTCGGACCTGGGCAAATCGGCCTCGGAGCGTCACGAGATGAACTTGGAGATTACGATCGAAGACCCGCGTTGGCAGGGTCTTGAGCCATTGGCGCGCAAGGCCGTGGCCGCGACGCTGGCGCATTGCGGCGTGGATGCCGATTTGTGCGAAGTCAGCGTGCTGGGCTGCGACGACAACCGGATTGCCGAGTTGAATGCTGATTTTCGTGAAAAGCTTGCGCCGACGAATGTGCTGAGCTGGCCAGCTGAGGAACTTGCGGCGGATCAGCCCGGCGGCACACCGTTCGTGCCCCAGCCGGATTTCACGGGCGACATCGCGCTTGGTGACATCGCGATCTCGTATGACACTTGCTGGCGCGAGGCTCAGGAGGCCGGGAAACCCATGGATGACCACGTGACCCATTTGCTGGTTCACGGAGTGTTGCATTTGCTGGGGTATGATCACATTCGTGACCTTGACGCCACTTTGATGGAACGTGCCGAGGTCGAGATACTTGGCAAAATGGGTATTGATGACCCATATAATGGGTAATGTGGGCCTTGGTGCCCGATCTATTGGAACAGGAAAATGGGCGATATTGACGGCAGTTCTGGAGCGGCGCAGAGCGCGCACTCGCAGAGCAGCGATGAAACCAAAGAGAAAAGCGGGCTTTTCTCTCGTATTCTTGATGCTTTTTCTTCCGCCGAGGATGACGCCGAAGTCGTCGTGAACGGGAATGAGGCTGTGGCCCCTCAGCCACGCGGCATGATCAATCTGCGGCGCATGCGCGTCGAGGATGTGGCAATTCCTTCCGCCGATATCGTGTCAGTGCCTTCGACCATCACCAAGGAGGAACTGGCCCAGGTCTTCCGGGATAGCGGTCTGTCGCGAGTACCGGTCTATGAGGGTACGCTGGACACGCCGCTGGGCTTTGTCCACCTCAAGGATTTTGCGCTGACGCATGGGTTCAACGGTGGGTCGGCGGAATTCGATCTGATCTCGATGCTCCGCCCGCTGCTGTTCGTCCCACCCTCAATGCCGATCGGTGTTTTGCTGACCAAGATGCAGACCGAGCGCCGCCACATGGCGTTGGTGATCGATGAATATGGCGGCGTCGACGGGCTTGTCACGATCGAAGATCTGATCGAACAGGTCGTCGGAGAAATCGCCGATGAGCATGACGCCGACGAAAATCAGCTGTGGGTGCAAGAAAAGCCCGGGTGCTATATCGTTCAGGCCAAGGCCCCACTTGAAGAATTCGAGGCCGAAATCGGCCGGTCGCTGACCAGCCACGAGGACGTGGACGAGGAAGAGATCGAGACCTTGGGCGGGCTGGTCTTCATGCTGTCGGGTCGGGTTCCAGCTCGCGGTGAGGTGGTTTTGCACCCCGAAGGCCCCGAATTTGAGATTATCGACGCGGATCCTCGGCGCATCAAGCGCCTGCGGGTGATGCTGCCGGATATGGCTGCATGAATCCTGCCTTGCGGTGGCCGCATTGGCTGCACGTGGTACTGGCCGCGATGTTCGGAGCGTTGGCGGCCTTTGGCTTGTCGCCGTATGGCTATTGGACAATCACCTGCATTGCGCTTGCATCCGTCGCGCCGTTGTTTCTGGCCAGTTCCACGCGCGCTCGCGCGGCGTGGGTGGGCTGGGCTTTCGCAACCGGTTACTTCGCCAATGCCCTGAGCTGGATCATCGAGCCCTTTCAGATCGACGCTGAGCGTTATGCTTGGATGGCCCCTTTTGCGCTGGTGTTCATGGCTGCTGGCTTGGCCCTGTTCTGGGCGTTTGCTTTCTGGTTCGCGCGCGGAACCCGAGAGGTGGGGCCGCGGCAGGCCATCGTTCTGGCCCTGATCCTGTCGCTGGTTGAAATGGCGCGCGGCTACATTCTGACCGGGTTTCCCTGGGCTGGAATGGCACAGATTTGGGTGGATGCCCCGGCCGGACAACTCTTGGCATGGGTTGGTCCATATGGCCTTGGGGCCGGGACCTTTTTGCTTGCCCTGCCGTTGGGCGCTGCCGTCGCCGGTCCTCGCAACGGCAAGGCGATTCTTTGGCCCGTAGTGGCAGTTGTCATCTTTGCCGGTTTGGCGCTGGTTCAAGCCAGCAACCGCCCGAGGGTTGCAGAGACCGGTCACATCGTTCGTATGGTCCAGCCCAACGCGCCGCAAGAGCAGAAATGGGACCCTTCTTTTGCCCCGCTGTTTTTTGCTCGACAGATTGAATTCACTGCCGCCGATCCGCGTCCGGACCTGATCGTATGGCCCGAGACGTCGGTTCCGGCGTGGCTGGGCAGTGCGGGTCCCTATCTGGAAGCGATTGCCGAGGCCGCTCAGGGAACGCCCGTCATCCTCGGTATCCAACGCGGAGACGGGCCGCGCATCTACAACTCGATGATCTACCTCGACGAGCAAGGGCGTCAGACCGGCCTGTACGACAAGCATCATCTGGTGCCCTTCGGCGAGTATGTTCCCCTTGGCGATCTGATGGACAGGTTCGGAATACACGGTATGGCCGCGACCACGGGAAGTGGCTTCAGCGCCGGGCCCGGAGCGGCGATGCTGAACGCCGGCAAGCTGGGTCTGGCTCTGCCGCTGATCTGCTACGAGGCGATCTTTCCGCAGGATGTCTCGGCGGCGCCGCAGCGCCCGGATTTCCTTCTGCAGATAACCAATGATGCCTGGTTCGGAACCCGTACAGGACCATTCCAGCATTTGGCGCAGGCAAGGATGCGGGCCATCGAACAGGGTCTGCCGCTGGCGCGGTCGGCAAATACCGGTGTTTCGGCGATGGTCGATCCCTATGGCAACGTAATCGCCTCCCTGCCTTTGGGACAGGCGGGTTTCGTGGATGCTCATCTTCCGGCGCCATTGCCTCCGACACTGTATGCGCGAACCGGCGACGGGCCGACGCTTGGGCTATTGTTGGTGCTTCTGCTGCTGTTTGGGCGCAACGTTCGGTTTGGCAGGGCATAATTACCGATTGACCCCCTGTTTCTTCGGGCGTATCCCGTCGAATGCCTGTCACAACGGCTTCCTGGCGTGACGGGGAAATCTTAATGGAGCGCTTTCATGTCCCGACAGAACTACATTTTCACTTCGGAATCCGTTTCCGAAGGGCATCCCGACAAGGTGTGCGACCGAATTTCAGATGCGGTCCTGGATGCCTTTCTGAACGAAGAGCCCGAAGCGCGCGTTGCGTGCGAAACCTTTGCCACCACCGATCGGGTGGTCATCGGCGGCGAGGTCGGTCTGTCGGATCACGAAAAACTGCACGACTACATGGGCAAGATCGAAGAGATTGCCCGCGCTTGCATCAAGGACATCGGTTACGAGCAGGACAAGTTTCACCACGAAACGGTCGAGGTGACGAACCTGCTGCACGAACAGTCCGCGCACATCGCCCAAGGTGTCGATGCGTCTGCTGACAAGGATGAAGGCGCCGGTGACCAGGGCATCATGTTTGGATATGCCACTACCGAAACCCCAGCCCTGATGCCGGCTCCGATCCAATATGCACACGCCATCCTGCGCCGTCTGGCTGAGGTGCGCAAGAGCGGGTCTGAGCCCGCTCTGGGTCCCGATGCCAAATCGCAGCTGTCGGTGATCTACCGTGACGGGCGGCCAGTCGGTGTCAGTTCGGTCGTGCTGTCCACCCAGCATCTGGATGAGGCGCTGACCTCGGACGATATTCGCCAGATCGTCGAGCCCTACATCCGCGAATCTCTGCCCGATGGCTGGCTGAGCGACCAGACGGAATGGCATGTGAACCCTACCGGCAAGTTCGTCATCGGCGGCCCGGACGGGGATGCTGGTCTGACCGGGCGCAAGATCATCGTCGACACATATGGCGGTGCGGCTCCGCATGGGGGCGGGGCGTTTTCAGGCAAGGACCCGACCAAGGTCGACCGGTCGGCGGCCTATGCGGCGCGGTATCTGGCGAAGAACGTCGTGGCCGCCGGCATGGCCGAGCGTTGCACCATCCAGCTGAGCTATGCGATCGGCGTTTCCAAGCCGCTTTCGATCTACGCTGACACCCACGGCACCGGACTGGTTGCTGACGCCGAGATCGAGAAGGCGGTCGGACAGGTGATGGACCTGACTCCGCGCGGCATCCGCGAACACCTGCAACTGAACAAGCCGATCTACCAGCGCACGGCGGCCTATGGGCACTTCGGGCGCGAGCCGGATGCGGACGGCGGCTTCAGCTGGGAGCGGACCGATCTGGTTGAGGCCTTGAAAAAGGCTGTCTGAGCCGGCACCGGGAAACCAAACACGGCAAGGCGCGTCCGATGTGGCGCGCCTTTTCCGTTCCGAAGGTCGCCTCTCGGGCACAGCCCGCCCCTTGCAACGCAAACCCCACCGCAGTAAGGGCACCGGCATGAGCACCCAGTCACCCGAACGCCCCCGCAGAAACTTCTATGGCCGCTTCAAGGGCAAGACCCTGAAGCCCAGCCAAAAGACCTATCTGTCTGAGGACCTGGCCGCCCTGTCGCCCGGCGCGGTGGATTGGGACAGCAACCCCGACCGTACCCCGATTGACCTGAACGCGCTGTTCGACGGCAAGCCGGTATGGCTTGAGGTCGGGTTCGGCGGCGGCGAGCATCTGGTGCATCAGGCGCAGCAGAACCCCGATATCGGCATCATCGGCGCGGAGCCGTTCATCAACGGCGTGGCCATGTTGTTGGGCAAGATCCGCCGGGCCGAAGTGACCAACCTGACAGTGCATCCCGGCGATGTGCGCGACCTGTTCGACGTGCTGCCCGATGCCAGCATTTCGCGGGCGTTTCTGCTCTATCCCGACCCATGGCCCAAAAAGCGGCACCACCGCCGCCGTTTCGTGACGCCCGAGCATCTGGAGCCGCTGGCCCGTGTGCTGAAACCCGGCGCGGTTTTCCGCGTGGCGACCGACATCCCGGACTATGTCCGCCAGACGCTCGAGGAGGTGCCCCGTGCCGGTTTCGAATGGCTGGCCGAGGGCCCCGAGGATTGGCGCAAGCCGTGGGATGACTGGATTTCCACCCGCTACGAGCAGAAGGCCCTGCGTGAAGGCCGCACACCACATTACCTGACCTTCCGCCGCAACGGGTGATTGCGGCTGGACGCTGCGGCGCCAATTCGCTAATCGGCAGGGGCACTGATAGCGCAAAAGGAGCCCTCATGTCCGGACACGGCACGCCCATCCCGATGACCTCGCATCCCTGCGGCCCGCTGACCGGCACGGCCGAAGTGCCGGGTGACAAGTCGATCTCCCACCGCTCTTTGATCCTTGGGGCGATGGCCGTGGGCGAGACCCGGATCTCGGGCCTGCTGGAAGGCGAAGACGTTCTGGACACCGCCAAGGCGATGCGCGCCTTCGGGGCCGAGGTGATCTCGCACGGGAATGGCGAATGGACGGTGCATGGCGTCGGCGTGGGCGGCTTTGCCGAGCCGGATCAGGTGATCGACTGCGGCAACTCGGGCACGGGCGTGCGCCTGATCATGGGCGCGATGGCGACCAGCCCGATCAGCGCGACCTTCACCGGCGATGCCAGCCTGAACAAACGCCCGATGGCGCGGGTGACCGATCCGTTGGCGTTGTTCGGGGCGCAGGCCGTGGGCCGCTCGGGCGGACGCCTGCCCATGACCATCGTCGGCGCGGCCGATCCGGTGCCGGTGTGGTACGAAGTGCCGGTGCCCTCGGCTCAGGTAAAATCCGCCGTTCTGCTGGCCGGCCTGAACGCGCCCGGCAAGACCGTGGTGATCGAGAAGGAAGCCACCCGAGACCATTCCGAACGGATGCTGGCAGGGTTCGGCGCCGAAATCACCGTCGAGGACACCGACGAAGGCCGGGTCATCACCCTGACCGGCCGGCCTGAGTTGAAACCACAGGTGATCGCCGTACCGCGCGATCCCTCCAGCGCGGCCTTCCCGGTCTGCGCGGCGCTGATCTCGCCGGGATCGGACGTTCTGGTGCCGGGCATCGGCCTGAACCCCACGCGCGCCGGCCTGTTCACGACGCTGCGCGAGATGGGCGCCGATCTGACCTATGAGAATATGCGCGAGGAAGGCGGCGAGCCGGTCGCCGACCTGCGCGCGCGTTACTCGCCCGACATGAAGGGCATCGACGTCCCGCCCGAACGCGCGGCTTCGATGATCGACGAATATCCGGTGCTGTCGGTGGTTGCGGCCAACGCCACCGGTAAGACGATGATGGGCGGCGTCAAGGAACTGCGCGTCAAGGAAAGCGATCGCATCGACGCCATGGCGCATGGCTTGCGGGCCAACGGCGTCACGGTTGACGAGGGCGATGACTGGTGGTCGGTCGACGGGCTGGGCATCGGCGGCGTTCCCGGCGGCGGCACCTGCGAAAGCTTTCTGGACCATCGCATCGCCATGTCGTTCATGGTGATGGGCATGGGCGCGCAACAGGCGGTCTCGGTCGATGACGGCAGCCCCATCGCGACCTCGTTCCCGATCTTCGAGCCGTTGATGAAGGGCCTGGGTGCCAAGGTCGAGCGCACATGAGCTTTACCGTCGCCATCGACGGCCCGGCCGCTGCGGGCAAGGGCACGATCTCCAAGGCCGTGGCCGCGCATTTCGGGCTGGCGCATCTGGATACGGGGCTGCTTTATCGCGCGGTCGGCCGACGCACGTTGGACGGCACCGACCCGGTCGAGGCGGCGCGGTCCCTGACGGCCGAGGAATTGGAGCAGGGCGACCTGCGGACAGCCGAGATCGCGCAGGCGGCGTCGAAAGTGGCGGTGATCCCCGAAGTGCGCGCAGCTCTGGTCGATTTCCAGCGCAGCTTTGCCCGGCGGGCCGGCGGCGCGGTGCTGGACGGGCGCGATATCGGCACGGTGATCTGCCCCGAGGCCGAGGTGAAGCTGTTCGTCACCGCCAGCCCCGAAGTACGCGCCGAACGGCGCTATCTGGAGCTGGCAGACAAAGCTGCGGAAATAACGCGCGCGCAGGTTCTGGCCGATGTCCGCGAGCGCGACGCGCGAGACGCCGAGCGCAGCACGGCCCCGATGAAACCGGCCGACGATGCCGTAATTCTGGACACTTCGGACCTGAGCATCGAGGCCGCGCTGGAAAAGGCGATCGCGGTTATTAAAGGAAAGCTGCCCGCGGCAAGGTGAGACCGCGGACTGCGCTTGGCGACAGTCCGATTACAGTTCGCCGACCGCAACCGACTTGATATTCGCCCACTGGTCATCCGCGGTCTTGGCGGTGCCGGACACGTCTTCGAGGAACTTGGCGCGAGTTGCCGCGTTCAGAAACAGGTACAGCTTGCCGTCGGCCAGCAGGTACTGATCCGGATCGCCATCGAACTTCTTGCCCACGGAAACACCATACGAGCAGAAGCCGCCGTGCTGCGGCAGGTAGGCCTCGGGGTTGGCCTCGAAAGCTTCGCGGTTCTCGGCCGAGGTGAAGTAGTAGGACGCGCCATCATAGGTGGCCGAATGCGTGGCGAACCCTTCCACCGGGTTGCCGTCAGTGACCAGCGCCACCAGATCGACCCCGTGAGCAGCCAGCGGCGCACCGCCGGCCGAGATCCCGTTCGAGACATTGATCTCATCCGCCGCAAAAGCCGGTGCGGCGATCATCGGCAGGACGGCGACAAGGGCGCTGAGTACAACAGATTTCATTGTGTGTTCCTTTCGTATTCAGTTGTGGCCGGCACGCGCGCCGACCGGTGCTGAACAGATAAATGCGGGCGTGCGGACGCGTAATCGCAGGGCGGACGGAAAACCTTGCAGATCGTTCGCACTTGCCGAGAACCAGCCAAACCGGCTCACTAAGCTGTGTTTGGCCAGTTGATCAGTCCCCGCTTAGGCTGAACGTGTCTATGGTGGAGAGAGCGGATGATCCGATTTGCCTTGATCTGGGTTTTGTTGGCCGGCCATGCGTTGGCACAGGAAGCCGAGCCACCGATGACCTACGAGAGACTGGGCAAGATCATCTTTGCCCTCGACCCCGATGCCGAGCCGCAGGGTCCGGGCTTTACCATGACGATTTCCGATGTGCCGGTGCTGGTTGTTACTGATGTGCATGCCGACCGGATGCGGGCAATGGTTGCGATCAGCGGCACCTCAGAGCTTTCGGACGAAGACTTGCAGCGCATGATGCAGGCCAATTTCGACAGTACGCTGGACGCGCGCTACGCGATCGCCAACGGTACCTTGTGGGCCGTGTTCATCCACCCGCTGTCACGGCTGAACAAGGATCAACTGATCTCGGGCCTGGCGCAGACCGTCAATATCGCTCGGACCTATGGCACTCTCTATTCCGGGGGTGCGGCCGAGTTCGGCGGTGGCGACAGCCATGGTCTGCAACGCGAACTGATCGACGATCTTCTGAAGAAAGGCGAGGACATCTGAGGCTGCCTCGAAAGGTTCATCCGTCATCACTGGCCGTTAGGTGCCGGGGAAACAGGTCGTGACCATGCGTTGCTTTGGCAAAGGCGCCCGTTTGGGCCCACTTGATGCCGCCATTGGCCCTAGCTGGATGCCTGAAAACTGCTATAGTTTCCCTCAGCGATAAGGGGAGGTCGCCACCGAGGCCCGGCAAAACGGGCAGGCGGCCGCATAATCCTCACAGCCAACAGGGACAGAACAACATGAATAATCGTTTGCAAAAAATCACCATCGTGGGTGGCGGTACGGCCGGCTGGATGACGGCGCTGCTTCTCGAGATGGTGTTTTCGCGCACGTCAGCACCCAAGGATCGTCCGCGGATCTGCCTGATCGAAAGCCCGAACATCGCCACGGTCGGCGTTGGTGAAGCGACCGTGCCGCGTATGCCGGTCACGCTCCGGCAGGCTGGAATTTCCGAGCGAGACTTTTTCCGCGAAACCAATGCGTCGTTCAAGTTGGGCGTCAAATTCTGCAACTGGAACAAGGACGCAAAGGGAAAACGCATCGACTATGTGAACCCATTTGCCCATGGCCAGATGCTGGAGGGCCTCGAGGCCGCCGAATACTTCCTTCGGTTTGGCAACGGGGACCGGGATTTCACTCAGTCCATCTCGCCGCATGATGACCTGGCTCGGCTGTGCAAGGGCGCGCGGCTTCTGGGGCAACCCGAATTCGAGCAGCGGTTTGGCTATGCCTATCACCTGGACGCCGTAAAATTCGCTGGCATGCTGACCAGGGTCTGTACGCAGCGTGGCGTCGAACATATCCGCGACGAGGTGCAGTCGGTCGAGTTGAATGAACAGGGCAATGTCAGCCATCTGATGCTTGAGCGTGCAGGCCGCCACGATATTGAAATGGTCGTGGACTGCACCGGTTTCCGCGGCCTGATCATCAATCAGGCACTGGGCGAGCCGTTCATGGATTATTCGGACTATCTGCCGAACGACCGTGCCATGGCGTTGCAGATCGAGCACCCCAATCCGCGGAAGATCGAAAGCGTCACGCGGTCGACTGCACTTGGCGCTGGTTGGACATGGCGCGTGCCTCTCTACAACCGGGTGGGCACGGGATACGTGTATTCATCCGCGCACCGGACGGATGATCAAGCGGCAGACGAATATCTGGAGTGGCTGGGTGACAGCGGCAAAGGCGCGACGCCGCGGGTGATCCCCATGCGGATCGGGCGCGTGCGCAACGCGTGGGTCAAGAACTGCGTGGCGATCGGGCTGGCCGGTGGGTTCATCGAGCCGCTGGAAAGCACTGCGATCCATATGGTCGACCATGCTGTGCGCTGGTTCGCCGAGCATTTGCCGACCCGCGATATCGAACCCTCGCTGAGGGACAGGTACAATCGTCAGATGAACAAGCTCTATGACGAGGTGCTGGATTTCATTTGCCTGCATTACAAGCTGAACAATCGTACCGATGATCAATACTGGATCGACGCGCGCACCGAAATGAAGGTGCCGGACAGGCTGGCTGAAAACCTCGAGCTTTGGAAAAACCGCCTTCCGATGCAGCACGATGTCGAGTTTGCAACGCTGTTTGACCATCGCGTCTATCAGACGGTTCTGCTGGGCAAGCAGGTCTATGACACGGGATATGGCACAGGAATTCGGGATCGCATTCGACCATTGCGGAAGGACATCTGGTTCCAGTGGTGGAAGGGCGCGAAAGTGGACCTGGCGCAAATCCTGAAAGCGATGCCGGACCACAAAACCCTGCTGCGCGACATTCGCGGAGAGCTCAAGCAACCCACCTTTGCGATGGCCAAGGCGGCACAGCCGACCGTTCCGATGCCGGGTGCGGCACCCGAACCGGTGGTCATCCAGAACATGCCGAATCTGGCCGAGATTCAAAGCGGCAAGAAAGACCTGCAACTGTTCTAGGTCTCCCGGCTTCGGCTAACATTGAGAGCTTCTGAATGGTAGAGGGCAGGGTTGCAGAACCCTGCCTTTTTTGACCTCAATCCGGGGTTGCGCACCAAAAGTATGTTACGTAATAACATACCATTTCAGTTGGGGCGTTTCCCCAACCCATTCTGTTCGGTCCAGTTCCAGCTCTGAAAATTCGCATTGGTACAGTCGATGCCCATGACCATTCAAAGACGCAATCTGCGCAGCCGCCTGAACCGCCGGAGACGACAACGCCCCGCAATGCAGGCCTATGACACCCTTCCCCCTCAGTTGCGTCAGTGGCTTGCGAATGCATGCTTGCCGTGGAGTCCGAACTCGGCCCTCAAGATTTGGAAAGCAGCCGGTGGGGCAAAGGCCCCGGCCGACGCTCTGGCACGTTTGAATGCGATCGAGCAGGCCATGCTGCTGAGGGATGCCCGGATTTGGGAGGAGTAGCTGACCCGGAAAACGCAAGCGGAATCCCGCGTCGGCTTGCAACAAGGGCCTTTCTGCTTGCGCTGCGCCCAGAATCCGCCTATACGCGCGCTGTCTGAACAAGGGCGGTCAACGCCCGGGCGACGTATCTGAGCAGGGCCGGGTTTCCTCGGCCCTTTGTGTTTGTTTAGCCAGATGCGCACCGGGTCACGCCAGAGGACATCATGAAACAAGACCGGCGGAGACAACCGCTCGGCCAGCAAAAACGTTATGTAAAGGAAAACAACGCCACATGGCTAACGCATCCATGGAGGAATTCGAAGCCCTCCTGAACGAAAGCTTCGAAATGGACACCCCCGAAGAAGGTTCGGTTGTCAAAGGCAAGGTCATCGCGATCGAAGCGGGCCAAGCCATCATCGACGTAGGCTACAAGATGGAAGGCCGTGTCGATCTGAAAGAATTCGCAAATCCCGGCGAAGCTCCTGAAATCGCTGTTGGCGACGAGGTCGAAGTCTACCTGCGCGCTGCAGAAAACGCCCGTGGCGAAGCTGTCATCTCGCGCGAGATGGCCCGCCGTGAAGAGGCATGGGACCGTCTGGAAAAAGCATATGCCGACGACCAGCGCGTCGAAGGTGCTATCTTTGGTCGTGTCAAAGGTGGCTTCACCGTGGATCTGGGTGGCGCAGTTGCGTTCCTGCCCGGCAGCCAGGTTGACGTTCGCCCCGTGCGCGACGCTGGCCCGCTGATGGGTCTGAAGCAGCCGTTCCAGATCCTGAAGATGGACCGCCGCCGTGGCAACATCGTTGTCTCGCGCCGTGCAATCCTGGAAGAATCGCGTGCCGAACAGCGTGCCGAAGTCATCGGCAACCTGTCCGAAGGTCAGACCGTCGAGGGTGTCGTCAAGAACATCACCGAATACGGTGCATTCGTCGACCTGGGCGGCGTTGACGGCCTGCTGCACGTCACCGACATGGCATGGCGCCGTGTGAACCACCCGTCCGAGATCCTGACGATCGGCGAAACCATCAAGGTTCAGGTCATCAAGATCAACAAGGAAACCCACCGCATCAGCCTGGGCATGAAGCAGCTGCAGGAAGATCCGTGGGATCTGGTTGGCGCCAAGTACCCGCTGGGTTCGGTGCACAAGGGTCGCGTCACCAACATCACCGACTACGGTGCGTTCGTCGAGCTGGAGCCCGGTGTCGAAGGTCTGGTGCACGTGTCCGAGATGTCTTGGACCAAGAAAAACGTCCACCCCGGCAAGATCGTTTCGACCAGCCAGGAAGTCGACGTCATGGTTCTGGAAATCGACGGCGCCAAGCGTCGCGTGTCTCTGGGCCTCAAGCAGACCCAGCGCAACCCGTGGGAAGTGTTTGCAGAAACGCACCCCGAGGGCACGCAGGTCGAAGGCGAAGTCAAGAACATCACCGAGTTCGGTCTGTTCATCGGCCTGGAAGGCGACATCGACGGCATGGTTCACCTGTCCGACCTGTCGTGGGACGAGCGTGGCGAAGATGCCATCCAGAACTACCGCAAGGGCGACGTCGTTCAGGCGGTTGTCTCGGAAGTTGACGTCGAAAAAGAGCGGATCTCGCTGTCGATCAAAGCCCTGGGCGGTGACAAGTTCGCCGAAGCCGTGGGCGGCGTGAAGCGTGGCTCGGTCATCACCGTCGAAGTGACCGCGATCGAAGATGGCGGTATCGAGGTGGAGTACGAAGGCATGAAGTCCTTCATCCGCCGTTCGGACCTGAGCCGCGACCGTGCCGAACAGCGCCCCGAGCGTTTCTCGGTCGGTGACAAGGTCGACGTCCGCGTCACCAACGTGGACAGCAAGACCCGCCGTCTGGGCCTGTCGATCAAGGCGCGCGAAATCGCCGAAGAGAAAGAGGCCGTGGAACAGTACGGTTCCTCCGACTCGGGTGCATCGCTGGGCGATATCCTTGGCGCAGCGCTGAAGTCCGGCGACTAAGCCAGACTTGCAGTTTTGAACACTCAGACGGCCCCGCTCATCCCGAGCGGGGCCGTTTCTTTTGCGAATCAATGTGTTCCGGTTTTGCGAGTTATTCGGTGATAGGTGCAGGCATGAACCGCCGGATTCGCGTCTCTACAGGCGAATTTCCGGTGCTTTCTTGGAAAATGCACCCCGGACACACAGAGTTTACATTCCACCCGGCACCGTTTTTTCCTATACTGACCAAACCAGTAGACGAGATGACACGGTGACCTGGGAGGGTAGCACGCATGATCCGTTCAGAACTGATTCAGAAAATCGCCGACGAAAATCCACATCTGTACCAACGTGATGTCGAGCGGATCGTGAATACCGTATTCGAGGAAGTCACAGACGCGATGGCGCGCGGTGACCGTGTCGAACTGCGGGGCTTCGGAGCTTTTTCGGTCAAGAAACGGGATGCGCGGGTCGGCCGGAACCCACGCACTGGCGAGACGGTTCAAGTCGAGGAAAAGTGCGTGCCGTTTTTCAAGACCGGCAAGTTGCTAAGGGATCGTTTGAACGGTAAAGCGTGATCTCATGATGCGCTACATTCGATACGGTTTTCTTGCGGTCCTGGGGATCGTCCTTGTCTCGGTCTCGTTGGCCAATCGCCAGATGGTTCAGTTGCAGTTGATGCCGGACGCTTTGTCTGACTTGCTTGGCTTCAATCTGGCCACTTCGCTGCCGTTGTTTCTTGTAGTTCTTGGCGGGATTGTGGCCGGCCTTGTCATCGGTTTTCTGTGGGAATGGCTGCGTGAGCACAAGCACCGCAAGGACGCCACCGTCAAAAAGACCGAGGTCAAGAAGCTCGAGCGCGAGGTCAAGAAGCTCAAGAAGAAGCAGAACGAAGGCCAGGACGATGTGCTTGCCCTTCTGGACGAGGCCAGCTGAGAGCCGATGTCTTCCGAGATCAGCGTAAAAATATGCGGCTTGACCGCACCCGAGCATGTGCGTGCCGCCGTTGAAGCAGGTGCGCGTTACATTGGGTTCAATTTCTTTCCCAAGTCTCCACGCTATGCACCGATTGCCAAGGCAGCGGCGCTGGCCAGTGACGTGCCGGTCGGCGTAGCCAAGGTGGCCTTGGCGGTGAACTTCAGCGACGCGCAGCTGGATGAGATCGTGGCCGGGGTTCCACTGGACATGCTGCAGCTGCATGGGGCTGAAAGCCCCGAGCGCGTGGCCGAGGTCAAATCACGCTACGGCTTGCCGGTGATCAAGGCGATTGGAGTGGCGGAAGCCGAGGATTTGGCCGCAATAGACCTGTATTCGGACGTGGCCGATCAGTTGTTGGTTGACGCCAAACCGCCGAAGAACTCTGAGCTGCCCGGCGGCAACGGTTTGCCTTTTGACTGGCGTCTGCTCGCCGGTCGCAAATACTGGCGGACGCCGTGGATGCTGTCGGGGGGGCTCAACCCGGACAACGTAGCCGAGGCGATCCGTATGACCGGTGCAAGGCAGGTCGATGTGGCATCGGGCGTCGAAAGCGCCCCGGGCGTCAAGGATCCGGGCCTGATCCGCTCATTTATTGAAGCGGCACAGTGATCTGACCAGAACGCGCTTGCGTATCCTTCTCAAAGGGGAGGATGCGGGATGCTGGCTGCAATCGGCGCGGTTTCACTGAAGCGATGGTACCATGGGCCCGAGTTTTTCTGGCGTGCGGGCAAGGCCTTGCGCCAGGCCAAGGGCGAT
Organism: Ruegeria sp. CI8; assembly: GCF_056536865.1. Taxonomy (NCBI): domain Bacteria; kingdom Pseudomonadati; phylum Pseudomonadota; class Alphaproteobacteria; order Rhodobacterales; family Roseobacteraceae; genus Ruegeria; species Ruegeria sp. CI8. The sequence continues at coordinate 212,773 of NZ_JBQFQL010000001.1, forward strand.
CCCTTGTGCTTCCATGCCGAGGTGTTTTCGCATGAGGGCGCGTATTTCTCGCTCAGCGTTTGGCACGACGTCGAAGCCATGTTGACCTTTGCCCAGTCAAACCCGCACCGAGGGGTGATGCAAGCTGCCCCACGTTTGACCAATACCTACCACTTCCGTCACTTTGCCTGCATCGCCATTCCGACCCGGGAACAGGCGCTGACTATCTGGATGAACGGCAGTACCGCGGCGGAATAGTGCGATTTGCGATGGCAAATCCCGCCGGCACCTCCTAATAACAACAGGCACGACGATGGAGACCACCATGGCCAATGATCTGTTCAATTCCTTCATGTCCGGCCCGGATGAAAACGGCCGCTTCGGCATTTTCGGCGGACGCTTCGTCAGCGAGACTCTGATGCCGTTGATCCTGTCGCTGGAGGAGGAATACGAGAAGGCCAAAACCGACCCGAGTTTCTGGGCCGAGATGGACGATCTGTGGGCCAACTACGTGGGCCGTCCGTCGCCCCTGTATCACGCCGAGCGCCTGACCGAACATCTGGGTGGCGCCAAGATCTATATGAAGCGCGACGAGTTGAACCACACCGGCGCGCACAAGATCAACAACGTGCTGGGCCAGATCATCCTGGCGCGCCGCATGGGAAAGACCCGGATCATCGCCGAGACCGGGGCAGGGCAGCACGGTGTCGCCACCGCGACGGTCTGCGCCAAGTTCGGTCTGAAATGCGTGGTCTACATGGGCGCACATGATGTCCAGCGGCAGGCGCCCAACGTGTTCCGCATGCGCTTGCTGGGGGCAGAGGTGATTCCGGTGACCTCGGGCCGCGGCACCCTGAAGGACGCGATGAACGACGCGCTGCGCGACTGGGTAACAAATGTGCGCGACACGTTCTATTGCATCGGTACGGTGGCCGGCCCGCATCCGTACCCGGCGATGGTGCGCGACTTCCAGTCGATCATCGGCAAGGAAGCCAAGGAACAGATGATGAAGGCCGAGGGTCGCCTGCCGGACACGATCATCGCGGCGATCGGTGGCGGTTCGAACGCCATGGGACTGTTCTATCCCTTCCTCGACGACAAATCGGTCAACATCATCGGCGTCGAAGCCGGCGGCAAGGGTGTCAACGAAAAGATGGAGCACTGCGCCTCGCTCACCGGCGGCCGGCCGGGTGTTCTGCACGGCAACCGTACCTATCTGCTGCAGGACGACGACGGCCAGATCCTCGAGGGGTACTCGATCTCGGCCGGGCTCGACTATCCGGGCATCGGCCCCGAACATTCCTGGCTGCACGATATCGGGCGCGCGCAGTATGTCTCGGTCACCGACAAAGAGGCGCTTGAGGCGTTCCAGCTGTGCTGCGCGACCGAGGGGATCATCCCTGCGCTCGAACCCAGCCACGCGCTGGCGCATGTCATGAAAATCGCGCCGGAGCTGCCGAAGGATCACATCATCTGCATGAACATGTGCGGACGTGGCGACAAGGATGTCCAAACGGTCGCCAAGTATCTGAACTTCGACATGTCTGATACCGAGGGTCGCGACGCAACCTGAGGGCGGCCCAAAGAACAGGACCCGGCACGCTTCAACCGTGCCGGGTTTTTCATTCGCGGTTCACTGTCCGGAGTCTGCGCGGTGGCTGGTCAGAACGTGCAGTGGCACGATTTCCAATGCGCGCTGGTGAGTCGCCTCAAGATGGACCTTTGGCGCACAGCCCTCGTCATGGGCCTGCATGAACCGTGCGGCACACAGGCACCAGCTGTCGCCGGGCTTGAGGCCCGGGAAATCGAATTCGGGCCGGGGCGTGCTCAGGTCGTTGCCGACATATTTCGAATAGGCCAGAAACTCGGCCGTCATAACAGCGCAGACCGTGTGGCTGCCGCGATCCTCAGGGCAGGTGTTGCAGGCCCCGTCGCGGAAAAAACCGGTCAGGGGCTTTCGTGAACACGGAGCCAGCACGCCGCCCAGAACATTTATGCTGTCCTGCTTTTGCATGAAGCTACCTTACAGGCTTTGCGCGATCTTGCGGAACATTTCGATGTTCTGCTCATTGACCCCGGGCTCGCGGAACTTCCGATCAGCGCCCGTGGCTACGATCAGCACGCCGCGCGACTGGTCGAAATACATGTACTGGCCATAAACACCGCGTGCCAGAAACTCACCGTCATGGGCGCCAACGGGGATCCACCACTGATATCCGTAGCCGATCTTTCCGGGTTCGGTCGGCGCGCTTGGCAAGGTGGATTCCTTGATCCAGTCGGCCGGAACGATCTGGCGCCCATCGCGCACGCCGTTCTGCAGGATCATTTGGCCAAAGCGGGCGTAATCCCGCGTCGTGAAATTCAAGCCACCCAGAACAAAGGCGACGCCTGCGCCGTCGGTGATATAGTATCCGTCCCGCTCAAGACCGAGGTGCTGCAGGATCTTTTCGTCCAGCAATGCGGCGACGCTTTGACCCGTCGCCCCTCGGATCACCATTCCAATGACATGGGTATCGATGGAAACATACTGCCAGGTCTCGCCAGGTGCCGCGAAACTGTCCTTCAACGAGGCCGCAAAGTCATCCAACTCGCCGCCCAGGGCGACGACCCGACCCATACGGTTGATGTCGGATTTCGGATCCAGATAGTCTTCGTCAAAGGTTACACCGCTGGCCATGTTCAGCACGTTGCGGATCGTGGCTGTTTCATAGGCGCTGCCCTGCAGCTTGGGGGCATATTTGATGACCGGACCATCCAGCGAGGCTATGCTGCCCTCCTCAAGAAGGATGCCGAACAGAGCGGACAAATAGCTTTTGGCCATCGACCACGAGATCCGGCGGTCCTCCGGCGATGTGCCCAGGAAATACTCCTCGAACCGGATCTGCCCGTCCTGCATCACCAGCAGGGATGTGACGGCGCGCTCTTCGATCCAGTCTTGCGTCTCGGCGGGCAGGTCGAATTCAGCGCCATAGGGCAGGTCCCAGGTGGGACCATTCCCGCGAGGGAGGTCGACGGTCAGAAACGCCGCATCCATGTGAGAGAAATTCTGAACGATCTTTTCTTCGGAAAACAGAGAGTTCACCGCCAGAAGGCGCTGGATTTCCTCGCGCTTCCAGAAACCGACAACTGCAGCGGCCAAGACCAGCGTCAGGACGATTCGCAGCAGCCACTTCAGACCTGTTTTCATGATTATCCTCCCGTTTGGCGGCATTGGATCGTGATGACGGAAATTCTGCAATTGCTACGTTGCGGAAGGTCTTTGCCGCTATCGGAACTTGTCCAACAGCTTCTGCATCGCCGTGCGGTCATCGGGCGGTGGCGTCTCGGCTTTCGGGGTAGGAGAGGTCTTGGTTTCGGATTTGGGCGTCGTGGTGGAACTGCGCGGTGGCGCTGTTCGCAGCGCCACCGCGTTCATGAACTTGGCCGCATCGCCCGCAGCCAGATGAACCGCCCCGTCTGCAACACCTTGCAGAACATCGTCCAGCCAGTCGGCGTCGGCCTTGGCGAAATCGCCCAGAACATAGGGCGAAACCAGCTCTTTGCGTCCGGGATGGCCGATCCCCAGCCGGACACGGTCATACGCGGCACCGATATGGTCGTGGATCGACCGCAGGCCGTTATGCCCGGCATGGCCGCCACCGGCCTTGGCGCGAACCTTCCCGGGTGCAAGGTCCAGTTCGTCATGGAAAACGGTCACATCGGTTGAGTCGAGCTTGAAGAACCGCATGGCCTCGCCGACCGATTGGCCCGAGCGGTTCATGAAGGTCATGGGTTTCAGCAGCAGGACCTTCTCTCGGCCCAGCATTCCTTCGGATATTTCACCCTGAAATTTCGAACGCCATGGCCCAAAGCCATGATCCCTGGCGATGGCATCCACCGCCATGAAACCGATATTGTGCCGGTTGCGGGCATACTTTGCGCCCGGATTGCCCAATCCGACAAACAGCTTCATCGCGAATTCCTTGTGCGTTTCGGTCCGGCGCAGAATTGCACGAGATGCCTTTCCAGTGCCAGCCGGTCGTTCAAAGAAAAACGGGGCCCTGGACGAGGCCCCGCTTCAAATTCCAATCCGAAGGATCCGGATTTATTCTTCGTCTTTGCCTACGACTTCAACTTCGTCGGCTGCGACTTCCTCTTCACCTTCGCCTTCTTCATCGTCGCTGGACGCCAGGCCGGTCGGTGCCGAGATGTTCGCAATCACGAAATCACGGTCGATGGTCGGTTTGGTGCCGTTGGGCAGGTCAACCGACGAGATGGTGACAACGTCGTTGATTTCCAGGCCGGTCAGATCGACGGTGATCTTTTCGGGGATGTCGCCGGCGGTGCAGACCAGCTCGACCTCGGGACGGACAACGGTCAGAACGCCGCCCTTCTTGATGCCGGGGGCCTCTTCCTCGTTGATGAATTCGACGGGGATGTACAGGGCGATCTTGGTCGTGCGACGCAGACGCATCAGGTCCAGGTGGGTCGGCAGGTCCTTGACGACATCACGCTGGACGTCGCGGCAGATGACGCGGACGTCTTCGTGGCCTTCGACCTTCAGGTTCCACAGGGTCGACTTGAAGCGGCCTGCCTTCAGGCGCTTGAACAGTTCGTTGAACGGAATCTGGATCGGCAGCGGGTCTTTCTCGCCACCAAATACGATGCCCGGAACCATGCCGTCGCGGCGTGCCTGACGAGCGGCGCCCTTGCCCGTCCCCGTCCGTTCCAGAGCTACGAGATCAGGAATCTCACCAGCCATGATAAATCTCCAATGTTAGGGCAGGGTGCCTCCAAGGCTGTCACCCCGCGTGAAGCGGCGTCCTTAGACCGAATCCGGCCATTTGGAAAGGGGTAAAAACGATTTCCGCGTCATTCCTGCCAGCGGCCGCAGAAATCCTGTGGGACAAGCAGGTTGTGCGGCCCCAGATCGGCCACGTTGCGTTCGCCGCACAGGGCCATGGTGGTGTCCAGTTCCTTCTGGATCACCTCCAGCGCGGTGGTCACGCCCTTTTGGCCCATCGCGCCCAGCCCGTAGACGAAAGCGCGCCCGATATAGGTGCCCTTGGCCCCCAGCCCCAGCGCCTTGAGCACGTCCTGCCCCGAGCGGATGCCGCTGTCGAGATGCACCTCGACGTCGCCGCCCACCGCATCCATGATCCGCGGCAGCATCCGGATCGAGCTGAGCGCGCCGTCCAGCTGCCGCCCGCCGTGGTTCGACACCACGATGGCGTCGGCGCCCAACTTGGCCGCCATCTTGGCGTCTTCGGGGTCAAGGATGCCTTTCAGGATCACCTTGCCGCCCCATTGCTCCATCAGCTTCTCGATCTTCTTCCAGTCGAGGCTGGGATCGAACTGCTCGGCGGTCCATGCGCCCAGCGATGAGGCGTCCGAGATGCCCTCGACATGGCCCACGATATTGCCGAACTCGCGTCGTTTCGCGCCCAGCATCTCGATGCCCCAGGCCCATTTCGTCATCAGGTTGGCGATCGTTTTGGCCGTCAGTTTCGGCGGGGCGGACAGGCCGTTCTTCAGGTCCTTGTGCCGTTGGCCGAGGATCTGCAGATCCAGGGTGATGACCAGGGCCGAGCATTTGGCATCCTTGGCGCGCTGGATCAGGCGGCGGACGTAATCTTCGTCCTTCATGGTGTACAGCTGAAACCAGAACGGCGCACCGGTATGTTCGGCCACATCTTCGATCGAGTTGATCGACATGGTCGACAACGTGAAGGGCACGCCGAAATCCAGCGCGGCCTTGGCGGCCTTCATTTCACCATCCGCATGCTGCATCCCGGTCAGGCCCACGGGTGCCAGGGCCACCGGCATGGCCACGTCCTGTCCGATCATCTGCGACGCGGTCGAGCGGCCGGACATGTCCACCGCAACCTTCTGGCGTAGGCGGATGTCGTGGAAGTCCGAGCTGTTGTCGCGGAAGGTCTGCTCGGTCCAGCTGCCGCTTTCGGCATAGTCATAGAACATCCGGGGCACCCGGCGTTCATAGATGCGTTTCAGGTCGTCGATATTGGTAATGACAGGCATGGCCGCACCCTTCTGTAGATTGGTTAGGTTTCTTTACCAATTCTTCCGCCGCGGCGCAACGGCCAGTTGCGCATGTGGTCAGGTGGGTCAAAGGCGCAAAGAAAAACCGCCGCAGGCGTGCGGCCTGCAGCGGTTGCAATCCGTTTGGGATTTTGGCCTCAGGCGCTGTGGGCGCCGTCTGCCAGCGATTTCACGAAGTCCAGAACCTCGGCCACGGGTTTGCCGGCGGCGATCTGACTGACGATGGCCGAGCCGACCACCGCTCCGTCAGCAACGCTGGCGATGGCACGTGACTTCTCGGGCGTATTGATGCCGAACCCCACGATCACCGGAAGATCGGTCGCCGCCTTGATGCGCGCGACCTCGGGGCCGACATCGGTTGCCTCGGCTTCGGCCGCGCCGGTGATGCCGGTGATCGAGACGTAATAGACAAAGCCCGATGTGTTCTGCAGCACTCGCGGCAGGCGCTTGTCATCCGTGGTTGGCGTGGCCAGCCGGATGAAGTTCAGACCGGCCGCCTGCGCGGGCAGGCACAGTTCTTCATCTTCTTCGGGTGGCAGGTCGACGACGATCAGGCCGTCGATGCCGGCCTCTTTGGCGTCGGCAAGGAACTTGTCCACGCCGCGGCTGTAGATCGGGTTGTAATAGCCCATCAGTACGATCGGGGTGGTGTCATCGGTTTCCCGGAATGCCTTGGCCAGATCCAGCGTGCGCTGCAGCGTCATGCCACCGTCCAGCGCCCTTTGACCCGCCGCCTGAATGGTGGGGCCGTCCGCCATCGGATCGGTGAAGGGCAGGCCCAGTTCGATCACGTCCACGCCGGCCGCCGGCAGGCCCCGAACAATCTCAAGCGAGGTGTCATAGTCGGGATCCCCGGCCATGATATAGGCGACAAAGGCCTTCTTCCCCTCGGCTTTAAGGGCGGCGAACTTGGCGTCGATACGGGTCATGGAAGATCCTTGCATACAGGTTTGGACCTGATGTGCAGAAACTTTGGCCGAAAATCAATCCCGTCCTGAGCGGTGGGGTCAGAAGTTCAGGTGATACCGCAGCAAGAGCGCGTTCACGCCGGGGTTTTCCTCTTGCGTGCTGGCATTCGATTTGTGGGTCACGGCCAACGATATGTCATTGCCGTTGTTCAACGTATAGCCCAGCCCGAAAAGGCTTCGGATTTCGAAGCTCCCGCCAAGGTCGTTCAGTTCGTTGGCTTCGCTGTAGAATCCCGGCATCACGCTACCTTCCACAAACCATCTGTCGGCAAAGGAATAGACCCCGATCACCCCGGCGCCGATATGTGTGTTTCCATCCTCGTCCACCGACAGCGCGGCCCCAAGCGCGGCGCTGAAGCGGGTGGCCTCGTGAAATGGCCGGTGCTGGTATTCGAGGGAAAAGATCGCCTGGTCAATCGAGCTGCTGTCGGAATAGTCGGCGTAGCCGGCGCCGAAAATCACCGACTGCGCCTGCGCGGCTGTTGAAAAAGCCAGAAAAGCGGCGCTTGAAAGGAGGTTTTTCATGGGGATGTTCGCTGTTGATATTCGTTAAATGTTAAAGTTTGACACTATTCTTTCGTGTTCAATGTCAACAAGCACACGTTTTCCCTACATTTTCGTGATGTTGCAGATTGGACTCAGGGCCAGCAGCCGCAGGTGCCTTGCGCATTGAACCGGACCCGCATAGAAGCAGCCCGCGAATGGCATCAGGAGGCCGTCATGGGCTTTAAAATGGGTATCGTGGGTCTGCCGAATGTCGGCAAGTCGACCCTGTTCAACGCGCTGACCAAGACCGCGGCCGCGCAGGCGGCGAATTTCCCGTTCTGCACAATCGAACCCAATGTGGGTGACGTGGCCGTTCCCGATGCGCGTCTGGACAAGTTAGCTGCGATCGCCAAGTCGAAGCAGATCATCCCGACCCGGATGACCTTCGTAGATATTGCAGGCCTGGTCAAAGGCGCTTCAAAAGGTGAGGGGCTGGGGAACCAGTTTCTGGCCAACATTCGCGAAACCGATGCCATCGCTCATGTGTTGCGCTGTTTCGAAGATGGCGACGTGACCCATGTCGAAGGCAAGGTCGATCCGGTGGCCGATGCCGAGACCATCGAGACCGAACTGATGCTGGCCGATCTGGAAAGCATCGAAAAGCGTCGCGCCAACCTCGTGCGCAAGCTCAAGGGCAACGACAAGGAGGCGCAGCAGCAGGATCGGTTGCTGGCCACCGCGCAAGAGATGCTGGAAAGCGGCAAACCCGCCCGTTTGGTCGAGGTGTCTGACGAGGATGCAAAAGCCTGGAAGATGCTGCAGTTGCTGACCACCAAGCCGGTCCTGTATGTCTGCAATGTCTCGGAAGAAGACGCTGCCGAAGGCAATGAATATTCCGCGCGTGTGGCCGAGATGGCCGCGGCGCAGGGCAATGCCCATGTCATCATCAGCGCCAAGATCGAAGAAGAGATCAGTCTGCTGGAGCCTGAAGAGGCGCAGATGTTCCTCGAAGAGATGGGGCTCGAAGAACCGGGCCTCGATCGGCTGATCCGTGCGGGGTACGACCTGCTCAAACTGGAAACCTATTTCACGGTCGGCCCGAAAGAGGCCCGCGCCTGGACCATTCGCAGGGGTACTGCAGCGCCTCAGGCGGCCGGTGTCATCCACGGGGACTTTGAAAAGGGTTTCATCCGCGCCGAGACCATTGCCTATGATGACTTCGTAGCGTGCAATGGCGAACAGGGTGCCAAAGAGGCCGGCAAGATGCGTGCAGAAGGCAAAAGCTATGTCGTCAAGGACGGCGACGTGATGCACTTCCTGTTCAACACCTGATCACGAAACAGCTTTTCTGGGCGGGCATTGGCGGTATCTTACGGTATCGCTCCAATCCGCCCGAGGCCCGCACGTGTTCGAAATCCGCGATCTGCAACTGCTCAGCGCCTTGGCGCGCCACCGCCATTTTGCCAAGGCGGCCGAGGAGTGCGGTATTTCGCAGCCCGCGTTCTCGATGCGTATCCGCAACCTCGAGGATCGGCTTGGCGTGTCCATCGTCCGCCGTGCGAACCGCTTTCAGGGCCTGACCGAAGAGGGCGAGATGATCGTCCGCCGCGCTCGCCGCATACTGGATGACGCCAAAGCGCTCGAGCAGGAGGTGCAGGCGATCAAGGGCGAGATCACCGGTACACTGATCCTGGGCGTGATCCCGACCGCCATCGCGTTTACTGGCCGCTTGGTCAAGCGGCTGCAGCAGGCGCATCCGCGTATCCTGTCGCGGATCGAGACGATGTCGGCCACGGCAATCCAGCACCGTCTGGACGAAGGCAGCCTGGATGCCGGGATCACCTATGGCGACAGCATCGGCACTGATCTGCGCTATGTGCAGCCTTTGTACGAGGAAACCTATGTTTTGCTCGTACCCGAGCATATGACGCAGGGCACGGGCCCGATCCCCTGGGCACGGGTGGCCGAGTTCCCGCTCAGCCTGCTGGAGCCCCAGATGCAGAACAGGCGCATCCTCGACAGGATATTTGCCGAACAGGGGTTGCATCCGCGTGTGGTGGCCGAAACCAGCGGATTTACTGCCTCGATGGTCATGGCGCGCGAAGGGCTGGCGGCGACGGTCGTGCCACGGGTTCTGGTACGGGCGCTCGGCGATTTGAAAGGCACGCGTGTCCTGCCTCTGGTTGATCCGGTGGTCAGCAAGCCGATCTGTCTGGCGACGCTGGCGCGGGATCCGGAATTGCCCACCGTTGGCGCATTGCGGCAGGTCGTGACGTCTTTGCGGTGAAAAGGCGGGGGGTGGTTTGCTAGGCGTCCAGTAATAATTACTGAAGGTTTTTCATATCGGTCGGCTTCGCTATGGCTAGGTCCGTAAAGTATAGGCTCCGCCGTTAGGTACACTTTCCCGCCGTTTAGCCGCCGCTAGGGCAACGTTTATGTGTCGCTGCCCATCGTCGGAGGCGCGATGCAGGCGAGGGCCCCGAAACTGCCGCTGTGGAACCAGCTGATGGAGAACCCGACAGCTTCGACGTCGCTGCGTGTGAATGATCTGGGCAATGGTGAATTTCTGATATCGTCGCCGCTGAATTGACGGAGGGCACGGACATGAAACTTGCTGTGGGGAATTGGACGGCCTGCGGGCCTATCGACTTTGACGGCAAACCTGTGTTCCCTCGGTTGGAAAAGCTCGGTGGGCTGTACAGGTTTTCTTGGCCGGCTACTGGTGACAGTTACATCGGCCACACCAGCAACCTGCGGTCTCGGATGGGTGGGTATCGCGCTTGGAACAAACCCCAAACGCACCCCGAGCTTTTTGATGCGTTGCGGACGGAAGGTGGCATGGTTGAGGTATTGACAGCTGCAACGCTTGGTGGCCAACCAATTGACCTCAGTAGGCGAGACGGACGCGAGATGGTGGAGGATTTCTTACGGTACACACTGAGACCCACGTTGAACAAGGACGGATAGGCAGAGGGCACTGAATTGAAGATGCGATTTGCTCACGGTCACTACGAACCACAGGTGGTTTACGGCCACAGGTTTCCGGGCACCGACGAGTTGTTCCACATCGGGTCTGGCAGCTATGGTCGGGCGATCAAGCCCGAGCGCGGTGCGCCTTGGGTTGAATACGTTGGTGACCGCGACGTTGAGGTGGTTATCATTGAGACCTACCAGTGCCCAGCCCGCGCCCGGTTGCGGGAAGCAGAACTGATCTTTGAAATGCAACCCGTGACCAACCACCATCATCGCAACGGACCGCACAAACAGGTGTTGCGCGGGTTTACGAAACAGGGAGCACGTTGTGACTGTGGTGCGGAAGACTGTTGTGGACGCGAGGCCGCGCGCCGGGAGGCTTAGGTACGCTTAGGCCCCCGCCTTTTACCCGCCGCCCGGTACAAAATAATTTTGTACTGCGAACGGTTTACACCACCCCGCCGCTTTTGCGGTGATAAACTGTCGTTATCGTGCCATTGGTTTTTGCGATTTGACGATATGCTACTCTGATGAGAGACGAGGCTCGATCGGAGGGCATCATGGCACCATTGGATACCAAGCCGTCAGGCGCGCCAAAGGGCGTCTGGAAGTCAGGTAAAGGCAAGGGGCGGCACACGCCCAAAGGCCGTCAATTCACGGACGAGGCGCAGGCCGAGATTCAGCGCCTGCTGGGCGACCGCCCGCGCCGCCGCGATCTGCTGATCGAGTTTCTGCACCTGATCCAGGATGCGCACGGCCATATCAGTTCCGACCACATCGCCGCGTTGGCCGTCGAGATGCGGATCGGTCAGGCCGAGATCTACGAGACCGCGACCTTCTATGCCCACTTCGACGTGGTGAAAGAAGGTGAAACTCCTCCGCCGGCCCTGACGATCCGCGTCTGCGACTCACTGTCCTGCGAAATGGCAGGCGCGCAGCAGTTGAAAAAGGCGCTGGAGGACGGGCTGGACCCGTCCGAGGTGCGCGTTCTGCGTGCGCCCTGCATGGGGCGCTGCGACACCGCGCCGGTGCTGGAACTCGGTCACAACCACATCGACCACGCGACCCCCGAAAAGGTACAGGCCGCCATCGCGGCGGGCGACACCCACGCCCATCTGCCCGAGTATGAGACCTTCGCGACCTATGTCGAAAACGGCGGGTATGCCAAACTGAAAGAGCTGCGCGAAGGCGGCGACTGGGAAGAGGTTCAGGAACAGGTTCTGGCCTCGGGGCTGCGCGGTCTTGGCGGCGCCGGTTTCCCGTCGGGCAAGAAATGGGGCTTTGTCCGCATGAATGACGGCCCGCGTTACCTGGCCGTGAACGGCGACGAGGGCGAACCGGGCACCTTCAAGGACCGCTACTATCTGGAGCGCACGCCACATGTTTTTCTCGAAGGGATGCTGATCGCCGCGTGGGCAGTCGAGGCACAGACCTGCTTCATCTACATGCGTGACGAATATCCAGCCGTTCTGGAAATTCTTCGGCGCGAGATTGTTGCGCTGGAACAGGCCGGGATCGTCGAGAAAGGCTATATCGACCTGCGGCGCGGCGCGGGCGCTTACATCTGCGGCGAAGAATCCGCGATGATCGAATCGATCGAGGGCAAGAAGGGCCTGCCGCGTCACCGCCCGCCTTTCGTGGCGCAGGTCGGTGTATTCGGCCGCCCGACGCTGGTGCACAATGTCGAGACGCTCTACTGGGTGTCCAAGATCTGCCGGGAAGGCCCGGAAATCCTAGATTCGGTTGAAAAGAACGGCCGCAAAGGCCTGCGCAGCTACTCGGTCTCGGGCCGGGTGGCGAAACCCGGCGTCTACCTGCTGCCGGCCGGCTCGACCATTCTTGACGTGATTGAGGCCGCCGGGGGCATGGCCGAGGGCCACGTCTTCAAAGCGTATCAACCGGGCGGGCCGTCTTCGGGTCTTCTCCCGTCCAGCATCGACGACGTCCCGCTCGACTTTGACACATTGCAGCCGCTGGGCACCTTCATCGGGTCCGCCGCCGTGGTCGTCCTGTCCGATCAGGACACCGCGCGCGATGCGGCGCTGAACATGCTGCGGTTCTTCGAGGACGAAAGCTGTGGCCAGTGCACGCCCTGCCGGGCGGGCTGCGAAAAGGCGGTCAAGCTGATGCAGGCCGAGAAGTGGGATACGGGCCTGCTGGAAGATCTGTGCCAGGTGATGGGCGATGCCTCGATCTGCGGTCTGGGGCAGGCGGCCCCGAACCCGATCCGCCTGGTCATGAAACATTTCGCCAATGAGATCTGAGGGAGACAGCCATGCTTGACGCAAGCGAAACCAAGACCGTCACCTTCAACCTGAACGGCGAAGACGTGACCGTGCCCGAGGGCACCACGATCTGGGAAGCGGCCAACGGCAAGGGTCTGGTCATCCCGCACCTGTGCCACAAACCCGCGCCGGGCTATCGCCCTGACGGCAACTGCCGCGCCTGTATGGTCGAGGTCGAGGGCGAGCGCACGCTGGTCGCCTCGTGCATCCGTCCGGCGGCCGAGGGGATGGTGGTGAAAACCGACACCGACCGCGCCGAGAAATCCCGCGCGTTGGTGATGGAACTGCTGGTGGCCGACCAGCCGGAACAGCCGCACGATGTATCCAGCCATTTCTGGGACATGGCCAAGCTGAACGATGTCAGCGACAGCCGCTTTCCGGCGAAAGAGCCCGAGAAGATCCCGCTGCTGGATGACAGCCATGTGGCGATGCGGGTCAATCTGGATGCCTGCATCAATTGCAACCTCTGCGTCCGCGCCTGCCGCGACGTGCAGGTCAATGACGTGATCGGCATGGCCGGTCGCGGGCATACCGCGCAGGTGGTGTTCGACCAGAACGACCCGATGGGCGACTCGACCTGCGTCGCCTGTGGTGAATGCGTTCAGGCCTGCCCGACCGGCGCCCTGATGCCCGCCACCGTGCAGGACGACCAGCAGCGCGGCGACAGCAAGGATTACGACAGCGAGACCGAAAGCGTCTGCCCCTTCTGCGGGGTGGGCTGCAAGGTCAGCCTCAAGGTCAAGGACGGCAAGGTCAAATATGTCGAGGGCATCAACGGCCCCGCCAACGAAGGCCGCCTGTGCGTCAAGGGCCGGTTCGGGTTCGACTATATCCACCACCCGCACCGCCTGACCAAGCCGCTGATCCGGCGCGAGGATGCACCGCCAAAGGGCCTGAACGTCGATCCCGCCGACTGGAGCACCCATTTCCGCGAGGCGACCTGGGACGAGGCGCTGGATCTGGCCGCCAAGGGGCTGATGGAGTTGCGGGATGAAGATCCGCGCAGCGTGGCGGGCTTTGGCTCGGCCAAATGCACCAACGAAGAGGCCTATCTGTTCCAGAAGTTCATCCGGCAGGGCTTTGGCCACAACAACGTGGACCACTGCACGCGGCTGTGCCACGCCTCGTCGGTGGCGGCGCTGATCGAGAACGTGGGCTCGGGCGCGGTGACCGCGACCTTCAACGAGATCGAGAACGCCGATGTGGCCATCATCATCGGCGCCAACCCGATCGAGAACCACCCCGTCGCAGCCACCTATTTCAAGCAGTTCGCTAAGCGCGGCGGCAAGCTGATCGTGATGGACCCGCGCGGCGTGGGCATGCGCAAATTCGCGACCGAGATGCTGCAGTTCCGGCCCGGTGCCGATGTCTCGATGCTGAACGCGATCATGAACGTGATCGTCGAGGAAGAGCTGTATGACAGCCAGTACATCCACCGCTGGACCGAGAACTGGGAGGCCGAGAAGGAGCACCTGCGCCAGTTCACCCCCGAGAAGATGGCACCGATCTGCGGGATCGAACCCGATCAGCTGCGCCGCGTGGCCCGGATTTTCGCCAATGCGAATGCGGGCCTAATCTTCTGGGGCATGGGCGTCAGCCAGCATATCCACGGCACCGATAATTCGCGCTGTCTGATCTCGCTGGCGCTGATGACGGGCAATGTGGGCAAGCCCGGCGCGGGTCTGCACCCGCTGCGGGGGCAGAACAACGTGCAGGGGGCCTCGGACGCAGGCCTGATCCCGATGTTCCTGCCCGACTACCAGTCGGTCACCGACGACGCCGTGCGCGCCAAGTTCAGTCAGGTCTGGAACTCGGGCGACTTCTCGAACGAGAAGGGCCTGACCGTGACCGAGATCATCGACCACGCCTATGCGGGCAAGATCAAAGGCATGTACATCCTGGGCGAAAACCCGGCCATGTCCGACCCCGACGTGCACCACGCCCGCGAGGCGCTGGCCAAGCTGGATCTGATGATCGTGCAGGACATCTTTTTGACCGAGACGGCGAACTATGCCGACATCATCCTGCCCGCCTCGGCGCTGTATGAAAAGAACGGCACGGTATCGAACACGAACCGTCAGGTGCAGCGCGTGCGCCCCGCGGTACCGCCGCCGGGCCAGGCGCGCGAGGACTGGGCGATCACCGTCGATCTGGCAAAGCGCATCGGGCTGAACTGGGATTACACGGATGTTTCGCAGGTGTTCAACGAGATGAAGCTGACCATGGCTTCGCTGGACAACATCACATGGGAGCGGCTCGAGACCGAGAGCATCACCTATCCGTCGCTGTCCGAGACCGATCCGGGCCAGTCGATCGTGTTCGGAGACGGCTTCCCGCGCCCGGCTGGCCGTGCGAAATTCACCCCTGCCAGCATCATTCCTCCGGATGAGGCCCCGGACGAGGAATTCCCGATGATTGCCACCACAGGACGGCAGCTGGAACACTGGCACACCGGGTCCATGACCCGTCGTGCCAAGGTTCTGGACGCGGTCGAGCCCGAGGCGAACTGTTCGATGAATCCGCGTACGCTCAAGCTGATGGGGATCGAACCCGGCGAGATGGTGCGTCTGACCACCCGGCGCGGCTCGATCGAGATCATGGTGCGCGCCGACCGGGCGATCGCCGAGGACATGGTGTTCATCCCCTTCGCCTATGTCGAAGCGGCGGCGAACATCCTGACCAACTCGGCCATCGACCCCTATGGCAAGATCCCCGAGTTCAAGTTCTCGGCTATCCGTGTCGAAAAGATCGAGGACGCCATTGCGGCCGAGTAACGACTGCCACCACTCACCAAAACCCTGAAAGGGCGGGCCAGCGTGCCCGCCTTTTTCTTGGCTTGACAGATGCTTGCAGCCAGCCAACCCTTGGGCCGCGTAATCCCGGAGGAGTTCATGGCCCGCCGTTTCGTCGATCTGTCCGTTCCGCTGGAAACCGGCATCGTGTCGGACCCGCCGATCATGCTGCCGCAGATCGAATACATGAGCCACGATCAGACGGCCGAGCAGGTGATGGCATTTTTCCCCGGCCTGAAGAAAGAGGACCTGCCCGGCGGCGAGGGCTGGGCCATCGAACGGCTGCAGATCGCCACCCATAATGGCACGCATCTGGACGCGCCGTACCATCACCACTCGACCATGAACCGGGGCGAGAGGGCGATCACCATCGACGAGGTGCCGCTGGAGTGGTGCATGAACCCGGGCGTGAAACTGGATTTCCGGCATTTCGAGGATGGCTACGTCGTCACCGCCGCCGATGTCGCGGCCGAGCTGAAGCGGATCGGGCATGACCTGCAACCGCTGGATATCGTCGTGGTCAACACCTCGGCCGGCACCTGTTATGGCCAGCCGGATTACCTGATGAAAGGCTGCGGAATGGGGCGCGAGGCCACGCTGTACCTGACCGAGCGCGGCGTGCGGGTGACCGGCACCGACGCCTGGAGTTGGGACGCGCCCTTTCCGCTGACCGCGCAGGAATACGCGGAAACCCATGACCCCTCGATCATCTGGGAGGGGCATCGCGCGTCGTTGGAGATCGGCTATTGCCACATGGAGAAGCTGACCAATCTGGAAGGCCTGCCGCCCACGGGGTTCGAGATCTCGTGCTTTCCGTTCAAGATCAAGGGCGCCTCGGCCGGGTTCATCCGCGCGGTGGCGATCTTCGAGGAGGACGACGGCGAATGACCCCGCAATCCAAACCCTTGGGCGGCCATGACGGACCGTACCCCGCGCCGGTCGAGATCACCGGTTTCACGGTCCGGCCCGACTGGATCGATTACAACGGCCACATGAACGTAGGATACTACGGCGTGGTGTTCGATTTGGCCTTCGAACGGCTGTTGGTCGATCACCTGGGCCTGGGCGAACCACAGGTCGCGGCGCTGGGGCAGGGGCCGTACATCCTGCAGTCGCATCTGCATTTCCTGCGCGAGGTTCGCGAGGGCGAGGCGCTGGTTTTTCGGTTTCGGATGCTGGATGCCGATCACAAGCGTGGTCACTATTTTGCGCAGATGGTGTCGGCCGAGGATGGCGTGGTCTGTGCAACCCAAGAGGCCCTGTTCATGAATGTCAGCCATACAACAGGCCGGTCGGAACCCTATCCGGACTGGGCCGCTGTGCGGCTGGCGCGAATGGTGTCCGACCATGCCACATTGCCCCCCGAGCCGCAGATCGGCAGACAAATCGGCATTCGACGCAAATAGCCCGGGGATGGCCTTAGTTGCCAGAATTCCAGGAGCGGGCTACGCTGACCACCCGGTTCGGGCTTGGTCACGGGAGGGCAACCAAATGTGGATCTTGAGGAAATGCGCACAGGCGCCAGCCTGTATATTGGCGGCATCGCTGATCGTCTTGCCTGCGTCAGCCGCTTTGGCGGACAAGAAAAAGGAAGAAGATGCGCTGAAGGGCGCCCTGATTGGCGCCGGCGTCGGAGCGTTGATCGGAGATGGCAAAGGCGCGGCCGCAGGTGCGGTTGTCGGTGCAATCATTGGGGCAAACCGCAAGTGACGGGGGCGTCCATGATTGACCGCCTTCAGAAAGGAGCCCTGATGCGACTGCTTGATTTCAAACCTGTTCTGGCTGGCTTGATCCTTCTCCCGTCCATCGGCACGGCGGACGAGGCCGCCGACCAGATGGCGCAAGACGCACTTCCGCTGATGTACCATACCTGCGCTTCGGTCATCGAAGAGGCTGATGGAAATGATGAATACGTTTTCGACGTCGTCAGAAAGATGACCGCTCTTTCACTCTACAACCGTCAGGTTGATATCGAAGAGTTTGCATCCTCGGACGAAGAAAAAGCCAATCTGCGTGAGGCTTTTCTTTCAGCGCTGACCGAAGGTTGCGCAGGCGATGAGGATGCCCTGTTGGGTGGTGTCGTCGACGATGCCGTTAGATCAACGCTTGGGCTGTAGGGGCTGGGCTCAATAGTGCGGTGGGCGCTCGTCGCCCAGAATGACTCCGCCGGATCCTTCCTGCGCACGTTCGGCTTCGCGCTGCATCAACATCGCCACTCGGCGGGTCAGGCGGTCGATCTCGTCCTGCTGCTTGGCGACGACCATGCTCAGGTCATCCACGGTGCGGGTCAGATGGGCAATTTTTTCTTCCAGATGCTGCATCGCTGGGGCTCCTGTGATCTGGTGCGGTCATACCGCTGCGGCGCGCGCAATGCCAGCGCTGGCTTGCCCCGACCCAGACCATGGGATAGACCGCGCGCGCAAGTGATGAAATCCCAAGGACGCCCCACATGGCCAAGCCCAAGAAACAGCCCCGCCCCAAGGCCGTCACGCCGAAAGGGTTCCGCGACTATTTCGGCCAGGAAGTCACGCAGCGCACCGAGATGCTGCGGACGATTGCGGACGTCTATCATCGCTATGGGTTTGATGCGCTGGAAAGCAGCGCCGTGGAAACGGTCGAGGCGCTGGGCAAGTTCCTGCCCGACGTCGATCGCCCGAACGAAGGCGTGTTCGCCTGGCAGGAGTTTGACGAGGGCGGCAACGGCGACTGGATGGCGTTGCGCTATGATCTGACAGCACCTTTGGCCCGGGTCTATGCCCAGCACCGCAACGACCTGCCCACGCCCTATCGCCGCTATGCGATGGGGCCGGTCTGGCGCAACGAAAAGCCGGGGCCGGGACGGTATCGCCAGTTCTATCAGTGCGATGCGGATACGGTGGGCACGGCCAGCATGGCCGCCGACGCCGAGATCTGCGCCATGCTGTCGGATACGCTGGAGACCGTGGGCATCCCGCTCGGCGACTATCTGGTGCGGGTCAACAACCGCAAGGTCCTGAACGGTGTGCTCGAGGCCATGGGTCTGGGCGCGGACGCGGCGGCGCGCGATGACGTACTGCGCACCATCGACAAGTTCGACAAGGTGGGCGAGCAGGGCGTGCGCGAATTGCTGACCAAGGGCCGGCTGGATGCCTCGGGCGCGTTCATCGATGGTGTGGGCCTGTCCGACGATCAGGCCGAGCCGGTGATCGCCTTCCTGACGTCCAAGGCTGATGACACGGCCGGAACGCTGGCCAACCTGCGCGCGGCCGTGGGCGACAGCAAGATCGGCGCCGAAGGCATCTCCGAGCTGGAACAGATAGGCGAGCTGCTGGCCGCGGGTGGCTATGGTGCCGATCGCATCCAGATCGACCCCTCGGTCGTGCGAGGGCTGGGATACTACACCGGTCCGGTCTACGAGGCCGAGCTGACCTTCGAGATCTTCGACGAAAAGGGCCGCAAGCGGCAGTTTGGGTCGGTCTCGGGCGGCGGGCGCTATGATGATCTGGTGAAGCGTTTCACCGGACAGGAAGTGCCCGCGACGGGCATCTCGATCGGGATCGACCGGCTGCTGGCCGCGCTGCGCGAAAAAGGGCGGGTCAAGTCACATGACACCGGGCCGGTCGTCGTGACCGTGATGGACCGGGACCGCATGGCCGACTATCAGGCGATGGTGGCCGAGCTGCGCAATGCCGGCATCCGCGCCGAGGTCTACCTGGGCAACCCCAAGAATTTCGGCAATCAGCTGAAATACGCGGACAAGCGCAACTCGCCCGTCGCGGTGATCGAGGGCGGGGACGAGAAGGACCGCGGCGTGGTTCAGATCAAGGACCTGATCCTGGGCGCCAAGATCGCCGAAAGCGCCACGCTTGAGGAATGGAAGGAACGCCCCAGCCAGTTTGAGGTACCGCGCGGCGGTCTGGTCGCCAAGGTGCGCGAGATTCTGGACAGTCAGGACTGAGCCATGCCCAACCGATCCCAGATCCAGGCTCGGGCCGCGATGATGCGCGTGCGTTTCGAGGCCGCCGGGGCGCAGGTCGTCGACACGCCGCTGCTGCAATCGGCCGAGACGCTACTGGACCTTTATGGCGAGGATATCCGCGCGCGCGCCTATGTCACCTCGGACGCGCTGCGCGGCGAACAGATGCTGCGCCCGGATTTCACTCTGCCGGTGGTGCAGATGCACATGCGCGACGGGGCCGAACCGGCGCGCTATACCTATTCGGGCGAGGTGTTCCGCCGTCAGGAACATGATCCCGACCGCGCCAATGAATACATCCAGGTGGGCTACGAGGTCTTTGACCGCGACGATCCGGCAGGGGCCGATGCCGAGGTATTCTCACTGTTTGCCCTGCAATTGCGGGGCCTGCCGCTGCGCGCGGCGACCGGCGACATCGGCATTCTGACCGCGGCCGTACAAGGCCTGCGCACATCCGACCAACGCAAGGCCGCGCTGATGCGCCACCTATGGCGTCCGCGCCGGTTCCGGGCTCTGCTGGACCGGTTCGCGGGCCGCAAGCCCGAGCCGGACCACCGCGCCGCGTTGCTCGCGGCGGCCGACCCGATGGCCTGCGACGCGCCGATGATCGGCAAGCGCCGGCCGGCTGAGATCACCGCCCGCATCGACGCCCTGCGCGCCGACCGCGACACACCGCCGATTTCCGATACGGAGATGGCCGGGCTGGATTCGTTGCTGGGCGTGCGCGAGACCATGCCCTATGCGCTGGAGCATCTGCGCGACATCGCCGTCGATCTGCCCCAGATCACCCCCGCGCTGGACCGGCTCGAGGCGCGTATCGCCGCCCTGCAGGCGCGTGGCGTTGATGTCAGCAAGCTGGATTTCGAGGCCTCGTATGGGCGCACCTCGATGGAATATTACGACGGGTTCGTTTTCGGTTTCTACGCCGAGCGCCGCCCCGACCTGCCGCCCATCGCCACCGGCGGGCGCTATGACGCGCTGACGCGGCGGCTGGGCAACGGGGCCGAGATCCCGGCGGTGGGTGGCGTGCTGCGCCCCGACCTGATGCTGGAAATCGAGGAGGCGGGCCAATGACCCTGAAGCTGGGCGTGCCGTCCAAGGGGCGGCTGATGGAGAAAACCTTTGCCTGGTTCGCCCGCCACGGGATCGAGCTGTCGCGGGCCGGGTCTGACCGGGAATACGCAGGCAAGGTAGACGGGATCGAGGATGTCTCGCTGATCCTGCTGTCGGCCGGAGAGATCCCGCGCGAGCTGGCTGCCGGCCGTATTCACCTGGGCGTGACCGGCACCGATCTGGTGCACGAGAAACTGCCGCGCTGGGAACAGCAGGTCGAAGAAATCGCACCGCTGGGTTTTGGCCAGGCCGATCTGGTGATCGCGGTTCCGGCCTGCTGGGTCGATGTCGAGACGCTGGATGACCTAGACGCCGCCGCCGCCGCCTTTCGGGCCACGCATGGGCACCGCCTGCGGATCGCCACCAAGTACCACCGTCTGGTGCGCGAGTTCCTGACCGATTCCGGGGTTGCCGATTATACGCTGGTCGACAGCCAGGGGGCGACCGAGGGCACGGTGATGAACGAAACCGCAGAGGCGATTGCCGACATCACCTCGACCGGTGAGACCCTGCGCGCCAACCACCTCAAGATCCTGTCAGATGGGCTGATCCTGCAATCGCAGGCCACTTTGTGGCGCAGCCGGGTCGCGGAGTACGGCGCCGCGGAAAAGGCCGCCCTGGCAGAAGTGATGCGCCGCCTAGGCTGAGATCAGAGCACGCCGATTTCAGCCAAAGCGCGGTTCAGATCCTCGGGCAGGGCGTCGTCCTGCGCACGGCTTTCGGGCAGGTCTGCGGGACTGTCTTCGGGTTTCAGATAGCGCCAGCCCTGAAACGGCCGTTTCTGCGCGCCCTGGGTGCGGTGGACCTGCGGGTCCAGCACGATGGCGCAGCGGCGGATGCCATCCTCACCCGTCACCTCGTCCAGCCGCAAAATGCGCTGGCGGCACTGGATGACACCCTTGATGACCCAGAAGATCGACCCGCCGTTCAGAATCTCGGCCTCGCGCTTGGGCCACATGCGGGTGATGTGGCGGGGCAGGCCGTCCGCGAACCGCCGGCGATAGCTGTCCTGCCAGGCGATCAGGCTGTCAACGCTCTCGGACCCGACCGAGAGTTTCACGAGGTTGATGTACTTATCCACAGCTTTCCCACAGAGTCGTCCCACGGACCATCTTTATATTGTAGCTTACCGTTGCGCGCTATCAAGCTGTTGTGGTTCGGCGCGGGTTTGGGCTAATCTGGATGCCTCTTTCAAGACAGGGAATCACCAATGAGCCGCTTTGCCGCCCCCATCGCCGAGCAGATCTGGGACATGAAATACCGCTTCAAACAGGCGGATGGCACGCCGATCGACAAGTCGGTCGAGGATTCGTGGCGGCGGATTGCGCGCGATCTGGCACGGGTGGAAAAGGACCCCGCGCATTGGGAGCAGAAGTTCTACGAAGCGCTTGAGGATTTCAAATACCTGCCCGCCGGGCGGATCACGGCCGGAGCAGGCACCGCGCGGCAAGTGACCCTGTTCAACTGTTTCGTCATGGGCACGATCCCCGACAGCATGGGCGGCATCTTCGACATGCTGAAAGAGGCCGCGCTGACCATGCAGCAGGGCGGGGGGATCGGCTATGATTTCTCGACCATCCGGCCGCGCGGCGCGGATGTGCATGGGGTGGCCGCCGATGCCTCGGGGCCGCTGTCGTTCATGGATGTGTGGGACGCGATGTGCCGCACCATCATGTCGGCCGGCTCGCGCCGGGGCGCGATGATGGCGACCATGCGCTGCGACCACCCGGATATCGAACAGTTCATCACCGCGAAATCCGACCCGGCCCGGCTGCGCATGTTCAACATGTCGGTGCTGGTGACCGATGCCTTCATGGAGGCGGTCAAAGCCGATGCTTCGTGGGATCTGGTCTTTGACGGTAAGGTCTATCACACGGTGCAGGCCCGCGATCTGTGGAACAAGATCATGCAGGCCACCTATGACTATGCCGAGCCGGGCGTGATCTTCATCGACCGGATCAACCAGGCCAACAACCTGAGCTATTGCGAGACCATCGCCGCCACCAACCCGTGCGGAGAGCAGCCACTGCCGCCTTATGGCGCCTGTCTGTTGGGTTCGATCAACCTGGCGCGGCTGGTGTCAGCACCGTTCGAAGACGCGGCTCGTCTGGACGAGGCGGCATTGCAGGAGCTTGTCGCCACGGCCGTTCGCATGATGGACAACGTGGTGGATGCCTCGAAATTCCCGCTGCCGCAGCAGGCCGCCGAGGCGCAGGCCAAGCGTCGTATCGGTCTGGGCGTGACCGGGCTTGCGGATGCGCTGTTGATGCTGGGTCTGCGCTATGGCTCGGACGAGGCGGCGCGTCAGACCGAGCGCTGGTTGCACGCGATCGCCCGCGCCGCGTATCTGGCGTCGGTGGACTTGGCCAAGGAAAAAGGGGCCTTTCCCCTGTTCGATGCCGAGAAATACCTGGCCAGCGGCACCATGCAGCAGATGGATGACGATGTCCGCGAGGCAATCCGCGAGCATGGGATCCGCAATGCTCTGCTGACCTCGATCGCACCCACCGGGACGATCTCGCTGTATGCGGGTAACGTGTCGTCGGGGATCGAGCCGGTCTTTGCCTATGCCTACACCCGCAAGGTGCTGCAGAAAGACGGATCGCGCACCGAGGAAGAGGTGGTGGACTATGCCGTTCAGATGTGGCGCGACAAGTTCGGCGACGTCGAACTGCCCGACTTTTTCGTGAACGCTCAGACCCTGACCCCGGCCGAGCATGTCAAGATGCAGGCGGCCGCCCAGAAATGGATCGACAGTTCGATCTCGAAGACGATCAACTGCCCCGAGGACATCTCGTTCGATGCCTTCAAGGACGTGTACATGCAGGCCTGGGATCAGAGCTGCAAGGGCTGCACCACCTATCGCCCGAACGACGTGACCGGCTCGGTTCTGACCGTCTCGGAAAGCGACGACAAGGTGCCGGGCGAAAGCGCCGATGCCCCGCACGAGGTGGACGGCGGCGACGTGATCTATATGTCCGAACCGCTGGACCGGCCGCAATCGCTTGAGGGTTCGACCTACAAGCTGAAATGGCCCGACAGCGAACACGCGATCTATTTGACGATCAACGACATCGTCATCGGTGGCCGGCGGCGTCCGTTCGAGGTGTTCATCAACTCGAAGAACATGGAGCATTACGCTTGGACGCTGGCGTTGACGCGGATGATCTCGGCCGTGTTCCGGCGCGGGGGCGACGTGTCTTTCGTGGTCGAGGAACTGAAGGCCGTGTTCGACCCGCGCGGCGGGGCCTGGGTGCAGGGCAAGTACATCCCCTCGATCCTGGCGGCCATCGGCGGCGTGATCGAGCAGCACATGATCGCGATCGGGTTCCTTGAGGGGGAAGGGATGGGGCTGAAGTCCGACCCGCAGGCACAGGTGGTCAACATGGATGCCCCACGCGGCAAGGCCTGCCCGTCCTGCGGCCAGTATGACATGGTGATGATCGAGGGCTGCATGACCTGCCGCAGCTGCGGACACTCGAAATGCGGTTGACGAGTGCCACATAACTGTCGTTAAAGTTGTATTGTGTTTTGCCGGAGTCTCAATTTGATTTGACTCTCCGGCAACATTCTCGTGAAAGCTGCAATTCCGTCTCTTTTCGGCCGGATTCATCATTGATACACCGCTAGTGTACGGGGTGATGAGTTTGAAAGGTCGGGCGGGCAGATGACAGCCGGGTATAACGGTCGCGTAGCAGTATTTTGGTCCCAGACGGAAATTGACGGGCTTGAAGCAGCGCCTGTGGCAGATTTGGCCATTGGAGCGTCTTGGTCGTGGCATGGGTGCATGACACGCTTGCCGGACTGTAACGCGGAATATTCCGTTCAGACTGGACATGATCAGGCGTTGATGGCGCTGGCCGGGCATGGCCCCGAAGCCGCAACGCTGAAGCCGATCGCCACGCTTGCAGTTATCTCATTGACGAATGGGGCGCAGACCTACAAGGCCGAGTTGACGTTGGTCGAGGGTCAGAAAGACGCGGTTTTTCTGTTCCAAAATGGCTGCCCCGCGCGGGGTCAGGACTTCTGGGTGTGCGCCGTCGAAGAATATGCCGACGCAAGCCAGTCGGATGCGGGCAATGTTGTTTCCTTCCCCACGCATCGCAGTTCAACGGAGCAAACGTTGGTTCTTGCGCCGCATATGGCTGCGACCGCCGCTGAATAGGCCGCCCATTCCTTGGGAACTATTTTTTCGTCCACGTATCGCAGCGTGTTGACTCTGGTCTGTTCGCAGATATAAGCGCGGCTTCATTGGTGTTGGTGGCCCCCGCAAGGGGATGCCTGTCATGGGGGAAACCTCAAGAGGACAACGCCCTTCATAGTGGCCTGTCAGGGCCTCGACCTTAAGAAGGAGATCAGCCGTGACCAAACGCACGTCTGCCAAGCACAAAATCGACCGCCGGATGGGCGAAAACATCTGGGGTCGCCCGAAATCCCCGGTCAACCGTCGTGAATACGGCCCCGGCCAGCATGGTCAGCGCCGCAAAGGCAAACTTTCGGACTTCGGTCTGCAGCTGCGCGCCAAGCAGAAGCTGAAAGGCTACTACGGCGACCTGACCGAGAAGCAGTTCCGCCGCATCTACGCCGAAGCCGTACGTGTGAACGGCGACACTGGTGAAAACCTGATCGGCCTGCTGGAGCGCCGTCTGGACGCTGTCGTCTACCGCGCCAAGTTCGTGCCGACCGTGTTCGCCGCACGTCAGTTCGTGAACCACGGCCATGTCAAAGTGAACGGCAAGCGGGTGAACATCCCCAGCTACCGCGTCAAGGAAGGCGACGTGATCGAGGTCCGCGACAAGTCCAAGCAACTGGCCGTCGTTCTGGAAGCCGTTGGCCTGGCCGAGCGTGATGTTCCGGATTACCTTGAAGTCGACCACTCGAAGATGACCGCGACCTTCGTGCGCACCCCGTCGCTGGGCGACGTGCCGTACCCGGTCATGATGGAACCGAACCTGGTCGTCGAATTCTACGCGAAGAACTGATCTTCGCGGGCAGTTTCAGAAAACGGGCCGTACCTGCGAAGGTGCGGCCCTTTTTCATGGCAAACACTCAGATCGGCAGAGGGCGGTCTTCGGCGATCGCCTCCATCGCGAAATACGAGGTCACGCTGTCCAGTTCGACCTTCTCGATCAGGCGCTGATAGACTTTGTCATAGGTCGCCATATCCTGCGTCACGACCCGTAGCTGATAGTCGTAGTCGCCGCCGATCCGGTGGAAATCCACGACTTCCGGAATGGTCAGGACATGGCTGCGAAAGGCCTGCAGCCATTCGGCCGAGTGGTGACGCGTGCGCAGCATAACGAATACGACCAGATTCAGCCCCAGTTTTTCGCGCGCGATCCGGGCCGTCGACCCTGTCAGGACGCCTGCGTCGTTCAGCGCCTTCAACCGCCGCCAGCAGGCGTTTTGCGAAAGGCCGACTCGCTCGGCCAGTTCGCGCTGGGAAAGGGTTGCGTCCTTTTGCAGTTCGCGCAGGAGGCGCTTGTCAATTTGATCTATCTTTTCATTCATTCCAGATCATATGACCCAAAAATTTAATAATTCAAGCAAAGATAGGTGAAGTTTACTCAGATCAAGTAGATCATATTGGAAATGCAATATGGAGCCAATGACATGACCCTGTCCCATTTTCGTGCAGAAATCCAAGCCGCCACTCACAATTCGACCCTGCGCGACGGGCTGATCGGAGAGAACGTTCTGATCCCGGGTCTGCATGGGGACGTGCCGCTTGTCTACGCGGACTACGTTGCCTCGGGCCGCGCCTTGCGGCAGGTCGAGGATTTTGTGGCCCAGCATGTGTTGCCTTTCTATGCGAACAGCCACACCGAGGCCTCCTATTGCGGCTCCTACATGACGCGACTGCGCCGCGAGGCGCGCGCGGAAATAGCCCGCATCGTTGGCGCGAGGGGAGATGACGCGGTGATCTTCACCGGGTCCGGCGCCACTGCGGGGCTCAACCGGCTGGTCAGTTTGATGGGAGTGCAAGAGGCTGACCGGCCGGTTGTCTTGATTGGCCCGTACGAGCACCATTCGAACATCCTGCCCTGGCGCGAGAGCAAGGCGCAGGTCATCGAGATCCCCGAAGGCCCCGAGGGCGGGCCGGACATGGCGGTGCTCGAACAGACGTTGATCGACCATGCGGACTCGGATCTGGTGATCGGGTCATTCTCGGCGGCGTCGAATGTCACGGGCGTGATCACCGACCCTGATCCGGTGACGCGGCTGCTGAAACGGCACGGGGCGCGCGCGGTCTGGGATTATGCCGGGGGCGGGCCCTACCTGCCGATGGATATGGGGCCGGACGATGCGCGCAAGGATGCCATCGTCGTGTCTCCGCACAAGTTTCCGGGCGGGCCGGGGGCTTCGGGCGTTCTGATCGTGAACCGGGGCGCCGTGCGCCGCACCTGTCCTAGTTGGCCGGGCGGGGGCACGGTCAGCTTCGTTTCGCCCTGGCGCCACGACTACAGCACCGATCTGGCCACCCGCGAAGAGGCCGGAACCCCGAACGTGATCGGAGATATCCGCGCGGCGCTGGCCTTTATCGTCAAGGATGCCGTGGGTACCGACGAGATCGCCCGGCGCGAGGCGCTGTACAACCGCATGGCGCTGGATGGGTGGCGTGACAACCCGAACCTGACCCTGCTGGGGGTGGACCATCCTCACCGCCTGCCGATCTTTTCCTTCCTGGTGCGCGACAACACCGGGCAGCCGGTACACCAACAGCTGTTCACACGGATGCTCAGCGACATCTACGGCATTCAGGCGCGCGGCGGGTGTGCCTGCGCGGGCCCCTATGCGCATCGGCTGCTGGGCATCGACAAGGCGGCCTCAGAGGCGCTGCACGCGGCGTTGTCGGCCGGAGAAGAGATGAAGAAACCGGGTTGGGTGCGGCTGAACTTCTCGTACATGATGACCGAGGACACGGTTCAGTTCATCATCGACAGCGTCAACGACCTGTCGCGCCGTACGCAGGAATACGCCCCTTTCTACGCCGCCGATCCGGCAACCGCCCGCTTCAAGGCGGCGTGACGGAATTGCCGCTTTTCCCAAGGCTTTGAGACCTGTATGAGGGGCGCAACCAACGGAGCCCCTCATGAACAAGATCATCCCGCAACCCGGCATCATGGACATCGCGCTGTATCAGGGCGGCCAGTCGCATGTCGAGGGCGTGGAAAACGTCATCAAGCTGAGTTCCAACGAAAACCCTTTTGGCCCCAGCCCCAAGGCGATCGAAGCCGTGCGCGACAGCGCCACGATGCTGCATCGCTATCCGGTGACCGATCACTACAACCTGCGCGCGGCGATCGGCGAGCGGCACGGGCTGGACCCCGACCGGATCATTTGTGGCGTGGGGAGTGACGAGGTGCTGCAATTCGTGGCCCAGGCCTATGCCGGGCCGGGCGACGAGGTGATCCATACCGAGCATGGATTCTCGATGTATCCGATCATCGCCCGCATGGCCGGCGCGACTCCGGTCGAGGTGCCCGAGCGCGAGCGCAAGATCGATGTCGATGCGATCCTGGCCGCGGTGACCGACCGCACCCGGATCGTGTTCGTGACCAACCCGGGCAATCCGACCTCGACCATGATCTCGGACGCCGAGCTGACGCGCCTGGCCGAGGGCCTGCCGAAGACCTGCCTGATGGTTCTGGACGGCGCCTATGCGGAATTCGCGCCGGGATTTGACGGCGGCGCCGGTCTGGTGGACCGGTTCGACAACGTGATCATGACCCGGACCTTCTCGAAGATTTACGGGCTGGGCGGGATGCGGGTCGGCTGGGGCTATGCGCATCGCGAAATCATCGACGTGCTGAACCGCGTGCGCCAGCCCTTCAATCTGTCGCTGACGGCCATCGCGGCGGCCGAGGCCGCCGTGGCCGATGTGGAATATGTCGAGTTCTGCCGGGCCGAAAACGCCCGCCTGCGCGAATGGCTGTCGGCCGAGCTGGCCAAGATCGGCGTTCCGTCCGATCCGTCCTGCACCAATTTCATCCTTGCGCGTTTCGCGGATCAGGCCGAGGCCGAGGCCTGCGACGCCTATCTGCAATCGAAAGGTTTGATCGTGCGCCGGGTTGCGGGCTACAAGCTGCCCAACGCGCTGCGGATCACCGTGGGCGACGAAAAGGCCTGTCGCCGCGTGGTTGCGGCCATCACCGCGTTCAAAGGGGGCGCCGCATGAGCCAGATCTATGACCGCGTGGCGCTGATCGGGTTGGGTCTGATCGCCTCGTCGATGTACTGGGCGGTCAAGCGTGCCGGGCTGGCGCGCGAAGTGACCGGCTATGCCCGGTCCGAGGCCACCCGCGACACCGCACGGCGCATCGGTCTGTGCGACCGGGTCTGCGACACCGCGCAAGAAGCGGTCGAGGGTGCCGATCTGGTCGTGCTCTGCGTGCCGGTGGGCGCAATGGGCGCCGTCGCCAAGGACATCGCGCCGGTGCTCAATCCCGGCGCAACCGTGTCGGATGTCGGTTCGGTCAAGCGGCACGTCATTGAGGAGGTCGGCCCGCATATTCCCGAAGGCGTGCATTTCGTGCCCGCCCACCCGCTGGCCGGAACCGAGCATTCCGGCCCCGAATCCGGTTTTGCCGAGCTGTTCGACAACCGCTGGTGCCTGCTGGTTCCGGTTGAAGGGTCTGATCCCGAGGCCATCGCCCGCTTGCGCGCCTTGTGGGAAGGGATGGGATCCAATGTCGACGAGATGGATGCCGATCACCATGATCTGGTTCTGGCCGTCACCAGCCACGCGCCGCACCTGATCGCCTATACGATGGTGGGCGTCGCCGACGACCTGCGGCGCGTCACCGACTCCGAGGTCATCAAGTACTCGGCTGCCGGTTTCCGCGATTTCACCCGGATCGCGGCCTCGGACCCGACCATGTGGCGCGACGTGTTTTTGACCAACAAGGATGCGACGCTGGAAATCCTCGGCCGTTTCACCGAAGAGCTGTTTGCCCTGCAGCGCGCGATCCGCACGGGCGACGGTCAGCACCTGTTCGACTATTTTACCCACACCCGCGCAATCCGGCGCGGCATCATCGACGCGGGTCAGGACACCGACGCTCCTGATTTCGGGCGCGTAAAGGCCAAGTCATGAAACTGATCAAAGGCAAAGCTCTGACGGTTATAGCGATGGTATGGGCCGGCGCAGCCACTGCATCGGCCCCCGACACATCACCGGTTCCGGTTGCGCGGCCATCCCCGGTGTCAGAGCTGGTGCAGGCCGCTTATGTCCCGGCAAGTCCGGCGACGCCGATCGCTGTACCAGCGAAGATGCGACCCGTGGTGCGGCCCGTATCCCCTCAGGTGCTGGCCGTGGCAGCGCGCCCGGCCGACCTTCCGCTGCTTGGACCGGATACCTCGCTCAAGCCCTATCTGCGGTCCGAGGCGTTGGAACAGCAAGTCCTGTTCAAAAAGCGAAAACTGCGTAAAGGATCGGTGTGCGGTGACATCGCCATTCAGGGCAAGGCCGTGGGCTCGGTTCCCGGCAAGATCAAAGCCTGCGGGATCAAGGACGCCGTCCAGATCACATCGGTGTCCGGCGTGGTTCTCAGCCGCCCATCGACGATGGATTGCGGCACGGCGATCGCATTGAACAAATGGGTCGACAAGACCGTCAAACCGACGTTCAAACGGCGCGGTCCAGTGATCGAATTGCAGGTAGCTGCGCATTACGCCTGCCGTACCCGGAACAACCGGAAAGGTGCCAGGATCTCGGAACATGGCAAGGGTCGGGCCATTGATATCTCGGGGTTCAAAATGGCCGATGGCGAGGTGGTGACGGTTCTGGACGGTTGGCGCAAGAACCCCTCGAAGAAACAGCTGACCAAAATCTGGCGCGGAGCGTGCGGGCCCTTCGGCACGGTGCTGGGCCCGAATTCAGACCGCTATCATCAGAACCATTTCCACCTTGATACCGCCCGTTACCGCAGCGGACCCTACTGCCGCTAACGCAGGATCAGACGCGGGGCCGGGCCCAACGGCAATGGTCCCAAAGCCACGAACCCGTCGCGGAAATTCAGCTGCAGGTCCAGCGCGTTGGGGTTGCCCCCCAGACCTGCCAGCAGGTTCAACGCCCGCGTGACCGGATCAACGGCCTGATCGGGCAGGGCACCTGCAGCATTGGCCATGGCGATCATATCACGCCAGTTCTCGGCTTTGACCGCAATCTCTCCAACCGGAATGCCCTGTTCATCAACCTCCAGTTCGCCAGTTGCAAACAGACGCAATTCGCCCCATTGCACCTCGGCCAGATGCAGGTCGATCAACCGAGGTTGAGGGCGACGTTCTTCCAGCGCGGAACGGTCCCAGGTTTTGTCGAAGGTGACATTCATGTCCAGTTCGAGTGTCTCGAAGGCTTGGGGCAGCGAAGCAGCCGTTCGCATCAGCGCGCGCAGGTCTTCACCGGGCGTGAAGGCATCCGAACTGACCCCGATCGCATAGCTCTCGGGCTGGGTGCCTTGTTCCATGACCAGGGCAAGTGACTGGCCGGCAGCCATGTCGGTTCCGTCTTCGGTCACCGACCAGTGGGCCGATGTCAGGGCCATCTTCTCCAGCTCCAGCGCGACGCCCGGACGCAGATTCAGTTCCGCCTGAAGGCTGTCGGCCAGGATGATTGCGGTCTGGTCGAAATAGGACAGCCGCTGCGGCGTATCCGCAAAGCGCAAGATCTGTCGTCCGGGCCAGATGGCGGGGCTTTCGAATTCGATCCAATCCGCGCTCCAGGCTGTGCCGTTCACCGGATCGGCCAGCGCTACACTGTTCAGGCGGGTCACGTGGTGCAGCGGAAATCCGGCGATTTCCACGTCGGAATAGTCGGCCTGCCATCCAAGATCCTGCTGATGCGCGAACCAACCGGTGATGGCGCTGCGCAGCCCATACCCGGCTATGGCCCAATACCCGCCCCAGAGGATGGCCAGAAATATGAACACTCGTACCAGTCGGCGCATCGCAAATGGCCCTTTTTCCTGCCTTGGAATTGATGTTTATAGGCCTAAACGGGCAAGGACCAGAACTATGACGATGTGGGTATTCGGATACGGGTCGCTGTTGTGGAATCCGGGCTTTCCGGTGGCCCGGTGCGAACAGGCTACACTTCACGGCTATGCGCGGTCATTCTGCATGCGGTCGATCCATCACCGCGGAACCGAGGAGAACCCCGGACTTGTCTTGGCTTTGGACGAACACCCGGATGCCCATTGCAAGGGCTTGGCGCTGGCGGTCGAACCAGGCCATGAGGACCGCACCCTCGAGGAACTGCGCGAGCGTGAACTGATCTCGTCCGCCTACGTGGAGAAGATGCTGGATGTGCATCTGGACAGCGGCCAGACGGTGACGGCAGTGACCTATGTGATCGATCCCGACCACGTGCAGTATTGCGGGGGTCTGCCGCTGGAGGAGCAGGCGCAAATCATCGCGCAGGCCGTGGGCGGCCGCGGCCCCAACCCCGAGTATCTTTACAATACCGCTGAACACCTGTCCGAGATCGGGTTGCACGACCCGGATCTTGAGTGGTTGGCGCAACGGGTGCGCAGCCTGACCGCATAAACCCTTGGCCTTGCCACCAGATTTTCGATAGATTCGCCTTAGAGCAGGCAAAACCGGGAAAGACGCGCATGGCGCATGTACAGCAGGGCGCGAGACCGCATTTCTCGCAACCGATCCGTCAAATCGTGATGATGCTGATCGCCATCGGGCTGTCGGGCCTGGGCGTGTTCATGGCTCTGCCCTACGTGCTGCCGGTTTTTTATGCCAACCCCTATCTGAACGGATTCATCCTGCTGGTCTTTGTCATCGGCGTCGTGGCCTGTTTCTATCAGGTGACCCAGTTGATCGGTTCGGTTCGCTGGATCGAAGCGTTCGTGGGCGGCGTCGTGCGCGAAGACGCTCGTACACCGCAGCTGTTGGCCCCTTTGGCGTCGCTGCTTCGCGCGCGCGGCGCGAAATCGCAGATCAGCTCGACATCGACCCGGTCGATCCTGGATTCTGTTGCGGAACGGGTCGAGGAAGAGCGGGAATTCACCCGCTACATCACCAACGTACTGATCTATCTGGGTCTTTTGGGCACATTCTTCGGCTTGGCAACAACGGTTCCTGCAATTGTCGACACCATTCGCAGCCTGAACCCGCAAGAGGGCGAAGAAGGCCTGGCCGTATTCAATCGTCTGATGAGTGGCCTCGAATCCCAGCTGCAAGGCATGGGCGTGGCGTTCGGGTCCTCCCTGTTGGGGCTTGCCGGATCGCTTATCGTGGGTTTGCTCGAATTGTTCGCCGGCCACGGGCAGAACCGCTTCTACCGTGAGCTTGAGGAATGGCTGTCGTCGATCACGCGCGTCGGATTTGCCGCCGGAGATGAAGGCGGTGCGGAACTTGCGGTGCTGACCCCGGTCCTTGATTCCATGTCCGAGCAGATGGACGCGCTGCAGGACCTGTTCGCGGCCCAGGAGGCGGATCGCGCCGAGGTGTCGGCCAAGCTGGGTGCATTGGTCGATGTCATCGCGGACATGAACCAACGGCAGGCGGAAAGCGAAGGGGTCACCGCCGCGCTTGAGCGGATCGCGTTGGGGCAGGACGCGCTGCTGGATCATATGCGTGAACATGGTGCGGGCGAGGGGATCGACGCCGAAAGCCGAATGCGGCTGCGGTCGATGGACGTGCAGCTTCTGCGCATTCTCGAAGAAATCTCGGCCGGTCGCCAGGACAGCATGAACGAACTGCGCAAGGATTTCGAGCTGCTGGTCAAGGCGCTGACGCTTCCGCGCGGGGCGGCGCGCCACACACCGGGCGGAGAATAACACATGGCCCTGTCTCGTCGAACCGGTCAGCGTTTCCAAGGCTCGGTTTGGCCCGGCTTCGTTGATGCAATCACGGGGCTGCTGATGGTCATGACCTTTGTGCTGACCATTTTCATGGTCGTGCAGTTCGTGCTGCGTGAAACCATCTCCGGACAGGAAGACGAGCTGACGGCCCTGTCGGACGAAGTGGCCGCCCTTGCGGATGCCTTGGGCCTGGAAGAGCGCGAGAACAGCCGCCTGCAGGCCCGGTTGGGGGCACTGAACACGACGCTGTCGCAGGCCGAAGAGGATCTGAGCCAGGCGCAGGCCTTGATCTCGTCACTCACCTCGGAGCGTGACCAGCGCGCGGCGGAGTTGGAAGAGGCGCAGACTCGTATCACAGGGTTCGAAGCGCAAGTTGCCGCGCTTTTGGCTGATCAGGCGCGCGCGCAGGGCGATATTGCCGAATTGGAATCCCAGCGCGAGCAACTGCTTTCCGAGCAGGAGGCATTGAACCTTGCCTTGGCACAAAGCCGTGCGGAGGTGGATGCCCAGGCCGAGGCCGCACGGCTGGCGGCTGCACGCCGCGAAGCGCTGGAGGCCTTGGTAGCCGACCTTGAGCAAGCGGACAGTGCGCGCGCGGCCCAGATCGCGGAATTGCAAAGCCAACTGACTGAAGAGGAAGCCGCCCGCGTCGCCGAGGCTGCTGCCGCTGAGGCACTGCGCAACAGATTGCAGAATGCGGATGCCGAATTGACGGCCATGACCCTGGCACTGGAAGAGCAGCGTAAACAGGCCGAGGAAACACTGACACTGTTGGCCGCCGCTCAGACGGCCAAAGCCGAGCTTGAGCGGCAATTCGGTGAGTTGAATGACGAAGAGCTCAAGGCTCAGCTTGAAGCAGCCCTTGCGGCGCGAACCGAAGCTGAGGCCGAGGCCGAAAGTCAGCGGACGCTGGCCGAGCAGCGTGACGCCTTGCTTGCCGTTGCCCGGGAAACGATCGCCACCGAAAAGGCTCTTTCCGCCAAGGCGCAACGCCAGACGGCCTTGTTGAACCAGCAGATCGCCGCATTGCGCGGCCAATTGGGGTCGTTGCAGGCGCTGCTGGATGACTACAAGGACAGGAATGCCGAGGCCGAGGTGCAAATTCAGACCCTTGGTCAGGACCTGAACGCGGCCCTTGCCCGGGCCGCTTCCGAAGAACGGCGCCGCCGCTTGTTGGAAGAGGCCGAACGCGTCCGCCTGGAGGCCGAGGCCGAGAAACTGGCCGGCCAGAATCAGGAACTTACGGCACAGGCCGAAGACCTGCAGCGGTACCGCTCCGAGTTCTTTGGTCGCCTGCGCGACGTACTGGGCAACCAGGAAGGCGTTCGGATCGAGGGCGACCGCTTCGTATTCTCGTCCGAGGTGCTGTTCCCACCCGGTTCGGCGGTTCTGTCCGAGGATGGCCGGCGCGAGGTCGCGAAAGTGGCGGGCATTCTGAGTGGGATTGCGGCGGACATTCCGCCCGAATTGAACTGGGTCATCCGGGTCGACGGTCACACGGACAATATCCCGCTG
Organism: Ruegeria sp. CI8; assembly: GCF_056536865.1. Taxonomy (NCBI): domain Bacteria; kingdom Pseudomonadati; phylum Pseudomonadota; class Alphaproteobacteria; order Rhodobacterales; family Roseobacteraceae; genus Ruegeria; species Ruegeria sp. CI8. Next base: position 247,695 of record NZ_JBQFQL010000001.1, read on the forward strand.
AACGGAACAGGACGGTATCGAGACAATTGGGAGCTCAGCCAAGGGCGGGCGCTGTCGGTCGTGCGCTACATGGTCGAACAGTTGGGCATTCCGCCGGAACGTCTGTCAGCAAACGGATTTGGAGAGTTTCAACCTGTCGATACGGCGGACACTCCGGAAGCGCGGGCAAAGAACCGTCGCATCGAATTGAAGCTGACCGAACGCTAAGCCAGTGTCAGCGCGGCCCGAAGCGGAAGCTGGGATCGGGTGTGCCCGCAAAACAGCGTGGAACAACCGGGTAGTCATCGGTCAGAAAATACGCGTAGGTGCCCGAAGGAAACTCGGTCGAAACGGTCATGGCGCCATTGCATTCATCGAGCGTTCCAAGTCCTGCCACGAACTCGTAGTCTTCGTTGAACGTTCCATCATGTCGTCCGTCAGGAGCGGCGCCGCCCGGGCGCTGTCCGGCCTTCAGCCGGTAGGAAGAGGTCATTTGCGTGACCTTGCCGCCTACCGAACCGGTTCGGGCGTAAATCGGAAACCCGTCCGCTGCATACCCGATCAACGGAGAGTGTTCTTTCGGTGACCAGCCCTGCATTTCGATAAGGCCGGTCGGAACCCCGTGGTAGTGATATTTTCCGTTTGGTTGGACATGTGCGAAATTGGCATCGAGCCCAAGGGCGATCGCACCACCCAAGGCATTGTAGGACCAGCCCGACCGGGGATCGCCGTGCCAGAATTCAGCGGCCAGTGGGTCAAAGACGACCCCAGTCAGAGTCACGCCAAAGTTCCACCCCATGCGCAGAGGCGTCGGGGTTGCAGTCGCCCTCGGAACGGCCGGCAGGTTCAACTTGACCGACTGCTCGGCGATTTGATGGGGGTTGCCGTTGTTCGGAAAGCGGCCGACCAGATGATTGGGGATGCCATTGCTGGTAATCGACAAGGCGCGGCCTTCTTCGGTGATCTCTGACCTGTTGACGCCTGGGTCGACGGTCGCCGGTTCCAGGTTCAACGGTTGGGCATGGGTTTCGTCATGAAAGCGAAACCGATGCTGGGCAGAGGCGATTACGCCGACGACCGAGGCCGCGAAGGCGATGCTCCATATGACGGCGATTTTTATGGACACTGCGCTGCTCCACTCCAAAGGCTTTGGTCTGAAACGTGGCGCGCAGCGGTTTCCGTCGCTGGGAACTGTCTTTTTGGCGAATACTGGCGGGAGAGGGGGCGGCCACTCACGAAATCGCCCGGCAGAACCGGCTGCCGGGCGACGAGATTTGTTTGATTGAACCGAGGTCTAGTCCGCGGTCAGCAGCGGCGGCTTGTCGCCCGAGATCCGCGGATTGTCGGGGCCGATAATCTCGAGATCCAGATCGCCTCTCTTGACCGAGACCCGCACAACACCGCCCTTGGCCAGCTTTCCGAACAGCAGTTCTTCGGCCAACGGTTTCTTGATGTGCTCCTGGATGACCCGGCCCAGAGGCCGTGCGCCCATCTTGTCGTCATAACCCTTGTCGGCCAGCCACTCGGCAGCTTTCGGGGTCAGGTCGATGGTAACGCCACGATCCAGCAACTGCGCCTCAAGCTGCAGGACGAACTTCTCGACCACCTGCAGGATGACCTCTTTCGGCAGCGGGGCGAACGAGATCACCGCGTCCAGACGGTTGCGGAATTCAGGGGTGAACATCCGTTCGATTGCGGCGGTATCTTCACCCTCACGCCGGTCGCGGGCAAAGCCGATAGCGGCCTTGGCCTGTTCCTGCGCGCCCGCGTTCGAGGTCATGATCAACACCACGTTGCGGAAGTTCACCGTCCGGCCGTTGTGATCGGTCAGCTCGCCGTGGTCCATCACCTGCAGCAGGATGTTGAACACATCCGGGTGCGCCTTCTCGATCTCGTCCAGCAGCAGCACGCAATGCGGGTGCTGGTCAACGCCGTCAGTCAGCAGTCCGCCCTGATCGAAGCCGACATAGCCCGGAGGCGCACCGATCAGACGGCTGACCGCGTGTTTCTCCATGTATTCCGACATGTCGAAGCGCAGCAGTTCCACGCCGAGTGTATCGGCCAGTTGCTTGGCGACCTCGGTTTTGCCCACACCGGTCGGGCCGGCGAACAGGTAGTTTCCGATCGGTTTTTCCGGCTCGCGCAGACCGGCCCGTGCCAGCTTGATTGCGCTGGACAGAGCCTCGATTGCCTGGTCCTGCCCGAACACCACCCGTTTCAACGAGTTCTCAAGGTCCTTCAGAACCTCGGCATCGTCCTTGGTGACATTCTTCGGCGGAATGCGCGCGATCTTGGCCACCACGGCCTCGATCTCCTTGACGCCGATGGTCTTGCGCCGCTTGCTTTCGGCCACAAGATGCTGGGCCGCACCGGCCTCGTCGATCACGTCGATCGCCTTATCAGGCAGTTTGCGGTCGTTGATGTAACGCGCAGACAGCTCGACCGCGGTCTTGATCGCGTCGGCGGTGTATTTGATGTCGTGATGCTCTTCGAAATAGGGCTTGAGACCGCGCAGGATCTTCACGCTGTCCTCGACCGAAGGCTCGTTCACGTCGATCTTCTGGAACCGACGCGACAGCGCGCGGTCCTTCTCGAAGTGCTGGCGGAACTCCTTGTAGGTGGTCGAACCCATGGTGCGCAGCTTGCCGCCCTGCAACGCAGGTTTCAGCAGGTTCGAGGCATCCATGGCGCCGCCCGAAGTTGCACCCGCACCGATCACGGTGTGAATCTCATCAATGAACAGCACGGCGTCTGGGTGATCCTCAAGCTCGGTCACCACGGCCTTGAGCCGCTCTTCGAAGTCGCCGCGATAGCGCGTGCCGGCCAGCAATGCGCCCATGTCCAGCGAATAGATGGTGGTGTTGGCCAGAACGTCTGGCGCGTCGCCTTGGACGATCTTATAGGCCAAGCCTTCGGCAATCGCCGTCTTGCCCACGCCCGGATCACCCACCAGCAGCGGGTTGTTCTTACGGCGGCGGCACAGAACCTGGATGCAGCGCTCGACCTCGTCGGCGCGACCGATCAGCGGATCGACGTCGCCGGCGCGGGATTTGGCGTTCAGGTCCACGCAATACTTGCCCAACGCGCTTTCCTTCTGGTCGGCGTCACCGGAGGCGTTCTGCGCTTCCTCTTCACCCTGATCGGCGCCGGTCACCGGACGATTTTCACCAAACGCCGGGTCTTTGGCGACGCCGTGGGCGATGAAATTCACCGCGTCATACCGCGTCATGTCCTGCTCTTGCAGGAAATATGCAGCGTTGCTTTCCCGTTCGGCAAAGATGGCCACCAGAACATTCGCCCCGGTCACCTCGGTCCGGCCCGAGCTTTGCACATGGATCGCAGCGCGCTGGATAACACGCTGGAACGCTGCTGTCGGTACGGCTTCGGACCCGTCGATGTCTGTCACCAGATTGGACAGATCCTCGTCGATGAACTCGACCAGAGAGCTGCGCAATTCGTCCAAATCCACGCTGCACGCTTTCATGACACGCACCGCATCGGGTTCTTCCAGCAGCGCCAGCAACAGATGCTCCAGCGTTGCGAATTCGTGACGCCGTTCGTTTGCAGCCGCCAGGGCCGCGTGAATGGCTTGTTCCAGTGTGCTCGAGAATGAAGGCACGCGGGTGCTCCTCTGTATTGGGCCGGAAGGGGTTCGAGTATTGGCCGGATCCCCATCCCAACCATGACCTCATACTATTAGAGTTTGGTTGATCATGGCGCGGCTTCAAGGGTTTTCTTTCACTTGACAGTCACATTTAACGTGACCGTGGCCGTGAAGAAGACCAATTAGGCATCAGAAGCGGTCTTTTCTACCCCGGATCTCGGCAAAAACGGCGACCGGGTCAGCCCCCACCATTCCAAGCTGTGCCTGAATCTTGGGATCAGTCGCGCGCAGGAACGGATTGGTCGCCTTTTCCACGCCCAGATTTGACGGCACGGTCGCGCGACCCTTTGCCCGTGCCTGATCGATCTCATGCACCCGTTGCTGCAGCGCTGTGTTGTCAGGATCAACGGTTACCGCAAATCGTGCGTTTGACTGGGTGTATTCGTGACCCGAGCAGACCGACGTCTCGTCGGGCAAAGCAGCGAGTTTCGAAAGCGAGGTCCACATTTGCGCTGCGTCTCCTTCGAACAAGCGGCCGCATCCCAGCGCCATCAGGCTGTCGGCCGTGAACACCACCGCGCTTTTGGGCATGTAATATGCCACATGTCCCACCGTATGCCCCGAGACATCCAGAACCTCGACGGGTTCGCCCCCAATCTCGAACCGGTCACCGTCAGCCACCTGTTTGTCGAGGGGAGGAAGTCGGTGAGCGTCGGCCGCCGCACCAATCACCTGTGCTGGGTGCTGCTCGAGGATGCCCGGCAAGCCGTCGACGTGATCCCAGTGGTGATGGGTCAGAAGGACATGGCTCAGGCGCCAGCCGCGTGCGGTCAATTCGGCCAGAATGGGTCCGGCCTCCGGAGCGTCGACCAGGGCTGTCTGTCCGCTTGCATGGTCATGTGCCAGAAAAGCATAGTTGTCGCTGAGACAGGGGATGGTGACGATCTCAAGAGGCATGGCCTTTTGCCCTTTCGTTGCTAGACTGCGCTCAGCTAAGCCGATCGATCGGGTATCTGCAATGCATCTTGATGTGCAGGATCTTAGGAACTTCTACTACCGCAGCACGCTGGGGCGTGCAGCGCAGGCTGCCATTCGTGGCCGGCTGATCGAACTGTGGCCCGAGGCCAAGGGCCAGACGGTGGCCGGATTCGGATTTGCGGTGCCTCTGTTGCGCCCTTATCTTGCGGACGCGCGGCGTGTCATCGGCCTGATGCCCGGACCGCAAGGGGTGATGCCTTGGCCCGCCGGTATGCAGAACGTATCGGTGCTGACCGAGGAAACCCGGTGGCCGATCGAAACCGGTCATGTGGACAAGCTGGTGGTCATGCACGGGCTCGAGACCTCGGAACGGCCTAGTCAACTTCTTGAAGAATGCTGGCGTGTTCTGGGGCCGGGCGGCCGGGCGGTGTTTGTCGTTCCCAATCGGGCCGGGCTTTGGTCCCGAACGGACCGCACGCCCTTTGGCTACGGACATCCGTATTCGGCAACCCAGTTGGAAAACCAGCTGCGCGCACATCATTTCGTGCCCGAGATGCACTGTTCCGCGCTTTACTTGCCGCCCTCGTTCCGGCGGTTCTGGCTGCGCTCGGGTGGGTTGATCGAAAAGACAGGGCAACGGATCCCGACCATCATGGCCGGTGGTGTTCTGATGGTCGAAGCCAGCAAGCTGGTGCGGCCGCCAAGCGGCAGCGTGACCAAGGATGCCGAAAAACGCCCCATCAAAGCGCTGGACGGATTGCTGAAGCCGGCGTGAACCGGCGCGCATCCACAAGCGCGGGATTCCCGGAAACATGAGGGAAAAAGGCCACAGGAATCGCTAAAACAGGCAACTTGGTAACATTTTTCACGCCGGCGAATGGGTTCAAACCGTCGCAGTTTCCGTAACCAATTGAAAAGAAAGATTTTGTGGATAAAGCTGAGCCCGGCATAACATATTGCTAGGTGGCTTAGGCTCTGCTACATCCCCGGTGATTTTGATCCCCGCCCTTTCAGGACGGGGTTTCCTCACGCCCCCGGTTCAGCTGCCACACGCGAAATCGGGGCCTAAAATATCGGAAGGGTGGACGTGTCCGAACCAGCTTCGATTTCCACGGGCATAGCCAAACGCTATGCAACGGCGATCTTCGAGATCGCAAAAGAGAACAAGGACCTTGCAGGTCTGGAAACCGGCATCAATGACCTTTCGGCTGCATTGAGTGAAAGCGCGGACCTGCGCGAGGTGATCTTTTCGCCGCTGATCTCCCGGGCCGACCAGCAGGCGGCCATCACCGCCGTGGCCGACAAGATGGGCCTGCACCCGATCATGCGCAACACGCTGGCTCTGATGGCGCAGAAGCGCCGTCTGTTCGTGCTGCCGCAGCTGATCAAGGTTCTGCGCGAAATGCTGGCTGACGAGCGCGGCGAAGTGACTGCCGAAGTTGCCTCGGCCAAGGCGCTGACCAAGACCCAGCTGGAAAAACTGTCCAAGACACTGTCCGAGCGCGTGGGCAAGGACGTGACCATCAATGCGACCGTCGATGAAAGCCTCATCGGTGGTCTTGTCGTCAAAGTGGGCTCGCAGATGATCGACAGTTCGATCCGCTCCAAGCTCAACTCCCTACAGAATGCAATGAAAGAGGTCGGATAAATGGGTATCCAAGCCGCAGAGATTTCTGCAATCCTGAAAGACCAGATCAAGAATTTTGGTCAAGAAGCAGAGGTGGCCGAAATCGGCCGCGTGCTGAGCGTCGGTGACGGTATTGCCCGTGTTTACGGCCTGGACAATGTGCAGGCGGGTGAGATGGTCGAGTTCCCCGGCGGCATCATGGGCATGGCGCTGAACCTCGAAGCCGACAACGTCGGTGTCGTGATCTTCGGCTCGGACCGTGACATCAAGGAAGGTGACACCGTCAAGCGCACCAACTCGATCGTGGACGTTCCGGTTGGTGACGAACTGCTGGGCCGCGTTGTTGACGGTCTGGGCAACCCGCTGGATGGCAAGGGCCCGATCAATGCCAAGCAGCGCGGCGTCGCAGACGTTAAGGCGCCGGGCATCATCCCGCGTAAGTCGGTGCACGAGCCGATGGCGACCGGCCTTAAGTCGGTTGACGCGATGATCCCGATCGGCCGTGGCCAGCGTGAGCTGATCATCGGCGACCGTCAGACCGGCAAGACCGCAGTGGCTCTGGACACCATCCTGAACCAGAAGGTCTACAACGAAGCCGCTGGCGACGATGAAACGAAGAAGCTGTACTGCGTCTACGTGGCCATCGGCCAGAAGCGTTCGACCGTTGCCCAGCTGGTGAAGAAACTGGAAGAATCCGGCGCCATCGAATACTCGATCGTCGTGGCCGCAACCGCGTCCGACCCGGCGCCGATGCAGTTCCTGGCACCTTATGCCGCAACCGCGATGGCCGAATACTTCCGCGACAACGGCCGCCACGCTCTGATCATCTATGATGACCTGTCCAAGCAGGCCGTCGCCTATCGTCAGATGTCGCTGCTGCTGCGCCGTCCGCCGGGCCGCGAAGCCTATCCGGGTGACGTTTTCTACCTGCACTCGCGCCTGCTGGAGCGTTCGGCCAAGCTGAACGAAGATTTCGGCGCCGGTTCGCTGACCGCCCTGCCGGTCATCGAAACCCAGGGCGGCGACGTGTCGGCCTTTATTCCGACCAACGTGATCTCGATCACCGACGGCCAGATCTTCCTGGAAACCGAGCTGTTCTACCAGGGTATCCGCCCCGCCGTGAACACCGGTCTGTCGGTTTCGCGTGTGGGTTCGTCGGCTCAGACCAACGCGATGAAGTCGGTCGCCGGTCCGGTGAAACTGGAACTGGCTCAGTACCGTGAAATGGCTGCATTCGCGCAGTTCGGTTCGGACCTCGACGCCGCAACCCAGCAGCTGCTGAACCGCGGTGCGCGTCTGACCGAGCTGATGAAGCAGCCGCAGTACTCGCCGCTGACCAACGCGGAAATCGTCTGTGTGATCTTCGCTGGCACCAACGGCTATCTCGACAAGATCGACGTTTCGGACGTTGGCCGCTACGAAGCGGGTCTGCTGGCGCATCTGCGCGGCAAGCATGCCGATCTGCTGCAGTGGATCACCGACGAAGATCCCAAGATCAAGGGCGAGGCTGCCGATAAGATCAAGGCTGCGCTGGACGAATACGCCGCAACCTTCGCTTAAGGAGACGCGGCGATGCCAAGTCTAAAGGACCTTAAAAACAGGATCGAGTCGGTCAAATCGACCCGCAAGATCACCAAGGCCATGCAGATGGTCGCGGCTGCAAAACTGCGCCGCGCCCAGGAATCTGCCGAAGCCTCGCGCCCCTATGCCGAGCGGTTCAATGCCGTGATGGCGGGGCTGGCAGCATCGGTCGGGGGCAGCGACAGCGCCCCCAAGCTGCTCCGTGGTACGGGCAGTGATGATGTCCATCTGCTGGTTGTGATGACAGCTGAACGCGGCCTGTGTGGCGGCTTCAACTCGAACATCGCCAAGCTGGCCCGCCAAAAGGCGGAAGAGCTGCGCCTCAAAGGCAAGACGGTCAAGGTTCTGACCGTCGGCAAGAAAGGCCGCGACGCGCTCAAGCGTGATCTGGGCGATCTGTTCGTCGGTCATGTCGACCTGAGCGAAGTAAAACGCATTGGTTACACCAACGCGCAGGACATCGCGAAGGACATCCTGTCCCGCTTTGACGGGGGTGAGTTCGATGTTGCCACGATCTTCTACTCGAAGTTCGTCAACGTTGTGACCCAGATTCCGACGGCACAGCAGGTCATCCCCGCCTCGTTCGAAGACGAAGCCACGGGTGACGACAGCGGTGCCATCTTCGACTACGAGCCCAGCGAAGAGGCCATCCTGGCCGACCTGCTGCCCAAGGGGGTCGCGACAGCGATCTTCTCGGCTCTGCTCGAAAACGGTGCGTCTGAACAGGGTGCGCGGATGTCCGCGATGGACAACGCGACACGCAATGCGGGCGAGATGATCGACAAGCTGACGATCCAGTTCAACCGCTCGCGTCAGGCCGTGATCACCAACGAGCTGATTGAAATTATTTCCGGCGCCGAAGCGCTGTAGAGACAAACCGGAGACGAAACATGGCGAATGCAAAAGGCAAAGTCACACAGATCATCGGGGCCGTCGTCGACGTGCACTTCGAAGATCAGCTGCCTGAAATTCTGAACGCGCTGGAAACTACCAACAATGGCAAGCGCCTGGTGTTGGAAGTTGCTCAGCACCTGGGTGAAAACACCGTCCGTACCATCGCGATGGACGCGACCGAAGGTCTGGTCCGCGGCGAAGCCGTGACTGACACCGGCGCACCGATCTCGGTTCCGGTTGGCAACGCCACCCTGGGCCGCATCCTGAACGTGGTCGGTGAACCGATCGACGAAAAAGGTCCGGTTGAAGCGTCTGAGGCCCGCGCGATCCACCAGCCCGCGCCGACCTTCGACGAACAATCGACCGAGTCGGAAGTTTTGGTCACCGGCATCAAGGTGGTTGACCTGCTGGCGCCCTACGCCAAAGGCGGCAAGATCGGCCTGTTCGGCGGTGCCGGCGTGGGCAAGACCGTTCTGATCATGGAACTGATCAACAACATCGCAAAAGTGCACTCGGGCTTCTCGGTGTTCGCAGGTGTCGGTGAACGGACCCGTGAAGGCAACGACCTGTACCACGAGATGATCGAATCGAACGTCATCAAGCCCGACAACCTGTCGGAAAGCCAGGTGGCCCTGGTCTACGGCCAGATGAACGAGCCTCCGGGGGCGCGTGCCCGTGTTGCTCTGACCGGCCTGACCCTGGCCGAGCAGTTCCGCGACCAGTCCGGTACCGACGTTCTGTTCTTCGTCGACAACATCTTCCGCTTCACGCAGGCGGGCTCCGAGGTGTCGGCTCTGCTGGGTCGTATTCCTTCGGCGGTGGGCTACCAGCCGACGCTGGCCACCGACATGGGCGCCCTGCAGGAACGCATCACTTCGACCAAGAAGGGCTCGATCACCTCGGTGCAGGCGATCTACGTGCCTGCGGACGACCTGACCGACCCCGCGCCGGCAACCTCGTTCGCCCACCTGGACGCAACCACCGTTCTGAACCGTGCGATTTCGGAAAAGGGTATCTACCCGGCCGTGGACCCGCTCGACTCGACCTCGCGTCTGCTTGACCCCGCCATCGTCGGCGAGCGTCACTACAAGGTTGCGACCGACGTTCAGCAGATCCTCCAGCGCTACAAGTCGCTGCAGGACATCATCGCCATCCTCGGCATGGACGAACTGTCGGAAGAGGACAAGCTGACCGTGGCCCGCGCCCGCAAGATCGAGCGCTTCCTGTCGCAGCCGTTCGACGTGGCCGAAGTCTTCACCGGTTCGCCGGGTGTGCAGGTTCCGCTGGAAGTCACCATCGACTCGTTCGAGCGTGTCGTGGCCGGCGAATTCGACCACCTGCCCGAAGCGGCCTTCCTGATGGTTGGTGGCATCGACGAAGTGATCGCCAAAGCCGAGAAGATGGCCGCAGCTGCTGCCTAAGGAGTATCCCCGATGGCAAACACGATGCAATTCGACCTCGTCAGCCCGGAGCGGAGCCTTGCTTCGCTTCAGGCCAGCGCGGTCCAGATTCCCGGTGCGGACGGGGACATGACGGCGATGCCCGATCATGCCCCCACCATTACCACGCTGCGTCCGGGCATCCTGAAGGTCGAAGCGCCCGAAGGGACCAGCGAATACCTGGTCACCGGCGGGTTTGCCCAGATCAACGGAGATGCCCTGTCGGTGCTGGCTGAAAAGGCCATCCCGGTTGACGAAGTGACCCGCACCCATCTGGACGAGCTGATTGCCGAGGCGCGCGCCTCACACGAGGCGGCTAAGGAAAACGGCGAACAGACCATTGTCGACGAGGCAGCCAAGCTGCTGGCCGACATGGAAGCGCTGGGAACCCACATGAGCCTGTAACGGCTGATGCACTGTCAGAATTGGAAACGGCCCTGCTGCTGCGGGGCCGTTTTTTTGTCGTGATTTCGCCGAAAGGTCAGGATAAGTTGCGGAAATTCATAGGAATTGATGCGCAATGAAGAAATTCTTGACCCACCCCATCGGAATTGACCGAGGTGAAGAGGTTCTGTTCTCGGAATTCGCAGATGGTGGAGACATGTGGACGGGCGAGGGGCCGCGGGAACGACGCCGGCCCGTCACCTTCAGCCAACCCTTCCGCACCCCGCCCGTCGTGCAGATTGGAGTATCCTTGTGGGATGTCGATACCTCATCGGCCTTACGCGCCGAGCTGCTGTCCGAGAATGTTACAACCACGGGCTTTGATGCGGTATTTCGGACGTGGTCGGACACCCGTATCGCCCGGATCCGTGTGGCGTGGACCGCGATCGGGGAAGTTGCCCACGAGGACGACTGGGACATCTCCTGACCCGCCGGTCCCAGCGGGCGCTCCGTAATGATTTAGGGTTCGATCATTGCCACGCGTTTCGCGTGCCGGCCGCCTTCGAATTCGGTGCTCAGAAAGGCATCGACAATATCCAGCGCCAATCCAGTGCCAACAACACGCGCACCGATCGACAGCATGTTGGCGTCATTGTGCTGGCGGATCATGCGGGCGGAGAACGTATCCGAACACACGCCGCAGCGGATGCCGGGAACCTTGTTTGCAGCCATCATGATACCTTGCCCCGTGCCGCACAGAACAATGCCCAATTGGCACTCGCCCGAGACGACGGCCTCGGCGGCGGCTTGGCCGTGCTTGGGGTAATCGGTGCTTTCGGGGCTGTCAGGGCCGAGATCCATAACGTCCCAGCCTTGTGCCGCTGCAAAAGCGGCAACTTCCTTGCGCAGGTCGATGGCAGCGTGATCGCTGGAAAGAACCAGACGTTTGTTGGCGGTCATGGGAATGGCCTTCCGGTTTCTTCAGTCTGTGTGGTACAGGGATTCGTAGATCGGGATCAGGGTCTTGTCTTCGAACAGCGACGACACTGATGTGCCCTGCCAGATGTTCAGAATGGCCTGTGTGAAGATCGGGGCCGTCGGCACCGTGCGGATATTCTTGGCCTTCTTGATGTCTTCGGTCGGCATGATCGTGTCGGTCAAAACAAGCGATTTCATCACCGAGTTCGAGACGCGTTCAACAGCCGGGCCGCTCATGACGCCATGGGTGATGTACGAGTGAACCTCGCGTGCGCCGTTGTCTATCAGCACCTGCGCCGCCTTGCACAGCGTACCGGCCGTGTCGCATATGTCGTCGACGATCAGGCAGATCTTGTCCTTCACGTCGCCGATCACGGTCATCTCGGCCACTTCCCCGGCTTTTTCACGCCGTTTGTCGACGATCGACAGAGGAGCGCTGATCCGCTTGGCCAGCTCGCGGGCACGAGCCACACCGCCGACGTCCGGCGAAACCACCATCAGATCGTCCATCTGGTCGCGGAACTGGTCCTTGACGTCCAGCGCAAAGATCGGAGAGGCATACAGGTTGTCGACCGGCATGTCGAAAAACCCTTGGATCTGTGCCGCATGCAGGTCCATCGTCAGGATGCGTTCGATCCCGGCACCGGTCAGCATGTTGGCCACAAGCTTGGCGCTGATCGGGGTGCGCGCCTTGGTGCGGCGATCCTGGCGGGCATATCCGAAATAGGGGATAACCGCGGTGATCCGCGCCGCCGACGATCGGCGCAGCGCATCGGCGATGATCAGTAGCTCCATCAGGTTGTCATTGGCCGGGTTCGAGGTGGGCTGGATGATGAACATGTCCTCGCCGCGGACGTTCTCGAAAACCTCGACAAAGATCTCGCCATCGTTGAACCGTTCGACACGCGCATCGACCAGACGCTGGTTGACGCCGCGGTGCAGGCTCATGCGGCGCGCGATGGTTTCGGCAAGCGGAAGGTTTGCGTTCCCAGCAATAAGCTTGGGTTCGTGATGTGTCGGCATCGGCTGAGGTCCCCGGGCAGCAGTGGCAATGTGACAGATTCGTGATGTTGACACCGCTTAGCATGGCCTTACGGTTCCGCAAAGATAACTGGGTGGAGAAAGTGCACATGGCCGACATTGACTACTTTTTTGCGACACTGTCGCCCTATTCCTACCTCGCCGGGCTGCGGCTGGAGGAGATCGCGGCCAAGCACGGCGCAACCATCGCCTACAAGCCGGTCGACATCATTGCGCTGTTCGGGCGCACCGGCGGCGTGCCCCCCAAAGACCGCCACCCGTCGCGCATCGAATACCGGGCGCAGGAACTGGTGCGTCAGGCCAAGAAGACGGGCCTGCCGTTCAACCTGCAACCTGCACATTGGCCGACCAACGCGGCGCCGTCCTCATACGCCATCATCGCGGCCATTCAGGATGGGTCGGGTGATGTGGGAAAACTCTGCCATTCTTTTCTGCGCGCCTGCTGGGCCGAGGACAAGGACATCGCGCAGGACGACGTGATCCGCGACTGTCTGGCCGGGGCGGGCTTTGATCCGGCGCTGGCCGACAGCGGACTGCTGGTCGGGGCCGAGACCTATGCGGCCAACCTCGAAGAGGCGGTGGACCGCGGCGTGTTCGGCGCGCCTTTCTATATCACGCAGGACGATCAGCGGTTCTGGGGGCAGGACCGGCTTGTGGATCTGGACGAGCATCTGGCCACGCTCAAAGCCTGACCGTGGCCAAGGCCGTGCTGCCGCCCGTCCACGTTCGCACTCTTGGGGCGGGTGCCCGAAAGGTGCTAGCGCTGCATTGCACGATCGCGCATTCCGGTGCGTGGTCCGGTCTGGCCGTTGCCTTGGGCGATCAGGCAACGCTGATCGCACCCGACATGCTGTCGCACGGACGCAGTCCGGATTGGGACGGGCAGGGGGATTTCTTCGACCTCACCACAGCTTTGTCGCGGGCGCAGTTGAGCGAACCGATGGACGTGATCGGGCACAGTTTCGGCGCGATGGTCGCCCTGCGGCTGGCCATCGAATACCCGGACCGTGTGCGCAGCGCCGTTCTGATCGAACCGGTGTTCTTCGCGGTCGCCCACCAGGACGCACCAGCGCTTGCGACGCGGCACGCGGCCGAATCCCAGCCATACAAGGCTGCCCTTGCCGAAGGCGACGCGCCCCGGGCCGCCCGCCTGTTCAACCGCATGTGGGGCACGACCGACCGCAGCCCGCGCTGGCCGGACCTGCCGGAGCGGACCCGAAATGCGATGATCCGGGGCGTCGGCGTGGTCGGCGCGGTCGAGGGGCCGCTGTTCCGCGACACCTCCGACCTGCTGGCCCCGACGGCCATGGCACGGGCCGAAATGCCGATCCTGCTGCTGCATGGATCGGCCTCGCACCCGATCATGGCCGTGGTCAATGCCGGGCTCTGCGCCCGCTTGCCCAATGCGCGGCAGAGCGTTGTCGAGGGGGCAGGGCACATGCTGCCCATCTCGCACCCAGGCGAGACGGCAGCGCAGATCGGCGCATTCTGGAGAGCTTAAAGCAGCGCGAGGAACCGGTCGATTTCTTCGGTCGGAGTCGACCAGTCGCAGACGAACCGGCAGGCCAGCATCTCGTCCTCGTCCGGGCCGTCCAGTGGGTCGCCCCACAGGTGATAGACGGCACCGGCCGTGTGCAGGCGCCTGTGCAGGCTGCGAGGAAAGCTGGCAAAGATGATGTTGGCTTGGGGTTCATGCAGGAACTGCGCACCCGCAGACCGCAGCCCATCGGCCAGACGCGCGCAATTGGCGTTGGCCTTACGGGCCGAGCGCAGCCACAGATCATCGCGCAGATAGGCCGCCATCTGGGCCGACAGATACCGGTGCTTGGAAAACAGATGCGCCCCGCGCTTGCGGCGCAACTCGAACTCCCAGGCCTTGCTTTCGTCGAAGAAGATCACCGCTTCGACCCCCATCAGCCCGTTCTTGGTGCCGCCAAAGCTTACCGCATCCACGCCCGCCTTCCACGTCATCTCGGCCGGGGAACAATTCAGCGCCACCAGCGCATTGGTGAACCGCGCGCCATCCATGTGGACGGGCAGGCCGAACTCCTTGGCGACCCCGCACAGGGCCCGCAGTTCGGTCAGCGAATAGACCGAGCCCCGCTCGGTCACCTGCGTGATCGACACCGGACCGCGTTGGGGCCCATGCACGCCGCGTGTCTCTTCGGCGGCGATGGTGCGGCGCAGTGCATCCGGCTGCATCTTGTCGCCGCCCGGAACCAGCGTCAGCTTGGCGCCGGTGTAGAATTCGGGCGCGTTGCACTCGTCCTCATGAATATGCGCGACGGGCGAGCAGAATACGGTCTCCCACGGCTGCGACAGGGTCGCCAGAGCCAGCGAGTTTGCCGCCGTTCCGGTCGCCACCAGATAGACCGCCGCCCCGGGTGCCTCGAAGATGCCCCGGATCCGGTCGCGAACTTCGTTCATCAGGTCATCGGCGCCATAGGCCATCTGATAGCCCTGATTGGCCTCGGCCAGCGCGGTTAGAACCTCGGGGTGGACGGGCCCGGAATTGTCAGAGGCGAAATGCATCAGGTTGGCTCCTCGATAATGTAGTCTTCCCACTCTTCCTCGGGCGTCTCGAATTCGGACACGGTAAGCCCTTGAACCGAAACGCCGGCGGCGTGGACGCTGTCGGGCGACCCTGACAGCAACGGGTGCCAATCGTACAGGGGCTTGCCCTCCCACAACAGGCGGTAGGCGCAGGTCTGAGGCAACCAGTAGGCGTGTTCGTGAATGTTGTCCGGGCGCATGACGATGCATTCCGGTACGAATTGGTGGCGGATGTCATACTGGGTGCAGCGGCAGGTCGCGTCATCCAGCAGCCGGCAGGCGACACGGGTCAGGGCAACTTCGCCACTGTCCTCGTCTTCAAGCTTGTTCAGGCAGCATTTGCCGCAGCCGTCGCACAGGGCTTCCCATTCGCGCGGGTTCATCTTCTGCAGGGGTTTGCGCTCCCAGAAACGCGGGGCCAGCCCGGCGCGGTCGATCGGATCCTTGCTCATGTCGCGGCCAGGATCTTGCGCGCGCGATCGCAGTCTTCGGTCATCTGGGCGATCAGAGCATCGAGGCCGTCAAAGGTCATCTCGGGGCGCAGGAATTCGACCAGACCTACCGAGAGGGTCGCCCCATAAAGATCGCCGGAGAAGTCGAACAGGAAGGTTTCGATATTCGGCACCTCGCCATGGAACATCGGCCGCACCCCGACCGAGGCCGCACCGTGATAGCTGCCGGCATGTGGGCCATCCAGCACGTCGACCAGAACCGCGTAGACGCCGAATTTTGGGGGGTGGATTCCTTCGATCGACATATTGGCCGTGGGAAAGCCCAATTCGCGGCCGCGCTGTTCGCCGCCGATAACCTCGCCTTCGATCCGGTGCCAGTGGCCCAGCATGGCCGCCGCGTCCCGCGGGCGGCCGTCGCTCAGGGCTTGCCGGATCGCGGTGGACGAGACCACGTGATCGGACTGCTGCATCAATGGGGCGATGGTGACACCGAACCCCATCTGCTGGCCGAACTGAACCATGTCCTGCGCCGTGCCGCTGCGGCCTTTGCCGAAACAGAAATCGGCCCCGATCACCACATGGGCCAGACCCAAGCCTCGGCAGATCACGTTGCGGGCGAATTCCTCGGGCGTCAGCCCGGCGAGCGCGGCGTTGAACGGCAGTTCGTAGAGTTTCTGTACGCCCAACTTCTCCAGCCGGTGCGCGCGCGCATTGCCCCGCATCAGACGAAAGGGCGGCGCGTCCGGGGCGAAATATTCGCGCGGGTGCGGCTCGAAGGTCAGAACGCCCAAGGGCGCATCGGGGCATGCCTTCCGGGCCAGATCTATCACCGACTGGTGGCCAATATGAACGCCGTCGAAATTCCCGATCGCGGCGCTGGCGCCGCGGTCTTCTGGGTCTACAAACTGGAAATCCCGGATGATCTGCATGGGGCTTGCCTAGCGGGACTGTCCGCCGGGTTCAAGCGGCAGTTCCAGACCAGCGCCCAGCAGGGCGTCAAAACCTGCCGTCAGTCGAATTTCCGTGATGGAGCCAAAACCATCGCCTCGCCAACCAAAACCTTCTTGCCGTCTACTGCGCAATGGCAATCCAGCTTGACCCGGCGCTTGGCGAAGTCGATGTCGATCACCTTGACTTCGGCATAGACCATGTCGCCGGGGCGGACCGGTGCAAGGAATTTGAGCGACTGGCCCATGTAGACGGTACCATGGCCCGGAAGCTGTTCACCGATCACGGCCGAGATCAGACCAGCTGTCAGCATCCCGTGGGCGATGCGCCCCTCGAAAATCGTATCGCGGGCATAGTCGTCATCCAGATGCACCGGGTTCCGGTCGGTCGAGACCTGGGCGAACATCTCGATGTCTTCGTCCGTCACCACTTTGCGCAGGTAGCGGGTCATGCCCATTTCGATGTCTTCGATACAGATCGTTCCGCGTGGAAGATTGTCCAACATGTTGCCCTCACTATGCATCGGCCCGGCAACAAAAAATCACCAAAGACCTAAGATTGGCAACTTTATTACTTCGCAACTGCAGAAAATCAAGCGTTTTCTGCCTAGCGCAGACGACCGATTGTGTAGGTTGGGTTGATGTTTTCCTTGGAAATATAATCGCTTAAAGCATTCGGATCCGGCTGGTGCGACGTTTTTGTTTCCGATGCGGCCAGACCGCCGCTGATGAACAAGGAATCAATTCCCTCTCCCATGCCGCCGGCTATGTCGGTATGCGGACCGTCGCCGATGGCCAGAATCTCGTCATCCGGCACGTCCGTTCCCAGCGCATGCAGGCGACGCCGGGCCAGATCATAAATGGGCGGGTGTGGTTTGCCGAAATACAGGCTCTCGCCGCCCATTTCGGAATAAAGCTTGGCCAGCGCACCGGCGCACCATTCCCGAACTTCGCCCCGATCGACGACGATATCGGGATTGGCGCACAGCAGCTTCAGGCCTTTCTGCTTGGCATACAGGAAGTCCGGCCGATTCACGGCCGGATCGGCCATCGGGTCGAACGGGCCACAGCAGACGATCCCCTCGGCCTGGTCTAGCGGCACGCGCTCGATGTGGATCGGGTGTTCCAGGATTTTCAGCGGCTCGAAGAACCCAGCGTCGCGCTCCCACTCACCCATGAAATAGACTTTTTCGCCCACGGCACCACGGAACATCGCGGACCGGGCCGAGTCACCACTGGTCGCGATGGTGTCGTAGCAGTCCGCGGGAACGTTGAACTGTTTCAACTGCTCGGCAACCCCGGCACGCGGCTTCGGAGAGTTCGTCACCAACACCACCTTGCCGCCCCGGTCGCGATAGGCCTTCAACGCGGCAACAGCTTCGGGGTAGGCGGTGATGCCGTTGTGGACGCAGCCCCACAGATCCACGAACAGCGCCTTGTAACGGTCGGAAATCTGGTCAAGCGCGGAGATGATCTGGGTCATGCGGGCCTCGGGCTGTTGAAACGGCGTTGCGCCACCTATGGCAAAGCTGGCCCCGCTTGACCAGAGGTAGCCGGGTGCTGGCCGTCATTCCTCGTCGCTCAACTTTTCGACATCCGGGGCCTGTTGCACGGTTTCGGTGCCAAGAATGACCTGCGCGCCGATGCGGGTCTGGTACCGGATGACGGCGAGATAGCCGGGGCCAAGTTCATCCTGCAGAACGTCCACCA
This sequence comes from Ruegeria sp. CI8, assembly GCF_056536865.1. Classification (NCBI taxonomy): domain Bacteria; kingdom Pseudomonadati; phylum Pseudomonadota; class Alphaproteobacteria; order Rhodobacterales; family Roseobacteraceae; genus Ruegeria; species Ruegeria sp. CI8. The sequence goes on from NZ_JBQFQL010000001.1 coordinate 265,862, forward strand.
GTGACGTTTCCCGTAGGCTCTCGGGCAACAGCCCGGCAACGGACGAGACCTTGAATTGCGCCTCGGGCGGCAGATCTACGATCACCCAGACCTCGGCCCGTTTGCGCTTGGCATTCACGTCGATGCGGATGATCTCGACCGATACCGGGTCCGCCCAGTCGCGGATCGCTTGCGCAACCTCGGCCTCGGTACGGGTTTCCAGGTAACGGTTGTAGGTCGATTTTCCCAACTGGACCACGACGAGGGCCAGGAACGCCATGGTTATGACCACACCGGCAGTAAAGTTGAGCTTGCGCCGGCCCTTGCCGAATGCAACCGACCTTGCGGCATAGACGATATAGACCGCGCAGGCCGACAGAACGATCGCGCCAAGGTTGGTCGCGAACAAAAGACCCGCCTCGTAGGCGTCGGCGGGTTCCCCGAAATACAGCAGGATCCCGGACGCGGATAATGGCGGAACCAGAGACACGCCGATGGCGGCGCCGGGCAGCAGGCTCAGTTCGGCCTTGTTGATCTGAACGTATGCGCCGGCCACGCCGGCCGCGAGCGCCACGATCAGATCTTCGGTCCCCGGGTCGGTGCGGGCCAAGACCTGATCGGGGATCAGGATGCCGCGCGGGACATCGGCAAGATAAACCAGGATCCAGGCCATCATAACGCACAGAACCGCCGCAATGCAGACCGTCAGGGTCAGAACGAAAGCGCGTTTCAGCCAGCCCATGACCATCGCGGCCGCAATGCCCAGAATGGGTGTCATCAGCGGCGCGACCAGCATCGCGGCAATGACCACGGCGCCAGAGTTGCGCAGCAGTCCCATGGTTGCGATCATCACCGAAAGGGTCAGCAGCATGGCAAAGCGCCGCCAATAGGCAAGCCTGTCGCCGCCTTCGAACAGCAGAATGCTGCGTGTCGTGCTGTATTTCCGTGTGACCACCGTGTCCAGATCCACCCTGTCCCTGCGTCTAGCCTAGCAACGATTTGCCATCCGGCAAACCTTTCGACGCGCAAATAAAAAAGGCGCCCGGTGAGGGCGCCTTTCGCTGAACTGTGAGCGGGATCAGACCTTGAGGTTCGGAATGATCTGCTTCTTGCGGCTCATGATGCCCGGCAGAACAACCGTGTCGCCGGACACCGAAGCGCCAAAGCTTTTCTCGGCAACCGATTTGACCAGGTCGTTCGGCACCAACAGGGTGGCCTCTTCGTTTAGGATGTCGACGACGAACAGCAGCACCTGGTCCACACTGTCTTCCTTGGCCACCTCGACCATCGACTGGGCCAAGCTATCCTTGCGGTCAAGCACCACGCCCGGCGCGGTGGTTTCCAGAACGGACACGCGGAACTTGGTACCGTCGACCTCGTATTCCTTGCTGTCCATGCGGATCAGTTCGGCGTCCGAGAAAGACGATACGTCCGATTTCGCGGCGAACATGTCGGCAGCATAGGCCGAAACATCCAGCCCCAGCTCGGCGGCCAGCTTCTCGGCTACTTCGCGGTCATGCGCGGTGGTCGTGGGCGAGCGGAACTCCAGCGTGTCCGACAGGATGCAGGTCAGGGCCGCGCCCTTGACAGCCTCGGGCATCTTGGCGGCGTCGTCGCCCATCAGGTCGATCATGATGGTCGCCGTGCAGGCCAGCGGGCGCACGGTGATGTCGATCGGGCCTTTGGTCTCCAGCCCGCCGACCAGCTTGTGGTGGTCGATGATGGCGCGGATGTCGGCGTTGTTGATATTGGCCGGCAATTCGGCCGGGTTGTTTGTGTCAACGATGACGACGGGCGCATCGGTCTCGACATCCTCGATGATGCGCGGCTTGGGCAGGTCCCAGCGCTGCAGCATGAAGGCAGCTTCGGTGTTGGGTTCGCCCAGCAGGACGGCCTCGGCCTTTTCGCCTTTGACTTCGTTCAGATACCAGGCCCACAGGATCGGCGATCCGGTCGAGTCGGTGTCGGGAGATTTGTGGCCAAATACTTGGGTGGTCATGTCTGTTTCCTGCACATAAGGAGTTTGCGCGCCTTATAGGGTGGTCCATTGGCGTTGTCACCCGGCAGAAACAAGGCTGCGACGGTTGGTCTGACAGAAGCGCTGACCGCTCAGAACTGTGCGCGGCTCAGTTGATATCCGGCGCGTTCCAGCTGTTGCAGAAGTCCATGGTCTCCACCCAGATGACCGGCACCAACCGCGATCACCGCCGCCTGGTTTTCGATGGTCAGGATCGTTTCCATCCAGTTATCGTTGCGTTGAACCAGAAGCTGGTCCTCGAATGCGGCCCATTCCTGTGCAAACACGTCAGGCGCCAGGCCCGAAGCCTCGCGCCCATATATCTTTGCGAATTGCAGGATTTCTGCGTGCTTCTCCTCGAAATATGCGCTGGCCATCGTCACCATGTGGTCATCGCCGGCGTCAAAGGCATCGACCATGCGCACCAAAGACTGCACCTGCTCTTCAAGCGTGTGGCTGTCGAAGATCGCAATCAGGTCGTCGATCTGTTCCAGAGAATATTGCGGTTTGCCCTCAGCTTCGGCCAGTTCGGTCAGGCGCGCATCCATTCCCCGGTCTGCATCTGGCACCTGGAGCATGCAGGGTGGCATACCCAGCATCATCGACAGGAACCAGGGGCGCAGTTTCGCGGCCATCCAACCGGGAATGCCGCGTGCCGAAAGCGCCTTGGAAATCACGGCCCAGTCCTCTTCGCTCATCAGATCGATCAGAGTTGGTCCCGAGTTGATCAGGACCGGGCTGAAATCCTTGGCCAGGTCTTGTTCGAAAGCGGACATGTCGGATTGGGTGATCTCGAAGTAAAACGCGTCGGCCTCGCTCAACATTGGCGCCAACCGCTCCACCACCGGGCCCATTCGCGGATCGTTGACGTGCAATGTGCCGATCAGATGCAAAACAGTGTTGTCTTTCTGTGCAATCCAGTGATTGCCTTCGGGATATGCCATCTGACTGGTCGCCGCGTTCAATTCGGCCCGGGCCTCAGGCGTCATGTCTTGCCGCAAATCGCGCCCGTCACAGGCGGCATTGGCCACCATTGGATGCAGAGCAGCAAGTAGGGCAAAAAGAAACACGCGCATCGAGACCATTCCGATTGTGGCTGAAAGAACTGAGGAACAGATAGCCACGCCCGCCGACCGCGCGCAAGCCGTGTATCCGTATGGCGTTTCTCTGAAAAAACCATAGCATGGCGTCATGAACCGCGAACAGGATCTTTATCCTCCGATCAAGGCGCTATTGCAGCGGCAAGGGTACACCGTGAAAGGAGAGGTCGGCGCCGCCGACATCGTGGCCGTCAAGCCCGGTTGTGATCCAGTGATCGTTGAATTGAAGCTGAGATTTTCGCTGGCCTTGTTCCATCAGGCCGTGACCCGGTTGAAGGTATCGGATCAGGTCTATGTGGCCGTCTGCAAGCCCACCGGCCGGTCGGCGCGCAGGGCGCTGCGGGACAACCTGTCCCTGTGTCGCCGGTTGGGGTTGGGTTTGATCACCGTTCGTGCGGATGGACGGGTCGAAGTCCATTGTGACCCCGGCCCCTATGCGCCGCGAAAGAACAAGGCCAAAGCTGCGCGATTGTTGCGCGAGTTCGAGCGGTTGGAAGGGGATCCGAACTCGGGTGGGGCAACCCGGCACGGAATCGTCACTGCCTATCGGCAGGATGCCCTGAAATGTGCCGCGCATCTGGCCGAACACGGGGCGACCAAGGGCGCTGAGGTCGCCAGTGCCACGGGCGTTGCGGCCGCGACGCGCCTCATGCGCGAAAACCATTATGGCTGGTTTGAAAAGGTGGCAAAGGGCGTCTATGAACTGTCGCCTTCCGGGTCCGAAGGTCTGAAGCACTGGGCTTACAGCTGGGAAGACCGGACCTGACCAGGCCGGCCTCAGGCTGCGCGCGAAAAAAATTCATCACCGATTGTTGACTCGCCGGAAATCACCCCCTAGCTATGCGTCGTTAGCACTCGACCAAGCTGAGTGCTAACGCCCCGCAAGACCGCGGGGGGAGGAAAACAACCTTTGAGCCCAAGGAGCTGCAAAGATGGCATTGAAACCGCTTCATGACCGCGTGCTGGTTCGCCGTACCGAAAGCGAAGAGAAAACCGCAGGCGGCCTGATCATTCCCGACAGCGCAAAAGAAAAGCCCAGCGAAGGCGAAGTCGTTGCAACCGGCGAAGGCGCGCGGAAAGACAGCGGCGAACTGATCGCGATGGCTGTGAAGCCCGGCGACAAGATCCTGTTCGGCAAATGGTCCGGCACCGAGGTCCACGTCGACGGCGAAGAGCTGCTGATGATGAAAGAAAGCGACATCATGGGGATCATCGAGTAACGCGCATGCGCTTGCTCTGATCTTCATTTCAAACACATTTCTCGAGGAGAAAAAGACATGTCTGCAAAGGACGTCAAGTTCGACACCGATGCCCGCAACCGCATGCTGAAGGGTGTGAACATCCTGGCGGATGCTGTGAAGGTGACGCTCGGCCCCAAAGGCCGCAACGTGGTTCTGGACAAATCCTTCGGCGCGCCGCGCATCACCAAAGACGGTGTTTCGGTCGCCAAGGAAATCGAACTGGAAGACAAGTTCGAGAACATGGGCGCGCAAATGGTGAAAGAAGTCGCCAGCCGCACCAATGACGAAGCCGGTGACGGCACCACCACCGCGACCGTTCTGGCTCAGGCCATCGTCAAGGAAGGCCTCAAGCAGGTTGCTGCCGGCCTGAACCCGATGGACCTGAAGCGCGGCATCGACATGGCAACCGCCAAAGTCGTCGAAGAAATCAAGAACGCTGCCCGCGAAGTCAAAGACAGCGACGAAGTCGCGCAGGTTGGTACCATCTCGGCTAACGGCGAAGCTGAAATCGGCCGCCAGATCGCAGACGCGATGCAGAAGGTTGGCAACGAAGGCGTCATCACCGTCGAAGAGAACAAAGGTCTGGAAACCGAGACCGACGTCGTCGAAGGTATGCAGTTCGACCGTGGCTACCTGTCGCCCTACTTCGTCACCAACGCTGACAAGATGGTCGCCGAGCTGGAAGACTGCATGATCCTGCTGCACGAGAAGAAACTCTCGTCGCTGCAGCCGATGGTTCCGCTGCTCGAGCAGGTGATCCAGTCGCAGAAGCCGCTGCTGATCATCGCCGAGGACGTTGAAGGCGAAGCGCTGGCAACTCTGGTTGTCAACAAGCTGCGCGGTGGTCTGAAGATCGCTGCCGTCAAGGCTCCGGGCTTCGGCGATCGCCGCAAGGCAATGCTGCAGGACATCGCAATCCTGACCGGCGGTCAGGTCATCAGCGAAGACCTGGGCATGAAGCTGGAAAACGTCACCATGGACATGCTTGGCACCGCCAAGAAAGTGTCGATCACCAAGGACGAAACCACCATCGTCGACGGTGCTGGCGAGAAGGTCGAGATCGAAGCACGCGTTGCCCAGATCCGTACCCAGATCGAAGAAACCACCAGCGACTACGACCGTGAGAAGCTGCAAGAGCGCGTTGCCAAACTGGCAGGCGGTGTTGCCGTTATCCGCGTCGGTGGCATGACCGAAGTTGAAGTGAAAGAGCGCAAGGACCGTGTGGACGACGCTCTGAACGCAACGCGCGCCGCCGTTCAGGAAGGTGTCGTCGTGGGTGGCGGTGTTGCCCTGGTTCAGGCCGGCAAGGCTCTGGCCGATCTGAAAGGTGTCAACGCCGATCAGGACGCCGGTATCAACATCGTTCGCAAGGCCATCGAAGCGCCGCTGCGTCAGATTGCTGAAAACGCAGGTGTCGACGGTGCCGTCGTTGCCGGCAAGGTGCGCGAGTCCTCGGATACCGCCTTCGGCTTCAACGCTCAGACCGAAGAATATGGCGACATGTTCAAGTTCGGCGTGATTGACCCGGCCAAAGTGGTGCGTACCGCTCTGGAAGACGCAGCCTCGGTTGCCGGTCTGCTGATCACCACCGAAGCCATGGTTGCCGACAAGCCCGCCAAAGAAGGTGCAGGCGCCGGTGCTGGCATGCCCGACATGGGCGGCATGGGCGGCATGATGTAAGACTGTCCGGGTTCGCGTCAGCGAATTCAGGCAACCCGCAAGGGAAAGTCTTACCGAAAATTTCAGCGGGGTCGCCTTCGGGCGGCCCCGTTTTGATTTTTTCAGTGATCCGCGGTGTTTCGGCCGGCGCTGCTTGCAATTCTGGGGATCGCCGCAGCCGGTCACGCGGAAGCGCAGGAAAGCGGGTGTCCATTGCGTGCGGACACGGTATTGGTGAGGCATGCAGCTGTTTCTTCTGACCGCCCTGACAATGTGTGCCTTTGCGGCCAATTCCATCCTGAACCGGTTGGCCGTGGAGAGCGGAGCCAGCGACCCGGCGAGTTTTGCCGTTGTTCGTGTGCTCTGTGGTGCGCTCGTTCTTTGCGCTTTGGTCGTGTCGCGGGGTGGCACCCTGCGGGTGTTCGACAGGCGCCGGGTGATCGGAGCAGGGTCCTTGTCGCTGTACATGGTCGGGTTTTCGGTGGCCTATCTGTCACTTGATGCGGGATTGGGCGCCTTGATCCTGTTTGCGGTGGTCCAGATCTCGATGTTTCTGGCCGGCACCCTGACGGGGGCGATCCCGACTTTTCGACAGGTGGCGGGGGCAGCAATTGCAATGGCCGGATTGGCCTGGGTTCTGTGGCCAGGCGCTGAGGCACGTGTTGACCCGACAGGGGCAGCCTTGATGGCCGCCGCAGGGGTCGGGTGGGCTGCGTATTCGATTGCTGGTCGGTCCGAGCCCGATGCGCTGGCGGGAACGGCCTCGAACTTTGTGGTGGCCCTGCCGGTGACCGCTGGCATTTTGATCGCCGGCGCTCCGGCGTGGAACTTGACCTGGGCGGGTTTGGGGCTGGCGGCCGTATCTGGCGGCGTAACCTCGGGGTTGGGGTACGCCCTGTGGTATCGCCTGCTGCCCCAGCTGGCGCCTGCGGTTGCAGCCGTAGTGCAGCTGAGCGTCCCGGTGATTGCGATCATTGCAGGTGTGGCGCTGCTCGGCGAGCAACTGAGCCTGCGGCTGATGGCAGGGGCAGGGTTGGTTGTGGGCGGTATTGCATTGGCAGTTATGCGCGTGAGGCGGCGCTAGGTCTTTCCTCTCTGAAGAATAGCGATTATCTGGCAGCCATGCGGATCCTGTTTTTCATATTGCTTTTCCTGATGCCGATCGCCGCGCAGGCAAAATGCGTTGTCCTGCTGCATGGGCTTGCCCGGACCGAAGCATCGTTTTCGGTCATGGAGCAGTTGTTCAAGGTGCACGGGTACACCGTTGTGCGGCCGGGTTATCGCTCGACGGATCTTCCGATTCCGGAACTGGCCGACCGGACCATACCCGAGGCGTTTGCGGCGTGCGGAGATGACACCGTCAACGTTGTCGCGCATTCGATGGGGGGTATCCTGTTGCGCTACTGGCTGCAGGATCACCATCCGCAGAATCTGGGCCGCGTCGTCATGCTTGGCCCGCCCAACCAAGGCAGCCAATTGGTCGATGAACTGGGCGATTGGGAAGTGTTCGGTCTGTTGAACGGCCCCGCCGGCCTGCAGCTGGGTACGGGTCCCGAAGGTATTCCGCGTCGCCTGCCACCGGTCGACTTCGAGCTGGGGGTGATTGCAGGCGAGAACTCCTTGAATCCGGTCTTTTCGTCGCTGGTTGATGGACCGGATGACGGCAAGGTCGCTGTCGAAGAAACCAAAGTCCAGGGCATGACCGACCACATCGTGCTGCCGGTGACGCATACGTTCATGATGAACAACCCGCAGGTCATGGCGCAGGCTTTGCACTTCATCGAGTTCGGTGAGTTCGATCCCAACATAACCTGGCTGGACGGTGTGATGGACATCATTGATGAGATCTGCATCGGAGAGGACTGCGCCGAACCCGCCTCGGAACCCACGCGATGACCGCATTGGAGCTGACCTTTTCCGGGGCGCAGGTTCTGCACCCTGATCGCGGACTTGTCGGTAACGATCTCTCAATCGCGGACGGCTTGATCCAGGAGGGCAGCGGTGCGCCGGTCGTTGATCTGAGCGGCTATCTGATCCTGCCGGGCATCATCGACCTGCACGGGGACGGGTTCGAGCGTCACATCGCCCCGCGCCGGGGGGCCATGAAGCAGATGGACGAGGGCATCCGCGCCGCCGAGGCCGAACTGGCAGCCAATGGCATCACCACCGCCGTGCTGGCGCAGTTCTACAGCTGGGAGGGCGGCGTACGCGGCCCAGAGTTCGCCGCCGACGTGTTCCGCGCGATCGCGGCGGTGAAGGGCAGCGTGGTCACCGACCTGATCCCGCAGTTGCGGTTCGAAACCCACCTGCTGGATGACTATGCCGACCTGCCGGGGCGCATCGCCGACTGGCAGGTGCCCTATGTCGTGTTCAATGATCACCTGCCCCATGACCGTCTGGCACAGGGGCGCACCCCGCCGCGTTTGACCGGGCAGGCGCTCAAGGCCGGTCGCAGCCCCGAGGCGCATCTGAAGATGCTGCAGGACATGCACGCCCGCACCTCCGAGGTGCCCGTTGCGCTTGATGTGCTGTGCGCGGCGCTTACCCGGCAAGGCGTGCGTCTGGGCAGCCATGACGACGCGACGGCAGAGGCCCGTTCCCAATGGCGCAAACGCGGCGTGCATATCGCCGAATTTCCCGAAACGCTCGAGTCGGCCGAGGCAGCCAAGGCTGCGGGCGATCACGTCATTCTGGGCTCGCCCAACGTGGTGCGGGGCGGATCGCACAAGGGCAATGTCAGTGCGCTGGATCTGATCGCCATGGGGCTGTGCGATGCGCTGGCGTCGGATTACCACTATCCCAGCCCGCGCAGGGCGGCTCTGATGTTGATGAAATCGGGGCTGATGGATCTGGCGGGCGCATGGGCGCTGGTGTCGTCGGGTCCCGCGCGGGTGCTTGGCCTTGAGGACCGGGGGTCGCTGCACCCCGGCAAACGCGCCGATCTGGTCATTCTGGACGCTGAAACGCAGCGCGTGGCGGCCACCATCGCCGGCGGCCGGGTCAGTTTCCTGTCGGGGGATGTCGCCGGGCGGTTCGTCGCCGCGGCACGCTAGCGTTTGATCCGGTTGAAATGGCCCATCTTGCGGCCCGGCTTGACCTCGGCCTTGCCGTACAGGTGCAGGGCCACGTCGCGCTGTTGCGCAAGCTCGGGCACGCGGTCCATGTCGTCGCCGATCAGGTTTTCCATCACCACATCCGCGTGACGCTGCCCGTCGCCCAGAGGCCAGCCGGCCACGGCGCGGATATGCTGCTCGAACTGATCGACCGCACAGCCGTTCTGAGTCCAGTGACCCGAGTTGTGAACGCGCGGCGCGATCTCGTTCACGATCAGGCCCTGCGGCGTCACGAACAGCTCGACCCCCATGACGCCGACATAGTCCAGCGCGTTCAGGATATTCGCGGCCAGCAGCACCGCGTCGGTCCGCAGGGCAGGGGACAGGCGCGCGGGCACCGTGGTCGTGTGCAGGATGCCGTCGCGATGCACGTTCTCGCCAGGGTCGAAGCAGGCCACCTGGCCGTCCAGCCCGCGGGCGGCGATGATGGACACCTCGTGGCTGAAATTGACGAAGCCTTCCAAGATGGCGGGTGCACCCCGCATGTCGGCCAGCGCGGCCTGTGCGTCCTCGGGCGACTTCAGTCGCGCCTGCCCTTTGCCGTCATAGCCGAAGCGGCGGGTCTTGAGGATGGCCGGCGTGCCGATAAGTTCGATGGCGGCCTGCAGGCTGTCCATGTCGGTTACATCGGCAAAGGGTGCGGTGTTCAGGCCCAGGCCTTGCAGGAATGTCTTTTCGGTCAGCCGGTCCTGACTGACCCGCAGCGCCTCGCGACCGGGGCGGATGGGGCGGTGCGATTCCAGAACGTCCAGCGCCTCGGTCGGGATGTTTTCGAACTCGTAGGTGATGACATCGACGGATTGCGCAAAAGCGGCCAGCGCCTCGGCATCCTCATAAGGTGCGGTGGTCACGCGATGCGCCACCTGGCCCGCCGGCGGGTTGGCGCCCGGCTCGAAGATATGGGTCACGAAGCCCAGCCGCGCCGCAGCCATCGACAGCATCCGCCCCAGCTGGCCGCCGCCCAGAATTCCGATCACCGCGCCGGGCTGCAAGGGGTTACTCATCGCGCGGCTCCTCGGGGATCGAGTCCGACAGCGCGGCGCGCCAGGCGTCCAGCCGACCGGCCAGGTCTGCGTCCTGCAGGGCCAGAATACCGGCAGCCATCAGGCCGGCATTGGCGCCGCCGGCCGAACCGATGGCCATGGTCGCAACCGGGAAACCCTTGGGCATCTGCACGATGGAATAGAGCGAGTCGACACCGGACAGCGCCCGCGTCTGCACCGGTACACCGATCACCGGTACCCGCGTCTTGGACGCCATCATCCCCGGCAGATGTGCGGCCCCGCCGGCGCCGGCGATGATCACCTGTAGCCCGCGCTGCACGGCGGTCTTGCCGTACTCCCACAGACGGTCCGGCGTGCGGTGGGCCGAGACGATCTTGGTCTCGTAGGCCACGCCCAGTTCGTCCAGTATCTCTGCAGCGCCCTTCATGGTGGGCCAGTCCGACTGGCTGCCCATGATGATTCCGACCTTGATATCGCTCATCCGCCCTGTTCCCCGCCTGCTTTAGGAAGCGCGCACTATAGTGAAATCCGCTTGCGTGGCAATGCGGTTGACCGCTCCGGATCAGGCGATGATGTCAGGGGTCAGGCGATCCTCGATCAGCCGGATGATATCCTTCAGGCGCAGCTTCTGTTTCTTCAGCCGCTTCACCGTCAGCTGATCGGCGGTGCCGGTCGCCTCGAGCGCCTTGATCGCCTCGTCCAGGTCGCGGTGTTGTTGGCGGAACACCTCCAGTTCGACGCGCAGAACCTCGTCGGTTTTCATCGAAATGTCGGTGGGCGCGTTCATGGGCGACTCATGTGTGGCTGGTGGTGCGTGTTACACAAGATAGTGCGTTCAAGTGAATCCGCCTAGACCTTGTGGAGACACACGTTTCATCCCATATTGTCTTTTGTGCAGCTGCCGTTACGGGGCCGCGCATCACGTCGCTTTGACAAAGAAGGACGAGAAAACGTGTCAAAACTTACTCTTGGCTCATACCCGCATCTTCTGGGGTTCGAGCAGCTGGAACGCCTTCTGGAACGGTCTGCAAAGGCCGGAAACGAGGGGTATCCGCCCTACAACATCGAACAGACGTCGGATCATTCCTACCGCATTACCTTGGCCGTAGCCGGGTTTGCCGAGGATGACCTGTCGATCACCATCGAAGATCGGCAACTGGTGATCCGGGGCCGTCAGCGCGACGACAGCGAGGGGCGCGTGTTCCTGCACCGCGGCATCGCGGCCCGTCAGTTCCAGCGCATGTTCGTGCTGGCCGACGGTGTCGAGGTCGGCGAGGCCATAATGGAAAATGGCCTTCTGCATATCGACCTGACCCGCGCCGTGCCCGAAACCGTTGTGCAGACGATCAACATAAGGAAGGGGTAAGCCATGAATACACCGTATGAAATCAACACCGAAGGCAATCGGATCGTCTATGTGAAGGCCGTGAACGTGGCCAACCTGCCGCACGAGGTGCGCACGCAGGTGGGTGATCTGGATCATCTTTATGCCGTTCACGATTCAGACGGGCAGCAACTGGCGCTTGTCGCCGATCGAAAGCTGGCCTTCGTACTGGCGCGGCAGCATGACCTGTCTCCGGTGGCTGTGCACTGACACGGCCACAGACCGATTCAGCGTGACAAGCGGCGCGTGAGGCGTCAAACATGCCACCCGCGGGTTTGCATTCCCGGCACTTTCTGACTGCAGGCACGAGAGGGCGCATGAGCTGGTTCGATTTCGATTGGGTGGATGCCTTCAGCGACACGGCATTCGGCGGAAATGGCTGTGCAGTCGTGCATGGTGGCGCGCATTTGCCGGAAACAGTCTGCACGGCGTTTGTCCGCGAGACGTCTTTGGTCGAATGCACGTTTACCGGCCCATCGGATGTGGCGGATATCCGAGTGCGGTATTTCCTGGCCAGCCGTGAAATTCCCTTTGCCGGACACCCGACCATTGCGACCGTGGCAGCCATGCGCTCCCGGGGAATGATATCTGGTGACGCACTGACACTGGAAACCGGAGCAGGGATCGTGTCGATCCAGCTGCAAGGCGACCAGATTGAGATGACCCAGATCGCGCCCGAATTTGGCACGCGGGTGCCAGAAGACCTTGTTGCCGCTGCGATCGGCCTACCTGCAAGTGCGATCATTTCGCCGCCGCAGATGGTTTCGACCGGGCTGCCGTTCTGCATTACAGTTCTGCGGGATCACGCAGCCTTGCGCGCGGCACAACTGAATGTGGATGCGCTGCAACGGGTGGCGGAAACTGCCGGATATGCCGGGTCCGACATGGCCGAACCCTTTCTGGTGACCCTGCAGGGGGCCACGGCTCAAGGGGATACGTTCTCGCGTCTGTTGCTGGCGCCGCCCAGCCCGCCCGAAGATCCGTTCACCGGCTCCGCCACCGGCGCAATGGCGGCTTACCTGTGGAAATACGGGCTGATGCCAAAAGACAGCTTTATCGCCGAACAGGGCCACGACATGGGCCGTCCCGGCCAGGCGACCGTAACGCGGGTCGGGCCAACGGATGCGATGACGGGCATCAAGGTTGCCGGGCGCGGGTTCGTCCTGATGCGCGGACAGACCGACCTGCCGGACAGCCTGCAATGACCGAACCTGCGATCGCGATTCTGCCCTATGGCCACCGTCTGGGGCCGAAACTGGCCTCGGTTCCGCTGGCAGATCTGAATTGGCCGCTGGGCTGCCCCGAGCGCCTGTCAGGAAAGACCGTTGGTGACCTCGCGCCCTCCGACCACCTGATCATGTATCCCAATTCCACTGTACACCTGCGCCTGCGACGCGGCACGCGGGCTCGGATATCGCTGATGATGGGCGAGCCATCGGCCATACATGGCAAGCACGATCGGATGCTGCGCTGGACCTGGCGGCGTTTTTTCCGGGTGTTCACCTTTCACGACGTATTGCTGAACAGCCTGCCCAACGCGGTTTTCCTGCCCTACGGCGTGACCCAAGTTCCCGAGTGGCAGGATCTGAGCGTCGTCAAGACGCGGTCATGTTCGCTGATCGCGTCGGCAAAGCGCGATCTGGAGGGGCACCAGCTGAGGCACAGGCTGATCGATTGGGCCCGCGACACAGGCGCTGACATCGACATCATGGGCCGCGGCTATCAGCCGTTCGAGAACAAGTCAGACGGGTTGGCACCTTATCGTTATTCGGTCGTCATCGAAAACGTGCGCGAGAGGAACTACTTCTCGGAGAAGCTGATCGACGCCGTTCTGTGTTCGACGGTCCCGATCTATTGGGGGTGCCCCAATATCGGCGACTTCCTCGATACCAAGGGAATGATCCTGTGCGAAACCGAGGCGGACATCCAGCAGGCCGTGCAAATGCTGTCGGGGGAAGACTATGAAAAACGCCTGCCGTTTCTGCGGGCGATACAACCGCAGGCCGCCATCTATGGAGAGTTCGAACTGAGGGCTGCCGAGGCCCTGCGGGATCAGCTTTCAGCAGGCTGACTGTGCCGCCCGCGCGCTTTGGCTGTGCCGGCGTGGGTCAGTGCCGCGAGACACGTTCCAGGTAATCGATCGCGTCCTGCAATTCCTCAAGAATGTCGTACCAGCCATCCACGTCATTCAGCCGGCGGAACTCGGCTTTGACCGAGTCGTGGTGCATCATGTCCTTGGCCTCTTTGAGGCTGTCGCGCGCCGAGTCTGGCTCCATGTTGCCGGCAGCGGTCTTGGCCGCATCGATGACCTCAAGGATCTGACGAAGACGGGTCGTGCCGGGCGTCGGCGGAACCGGTGGCACGACAAGCCCCAAAGGGTGATCCTGGGGCGGCGGCTGCAGTGTATCCAGCGCCTTTTGAATCTTGGCTTTGATCTTGTCGCATTCCTTCACCCAATCCGCGTAGGTGCAGATCGATTTCAGAAGGTCCAGCAGCCAGTCTATGGGGATAAATGGTGTCAGGCCCCCTGCCATAGCCGGTGCAGCCATCAACGCCGGAAGTTGCAACCGGGAAAACTGGGCGATCTTGTAGTCGGCAATTACCGCTGCGCGGTTGTCTCCCGCAAACATGGCTCCGCCGTCGTCGGTATTTTTCTGAGTTGCCATATGTTCACCCTCCCAAAGGATGCAGACAAATTATGTCTGCGCAAAATATGCGAAATAGTAGCATTTTTTGGATGAAACGTCGAACGACCGCCAATCTGCGCGGATGGAAGGGGGGTGTTCAAAACAGTGTTCCGGAAATGAAAGACCCCCGGAGATGTCTCCGGGGGTCAGTGTTGACAGCAACTGGCTGTGGTTCAGGATCCGGCAATCAATCCCATGCTTTCCAGCTTCAGCAGAACCTGGTGGGCGCAGTTGTCCACGTCCACATTCTCGGTCTCGACGCGCAGTTCCGGGTTTTCCGGCACATCGTAAGGGTCCGAAATACCAGTGAACTCTTTGATCTTGCCTTCACGCGCCAGCTTGTACAGGCCCTTGCGGTCGCGGCGCTCGCATTCCTCGATGCTGGTGGCCACGTGAACTTCGCAGAACGCGCCGAACTGCTCGATCTCCTCGCGCACGGCGCGGCGGGTGGTGGCGTAGGGCGCGATCGGGGCACAGATGGCGATGCCGCCGTTCTTGGTGATCTCGGAGGCCACATATCCGATGCGGCGGATGTTCAGGTCCCTGTGTTCCTTCGAGAAGCCCAGTTCCGAGCTGAGGTTCTTGCGGACAATGTCACCGTCCAGCAACGTGACGGGACGGCCGCCCATCTCCATCAGCTTGACCATCAGAGCGTTGGCGATGGTCGATTTGCCCGAGCCCGAGAATCCGGTGAAGAAGACGGTAAAGCCCTGCTGGCTGCGCGGCGGATAGCGGCGGCGCAGCTGCTCGACCACCTCGGGGAACGAGAACCACTCGGGGATCTCAAGCCCCTCGCGCAGACGGCGGCGCAGTTCGGTGCCCGAGATGTTCAGGATCGTGACGTTGTCGCGGTCCTCGATCTCGTCCGCGGGTTCGTACTGGGCGCGTTCCTGCACATAGACCATGTGTTTGAAATCGACCATCTCGATGCCGATCTCGTCCTGGAATTTGCGGAACAGGTCCTGGGCGTCATAGGGGCCGTAGAAATCCTCACCCTGGCTGTTCTTGCCGGGGCCGGCATGGTCGCGGCCGACGATGAAGTGGGTGCAGCCGTGGTTTTTGCGGATTAGGCCGTGCCAGACCGCTTCGCGCGGCCCAGCCATGCGCATCGCCAGGTTCAGCAGGCTCATCGTGGTGGTCGAAGCCGGGTACTTGTCCAGCACCGCCTCATAGCAGCGAACGCGGGTGAAGTGATCGACATCACCGGGCTTGGTCATGCCCACAACCGGGTGGATCAGCAGGTTGGCCTGCGCCTCGCGCGCGGCACGGAAGGTCAGTTCCTGGTGTGCGCGGTGCAGCGGGTTGCGGGTCTGGAAAGCCACGATGCGGCGCCAACCCACCTTGCGGAAATAAGCGCGCAACTCGTTCGGGGTGTCGCGGCGCGCCTTGAAATCATAATGCACCGGCGGCTGGATGCCGGTCACGGGGCCGCCCAGATAAACCTTGCCTGCCACGTTGTGCAGATAGTTCACGGCCGGGTGCGCATCATCATCGGCACTGAACACCTTCTCGGCCTCACGCGATTTGTCCGGGGTCCAGCGGTCGGTAACGGTCATGGTCGCCAGGATCACGCCTTCCTGGTCGCGCAGCGCAATGTCCTGACCCAGTTCGATCTGATCGGCGAAATCTTCGTTCACATCCAGTGTGATCGGCATCGGCCAAAGGCTTCCGTCGGCCAGGCGCATGTTTTCGACGACGCTGTCATAGTCTTCCTGACCCAGAAAGCCCTTGAGCGGGTTGAACCCGCCATTCATCAGCAATTCCAGATCACAGATCTGGCGCGGGGTCAGATCCCAGCTGGTCAGGTCGGCGGCTTCGACTTTCAGCTTTTGGGCGGATTCATAGGAAACATACAGTTCTGGGATCGGAGCCAGGTTACTCAACATCGTCATCGCAATACTCTTGAGGCAGTGTGGTCAATCAGTGATTCAGGTGTATTTCCGGGCCATGTGCCCCGGTCGTCAGTCGAAGTCCATATACATTCATGAAACAAAGGAGGATATGCGCGGTTTTTCCCCGGAATGGAAGGTTTTTCCGGGCCGGAACCGAAAAAGCGACGAAAATCCCACCGGATGGGGACAATATCGTCAACCGGCGGCGATCTGTTCTGGTGAGGTCAGAAGTTGGTCCAGATCCAGAGCGCGCTCGACCGGCAGGGCAGGGACGGGCTCGGTTACGCCCCGCAGCTGGAACAGACGCAGGTCAAGGCCATCGGTCTCAAACCCGGCCGCGCGCAGCACGGCTTCCGAGACCAACAGCTCGGCCCCGAGCGCCTTGGTTTCTCCTTCCAGCCGACTGGCGACGTTCACGGCGTCACCGATGATGGTCCGCGCGGCGTGGCCGGCAGCGCCGATTTCTCCCAACACAAGGTCGCCCAGGTGCAGGCCCATGCCGATGCGAATCTCGGGGCTGTTTTCCTGGGACAGCTGCTGGTTGAACTGCGCAAGCGCATGACTGATGTCGATCGCAGCTTTCAGGGCAGAACGGGCCGAGCTGGACGTGTCGGGTGTTTCGAACACGGCCAAAAGGCCATCGCCCATGTATTTGTCGACGACCCCGCCGTCTGCGGTAATGGCTGGAACAATGGCGTCAAAGAACCGGTTCAGCAGGAACACGATGTCATAGGGCAGTTGCCCCGTTGTGCGCGCGGTAAACCCGCGCATGTCCAGAAAAAGCACGGCCAGTTTTCGCTCTTGCCCCTGGCTGGCATGCGCCCGCTGGCGTCCACCATCCGGCCGGAAAACACGGAAAACCGTCAAGGGGCTAGAGGGGCGGACCTGGCAGGCAAGGCGCGTGCGCTGTGTGGCCCCCACGGCTTTCAGGCTGCGGGCTTCGACCTCGGTGGGCGGTGGCAGTGACTCGGCGCCATCCTCGACGATGACACGGCAGGTGGTGCAGCGCCCCCGGCCGCCGCACAGTGCAGTATGCGGAATACCGTTGGCTTGTGACATCTCAAGCAGCGTCATGCCTTTCTCTGAGGTCACTTCTGGCCCATCGACATATCTGACGCGCACCGAGTGTCGTCTGCGCCAAAGCTTGCCTCCGAAATGGAACGCAAGAGCTGCAGCAAGCGCGATCCAGAAGGCCATCAAGGCGTTGTCCTTGACGCTGAACAAAACCTGGAACTCTTCGGGGCCGGGCCAGTTGTAATGCTCGATATACTGTTCGCGTAGATCCGGATCCGCAAAATCCATCCAGATGCGCCGCCCTTCGGTCAGCAAACCGGCCAGGGCAAAGCTTGGGATGAAGACGGCAACTCCGATCAGATAGGGTACGGTTTGGCGCCACCACGAAGTCAGTCGCAGCCAGATATGCAGTCCGATGCACCCGTGTATCCAGACGATCAGCATCAGCAGACTTTGCATCCAGATGGCCGAATTTGGCCACATCAGAATGATGATGTAGCCCATCTCGTCATTCACATCGAAAACCTGATGCGCATAGCGTGTCTGGACGATGTGCGAGATCAGTTGCAGCGGAATGAGAAGGCCAAGAACGATCTGCAGGGCCGTATGAAAAGGCATTCGCAGGGTTCGGCGCTGGGCGATCGACACCAATGCCAGACCTGCATGTACGATCAGGGCAAGATACAGGACAGCGCTGCCAATCGAATGGCGCGTGACCGTTTTCCGAGAGTCCTGCATGTCATGCAGGTAGTCGGTGTGAAACAGCCCCAGCCCGATATTGATGAAGTGGAAGAAAGCAAAGGCAAACAGCACAAGACCACTGATGATCCTGAGACGGGTCGCCCAACTGCCCTGCCAAAGGGGGGTGTTCAAAAGATCACCTGAAATCTGCCGCGCTCGGGGCAAGTCTGCGTTGCCGCGCAGTGCGGGTCAAGGTGCCAGAGGAGGGCGGTACGCAGCGCCGAAGGCGCTGCGCGTCGCGGTCATTCCTGTTCGGCAAGGAACCGTTCGGCATCCAGCGCCGCCATGCAGCCCATTCCGGCCGAGGTCACCGCCTGCCGGTACACATGGTCGGTCAGGTCACCGGCCGCGAACACGCCGGGGATCGAGGTCTGCGTGGTGCCGGGTTTGGTTTTGACATAGCCGCCCATGTGGGTTTCCAGCACGTCCTTGACCAGTTCGTTGGCAGGTGCGTGGCCGATGGCGACGAACACGCCCTTGCAGGGGATCTCGGTGATTTCGCCCGTCTTGACGTTCTTCACCCGCACGCCTTCGACGCCCAGCGGGTTATCGGCGCCAATCACTTCCTCCAGCTGGTGGAACCACAGCGGCTCGATCTTTTCGTTCTTGAACAGGCGGTCTTGCAGTATCTTTTCGGCGCGCAGCTCGTCCCGGCGGTGGATCAGCGTGACCTTGCTGGCGAAATTGGTCAGGAACAGCGCTTCTTCCACGGCGGTGTTGCCGCCGCCGATCACCACGATCTCCTGCCCACGATAGAAGAAGCCGTCACAGGTGGCGCAGGCCGAAACACCGAAGCCCTTGAATTTCTCCTCCGACGGCAGCCCCAGCCATTTGGCGCGTGCGCCGGTCGCAAGGATCACCGCGTCGGCGGTATAAATCGTGCCGCTGTCGCCCTTGGCGGTGAAAGGACGTTTGGACAGGTCCAGGTCATTGATGATGTCACCGATCACCTCGCAGCCCATGGCCTTGGCGTGATCCTGCATGCGCACCATCAGGTCAGGGCCCTGAACCTCGGTGTCGCCGGGCCAGTTTTCGACCTCGGTGGTGGTGGTCAACTGGCCGCCCGGTTCGATGCCCTGCACCAGAATCGGGTTCAGCATCGCGCGGCTGGCATAGATGCCCGCGGTGTATCCGGCAGGCCCCGATCCGATGATAAGAACCTTTGTGTGTCGTGTCTCGGCCATGGAACCCCCACTCGATTATTGCCTGAGCGCCGTCGTGGGCGCCGGGCTTCGATATAGCGACAGCATCGATCGGCTTAAAGCCCCTTCGTCTCACGCGTCCGTCATGTGGTTCCAAGGTGCCGGCTTGCCTGATCGACAGACAAAGATTATTGCGCTGGTGCGAAAGAATATTGCGCATGGCACCTGCGCTGATATAAGAACCGAAAATTTCAGGAGCACCGCATGGTCACGACACGGCTGGACGAGATCGACCGAAAGATCCTTGCAGAACTGCAGGCAGACGGACGAATGACCAATGTCGAGCTCGCAAAACGTGTCGGAATCTCGGCCCCACCCTGCCTGCGGCGCGTGCGCACGTTGGAGGAGGCTGGTTTTATCCGAGGATACCACGCCGAGGTCAACGCCCGTGAACTGGGGTTCGAAGTTCAGGTCTTTGCGATGGTAGGCCTTGAAAGCCAGGCCGAGGCGGAGTTGCGGGCGTTCGAAGACCGCTGCCGAGACTGGCCGCTTGTCCGGGAATGCCACATGCTGAACGGCGAGGTCGACTTCATCCTGAAATGCGTCGCCCCCGACCTCAGCAGTTTTCAACAGTTCCTGACGGGTGAGTTGCTGACCACGCCGAACGTGGCCAGCGTCAAGACTTCGCTTGTCATCCGCGGTGCAAAAGACGAACCCGGCGTGCCGTTCGACGTATTGGAAGAACGGATGAACCGGACGGCGTAACGCCGGCGCGTCTGGTTTGCGATGCGCATGGCGGCAGCACCGCCACGATGGCCAGAGAAATGGCCCAACTCAATAAAATCTGCATGTTGCCCCCCAAAATGCAGTGGTGATGGTCAAAGCTGTCACGCCGTGATGGCGTCGATCTCGCCCTCCCCGGCGCGTGCCATTAGCAGCGGACCGAAATCGTGCAAGGAATGGATATGCGCGAACAGGTTCAGATAGATCGAGCGCAGCGAGTGGCTCATCATCCGGACCGCGTTCACGCCGGGATGATAGGTTTCGAACTGCAGCCCGTCGACATTGATGACCGCGTGGCGCTCCAGGCAGATATGGAACAGCTCGACCGGAGTGGGCGGCTGCGTTTCGATCACGGACATGCCGTCCTGAAATTCGGCAACGGGTGTCAACATCGGCTGGCCACCTCCGAGATGCCTTAGATGCGCCGGCGTCGCCAGCAAGCGGGCTGCGGGGCCGGCAATGACGCCGGACAATGGTTTTTGCATGCCGAACGTGTCTGCCATGATGCGGGTCAAAGGGCGTGTCCGCCCGCGCGAGTCTTCGCGGCCAGGTACCAAAGTGACCGAGCCTTTCCACAACACCTTTTCGGATGCGCCGGTCTGGGTCAGGACCGTGTCGCCCGGCATCAAGTCCTCGATGGCGACCGGGCCGTGTTCCGTCTCGACCAGAGACCCACGTGTAAAGGCGCAGAACGCGTCTTCGAAAACGGGCAGCGCCGGTGCGATGTGGCGTGTCTGCGAAACTTCCCCGTTTTTCAGCAGCGCACTCACCTCGTATCGACGCAGTTGCGCCTTCTGTTTGGTGCCTGGACGCGGTGCTTCGCGCAACAATGCCGAAGTGTCGACGGCATTCTGCGCGGCACGTGCCAGTGAATTTGGAATAGTCATATTATTCCGTTCCTTCCAATACGCCGAACAGGCGGGAAACATCCCCGTGGAGGCCCGCCTGACAGCTTGATTCTTTGTCTTGAAAAAAGTGCGCCACCTCCATGCGGGTACCGACATGGCCGCGCATGGCGAATGGATTTCGCATTCGTTTGGTCAACACAATGACCCCCCAGACAAACTCGTACACTGCGAACGTAATTGTCCGCACACAAACGCCCTGAAAAACGTCGGCTGCGAATACCAGCCTCGGTTCACGCACCGGCCCAGAGCAGCTTCCGGTGCGCGTCTTGCCCTGTTGAGGCCGGCAGCTGGCCCCAGAGGGATTTCGTATCAGCGTCGCGCGGCCAACCGGCGCACGACCCTTGCAGAGTGACTGGAAACCCGCTTCCAGGGCATTTCCGGTTGTTGGTCCCTGGTGGCCGCGACAACGGCGCGAAGAAAGCGAGATTTCAACTTCATATTCATGTCCTGCTCGAAGTTCGGGCCTAAGCCCTTTTCCCTTTGTAAAGCCAATGTGACGCGTCTTTGCGGCAGCGATGTGGCTGTTCCGGGATCAATTGAGGACAATGATGAAGTCTTGCGGCACCCCCTGAGTTCGGATGCCAGAAATCAGACGTTCGGAGAACGGATAACCATCTGAGCACTGGCAAAAATTAACAACGATTCTGATGACAGATAGACACAATAAATGTGGCGGAAAAGTGGCGCTTTCGCCTTAATTCGGTCGATCTTTACAATCGTATGGCGGAAATCAGGCGGCCGTAATCCGCCTCGCCGGCGTGGGTCGCGCGCCGGTAGGAATAGAACTTGTCGGGATCCGAATAGGTGCAATGCCGCGTCCATTCTGCCTGCCCGACGCCGGCCTGACGCAGCTTGTGAAGGCCAAAGGCCGGCAGGTCGAAATGCATCCGGTCGCCTTGCCCATTTGCAAAGAAACGCGCGTTGTCCTGGCTTTCCAAAAGGAAGTCTTCCAGAAACTCGGGGCCAACCTCGTATTCGCGCTGCGAGATCGTCGGGCCGATGACGGCGATGATGTTTTTGCGGTGCGCGCCCAGCGCCTCCATGGCGTCCAGCGTCGCCTCAAGGACGCCGTCCAGAGCACCGCGCCATCCCGCATGTGCCGCCCCGATCACTTTCGCTTGAGGATCCGCAAACAGCACCGGCTGGCAGTCGGCCGTCAGGATCGTCAGCGCGAGGCCCGGCGTTGCGGTAACGATTGCATCGGCCCTTGGCTTCTCGCCTGCAATCGGCTTGTCGACGGTGATCACGTGTGGGGAATGTACCTGATGCACGCCGACCAATGCATCCAGTTTGACGCCCATGGCCTCGGCCACTCTGCTTCGGTTCAGCGCGACCGCCTCGCTCAGGTCGGACGAGCCCGTGCCACAATTCAGCCCGCTGAAGATACCGGACGAGGCGCCGCCCTTGCGACTGAAGAACCCGTGTCGAATCGGTGACAGCAAATCCGAGGTCAGAATTTCCAGAGTCATGTCCCAAGTCCCGATGGTGGCATCGCAGTTTTCGGGTAGAGGCCCAGCACCTTGAACAGGTTTCCCATTTCCTCTGGGTGCGTCAACCGCCGATGTGCACGAACCAGCGTTGCCAGTTTTGATCCGGTCAACTCGCTGGCCAGAGACTGTGCGCGTTGGGTGATGCCCAGACGCTCAAGAAACACACCCTGAGGCGTCAGCCGCGTATGGGCGCAGCCCGTCGCGCCCGCCGCCGATGCCAGCGTTTCGAAATCCACATGTGCAGTCAGGTCGGCCTGACCCGGTGTGGCGAGCGGATCGACGTATTCGTGCCCCTTGACGGCCTGCAACGTGTCGCCCAGCGAACGCCAATCGCCATAGTCGATCACGAGAGCCATACCGCCATGGCTGCGGATGATGCGGGCCGTTTCGGTCACGATGGGAACGGCCGCCGCGCAAAGCTCGACCAGATCACCGTCCCGTGTATCCTCGAGGCGCGTCGCCAAAGCCGCTTGCGTCGCCCTCGGGCCAAGGCCGAATGCCAGCTGATCGCCCTGCAGACCCACAAGACGTTCGCACCAGCCGTCGCCGTCGCGCAGAAACTGGCGGATGGGCAAAGCGTCGAAAAATTCATTGGCCACAAGAAATAGCGGAAGCTCTGGAAGATCGCCCACCGTAACGATCCAGCTCGGTGCATGCGCATCCAGAACCTCGGCCTGAAGTCTGCGCAGAACGGGCGAGGCTTCGAGCAATACCACCTGCGCGGCGTCGTGAAACCCGGGCACGCCCCGGGTGGCCCGCAGAATATCGGCCATGAGTGTTCCGCGCCCCGGGCCCAGCTCGGCCAGCGCAAACCGGTCGGGTCTGCCTTGATCAATCCAGCCCTGCGCGAGACAAAGACCAATCACTTCGCCGAACATCTGGCTGATTTCCGGAGCGGTGACAAAGTCTCCATGCGCGCCCAACGGGTCGCGGGTGGTGTAGTAGCCGTGCGTTGGATGCAGAAGGCATTCGGCCATGTAGTCCGCCACGCTCATCGGCCCGTCTTGCCGGATGCGGTCGGTCAGATGGCCAAGCAGGCTCATGCCACCCGCCGTGCCCGTAGGGCGAACCACAAGCCGACGGCGATCATCGGTACAGATAGGATCTGGCCCATCGTCAGGCCGTAGCCGCCCACATGCCACGCAAGTCCCAGCGGGTTTCCGACCGAGACGAATTGCGCATCGGGTTGACGAAAGAACTCGACGATAAATCGAGAGGCGCCATAGCCCGCCAGAAATACGCCCATGATGCGGCCGGGCCAATGAAATGCGCCGCGCCAATACACCATCCACAACAAAAGCAGGCCCAACAGCACGCCCTCCAGTGCAGCCTCGTACAACTGCGACGGGTGGCGGGCGCAAAGTCCGGCAGCGACATTGGCGCAATCCTGAGCTGCCGCGCCGGGAAAGATCACCGCCCAGGGCAGTTCGCTGGGTCGGCCCCAAAGCTCGGCATTGACGAAATTGGCCAAACGACCAAGCAACAGGCCGGGGGGAACGGTGTGGGCGATCAAGTCGGCCAGCGAAAGCAAGGGCGCCGAATGGCGACGCGCGAAGACCAGCGATGCGATCACCACACCCAGAAGGCCGCCGTGAAAGGACATGCCACCCTGCCAGACCTTAAGGATCTCAAGCGGGTGGGACAGGTAGTATTCGGGCTGATAGAACAGAACAAAGCCCAATCGCCCGCCGATGATGACCCCAAGGATGATCCAGGTGATCAGGTCCTCCAACTGGTCCGGTTTCAGAGGAGGGGATTGATCCGGCCACAAAGCGGGACGGCGCACCGCCATCACCGCCATGCGCCACGCGATCAGGATGCCCGCGATATAGGCCAGCGCATACCACCGCAGCGCGAACTCGATTCCGAAGGCGGAAATCGAGAACAGCTCGGGCGACAGATCGGGGAAATTCAAAACAGCTTGCATGTGCGTCTCATTGCCCGGGGTTGGCTGACCAAGTCAACCTTGAGACTGGGCTCTCTATCCCCCATATAGAAGGCATTCGCGATTCCGGAGTAGACACATGCAAACCCGCAACAAGTTTCTGGACGATATGTCCCAGTTGATGACCAACGCAATGGGCGTGGCGCAGGGTGCGCGGGAAGAGGCTGAAACGGCGATGAAGTCCTTGGTCGACCGCTGGCTGGCGGATCGCGACTTTGTCACGCGTGAAGAGTTCGATGCCGTCCGCGCGATGGCCCAGAAAGCGCGCGAAGAAAACGCGGCGCTGGAAGCGCGGATCGCCGCGCTTGAAGCGAAGCTGGACAAATAAGCCCAGCCGCAGATCGGCATTTCAGAATTTTTGGCAAGACCTTACACCGCTCAACCCGCGCTGGGTTTCGCAGTGTGGGGAGTGTCGCCGCATTGCAAAAATAAATCAAGGCAAAGCTGCAGGGTGCGCCAATATTTTGGTGGCCGTTGCCATCTGTCCACAACTTATTGCTGTTATCCCCAAGAATGGGGGTTGCCAGAGTCCCAGCCACAGCGCACCATATTTAGTACAGGCCTATGGGGGAAGCCCGGCTTGTAGAGCAGGCAACTAGCGCTGGGGCGCTGCCAGCCCCGAAATGCTAGGTATTAAGTGAGGTGGCACCATGGCACTTTCCGAGCAGTATTTCGAAGAAGACATTCATCCGATTGATATTGTCGAACATCTGGCTGAACACCACGATTGGGATTTCGACCGGATCGGAGACGATCAGATCGCCATGGCGGTCGAAGGACAGTGGCGCACCTACTCGATCACGCTGGCCTGGTCCAACTATGACGAGACTCTGCGGATGGTCTGCTCGTTCGAGATGGAGCCGCCCGAGGACCGGGTTTCCGATCTCTATGAATTGCTCAACCGCATGAACGACCAATGCTGGGCCGGCGCCTTCACCTACTGGGGCAATCAGAAGCTGATGGTCTACCGCTACGGCCTGGTGCTCAGCGGCGGGCAATCGGCCAGCCCCGAACAGATCGACACGATGATCACCGCCGCGGTCCTGAGCGCCGAGCGTTACTATCCTGCGATCCAGTTGGTAACCTGGGGCAACCGTACGCCCGAGGATGCGATGCAAGTCGCCATTGCAGAGGCTTACGGCCGCGCGTAAAGCTTTGCCCCAAACCGTAAAGGCAGGGGAGGGGCTATCATGGACATGTCACGCGTCGCGGATCAGGGGCTGGTTCTTCTGGGATGCGGAAAGATGGGGTCGGCCATGTTGGCCGGCTGGCTGGAACATGGCCTGCCAGCCGCATCAGTATGGGTGATCGACCCCAACCCTTCCGACTGGCTCAGGGCGCAAGGGGTCAATATCAACACCCCACTTCCTGAAAGACCTGCCGTCGTGTTGGTTGCCGTCAAACCTCAGATGATGGGCGAGGCATTGCCGGCAATTCAGGCGTTGGGGGGCGGCGGAACCCTGTTCATCTCGGTCGCCGCCGGAACTTCCATCGCCACGTTCGAGCGCGTTCTGGGTGCTGGTACTCCGATCATTCGGGCCATGCCGAACACGCCTGCGGCGATCCGGCAGGGCATCACCGCGCTGATTGGAAATGCCAGCACGTCGGGCTCTGACATGACCCTGGCCGAAGATCTGCTTTCGGCCATCGGTGATACCGTGCGCCTGCAGGATGAGGCGCAGATGGACGCGGTCACCGGTCTCAGCGGCTCGGGCCCGGCCTATGTCTTTCATTTGATTGAGACGCTGGCCGCCGCCGGTGAGGCGCAAGGCCTTCCGCATGATCTGGCCATGCGCCTGGCCAAGGCGACGGTTGCCGGGGCAGGGGCTTTGGCGATAGCGTCCGAGGAAGATCCGTCGCAATTGCGCATCAATGTCACGTCACCCAACGGAACGACGCAGGCAGCGCTGGAAGTCCTGATGCATGAACAGGAAGGGTTTCCAAACCTGTTGCACCGAGCCGTAAAGGCGGCAACCGATCGATCCAAGGAGTTGTCCGGTGAGTGAAATATCCTTCGACGACTTCCTCAAAGTCGACATCCGCGTAGGTGAAGTCACCCGGGCCGAACCCTATCCCGAGGCGCGCAAGCCCGCGATCAAGATGTGGATCGACTTCGGCGACGAGATCGGCGAGCGCAAGACCTCGGCACAGGTTACCGCGCATTACACGCCCGAATCCCTTGTCGGCAAACAAGTGCTGGCCGTGGTCAATTTCCCGCCGCGTCAGATCGGGCGGTTCATGTCCGAGGTTCTTGTTCTGGGTCTGCCGGACGAATCGGGCGAGATTGTTTTGATCGGTCCTGATGGCAAAGTTCCCGTGGGCGGGCGGATGCACTGATGAAGCTGTTGATCACCCGACCGATGACTGCCGCCGTAACTGCACGCGCGCGGGATGAGTTTGACGTCGATATCCGAGATAGCAACGCACCGCTCAGCATTGATGAGATGGCGCGCGCATTGCGGGACTACGACGTGGTCGTTCCGACTTTGGGCGATGTCTTTTCGGCCAATGTCTTTGAAATGGTCACGGTTCCGCGGTGCAAATTGCTGGCCAATTTCGGGGTGGGTTTCAATCACATTGATGTGGCGGCAGCGCAGGCTGCTGGTGTTCGCGTCACCAACACACCGGGGGCGGTCACGGATGCAACGGCGGACATTGCCATGACTCTGCTGCTGGCAACGGCCCGCCGCGCGGGCGAGGGTGAACGGCTGGTCCGGTCCGGCAATTGGCAGGGCTGGCACCCGACCCAAATGCTGGGACAGCACGTCACCGGAAAACGGGTCGGAATCATCGGAATGGGACGGATCGGGCAAGCCATTGCCCGGCGCAGTCATTTCGGGTTCGGAATGCAGGTCAGCTATCAGTCCCGCACGCCCAAGGATCTGGATTTCCCTGCCGAGTTCGTTCCCGATTTGGCGGCCCTGGCTGCTGTGGTCGATTTTCTGGTCGTCGCCGTCCCCGGTGGTGTTGACACCTTCCACCTCATAGACGCTTTGGTTCTTTCGGCTATGCGGCCGTCGGCCATTCTGGTCAACATCGCTCGAGGAGAAGTCGTGGACGAAGCTGCACTGATCCATGCGCTGAAAAACGGCCAGATCGCCGGGGCCGGGCTGGATGTCTACGAGTTTGAACCCGCCGTGCCGCAGGCCCTGCGCGAGATGGAGAATGTCACCCTGCTGCCGCATCTGGGCACCGCGACCGAGGAAGTGCGCACGGATATGGGGCACATGGCATTGGACAATGTGGCGGCTTTTGTCGCCGGGCGACCGCTGCCAAATCTGGTCTAACTGCCCACGGCCTCGCGCCAGTGTTTCCGGCAGAGTGAAACATAGGTCTCGTTTCCGCCAATCTGCACCTGCGCACCCTGAGTGATGGTTTTGCCGTTTTCGTCCTGACGGATCACCATCGTGGCCTTTCGCCCGCATCTGCAGATGGTGCGGACCTCGCGCATTTCATCGGCCAGCGCCAGCAGAGCCGCTGATCCTGGAAACAGCTTGCCCTGAAAATCCACCCGCAACCCGTAGGCCAGAACCGGTACTTTCAGGTCATCCACCGCACGAGCCAATTGCCAGACCTGTTCTTCGGTCAGGAACTGCGCCTCGTCCACAAAAACACAGGCCACTTTCCCCTGATCAAGACGGTCTTGGATCATCGCGAACACATCGTCGTGGGGAGTGAACGTATCGGCCTGTTCCGAGATTCCGATCCGCGATGCGATGCGCCCCTGGCCCGCGCGCCCGTCAATGGCTGCGGTCATCAGATAGGTGTCCATGCCGCGCTCGCGATAGTTGTGCGACGCCTGAAGCAGCACCGTGGACTTGCCTGCGTTCATGGTTGAGTAGTTAAAGTACAGCTTGGCCATGGGCTGGGTCTAATCGGCTCACGCAGCGCGAGCAAGTCGTCAATGTCCTGAAACAAATCGACGCCGCCATTGCAGTCGCAGAGGCCGAGCAGATGCTCTTGGGGATGGATAACCCCGCTTCCGCAACAGCGACACCGCCGGCCACGAAATGGCCGAAACAGCGCAGGGCCTGAAATACTGCCCCACAAACACTCTTTACCGGCATTAACTGCCGCCACTCACTCACAAAACCCCCGCATATCTGAGGGATAGCCAACATATGACATTTCAATTATGACTCGAGTATGGGAAATTTCCCCTCCCTTTCCCCGGTGCGGACAGCCGGGCAAGAGGGCGCAGCGAACAAAGGTACAAAAATGGCAGATATCGGGGCCTATCTGAAAAAGCACACCGAAGCTTTGGTCAAGGACGTGGGGATCGAAGCAGCATGCGAGATCACAGGGAAATCCAAGGCCACATTAGGCCGGTATTACTCCGACAATCCCGAGCACAGTGACCGGTTCATGCCGGTGGATGCGGTTGCACGTCTGGAAAACGCGGCCAGCTACCCGCATGTGACCTCGGCCCTGGCGGACCTGAAGAACATCACCTTGTCCTATGATGAGCGTAATTCGACCGGTACGCGCACCGGGGGCGTCAATTCGGACGTGATCGCACTGAGCCAGCGGTTTGCGATGCTGATGACCGAATACCAGGCCGCAATCGAAGATGGCATCATTACCGTCAACGAAGCCAAGCGTCTGCTGAAAGAAACCTCGTTGCTGCAACAGGTTCTGATCGAGATGAAATTGCACCTCGAAGAGGAAAGCGTCAGCTGATTTAGTTTCCCGGCCAGCCGTCATGGGGCGGTGAAAAAGGCGATGTGCGCATCGCCTTCTTCAAGCTGAGCTGAAGTAGCTCTTAGCCTTAGTCAGTTTTCGTCGTCGTTGGCATTGTTCCCGCGTCCAGGGCTTGAGCCTTCGGACCCATTTCCGCCCCCGTTGTTGCCTTTGCCGCCGCCATTGTTGCCCTTGCCGCCGCCTTTCCCGTCACCGTTGTTGCCTTTACCGCCGCCGTGACCGCCACCCTTGCCGGGCTTGCCGTCACCATGGCCGGGCTTGCCGCCGCCCTTGCCGGGTTTGTCTCCACCCTTGCCGGGTTTGCCGCCGCCATCGCCAGGCTTGCCGCCGCCGTTGCCGGGATCATCATTCCCGCCGCCGTTGCCCGGATCGTCGGATCCGCCATCACCGGGGTCATCGTTCCCCCCGCCATTTCCGGGGCCGCTGTTTCCGCCGCCCGACCCGGATCCGCCGCCGGCGGATGGGCCGGTGCTCGATGCGGGTTGAAATCCGCTGGGGTCGTTTTCGCGGCCGTCAAAGCTGTTGGCGTTGGAAATCGATCCGGTCGGCAAATCGCTCAGCAGATTGGCCAGTCCCGGACATTGCTGCGAGGTATTGGCAAGAACCGACCCGAAATCTGCCCGTTGTTGCAGATGCGAGAGGAAACTGGGCGTAACCTGCGAACAGCCGCAAAGGGCCGCATAGTCACCATTGTTGGCTGCGATCCGTGCTGTGTTGGCGTTGCAAACCTGGGGCTCGGCCATGGCCGCGCTGGCTGCAGCAACCCCCAAAAACGGGGCGACAACCCAGGCCGCCATTCCTGACTTAGAACTCTTGAACATGGCGCACCTTTCTTAACCTAGCGTCACCTGACATGCGGAATTGCATGGCCTTCCAGATGGAGGCCGCGGGTTAAGTTGCGCTGTATCAATTCTGAAGAAGTTTTCAGGAATACAAAAACAGTCCGCCTGCGCGGGCGAAATATTCGAGGTTATCGCTTGTTGCGCCGGACGTGGACCGGCGGCGCCGGCGTGTCAGGCGTGGCGTTTGACGATGACGGACCCCACCGAATATCCTGCACCGAACGAGCAGATCAGGCCGACATCGCCATCCTGAAGATCGTCTGAATATTTGGAAAAGGCGATGATCGACCCGGCGGACGATGTATTGGCATAGTCCTGCAGGATGTTGGGCTGTTCGCCCGGCTCCGGCTCTCGGCCCAAGACCTTTTTGCCGATGAAATCATTCATCGTCTTGTTGGCCTGGTGCAGCCACAGCCGCTTGAGATCGCCGCTTTCGATCCCTTCGGAATCCATGTGGTCGCTGATGTGTTTGCTGACCATCGGCAGCACTTCCTTGAACACCTTGCGGCCGTTCTGCACGAACTGCATGTCGCGGCGGTCCTTCAATCCGTCGGGCCGGGTGCGCCGGAGAAAACCGTTGTTGTTGCGGATGTTGTTCGAAAACTCGGTTGCGCAGCGGGTCGACAGGATTTCGAAATGCGAGCCCTTTGCATCCTCGATCCGCTCGATCAGCGTGGCGGTGGCCACGTCACCGAAGATAAAGTGGCAATCCCGGTCGCGCCATTCCAGGTGTCCCGAGCAGATCTCGGGGTTGACCACCAGCGCCGCCCGTACGGACCCCGACCGGATCATGTCGGCCGCGGCCTGAATGCCGAACGTCGCCGAAGAACAGGCCACGTTCATATCGAACCCAAAACCAGCGATGCCCAACGCGTTCTGGATTTCGACCGCAATGGCGGGATAGGCGCGTTCATGGTTCGACGCGGCACAGATCACCAGATCGACATCCGCCGCCGTCCGACCTGCCTGAGCCAGCGCCTTTTTGCAGGCGTCCAGCGCCATCTCGGTCATAATGCCCGGCTCATCATCGCTGCGCTGGCGCAGCAGGGGATGCATCACGTCAGGGTCCAGCACGCCGGTCTTGTCCATGACGTAGCGGTTCTCGATTCCCGAGGCCTTGACGATGAACTCTTCCGAGGAATGCTGCATCGGCTCCATCTCGCCCGCGGCGATGGCATCGGCGTTGGCAGCATTCATCTTGTCGGCATAGGCGTTGAAGGCTTTGACCAGCTCGGCATTGGTGATGACGTTTTCGGGCGTGAAAACCCCGGTACCGGTGATTGCGGGCGTGTACATGTCGGGTCCTGAATGTTTCGGATTCGCCCAAAATGCAGTCACAGCGCCCCCAGATCAAGAGATGTTGACCCAAGGGAACGGCATAGGTTTGCGCAAATTCAACTTCACATCTTGAATAGTTCGGAATCCGAAGTATATCA
Source organism: Ruegeria sp. CI8 (assembly GCF_056536865.1). Classification (NCBI taxonomy): domain Bacteria; kingdom Pseudomonadati; phylum Pseudomonadota; class Alphaproteobacteria; order Rhodobacterales; family Roseobacteraceae; genus Ruegeria; species Ruegeria sp. CI8. Next base: position 296,940 of record NZ_JBQFQL010000001.1, read on the forward strand.
CCGCTCGACTCGTGCGGAGAGCATCCATGACCAAAGACATCAGTGAACGGCTGGCCCGACTGACCCCTGAGATCCAGGCGATGATGGGCGTCTATGCGCTGTACTGGAAACTGGAAGAGAGTTTCGGCTGCATCGATACCGATCTCAGCCATCAGGAATGCCATATGTTGATCAAGTTGGATCAGCCCAAGCGGATGGGAGTGTTGGCGGCCGACATGCTGACCGTGCCGTCGACCATTACGGCCACCGCCGATGCGCTTGAGGCGGCCGGTTATCTGACCCGTCAGCAGGATCCCGATGATCGCCGTGCGTGGTTGCTGGTGCTGACCGACAAAGGTGCCGAAGCCCGCAACATGCTGGTCACCACCGCCGGAGAGCTGTTTCACCGTGCCTCCGGGTTGGATGACGAGGAAACCGCTCAATTTGCCCGGCTTGCCCGCAAGATCCGGGACAACATTCTGAAAACGGGAATACCCGAGGGATTGACGAAATGAAGCTGCTGACTTCGCTGGGCCTCGCCCTTGCCGTACTGGCCGCACCGCTTGCGGCGCAAGACGACACCAAGCCTGTAAAACTTATGGTGGTGCATGAGACCGCTCCCGGATTTTCACGCCAGTTCTTCGGGCGCGTGGCCGCGCGGCAGACTGTCGATCTGGCGTTTCAGGTCGCCGGACAGATCGTGGAACTGCCCGTCAACGAAGGATTCCAGGTGCCCAAGGGCAGCCTGATTGCAAAGCTGGACCAAGAGCCGTTCGAACTGGCACTGGAACGTGCGCGTCTTCAGAAGGATCAGGCTGACCGCACCGTGGCCCGCCTGTCGCGCCTGCGGGGGACGACTGCAAGTCAGGTCGCTGTCGATGACGCTGAAACCGCCGCCCAACTGGCTGCAATCGCGGTGCGTGACGCCCAGTACAACCTCGAGCACACGACCCTGACCGCGCCGTTCGATGCGCTGGTATCGCGGCGTGAGGTCGAGAACTTCACGACCGTGGCCGCCGGAACGCCGATCGTCCGGATCCACGATCTGTCCGAATTGAGGATCGAGGTCGATGTGCCCGAAATCCTGTTTCAAAGGACCAGCCAGGAAGATGGCATTTCCATCACGGCGAAATTCCCCGCAAGTGACGAGGTCTTCCCGTTGGAAATCCGCGAATTCGACGCTGAAACTTCGAGCGTCGGCCAGACGTTCCGGATTCAGTTCGGCCTCACGCCGCCGGAAGACTTGCGGGTGCTGCCCGGCTCGTCGGTAACCGTCAATGTTCAGGTCGATGACAAACGCATTGGCATCATCGTTCCCCCGACCGCGATTGTCGCCGACGCCGAGGGCAATCTGGGCGTTATGGTCTTTTCGCCGGTCGGTGCAGATGTTGGCGCCGTGCGGCGTGTTCCCGTGACCATCGAACCTACCCAGACAGGTGACGTCCGGGTTCTGACCGGATTGTCGGACGGCGACGAAATCGTGGTGGCCGGCGGGTCCGTTCTGACCGATGGGCAGACCGTGCGCCGCTTTGCCGGCTTTGCGAACTGAAGGGGGCGAGGATGAATATCGCACGCGCCTCGATCGACAGGCCGATCTATACGTGGCTGGTGATCCTGATCGCCCTGTTGGGTGGGATCTGGGGATTTTCGTCGCTCGGGCGGCTCGAAGATCCGGCCTTTACCATCAAGAACGCCGTAGTGTTGACCACGTATCCTGGTGCGACGGCTGAACAGGTGGCCGAGGAGGTCTCGGAGCCTTTGGAATCTGCCATCCAGCAGATGGGCGAGGTCGATGTCATCACCTCGGTCAACCGTCCCGGTCAATCGCTGATCGAAGTCGAGATCAAGTCCACCTACGATGGCAGCGAATTGCCGGATATCTGGACCCGACTCCGCGCCAAGGTCCGGGATGCGGCCCGTGGATTGCCGTCCGGTGTCAGCCAGCCCTATGTGAATGACGGGTTCGGTGACGTGTTCGGTCTTTTCTATGCCGTCACCGCGGAAGGGTTCAGCGATGCCGAAAAGCACGAATTGTCGACCTTCTTGCGGCGCGAGTTGCTGACCGTTGAAGGTGTTGCAGACGTTGAAGTGCAGGGCTTGCCGGACGAAGCCATTTTCATCGAGCCGGACCTGGCCATTTCGGTCAACCAGAATGTGCCGTTGCAGTCGATCAACGAAGCAATCGCGAACGCCAATTCGGTCCAGTCGTCAGGGACGCTTCGGTCAAACGACGATCGCACCACGATCCTGACGGCCGACGGATCGGACAGCGTATCCGAGATCGCCGGGCTGTCGGTTGGCTCTCAGGGGCAAGTGATCAACCTCTTCGACATGGCCAATGTCTACCGGGCCCGCCAGACCGATCCTGACATCATGATCCGGTTCAACGGCGTCGAAGCTTTCACCCTGGGTATTGCCGGCCTGTCGACGGAAAACATCGTGGAGGTCGGAAAGCGCGTCGACGCCAAGCTGGCCGAGCTGGACGTGGAAATTCCTGCAGGCGTCGATGTATTGCCGATCTACCAGCAGCATGTCGTGGTCGAGCAGGCTTCGAACGATTTTCTTGTGAACCTGGCCATGTCGGTTGCCATCGTGGTGGCGGTGCTTGGAATATTCATGGGTTGGCGCGCGGCAGTCGTTGTGGGTTCGACCCTTTTGTTGACCGTTGTCGGGACTCTGCTGTTCATGGCGCTGTTTTCCATCGAGATGGAGCGCATTTCGCTGGGCGCGCTGATCATTGCGATGGGGATGCTGGTCGATAATGCCATCGTGGTGGCCGAGGGGATGCAGATCTCCATGCTCAAGGGAAAAAACTCGCGCGATGCTGCCGACGAGGCCGCGTCCAAGACCCAGATCCCCCTTCTGGGGGCCACGGTCATCGGAATCATGGCCTTTGCCGGGATTGGGCTCAGCCCGGATGCGACGGGCGAATTCCTGTTCTCGTTATTTGCGGTGATCGCGATATCCTTGCTGCTGAGCTGGGTGCTGGCCATCACAGCAACACCGTTGTTGGGGCATTATTTCTTCAAACAAGGCAAAGACGTGGATGTCGACGCCTATAGCGGCATCCTGTTCCGAACCTACGGGGCGATCCTGCGCTGGGCATTGCGGTTCCGGTGGCTGGTGGTGGCCGGTTTGGTCGGGGTCACCGTGGTCTGCTATGCCGGCTTCGCGATGGTGAAACAGCAGTTTTTCCCGGACTCCAATACGCCGCTGTTCTTCGTCCATTACAAGCTGCCGCAGGGTACTCCGATCGCGCGGACGAGTGCTGATATGCAAGTCTTCGAAGACTGGCTGGCCCAGCGGGATGATGTCGTCTCGGTCACCACCTTCGTGGGGCAGGGCGCGACGCGGTTCATGTTGACCTATTCGGCCGAGAAGCCCAACCCGAGCTATGGGCATATGATCATCCGGACGGAAACACTCGAGGACATTCCCGTCCTGCGTGCCGATCTGGAGGCCTTTGGTGAAACCCAATTCCCCGAAGGCGAATTCCGGACCAAGCGTCTGGTCTTCGGCCCCGGCGGCGGTACCCCGATCGAGGCGCGGTTCTCGGGCAGCAATCCGGTCGTCCTGCGGCAACTGGCCGACGAGGCGGTGCGGCGCATGTCGGCGGCTTCGCCAAATGCGCTGGACGTGCATCACGACTGGCGTGAAATGGAATTGGCGGTCCAGCCGATCTATGCGACCGAACGTGCGCAGACGGCCGGTGTCACCCGCGAAGACATCGCCGCCACCCTGCAGTTTTCGACGGACGGCATCACCGGCGGCGTGTTCCGCGAGAGGGACCGCCTGATCCCGATCATCCTGCGTCGACCGGCGGACGGAGAATACTCGATCGTGGATCAAGTGGTGTATTCGGACCAGTCACAGAAATTCGTGCCGATCGAGCAGATGGTGGACGGGTTCCAGTACAAAGCGCTCAATACGCTGGTTCATCGGCGCGATCGCGTTCTGACCGTCACGGTGGGCGCAGATATCCCGGCCGGCCTGACTGCGGTACAGGTTCATTCCGAGGTTCGCGATGCGATCGAGGACATGGAGCTGCCGCTGGGCTACAAGCTGGAATGGGGCGGCGAGTTCGAAGATTCCGGCAAAGCGCAAGCCAGCCTTGGCAAGCAGTTGCCGCTGAGCCTTTTGATCATGGTTCTGATCTCGGTGCTGCTGTTCAACGCGATCCGGCAACCGGTCATCATCTGGCTGCTGGTGCCGATGTCGGTGAACGGCGTGGTGATCGGGCTGTTGGGTACGGGGCTGCCCTTTACCTTCACCGCGCTTCTCGGGCTTCTCAGCCTGTCGGGGATGCTGATCAAGAACGGTATTGTTCTGGTCGAAGAGATCGACCTTGTCCGCGCCACGGGCAAGCCTCTGCGCGAAGCGATCATCGAAGCCTCGGTCTCGCGTCTGCGCCCGGTCATGCTGGCGGCGATCACCACGATCCTGGGGATGGCGCCGCTGCTGACCGACGCGTTCTTCGTGTCGATGGCAGTGACGATCATGGGTGGTCTGGCTTTCGCGACGATCCTGACCATGGTCGCCGCGCCGGTGTTCTACATGCTGTTCTTCTTTCGGGAAGAACAGCGCAGGCTGGCGGCCCAGACTGCATGATCCCAAAAAAGCCCCGGCGAATGGCCGGGGCTTTTTGCTTGTCCGCTGCGGGCGTCAACCCTGTAGCGATTTGACCTCCACATCCCCTTCAGCCTGCGCCTTGATGGCCAGGGCGGCGGCATGGCTGGCCGCAGCCGTGGTGTAGTAGGGGATCTTGTCATAAAGCGCGATCGAGCGGATGGCCTTGCTGTCCTCAACTGCCTGCGCGCCTTCGGTGGTGTTCATGACCAACTGGACCTGACCGTCCTTCAGCATGTCCACCACATCGGGGCGGCCCTCGTAGACCTTGTTGACCACGTCACAGGGCACGCCCTTGGACTCCAGCCATGTCTGTGTTCCGCGGGTGGCCACCAGCGAGAATCCCTGCTCGACCAGAACCTGCGCAGCCTCGATCATCGCCGGACCCTTGTCGGCATCCTTGATCGAGATGAAAGCCCGTCCCTTGGACGGCAGCACCATGCCCGCGCCCATTTGCGCCTTGAGGAAGGCGCGGGGGAAGTCGCGGTCCCAGCCCATGACCTCACCGGTCGAGCGCATCTCAGGACCCAGGATGGTATCGACACCGGGGAAGCGGGCAAAGGGCAGCACCGCCTCTTTCACCGAGAACCACGGCATGTCCGGGTCGGCCAGGGTCATCTGGTCGGCGATCTTGGTGTCCTGGCCTTCCTTGTAGGGCGGGCGTTGCGGGAAGTTCGACAGCGGTTCGCCCGCCATCACCCGCGCCGCGATCGAGGCAATCGCGCTGTCGGTTGCCTTGGCTACGAAAGGCACGGTGCGGCTGGCGCGCGGGTTGACCTCGATCAGGTAGATCTCGTCATCCTTGATCGCGAACTGCACGTTCATCAGCCCGACCACGTTCAGTGCCTTGGCCAGCTTGTAAGTCTGGTCCTTGATCTCGGCGATGATCTCTTTCGACAGCGAATAGGGCGGCAGCGAACAGGCCGAGTCGCCCGAGTGCACGCCGGCCTCTTCGATATGCTGCATGATGCCGGCCACATGGACATCCTTGCCGTCGCAAAGCGCGTCCACGTCCAGTTCGACTGCGCCGGCCAGATAGCTGTCCAGCAGCACCGGACTGTCGCCCGAGACCACCACGGCCTCGTTGATGTAGCGCTTCAGCTGGTCCATGTCGCGCACGATCTCCATCGCGCGGCCGCCCAGAACGTAGGACGGGCGGATCACCAGCGGGAAGCCGATTTCCTCGGCGATTTCCAGCGCCTGCGCATCGGTCGAAGCGATGCCGTTCTTGGGTTGTTTCAGGCCCAGATCGTTGACCAGTGCCTGGAACCGTTCACGGTCTTCGGCTAGGTCGATCGCGTCGGGCGTGGTGCCCAGGATCGGAATACCTTCGGCCTCGATCGCATTGGCCAGCTTCAGCGGGGTCTGACCACCGAACTGAACGATCACGCCGTGCAGCGTGCCATTCTGCTGCTCGGTCCGCAGGATCTCCATCACATGCTCGAAAGTCAGCGGCTCGAAATACAGCCGGTCCGAGGTGTCGTAGTCGGTCGACACCGTCTCGGGGTTGCAGTTGACCATGATGGTTTCATAGCCCGCGTCGGTCAGCGCGAAACATGCGTGGCAGCAGCAATAGTCGAACTCGATCCCCTGACCGATCCGGTTGGGGCCGCCGCCCAGGATGACCACCTTCTTGCGGTCGCTGGGGCGGGCCTCGCACTCGACCTCGCCCATCGTTGGGGCCTCGTAGGTCGAATACATGTAGGGCGTCTGCGCCTCGAACTCGGCGGCGCATGTGTCGATCCGCTTGAACACGGCGGTGACGCCCAGATTGTGGCGGGCGCGGCGCACGTTGGCCTCGTCGCGGCCGGCCAGATTGCCCAGACGCGCGTCGGTAAAGCCCAGCATCTTGAGCCGGCGCAGGCCGCCCTCGGTCATCGGCAGGCCGTCCTTGCGGACGGTGCGTTCCGCGTCGATGATCTCGCGGATACGGGCCAGGAACCACGGGTCGAACTTGGTGACGGCAAAAATTTCGTCGTCGGTCAGACCGTGGCGCATCGCCTGCGCGATGGTGCGCAAACGGTCGGGTGTCTGCTGGCTGATGGCCTTGATGACATGTGCCTTGTCGTCGCTGCTTTCGACCGCATCCCATGGGCCGATGCTCAGGCCCGGAATTTCAACTTCGTCAAACCCGGTCAGGCCCGATTCCATCGAAGCCAGCGCCTTTTGCATCGATTCGTGGATGGTACGACCGATGGACATGGCCTCACCCACCGATTTCATCGCGGTGGTCAGGTAAGGCTCGGATCCGGGGAATTTCTCGAAAGCGAATTTCGGGATTTTGGTGACGACATAGTCGATGGTCGGTTCGAAAGACGCAGGCGTGACCTTGGTGATGTCATTGTCCAGCTCGTCCAGCGTGTAGCCCACCGCCAGCTTGGCGGCTATCTTGGCGATCGGGAAGCCTGTCGCCTTGGACGCCAGCGCTGACGAGCGCGACACACGCGGGTTCATCTCGATCACGACCATGCGGCCGTCTGCCGGGTTGATCGCCCATTGCACGTTCGATCCGCCCGTTTCGACGCCGATCTCGCGCAGAACGGCGATCGAGCCGTTGCGCATGATTTGGTATTCCTTGTCGGTCAGCGTCAGCGCAGGGGCCACGGTGATAGAGTCACCGGTATGCACGCCCATCGGATCGACGTTCTCGATCGAGCAGACGATGATCGCGTTGTCGGCAGTGTCGCGCACCACCTCCATTTCATATTCTTTCCAGCCCAGAAGGCTTTCGTCGACGAGGATCTGGTTCACCGGCGAGGCATCCATGCCCGAGCGGCAAAAGTGGATGTAATCCTCACGGTTGTAAGCCACACCGCCGCCGGTGCCGCCCAGAGTGAAGGCCGGGCGGATGATCGCGGGCAAGCCGATGTTTTCCAACTCGTCCAGGGCCATCTGCACGCCGGCATCCAGATCGGCAGAGCCGTCGGCCTTTTTGGGAGCGGTGATGATGGTGGCCTTTGGGTTTTCAAGGCCCAGGCGGTCCATCGCTTCGCGGAACAGCTTGCGGTCCTCGGCCATCTCGATGGCCTCGCGCTTGGCCCCGATCATCTCGACGCCGAATTTTTCCAGCACGCCCATCTCCTCCAGCGCCAAGGAGGTGTTCAGGCCGGTCTGACCTCCCATCGTAGGCAGCAGGGCGTCAGGGCGTTCCTTTTCGATGATCTTGGCGACGACCTCGGGCGTGATCGGCTCGATATAGGTGGCGTCGGCCAGCTCGGGGTCGGTCATGATCGTGGCAGGGTTCGAGTTCACCAGGATGACCCGATACCCTTCCTCGCGCAGCGCCTTGCAGGCCTGGGCGCCGGAATAGTCGAATTCGCAGGCTTGCCCGATGACAATGGGCCCCGCCCCGATGATCATGATCGACTGGATGTCGGTTCTCTTCGGCATGGCCTGGTCCCTTCGATTTTGCACGAGTCGCGGGCGCCGCCCAAGCGCCCAAATTGTCGTGCGTTATAGGGACCCGGGCAAAAGGTGCAAGGGGGATCGGAAACGGAAGCGAAATTGCCGCTTTCCCCCCTTTCCCTTGGCACCGTATTCTCTATATGCCGCTGAACGGCAGATGAGGAAGCAATTGCGCATTCGTTTCGATCAGGGACCCGCCGGTCCGGGCACCGGTTTCGACCGGGCCGCCCAGGTGATCCGCGCCGACCGGTTGGAGCAGGTGCCCCAAGCATTGGCGGCGCTGGATGACGCACGCGCGCAGGGCGGCTGGCTTGCCGGATATGCGAGTTACGAGCTGGGCTATGCGCTTGAGCCCAAACTGACCGCAAGGCTGCCCGCGAACCGTCGATTGCCGCTGCTGTGTTTTGGGGTGTTCGATGGCCCCAGCGCGCAGGACCTGCCGCCCGGTGCGGCAGGGCTGACTGCGTTTCAGCCGCGTTGGAGCGAGGCGCGTTATGCCGAAGCCTTCCGCATCGTGCATGATGCGATCGGGGCCGGGGACATCTATCAGGCCAACCTGACCTTTCCCATCGACCTGGAAACCGAGGGCGACAGCGCCGCGCTCTACGCCGCGCTGACCGCCGGACAGCCGGTCGGTCATGGCGCGCTGGTCCAGCAGGACGGGCTGCCCGATCTGCTCAGCCGCTCGCCCGAGCTGTTCTTCCGCACCGATGCCGACGGGATGATCGAGACCCGGCCGATGAAGGGTACCCAGCCGCGCAGCGCCGATCTGGCCGAGGACGCGCGGCGGCGCGATTTCCTGTCCTCGGACGAAAAGAACCGGGCCGAGAACCTGATGATCGTGGACCTGCTGCGCAATGACATCAGTCGCGTGGCGCTGCCGGGAACCGTTCAGGTGCCCGAGCTGTTCAAGGTCGAGACCTACGCCACCGTGCATCAGATGGTGTCGCTGGTGCAGGCGCGGCTGCAGGTGGGGGCCGGACTGTCCGACATCCTGTCGGCGCTGTTTCCCTGTGGATCGATTACCGGCGCCCCCAAGATCCGTGCGATGGAGATCCTGTCGGATCTGGAGCCTTGGCCGCGCGACATCTACTGCGGCACCATCGGCTGGGCCGCCCCGGACGGGCGGTCGGAGTTCAACGTCGCGATCCGGACCTTGATGGTCGAGGGCAATCGGGCCACGTTGAACGTCGGCGGAGGCGTCGTCTGGGACAGCACCGCCGCGTCGGAATACGAGGAAGCGCTATGGAAAGCCCGGTTCGCGCACCAACTGAGCCTTATTTCCGCCTGATCGAAACCTTTGCGTTTCGGCCCGGGCAGGGCTTTGTACGTGTGACCCGTCACCTGCGGCGCATGGCGCGGACTGCGGACTGGCTGGGTGTTCGGTTCGATGTGCGGCGCGTCGGCCAAGTGGTGGACGGTGTGTCCGGCGCTGATCCGCTGCGGTGTCGGCTGACGCTGGACTTGACCGGTGCACCCAAGATCACCACGGGGCCTTTGGCAGACAACCCGCCGGGCTGGACGGTAGGTCTGGCGACAACAAGGCTGACGTCCTCGGACACCTGGCTGCGCCACAAGACCACCCGCCGCGCGATCTACGATCAAGCGCGGGCGGAATTACCCGACGGCGTGGACGAGCTGTTGTTCCTGAACGAACGGGATGAACTGTGCGAGGGCACCATCACTAACTTGTTCGTCGAAAATGAAGACGGGCGCCTGCTGACACCGCCGGTTACGGCGGGCCTGCTGCCGGGCATCCTGCGTGAGGAGTTGCTCGAAACCGGACGCGCGACCGAGGCGGTCCTGACCCTGCATGACCTGGCCGCCGCGCACCGGGTCTGGATGGGTAATTCCTTGCGCGGTTTGATACCGGCCAAGGTAATGCTGCCATGAGCGACCGCAGTTCTGCGCGTGGATTGCAGGTATCGAACCTGCGCCTTAAGGCTGAATTCGTGGCGTTCTATGTCGCGGTCCCCTTGCTGATCGCGGTTCTGTTTCCACCCGACTGGATGTTTCCGGCCCTGTTCTTCTTCACCGCTGTCGGGATCGCCCTGCTGCACCGCACCCCGGGCTTTTCCTGGGCCGAACTGCGCTATGGCTGGCGCAACTGGCGCTGGGCCGAGGTGATCGGGTTTTCATTGGCAATGGCGGCGATCTGTTCGGCCCTTGTGATAGCTACGCGCCCCGATGCGGCCTTTTATCTGCTGCTGAACCGGCCCGAATTTCTGGCCGTGATCTGGCTGGGCTATCCGTTGCTGTCGGCATTGCCGCAAGAACTGCTGTTCCGCACACTGTTCTATCGCCGCTATCACGCGATCCTGCCTAACGGCGCGGCCTTGCCGTTGCTGAACGCCGGGCTGTTCGCCTTTGCGCACCTGATGTATTGGAACTGGATCGTCACCGTGATGACATTCGCTGGCGGGCTGCTGTTTTCCTGGGCCTACCGCAAGCGCGGGTCGTTCTTCTATGCGGTGCTGCTGCACGCGATCGCCGGCAACATCATCTTTGCCGCCGGGCTTGGCGTGTTCTTCTATTCCGGCAACGTGCAGCGCCCGTTCTAGGGGCATTACTCGGCGGCGTCGCGCATGTCCTGATCGGGCTGGTACAGATAGTCACGCGTAAAAGGCACCGCGTCGCGCCGGTGGCCCAGCTGCAATTGGAACACGGTTTGGTCGCGCTCTTCGAACACCAGTATGCAGGCGGTCAGGTAGAACCGCCACATGCGGATGAACCGGTCATCATACATCGCGCGCACCTGGTCCAGATTGCTCTCGAACCGGTCGCGCCAGGCGCGCAGCGTCAGGGCATAATGCAGCCGCAGGCTTTCGACATCCAGAAACCACAAGCCGGTGCGTGCCACGGGTCTGACGATTTCCTCGAGCGACGGGACATAGCCACCCGGGAAGATGTACTTGTTCAGCCAGGGCGACTGGCCGGTGGGCGGCCCGTTGCGGCCGATGGAATGGATCAACGCCACGCCGTCGGGCTTCAACAGAGCGGCGACCCGGTCGAAATAGGTGCGCAGCTGTGGCGCGCCCACATGCTCCAGCATCCCGACCGAGACGATCCGGTCGAACTGGTCCTGCATCTGCCGGTAGTCCATCAGCCGGATGTCGATGCGGTCGGTCAGCCCGGCCTGCTGCACCCGCGCGGTCGCAGTGCGGTGCTGGTTCTTCGACAGGGTCAGCCCGGTCACATGCACGCCGTGGTCACGCGCCAGCGTCAGGGCCAGACCGCCCCAGCCGCAGCCGATGTCCAGCACGCGCATGCCGGGCTCCAGGCACAGCTTGCGCGCGATATGCGCCTTTTTGGCGGCTTGTGCCTGTTCCAAAGTCATCCAAGGCTGCTGGAAATAGGCGCAGCTGTACTGCATGTCAGGGTCCAGCATCAGCCGGTAGAAGTCGTCGGACAGGTCATAGTGATGCGCCACGTTACGCCGCGCCGAGCGGACCGAGTTGCGCTGCAGGATCGGTCTCAGCAGATACCCGGCCCAGTCCTGGATCTGCTGCAGCAGGGGCAATGACCCGCTGGCCGCGCATCGAATCGCGATCCGCATGGCACTTTCCAGTCCCCCCTCATCGACGGTCAGGGTGCCGTTCATGTAGCCCTCACCAAAAGCCATCTCGGGATTGCGCACCAAGCGCGCCATCAATGCGGGGTCATGCAGGGCGATATGCGCCTCGGGCTGCGTGGCGTCGCCATAGGTGCGCGCCGTCCCGTCAGGATAGGTGATCCGCAGAGTTCCGCGGGTGATGAAACCCCGCAATACGCGATCCAAAACAGCTTGCCACATCGGCCGAACATCTCCTTGCTCAAGGGGCCTGGCTCCCGCGTGCCGGGAAAACTATTCGAGTTCACCTGTCCAAAAGATAGCGATTTTTTCGAATTTGTCTGCATTCCGGGCTCCGATGGAGGCGCATCGTGCTCCAACCCTTGACTTCCCGACCCGATCGCGGTGTATCGGCGCGACGAATTCAGCGCCCGAAGGGATATCATCCATGCACGCCTATCGCAGCCACACCTGCGCCGATCTGACCGCCGCCAATGTCGGTGAAACCGTCCGCCTGTCGGGTTGGGTTCATCGGGTGCGAGATCACGGCGGCGTGCTGTTCATCGACCTGCGCGACCACTATGGCGTGACCCAGGTTCTGTGCGACGGCGACAGTGCTGCGTTCAGCGCGTTGGAGAAAGTGCGCTCGGAATGGTGCATCCGCATCGACGGCACGGTCAAGGCGCGCGATGCCGAGTTGGTGAACCCCAAGCTGCCCACCGGCGAGATCGAGGTCTATGTCCGCGAACTGGAAGTGCTGGGCGCGGCCGAGGAGCTGCCGCTGATGGTGTTCGGCGATCAGGAATACCCCGAGGAAACCCGCCTGCGCTATCGCTACCTGGACCTGCGTCGCGAGGCGATGCAGCGCAACATGGCACTGCGCTCGGACGTGGTGGCCAGCATGCGCCGCCGCATGTGGGATCAGGGCTTCCGCGAATATCAGACGCCGATCATCACCGCGTCCAGCCCCGAGGGCGCACGCGACTTCCTGGTGCCCTCGCGCCTGCATCCGGGCAAGTTCTATGCGTTGCCGCAGGCGCCGCAGCAGTTCAAGCAGCTGATCATGGTGTCGGGCTTCGACAAGTATTTCCAGATCGCGCCCTGCTTCCGTGACGAGGACCCGCGCGCCGACCGGTCGCCCACGGACTTCTACCAGCTCGACCTCGAGATGTCCTTCGTAACCCAGCAGGACGTGTTCGACACGATCCAGCCAGTTCTGACGGGAATCTTCGAAGAATTCGGCGGTGGCCGGAAGGTTGATCAGGAATGGCCGCAGATTTCCTACAAAGACGCGGCGCTGTGGTATGGCACCGACAAGCCCGATCTGCGCAACCCGATCAAGATGCAGGTGGTGTCGGAACACTTCCGCGGGTCCGGTTTCGCGATTTTCGCCAAGCTGCTGGAACAGGAAGGTACCGAGATCCGCGCGATCCCCGCGCCGGGTGGCGGCAGCCGCAAGTTCTGCGACCGCATGAACGCCTTTGCACAGAAAGAAGGTCTGCCCGGTATGGGCTATATCTTCTGGCGCGATCAGGGTGAGGGGATGGAAGCGGCCGGCCCGCTGGCCAAGAACATCGGCCCTGAACGCACCGAGGCAATTCGCCAGCAGCTGGGCCTTGGGGTCGGTGACGCGGCGTTCTTCCTGGGTGGTAAGCCCAAAGCCTTTGAAAAAGTCGCCGGCAAGGCGCGCGACGTTATCGGCGAAGAGCTGGGCCTGACCGACAAGGACCGGTTCGCCTTTGCCTGGATCGTGGATTTCCCGATCTACGAGAAGGACGAGGAAACCGGCGAGATCGATTTCGAACACAACCCGTTCTCGATGCCGCAGGGTGGCATGGAGGCGCTGCAGGGCGACCCGCTTGAGGTCAAGGGCTATCAGTACGACCTGGCCTGCAACGGTTACGAGCTGGTGTCGGGTGCGATCCGGAACCACAAGCCCGAAATCATGCTCAAGGCGTTCGAACTGGCCGGCTACGGCGAGGACGAGGTCAAAAGCCGCTTTGGCGCGCTGTTCAACGCGTTCCACTATGGAGCTCCGCCGCACGGGGGCTGCGCCGCCGGTATCGACCGGATCGTCATGCTGCTTGCGGACGAGGCCAACATCCGCGAGGTCATGATGTTCCCGATGAACCAGCGTGCCGAAGATCTGATGATGCAAGCGCCTTCGGACCCGACTTCGGATCAGCTGATGGAACTGGGCCTGCGGGTCATCCCTCAGGAATGAGCCAAGGACCGTACCCAGAGTGTGAAAAACCTTTGGGTGCGGTCAAAACTACTGCGGTGGCGCGAAGCGAACTTTCCGCCAAGTACTTCAGTGCTTATCGGTGCCCGCGTTTTCCAAGTGGCTAAAACCCCTTGAACTTGAATTCAGTCCACCCAGTTCGGCTGTTTCTCGCGGTTGGCGCGAATGGTCCGTGCGGATCTGCGGGTGTGCCAATACCACCAAGCGCAGAGCATGGCCGTTGTCACGAAGTAGGCCAAGGTCATTCAGATCGCCTTTCGTCTTTCAAGACGGCTTTGGACAAGGCCGGCAACGCGCGCAGCCAAGGCTGTTACCGGAGCGCCCTTGGCGCGCGAGGATGCGAGGTCATGGGCCGCCTGCTCCAAAACCGTATCCTCGGCATCTCGGGCAACACCGCGCAGGAATTGGGCGGCATAGTCCAGAGTGCGTGAATCCGCAGGCCCGGTCAGAACATCTGCGATATGCGCCATGTCATCCTGATAAGCCAGCGGATCGGGGCAGATCTGTTCGTCTTTGACGGATTGGAGTGTACCCGGACGGCGGTCTTCGGGGAGGTTCTCCAGGATGGCCCTTTGGAAGCTGATCAGCGAATTCAACGGTTTCGCCAGAAAACCATCGGCTCCGGCTTGCAAGGCAAGCGTTTCGGCGCAGTCGTCGCCGGACATACCAAGGATGACGCTGATACGTGGGGAAACCGCGTTGAGTTCCGCGATCAGGTCTGCGCCAGAGCCGTCCGGCAGGCCCATGTCAACCACGATCACCGACGGGCGATAGATCTGAAGGTGCCTGCGCGCCGACCTCAAGCAATCGGCCCGGCGAATGCGGGCGCCGCTGTGCAGGCACATCAGTCGCATCGCATCGCAGGCATAACGACTGTCCTCGACAACCAGAATGGTCTGACCCAGCAAAGGCCGGGTGGCGCTGGGGGCGACGGCGGATGGGGCGAACGGCACCGAATCGTCCATGGCAGAACTCCTTTCAGCAGATGCCTCACGCTAGGAACTCCTGGCTAACACAGGGTTAACGCGCGTTTTGGCGCACTTGCCCTTTGACAGGGCAGCCCCCATAAACGCTGCAACGCAGAACAGAGGAGACCGCCATGATTGGCCGCCTGAACCATGTCGCCATCGCCGTGCCCGACCTCGAGGCCGCATCCGCCCAATACCGCAACGCGCTGGGCGCCAAGGTTGGTGAACCTCAGGATGAACCGGATCATGGCGTTACGGTTGTCTTCATCGAACTGCCCAATACCAAGATCGAGCTGCTGTACCCGCTGGGCGACGACAGCCCGATCAACGGCTTCCTGGAAAAGAACCCGGCGGGTGGCATCCACCATGTCTGTTATGAGGTCGAAGACATCATCGCCGCACGGGATCACCTGAAGGCGACCGGTGCCCGCGTTCTCGGAACCGGAGAACCCAAAATCGGCGCGCACGGCAAGCCCGTGCTGTTTCTGCACCCCAAGGACTTCAACGGGTGCCTTGTGGAGCTGGAGCAAGTCTGAGCCGGGCTGAGGAGGCGTCGAAATGACAATCACTGCTGCGCTGGTATTGTTCGCCGTGATCTGGTTCATGACCTTGTTGGTCGTGCTGCCGATCCGCATCAAGACGCAAGGCGATCTGGGTGACATCGTGCCGGGGACGCATGCGGGCGCTCCGGAAGTTCACCACATGAAGAAAAAGATCTGGATCACCACCGGTATTTCTATCGTGTTGTGGGCGGTGATCGCAGGGATCATTGTTTCTGGCGTAATCTCAGTTCGTGATTTCGACTGGTTGAACCAGATGGAACCGCGCGAGTAATCAGCGCTCGGCCTGTCGCGACAGCCCATGAAAGATATGCGTGAACGTTGCGGCTCCGATGATCGGAATGAAAAGGTTCACCAGCGGGACCGACAGGGGGATGGCCATCAAGGTTCCGGCGACCCAGATCGTCCCGGCATGGCGTGCCCGCAACGCCCGCGCACCGTCGCGCCCGATCCGGCGCATTGCCGCCAGCGTGAAATACTCCCGACCCAGCAAAAACCCGTTCATCCCCCAAAAAATGAACGGAGCGAGGGGTGTGAACAGCGCGTAAAGGACCAACGCCAATACGTTGGCAATAATCAACACGCCCAAGAATCCCAGCGAGTCCAGCACCGCATCCCAGATCGGGACGGACGGAACAGGGGGTAGGTTCGGGTAATGCCGGTCTTCAACGGCCTGTGCGACCTCATCCAGAAACATCGATGTGATGGCTGAGGCCACCGGCACCATCAGAAAGACCGGCAGGATCAGAACCAGAAAGATCCCTGAATAGTTCAGAACGTCGTTCAACCACGGGACGTCGCCGACAAATGGCAGCGAGATCTCCTGACCAGCAAGGGCGTTGATGCCCCAAATCGCCGCCGCACAGGCAACAACAAGCAGCACTATCGTCAGGCCGACACCGCGCAGTAGCACCGATCTGAAACGAGAATCGCCGAGCTGCCCCAAGGCCGCGAAGAACGCGTTGAGGATAATCATTCCGTCACCCACTCGGTGATCGCGGCCACGTCCGGGCGGGGCCTTTCGGGCGGAGTGGCTCCTTCGGTTGCGATGTGAATCAGTCCGGCAATGCGTTCATTGTCGGCCAGGCCCAAACCGCGTTCGCAGAATTCGCGGTCGTGCGACTGCCAACCTGAAAGCCAGTTGGCACCCCAACCCGCAGCAAGGGCTGCGTTGAGCAGTGCAAGGCAGACCGCCCCGGCCGAGTAGGTTTGTTCGATTCCAGGGATTTTCGGCGATGGTTTCTGCACTTCGATGACGGCAACAGCGAGATGACCCATATCGAACTGACTGCGGGCCTTGGCAATGTCTTCGGGGCTTTTCCCCAGCGTAACGCCTCGTTCCTCGGTCAGATCGGCCAATCGCGGCATTGCGCCCTTCTCGATGACGATGAACCGCCAAGGTTCCAACTTGCCATGATCGGGGCTGCGAGCGGCTGCGGTCAGCAACGGGATCAATTCGTCGCGGGTCGGCGCCGGGGCCATCAACGTCTTGGCGGGCCGCGACCTGCGCGACTGCAGGAACTCGAACGCAGCCGGGTTTTTCAGCGTCATATGTTAAATTCCTTTACATGGTTCTGTCGTATCTCGGGCAGACACGCGCCGGTTTCAAGGGCAAGATGTAAAACTGTTGCATATTGTGCCACCCGGCACGGTCCAAATGCGGAAGAGAATGTGGTGGCAAAACCGAAACTGCGAAACCTGCCGGACCTTGCGCATCTGGCGCGACCCGGGCAATCGATTCCCGTGCGGGTGACTCCCAAAGCTGCGCAGGACCGGATTTCTTTCGACGGGGCGACAGTGCACATCGCTGTCACCGCCGTGCCCGAGGATGGAAAGGCGAACCAGGCCGTGGTCAAGCTGCTGGCCCGGGTCATGGGTGCCTCACCGTCGGCTTTGACGCTGAAAAAAGGCCATACAGGGCGCGACAAGGTCTTTGTCTACGATCCCTAGGCTGGTGTCTCCCTGATTTGATACACCCCTTCGGGCAGATCCAGAGCGGCGGCAAGATCGCGCACCTGTTCGGGCGAAAGGGTGATTTTCTGCATCTGGTCCGTTCGGGGGTCCAACTGCTCGATCGTGACGCACTCGGCGAAACTGTTGATCACCACGTCTTCTTGCAAAGGCTCCGGGCCTTCGTCCACCAAGGTAATGACTGTCGAGTCGAATTCATGCTCAATCGAAAACATGTTCCCAGACTGCCCAGCCTGCGATCGCAATGCAACCCGCTGATTGGGTTTCGGGCTGTGGTCAGGGGGGCCACATCGCGCTAAGCTTTCCTGCCGGCACGAACAGAAAGGATCCGGAATGCACCGCCTCAGGTTTTTGCTGGTCTTGGTTGTGTCCGCGTGCACTGCGGGCGGGTTCATTGCTGTTGATGATTGGTCACCATCCTCGCCCGAACTGCGCGACTCGGCACTGACGTTTCAGCAGGTCAGCAGGTCGGTCGGGGCAGCCGCGCAAAAAGTCTGTCAGCGCGAGACACGGGGGCAAAACTGCGATTTCGGGATTCTGATCGACACGGATCCGTTTGCCGAGCCAAATGCGTTCCAGACGTTGGACAAGGATGGGCGCCCGTTCATCATTTTCACGCAGGAAATGGTCAAGTCGACGCAGAACGCTGACGAGATGGCGTTCGTGATGGGACACGAGGCGGCGCATCACATCCTGGGCCACATCGCCCGGCAGGTAAAAAACGCCAAGGAAGGGGCTCGAATTTTCGGAGAACTGGCTGAGGCGCAAGGCGAGGACGCGGCAGGAATTGAACGTGCTCAGAAGCTGGGTGCTGAAGTCGGAGTTCAGAGCTACACGAAAGAATTCGAGCTGGAAGCGGACCGGATGGGAACTTTGATCACCTATTCGGCTGGGTACAATCCGCTGGTCGGCATGGCCTATTTCGGCCGGATTCCAGATCCGGGTGACCGCTTTCTGGCGTCTCATCCGCCCAATGCCAAGCGCATCGAAGTTGTTCTGGAAACAGCCGCCCAGCTCGGCCTGACCCAATGACCCAGATCCAGCGGTTGGGGGTTGTTCTGACGGATCGAGGCTCGAAATACGCGGTGAGCGGTGCTCCCGTCAGGTCGCGGGATGAGGTCGATGCGGTATTGCGCGACCTTAAATCGGACAAGGCATATGCCAAGGCGACCCATAACACGTGGGCCGCGATTTTGCCGACCGGCGCTCTCAAGGCAGATGATGGCGAAACCGGTGCGGGGATGGTCATATTGCGCATGTTGGAACGCGCCGGTGTGCAGGATCACGTGGTCATTGTGACCCGATGGTATGGCGGCAAAAAGCTGGGCGGAGATCGTTTCAGGCGGGTCCAGGACGCCACACGGGCTTACCTGGACGACCTGGGGGTCGTCTCTTGACCTGAATCAAGGGCACCGTGGGGTTATAGCGCTAGGGTTCTTTTCAGCGAGACAGCGAAAGGAACTCGGATGTCCAGACCCGAAGAACTGCGCCGCCACGCCGCTTTGGTGGATCGAATGGCCCTGACATTGGGCGTTGACCTGCAGGAGGCCGCAATCGGCGGTTCGGTTTCCATCGACGAAATCACCGACGCGGTGCTGCGCTGTACAGGCTGTACAAACCCCGATCACTGCGACCGCGCGTTGGTGCTTCAAAACAGCGACGGACGGCCACCGGAGTATTGCCGAAACCAGGAGTTGCTGGCCAGGCTTGCACCCTAGCGCGGACGGGCAGAACCATGAACGTCCTTGGCCAGACCATGAAACATGTACGCCTTGTTCTGCGGATGGGGCAGGTGACCGGCGTTGACCTTGCAAATGCCCATCGCACGGGTCGGCTCAGTCCCGACGAATGGGCGCGCATGGTGGGACGGTGCCGGGGCTGCGAGTGGGCTTGCGACTGCAGCGACTGGCAGACGCACCGAGGTGACAGGGTTGAGGCCCCGGAGACATGCCCGAACAGGAACCGATTCGCCAAACTTAAGACGCTGCAGAATCAGGAAAAACAATGAAACATGTGCGACTCGGAGACATAGAAAAACACTTCTGGCTGACGCGGTCGGTTGCGCGCTGCATGGAAATCTCGCTGTCCGAAGCCATCGCCGAAGGGCGGCTGAGCGCGCAGGGATACAGCGAAATGGTGACCCGATGCCGAGCCGCTGACTGCAGCGAAAGATGTGCTGTCTGGCTTGCGTGCCAACAAAGCCGGGCGACCGCTGCCCCGGATTTTTGCGCCAATGCCAAAGCTTTGAATGCGCTGACCTGATTTGCCTATAGCTTGGAATGGCTCCCGTCGCACAGCGGCGGATTAGCGGTTTGCTTGCAGCCGCAGAAGAAGACCTTCTTGCTTGATTCTGCTACATATTTTACCGGCTCGATTCCGGTTTCCTTGTGCGAGCCGTCGCAGAATGGCTGACGGTTGGAGCGTCCGCAAGCGCACCAGAAGTAGCTTTTACCCTCAGTCACTTCGATGGGGTAGGGTGATTTCTGGGCGATTTGAGATCCTTTTGGCATTCTGGCGCTCCGGCTGTTGAAAGGGACATCCGAGAGCTTAGCCCAACGCAGAGAAATGTGTAGTTCGCGCGTCCCGGTCCGGCGGTGTCACGTCGCGGTGCGAGCGTGGATTCGCCTCTGATCACACGGATGTGACCGTATCTGTTGCCAGAAAGCCGAACTGCCCGTATCCTTAACCTGGCCCCGAAAAGTTGGGCAATATCAGAAAAGTATTAAAGGATTGATGGACATGAAACTGAAATTCGCTGCCGCCGGCGCCTTTGTTTTGATCCTGACTGCTTGCTCGCAGCAGGAAGAGCCCACCCCGGTTTACGTTCAGCCAAGCTATGACAAATATGGCTCGCCCAGCTGTTCGGCAGGCTATGAACTGGCCACCACCGAGGCCGGCCAGACCGTGTGTAACCCGGTCACTCAGTAAGCTTTTTGCAGACGGTCCCGATTTGGGGGCCGTCTGCTTTCTTCCGCCGGATGGCGGTTCAGCGCACCAGCTTCCCCCACAGATCGTATTCACCAGCCTCGTCGACCTGAACAAGGACGATGTCGCCGGGTTTCAGGTTTTCATGACCGTCGTCGATGAACAGGTTGCCATCGATCTCAGGCGCGTCTGACTTGGTGCGGCAGGTGGCGGCTTCGGCATCCACCTCATCCACGATCACTTGGATCCTCTGGCCCACTTTCGACGCCAGTTTCGCTTCAGAAATCGCCTGGGCCTTTTGCATGAAACGCTCCCAGCGCTCTTGCTTGATCTCATCCGGGACGTGATCCGGCAAGTCGTTCGACCGGGCCCCTTCAACGTTTTCGTATTGGAAGCACCCGACGCGGTCCAACTGCGCCTCGTCCATCCAATCCAGCAGGGTCTGGAACTCGGCCTCGGTCTCCCCCGGGTAGCCGACAATGAAGGTCGATCGCAGCGTGATGTCTGGGCAAATCGCGCGCCAGGCGGCGATCTCGTCCAGTGTCTTGGCGCCGGCAGCGGGGCGCGCCATTCGTTTCAGAACGTCCGGATGCGCGTGTTGGAACGGGATGTCCAAGTAGGGCAAAAGGTTGCTGCCTGCATCCGCCATCAGCGGGATCAACTCGCGCACATGTGGATAGGGGTAGACGTAGTGCAGTCGTATCCACGCATCCAGTTGGCCCAGTTCACGGGCCAGATCGGTAATGTGGCTGCGCACCTCCCGGTCTTTCCAGGGGTTCACGTCGTATTTTCGATCCAGGCCAAAGGCCGAGGTGTCCTGGCTGATCACCAGCAATTCGCGTACACCGCTGTCGACCAGTTTTTCAGCCTCGCGCAGAACGGCGTGGGCCGGTCGGCTTGCCAGTTTTCCGCGCATGTCCGGTATGATGCAGAACTTGCACTTGTGATTACAGCCCTCGGATATCTTGAGATAGCTGTAGTGGCGCGGGGTCAGCTTCACCCCCGAAGCCGGCAACAGATCCACATACGGATTGGGATCAGGCGGAACGGCGGCGTGAACGGCATCCAGCACCTGTTCATACTGGTGCGGCCCGGTCACGGCCAGGATACGGGGATGATGTTCGCGGATGTAGTCAGGTTCCGCGCCCAGGCACCCGGTCACGATGACCTTGCCATTTTCCACCAGCGCCTCGCCGATTGCTTCGAGGCTTTCGGCCTTGGCGCTGTCCAGAAACCCGCAGGTGTTCACGATCACGGCATCCGCACCTGAATAGTCGGGCGAGATCCCGTATCCTTCGGCGCGCAGGCGCGTCAGGATGCGCTCGCTGTCGACCAGTGCCTTGGGACATCCCAAGGACACCATTCCGATGGTGGGTTGGCCGCTGCGCGGTGCGTCGGTGATCCGGGCTGCGGGTGCCAGATCGGGGCGTAGGTTTGGCGGGTTGGTGCTCATTGCGCGGCATATAGTGGGGAAATCTTCCCCTTGCAAATCCTTCGCACGCGAGGAACATCGAAGCTGAGGCAAAAAGCCGGCAAGGCAGAGAGCAAATCATGAAGTGGCTGATACGCATTCTATTCATTCTGGTTGCGGTCGCGGGGCTGGTAATCGGGGCGTTGCTTTTGATGCCCGGCGACAAGCTGGGCAAAATCCTCGCCGAACAGGTCAAGGCGCAGACCGGACGTGAACTGACGTTGTCCGGTGATGTCCGCCTGTCCTTTTGGCCGGTTCTGGGAATGGAAACCGGGCCGGTTACGTTTGGGAACGCGCCTTGGGCCAGCTCAGAACCGATGCTGAGCGCGCAAAGCCTGGCAGTTGGCGTGGATGCCTCAGCGCTGTTGGCGGGGGATGTGCGTATCCGGCGCGTCGTGGCCGAATATCCGGTCTTGCGGCTGGAGCTGTCACAAGGGCGGGGCAACTGGGAAATGTCGGCGCCGCAAACCGGAGCGTCAAACACGGGCTCTGGCAATGCAGATGCGCCCGCACCCAATTCTGCGGCACCGGCCGAGACCGGAACCGTGACCCTGGACCGATTGGAGCTCAGCAACGCGCGTCTGGTTTATGTGGAAAACGGTGTCCCTCAGATGGATTTTTCCGGGGTCGATCTGAAGGCCAGTTGGCCCGATGTCACTGCGCCGATGAAGATGAGTGCATCAATGCCGGTGCCCGGTGGCGCGGTTGAGGTTGATCTGGAAATTCCTGATTTACCTGCCTTCTCCAGTGGTGCGGTGACGCCATTGGTTCTTGGCCTGACAGCGCCGGGCGGAGAGATCAGCTTTGACGGGCGCGTCAACTTGGCCGGTGAAATGGACGGCAAAACTCATGTCCGGACCACAAACACCGACGCGATGCTGGCCGCTTTTGGTCAGGGTGGGGTGTCAGTCCCCATGGGACTTGGACGGGTCGCGGATGTGTCCGGCCATATGACCTACACCAAGGATGGGCGCATTTCCTTGCGGGATATGCGGACCGTTCTGGATCAGAACAGTTTTGACGGTGCCGCCGATATCGTTATCGCAAGCCCACCAAAGATTACTGCGCGGCTGAGCACCGGTGACCTTGACCTGACGCAGGCAACGGCCGGCAGCGCGCCCAACGGCGGCGGCACGGGCGGAGGAGGCAAACAAGCGCCCGAAGGCTGGTCCCAGGCGCCGATCGACGCGTCACCCCTTTCGTTGGCAAATGGAACGATCCGGTTGAAAGCCAATTCGATCGCTATTCCGGATATGACCTTTGGCCCCAGCGATCTAAGCCTCAGCCTGGATCGGTCGCGCGCGGTTCTGAAAATGGAACCGGCCACGCTGTTTTCCGGAAAGCTGATCGGAGAAGTCGTTGCCAACAACAGAAACGGACTGTCGGTCGGGGGCAACCTGACCGCCACCGGTATCGACCTCAAGCAGGCTTTGACCACATTGGGCGGTGTCGAACGTCTGTCCGGTACTGCGTCCGGAACATTACAATTCCTGGGCGTGGGGCAAACCGAAGCGCAGATCATGCGCTCGCTCAGCGGCAAGGGCAGCCTGGACGTCGGCAAGGGGGTGATCTCCGGGTTTGATCTGGATCGCCTGATGGGGCGCGGCGAAGGCAGTGGAGGAACCACCGTCTTCAACAGCCTGACTGCCACCTACACGATTCAGGACGGCAACCTGACGAACAACGATCTTCTGATGCAGCTTGACAATTTCCGTGCCGATGGCTCGGGCCGTGTAGGGCTGGGTGCGCGCGATATCGACTATGTGTTCACACCGGTCGCGCTGCGGGCAAACGGGGGCAATGGCATTGCCGTGCCTGTGCGGATCAAGGGGCCGTGGAGTGATCCGTCGATCAAGCCCGACCTGAGCAAGGTGATTGAAGCTGCGACGGAAGAGAAGCTCAAGGAACTGGGGCAGGACGCGAAGGACAAGGCGCTGAAGAAGGCCGGAGAGGAGTTGAATACAACCATCTCCGACAGCGAACAGGTCGAAGATGCACTGAAGCAAAAGCTTGAAGATGAGGCCAAAAAGGGCTTGCTGAAACTGCTCGGACGGGATTGAGAAAGGGGCGCCGCAGCGCCCCTTTTTTTGCTCAGATCGTCTGGTCGTAGTCGCCCACACCCGGCTCGGTGCGGATTACGGCATCGATATCGGCGAAAATTGCCCGCATCTCATCTTCGCTCTCGCTGCTTTCGCAGACCACCACCAGGTTGGGCGTGTTCGAAGACGCCCGGACCAGGCCCCAACTTCCATTGTCGAGGATGACGCGGGCACCATTGACGGTCACGACTTCCTTGATCGGCCGACCGGCCAGTGTTTCACCCGCCTCGGCCTTGGCAACGAGCTTGTCCACCAATCGGGCGAGGATGTCATACTTTTCGGTATCGGCAGCATAGGGCGACATGGTCGGGGTCGACCATGTCTTGGGCAGGGCGCGACGCAGATCGGACATGCTCTGTCCCGGGTTTCGGTCCATCAGTTTGCAGATTTCCACCGCGACCCGCATTCCGCAGTCGTATCCACGCCCGATTGGCTCGGCCAGAAAATAATGGCCCGACTTTTCGAACCCGGCCAACGCGCCGATTTCCTTCACGCGCCGTTTCATGTGGCTGTGGCCGGTTTTCCAGTAATCCGCCTTGACACCATGGGCCTGCAGCTCGGGATCGCTTGCAAACAGGCCGGTCGACTTCACGTCGGCCACGAAGGTCGCGCCGGGATGCAGCTTGGCCAAATCGCGCGCCATGATGACACCGACCTTGTCGGCAAAGATCTCCTCGCCCTCGTCATCGACCACACCGCAGCGATCGCCGTCTCCGTCAAACCCAAGCGCCAGGTCCGCCCCGCTGGCTTTGACGGCGTCAGCCATGTCGTGCAACATCTCCATCGCTTCGGGGTTCGGGTTGTAGTTGGGGAAGGTGTAATCCAACCGGTTGTGGCTGGGTACGACCTCGACGCCGATCCGCTCAAAGATCTCGGGGGCAAAGGCAGATGCGGTGCCGTTCCCCGTCGCGCAGACCACCTTGAGGGGGCGCGACATTTTGAAATCACCGACCAGATCGTCGATATAGGCCTCTTTCACGCCGTCCACGAATTCATAGGACCCGCCGGGGCGCGCCACGCCTTCGCCGTTCAGCACGATGTCGCGCAGCTCGGCCATTTCGTCAGGGCCGTGGGTCAGAGGGCGGTCAAAACCCATCTTGACCCCGGTCCAACCGTTGGGGTTGTGGCTGGCCGTCACCATGGCGACCGCGGGAACATCCAGGTGGAATTGGGCGAAATACGCCATCGGGCTCAGCGCAGGGCCAATATCCTTGACCTGGATACCGGCCTGCATGAGGCCCAGAATCAACGCATTCTTGATCGCCAGAGAATAGTCGCGGTAGTCGTTGCCGACCGCGATCAGCGGCTCGATCCCACGCTTGTGCATCTGAGTGCCCAAACCAAGACCAAGAGCCGTCATCCCCGGCAGGTTGATCTCGTCCGGGTATTTCCAGCGGGCATCGTATTCACGAAACCCGGTGGGTTTGATCATCGCATCGCGCAGAAAGCTCCAGGTGTTCGGGGTCACCTCGGGGATTGGTTTGGTCATGGAAAATCTCGATCGTTAAATCTGAACTGGGTTGGCCTTGGCCAGGGCATCGAAACGCATCAATGTGTCAATCAGTTGGCCCATTTGGTCCAACGGGATCATATTCGGCCCATCAGATGGCGCCGTGTCCGGATTCTGATGCGTTTCAATGAATACGGCACCGACGCCCAGGGCCACGGCCGCGCGGGCCATTACCGGTGCAAATTCCCGCTGCCCGCCGGACGAGCCGCCTCGGCCACCTGGCTGTTGAACGGAATGGGTTGCATCCATGACAACCGGATACCCGGTTTGCGCCATTTGCGGCAGCGATCGCATGTCGGCGACAAGCGTATTGTAGCCAAACGAGGTTCCGCGTTCGGTCAGCAGGATGTTGTGGTTGCCCGTGCTTTCGATCTTTTCGACGATGTTTGGCATTTCCCAGGGGGCCAGGAACTGACCCTTCTTGACGTTGACGGCCTTGCCTGTTTCTCCGGCTGCCAGCAGCATGTCTGTCTGGCGGCACAGGAAGGCCGGGATTTGCAGGATATCCACTGCTTCGGCCGCGATGGCACATTGCGCTTCGGTGTGGACATCCGTCAGGACCGGAATACCCATCGTTTTGCGAATGTCATCCAGCACCTTCAGCCCGGCCTCGATCCCCATGCCGCGTTTCCCGGACAGGGACGTACGGTTGGCTTTGTCATATGAAGCCTTGAACACATACTGTGCCCCCGCGGCTTCACAGGCTTCTTTCATCCTTCCCGCGATCATCTGTGCGTGATCCGCCGTTTCAAGCTGGCAAGGGCCCGCGATGATGGTCAGCGGAAGGTCGTTGCCAACGGTGACGTTGGCTATTTTTACATGTTTCATGAGCTCTACGAGGATACCTGTTCACGAAGGACTGACGTAGTCAGCGAAATCATCAGGTAGATACCAGCAAACAACAGGAAAGCCAAAATCGTATTTTCGAACTTTCGCGGATAGGTGGGCTCCTGACTGGCGACCGGGTTCACGGAAACGGTGAGGTATCGAACCTTGCGGTTGGCCTCGGTCCGGGCGGTTTCCATTTGCTGCATGGCCGATTGCAGCATCATGTCCCGTGCGGCCAGATCGGCCTGTGCCATCTGGATCCGAACGCTCAACCGCGCCAGCGAGTTTTCGCCTGCGGAGGCGTCCAGCATCTCGGCATTGAGCTCTTCGAGCACGGCCTCAAGCCGGTTGATATCGGCTTGGACACCGTCGACCTTGGCTTTGTTCGGCCGAAGGTTGTCCAGCAACGCCGCCAGTTCCAATTCCTTGTCTTGAAGCTGTATCTCGATCTCGTTGATGCGGGCGCGCAGCCCGGCAATCACGTTTTCGGGGTCCAGCACGGCACCCTGCAACTGCAGTTCGATCAGCGCTTCCTGGGCTTTGCGCCGTTCTTCCTGAGCGTCCTCGAAGGACTGCAGAGCGTCCCGCATCTGATCTTCGCGCTTCAGCTCGGTGAGGCCGTTGATCTTTTCTTCGGCGTAGGAGATCAGCAGATTTGACAGGTCGACGGCAGTGTCCGGGTCGGGTGCTGCAACCTCCATCCGGATGATGCCGTCGCTGGGGTCATAGCCGATTGTGACCATTCGCTTGTACAGTTTGAACGCCTCTTCCAGCGTGGCGTCCTGAGGCAGTCTTTGAATCGGATCTATCCAGTCCTGCTTGAAAATCTCGGCAAAACCAGTGTCCCGTTCCAGACGGTTGAGCGCATCCTTGGATTCAAGGAACTCCTGGGTCGCGACCGAGTCCTGCGTGGTTGCGTATTGCGTCCCGGCCAAAAGCCCGCCGATCTCACCAGCGCCACCATCTGCCTGTAGAATGGAAAACGCGGACTCGCTGGCGTACATCGGAGTGGCTATGCGATAGAAGTAATAGCCGACAATGATCGTGGGCAGCAGAACAAAGGCGAATAGGCGGGCAAACAGACCAAACAGCTTTCGTCTGCGCCGACGGGCGATGTCCTTCTGAATTTGGCCGATTTCGAATTCACGCCGCTGTGCCGGGCTCCATTCGGGGCCGGGAAGGGTCTGTTGCTTTTCTTTCACCGCTTGCGGCAGCTGGATCGTGACCTTGTCTTTTGGCTGGTCTTCCGCATCCGCGGTATCGGAAGAACCCGCCGCAAAATCCAGAAGATTGGAGCGCGGAAACGGATCGATCCCCTTTTTTCGTAGCAGACGCACGGCATCGTAGTCCGACGTCGCAGCCAGACCGTGTTTCTGCGCCATGCGTCGGGCTATGCGCAGCTGACGACCGGTCAACCCTTCTTTCTTGATGGCATCCAGCTCGGTTCCCGCAGGGGCTTCCTCGGCCGGCTGGGTTGCTTTGCGGATGCGCGAAATCGCCTCGGCACGCGCCTCGTCCGTGCCTTCGGACTGCGAGGCATGGCTCGGGTCGTATTTTTTAACCTTGGGTTTGGTAGTCATATAGCTGCGTCGCCTCTTCCAAGGAGTCAAACATATGAAGCTGCCCATCCACAAGCACGGCGGCCTGGCGGGCGAATTTTTCGAGGGTTTTGGGATTGTGTGACACAATCACCAAAGTCGTGGTTCGCAAGCGTTCCTGCAGGATTGAACCCGCTTTTTTGTTGAATTCGACATCGGTGGTGGCAGGCATACCTTCGTCGATCAGGTACATGTCGAAATCCAGGGCCAGCATCAACGAAAAGGTGAAACGGGCGCGCATGCCGGCTGAGTATGTCGCCAAGGGTTGGTTGAAATACTCGCCCAAGTCGCACATCCAGCTGCAGTAAGCCTCGACATAGTCGGGGTCCATTCCATAAATCTTGGCGATGTAACGGGCATTCTCGAGCGCGGACATCTTCTTGGAAACGCCGCCGGCAAAGCCCATGGGGAAAGACACCCGACACTCTCGGCGGATCACGCCTTCGTCGGGTTTTTCTAGGCCGGCCATCATGTTGATAAGCGTGGTTTTTCCGGTGCCGTTCGGGGCCAGAACGCCAAGTGATTTTCCCAGCTCGACCCGGAACGAGACCCTGTCCAGGATCACCTTGCGGCGAGTCCCGGTCCAGAAGGACTTGCTGACATTCTCGAACTCAAGCATTCACGGCCTGCTCATATTTTTGCTTTGGGTGCGGCCACCGGTGCTTGGCTGACGGCCGGGTGTTCTACCGCTCCATGTTGGCCACATTATGTCGAAATATGAAACAAATGTTCAATGCGCGTTCGAAACGCCTGGCCACAATTGTGGGGCACAGAGCCGACAACTGGATCGGTTTGCGGGAACGACTATGATCCATCCCAGGATTGCAACAAGCGCCAAAGGGCAGGAGATCAGGTGAAGCCACTTGCGGAAGAAATCAGATCGTGCCGGTTGTGCGCCGACCGCTTCGCTGCGACTGCGACCGCGCATCAGCCGCGCCCGGTGGTGTGGTTCCGCCCCGGTGCGCGCATCCTGATCGCAGGGCAAGCTCCCGGGGCACGGGTCCATGAGAGCGGCCGACCGTTCACCGACCCCTCAGGCGATCGGCTGCGGGATTGGCTGGGGTTGGAGGAAGGGCAATTCTACGATCAGGCGCGGGTTTCGATCGTTCCGATGGCGTTTTGTTTTCCGGGGTACGATGCGCGAAAGGCGGACTTGCCGCCGCCGGCGATCTGCAAGAAGACTTGGCATCACAGGGTGATGAGTGAACTTGGCGATGTTCCGTTGACCATCCTTGTCGGTGGCCACGCGCATCATTTCCATCTGGGCGCACAAACTTCGGTGACCGATACGGTGCGCAATTGGCAACAGCATGCGCCGCGGGTATTTGCCTTGCCTCATCCGTCATGGCGCAATACGGCATGGCTGAAGAAAAATCCCTGGTTCGAAACGGACCTGCTGCCGGTGCTGCGTGCCCGGGTCAAAGAGGTGATGGATGACTGACACGACCGCGTTGGACACTGCGCATGCCCAGATGGAGGCCGACCCTCAGAACGATGCCGCGCGGCTGAGGTTTTTCGAACGGCTCGCGGACAACGAACTGTTTCTGTTGCTGACCGAAGAGGCGCGAGACGAAAACATCTCGCCCGAGCTGTTTGACGTTGCTGATGGCCGTTTTGTGCTGGCCTTTGACCGCGAAGACCGACTGGCGCAGTTTGCGGGCCGTCCTGCCCCTTATGCCGCTCTGTCCGGACGTGTTCTGGCGGGGATGCTTGCAGGGCAGGGCATCGGGTTGGGGCTGAACCTCGAGGTGGCGCCGTCGTCGATGCTCGTCCCTGCCGAAGCGTTGGCCTGGCTTGCTGAAACCCTCAGCCATGCTCCGCAAGAAGTGCAATCCCGTCTGACGGAGTTCCTTCCGCCCGCGGGGTTGCCCGACATTTTGCTGACGGCGCTGGACACCAAACTGGCCACAGCTTCAGGTCTGGCCTCCGCCGCATATCTCGCCGGAACCCGCGCCGAGGGCGGCGGGCAGGGTCATCTTCTTGGTTTCGTGGACGCGGTGCCCGGTGCCCAGACGGCCTTGGCCAAGGCGGTGTCCGAAGCTCTGACATTCTCGGGGATTGAGGCTGGTGCCTTGGATGTCGGTTTTTTCGCGGCCAGCGATCCTGCCGCCGCAGCATTGGCGAAAGTGGGCCTGCGATTTGATATCCCCGAGCCAGTGCGCGCCTCTGGGTTCCGACCAGCGCCCGGAAGCGACCCGGACAGTCCCCCGATCTTGAAGTGAAATCGAGGCTTCGGCGCAGGGATGATTTGCTCCCTGCGCCAAATGAACAGAGTTATTCGGCCGCTGTTTCCAGCTTGTCCTGCGTACGGGTTTCGAAGTCGCTTGCGTCATGCCGTTCGCGCAGTTGGGTGTGCAACTCTCCGAATGCGCGGTTGACCATGCGGCCCCGCTTCACGGCTGGCCGCGCGTCAATCTCTTGAGCCCATCGCATGACGTTCTTGTAGGACGTCACATCAAGGAACTCGGCCGCGTCGTACAAACGACCCAGAACCAGTTGCCCATACCACGGCCAGATTGCCATATCAGCGATCGAGTAGTCTTCGCCGGCGATAAAGGTTTTGTCGGCAAGCTCGCGGTCCAGAACATCCAGCTGGCGTTTGGTTTCCATCGCAAAGCGGTTGATCGGGTATTCCCATTTCTCTGGCGCATAAGCGTAGAAATGCCCGAACCCACCACCCAGATAAGGCGCGCTGCCCATCTGCCAGAAAAGCCAGTTCATCACTTCGGTGCGCTCGGGACCGGCTTCGGGCAGGAATGCACCGAATTTTTCGGCCAGATGTACAAGGATGGAGCCGCTTTCGAACACCCGCATCGGCGTTTCGCCCGATCGGTCCATCAGAGCGGGGATTTTCGAGTTCGGGTTGATCGCGACAAAATCCGAGCCGAACTGATCGCCGTCACCGATATTGATCAGCCATGCATCATATTCCGCGCCCGCGTGACCCAGGGCCAAAAGCTCTTCCAGCATGACCGTCACTTTCACCCCGTTTGGCGTTGCAAGCGAATACAACTGCAAGGGATGATTGCCGACGGGCAATTCCCTGTCATGGGTCGCCCCTGCGATGGGGCGGTTGATATTCGCGAAACGCCCTCCGCTTTCACTATCCCATGTCCAGACTTTTGGTGGGGTGTATGTGGTGGTGTCGCTCATCTTCTGCCTTTCGTCCCAGAGCCGAGCCGCGCCCGGCCCGACAAGAGTTAGTGTTGCAGAACAAGAACGCCAACCCCCGACGTGGCGGCTGTTCTGTAACAATTGCGGCAAGACTGCTCACGTTTGCTCGTCAATGGTCACAGCGGCGTTAACGGGTCTTCGCCGACGAAGGGAATTGCTTATTGTCTCTGCAGACAGCCACTCTGGCCCTGCAACCCGTCAAGACACGAGGACATGAAACATGAACAGATTTGCTCTGACCTTTGCTGCTGCAATGGCGTTGGCCGTGCCCGCCTTTGCCGGCCCGCAATATGTCGATGGGACCGGCTTCGCCGTGTCCGGATATGATGTGGTGGCCTACCGTGGGCTTGCTCAATCACCGATCGGACAGTCGCAGCCCGAAGGCGTGCGCGGACGGTCGGACATCACTGCGGAATACAACGGGGCGACCTGGGCTTTTGCGAGCGAAGAAAACCGCGCGAAGTTCCTTGAAAACCCTGCGTTCTATGCGCCGCAATATGATGGCCATTGCGCCTATGGCGTGTCCAAGGGTGGCAAGGTTCCCGGCAACCCCAACCTGTGGCGGATCGTTGACGACAAGCTGTATCTGAACATCACCGATGTCGTGGTCGGTTTCTGGGAGGAAGACGTCCCGGGCAACATCAACCTTGCTGAGGGGAACTGGCCGGGGCTCGAAGGCAATGACGCTTCGACTAACGTGATCCCGAAATTCACGTCCGAAGGCCCGATCGCGAACTGACGTTACGCGCGTTGCAGGCCCGGCAGATCCGCCGGGCCTTTTTCAATTTTGGGTCTTCAACAAGCCTGCCAGAACTGTTCCCGAGTGGCCTGATCCGCCTCAAACCGGATCCGGACGCTGCGCGCGCCGGGAAACTTGCGTTCTCGAATGGTGTCGGGAACAACGACCTCGCCCGCTCCGCCATTCTTGGCCTGGAAGGACAGTATCTCGGTTTCGACCGTCCGAAAGCCGGCAAGAACGGATGTCGGCAGGGCAACGCGGTTTTCACCTTCGCAAACCGGCGTCGCAACGAAATAGGTCAGGTCGCGGCCATAGCATCCGATCGCCTCTGGTACATGGTCCGAATTGCGCGCCGATTGCGGGCAATCTTCCGTGCTGGTCTCGCCAAAGGATAGGGCGCGACTTGGATCGAGCAGCTTCAGGCAGGCGGAAATGTCCTTCTCGTCCAGCTCGATGATACGCTTTCTGAGTTTCGGGCGTCGTGGTTGGGCCGGGCCGGCGCCTTTTCCTGCCAACCCGTTTTTGCGGAGATAGTCATAGGCCGACTTCGCCCGCGCAAACTGATTGCAGTCGCCGCCTGTATGGTCGGGATGTGCATGAAAGGCGATGTCGCGCCACGCATTCCGGATGTCCGATGCGGTGGCGGTCTGATCAAGGCCCAAGACGTGCAGTGCTTCTACGCGAGCCTGAATTTTCTCGACTGGCTCCATACCAAAATCACTCGATAAAACAACTGGCACCTATTTTCCGGAGCCTTGAGTTTCTGTCAAATTATCCAGTGAATTGGTGGGCTTGGCGGGGACAGTGCGCCGTTGCAGGGGGAATTGTTCGCGCCTTGCAACAGGCCGCAGGGGGCAATCCCCCTTTGGTCTGTGCAAATGCAAGGAACAGTCAGGCGACGTTTTGCAGATCGGCCTTGGGCGTGATCCCAAGGGCAAAACACACATCGCGGGTCAGTTCGGGGCGGTTCAGCGTATAAAAATGTAGCTTGTCCACGCCTTCGTCGATCAGGTCCGAACACAGCTCGGTGCACAGCGCGGTGGCCAACAGATCGTGACGGTTGTCACGGATTGCTTTGTCAAAGGCCTGATCGACCCAGTCCGGCACCTGCGCGCCACAGCGTTTGGCAAAGTTCTTGGCACCGGCCCAGTTCTCGATTGGCAGGATGCCCGGCACGATCGGCTTGTCGATCCCGGCCTTGGCGCAGGCATCGCGAAAGCGCAAAAAGGTTTCGGCCTCGAAGAAGAATTGCGTCAAAGCCTCGTCTGCGCCGGCGTCCAACTTGGCTTTCAACCAGTCGATGTCAGCCTGTGCATGTGGCGCTTCGGGGTGAATGTCGGGATAGGCACCGACGCGGATGGTGAAACTGCCGGTTTCCGCCAGTGCTGCGATCAATTCGACCGAGTGGGCGAACCCATCGGGATGCGGGACGAACTGATCCTGCCCCTTGGGTGGGTCGCCGCGCAACGCAACGATGTCAGTGACGCCGGCCGCGGCAAAGCTGTCGGCTATGGCCAAGGTCTCGCTGCGTGAAGCGTCGACACATGTAAGATGGGCCGCGACTTTCAATCCCGAGGATTTGTGCAACGTCGCCACCGCATCGCGGGTCAATTCACGGGTGGTGCCCCCCGCTCCATATGTGACCGAGACAAAACGGGGTGCCAGTGGCGCCAGTGTCTGGACCGTATCCCACAGGCGAAACGACGCTTCGAGCGTCTGAGGCGGAAAGAATTCGAAGGAAATCTCGGGCTGGGTCATGGCAGTCTCGCAGGTTGTGTTGCGGCTCTTGTGCCATGGAGTTCTTTGTGAGACAAACTCATATTATTCAAGAACAACATGAACGACGCGAAAGATGCATATCGAATTTCGACACCTGCGCACGATCAAAGCCATCCATGACTGTGGTGGGTTGGCCCGTGCGGCGGATCAACTGAACATCACGCAGTCCGCGCTCAGCCATCAGATCAAAGGGCTGGAGGATCAGGCCGGCGTCGAACTGTTCCTGCGCCGGTCGAAACCGATGAAGCTGTCGGCCGCTGGGCTGCGCCTTCTACGTCTGGCCGAGCAGATTCTGCCGCAGGTCGAAGCGATGCAGGAGGAGTTTTCCTCGCTGCGCGACGGGCGCACGGGGCGGATGCACATCGCGATCGAATGCCACGCCTGTTTCGAGTGGCTGTTCCCGGTGCTCGAGGCCTTCCGCAAGTCTTGGCCGGATGTGGATGTCGATATCCGGCCGGGTCTGGCCTTTTATGCGCTGCCCGCGCTGCAGAAGGAAGAGGTTGATCTGGTCGTCTCCTCGGATCCCGAAGACCTGCCGGGCGTCGAATTCATCGAACTGTTCGACTACAACCCCGTTTTCGTTGCGGCCTCGACCCATCCGTTGGCAGAAAAACCGTATATTGAGGCCGAGGATTTTCGCGGTCAAACGCTGATCACCTATCCGGTCGAACGCACGAGGCTTGATATCTTCAGCCAGCTTCTCATCCCGGCCCGCGTTGAGCCTGCTGCGATCCGGCAAGTCGAGTTGACCGCCGTGATCCTGCTGCTTGTGGCGTCAAACCGTGGAATATCCGTTCTGCCCGACTGGGTGGTGCGCGAGGTCAAGTACAACTCGGACTATGTGACCCGCCCGCTGACCAAGGATGGCATCACGCGTCGGCTGTATGCCGCGGTGCGTACCGAGGACATGGAAAAACCCTTTGTGCAGGAATTGGTCAAGCTGGCCAGCCTAGAGGCGCGCAAGCTGCAGCAGCAATAAGGTTTTGGCCACGCGGGAAACGGCATGCTGCTATGCGCATCATTCCTCTTGGCAAGGGGGCGTTGCGCCAGTATACGCGCGGTTTGACCGGACAGGAGCCTCGGAACTATGGTTGGCAGTGCAAATCTCAACATCATGATCAAGGCCGCGCGCAAAGCGGGCCGATCGCTGGTAAAAGACTTTCGCGAAGTCGAGAACCTGCAGGTGTCGATGAAGGGCGCGGGCGATTTCGTCTCGAAGGCCGACATTGCAGCCGAGAACATTCTGAAAGAAGAACTGCTGGGCGCGCGACCCACCTACGGTTGGCTGGCTGAAGAAGGTGGTGTGATCGAGGGCGAAGACCCGACCCGGCGTTGGATCGTTGATCCTTTGGACGGGACGACCAATTTCCTGCACGGCCTGCCACATTGGGCGGTTTCGATCGCACTTGAACACAAGGGCAAGATCGTCGCGGGCGTCATCTACGATCCCGCGAAGGACGAAATGTTCTTTGCCGAAAAGGGCGAGGGTGCCTGGATGAACGACATGCGTATCCGCGTGTCGAGCCGCAGCCGGATGATCGAATCGATCTTCTCGACCGGTTTGCCGTTTGGTGGCCGCTCGGACCTGCCGGCCACGTTGCAGGACCTGGCCCGTCTGATGCCCGCCTGCGCGGGTGTGCGCCGCTGGGGTGCAGCTGCGCTGGATATGGCCTATGTTGCCGCTGGCCGCTACGAAGGCTTCTGGGAGCGTCGCCTGAATGCCTGGGATCTGGCCGCCGGCATCATCATCGTGAAAGAAGCGGGTGGGTTCGTTCAACCGTTGAACCCCGAAAGCAGCATTCTGTCTGACGGGGAAGTCATCTGCGCCAACGAACCGATTTTCGACCAGTTCGCCAAGGTGATCCGCGGCTGATCCGCCTATACGGCGGCTGGAAACGACCAGAACCAATTTCTAAGTTCGCGCGGCCGAATTGGCCGGGCGTTTTGTTTCAAAGCCGTACAGTACCCGCCAAGCCTGCCTCAGAGGCCAGCCGCGCAGCCACGGACGCCACGGCCAGGTCCTGCAACCCGACCCCGGTCCCATCGAACAGGGTGATCTGGTCAGCCTTTGTTCGGCCGGGATGATCGCCATTGATCACCGCTCCAATCGGCGTGATGGCGTCAGGATCCAGCGTGCCGGAAGCCACGGCATGTTGCGCCTCACCGATGGTGACGGACTGGGCAACCTCGTCGGTGAAGACCTGAGCCGAAGCAACCAGTTCGGGGTCGACTTCCATCTTGCCCTTCGTGTCGGTACCCATGCAGGCCAGATGCGTTCCGGGCTTGATCCAATCGCGCATCAACAACGGTTCGAACGCCGATGTGATCGTGATGATGACGTCGGCCTGCGCCCCCAGTTCCCGCTGCGAGACGGATTCGAAATCCAGTCCGATGTCCTGCGCGACGGCGGCCAGTTTCGGAAGCATTTCGGGATGGGGATTCCATGCCACCACCTTTTCGAAGTCGCGTTGCTCGGCGGCGGCGCGCAACTGAAAGGCCGATTGATGGCCCGCGCCGACCATGCCAAGCACCTTGGCGTCCCTGCGGGCCAGGTGCGCGATCGACACTGCCGAGGACGCAGCCGTGCGGATAGCCGTAAGATAGTTTCCACCGACCAGCGCGGAAGGTTGCCCGGTATCGGGATCGAACAGGATGACGGTGGATTGGTGGTTGGTCAGCCCGCGATTGGAGTTTCCCGGCCAATAGCCACCAGATTTGACACCCAGAACCAAGCCTTCGGCGTCAAAGCCGGATTTGAACCCATATACGGCGCCGGCATGACCCAGCCCTTCGCGGATGACGGGGAAGTTGCGCGCTCCGCCTCGTGCCATCGCTGAGAACACGTCTTGGATTGCGTCAAACGCCAGCTTGCGGTTGACCAGCTGCTTGCATAGGTCTTCGCCAACGATCTGTATCAGATTGGTTTCAGCGTTCATCTCGTCCCTCATGATCAAAACGCCTTGCCGCGAGCAGAGACCGGCCACAGGGTCTCGACCCTTCCGTTGCGCACGCCGACATACCAGTCGTGCACGTTGCAGGTCGGATCGCAGTGCCCGGGGACCAGACGCAACTTGTCGTTCACCCGCAACACGCCGTTGGGGTCGCCGATCACACCGTGTTCGTCCGAACATTTCAGGTATTCGACATCATCGCGGCCAAAAATCACCGGCAAACCGCTGTCTATCGACTGTGCCTTGAGCCCTGCGTCGCAGATCGCCTTTTCCGGTTTGGCGTGGCTCATGACACTGGTGAGTATGAACAAGGCGTTTTCCCATTCGCCCTGATCGATCCTTTGGCCATTCCGGTCCAGAATCCGCCCATAGTCGGCATCCATGAACGCGTAGGACCCGCACTGCAATTCGTTGTAAACGCCCGAATTGCTTTCGAAGTAATAGGATCCCGTCCCGCCGCCCGAGACCAGTTCGCACTCAATCCCGTCCGCTTTCAACCCGTCGACGGCGTCCCGCACCATGGCGATTGCTGCATCCAGTTTTTCTTTTCGCGCGTCATAGCTGTCGAGATGTTGCATCGCGCCCTGATAGGCTTGAAGGCCGGTGAACTTCAGGTTCGGTGCCGCCTCGACCGCGCGGGCAATGGTTATGACGTCAGCCGTACTGGTCACCCCACAGCGCCCCGCGCCGCAGTCGATCTCGACCAGGATCTCCAGCTGCGTTCCGTGGGTCTGCGCCGCAGAGGACAGCTCGGGCACATTCTCAATGTCGTCAACGCAGACCAGCGTTCGCGCGCCCAGCTTCGGCAGCCGAGCCAAGCGATCAATTTTGGCCGGATCGCGCACCTGGTTGGACACAAGGATATCCTTGATCCCGCCGCGCGCAAAAACCTCGGCCTCCGAGACCTTTTGACAGCACACGCCAACTGCGCCACCCAGTTTTTCCTGCAGGCGCGCGACGTCCACAGACTTGTGCATCTTGCCATGCACCCGATGGCGCATACCATGCGCTTTGGCGTAGTCGCCCATTTTTCGGATGTTCCGCTCCAGCGCGTCGAGGTCCAGTATCAGGCAAGGAGTCTGGATATCGCTTTCATCCATGCCGATTGCTGCGGGGATGTCGAAGCCGACGTCCAATTGATCGATGTTCACGGGTTTGTTCATCCTTCTCCTCCTTGCCCGGCCAGCCAGGGCAGCTTGTCCAAATCCACATTGCCGCCGGTCAGGATCACGCCGACGCGTTTGCCTCGAAAAACCTCGGGGTTGTTGAGAATGGTTGCCAACGGAACGGCCGACGATGGCTCAATCACCAGCCGCAGGTGTTTCCAGG
Organism: Ruegeria sp. CI8; assembly: GCF_056536865.1. Classification (NCBI taxonomy): domain Bacteria; kingdom Pseudomonadati; phylum Pseudomonadota; class Alphaproteobacteria; order Rhodobacterales; family Roseobacteraceae; genus Ruegeria; species Ruegeria sp. CI8. The sequence continues at coordinate 334,644 of NZ_JBQFQL010000001.1, forward strand.
CCAGTTTCATGGCCGCCACGATTTCGTCTTCGGAGGCCGTGAAGATGTCGGCAACGTTCCGCGACACGAAGTGCCAGGTGTTTTCCTTGAGCGGAACCAGAAGGCCATCGGCCACCGTCTTGGGTGCGTCGTCGGCGATGATCCAACCAGCTTTGAAAGAACGGTATGCGTCATCAGCCTGCTGAGGTTCCGCGGCATAGATCGCGGTGTCAGGGGCCAGATTCGATACTGTCAGGCACGTGCCCGAAACCATACCGCCGCCGCCGATCGGAGCGATAACGGCATCAAGCCCACCTGTTTGTTCCAGCATCTCGGCCGAGCATGTGGCCTGTCCTGCTATGACACGCGGATCGTTGTAGGGGTGTACGAATTCGCCACCCGTTTTGGCCTGCACCTGGGCAAAGGTCGCTTCGCGCGATGATGTCGATGGCTCACATTCGGTGATCGTGCCGCCAAACCTGCGGACCGCGTCCTTTTTGGCCTGAGGTGCGGTGCGTGGCATGACGACGTTGCAGGGAATGCCCCGCCGACCGGCAGCATATGACAGGGACAGTGCATGGTTCCCGCTGGAGTGGGTGCAGACGCCGTTGCCGGCGATCTCGTCGGGCAATCCGAATACCGCATTGCAGGCGCCGCGAACCTTGAAGGCTCCGGCCTCTTGCAGGTTCTCGCACTTGAAAAAGAGCCGTGCGCCGGTTTGTGCGTTCAGATACTCCGACGACAGGACGGGTGTACGCCGGATATGTGGTTTGATCCGTTCATGCGCTGCGCGCATGTCGTCGATCGTCAGATCTGCAGCCGAAAGCGTGTCCAACATACCGATCTCCTCAAGCCGCAGCGCGCGAGCGGTTGGTGCCGTTTGCACGGAAGTATTCCTGCGCTGCCGCCACGCCGCTGCCCAGTTGTATCGGGTAGTTCAGATCGGCCATCGCCATCTCGATCGTGGCGAGGCCGGACAGAACCATGACGTCCGTCAGGCTGCCCAGGTGACCGATGCGAAACGCCTTGCCGTTCAATTGGCCCAGGCCGATCCCGAAGGACACTCCATAGGTGTCATAGGTATGGTTAGTCAGGACATTGCTGTCGAACCCATCGGGCACATAGACTGCGCTGACAGTGTCCGAGTAGAGGTCCGGCGATTGAGCGACCAGGCTCAATCCCCACGCGTCGACGGCCCGACGCACGCCTTCAGCCAGACGGAAGTGACGGGCGTAGACGTTGTCCAGGCCTTCGTCAAATAGAATGGACAGGCTTTCCTGCAGTCCGCAGATCAGTTGCAGCGGCGGCGTGTAAGGAAACCCGCCCGAGGCATTGGCGTCCAACATGTCCCGAAAGTCGAAATAGGTGCGGGGCAGCCGCGCACCATCCATCGCTGCCAGCGCTTTGGGGCTGACGCACAGGATTGCCATTCCAGCGGCCAGCATGAACCCCTTTTGCGACCCCGAAACCGCAATATCGACGCCCCAGCCATCGAATTCGAACGGCATCGAGGCCAGCGAACTGACGCAATCGACCATCAGCAGGGCAGGGTGCGCCGAGGCATCCATCGCCGATCGGACCGACAGGATATCCGAGCGCACGCCGGTGGCCGTTTCATTATGCGTCACCAGAACCGCCCGGATGTCGTGGTTCCGGTCGTCGGCGAGGATCGACTGAAACCGATCGGCAGGTGCCCCGCTGCCCCATGGGCAATCGATGACTTGCACGTCCAGCCCATGCCGTTGGCAAAGGTCGATCCAGCGATGGCTGAATACGCCATGGCGGGCCACAAGAACCTTGTCGCCCGGGCTAAGTGTGTTGCTGATCGCAGCTTCCCACCCACCTGTGCCGCTGGATGGAAAGGTCACAATCTGACCCGTGGTCGACCGGATTACCTGCTTGAGGCCCTCGAGTACCGGCGCAAAGGCCTGAACGAAATCCGGCGCGCGGTGGTCAATGGTCTGGACCTGCATCGCGCGCAGGAGGCGATCCGGGATATTCGTCGGGCCGGGAATGAAGACCGGGTTTTGGTTTGACATCATCATGTCCTCCGCTTTGCCCCAAGTCTGTCTCCGCGTCGGCGGTGATGCAATTTTCTTGAAAAATATTTTCATTATTTCTATAAAATTCGTAACATACTATAAACGCAGGATATTCACTTTCTCATTTCGCTGAGTCTTTGTGATCAGCTGAGAAAGACAGACGGCCTTTCGGCCAAAGTGAGGGAGAATCGCCATGTCAGCCCAGAAGCGCCCGCGCGGCCGGCCCAAGTCGTTGTTCAAAGAAAGCTCGGCCGGAACCATGCAGGCGTTGGACCGTGCGCTGGGGGTTCTGACCACGGTCGCACGGCTTGAACGCACCGCGCTCAGCGACCTCGCGCGTGAGATCGACGTGCCTACTGCAACCACGCATCGCATCCTGACGACCTTGCAAAAGCATGGGTTCGTCAGCTTCAGCGAAGAACATCAGGAATGGATGATCGGAGTCGAAGCCTATCGCACAGGTGCTTCGTTTCTGCGGCACAACAGCGTTCTCGAGATCGGCCGGTCAGTTCTTAGACGCCTGATGCAGGACAGCGGAGAAACGGCGAACCTTGCAGTTCCCGACGGATCGGAAGTGGTGTTTGTCGGTCAAGTCGAGACATCGAACCCGATCCGGGCGTTCTTTCCGCCGGGCGCTCGTACGCCGATGTATGCCTCGGGAACAGGCAAAGCGATCCTGGCGGCCATGACCGAGGCATCCCGGGCCAAGGTGTTGGCGGACACCCAGCTTGTGCCTTATACGCCCAACACGTGCGCCACATTGGATACCTTGCGCGAGGATCTGACAGAAACGCGGCTGCGTGGATGGTCTTATGATCGAGAGGAGCGCCACTCGGGCATGAGCTGCATCGGAGCCGCGATCTTCAACGACAAGCAGGAGCCTTGTGCCGGAATCTCTGTCTCTGGGCCGACCGCGCGATTCAATCCGGACCGGGCACCCGAGCTTGCCGCCCACGTCGTTCAGGCTGCGCAAGAGATCACGCGGTTGAGCGGTGGTCAAAGTCCGGATCAGTCAGGCCGATCAGAGGGGTGATTGACCCCGTCGTTCCAGGGAATCGACCCGTGGGTTCTGGGGTTTGCGCCCTCGATGCAGCCAAGGTTGACGCCGCACTCCCCCGGATCCGAGCGTCTCTGGTGATAAACGTAAATCCCGCAAGTCTTGCAGAAATAGTGTTTCGCCGTGTGCGTGCCCCACGTGTAGAGGCTTAGGTTTTCGGCGCCTTCAAGAATGCGCAGGCTTTCGGTGACGGCGGTCACGGCGGCGGCCCCACGGCGGATGCAGAAGGAACAATCGCATCGGGCAGCCGTGGACAGGCCACCGGGGAGCTCGGCCTCGATCTTCACGGCGCCGCAATGGCAGGTGGCGGTCATTTGGCTCATCGGCGTGGCACTCTTGGTATACGGGACTGGCTGAACTTGTAGCGGTGTTCGGGATGTGGCGGATGCCCATGCGTACGGTTCCAATAGGCCGGCCCGCCGCGTTTCAGCCACAGCGGGATGCACAAAATCAAACCGATCACGAAGCCGCCCGTATGCGCCCAATAGGCCACACCGCCGGCGTCAGGGTTGCTGGACACGCTGCCAAGGAACTGCATGCCCAGCCAGACGCCCAGCATCACGAAGGCCGGGATGGTGAAGACCCGGAAGTAGATGATCAGAATCAGCAGGATATCGACGCGCGCCTTTGGGAACATCAGCAGGTACCCACCCATCACTGCGGCAATTGCGCCGGACGCGCCGATGGTGGGTACCAGCGACCCGGGAGCCGTAACGATATGGACCAGCCCGGCGCCGATACCCGCGACCATGTAGAACAGCAGGAAGGGCAGGTGGCCCATCTCGTCTTCCATGTTGTCGCCGAAGATCCACAGGAACAGCATGTTGCCGATCAGATGCATCCAGCCGCCATGCAGGAACATCGACGTCACCAACGTCTCGAGCGCCACGCCGTCGCTGATGCGGGCGGGGATGATCGCATAGTCGAAATAGAACCGGTTGATCAGCCGGGCATCGTCTATGATTCCGACATAGCTGAGGAAAACCAGGACATTCGCCGCGATCAGCGCATAGACGACATAGGGTGTGCGGCCCGAGGGGTTGTGGTCTCGAATTGGAAACATGGGGGGACGCTGGGCTTTTCACGGCCCAGCGTCAAGTCAGCTTATGCCGAACCGCCCAGAAGTGCGGCGTTTCCTCCGGCGGCCGTGGTGTCGACGCAGACATGGCGCTCGGCCATCACCCGCGACCGGTCGGGCAAGCCGGGGATCAGCGGCAGGATGGGGCCGCCTCGCCGAGCCAGATGACGCTCGATCTGACGCGCGGTGTCCGCATCGCCCCACCACAGAACCCCCGATATTCCCGGCAGGTTCTCAAGCCGGTGCAGGTCAAGCGCGCCCTCGGTCTGAATCGCGGTGCCGCCAAGCGCGAGAATGGCGTCTGCCTGTGCCTTGGACGCCTCGGGGCCGGGGCCCAGGCACAGGAACGGCGCGCGGGGAAACTCGGTCAGCCGGTTCGATTCGCCGGTCGGTCCGGGCATCGAACGGGTCGTCGGCGCGGCAGGCTGCTCGATCGGCGCCGGCAGGTCGGCTGGGGCGGACCATTCCGCGGCCACGACCTGTCGGTCCGGGGCGCAAAAACGAGCCAGATAGTTCGGGCCACCCGCCTTGGGGCCGGTGCCGGACAGGCCTTCGCCGCCGAAAGGCTGCGAGCCGACGATCGCGCCGATCTGGTTACGGTTCACGTAAATATTACCAGCGTGGATCGCCTCGGTCACGTGCTGCACCCGGTCGTCGATGCGGGTGTGCAGGCCGAAGGTCAGGCCGTAGCCGGTAGCGTTGATGTCGGCAATCACCTGGTCGATCTCGTGTGACTTGAACCGGGCGACGTGCAGGACGGGGCCGAAGATCTCGCGTTCCAGCGCATTGATGCCTGGGACCTCGATCAGCGTGGGCGCCACGAAGATCCCCTCGGGCGGCAGCGCCAGTTCCTTCAACACACGACCCTCGGTGCGGGCCTTGGCGAGGTGGTCGGCGATGCCCTGTCGGGCCTGTTCGTCGATCACCGGGCCGCAATCGGTCGAGAGCAGCCACGGGTCGCCCACCGACAGGGCGTCCATCGCGCCCTTGAGCATGGTCAGCACGTCGTCGGCGATGTCGTCCTGCAGATACAGACAACGCAGGGCCGAGCACCGCTGCCCCGCCGATTGGAAGGCGCTTTCGATGATCGATTGCACGGCTTGTTCGGGCAGGGCGGTGCTGTCCACGATCATCGCGTTCAGCCCGCCGGTTTCGGCGATCAGCGGCGTTCCAGGCCGCATGTGCTCGGCCATTGCAGCGCGGATTTTCAACGCCGTCGCGGTCGAGCCGGTGAAGGCCACGCCCGAGACGCGCGCATCCGACGTCAGCGCGGCCCCGACCGCTGGCCCGCCCGGCAGTAATTGCAGCGCGTCGCGCGGTACTCCGGCCTGGTGCAGCAGCTGCACGGCGCGGTGGGCGATCAGCGGAGTCTGCGGTGCGGGTTTGGCCAGAACCGCATTGCCCACGGCAAGCGCTGCCGAGATTTGCCCCGTGAAGATCGCCAGAGGGAAGTTCCACGGGCTGATGCAGGTGAAGGTGCCCACAGGCTCGCCCTCGGGGATGTTGGCGGCGTAGTAGCGCAGGAAGTCCACCGCCTCGCGCAGTTCGGCTACCGCATCGGGCAGCGATTTGCCGGCCTCACGCGCCAGAAGGGCGAAGAGCTCGCCATAATGCTCCTCGTAGAGGTCGGCGGCGGCATTCAGGACGCGGCTGCGCTCGGCAGCTGGGGCCTGCCACGAAGCAGCTGCGGCCAGCGCCAGCTCCACATCCGCGGCGCTGGCCGGGGCGACCGCGCCGGGCCGGTCCTCGGGCAGGGCGGGGTTGATGACAGGTTTCTCGGCCTCGGGCGCTGCGTCACCGGCCAGCAGGGGCTGCGCGAACCAGTGATGTGCGCGAAAGGCGTCGCGGCCGGCATCAATCCGGTCCAAAGTCAGCGTGTGATGCAGGTCGAAACCCTGCGAGTTTGGTCTTTCAGGTTGAAACAGTTCGGGGCCGGTTGGGATGTGGCGTGCAGGTTTCCGCACGACCTCGAACGGATCGGCTGCCACCACTTCGGGGGCCACGTTTTCGTCCACGATCTGGTTGACGAACGAACTGTTGGCGCCGTTTTCCAGCAGCCGCCGCACCAGATAGGCCAGCAGGTCGCGATGCGCGCCAACTGGCGCGTAGATGCGGCAGCGGGTATCGCGTTGGTCCTTGACGATCTGGTGCAGGGTCTCGCCCATGCCGTGCAGGCGCTGGAACTCGAAGGGTTGACCCTCGGCCATGTGCAGGATCGCACTGACCGTGTGGGCGTTGTGGGTCGCGAACTGAGGATAGATCCGGTCGGTCATGCCCAAGAGCTTGCGGGCATTGGCGATGTAAGAGATGTCGGTTGCCGCCTTGTTGGTGAAGACCGGGAAGCCGTCGACGCCCTCGACCTGCGCGCGCTTGATCTCGGTGTCCCAGTAGGCGCCTTTGACCAGACGCACCATCAGCTTGCGGTCATACCGCTCGGCCATCTCATAAAGCGTGTCGAGCACCAGCCCGGCACGCGGTCCATAGGCCTGTACCACCACGCCGAACCCATCCCATCCGGCCAGCGCTGGCTCGGACAGAACCGCCTCGATCACCTGCAGCGACAGCGACAGGCGGTCAGCCTCTTCGGCGTCGACGTTCAGGCCCATTCCGGCGGCCTTGGCCAGCAGCGCCAGCGCCCGCAGGCGCGGCACCAGTTCGTGCATCACGCGCTGTTCCTGGGCTACTTCGTAGCGCGGATGCAGCGCCGAAAGTTTAACTGAGATGCCGGGGTTGGCGCGGATGTCGTCCTGCGTGCAGGCTTCGGCAATCGCCGCGATGGCACGGGAATATGAAAGGTGATAGCGCGCGGCGTCTGCCTCGGTGCGCGCGGCCTCGCCCAGCATGTCGTAGGAATAGGTGTAGCCCTTGGCCTCCATCCCGGCGGCGCGTTTCATGGCGGACTGGATCGTTTCACCCAGAACGAACTGACGGCCCATTTCCTTCATCGCGCGCCCGACGGCGGTGCGGATGACCGGCTCGCCCAGCCGCTTGATGGCGCCGCGCAGGGCACTGACCGGCGAGGCCTTGCCCTCGTCCAGCACCTTGCCCGTCAGCATCAGCGCCCAGGTCGAGGCGTTGACCAGCGACGACGACGAGTGGCCGAGGTGCTTGCCCCAGTCCGAGGGCGCGATCTTGTCTTCGATCAGCGCGTCGATCGTGTCGGCGTCGGGCACGCGCAACAGCGCCTCGGCCAGACACATAAGCGCGATGCCCTCGTCGGTGGACAAGCCGTACTCCGCCAGAAACACCTCCATCAGCCCCGGCGCGGTGCTGGAGCGGATGTCGCGCACCAGTTGCGCGGCCGCCTCGCAGATGGCGGTGCGGTCCGCTTGGGTCAGGGCGGCCTGATCGGTCAGGGAGTTCAGCAACGCGGTCTGGTCCGCGTAGGTCATGGAGTCGATGGTGTGGCGCAGGCTATGAGTCATGTGTCCTCCGGTCTTTCGATTAGTATATCGGTGATTTGGCGGGACAACGGACCGAAACTGTTCTATCAGGCATATATCGTCCTGAATTTTGGATCAAATGCCATGCGAAAAGACTTTCCGGGGTTGGACCGGTTCGACCGCGCGATTCTGTCCATCGTGGCCGAGGACGGGCGGATCTCGGTCGCTGATCTGGCTCGGCGGATCGGGCTGTCGAAATCGCCGACTCAGGCGCGGCTGAAACGGCTCGAGTCCGAGGGGGTCATCACCGGTTATCGCGCCATGCTGGATCCGATCCGCCTGGGCCTGGACCATGTGGCCTTTGTCGAGGTGCGCTTGACCGACACGCGGGAAAAGGCGCTGGCTGAGTTCAACGCGGCTGTCCGCAAAGTGCCCGAGATCGAACAAGCGCATATGATCGCGTCGAATTTCGACTATCTGCTGAAGGTACGGACCGGGTCGATGACGGAATATCGCGCGGTTCTGGCCGAAAAGATCTCGTCGCTGCCGCATGTGGCCAGCACCTCGACCTTCGTGGCGATGGAGGCGGTGAAAGAGACCGGGCTGGCCGATGCCATCGATGGCGCGGGTTGACGAAAGGGCGATCCGCGTCACCATAGAAGCATGAGACACCTACTTCTTTCCGCAGTTCTGAGCGCGGGCGTTGCGATCCCGGCAATTGCTGAGACCTGCCCGCCTGCGCCCGATCACGCCGCCCGGCTGGGTGAACTAATCGGTCAGATCCAGCAGGCCGAGACCGAGATGGCCGCGCGCGAGATCTCGAACCAGATGTGGGAGCTGTGGGCCGACGCACCTGACGAGGCCGCGCAGACCGTATTGGATCAGGGCATGTCCAGACGTAATGCCTGGGATCTGTTGGGGGCGCTGCAGGATTTCGACCGTTTGATTGCGTATTGCCCCGAGTATGCCGAGGGCTACAACCAGCGCGCATTCGTGAATTTCCTGCGTCAGGATTTTGAATCGGCCCTGACCGATCTGGACCGCGCACTGGAACTGTCGCCGAACCATATCGCGGCGATGAGCGGTCGTGCGCTGACCCTCATGGGTCTGCAGAGAATGGAAGAAGCCCGCGTTGCTCTGGCAGAGGCGCTGGAACTGAACCCGTGGCTGCCCGAGCGTCACCTTGCAGCAGATGGTGGGCCTTTGGCGATGCCGGGCCAAGATCTCTGAACAGCGCTGTCACCCCCGACGCTTCGCCGGGGGTGATCGCTGAGGTAAGACGGTTCAGCCGACCAGTCCGTTGTCCTTGCGTTTGATCGCGATGATCGAGGAACGCGGCGTACCCCCATCTGGCCAGGATCCACCGGGGTGCTGGATGCCTACAAACATGGTCCGGCGGTCGGCCGACCATGTCAGACCGGTCACCTCGCAGCCGTTCGGGCCGGTCATGAAGCGCACGATTTCACCCGTGATCGGGTCGCCGGCCAGCATCTGGTTGTTGCCGTGGCCTGCAAAATCGCCTTCGTTGTCGTCGTTCCCGTCGGTCTGGATCCAGACCACACCGGTGCTGTCGATCATCATCCCGTCGGGCGAGTTGAACAGGTTGCCTTCGTTTACGTTCTCGGACCCGGCATATGCATCGGAATGCACTGTCGGGTTGCCGGCCATGACGTACAGATCCCACTGAAACGCGGTTTCTGCATGATCCTGGTTGGCTGGCCGCCAGCGAACAATCTGCCCGTATTTGTTGGCTTCCCGAGGGTTGGGGCCGTTGACCGAAGTATCATCGCCACCCGCGTTGGGTTTGACGCCACGGTTCTTGTTGTTGGTCAGGCAGCAATAGGCCTCGGCAAGAACCGGGCTGGTTGCAACCCATTCCGGTCGGTCCATCGTGGTTCCACCGGCCTCAGACGCAGCGATGCGGGCAAAGATCAAAATCTCGGCCTCGTCCATGCCGGTGGTTTCCGGTGTCAGCGGCACCCATTCACCGGACATGTCGTCGTTGAATCTGGCAACATACAGCGTGCCGTCATCCAGCAGACCTTCGGTATCCCCGCCGGGGGTGTAGACGCCGTTCGAGACGAATTTGTACAGGTATTCGCCCCGCTCATCATCGCCCATATAGACGACAATGCGACCATCCTTGGCCAGTTCGACCGCGGCGTTTTCATGTTTGAACCGCCCAAGTCCGGTATGCTTTACCGGGGTGCTGTTGGGATCGGTCGGGTCGATTTCGACCACCCAGCCGACGCGATGTGGTTCGTTGGGGTTCTTCGAGGTGTCAAACCGTGGGTCGAACAACTCGTACCCGTTCCAGCTTTCGGCCTTGATGCCGTATCGCTTGAAGCCATCCGCGACCTTTGGAGTATATGTCGCGCTTTCGTTGCTGGAGCCGAAGTAGCCGTTGAAGTTCTCTTCGCAGGTCAGGTAGGTGCCCCAAGGTGTCTTGCCCGACCCGCAATTGTTCATGGTGCCCAGCGACGTCGTGCCGGTCGGATCGGCCTCGGTCTTTAGCAGGTCGTGGCCAGCTGCTGGCCCCACGATCTTCATGGGGGTGTTGTGGTGAATGCGGCGATTGAAAAGGCTGTCTTTGACCACGGTCCAGCCATCCGGGGTTTCGGCAATTTCCATCACCGTCACACCCTGCAGGTTCTGCAACTTTCGAACGTCATCCGCGTTTGCGGGCACACCTTCCTGCGCTGCGGGCAGGTTGATTTTGCGATTGGGATACTCGTGATTGATGGCGATCAACTGGTGTCCTTGGAACGAGAAGGTTTCCATACCATCAGTGTTTTCGCCAAAAACCTTGTCCGAGTTTTCGACCGGTCCACCATCGGTGATGTCATACCCATCAGCCTCGGAGAACAGCGGATCGCCCCAGCGCATGAGGACTTTCCATTCATACCCCTCGGGGACATGCACGGTGCCATCGGTCTGGGCCGCAATCGGAGTGAAGGCAAAACGAGAAGCGGTCTGTGCGTGGGCTGAGGTCGACCCCAGCAGACCGCTGCCCATGGCCGCAGCGCCCGACCCAAAGGCCAACACTCCACCCAGAAAGCCGCGTCGCGATAGGGCGCTTTCGACGACACGGTCAAAGTCGTTTTCGTCGGGGCGCGGGAAATGCAGTTCGTCCCAGTCGTCGGCGGAAAGGGTGGCTGGATCAACGTCTTTCATTGGATGATTCCTCGCTGTCGGAATGAATTTGTGAAACGGATTTAGGAACTGATTGTTACAGGTACTTAACAACCCCATTAACCGTTTGGGGCGGTACACACGCTAGGCAGGTTTTCGCGAACGGCGAGCACTGCAATCGTATGCTGCGCCAGTGCGCGACCCCAAAACAAGTGCAATTCAGAGCGATGGCCGTTGGCCGCGCAGCCCGTTTTGTGTGATCCTACGCTGGCAGTCGCAAAAGCGATGCGTAGGTTGATTTCGGTTCTTGACGACGGCCCGGGCATGGACTACTCAGCCCTTCACCAAGCGGGTATAGCTTAATGGTAAAGCCCCTGCCTTCCAAGCAGGCTATGTCGGTTCGATTCCGTCTACCCGCTCCAGACTCTCCGAAATAAGTTGCGTCAAAAAGCCCTTGTCGGGGTGCTATTGCGCGCAGTCTCCTTGACCCGGCGCGCCTGCGCCGCCAAGAAGCCATATCGCGAGTCCCAGAAGGTAAAAAGGGTCAGGCATGGCAAGAACACGCTCCGCCAACCAAGCAAACGTGCAGGCGCCCGGTGCTCATGAAGATCGACCCGGATCCCGGAAGCTGGGCGTGCTGGCCTCTTTGTGGCCGTTCATGAAACCTTATCGGCTGCTGATGCTTGGGGCGACGCTGGCGCTGGTTCTGACGGCCAGCATGACCCTAACCTTGCCTTTGGCCGTGCGGCGCGTGGTCGACAACTTCCGCATCGAAGACGGTGAACTGCTCGATTGGTATTTCTTGGCGGCGCTGGGCATCGCAGCGGTTCTGGCGGTGGGAACGGGTATCCGGTACATGCTGGTGACCCGGTTGGGCGAGCGGGTCGTGGCTGACATCCGCAAGGCAGTCTTTGACCGCGTCATCGGCATGAGCCCCGCCTTCTACGAACGCATCATGACCGGTGAGGTCCTGAGCCGTATCACCACCGACACCACGCTGATCCAATCCGTTCTGGGCTCGTCAGTGTCGATCGCATTGCGGAATTTCCTGATGTTCATCGGCGGGCTTGTGCTGATGTTGCTGACCTCGGCCAAGCTGACCGGGCTGGTTTTGCTGCTGATCCCGATGGTGGTGGTGCCGATCCTGGTTCTCGGGCGTCGGCTGAGGGTCATAAGCCGCGAAAACCAGGATTGGATCGCCGCCTCGTCGGGCAATGCAGGCGAGGCGCTGGGCGCCGTTCAGACCGTACAGGCGTTCACCCATGAGGACGCCAGCCGCCGCCAGTTCGGCGACATGACCGAGACCTCGTACCATGTTTCCCTGCGCCGTATCCAGACGCGGGCGGTTCTGACGGTGATCGTGATCTTTCTGGTTTTCTCGGGGATCGTCGGAGTTTTGTGGATGGGGGCGAACGATGTGCGCAACGGCGTGATGACCGAAGGCGTGCTGATCCAGTTCGTGATCTATTCGATCATCATGGCCGGGTCCGTAGCCGCCCTTTCCGAAATCTGGAGCGAGCTGCAGCGTGCCGCAGGCGCCACCGAGCGGCTGGTCGAGTTGCTGAACGCCGAAGATACGGTCAACGACCCGACACAACCCAAGGCGCTGCCGCAGCCGGTCAAGGGACAGATCACCTTTGACAACGTCACCTTCCGCTACCCGGCCCGGCCCGACGTTCTGGCACTGGACGACCTGTCGCTGACAGTGAACCCGGGCGAGACCGTGGCCTTCGTCGGACCCTCGGGCGCGGGCAAGACGACCGTGATCCAGTTGATCCAGCGGTTCTACGACCCCGAGGCCGGTCAGGTCAGCCTAGACGGGATCGATCTGGGCGACATGCGCCGCTCGGATTTCCGGCAGCACATGGCGCTGGTTCCGCAGGATCCGGTGATCTTTGCGGCCTCGGCGCGCGAAAACATCCGGTTCGGACGGCTGGACGCCTCGGATGCCGAGGTCGAGGCCGCGGCCCGTGCCGCCGCGGCGCATGACTTCATCTCGGCCCTGCCCGAAGGCTATGACAGTTTCGTCGGCGAACGCGGCGTGATGCTGTCGGGCGGTCAGAAACAGCGCATCGCCATCGCGCGGGCGATTTTGCGCGACGCTCCGGTTCTGCTGCTGGACGAGGCGACCTCGGCGCTGGACGCCGAGAGCGAGCGCGCCGTACAGGCCGCTGTCGACCAGATGCGCGCCGGGCGCACCACCCTGATCGTGGCGCACCGTCTGGCCACCGTGAAAAAGGCCGATCGCATCGTGGTGATGGAGAACGGCCGGATCGTGGCGCAGGGCACCCATGACGATCTGGTGGCGCAAGATGGGCTTTATGCGCGTCTGGCGCGTCTCCAGTTCACCGATGGTGTGGCCGCCGAGTGAAGTGACGCGCGGGCATTTCGCGAACCGCCGTAGCGTCATTCTACTTTTTCCCCTTGCCCGAGGGTAAGCCCTCGCTTGCGCAGGGCTGCATTTGCTTACATCTTGGACGCAAGACAGCCTGCAAAAATGCAGGGTAAAAAAGGGGAGGAACCACATGGCCTTTGTGGGCAAGGAAGACAAACTGAGAATGGAGCAGGAAATGCCGTGGGAGGACCGCGATGTCCCCGTCACGTTCCATCAACTGCTCTCGCGGACGGCCACCAAGTTCCCGGATCGCAACGCGATCAGTTTCCAGATCCTGTCCGGCCCCAAGGACAAGGCCGAAACCCTGACATGGTCGCAACTGCTGGCCATGACGAACCAGGCGGCCAACCTGTTCCGCTCTTTGGGGGTCAAGGAAAACGACGTGGTGGCCTATGTGCTGCCCAACTGCAACGAGACGCTGGTCACTATGATGGGCGGCGCGGTGGCCGGGATCGTGAACCCGATCAACCCGCTGCTTGAACCAGAGCAGATCGCGTCGATCCTGCGTGAGACCAAGGCCAAGGTCGTGGTCACGCTGAAGCCATTCCCGAAAACGGACGTCGCGCAGAAGGTCGCCGAGGCCGTGCGCCACGCGCCGGGTGTCAACACCGTGTTGGAGATTGACCTGAACCGGTACCTGACGCCGCCGAAATCGTGGATCGTGCCTTTGGTCCGGCCCAAGATGGCCGACAAAGAGCATCTGGCCCACGCCGATTATCTGGATTTCAACAAGGAACTGGCGAAGCAACCCACCACGCTGACCTTCGAGGACAGCAAAGAGGACCGGGTTGCCTGCTATTTCCATACCGGCGGCACCACAGGTATGCCGAAGGTCGCGCAGCACAAATATTCCGGCATGATCTACAATGGGTGGCTGGGCCACACGCTGCTGTTCTCGGAAGAGGACGTGATCATGTGCCCGCTGCCGATGTTCCACGTCTTTGCCTGCCATGTGATCGTGATGGCGGCGGTGTCGTCGGGCGCCCATGTGGTGTTCCCGACCCCCGCCGGGTATCGCGGCGACGGCGTGTTCGACAACTTCTGGAAGCTGATCGAACGTTGGAAGGTGTCGTTCATCATCACCGTGCCCACGGCGATCTCGGCCAAGATGCAGCGCCCGGTGGACGCCGACATCTCGACCGTCAAGACGGCCTTCTCGGGTTCGGCTCCGCTGCCGGTCGAACTGTTCCGCCGGTTCGAGAAAGCGACCGGTGTGACCATCGTCGAAGGTTATGGCCTGACCGAGGCCACCTGCCTGGTGTCCTGCAACCCGGTGGATGGCGAGAAGAAGATCGGCTCGATCGGGATTCCGTTCCCGTACACCGACGTCAAGATCCTGCGCGACAGCCCCGACGGGCCCAAGGAATGCGCGGTGGACGAAGTGGGCGAAATCTGCGTGTCGAACCCGGGTGTCTATGCCGGGAACACCTATACCGAGGAGGACAAAAACGTCGATCTCTACTATTTCGACAAGTACCTGCGCACCGGCGACCTGGGACGGTTCGATGCGGACGGGTATCTGTGGATCACGGGCCGGGCCAAGGATCTGATCATTCGCGGCGGCCACAATATCGACCCGGCCGAGATCGAAGAGGCCTTGCTGGGCCATGACGCGGTGGCCTTTGCCGGCGCCATCGGCCAGCCCGACGCCCATGCGGGCGAGGTTCCCTGTGCCTTTGTCGAACTGGTCGAAGGCGCCAGCGTGACCGAGGAAGAACTGCTGGAATACTGCAAGGTGCACGTGCACGAACGCGCGGCGCATCCCAAGCACATGACCATCCTGCCCGAGCTGCCGAAGACGGCGGTGGGCAAGGTCTTCAAGCCGGAACTGCGAAAACAGGCGATCACGCGGGTCTACAACCAGGCGTTGGAAACCGCCGGCGTTGCGGCGCGGGTCGTGTCGGTCATAGACGACAAAAAGCGCGGCCTTGTCGCGCAGCTTGACGCGAACGGCGCATCCGAGGACGATGTGAACCAAGTGCTGGGCAACTTCACCCGGCCGTGGGAGTGGGCCGACTGATCCGGAGGGGCAATGGACTATGAACGTCTGATCGACGAGGAGACCTGGGCGTTCATCCGGCGCACCGCCGAAAGCTATCCCGAAGACGCGGTGGATCGGTCCATCGAGGACCAGCGCCGCGTCTATGACGACATGTGCCGCGCGTTTCGGCAGCCGCGTCCACAGGGCGTCGAAACGCGGGACACCTCGGCCGATGGGGTTGGGGTGCGCATCTATTCCTGCGGAGATCCCACCCGAACCGTCGTCTACATGCATGGCGGCGGGTTCGTCGTGGGCGGGCTGGACAGCCACGATGACGTCTGCGCCGAACTGTGCGCCCAAACTGGCTATCGGGTGGTGGCGGTCGACTACCGCCTGTGTCCTGAACATGTTCATCCGGCGCAGATCCAGGATTGCTGGACCGCGGTGAACTGGGTGGAATCCGAATTCGGCGATCCGCTGGTTCTGGCCGGGGACAGCGCGGGCGGAAACCTGGCCGCAGCCGTCGCCCATCACGCGCGCGGGCGCATCGGGAGCATCCTGGGGCAGGTTCTGATCTATCCCGGTTTGGGCGGCGACCCGAACCAGGGATCGTACATCGAACACGCCCACGCCCCGATGCTGACGCGCGACGAGGTCCTGTTCTATGAAAAGGTCCGCTGCGGCGGCGCCGTCCCGGAACATGACCCAACATTTGCACCCCTGCACGATACCGACTTTTCCGGGCTGCCGCCGACGGTAGTCGTGACCGCCGACTGCGATCCCCTGCGTGATGACGGAGCCGCGTACTGCGCCAAAATCACCGCCGCCGGCGGGCAGGCGCATTGGATCAACGAGGCCGGACTCGTGCATGGCTACCTGCGCGCCCGCCATTCGGTGACCCGCGCCGCCGACAGCTTCGAACGGATCTCGATCGCGGTCGAGGCGCTGGGGCAGGGGTTGTGGAACTACGACTGACCGCGCTCAGCGCAGGAACGGCCTGGCCTTCATCGTCTCGGCCACCGGTGCGCCCATGCGGGTCAGGATCGTGGGCGCCAACTGTAATTGGTCAATGACCGTTTCCGCATCGGGACCCTCGGCATCGCCGAAGTAGTACAGCGCCGTTTCCTGCTGCAGCGCGCTGCGCCCGCCGTGGTGGCCGCGCTCGTCCTGGCCGTGATCGGCGGTCACGATCACCTCGTATTCCAACTGCCGCCAGCGGGGGATGAAAGGGGCCAGCATCTCGTCCATGACGAAGCAGGCGTGATCCATCTCTTCACAGTCGTGGTAGAAGCGGTGGCCCATGCTGTCGAGCGTACAGGTATGGAGAATGCCGTAATCCAGCCCGAACCGCAGGCACAGGTTGGTCAGGGTCGCGAACAGGTCGACATCGGACGGCGTCATCTGGTTGGCCTTGCCATAGCCCGTCATCGAGTGGAAGCGGCCGTGGTTGATGGTGGCGCTGTCCGGCTCGTCATATTCGATGTCGCGCACATAGTCGAAAGGGTGGCGGTTGAAGAACTGCGACCAGAAGCTGTGGGTCACCGCCCCGGTCACGCCGCCGGCCTCGCGCACCTGACTGAAGATGTCCTTGTGATCCAACCGGAACACGTTGCCGTTTCCGGTGCAGCCATGCTCCTGTGGTGTCACGCCCGTGTGGATCGAGGCATAACAGCTGGCCGAGATCGACGGCAACACCGAACGCAGCTTCCAAACCCGCGCCTCGCTGCTGTCGACCCAGCCCTCGAGGTTGCCGAATAGCCGGCGGAAATTGCGCCAGGGAACCCCATCGAGAATGATGAGCAGAAGCTTGCGGTCCATCGCATGGCCCTCGTGTTGGATCACTTGTTTGGCCCACCCTAGGAGATTCGGTCAGCCAAGGCTGCCTGTTCCCGCCCGGAATGAGAAAATCCCGACACTTCGATAGAAACAAAGTGTCGGGATTTCAGAGTGTTTTGTCGGCGTGCACAGCCAGCGGCTCAGTTGCCGGCGCTCTCCATCTTGCGGTGGGCCACGACCTCTTCCAGCCAGCCCAGATGCATTTCCGGCACCGAGCTGAGCAGCAGATCGGTATAGTCGTCGAACGGTGGGCTCAGTACCTGCGATTTGGGCCCATAGCGAACCACGCGTCCCTGATACATCACGGCGATGCTGTCGCTGATCGCGCGCACCGTCGCTAGGTCATGGGTGATGAACAGATAGGCCACGTCCTCGATCTTCTGCAGGTCCAGCAACAGCTTGAGGATGCCGTCCGCCACCAGAGGATCCAGCGCCGAGGTGACCTCGTCACAGATGATCATCTTGGGCTTGGCCGCAAGAGCGCGGGCAATGCACACACGCTGCTTCTGACCGCCGGACAGCTCGGCAGGATACCGGTCGATGAACCCTTCGCCCAGTTCGATCTCGTCCAACAGTTCGATGATGCGCTTGCGCTTCTCGGCGCCGCGCATGTTGAAGTAGAACTCGAGCGGGCGGCCGATGATCGTGCCCACCGTCTGGCGTGGGTTCATCGCAACATCGGCCATCTGGTAGATCATCTGCAACTCCCGCAGGTCCTCGCGCGAGCGTCCGGCCAGATCGGGGCTGAGCTTGCGCCCGGCAAAGGTGATCTCGCCGTCGCGCGGGGGCAGCAGGCCGGTGATCACCCGGGCCAGTGTGGACTTGCCCGACCCCGATTCCCCCACGACCGCCAGCGTCTGGCCCGGATGTACCTCGACATTGACGTTGTGCAGCACGTCGAAATTCAGCCCCTTGTAACGGGCCGTGATGCCATCGACCTGCAGCACGGGTTCGGGCGTGGGCTGTTTTTCCTCGTGTTCGATCGAACGGACCGAGACCAGCGCCTGCGTGTACTCTTCTTGTGGGTTGTTGATGATCTGGTCGGTGGTGCCGTATTCGACCGTGTCGCCCATGCGCAGCACCATGATGTCATCGCTGACCTGCGCCACGACCGCCAGATCGTGGGTGATGTACAGCGCGGCCACGCCGGTGTCGCGGATTGCTTCCTTGATCGCCATCAGGACGTCGATCTGGGTGGTCACGTCGAGCGCGGTCGTGGGTTCGTCGAACACCACCAGATCCGGCTCGGGACACAACGCCAGCGCCGTCATGCAACGCTGCAACTGCCCGCCCGAGACCTGGTGCGGATAGCGGTTGCCGATGTTGTCCGGGTCGGGAAGGCCCAGCTTGGCGAACAGCTCACGCGCACGCGCCTCGGCCTCTTTGCGGCTGAACTTCTTCTGCTCGACCGCGGCTTCGACCACCTGGTCCATGATCTTCTTGGCGGGATTGAAGGATGCCGCCGCCGATTGCGACACATAGGTTACCTCGCCGCCACGCAGTTTGCGGATATCCGACAGCGACGTCTTGAGGATGTCGCGTCCGTTCACCCAGACCTCTCCACCGGTGATCTTCACGCCGCCCCGGCCATAGGCCATCGAGGCCAGCCCGATGGTGGACTTCCCCGCACCGGATTCCCCGATCAGCCCCAGCACCTTGCCGCGCTCGAGGTCAAAGCTGACCCCGTGCACGATTTCGATGTCGCGGGGTTTTTCGCCCGGCGGGTAGACGGTTGCGCCGATCTTGAGGTCGCGGACCTTGAGAAGGGTATCGCTCATCCCCGGCCTCCTTTCAGCGATGTGGTGCGGTTCAGGATCCAGTCGGCCACCAGGTTGACCGAGATGGCCAGCGTGGCGATGGCCACCGCCGGGTACAGCGCCGCGCCGATGCCATAGACGATGCCGTCTTTGTTTTCCTTCACGATGCCGCCCCAATCGGCCAGCGGAGGTTGAACGCCCAGGCCCAGAAACGACAGGGTCGAGACGAACAGCACCATGAAGATGAAGCGCAAGCCCAGTTCGGCCACCAGCGGTGACAGCGCGTTGGGCAGGATCTCGCGGAAGATGATCCAGCCGCGACCCTCGCCGCGCAGCTTGGCAGCCTCGACATAGTCCATGACCTCGATGTCAACAGCCACGGCTCGGGCCAGGCGATAGACGCGGGTGGCGTCCAACAGGCCCATGACCACGATCAGAACCGGGATGGTGACCGGCACCATCGCCAGAACCACCAGCGCGGTGATTAGCGACGGGATCGACATGATCAGGTCCACGGTCCGTGACATCACCTGATCAGCCCAGCCCCCCAGTACGGCGGCCAGAAAGCCCAGGATCGAACCGGTGACGAAGCTGAGGATGGTGGCGGCGGTGGCGATGAAGATCGTGGTTCGCCCGCCATAAATCATGCGGCTGAGAAGATCGCGGCCGATATTGTCGGTGCCCAGCCAGAATTGCGAGCTCGATGGCTCCCACACGTCGCCTACCACCTCGGCCATGCCGTAGGGCGCCAGGAAGGGCGCAAAGACGGCGATGATGAAATACAGGGCGGTGAAGGCCAGCCCGATCATTGCAGAGATTGGGATGTTCTTCATTTCGGGTGCCTCAGCCTTGGGTTGGCCAGGATTGCGACGATGTCGGCCACCATGTTCAGCCCGATGTAGATTGCGGCAAAGATGACCCCGCAGGCCAGAACCACCGGCACGTCGCGTTTGGTCACGTGATCCACAAGGTACTGTCCCATGCCGGGATAGACGAACACCACCTCGACCACGACGACGCCCACGACCAGATAGGCCAGGTTCAGCATCACCACGTTCACGATGGGGGCGATGGCGTTCGGGAAGGCATGGCGCCAGATGACCTTGAAGTTGCTCAGGCCCTTCAGTTCGGCCGTTTCGACATAGGCCGACTGCATCACGTTCAAAATCGCGGCGCGGGTCATGCGCATCATATGCGCCAGAACCACCATGGTCAGCACGATCACGGGCAGCGCGATCGAGTTCAGCTTTTGCCAAAAGGACATGCTGTCATTGATCATCGCCAGCGGCGAGAACATGCCCAGCTTGACCGCGATGAAATAGACAAGGACATAGCCGATCAGGAATTCCGGGATCGAGATTGTCGTCAGGGTGACGGCCGAGATCAGCTTGTCGGGCCAGCGGTTGCGGTAGCGTACCGCGACGAGGCCAAGAAAAATTGCAAGGGGCACCGAGACGATGGCTGCCCAAAAGGCAAGAAACAACGTATTGCCCAATCGGTTGCTGACCGACTCGGCGATGTCCAGCTTGTTGGTCAGGGACGTGCCCATGTCACCTTGGACAATTCCGCCAAGCCATTCGAAATACCGGGTCAAGGCGGGACGGTTCAGCCCCATCTCCTCACGGAGGTTGGCAAGGGATTCAGGGGTGGCGGACTGCCCCAGGACGGCTTGCGCGGCGTCTCCGGGTAGGGCCTCGGTCAACCCGAAAATCAGGGCCGAAGCGCCAAACAGCAAGAGGAATCCCAGCGCCAGGCGCTGGGAAACCAGTTTGATGATAGGATGCATACCTGTCGATCCGAGTTAGACGAACCACATCTTGCGGGACATGTTGCCGTTCATCATCTCTTGGGTCGGATCAGTCTCCCAGCCATCCAGCTGGTTGCTGATGCCTTCGACAAAGTCGTTGAACATCGGGCAGATCAGGCCGCCCTGGTCACGGACCATCATGCCCATCTGGCTGTAGATTGCCTTGCGCTTTGCCGGATCCAGCTCGGCACGCGCGGCAAACAGCAGGTCGTCGAACTCTTTGACCTTGAACCGGGTGTCGTTCCAGTCGGCGGTGGACAGGTAGGCCGTTGCGTACATCTGGTCCTGCACCGGACGGCCACCCCAGTAGGACGCGCAGAACGGCTGTACGTTCCAGACTTCGGACCAGTAGCCATCATTCGGCTCGCGCTTGATCTCAAGCGGGATGCCGGCCTGCTGGGCGGTCTGCTGGAACAGGGCTGCGGCATCCACGGCGCCAGGGAAGGCTCCGTCGGCCACACGCAGAATGATGGGCGATCCGTCATGACCGGACTTCTTGTAATGTTCGGCGGCTTTTTCGACGCTGAACTCACGCTGCGGGATCGTTTCATCGAACAGCGGGTATGCTGCGTTGATCGGCATGTCATTCCCGACCGAGCCATAGCCGCGCAGTACCTTCTCGACCAGCTCTTCGCGGTTGATCGCGTATTTCAGAGCGGTCCGCAGCTCGTTGCTGTCAAACGGCGCCGTGTCACAATGCATGATGAACACGTAGTGGCCGCGTCCTGCCGTGGAATGTACGGTCAGGTTGGGCGCACGACCCAAGAGGTCGGCAACCTTGGGCTCAACCCGGTTGATCGCGTGGACCTGACCCGACTGCAGCGCAGCCGTCCGGGCCGTGGCATCGTTGATGACCACCACTTCGACGCTGTCAAAGTTGCCGAAATCCGGGTTCCAGTGGTTCTCGAATTTGGAGAACAGGTGGCGCACACCGGGTTCGTCCGCTTCCAGCTTGTACGGACCGGTGCCGATACCGGCGCCCGGGTTATCCATTCCGCCGTCCGGCTGGATGATCAGGTGGTAGTCGGCCATCAGGTAAGGCAGATCGGCGTTCGGCTCGTTCAGGGTGACCTGAAAATACTCGCCATCGGCCTTCATCGACTCGATGCCCTTCATGATCCCCAGCGCGCCCGACTTCGAATCTTCGTTCGAGTGGCGCTGCATCGTTTTCAGCACGTCTTCGCTGGTCATGGTCTTGCCGTTGTGGAACTCGACCCCTTGACGCAGTTTGAACGTCCAAACCTTGGCATCGGCGCTGCCTTCAACGCTTTCGGCAAGGCGCGGCTCGATCGTGCCGTCGGGGGCGACTTCGACCAGTTGGTCACCGAACTGCTTGCCGTTCTGGAATGGAACCGAGCTGGCATAGGTGGCCGGGTCCAGCGAGTTTGTGGATTCACCGCCCTGCAGGCCCAGTTTCAGATCGCCACCTTTCTTGGCGCCGGCTGCGCGGGCCGCGTCGGCGAAGACGGTGCTGGCCATGGCAGCCGATACACCCAGTGCGGCTGCCTTCCCCATGAATTCACGTCGGGTCAGCTTCCCGGCGGTCACCTGGCTGGCCATGTGAGTGAGTTGTTCGTTCATTCGGATATCTCCCAGTTGAGTGTTTTGTGTGCCCGTTTTACGGGCTTTTTATTGACGCATGAGTCAACGTTGGCGCATTTCGTCGCGGCGGGCAAGGTCAAATCTCGGGGACTTGCCACCAGCAAAATCACATCTGATCACGAGGTATGGTGTCCTCCACGGTTTTGGAAAAAATCTTCACATCGTTTTCAAAGGCATCAAGCGTCGCGCGCAGATGAAAGTTGGATCGGTCCGACCACATCTCGCAATTGGCCTCGGTTCGCAGTTGGATGCCGTCGCGCCGGGTCTCTTGCACCCATTCGCAGAGGCCGCGCGCACTCAGCGGATCGTCCGGATGGATCGACCACCGTTCAAAAGCGGTTCCGCCGCTGACCAGACCATGATCCGCGTCCTCGACCAGGCCGAAGTCATCTTCGATGACCAGATCGATGACGCCGGTCGTCATGTCTGTTTCAACGCGCCGCGCATGGGTCGCCTCTCGCAATTGGGTCACATGCCAAGGAGAGTCCGCATCGGGCGGGGCAAATTGCCATTCATCCCGATCCGACCTGTCGCGCTGGGGGATCGTGATCGTGCCGCCTGTCAGGTGGAGCTCCGCTGTTTCCGGCGAAGGCCAGATCAGCGGCCAATAGGCGCTTGAGACGGCAACGCGCAGGCGGTCGCCCTTTGGAACCCGGTAGGCGATGTGGTCCAGCACAACCTCGATGTCGTAAACCTGTCCGGGTACCAACGTTTTGGGGGACGAATGTCCCTCCCTATGGGTCAGGTTCAATACACCATAGGTAATCCGAGTCGCAGCTCCGTCGGGGTGAATATGGTTCAGCCGAACGGCAATCTGGGCTTGTGGTTTGTCGACACTCACCTTCAAGCGCAGGCGCGGGGCACCGACAATGTCCAGATCTGCGGTCAGAGGGGTCGTGTCAAAACAGGCGGACAGTGCGTCATCGGCCCGCTGGTCGCCAGGCATGTCCGGACCCAGCCAGATGGCGCAATACTCGCCGCCATCCATGCCGCAGTGATGGGGTGAGCGCACCCGGGCATCCAGCGGCCCGTCCACACCCAGCCCAGTGTCGGAAAGGGGAAGCGAGACGGTCGGCAAGTGGGACGTCGCGCGAGTATCCTCGGTGATCCAATGGCCGGGGCGCTCGGCATACCAGCGCGCCGGGCGCACGCCATCCATCAGATAGGCGCGATAGGCCGGGTCCTGTTCGACGCCGGTCTCCACGCCCTTCAGCCACCGGTCCCACCAGCTCAACGCCTCTTGCAGGAAGCCGATGCGTGGTTCGGGGACGGCAAAATGCGGATATTTGTGCACCCATGGGCCGACGATGCCCTTGACGGGCGCAGTCAGGTTCTCGACCAGCCAAGGCACCGTGTTCTTGTAGGCATCGCCCCAGCCGCCCACCGCCAGCGTCGCGGCCCGGATCGCGCCGGGCTCTTCGCAAACAGACCCATGCCGCCAATAGGCATCGCGGGTCTGGTGCCGCAGCCAGACCGAGGGCAGGAACGGTTCGGCCTGCAACCGCTGCAGCCACATCTCGCGCCAGTCGTCACGCAGCGCCGGGTCGGGCGGGCGGGACGAGTAGGACCACATGGTCGCTCCCCAGCCCAGATTCTCGTTCAGCAGGCAGCCGCCCTTGTAGTGGATGTCATCGGCATAACGGTCGGCGGTCGAACACAGGGTGATAATGGCCTTCAACGGCGCGGGTTGCAGCGCCGCCACCTGCAGCGCGTTGAAGCCGCCCCAGCTGATCCCCATCATCCCGACCGCGCCGCAGCACCAGGGCTGTCGGGCCAGCCATTCGATCACCTCGACGGCGTCATCCAGTTCCCGCTGGGTGTATTCATCCTCCATCAGTCCCTGGCTGTCACCATTGCCACGCATGTCGACGCGGATGCAGGCGTAACCCCGTTTGGCAAACCAGGGATGGGTCAGGGCATCGCGCGCCGTCGTGCCGTCGCGCTTGCGATAAGGCAGGTATTCCAGAATGGCGGGCACCGGGTGCTGCGCTGCATCGACAGGTCGCCAGATCCGCGCCGACAGGCGGCAGCCATCCGACAGAATGATGCCCTGATCCGGAACCTCTTCGATCTCGGCCAGTGAGTTCTTCGCCTGAGTCATGTGCCTAGTCTCAGGCGCATCGGCGGATGGTGTGCGAGGAAAAGCGTCAATTCATTCCTTCGTTGCGACAAGCAGATCCATGACATTGGTTCCCGTGGGGCCGGTCACCAGCAGGGCACCAGACCGCTCAAGGAACGACCCCGCATCGGCCTCGCGCAAGGCTTGGTCCGCCCTATCGGCCCATGTCGCGCCGGTCACGACTCCGCCGGCCGCATTGGTCGGCCCGTCGGTGCCGTCGGTTCCGCCGACCACGACGCACAGCCCCTCGCATCCCTGAATCTCGCGCGCCAGCGCCAGCGCCAGCGCCTGGTTGCGTCCGCCTCGGCCCGGGTTTTCGGGCAGGACAACGGTCGGCTCTCCGCCAAAGATCATCGCGCCCGGCGGCATCTGACGCAGCCGCGCGCCGATATCTGCGGCGACGGACAGATAGTCGTCGTGCAGGGCCTCTTTCTCGGCCAAAACGTTCAGACCGGCGGCACGTGCCGCGTCGGCTGCGGCGCGGCGCGCATGGGCGTTCGAGGCAATGATCTGGACATTCGCTTCGAATTGCGGGGCTTCGGGCAAGGCGCCGATGCCCGATCCGATGACGCCGATGTCGTCCCCCGGCACGTCCGAGATGGCCAGGACCGTCGCGCGTGCTCCGCCGAAACCGGCCAGCAGACCGCCGCCCTTGATCCGCGACATCTCGCGCCGGCGGGCATTCATGGCGGTGATGTCCAGCCCTTCGGACAGCAACTGCGCGTTCAGCCGCGCCAGATCTTCGAGGGTGGCCCCCGGCACAAGATCCTCGGCCAGCGAAGACGCACCGCCCGAGACCAGCAGCAACAGATGCGTGCCAGGCTCCATGGCCTGAACAGCCGCGCGCAGGGCCTGGCCGCCCTTCAGGCTGCGGGCATCGGGCACGGGGTGAGAGGCTTCGATGTCCTGCAGATGTGACGGCAGCCCTTCGGCATGGCCGTCTTTCGTGACCACAAGGCCCGGTGTTCTGCCGAAATGATCCTGCGCCGCATTCATCATCGCCGCCGCGGCCTTGCCCACCGCCAGAATCTGATCGGGGCGGGGAACATCGGGCAGTGCCGCCTTGACCGCACCATAGCCGTCAACGGCGGCAACGCCCGCCTTCCAGATCGCGACCGCCTGATCCTGCATCGTCATCACATGTCCATCCAGATCGTAACCGGGCCGTCATTGACCAGGGACACCGCCATATCCGCACCGAAAGACCCGGTTTCGGTCGGAACGCCAAGCGCGGCCAGCGCGCGGGCAAAGTGTTCGTACAGGCGTTCGCCGGTTGCGGGATCGGCCGCCGCCGCAAATCCCGGCCGGTTGCCGCGCGACGTGTCGGCGGCCAAGGTGAACTGGCTGACCACAAGGGCCGAGCCGCCGATATCCAGCACCGACCGGTTCATCTTGCCCGCGTCATCCTTGAAGATCCGCAGCTTGGCAACCTTGGCCGCCAGTTGCTCGGCCCGGGTCTCGTCGTCGTCCTGCATGGCGCAGACCAGAATCAACAGCCCCGGCCCGCACTGGCCGATAACTTCCCCCTCGACCGAGACCGATGCCTCGGACACCCTTTGTATCAATGCGCGCATGTCGATGTTTTTCTCAAAGTTCGCTTACTCGGCCGAAGCCCCGCGCCAGGTGACGAATTCGTCCAGCGTGGCGCGCTCGGTCCGGAATTGGTTGGCCGAATGATCGGTGTCCGGATAGCCGAAGGAAATCGCGCACAGGATCAGCCGGTCATCGGGGATGTTGAAATAGCGGTGCAGGAACGGCCCATAGGCGGCCACCGCCGCCTGCGGGATCGTGGCGATGCCCAAGGCCTGTGCCGCCAAGGTGAAAGCCGTGACAAACCCGCCGCAATCCATCGCGCCATAGGGACCGAGTTCCGCCGGGCTGGACAGGATGGCGCAATGCGGGGCACCGAACAGGTTGAAGTTTTCCATCATCTGCCGGGCCGATCCGGCGCGGTCACCTTTCTCAACGCCGACTGCCTCGTACAGGGCCCATCCGCACGCGCGGCGCCGATCCTGATAGACGCCGGAATAGCCGGTCGGAAAGGGCAGGTCGGGCTGCGCCTGGCCGGTCTCGGCTTCGGCCCGCAAAGCGCTGCGGAACGCATCCGTTTCCGCTCCGCTGGTCACGACCACCTGCCAGGGCTGCGCGTTGCACCAGCTGGGCACCCGGGCGGCGCTGGTCAGAATCTGTTCGATGTCACCCCGCGGCACTGGATCGGGCCGGAAGGCGCGGCAGGAATGGCGCGCGGTCAGAAGCGTGTTCAGATCGGCCAGGGTCACGTCGTCCTCTCCTCCGGGGCAGCCGGCGGCAGGATGGGTGAGAAGCCGGGGATGTTCAAGGGGTTCCGCGGCAGAGTTTTCGGCGACGGAACCCAGCGGTCATTGCTGTCCGGTCGCCACCAGATACCCGATGCCGGCTGCCGCCAGCAGGCCCAGGACCACCGCAATCGTGATCTTGATCGCCGACCAGGGCCGTTCGCCCTGCACCTGACCGGTGCGACCGTTGACGACAAAGCGATAGGTCTGGCCGCGATACTTGTACGCGGCCATCCAGACCGGTAGCAGGATGTGCTTGAAGGTCACGTCGCGGATGTCGGTTTCGATCGTATGAATGCGCTGCCGATCACCGCCGATGTCAAAGCGGACGTCGCGCTCGATCACGCGGGCCATGTGGCCGCGGGCTTCCTGATAACCTTGCTGCAGATCGACCGTATAGGCCTCGGCCCGGAATCCGGCCAGATACTCGGGCTGATAGGGCTCGAGCGCGGGCAGGTCCCAGGGTTGCAGCGCGTCGGTGTATGACTTGGGTAGCGATTGCGAGGCCAGCACCAGCACGTCGTCGAAGAACCGGGCCACCCGGCCGGATTTCGGTGTCCAGCGCACCTTGGGCACCTGCTGCTGAACCCGCTTGCCGTCACGCATCACCGTCCGGGTTTCGTAATAGACCACGCCCCGTTCGCCGCGATAGGCCGATTTCGTGTCGGCGTCGAACGTCCAGTAGGGCACATAGATGCCCTGCATCCTGCGGCCTTTGCGGGCATAGTCCTTGAGTCCGTTCGGCGCGAACCACAGCCGCCCCAGCCAGTCGCTCATGGCCTTGTGCGCGGCGCGTTCGTCCAGCGCAAAGGGCAGAACGCCGCGCGGCTTGATGTGCCGGTTCACGCCGGTATCGGTCACGACCGGGGTGGCGCAGAACGGGCATTCCGCGGCGTGGGTGTTGGGGTCGAACTCGACCTGGGCCGCGCAGTTGGGGCAGGTCAGAACCCGCGTCTCTTCGATCTCGCTGTCGGGCAGGCGGTCGGCGATGGCGGTGTCAAAGTCCAGTTCGCGCAGGCTGGCACCGCCCCAAGGGCCAGCCCCTATCGGTTCGGAATGGCCGCAATGGTCACAGGTCAGCGTGCCGGATTGCGGGTCGAACCGATAGTCCGCGCCGCAATTGTCACATGGAAAACGATGTTCCGCAGAACCGGGTGGTGGGGCAGGAGGCTGTGTCATGGGTGGTCAGTTGTCGAGGGGAAAGTGAAGATAGGCTGCGCGCTGCTCCTCGGGCAGGACATGCGGCAGCATCGCCGCCTCGCAGGCCCCGATCACCCTGAAATTCTCGCGCGCCTCGGCCAGTGTCAGGCCGTGGTTGGCGGCAGAGGGCTCGCGGGGGTTCTTTTCGTACAGAATGTCCTCGTCCTCCCAAAAGCAGATCGCGCAGATCAGGTAGGCCCCGCGCTCGGCCAGGGTGACACATCCGCAGCACGGGCAGATGAATTGTGGCGGCTGCGGCGCTTTGCGCCCGCCTGTCTTCGAGCGTTTCCGCGATGCGGGCATGCCGATGCCTCACGCCCCGGGCGGCGGAGGCGGCAGGATCGTGAACAGCTGCGCGAGTTCCTGCACCTCGCCCGCTTTCTTCCAGCCGTCCTGACCGGGCGTCCACACGAAAGTGTCCCGCGTAATTTCTCCCTCGCTGGCCATGCGGCCCATCTTGGCCTTCGAGAACGGACCGCTCGTCTGGCCATCCACCGCGATATGCCAGACATGCTCGACTGGCGGCGGGGGCGGCGGGGCCGCATGCGCTGATGGTTGCGGGGCAGCGGGCGCGGGCGCGCCCCACGGGCCAGACGGCTGACCCGCTGCCATGTTCGACATCTGGTTCGCCATCGCCATGCCCATTCCCATACCAAGGCCAGCACCCATGCCACCGCCTCCGTTCGGGTTGCTGGCGGCCGCCGTCATCGCCTCGGCCGCGGAATACTGGGTGAATTTGCCCAGATCCCCCGCCAGCCCCATCGAAGTACGCTTGTCCAGCGCCGCCTCGACCGCCGGTGGCAGCGAAATGTTCTCGATGTAGAATTCCGGCATTTCCAGCCCGTAGCCATCCAGCACAGGCGAGACCTCCGCCGCGATCAGCTTGCCCAGATCGGCGGTGTTGGCGGCCATGTCCAGAACCGGAATGCCCGAGCCTGCGATGACCCGGCTGAATTCCTGCACGATGATGTTGCGGATCTGAAAGCTGATCTCGTCCATGGTGAACTCGCCATCGGTGCCGACGATCTCGACCAGGAAACGGGCCGGGTCCTTGACACGAATCGTGTAGGTGCCATAGGCGCGGATCCGGGTCGGGCCGAATTCCGGGTCGCGCAGCATGATCGGGTTCTTGGTGCCCCATTTCAGGTCGTTGAACCGGGTCGTGTTGACGAAGTAGATCTCGGACTTGAACGGCGACTGGAACCCGTGATCCCAGTGCTGCAGCGTCGTCATGATCGGCATGTTGTTGGTCTCAAGCATGTAGAGGCCGGGCGTGAACACGTCGGCCAGCTGGCCTTCGTGCACGAATACGGCCGCCTGGCCCTCGCGCACGGTCAGCTTGGCGCCATACTTGATCTCGTGGCCTTCGCGCTCGAACCGCCAGACCATCGTGTCGCGGGTGTCGTCCACCCAATGAATGACATCAATGAATTCTCCGGTCAGAAAATCGAAAATTCCCATCTGGGTTCTCCTGTCATCGGGGTCAGAGCGACTGCCCCATCAATTCACGGGCGATGATCCGCACCACCGGCGCGGCCTCTTGCGCGGTCATGCCGGGTTTCAGGCGCGGATCATACAACATCGTCAGCAGCTTTTCGTCATGGCTGGTCAGCAGGGCGAATTCGTCGTCATCATTGAAGATCGACGGCCGCGCCCGTGGGCTGTCATTGGGCAGGCCCAGCCCCTGGGCGATTTCCTCATGGATGCAGCTCAGCCGCATCAAGTCAGGGTGCTCGGCCCGCACCAACGCAACCGCACCAGTGTAGGTGTTCGGTGCCCCGTTGGACGCCGAGGCAAAGACGAAGCAATAGAACGAGCGCGGTAAATCTTGAAACAGGTTCAACTGAGCCTGTCCGATATTGGGAAACAACTGGCGCAGTCGCGTTTGCACGAATTCCGTATCGTCATCGCCGGAGACGAACACATGGAAGTTCGCGTTTCTGGTTACGGTCGAGATCGGGTGGCCAGTCAAGGACGACATGCGTTCGGAATAGGCCCGGATCTGTTCCTTGTCGGCCGCACGTTGGTCTGGCGATACAGATGGCCCGAACTCTGCCTGTATCCGGACCGGGCCAGACCAGCGGCTTAGCCTTCCGATGGTACGTTGGCTGCTGCCGGATACGGCGGCGCCGGGATACTCGCTGTAGAACGCGATGGCTTCGAAATTCCGCGCCAAATCATCCGCATCAAACGGGGTGTCCGGCCCGCCACCGTCTGTACGCATCAGACCACGGGTCAACAGGTCGCGCTCGACGCGCTGATAATATCGCGCCAGATCCCGGCTTGCGGCCGAAGGTTCGACATAAGCATTGGCCAACTGCGGCTGGGACGGGCGCGCCTGCGGGGCAATCGAGGACTCGAGCGCGTCATCGCAATTGGCCAAGATCAGCAATGCAGCTGCCCCCAACCCGCGCCCTAGAAATCTCCGAAGCCGCACCTGCGATCTCTCCTCAGCCCGGAACGGCGGTTCCGGCCGTGTCGCCCAGCCCGTCTTTACGGGCCTTGGCCGAAGCCAAGGTGTCCCGCAGCTCGGCTTCCATCTTCTTCAGCTCTTCTTCCGCGGCGGCCCGTTTCGCCTTGCCTTCGTCAGCGATGGCGAGGCTTTCATTGATCGTGCCGATCAGATCCTCGTTGGCCTTCTTGACGGCTTCGATGTCGAATACGCCGCGCTCCATTTCCTCGCGGATCATCTTGTTCGACTGGCGCAGATTCGCGGCGTTCGAGGTCAGCAACTCGTTCGTCAGATCATTGGCATCGCGCACGGCGGCTGCGGCCTCGGCGCTGCGCTGGATGGTGACCGCCTGTGCCAGCTGGGTTTCCCAAAGCGGCACGGTGTTCACCAGCGTCGAGTTGATCTTGGTCACCAGCGACTTGTCGTTTTCCTGAACCAGCCGGATCGAGGGCAGCGATTGCATCGTCACCTGCCGCGTCAGCTTCAGGTCATGCACACGCCGTTCCAGATCGTCGCGGGCGGCCCGCAGGTCGCGCAGTTCCTGCGCCTTCATCACCTGCTGATCTTCCGGGGCCGCCTTCACCTCGGCCTCTTTCTCGGGGATGTCATGGCTGTCAAGTTCGGTCAGCTTCTCTTCACCAGCGGCGATGTACAACGCCAGTTCATCATAGAAATCCAGCGTCTTTTCATACAGCAGGTCCAGCGACTTGATGTCCTTCAGCAGCGTGTGCTCGTGCGACAGAAGGTTGTCGGTGATCCGGTCGATCTGATCCTGAACCTCTTCGTAGCGCGCAGTGAACTTGGCGAAAGGCGCGGCGCGGCCCAGCAGTTTCTCCCACCAGCTGCGCTCGCGGCGCACGTCCAGTTCAGACACCGAAAAGCCGCGGATCGTGGTGACGATGTCGCGAAGGCTGTCGCCGGCGGGGCCGACATCCTTGTTGCGCACGTCGGCCAGCATGGCCTGGCTGATTTCCTGCAGCTCGGCTTGCGCCGCCGAGCCAAAAGCAACGATCGAGTTGGTGTCGCCCATGTCGATTTCAGACATGCGCTTGCGGATTTCGGCACCCACCGGTTCGTCCGCTTCTTCCAATGGCACGATCTCGGAACTCGGCTCGGGCAATGAGACGGCTGCAACTTCCTGAACCAGCATTTCGGCCTCGGCCGCCTTTTTCTTGATTTCGTCAGACATGAGAAGCTTCCCTGTTCTTGGTTTGGCCGGTCAGTCGAGCCGGACGCCTTCGCGCTGCAGCCTTTCGCGCAGCACGTCGATTTCGACCGTCAGATCACTGCGGTCATCCAATAGCATCTTTCGGGTGCGGGCCGAAAAATTCTGCTCGAGGTCGTCCAGCAGCGCCGAGTAATCGGACAGAGCCTGAGGGTCGCGGGTGCGCGCATAGACATCGGCAAACTTGATCGTCGCATCGCGGGCGCCCTGCAGATAGACGGTCAGGTATTTGCGGGCACCGGCCAGATCGCGCGGGTCCTCCTCGACCGTGCGGAACAGATCGCGAGCGGTGGTCTGAAACCGCTCGACCCGGGCTTCGATCCTGCGGTCGCCGGCCCGCTTGATGGCATCCGTCATTTGGTTCAGATGCGCCTCGGCATCTTCGACGACGCGGGCGACCCGGTCCTGTTGATAGGTGTCCACACCTTCCATGCCTTTGTTTTTCATCGGGTCGAGCCCGAAGGCGACGGAATGCAGGGCCGTGGCCA
This sequence comes from Ruegeria sp. CI8, assembly GCF_056536865.1. NCBI lineage: Bacteria > Pseudomonadati > Pseudomonadota > Alphaproteobacteria > Rhodobacterales > Roseobacteraceae > Ruegeria > Ruegeria sp. CI8. Next base: position 366,492 of record NZ_JBQFQL010000001.1, read on the forward strand.
CGCCGCCGAACAAGACCGGCGCCAGCAGGCTGACCTGGCTGGCGGCCTCGGCATCCAGATAGTCGTTGCGATAAGCGGCCAGACCCACCCCCAGCCCGGTCAGCACCGACGAAAAGATCTTGCGGGGAAAGGCTGGGCGGCGCGCGGTGCGGCGTGCGTTGTAGGCATCCTCGGCTTTCAGCCCTTCCCGCAGCAGAAAGGCCGCGGCGGTCAGAAGGCCGGCGGCGACCAATCCAAGTGTCATCCCGATCGCGCCGTCGTTGAGCGACAAAAAGACCAGCGGGATCGCCGGAACGAACATCACATTGGCGCGGGCGCCGACCGGGTTCACTCGGGCACCATCGTATTGCCCGCGCGGGGCGGGCGCGTCGGTGTCGGACTGGCCGTCGGGGCTGAACTTTCCGCCGTATCGCTGGGCCATGGCGTCAGAGCCCCCCAAGCCAACCGGTGCAGACGCCGAACAACAGCACCAGCAGGGCCGCGTAGGCCATTTTTTGCACTCCGGTCCCGGACATGGTGTCCTCCATCTGCGGCGGTCCCTTGAAAATCTAGTGGATCAAGGGGCTTGGCGCTAGGGGGAAGGTTCGCTTGCCGGCGTCAATTGCGTGATTTCTTGCCGCCCGGCCTGCGGGATCTTTGAGGGCGGCTTGGGCGTTTCGCAGCAGCCGGTGGGGTTTCGGGTTCCAGACCCAGTTGATCGCGCAGAACGCGGCGGCGGATTTCCTCGACCTCGCCGGGTTTGAGATTGCCCAGCTGGAACGGCCCGTAGGACACGCGCAACAGCCGGTTCACGGTAAAGCCGATGTCTTCGATCGCGCGGCGGATTTCCCGGTTCTTGCCCTCACGCAGTCCGATCGTCAGCCATGCATTCGCGCCTTGCTGGCGGTCCAGCGTCACGGTCATGGGCTGGAACTTTTCGCCTTCGATCACAAGACCTTGGCGCAGGGGGGCGAAATCCTCGTCCTTGGGGCGGCCGTTGATCCGCACCCGGTATTTGCGCAGCCAGCCGGTCGAGGGCAATTCAAGCTTGCGCTTGATGCCCCCGTCATTGGTCAGCAGCAGCAGGCCCTCGGAATTCAGGTCCAGTCGGCCGACGCTCATGACGCGGGGCATGTCCTCGGGCAGGTTGTCGAAGATCGTGGGGCGGCCCTTTTCGTCGCGGTTCGTGGTCACAAGGCCGGTTGGCTTGTGATACAGCCAAAGACGCGCGGGTTCGGGCTCGGCCACGGGCTTGCCGTCGACGGTGATCATGTCGCTGGGCGTGACGTTCAGCGCCGGGCTGTCGATGGTCTTGCCGTTCACGGTCACGCGGCCCGCTTCGATCATGCGTTCGGCCTCGCGGCGCGAGGCGATGCCGGCGCGGGCCAGCACTTTGGCGATCCGGTCGCCGGGAGGAGGGGTGTTGCTCATGCTCTGCGCATAGCGCATCGGCGCGGCTTGCGAAAGGTGGGTTTCTGGGGCAGTCAGGGGCATGGTCTTCAGAACGCATATGGACAAGGCGCTGGAACAGGCGCGCGCGGCGGGTGATCGGGGCGAGGTTCCGGTGGGCGCGGTGATCGTGGCGCCCGATGGGCGGATCATCGCGGCAGACGGCAACCGTACGCGCGAGCTGCACGACCCGACCGCACATGCCGAGATCATGGCCCTGCGCGCCGCCTGCCGGGCCGTCGGGTCCGAACGGCTGACGGGGCATGACCTGTATGTCACGCTGGAGCCCTGCGCCATGTGCGCCGCGGCGCTGGCGGCGGCGCGGATCCGGCGGATCTACTATGGGGCCGCCGATCCGAAATCGGGCGGCGTGGCGCATGGGGCGCGGGTGTTCTCGCACCCTCAGGCCCACCACAGGCCGGACGTCTATGACGGCATCGCGGCCGAGGACTGCGCCCGGTTGCTGCGCGATTTCTTCGCCGCGCAGCGTGGTGGTGGCGGGGCCAAGGGCTGAGGCGCGCTCAGGCCGGTTTCACGACCAGTTCGCGGGGTATGTCCGCCAAGGGTTGTCCGCCCGTCGGCGTGACCACGAAGGTTTCGGTGATGGCCAGCCCCCAATCCGGGGTCCACAGACCCGGCATCAGGTGAAAGGTCATGTTGCACTGCATAACGGTGCTGTCGCCGGGGCGCAGGCTCATGGTGCGCTCGCCCCAATCGGGCGGATAGCTCAGGCCCACCGGATAGCCCGTGCGATTGCCTTTGACATAGCCGGCCCGGGCAAAGCTGTCATAGACGCAGGCGGCAACCTCTTCGCAGGTGGCGCCGGGGCGGGCGGCAGCCAGCGTGTCCTCGATCGCGGTGAGGATCGCGGTTTCCGCGCGCCGGATATCGGCGGGCGGGTCGCCCAGAAACAGGCTGCGGCTGGCCGGGCAGTGATAGCGGCGGTGGCAGCCCGAGATTTCGAAATAGGTCGCCTCGCCCGGTGTCAGCGGACGGTCGTTCCAGGTGATGTGCGAGGCCGAGGCCTCGGCCCCCGAGGGCGCGATGGGCGCGATCGCGGGATAGTCGCCCGCAAGCCCCGGAAGCCCCGCGATGCCCGCCGCCTGAACCTCGGCCACGAGCACGTTCTTGGGAAGCCCGGCGCGGAACCCGTCGCGCAGCACCGCGTGCATATGCGCGGTCAACTGCCCGGCCTTGCGCATCAAGGCGATCTCGGCCTCGCTTTTGACCGCGCGCTGCCAGTTCACCAACCCGGTCGAGTCGATCAGCGCATCCCGGCCGAACGCGGTCTCAAGGATCCGGTGGCTGGCGGCCGAGTAGTAATAATTGTCCATCTCGACACCCAGATGGGTCGTCCAGCCGCGCGCGCGCAGCAGCGATGCCAGCGACTCGACCGGGTGATGGTCTGGGTGCTGCACATGTTCTTCGGGCCAGTCGAACAGGTCGGCGGGATCCAGCCAGGTGGTCTGCGCCGCGCCGGGCTTGTCCTGCGTCCGGCCCCACCACAGGGGCACGCCGTCGCGCGGGACGATCACCATTTGCGGGACGTAGAAGCTCCAGCCGTCATAGCCCGTCAGCCAGGCCATGTTCGACGGGTCGGCAACCAGCAGGGTCTCGACACCCCGCTGGGCCATCGCGGAACGGGTCTTGGCCAGCCGCGCCGCGTATTCTTCCGCCGAGAAGGCCAGCGCGGGTGTCAAAGCTCGATCTCCTGCAGGACCTCGGGCTCGATGACGGTTACGCCCGGTAGCCCGTCCGCCAAGTCCTTGGCGGATTGTTCCAGGATCGGGAAAGTCCGATAGTGGCAGGGGATCACCGTCTTGAAGTCGAAATACCGCCGGGAGGCATAGGCGGCGGCTTTCATGTCCATCGTGAAATAACCGCCCGCCGACAGGATGCCGATATCGGGTTTGTAATAGTCGCCGATCCACTCCATGTCGGCCATGATCGTCGTGTCGCCCGAGACATAGACCGTGTGACCATCGGCCGACAGGATGAACCCCACCTCGGACCCGCCGGCGCGCGGGCCATCGGGTGTGGCGAAGGTCGAGCTGTGCGAGGCCGGCACCATGTCGACCTTGATCCCGTTCAGGTCGACCCGGCCGCCCTTGTTGAAGCCGATGGTCTCGACCCCTTCGGCCTCGGCCCAATGGGCCATGACGTCGTATTGGCCAACCACGGGAATATTCAGGCGTTTGGCCAGCGGCAGAACGTCGGCGACGTGGTCGAAATGTGCGTGGGTCAGCAGGATATGCGTGGCACCTTGCACGGCGGCCTCGTGCTGATCCTCGGGCAGCATCGGGTTCCCGCTTAGCCAGGGGTCCATCAGCAGGACTTGCCCCGCCGCGTGAATTCGGAAGCTGCCATGCCCCAACCAGATGATTTTCATGAAAGACCCTCCTGAAACCGGTTTAGGGTCAGCCTAGCATCGGCTATGTAAAAATCCATGGACTGGATGCGAGAAATCGACGGCTATTGCGAGCGCCTGTCGCCAGCCTATTGGGCCGAACCCGTAAACGCCGTGACCAACGCGGCCTTTCTGCTGGCGGCATGGGTGATGTGGCGGCGGGTGCGGGGGCAGGGTCTGCCCTTAGCCAACCTGCTGGTCGCCATTCTGGCGGTGATCGGTATTGGCAGCTTTCTGTTTCATACCCATGCGCAGGTCTGGGCCGCGCTGGCGGACACGACGCCGATCTTGCTGTTCATCCTGGTCTATATCTTCGCGGTGAACCGGGACATCTGGCAGCTATCCACGCCGAAGGCGGCGGGGCTGACGGCCTTGTTCATCCCCTATGCGGCGCTGACCATTCCGGTGTTTCAACTGCTTCCCGGGCTGGGTGGGTCGGCCGCATATGCTCCGGTGCCGTTGCTGATCCTGATCTATGCGTATCTTTTACGCGCGCGCAGGCCGCAAGTGGCCCGGGGTCTGGCGCTCGGGGCTGTGATCCTGATTGCGTCGATCACTTTTCGCGCGCTCGATGCCCCGCTTTGCGCCCGCATCCCGATGGGAACGCATTTCATGTGGCACATCCTGAACGCCACCATGCTGGGCTGGATGATCGAGGTTTATCGCCGGGCCATGACGGATGCGGTCAGTCCGGCAGACGCCGCGCCAGATAAAACCCATAGCTGACAAAGTCGGAATAGGTTTCATACAAGGCGATCTCGGCCTGTTCGGAATCGACAAGCGCCTTGGCCTGCTCGGAATGGCCATGCCGGTCGAGGAAGGCAGGGAAGCTGCGTTGAAGGGGGAGGTAGTAGTTCTCCATCCAGCAGTCGGTGCCCAGCGGGAAATAGCCGACAGGTTCATAACCGGCGGTCTCAATCTGGCGTATCTTCTGTCCGGCGGTCGCAACTTCGGGATAGGCGGCATCCCAGTGCCGCGTTAGCGGCTCGGGGCGTTGATCGGTCAGCCAGGTCAGCTCGGACACAGCCAGGACACCGCCGGGTTTCAGGAACCGACGCCAGGCGAGCAGGCCGTTTTCGAACCCAATGTTGTAGATCGCGCCTTCCGACCAGATCACGTCAAGGCTGGCATCGTCGAAGGGCAGGTCCTCCATCGACGCCTCAAGCGTCTGAATCCGAGCCGCGTGACCAAAGTCCTGCGCGCGTCTCTTCAGCTCGATCAGAAACTCCGGCAAGAAATCCACTGCCGTCACCGATGCGCCCAGATGGCGTGAAAGGCAGAAGGCCGCGGCTCCGGTGCCGCAGCCAATATCGGCGATCTTCAATCCGGGATCGGCTTGCACGCCCGAAAGTTTCAGCGCCAATTCCGTTGCCGCGTCGCTGCCGGGGCCTTGTCGGTCGTTGGGCAGGTGCAGGTCGATCAATAGCTGCATGTCATCGGTCATGACGCGTCAATCCTTGAAAGCGCGGGCCAGGTCTTCGGGCAGGTCGAACTCGTCCAGCACGCGTCGGCGCGCCTCGGCCGACATCTTGCGGGCGGTTTTTTCGACGATGCGCTGGATCTTTTCGTCCGAGTGTTTCGCGGCGAACGGCGCAAAATACCACTTCAGAAAGACAAAGCAGATCACGTCCTCCAGCGCCTGAACGTCGTCGTCGCGCTTGATGCCCTGTTTGCGCAGCATGCGGCGGGCGGCGTCGATCTCGGCCTGATCGTACCCGGCCTCGGACATCAGCTCGGCCACGACCTGCGCGTGATGCTCGGCCTGGGCTTTGCGCCACGCCAGATAACCCGCGCGCCCATCAGGGTATGCCGAGCGGGCCAGCTTCCAACGCTCGACATGCTGGCCGCGCGCGGCGATCTGCAACGGCTCGGAGGCGTCGGGGAACAGTCGATCCAACTCGGCGCTCATCCGTTCGCCATAAAGCAGCGCGGCGGGGCGACCGTCTTCCTCGGTGAGATCGGCCGAATTGGCCGTATCAATTGCATCCAGAACCTTCTGCTTGCGCTCTGTCATGGCATCTCCTGCTTTGGCAACGGCACCTCGGGACATTCGGTCAAGCTGACCTGACACTCTTGAGTGAATGAACGATAGGGCACCGTGCTTCAACAAAAAAGCGCCGACCCATTCAGGGCCGGCGGCGCCACGAGGGCAGGTGCAGGATCGGGACGGAAAAAGGGGGGAGAACCGGCCCGATCCAACAGGGAAGCGGTAGGGTTAGTTGCGGAGCGGGGATTTCTCCTGGCTCACCTGATCTGAGGGGGGCTGATCGGGGAAGGTCAGCGTCGGTGTCAGGTCGCCCATGGGAACCCCCAGCGCGAGGGCCGGCGCGGCAGCAGTTGTCAGAACAACGGACACAGCAATCAACATGCGTTTCATGATTATTCTCCGGACTGAACTGTTTCGTTCAGTACATAAAGTAACTTTTTGCGCCGGCTTCAATCGTCAAAGTGAACTAATCCGTTCACTTTTTTGCATAGCGGGTATTCAAAATTGTTTGGCTTGGCGGCAACCGCGAGGACTTTGGACAAATCGCTGTGGCTCAGTGGTCTTGCGACTGCTGCATCAGACGGGTAAATGCCCCTGTAACGCATATGAGGTTTCCCATGTCGATTGACCAAAGCACCGCCGCCAAGGTGGCCAAACTGGCCCGGATCAAGGTCGAGGATGACGCGTTGCCCGCGCTGGCCTCGGAATTCAACACGATCCTGGGGTTCATCGAACAGCTGAACGAAGTTGACGTCGAAGGGGTCGAGCCGATGGTCTCGGTGACGCCGATGCGGCTGAAGCGGCGCGAGGACGTGGTGACCGACGGGAACATGCAGGACAAGATCCTGTCCAACGCCCCCGACGCGCGTGAGGGCTTTTTCGCGGTTCCCAAGGTGGTGGAGTAAGACATGTCCGATCTGAACAAACTGAGCCTTGCCGAGGCCCGCGACGCCCTGCGCAACGGAGATGTGACCTCGGTCGAGCTGACCGAGGCCTGCCTGAAGGCGATCGACGCAGCCGATGCGCTCAATGCCTTCGTGCACAAGACCCCGGAAATCGCGCTGGAGCGTGCGAAGGCCGCAGACGAACGCATCAAGGCAGGCGACGCGCCTGCCATGTGTGGCCTGCCGATCGGCATCAAGGATCTGTTCTGCACCAAGGGCGTGCCCTCGCAGGCTGCGTCCAAGATTCTGGACGGGTTCAAGCCCGAATACGAATCCACCGTCTCGCAGCAACTGGCCGATGCGGGCGCGGTGATGCTGGGCAAGCTGAACATGGACGAGTTCGCCATGGGTTCGTCCAACGAAACCTCGGTCTATGGCAATGCGGTGAACCCTTGGCGGCGCGGCAATGATGATGCGCAGCTGACCCCGGGCGGTTCCTCGGGTGGTTCGGCGTCTGCCGTCGCAGCCGATCTGTGCCTGGCAGCGACCGGAACCGACACCGGTGGCTCGATCCGTCAGCCCGCCGCCTTTACCGGAATCACCGGCATCAAGCCGACCTATGGCCGTTGCTCGCGCTGGGGCATCGTGGCCTTTGCGTCCTCGCTGGATCAGGCCGGGCCGATGACCAAGAACGTGCGCGATGCGGCCATCATGCTTGAGGCGATGTGCGGGCACGACCCGAAGGACTCGACCAGCGCAGAATTGGCTGTTCCGAATTTTGAGGCCATGCTGACCGGAGACATCGAGGGCAAGAAAATCGGCATTCCAAAGGAATACCGGATGGATGGCATGCCCGCCGAGATCGAAAAGCTCTGGGCCGATGGGGCCGAAATGCTGCGTGATGCGGGGGCCGAGATCGTCGACATCTCGCTGCCGCACACCAAATACGCGCTGCCCGCCTATTACGTGATCGCGCCGGCCGAGGCGTCGTCGAACCTGGCGCGCTATGACGGCGTGCGCTATGGCCGCCGTGCGCAGCTGGCGCAGGGCGACGGCATCACCGAGATGTATGAAAAGACCCGCGCCGAAGGTTTTGGCCACGAGGTGCAGCGCCGCGTCATGGTCGGCACATACGTTCTGTCGGCCGGTTTCTATGACGCCTATTACAACCGCGCGCGCAAGGTGCGGACCCTGATCAAGAAAGACTTCGAGGATGTCTTTGCCGCAGGCGTCGATGCGATCCTGACACCGGCGACACCTTCGGCGGCGTTCGGTCTGGGCGAAATGACCGAGGCTGACCCGGTGCAGATGTATCTGAACGACGTGTTCACCGTGACCGTCAACCTCGCGGGTCTTCCGGGTATCTCGGTTCCCGCCGGTCTTGACGGGCAGGGCTTGCCGCTGGGGCTGCAGCTGATCGGTCGTCCGTGGGAAGAAGGTGACCTTCTGAATACCGCCTACGCGCTTGAGAATGCCGCCGGGTTTGTGGCCAAGCCGGGCAAATGGTGGTAACCCTCAGGCAGCGGTAACAACGCGAGGACGGAGCAGTTCCATGCGCAAAATGCTTCTCATTCCGGCCTTCGGGTTCGTCGCGGCTTGCGATACCGTGGCACCAGTCACGGACTCCGGCTTCAATACGCCGCAGTATCAGGCCGAACGCGAGGCGCAGCTGGCCGGGCAGGGCGCAGCAGGCAACCCGCTGCTGCCGCCCCCGGCCATTTCGCAGGAGCAGTTGAATGCCGAAGCCGGTCCTGCCCCCTTCACGACGGGCGACAGCGCCACGGACATTGCCAACCAGACCGCGGCGGCATTGGCGAGCACATCGGCTCAGCCGACTGCACCGGTCGCCGTAAGCTCAAACGGCATTTCGAACGAGCAGGATTTCGCGGCGGTTTCGAGCAGCCGTAGCATCCAGGATGATGCCGCGCTGATTCAGCAGAACCGTCAGACATACGAGGTTGTCGCGCCGACGGCGGTACCTCAGCGCGGGTCGGACGGGCAGCCCAATATCGTCCAATATGCTCTGACCACGACCAATCCAGTTGGCACACAGCTCTACAGCCGAGCCGGGTTCAATTTGCAGGCCAAGGCACAACGCAACTGCGCAGGCTACGCATCGCCCGACCAGGCCCAGATCGATTTCCTGGCCAATGGTGGCCCCCAGCGCGACCGCAAGGGCCTGGACCCGGATGGCGACGGATTTGCCTGCGGCTGGGACCCCAGCCCGTTCCGCAGTGCCGTCGGCAACTGAACTCTCGCCGATCTGGCACCCATCCCCCAATTTCGGCCCCCGCCGGGATGGGTTGAAGCCGTCGCTGGTGGTGCTTCACTACACCGCGATGAACAGCGCTCAAGCCGCGCTCGAGCGTTTGTGCGACCCGGACGCCGAGGTATCAGCCCACTATCTGATCGGCTGCGACGGAACGCTCTGGCAGATGGTCCGTGAGGAAGATCGCGCCTGGCACGCCGGTGCAGGTGCGTGGCGGGGGTTCAGCGACATCAATTCCCGCTCCATCGGGATCGAACTCGACAATCGCGGCGATCATCCTTTCTCCGAACCGCAGATGGCGGTATTGGAAAACCTGCTTTCACATTTGCAAGAGCGGTTGGAGATCAAGCCCTGGAACGTTATCGCCCATTCGGACATGGCCCCCGAGCGAAAGCTTGATCCCGGTCCCAAGTTTGATTGGGATCGTCTCGCGCAACAAAAAATGGCAGCAGGGCCGGCCGTTCTGAGGGGTATATGCCTTGATGAATTGCCGCCAGACGACCAATACTTTGCATTGGTTGCCAAGAGGGCCGGGTACCCCAAAGCCCCTGCCGCGGATCTGCTGAAAGCGTTTCGAAGCCGGTTTGCCCCGTGGCGGCGCGGGCCCCTGTCCAAGAAGGATATGGGCGACATCGAACGACTGGCTGGTTTGATGGAACACCTTGACGGTATTCGGGTGGACGTTTAACCCGACAACCGCGCGGAGGGCCGGATGGCCGCTGGGGCTCAGGCCCGAGAGGAAAGTCCGGACTCCACAAGGCAACGGTGCCGGGTAACGCCCGGGCGGGGAAACCCGACGGAAAGCGCCACAGAAAACAGACCGCCATGACGGATCGGAGGTTCGCCTCCGGCACATCATGGCAAGGGTGAAACGGTGGAGTAAGAGCCCACCGCGCCGCTGGCAACAGCGGCGGCACGGCAAGCCCCACCGGGAGCAATGCCGAATAGGGTCCCCGCGCGGGCCGGTCGGCGTCAGCCGATACCGCCGCTAGGCTCGCCTTGGCCGAGAGGGACCGGGTTGGCAGCTCGAGCCGCGCAGCAATGCTCGGCCTAGAGGAATGGTCATCGAAGGGGGCAACCCCGGAACAGGATCCGGCTTACAGGCCCTCCGCGCGTATTTTCTTCATCCTCCGGGCGGCGTGTAGGCCGCGACCAGTTTCGCGGCTTTCTCGGTGATGGCAACAAATTCGTCGGCCGACCAGGCCCGAACCGTCTCGACCCGCGAAACCGCCCCCGAAGCCGCAACGGCCATACCAACGGCCACGGCATCCGTTCCGTCCGGAGCTTCGCTGATGACCACCACGTCATTGCTTCCGGTCGTCACGTAGAACGCCAGCAGTTTGCCGCCAACCTTCTCCAGCAGCGCCGCCACCGGCCCGGTGCGGTTTTCCGGTTTCTTCAGCATCCCTTTGACACCGGCGTTGGAATAAGAGGCATAGGTGATGAAGACAGGCATGACGATCTCCTCGTGAACGAAATGTGCAGAGCGCTCCAATTGGCCGGCTCCTTGGCCCGGAAGACAGGCTTGCCGCATCAAACCAATGCGGTGATCGACACCCAGGCTCCCAATCCGATCAAAACGACACCAACGACCGGCGTCAGCCATCCCGCCCGGGGCAACAGCTTCTCCAAAGCGACGTAGACGGCGATTGCGACGATCCACCAAAGGTTCATGATGCCGCCGACGAACAGCAGCGCCATCAAGGCCCAGCAGCAGCCCAAGCAGTAGGCTCCGTGCAGGGCGCCGCATCGAAACGCACCCCAATGCCCGGGCCGGTTGTGGCGGGTCAGAAAGGCAGCCGGGCTCTGACAATGGCGGAGGCACGCGGATTTCAACCCGCTGAACTGATACATCCCGGCAGCACAGAGAACGATGCCCGCCAGGATTCCGGACCGGATGGTCATCATCGGGCCATCCATCGCTCCGATCTGTTGCAGGCCCCATTGCAGTCCGGTTGCCCCAAGGCTGAACACGGCCCAGGCAAAAAGATACCCCGACAGAAAGGCCAATCCGAAGCTGGCGCTGCGCTGCCTGTCGGGTCCAACCCGTTTCAACGCCACAAACAATAGGGCAGTCGGGGCCGCGCTGGGCGTCATCATTGCGACCATCATCACCCACCACATGGCAAAGACCAATGCGGCGTACCAAAGCGTCCAGACGGCACCGGCCCCCATCAACATGGGCTGGCCAATTGGACCGGCCATCCGAGTCATCTCGACGGCCGACATCTGCATCCCGACACCGGCGACCGTGTACCAGACCGCACCTGAAACGATCAGAAGGACACTTCCAGCGACGATCAGACGTTCTTTTCGCAGTACTCGCTCGAGGCTGATCGTTCGGGCAGGGCGGGCCTGTTCGGACGCGTCTGCACTATGGCCCGACAACGCCATGACCTGAGATATTTAAATGCGCCAGATGGGCATGTGAGGACTCGAAGGTCAGGTCTATGGCTGAACCGCTTGTCCTGGCCGTTCCCGAGGCGACCTCGGCGTGGCGGTATTCGAAGCCATGTGGCAACTGGATGGACGCGCGATGCGGTTGGCCCGAGACGATATGGGCGATCGGCTTGACGTCCACATCGAACACGTTCTTGACCTTCGCGTAGCCGGTCCGGTCTTCGCGGCTCCAGTTCACGTCGATTTCAGCAAACAGTGTCTCATGCTTGGTCGGCGCCATGGCGCTGTAGACATACCACATGGTGGCCATTTCATCGGTGTCCTCACCGGACATGATGGCCTGCAGGGCGGCCCGCTGATCGGCGTTCGCCCGTTCGTCGATGATCAGTTGCATCTGCCCGTTGCCCTCGTGAATCGGGCCTGGCCAGTGGTAGACACCCGCAGCCCGCAGGCCGGAAAGATCCGTGTCCCCGTAGTGGCCGCTTGTGATGTCAAAGACGACCACGGCCTCGCAATTCCCGTGACTGGGCAGGCTGCTGAACTGGCAGGGGCAACCGAAATCACAGTTGCAATTGGCCAGCGTCTCGCCCTGAAGTTTCCATTCTGTCATGATTTCCCCCAAGCAGACGTGCAAGAAAACTCTGCCGACAGAGGGTCTTGCCCGGTTTCGCTGCCTCACGCCGCACAACCTTGGACCGCGGCGTTCTGGGATGCTGTGACGCGATCATATCACGAAACCGTGATCCGTCCAAACCGGGCGCTGATCCACTGTGTGTCGGATACTGTGATTTGTGTTGAAACACCGCCGATTCCGGTTGACTCGGGCGCGCGACCGGGTAAAAGCGCACGCTCATAGGAATTCAACCGAAAGGCCCCTGCCTTTCCGGACGCAGGAGATAACCATGGCGAAGCCGACGACAATCAAGATCCGTCTGAACTCGACCGCGGGCACGGGCCACTTCTACGTGACCAAAAAGAACGCTCGCACCATGACCGAGAAAATGACCGTTCGTAAGTACGACCCGGTCGTTCGGAAGCATGTCGAGTACAAGGAAGGCAAGATCAAGTAATCTGCCTTTTTTCGACGCGAAAGCTTAGGGGGTTCTGCTTCGGCAGGACCCTTTTTCGTTGTTTTGACCGGCTCGTGTAGTCCTGACGCCGCCCGATCCGGCCGTTTCGGGCCGTTGCAGAGGCGCATCAGGCCGGCAGGTATTCTGATTGGTGTTGGCTTGCTTTTTTGCCCCGCCTGCCAGTACGGTTCAGCAAACCGCCACAAAATGTTGAGCGCCATGAAAAAAATCTTGTTGCCCGCAATCGCCATTCTGACACTTTCGGCCTGTGAGGACCCGTTCAACCGCCAAGGCGTCGGGTTCACCGGCATTGATGGCGAACCAAGAACCGTTTCGGACGTCAAAGGCGCCGTTGCCTTTGTTCCGCCTGCGACGAACGTCCCGGCTGAGTTGGCTGAATTGCCGACCATTCAGGCCAGCACTGACAAGACAGAATTCGACAAGGTCGCGGGCGTTGCCATCGACAATGGCGGACGGTCCGACACCACGGCCGTACAGTTGACCGGCAGCAGCAGCACCATGTTCCTGAGCACGGTGAGCGTGAACGGAACCCTGTTCGGCGTGTTGCGCACCGAAAACAACAGCACCAAGGTGGACAACTCGGTTGGGGCCGCGTTCGGCAGCCAGACCGAGCGCTTTACCGGCTGTCTGCCTGCGGGCGACGTATACCGCAAGGGCGGGTCGTCGCGCAGCTCGGGTTTCGCGGTTCCGCTGAACTGCAGCTGATCGGATCCGTTGCGATTACAATGATGTAAGGCCCTTGCCATTTGGCTGGGGCCTTTTTCTTTGGGCTGGCTTTGCTGACGCCGGAACAAAAAAGGGCGGGCCTTTCGGGCCCGCCCTTTGATTTGGTGTTCCGGCAGTCTTACTCGCGATTGCCGAGCAGCTGCAGCAGGAACATGAACATGTTGATAAAGTCCAGGTACAGGTTCAGCGCACCCATGATGGCGGCTTTGCCCAGCCACTCCTGATCGCCCGCATGGGCCATCTGGATGTAGGTGGTCTTGATCTTCTGGGTGTCATAGGCGGTGAGGCCCGCAAAGATCAGAACGCCCAGGATCGAGACGGCGAACATGATGGCCGGCGATTGCAGGAACAGGTTGATGACCATGGCCACGATCAGGCCGATCACACCCATCATCAGGAACGTGCCCATACCGGACAGGTCCTTCTTGGTGACGTAACCGTACAGCGACAGACCGGCGAAGGCGATGGAGGTCACCAGAAAGACTTGGGCGATCGAAATGCCGGTGAAGGCCACGAAGATCCAGCTGAGCGACAGGCCCATCACCGCCGCGAAGGCGTAGAAGAACAGTTGGGCGCCAGCTGCGCTGAGGCGGTTGATGGCCGCGCCGAAGGCAAACACCATGATCAGCGGGGCGAACATGACGATCCAGCCCAGGATGTTCGGGCTGAGGGTCACCGGATCGCGGAATACCGACAGCAGCTGCGGGCTGGTGCCGACGGCCCATGCAACCGCAAAGGTGATCAGCATGCCCACGGACATCGTGCCGTAGACCTTGTTCATGTGGGCGCGCAGGCCCTCGTCAATCTCGGCAGCGCGCGCGCCAGTCGCCGTCCGGATCGTATCGAATTGTGCCATAGAGGTCTCCCTTGAATTCAGCTTTCAGCCCCCGGTTGCGGGGCGATTTCCCTGCAAATATCGGAGAGTGTAGCGCATGTTTCAAGGGTTTTGGGGCCAAAACTCAGCAATATGGTCAACAATTTCAGCGCCGCTTTGGAAGGTGGCGCTGAAATCCGTTGCAGGCTGCGCATTCAGGGCCGCTTGCGCCAGGTTTCGGGCGCGTCCCAGAACGGGCGGGATGCTTCGGTCAGGGCCTCTGATCGGGTGATCCCGATGTCTTGCAGGGCGCGGTCATCCAGCCGGGCCAGCTCCCGCCGTTGATGAGCGGCCGCAAGCATACGCTGAAACCAATTGCCCGTTCTGATCGATGCCGAGGCACAGGGTCGGTGTGCTGCAATTTGGGTCATTACTTATGTCCTTTCATCAGTCGTTGATGCAAAGCTGTTTTCGCATCAACTTCCTTGAACTATATGGCGGGTTGTGGCATATTTTAAAAATGAATGTTTTTGAATTCATCCATAAGGATTGTTGATGATGCGGAACTTGGATATCACCACCCTGCGCTCATTCGTGGCGGTCGCGGACCACGGGGGCGTAACGCGCGCCGCGGGTTTCCTGCATCTGACTCAGTCGGCTGTGTCCATGCAACTGAAGCGTCTGGAAGAGCTGTTGGGCCTGGAATTGCTGGACCGGTCTGGGCGCACCATCGCGTTGACGGCCTCTGGCGAACAGCTGTTGGCATATGCCCGGCGAATGGTGGCGTTGAATGACGAAGTCATCTCGAAGCTGACCGATCAGGCCTTTGAAGGCGAGGTGGTGCTCGGGGTGCCGCACGATATCGTCTACCCGGCTATTCCACGGGTTTTGCAGCGGTTCAATGCCGACTTCCCGCGCGTGCGCGTGCAGTTGGTTTCGTCTTATTCCATCCAGTTGAAAGAGATGTTTCGGCGTGGCGAATGCGATGTGATTCTGACGACTGAGGCTGCGAACTCGGATGGCGGGGAAACCATTGCAGAGCTACCCCTGCGCTGGATCGGCGCGTCCGGAGGCTCGGCTTGGCGGCGCCGGCCGCTTCCTCTGGCGCTGGGTCGGCGCTGCCTCTTCCGGCCTCAGGTCATTGCCGCCTTGGATGCAGCAGGCATTCCATGGGAGCTGTCGGTCGAAACCGAGAACGACCGCACGATCGAGGCAACCGTCAGCGCGGACCTCGCCGTTCACGCCATGCTGGAGGGCACCGAGGCCGCACATCTGGAGAAGATCGATTCAGGTGGGGTTCTGCCCGAATTGCCGGCGCATATGATCAACCTTTACGGAGGCGATCAGGGGCGCGGCGAAGTGGTTGAGGCCCTCGCCGCGCTGGTGCGGCAGAACTTCCACATGCTTGGCGGTACACCGCTGCGCGCCGTTGTGGGCTGATCCGGTCAGATCGTGATGACGACTTTCCCGGTCGACTTCCGTGCCTTCAGCAGAGCCATGCCCTGCGCCACTTCGGACAACGGCAGGGTGTGGCTGATATGGGGCCGGATGCGTCCCTCGGCATGCCAGGCAAAGAGGGTCTCAAAGCTGTTGCGAACGACCTCGGGCCGGAACCTCAGATAGCCACCGATGTAGAACCCGATCACGGTCAGGTTCTTCACCAGCAAGTGATTGGCCGGTATCTGCGGGACTTCGCCGCCGGCAAAACCTATCGGCAGCAGGCGGCCTTCGGGATTGGTCGCCCGGAAGGCAGCCTTGAATACATCGCCACCGATGGCGTCATAGACAACGTCTGCGCCGCCCAATGCCAGCACGCGCTCGCGCAGATCTTCGTCCGCGTCGATCAGGTGATCGGCCCCGGCCGCGCGGGCGACCGCCAGTTTATCGGCGCCCCGGGCCTGTGCGATCACCGTCGCGCCCATAAGCTTGCCAATCTCGACCGCCGTCAGCCCGACCCCGCCGGCGGCACCGGTCACCAAGAGGGTCTCGCCCGTCTGCAGCCGCGCCCGATGGTCCAGCGCCATATGGCTGGTTCCGTAGGCGATCTGGATGGCCGCCGCGTCTTCAAAGCTGCACGACTGGGGGATGAGTACGGCTCGGTCGGCGTCAAAAACCCCGTATTGCGCCAATCCACCCTGGCCTGAGTATACCGCGACCCGGTCTCCGGGTTTCAGATGGCTGACCCCTGCGCCGACCGCGTCTACGACCCCCGCAACCTCAAGCCCCAATGTGAAAGGGGCCGCTGGGGTATCCTGGTACGTGCCCTTCTGCATCAGAAGATCGGCAAAGTTCAGCCCGCAGGCGCGAATGGCCACGCGGATCTGGCCTTCGGCGGGTGCGGGCACGGGTATCTCGTGCAATTTGGCCTGCTCTCCGGCAGACTGGATCTGGTAGGCCAGCATCTCAAGTCTCCATGTTGGTGCCATTGATCGGGGCCGCCCCTGACTTGTCAATCATTCCGGAAGGGAATGGCCGGGGCGTCTTTGTCGCACAGGCCAAATCGTGCACAACCGTAAACCTTCCTTCAGGCGCGCAGATTCAACCATCTTGAAAATTTTCCAAAAAGCGGCAATATTGCTTGTCAGTGCTGTTTCGGGGGGCACGTTCCGTATTAGAGAGTTCTTTACAAGCGTCTCGCTAGTGTGCGGTCATGGTTCAGTTAGCGTTTTCCCGGGCGGTTGTGTGTAACAGAGGAGAATACCAATGACCCATCACGTCGATGTCCATGTGGGCAAGCGCGTACGGCATCGCCGCTGGTTGATTGGCATGACGCAGCAGCAGCTGGCACAGCAGGTCGGTATCAAGTTCCAGCAGATCCAGAAATACGAAACCGGGGCCAACCGCATCAGCGCATCACGCCTGTGGGACATTGCCGAAGCTCTGGACGTTCCGGTCAGCTTTTTCTTTGAAGGTCTGGAGGACGCCCAAAAGGAAGACTCGGGCAAGAAATCGGTTCCCGCTGATCTGATGGGCGACAAGGAAGCGTTGGATCTGGTTCGGTCCTACTACGCGATCCCGGAAAACCAGCGCCGGCGCCTGTTTGAGCTTGCGCGCGTTCTCAGCGACGTGGCCTGAGACCGGGGCTTGACTTCGCACAGGGCTGAGCGCACCAGTGGCGCATGACCAAAGCCTCTGCAAGTGACCTTGAAGTTGCCGAGAAAATGGCCGACGCGGCGCGTGCGGCCATTTTGCCGTATTTTCGCCAGTCGAATCTTGAAACCTCAAACAAGCTGCAAGGCGGGTATGACCCTGTGACCGTGGCCGATCGCGAAGCCGAGCAGGCCATGCGATCCGTTCTGGCCGAGCTCCGCCCCGACGACGGCATCTTGGGCGAGGAGTACGGTGCGGTCGAAGGCAAATCGGGGCGAACCTGGGTGTTGGACCCGATCGACGGCACCCGCGGTTTCGTCAGCGGCACACCGACATGGGGCGTTCTGATCGCGCTAGGCGACGATAGCGGGCCGATCATGGGGGTGATTGACCAACCCTATATCGGTGAACGGTTTGTGGGTCATGCAGACGGTGCGTTCATGACCGGTCCTCTGGGCAGAACCAGCTTGGCGACCCGTCGGACGGATGCCTTGCGGGACGCAATCCTGTTCACGACATTCCCCGAAGTTGGCACGACCGCCGAAGGAGACGCCTTTCGCGCCGTGGCTGGACAGGTGCAACTGACGCGCTACGGCATGGACTGCTACGCATACGCACTGCTGGCGGCCGGGCAGGTCGACCTGGTGATCGAGGCTGGACTGAACGCGTATGACATTCAGGCCCCGATCGCGGTGATCAAGGCGGCCGGCGGCGTCGTGACCGACTGGCAGGGCGGGCCGGCACATCAGGGGGGGCGGGCACTGGCGGCTGCGAACCCTGAGATCCACGCCGCGGCCCTCGAGATTCTGCGCGACTTCTGACGACGGTTGCCGCTGCGGCCGCGATTGATTAGGGTCTATGCGCCGGTTCTTGCGCCCGTTTTCCACCGGCACACGCATTTCTGGCATGAGGCGGGCAGATGCAGGAGTGCGAGATGCCCGAAACCCTTCTTAGAAACGCCGATGCGATCCTGACCATGGACGACAACCGGCAAGAACTGGCCGGCGCCGATTTGCTGATCCGTGACGGGCAGATTGCCCGCATCGGCCAAGGTTTGACGACCGACGGAGAGGTGCATGACCTCGGCGGCTGTGTCGTGACGCCGGGATTGGTCAATACCCACCACCATCTCTACCAGACACTGACCCGAGCTGTTCCCGCGGGCCAGGATGCGCTGCTGTTTGGCTGGCTGCAGACGCTCTATCCGATCTGGGCGCGGTTCGGTCCTGACGAAATGTTCACTTCGGCTCAGATCGGTCTGGCCGAGTTGGCCTTGTCGGGCTGCACGCTCAGTTCCGACCATCTGTATCTGTATCCGAATGGGTCACGCTTGGATGACACGATCGCGGCCGCTGCGGAGGTGGGGCTGCGGTTCCATCCGACCCGCGGCGCGATGAGCATCGGCGAAAGCAACGGCGGTCTGCCGCCCGATGCTTTGGTCGAGGCCGAGGCCGACATCCTGAATGACATGATCCGAGTGGTCGACGCGTTCCATGACCCGTCCGAAGGCTCAATGTGCAGGGTTGGACTTGCGCCCTGTTCGCCCTTCTCGGTCAGTCGGGATCTGATGCGCGACGCCGCACTGCTGGCACGGGACAAAGGGGTCATGCTGCACACCCATCTGGCGGAAAACGACGAGGATATCCTGTATTCCGAATCCCAGTTCGGCTGTCGACCCGGCCAGTATGCCGAGGAACTTGGCTGGACCGGCCCCGATGTCTGGCACGCCCATTGCGTGAAGCTGGACGGGGCAGAGATCGACCTGTTCTCTCGGTCACGCACCGGGGTTGCGCACTGTCCCTGCTCGAATTGCCGTCTGGGCTCGGGGATCGCGCCGGTGCGCGCGATGCGTGACAACGGGGTCAGGGTTGGCTTGGGCGTTGACGGTTCCGCAAGCAACGACAGCGGCAACCTGATGGCCGAGGCGCGGCAGGCGATGCTTCTGCAACGCGTGGCGAACGGTGCCGATGCCATGTCCGCGCGCGAAGCTCTGGAAATTGCGACGCGGGGTGGGGCGGACGTGCTGAACCGGCCGGACTGCGGCCGCCTGATGCCGGGCAAACGCGCGGATATCGCTGTTTGGGACACAAGGGGTGTGGAGTGCGCGGGCAGTTGGGACCCGGCTGCTCTGCTGCTGGCAGGTCCGGTGCACGTCAAACACCTGTTTGTCGAGGGGCGACAGGTCGTCCGGGACGGCAACATTGCTACATTTGACCTGCCGCGCGCGATCGAACGGCAGAACAGGTTGGCCCTCGCCTTGCAGGGCTGATCTGCCTTCAGGTCGAAACGCGCCGTCCGCCGATCCACACATCGGCGATGGCGCGGTCGTCGCCCATCATGATTGTCGGGAACACCGCCTCCCAAAGGGACTCGGCATTGGCTTCTCGCTGGGCAATCGCGGGGGTCGAGGCGAGGTCGAGCACGATCAGGTCCGCCTCCATTCCAGGGGCGATATTGCCGATGCGGTCGTCCATCCGCAGCGACCGGGCCGATCCTGCGGTGCCCAGCCACAGTAGTTGCGCCGGGTGCAGCGGATGTCCGCGCAATTGGCCGATTTCATAGGCGGCCGCCATGGTCCGCAACATGGAAAAGCTGGACCCGCCGCCGGTGTCGGTTGCCAGGCCGATACGATGGCCATCCCGCATCAACCCGTGCATATCAAACAGACCCGAACCGATGAAAGTGTTCGAGGTGGGGCAATGGATCAGCGAGGCATCGACCTCACGCAGGCGGTCTCGCTCGCGCGGTTCCAGATGGATCACGTGACCATAGAGGCCGTTCGCGCCGAGCAGTCCGAATTTTTCATAGGTGTCCAAGTAGTCGCGCGCCTCGGGGAACAGCGACCGAACCCATTCGATTTCGTCCGTCTGCTCGCTGAGATGCGTCTGCATGAGGCAATCTGGGTGTTCTGCCCACAGCGCACCCATCGCCTCAAGCTGTTCGGGGGTCGAGGTCGGGGAAAACCGCGGCGTGATCGCATAGGAAATCCGGTCGACACCTTGCCATTTTCCGATCAGAGCCTTCGACTGGTCATAGGCTGTTTGGGCCGTGTCCCGAAGACCTTCGGGCGCGTTGCGGTCCATGCAGGTCTTCCCGGCCACGACACGCTGACCGCGCTGCTGGGCGGCCGTGAAAAAGGCATCGACGCTTTCGGGATGAATGGTGCAGAAACTGCACATGGTCGTGGTGCCGTGTGCGGCGGTCAGGTCAAGATATCGGTTCGATATCTCGGCAGCGTAGTCTGCATCACCGAACTTCATCTCTTCTGGAAAAGTGTAGGTGTTCAGCCAATCAATCAGCCGTTTGCCCCAACTCGCGATCATCGCCGTCTGGGGGTAGTGGACATGGGGGTCGATGAAACCAGCCAGGATCAGGTTTTCGCCATGGTGATGAATGGCCGCCTCGGGGTGGGCGGTTTGCAAATCAGCGGTACTTCCCAACTCCCGGATTTTCCCGCCCTCGATCAGAACGGCTTCGTGCAGCCGGACCGCCTGATCCGGTTGCGTTTCGAAGGGGGAGTGTTCGAAACTCAGTACGCGCCCTGTCAGAAGCGTCTTTTGCGCCATCCGCCGTGATCTCCGCCTTGGTGAATCCGGCTTGCAGCATAGGGATGTGAAAGATGCGGGTAAATCGCACCATTGTCATTGTTTTCCGGTAGCTGCTTCTTCTATTTAGGGGCCAATTCCCAGAACAAGGGGCAGCGCATGACGACCGGCACCGAAGACAACAGAACCGACCCCTCTCGCGATGATGACGTCTATGCGCTGGACCGGCGAACGGTTGCCGCAATCCTTTACGCCGTCGATGTCGAGGATCGCGAGAAGCTGATCGAGCTGATGGAGCCGCTGCACGCGGCCGACATTGCCGACCTTCTGGAACAGATCAACCCCTACGACCGGGCGCGGCTGATCCGCCTGTATGACCGGGAATTCGACGGGGACATTCTGTCTGAACTGGACGAATCCGTCCGCGAAGAGGTCATTGGAGTTCTGCGACCCGACGTTCTGGCCGAAGCCGTCCGCGAGATGGAAAGCGACGATGTCGTGGACCTTCTGGAGGATCTGGAGGAGCCGCAGCAGGAAGCGGTGCTGGAGGCCCTTGAGGCCTCGGAGCGGATCGCGGCACTGCAGGCGCTGGCCTATCCCGAGAACTCGGCAGGCCGACTGATGCAGCGCGAAGTGGTCATGGCTCCCGATCATTGGACGGTGGGGCAGGCGATCGACTACATGCGCTCGCAGGACGATCTGCCCGAGCAGTTTTATCACGTTGTGCTGGTCGATCCGCGGCTGAAGCCGGTGGCGCAGGTCATGTTGGGCAAGTTGATGGCCGCACGGCGCGATACCAAGTTGCTGGACATCGCCGAGGACGAGTTTCACATCATCCCGGTCGATCAGGATGAAGAAGACGTTGCTTATGCTTTCAACCAATACCACCTGATTTCCGCGCCGGTGGTGGACAGTGACAAACGGCTGGTCGGGGTAATCACGATAGACGACGCAATGGCCGTTCTGGATGAAGAGATCGAGGAAGACATGCTGCGACTGGCAGGTGTTAGTGATGACAGCTCGATTTCAGACAGTGTTGCAGCAACCAGTCGTCGTCGTTTGCCCTGGCTGGCGGTCAACCTGTGCACCGCCATTTGTGCTTCGCTGGTGATTTCACAGTTCGAGGCGGCAATCGAGCAGATCGTGGCGCTGGCAATTCTGATGCCCATCGTTGCCTCGATGGGTGGTAACGCCGGAACACAGTCTCTGACCGTTGCCGTACGTGCGTTGGCGACCCGCGACCTGACGGGCTCGAACGTGGCACGGGTCATCCGCCGAGAATTGCTGGTGGGCATGTTGAACGGGCTGTGTTTCGCCATCGTTCTGGGGACGGTGGGGATGATGTGGTTTGAATCCCCGCTGCTGGGTGTCGTGATCGGTTCCGCCTTGGTCGTGAACATGATCATCGCCGGGTTCGCTGGTACGGTAGTACCGGTGGTGCTGGATCGCCTGGGTGTAGACCCGGCATTGGCCTCGGGAACCTTCGTTACGACGACGACGGATGTAATGGGGTTCTTCATCTTTCTAGGGCTTGCAAGCGTGGTGCTGCTGTGACCGATCTGACTGAAATCAAGGCCGCAGCGCGCAAGGCTGCCTTTGCCCGGCGCAAAGCGGCCTTCGACGCGGGGCCGCCGGCCGCCGCGGGCCGCCTGTCCGAGGTGCTGGCCGGATTTCGTGGGGTTCCGCTGACTGGCTACATGCCGATCCGCACCGAAATCGACCCTCTGCCCGCGATGGCCGAGGCCGCAGCCTATGGTCCCGTGGGTGTTCCGGTCATCCAAGGCGCCGGACGGCCTCTGCGGTTTTCGCGCTGGACACCCGAAGGGCCGCTGAAAGATGGTCCATTTGGCGCCAAGGTGCCCGAGACGGACGACTACTTTGACCCTGAAATCCTGATCGTGCCCCTTGTGGCATTCGATCCGCAAGGCGGGCGATTGGGCTATGGGGGCGGGTTTTATGACCGCACGCTTGAAGGGCTGCGCGCCAAACACCCGACATTGGCCATCGGTTTCGCCTTCGACGCGCAAGAGGCCGAAGCCTTGCCGCTGGAACCGACGGACCAGCCGCTGGACATGATCGTTACCGAGACCAGGGTCCTGACGTTTTAGGCGTCAGTTCTCAAAGTGGCTCCGCAGATAGTCCCAGGCATCAACCTCGGTTCCATCCTCAAGGATGCACACGCCGTATTCCGATCCATCGGTGTTTTTGCGGATCTGATATTCGCCGCCGTTTTCGATGCAGAAGGTCGCGGCCGGATTTGCCATTGTGGTCTTGGTCGTCGCGTGAGCAAAGCTGCCCGAGATAGCGAGAGAGACAGCTGCGGTCAGGACTATGGGTTTCATCGAAATCTCCGAGTGAAAAAACCGATTGCGCCAGAATTGCAGGTTTCCACCGGAATTCAACCCGCATGCGGCCCGCGAATTGCATCGTTCCGCCTTGTTATTGCCGTTTGCAGGGCCTAGGACCGCGATATGAGAATCTTGTTCCTGGGTGACGTCATGGGGCGCGCGGGCCGCGCCGCCGTTCAACAGCATCTGCCCCGTCTGCGCGACGAGTGGCGGCTGGATTTCGTGGTGGTCAATGGCGAGAATGCTTCGAATGGCATGGGGTTGACCGGCGATCATGCCAAGCTGCTGTTGGAGTCAGGCGCAGATTGTCTGACGTTGGGCGACCACGCTTTCGACCAGAAAGACATGCTGCAATTCATCGAACGCGAACCCCGGATCGTGCGCCCTGTGAATTTCGCCAAGGGTGCTCCCGGTCGCGGACATCGGCTGTTCACCGCGCCGGGCGGACGCAAGGTGTTGGTGGTTCAGGTGCTGGGACAGGTGTTCATGAAACGGCCGTTCGACGATCCGTTCTCGGCGGTGGAACCGATCCTGAAGTCTCACCCGCGGGGCGGTCAGGCGCAGGCCATCATCGTGGACATGCATTGCGAGGCGACTTCGGAGAAGATGGCCATGGGCCACTACTGCGACGGACGCGCCAGCCTTGTCGTGGGAACCCATACCCATGTTCCGACCGCCGATGCCCAGATCCTGCCCGGCGGCACCGCTTACCTGACCGATGCGGGCATGTGCGGCGACTATGACTCGGTGATCGGAATGGACAAGCAGGAGCCGATGCGCCGCTTCATCACAGGGATGCCCAAGGCTCGGTTCACCCCGGCCAATGGCGAAGCGACGCTAAGCGGCGTTTTCGTAGAAACTGATGACCGTGACGGGCAAGCCAAGACGATCAGCATGGTCCGGGTTGGCGGGCGCCTGCAGCAGGCGGCACCGTGAACGCACGTCAGGCTTGCTCTGCGGCCTGCAATACGTGAAACTGATCCACAGGCGCTTGGGCCGGGACAGGTTTCGGACAGAACACCACGAATGCAACTCCTTCAATTGTCAGATATGGGCAGCGCGATACTTGCGCTGGCGGTTGTTGCGGGCATGTTCATCATGTTCATGCGCGAGGTCTATCCGACCGAGGTCGTTGCCATAGGCGGCGTTTCGGTGATGCTGGTCACCGGCGTGCTTCCCTACCAAAGCGCACTGGCGGTTCTGTCGAACCCGGCGCCCTGGACCATCGCGGCGATGTTCATCATCATGGGCGCCCTCGTCCGGACCGGTGCCCTGCACGCCTTTACAGCGACGGCGCAGAAACAGGCGCAGGTCAACCCGCGCATTGCCATCGGTTTGCTGATGGCATTTGTCGTCTTGGCCTCAGCGGTCGTGTCGAACACGCCCGTCGTCGTCGTCATGATCCCAGTGTTCATACAGATTGCCCGCACCTTGAATATTTCGGCGTCGAAGCTGCTGATCCCGCTCAGCTACGCTGCGATTCTCGGTGGGACGCTGACCCTGATCGGAACCTCGACGAACCTGTTGGTCGATGGTGTGGCCCGGGCACAGGGCCTGCCGGCCTTCACGATTTTCGAGGTCACGCCGTTGGGCATCATTCTTGTCATCTACGGCATGATTTACCTGCGCTTCATCGCGCCGCGCCTTCTTCCCGAGCGTGACAGCATGGCAACCATGCTCAGCGATCGGTCGAAGATGAAATTCTTCACCGAAGCAGTCATTCCGCCCGACAGCAACCTGATTGGCCGTGAAGTGACCGGCGTGCAGCTGTTCAAACGTCCGGGTGTGCGGCTCATCGACGTGATCCGCGGCGACGAGTCACTGCGGCGGAACCTGAAAGGGGTCGAACTGAAGGTCGGTGACCGCGTGGTGTTGCGCACGGAAATGACCGAGCTGCTGAGCCTGCAAAGCAACAAGGAACTCAAGCGCGTTGATCAAGTTTCGGCGGTCGAAACACGTACGGTTGAGGTTCTGATCACCCCCGGTTGTCGCATGGTCGGGCGCACATTGGGTGCGTTGCGGCTGCGTCGTCGCTATGGGGTTTACGTTTTGGCCGTGCACCGACGAAATCAGAATATCGGGGGGCAACTTGACGATCTGGTCGTCCGGGTTGGTGATACGCTGCTGCTTGAAGGCTCGCCGGCCGATATCAGCAAACTGGCTGCCGACATGGACATGGTCGACGTCACCCAGCCATCGGCCCGCGCCTTCCGGCGCGGTCATGCTCCGATCGCGATTGCTGCGCTGATTGGGATCGTGGTGTTGGCGGCGCTCGGCGTGGCGCCGATTTTCCTGCTGTCGATTCTGGCGGTTGCGGTTGTGCTGCTGACGCGATGCATCGACGCGGACGAGGCGTTTTCCTTTGTCGAAGGCCGTCTGCTAGCGCTGATCTTTGCCATGCTGGCGATCGGGGCTGCGCTGGACAGCTCGGGTGCGGTCACCCTGATCGCCAACGCGATTGCACCGTCCTTTGCCAACCTGCCGCCGTTCCTCATCGTCTGGGCGATCTATCTGCTGACCTCTGTGCTGACGGAACTGGTCTCGAACAACGCGGTGGCGGTTGTCGTGACGCCGATCGCCATCGGTCTGGCGCAGGCTGTGGGGGTGGATCCGCGGCCGCTGGTGGTTGCGGTGATGGTCGCGGCTTCGGCCTCGTTTGCAACGCCGATCGGGTATCAGACCAACATGATGGTCTACGGCCCCGGCGGGTACCGGTTCACGGACTTCATGAAGGTCGGGATTCCGCTGAACCTGACGGTTGGATTGCTGGCTTCGCTGATCATCCCCTTCCTCTGGCCGCTTTGATCTCCGGCACGAATTTGCCGCTTGGAACTGAAAAACCTTGTAAATCGCGCTGATGTCCCGATCTTTTGTGCTGGAAACTGGTGACAAAGGGATCGGACAATGCAAACCGCAAAAAGCCTGCTGGCAGGAACCGCGTTGTGGGCAGCCGTGTGGGGCGCCGCCCAGGCGGGGACCGTCGAGGGAACAGCCACATATCGCGAACGTATCGCGGTTCCGCCCGGGGCAACCCTGTTCGTCGAACTGCAGGACGTTTCACTGGCTGACGCGCCAGCCGTCACGCTGGCTGCGCAGCGCTATGCTTTGACGGGCGTGCCTGCCCAGTTCGAGCTGACTTATGACGACGCGTTGGTTCAGGATCGGCACCGCTATGTGGTGCGAGCCTCGGTGCATCAGGACGGCAAGCTGCTGTTCACCACCGATACCGCTTACCCGGTTCTGACCAACGACGCCGGAAACTCGGTCGATCTGGTCATGGTCAAGGTGCAGGAACGGGGTGCGGCGATGCTTGAGAACACGCAATGGACCGCAACCGAGGTGAACGGCGTTGCGCTGGACACCGAGAAACGCCCGCAGATTACCTTTGCCGAGGGCGGAGCCTTTGGGGGAACAGGCGGTTGCAACCGGTTCAGCGGACAGGCCGAGATATCGGGCAAGTCGATGTCCTTCCCCGACAACATGGCCGCCACCCTGATGGCCTGCCCGCCGCCGCTGGACGAGGTTGAGCGGGAATTCCTTGCTGCTCTGCCAAAGGTCGCAAGCTTTGTTCAGCGCGGGGACACTCTGGTTCTGCTCGATGCGGCAGGTGACCCGGTTTTGCAGTTCCGCCGCGACCAATAGCGCGCAAGGGCCGTCAGGCGACGGCCCTCGACCGCCCGGCATTGCGGCCCGAGAAGATGCATCCGCCCAGGAACGTGCCCTCGAGCGCGTTGTAGCCGTGATAGCCCCCGCCGCCGAAACCCGCGACTTCGCCGGCCGCGAACAGGCCGGGCACCATGTGGCCGTCCGCCCCGATCATCTGACTGTCCAGATTGGTCTGCAAACCACCCAGCGTCTTGCGGGTCAGCACATGCAGCTTGACCGCGATCAGCGGCCCGTTTTTCGGATCAAGGAATTTGTGCGGTTTGGCGGTGCGGATCAGCTTGTCACCGCGATAGTTCCGCGCCGCCAGGATCGCCATCATCTGCGCATCTTTCGAGAACGGATTGTCCACCTGTGAATCGCGGGCTTCGATCTGGGCGCGCAGATGCGCCTCGTCGATCAGGCCGCCGCCCAGATGGTTCATCCCGTTCACCAGTTCTGTCAGCGTGTTGGCGACAACGAAATCCTTGCCCTTTTCCTTGAACGCTTCGACCGGCCCGGTTGCCTTCGACCCCGACAGGGCCCGCTGACGGATCACTTCCTTCCAGCTGCCCGACGTGAAATCGGGGTTCTGTTCAGACCCGGACAGGGCGAATTCCTTCTTGATGACTTTCTGGGTCAGGACGAACCAACTGTATTCATAGCCGGTTTTCAGGATCTCGCGCAGGGTGCCCAGCGTGTCGAACCCGGGCAGGCAGGGGGGCTGCAGCCGGTTGCCGCGCGCATCGAACCACATGGAGCTGGGGCCGGGCAGGATGCGGATACCATGCGCGGGCCAGATCGGGTCCCAGTTGCGCACGCCTTCGGTGTAGTGCCACATGCGGTCGCCGTTGATGACGTGCCCGCCGGCCTTTTCACTGATCGCGATCATCCGACCGTCCACATGGAAGGGCACACCCGCCACCATGTCCTTGGGCGGTTCGCCCAAGCGGTCGCGGGGCCAACTCTGGCGCACCATCTCGAAATTGCCACCGATCCCGCCCGAAGTGACGATGACCGATGGGGCATAGACCTCGAACTCGCCCACTTCGTCGCGGTTGGTCTTGCCGCCGCGCTGGGCCGCGTCATCGGCCAGAACCTCGCCCGAGACGCCCTTGGCCTCGCCGTTCTGCATGATGATGTGACTGACCTGATGGCGGAACTTCAACTGGATCAGGCCGGCGCTGACATGCTCGCGGACCCGGCGGATGAAATGCTCCAGCACGCCCGGGCCGGTGCCCCAGGTGATATGGAACCGCGGGACCGAGTTGCCGTGACCGTCGGCATAGGACCCGCCGCGTTCCGCCCAGCCGACCACGGGAAACCAGCGCAGACCCATCTGGTGCAGCCAGGGGCGCATCTCGCCGGCTGCGAATTCGACATAGGCCTCGGCCCATTTGCGGGGCCAGGCGTCCTCGTCCCGGTCGAACTGGGCGCTGCCCATCCAGTCGCGCAGGGCCAGGTCGCGGCTGTCGCGGATACCCATACGGCGCTGCTCGGGCGTGTCGACCATGAACAGGCCGCCAAGGCTCCAGAATGCCTGACCGCCCAGGAAATGCTCGGGTTCCTGGTCCAGCACGATCACCTTCTTGCCGCGGTCACCCAGTTCGGCTGCCGCGGCCAGCCCGGCCAGCCCGCCGCCCACGACGATCGCATCAGCAGTGTTTTCGGTCATGCTCTGTCCTTTCAGCGGTTGCGGTACCAGGCGATGAAGGGGATCGCGACGGCGTACATGGTGATCCCGTAGACGGCCGAGGGCAGGGCCAGCGGGCTGAAGCCGCTTTCGGTTCCGGTGATCAGGGCCGCCAGCGTGATGCCCAGGGTCGAGTTCTGGATGCCGGTTTCGATGGAGATGGTCTTGGCCTCATTCCACGACAGTTTCGCCGCCCGCGCCAGCCCCAACCCGATCAGCAGCAGCGCGAGGTTCAGCGAGATCAGCCCGGCGCCCATGATGCCCAGATTGTCGACGAACAGCTGCCAGTTTCCAGCCAGCGCGGCGATCACGATCAACACGAACAGGATGGTGGCCAGTTTCGAAAGGAGGCCGTCGATCCGGTTGGCAAAACCGGTTGCAAAATGGCGCAACCCAACGCCGATGGCGACGGGCAGTGTAGTGATCAGGAACATCGCCAGCGCCAGACCGCTGATCGACACTTCGGGTGCGTCCTCGCCCATGAAGTGGTCGATCGACCAGGCCGCCAGAACCGGCACCGTGACGATCGACAGCAGGCTGATCACCGCCGTCAGGCTGACCGACAGCGCCACATCGGCCTTCGCCAGTTTCGACAGGATGTTGCTGGTGACGCCGCCCGGGCAAAAGCTGAGCAGCATGAACCCGACCGCAATTGCCGGCGGCAGGGCAAACATTTTGACCGTGGCAAAGGCCGCGACCGGCAGCAGAACGACCTGGCAGACCGCGCCGATCGCAAACGGATAACGCCGACTGATCACGCGCCGGAAATCCGCCGCCTCAAGCCCGATGCCCAAAGACAGCATGATGATGGCCAGCGAAACCGGCAGGCCCACGTTTATCAGAAGATCCAAAACAACCCCTCCCAAAGTCGTTTCGGTCCAACCTAAGCGCGCGGTCCCCGGTCAGGCAACCGCGCCGTTGGGTCACCCGTAGCGCTGGGCGAAACGGCGCAGGATTTCGCCGGGCTGCGTGACCTCGGCCGCGTGGCAGCGTTCGATCAGCGGCTGGGCGTCCTCGGGACGGAAATAGCCGTGGTTCTTGTAGATGTGGATGCGCTGTTCAAAATCCTTGGCGTCGGCTTCGGGGTGGAACTGCGTTGCATAGACATTCTGGCCCCAGCGGATCATCTGGAACGGGCAGGGGTCTGACGCGACCAGATGCACGCAGCCCTCGGGCAGGGTCTGCACCGCCTCTTTGTGGCCGACGAAGGCATCGAAGTGGTTCTCGAGACCGGCGGTCAGCGGGTCGCGGGCGCCATCCTCGGTCAGGTGGCAGCGCGACGGGCCGACCGGCTCGCCATAGCGGTCCTTGCTGACCGGCGCGCCCAGATGCGCGGCCAGGATGCCCAAGCCATAGCAGCAGCCCATGAAGGGATGATCGCGCTCCGTGATCTGGGGCATCAGCCCCATGATCGCGCCCTCGATCCGTGTATCCATTTGCGATTTGCTGGCCGGGTCGTCGCTGACGCAGCCCGGCCCGCCGCCTACGATCACGCCGGCATAGTCGGTCACGTCAAGACCTTCGGGCAGGGCCTCGCAATCCAGACGGATGCGGTGGGTGCGCTCGGGCGTCAGCCCGGACCGGTTCAGGATCGAGGCATATTCGGCGTCCGAGGCATCGGTCTCGGGGCGCAGCTGCAGGATCAGAAAGCGTTTCATGCGCTGCCCTTAGCGCGCGGTCCGCCGGTCACGCAAGCCCTCACAGCGGCCAGAACACGAGGATCGCCGGCACCGAAACCGCCACGATCAGGATTTCCAGGGGCAGACCCATGCGCCAATAATCGCCAAAACGATAGCCGCCGGGCCCCAGCACCAGCGTATTGTTCTTGTGCCCGATCGGGGTAAGGAACGCCGCCGAGGCGGCCACCGCCACCGTCATCAGGAACGGATCGGGCGACACCTCGAGCGTGCGCGCCATCTGGATGCCCACCGGCGCGGCCACGATGGCGGTTGCGGTGTTGTTCAGCACGTCCGACAGCGTCATGGTCACGACCATCAGAACCGTCAGTATGGCCCAGGCCGGCAGGCCGTCGGTCAGTTGGACCAGCGCATTCGCGATCAGTTCCGTCCCGCCCGAGCTTTCCAGCGCGCTGCCCAGCGGGATCATCGAGCCCAGCAGGACCACGACCGGCCATTCGATCTGATTGTAGATCTCGGTGATCGGGATGATCTTGGTCAGCACATAGGCGATCACCACAAGCCCCAGCGCGATCGGCAGGTAGATCAGGCCGATGCTGGCGGCCAGAACGGCGGCGGCGAACAAGCCGATGGCCAGCCACGCCTTGTCATTTGCGGTCACGTTAAGGCCGCGTTGGGCCAGCGGCAGGCAGCCCAGCCACTCGGTCACGTCCGCGCCCCGGTCGCGCGGGCACAGCAACAGCAGGATGTCGCCCGGCTGTACCTCGGTCTTGCGGACCTGTTGGGTGATGCGCCGGCCCTGGCGGGAAATGCCCATCAGGATCGTGTTCTGCCGCCAGGCCAGCCCCAGCCCCTGTGCCGTTCGGCCATTGATGCGGGCGCTTTCGGGTACGACGACTTCGATCACCTCCAACCCGTCGCCGGCCGCGGTCAGCAGCTCTTGCCGGCGGGCATCCGAGAAATCCAGGTTCAGCGCGGCACGGAACTCGTCCAGCGCCTCGGGGCTGGCTTCCAGCACCAGCGCGTCGCCTTCCTGAAGGATCGCGTTTGCTGCGCGGCCATAGCGGCGCTTGCCGTCCCGGATCAGGCCGATGATGGCGACGTCGGATTTCTCGGCGACCTCGTCCAGCTCGGCGACGCGCTTGCCGATATGGGGAGACTCAGCCGGGATTGTCAGTTCAGCGATATATTCCGCCAGCGTTTCCGAACTCTCGGTCTGTTCGCCGCGGTTGGGGATCAGTCGCCAGCCGATCAGGGCGACGAAGGCCAGACCTGCGATGGCCGCCAGCCCGCCAACCGGGGCGAAATCGAACATGTGGAACGGCTCGCCCAGGGTTTCCTGTCGGATCGACGCGATGATGATGTTGGGCGGTGTGCCGATCAACGTGGCCATGCCGCCCAGAATGGTGGCAAAGCTCAGCGGCATCAGCGTCAGCCCAACTGAACGCCCCGCCTTGCGCGCGGTCTGAATGTCGACAGGCATCAGCAGCGCAAGCGCCGCCACGTTGTTCATGAAGGCGGACAGAACCGCTCCGATCCCGCCCATCAGGGCGATATGCGCACCCAGACCCCGCGAGGCATCGACCAGCGTGCGGGTGATCAGGAACACCGCACCCGACCGCACCAACCCGGCCGAGACCACAAGCACCAGCGCCACGATGATCGTGGCCGGATGGCCGAACCCTGCAAAGGCTTTGTCAACCGGAACAACGCCCAGGATCACGCCGACCATCAAGGCGGCAAACGCCACAAGGTCATAGCGGAACCGCCCCCAAAGCAGCAGACCGAATACCGTAATAAAGAGTGCAAAGAGAATGATCTGATCTGTCGTCATTGGGCCACCATAAACGCGCTGACTGCACGAGCAAGCGGGTGTCTTGATCCTTTGCCCCGCAAAAGTCTATATGTGCGCCGAATACGCAATCACGATTACGAGGACGCAACATGGCAGGCCACTCAAAATGGGCCAACATCCAGCACCGCAAGGGGCGCCAGGACGCCGCGCGGTCCAAGCTGTTTTCCAAGCTGTCGAAAGAGATCACCGTGGCCGCCAAGATGGGCGACCCCGATCCCGACAAGAACCCGCGCTTGCGTCTGGCGGTCAAAGAGGCCAAGTCGAACTCGGTGCCGAAGGACGTGATCGAACGCGCGATCAAGAAATCCCAGGCGGGCGACGGTGAGGATTACGAAGAAATCCGGTACGAAGGCTACGGTCCCAACGGTGTGGCCGTGATCGTCGAGGCGATGACCGACAACCGCAACCGCACTGCGTCGAACGTGCGTTCGACCTTTTCCAAGAATGGCGGAAACCTGGGCGAGACCGGCTCGGTCGGGTTCATGTTCGACCGGAAGGGCGAAGTGATTTATCCCGCATCGGCGGGCGATGCCGACACGATCTTCGAGGCGGCCATCGAGGCTGGGGCCGAGGATGTGGAAAGCTCGGAAGACGGTCATATCGTCTGGTGTGCGGATACCGACCTGAACGAAGTGTCCAGTGCGCTCGAGGCGGCTCTGGGTGAATCTGAATCTACCAAGCTGGTGTGGAAACCCACGACCACCACCGAACTGGGCCTTGAGGACATGCAGCGCCTGATGAAGCTGGTCGAGGCGCTGGAAGACGATGACGACGTTCAGCGCGTGACCACCAATTTCGAGGCCACCGACGAGGTGATGGCGCAACTCTAAGCGCTGCACTCGGTTGCATTTGGAGCCCGGCCGAACACGGCCGGGTTTCTTTTTTTGCCTGCGTCGCAGTTGGTCCTTGGCGCATGTGGGTCCTGCGCATACCCTTAGGGTTGAACCGCGCAGAAAGGAACTGGCAGAGACCTTGCGACAAACAGGTCGGGGCCGGCACGACAGGACATGACAGGCAAATCCACGGAATTGGAGCGGCGAAATGTGCCGGTTCTGGCAAGCCAAAGCGTGCTGTCCCAGGTCGCGTGGACGATGGGCAGCCCTTCGATCGTCTTGCCGTTTCTGGCGGTCTCATTGGAGATGCCCATGTTTCTTGCCGGGGCGCTGGTTTCCGTGCGTCAGGCAGGCAACATGATTTCGGACATGTTCTTTGCGGTCCCTGTGTCCGCGAAGCAGCAGAAGAAACGTTCCATTGCCCTGACCGAGGTCGCGATTGGTGCGTGCCTTCTGGCAGCCATCGTGGTTGCGGCGATCGGGGGCTCGCCCATGGTGGCTGCGGCTTTCGTCCTAGCCTTCTTTGCAATCGGCATGATCGAAGAGGTCCAGGCGCTGATGTTCACTGACCTTTGGGGTGATCACCTGCGCTCGAAATCCCGGATCTGGATGAGCTATCTTCAACTGGGGGCAGGGGGGCTTGGGGCCATCGGTCTGACACTGACGCTGCATCATCTGACTTCGGACAACCCGCCATTCTCGCGTCACTCGACCGTGATCGCGGTGTCTGCCGGGTTCTTTGTGCTGTCCGGATTGTCCATTCTTGCCCTTGCGGAACTGTCGCGGTCGCAACCCCAGGCTCAAACCGGTCGTCGAGCGGCAGGGCAGTTCCTGTCGGACGCTCGGGCCATGTTCGAATTCGCCTGGTTCCGGCGGTATCTGACCATGCGGCTGCCGCTGGTCGGGGTTTCTCTGTCGGTGCCGTTCTTTGCATTGATCGCAGCCGAGGCGCATCATGGATCGGCCAAAGGGCTGACGGCGTTGATCATTTCGTCGGCGACCGGCTATCTGGTCGCCGCGCCCCTGTGGCAGCTCGTGAACATGAAATCACACCGGGCGGTCATGGTGGCCGGGTCGTTGATGGTGGGGGTGACGGGCGTCGTTCTGGTTGCGGTTCACTATTTGCATCTTGACCACGACGTTCACCTGCACGCGATCGCCCTGTTCGTGGCGACCGTCGCGACAACCGGCATCGGCAGTGCACGCAAGCTGTATTTCATCGACACCGCGCCCAAGGAACAGCGGGTCAAGGCATCTGCCGCGATCAAGAGCATTTGCAGGCTCGTGGCGATTGTCGGGTCGGCCGGGTTGGCGGCGGTTGCGCATATGAACGAGGTCGCACTGGCCGTCGCATTCCTCACCCTGTGCAGTTTTTGGTCCGCAATCGCATGCTATCGTCTGGTCACGCCGCAGCCGAAGGATGCGGAACGCGCCACCTGAGCCATCGATCACAGCATGGGGTTACGGGTTAGCCAGCACTTGCGCCGCAACATTCCGGACCGCTCGCGTCAACGGTGAAAGCGCCGGTGCAAGGATACGCCCGACCTGCCAGGTCAGAGGCACATCCAACGGGGTGTTGGGCACAAGCTCGCGCAGACGGCCATCCGCGATCGCGCTTTGGACCAGATGCGCGGGGTTCATCCCCCAACCCAATCCTGCGGCAGCAGCGGCTACGAACCCGTGAGACGAGGGCAGAAAGTGGGTCGGCGGAGACAGCCGGCTACCCGTTTGCGCATGTATCCAGGCCTTTTGCAGGGCATCCTTCCTGTTGAAGGTCAGGCAGGGTGCCTGCGACAGGCTCTGAGCATTCACTCCGCCAGAGAACCAACGAGCCATGAACTCGGGGCTTGCCGTCGGCAGGTATCTGAGCGTGCCGAGGGCAATGGAATCGCATCCCGGGACGGTTTGCCCGCCCACCGAGATGGCGGCGCTGACATCCCCGCGCCGCAGCCATTCAGCCGAGTGATCCTGATCGTCGATCACAAGGTCAAACAGCATATCATCAACGGCTGCCATCGCGTCTATGAACCACGTGGACAGAACATCCGCGGGAACCGCGATCCTGACTCGGGTGGGGCCTGTGCCCTGTTCCAGCGAAAGCTCGCGATTGAGTTGCGCTTCAAGCAGGCCGATGTCTTCGGCATGGCGGGCAAGCCGCAAGCCAGCCGGGGTTCCGGTGCAGGGTGTGCCGCGGTGAATCAACGATACGCCGACCCGATCCTCCAGCGCCTTGATCCGTTGCGAAATCGCAGATGGCGTTACCGCCAGTTCAGCGGCGGCGGCGTCAAAGCTGCCATGCCGCAGAATAGCGGCCAACGCGGCCAGGTGATGTGGGTCCAAGTGCATTAGAATAACTAATTATGGCTCATTATCTTTAATTTGATACATGCGTATCTGTCGCGTAGTCAACAGACCTGAACAGGAGGGTCCATGTCTACATCCGTCATCGCCGGCTTTGCGCTTGGCTTCAGTTTGATCCTGGCAATCGGCGCACAGAACGCGTTTGTCCTCAGGCAGGGGCTCCGGCGCGAGCATGTTTTTGTGTTGTGCCTGACATGCGCCGTGTCGGACGCCATTCTGATCGCCGCAGGTGTCGCGGGTTTCGGCAGCCTGGCAACTGCGGCGCCGTGGTTCGAGCCGATGATGCGATACGGCGGCGCGCTGTTCTTGACGTGGTACGGACTGCGCAGTCTGGCGTCAGCCTGGCGCGGCGGCGCCGCGCTTGAGGTCGGAGAGGCGAAGCGTACAAGTCTGCGCGCGGCCTTGCTGACCGTTCTGGCTTTCACCTGGCTCAATCCGCATGTCTATCTGGACACGGTGGTGCTGATCGGTTCGATTTCGGCGCAGTATGAAGACCGGATGGGTTTCGCCATCGGTGCCATGTCCGCCAGTTTCGTTTTCTTCTTCTCTCTGGGATACGGGTCCAGGGTGCTGTCTCCCATTTTCGCCCGGCCCAGGGCATGGCAGGTGCTGGATGTGCTGATCGGTATCGTCATGTTGGCGATCGCCTGGAAGCTGGTCGCAATGTAGAGGCTTGTTCGTCGCCGGGTTTCCGTGTTCAACCGGACCCATGACAACGATCGCCACCCAATCCCGCCCGCTTGCCGGAATGTTCTGGATGTTCAGCGCTGGGCTGTCCTTTGTGGCGATGACAGCCTTGGTCAAATCTCTGGGTACCTCGATGGATCCGATTGAGGCTGCGTTCTTGCGGTATGCTTTGGGGCTGGTCTTTCTGCTGCCAGCCATGCGGGCGATCCTGACCACGCATCTGACCCGCCGGCATATCGCCTTGTTCGGATTGCGTGGGGCCATACACGCCGTCGGGGTCATGTTGTGGTTCTTTGCGATGACCCGTATCCCGCTGGCGGAAGTGACTGCGATGAACTACCTGACGCCAGTCTATGTGACCTTGGGCGCCGCGCTTTTTCTGGGCGAGACGATGGCCTTTCGCCGTATCGCGGCCGTGCTTGTCGCCATCGTGGGCGCTGTGATCATTCTACGGCCCGGGTTCCGCGAGATTTCCGCCGGGCATCTGGCGATGCTGGGCACCTCGCTGATGTTGGGGGGGTCGTACCTGCTGGCCAAAGCGATGGTGCAGGACGTGCGGCCTTCGGTCGTTGTAGCGCATCTGTCGATCTGGACGACGTTGTTTCTTATCCCTTTTGCGATCGCCGTCTGGACTCCGCCCAGCCTGCGCGACATCGGCGTGCTGTTCATGATCGCCAGTTTTGCAACGGCGGGGCACTATTTCATGACCTTGGCTTTGCAGGCTGCACCCGTCGCGGTGACTCAGCCGGTCACCTTCCTGCAGCTGATCTGGGCCACGCTTCTGGGTGCGCTCGTGTTTCAAGAGGGCATCGATATCTGGGTCGTGGCCGGGGGGACACTGATCCTCGCAGCGGTCAGTTTCATAACCTGGCGCGAGGCCGTACTGAACCGCAGTGGCTTGACCCCTCCAAGCCTTGCCCCCAAGCTTTAAAAGCCCCGGAGCCCCAAGAGCAACGTTATTGATTGACGAGTCAATAAAAAGCCCTTAGCGTTTGTTCTGTTGAGACTAGGTTTGGGGGCGGTTATGCCAAAACTCGGAATGGAGCCGATCCGGCGCGATGCGATCGTCAGGGCGACGATTGCCGAGTTGGGGTCCAAGAAGTCCCTGGATGTAACCGTCAGCCAGATCGCCAAGCGGGCCGGCATGTCCAGTGCGCTGGCGCACCACTACTTCGGGGGGAAAGACCAGATCTTTCTGGCGGCGATGCGGCGCATCCTTGGCGATTTCGGCGCCGAAGCCCGGGCTGAATTGAAAGCCGCGGCGCCGGACCAGCGCGCCCAAGCCATTATCCGCGCCTGTTTCGCGCCGTCCTGCTTTACGCCCGACGTGATCGCCGCGTGGATGACCTTTTACGTTCTGGCCCAGACCAACGATGACGCGCTGCGCCTGTGGCAGATCTATCAGGCGCGGATCCGGTCGAACCTGATCCACGCGTTGCGCCCGCTGATGAAGGACCCGGTCGAAGCGGCCGAGAACATGATCGCTCTGATCGACGGTCTGTACATCCGCGCCGCTTTGTCCGCGCCCGAGGAACCGCAACTGGCGGTTACCCACGCCATGCGCGTCCTGACGACCTTGCTCGAGGCCGAAAAATGACACGACCCAACATTCTGATCCTGATGGTGGATCAGCTCAACGGAACCCTCTTTCCCGACGGTCCCGCCGAGTGGCTGCACGCGCCCAACCTCAAGAAACTGGCGGCGCGGTCAACGCGGTTTGCCAATGCCTATACGGCCTCGCCGCTGTGCGCGCCGGGGCGGGCCAGCTTCATGTCGGGCCAGTTACCCTCGCGCACGGGCGTCTATGACAACGCGGCCGAGTTCCGCAGCGACATCCCCACCTATGCCCACCACCTGCGCCGCTCGGGTTATTACACCTGCCTGTCGGGCAAGATGCATTTCGTCGGCCCGGACCAGCTGCACGGGTTCGAAGACCGCCTGACCACCGACATCTACCCGGCCGATTTCGGCTGGACCCCGGATTACCGCAAACCGGGCGAGCGCATCGACTGGTGGTACCACAACATGGGCTCGGTTACCGGGGCAGGCGTGGCCGAGATCACCAACCAGATGGAGTATGACGACGAGGTCGCCTATCACGCCAAGGCCAAGCTGTATGATTTGGCCCGTGGCAAGGATGACCGCCCGTGGTGCGTGACCGTCAGCTTCACCCACCCGCATGACCCCTATGTTGCGCGGCGCAAATACTGGGACCTGTACGAGGATTGCGAGCACCTACTGCCCGAGGTCGGCGATCTGGGCTATGAAAACCAAGATCCACATTCCCAGCGCATCTTCGACGCCAATGACTGGCGCAGTTTCGACATCACCGAAGAAGACATCCGCCGCTCGCGCCGGGCCTATTTCGCCAACATCACCTATCTGGACGACAAGATCGGCGAGATCCTCGAAGTGCTGGAGTCCACCCGGCAGGAGGCGATCATCCTCTTCGTCTCGGACCACGGCGACATGCTGGGCGAGCGGGGCCTTTGGTTCAAGATGAACTTCTACGAAGGCTCGGCCCGGGTGCCGCTGATGATCTCGGCGCCGGGCCTGCCGACGGGCCGCATCGACACCCCGGTTTCAACGATAGACGTGACCCCGACGCTGGGTGAACTGGCGGGGGTGGACATGGCGGAGATCGCTCCGTGGACGGATGGCGAAAGCCTGGTGCCGCTGGCCAACGGCACCGAGCGCGCGGCGCCGGTTCTGATGGAATACGCGGCCGAGGCGTCTTATGCCCCGCTGGTGTCGATGCGCTATGGAAAGTGGAAATACAACCGCTGCGCGCTGGACCCCGATCAGCTGTTCGACCTCGAGGCCGACCCGCACGAGTTGGTGAACCTGGCCGGCAAGCCCGAACACGCCGGTACGCTGCAAACCCTGCGCGCCAAGTCCGAGGCGCGCTGGGATCTTGACCGGTTCGACGCCGAGGTACGCGCCAGCCAGGCGCGGCGCTGGGTCGTGTACGAGGCGCTGCGGCAGGGCGGCTATTACCCGTGGGATTATCAGCCGCTGCAGCAAGCGTCCGAGCGCTACATGCGCAACCACATGAACCTGGACAACCTTGAGGAAAGCCAGCGCTTCCCGCGCGGCGAATGACCTCTTTCGAATTTTGAAGATACGCCCACCGGTGGCAACGCACGGGACATCCGGCGCCACCGGTTGGGGCCAATGGAGACACGACCATGGAAGCAGATTTCGTCATCGTCGGCGCCGGATCCGCCGGATGTGCGATGGCCTATCGTCTCAGCGAGGCAGGGGCCTCGGTTTTGGTGATCGAGCACGGCGGCACCGATGCCGGGCCGTTCATCCAGATGCCGGCGGCGCTGAGTTATCCGATGAACATGCCGATCTATGACTGGGGTTATCAGTCCGAGCCCGAACCCCACCTGAACAACCGGCGGCTGGCCTGCCCGCGTGGCAAGGTGATCGGGGGGTCGTCCTCGATCAATGGGATGGTCTATGTGCGCGGCCATGCGCGCGACTTTGACACCTGGGCCGATATGGGCGCGGATGGCTGGTCCTTTGCGGATGTTCTGCCTTATTTCAAACGGATGGAAAGCTGGCACGACGGTGGCCATGGCGGTGACCCGAAATGGCGCGGAACCGACGGCCCGCTGCATGTGTCGCGAGGGCCGCGCAAGAACCCTCTGTTCAAGGCCTTCGTCGAGGCCGGGCGGCAGGCGGGGTACGAGCTGACCGACGACTACAACGGCGAGAAACAGGAAGGCTTCGGCCCGATGGAGCAGACCGTCTGGAAAGGGCGGCGCTGGTCGGCGGCCAATGCCTATCTGAAGCCCGCGCTGAAACGGCCAAACTGTGACATCGTCCGGGGCCTCGCCACGCGCGTCGTGATCGAGGGCGGCCGCGCAACCGGGGTTGAACTGATCCGCGGTGGCCGCACGCAGATCGTGCGCGCCCGGCGCGAGGTGGTGCTGGCGGCCTCGTCGATCAACTCGCCCAAGCTTCTGATGTTGTCGGGGATCGGACCGGCCGCGCATCTGGCCGAGCACGGCATCGACGTGGTCGCCGACCGGCCCGGCGTGGGCGCGAACCTGCAGGATCACCTGGAACTGTATATCCAGCAGGCCTCGCTGCAGCCGATCACGCTGTACAAATACTGGAACCTTTTCGGCAAGGGCCTGATCGGGGCGCAGTGGCTGTTCACCAAGACCGGTCTTGGCGCGTCGAACCAATTTGAAAGCGCGGCGTTCATCCGGTCGAAGCCGGGGGTCGAGTACCCGGATATCCAGTACCACTTCCTGCCCATCGCCGTGCGTTATGACGGCAAGGCCGCAGCCGAGGGGCATGGCTTCCAGGCGCATGTCGGGCCGATG
Organism: Ruegeria sp. CI8; assembly: GCF_056536865.1. Taxonomy (NCBI): domain Bacteria; kingdom Pseudomonadati; phylum Pseudomonadota; class Alphaproteobacteria; order Rhodobacterales; family Roseobacteraceae; genus Ruegeria; species Ruegeria sp. CI8. Next base: position 406,529 of record NZ_JBQFQL010000001.1, read on the forward strand.
CGTTCACCCTCGCGCGGGGCGGTGACGCTGCGCTCGGCCAAGCCCGAGGACGCGCCGGTGATCCACTTCAACTACATGAGCACCGAGCAGGACTGGGAGGATTTCCGCACCTGCATCCGCCTGACCCGCGAGATTTTCGGCCAGGACGCGTTCAAGCCCTATGCGGGCAAGGAGATTCAGCCCGGTGCGGACGTGCAGACCGACGAAGAACTGAACGCTTTCATCGCCGAACATGCCGAGAGCGCCTATCACCCCTGCGGCACCTGCCGCATGGGGCGGGCGGACGACCCAAACGCGGTCGTCGACCCGCAGGGCTGTGTCATCGGGGTGGATGGGTTGCGTGTGGCGGACAGCTCGGTGTTCCCGCAGATCACCAACGGCAACCTGAACGCGCCGTCGATCATGGTGGGCGAAAAGATGTCGGATCATTTGCTGGGCAAAGACCCGCTGCCCCGGTCCAATGACCGGCCGTGGATCCACCCCAAATGGGCCGAGGCGCAGCGTTGAATGCATTGTCGGTAAGGGGGATGCGACCGCGAGGGAAACATTCCCCTTCCAATTGATCCGAGTCAAAGTCAGCTTTGGTATTAGGGTCTAGCTGTTGTGCGAAACCAAACTCAAGGAGCGAGCAGGAATGTCCCATACCCCGCATGAACTGGCCGAGGAATTCCCGGACAAGGTTGAACTGATGAGCCAGCTCAAGCAGACCGATGCCCATTTCGCCCGGCTTGCAGACGAATACCACGAACTCAACCGTATGGTGCATCGGGCGGAAACCAATGTTGAGCCGATGGAAGACCTGGCCGAGGGCGAACTGCGCAAAAAGCGGGCCGCGCTCAAGGATCAGATCTGGTCGATCCTGAGCAAAGCGTGAGCCAAAAAAGGGCGGGAACTGATCCTGCCCTTTTCCGTTTTTCGGCTCAGGTAACTTCGTAGGGCAGCGTGCCGCGCGTGTGGGCGTCGATCTTCAGTCGGCGCTCCAGCGGTGGGACGGACCGTTGGTGGCAGGTCTGGCGTTCGCAGATGCGGCAGGAAATCCCGATCGGCTCGTAGGCGCTGGTGTTGTTGATATCCAGATTGTCGGCATAGACCAGTGCTTCGGCGTGCCGGACCTCACACCCGAGGGCGATGGCATAACGGCGCACTGGCGCACCGAAGGACCCGCCCGATTTCGACACGTCCCGCGCGATCGAGATATACCGAACCCCGTCGGGTGTTTCCGCCAATTGGAGCAGGAAATGACCAGGCGTTTCAAAGGCCCGGTGCACGTTCCAAAGCGGGCAGGCCCCGCCGAACCGCGCAAATTGCAGCCGGGTGGCCGAATGGCGTTTGGTGATCGTGCCCGCCTGATCGACCCGCACAAAGAAGAACGGGATGCCCTTGGCGCCCGGTCGCTGCAGCGTGGACAAGCGGTGGGCAACCTGCTCGATCGACGCGCCGAACCGGTTGCTCAGCAGTTCAAGATCGTGTCGATCTTCCTGCGCTGCTGACAGAAAGGCGGTGTAGGGCATCAGCGACGCGCCGGCGAAATAGTTTGCGAGGCCGATCTTGGCGATCGAGCGGGCTTCCTCGCTTTGAAACTTGGCAAAGTCCAGCGTGGCCTCGAGCAGCTTGTCCTGGCTGATCAGTGCGACCTGCAGCAGCAGTTGAAAGACCTGGGTCTGCGGCGTAGCGCGCGAGGACAGGCGCAAAGTTTTTGTAGCGTTGTCATAGCTGCGCAGGGCCGGAATGTCTTCGAACATCACCTGAACCCCGCGTTCCTTCAGGCTGTCCAGTGCTGCCTGCCGAATGCCTCCCGGTCCTTCGGCGCGGGCGGCGAACCGTTCAGCGGCCCGATCGACCGCGTCGATGTAGTTGTCGCAGTAGTGAAAGAAATCGCGCACCTCTTCCCACGGGCTGGCCTGAATGCGCGCGTCCTCGCGTCCGAGGGCCTCGTCCAGCGAGGCGAGCCTCTCGTGGGTCTGACGGTAGGCTTTGTGCAGCTCGATGAAGGACCGCGCCAATGCGGGGGCATTGGACGCCGTTAGCCGCAGGTCCGCCAGAGGGGGGATGGCATCCGCGAAGACAGGATCGGCCAGCGCCTCGCGCATGTCCGAGACCAGACGCTCGCTGTCGCCGGTGCTCAGCTCGGTTACATCCATGCCGAATTCCTGCGCCAGCGCCAGAACAACCGTGGTCGAGATCGGCCGGTTGTTGTTTTCCATCTGGTTCAGATAGGGCAGGGAAACACCCAGCTTGGCGGCAAATTCCTTTTGCGTCAGCGTCAGACGCGTCCGCATTTCGCGCAGCTTTGCACCTGCGTAGAGTTTCTGAGTGGCCATCGGGTTTTCTTTGCAGTTATTCCGCCTGCGCAGGCTAACTTTGCAAAGTCCCGGGTGCAAGATGGCTAGATGCCGAGTTGACGTTCCCGCCAGATCACGCTGCTGATCGCGACGATGGCCAGAACCGATGTGGCCAACATCAACCACAACAGCGGCATGGCGCCGGTTTCATTGGTCAGCATCGCACCGGCCAGGGCGCTGAGAGCTGCGCCGCCGCCCAGCATGATCGCGCCGCTTAGCCCGGATGCGGTCGCAGCCAGATGTGGCCGCACGGACAGCGATCCGGCGGTTGCATTCGGGATCGACATGCCGTTGCCCAGGCCGACGAATGTCATGAACCCGAAAAAGCTGAGCGCCGAGCCCCAGCCCGCCAGAAACAGAACCGCCGACAACGCGACGCCGATTGCGTTCAGCCAGCAGCCCCAGCGCACCATCCGGTTCACGCCATAGCGTACCGAGTACCGGCCGCTGATGAAGTTCCCGAAGAAGTAACCGACGGCAGGGGCGCCGAAATAGATTCCGACTTCGGCGGCGGTCAGGCCAAAGATCTCGGTGCCGATGAAAGGCGCGCCGCCCAGATAGGCGAAGAACGCGCCAGACGACAACGCGGATGACAGCGAATACCCCCAGAACCGCGGAGAGGTCAGCAGTTCGGGATACTCCCGAAACTGTTGGATCAGGGTTTTGCCGCTCTTGGCCGAGGTTTCTCCGAAGTCATGATAGGTCAGCGCCAGCGCGAAGGCGGCCAGTCCGAAAGGCAGCCAGAAATTGGCCTTCCAGCCAAAGCTTTCCTCCAGAATACCCCCGATGGCGGGTCCGATCATCGGCACGACGGCCATGCCCATAGTGACGTAACCGATCATGGATGCGGCTTGATCCTGATCATACATGTCGCGCACCGCTGCACGGCTGAGGACGATCCCCACGACGATAACTGCCTGCCCCATGCGGAAGGCAAGAAATGTCTCGACGTTTGGGGCGTAGATGCACCCCAGCGTTGCCAGCAGAAACAGCACCAGCCCCCACAGCAGCACCGGCCGCCGCCCGGCCTTGTCGGCGATCGGACCGATCAGGATCTGCAGAACGGCGTTGATCAGCAGATACAACGCAATCGACAGCTGCATGACCTTGTAGTCGGCCTCAAAATACACCGCCATGAAAGGCAGGCTGGGAAGGAACAGGTTCATGCTGAGCGCCGACAATCCCGACAGCAGGACAAGCGTTAGCAGCTTGGGCGGAGAGCGGTGCGTAGACGTGGAGCTGAACTGCATGGTTCACTCATAGTTCCGGTATTCGGGAAAGGCCATGCCGATGCACAAACATTAACTGATTTGCAATTCCCAGAAATGTAATTGCCAAAACTTTGCAAATTTGCCGAAAAGGCCTTTGGGTGATGCGGAGCAATCTATATTGTCGCCACAAATTTGACAGGGGAAAATCGTGATGAAGGACATCCTTGCCGAGCTTGAAAACCGCCGTGAGGACGCGCGCCTGGGTGGCGGGCAAAAACGGATCGATGCGCAGCATGCGCGGGGCAAGCTGACGGCGCGCGAGCGGATCGAGCTGCTGGTCGATGAGGGCAGCTTTGAAGAGTTCGACATGTTCGTGACCCATCGCTGCACCGATTTCGGCATGGAAAAACAGAAACCTGCGGGCGACGGTGTCGTGACCGGCTGGGGTACGATCAACGGCCGCATGGTCTATGTGTTCAGCCAGGACTTTACGGTGTTTGGTGGTTCTCTGTCGGAAACGCATGCGCAGAAGATCTGCAAGATCATGGATATGGCCATGCAGAACGGCGCGCCTGTAATCGGCATCAACGACTCAGGTGGTGCGCGAATCCAGGAAGGCGTCGCCTCGCTGGCGGGCTATGCCGAGGTGTTCCAGCGCAACATCATGGCCTCGGGTGTGGTGCCGCAGATCTCGGTGATCATGGGCCCCTGTGCCGGTGGGGCTGTCTACAGCCCGGCGATGACCGACTTCATTTTCATGGTCAAAGACACGTCGTATATGTTCGTGACCGGCCCCGACGTGGTGAAGACCGTCACCAACGAGGTCGTCACCGCCGAGGAACTGGGCGGGGCGTCGACCCATACCAAGAAGTCCAGTGTGGCTGATGGCGCTTTCGAAAACGATGTCGAGGCGCTGGCCGAGGTGCGGCGACTGGTGGACTTCCTGCCGCTCAACAACCGGGAAAAGCCGCCCGTGCGCCCGTTCTTTGACGAGCCGGGGCGGATCGAGACTTCTCTGGACACGCTGGTCCCGGAAAACCCCAACACCCCCTACGACATGAAGGAACTGATCACCAAGGTAGCCGATGAGGGTGATTTCTACGAAATCCAAGAGGATTTCGCGAAGAACATCATCACTGGCTTCATTCGGCTTGAAGGGCAGACCGTCGGCGTGGTGGCAAACCAGCCGATGGTTCTGGCGGGATGTCTGGACATTGACAGCAGCCGCAAGGCCGCACGGTTTGTACGGTTCTGCGACTGTTTTGAGATTCCGATCCTGACCCTGGTGGACGTTCCCGGCTTTTTGCCCGGCACCAGCCAGGAATATGGCGGTGTCATCAAACATGGCGCCAAACTGTTGTTTGCCTATGGCGAAGCGACTGTGCCCAAGGTGACCGTGATCACCCGCAAGGCTTACGGCGGCGCCTATGACGTCATGGCGTCAAAGCACCTGCGCGGTGATTTCAACTATGCCTGGCCAACCGCCGAAATCGCGGTGATGGGCGCGAAAGGCGCAACCGAAATCATCCACCGCGCCGATCTGGGAGACCCGGACAAGATCGCGAAGCACACTCAGGACTATGAGGATCGGTTCGCCAACCCGTTTGTCGCCGCCGAACGCGGCTTCATCGACGAGGTGATCATGCCGCACTCGACGCGCCGCCGTGTGTCGCGGGCCTTTGCCAGCCTGCGCAACAAGCAGCTGAAGAACCCTTGGAAGAAACACGACAACATTCCGCTGTAATCCGCCGGGGCGCTTTGCCCCGGTTCGATCCACGAATGTTCCCGATTGACCGCTGACACAAAACCGTTTCATGATCCCAGCCACCAGATACGGAACAGCGCAGGAGATGATCCTGGCGCCTGCGACCCCGGAAGGAGGAGCCTGCCTGTGGCGGGTCCGGGGTCGCGCTCTTGTTCTGGCTTTCATGTGTTTTGGATCGCCCGGTATCGCGCAGGACGGGAACCTGTTGCCGGTTCCATCCGGCCAGCCGGTGACACTTGAGGACGTTCTGGTCGATACCAACCCGGGTGAACTCTGGCTGCGGTTTCGATTTGTCGCGCCCAAGATCGGCGATGAGGTGGGCGGTATCGGCTATGACGTGGCCGCGACCGACATGGAGCATCTGTGTCAGACACTGGCCATTCCTTATGTCGCGCACCATCAACTCAGCCCGGCGCGGGTCGTGATCTCGCTGTCCGACCGCCCGGTGGAATTCGGCAACTCGTCTCCGGACGCTACGCAGTATTTTGAAGCCTACCGGTTGGAGCAATCCGCATGTATCTGGGAGGGACTCTGAACATGATTTCCCGATCTCATGTCGTCGGAGCATTCCGAGAAACTGATGCGGCTTTGGAGATACGCATGACACATTCATCCCTGCGCGGGTGCCCGTCGCGGACCGGTTTTTTGAACGAGGTGCCAGCATGTTGAAGCACCGTGGTTTCCCGGGACGGCTGCCGGGAACCGATTTCCAGTTCACGATCCGCCGGGCAAACCCCAAGGGCGTGACGCCATTGACCCGTCGTGAACGCTATCGGGACCGAAAAGCCGCGGACAAGCGTGCCGATACGGCATTCCTCGAAGCATTGTGGGAGCATTTCGGTGATCAGCCGTTTGAACGCGGAAATCTGGACGCTGGCCGCCTCAGCTGGCTGTTTGGGCGCGAGGTCGTGCCTGCCGAGGATCCGTTCGATCCGGCCAGCTATGATGCGTTGCTGAAGATCGACTTTGAGACCGCGCGGCAATCCTTCCCCGATATCTTCGGTGGGGAGGCGTAGTTCAGCATGAGCCTTCAGCCAAATATTATGGGTTCATCTGCTTGGCGCACGATCCGGCGGCGACCGGGTATGCGGTCCAGTCGGCGCCCAGTGATGGCTGAAGTCTGTGCCGGAACCCGTTGCAAACCGGGCTCTTTCGGCACGAACCTGCGCGCCGTTTCCGGGAATGGGCAATTTCCAGCCGGAATTTCCGGCGTTGCAATTGATCCGTTGGCGGCCGCATTTTTGCTGTGCAAGGTGAACGGGCCGTGCGGCTCGACTTTGCCTGCGCCGCACATGCACCTACTATTCCGTACCCCTTCCTTCCGCGGGCAGGACCGTGTTTCCAACACAGACCTGCCCGCGCTTTTCTTTGGCCGTACTGCGGACCCAAGGCGGCAAAAACCTGCGCAAAGCCCTGTTTCACCCCGTTTGATATTGAATAACAAAGCCCGTTTCAGGCATTTGCTGTTCAATTCGACAAGAAACCAAAAGGGGCAGTATACATGCGAATTTCACGAGTTTTCCTTGCGCTCGCAACCTGTGGCGGGTTGGCAGCCTGCGGTGATTCAACCGGGGAACAGGCGCTGCTTGGCGGCGGTGTCGGGGCTGTCGGAGCTGCGGTTCTCAGCGCGGATCCGATCCTTGGCGCTGCGGTCGGTGCAGCCGGCAACGTGCTGTATTGCAAGACGCAAAACAACTGTAACTGATACCGGTTTTCCGGGGCGCGCGCCGTCCCGGTCATCATTTGACGGAACGCCGTTGCGGGGCATCAGCCCGGCAACGGCGTTTTCGTTTGTCCAGAACACAAAGACAGAGGACGTTCCATGTTCAACAAGATCCTGATCGCCAACCGAGGCGAGATTGCCTGCCGGGTCATCAAGACCGCTCGGAAAATGGGAATCGGCACTGTCGCCATCTACTCGGATGCCGACAAGCACGCGTTGCATGTGGAAATGGCCGACGAGGCGGTTCACATCGGCCCCCCGCCGGCGAACCAGTCCTACATCGTGATCGACAAGGTGATGGACGCCATCCGCCAGACCGGCGCGCAGGCGGTGCATCCGGGCTATGGCTTCCTGTCCGAAAACGCGAAATTCGCCGAAGCGCTCGAGGCCGAAGGCGTCGTGTTCGTGGGACCCCCGAAAGGGGCGATCGAGGCCATGGGTGACAAGATCACCTCGAAGAAGATCGCGCAAGAGGCCGATGTCAGCACCGTTCCCGGATACATGGGCCTGATCGAGGATGCGGACGAGGCGGTGAAGATCAGCCAACAGATCGGCTATCCGGTGATGATCAAGGCCAGCGCCGGCGGCGGCGGCAAGGGCATGCGCATCGCCTGGAACGACGAGGAGGCACGCGAGGGTTTTCAAAGCTCGAAGAACGAGGCGGCGAATTCCTTCGGCGATGACCGGATCTTCATCGAGAAATTCGTGACGCAACCGCGCCACATCGAGATTCAGGTTCTGTGCGACACGCATGGCAACGGCATCTATCTGGGCGAGCGTGAATGCTCGATCCAGCGCCGCAACCAGAAAGTGGTCGAAGAGGCCCCGTCGCCCTTCCTGGATGAGGCGACCCGCCGCGCGATGGGCGAGCAGGCCGTGGCGCTGGCCAAGGCCGTGGGGTACGCCAGCGCGGGCACGGTGGAATTCATCGTGGATGGCGACAAGAATTTCTACTTCCTGGAAATGAACACCCGCCTGCAGGTGGAACACCCGGTCACCGAGCTGATCACCGGTGTCGATCTGGTCGAACAGATGATCCGCGTCGCCGCAGGCGAGCCGCTGTCGATCACCCAGGATGACGTCAAGCTGACCGGCTGGGCCATCGAGAACCGACTGTATGCCGAGGATCCTTATCGCAACTTCCTGCCCTCGATCGGGCGGCTGACCCGCTATCGTCCACCGCAGGAGGTGGCCGCGGGGCCGCTGCTGGAAAACGGCAAATGGCAGGGCGATGCGCCCAGTGGCGAGACAGCCGTGCGCAACGATACCGGCGTCTATGAGGGCGGCGAGATCAGCATGTACTATGACCCGATGATCGCCAAGCTGTGCACCTGGGCGCCGACCCGCGAGCAGGCGATCGAGGCGATGCGCGTGGCGCTGGACAGTTTCGAGGTCGAAGGAATCGGCCACAACCTGCCGTTCCTGTCGGCGGTGATGGATCACCCCAAATTCGTCAGTGGTGACATGACCACCGCCTTCATCGCCGAGGAATACCCCGATGGGTTCAACGGTGTCGAACTGCCCGAAGGCGACCTGCGCCGAATCGCGGCCTCGTGCGCGGCGATGCACCGGGTGGCCGAGATCCGCCGCACTCGCGTTTCGGGCCGGATGGACAACCACGAACGCAAGGTCGGCAAGCGTTGGGTGGTCACGCTGCAGGGGCAGGAATATGCCGTGCAGGTGAATGCGGACCGTGACGGTGCCACGGTCAAGTTCGAGGACGGCGCCGCCCTGCGCGTCAGTTCGGACTGGACGCCCGGCGACCAGCTTGCGGTTCTGGACGTGGACGGCAGCCCGCTTGTGCTGAAGGTGGGCAAGATCTCGGGCGGGTTCCGCATCCGCAACCGGGGAGCGGACCTGAAGGTGCATGTGCGCCGGCCGCGCGCTGCCGAACTGGCCAAGCTGATGCCCGAGAAACTGCCGCCAGACACCTCGAAGATGCTGTTGTGCCCGATGCCGGGCCTGATCGTGAAGATCGATGTTGAGGTCGGCCAAGAGGTGCAGGAAGGTCAGGCGCTGTGCACGGTCGAGGCGATGAAGATGGAGAACATCCTGCGCGCCGAGCGCCGGGGCGTGGTGTCCAAGATCAACGCCGGTCCGGGTGACAGCCTGGCCGTCGATGACGTGATCATGGAGTTCGAATAACGCCCATGTGCGCTTGCCCGGAAAATGTGGGTTTTGCCCGTTCGGCCGCCATCTGCACCGTCGGTGCGGATGGGGCGGGCTTGGCAGACCCCTTCTGCCGGGCGGGTCTGGGTCGTCAGCGCCCCTCGCGCCGCTCGCGGACTTCGCGTTCGCGCAGGGGGGTCTTGTCGATGGACCGGCTGATCTCGCGCACGCTCCACGGCGTGGGCTTGCGCAGCTTCACCACACCGTCCTTGTCGACGAAGACCATTGCGAACCCGCGCGGGCGCAGTTGCGTCCGGATCGGGGATCGCGCCGAAGGGTCGGTGTCGGTCAGCACGATGACATCCCGGTCACGCATCATGTCTTCGCCCTCCAGCAACATGTCGATCTGCTGCTGGAACCGGGGATCGGCTGGCGTATCGGCAAACACCACTATGGGGCGGTGTGTCCAGAGAAACTCGTTCAGATCGCTGTCTCCGGCTGGCCGGATATATGCGGTTTCATCCGGGGCCGCACCGTCGGCGGCGACGGCAGCCACAGGCAAAAAAGCTGACAAAACAAGGGCAAGCGTGCGGGTCATGTGGTCTCCTGTTCCATTGAATATAGACCCAGTTGCCGCGAATGCGACCGGCGAAATGCGTGCGACGATCAAAAAATTGAATGATCGAACCTGCCGTGCGCCGGGTCAGCCCTTCCCTATTCATACCCAGCCCCTCGGCGCGCCATTCGGGCCCGCGACGGGAACAGACAAGAGGATTACGCTATGACCGATACGAAGGATTGGCGCGCCCTGGCCGAAAAAGAGTTGCGTGGGCGCCCTGTCGAAGACCTCACCAAGACGACGCTGGAGGGGATCGAGGTCAAGCCGCTGTATACGCAGGACGACATCGAGAACCTGCCGCATATCGGGTCGCTGCCAGGCTTCGGGCCGTTCACACGCGGTGTGAAGGCAACCATGTATGCGGGCCGCCCGTGGACCATCCGCCAATATGCAGGTTTTTCCACGGCCGAAGAATCGAATGCCTTTTACCGCCGCAACCTCGCGGCCGGTCAGCAGGGCGTTTCGGTCGCCTTCGATTTGGCCACGCACCGCGGCTATGACAGCGACCACCCGCGCGTGGTGGGCGATGTGGGCAAGGCCGGTGTTGCCATCGACAGCGTCGAGGACATGAAGATCCTGTTCGACGGCATTCCGCTGGATCAGGTCTCGGTCTCGATGACGATGAACGGCGCGGTGATCCCGATCCTGGCCAATTTCATCGTCACCGGCGAAGAGCAGGGCCATGACAAGTCGGTTCTGGCGGGCACCATTCAGAATGACATTCTGAAAGAGTTCATGGTCCGCAACACCTATATCTACCCGCCCGAGCCCTCGATGCGGATCATCTCGGACATCATCGAGTACACCTCGAACGAGATGCCCAAGTTCAACTCGATCTCGATCTCGGGCTACCACATGCAGGAGGCCGGGGCGAACCTGGTGCAGGAGCTGGCCTATACCCTGGCCGATGGGCGCGAATATGTGCGCGCAGCCATCGACGCGGGAATGGACGTGGACAAGTTCGCTGGCCGTCTGTCGTTCTTCTTTGCCATCGGCATGAACTTTTTCATGGAGATCGCCAAGCTGCGCGCCGCGCGTACTCTGTGGCACCGGGTGATGACCGAATTCGGGGCCAAGTCGGACCGCTCGAAGATGCTGCGCACCCATTGCCAGACCTCGGGCGTTTCGCTGCAGGAGCAAGACCCGTACAACAACGTGATCCGCACCGCATATGAGGCGATGAGCGCGGTGTTGGGTGGCACACAGTCGCTGCATACCAACGCGCTGGACGAAGCGATTGCTCTGCCTACCGATTTCTCGGCCCGCATTGCGCGGAATACACAGTTGGTGTTGCAGGAAGAAACCGGCGTTACCGATGTGGTCGATCCGTTGGCCGGCTCCTACTATGTGGAAAGCCTGACCAATGAGCTGGTCGAAAAAGCCTGGGCCCTGATGGAAGAGGTCGAGGAGATGGGCGGCATGACCAAGGCGGTTGCCAGCGGCATGCCCAAGCTGCGGATCGAGGAAAGCGCCGCGCGCCGTCAGGCCATGATCGACCGTGGCGAAGAAGTAATCGTCGGCGTCAACAAATACCGCAAGGAAAAGGAAGACCCGATCGAGATCCTCGAGGTCGACAACCAGGCCGTCCGCGAGGCGCAGATCGCTCGGCTGGAACGCATCCGCACGACCCGGGACGAGGCCGCCTGTCAGGCTGCGTTGGACGAACTGACCCGGCGCGCGAAAGAGGGGGGCAACTTGCTGGAAGCCGCCGTCGAGGCCGCGCGTGCCCGCGCAACCGTAGGAGAGATCAGCATGGCAATGGAAAAGGAATTCGGCCGTCATCGGGCCGAAGTGAAAACGCTGGCTGGTGTCTATGGCGCAGCTTACGAAGGTGACGAGGGCTTTGCCGCCATCCAGAAATCGATCGAGGAATTTGCCGAGGAAGAGGGCCGCCGCCCGCGTCTTCTGGTGGTCAAGATGGGCCAGGACGGTCACGACCGCGGGGCCAAGGTGATCGCCACCGCGTTCGCCGATATCGGTTTCGACGTGGACGTCGGTCCGCTGTTCCAGACCCCGGCCGAGGCCGCGCAGGACGCGATCGACAATGACGTGCATGTGGTTGGCATTTCCAGCCAGGCGGCAGGTCACAAGACACTGGCGCCGCAATTGGTGGAAGAACTGAAGAAGGCTGGCGCCGAGGACATCATCGTTATCTGCGGTGGTGTCATCCCCCAGCAGGATTATCAGTTCCTGTATGATCACGGGGTCAAGGCGATCTTCGGGCCGGGGACCAACATTCCCGAGGCGGCGCAGGACATTCTGCGCCTGATACGCGAGGCGCGCGCCTGAGCTGTGACTTTGGGGGGCTTTCTGCCCCCTTTTTCGCGATGCCTGCGGCCTCGGGCATCGCCCGCGGGGATGTTTGGTGTCAGATGAAGTGCCCGATCGGAATTTTCATGGTATCCGATGGCATGAGGTCGGTTTTAGACGCTGGAGGCGCAATTATGGAGCTTGATCATTTGGCGGTGGCCGCGTCGACCTTGGACGAGGCGGTCGCGCATGTAGAGCAGGCCTTGGGTATTCCGATGGTGCCCGGTGGCACACATGGAAAATTCGGCACCTACAACAAGCTTCTTGGGCTGGACGAGGGCCTGTATCTTGAAGCGATCGCGATTGACCCGGACGCTGCCGATCCTGGGCGGCCACGTTGGTTTGATCTTGATCGTTTCTCGGGGCCGCCGAGGCTCAGCAACTGGGTCTGCCAGGTTTCGGATCTGCAGGCCTGTGTCTATGGATTCTCAATCGACATAGGCGATATCCATGAACTTGATCGTGGTGCCTTGCGGTGGAGGATGGCGGTGCCGGGATCGGGGCGTTTGCCGTTCGACAACCTGTTTCCCGCCTTAATTCAATGGCAAGGTGACTTGCATCCGGCTGGCATGCTGCGGGCCAGTGGCTGCCACCTGCGGCGGCTGGTGGTCTTTCACCCGGACGCGCTGGATTTGGCGCAATTGCTCGGCCCGCTCGACAGGGTAGTTTTTGATTCCGGGCCTGCGGCTCTGCGGGCTGAATTTGAAACGCCGCACGGACCGCGGGTACTGGAATGATCATTCGCCCGGCTCTGCCCCGGGATGCGGCTGAAATTGCGGAGATCACCAATTCGATCATCCGCGAGACGCTGATCACGTTTACCACGACCGAGCGAAGCCACGAAGAAATCGCGCGCGATATCGACGAGCGAGGGCTGGCGTTCCAAGTTGCCGAGCTTGACGGCCGTGTCGCGGGATATGCGACTTATGGCCGTTTTCGCTCGGGTCCCGGATATGCGCACAGCCGGGAACACACCATCCTGCTGGCTCCTGAAGGCCGGGGGCGGGGCGCGGGTCGCGCGCTGATCCGAGCCTTGGAGGAGGTGGCGCGATCGCAAGGCGTGCATGTTCTGGTCGCTGGAATCTCGGCCGAGAACCCGGGCGCGATTTCCTTTCATGCGGCGGTCGGTTTTGAGGCGGTCGGCCGAATGCCGGAAGTTGGTCATAAATGGGGGCGTTGGCTGGATCTTGTGCTGATGCAGAAAATTCTGGCCCCGGAATGAATGGTCGCACCTGACAGTCCGTACTCGGCGCGCTAGTGTGCGCTCATGTCGATCTGGTCCCGCATATCCGAGGCGCTGAGCGCGCTTGCCAAAGGTGAAAGCCTGACGGCCGTTTTTGAGAAGCTACGCACGCCGCCCGAACGTTCGGTGGCCTTCGCGATTGCTGTGATCGCCTTGGGCGCAAAGATGGCCAAGGCGGACGGGCAGGTGACCCGCGACGAGGTGACCGCTTTTCGCGAGGTGTTTCGTATTCCGCCGGAGGAAGAGGCCGGCGCGGCGCGCGTGTTCAACATGGCCCGGACGGATGTGGCCGGGTATCAGGAATACGCACGCAAGATCGCGCGCATGTTCGCCGAAGACAGCACCACCCTGTGCGACCTCATGGAGGGGCTGTTTCACATCGCCATGGCGGACGGGTTCTATCACCCCAACGAGAACGAGTTTCTGGAGGATGTGGCGCGGATTTTTGGCCAGACCGATGCACAGTTCAAAGCCCTGCGTGCGCGCTTCGTTCCAGATGCGCCCAAGGATCCCTACACCGTTCTGGGCGTGACCCCTGACACTCCACTACCCGAGATCCGAAAAATCTGGCGCAGGCTCGTGCGTGACACACATCCAGATGCGATGATGGCCCGTGGTGTTCCCGAAGAAGCAATTCGCCTTGCCGAAAAAAAGATGATCGACATCAACCGCGCCTGGGATGAAATCAACGGCGCGCGGGTCTGAGACGATGCGTCTGGCGACCTACAACATTGAATGGTTCGCCAATTTGTTCGACCGCAATGATGAACTGGTTGTCGATGACAGCTGGTCGGGCCGGCACAATGTCACCAAGGCACAGCAGATCGAGGCCATTGCGACGGTGCTGACGGCCGTCGACGCCGACGCCATGCTGATCGTCGAGGCGCCGAATACGGGCAAATCGCAAAACACGGTGCGCGCCTTGCAGCATTTCGCCGAGACGTTCGATCTGCGTACATCCAATGCGATCATGGGTTTCGCCAACGATACCCATCAGGAGTTGGCCCTCTTGTATGATCCCGAGGCCCTGACCGCCCGGCACGACCCGAAAGGAGTGCAAGATGGCGGCCACGATCCCGACGATCTCCCACGCTTTGACCGCGAGTTTCGGATCGATCTGGACATTGACGCGACCGAGGATCTGGTGCGGTTTTCAAAACCACCCATGGAACTGGCGGTCCGAACCCGGGCCGGGTTCGAGTTCCGGTTGATCGGTGCACATCTGAAGTCCAAGGCACCGCACGGTGCCCAATCGCGCGACGAAGCCTTGCGCATCTCTATCGCCAACCGCCGCAAGCAGTTGGCGCAGGCTGTGTGGCTGTCGCGTCGGGTGCGCGCGCACATAGCCGCTGCTGAACCGGTGATCTTGCTGGGCGATTTGAATGACGGGCCGGGATTGGATGAATTCGAACATCTTTTCGGGCGGTCATCGGTGGAAATCCTTCTGGAAACCGGCCTGTACGATCCGCATCCCGCACAGGCGCTTCGACCTCGGCCGGGCTGGATCCCATCGACCGCGCGCTTTGCCCGCCCGAAGGAAGGCCAATATCTTGAGGCTTTGTTGGACTACATCATGATCAGCGAGGATCTGAGGGTCCGCAATCCGGTCTGGCGCATCTGGCACCCGTTCCGGGACGAACACTGCTGGACGGTGCCAGAGTTGCGCGATGCCTTGGTCACGGCCTCAGATCATTTTCCGGTGACGCTGGACATCGACATCTGACCCTTTCAACAACTGTTCCCGCCACTTATATTTCAGGTCATGAGACGATTGATGCTGATAGGTGCCACGGCCCTTATTGCCGCGCCGGCCGCGGCCCAGGACGAAGGCGGCAAGTCCCTGATGGAGCAGGGGGCCGAGCTGTTCTTCGAGGGCCTGCGAAAGGAAATGGAGCCCGCGCTCGAGGATCTTCTGGGGCTTGCCGAGCAATTCGGCCCGGCCATGCAGTCCTTTATCGAGGAGATGGGCCCGGCCCTTGCCGAGATCGGCGGCAAGGTCAAGGATTGGAGCGCCTATGAGGCGCCCGAAATGCTGCCCAATGGCGACATTATCATCCGCAGGAAACCGGACGTTCCCGACCAGCCCGATGAGGTTGCTCCCAAAGAGGACGACGAAGGTGCAACGGACATCTGATCGTCCGGATCAGCCTTGCATTTTGACGATCGGGCGCGATTTCAGCGCGTTCGCCAGTGACTCGAATCTTGCCTCGGCCACTTCGTTGAACAAGGGGCTGAGCGACTTGGGCAGATAAAACTCCAGTTCGCGCTTCTTGGGGTAGAACCGCAGCTTGCCAGTGGCCGCGTCGTTCTGCATCCACAGCATTGCGCCGAAACGCATGGCCTTTCCCAGAATCTCGGCCTGCTTCTGGTCGCGCTCGTCCAGCAGTTCGTACAGAGGGGCGAAGCGGTTGCCCTCTCGCTTATTCCGGTAACGATGCTGCAGGGCAAGTCCGATGAAGACACGTTCCGAGTGTTTCAGGCCGCCGAGGTTGGCGCGAGTCACATTGTCGAAGCAGACCTCGGCCCGATAGTCGGGGTGGGCGCGCCAGCTGACATCGTGCAACAGGCAGGCCGCCTTGATCAGCCGAACTCGGGCCGGAGGGGCGGACCGGAACAGCGGCATCACGAAATCATAAAGATGTGGCCCGAAACCGGGCAGGCGAGCGTCCTTTTGCTCCGAGAACCGGCAGGCCTCGATCAAGGGGTCGCAATCCCGCAGAATCTGGGGCATCTGCTCGTACAGCAGACCCTCGCGGATACCATAGCTGGATATTGCGATGTCTTTGGGTTTGAAGGTGCGGATCAGCCGCGACAGCACGTCCATGGCATACGGAATCAGGGCCATCCGCGAGCTTGAGACTCCAGCCTGAGAGCGCAGGTGTTCGTGGTCGCCCTTTTCGATGAACTTGATCGTTTCGCGCACCTGCTTGGTGGTCATGCGGTATTCGTGCAGCACGTTCAGCGGATATCCGCGGCGCAGCATGTCCAACCTTGCAAAGGCTCGCCAGCTTCCGCCGACCAGGAACAATCGGTCGCGCTGCGGCCCCATCTGGTCACGAAGCGCCTCGAGTGTTTCCTTGATGTGGGCCTTTCGGGCGCGGCGCCCGCCCTTGATATCCCGGAGTTTGAGCGGCCCCAGCGACGAGGACACGCACCGTCCGACCGATCCGCCGCCGATCTCTGCCAGCTCCATGGACGAACCGCCGATGTCGCAGATCAGGCCGTAGGCGCCCGGCCAGCCCAGCAGGACACCCTGTGCCGACAATCGGGCCTCTTCCTCGCCGTCGATGACCGAGATATGCAGCCCTGTCTCGGCCAGAACCTCCTGACAGAACTCCGGACCGTCTTCCGCCTCGCGCACGGCAGCGGTGGCTACAACGTGCAGTCCGGGAAGGCCAAGATCGCGGGACAGGTGTTCAAAGCGCCGCAGCGCCGCCAGCGCACGTACGCGACCGCGCGGGTTCAGCCTGCCGGTCTCCGACAGCCCGGCGCCAAGTTCGCACATGACTTTTTCGTTGTAGAAATATGCGGGTGACCGGGCCGCGCCGTCAAAGATAACCATCCGGACCGAGTTCGATCCTACATCGACCACGCCAACGCGCGAGAGATCGCGGATTCCCGGATGGTCGAACAGCGGTCTTCCGAATGGTCCCCAGTCCGGGATCCTTGCAGCGCTCTGTTCCATGATCTCCCCAACGTTGCCTCGCGCAGGATGCGAAATCGGACCCCATGGGTCAATCACCGGAAACCGCCGTATCGATTTCGTTGTTCAGAACGCGCACGGCCAAGGCCCGTGTTATCTCGCGCTTTTCTGCCAAGGCGACCTGATCCAGTTGCGCCACCACGTCGGCTGCGGTTTCAAATCGGCGATCCATGTGCTTGACGAGGTAGGCGATGACGTCCGGCCCCGGGTTCAGCTGTCGGTCGACGAACAGCTTGGCCAGAACCGCGCACAGCAAGGCATCATCGGGCGGATCAAGCGCCACATGATGGGCACCTTCCACCCGGCTTTGCAGGTCTGCCAGCGGCAGTTCCCAGTATTTGGGGGCAAGGCGCCCGGTCATCAGCAGGGCATGCCCCTCGGCCAGAACCAGATTGTGGAGGTGAAACAGGGTTTTCTGCTGGTCTATATCCCCGGCGATCATCGGGATGTCCTCGACCGCCACGGGACTTTGCGCAAGTGCGGGAACATCTTCGTGTTTCAGATCAGAGGCCTGCACGATACGCCCGCCTGTCTCGGCGGCCCAGACATGCGCAAGATGGGTTTTGCCCGATCCGGCCGGGCCGCTCAGGACCAGCTTGTTGCCCGGCCAAGAATTGGCCGAGATCATTGCGACGGCCAGCGCATTCGCGGGAGATACGAAAAAATCCTCGCGCCCCAGCGCCGTCATCGCCGGAAGATCAAAGCTCAGCTGTTTGGCCATTCACTCGCTTTCCGGATCCAGCTCGTCACGCCCCGTGTACAGGCGGCTTGTCAGATATTGCGAAGTTCCGAAACGTGCAAGCACGCCCAAGGCCGCAGCGACTGGAACGGCGATCAGCATGCCGACAAACCCGAATAGCGCGCCAAAAACGGACAAGGCCAGAAGCAACCAGACCGGGTGCAGCCCGACCGAGTCACCAACCAGTTTGGGCGTCAGGAAATTGCCTTCGACGACTTGGCCGACGGCGAATATCCCTGCCACCAGACCGATCGAGGCCCAGTCACCCCAGAATTGGAACAGCGCCAAGCCAATGGCCAGCGTACCGCCGATCAATGCGCCCAGATAGGGAATGAAGGTGACCAACCCGGCGATGAAACCGACCACCAGGCCGAATTGTAGGCCGACGATCATCAAGGCAACGGCGTAGTAGGTGCCCAGGATAAGGCAAACCGTACCCATGCCGCGCACGAACGAGGCAAGAACAGCGTCAATATCGGCCGCCAGTTTGCGGATCGTCGGTGCATGGTCCCGGGGCAGCAGATCGTTGATCCGGGCGATCATCCGGTCCCAGTCCAGCAAAAGGTAGACGGCCACGACGGGCACAATCACCAGAAGGACCACGATGTTCACCGCTGACCCGACCGAAGCCATGACCGTTTCGAGGATGTCGCCTGTTTTACCCTTCAGCGTGTCGCCCATTGAAAGAAGGAACTGGTGGGTGTTCGATTCCCGGTCCAACAGCGACGGGAATTGCCGCTCGACGAAGGCTCGCATTTCCTGGAACAGGCTGGGCAGTACGTCCACCAGATCGATCAGCTGAGTGATCAGGGCCGGAACCACCATCAGGATCATCAAGGCAAAGGCAAGAATACTGAAGACGGTAATGATCGCCGTCGCAGCCGCGCGGGAGAGCCCCATGTTCTCCAGCCGATCGGCTACGGGATCCAGGAAATAGGCCACTGCGCCGCCGATCACGAATGGCAGCAGAACGTCGCCCAGCAGCCACAACAGCAATATGAATATCGCAGCGGCGATGCCCCAATATCTGAATTGATCCCGAACCGGCAACGCCATCGCGGCCTCCTGACTGCGTCGTTGCCCTTGTTCTTGGCTGATGAAGGCCCGCGATGCAAGCGGTTCATGGATCAGTGTTTTTGTGTCTCAGTCGTGTAGAGTGCCCAGTTCCGGCGTGTCTTCGGCGGCGGTCTCGTCGGACCAGTTGGTACGCCAGATCTCGGCGGACCAGTGACCGCAATGCACGGACGGGCGGTCAAATCCCGGCAGCGGCGGCAGCATCGGAGAAACCACCACGTCGTGCCGTGGTACCGCGAAATAGGGAAAAGAGTAGCGCTCCTTTCCCGATCGGTTGACCACGCGGTGCGGGGTCGATTTCAGGCGGCCACCGGACCAGAGCTCGAGCATGTCCCCGATGTTGACGACAAACCCACCGGTTGGGCAGTCGGGAGTGATCCAGCCGCCGCCCCGCGTCTGGACCTCCAGCCCACCCACCGGGTCAGGGGCGATGATGGTCAACGCGTCAGTGTCCTTGTGGGGGTGGATGCCATAGCCGCCATCTTCCGGGGCCTGCGGCGGGTAGTGCAGCAAAGTCATGTTGGTCAACGGGTCGCGGAACGCATTCCGCAGGCTGCCCGCAGGCAGTTCCAGCCCGGCCTCCAACGCGCCCAGCAAGCTGTCGGCCACCTGATCCAATCGCGCCCAGTATTCAAGGATGATGCCCTGCGCATCCGGTACCTCTGCGGGCCAGAGGTTGGGTCCGTAAAGCGCGCAAACCCGGCGGATGGGCGCATCCTCGGCCACTTCGTGGTGCAACTTGTAACCCTCATATTTGTCCGCATGTCCCGACCCGTCATTGGGCGTGAAGAACCCCATCGGGATATATCCGCGATAGTTCTCGCGGGTGATCGCCTGCTGCCATTTGCTAGCTTCGTCCACGTCGAAAACAGCGCGAACGCAAGCCCGGACCCGCTCGACCAGCTCTGGCGGGATGCCGGTGCCGGTGATCGAAAGGAAACCTATCCCGGTGCACGCGTCCATAACCTGCTGAACGGTTTTTCCGTGGTCAGGGTGGGCCTCCTGCAACAAAGGCGCAATGTCGATCGTCGGGATGTGTTCCATCAGTGGATCCTCACGCCTTGTCTGTCCAATTCGGAATGAACCGGGGCCAGGTTCAATTCGGACAGCTCCTGATTGCTTTTCAGTGCGATGGCGGCCGCGATGCCGGCCCCTTGGCCCATCACCGCGCAGCAAGCCATGTTGCGTGTCGCCGCGTGGGCGATGCGGTCGGCCCCGTGAGACCGGCCAGTCACCAGCAGCCCACGCACCCCCTTGGGCAGCATCGAGCGGTAGGGTACCTGCATGTAGCGCCCGGTGGTGGGCAGGATCAGGATGCCGTAGCCGTCGATGAACTCGGGGTAGATGCCGATCGTGTCCTCGAACCGGCCCTGGTGGCGTACGTCGTCCTCGGTCATGTTGTAGACCGCGTCGATCTTGCGGGTGTCACGGATGCCGATGGTCATGCCGAAGTTTCGCAGCCGTGCATTTTCGCATCCGGGCATGAACCGGCGCAGAGCGTCAATCGCCAGCATGGTCTGGCGGCGGCCCTCGATCTCGCCCCTGGTCAGGCTGTCCGGGTCCGTCCCGTCGATCCCGGCCAGGTGGATCAGGTTCATATAAGTCAGCTCGCCCGTGTCATGCATTGCGCCCCAGGTGCCCGCGATGGTGTTCAGATGCGCCGGAATGAGGCCTTGGTCGATGGCCTGCTGAAACGGCTTGTAGACGAAGGGCGAAAACATGTCGTCCTCCTTGCCGCTGGTCTCGATGTTCCATTCACCGCCGCCGCCCCAGTCCTTGTAGGTCTGCGGGTCGGCCTTTACGCCCTCCATGAAGGCGCGCTTGTCGACCCCGGCCAGGTGGAACATGACCGAGGCCGCCATCATCTGTTCCGGCTCGGTCTTGCGGGTCGGTGCGCCGGCACGGTGGGCCACGTCGGCATCACCCGTGGCGTCGATCACGATGCGGGCAAGGATTGCCTCGCGCCCCGCCTTCGACTCGGTGATCACACCGGTGATCCGGTCGCCGTCCATGATCGGGGCCACGAACTGGCGATGCAGCATCGGGCGGACCCCGGCCTCCTCCACCAACCGGTCAGCCACCAGCTTGAAACCCTCGCTGTCCAACTCGTAGCTCAACGATTGGCTTTCCGGGACCGCCGCGCCCATCTCCTTGGCGCGTTGCTCGAACTCCCATCCGATGCCGCCGGCCTCGATGGTCTTGTCGTGCCTGTACCAGGCAAAGCCCTCGACCCCGACGGCGGTGATATTGCCGCCCATGCAGCCGAAACGGTCCAGCAGGGCGACCTCGGCCCCGGCGCGCGCGGCAGCAAGCGCCGCAGCCAGCCCTGCCGGGCCAGAGCCCACCACCAGTACGTCAGTCTTGTGCACCACGGGGATGTCTCGGGCGGGTTCGCGGATGGTCTGCATCGGGGCCTCGTCTTCAGAAGTCTTCCCACTGTTTCGAGACCTGATTGGCGGGTCAATCAAAATTCCGACTGACCTGAGGTCGCAAATCCGCCATTGCCCGATTGCCCCCGGCGGGGCTTTCGCATAATCACGTGGCCGTGGAATTCTCACCTGCAAGGTAAAAACATGCGCCTCAGCCGTTACTTTCTGCCCGTACTCAAGGAAAACCCGTCCGAGGCCCAGATCGTCAGCCACCGGCTGATGCTGCGCGCCGGGATGATCAAGCAGGCTGCCGCCGGGATCTATTCGTGGCTGCCGCTTGGCTTCAAGGTGCTGCGCAAGCTGGAAAACATCGTGCACGAGGAGCAGATCCGCGCCGGGCACATTCCGATCCAGATGCCGATCCTGCAATCGGCCGATCTGTGGCGGGAATCCGGGCGCTATGATGATTACGGTCAGGAAATGCTGCGTATGCAGGACCGCCATGGTCGCGACATGCTGTACACGCCCACCGCCGAGGAACTGGTCACCGACATCTTCCGCGGTCACGTCAACAGCTACAAGGACCTGCCGCTGACGCTCTACCAGATCCAGTGGAAGTTCCGCGACGAGATCCGCCCGCGCTTTGGCGTGATGCGCGGCCGCGAGTTCTACATGAAGGACGGCTACAATTTCGACCTGACGAAAGAAGACGCGCTGCACGCCTACAACCGCCACCTTGTCAGCTATCTGCGCACCTATGAACGCATGGGTCTGCAGGCGATCCCGATGCGCGCCGACAGCGGCCCGATCGGCGGCGACGATACGCATGAGTTCCTCGTGCTGGCCGATACCGGCGAATCCGAGGTGTTCTATGACAGCGCGGTCACCGACATCCGTCTGGGCGAGCGCGACATCGACTATGACGACAAGGCCCAGTGCCAGGCGATCATGGAGGAGTTCACCTCGCTCTACGCCCGCACGGATGAGACCCATGACGACGCCCTGTTCCAACAGGTGCCCGAGGAACGCCGTCGCAGCGCGCGTGGCATCGAGGTTGGGCAGATCTTCTATTTCGGCACCAAGTATT
The DNA here is from genome assembly GCF_056536865.1 of Ruegeria sp. CI8. Classification (NCBI taxonomy): domain Bacteria; kingdom Pseudomonadati; phylum Pseudomonadota; class Alphaproteobacteria; order Rhodobacterales; family Roseobacteraceae; genus Ruegeria; species Ruegeria sp. CI8. The sequence continues at coordinate 428,823 of NZ_JBQFQL010000001.1, forward strand.
CCGAGCCGATGGGCGCCACGGTGCAAGGCCCCGACGGCAAGCAGGTTCCGGTGCACATGGGCAGCCACGGCATCGGCGTCAGCCGACTGATCGGTGCGATCATCGAGGCCAGCCACGACGACAAGGGCATCATCTGGCCCGAGGGCGTGACCCCGTTCCACTGCGGCATCGTCAACCTGAAACAGGGCGATGACGAGGCCGACGCGGCCTGTGACAAGATCTACAAGGCCCTGACGGCGCTTGGGCTCGAGCCGCTCTATGACGACCGCAACGAGCGGGCAGGGGGCAAGTTTGCCACGATGGACCTGATCGGCCTGCCCTGGCGTATCACCGTCGGCCCGCGCGGGTTGAAGAACGGGGTGGTCGAACTGACCAGCCGCCGCACGGGCGAAAGCGAAGAGCTGAGCCCCGAGGCCGCCGTAACCCGCATTGCCGAGATCTATGAGCGCTCCGTCTGAAACCGGTGAAGCGCCGCTGATCTCGGTGATCACGGCAACTTGGAACCTGCTGTCCCAAGGGCGTCAGGACACATTTCCCCGCGTCATCGAATGCATGGCGCGGCAGAATTGCGACAGTTCCGAGCACATCATTCAGGACGGAGCATCGACGGACGGGACGGTCAAATTCATTCAGGATTTGATCGCCGACGCTCCGCGCACGCGGCTGATCAGTGAACCGGACCAAGGCCTGTACGACGCGATGAATCGCGGCGTCAAAGCCGCACGCGGCGAATACGTGCTGTTCCTCAATTCCGACGACTCATTGGCAGCGGATGATGTTCTGAACCGGGCGGCCGAGCGATTGACCGCGACCCACCCCGACTATCTTTTTGGGTCAACCCTGCACCGGTCCGCTGACGGCGGGGAAAAGATGGAAAAACGGATGTCGGTCAAAGCCATCCTCCAGCGTATGCCGTTTTGCCATAATTCTGTTTTTTTGAGACGAGATGTTTTTCAGGAATTGGGGGGACACGACACACAGTTTCGCATCGCCGCGGACTACGACCTGATGCTGCGACTGGTTGCCGGGGGCTATCGCGGCGAAAGGATGGATGAGCCGATTTCATTGTTCTGGGACCGAGGCGAGACCAGCGACCAGCAAGCGACGGGGCAGGACTATGCCCGAGTCTGGCAACGGTTCTTTGCCGATTATCGTGCGGCACAAGGATTGGATCTGGATGATTTCGCGGAGTTCTATCGCCGCGGGCATATGCCGGCAAACCTGCTCATCGAGGTGCTGAGGCGCCCGGAAACGCCACTGCCGATCCGGCGGGCCGCCAAACACGGCCTTGCCAAGTCTCTACGCCGGTCCGTCCAGTTCTGGCGGCGGTACTAGGACCCGCCCGTCGCCGGACGCGCGCGAAGTAGTTCCCCATCCGCCCTGTCACCTCGGGCGACCACGACGGGGCGGCCCATACGTCGGACCAGATCCTTCAATTCGATGTCCAGGAACCGCAACCCGCAAAGCCGTTTGCCGGTCGCCCGGTCCATCAGGCACATGCGCCCGCTTTGGAATGCCAGGCGATAGCCTTTTTCGCGCAGCGTGTCGGCTAGACTGGCCCAACTGGCCGCACCGGCAAACAGCGGTCGGATGACGGCCCGCAGCAACGCTGCGGTTTCGCAATCCATGTCCTGAGAAGTGATCGTCGTGGCTGGCGCACCAACCTGTTCAATTTCCTTTTCAATATTCATGAGCGACCCCCGCTCTTTAAAATGTATTCCCCCACAATCAGGGTGCCAAAATTTCTTAAAAGAAGCAAAATGCGAAACAAAGTTGCTGTGAAAATGTTGCATTTCAAGTTCAGTTTAATGTCTGAACCTCACATTGACTTCATACCTGAAACAATAAGGGCCTGTCTGTGATGGGCTTCACAACCAGCGGTATAATCGTCTTTCGAAAATCATCCGCTGCTGGAATTTGCGCCCGATGGCTGATTCTGCGCCAACACGGCAAAGCGGATTTGGCGGCCGGTCGAGAAGCTGATACAGCGGCGCCAAGTGATTATGAAAGGCAACCCGACCGTGCTGAGTTTTGCCACGATAGTGTATTCCAAGGATTACCCGCTGCTCGAGTTGCAGGCGCGTTCTTTTGCGCGATTTGCTGATCCGGCCAAGGTTGCATCCATCCATGTTGTCCTGAATGACGTCGACGAAACCGCATTGCGGGCGCGTATCGAGCCCATATTGGCGGCCTACGGTCCTTTGCAATCCAAGGTTCGGGTCGTCGGGGGCGACGACATTCTGCTTGGGGCAGGTCAATGCGCCTGGCGTTCACTGGGCGACCGGCTTCTGATTGAAGGACGGCACCGTATCCCTTTCGTGCGAAAGGGGGGCTGGCGCGGCAACAACGGATACCGCGCGCAGCAGGTGCTCAAGCTGGGTGCCGCACGGATCGCCGAGGCGGAGCAGATGGTTATCCTGGACACCAAAAACCTGTTTCTGCGGACTTTCACTGAGTCAGAGTTCTTTTCGGATGGCGGAGCCGCCCGGCTTCCGTTCATTTCGGTCAACAGCGACTTTCACCGCAACTGGCTGCAGCAGAGCCTGGACGCTTTGCAGGTCACCGTCCCGGATATTGAGGCTTTGAAGACCACGACGTTTTCGACGCCGTTCCCGGTGCGTAGATCGTTGGTTCTGGAGATGTTGGACGAGATCAACGAACGCTACGGATCGGTGCAGTCGCTCTTCGGGTCGCGCCGGAGACCCTCGGAATTCATGCTGCTGAATGCGTTTTGCCTCCGGTCGGATCTGGCTTTGCGCCCGTGGTTCGAGGACGCACCCAGTACCGCGCTGGGGCTTTGGCCGACCTATTCGCAACAGAAGCTGGAAGACCTGATCGCCAGGATCGACGAACCGGAACTGTTGAGCCTTGGTCTGCACAACCGGGCGGTTTCCATGCTGACTCCTGAAACCCAAGATCGCTTGTTCGATGCCTTGGCGCGTCGGGGGATCAGTGATCGTGAGACGACCCAGTCCGTGCTGAATGCAACTGCGTCGCTGGCCGGTTGAACGGGCGCGCACATCCAGAACCGGCTTGACCATCCAGCCAAATCCCGAAAATGTCCCCACCACAGATTTGCCGGAGCAGGAATGGCCAGAACACCCCCTCCCTTTGCCGCCTTTGAATGGAAGATCGCTTGGCGCTATCTGCGCGCCCGGCGTGCCGAAGGCGGTGTCAGCGTGATGACCTGGATCTCGTTGATCGGGATCACGCTGGCCGTGTTCGCGCTGATCGCCACGCTGGCGGTCCGGTCAGGGTTCCGGTCCGAATTCGTGGGCACCATTCTTGGGGCCAACGCTCATGTAACAGTCTACTCGGCCGGCGAACTGGACGCGCAAGGGCAGGTTGATCGCACCATCGTTGAATACGACGCCATGGCCGAACGTATCGCGCAGGTGCCGGGTGTTCAGCGCGCCGCGCCGCTGGTCAAGGGGCAAGTTCTGATCACCAACCGCGACCGCAGCAGCGGGGTCGAGGTGTTCGGTATCCGCCCCGACGACCTGTACAGCCTGCCCGGTATTGCCGAAAGCGATCAGGCCTACGGCGACCTGTCCCGGTTCGAGGAGGGGATCGCCATCGGCTCGGGCGTGGCCCGCGCCATCGGTGCAACGGTGGGGGATCGGGTCAAGCTGACCTCGCCCAACGGGGTCAAAACCGCCTTTGGCACCTCGCCCCGTGTGAATGCCTATGAAGTCGTCTACGTGTTTTCGGCCGGGCGCTATGACATCGACCGCACCCGCGTCTACATGCCGTTTTCCGAGGCGCAGAGTTTTTTCAACCGCGAGGGCGTCGCCGACGAGATCGAAGTGATGGTCGACCGCCCCGAGGAACTGAACCCCATCCTGATCCCCATCCTTGAGGCGGCGGGAGAACGGTCGCAGATCTGGACATGGCAGGATGCGTCAGGCGGCTTTCTGCGCGCGCTCGAAGTCGAGGACAACGTGATGTTCATCATCCTGTCGATCCTCGTGCTGATCGCCGCGATGAACATCGTCTCGGGCCTGATCATGCTGGTCAAGAACAAGGGGCGCGACATCGGCATCCTGCGCACTATCGGGCTGAGCGAGGGTTCGGTGCTGCGGGTGTTCTTCATCTGTGGCGCCTTCACCGGGATCATAGGCACCGCGATGGGCGTCATCCTGGGCTGCCTGTTCGCGCTCTATATCGATCCGATCTTCTCTTTCGTGAACTACGTGATGGGCGGCGGCGTCTGGGATCCGGCGATCCGCGGCATCTATGCCTTGCCGGCCGAGCTGCACCTGTCGGACGTGCTCAAGGCGGTGGGGCTGTCGCTGGGCCTGTCCTTCTTCGTCACCTATTTCCCGGCCCGCCGTGCGGCGCGGCTGAACCCGGTCGAGGCGCTGCGCTATGAATGATGTCACCTTGCGTCTGACCGGCCTGACCAAGACCTATTTGAAAGGCACGCCCGCCGAGGTGCAGGTGCTGCGCGGCGCCGATCTGGAGCTGCGGGCGGGCGAGGCGGTGGCGCTTGTGGCGCCTTCGGGGGCGGGCAAGTCGACCCTTCTGCATATCGCCGGTCTTCTGGATACGCCGGATTTCGGGACGGTCGAAATCGGCGGGCAGGATGCGACCGGCAAGGGCGACCGCACCCGCACCGCGATGCGTCGGCGGGATGTGGGTTTTGTCTATCAGTTTCATCACCTGCTGCCGGAATTCACCGCGCTGGAAAATGTCGTGCTTCCGCAATTGGCCAACGGGGTGTCCGACAGGGCGGCCAAGGCCCGCGCGATGGATCTGCTGGGACGTGTCGGCGTCGCCGACCGTGCCGACCACCGCCCGGCAGCTTTGTCGGGGGGCGAGCAGCAGCGGGTGGCTTTCTGCCGGGCCCTAGCCAATGAACCGCGTGTCCTGCTGGCGGACGAGCCGACAGGGAATCTGGACCCGGGTACCTCGGATCAGGTCTTTGCCGCGCTGATGGATCTGGTGCGCGAGTCCGGCCTGTCGGCGTTGATTGCCACGCACAACCTTGATCTGGCGGCGCGGATGGACCGGATGCTGCGGCTGGATGGGGGTGTGCTCAGGCCAGCTGAGTGATCGCCACGCCCACGGCCATCACCGCGATTCCGCCGGCGCGCATCAGGGTCAGCGGCGTGACCTGCGCGCCAAAAAGGCCGAAATGGTCGATGGCCGCGGTGCTGACCAACTGGCCCAACAGCACGAAGAACACCGCGTTGCCGACGCCGAAATGCGGTGCGACGTGGGTAATGGATAGCACGTAGAAGGCAATCAGAACCCCACCCAACAGCAGATGTTTCGGGGTCTGCGCAACCTTTGCCAAAGCATGTGTTCCGGGGAACAGCAGCATCACCAGCGCCGAAGACCCAAACGCCACTGCAAACAGGATGACCGCAGCGGTGGTGGGCGAGCCGATCAGTTTTCCGAGCGCCGCATTCAGCGCGGCGAGAATCGGAACTCCGATCCCGGCGGCGAGCATGATGGCTGCATAATGTGTCATGGCCCGGACCCCTTAGCCGATTTCGTTGATCTGGATCATTGCGGGTCGTGACGGTTCGGGCAACCCTGCTTTTGGCGTTAGAACGGAGGAACGCAATGAAACTGTTGACGTTTACGGCATTGGCCACGGCGGGTACGATTGCCGCCACAGGTGCTGCAGCCCAGGATGCCGAAGCCGGGGAGCAGCTTTACCTGCACCATTGCGCCACCTGTCATGGACTGGATGCGACTGGACACGGGCCAATGGCCGGCGTGCTGTTGATCCAACCGACCAATCTGAAGACGCTTGGGGACGCGGGCGGAAAATTTCCGACCGCGCGTGTGGTGCAGCGGATAGACGGCCGCGATCCTCTGGTCAGCCATGGCAGTCCAATGCCGGTCTACGGGCCGTATTTCGAAGGGCAGGACACCGCCATCAAGACAGATGCCGGCCAGCCGATCCTGACCAGCAAGCCGATTGCCGATCTGGTCGCGTATCTCAAGACCTTGCAGGGCAAGTGAACCTCAGCGGCAGATGCCTTCCACCTTGGCACCGCTCCAAGGGATGACCACGTCGCTTTCTCGCCGGGCACCCAGCAGTTTTTCCGGGTCGAAATGCTTGGCCAGCATGTCATGCAAACGCTGGGTCCGCGGGGCGTCCGGGTCCAATGCGCGGCAGCAGACATATTCCTCGACGATGGCGCCCTGCTGCTCAAACCCGTAGTCCAGAAAATCGGCCGAGTTATCTAGATCGAACAGGTAAGGATCCTTGCGGCCACCATGTTCGGCAGCCGCCCGCAACGGGTGATAGCCGGTGGTTTTCCTGTTCTGCCATTGCCAGACATGGGTTAGTTCATGGGCAAAGATCATGGCGGCCACCAGGTTCATCTGGTCGGGGTACTGCGCCATGTAGTCGTCAAGATACCAGTCCTTGGTGAAGTATACCCGGTTGAACAGCGCGATCGCCGCCGGTTTTCCGGTTACGATCTCGTCCTTGACCGGCGGCAGGATACGCTCGCGGCAAGCCAGCCTCGGTCTGGCTTTTCGTTCGTAGGTGATGGAGGCGACCGGCGCGCCCTCGACCAGCCGAACCCGGTCAAGATCCAGCGTTTCACCTTGAATCTTGCTTGCAAAGGCGCGCTCGTTCTCGGTCAGAGGACGACCGCAGGACAACAGAGCAAGAAAGAGCAGGATCGAAACCAACCGGACCATGACCAAACCCTAGCCCGCTGTGGTTCGGTCGCAAGCGATTCTAGAGGCTCATCGCAAGCACCCGGCTGATTTCGGTCAACGACCTGCCGGATTGATGCATCCAGATGTTGAAGGCGTCCTGCACCGCAGCCATCGCTTTCTTGGAGGTGGCTGGCTTGTCTATGACGCCTTCGGCGATCAAACGGGCGGTTACGTCGCGTGACAGGATAAAGCTGTCTCTTCCGGCAAAGCGCATCGCATACTGGGCTGAAGCCCCGCCCAACCGAGAACCACGTATTGCGAGCATGTCCATAAGTCCGACATAGTCGGTCGATGGCCAGCCGCCCAACACTTTGCCGGCACCGCCTTCCGTGCGGAGTTCCAGAAGAAACGCTGCGTTGTCGCGCACGGTGGCGATCTTGGTGCCGTTGCGCACGATGCGCGTGTCCTGCAACAGCGCGTCGAATTTCTCATCATCCATGAAGGCGCAGCGCCCGACGTCGAACCCGTCAAAGGCCGCCTCGAAACCGTCCCACTTGGCCTCGATGACCTTCCAATTGAACCCAGCCTGAAAGATGCATTTTGTGATTGTCGAAAGCCACCGATCCTCTGGCAGGGCGGCCAATTCCTTGGCGGATTTGGGCTTGGACAGTTTGTCTTCAAGCGCGTGTTGTCCGCCGTGCCGGTCGGCCGCCAGCCCATAGATCTCATCGAAATGGTGCATCGCAAAGCTCCCTTCGCGCCAAATGTTGCCAATTTGTTCCACTAAATGCAAGGGCGGCGGCCGAGTATGGTCTGCCATTTGGGCAAAACAGTCGGAAAATCAGGAATTTGCCCCATCGCCACAAGAAATACTCGACAAACGACCCCAATTGGGTTTGTGATTGACTCGTCAATCAATGTCCGGTCCGCGAAACCTCGGGCAAGCCGCCCCATGACACGAGGGCGCGAGAGGAATGAAATGCGGTACCAAGGCCGTTTATTGGGAATGACGCGAACTGTTCGCTTTCCTTTTCCGGCCAAATTTGTGCATGTTGCGACATGGTATTGTCGTTAGACAAGTCAGCCGGCGGGCACGTTTCCGCCGGGGTGGGCAAAACAAAGAAACAGGGAGAAAATCCATGAAAAAACTGAATGTAAGCCTTCTGGCGATCATGGTCGCTGGCGCCGCGCACGCGGCTGACATGGGCGCGGTGGACGAGCCGATCAAACTGGCGATCAACGAGTGGACGGGCCAGCACGTCACCACGCATGTCGCTGCAGAGATGCTCAAGGCCGCCGGTTACCAGGTCGAATTCGTCACCGCGGGCATGTTGAACCAGTTCCAGGCGCTGGCTGACGGGGACATCGATGCCACGCTCGAGATCTGGTCGTCGAACGTGTCGGACGAATACGCCAAGAAAATCGAAGAGGGCACCGTGGTCGAAATCGGCGACCTTGGCCTCGATGCGAAGGAAGGCATCGCATATCCGGCTCATGTTGCCGACCTGTGCCCGGGTCTGCCCGCGTGGGAAGCGCTGAAGGACTGCGCACAGAATTTTGCGACGGCTGAGACCCTGCCGATGGGACGCCTGGTCGACTATCCGGCTGACTGGGGTACGCCCGGGGCAGACCGCATGGTCGGGCTTGAACTGCCGTTCAAGGCTATTCCTGCCGGATCCGAGGGCGCGCTGATTGCCGAACTCCGCGCTTCGACCGAACGCAAATCGCCTCTGCTGATCACCTTCTGGCAGCCGCATTGGGCCATGTCGGCCTATGATGTGAAATTCGTTGAGTTGCCGCCGGGTGAAGACGCCTGCTTCAACGATCCGGCTTGGGGGCCAAACCCCAATGCCGTCAATGACTGCGATTTCTCGCCCTCGCGCATCTTCAAAGCCGGGTGGAGCGGTCTGGCGGACAAGTGGCCTGCCGCGTATGAAATCCTGAGCAACTATCAACTGGCGGTCGAAGACCAGCAGCCGATGATGGGTGCGATCGATGTCGACGGCGGCAAGGTCGAAGAGGTTGTCGCGGCCTGGATGGCGGATAACGAAGACAAGTGGCGTCCGGTTGTGGACGCGGCAACGAAGTGAGCCACCTAAGTGACTGACGCGAATACGCCAGCCATTGCCTGCCAGTCTCTCTGGCAGGTTTTTGGCCAAGGCGCAGAAAAAGCCCTGACCGACGCGTTGTCTCGGTCAGGGAACGACGCCGACAAGGCCGCCGCCGATTTGCGCGAACAGGGGTTCATCCCGGCTGTTCAGGATGCAAATTTCGAAGTCCGCGATGGTGAATTGTTCGTCATCATGGGTCTGTCGGGGTCCGGCAAGTCGACCCTGATCCGTTGCATCTCGCAACTGTTGCCCGGTACGGGTGGCGAGATCCGCATCGACGGCGACAACGTGATGGGTGCCCCGAAGAAGCAGCTGACCGAACTGCGCCGCAAGAAACTGGGCATGGTGTTCCAGCATTTCGGACTGTTCCCGCACATGACGGTGGCCGAGAACGTCGCCTATCCGCTACGCGTGCAGGGTGTGGGCCGCAAAGAACGTCTTGCCCGCGCGCAGGAAGTCATTTCGCTGGTAGGGCTTGAGGGCCGCGAGGACAGCTTTCCCCGGCAACTTTCGGGCGGTCAGCGTCAGCGCGTGGGCATCGCCCGGTCTTTGGCAGTGAACCCCGACATCTGGTTCTTGGACGAGCCGTTTTCGGCCTTGGACCCGTTGATCCGGCGGCAGCTGCAGGACGAATTCCTGCGCATTCAGGCGACGCTGAAGAAATCCATCGTCTTCATCACGCATGATATTCAAGAAGCGCTAAAGCTGGCGGACCGCATCGCAATCATGCGGGACGGCAAGATTGTGCAGATCGGCACGCCGACGGATATCGTTCTGCGCCCCGTTGACGACTATGTGCGCGAGTTCTCAAAGGACGTGGCCAAGGGCCAGCACGCCAAAGTCGCCTCGGTCATGCAAGCGGGCGAGGCCGAGCGCGGTCCCGATGACCCTGGCCTGACAACAAAGATGACATTGGACGCGGCGCTGGCGCGCTGTATGGCATTGTACGAGCCCGTGCCGGTGCATGACGAAACCGGCGCGATCGTCGGCACCGTGCACCCCTCGGATCTGGCCGCAGCCCTGCAGGTGGATGACGCATGACCGTCGTCGCCGATGTTCCAAGACCCACTCGGATTCACCTGACAGCCGGAGCGCAGGCGGCCCTGATCACGCTGATCGTGGGCGCGCTGTGCCTGGCGCTTGAGCCGAACGCGCCCTGGCTTGTCAAATGGCCTGCGTCATGGGAAGTGCCAGCCACGCAATGGGTGGGTGCCTTCCTCGATTGGTTTCTGAACGCGGTCAAACCGGCGGCCCGGCTGTTTTCGGACCTGATGGCTTATCCGATGAACTGGGCCAACTTCGTGTTGGGCAATACGCCGTGGCCGATTCTGATCGGGCTGGTGACGGCACTCGGCTGGTATCTGGGCGGGTTGCCGATGGCGGCGCTGGGCTTTCTGGGCCTCAGCTTCGTGCTGGCCTCGGGTTATTGGGCCGAGAGCATGAACACCTTGGCGCTGGTGGCCGTTTCGGTCCCGGTCGCGCTGATCGTCGGCAGTGCAATTGGCATTCTGGCCAACGAAGTGCCGCGGGTGAAATCGGTGGTTCAGGCGGTGTTGGACATCATGCAGACGGTGCCGACCTTTGCCTATCTAACCCCGCTGTTGCTGCTGTTCGGGTTTGGCCCGGTGGTGGGCCTGATCGCCTCGGCCATCTATGCGGCGCCGCCGATGGCGCGCAACGTGATGCTGGGGCTGGAGCGCGTGGAGCCCGAGATCAAGGAAGCCGCCATCATGTCGGGCGGCACCCGGTTCCAGCAGCTGTTCCAGGTGGAAATCCCGGCGGCGGCGACGCAGATCATGGTTGGTGTGAACCAGTGCCTGATGGCGGCCCTGTCGATGGTGATCATCGCTGCGGTCATCGGCGGGTTCAACGATATCGGCTGGGAGGTCCTGCTGACCATGCGCAAGGCGCAGTTCGGCGAATCTCTACTGGCCGGCATGGTGATCGTTGTCTTTGCCGTGGTGATCGACCGCATGAGCAGCACGCTCGCCGCTGAACGCCAGCGCCATGACAACCACGTCGTCTGGGCGGTTCTTGGCTTTGCGGTTCTGTTCACCTTGGTGTTCTGGGCACGGCTACCCAACCCGTCCGAACTGACGCTGCTGGATCCGGTCGCGCAGGCGGTGGACAGCGGCCTGACAGCCTTTACCCAGAATAACGGACCGTGGCTGGATTCGCTCAAGAACAACTCGATGTTCTATGTGCTGCTGCCGCTGCGGATCGGTCTGGATCAGGCGGTTTTGCCTTTTACCTGGGGGTTCCAGTGGACCCCGGCCATGAGCTACGGCCTGTTCGCCGCCGGTGTGGTGATCGCCTTGCTGATGGCGTGGCGTGGGCACCTGACTGGCGGTCTGGTCACGCTGATCCTGATCGGCATGCTCGAAACCGGCATCGCGAACCTGCCATGGCCGTTCGTCCTGACCGGCGCGGCGGCGCTGGGCTGGGTGGCGGGCGGTTGGCGTCTGGCGGCGCTGTCGGTGGCGCTGCTGAGCACGATCCTGATCTCGGGCCTGTGGGAGAGGGCGCTGCTGTCGCTTTATCTCAGCGGTGCGGCGGTGTTCTTCTGCGCCGTTGTCGGCGGGCTGATCGGCCTCGCCAGCGCGGTCTGGTCGCCGGTCTGGAAGATCGTGCGTCCGATCTGCGACATGCTGCAGACGATCCCCCTGTTCGTGTTCCTGATCCCGGTGCTGATGGTGTTCCAGATCGGCGAGTTCTCGGCCTTTCTGGCGATCTGCGCCTATGCGATCGTGCCGATGATCCGCTACACCCGTCACGGGCTGGTCAACACCCCGGACGAGATGATGGAGGCCGCGATCTCGAGCGGCGCGACCGAGTGGCAGATCATGCGCGACGTGCGTGCGCCCTACGCTGCGCCCACGATCCTGCTGGGGCTGAACCAGACGATCCTCTATGCCTTTGCGATGCTGGTGATCGCAGCGCTGATCGGCACGACCGGTCTGGGCCAGTCGATCTATCTGGCGCTGGGGCAGGCGGATGTGGGGCTGGGCATTTCGGCCGGGGCGGCGATGGCCATCCTGGCGCTGATCGCCGACCGCATGGTTCAGGGATTTGCCGAGGAACGCCGCAAGGCGCTGGGCCTGTAGCTCTGGATCGGGGGCGGCGCAGCTGCCCCCGACCACATTTGATTTCGGACAAGGACCGGGGCCGTTTCCCCCGGTATTCCGGGCGCAAAACAGGCGGAGATGACCATGGCCGGTTGGGGCGCTTTTGTTGCTGCACTTGTGATCTTTCTGCTCAGCCACGCCATTCCGGCGCGTCCGGCAGTGCGCGGGCGGCTGATCGGGCTGATGGGGCGCGGGCCCTATTTCGCAGTCTATTCGGCGATGTCGCTGGCGGTTCTGGCCTGGCTGATCGTGGCCGCGGCCAACGCGCCCTATGTCGAGGTCATCCCGCCGCTGGCGATCCTGCGCTGGGTGCCGCTGCTGGTGATGCCCGTCGTCTGCTGGCTGGCGGTGGCCGGGCTGGCGGCGACCAACCCGTTTTCCTTCGGCGGCCTGGGACGCCGCCCGTTCAACCCCGAGCAGCCCGGCATCCTGCGCACCACCCGCCACCCGATCCTGCTGGCGATGATGCTGTGGGCGCTGGCGCATCTGCTGGCCAATGGCAGCTTGGCGCATGTGGTTCTGTTCGGACTGTTCGCGGGTTTCGCGTGGATGGGCATGGCCCTGATCGACAGGCGCAAGGCGCGCGAAATGGGGGCCGACTGGCCGCACCTGTCGCGCAACACAGCGCGCCTGGCGCTGCGGCTGCCACGCCCCTGGCCGCGGTCTTGGGTCTGGTTGGTGGCGGGGCTGACCTATGCCGCGCTGTTGCACCTGCACGCGCCGGTGATCGGAGTGTCTCCGCTGCCATGATGCGGGCGCTGGAAGGGGCGCCCCATGCGTGCTAATTGAAACGACAGGATGAAACCCAGAAAGGTCTGCCGATGCACCTGGCCTATGTCACCACTACCGATCGCGGCGCGACCGACCGCCTGCTGAGCGCGGTTGCCGAACATCTGCTGGCCAAGGGCGCCCGTCTGGCCGGTGTGGTTCAGACCAACACCGAATGCGCCGACAGCAGCAAATGCGACATGGACCTGCGCGTGCTGCCGCATGGCGAGACCATCCGCATCTCGCAATCGCTGGGCAGCCAGTCGCGCGGGTGCCGGTTGGACCCGGCCGCGTTGGAGCAGGCGGTGGGCTATGTGACGGCGTCTTTGGCCGACCGTCCGCAACTGCTGATCGTCAACAAGTTCGGCAAGCACGAGGCCGATGGCCGCGGGTTCCGCCCCGTCATCGGCGAGGCGCTGGCGCTGGATATCCCGGTGCTGGTCGGGGTCAACGGCCTGAACCGTGACAAGTTCGTGGGTTTCACCGATGGTTCTGCGCAGTCGCTTGAACCCGATCTGGACACCATCGAGGCCTGGTTCGACAGCGTCGCCAACCTGCGGCCTGCGGCCGAATAACTGCTTTCCCGACGTAACGTCCTGAAAACCGGGCTTGTTCCCTGTCGCCCCGGCTGCAATCCTCTGCCCCGGATGGGAGGAGGATCAGCCATGTGGCAGAACTGGGCAGGCAACCAGACAAGCCAAATACGGCCCAAGCGGCCGACCACGACCGAAGACCTTCAACAGCTGATCGCCTCGGCCGAAACCCTGCGTCCGGTCGGGGCAGGGCATTCCTTCACACCGCTGGTTCCAGGGGCGCAACAGATCATTGACCTGACCGCCTTGGACCTGCCCGCCGTAACAAGGGTCGACGACGGGCGGGCCTGGGTCAACGCCAATGCCCGGCTGCGCGATCTGTCACCGGCATTGGCACGGCACGGCACGGCCTTCCGCAACTTGGGTGATATCAACGTGCAGACTCTGGCCGGCGCGGCGGCCACGGCAACCCACGGCACCGGGCGCACCCTGCCGTGCCTGTCTGCCGAGATCACTGCAGCCCGGCTGATCGGCGCTGACGGACAGACCCTGACCACCGACGACATTCCGCGGAACATGGTGCAGGTCTCGCTGGGTCTGCTGGGCATCGTGACCGAGGCACAGATCAACGTCGTGCCGAAATACAACCTGCGCCGCCGGGTGCGTCTGTCAGACCTGCAGGACACACTGGAGCGCATGCACCAGCATTGGGACGAAAACAGGAATTTCGAGTTCTTCTACATCCCCTTCACCGGCAAGACCGTTGAAATCCGGCATGAAATCACCGATGCACCCGAGACCCGCGCGCCGCGCGATTTGGACATGATCGCCGTCAAGGTTCTGAAGCTGGCGCGCAGCGCGGGTGGGCTCAGTCCCGGCCTGCGGCGCGCCCTGCTGCGTCTGCTGACGATGGCCCAATCCGACGAGGATTACGTCGGCGAAAGCTGGCGCGTTCTGTGCAGCGACCGGCATATCCGGTTCAAAGAAATGGAATACCACCTTCCGCCCGAAAACGCCCGTGACGTGCTGTCAGAGCTGATCCGACGGTTGGAGCGTGACCACGCCGACATCTATTTCCCGATCGAGGTGCGGCAGACTGCAGGCGACGACGCCTGCCTGTCACCTTTCCAAGGTGGCCCACGGGTATCAATTGCCATCCACAACGATGCGAAGGAAGGCCATCTGCGCTATTTCGAGGCGATGGAGCCGCTGGTCCTGCAGGCCGGCGGCCGCCCCCATTGGGGCAAGTTGCACAGCCTGACCTATTCCGATCTGTCGCGCCTCTATCCCGATTTCGATGCGTTCTGCACATTGCGTGAACGGCTGGACCCAAAGGGCAAGTTCCTGACACCCGCGCTGGCCCGGATGTTTCGCCCATGACCGCAGAGTATCTTGCACATCTCGCCCAATTGCTGCGCGATCATGGTGTCGACCGGCCGGTTGCCGTCGTCGATCTGGACCGGGTCGAGGCGAATTGCGACGCCGCCCGCGCGGGGCTGGGCCACGGCCTGCAGGCCCGGTTGGTGGCCAAGTCTCTGCCGTGCCTACCTCTGCTGGACCATATCCGCGCCCGGATTCCGGCATCAGGCCTGATGAGCTTTTCCGAACCCATGCTGTCGGCCCTGCTGGCCGCCGAGCCGGACACCGACCACCTGCTGGGCAAACCGCTTCCGGTGACGGCCGCCCAGCGGATTCTTGAGACGCATCCCGACGCCGCCCAAAGGGTGCAGTGGCTGATCGACACGCCACAGCGGCTGGACGCATATCTGTCGCTTGCCGCTGACACGGGCCAAACCCTGCGCCTGTCGCTCGAGATCGACGTGGGCCTGCATCGCGGCGGGTTGACCCCCGATCAGGTCGCAGGCGTCGCGGCACGGATCGCGGATCGCGCCCATGTCACACTGTCGGGCGTGATGGGGTACGAGGTGCATCTGGCCAAACTGCCTGCGCCGCTCCGACGCCGCGCGCGGCGAGCCAGTGCCAAAGCCTTTGGGCAAGCGGTCGCTGCGCTGGGGCAGGGGGCGCAGGGGCTGTGCCTGAACACCGGTGGTAGCCTGACCTTTCAGGACCCGGCCACGCGAACCCCGGCGACCGAGGTCGCCTTTGGGTCGGTTCTGGTGAAACCTTCGGATTTTGACCACGCATCGACGAAGGCATTTTTGCCCGCCCTGTTCCTGGCCACACCGATCCTCAAGGTCATGCCGCGCAACCCGGTGCCTGGGATTGACCTGCCTGGACTGCGCCGGACCAACCTCGCCATTTCCGGCGGACATTACCTGGCCAGCCCCGTCTGGCCCGACGGGTTCGGCTATTCCGGCGTGTTCGGGCGTTCAAGCAATCAAGAGGTCTGGGTGGGTCCCAAAACAACCAGGGCGCAGCCCGGCGATATCGCCTTGCTGCGCCCCAGTCAGAGTGAAGCGGTTTTGAACCAGTTCGGCACGGTTCTGGCACTGCGGCAGGGGCGGGTCGTGGCCGAATGGGCCTGCCTGCCCAACTGACGCGGGTCAGATCGCCAGATATTCCTCGCGCAGCTGGGTGTTTTCCAGCACTTCGTCGGCGGTGCCGTCAAACACGATGCAGCCGGTGTCCAGAATGATTGCCCGGTCGGCCAGTTGCAGCGCGCGCACCGCGTTCTGTTCGACGATGATGGTGGTCATGCCCTGCTGCTTGATGTGGATCAGCGTCTTTTCGATCTCGTCCACGATCACCGGGGCCAGCCCCTCGTAGGGTTCGTCCAGCAGCAACACCTTGATGTCCCGGGCCAGCGCCCGGGCGATCGACAGCATCTGCTGTTCGCCGCCCGAAAGGGTCACGCCCTCCTGCTTGCGTCGTTCGCCCAGACGCGGGAACAGCTCGTAGATCCGTTCCAGCGACCAGCCGATCGGGGGGGCGATCTGGGCCAGCTGCAGGTTCTCCTCGACCGTCAGGCCGGGGATGATCCGCCGATCCTCGGGCACAAGGCCCAACCCGGCCGCGGCGGCCTCGTAGCTGGTCATGTTGTGCAGCGGCTTGTGGTCCAGCCAGATTTCGCCGTGGCGCACCTCGGGCTCGCCCACGCGCGCGATCGAGCGCAGGGTCGAAGTCTTGCCCGCCCCGTTCCGCCCCAGCAGGGCCAGGATCTCGCCTTCGTGGACGTTGAAGCTGACGCCTTGGACGATGTAGCTCTCGCCATAGTACGAATGCATATCCCACACCGACAGGAACGCGGGCGCGGTGCTGGCCATGTTGGCGTTTTTCGAAAAGTCAGGTTTCTCGTTCATAGCTTTTCCTCACGCCGCCTCGCCCAGATAGGCCTCTCGGACCTTGGGGTTTCCGCGGATGTTTTCGGGGGTGTCCTCGACCAGCGGCGTGCCCTGCGCCAGAACGGTGATCCGCTCGGCCAGGCTGAACACCACATGCATGTCGTGCTCGATGATCGCGATGGTGATGTCGCGCTCGTCCTTGATCTGCTTCAGCAGGTCGATGGTGTTGTTGGTGTCGGCCCGTGCCATCCCGGCTGTGGGCTCGTCCAGCAGCAGCAGGCGCGGCTTCTGGCTGAGGCACATGCCGATCTCGAGCCGCCGCTTGTCGCCGCGCGACAGCGAGGCTGAGTGCATGTGCCGCTTGTCGGCCATGTTCATCTCTTCCAGCATGGCCTCGGCCTGTTCGACCACCTCTTTTTCGTTGGCGATGGTTTCGTAGGCGTGCATGCGGAATGCCCCGTCGCGCATCGCGAAGATCGGGATCAGCATGTTTTCCATCACAGTCAATTCGCCAAAGATCTCGGGCGTCTGGAACACCCGACTGATGCCCATCTGGTTGATCTGGTACGGCTCGCGCCCCAGCACCGACTGGTTGTCGAACAAGACCGAACCGGTATCCGGGATCAGCTTGCCCACCAGGCAGTTCAGCAGGGTGGACTT
Source organism: Ruegeria sp. CI8 (assembly GCF_056536865.1). Lineage (NCBI taxonomy): Bacteria > Pseudomonadati > Pseudomonadota > Alphaproteobacteria > Rhodobacterales > Roseobacteraceae > Ruegeria > Ruegeria sp. CI8. Next base: position 445,889 of record NZ_JBQFQL010000001.1, read on the forward strand.
GCCCGCCCCGTTGGGGCCGATGATTGCATGGACCGAGTTTTCCTCGACGCTCAGGTTCACGTCCGTCAGGGCCTTGAGGCCGCCGAAGCGCTTGCTGACATCTTTTACTTTCAGAATTGCCATTGACGCGTTTCCTTATTCTGCCGGCTCGGTTTTGCCTTCGCGGGTGTCATCCCCGCCAACGCTTTTACGGCGGATCCAGTTCAGCAACCGCTGACCGCCCTCGACCAGCCCGCCGGGCAGGTAGATCACCACCAGCATGAACAGGATGCCCAGGGTCAGATGCCAGCCCTTGCCGATGAACGGGTGGATGATGAACACCACCGCGTCCTCAAGCCCATCAGGCAGGAAGGCGAACCAGCTGTGCAACACGTTGTCGTTGATTTTCGAGAAGATGTTCTCGAAATATTTGATGAAACCCGCGCCCAAAACCGGCCCAATCAGGGTGCCGGTGCCGCCCAGAATGGTCATCAGCACGACCTCGCCCGAGGCGGTCCACTGCATCCGTTCTGCGCCGGCCAGCGGGTCCATCGCAGCCATCAGGCCACCGGCCAGGCCGGCATACATGCCCGAGATCACGAAGGCGGCCAGCGTGTAGGGCTTGGAGTTCAGCCCGGTATAATTCATCCGCTGCTGGTTCGACTTCACCGCCCGCAGCATCATGCCGAAGGGCGAGCGGAAGATTCGGATCGCCAGGTAGAACACCACCATCATGATCACCGCACACAGGTAGTAGCCCGCGTTGAAGTCAAAGCTCCACGCGCCCACATCCATCGTGTAGGTCGCGCGCATCGGCAGGCCGAACAGATGCGGAAGATCGGGCGCATTGGCCCCCTGCAGGATCTGCGGGTCGTCGGCATAAACCTGCAGGCCGGTTTCCCCGTTGGTCAGGTTGAACTTGGGGTTCGACAGCACCGAATAAGCCAGCGCAAAGCTCATCTGCGCGAAAGCCAGCGTCAGGATCGAGAAGTAGATCCCCGACCGGCGAAGGCTGACATAGCCGATCAGCACCGAGAACAGCCCGGCGACCACGACGCTCAGCGCGATGGCCGGGATGACGTTGTAGCTGAGAAGTTTGAACATCCAGACTGCCGAGTAAGAGCCCACCCCAAGAAAAGCCGCGTGGCCGAAGGACAGGTATCCGGTCAGGCCGAACAGGATGTTGAACCCGATGGCAAAGATGCCGAAGATCACGAACCGCTGCATCAGGTCCGGATAGCCCGCGTTGAACTGCGCCATGGCGCTGTCAGTGGGGAAGGGGTTCAGGATGAAGGGGGCCAGCAACGTCAGGATTGCGACGACGATCAGCAGGCTTGTGTCTTTTTTGTTCAGTCCCAGCATGGGTTATTCCTCCATCACGCCTTTGCGGCCCATCAGACCCCGCGGACGGGTCAGAAGAACGATGATGGCGACAAGGTAGATGATGATCTGGTTGATGCCCGGGATCGTGGTGGTCGCCCAGGTGGTCGAGGCAAAGCTTTCAAGGATGCCCAGAAGGAACCCGGCCAGAACCGCGCCGGGCAGCGAGCCCATGCCGCCGACCACGACGACCACGAAGCTGAGCACAAGGAAATCCATTCCCATGTGATAGTTGGGCGGGTTCAGCGGCCCGTACATCACGCCAGCGAGGCCAGCCACGGCGGCTGCGATGCCGAACATGATGGTGAACCGTCGGTCGATGTTGATGCCCAGAAGGCCCACGGTTTCCCGGTCGGCCATTCCGGCGCGCACGACCATGCCGAAGGTGGTGAACTGCAGGAACGAGAACACGCCCCCGATGATCACGACCGCGAACAGGAAATAGACCAGACGCCAGATCGGATAGATGATCGCGTTGGGATCGAACCCCAGCGCAACGCCAAGATCGACGGACCCGCTCAGTGCCGCAGGCGGCGGGGTCTGGATCGGGTTGGCGCCGAAGAAATACTTGATGATCTCTTGCAGAACGATGGCCAGGCCGAAGGTCACAAGGATCTGATCTGCATGGGGACGCTTGTAGAAATGCTTGATCAGGCCGCGTTCCATAACGTAGCCGACCATCAGCATGATCGGGATGGCGAACAGGATGGCCAGCGGCACGGACCAGTCGATGATGGTCGCGCCCAGCTCGGGGCCGAACCAGCTTTCGACATAGGGGGTCTTCACCTTCAGCGGGTTGCCCAGAAAGTCGGTCTGGGTCTCGTCGACCACCTCGTAGCTGAGGTTGAAGATCTTCTGAAGCGTGACGGCACAGAAGGCGCCGATCATGAACAGGGCCCCGTGGGCGAAGTTCACCACGCCGAGCGTGCCGAAGATCAGCGTCAGCCCCAGCGCAATCAGCGCATAGGCCGAGCCCTTGTCCAGCCCGTTCAGAATTTGCAGTAGGATTGCGTCCATTGTCCTTACCTTTGACTGGTCCCGGCAGCTCTCCCCGGTCGTCTGACCGGAGAGAGCCGTTTTGAGGACTCAGGGGTTTTCTTGCGAAAAACCGAGTGTCGGGGTTACGCGCCCGGGTTGCACTTGCCCAGTTCGCCGCCGGCGAACATCGGGTGATCCGGATCGTACTCGACCTGCGCCCGCGGAGTGATCTCGACGATCTCCAGCGTGTCATAGGCGTTGGTCGGGTTTTCGTTGCCGCGCACGACCAGCACATCCTTGAAGCACTGGTGGTCGGCACCGCGATACCAGGTCGGGCCGTTGCCCAGACCGTCGAACTCGAAGTCCTCGAGAGCTTCGACCACGCCGCACGGGTTGAAGGTGCCTGCGCGCTCGCAGGCATCCGCGTACAGCAGTACCTGGGCATAGCAAGTCTGAGCCGAGTTCGACGGCGGCTTGCCGTACTTCTCGCCGAAGGACTTCACGAAGGCCTTGGTGCCCTCATCCTGCAGCTGCCAGTTCCAGTTCATCGAACCCAGAACGCCCTTGATGTTCTCGCCAGCGCCGGCGGCCATCAGTTCCGAGTACAGCGGAACGACGATCTTGAAGTCCTTGCCGTTTACGACCTTGTCCAGCAGGCCGAACTGGATCGCGTTTGTCAGCGAGTTGACCATGTTGCCGCCGTAGTGGTTCAGAACCAGCACGTCCGCGCCCGAGTTCAGAACCGGCGCGATGTAGGACGAGAAGTCGGTCGAGGCCAGCGGGGTCTTGACAGTGTTGACCGTCTCCCAGCCCATCGCTTCGGTCGAAGCCACGATCGACTCTTCCTGGGTCCAACCCCAGTTGTAGTCGGCGGTCAGGTGATAGGCGCGGCGTTCGGTGCCCATTTCCTTGGCCAGCACCGGCGCCAGAGCGGCACCCGACATGTAGGCGTTGAAGAAGTGACGGAAGCCGTTCGCCTTCTTGTCCTTGCCGGTGGTGTCGTTGGCGTGGGTCAGGCCGGCCATGAAGATCACGCCCGCCTCCTGGCAGAGGCCCTGAACCGCAACGGCCACGCCCGAGGACGAGCCGCCGTTGATCATGATCGCGCCGTCTTTTTCGATCATCGACTTGGCCGATGCACGGGCAGCGTCGGACTTGGTCTGCGTGTCGCCGGTGACGAACTCGACCTTCTTGCCAAGGATGCCGTTCCCTTTCAGCGCCTTCGACGTGAAGGTGTTCAGGCAGCCGCCGTCGCCTTCACCATTCAGATGCTCGACCGCCAGCTGCTGCGCCAGCAGTTCGTCATTGCCTTCTTCGGCATAGGGGCCGGTCTGCGGCACGTTGAAGCCCAGCGTGACTGATCCGCCAGTGGGTTCGTTGGTATAAGCCGCGGCCGACGAGGCCGTGAAGATCGTCGGCAATGCCAGACCGGCGCTTGTGACGGCACCAGACTTCAGCACGCCGCGACGCGTGACAGATTTGTTTGACATGAATTCCTCCCAATTAGCAGGCTACGCCCTCGGGCTCCTCTTCCGTCGGGTAAAACGCAACCTGCGCAGGGCAAGTATGAGGGGCAGAATGAAAATTCCCCAACAAGTCCCTAGAAATGAAATATTATTTTGTAAATTCTTGAACTCTTTGATTTATGAATTTGTAAATTTTTGGAATTGGAAGATGCTAAGCTGCTCATTGGAAAGGATGAGTCAGAAAATCCCGTTTCGATACAAGCATCGGGTGTCAGGACGCAACCGCCAGTCCCACGCCGTCCGATGTCCGGCCGTTGATGCTCGGGGCATCGCATGATCACCGGGCACTCAACCTTTGCCTGAATTTCCTCGCAGAATCGAGGGCAAACGCAAGGGACCACCTGGACAAATCCGGTGTGCAATATCCATCTGTGTTCTGATTTGCGGAAGAAAATGGTGGGCGACCCTGGAATCGAACCAGGCGTGCGTCTCCGCGAGGGAGTTACAGTCCCCTGCCACACCTTGCGGCCTGTCGCCCACTGTCAGGCGTTGCACCTGACGTGGAGGCGTGATTACTAGCGCTCAAAAGGAGCGTCAACAGGAAATTTCCGCTTTGGCGCAGGAAACATTGTTCCCGGCCCGGAGGCCAGTAAAATGAAGAAACCGAAGTGGGTGATCGAGAAAGAGCAGGCGCGCAATGCGGCGGCTTCCGAAACCGTTTGGTTGTTCGGATTGCACGCCGTGCGTGATGCGTTGATGAACCCCAAACGGCAGAAACTGCGCCTGATCGTGACCCGCAACGCGCAGGACAAGCTGGCGGATGCGATCGCGGAATCGGGCATGCAGGCTGAGCTCGTCGATCCGCGAAAATTCAACGCGCCAATCGACTCGGGCTCGGTGCACCAAGGCGCGGCGCTTGAAGTCAAGCCGCTGGAATGGGGCTGTCTGGCCGAGAATTGCATCGGGCGCGAAAACCCTCGGGTGCTGCTGTTGGACCGCGTGACCGATCCGCACAATGTGGGCGCGATTCTGCGCTCGGCCGAGGTTCTTGGCGCCAGCGCGGTCATCGGCACGCGCCACCACTCGGCGCCGGAAACCGGTGCGCTGGCCAAGACCGCCAGCGGTGCGTTGGAACGCCAGCCCTATCTGCGGGTGCGTAACCTGGCTGATGCGATCGTCGAGTTGCAGAATATGGGGTTCCTGGTTCTGGGCTTGGATGGTGAGGCCGAACAGACCATCGAGGCCGCTTTGGAGGGCAAGCGCGATCGGCCGGTTGCGCTGGTTCTGGGCGCCGAGGGGCCGGGGTTGCGGCAAAAGACCAAGGAAACGGTGGATATGCTTGTCAAAATTGACGCAGCGGGCGGTTTCGGATCGCTGAACGTCTCAAATGCCGGGGCGATTGCCCTATATGCTTCTCAGCCGCATTGAGAGGAGAGACCCATTCCCGCCCCATCCAAGATTGCTACGTGCTGCTACTGCGGAACCCGCGCGGCGCTGGTCCTCAAGGGGCGCCAGCGGCACGAACTCAGCTGTTCCAGTTGCGGTGCCCCACTGCATAACCTGAAGATGATCCCTGTAAAAAAGGCTTCGGATCCACAGCCGCGACACAGCATTCCAATGCAAAAGCCCAAAAAGAAGAGCTACAAGAAAAGGAAAAAAGGCCTTTTCTCGCGCGTTCTGGACGAAGCTTGGGATGTGATCGAGGACGTGTTCGACTGAGCCCTTTCCGACACGACCCTTCACAACTGCGTCAAATGGGTTTCGCGGCGCGTCAAAAGTTGCATCTTATAGCGTCTGTAAAACACAACCCGTGAAATCTGATGCTATCCCGACGATCCGTACTTGCCGGTCTTACCTTTTCAATCGCTTGTCCGCTGACATTGCGGGCGCAGACCGCCCCGGTATTCTATTCCGCAAAAGGTGCGGCCATTACCGGTTATGACGCGGTCAGCTATTTTCGAGATGGCGGCCCGGTTCAAGGGCGACCCGACATTGCGGTGATGTGGAAGGGCGCTACCTGGCGGTTTGCCTCGCAGGAGAACCGAGAGGCGTTCGAACTTAATCCGCGTGCCTACGCGCCGAGGTTCGGCGGATATTGCGCCTATGCCATGGCCTATGGCGAGCTGACCAGCACGGACCCGATGGCGTGGAAGATCGTAGGCGGCAGGCTGTATCTGACGCATTCCCTCGAGATCGAAAAGATGTGGCTGACGGACACGACCGGCTTCATCCAGAAGGCCGAGAAAAACTGGCCGGCGATCCTGTACGGTTGACAGGCAGATTCCCGCTTATCCACTCGTGTCATCACAAAAATGCGCGCGACCTCTTTTTTTTCCGAAACTCATGCCTAAATGTCACAGTGACCGCGGAACGGAACTGCCGCGGGTCATTTCACTGTCCCTCGTTCCAACAACTGGCGCCCAAGGTATCCTTGGGCGCTTTTTTCCTTTCAAAGTCACGGCTAGGCTGCAGCCATGACTGAGTATTCCGATGACTTCCTCAGATCCGTCCTGAAACGCACCAAGGTGGTTGCGGTCGTTGGCGTGTCGATGAACCCGGTGCGGCCCAGCTATTACGTTGCGCGCTACTTGTCGCTCAAGGGGTACAGGGTGATTCCGGTCAATCCTGGCCATGCCGGAGCCGATCTTTTTGGTGAAACTGTTCGGGCCTCGTTGTCCGAAATCAGTGAACCCGTTGACATGGTAGATATTTTTCGCAGGTCCGAAGCCGTTCCTCCGATCGTGGATGAAGCGCTGGCTGCATTTCCCGACCTGCGCACGATCTGGATGCAGATCGGTGTTGAAAACGCCGAGGCCGCCGCGGTGGCGCAGGCGCGCGGTGTCGATGTCGTCATGAATCGCTGCCCCAAGATCGAATATCAGCGCCTGTTCGGCGAGCTGCGCATGGGCGGGTTCGCCACCGGCATCATCTCATCAAAACTCTGACTGCTCAGTTCACCGCAACGGCGTTGATTTCCGCAAGCTGCTCTTGCCGCCGTTTCTCCAGCACGATGTCGCGCGGGACCCATTCATAGCGCGTGTCCTCGCGCAATGGACTCCAAAACAGGACCCCTCCATAGCGCCATGGGTCCAGAACGACACCGTCGTACATCGAATCACCGCGTCGGCTGATTATTGCCGTGCTGTGATCGATTCGGAACGGGTTGTCGGCGTTGGCGATCGCGCGGTGCAGGGTCAGCGTGCGAAAGTTCTCCTGCTTCAAGCGCCGTTCGATGTCTTCGGCCCAGTGCCAGCACAGCCCGCGCGGGCGCAGCCCTTTGTTGACCTTGGCGTTATGGATCAGAGGGGGGTCTGTGATCTGGTATTCCTGCGCCAGCTGCGCGGTATAGGCATAGGTGACGCGGGCCGCGCGCTGGGCCTCTTCCGGGTCGACCTCGGGCCCCAGCGCCTGGATCTGGGCTGCAAGCCGCGCGACGTCGTCGCTGCGAGCGGGCGGCGCGGATGAGCATGCGCCAAGCCCCAGAATGGCCAGCGTCGTCAGTGCCCAGATCATGGGTTTGAACATGCCTGTGTCCCTCGTCGCCCCTGCGCCCGGCAGGCGCTTCGATCAATCAGTATAGGGCGCGGACGCTATTGGTGAAAGCCGGGTCTCAGCCCCGGTCGCGTGCGGCCTTTTCGGCGATGCCGCTGGTGCCCTGCCGCCTGGCAAGCTCGGCCAGAACGTCTTCCAGCGCCACGTCGCGCGCGGCCAGCATGACCAGCAGGTGATACAGCACATCGGCGGCCTCGGATGTCAGCCGGTCGCGGTCACCCTTGACGGCTTCGATGATCGCCTCCACGGCCTCTTCGCCGAACTTCTCGGCGCATTTCTCGGGGCCTTTGGACAGCAGCTTGGCGGTCCAGCTTGATTCGGGGTCCGCGCCCTTGCGGGATGCGATCGTGGCGGCCAGCTCGTTCAGTATGCTCATGTCAGCCTCATGGGGATACCCGCGGATGCCATGTGCTCTTTGGCCTCGCGGATCGTGTATTCGCCGAAGTGAAAGATCGAGGCCGCAAGCACCGCGCTGGCTCCGCCTTCGGTCACGCCTTCGACCAAATGATCCAGATTGCCCACGCCGCCCGAGGCGATCACCGGCACGTCGACCGCATCCGAGATGGCGCGCGTCAGCGGAATGTTGAACCCCGCCTTGGTGCCGTCGCGGTCCATCGAAGTCAGCAGAATCTCACCCGCCCCCTTGGCGACGACGGTCTTGGCGAACTCTACCGCGTCGATGCCGGTGGGTTTGCGTCCGCCGTGGGTGAAGATCTCCCATTTGCCGGGGCTGACGGTTTTGGCGTCGATGGCGCAGACGATGCACTGGCTGCCGAACTGGTCGGCAGCCTCGGCGATCACGTCGGGGTCGGCCACGGCGGCCGAGTTGAAGCTGACCTTGTCGGCCCCCGCCAGCAACAGCGCGCGCACGTCTTCCTTGGTGCGCACGCCGCCACCCACCGTCAGCGGTACGAAGCACTGCTCGGCCGTGCGCTGAACCACGTCGAACATGGTGCCGCGGTTTTCGTGGGTGGCGTGGATGTCGAGAAAGCAGATCTCGTCAGCGCCGGCGGCGTCATAGGCCTTGGCCGATTCCACCGGATCGCCCGCGTCGCGCAGGCCCACGAAATTCACGCCCTTGACCACGCGGCCATCGGCGACATCCAGACAGGGAATGATGCGGGTTTTCAGCATGGTTTGTCCTTTGTTGCCGCACCTCTACCGGCAAAGCCCCGCCGATGCCAGAGTTGTGATTGTCCTGCGCCCGGAACCTCGTGAAACTGAAGCGGATTTCAGCAGGAGGTGAAAACCATGCGCAACTTGTTTCTTACAACCGCTTTCATTCTGTCCGGTGCGACGTGGGCGATGGCCGACGACATCATCAAGGTTCCCACCGACAAATCCGTGACCGAGGCCATCGACGCGCTGCAGGCCGCCGTCGAAAATGCAGGCGCGACCGTATTTGCCCGCGTTGACCACGCGGCCGGTGCGCACAAGGTCGACATGACGATACCGCCCAATCAGGTTTTGATCTTCGGAAACCCGGCTCTGGGAACGCCCGCCATGCAGATCGACCCGCGTGCGGGATTGTTCCTTCCGCTCAAGGTGCAAGCCTATGAGGATGCCGACGGCCAGGTCTGGTTGGCCTACGAGGATCCCAAGGAAACCATGGACGAGCTTGATGCGGTGGAAAATTCCCCGGTGATCGACAAGATGCGCGGTGCGTTGAGCAAGCTGACGAGTGCCGCAGCCAACTGATCGGCGTCATACCTGAGAGGCGCGCGCGATCCGTTTCATGCAATTGCGTACGATCAGAATGTGAAAGGGCATGATCACCGTCAGATAGATCCGTCCCAAACGATTGTGAGTCCGCACCCAGGTTGCCATGACTATGCGGTCTTTGTCGCGATGCACGGCGATGCGGAAATCCAGATGGCGGTCATCGATTCCCACGATGACCTCTGTCTTATCCCTGTAGGTCAACGGAAAAATCGCGCCGGTGCCTGCGTCGGGCGAGCCATTGTCGTTGTTCAAGTGCTTGCCGCCTTTCAAACCGAATGGGGCAACGATTGCGTTCCGGATCCCCATCAGGATCTTCACCCACCCCGGCATGGTCAGACCGATTTTCATTGCGTCAAACGGTGCAAGGTCGCTTTGGACCGAGTACCCATCAACGAAATCACCCGGAGTGTACAACGACCACAATTCAGACTGCTCGGGCAGAACCTGTTTGCGGACCCCTTGCAATAGACTAACACTTCAACGCCGCGAGGGCGTCGCGCAGATCCAGCGCGCCGTCGTAGAGTGCGCGGCCTGAAATCGCGCCGTTCAGGTTTGCGCCGCAGTCGCGCAGGGCTATCAGGTCGTCCAGCGAGCTGACCCCGCCGCTGGCGATCACCGGGATCGAGACTGCCCGGGCCAAATCGGCCGTAGCCTCAACATTGGGGCCTTGCATCGCGCCGTCGCGGTTGATGTCGGTGTAGATGATCGCCGCCACGCCCGCGTCTTCGAAGCTGCGCGCCAGGTCGGTCACCATCACGTCGGTTTCCTCGGCCCAGCCCTTGGTGGCGACGCGCCCATTGCGCGCGTCGATCCCGACGGCGACCTGGCCGGGAAAGGCCTTGGCCGCCTGACGGACCAGATCGGGGTTTTCCACCGCAACCGTACCCAGAATCACTCGGGCCAGCCCTTTGTCCAGCCAGGTCTCGATGGTGGCCATGTCGCGGATGCCGCCGCCCAGCTGGGCCGGCACGTTGCAGGATTTCAGGATCGCCTCGACCGGGGCGGCGTTCACGGGTTCCCCGGCGAAAGCGCCGTTCAGGTCCACCAGATGCAGCCATTCGCAGCCGGCCTCGACAAAGGCGCGGGCCTGGGCCGCGGGGTCTTCGTTGAAGACCGTGGCCTTGTCCATCTCGCCGCGCAGAAGGCGTACGGCCTGGCCGTCTTTCAGGTCGATTGCGGGATAGAGGATCATGTCGGGCGGCCTTTTCGTGACTGGTACTGGCGCGGGATATGGCACAGGCGGGGCAGGGGATGCAACGCGACGCAAAGTCAATCTTGCCCGAACGGGTGCCGGCGGTCAGACTGCCTGCAAAACAGGGAGGATACCATGAACAAACTTGCTCTGGCCGCTGCGGCTGCACTTGTCACCTTGGCCACCGGCGCGCGCGCGGATGACCCGGTCAACGGGCTTTGGAAAACCCAGCCGGGGGATACCGGCGGATATCTGCACGTCTCGATCGGGCCCTGCGGTAGCGCCGTTTGCGGCACCATCGACAGCGCCTTCGACAAGGACGGAAACCAGCAGCTGAACTACGAGAACCTGGGCAAGAACATCATCTGGGACATGGTATCGGATGGCGGCGGCAGCTATAGCGGCGGCAAGATCTGGGCGCCGGACCGGGACAAAACCTACAATTCCAAGATGTCGCTGGACGGTCAGAACAAGCTGACGGTCAAGGGTTGCGTCGCGGGCGGCCTGATCTGTCGCGGTCAGACCTGGACCCGCGTGCAGTAACCGGTCAGGGGGCCCAGGTCAGGAAGTTCCCGATCATCCGCAGGCCCACATCCTGGCTTTTTTCAGGGTGAAACTGCATCCCGATCATCGTGTCGCGGCCGATCACGGCCGTGACCGGCCCTCCATAGTCCACATGGGCCAGGCGTTGCGCCGGATTGGCGACGCGAAAATGGTAGGAGTGGACGAAATAGACGTGATCGCCTGAGGCGACGCCGTTGAACACCGGGTGCTCGCTCTCGATCACCAGATCGTTCCACCCCATATGCGGAACCTTCAGCGCCCGGTCTTCGGGCTCGATCCGCACCACGTCCCCGGTCACCCAATTCAGGCCCGGCGTGTCGGTATATTCGCGGCCCGTGGTCGCCATCAGCTGCATGCCGACGCAGATGCCCAGAAACGGACGGCCCTTCTGCTCGACCGCTTCGACCATCGCATCGTGGATGCCCCTGTGCCCGCGCAGCTCGGCCGCGCAGGCGGGAAAGGCGCCGTCGCCGGGCAGCACCAGCCGGTCGGCGCGCGCGACGACATCGGCATCCGAGGTCACGACGACCTCACCCGCGTCCAGCTCGCGCGCCATGCGTTGAAACGCCTTTTCCGCCGAGTGCAGGTTGCCGCTTTCGTAGTCGATGATCGCGGTCAGCATCTATAGCGCGCCCTTGGTGGACGGAATCGCATCCCCCTTGCGCGGGTCGGTCTCGACCGCATGACGCAGGGCGCGGGCGACGGCCTTGAACGCCGCTTCGGCGATGTGGTGGCTGTTGAAGCCGTGCAACTGGTCGATATGAAGGGTGATGCCGCCATGGGTGGCCAGCGCCTGAAAGAACTCGCGCACCAACTCGGTGTCGAAACTGCCGATCTTGGGCGTCGGCAGGTCCACGTTCCACACCAGAAACGGTCGGCCCGACAGGTCCAGCGCGCAGCGCACCTGCGCATCGTCCATCGGCAGATGGCACTCGCCATACCGCCGGATGCCTTTCTTGTCCCCCAGCGCCTGCGTCAGCGCCTGACCCAACGCGATGCCGGTGTCCTCGACCGTGTGGTGGTCGTCGATGTGATAATCGCCTTTGGCCCGGATCGTCATGTCGATCAGCGAATGCCGCGCCAGCTGGTCCAGCATGTGATCGAAGAACCCCACACCGGTCTGGTTGTCATAGGTGCCGGTGCCGTCGAGGTTGACCTCGACCGTAATCGCGGTCTCGGCGGTCTTGCGGCTGATCGAAGCTGTGCGCATTGGCGAAATCCTCTTGCTACAGGGGCGCTTATAGACGGGGACGGGCGGCCTTATCCAGCCCGATCATTGCAATCGCAGCAAACTGTTGCAGGGGATTGCGCCCGGGCGCGGGGCGTGCCAGCCTGCGCCAAACGGAAGCAACAAGGCCACGAAATGTCCACCTGCGTTTTCATCCAGATCCGCTGCAAGCCCGGCACCACCTACAAGGTGGCCGAAGAGATCGCTCTGCGCGAAATCCACTCGGAACTCTACTCCACCAGTGGTGAATATGACCTGCTGCTCAAGCTTTACATCCCCGAAACCGAGGATGTTGGCCATTTCATAAATGAACACCTTCTGGTCATTCCGAACATCGAACGGTCGTTGACAACAATGACCTTCAGGGCGTTCTAAGGCTCAGCCAAGTTCGAACGTCGTCACGCCGAACACGCGGTTCAGGTCGATATCCGGCTCGTGGTCGGAATACATGCGAGCGGTTTCAAAGACTTTTTCCAGGCCCAAAGCGTCAGCCAGTGCAAAGGCCGCCGCGTTGGGCTGTGGCATGTCGACATAGACCTCAGAACTGTGGTGATCAGCGGGAACTTCGGCCAGGACCGCAGCCAGAAGCGCCTGCGCGATGTCCGGATCGTCGGCGAACAGCGGCCCTACCTTGTAGCCATTCAGGCAGGAGCGCAGAGTTGCATACCCGGCGATGCGACCTTTCTGGATACAAACACGCGAGATGTGGCCCGGTGCGCTCAGCCACTCCGTCAGAAAGGCATCCCGATGCGCGGGGAACAGGGCACGGTCATAGATGCGAAGGTCTTCGGACAGGCCACCGAGGGGCGCAACCTCGATACTGGTCTTGGGTAGGCTGGAGAGGATGCCTGACACTGTGCCGGAGAACCGATAATTGTTGTAGGCGAAGACAAAGCCCGACTTGCGGTAGTTGTCCTGTTGTTCGACCACCCCGTCCAAACCCATGTTTCGCCCCGTACAATGCGCCAGGGCGTGCTGGGCGATTTCCAGACCATGACCGGATCCGCGAAACTCGGGCCGCACGATATAGAAACCCAGAAACGAAAACGCGTCGTCGTAGTTCACGGCTGAAACCGAGGCGATCATCTCGCCATCCAGAAACCCGCCCAGAAATCCGTTGGGGTCGGTCGAGCGGAAACAGATTGCGTCCTCATGACCCGGGTTCCAGCCCTCGCGCCCGGCCCAATCCACTGCGTGGCGCAGTTCTTCGGCGGTCAGCGTGCGAATTTGGTAGTCTGACATCGGGGCATCCATCTGACTGCTGCATGTCAGAACAGAATGGCGCAGGACCGACCGATCCGCCAGTGCTTGTTGTGGGAAGGTGGATATCTGGAGCGGGCGATGAGATTCGAACTCACGACCCTAACCTTGGCAAGGTTATGCTCTACCCCTGAGCTACGCCCGCAATCAGATATCTTGTGCGACCTTTCGGTCCTCGTTGGAGCGGGCGATGAGATTCGAACTCACGACCCTAACCTTGGCAAGGTTATGCTCTACCCCTGAGCTACGCCCGCGCCGTCGAGTGAGGCGTGAACTATAAATTCTGGCGGAAAGCTGCAAGAGGAAAAACGCACTTGGCCGGAAAAAAAATTGCGACGGAACAGGTGTGCTGAGCCGTTGAAACCTACAGCCACGGATATTGACAACGGTGGAGACGGAGGGATGAACAAGGTTGAGAACATAAAACTGACTGCGTTGGTCGGAGCCATGCTTCTGAGCCTCTTTGCAGGTCAGTTGAGAAACGAGCAAGCCTATGAAGTTAATGACATTTTCAAACTGCCGCCCGAGGTCAATTCTCTCGAACTGAGTGGATAACAGCGGTTTCGTTCGAAGGCCAAATTTTGCCGTATTCGATAACTAGTATATGCATAATGCGAAATTTCTGCTCAAACTTGTGCCGGTTGGCGCAAGTATTTGGATACCTAAGAGGGGATTGGCATGCACTGGTTTATTTCTATGTCACGGGTTGTGGCGACATCTTTGTTGCTGACCGGGGCAGTTAGCTTCGTTGCGGTGTTGGCTACGCCAGATATCGCCATAGCCAAGAACGGGAATGGCAATGGAGGCGGAAATGGTAACGGTGGTGGAAACGGAAATAGTAACGGTGGCGGCAACGGAAATGGCAAAAGCGCCGAAAAATCCAGTGCCAGCCTCGGAGGATCTGCGCGCAGCACGAAGGGTGGGTCCGGCCAGGGCAAGGGTTTTCTCGCCGGTCTCGGTCTCGCTAAACCAAAGGCACAACGAAAGAACACCAAAACTACATCACGGACCAAAGGGCAGAACGGTTTTGCAGCCAAACTCGACGAATTCTTCACTGGAAAAAAGAAAGTCGAGAAGCCGATCCGTAAAGCGCGGGTAGCGGCGGCAGTTGTCGAGGAGCCGTATGTCAAACCAATCAAGCACGGCAAAATCGCGTCCGAGCTCAAGGGCTTGAATGCCGCGCACGCCAGCCAGACTGCCCTGATGAATGCGGCCCCGAACAGCATGCCGGGCAAGCTCTACAGCTATCAGCAGAGTATACTTGGTTTCTCTGGCGCGACAGAGGAGCTTGAAATGCGCGAAAAGGAATTGTCCGAACTGGAAGGTCTGACCGAAGCGGAGATCGAGGACCAATTTGCGCCAACTGAAGAAGAAGCAGCCGAGGGCATCACCGCACAGGACAAATACGAGGATGCCGTGGCCGAAGCGGAGCAGGCTGTGACCGAAGCCGAAGAAGCCTTGGCAGGGGCGGATGATCCGCAGGAAGCACTTGATACCTTGACCGGTGGCCGTGACTTGTCCGATCCGGCTCTTCATGAACTGCACGATTTGTTGGGCTTGCCAGCGCCAATCGAGGAAGAGGTTTCGATTGACAGCACGCCGGAACAGTTGCCGCAACAGCCTGTCGCGGAGTCCAGCGACGGTTGAACTAGCCCGCTCGGATGAAAAAAGGCGCGCCTGATGGCGCGCCTTTCTGTGTTTTAACGGTTTTATTCCAACTCGACCAAAAGATCCTTGGCGTCGATCTGGCCGCCGGGCTGGACATGCACCGCCTTCACGGTTGCGTCGCGTTCGGCATGGATGCCGGTTTCCATTTTCATGGCTTCGATCGTCAGCAGAAGGTCGCCTTCTTTGACCTCCTGCCCGGCGGTGACGGCGACAGTCGAAACCACGCCCGGCATTGGCGCGCCGACATGGTTGGCGTTTCCGACCTCGGCCTTAGGGCGCTGGGCGGTCGAAGCTTGCACAAGGCGGTTGGGAACGCGGATGACGCGCGGTTGGCCATTGAGTTCAAAGAACACTTTGACCTCGCCATTCTCGTCCGTCTCCCCAATGGCCTGGCAGCGGATTTCCAGCGTTTTGCCCGGGTCGATCTCGGCCGAGATCTCCTCTCCCGGCTCCATTCCGTAAAAGAAGGTGCGGGTGGGCAGGGTGCGTACCGGGCCATAGATCCGGTGACGGCCCATGTAGTCCAGGAACACCTTTGGATACATCAGGTATCCGTTCAGGTCCTCGTCATCGACCTCCATGCCTTCCAGCTGTTTCGAGAGCTCCGCGCGGGTGGCCTCCAAATCAACCGGAGGCACGTCTTTGCCCGGCCGTTCGGTGTTCGGCTTTTCGCCTTTCAGCACCTTGGTCACGATCGTCTCGGGAAAACCGCCCGGAGGCTGGCCCAGATTGCCGCGCATCATGTCGATGACTGAATCGGGGAAGGCCACGTCGGTCGAGGGATCCT
Organism: Ruegeria sp. CI8; assembly: GCF_056536865.1. Lineage (NCBI taxonomy): Bacteria > Pseudomonadati > Pseudomonadota > Alphaproteobacteria > Rhodobacterales > Roseobacteraceae > Ruegeria > Ruegeria sp. CI8. Next base: position 461,665 of record NZ_JBQFQL010000001.1, read on the forward strand.
CGACCTGCTGGCGGGTCAGGCCCTGGCTGACCATCATCAGCGCCATATCGCCCACCACTTTCGAGGACGGCGTCACCTTGACGATGTCACCGAACATCTGGTTCACGTCCGCATACATCTGCGCCACCTCGTGCCAGCGTTCCTCCAACCCCATCGAGCGCGCCTGCGCCTTGAGGTTGGTGAACTGGCCGCCCGGCATCTCGTGCAGATAGACCTCGGAGGCGGGGGCCTGCAGACCGGATTCGAAGGCCGCGTACTGGCCGCGCACCGCCTCGAAATAGTCGCTGATTTCGCGGATCGCCTTCACGTCCAACCCGGTGTCCCGATCGGTGTGGCGCAGGGCCTCGACCACGGTGCCCAGCGTCGCCTGGCTGGTGTTGCCCGAGAAGCTGTCCATCGCGCAATCCACCACGTCCACGCCCGCCTCGCTGGCGGCCAGGATGGTGGCGCTGGCGATACCGGCGGTGTCGTGGGTGTGGAAATGGATCGGCAGGCCGACCTCCTCCTTCAATGCGCGGATCAGCACCCGCGCGGCGGCGGGTTTCAGCAGGCCGGCCATGTCCTTGAGGCCCAGAACATGGGCGCCGGCGTCGCGCAGTTTCTTGGCCATGCCGACATAGTATTTCAGGTCATACTTGGCCCGGTCCGGGTCCATGATGTCGCCGGTGTAGCAGACGGTGCCTTCGCAGATCTTGCCGTTCTCGATCACCGCATCCATCGCCACGCGCATGTTCTCGACCCAGTTGAGCGAGTCGAAGACGCGGAACACGTCGATGTTCTGCGCGGCCTGGCGCACGAATTCCTGCACCACGTTGTCGGGATAGTTGGTATAGCCTACCCCGTTGGCGCCGCGCAGCAGCATCTGGGTCATCAGGTTGGGCATGGCCTCGCGCAGGTCGCGCAGGCGCTGCCAGGGGCATTCCTGCAGGAAACGATAGGCCACGTCGAAGGTCGCCCCGCCCCAGCATTCAACGCTGAACAGCTGCGGCAGGTTCGCGGCATAGCTGGGTGCGACGCGGATCATGTCGATCGAGCGCATCCGGGTCGCCAGCAGCGACTGGTGCCCGTCGCGCATGGTGGTGTCAGTGATCAGCAACTGGCGCTGGGCCTTCATCCAATCGGCCACAGCCTGCGGGCCCTTCTGCTCCAGCAGGTTGCGCGTGCCCATCAGCGGTTCGGCCTTGGGCGCGGGGGGCTTGGGTTCTTTCAGATCGGCACGCGGGCGCGGGCGATCCTTGGTCTCGGGGTGCCCGTTGACCGTGATGTCGGCGATATAGGTCAGAACCTTGGTGCCCCGGTCGCGGCGCTTCTTGAACTGGAACAGCTCGGGCGTCTCGTCGATGAACTTGGTGGTGTATTCGTTCGACAGAAAGGTCGGATGCTTCAGCAGGTTCTCGACGAAGGCGATGTTGGTGGAAACACCGCGCACGCGGAACTCGCGCAGGGCGCGGTCCATCCGGGCAATCGCCTTTTCCGGCGTCGGCGCCCAGGCGGTGACCTTGGTCAGCAGCGAGTCGTAATACCGCGTGATCACCCCGCCGGCATAGGCCGTGCCGCCATCCAGCCGGATGCCCATGCCCGTGGCCGAGCGATAGGCCGTGATGCGCCCATAGTCGGGGATGAAGTTGTTGAGCGGGTCTTCGGTGGTGACGCGGGTCTGCAGCGCGTGGCCGTTCAGGCGGATTTCGTCCTGGCTGGCCTTGCCGGTGGCCTCGGCCAGGGTCTTACCCTCGGCGATCAGGATCTGCGCCTGCACGATGTCGATGCCGGTGACTTCTTCGGTCACGGTGTGTTCGACCTGGACGCGCGGATTCACCTCGATGAAATAGAACTTGCCGGTCTCCATATCCATCAGGAATTCGACCGTGCCGGCGCATTCATAGTTCACATGCGCACAGATGCGGCGGCCCAGATCGCAGATCTCGGCGCGTTGTTCTTCGGTCAGATAGGGGGCAGGGGCGCGTTCCACGACTTTCTGATTGCGGCGCTGAACCGAGCAGTCGCGTTCATACAGGTGATAGATCTGCCCATGCTTGTCGCCCAGGATCTGCACCTCGACATGGCGGGCGCGGGTGATCATCTTTTCCAGATAGCCCTCACCATTGCCGAATGCGGCCTCGGCCTCGCGGCGGCCTTCCAGAACCTTTTCTTCCAACTCGTCTTCGGAATAGATCGGGCGCATCCCCCGGCCGCCGCCGCCCCAGGACGCTTTGAGCATCAGCGGATAGCCGATCTCGGCCGCTTCCTTGCGGATCGCGTCCATGTCATCGCCCAGCACTTCGGTCGCCGGGATCACCGGCACACCGGCGGCAATCGCCACCTTGCGTGCGCTGGCCTTGTCGCCCAGGGCGCGCATGGTTTCGGCCTTGGGGCCGATGAAGGTGATACCGTTCTGCACGCAGGCATCCACGAAATCGGGGTTTTCCGACAGCAGGCCATAGCCCGGGTGGATGGCGTCAGCGCCGCTTTCCTTGGCGACGCGGATGATCTCGTCGATCGACAGATAGGCCGCGACCGGGCCCAGACCCTCGCCGATGCGATACGCCTCGTCCGCCTTGAACCGGTGCAGGCCCAGCTTGTCCTCCTCGGCATAGACGGCAACGGTGCGTTTGCCCATCTCGTTCGCGGCGCGCATCACGCGAATGGCAATCTCACCCCTGTTGGCGATCAGGATTTTCTTGAAGTCAGTCATGGCAAGTCCCGGTCTTTTGCATTTGGCCGTGTTAATAGACCGAGATTACGCGCAGATATATCTGTAGTTCTGGGTAGAACCGGCATGTTATCGCTCGCAAACGCCGCCTATTGCGGCGTTTTATGGCACATGCTGCATCGCGGCATCAATGTTTGCGTTAACATCCGGCAGATCTTTTAGCGTTGCGGCACCCAATTGTCCCATATTTGCAAGCATGTCCTGTCGCAGAATATCAATGACATGGGTCGGTCCGCGCGCGCCCAATGCTGCAACGCCATAGAGGAACGCCCGCCCCAGCATGACCAGATCGGCGCCCAAGGCGCGCGCCCGCAGAATGTCCAGCCCGCCCGAAACACCGCTGTCGAAGATCAGCGGCAGGTCGGTCGCGGCGCGGATGGCGGGCAGCATGTCGATGCTGGCCGGCGCGCCATCGAACTGGCGGCCGCCGTGATTCGAGACCCAAAGCGCGTCGATCCCAGCCTGTTTCAGCCGCTCGGCATCCTCGGGGCGCAGCACGCCCTTTATGATGAACGGCCCCTGCCAGTGGTCGCGCAGCCACTTGACGTAATCCATGCCCGGAGAGGTCCTGAGCAGGTACCCGATATGCGCCGTGGGCGGCAGATTGGCGGTGCCGTCGATATATTTGTCCAGCGTGCGCATCCGGGGCTTGCCGTGACGCGCCATGCCCCAGGCCCAGGCCGGACGGGCGGCGATCTGCGCCAGCAGGCGCGGCGTCAGGCGCGGCGGATGGGTCAGGCCCGAGCGGGTTTGCCGTTCCCGGCGCGAGGCCACGGGCACATCGACGGTCAGCACCAGCGTGCCGAACCCGGCGGACCGGGCGCGGGACAGCAGGTCGGCGCGAATCTCCGGGTCCTTGGGCGGGTACAGCTGGAACCAGGCGTCGGGTCCGATATGCGGGGCCATGTCCTCGGGGCTTTGGCTGGCGACGGTGGACAGAACATACGGAATGCCCGCCTGCGCGGCGGCGCGCGCCATCAGCACCTCGGCCCCAGGCCAGACTAGCCCGCACATCCCGATCGGAGCCATGCCGAAGGGCAGCGGATGGTCGCGCCCCAGAAAGCGGGTGCTGGTGTCGAATTCCAGCGGGCCTTTCAGGATGGCGGGCAGAAACCCGATGCGGTCCAGCGCCGCCCGGTTGCGTTTCAGCGCGGTCTCGGCCCCGGTGCCGCTGTCGACATAATCCCAGACAAAGCGCGGCAACCGACGGCGTGCGCGGCGCTTCAGATCCTCGATGCCCGGATAGGTGCTGTGCAGGTCCATGCAGATTGATCCGACCTGCCGCGCGATTCGGCAAGGGTTTCAGTCGGATGCAGCCCGCACCTGACGGCTCAACCATCGCTACGAAAGAAATTCGCAAAACCGTGCGAACAAGCCGTGAACAAACCCTTTCCCTTGGCGCGCTTCCGGCTTAGTTTGGGCGCATGAGCAGTTTCGATGAAAATGACGCCTTCGAAGGCGCCTCGCTGTCGGCCCGCGCCATGGCCGCGCGCCCGATGCCCTATCTGGATGACCTGAACCCGGCGCAGCGCGAGGCGGTCGAGCTGTTGGATGGCCCGATCCTGATGCTGGCCGGGGCGGGCACCGGCAAGACCAAGGCCCTGACCACCCGCATTGCGCATCTGCTGAACACCGGGCGGGCCCGCCCGAACGAGATCCTCGCCGTGACCTTCACCAACAAGGCCGCGCGCGAGATGAAGGAACGGGTCGGCCGCCTGCTGGGCCAGCCCGCCGAGGGGATGCCGTGGCTGGGCACCTTCCACTCGATCTGCGTCAAGCTGCTGCGCCGCCATGCCGAACTGGCGGGGCTGAAGTCGAACTTCACCATTCTGGATACCGACGACCAGCTGCGATTGCTCAAGCAGTTGGTGCAGGCCGCCAATATCGACGACAAGCGCTGGCCTGCGCGGATGCTGGCCGGCATCATCGACGACTGGAAGAACCGCGCCCTGACGCCCGACAAGGTGCCCGCCGCCGATGCCGGGGCCTACAACAACAAGGGCGTCGAGCTTTACGCTCAATACCAGACCCGCCTGCGCGAGTTGAACGCGGTGGATTTCGGCGACCTGCTGTTGCACATGGTCACCATCTTCCAGACCCACTCGGACGTGCTGGAGCAATACCAGCGCTGGTTCCGCTACATCTTGGTGGACGAATACCAGGACACCAACATCGCCCAATACCTGTGGCTGCGGCTGTTGGCGGGCGGGCACAAGAACATCTGCTGCGTGGGCGACGACGACCAGTCGATCTATGGCTGGCGCGGGGCCGAGGTAGGCAACATCCTGCGTTTTGAGAAAGACTTTCCCGGCGCCCATGTGGTGCGGCTGGAGCAGAACTATCGCTCGACCCCGCATATCCTGGCCGCCGCCTCGAACGTGATCCGCGGCAATGAAAGCCGTCTGGGAAAGGAGTTGTGGACCGACAAGCCCGAGGGCGAAAAGGTCCGCCTGATCGGCCACTGGGATGGTGAGGAGGAGGCCCGCTGGATCGGCGAGGAGATCGACGCCATGCAGGGCGGCACCCGCGGCGTGCGGCCGATGAACCTGGACGAAATGGCCATCCTCGTGCGCGCCAGTCACCAGATGCGCGCTTTCGAGGACCGGTTCCTGACCATCGGCCTGCCCTACAAGGTGATCGGCGGCCCGCGATTCTATGAACGGATGGAGATCCGCGATGCCATGGCCTATTTCCGGCTGGTGGTTTCCCCCGAGGATGATCTGGCCTTCGAGCGGATCGTGAACACTCCCAAGCGCGGCCTTGGAGACAAGGCGCAGCAGACGATCCAGCGCACCGCGCGCGAACATGGCGTTTCGCTGGTTCAGGGCGCGCGGATCGCTGTGGAGCAAGGGCTGATCAAGGGCAAGGGCGGCGCAGCTCTGCGCGAGCTGGTCGAAGGGCTGGCGCGCTGGAACGCGATGACCCGCGGCCCGCGGATCGAGATCGAGGATGATGCGGTCATCGACGACGGAACCGCGCCCGTGCGCTATGGCCCGCCCGAGGTGTCGCATATCGAACTGGCGCAGATCGTGCTCGACGAATCCGGCTATACCGCCCACTGGCAAAACGACAAGACGCCCGAGGCGCCGGGCCGTCTGGAAAACCTGAAGGAACTGGTCAACCAGCTGGACAATTTCGAGAACCTGCAAGGGTTCCTGGAGCATGTCAGCCTGGTGATGGACAACGAACAGGACAGCGGCGGGCCCAAGGTCTCGATCATGACCCTGCACGCGGCCAAGGGGCTGGAATTCCCGGCCGTGTTCCTGCCGGGATGGGAGGACGGTCTTTTCCCGTCGCAACGGTCGATGGACGAAACCGGCCTCAAGGGGCTCGAGGAAGAACGGCGGCTGGCCTATGTGGGCATCACCCGCGCCGAAGAGGTCTGCACCATTTCCTTCGCCGCCAACCGGCGGGTGTTCGGGCAGTGGCAGAACGCGATGCCCTCGCGCTTCATCGACGAATTGCCCGAGGATCATGTCGAGGTTCTGACACCTCCGGGCCTCTATGGCGGTGGCCAGATGTCGGCAGGCATCGAGACCCGCGCGGCGCAGGCCAATGTCTACAACTCGCCCGGCTGGAAACGGATGCAGGCGCGGCAGGGGCAATACGGCATGTCGCAGCCGCGTGAATCCCGCAACACCGTGATCGACGCGACCGCCGTGGCCAGCTTTACCCTGGGCGAGCGGGTGTTCCACCAGAAGTTCGGCTATGGCGGCGTGGTCGGGATCGAGGGGGACAAGGTCGAGGTCGAGTTCGACAAGGCCGGAACCAAGAAGGTCGTCGCACAGTATCTATCCGCAAAAGACGACGTGCCGTTCTGATCCAGCGGAATGTGCCTCCCGGCACATGCTCGACTTTTTTGTTTGGCGCCCGGTCCTGCCCGTGGCGCCTTTTTCATGCCGAATGAAAATAAACGGCGGTTCCCAGGGAGGAGGAGGGAACCGCCGTTCTTGTCAACATCAGAGCAGGGAGGAGGAGAGCCCCGATGTATCCGAACCCGGGTTTTCCCCGGTATCTGAAGCGCGCGGTGACACCAGGGAGGAGGAAGGGTGCCACCGCGCTCTTTTCACATCGGGAAGGGAGGAGGAGAACCCGATGTATGCGTTTCCGGGTCTGGCCCGGTATTTGAAGGGCGCGGTGGCATCAGGGAGGAGGAAGATGCCACCGCGCGCTTTCAACATCAGAGCAGGGAGGAGGAGAGCCCCGATGTATCAGCATCCGGCAGGTTGAGGCCGGTATAGGGTGCGGCAGCATCAGGGAGGAGGAGAGATGCTGCCGCTGAAATACAGGTCCTATGGGAGGAGGAGTGGACCTGATCTCGGTGTTTCGTGGCGCTCAGCGCGCGAATTGTTCTTCGGCGGCCTGCATGGCCAGGCGACGGATCATCGAACGGTGCAGGCCCAGATCGGCCAGCTCGCGGTCCGACAGTTCTGACAGTTCGTTCACCGTCTGGCGGTACACGCGATAGCGTGCGATACGGGTCTTCATGGTTTCGATCAGAGAGGCGAAACCAAATGTCGATGCGCTTTTGTGTGCGCTGTTGGTGCTTGCGACTGCCATGTTCGTTACCCAATCATCTGTCGTTGCCGCCGCTATGTTCCGGCGCTTGCTTGAGACTGAAGATAGGCAAATGCTGCGATTGCACAATACCGGACAGGATCAATGCTGCTATGCAGCAAGTGCATAGATTGACTGCCGGAATCCCGACACCCGTAAATATGCCTTTAAAATATGGAAATTTTCGTTAGCGCGAACCGCGGGGTATTGCTCGGGCCTGGCGGCCGCCCATCATTTTGATGAAAATTTGCGCGCGTAAACGTGGAATTTGTGCGGTTCAGGACTGCGCGATTTTTGTGCGTCTGGCCCAACTCCCGATTTGGGCGGGGTCATGGGACTTTGTGGGAATGGCGGGAATTGGTGGGAAATCCGGGGCGGTCTCTCTCGGGTTCGGCCTGGATCGCAGGGTGATTCGGCGCCATTTGGTCGAAAAGGTGAGGGGTGTTGGGTGGAATCAGGGTTATCATGCAAGAAATGTGGGAAATCGTGGGAAAATTTTGGCCGCGCGGAATCTGTCTATATGTTGTGTTTAAATATTGCTCGGTGTCTATCTGTGGTCATTTTTCATGTTTTCGTAAGAATTTCTCCTGCTGTAGCTTTCCGAATCTAACCTTCTTGGGAAAAAATCTCATTGATTTCCATGAATTCCCATGGCATCCCTTATTCATCCGATGAGGACGAGGCACATGGGGCGCCAAACGACCCCGAACCAAAAATAAACAGGTTTCATACAGGCATCTCGCTTTCATCACTCAAGAGATCCGGCGCGCGGGCGAGCAGACATCCCCCCAGGTGGCGCGCGCAGCTGGACATCCCGCAAAGCGGGTCAATGCGGCGGGTTGATCAGTGGCAGCAGATCAACCCGCCGTTTTTCATCCGGGGGAAGACGTAGGTGGGGCGCAAGCGAAAGGGACAGTCGTCTTGGCGCGCAGGTTTAGAGGTGAAAGCCACCACAAGGTGGACGCGAAGGGCAGGGTGTCGATCCCGGCCTCGTTTCGCCGTGTGCTCGAGGCCTCGGACCCCAACTGGCAGCCCGGTGACAATCCTGAACTGGTGATCGTTTACGGTGACCACCGCCGCAAATACCTTGAATGCTATACTATGGAGGCGATCGACGAGGTCGACGCCAAGATCGACGCGCTGCCGCGCGGCTCGATGCAGCGCAAGATGTTGCAGCGCCTGTTCCACGGGCAGTCTTTCCCGACCAATGTCGATGAAACGGGTCGCCTGGTGTTGCCGGCCAAGCTGCGCAACAAGATCGGGCTGGAGGGCGAGGCGTTCTTTATCGCCGCGGGCGACACGTTCCAGATCTGGAAGCCCGAGACATACGAGGCCGAGGAACTGGCCGCCACCGAAGACTGGTTGGACGAACTGCCCGAGGATTTCGATCCGATGCAGTTCCTTGACGGCATCGAAGGTGCGTGACGGCATGGCCGGCGCGGATCACACTTCATCTGACAAACCCCATATTCCCGTTCTGCTGCGCCCGTTGCTGGACGCGGTTCATCCGGTATCCGGCACCTGGCTGGATGGTACCTTTGGTGCGGGCGGCTATACCCGGGGTTTGCTTGAGGCTGGCGCCGACAAGGTAATCGGCGTCGATCGCGATCCATTGGCCTTTGAAATGGCGGCGGATTGGGCAGCCGAATATGGCGACCGGCTGGTGATGCAACCGGGTGTTTTCTCGCGCATGGATGAATATGCCAACGACCTTGATGGCGTGGTGCTGGACCTTGGTGTCTCGTCCATGCAGCTGGACCAGGCCGAGCGCGGCTTTTCCTTCATGAAGGACGGCCCGCTGGACATGCGCATGAGCCAGGAGGGCGAAAGCGCAGCTGATTTGGTCAACACCGCGACCGAGGAGCAAGTGGCCGAAATCCTGTTCCACTACGGTGAGGAACGGGCAAGCCGCCGCATCGCGCGCGCCATCGTCAAGGCCCGCACCGAGTCGCCCATCACCACCACCCTGCGTCTGGCCGAGATCGTCGAATCCTGCCTGCCCCGCGCCAAGCCCGGCCAGTCCCATCCGGCCACGCGGTCGTTCCAGGCGCTGCGCATTGCGGTGAACGCCGAATACGAGGAATTGTTCATGGGCCTGATGGCCGCCGAGCGCGCGTTGAAGCCGGGTGGACAGCTGGCGGTGGTCACTTTCCACTCGGTCGAGGACCGGATGGTCAAACGCTTTTTCCAGTCGCGCGCTGGCAAGACCGGCCGTGCCAACCGCTATGCGCCCGAAATCCAGCAGGATCAGCCGCAATTCACATTGAAGACCCGCAAGGCCATCGGCCCCGACCCGCAGGAGTTGCAGGACAACCCACGCGCGCGCTCGGCCAAGTTGCGGGTTGCTGTTCGTACCGATGCTCCGGCGGGGGAAATTGATGCCCGCGCCATCGGCATGCCCATGATCGGGGGAAAGGCAAGATGAAGAGTATTCTGTTTGTATTGACCGCCTTGGGTGTTTTCGGCCTGGCCTTGTGGGCCTATCAGGAAAACTACCGCACCCAGCAGGTACTGAAGGAAACCCAATCCCTGCAGCACCAGATCGGCGCGGCGCAGGCCCGGCTGGCTGTATTGCAGGCCGAATGGGCCTATCTGAACCGCCCGGACCGACTGCGTGAACTGGCCGACCTGAATTTCGAGCGTCTTGCCCTGCTGCCGCTGCGCGCCGAGCAGTTCGGACGTGCCGACCAGATCGCCTATGCCGAGGATCCCGACCTGCCCATCGCCGACCCGATCGAATTGCAGGCGATCACCGACACCCAGGCCCTGGGCGAGGTGCAGATCCCATGACGCGCACACCGCTCCGCCCGCTTGCCCGCATCCTCGAGGCCCGCGCCCGCGGGGAAAACCCCAAGGTGATCGAACGCGAGAACATCCGCCGCCGCCACGAAGAGATGAAGGACCGCGCCCGCGCCCGCGCCGAGGGGCGGTTGCTGGTGCTCAGCGCGTTTTTCTTTGCGGCATTTGCCATTGTCGGGTTCCGGATGGGCGCATTGGCTACTTCGGAGGCGCAAGAGCCGCTAGCGAGCGCCCCGGGCGCGTCGATTGCCATGCAGCGGGCGAATATCGTGGACCGCGAAGGCCGAATCCTTGCGACCAACCTTGATACCTACTCCGTTTATGCCCAGCCCCCGCTGATGATCGACCCGATCGCGGCCGCGGAAAAGCTGGTGGCGATCTTCCCGGATCTGGACAAAGAGCGGTTGGTCAAGGACTTCACCGGCAAGCGTAAATTCCTCTGGATCAAAAAACGTATTTCACCGGAACAAAAGCAGGCGGTGCATGACATCGGCGATCCGGGCATCCTGTTCGGCCCGCGCGAAATGCGGCTCTATCCCAACGGCCGGCTGGCCGCGCATATCCTTGGCGGTTCAGGCTTTGGGCGCGAAGGCGTCTCGGCTGCCGAGGTGATCGGTGTGGCCGGGGTGGAAAAACAGTTCGATGACTATCTGCGCGACCCGGCCAACGGAACCAAGCCGCTGCAGCTGTCGCTTGACCTGACTGTTCAGGCGGCGGTGGAACAGGTGCTGGACGGCGGCATGAAGATCATGAACGCCAAGGGCGCCTCGGCGGTGTTGATGAACGCCCATACCGGCGAAGTGATTGCTGCCGCCTCGTTGCCCTCGTTCGACCCGAACGACCGTCCGCGCCCGCCGACCTCGGGCTTTGACCCCTCGGACAGCCCTCTGTTCAACCGCTATGTGCAGGGCGTGTACGAATTGGGGTCGATCTTCAAGATCTTCACTGCCGCGCAAGCGGTCGATCTGGGGCTGGTGAATGCAGACACGATCATCGACACCTCGGGCCCGATGAAGATCGGGCGTTTCCCGATCGGCGAATTCAACGGCAAGAATTACGGCAAGATCAGCGTGGCCGATGTGATTGTGCACAGCTCGAACCGCGGCACGGGGCGGTTGGCGCTGCAGATCGGCGCCGAGCGCCAGCAACAGTTCCTGGACGCGCTGGGCATGTTCGACCCCACCCCGTTCGAGATCGTCGAGGCCAAGGGCGGGGTGCCGCTCAAGCCCAAGAAGTGGGGCGAATTGAGCACCGTCACCATTTCCTACGGCCACGGCCTGTCGACCAGCCCGATGCATCTGGCGGCGGGCTATGCGGCCATCGCCAATGGCGGGCATTATGTCAGCCCCACGATCTTGCGCCGCAACGGGCCGCAATACGGGCCGCGCGTGATGTCGGAAAACGCGGCCAAACAATCGCTGATGATGCTTCGCAAAGTGGTGACGGACGGAACCGCCAGCTTTGGTGACGTTCCGGGCTATGCCGTGGCCGGTAAAACCGGCACCGCCGACAAGCCCAAGCCGCGCGGCGGCTACTATGATGACAAGGTGATCGCCACCTTCGCTTCGGTCTTTCCGGCCTACGATCCGAAATATGTTCTGATCGTTGCGCTGGACGAACCGTCGATTCTGGCCTACGGCGAAAAGCGCCGCACGGCAGGCTGGACGGCAGTGCCCGTGGCGGCCGAGTTGATCGGCCGCATCGCGCCGCTGTTGGGCTTGCGTCCGCGGCTTGAGCCTGAGGATCGCGCTGCTATAACGCTGACCTCGAATTAGGCAGTCCGACAGAGGTGGGTCATGGGCGCAAGGTCAAAGAAACTCAGCCAGCTGGCCCTGACCGCGCGCGGCGGTGCCGACCCGGAGATTACCGGGCTGGCGGTGGACAGCCGTCAGGTCAAGGACGGCTTTTTGTTCGCGGCGCTGCCGGGGACGCGCGTGCATGGCGGCGAATTCATCGAATACGCCTTGCGCATGGGGGCCGCCGCCATCCTGACCGATGCCGAAGGCGAGCGGATCGCCGCCGATGAACTGGCCGCCTCGGACGCCGCCCTGGTGGTGGTGCAGGACCCGCGCCAGACGCTGGCCTATACCGCCGCATTGTGGTTCGGGGCGCAGCCGCGCACCATGGTGGCGGTCACCGGCACCAACGGCAAGACCTCGATTTCGACCTTCGTGCGCCAGATCTGGACCGAACTGGGCCACATGGCCGTCAATCTCGGCACGACAGGGGTCGAGGGCGCGTGGACGGCACCGCTGGCCCACACGACACCCGAACCCATCACCCTGCATCGCTGTCTGGCCGAGGCCGCCGAGGCCGGCGTGATCCACGCCGCGATGGAGGCCTCGTCACATGGTTTGGAACAGCGCCGGCTGGACGGCGTGCACCTGACGGCGGCTGGGTTTTCGAATTTCACCCAGGATCACCTGGACTATCACGCGACGTTCGAGGCGTATTTCGCCGCCAAGGCCGGCCTGTTCGACCGGGTTCTTCCGCAGGACGGAACCGCCGTGATCAACATGGATGATCCGAAAGGGGCCGCAATCCGTGATATCGCTCAGGCGCGCGGTCAGTCGATCCTGACCGTGGGCAGCGGGGATGTCGATCTTTGCCTGTTGAACCAACGGTTTGACGCCACCGGGCAGGATCTGCGCTTTGCCTGGCGCGGCAAGACCTTCCAGACCCGGCTGAACCTGATCGGCGGGTTTCAGGCGGAAAACGTTCTGCTGGCCTGCGGATTGGTCATCGCCAGCGGAGACGACCCCGACCATGTCTTCGACACCCTGCCGCATCTGACTACGGTGCGGGGGCGGATGCAGTTGGCGGCGACCCGCAGTAACGGGGCGGCGGTATTCGTCGACTACGCTCACACGCCCGACGCCGTGGCCACCGCCTTGCAGGCGCTGCGTCCGCATGTGATGGGCCGGTTGATCGCCATCGTCGGCGCGGGCGGGGACCGCGACGCGACCAAGCGCCCGCTGATGGGCCGCGCCGCGGCCGAGAACGCCGACATCGTCTTTGTCACCGACGACAATCCGCGCTCGGAAGACCCCGCCGCCATCCGCGCCGCGGTGATGGCCGGGGCCCCCGACGCGACCGAGGTTGCCGACCGGGCCGAGGCCATCCTGCGCGGCATAGATGCATTGCAGCCGGGCGATGCGCTGCTGATCGCGGGCAAGGGGCACGAGACCGGGCAGATCGTGGGTGACCAGGTTCTGCCCTTCGATGATGTGGAACAGGCCAGCATCGCCGTGGCCGCACTGGACGGGAGGGTCGCATGACACTCTGGACCGCATCCGAGGCCGCCGCCGCGACGGGCGGACGGGCCACGACCGACTGGCAGGCGGGCGGTGTGTCCATCGATACGCGTACGCTGCAACCGGGTGACCTGTTCGTGGCGTTGAAGGCGGCGCGCGACGGGCATGATTTCGTGGCGCAGGCGCTGGACAAAGGGGCTGCTGCCGCGCTGGTCACGCGGGTGCCCGAAGGTGTGGCCCCCGATGCGCCGCTGCTGATCGTCGATGACGTACAAACCGCGCTCGAGGCGTTGGGCCGCGCCGCCCGTGACCGGTGCAAGGCCCGCGTGGTTGGGGTGACGGGCAGTGTCGGCAAGACCTCGACCAAGGAGATGCTGGCGACCATCCTGTCGGATCAGGGCCGCACCCATGCCAGCGTTGCCAGCTACAACAACCATTGGGGCGTGCCGCTGACTCTGGCCCGGATGCCGCGCGACACCGAATATGCGGTGATCGAGATCGGCATGAACCATCCCGGCGAAATTGCACCCCTGGCGCGGCAGGCTCGCCCGCATGTGGCGCTGGTCACCACCGTCGCCGCGGTTCACCTCGAGGCGTTCGAGTCGGTTGCCGGCATCGCTCACGAAAAGGCCGCTATCTTTGAAGGTTTGGAGGCCGGCGGCACCGCCATCGTGAACGCCGACCTGGATCATACCGTCATCCTGCGCACCTGCGCTGCCCGGCATGGCGCGGTGATCGTGGATTTCGGCCGCACCGCATCGGATTATCGGCTGACCGGCGTGACCCAGTCGCCCACGGACATCCACGTGACCGCCGAGGCCATGGGCCAGCCATTCGCTTTCGACGTGCAATCTGCGGGGACGCATTTTGCCATGAACGGTCTAGGCGCGCTGGCTGCCTGCGTCGCGCTGGGTGTCGATCTGGACGCGGCCATCACCGGCCTCGCCAAATGGGCGCCGGTTACGGGGCGGGGCGTGCGCGAGATGCTGGCCCTGCCGGATGGCGGGCAGATCGAACTGCTGGATGATAGTTACAACGCCAATCCGACCTCGATGGCGGCGGCGCTGGATGTGCTGGCGGCAGCGAAGGGCGAAAGGCGCATCGCCTTTCTGGGCGACATGAAGGAGCTGGGTCCAAAAGAGCGCGCCATGCACGCAGGGCTGGCCGATGTGCCGGCCATGGCACGGATCGACAAGGTGCATTGCATCGGTCCGTTGATGCGGGCGCTGCACGAGGCCTTGCCCGAGGACAAGCGCGGGCTGTGGTTTGAGACCAGCGCCGAAATGGTTCTAGAGCTGCCGCAGCTGGTTCGGGCGGGCGATGCCGTGTTGGCCAAAGGCTCCCTCAGCATGGCGCTGGCACGGATTGTTGACGGTTTGCGGAAAATGGGGCAAGTGGGCGCGCTTGATGCATGACCACCCATGACCGCGGTGTGAGAAAGGTTTTGTAATGCTCTATTGGTTGACCAGCCTGTCGGACGGAGGGGATTTCTTCAACCTCTTCCGCTACATCACGTTCCGCGCAGGCGGCGCCTTTCTGACGGCCCTGATCTTTGGCTTCCTGTTCGGCAAGCCGTTGATCAACGTGCTGCGCCGGAAACAAGGCAAGGGTCAGCCAATTCGGGATGACGGCCCCGAGGGGCACTTTACAAAGGCCGGCACGCCCACGATGGGGGGCCTGCTGATTGTCGGTGCTCTGGTGACGTCCACGCTGATTTGGGCGCGGTGGGACAATCCCTATGTCTGGATGGTTCTGTTCGTCACGCTGGCCTACGCAGCCATCGGATTTGCGGACGACTATGCCAAGGTATCGAAGCAGAATACCAAGGGCGTTTCAGGCAAAATGCGCCTGGCTTTGGGCATCATTATTGCCGCGCTGGCCGCGCTGTGGGCGACGCTGCACCACCCCGAAATGCTCCAGAACCAGCTGGCCGTGCCGATCTTCAAGGACACGCTGATCAATCTGGGTATCTTCTACATTCCGTTCTCGATCGTGGTGATCGTGGGGGCGGCGAATGCCGTGAACTTGACCGACGGGCTGGACGGGCTGGCCATCATGCCCGCGATGATCGCAGCCTCGACCTTGGGCGTGATCGCCTACGCGGTGGGTCGCGTCGACTTTACCGAATATCTGGACGTGCACTATGTGCCCGGCACGGGTGAGATCCTTATCTTCACCGCCGCATTGTTTGGCGGCGGGCTTGGGTTTCTGTGGTACAACGCTCCGCCCGCGGCGGTGTTCATGGGGGATACCGGCTCGCTAGCCCTCGGCGGCGCACTGGGCGCCATCGCCGTTGCCACCAAGCATGAGCTGGTTCTGGCCATCGTCGGCGGCCTGTTCGTGGTCGAGGCGCTGAGCGTGATCATTCAGGTACTGTATTTCAAACGCACAGGGCGGCGGGTCTTCTTGATGGCGCCAATCCATCACCACTATGAGAAGAAGGGCTGGGCCGAGCCAACCATCGTGATCCGGTTCTGGATCATCTCGCTGATCCTGGCGATGATCGGTCTGGCCACGCTGAAGGTACGGTAGGGCTCCCGCCGGGCGCGGTGGGCCTGCGGCCCGCCTGTACCCGTTGGGCCCGGCTCGCGCCGAGGGCGCGAGCCTGACGCCGCCCTTGCCAAGGGTCAATTCTTCGGTACAGGGTAGCGGCGCATTGGCAGATGGAAGAAGGTGCGCGGCATGATCCCGGTCAAAGGGTTTTCAGGACATAAGGTTGCGGTTCTGGGGCTGGGGCGGTCGGGCCTGGCCACGGCGCGCGCATTGCGGGCGGGCGGAGCCGAGCCGGTGTGCTGGGATGACAACCCCGCCGCGCGCGAAAAGGCCGAGGCCGAGGGGTTCATGTGTCAGGACCTGCGGCGGGAAGGCGCCTTTGACGCGATTGCCACGTTGATCGTATCGCCCGGCATTCCCCATCTTTATCCCGAACCCAACCCGGTTGTTGCCGCCGCGCTGCAGGCCGGCGTTCCGGTCGACAATGACATTGGTCTGTTCTTCCGCTCGCTGGGCGGTGCCGAATGGGACAAGTTCGATGTGCCGCCGCGTGTGGTCGCCGTCACCGGCTCGAACGGGAAGTCGACCACGGCGGCGCTGATCCACCATATCCTGACCCAATCGGGGCGCGAGGCGCAGCTGGCGGGCAATATCGGGCGCGGCGTGCTGGATATCGAGCCCGGCGGCGACGGATCAGTGGTGGTGCTGGAGCTTTCCAGCTATCAGACCGAGCTGGCGCGTGCGCTGACGCCCGACGTGGCGGTGTTCACCAATCTCTCGCCCGACCATCTGGACCGGCATGGGGGCATGGGCGGCTATTTCGCCGCCAAACGCCGCCTGTTCTCAGAAGGCGGTCCCGACCGTGCCGTGATCGGCGTGGACGAGATCGAAGGCGCGTTTCTAGCCGGTCAACTGGCCGAAGGGCCGGGCGACGACCGGGTGATCCGCGTCTCGGTGGCGCGCAAATTGGCCGGGCCCGGCTGGCAGGTCTTTGCGCGCAAGGGGTTCCTGTCGGAGTACCGCAAGGGGCGGCAGGCCGCGTCGATCCACCTGCGCGGCATCAAGGGCTTGCCCGGAACCCACAACCACCAAAACGCGTGTTCGGCCTATGCCGCCTGCCGCGCGCTGGGGCTGGCGCCCAAAATGATCGAGGACGCGCTGCACAGCTATCCAGGTTTGCCGCACCGCAGCCAGATCATCGCTGAGGCAAACGGTGTGACATTCGTGAATGACTCCAAGGCCACCAATGTCGACAGCGCGGCCAAGGCGCTGGGCGCGTTCAAAAAAATCCGCTGGATCTGCGGCGGGCTTGAGAAAGAGGGGGGTATCGCCGCGCTGAACGACGCGACCGACGAGGTTCTGTGCGCCTATGTGATCGGGCGCGAGGCGGCCGGCTTCGCCATGCAGTTGTCGGTTGAGGCCCGCGTTTGCACCACAATGGCCGAGGCAGTCGAACAGGCCATGCGCGACGCCGCGCCGGGTGAAACCGTGCTGCTGGCGCCCGCGGCGGCCAGTTTCGACCAGTACGACAATTTCGAACAGCGCGGCGACGATTTCGTGGCGCAGGTTCAAAAGCGGCTTTGAACTGCGCATTTGCAATGAACCGCCGGTTGGGCCAAATTGAAGTGCTATCAGCTTGACGCACCAGAATTAATGATTTTGTTACCCTAGGAATTCAACACGAGGTTAAGACCATGCTGAACCGCAAGCTTTCAATGATCCTGCCGGCCATCCTGGTGGCAGGGGCCTGCACGAACACAGGCGCGAACTACCAGCCCATTGTGGATGGGCCCGTCAGCCCGAACTACAACGCAGACCTGGCGCAGTGTCAGGCCGTGGCGCGGCAGCAGGGCACGATCGACAGCAATACCGCTGGCGCGGCGGCCATTGGCGCGGCGGGTGCTGCGGGCACCAAAGCCATCATCGACGACAGCGCAAGCGATCTGGGCCGTGCGGCCGTAGCTGGCGCACTGGTGGGGGCAGGCGCCAGCGCTCTGCAAAACACCCAGAAGCAGGAAGTCATCGTCCGCAACTGCATGCGCGGCCGCGGCTACAACGTCGTAGGCTAAAGGCGACCGGCGATCGCAATTCCGGCGGCGTGACCCGAGGACCACGCCCACTGGAAATTGTATCCGCCCAGCCATCCGGTGACATCCACCGCTTCACCAATTGCATAGAGGCCGGGGACATCCCTGGCCTCCATCGTTTTCGACGACAGGCTGTCCGTGTCGATGCCGCCCAAGGTGACCTCGGCGGTGCGGTACCCTTCGGTGCCCGAGGGGGTCAGCGCCCAGTCGCTCAGCGCATCGGTCAGCGCTTGCAGCGCCGCATCCGACTGATCGGCCAGGTTGCCACGCATCGGGATCTGGGCGCTCAGATACTCGACCAGCCGGGCGGGAAGGTGGTGCGCGAGTTCGGTTGTCAGGGCCTTGCGGCCTGCGCTTCGCCGCCGTTCGCGCAGAAGGTCGAAAAGGGGCAGCTCGGGGATCAGGTTGACGCGGATCGCCTCGCCCTCGCGCCAGTATGAGGACAGTTGCAGCACAGCCGGACCGCTCAGGCCGCGATGGGTGAACAGCAGCGCTTCGTCGAAACTCGTGCGATCATTCGAAAGTCGCGCTGGGACGGAAACACCGGACAAGTCTTTGAACCGCCCATCGGGGAAGGTGAACGGCACCAAAGCGGCGCGGGTCTCGGTGACGTGCAATCCGAACTGCGCGGCGATGTCATAGGCTAGCCCGGTCGCACCCATCTTGGGGATGGATTTTCCGCCGGTGGCCAATACCACGTTGGCACAGCTCAGTTCATATCGAGCACCCTCGCGCTCGACCACCAGTTCAAAGCCGGCTTCGGTCTTGCGCAGATCGCGCAGCGACGTGTGCAACCACAGCTCTGCACCCGCGCGGTCCATCTCCGCCAGCAGCATGGCGATGATCTGCTTCGATGAGCCGTCGCAGAACAGCTGCCCCAGCGTCTTTTCATGCCATGCGATGCCGTGACGGCCCACAAGGTCGATGAAATCCCATTGCGTGTACCGCGCCAGCGCCGATTTGCAGAAATGCGGGTTCTGCGACAGGAAGTTCTGCGGCCCGGCGTAGAGGTTTGTGAAGTTGCACCGCCCCCCGCCCGAGATGCGGATCTTTTCCCCCGGCGCCTTGGCGTGATCGATCACCAGCACACGCCCGCCGCAATGGGCGGCGCACATCATGCCGGCGGCTCCGGCGCCCAGTATGATCGTGTCAAATCGCATCCCTCGCCCTTGGCGCGGATTGACGCCAATGACAAGAGGAAGAGGCTGGCCTGAGGGGCATTTTCCCTGTAGACTCTCAAACAGATCCCGAAAACGGGACGGTAACGAGGCAGATAGTGGCGGTATCTCATGACTGAGATGGTGTATGGCGCGGTCCAGGACCAGCGCGGTGAACCGATCCTTCCGAAATGGTGGCGGACGATTGACCGCTGGACGATGTCCTGCGTGCTGATCCTTTTTGCGATCGGGCTTCTGTTGGGGCTGGCCTCGTCGCCGCCGTTGGCGCAGCGCAATGGGTTCGATCCGTTCCACTATGTCGAGCGACAGGCCCTTTTCGGTGTGTTGGCGCTGATCGCGATGATGCTGACCTCGATGATGTCACCCACCTTGGTGCGTCGGTTGGCGGTGCTGGGCTTTCTGGCCTCATTTGTTGCGCTGGCCTTTCTGCCGGTCTTCGGGACCGATTTCGGCAAGGGTGCGGTGCGTTGGTATTCGCTGGGCTTCGCCTCGCTGCAACCGTCCGAATTTCTGAAGCCGGGCTTCATTGTCGTGGCCGCCTGGCTGCTGGCCGCAGCGCAGGAGATCAATGGCCCGCCAGGGCGGTTGTGGTCGTTTGCGCTGTGTATGTCGATCGTTGGCATGTTGGTGATGCAGCCTGATTTCGGTCAGGCCTGTCTGATCCTGTTCGGCTGGGGCGTGATGTATTTCGTGGCGGGTGCACCGATGTTCCTGCTGCTGGGAATGGCCGGAGCGGTCGTCTTGGGTGGCATGTTCGCCTACGCCAATTCTGAACACTTCGCCCGGCGCATCGATGGTTTCCTGAATCAAGAGGTCGATCCGACGACCCAATTGGGCTATGCCACCAACGCAATCCGCGAAGGCGGGCTGTTTGGCGTTGGGGTTGGCGAGGGGCAGGTGAAATGGTCGCTGCCCGATGCACATACCGATTTCATCATCGCCGTCGCGGCAGAAGAATACGGTCTGATCCTGGTGCTGATCATCATCGCGCTTTATTCAATCATCGTGGTACGGTCCCTGCTGCGCCTGATGCGCGAGCGTGACATGTTCACCCGGTTGGCAGGCACGGGACTGGCTTGCATGTTCGGTGTGCAGGCGATGATCAACATGGGCGTCGCTGTGCGCCTGCTGCCGGCCAAGGGCATGACGCTGCCTTTCGTCAGCTACGGCGGCTCGTCGTTGATTGCGGGTGGTATTGCGTTGGGGATGCTGCTGGCGTTCACGCGGTCGCGGCCCCAAGGCGAGCTGGGTGACATTCTGCGCGGACGAGGCTGATGACGAACCCCTATTTGCTGATTGCGGCTGGTGGAA
Organism: Ruegeria sp. CI8; assembly: GCF_056536865.1. Classification (NCBI taxonomy): domain Bacteria; kingdom Pseudomonadati; phylum Pseudomonadota; class Alphaproteobacteria; order Rhodobacterales; family Roseobacteraceae; genus Ruegeria; species Ruegeria sp. CI8. The sequence goes on from NZ_JBQFQL010000001.1 coordinate 482,054, forward strand.
CCGGGGGCCACATGTTCCCCGCCCAGGCGCTGGCTGAGGCCATGCTAAACAAGGGCTGGCGCGTGCGCCTGTCCACCGACGCGCGCGGCGCGCGCTATACCGGCGGTTTCCCGCATTCCACCGAGATCGTCGAGGTCTCCTCGGCCACCTTCGCGCGCGGCGGGCTGGCGGCCAAGGCGCTGGCTGGTCCCCGGATCGCAGCCGGAGTTGCCGGGATGACGGCCCAGTTGCTGCGCGACAAGCCGGATGTGGTGGTGGGGTTCGGTGGCTATCCGTCGATCCCGGCGCTGAGCGCGGCGGTGATGTTGCGTCTGCCCCGCATGATTCACGAACAGAACGGCGTTCTGGGGCGCGTGAACCAGCTGTTCGCCACCCGGGTCGCGCATGTGGCCTGCGGCGTCTGGCCCACCGACCTGCCCGAGGGCGCCCACGGCATCCACACCGGTAACCCGGTCCGTGCTGCCGTGCTGGAACGCGCCGCCGCGCCCTATATCCCGCCCGGAGATTATCCGATGTCGGTGCTGGTGATGGGCGGCAGCCAAGGCGCCCGCATCCTCAGCGATGTGGTGCCCGGCGCCATCGCTGCTCTGCCCGAGAGCCTGCGCCAGTATATCCGTGTTTCGCATCAGGCGCGCGAAGAGGATGCCGAGCGGGTCACCGCCTTCTACGCCGACCACGGGATTCTGGCCGAGGTCCAGCCCTTTTTCCACGACGTCCCCCGCCGCATGTCCGAGGCGCAATTGGTGATCAGCCGCTCGGGCGCCTCCAGTGTGGCCGACATCTCGGTGATCGGGCGGCCCTCGATCCTGATCCCCTTCGCCGCCGCCGCGGGCGATCACCAGACTGCCAATGCGCGCGGGTTGGTGCAGGCGGGCGGGGCGATCATGATCCCCGAAAATGCGCTTGACGTTCCCGCCCTGACCGAGCAAATCGCATTGGTTCTGACCAACCCCGAAGCCGCACAGAAAATGGCCCATGCTGCCCTGTCGGTCGGGGCGCCCGACGCGACCGAGCGTCTGGTGGCCCTTGTCGAACAGCTGGCGCAGAAGGAGACCCCATGAATCCAGCAACCAAACTGCCGCAGGATGTCGGACCGATCCATTTCGTGGGCATCGGCGGCATCGGGATGTCGGGTATCGCCGAAGTGCTGCTGAACCTTGGGTACCAGGTGCAGGGATCCGATCTGAAAGCCTCGAAGATCACCGACCGTCTGGCGTCGCTGGGGGCCGAGATTTTCGTGGGTCAGCGGGCTGAAAACCTCGACAATGCGGCCGTCGTGGTCGTGTCGACCGCGATCAAGCCGGGCAACCCTGAACTGGACGGCGCCCGCGCATTGGGCCTGCCGGTGGTGCGCCGTGCCGACATGCTGGCCGAGCTGATGCGGCTGAAATCCAACATTGCCATCGCCGGTACCCACGGCAAGACCACCACCACCACCATGATGGCCGAGCTGATGGTGGCGGGCGATTTCGACCCGACCGTCATCAACGGCGGCGTGATTCATGCCTACGGCTCGAACGCGCGGATGGGGCAGGGCGAGTGGATGGTGGTCGAGGCCGACGAGTCCGACGGCTCGTTCAACCGGCTGCCGGCGACCATCGCCATCGTCACCAATATCGACCCCGAGCACATGGAGCATTGGGGTGATTTCGACCGGCTGCGCGCGGGCTTTCATGATTTCGTCTCGAACATCCCGTTCTACGGTCTGGCGGTGTGCTGCACCGACCATGCCGAGGTTCAGGCTCTGGTGGGCCGCATCACCGACCGCCGTGTGCGCACCTATGGGTTCAACGCCCAGGCCGACGTGCGTGCGGTCAACCTGACCTACAAGGGCGGCATTGCGCATTTCGACATCCACCTGCAATACGAGGACACCGTGATTGAGGGTTGCACCCTCCCGATGCCGGGCGATCACAACGTCTCGAACGCGCTGTCGGCCGTGGCCGTGGCACGTCATCTGGGCATGAAAACCGCTGAAATCCGCGACGCGCTGGCCAATTTCGGCGGCGTCAACCGCCGCTTTACCAAGGTGGACGAGGTGAACGGCGTCACCATCATCGACGACTACGGCCACCACCCGGTGGAGATCGCCGCCGTTCTGAAAGCCGCGCGTCAGGCGACCGAAGGCCGCGTGATAGCCGTGCACCAGCCGCACCGCTATTCGCGCCTGTCCAACCTGTTCGACGATTTCTGCGCCTGTTTCAATGACGCCGATGTCGTGGCCATTGCCGAGGTCTTCTCGGCCGGAGAGGACCCGATCGAAGGCGCCAGCCGCGATGATCTGGTGCAGGGCCTGATCCGTCACGGTCACCGCCACGCGCGCGCGCTGCTGGACGAAGGCGACCTGGAGCGTCTGGTCCGCGAACAGGCCCGGCCCGGCGACATGGTCGTCTGCCTGGGTGCCGGAACCATCAGTGCCTGGGCCAATGCGCTGCCGGACCGGCTGAAGGTCAAACAAGCCGTTTGACGTTCGCGGGCATTTGGGTGCACAACTTGCGGATGTGTCGCTGCCCTTGCATGTGACTCATTTGCGGAGAGAACCATGGACTATTCCGTCATCTTTGCCGCCCTTTGGGTGATCTGCGCCACTGTCGTTGCGCTGTTGCCGATGCGCCTGCAATTTCCGCCGGGCATCGTGCTGCTGATCTGCGCGCCGGTTCTGATCGTCTGGCTGGGCGTGGCGCATGGCTGGTTGGTCGGAGTGCTGGCTTTTGCCGGGTTCGTATCGATGTTCCGAAACCCCATCCGGTACTACTGGCGCAAATGGTCCGGCCGCGAGGTGGGGCAATGAGCTGGTCGCTTGCGCTTGCAGCCCTGTGGGGCATCGCCGCCAACGTGCTGGCCATGATCCCCAGCAAGGACAACCACTGGACCCGCGCCTATGCGCTGATCGCGGTGGGCATTCCGATCTTGGGTTATGTCACATACGAAAACGGCCCGTGGGTTGGCCTGTTCGTTCTGGCCGCCGGCATGTCAGTGCTGCGATGGCCGGTGATCTACCTTGGGCGGTGGCTGCGGCGGCGGATTTGACCCTGCGGCTTGGAACGGGCTTGCCACGCCCCGCCGAATCCGCGATCTAGCCTCAATGACCACTTTGCCAACGCCTCAAGGCCGCCTGACGCCGAACCGACCACTGAACGACCTCACCTGGCTGCGTGTCGGCGGCCCGGCTGATTATCTGTTTCAGCCGGCTGACCTTGAGGATTTGCAGGCTTTCCTGCGCGACCTTCCGGCCGAGGTGCCGGTGTTCCCGATGGGCGTCGGCTCGAACCTGATCGTCCGCGACGGGGGGCTGCGGGCCGTGGTGATCCGGCTGGGGCGCGGCTTCAACGGCATATCGGTCGAGGGCACCACCGTCAACGCGGGGGCAGCCGCGCTGGATGCGCATGTGGCGCGCAAGGCGGCGGATGCGGGGGTGGACCTCACCTTTCTGCGCACCATTCCCGGTTCCATCGGCGGGGCCGTGCGGATGAACGCCGGGTGCTATGGCAGCTACACGGCGGATGTGCTGCAATCGGCCACCATCGTCACCCGGCAGGGCGAGGTGGTGGAACTGACGCCCGCCGATCTGAACTTCCGCTATCGCCAATCCGACCTGCCCGAAGGTGCGGTGCTGGTGTCGGCCACGTTCCAAGGCCCGTCGGGTGACCCGGCCGACCTGCATGCCCGGATGGAGGCGCAGCTGAAAAAGCGAGACGAGACCCAGCCCACCAAGGACCGCAGCGCCGGGTCGACCTTCCGCAATCCGGCCGGGTTTTCCTCGACCGGGCGGGCAGACGATGTGCACGACCTGAAGGCCTGGAAGGTGATCGACGACGCCGGAATGCGCGGCGCCCGGCGCGGGGGCGCACAGATGAGCCACAAGCATTCGAATTTCCTGATCAACACTGGAAACGCCACCGCCGCCGACCTCGAAGGGCTGGGCGAAGAGGTGCGAAAAAAGGTTTACGAAACAAGCGGGATCACGCTAGAGTGGGAAATCATGCGGGTCGGTGATCCGCTGACAGATTGAAGCCCCGACCGTCAGACCAAAACAGGCAAATTCAGGCGACGGATCAAAGGCATAACGAAATACGGACCACCAGATAAGGTCCGGGGACATTGAGGCGCACGAACGTGGGTAGGTCGAGCAGGACAAACCCCAAAGTGGCGGTATTGATGGGTGGCCCCTCGGCGGAACGCGAGGTGTCTCTCAGCAGCGGGCGCGAATGCGCAGCCGCCCTTGTGGGAGAAGGGATCGAGGTCGTCGAACTGGACGCCGGTCCTGACCTTTGTGCGCGTTTGCAGGACATCAAGCCCGACGTGGTCTTCAACGCCCTGCATGGCCGCTGGGGCGAGGACGGTTGCGTGCAGGGTCTGCTGGAGTGGCTGCGGATGCCCTACACGCATTCCGGGGTGCTGGCCTCGGCGCTGGCCATGGACAAACAGCGCAGCAAAGAGGTTTTCGGCGCGGCCGGCCTGCCCGTGGCCGACAGCGTGATCGTCCCGAAATCGGACGTGATGGCGGGGCACGTCATGCCCGCGCCATATGTGGTCAAGCCCAACAACGAAGGTTCCAGTGTCGGGATCTACCTTGTGTTCGAAGGGTCGAACGGCCCGCCGCAGCTGTCGGATGACATGCCCGAACAGGTCATGGTCGAACAATACGTGGCCGGGCGCGAGTTGACGGTGACCGTGATGGGCGACCGCGCCCTGACCGTGACCGAGATCCTGACCGACGGCTGGTATGACTACGACGCCAAATACAAGCCCGGCGGATCGCGCCACGTGCTGCCCGCCGACATCCCGCAGCGGATCTTCGATCTATGCATGGATTATGCCCTGCGCGCCCACCAGGTTCTGGGGTGCCGGGGCGTCAGCCGCACCGACTACCGCTGGGACGACGCCAAGGGCGAAGAGGGCCTGTTCCTACTGGAGACCAACACCCAGCCGGGTATGACCCCCACCTCGCTGGTGCCTGAACAAGCCGCGCATCTGGGCATGACCTTCGGCCAGCTCTGCGCCTGGATGGTCGAGGACGCCTCATGCGACCGCTGACCGCCACTCGTGCGCCGGTGATCCACCGCGCCAAGCCTCTGTCCGGCCCTGATGCCGAGTTCCAGTCTGCGGACGCCGACGCCGAACGTGCTGAGCCCAAATTGCGGTTGCGCGGTGGTCGGTTGTTCCGCCGTGGCAGAGGCCGTGCGGACCCGGCACCGTCGCGGTTCAGTTATCGGTTCCAGCGATGGATGCTGACGCCTGGAATCCGGCTGGGGGTCAAGATCGGAGTGCCGCTCTGCGCGGTCGTGGCGACGGTTGGGCTCTACTTCGCAGCCGAAGATCGGCGAGAAGCGGTTCGGGCGCAGGTGGACAACTTGATTACGTCGTTCCAGGAGCGTCCTGAATTCATGGTCAAGCTCATGGCGATCGACGGGGCGGGGGCCGGCCTTGCTGATGACATCCGCGAAGTCGTGCCTTTGGACTTCCCGCTCAGTTCTTGGGACCTGGATGTCGAGCAGATCCGAGACACGATCACCGGCTTGGACCCGGTCAAATCGGCAACCGTGCGGATCCGTCCGGGCGGCATTCTGCAGGTCGATGTTGTCGAACGTCAGCCCGTGATCGTCTGGCGCACTCGTGAAGGCATCCAGCTGTTGGACGAAACGGGCACCCACGTGGCCGAGATCGCGGCTCGGACCGAGCGCTCCGATCTTCCGCTGATTGCCGGTCAAGGCGCAGATCAGCATGTGGCCGAGGCACTGGAACTTCTCGCCACCGCGCGCAGCCTAGGCAGCCGGGTGCGCGGTCTGGTCCGCGTCGGCGAGCGGCGCTGGGACCTGGTTCTGGACCGAGGCCAACGGGTCATGCTGCCGACGGAACGTCCGGTGCGTGCGCTCGAGCGTGTACTGGCGGTGAACGAGGTGCAGGACCTTTTGGAACGGGATGTTGCCGTGGTCGATATGCGCATAGGGGCGCGGCCGACCATTCGGATGACAGAAGCCGCCAGCGCAGACTGGTGGAATACAAAAGTGACTATGGGTAACGGGCAGTAATACGATGATGACGGATCTCTATCAGTCTCAACGCGCAATGCGCCAGATGCGCAGACAGGCCATGCAACGCGGTGTCGTTGCGATCCTGGATGTCGGAAGTTCCAAGATCGCCTGTCTTGTGCTGCGGTTTGATGGGTCGGCGCGGCTCAGCGAGGACAACTCGATCGGGTCCATGGCCGGGCAGACCGGGTTCCGGGTGATCGGTGCGGCGACGACCCGATCGCGCGGGGTGCGCTTTGGTGAGATCACGGCCATGCAGGAAACCGAGCGCGCCATCCGCACCGCGCTGCAGGCTGCTCAGAAGATGGCCGATATCAGGGTAGACCATGTGATCGCCTGTTTCTCGGGGGCAAACCCTCGGTCTTATGGGCTGGATGCGCAGGTGGATCTGGACGGTCAGCTGGTGACCGAGGCCGAGATCGGTCGTGTCCTGAACGCCTGCGATGTCCCGGACTATGGGGCAGGGCGCGAGGTGCTGCATGCACAACCTGTGAACTTCGCTCTGGACAACCGATCTGGCTTGATCGACCCGCGGGGGCAGATGGGTCAGACGCTTGCGGTCGACATGCACATGTTGACGGTCGATGCGGTGGCGATTCAGAACATCGTTCGTTGCGTCAAGCGGTGCGACCTGGAATTGGCCGGCATCGCGAACTCGGCCTATGTGTCGGGGATTTCTGCGCTGGTTGAAGACGAACAGGAACTTGGAGCGGCCTGTATCGACATGGGTGGTGGGTCCACCGGCGTTTCGATCTTTATCAAAAAGCACATGATCTACGCCGACAGTGTCCGCATGGGCGGGGACCATGTCACCAGTGACATTTCGATGGGGCTTGGTGTGTCCGCCTCGGTTGCCGAGCGGATCAAGACCTTCAATGGCGGGGTTCACGCCACCGGAGCCGATGACCGCGACATGATCGACATTGGCGGCGACACCGGGGATTGGGAACACGACCGGCGTACCGTCAGCCGTGCCGAGCTGATCGGCATCATGCGCCCGCGAGTCGAGGAAATCCTCGAGGAAGTCCGCGTTCGGCTGGACGCTGCAGGGTTCGAACATATGCCAAGCCAACAGATCGTTTTGACCGGTGGAGCCAGTCAGATCCCCGGTCTGGATGGGCTGGCCAGCCGGATACTAGGTCAGCGGGTGCGTCTGGGCCGACCGCTGCGTGTGCATGGGTTGCCGCAATCTGCGACAGGCCCGGGGTTCTCCTCGGCGGTTGGTCTTGCGCTGTTTGCGGCGCATCCGCAGGATGAATGGTGGGACTTTGAAATCCCGGTCGATACCTACGCAGCACGGCCATTCAAGCGTGCCGTGCGCTGGTTCCGTGACAACTGGTAGGTTCCTGCTCCGGGCTGCGGTGTTTTACGCAGCCTGGGTTCCGGCTGCGGCTGTCGCGCAGACCCGTATCTCGCCCGAAGCATTCCTTGACGCGGTGGTCGGGAAAACCGTCACGTTCCACGAATTGACCAGCGGTATGCTTGTCGGCACCGAGGAGTTCCTCAGCCCAACCCGCTCGGTCTGGCGGCGAGAGGGCGAGGGCTGCGTCTATGGCCAGATCACGACGCCGGACGGCAAGCTGTGCTTCCTCTATGACACCGAGCCCGGCCCGGTATGCTGGTGGCCATTCGAGCATGATGGGCGGTTGCTGGTCAGGATCGCGCGGCTGGGGGATGGCGAAATCCAGGAAGTCAGCGGGTTTTCGGACGACGGCCTGGATTGTCCTTCCGTTCCCATCAGCTGAAAATTCCGGTTGCGGTGCAGGGATTTATCCCTCAGAATATCGACAAGGCCCGTCAGAGGCTCGTCGGCAGGACCCGAGCAGTCAGCCGCAGTTTGAACAGGATGTCCAGCATCGCACCCGCCAAATCAGGCTGGGGGTTTTCGCGTGTGTGGTGGTCTGTCCGCCCTGAACCGCTAGATTTGCGCAGTCGGGCGAAATGCCGCGAAAAACCGCCTTATTTCTTCCATATTTTGTGGATTCACGCGATTTTTGGCGTGACGTTTGACGTTTGGAAAGGTAGAATCACAAGCGGATAGGCAAGAAAAACACCGCTTTGCGGGATCATAAATACAGGCGGACAGAGCATGACATTGAATCTTTCGATGCCCGGGCACGACGAACTCAAGCCTCGGATTACGGTATTTGGCGTAGGCGGTGCAGGTGGAAACGCCGTCAACAACATGATTGAAAAACAACTCGACGGCGTTGACTTCGTGGTGGCCAACACGGACGCGCAGGCACTGCAGCAAAGCCGCTCGTCGGCGCGGGTGCAGTTGGGCATCAAGGTGACCGAGGGTCTGGGCGCAGGCGCCCGCGCATCGGTCGGCGCCGCCGCCGCCGAAGAAAGCATCGAACAGATCGTCGATCACCTGGCCGGCGCGCATATGTGCTTCATCACCGCCGGCATGGGCGGGGGCACCGGCACCGGCGCCGCTCCGATCATCGCGCAGGCTGCGCGTGAACTGGGTGTGTTGACCGTGGGCGTAGTGACCAAACCGTTCCAGTTCGAAGGCGCCAAGCGCATGCGTCAGGCCGAAGACGGTGTCGAGGCGCTGCAGAAGGTCGTCGATACGCTGATCATCATCCCCAACCAGAACCTGTTCCGTCTGGCCAACGAAAAGACCACGTTCACCGAGGCCTTCTCGATGGCCGATGACGTGCTGTATCAGGGCGTCAAGGGCGTAACCGACCTGATGGTGCGTCCGGGCCTGATCAACCTCGACTTCGCCGACGTCCGCGCGGTGATGGACGAGATGGGCAAGGCCATGATGGGTACCGGCGAGGCCGAGGGCGAAGATCGCGCCATCCAGGCCGCGGAAAAGGCCATCGCAAACCCGCTGCTGGACGAAATCAGCCTCAAGGGCGCCAAGGGCGTATTGATCAACATCACCGGCAGCCATGACCTGACTCTGTTCGAACTGGACGAGGCCGCCAACCGCATCCGCGAGGAAGTGGACCCCGAGGCCAACATCATCGTCGGCTCGACGCTGGATCCCGAGATGGAAGGCAAGATGCGCGTCTCGGTCGTGGCAACCGGCATCGATGCCAGCGAAAGCGGCTCCGAGGCGCCGGCTCCGCGCCGGTCCATGTCCGCTCCTCTGACCCGTACCGTATCGGCGGAAGAAGAAGCAGCACAGCCGGCTCCGGTCGCGGCGGAAGTTGCTGAACCGGCTCCGCAGCCCGAAGCTCCGCGCGAACCGTCTCTGTTTGAAGCGGCCGAAGAGCCTTCGCACACGACTTTGCAATTCGGTCAAGGCGCGGATGAGGCTGTCGAGGACGATGACGACGGGCTGCCTCCTCCGGCCTATCAGCCACGCAGCGCCGAGTTCGATCCGCAGCCCGAGCCGGTCGAACGCCCGGCGGAAAGCTATCAGCCGCAACAGGTGCCGCATACCCCTGGAACGCCTTCGCCGGCCGCGCTGGAACGGCTGCAGGCGGCTGTTCAGAACGTACCGACTTCGGCCCAGCGACTGACCGCGTCGCGCCCGCAGGAACCGGCGCCGCAGCGCCAGCCCGCCGCCGAGGAACGGCCGCGGTTCGGGTTCAACCGTTTGATCGACCGGATGACTGGGCACGCCCCGGATACCCCCGCTCAACCGGCCCGGCAACAGCCTGCGATGCGCCAGACTGACGCTACGGCACCCTCGCATGAAGAGGTCGATCCCGAGCAGGAGCGTATCGAGATTCCGGCTTTCCTGCGCCGTCAGGCCAACTGATCGCGGTAACAATATCCACTCACGGGGTCGCCGAAAGGCGGCCCTTTTTCCTTTTGATGCAAACGTTTAAGTGCCAGTAAGCAGGGTTTTGCCGATCTGTTGCAGAACTGTTTCATTCAGTTACAAAGAGTGAGTTGAGCCTTGACCCGCGCTTCCTTAACTGAGGGTGCAACACAGCCGAAAAAGGCTGGACACCGCTCACCGAGGTTCAATTTGCAACAGACGCTCAAATCTTCGATCACGTTCAAAGGCGTGGGCCTGCACAGTGGCAAGCCCGCGACGATGGTTCTGAAACCGGCAGCTGCCGGTCACGGGATCTGGTTCAAGCGGACTGATATCGAACTGGGCAATGCGTTGATCCCGGCCATCTACGATGTGGTCGAACGAACCCAACTGTGTACGCGCCTCGTCAATGACGCAGGCGTTTCGGTGTCAACCGTCGAGCACATCATGGCCGCGCTGGCAGGGTGCGGGATCCACAACGCCCTGATCGAGATTGATGGACCCGAAGTTCCGATCATGGATGGTTCGTCGATCGACTTCGTGCGCGGTATCATCGCCAAGGGTGTCCGCCGTCAGGCCAGCCCGGTTCTGGCGTATGAGGTCCTCAAGCCGGTCGTGGCAGAGCGGGAAGGTGCCCGTGCCTCGATCCGGCCGGCTGACGGTTTGATCATCGAGTTCCACATCGATTTCGAAGACACTGCGATCGGCAGCCAGTCGAAGATCCTGGATATGCGCAACGGGTCGTTTGCTCGGGAACTGTCCGACTGCCGGACCTTCTGCCGCCGAACCGATGTCGAGGCGATGCGCGAAAACGGTCTGGCCTTGGGCGGCACTCTGGAGAATGCGGTTGTTGTTCAAGGGGCCGAGGTGCTGACACCGGGTGGCTTCCGTCACCAGGATGAAGCCGTGCGCCACAAAATGCTGGACGCGTTGGGAGACCTGTATCTGGCCGGCGGCCCGATCTTTGGTCACTTCGTCGGCGAGAAATCCGGCCATGCCATGACCAACACATTGCTGCGCAAGCTGTTCGAGACGCCTGGCGCCGTGCGTCCGGTGCTGTGCACGCCTGAGCAAGCCGCACAACTTCCCGGGCAAGGGTTGGTCTGGGACGAAATCCCCGAAGTTGCCTGATCCGGCACGGCCCGGCGACAAATCGGTCGCGGGGCCGATAAGGCGTTTTGCACCGGAATTTTATGTGCTAGACCAAAGCTCAATCCGGGGTTACCCAAAGAGACAAGACGACTAGGATGGGCGGTATGGTTGGCACCAAAGCGGCAGTCAGGCTTGCGGGCGCGATTCTTCTGGCAGCTACTTTGACGGCCTGCGGCAACGCGGGTGGCCTGTTTGGTAACAAGGGCGCTGACAAGTCCCAGAACCTTGAAGGCTTTACGCCCGAGCAGATCTACACCCGTGGCGAATACGAGCTTGCGCAGAATCGTCCCGCAGATGCGGCCTGGTACTTTTCCGAAGTCGAACGGCTTTATCCCTATTCCGACTGGGCCAAGCGGTCACTGATCATGCAGGCTTTCGCGTTCCACTCGGACAAGGAGTATGAAGAAAGCCGCGCCGCCGCGCAGCGGTATATCGACTTCTACCCAACCGACGAAGACGCAGCTTATGCGCAGTACCTTCTGGCGCTCAGCTACTATGACCAGATCGACGAGGTCGGCCGCGACCAGGGTCTGACCTTCCAGGCGTTGCAGGCGCTGCGCACCGTGATCGAGGTCTATCCCGACAGCGAATACGCCACCTCGGCGGTGCTGAAATTCGATCTGGCCTTCGACCATTTGGCGGGCAAGGAAATGGAGATTGGGCGCTATTACCTGCGTCAGGATCACTATACCGCGGCCATCAACCGTTTCCGTGTCGTGGTCGAGGATTTCCAGACCACCAGCCACACAGCCGAGGCGCTGTACCGCTTGGTCGAGGCCTATCTGGCCTTGGGTCTGGTCGATGAGGCTCAATCGGCCGGCGCGATTCTGGGCTACAACTACCAGTCGTCTGAATGGTACGACGCGGCTTACAAGCTGCTGACCTCGCGTGGGCTCGAACTAAAGAGCCGCGGCAACAACTGGCTCAGCACGATCTACCGCCAGACGATCAAGGGCCAGTGGTTGTAATCGCCATGGTCACAGGCTTGGGACGCTGACGACCCGATGCTGCGCGCCCTTGATATCCGCGATATGCTGATCATTGATCGGCTGGAGCTGACCTTTCAGCCGGGCTTGAACGCGCTGACCGGAGAGACGGGCGCGGGCAAGTCGATCCTGCTCGACTCGTTGGGCTTTGTGCTGGGCTGGCGCGGTCGGGCCGAACTGGTCCGGCAGGGGGCCGCGCAGGGCGAGGTCGTGGCCGAGTTCGAACTGCCCGAGGACCATCCCGTCCATGCGATCTTGGCCGAGGCTGGTTTGCCCGGCGGGTCGGAGCTGATCCTGCGCCGCGTCAACACTGCCGAGGGGCGCAAGACCGCTTGGGTCAACGACCGCCGCTGCTCTGGCGAGGTGCTGCGGGCGCTGTCAGAAACCTTGGTCGAACTGCACGGCCAGCATGATGACCGCGGCCTGCTGAACCCGCGCGGCCATCGCGCGATGCTGGACGTCTATGCCGGGGCCGAGCCGCAATTGGCCGCCGTGCGCGCCACTTGGACCGAGATGGCGCGGGCCCGCAAGGCCCTGGCCGAGACCGAGGCCGCCGTGGCCGCCGTGCGCAGCGAAGAAGAATTTCTGCGGCATTCCGTGGCCGAACTCGACAAACTTGATCCGCAGCCGGGCGAGGACGCCGAACTCGACGCGCGCCGCCGGATGATGCAGGGGGCCGAGCGCATCCGTGACGACGTGGCCCGCGCCTTTGCCATGCTGGGCGGTGACGGGGCCGAAGGGGCGATGACGGATGCCGTGCGCTGGCTAGAAGGTGTCGCCGACCGGGCCGAGGGCCAACTGGACGAGCCGATCGCGGCCCTTGGGCGCGCCCTTATCGAACTGGGCGAGGCGCAGGACGGCGTGACCGCCTGTCTCGAGGCGCTGGACTTCAACCCGGCCGAGTTGGAGCAGACCGAGGAACGTCTATTCGCCATCCGAGCGCTGGCCCGCAAACATGACGTGGCCCCCGATGACCTGAGCGGTTACGCCGACACGCTGCGCGCCCGGCTGGGCCAGCTTGAGGCCGGTGACGCCGACCTGGCCGACCGCCGTGCTGCGGTGCAGGCCGCGCAGGCCACCTATGACGCGGCCGCCGAGGCACTCAGCGCCCTGCGGCGCGAGGCTGCCGGCCGGTTGGACGCGGCGGTGATTGCCGAGCTTGCGCCGCTCAAGATGGAGCGTGCGGTGTTCCAGACCCAGATCACGCCCGCCGACCCCGGACCCGAGGGGCAGGACGCCGTGGCCTTTACCGTGGCCACCAACCCGGGCGCCCCGTCGGGCCCGCTGAACAAAATCGCCTCGGGCGGGGAGCTCAGCCGCTTTCTGCTGGCGCTCAAAGTGTGCCTGTCGGACGACGACAGCACCCGCACCATGATCTTTGACGAGATCGACCGCGGGGTGGGCGGCGCCACTGCGGACGCCGTGGGCCGCAGGCTTGCGGCGCTGGCGCAGGGCGGGCAGGTGCTGGTGGTAACCCATTCGCCGCAGGTCGCTGCCCGCGCGGCGCATCACTGGCGGGTTCAGAAACACGTGACCGACGGGCAGACCCTGTCGACCGTCCTGCCGCTGTCCGAACCGGACCGGATCGACGAGATCGCGCGCATGGTCTCGGGCGACGTCATCACGGATGAAGCCCGCGCGGCCGCCCGTTCGTTGTTGCAAGCCTGATGCAGCCGGGCGGCGACACTTGCCTTCAATATCTTGTCAGCCGACTTTTCTAAGCGCCCGGCGTGGCTTAGTAAGGGATACCTGTTTATCCGCAAAGCCCCATGACACAATCAACCCGAACCGTCCTGCGCACTCAGCTCAACCAGGCCCTGGCCGCGCTCAAGGACGCGTGGCGGGTACTGCGGCACCGCGGGCCAAGCCAGATCCAGTTCTGGTTCATCGCGCTGGTGATCGGGATCACGGCGGGCTTCATGGCTTTGGGATTTCGCAAGGGGATCGCGGCCCTGCAAGCGCTGGTCTATCAGACCGACGACATCCTGTTTCTGCACAGCTTTGCCGAGAAACTGCACTGGGCCTGGATTTTGGCGATCCCCACGGTTGGAGGGCTGGTCGTCGGGATCATCCTGCACCGCTTTACCGATGACGGGAGAGTTCGGTCTGTCGCCGATGTGATCGAAGGATCCGCGATAAGCGATGGCCGGGTCGAAACCAAAGCCGGGGTCGCGTCGTTTTTCGCCTCGCTGATCACACTCAGCACGGGCGGGTCGACGGGCCGCGAAGGGCCAGTGGTGCACATGGCGGGCGTGATTTCGACCTGGGTATGCCAGCGTATCAACGCGGATGGAATAACCGGCCGCGACCTGCTGGGCTGCGCCGTGGCCGCCGCTGTATCGGCCAGCTTCAACGCCCCGATCGCCGGAGCGCTGTTCGCGCTGGAAGTCGTGCTGCGCCATTTTGCAGTCCACGCATTCGCACCGATCGTGATCGCGTCGGTGGCTGGCACCGTCATCAATAGGCTGGCATATGGCGATGTGACCGAGTTTGTCCTGGACACGCCCGGATCCCTGCAATTCTACGTCGAACTTCCGGCCTTTTTGATCCTTGGGCTGATCTGTGGGCTGGTCTCGTTGTTGCTGATGCGGTCGATCTTTTTTGCAGAAGACTTTGGCAACCACGTGCAGGCGCGCCTGTCGCTGCCGCGTTGGCTGCGACCCGGCGTGTCCGGCGCGATGCTAGGCGTGCTGGCGGTTTGGTTTCCGCATATCATCGGCGTCGGATACGAGACGACCATCCGTGCCCTGACCGGAGATCTGGTGCTGACCACGGCCATCCTGTTTGCCGTGATGAAAACCGTGGCAGTGGCCATAACCATGGGTGGACGTATGGGCGGCGGGGTATTTTCTCCGTCGTTGATGATCGGCGCGCTGACCGGCCTCGCCTTTGGCCTGATCGCCACAGGCCTTCTGCCAAGCGTGTCGGGCACGCATACGCTATATGCTTTTGCCGGCATGGGTGCTGTTGCGGCGGCGGTTCTGGGCGCTCCGATCTCGACCACGTTGATTGTTTTCGAACTGACCGGAGACTGGCAGATCGGGCTTGCCGTGATGGTCTCGGTGTCCATGTCCACGGCGTTGGCCTCGCGCCTTGTGGACCGGTCCTTCTTTCTGACCCAGCTCGAGCGCCGCGGGGTGCATTTGGCCGCCGGGCCACAGGCTTATTTGCTGGCGATGCTGCGCGCCGGGGCCGTGATGCGACCGCTGGGAGATCCGAATACGGCAAGCAGGGAAGAGGTTCAGGAGATGATTGAGCAGGGTCTGTGCGTCCGGGCCAGCGCAACCCTCGAGGCGGCAATGCCGTATTTCGATCGAGAAGGAATCACCTGGCTCCCGGTGGTTGTTCGGGATGATGACGGGGTCGAGAACCCGGTCGGAGCCTTGTACCACGTGGACGCATTGAAGGCGTACAACCGTGCACTGGCCGCAACAGCGGCCGAGGAACACTCATGACGAAGCAGTGGCAGGCCAGTCACTGAGAGTTTCTCTTTGATTTTGACACCTTGTCAAAGAATGGGAGCATTGTAGCCTGATTGAAGAATTATCCCTGATAGTCACTTTTATTGAGGTCTGAACATGTCTTTCGAAAGGTCTTCTTTGCTGACTGTGGTGGTTGCGGTTTCGATGATTGGTGCTGTCCCCGCACGGGCGCAGGAGGCTCCGTACGTGACCGGCTTTCTCGGTATCACCGATATGGGCGACTATGATTTTGATTTTTTCCAGACAGTTCCTTCGGTCGTGGTTGGCCAAGGCACCATCACAACCGACAATGGCGTAACCTACGGTCTGGCCATGGGACTGCGTGTCGCACCGAATCTGCGGGCCGAGTTCGAACTTTCATATGCTTCGAATGATACCAAGGAAATCGGTCGCCCGTTTACTCAGTATGACGGAAGCTTTGATGCGACCTTCGGGATGGCAAACCTTTGGTATGACGTCCCGGTACAGGGCAGGTTCAAGCCCTATGTTGGTGGCGGGCTCGGGTTTGCACGCGTGTCCCACGACGGTCAGTCCGGTGCTGGCGTGACACTGGTCGATGACAGTGACACCGCCATTGCGGGGCAATTGGGGTTTGGCGGACGTTTTCAGGTAGGGGAACGCGGGAACATTGACATCGGGTACCGCTACAAGACGACCGGCGATCTTGATTTCGCCACGACCCAAGTGTTCATCCCGACAGATCTCGCGAATGGCCGCTACTCTTCGCACTCGCTCATTCTCGGATACAGCTACAGTTTCTGACAGACGTAGTTGAGGGCCAGGTTTGTCCAGCCCTCAAATCTGTTCGACCTTCACCGACTCCAGCGGGTAGAACGCAAGGTAGCCCTTGATTTGGGCAACGGCGGGTATCGGATCTTCATAGCTCCAGACCGCGTTCTGCGTCACGCTCGACTTGTTGACGATCGAGTAATGCGTGGCATCGCCTTTGTGCGGGCAATGGGTCAACTTTTCGGTCTTGTCCAGAAAGGCCATCGCGATGTCTGCGCGTGGAAAGTAGATGACGGGGGCCAGATCGCCTTCCAACAGTTCCAGGGCGTTGGTCGTTTCGCCCAGAATCGCGCCACCGGACCTGACGCACCACTTGCCAGGTGCTTTGCGGATCTTGATGTAGTCTGTCATGTCTGCTCCTACCCTCGTCGTCGCGGCCTCGTTGTGGTCAGGCCTTCGCCTATGCCCATAGTATGTGACAAACGGGTGTCACAAGGGCGCGGTTGCGGCATCCAACCACAGTTGCGCGGCATGTGACAGTCTTGGCCGGACTTTTTCCGCCACGTCCCGGTGATACGCGTTCAACCAATCACGCTCGGCAGTGGTCAGCATGTCGACGACGATCAGGCGTCGATCGATGGGGACATATGTCAGTGTCCGCCAGCACAGCATCGCGCGCTCGGGGTCTGCGCCGGGCAGGGCGGGGGCCTCCTCAACAACCAGCAGGTTCTCAATCCGAATGCCGAAGGCACCTTCGCGGTAGTAACCCGGTTCGTTCGACAGGATCATCCCGGGCTCGAGCGGAACGTGGCTGACCCGCGCCAGGCGCTGTGGCCCTTCGTGAACGCTCAGGTATGCGCCGACACCGTGGCCGACGCCGTGATTGAAATCCTGGCCCGCGGCCCACAAAGGTGCCCGGGCGATGCACTCGATGTCTCGACCGGCCAGACCAACGGGCCAGCGCAGTTGCGACATCGCGATCATTCCCTTCAGAACCCGGGTAAAGCAGGTTTTTTCCTCGTCTCCCACCGTGCCGATGGGGATCGTCCGGGTGATGTCCGTGGTACCATCCAGATACTGCCCGCCGCTGTCCAGAACCAGAATATGACCGTCCTCAAGCCGGCTGTCGGTTTCTTCGGTCACTCTGTAGTGCATGATGGCGCCGTTTGGCCCGGTGCCGGCAATGGTGTCGAACGAGATATCCTGCAACGCATTGTCGCGCCGCCGGTTCTCCTCCAACCGTGTGACCACCTGCGTTTCGGTCACGCTGCCGGGTGGTTGGGCATCCAGCCAGCACAGTGTTTCGATGACTGCGGCGGCGTCACGAAGATGCGCGGCGGCGCTGCCGGCAATTTCGGCTTCGTTCTTGCAGGCCTTGGGGCGGGCGCAGGGATCGCCACCGTCCACAGCCCGGTCGCCAAGCACATCGGCAACGGCCTGCGGCAGAGTTCCCATGTCCACTTGCACCGCGCCCGCAAGCGCCGCAACAGCGTTCAGGAACGCGTCGGGTTCGTGGACCGAAACCCGCGGCCCCAGATGGTCGTCCATCCCCTTCAGCTTTTTTGCGGCCATGAACAGGTCCACGTGCCCGTCGGCCTGCAAAATCGCAAACCCATGCGCAACCGGGTTGTAGGGAATGTCTGACCCGCGGATGTTCAGCAGCCACATGATCGAGTCCGGCAACGTGATGACGGCAGCCGACCTCCCGTTCTGAGCCAGAACCGAAGCCAGCTGCGAGACCTTGCTTTCGGCGCTTTCGCCTGCAAATTCCAGCGGGTGCACCTTGACCGGGTTCATTGGCGGTGGTGGCTGATCGGACCAGATGCGGTCCACAAGATTGTCTGACGGAACCAACTGGATCCCGCTATTCTGCAGTTCGGCCCGGGTTGCGGTGATCTGTCCGGCGGAATGCAGCCACGGATCGAACGCCACCTTCCCTCCATCGGGCAGCTGCTGCTTCAACCACGCCGAAAGGCTTAAGTCGGGCCACGGTACCGGCGTGAAATCGGACGCCACCTGCGCCTTGACCTGAGTGCGATACCGACCATCCACAAATACGCCGGCCACGTTTCGCAGCGCTGCGCAGAACCCGGCAGAACCAGTGAACCCGGTCAGCCATGCCAGCCGCCCGTCGCGGGCGGCCACATATTCGCCCTGATGCGCGTCGGCACGCGGGACGATGAAGCCATCCAGTCCTTCGCGCTCCAATTCTTTGCGCAACGCCGCCAAACGTGGCGGCCCCTGTTCGGGCCGCGCCGTGACTTCGAAAGACTGGAACATCTGCTTCTCCTTCGGCTCACTACAGGTCTTGCTCGCCTGCCTTCACCTATCTTTGAAATGCTCCCGCTGGAGGCAAGACCGGCCTCAGCCGGCCTTTTTCATGCCCATCACGCGGGCCCGCGCGCGCGGGTCGCTGTCGAACAGCGCGGCTAATTGCTCGGTCATCGCTCCTGCCAGCTGTTCGACATCGGTGATCGTGACCGCACGATCATAATAGCGGGTGACGTCGTGGCCGATGCCGATGGCCAGCAACTCGACCATCTTGCGCTTTTCGACCATGGCGATGACATCGCGCAGATGCTTCTCAAGGTAGTTGGCTGGGTTCACGCTGAGCGTTGAATCATCGACCGGAGCGCCATCCGAGATCACCATCAGGATCTTGCGCTGTTCACGACGCGCCAGCATCCGGCGGTGGGCCCATTCCAACGCCTCGCCGTCAATGTTTTCCTTCAGCAGGCCTTCTTTCATCATCAGGCCAAGGTTGGGCCGTGCGCGGCGCCAAGGCGCGTCGGCGCCCTTGTAGACGATGTGGCGTAGGTCGTTCAGGCGGCCGGGTTGCTGTGGGCGGCCATCGTTCAGCCACGCCTCACGCGCTTGTCCACCCTTCCATGCCCGCGTCGTGAAGCCCAAGATCTCGACCTTCACGTTGCACCGTTCCAGCGTGCGGGCCAAAACATCGGCGCAGATCGCTGCAATGGAAATCGGTCGTCCACGCATCGAGCCCGAATTGTCCAGCAACAGTGTCACCACGGTGTCGCGGAACTCGGTATCCTTCTCGACCTTGAAGCTGAGCGGTGTCGTGGGGTTGGCCACCACCCGCGCCAGCCGACCGGCATCCAGAATGCCCTCTTCGCGGTCAAACTCCCAGCTGCGGTTCTGCTGTGCCTGAAGGCGGCGCTGCAGCTTGTTGGCCAAGCGGCTGACGGCGCCCTTCAGCGGCTCGAGCTGCTGATCAAGATAGGCCCGCAGCCGTTCCAGTTCGGCGGGTTCGGCAAGGTCCTCGGCCGCAATCTCTTCGTCATGCGTGCTCAGGTAGACCATGTAGTCCGGATCGGCCTCGGATGCGGGCGGAGGGGCAGGCGGCTCCAAAGGCGCTTCGCCCTCGGGCATCTCGGCTTCTTCACCCATCTCGTCCTCGGCCATCTCGTCCATCGAGACCTGCGCCTGAGACTGATCCTGTTGCTCTTCCTGAGTTTGCTCGGGCGTCGCGTCGGCGTCCTGGTCGTCTTGGTCGTCCTGGCCGGTGCTGTCCGGATCGGGCTGTTCTTCGGCGTCTTCCTCGGCCTGATCTTCCTGATCTTCGTCCAGTTCGTCCGGGTCGTCACCCAACTGGTCGCCATAGCCCAGATCCTTGATCATCTGGCGGGCGAATTTGGCGAATTCGGCCTGATCCGAGAGCACCTCGTCGAGATTCTCCAACACCCCGCCGGCCTGTTCCTCGATGAATCCGCGCCACAGGTTCATGACGTTCTCGGCTGCAGCGGGCAGATCACGCCCGGTCGCCAGATGACGGATCAGATAACCCGCCGCCACCGCAAGCGGTGCCTCCGAGGGTTGCTTGCATTGGTCATAGCCGCGCCGCAACGCCTCGTGGCCGATCTTGACGTCAATGTTCGAAGCCGTGCCGGGCATGTCCCGGGCGCCCATCGCTTCGCACCGGGCGGTTTCCATCGCTTCATAGAGGTCGCGCGCCATATCTCCCGGAGGCGCATATCGTGCATGCGTCGCATCGTCATGGTAGCGCCGGTTCAGCGCCAGGGCATCTGCGGTGCCCCGCGCCAAAAGAACCTCTTCGCGTGTCATTCGGCGTGACACCTGCGGCAGGCGCATCGAGTCTCCGGACAGGCCCGACGGGTCGACGGAATAGCTTACCGACAACTCGGGATCATCGGCCATGACCTTGGTCGCCTCGGCCAGAGCCTTCTTGAACGGATCAGCAGGGTTGTCGTTCTTCTGCGCCATATCTATCAGCCCTCACTCACGCCCTTAGGCCCGACGCCCGGTTAAAGTGGCCGGACCCCGTCTTCATCTGGCCCCCGATGTCCCCGCCGGGGGCGTTGCGCCCGATCTGGGCGCAATCGATGCCATCAACCCAGGCTCACGCTGGCCGCGCTTTCCGGCAGTTCTTCGTCAAAACAACGCTGATAGAACTCGGCAACGGTCTGCCGTTCCAACTCGTCGCATTTGTTCAGGAAAGACAAGCGGAAGGCGTAGCCCACGTCGCGGAAGATCTCGGCGTTCTGCGCCCAGTTGATAACGGTACGCGGGCTCATCACGGTCGACAGATCGCCGTTCATGAACGCCGTCCGGGTCAGGTCGGCAACGGTGACCATCTGGCTGACGGTCTTGCGGCCTTTTTCGGTGTTGTAATGCGGCGCCTTGGACAGAACGATCATCACCTCGGCGTCGTGGCTGAGGTAGTTGAGCGTCGCCACCAGCGACCAGCGGTCCATCTGGGCCTGGTTGATCTGCTGAACGCCATGATACAGGCCGGTGGTGTCACCCAGACCCACGGTGTTGGCGGTCGCGAACAGGCGGAAATAGGGGTTCGGCGTGATGATCTCGTTCTGGTCCAGCAAGGTGAGCTTGCCGTCATGCTCCAGAACCCGCTGGATCACGAACATCACGTCGGCGCGGCCGGCATCGTATTCGTCAAACACGATGGCCACAGGGTTGCGCAGCGCCCAGGGCAGGATGCCTTCGTGGAATTCAGTAACCTGTTTGCCGTCGCGCAGCTTGATCGCATCCTTGCCGATCAGGTCGATCCGGCTGATGTGGCTGTCCAGATTGACGCGCACGGCAGGCCAGTTCAGTCGCGCAGCGACCTGCTCGATATGGGTCGATTTGCCGGTGCCGTGATAGCCTTGGATCATCACCCGGCGGTTGTGGGTGAACCCGGCCAGAATTGCCAGCGTGGTTTCGGGATCAAACTTGTAGGTAGGGTCGATTGCCGGCACGCGGTCGCTGCTTTCGGCGAACCCTTTGACGGACATATTGCTGTCGATCCCGAACACGTCACGGACCGAGATCTCTTCGGTGGGTTTTGCGTTGATATCGGTCGATCCGTCAGCCATGCGCCTTGTCCTTATCCTTTGGCCCGTTTTGCCGGGTTTGAACCAGTGTGTGGTGCAACATATTGCAGGCAAGGGCAAGGGAAAGCCGTTCGCGCCGTCGCGTAGTCCGGTGTTTCTTTGAAACTGGCTATATACACGGGCGGTCGGCCGCGGATGGGCGGGATATCCGGAGGTCCGCACCATGCGGTTCCCCGGATCATCCGAGTGTGCACCGGCGTAGTTGGGGCCGGATGTAAGAAACAAACACTCGCCGGCAATTCGGATTGGTCGGGATTTCGTTGTGGGGCAACACGCAAATCCGCCCAATCGGGCCGACACTAGGCAAAATAAATTCAAACAATATAATACCTTCAGTTCTTGGTTTGAGCGGGACGCGCGCTGTGATTCAATTCGCCGCCGGTGTGGCGGTGCACCAGGGCGCAACCCGTCGGGTGTTTGCATGGTTTCGACCCCAATTGATCCGCTTGACGCGGTCCTTCTGACCATATCAGGGGACACATCCGGCACGGTGACGGGCGAGCCCCCTTTGCCGGCGACTGGCGAGCTGGACGGAACAATTGGTGTCCCAGGCCCTGGATGGACGCCATTTGCCACTTTCTGGGAGATTTCGACGCCGCCGCAGTTCGGTACGGCATCAATCACGCTGGTCAGCGGGCAATGGACCTATGAGGTGGACCCCGCCTACTACGACAGCCTCGATCCCGGCACGTACACCGACACCTTCGTCGTGCGCGGTGTTGGCACCGCGTTCAACCCGGGTGGGGAACTGATCGGAGGCGAGGCGTTTCAGACCATCACCATCGAGATCGAGGTCGTCTGCTTTGCCTTGGGTACACTGATTGAAACCCCATCCGGGCCAGTGCCGGTGGATCAGCTGGAACCCGGAGATCTGGTTCTGACCATGGATCGCGGGGCGCAGCCGGTTCGATGGGCGGAATCCGCGCGTATATCAACGGATCAACTGGACCAGAGTCCGCATCTCTGTCCGATCGAAATCGCGCCGGGCGCGCTTGGGCCGAACCGACCATCCAGATCGCTGCGGGTATCTCCACAGCACCGCATGTTGCTGGACGGCCCGCTGGTGGAATTGCTGTTCGGCGAGCCCGAGGCCTTGGTTGCGGCTTGCCATCTGGTCGGCCTGCCCGGAATTCGCTGGGTCCGTCCGCGTGATGGCGTGACCTATGTGCATGTCCTGCTGGACCATCACGAAATTCTGTTCGCAGAAGGTGCGCCCGCCGAAAGCCTGTTTCTGGGAGAAGAGGCGCTGACAACGCTCAGCTCGGACGGGTTGCAGGAACTGGCCGACATTTTCGGAGACCGACTGAACGCGCTGGTCGATGGGTTCCCAAACTTGGCGCGCCGGGCGCTCAAACGGTTCGAGGCGCAGGTCTTCCTGTCCGAATACGTCCAAGCAACGGACCGGTCCGCCGCGGCGGCCGAACTTACTTGAAGTTCCTGCTGTCCTTGATTTGATCCCAGGCCCAGACGACTTCCTGCAGCTGTTCTTCCTGGCTGCGGTCGCCGCCGTTCATGTCCGGGTGCAGTACCTTGATCAGCTTTTTGTAGGCTTTGCGAACCTCGGCCTTGGTCCAGGTGTCCTTGGCTTCGAGGATTTCGATCGCACGACGCTCGGTTGGCGGCAGGCGACGGCCTGTTGCGGCCCGACCGGGGTTCTTGGTCGCGTTTTCGCCCAGAACCTGATGCGGATCTTCAATGCCAAGCCGGGCCCAGGCCCGCGCCTCGGGATCGCCCATCGGCTTGGTTTCGCGTTCCCACACTTTGTCTTTCGACCGTTGGGCGTTCAACTCGGCCTCGGTGGTGCCGTCGAAGAAATTCCACTTCTGGTTATATTCGCGCACGTGCTGCTGGCAGAACCAGAAAAAGTCGTCCAGCACATCCGGCGCTTTGGGCGCGCGGAACTTGCCGGCTTCCTGGCATCCTTCGTGGTCACAGACCCGGGTCGAGGTCTCGGACGCGCCCGACATGCCCCGACGCCCGCGCGGATTTTTCTTCTTGGCGCTGGACACCGACATGTCGAATCCGAAGGGATCTGATTTCACCATATGCTCATCCTCATGAACGTGTCTTTTCGACTCGGAGGCAGCAGTTTAATCTAAGTGATCGAAAGTAGAAGAGGGGCGCGGCAAAATAATTGCCGCTGAGCGTAAAAATGACCGTGACCGACGAAATCCGCCAGCGATTGCAGGCCGAGTTCAACCCGCGTGAGCTGGAAGTCGTGGATGACAGTGAACGCCATCGCGGCCACGCAGGGTTTCAGGAAGGCGGCGAAAGCCACTTTAACGTCCGCATTCGCGCTGCCGCGTTTCAGGGGCAGTCCCGCGTTGCGCGCCACCGGGCCGTTCACAAGGCCCTGGGCGACATCGTTCCGCGCATCCACGCCCTGGCTTTGGACATCGGTGATTGAAGCCTTCCGCCCGACTTTTCCGATTATTGTCGGTTTTTTCCAATAATCTGCTATGTTTCCCGTGATTTGCGCGGAGGAAACTATGGAACAGATGAGCCACGCCGTTCGTACGGTGCTGTCAAAATACGCAACTTTTCAGGGGCGCGCGCCGCGCTCCGAGTTCTGGTGGTGGGTGTTGGCGATCTTTCTGGTGCTGATTGTCACTCGTCTGATCGACGGGGCGTTGGTGGCCCCTTTGCTGGGGTTCAGCGCATTCGCGCCCGAAGCTGGTCAGCCGTTGTCATTTCTTGTGGCGCTGGGCGTGATCGTGCCGAACATCGCTGTGGGCGTGCGGCGTCTGCATGACACCGGGCGGTCCGGTTGGTGGATCCTGATCGGTCTGATTCCGCTGATCGGTACGCTGATCCTTCTGTATTTCTACATTCAACCCAGCGAGCCGGCGGAAAACGCCTATGGTGCCGCGCCGGCCTGACGGGGCCTTCGCCTAGCTGTCGGGCTTTTCTTTCTCTTCCTCGGCATCCGCTTTGGGGGCATCTTCTGACTTGGCCGGCTTCAGCGTCAGCGGCGGGTCGTCATGATCCTGCGCGATGCGGGCCGGAGCCTCGACTTGACCCGCCGCAGCCGCATCGTCCGGGCCAGGAACCGGCCGTGCCAGAGGAGTGTCATCCGCTTCTGGCGGGGTCAGGAGTGCGGCGACGTCGTCGTTGGCGACTTCGGTTTCGACCGCACGGCGAAACACCAGAACATTGCGCCAGTTTTCGGCGGACCCGGTCAGGCCGACCCGCTCCTCGCTGGGCAGCAGCTCTGCGCGCTGGTATTCCCAGCCTTTCGCACCCAACTCGTTCAGCAAATGCTCGATGGTGACGGCAAACCGGCCCTCGGGTGTTTTGACCCCCTTGGCTTTGGTGCCTTTCTTGGGGGCCGGGACGACCTTGTATTCGTAACGCTGCATCAATGGTTCCTGAACTGGTGTTGGCGGGCAATGTATCGTTCCGTCCGGGACGGGGAACAGAAAACTTCACGCCCCGGCGAATTTCAGCCTCGACTGTTGCTTTCCCCATGCGTCGCCTTTGAGGCGATCTTCAGGCACAGCTCGGTCGCCACCGCCATGTCCTGGACCGAGATCCACTCCAGCGGCCCGTGGATGCATTGCATCCCGGTAAAGATGTTGGGGCAGGGGGTGCCGAACTCGGTCAGGCGCGACCCGTCCGTGCCGCCGCGGATCGGAACCGAGACCGGCTCGATCCCCATGTCGCGGCAGGCCTCGCGCGCCAGATCCACCGGTGTCATGTCCTTTTCCAGCCAATAGCGCATGTTGCGGTACTGGTGGCTGATCTCGACGCTGATCCTAGCGCGCGGTTCGCTGGCCTGCACCGCGTCGCAGACCTTGCGCACCAGTTCGCCCTTGGCTTCCAGCCCGTCCATCTCGAAATCGCGCAGGATCAGTTTGATCTCCATCTCGGACGAGCCGCCGTTCAGATCGGTCACGTGGATGAACCCTTCGCGCCCGTCGGTGACTTCGGGGGTCATGGTGGCCTGCGGCAACGTCTGCACGATCTTGGCCGCCAGATGGGTCGCGTTCACCATCTTGTCCTTGGCCAGGCCCGGGTGAATCGAAACGCCCTCGATCCGGATCACCGCCCGGTCAGCCGAGAAGCTCTCGTATTCGATCTCGCCCAGTTGCTGACCATCCAGCGTATAGGCGAAGTCGGCGCCCAGATCCTTGGGAAGCGCCTCGGTCACGCCGCGGCCGATTTCCTCGTCGGGGGTAAAGGCGATGCGGATCGGTCCATGCGCGATCGTCCTATCGGCCAGCAGGTGCCCGGCCATGGTCATGATGATCGACACGCCCGCCTTGTCGTCGCCGCCCAGTAGCGTGGTGCCCGAGGCGGTGATCAGGTCGTCGCCGACCTTGCTGGCCAGATAGGGATGCTCGGCTGGGGACAGCACCAGCGACGGATCGTCGGGAAAGGTGATGTCGCCGCCATTGTAGCCCTTGATGACCCGCGGCTTGACCCCGGTCGCGTTGAACTGCGGCGCGGTGTCCACATGGGCCAGAAAGCCGATGGTCGGCCCCGGCGCGGTGCCCGGAATGGTGGCCAGAACGACGCCATAGTCCGTAATGGTCACATCCTGCGCGCCCATTTCGGTCAACTCCTGCCGCAGCAGGTTCAGCATACCGTATTGGATTTCCGTGCTGGGGGTGGAGGGCGAGTTTTCGTCGCTCTGGCTGTCGATGGCCGCATAGCGAACCAGCCGGTCCTCCAGCTCCTGGTCAAATCTGTTCTGCATGGCACCTTACCTCTCTGACCCAGACAAAGGCCGCAACCGGCCGCCCGAGTCAAGCGCGGCCTCGGGTCCGGAAAGCGTCAAGAACTGCGGGTAAAACTTTGTACAAACCGGACAAACCCTGCTGCCCGGCCTGTGCAAACCGAAAGACCTTATTGGCCCAGCTTCTGCGCAACCAACTGGTTGACCGCCTTGGGGTTGGCCTTGCCGCCGGTGGCCTTCATCACCTGTCCGACGAACCAACCGGCCAGTTTCGGGTTCACCTTGGCCTTCTCGACCTGCGCCGGGTTGGCAGCGATGATCTCGTCCAGCGCGGCCTCGATGGCACCGGTGTCGGTCACCTGCTTCATGCCGCGTTCTTCGACGATCTGCGCCGGGTCGCCGCCTTCGGTATAGACGATCTCGAACAGGTCCTTGGCGATCTTGCCCGAGATGGCGTCCGAGGCGATCAGGTCGATGATCCCGCCCAGCTGCGCCGGTGAAACTGGCGAGTCGGTGATGTCGCGGTCGTCTTTCTTCAGGCGGCCGAACAGCTCGTTGATGACCCAGTTCGCGGCCAGCTTGCCGTTGCGGCCCTTGGCGACCTCTTCAAAGTACACGGCCGATTCAACCTCGGCGGTCAGCACCGATGCGTCATAATCGGTCAGGCCGAAATCGTTGATGAAACGGGCCTTTTTTTCGTCCGGCAGTTCGGGCAGCTTGGCGGCGATGTCATCGACCCAGGCCTGCTCGATCTCAAGCGGCAGCAGGTCGGGGTCGGGGAAATAGCGATAGTCATGCGCCTCTTCCTTGGACCGCATCGAGCGCGTCTCGCCCTTGTCGGGGTCATACAGGCGGGTCTCCTGCTCGACCTTGCCGCCGGCCTCGATGATGGCGATCTGACGGCGCGCCTCGACCTCGATGGCCTGCTGGATGAAACGCATCGAGTTCATGTTCTTGATCTCGCAACGCGTGCCCAAGTGCGAAAAGTCCTGCGTTTCCATGTACTTTTCATAGTCGCCCGGGCGGCAGATCGACACGTTCACGTCGGCCCGCAGGTTGCCGTTCTGCATGTTGCCGTCGCAGGTGCCCAGATAACGCATGATCTGGCGCAGCTTGGCGATATAGGCCGCGGCCTCTTCCGGCCCGCGGATGTCGGGGCGCGACACGATCTCCATCAGGCAGACGCCGGTGCGGTTCAGGTCGACGAAGGACATGTTCGGATCCATGTCGTGGATCGATTTGCCTGCGTCCTGCTCCATATGAATGCGCTCGATCCGCACCATGCGCGCGGTGCCGTCGCCCAGTTCCACCAGAACTTCGCCTTCGCCGACGATCGGGTGATACAGCTGGGAAATCTGGTAGCCCTGAGGCAGGTCGGGATAGAAATAGTTCTTGCGGTCAAAGGCCGATTTCAGGTTGATCTGCGCCTTCAGGCCAAGGCCCGTGCGCACCGCCTGTTCCACGCAGAACTCGTTGATCACCGGCAGCATGCCCGGCATGGCCGCATCCACGAAAGACACGTTCGAGTTCGGCTCGGCCCCGAATTTGGTCGATGCCCCCGAGAACAGCTTGGCATTGGACGAGACCTGCGCGTGCACCTCCATCCCGATCACCAGTTCCCAGTCGTGCTTGGCACCGGCAATGGTCTTGGGTTTGGGCAGTTCATAGGTCAAGTCGAGCATGGCGCGCCTCATTTCCGCAGAAGTTCAGGCATGGGTATTATGCCCGGCAAGGCCAAGGGGCAAGGGGCAAAGGGCGCCGAGACGCAATTCTCAGTGGCTGGTCAGTTGCAGACCTGAAGGCGTGAAGGTCACGTCGGTCCCGTTGCGCAGTTCCTCGCGGAACAGATCACCGATGGCGCGCAAGGCGTCACGTTGTCCACGTGCCGCGAACCGCTCGGGTGAGTTGACGCGGACCGAATTGTTGAACCCGTTGGCCGCGTGGGCCCAGATGAGCGGATGCAGTTCGGTCAAATGATCGCGGATCAGCCATTGAGCGGCCTCCCGGATTTGGGACCGGACCAGATCGGCCTTGTCATCCAGACCGAACCCATTCTGCACCGTGATCGCGCAATACGAGGCCAGCAGATTGATCGTTTGCTGGTCCGGCATCCGTTGCACAATGTCGCGCAGACCTTCTAGAAAATACTCGACGTCCAGCCGCGCGCAGGCTTGTTCATCCAATGCAATTGCGTCGAACTGAACCCATGTGTATCCGCCGGCACCCCACGTGTCGCGCGTGTTCGCGGCATTGCGCAGGGCCTGCACCTCAAGCTCTTCATAGCTGCCGAACCATCGCGGCAGCAGGTGGCTGCCCATCGCGCGCATGTGTCGATGGTTTCGCGGATCCAGCGAAATAAGGCGTTCGTATTGATCCGCCACCCGGGCCCTCTTGGTGCGCTGACCAGCCAGCAGGGCACAGTCGGCGGCGGCGACCACAGGGCTGTCCGGCAGCGCCTTTCGGCACTCGGGAAGGATGGCTGCAGCCCGGTCGAAATGTGCAGCACAGCGTGAACGATGCAGCGGCGGCAGCGCCGCGTCCAGAGCCGTGCCACGCCACGCCCATGCCAGATCGATGTGGGCCAGAGCGACGATGAGAGCAATCATCGGATCATCGGGATGATCCTGTTTCACACCCTCAAGTTCGGAAATACCGCCAAGCAGGTCGTACTCGGCGATCGCACCGCCGTCGGACAGCGCGTGTTCGGCGGCCAGGACAACATCCGATCGCGCGCCAAACGCCAGAAGATCGGCGATGGGCAGCCCGTCCGGGGCAGTTGTCCGCGCTTGGTCCGCGGCCCGGATCTCGGCTGACAGTTCGGCCCAGCGATCCTGCCGAGCAAGATGGCGCCCGCGTTCGATCATGTCCCGCCCGATCAGGTCAGCCGCACCCAGTTCCGCAACGGGAATATTGAGACGCCCGACATCTTCCAGACAGCGGGAACCCGCGTCCGAAACCGGAGCCACGTGACTTGATAGGGGACTGATACGGGCAAGACCTGCCCAGAACGACCGGAACATCGAAAACACTCGAAACTGTACAAACTTGTTAACTAACGATGAATTCTGAACCGGAATTGTGACCAGTTCAAGGATTCTAACATTAAACTTTCTGCTTCAATGGATCAGACAGGATCAATCGACGCGGATTCCGTGAATCGTTTCAGAAAACCGTGTAATGGTGCCGGTCGACTCGAAACCCGGCCTGTTGCAGCGCCTGTTCCAGATGTTTGTGCGGCGGTAGGGCCTCGTCCGGCAGGCGCAACCGCTTGCCGCTGGTCAGAACGACGGACACGCGCACCGAGAAGTCCCAGCGCGTGTCGAAGCGGAAGAAGTCGATCTCGGTCAGGTCGATCTCGCCCTGCCGCGCGCCCGAATGCCAGCTCAGTTTGGCCGGGTCCAGGTTCAGCCCGGCATCGGTGTCGCGCAGCACGTCCCACAACGCGGGCAGGGTGCCCAGCGCCAGCAACCCGATCAGCCACCAGGCCGCGCCGAAAACCAGCACAAGTGCCAGCAGCCCCGCATAGACAGCGGCCAGGATGGCGATGCTGCGGGGCGATCGGTTGTGTCGGGTAAAGCGAAACCCGGAGCCCTCGGCCGCCGTCATGCCCCGAGGATGCGCGAGATCATCTCGGTCGTGTCGCGCGACAGGTTCGGGGTTTCGGCGATGCGGGTCAGTTGGGCGCGGATCAGGTCCTGACGGTCGGCGTCATAGCGTTTCCAGGTCTGGAAGGCGGTGCACATGCGCGCGGTGGTCTGCGGGTTGACCGGGTCCAGCCGGATCAGCCAGTCGGCCAGCAAGGCGTAGGACGCGCCGCCGGCATGGTGGAACCCGGCGTGGTTCATCGCCAGCCCACCCATCAGCGCACGGAACCGGTTGGGGTTCTTCCAGTTGAAATCGGGATGCTCGGACAAGGTGCGGGCGATCCGCGGCGCATCATCCGGTGCGGCAAGCGAGGCCTGAAGCCCAAACCATTTGTCCAGAACCAGCCGGTCGTCGTGCCACTGGTCGTAGAATGCCGCCAGTTCCGACTGACCTTTGCCGGCACGCAGCAGGCAGGAAAGAGCGCTGAGCTGCAGGGTCATGTTGTCGGCTTTGGCATAGACCTCGGCCGCCATGGCGCCGCCGTCCAGCCGGGTGGTCAGCGCCAGCGCGGCGCTGCCCAGGGTGCGCTTGCCCGCCTGTTCGGCATCGGGCGAATAAGGGCCGTCGACCAGCGCCTCGGAGTGCAGGCGGGGCAGCAGGTCCTGCATGTGCTGGGCGGTGGCCTGGCGCAGGGTCTCGACCGCACGCCAGATCGCCATCGGGTCGGGCGTTTCGCCCTGTTCGTGCAGCGCGGCGGCCAGTTCCGACTGGGTCGGCAGGCCCAGCATCAGCGCGCGATAGGCCGGGTCCAGATCGGCGTCGCGCAGAACAGCCAGCAGGCCATCCAGATATTCCGCATCGGGGGGCGCGTCCTGGGTGATCATGCGCAGCAAACTGTCTTGCGCCAGCGTCCGCCCGGCCTCCCACCGGTTGAACGGATCCGTGTCATGGGCCAGCAAAAATGCGCGTTCGGCGTTCGGGCGGTCGTGTTCAAGGATCACCGGCGCCGAGAACCCCCGCAGGATCGAGGCGACGGGCCGCGCGGCCAGCCCTTCGAAGGTGAAGCTCTGGCGCGCTTCGGTCAGTTCTAGCACCTCGGTGCCGCGCACCTCGTCGCCATTGGGGCCCAGCAGACCCACGGCCACGGGGATCACCTGCGGCAGCTTTTCGGGTTGGCCGGGCGTGGGTGGGGTGCTCTGGGACAGGGTCAGGGTATAGGTGCCGTCGGCCCAATCCTCCTCGACCTTCACCCGGGGCGTGCCGGCCTGGCTGTACCAGCGCTTGAACTGGGTCAGGTCGCGGCCGGTCGTGTCCCCGAACACTTTCAGCCAGTCTTCGATCGTGCAGGCCTGCCCGTCATGGCGTTCGAAATACAGGTCCAGCGCCTTGGAATAGGCCTCGTCCCCTACCAGCGTTTTCAGCATGCCGATCACCTCGGCGCCTTTTTCATAGACGGTCGCGGTGTAGAAGTTGTTGATCTCTTGAAAGCTTTCGGGGCGCACGGGGTGCGACAGCGGCCCGTTGTCCTCGGGGAACTGGCGCGCGCGCAGGTCGATCACGTCATGGATGCGCTTGACCGGGGCCGAGCGCATGTCCGAGGTGAACTGCGCGTCGCGGAACACGGTCAGCCCCTCTTTCAGACACAGCTGGAACCAGTCGCGGCAGGTGATGCGGTTGCCGGTCCAGTTGTGGAAATACTCATGCGCGATGATCGCCTCGATCCGTTCGAAATTTGCATCGGTCGAGGTTTCAGGGCTGGCCAGCACCGCCGACGAGTTGAAGATGTTCAGCCCCTTGTTCTCCATCGCGCCCATGTTGAAATCATCCACGGCGACGATGTTGAACACGTCCAGATCGTATTCGCGGCCATAGACGTCCTCGTCCCATTTCATCGACCGCTTCAGGGCCTCCATGCCGAAGGCGCATTTGCCCTCGTCCCCGGGGCGGACCCAGAGGTTCAGATCGACATGCCGTCCCGATTTGGTGGTGAAACTGTCGGAATGGGCAACCAACTCTCCGGCGACCAGAGCGAACAGATAGGCGGGCTTGGGCCAAGGGTCGGTCCATTCGGCCCAGCCTTCGCCCTTGCCCGTCGGGTTGCCGTTCGACAGCAGCACCGGCAGGTCGCCGTTGATGCGCACGGTGAAGGTGGTCATCACGTCAGGCCGGTCGGGATAGAAGGTGATTTTGCGGAACCCCTCGGCCTCACACTGGGTGCAGTACATGCCATTGGACATATAGAGCCCTTCGAGCGCGGTGTTGTTGCCGGGGTCGATCTCGACCTCGGCCTCCCAAATGAACGGCGCGTCGGGGACGCTTGCGGTCAGGCCCTTTTCGGTGACGTCAGGAGCGATCGGGGTGCCGTCGATGCTGGCGCGGATCAGCTTCAGCTCTTCACCGTGCAAAAAGAACGTGCGGTCGGTGGCCTGCGGATTGGGCCGGAACGCGATGCGCGATGTCACGCGCGTTGCGTGCGGGGCCAGATCGAATGTCAGGTGAACGCTGTCGACCAGAAAACCGAAGGGCGAATAGTCGGACAGGTAGATCGTGGTGGGAGCGGCGTCGCGCATCTGGGGCCTCGTGTCGGTGTGTTCCCGCGCGACGTTAGGAGGATCGCCGTGGCGCTGCAAGCAGGCGGGTCTGGGCGGCATTACCTTGCACGGTTTGAAGCTGTTTCAGGCGGAATTGAAAGGCGGATTGATGCAGCGGCAAGTTGCCTATCGGAAACAATGCCCCTAATTGAAGACTGCATACAACGGCACACGAAGGGCAGGAGATTCGAGTCATGAGCGGCAGAGCTATCCGGAGCGGATTGGACGTAGATCAGGTTCTGATCGATTTCATCGAGGAACGCGCGCTTCCCGGAACCGGCGTTGAGCCCGACGCATTCTGGGCTGGACTTTCGCGGATGGTGTCCGAGTTTGGCCCGAAAAACCGCGACTTGCTGCAAAAGCGCTCGGATATCCAGGGCAGTGTCGACGCATGGCACCTTGCGCGCAAAGGGCAACCCATCGACATGGCTGAGTATCAGGCGTTCCTGCGCGAAATCGGTTATCTGCTGGATGAAGGCCCCGATTTCCAAATCGACACGGCGAATGTCGACCCCGAGATTGCCGCGACGCCCGGCCCGCAGCTGGTGGTGCCGATCACCAATGCGCGTTTTGCCCTGAACGCGGCCAATGCCCGCTGGGGCAGCCTGTATGACGCGCTGTATGGCACCGACGCGATGGGCGACCTGCCGCAGAAGGGCGGCTATGACGCGGCCCGCGGTGCGCGGGTGATCGCGTGGGCTAAGGCGTTTCTGGACGAGGCCGTGCCGCTGGCCCAAGGCAGCTGGGCCGATGTGTCCGGTCTGAAGGTCGAAGGCGGCGCATTGGTCCCGGCGCTGGCCGAACTCGGGAAATTCGTGGGCTTCGGCGGTGCGGCCGAGGCCCCGGACTTCGTGCTGCTGAAGAACAACGGCCTGCACATCCAGATCATGATCGATCCGTCCAGCACCATCGGCGCCTCGGACCCGGTGGGCATTTCCGACGTGCGCCTGGAATCGGCCCTGTCCACCATCATGGACTGCGAAGATTCGGTGGCCTGTGTCGATGCCGAGGACAAGGTCGTGGCCTACGGCAACTGGCTGGGCCTGATGAAGGGTGACCTGACCGAAGAGGTCACGAAGGGCGGCCGGACATTTACCCGCAAACTGTCCGAGGACATCGCTTTTACCCGGCCCGACGGATCGGCCGGCACCCTCAAGGGCCGGTCGCTGATGCTGGTGCGCAATGTGGGGCACCTGATGACCAACCCCGCCGTGTTGGACGCCGAAGGCAACGAGATCGGCGAGGGGTTGATGGATGCGCTCTGCACCACGCTGATCGCCATGCACGACCTGCAGCGTGATGGCGGCAACTCGGTCCACGGTTCGGTCTATGTGGTCAAGCCCAAGATGCACGGACCCGAAGAGGTGGCGTTCTCGGTCGAAATCTTCGACATGGTCGAGGACATTCTGGGCCTGCCGCGCAACACCGTGAAACTGGGCATCATGGATGAGGAACGCCGGACTTCGGTGAACCTCAAGGAGTGCATCCGCGCCGCGAAATCGCGGGTGGCCTTCATCAATACCGGGTTCCTCGACCGGACGGGGGACGAGATCCATACCTCGATGGAGGCCGGGCCGATGCTGCCCAAGGGCGACATGAAGAATACGCCGTGGATCCAGTCCTACGAGGATCGCAATGTCGATATCGGGCTGGCCTGCGGGCTGAAAGGCCGGGCGCAGATCGGCAAGGGCATGTGGGCCATGCCCGACCGGATGGGCGAGATGCTCGAGGCCAAGATCGGCCACCCGATGGCCGGCGCGACCTGCGCCTGGGTGCCGTCGCCCACCGCGGCGACCCTGCACGCGACCCACTACCACAAGGTAGACGTTTTGGCCCGTCAGGACGAGATCGCCGCCGGAGGCCCGCGCGGCACGCTCGACGATCTGCTGACCATCCCGCTGCTGGGCGGCCGCAACCTCAGCGACGATGAAATCACCCGCGAGATCGAGAACAACGCGCAGGGCATCCTGGGCTATGTCGTGCGCTGGGTCGATCAGGGCGTCGGCTGCTCGAAGGTGCCCGACATCAACGACGTGGGTCTGATGGAGGATCGCGCCACCTGCCGGATTTCAAGCCAGGCGCTGGCCAACTGGCTGCATCACGACGTGATCGGCGCCGATCAGGTGATGGCGGCGATGAAGAAGATGGCCGCCGTGGTTGACCGCCAGAACGCAGGCGACCCGGCCTATCGGCCCATGGCGCCGGGGTTCGACGGCATCGCCTTCCAGGCCGCCTGTGATCTGGTGTTCAAGGGGCGGGTGCAGCCCTCGGGCTATACCGAGCCGGTCCTGCATGCGCGGCGGCTGGAACTGAAGGCCCGTCAGGGCTAGAACCGGGACAGACCACCGCAGACAGAGGACAAAATCATGTCGGTTTCACTCAGAAAGGCCCGCACCATCATTCGCAAAACCCTTGAGAAAGGGCGCGAGATGGACCTGAAACCCCTGTCGGTGGTGGTGCTGGACGCCGGTGGCCATGTCATCGCGTTCGAGCGCGAGGACGGTGCCGCCCCAGGCCGGTTTGCGATTGCTCATGGCAAGGCCTATGGATCGGTCATGCTGGGCATGGCAGGCACCGCCCAGATGAAGCGGGCCGAGGCGCAGGCCTATTTCATGGCTGCGGTGAACGGGGTTTATGGCGGGCAGGTCGTTCCGGTTCCGGGCGGCGTACTGCTGCGCGACCGCAAGGGCGCAGTGATCGGTGCCGTCGGGGTAACCGGAGACACCTCGGACAACGACGCCGCTGCCGCCATGGCCGGGATCGAGGCCGCCGGACTGACCGGCGAGATCTGATCTGCACAAGCGCCGTTCCGCCGCGGCCGCGTGTTTCGGGAAATTCGTCCGGCGCTCTGCGGAAATCGGGAACAATATGTGCGTATCTGAACACGTCCTTGCGCCATGGTGCAGGGCGTGTTTTCTTGCACGTTATTGAAGGGGCGGATAATTTCCGACCAGTTCAAGTAAAACAGCAAGGTAGCACAATGTCCCGACCCGTCGTTGGCATCATCGGCAATTCGTATCTGATGAACGACCAGTACCCCACCCATGCCGGGGGGACGATGAATTCGGACGCGGTCGCGAATGTCTCGAACTGTCTGCCGCTGCTGATCCCGGCCGATCCGCGCTATGTCGACGTGACCGAGCTGCTTGAGGTGTGCGACGGGTTCCTGCTGACCGGTGGCCGCCCCAACGTTCACCCCGAGGAATACGGCGAGTCGGCAACTGACGCACATGGCGAATTCGACCGGGCGCGCGATGCGATCACCCTGCCGCTGGTACGGGCCTGCGTGGAACGCGGCCAGCCCTTTCTGGGCATCTGCCGGGGCTTCCAGGAGGTCAACGTGGCCATGGGCGGCACTCTGTACCCGGAAATCCGCGATCTGCCCGGCCGGATGAACCACCGCATGCCGCCCGATGGCACGCTGGAAGAGAAATTCGCCCTGCGCCATGTGGTCAAGCTGACCGAGGGCGGGGTGTTCCACCGCCTGTTCGGTGCCATTGAGGTGATGACCAATACGCTGCACGGGCAGGGCATCAAGACGGTGGGCAAGGGCGTGGTGATCGACGGCCACGCGCCGGATGGTACGCCCGAGGCGATCTATATCCAGGATGCGCCCGGGTTCACCCTGTCGGTGCAATGGCACCCGGAATGGGATGCCGCGAATGACCCGGTGTCGCGGCCTCTGTTTCAGGCTTTCGGCGACGCGGTGCGGGCTTGGTCGGCAAGTGCAATGCCGACGCCGGTGCGGCAATCGGCCTGACAATCGGCTCTCGGATTTCTTCAAAAGACCGGCGCGGCAATCACCGCGCCGGTCTTTTTTCGTTTCACACCAGCAGGTTGAACTGCTTGTTGAGCGGCAGGGTCCGAGCGCGCTGGCCGGTCAGGTCAAACAGCGCGTTGCCAAGCGCCGGCATCGAGGGCGGCGTGCCGGGCTCGCCCGCGCCACCCATGAAGCGGTTGGTTTCCAACACCTGAACCTCAACCTGCGGCGCGGTGTGCATGCGCAGCGCGTCATAGTCGGGGAAGTTCATCTGTTCGACCTCGCCATCGGCGAAGGTGATCTCGCCGTAGCAAGCCGCCGACAGGCCATACATCATGCCGCCGAACATCTGCGCCTTGACGTTTTCAGGGTCCAGCGCCAGCCCCATGTCGCAGGCGATCCAGGCCTTGCTGATGCGGATGGTGCCGTCTTCGTCGACCACCTCGATCACCTGCGCGACCGGGGTGCCGAAGCTGTAGGTGAAGGCCACGCCGCGCCCCACGCCATCGGGGGTCTTGCCCGTCCAGTCGGACATGTCGCGCACCGCCTCGAGGCACCCGGCCGACGGCGCGTGTTCATCGCGCATCAGCTCCAGTCGGAACTCCAGCGGGTCGCGTCCGGCGGCATGGGCCATCTCATCCATGAAGGTTTCGTGGAAAAACCCGTTGTGGCTGTTGCCGACCGAGCGCCAGAAGCCCACCGGCATCTTCAGATCGGCGATATGGCCGCTCATGCGATAGTTGGGCACCGCGTAGGGCTGGTTGAAGAACCCTTCGACCAGAACCTTGTCCGGGCCAGCGCCGGGCATTCCGGTATAGCGCTCAACGGCTTGCTGCGTGCAGGACTGCGCGGTGACCGCACCATCGATGAGCACTGCTTTGCCATCCTGAACCGCACCGCGCATCCGCGCCATCGCACCGGGGCGGTAGTAGTCGTGACGCATATCTTCTTCGCGGCTCCAGGTGGTCTGGACCGGAGTGCCGGGCATCGCCATGGCCACTTTGGTGGCGATGTCGCCGAAATCCAGCTCTCCGCGGCGACCAAACCCGCCGCCCAGATAGGTGGTGTGGATTTGGACGGCTTCGGTGTCCAAACCGGCCGTGTTGGCAACGCGGAACTGGATCAGCGTGGGGGCCTGGTTGCCGCACCACAGTTCCAAGGCGTCGCCGGTGAACAGCGCGGTGGCGTTCATCGGTTCCATCGTGGCGTGGGCCAGGTAGGGGACAGTGTATTCAGCGTCGATCACGGTCGCGCCTTCGGGAACGGTGCTGACATCGCCATCATCGCGCATGGTCGAGTTCGGGGCGGTGTCGAAGGCCTTGGAGATCTCGGCAAAGATGGCGTCGGTTTCGGGCGGATAGGGGGCCTCGCCCCAATCGACGTCGATGGCCTCGACCGCCTGGTTGGCAAGCCAGGTGTTGGTGGCGATCACCGCAACACCGTTGCCCAGATCGACAACCTTTTCGACACCAGGCATTGCCTTGGCGGCGCTGTCGTCGAAGCCGTTCATCTGGCCGCCCAGCTTGGGGTTCATCCGGACGCTGGCGAATTTCATGCCGGGCAGGCGCACGTCGACGCCGAACTGGGCGGTGCCGGTAGCCTTTTCCACCATGTCCAGACGCGGCAGGGTCCGGCCCAGATAACGCCACTCGGACGGGTCGCGCAGCTCTGCCTCAATCGGTTCCATCTGCGCCACGTCTGCAGCCAGGTCGGTATAGGCGATCTTGCTGTCATCAGGCGCGATGACATGGCCCGAAGCGGTCTTCAACTGAGCCCGATCCACCCCCAGTCGGTCGGCGGCGGCCTGTTTCAGCGTCTCGCGGGCGGAGGCACCAGCCGCGCGCATTCGCTCGAACCCGTCCTTCATCGAGGTCGAGCCGCCGGTGACCTGCAGGCTGAGCGCTTTGCCGATCACGCCAAGGGCCTCGCCCAGATTGTGCTGGAAGTTCGAGACGTCATAGCCCTTGTTGGGCAGGCTCTCGCCGATCAGGGCCGAGTTGTAATAAGCCGCCGCCGCAGGTCCGTGCAGAACGGTGACCTGATCCAGATCCACGTCCAGTTCCTCGGCAATCAGGGCAGCCCATGTGGTTTTCACGCCCTGGCCCATCTCGGCGCGGGGCGCAAACAGGGTCACGCCGTTCTGGTCGATCAGGATGAAGGGGTTCAGGGCCGCTTCGCCGTCGCCCGGTTTCAGCGGGTTCTTGGCGGGGCGGTTGACGTAATAGACGCCGAAAGCCACGCCACCGACGATGGCGGCTGATCCGATCAGGAAGGTGCGGCGCAGGATTTTTCCGATGCTGGCCATGGATCAGGCCTCCTTCAGCTTGGCGGCGGCGTCGTGGATCGCGGCGCGGATGCGGGGGTAGGTGCCGCAGCGGCACAGGTTGCCCTGCATCGCCTCGTCGATTTCTTCGTCAGAGGGGGCAGGGTTTTCGGCCAGCAGCGCGGCGGCCTGCATGATCTGCCCCGACTGGCAATAGCCGCATTGCGCGACCTGATGGTCGACCCAGGCCTGCTGGATCGTGGCCAAGTTGTCGGGCGTCCCCAACCCTTCGATCGTGGTGACCTCGCCCCAGACATCGGACAGGGCAACCTGGCACGAACGGACGGCCTCGCCATCGATATGCACCGTGCAGGCTCCGCAGGCGGCCACCCCACAGCCGAACTTGGTTCCGGTCAGGCCCACCTCGTCGCGCAGCACCCACAGAAGGGGGACATCGTCGGGCAGATCGACCTGATGTGGCTTTCCGTTGATCGTCAGCGTGGTCGCCATGGCGCACCTCTTTTGGCTGTGGCTGGTTTCTGACATAATTGATGAAAAATGTCAGTGCGTCAATTGACAATTTCGCGCGAAACTGTCAGAGGTCAATTCATGGCGGAAAAACTGGATGATACACGGGCAAA
The DNA here is from genome assembly GCF_056536865.1 of Ruegeria sp. CI8. NCBI lineage: Bacteria > Pseudomonadati > Pseudomonadota > Alphaproteobacteria > Rhodobacterales > Roseobacteraceae > Ruegeria > Ruegeria sp. CI8. Next base: position 521,049 of record NZ_JBQFQL010000001.1, read on the forward strand.
GGCGATCCTGACTTCGGCGTTTCAGGCCTTTTCCGCCTATGGGTTCCGCAAGACCTCGATGGATGACATAGCGCGTGGCGCGGGCATGTCCCGTCCAGCGGTCTATCTGCATTACAAGAACAAAGATGCCATCGTTCGCAGCCTGACACAGGCGCATTACGCCGAAAAGATCGCGGCGGTGGCACATGCGCTGCAGGGCGACGGAGCGGTGTCCGAGATCCTGGCGCGGGCGATTGACGCGCAGATCGCCGGGATGGCGGCCATACTGGCCTCGCCGCATGGGCTTGAGATGCTGGATACCAGCAAGTCCACCGCTGCCGACATCGTGGCCGAGGGTGAGGCGGCGCTGGCGGATCTCTACGCTGAATGGCTAAAGCGCGAACTGGCGGCCGGTCGCGTGCGCCTGCCGGACGGACCGGCCGAGACCGCGAGGACCATCACCGCTGCGCTGAAGGGGATCAAGATGACCGCCTCTAACGCCGAGGAGTTCGAGCAGCGCATCGCCCAGCTGACCGCGCTGATCGGCGCGGGGCTTGAGGTCAGGTAACCCGCTGCCGGATCTTGAATTCCGGTTTGTCCCACAAACGGTTCTGCATGATGTCGGTCAGGATCTCGACGGCGCGCGTCACGTCGCCTTCGTCGATATACAGCGGCGTGAAGCCGAACCGCATGATGTCGGGCGCGCGGAAATCGCCGATCACGCCGCGGGCGATCAGGGCCTGCATCGCCGCGTACCCGTCGGCAAACCGAAACGAGACCTGGCTGCCACGCATCGCCGGGTCGCGGGGGCTGGCCAGTTCCAGATCGGGGCAGGTGGCCTCGACCTGCTGGATGAACTGTTCGGTCAGGGCGATGGACTTGGCGCGCACGTCATCCATGTCGGCCATGTCCCAGATATCCATCGCCGCGGCCAGCGCGGTCATCTGGATCACCGCGGGCGTGCCGACGCGCATGCGCTCGATGCCTGCGCCGGGGCGATAGTCCAGGTCGAAGGCAAACGGCGCCTCGTGCCCCAGCCAGCCTGACAGGGCCGGGCGCGCGGTGTCGGCCCATTTCGGCGCGACATAGATGAAGGCCGGGGCGCCCGGGCCGCCGTTGAGGTATTTGTAGGAGCACCCCACCGCGAAATCGGCATTGCACCCGGAAAGGTCCACCGGGATGGCTCCGGCAGAGTGGGCCAGATCCCACACCGTAATGACGCCGCGCGCATGGGCCAGATCGGTCAGCGCCTTCATGTCATGCCTGCGTCCGGTGCGATAGTCGACCTCGGTCAGCATCAGCACCGCGACCTCGTCGGTGATGTGCTCGGCCACGGCCTCGGGGTCCACGGCCCGAAGTTCGTACTCTTCGCCCAGCGAGCGCAGCAGCCCGTCAGCCATGTAGAGATCGGAGGGGAAGTTGCCATTGTCCGATAGGACCACCTTGCGCCCCGGGTTCAGCTCCAACGCCGAGGCAACCGCCTGATAGACCTTGATCGACAGCGTGTCGCCCACCACGACCGTGCCGGGGGCGGCGCCGATCAGGCGGCCGATCCGATCGCCCAGGTCGGTCGGCATGCCCATCCATCCGGCTTTGTTCCACCCGGTGATCAGCATCTGGCCCCATTCCTCGGTCAGCATCTTCTGTACCTTTGCGGCCGCCGCCTTGGGCAGAGGGCCCAGCGAGTTGCCGTCCAGATACAGCACTCCTTCCGGCAGGTGGAACATGGCTTTGGTGTCGGCGAAATCGGTCATGATAAATCCCGGTGTTTTCTTGTGTCCGAACCGGGGTATCGGATCGGTGCCGGGCTGTCCACGCCCGCCTGTTTGTGGCCCGGGTGCACAATATTAGGCCGCAGGGCCAAGATGCTTTGCCATCGGGGTCTGAAAGCGGTAGGACTTGGCCCGGAAGCGACATGTGTCGGTGCATGTCGTCATTAAAAAGGATGCTCATGCGCCGTATCGACGTACCGCCACTGTGGCTTTTGGGCTTCGCGGTGTTGGCCTGGTTGCAGGGCCGTTATCTGTCGCTCGGCCTGTCGCTGGAGGGTGGGTTGACCGACCTGCTAAGCGGGTTGCTGATTGGTGGGGGTATCCTGCTGGCGGTTCTGGCAATCGTCGAATTCCGCCGCCACCGTACGACGGTCATTCCGCATGAAACACCCACCGAAATGGTGCAATCGGGCATCTACAAGCGTAGCCGCAATCCGATCTATCTGGGCGATGTCCTGATCCTTGCCGGGTTGATCCTGCGCTTCGATGCTGTGCTGTCGCTGGTTTTGGTTCCGGTCTTCGTCTGGGTGCTTGAACGGCGGTTCATCCTGCCCGAAGAAGACCGCCTGCGCCGCACCTTCCGTGCGGACTTCGCGCGTTACGAACGCAAAACCCGTCGGTGGATCTGAAATGCGCCGACCCGTGACACAACGTAATGAATGCTGCGCTTGCGAAATAATGTTGCGCAGGATAGACCTTTGCTTAACAAACAATACCGACCACCCGCTCGGTCAGAGTGAAAATTAGGGGGACTTGCCGGTGAAAATAGGCACGCCAAAGGAAATACTGAAAGGCGAGAACCGGGTCGCGATGACTCCGGAGTCAGCCGTGCAGCTGCAGAAATTGGGCTACGAATGCGCCATCGAGAAGGGGGCTGGTGCTGCCGCCGGTTTCTCGGACGAGGCTTACGAGGCCGTCGGGGTCGAAATCGTCAAGACAGCCGCCTCTTTGTGGAAATCGTCGGACATCATCGCCAAGGTGCGTGTGCCCACCGAGACCGAAATGAAGCGTCTGACCAAGGACAAGACGCTGATCTCGTTCTTCAACCCGGCAGGGAACGAAGAAGGGATGGAATTGGCGAAAGCCAAGGGCGCCAATGTCATCGCGATGGAAATGGTGCCCCGCATCAGCCGCGCGCAGAAGATGGACGCTTTGTCTTCGATGGCCAACATCGCCGGGTACCGTGCGGTGATCGAGGCGGGCAACAACTTTGGCCGCTTCTTCACCGGCCAAGTGACGGCCGCGGGCAAGGTGCCGCCGGCCAAGGTTCTGATCGTTGGTGCCGGCGTGGCCGGTCTGGCCGCCATCGGGACGTCGACGTCGCTTGGCGCGATCACCTATGCGTTCGATGTGCGCCCTGAGGTCGCTGAACAGGTGGAGTCGATGGGCGCCGAATTCGTCTATCTGGACTTTGAAGAGGAACAGCAGGATGGCTCGGCCACCGGCGGGTATGCTTCGGTTCAGTCCGAGGAGTTCCGCAATGCGCAGCTGGCCAAGTTCCGCGAGCTGGCGCCCGAGATGGATATCGTCATCACTACGGCTCTGATCCCCAACCGCCCGGCCCCCAAGCTGTGGCTTGAGGATATGGTCAAGGCGATGAAGCCCGGATCGGTCATTGTGGACCTTGCGGCCGAGCGTGGAGGAAATGTCGAAGGCACCGTGCCGGATGAAAAGGTCGTGACCGACAATGGCGTGACCATCATCGGCTATACTGACTTCCCCAGCCGGATGGCGGCTCAGTCCTCGTCGCTGTATGCGACCAACATCCGTCACATGATGACTGACCTGACCCCGGACAAGGACGGTCAGATCAATCACAACATGGAAGACGACGTGATCCGTGGCGCGACCGTCACCTACGAAGGTGAGATCACCTTCCCGCCGCCACCGCCCAAGGTGCAGGCCATCGCGGCCAAACCCAAGGCCGAGGTCAAGGAACTGACGCCCGAAGAAAAGCGCGCGCAAGAGATTGCGGCCTTCAAGGCGCAGACCAAGCAGCAGGTTACCCTTCTGGGCGTGGGCGGAGCGCTGATGCTGCTGGTAGGGCTGGTGGCTCCTGCCAGCTTCATGCAGCATTTCATCGTCTTCGTGCTGGCTGTTTTCGTGGGCTTCCAGGTGATCTGGAACGTCAGTCACAGTCTGCACACACCGTTGATGGCGATCACCAACGCGATTTCATCGATCATCATCGTGGGCGCGTTGATGCAGATCGGGTCGGGGTCTTTCCTCGTCATTCTGCTGGCGGCGCTGTCGATCTTCATGGCCGGGATCAACATCTTCGGCGGTTTCCTCGTAACCCGGCGCATGCTCGCCATGTTCCAGAAATCTTAAGGAGGCCGGGCACATGGAATTTGGCTTCACCACTGCCGCCTATGTCGTTGCGGCTGTTCTGTTCATCCTTTCGCTCGGCGGCCTGTCGAACCAGGAAAGCGCCAAGCGCGCGGTCTGGTACGGCATCGTCGGCATGGCGCTGGCGGTTTTCGCCACGCTGGTCGGCCCCGGATCGGGCCTGTGGCTGCTGTCGCTGCTGCTGATCATCGGCGGTGGTCTGATCGGTCAATACGTGGCGCAGCGCGTCCAGATGACCGAGATGCCGCAGCTTGTCGCCGCCATGCACTCGCTGGTGGGTCTGGCGGCGGTTTTCGTCGGGTACAACGCCCATTTCGAGATCAAGAATGTCGCCGAAGTCTTTGCGATCGTTGACGCGGCCAAGGATGCCGACCTGTCGGATCTGGGCGCCTTCGCGAAACTGATCGCCAAGAAAACCCCGGCCGAGCTGGCCATTCTGCATGTCGAGCTGTTCCTGGGCATCTTCATCGGTGCGATCACTTTTACCGGTTCGGTCGTGGCTTATGGCAAGCTGGCCGGCAAGGTAACCTCGGCGGCCACCAAGCTGCCGGGCGGGCATGCGCTGAACGCGGCGGCGGCTGGCCTCTCGCTGATCTGTCTGATCTGGTACACCGCTTCGGGTGGCTTCTTCCCGCTGTTCCTGATGACGCTGGCGGCGTTGTTCATCGGGTATCACCTGATCATGGGCATCGGCGGCGCCGACATGCCGGTCGTTGTGTCTATGCTGAACAGCTACTCGGGCTGGGCCGCGGCTGCGATCGGTTTCTCGTTGGGCAACGACCTGCTGATCGTCGTCGGCGCGCTGGTCGGCTCGTCGGGTGCGATCCTGTCCTACATCATGTGCAAGGCGATGAACCGTCACTTTGTCAGCGTGATCCTGGGCGGCTTTGGCGGCACTTCGGGGCCCCAGATGGAGGTCGAAGGCGAACAGGTGGCGATCGACGCCGACGGTGTTGCAGCAGCGTTGAACGATGCCGACAGCGTCATCATCATCCCCGGCTACGGAATGGCGGTGGCGCAGGCGCAGCAATCGGTCAGCGAGTTGGTCCGCAAGCTGCGCGCGAAGGGCAAGAATGTGCGCTTTGCCATCCACCCCGTCGCGGGCCGTCTTCCGGGCCACATGAACGTGCTGCTGGCCGAGGCCAAAGTGCCCTATGACATCGTGCTGGAGATGGACGAGATAAACGACGATTTCCCGGAAACGGATGTGGCGATCGTCATTGGCTCGAACGACATCGTGAATCCTGCGGCGCAGGAAGACCCGAACAGCCCCATTGCCGGGATGCCGGTTCTGGAATGCTGGAAGGCCAAGCAGGTGATCGTCTCGAAACGCGGGCAGGGCACCGGGTATTCGGGCATCGAAAACCCGCTGTTCTACAAGGAAAACACCCGCATGTTCTATGGCGACGCCAAGCAGTCGCTGGACAAGCTGCTGCCTATGATCGACTGATCTGTGGCTCATATCCTTGGAAAAGGCGCCCCTCGTGGGCGCCTTTTTTCTTTTCAGGTTATGATGCCGCATCAACCCCAATCGGCAGGAGGTGTTCCATGCAGAAGGTAAACGGCATCGGCGGCGTGTTCTTCCGCGCCCGCGATCCCAAGGCTCTGTCGCAATGGTACGAGACCCATCTGGGCGTCAGTCACTATGACCCGGTTCCGTGGAAGCAGCGCGAAGGCTACACCGTGTTTGCCCCATTCGCCGAAGACACGGACTATTTCGGCGAAGCCGCGCAGCGATGGATGATCAACTTCCGCGTCGACGATTTGGCGGCCATGGTCGACCAACTGCGTGCGGCTGGAATCGAGGTGGAGACCCGTGACGAATGGAACAGCGAGATCGGAAAATTCGCCCGTTTGCACGACCCCGAGGGCAATCCGATCGAGCTCTGGCAGCCAAATCAATGAGATAGCCGGCTTGTATACCGCGGTATCCATGTAAGTATATGAAATAAAAAGATAATTGATGAAATTCTCGGGTGTCGTATAGTGCCCGGAACACAAGGAGCCGTTCATGACGCCAATCGAGGATCATCCGCTGCGCTATGCACTGGCCAATGAATTGCACGCGCGGCCGTTCCCCGTGGCGCAGGCACCGTGCACGGTTGTCTTCCTTGCGATCAAAAAGCCGGTCGCCGCGGTGGCCCGCGACCGAGCTGAAGATATGGCCCACTTGATCGACCTGTTGGACCGCCACGGGGCACAGCATCCGCAGCCCGATGCCACCCACTATGCCGGCCAGATCGGGCGGCATTGGTTGAAGTGGGAGCACCACACGGAATTCGTGACCTATACGGCCATTACTCAGAATGTTAGCGAGCGAGCCTTCAACCCCGCCGATTTCGAGGTGTTCCCCCCCGACTGGCTGTTGGCCAGTCCGGGCCAGCGCGTGACCTCGATCATGCTGCGGGTGGTGCCGCGTCCGGATGACGGGGCCACGCGAGCCGCGCTGGCGGATTGGTTCGAGCCGGAAAGCCTGGCGGTGTCGCGGGTGCTGGACGACTCGGCGATCTGCGCCAGCGATTTTCGCATCGACCCGGCGGGCCACATGCGGTTTGCCCTGTTCGTGTCCGAAGGCACCGGGCGCAGGCGCACCGGCCGGATCATCCAGCGCCTGTGCGAGATCGAGACCTATAAGGCGATGTCCATGTTGGGCTTTGCCCGGGTCAAGGCCCTGATGCCCCAGATCGGCGAGTTGGACCGGCAACTGACCCAGTTGATGGGCGAGATGACCAAGGACACGACCCATCCCGACGATCTGCTGCCGCAATTGCTGGCCACCTCGACCGAGCTCGAGACGCTGTCGGCGCGTTCGGCCTTTCGCTTTGCCGCGACGGTGGCCTATGAGGCCATCGTGCACCAGCGGATCGAGGCGCTGCGCGAGGATCGTTTCCAAGGGCGTCAGACATTCGCCGATTTCATGATGCGCCGCTATGACCCGGCCATGCGCACGGTCAAGGCAACCGAACGGCGGCTGCAGGCGCTTTCGGACCGGGCCATTCGGGCCGGTGACCTGCTGCGGACGCGCGTCGATGTCGAGCGCAGCGCGCAGAACCAGGCCTTGCTGGAGAGCATGGACCGCCGGGCGGATCTGGCGCTGCGATTGCAGCACACGGTCGAAGGTCTGTCGGTGGTCGCTATCAGCTATTACGCCGTGTCGCTGGTCAGTTACCTGCTGTACCCGTTGACCAATGCGGGGATCAGCAAGGGGATGCTGACCGCGGGCGTGACGCTGCCGGTAGTGGCGCTTGTCTGGCTGGCTGTGCGCCGCATCCGCCGCAAGCTGGAATAGCGCGGCTTGCCAACCGGCGCGCGGCCTGTATTTCTGCGAGGCAGATAGTTCGCAGGCGGGGCAGGTTTCATGATCGGATTGGTTTCAGCCTGGCGGGCCGTGGCCGCCATGTTCATCCTGAACGGCGCCCTGTTTGGGATCTGGGCCTCGCGCATTCCAGCCGTCCGTGACCGTCTGGGGCTGAGCCACGAGGAACTGGGCTTTGGCCTGCTGTTCATGGCGGCCGGGGCGGTGTGTTCCTTTCCGGTCACCGGACGCCTGACCGACAGGTTCGGCGCGGTGACCGTGACGCGGGTGATCGCGGTCCTGTACACGGCCTCACTGATCCTTCTTGCGGCCGCCGACAGCTTCGCCATGCTGGCTGCGTTCCTGTTCATCTTCGGGGCCTTCCACGGCTCGATGGATGTGGCCATGAACGCCTGGGCCGCCGAGGTCGAGCAGACCTATGCCAAACCGGTGATGTCCTCGTTTCACGCGATGTGGAGCCTCGGCGCCGGGTTGGGTGCGCTCAGCGGTTATGGCGCGGTTCAGCTGCAGCTTGACGTGTTGCCGCATTTCCTGCTGGCCGGCGGGGCAACCGTCGCGCTGGCGCTTGCCTTGTCTTGGGTCCGATGGACGTCGCGGCGGGTGCAGTCCGACGGCAACGCGATCTTTGCCTTGCCCAGCGGCGTTCTGGTTCTGGTCGGGCTGACCGCGATGTGCGGCGCGTTGGGCGAGGGGGCTGTGGCCGACTGGAGCGCCATCTTCCTGCGGGATGTCACGGGTGTGGCTGAAAGCGTTGCAGCACTGGGCTATGCCGTCTTTTCGGTGTCCATGGTTGCTGTGCGGCTGCTAGGTGGCCTCGTGATCGCCCGGTTTGGTCCGGTGCCCGTGGCCCGGGTCAGCGGAGCCTGCGCGGCCGTTGGCGTCTTCCTGGTGGTATCGGCCGGGGGCGCGGTCGGGGCGCTGGCTGGATTCGCGATGATGGGCGTGGGCTATGCGGTGATCATGCCGCTGGCCTTCAGCCGGGCGGCGAATGACCCGCATGTTCCGCCGGGACAGGCCATCGCCAGTGTCGCGACCTTGGGGTACGGAGGTTTGCTGATCGGTCCGCCGCTGATCGGGCTTCTGGCGGGCATCCTGTCACTGCGGCTGGCCTTTGCCGTCCTGCTGCCGCTGGCAGTGGTGATCGTGGTGTTGGCCGGCGCGCTCAGGCGCGCCGACTGACTTTGGATCAGCGTCCGCGGATCCGCGGATCGAGCGCATCGCGCAGGCCGTCGCCCAGATAGTTCACGCTGAGAACGGTCAGCGAGATCGCCAGGCCAGGCCAGAACACACGCTCGGGGTATTGCTGCAGGTAATCGACACCATCGAACAGCAGCCGGCCCCAGGTGGGGAAGTCAGGCGGGAAGCCCAGCCCCAAGAAGGACAGCGCGCTTTCGGTGATGATCGCCGTGGCGATGCCCAGCGTGGCCGACACCATGATCGGCGACAGCACGTTGGGCAGGATGTGCCGGGTGATGATCTGCGTGTTGCTTGTGCCGATCGAGCGGGCGGCCAGAACGAATTCGCGTTCCTTGATGGCCAGCACGTCGCCGCGCACAATCCGCGCCGTAGGCATCCACGAGGTGATGCCGATGGCGCAGACGATCAGGATGAAGATCCCCCGCTCGAGCCCGAACGCAGCGGACAGAGGCTCGCGGAACAGCAGCATCATCACCAGCAGCAGCGGCAGCAGCGGCAGGGCCAGGAACAGGTCGGTCAGGCGCATCAGCGGCCCGTCCAGCCGTTTGAAGAACCCGGCGACCACGCCGATGAACGACCCCAAAAACAGCGCCAGCAGCATCGCGGTGATGCCGACCGAGACCGAGGTCTGCCCCCCCGACATCATCCGGGCCATGATGTCCCGGCCCAGCTGATCGGTGCCGAACGGATGGGCCCAGCTGGGCCCCTGGTTGCGGGCACGGATGTCGATCTGGGTCGGGTCGATGGTCCACAGGAACGGGCCAAGGTAAACGGCCGCGACGATGAAGATGAACAGCATCGCGCCGATCATGGCGCCCTTGTGGGTCTTGAACTGGTCCCACACGTCGCGCCACTGGCTGCGGGGCGGGGTGGTCAGTTCTTCCATTACATCGGCAGTCGGCAAGGCCGTCGAGGCCGGCGCAAGGCCCTCATCAGGGACCAGCGTGTCTGATTGATTGTGATCAGTCATAGCGGATCCTCGGGTCCAGAATGCCGTAGAGAACGTCTGCGATCAGGTTGAACAGGACGATCAGCACGGCAAAGATGAAGGTCAGCGTCTGCACCATCGGCAAGTCATTGGCCTGAATGGCGCCGATCAGCAGCTGGCCGATGCCGTTCACCTTGAACACCTGCTCGGTGATGATCGCGCCACCAAAGATCGCCGGAATACCCAGAGCGATCACGGTAACCACCGGGATCATCGAGTTGCGCAGGACATGTACCATGACGACGGTGTATTCGCTCAGGCCCTTGGCGCGGGCGGTACGGACGTAATCCTGGTTGAGGTTGTCTAGCATCGAGGCGCGCATGAACCGGCTGAGCTGCGCGGTGATCTGCAGCGCCAGCACCATCACGGGCATGATCATCTGTTTCAGCTGAATGACGAAGCTGTCCCAGTCATTGACCACATGCGTCGTGTCATAGATCGACGGGAACCAGCCCAACTGGACCGAGAAGATTACGATCACCAGCACCCCCGAGAAGAACGGCGGAACCGAGAAGCCGACCATCGACACGAAGGTGCCCATCTGGTCGAACCAGGAATACTGGCGATAGGCCGAATAGATGCCAATGGGCAGGGCGATCAGGATGGCGACCACATAGGCGGTGCCTACAACCCACAGGGTCTGCGGGATACGCTGAACGACGATGTCCATGACGGGCGAGCGGGTCTGCCACGAAATCACACGCAGGTCACCTTCGGAAAAGGTGGTGCCAAAGATGTGGTCGACCAAAACCTGCGGTTCGATCCAGAAGAACTGCACGATCCATTTCCAGAACCGGACATGCATAGGCTGGCCGAGGCCAAGCGCCTCGCGCATCTTCTCTTTGACTTCAGGCGGAACGGTAAGCGGAACCTGTGCCATCGGGTCGCCGGGGGCGAGCTCGAGCAACAGGAAGATGACGAGACTGATGAACAACAGCGTCGGAACGGCCAGGATCAGTCGTCGAATGGTGAAGTTGAGCATTAAGAGGCGCCTTTATATGCGTCTTCTTGTTGGTGGAACTTGCGAAAGACCGCGCCCCGATACAGATCGGGACGCGGCTGTGCAAGGCTAGCGCTTAGGAACCGGTCTTGCGGTACCAGTCAGCGATGTTCCACAGTTCGCTGTCCCACACGTTCAGGACGACACCGCCCAGAGTGTTTGCGTGGGCCGACAGACGACCACGGTGGACCAGCGGGATCATGCCGCCGTTCTGAACCATGATGTCGTTCAGCTGCTTCGCGATTTCGGCGCGCTGCTCCAGACCTGCGGTCTGCGCCAGTTGGGCGTGCAGCTTGTCGAACTCTTCGTTGCAGAAGCGGCTGATGTTCTCACCCTGCCACTGGGTCTCGGGACGCGGTGCCTTGTCGCACAGGCCGTTGCCCAGATAGCTTTGCGGGTCGGTGCCGTTGAAGGTGTTGGCGTACATTTCAACGTCAGCATAGAACTTCTGGAACGTGTCGGGCGAGCCCGGGTCACCACCGAAGAAGACCGAAGCGTTGATGTTGCGCAGTTCGGTTTCAATGCCGATCTGGCTCCACCATTCCTTGATCAGCGCCTGGAAGTCCTGACGGACGGCGTTGGTCGAGGTCTGATAGACGATTTTCAGCGGAACGCCATCCTTCTCACGGACGCCGTCGCCGTCGGTGTCGACGATGCCGGCATCATCCAGCAGTTTCTTGGCGCCTTCGATATCCTGCGTGTCGCAGGTCATCGAGGTCGAGTTGAACGCAGCCGGAGCCGGCACCCAGTTGCAGGTCACTTTACCCGCCTGGCCATAGCCGATCTCAACAAGCAGCGGGCGGTCGATTGCCATCGACATAGCCTTGTACACCGCCGGATCCTTCAGGAACGGGTGCGGGTGCTTGGCCGTCGAACGCTCGCCTTCCGGCAGTTCGGGCGACGGGTTGGTCTGGTTCAGCATGATGCGCTCGACCAGCGGGCCAAAGCCGGCCACCGGAGTGCCTTTGCCGCCTTCCTGCATTTGCGCGATCACTTCGGGCGCCAACTGCAGGTTCCAGGCATAGTCGAACTCGCCGGTTTCCATCACGGCGCGACCGGCCGCGGTCGCATCGCCGCCGCCCTTGAAGGTCACGGTTGCGAAGGCCGGTTTCGCCGGGTCACGATAGTTGTCGTTGGCCTTGAAGGTGATCACGTCGTTCGGCTTGAACTCGGTGACGACAAACGGGCCGGTGCCGATCGGGTTGAAGTTCTGCTCGGTGCATTCCGGAGCTTTCGCGCCCATGCAGTCCGCGAACTGAGCTGCCTGGATGATCGGGCTTTCACCGCCGACGAACGGACCATAGGGGAACGGGGTCGGCTTGTCGAAAGTGACCTTGACGGTCAGATCATCCACAGCTTCGACGCTGGTGACGCCTTCGAACTTGGTCACCTGCGCACAGCCACCTTCGGGGTCCATGCAGTAATCGGCGGTGAATTTCACGTCGGCCGAGGTGAACGGCGTGCCATCCGACCAGGTGATCCCCGGAGCGATCTTCCACGTGATCGAGGTGAGGTCCTCGCTCACGCCGCCGTTTTCGACGGTCGGGATTTCGGCTGCCAGATACGGCACCATGTTGCCGTCCTGGTCGTAGCGGGCCAGAGGTTCGATCACCAGCGAGGCCGCTTCGACGTCTTTGGTGCCGCCCGACAGGAACGGGTTCAGGATCGAGGGTGCTTGCCAATAGATGATGCTGACGTTGCCGTCCGATCCGCGCTCGGCCATGGCCATCGGGGCCATCGCCGTGCTTGCAATCGCACCAAGCAAAAGGGTTTTGATTTTCATCATACACTCCTTGTTGGACACATTCGTGTCTCGATTTTCTCCGCAAGGCCTGCGGATTTGGCGTTGCCGTGCCGGGCTCAAGCCACTGAAACAAAAGACAATTGCGCAAATGTCTGCGCACTACGCCCAGTTTCTCGGCACGGTTACGCGGGGTATCGAAACAGAGTTTGCAGAAATTGCAAGCCTTGCCGCAGCGAAACTGGCAATGCGTTTGACTTTTCCTGTCAGCCCGCCTTAGCGTTCGGCAATCAAAACACTCATGCAGCCAAGGGGAGCGCTCGCGTGCTGGATCAGCCTATCGCCCAGATCAGGGAACTTCGGGTCGAATTCCAAACCAAGGATGGGCCCGTTGTCGGGGTCGAGGACGTCTCGTTCGAGGTCCGTCCGGGCGAAACCGTCTGCATCGTGGGCGAATCGGGATCGGGCAAGTCCGTGTCTTCGCTGTCGTTGATGCGCCTTGTCGAATTCGGCGGGGGTGAGATCGCCGGCGGACAGTTGATTTTCGACCGTAACGACGGGACTGAGCTGGATCTGGCCAAGGCCGATCAGGACCTCATGAAGCAGATTCGCGGCAACGAAATCGGGATGATCTTTCAAGAGCCGATGACGGCGCTGAACCCCGTTTTCACGGTCGGGCGACAGCTGACCGAAGGGCTGCGGATTCACAAGGATATGTCCAAGTCCCAGGCCGAAGCGCGCGCCTTGGAACTGCTGAAACAGGTCCGCATCCCCGAGCCCGAGCGGCGGCTCAAGCAGTATCCGCACGAATTGTCGGGCGGGATGCGCCAGCGGGTTGTGATCGCCATGGCCATGGCCTGCGAGCCGCGCCTGCTGATCGCCGATGAACCCACTACGGCGCTGGACGTGACGATCCAGGCCGAGATCCTCGCCTTGATGGACCGGCTGAAGCGCGAAACCGGCACGGCGGTCATGTTTATCACCCATGACATGGCCGTGGTCGCCCAGATGGCCGACAGGGTTGTTGTCATGTACCGCGGCAACAAGGTCGAAGAGGGCACCGTCACCGAGATTTTCGAGAATCCCCAGCATGACTACACCAAGGCTCTGCTGGCCGCTGTGCCCAAGCTGGGTGAGATGCGCGGAAAATCCGCCCCCGAGCCGATGAAGTTGCTGGGTGTCGAAGGACAGAAGATCGCCCCGATTCCCGGAACCGAGGATGTATTGCTGTCAGTCCGGAACCTGACCACGCGGTTCCCGGTAAAAGGCGGGATCCTGCGCCGCACCATTTCGAATGTGCACGCGGTCGAAGACGTCTCGTTCACCCTGAACAAAGGGCAGACGCTGAGCCTCGTCGGGGAGTCGGGTTGTGGAAAATCTTCGGCCGGACGCTCGATCCTGCGGTTGATCGAGCCCATGGCAGGTGAAATCAGTCTTGATGGTGTGGACATCATGAAGCTGGACCAGAAGGGCCTGCGCAAGGCCCGCCTGGACATGCAGATGATCTTTCAGGACCCATTCGCATCGCTGAACCCGCAGATGCAGTTGGTTGATCAGGTGGCCGAGCCGATGCGTAACTATGGCGTGGCATCGGGGTCGGAACTGCAGGACCGGGTCGCACAGCTGTTCGACAAGGTGCACCTGCCACGCAGCTTCATGCGCCGGTTCCCGCACGAAATGTCGGGTGGGCAGCGGCAGCGAATTGCGATTGCCCGGGCGCTGGCCCTGAACCCGAAACTGATCATCGCGGACGAAGCCGTTTCTGCGCTGGACGTTTCCGTTCAGGCGCAGGTTCTGAACCTGATGATGGAATTGCAGTCCGAACTTGGCCTGAGCTATCTGTTTATCAGCCACGACATGGCCGTGGTTGAGCGGGTCAGCCACCACGTGGGTGTGATGTATCTGGGCCGGATCGTCGAACTGGGCCCACGGGCGCGTGTTTTTGAGAACCCGCAGCACCCCTATACGCAGGCATTGATGAAGGCGGTTCCGATCGCCGATCCCAATCAGCGCAAGTCGGAAAAAGATCTGAATTTCAAACCGATCCCGTCTCCAATTCACCCAATCGGCTATGAGCCTGCGCCTTCGGAATACCGCGAGGTCGAGCCGGGTCACTTCATTCTGACGACCGACAGCGGTTACTGACCCATATGCCACAGCGCCTGACTCCGCTTGAGATCATGACCAAGCTGATCTCGTTTCCCACCGTCAGCCGCGACAGCAACCTGCCGCTGATCGACTGGGTCGAAGACTACCTGAACGGCCACGGTATCCGCGCCCACCGATGGCCGGATCCGGACCAGCCGCACAAGGCGGCCCTGTTTGCCCATGTCGGCCCCTGGGAGGAAGGCGCGGTCGTGCTTTCCGGTCACACGGATGTGGTGCCGGTGGACGGACAACCCTGGGACAGCGACCCGTTTGTCGTGACCGAACGGGACGGCAAGTATTTCGGACGTGGTACCTGTGACATGAAGGGCTTTGACGCCCTCGCCATCTGGGCGCTGGTCGAGGCGCAATACGCCGACGTCAAGCGCCCGCTGCAATTGGCGCTGAGTTTTGACGAGGAGGTCGGCTGCACCGGTGCGCCGCCCATGATCGTCGCCATGCAGGAGGTTCTGCCCAAGGGCTCGGCCGTGGTGGTGGGCGAGCCGTCGATGATGCAGGCCGTCACCGGCCACAAGGGCGGCTTCGGCTTTGATACCCACGTGGTTGGATACGAGGTGCACAGTTCGATCATGCATACCGGTGTCAATGCGATCATGTATGCCGCGCCGCTGATCGACTGGGCAAATGCCCAGAACGACATCAACATGGCGGCGGACCCCAGCGATATCGCGGCAGTCTTTGATCCTCCTTGGACAACCTGTCACGTGGGCATGATCAAGGGCGGCACTGCGCACAACATCACGGCCAAGGATTGCCGTTTCATGATGGATTTCCGGGTCGTCCCCGGCGAGCAGGCATCAGCTTGGAAAGAAGCCTATCTGGAACAGGTAAGAGTGGCGGAAAGGAAGATGCAGCAAGTGCATGCGGACGCCCATATCGAGGTGAAAGCCAGCTTTGCCGTTCCGGCGTTGGTCCCGGAAACCGATGGCGAAGCTGAGACGCTGGTGCGCGCCCTTACGGGCGACAACGCTACCCATGTCGTCAGCTATGGCACCGAAGCCGGTCAGTTTCAGGAAGCCGGTTACTCGGCCGTGATCTGTGGGCCCGGAGATATCGCCCAGGCGCACCAGCCGAACGAATACATCACGATCGCTCAGTTCAACGCCGGCCATGACTTCATGCAGCGTCTGGTCTACAAACTGGCGGCGTGACCCAAAAAGAGGCACTGGAAACTCAGGATTTCAGTCCGAAGCTCGGAGAGTAGAACATGCCGGTCAAAAACAGACTTGCCGAAATGCACGCCGAGATCACCAAGTGGCGGCGGCACCTGCATGCGCATCCCGAGTTGATGTACGACGTGCATGAAACCGCCGGCTTCGTTGTCGACCGGCTCAAGGCGTTCGGTGTCGATGAAATCACGCCGGGTATAGGTAAAACCGGTGTCGTGGCCGTGATCCGAGGGCGGACGGACACGCAGGGGCGGGTGATCGGGTTGCGTGCCGACATGGATGCCTTGCCGATCAACGAGGCGACCGGACTGGACTATGCCTCGACCGTGCCGGGCAAGATGCATGCCTGCGGGCATGACGGGCACACCTCGATCTTGCTCGGCGCTGCGCAATACCTTGCCGAGACGCGCAATTTCGATGGAACGGTGGTTCTGATCTTTCAACCGGCCGAAGAAGGCGGAGCCGGCGGTCTGGCCATGTGCCGCGATGGGCTTATGGATCGATGGGGCATTCAGGAAGTCTACGGCTTGCACAACATGCCCGGCCTGCCTGTCGGAGAGTTCGCAATCCGGCCCGGCGCGCTGCTGGCGTCGTCGGACGAGTTCGAGATTGTCGTGACCGGCAAAGGTGGCCATGCCGCCGCGCCGCATGAAGCCATCGACACAACCTTGGTGGCATCGCATATCGTGGTTGCGCTGCAATCGGTTGTATCCCGCACCGTTGATCCAATCCGACGGGTGGTGCTGACGGTGGGGACGTTTGAAACTGACAGCGTCGCCTCGAACGTGATTGCGCACACGGTCCGGCTGCAGGGCACGGTTCGCACACTGGACCCGGAATACCGTGGCATCGCCGAGGAGCGCGTGCGCCGGATCGCCGAAGACACAGCCTCGGCTTTTGGCGCCAAAGCTCGCGTGACCTGGACACCCGGCTACCCGGTGACGGTGAATTCCGAGGCGGAAACGGCCTTCGCCGCCGAAGCCGCCGAGGCGGTGGCAGGCAAGGTCAATGACGCAACGGATCCGATCATGCCGTCGGAAGACTTCGCCTACATGCTTGAAGAACGGCCCGGAGCCTACATCTTCTTGGGGAACGGCGACACGGCCATGTGCCACCATCCCGAATACAATTTCGACGACCAGGCCATTCCGGCCGGATGCAGCTGGTTCGCCGAGCTCGTCGAACGACGAATGCCCATCGCCTGAAACAGGAAAGACAGTCATGCCGATCAAGAACCGTTTTGCCGAAATGCACCCCGAAATCACCGGTTGGCGGCGCGACATACATCAACACCCCGAAATTCTCTACGATACCCATCGGACCAGCGCATTGGTTGCGGAAAAACTGAAAGAGTTCGGTTGCGACGATGTCGTGACCGGAATTGGCCGGACCGGGGTAGTCGGCGTGATCAAGGGCAGGACCGACACCCAAGGCCGGGTGATCGGTCTGCGGGCCGATATGGATGCGCTGCCAATGCAGGAGCAGACGGGTGCGGAATATGCCTCCAAGACTGCGGGCGCCATGCATGCCTGTGGCCATGATGGTCACACTGCGATGGTTCTGGGCGCCGCCAAATATCTGGCCGAGACCCGAAACTTCGATGGGACCGCGATCGTGATCTTTCAACCGGCCGAAGAAGGCGGCAACGGTGCGGAAGCCATGTGCCAGGACGGTTTGATGGGCCGCTTCGGCATCCAGGAAGTCTATGCGATGCACAACGTGCCGGGTCTGCCGACCGGGCAGTTTGCCATTCGCTCCGGGCCTCTGCTGGCGGCGGCGGACGAGTTCGACATCCATCTTGAAGGCCGCGGCGGTCATGCCGCCAAGCCGCAGGAAACCGTGGATACTACGGTCATGCTGTCGCAACTGATCGTGGCCCTGCAGACCATCGTTTCGCGCAACGCCGACCCGATCTTGCAGGCCGTTCTGTCGGTCACTGCGGTCGAGACCTCGTCGAATGCGTTCAACGTGATCCCGCAATCGGCCCGGCTGCGTGGCACCGTCCGCACCCATTCGAACGAGATGCGCGACCTGATCGAACAACGACTGAATGAAGTTGTGCAAGGTGTCGCGACGACCATGGGTGGCACCGCCACGGTGACCTACTCGCGCGGCGTTCCGGTCACGATCAACGCGGAAGAGCAGACCGGATATGCAGAATCCGCGGCAATTGCCGTCGGTGGCAGCTGTGCCGAAGCACCGATGGTGATGGGGGGCGAAGACTTCTCGTTCATGTTGCAGGAACGTCCCGGCGCCTTCATAGTCCTGGGAAATGGCGACAGCGCCGGGCTTCACCACCCCGAATACGATTTCAATGACGAGATCATTCCGATCGGATGCTCGTGGTTTGCTGAGATGGTCGAACGCCGGATGCCGGTGGCCTGAGATTTTTTTAAGGAGAGAAGACGAAGATGCCAGTGAAGAACCGCTTTGCCGAATTGCAGGATGAAATCACCGCCTGGCGGCGTGATATTCACGAGAATCCTGAAATTCTGTTCGATACGCATCGCACCAGCGCGCTGGTTGCGGAAAAGCTGAAAGAATTCGGCTGCGACGAGGTGGTCACGGGGATTGGCCGCACCGGAGTTGTCGGGGTGATCAAAGGCAAGTCCGACACCAAGGGGAAGGTGATCGGATTGCGGGCGGATATGGACGCTTTGCCGATCCACGAGGCGACGGGTTTGGACTATGCTTCGAAAACGCCGGGTGCGATGCATGCCTGCGGCCATGACGGCCACACCGCCATGCTGCTGGGGGCGGCCAAATACCTGTCCGAAACGCGCAATTTCGACGGAACCGTCGTTGTGATCTTCCAACCCGCCGAGGAGGGCGGCGGCGGCGGCCGCGAGATGTGCGAAGACAACCTGATGGAGCGTTGGGGCATTCAGGAAGTCTACGGAATGCACAATTGGCCCGGTAAGCCTGTGGGCAGCTTCTCGATCCGGCCGGGCGCGTTCTTCGCGGCGACTGACCAGTTCGATATCACGTTCGAAGGTCGCGGAGGTCATGCCGCCAAACCGCATGAAACCGTGGACACCACTGTCATGACAGCGCAGGCGGTTCTGGCGTTGCAGACCATCGCGTCGCGCAATGCCGATCCGATCGATCAGGTCGTTGTTTCGGTCACCTCGTTCGAGACCTCGTCGAAGGCGTTCAACGTGATCCCGCAGAAAGTGCAGATCAAGGGCACCGTGCGCACGATGAGCAAAGAGATGCGCGACCTTGCTGAGCAGCGCATCAACGAAATCTGCTCGGGCGTCGCCGCGACATTCGGCGGTACTGCCGATGTCACCTATATCCGGGGCTATCCGGTTATGATCAACAGCGACGAGCAGACCGAGTTCGCCGCCGAGGTCGCCCGCTCGATCTCGGGGGCCTGCGAGGAGGCACCTTTGGTTATGGGCGGCGAAGACTTCGCCTACATGCTGGAAGAGCGTCCCGGTGCCTATATCCTGGTCGGCAATGGTGACACGGCGATGGTTCACCACCCGGAATACAACTTCAACGACGAGGCGATCCCTGCCGGGTGCAGCTGGTGGGCCGAGATCGTCGAACAGCGGATGCCCGCGGCCTGATACCGTGGCGGGGGCGCAGGCCCCCGCTGCCGTTGGCGGTCAGGGGCCTGCGTCCTCCAAACCCAGCTTGTCGCATAGCGTATCCACAACCGAATCCAGCGCCGATTTCTGGGTGTTCACGCAGGATTGCGCCGCCGCTTGCGCCGCTGACAGCGCCGGTCTGTCCGACAGCCAGAGCTCGACCGCCTTGGCCAACTCGGGTGCCGAAGCGACTTCTACCGCGCCGCCGCTGTCCACCAGCGGGGCAAATGTCTCGGCGAAATTGTAGTAACCCGGCCCGGTGATCACCGCGGCCCCGGCCTGGGCCGGTTCGAACGGGTTGTGGCCGCCGATCTCTTTCAGAGACCCGCCCAGAAACACGATCGGACACAACGCGTACCACGTTCCGGTTTCGCCCAGCGTATCGGCCACATAGACCTGCGTATCGTCGATGATCGGCTGCCCGGCGCTGCGCAGGGCATGGCTTTGACCCGCGGCATCGATCAAGGCGCAGACCTCGTCCCGCCGTTCTGGGTGGCGGGGGATCAGCAGCAGCAGCAGGTCGGGCCTGCGGTTCAGCAATTCGGCATGGGCGGCCAGAACGGTCTCCTCCTCGCCCGCATGGGTCGAGCTGGCGATCCAGACCGGCCGCGCGCCGATTTGCGCGCGGATCTGCGTCAACGTGTCTTGATCCACCGGCAGCGGATCGGACATGGCCTTGAGGTTGGTGCCGGGCTGCACCAGATCGGCGGGCGCGCCCATGGCGATCAGGTTTGCGGCGGTGCGGTCGTTTTGCGTCAGGAACAGGCGGAACTGGCTCAGGACAAAGCGGGCGGTGTCGGGGCGCTTCTTCCACCCGCCCACCGATTTCTCGGACAGGCGCGCGTTCAGCAGGGCCAAGGGGGTTCCACGCCGGGCGGTCTCGACGATCAGTCGTGGCCAGATCTCGCTTTCGACGAAGACGCCGGCATCGGGCTGCCAGTGATCCAGAAAGCGGGCCACCGGGCCGGCGCTGTCCAGAGGAGGGTATTGGTGGCGGGTGCGCGGCGGCAGACGTTTTTCCACCAGCGCCGCCGAGGTCGGGGTGCCAGAGGTGATCAGGAACTGCGCATCCTCGATCCGTTCGCTCAAGCGCTTGATCAGGCTCAGAACCGACAGGCTCTCGCCCACGCTGGCCGCGTGGAACCAGATCAACCGACCGTCGGGGCGGGGCTGGCTCGGATGGCCCAGCCGCTCGCGCTGACGGATTTCGGATACACCTGCCGACTGCAGCTTGGCGCGAACGGTGCGCCAGGCCAACGGCATGGCGACGGATGTCAACGCGCAGTACAATCGGTACAGCGTCGTGGGTTGCCCCGACAAGTCTGACATGTCAGCCGCCCGTGTGGCTCATGTGGCGGCTCATCTGGCCGTCGATCTTCTGGCGGGAATAGTCGAAATCATGGCCCTTGGGCTTGAGGGTGATCGCCGCGCGGATCGCCTGTTCCAACGGCTCTTCGCTATTGGGGTGGTCGCGCAGGGGCGCGCGCAGGTCGGCCATGTCCTCTTGGCCCAGGCACATGTACAACTCGCCCGTGCAGGTCAGGCGTACCCGGTTGCAGCTTTCGCAGAAATTATGGCTGAGCGGCGTGATGAAACCGATCTTCTGCCCGGTTTCCTCGAGCCGGACATAGCGCGCCGGGCCACCTGTGCGCTCGGCCAGATCAGTGACGGTATAGTGGTTTTCGTACTCGGCCCGCACGTCTTTCAGCGACCAGTACTGGTCCAGCCGGTCTTCGTTGCCGATGTCACCCATGGGCATGACCTCGATCCAGGTCAGGTCCATGTCGCGTTCGGCGCACCAGCGGGTGATCTTGGGCAGCTCTTCCTCGTTGAACCCTTTCAGGGCCACAGCGTTGATCTTGACGCGCAACCCGGCCTTCTGTGCGGCATCGATCCCGCCCAGGACCTGTTTCAAACGACCCCAACGGGTGATCTGCGCGAACTTGTCCTCGTCCAACGTGTCGAGCGAGACATTCACCCGCCGCACCCCGGCGGCATACAGGTCGTCGGCGAACCGGGCCAGTTGCGAGCCATTGGTGGTCAGCGTCAGCTCTTTCAGTGCGCCGCTGTCCAGATGCCGGGTCATCGAGTCGAAGAACCCCATGATCCCACGGCGCACCAGTGGCTCACCCCCGGTGATCCGTAGCTTTTCCACGCCGAGCCGAATGAAGGTGGAGCACATCCGGTCCAGTTCTTCCAGCGTCAGCAGCTCTTTCTTGGGCAGAAAGGTCATGTTTTCAGACATGCAGTAGACACAGCGGAAATCGCAGCGGTCCGTGACGGAGACGCGGAGATAGGTGATTGCGCGGGCAAACGGGTCGATCAGCGGAGCAGTCATGCCCAATAGGTAAAGCGCACGGTGCCTTGCGACAAGTCAGAACTGCGCTTGAGGGGTGGAACGCGGGCGCGGGCAGGGGTAGGCTGGTCGCATGCGATACCTGTTTGTTCTTTTTCCTGCGTTTCTGACCGGCTGCGATGCGGTGCGGCAAAGCCTTGATCGCGCCCCGGATGCGGAACCTGCGCAGACGACAGAAACCGCCGCTGCGACCGAAGAGGTGGAAGCAACGCCTGTTGCGGCCGTGAACACCGGATGGGCCGGCGCCAAGACAACGATTGCCGGACTGGGCGATCCGAACAAGCCCGGACGCTGGCTTGAAACGCCGTTGGTCGAAACTGAGATCAATGGCCGGGTGGTCGTGCCCAAGACGGGCGCGCAGGCCTATATCACACTTGTACCGGCGCCCTCAGGCGGCAGCCGCCTGTCGGTTGAGGCGATGCGTGCGCTATTGGTGCCGTTTGACGAACTGGTTGAACTGGACGTTTATTCCAACTGATCTTTCAGGTACTTGCCGGCCTCTTTGCGGGCAAAAGGCTTCATCGCGTGACAGTGCGCGTCCAGAAACGCCCGCACCCGGTCGGGGTCATGTTTGGACAGGTCGCGCAGCCACCAGGCTACCGCCTTCTGGATGAACCAGTCGCGATCGGGGACATAGCCGGCGGCCCAACCTAGGATGCGGTTGCGGCGCTGAAGGTCTTCGGGCTTGGGGTGGTTCTGCTTGGTCCAGGGCAGGGTGGCCACCAGCGCCGCGCGTCGGGTCCACATGTGATCCGAGGTCGTCCAGCTTTCGACTTGGTCCAGCCGCGACGGATCGGCCCACAGGCGCTTTTGCATGGCCATGCTGGCATGATCGGCCACCGCCCAGGCGTCGAAATCGGGCAGCCAGCTTTGCAGCAGGTCCCAAACCGCCTGATCGGGACGGATGCGGGCCTGCGTCAGCAGCTTGGCGGCGGCCAGCCGCGCCTCGTGGATGTTGGTCTGCCACAGCTGATCGGCCAGCGCGACGCGGGCGTCCACGTGCATCTGCTGCCGCCAGATTCTGGTCAGATCATTCAGCACCGGGTTCGGTACCCCAAGATAGGGGCGGTCGATCTTGTGATAGGCCGCCATCTGGGCGGCCCGGTCGGGGTCGGCATGGGCGTTGATCTGGTCCAGAGGGCTGTCCGGCATGGGGGCTTACTCGACCGTGACGGATTTCGCCAGGTTGCGCGGCTGGTCCACATCGGTGCCCTTGGCGACCGCCGTGTGATAGGCCAGCAGCTGCGCGGGCACCGAATACAGGATCGGCGCCACCGAAGGGTGGGCATGCGGCATACGGATCGTGCTCCAGACCCCGTCCTTGGCATCGGTGATCCCGTCGTCGTCCGAGACCAAAATGACCTTGCCCTTGCGCGCCATGACCTCTTGCATGTTCGACACGGTCTTGTCGAACACCGCATCGCGCGGGGCCATCACCACCACCGGCATATGCTTGTCGATCAGGGCGATGGGGCCGTGCTTCAACTCGCCCGAGGCATAGCCCTCGGCGTGGATATAGCTGATTTCCTTGAGTTTCAGCGCGCCTTCGAGGGCCAGCGGGTACATCAGGCCGCGCCCCAGGAACAGAACGTCGCGCGCCTCGGACAGGCGCTGCGCGGATTTCCGGATCGCCTCCTCCTGGTCCAGCGCGGCGTTCAGCAGCGTCGGCAAGCCGCGTAGCGCGGCGGCGTGATCGGCCAGCGCGTCATCGTCCAGCGTGCCCCGGTCGGCCGCGGCCTTGAGCGCCAGCATCAGCAGAACGCTCAGCTGGCAGGTGAAGGCCTTGGTCGAGGCCACGCCGATCTCGACCCCGGCATGGATGGGCAGTGCCACGTCGCTTTCCCGCGCGATCGAGCTTTCGGGGACATTGACCACCGACACGATCTTGTCGGCCTTGCCTTCGCAATAGCGCAGCGCGGCCAGGGTGTCGGCGGTTTCGCCCGACTGGCTGACGAACAGGGCCAGCGTGCGGTCGGTGATCGGCGGTTCGCGATAGCGGAACTCGCTGGCGATATCGACCTCGACGGGCATCCGGGCCAGTTGCTCGAACCAGTACTTGGCGGTCAGGCAGGCATAGAAGGCCGTGCCGCAGGCCACCATGGTCAGGCGGTCCAGCTTGGAGAAATCAAGATCCGCGTCCGGCAGAACCACCCGGTCGCCGCCGGTGGGCAGGTACGAGCGGATCGCCTCGGCCACCACCACCGGCTGTTCGGCGATTTCCTTGGCCATGAAATGCTTGTGCCCGCCCTTGTCGGTCCGGGTCTGATCCAGCTGGATCTTGCGGATCTCGCGATTTGCGATCTCGCCCGCCTCGTTGCGGATCTCGACCGAATTGCGGGTGACCACGGCGCGGTCGCCTTCTTCCAGATAGGTGATCCGGTCTGTCAGAGGCGCCAGCGCAATGGCGTCCGAGCCGACGAACATCTCGCCATCCCCGTGCCCGATGGCCAGCGGCGAGCCCTTGCGGGCGGCGACGATCAGGTCATCCTCGCCGTCGAACAGGAAGGCCAGCGCAAAGGCGCCTTGCAGCCGGTCGATGGTCTTGAAGGCGGCCTCGACCGGGCTCAGCCCCGATTTCATGTAGAATTCGGTCATCAACGCGACGGTTTCGGTGTCGGTCTCGGTCTGGAAATCGATTCCGTTCTCGGCCAGTTCGGCCCGCAGCTCGCGATAGTTTTCGACGATGCCGTTGTGGACCACGGCAACCGGTCCGGCCTGATGCGGGTGCGCGTTGCTGACCGAGGGTGCGCCATGGGTCGCCCACCGCGTATGCCCGATGCCCGACTTTCCGGGCAAGGGGTCATGCACCAGCAGGTCGCTGAGATTGACCAGCTTGCCGACCGCGCGCCGACGACCCAGCTTGCCGCCGTTTACGGTTGCGATGCCCGCGCTGTCATAGCCGCGGTATTCCAGCCGTTTCAGTGCTTCGACCAGAATGGGCGCCGCTTCGTGCTTGCCCAATACGCCAACAATTCCACACATTTACTCAGGCTCCCTTGTCCCGGCGTGCCTTTTTCGCCTTCAGCATCTCGAACAGCTTGCGGGCATAGCCCGGTTTGTTTTCCTGTTTGGCGCGACCCACCGCCAGGGCGTCGGGTTCGATGTCGCGGGTCACGATGGTGCCCGTGGCCGTCATCGCGCCGCTGCCCACGGTGACCGGGGCCACCAGCATGGTGTTCGAGCCGACAAAGACGTTCTCGCCGATCACCGTGCGGTGCTTCATCACGCCATCATAGTTGCAGGTGATGGTGCCCGCGCCGATATTCGTACCCGCGCCGACCGACGCATCGCCGATATAGCTGAGGTGATTGACCTTGGCGCCCTCGGCGATTTCGGCATTCTTGATCTCGACGAAATTGCCGATACGGGTGTTCTCGGCCAGTTCCGCCCCCGGACGCAGCCGGGCATAGGGGCCGACCACGGCGCCGCGGCTGACATGGCAGCCTTCCAGGTGCGAAAACGCCCGGATCGCCGCGCCGCTTTCGACCGTGACGCCGGGGCCGAAGACCACGTTGGGTTCGATCACCGTGTCGCGGCCGATCACCGTGTCGGCAGCCAGATAGACCGTCTCGGGGGCCATCAGGGTGACGCCCAGATCCAGTAGCTCGGCCCGGGCGCGGGCCTGGAACACGGCGTCGGCCGCGGCCAGATCAGCGCGCGAGTTCACGCCCAGCGTCTGCGCCTCGTCGCACGAAACGGCGGTGACCTTCAGGCCGCGGTCGCGCGCGATCTCGACCACGTCGGTCAGGTAGTATTCGCCCGATGCGTTGTCGTTTCCGACCGCGTCGATCAGGTCGAACAGGGTGCCCGCGTCACAGGCCAGAAGACCGGAGTTGCAGAAGGTTATGGCGCGTTCTTCATCTGACGCATCCTTGAACTCGACGATCCGTTCCAGAGCATCTCCGTTCATCACCAAACGGCCATACCGGGCCGGGTCGGCGGCCTCGAAGCCCAGGATCACCAGATCGCTGTCAGCCCGCGCGGCGATCATGCGCTCCAGCGTGTCAGGCTGCAGAAACGGGGTATCGCCGTACAGAACGACCACGTCACCGGTGAACCCGTCCAGGGCCTCGCGCGCCTGGGCAACGGCATGGGCGGTGCCCAGCTGTTGGTCCTGCACGACGATGCGGGCGTCTTCATCCTCGGCCTGCGCGACTTTGGCCACCGCCTCGGCGCCGTGGCCGGTGACGATGGCCGTGCGTTCGGGTGCCAGAACCGACCCGGCGCGCATGGCGTGCACCAGCATCGGAACCTGGGCGATCGGGTGCAGAACCTTTGGGATATCCGAATTCATCCGGGTGCCTTTTCCGGCGGCAAGGATGACAAGGGCAGTGCTCATGAATGCGTTTTCTCTTTTGTTTTGTCGCGGTCCGTTTTATCCGCTGAGGGCAAAGGCGCAAGCCGTTCGGCCATCAAACAAGATTGCCGTTTGCAACACGACATGGCGGAAAACTGCCGAGCAAGGAGACAGAATGCGCACGGTCATCTTCGATCTGGACGGGACTTTGGCCGATACGTCGGGCGATCTGCTGGCGGCGGCCAACCATTGTTTCCGGCAGATGGGGCATGGCGACGTGCTGGTGCACGGGCAGGATGCGGCGGTGGCTTTGCGCGGCGGGCGGATGATGCTGACCCACGGGCTGAAACGCGTGGGCGCCTATGACGAAGAGACCGTGAACGCCTATTACCCGGTCCTGCTCGAGGCCTATGGGCAGGCGATCGACACCCACACCACCTTCTATCCCGGCGCGCTGCAGGCGGTCGAGGCGCTGAAGGCCGCCGGATACGGTGTCGGCATCTGCACCAACAAGCCCGAGGCGCTGGCCGAGCTGCTGATGACGCGGCTGGGAGCGCGGGCGTTGTTTGGCTCGTTGGTGGGGGCGGACACGCTGCCGGTGCGCAAGCCCGACCCCGCGCCGCTGCGTGAAGCGGCGCGCCGGGCCGGCGGGCTTCCCGACCACTGCATACTGGTGGGCGACTCGGATACCGACCGTAACACGGCCCTCGCCGCAGGGGTGCCTTCGATCCTTGTGACCTTCGGCCCGTCCGGTGATGACATGGCCGCACTGCAGCCCGATGCGCTGCTGCACCATTTCGACGATCTGCCCGCAATCGTCGCCGAGCTTGTGGGCGCGGCGGCCTGATCTCTTGACCCGCGCTGCGACTGGCCCCACAAACGACGCCATGACCGAGCGATTTTCTGGCAGTTTCACCCAGCAGGAGCCGATCCCCGACGCGGCGATCGAGGCGGCGCTGGCTGTTCTGCGTCACGGGCGGTTGCACCGCTACAACGTGGCCCCCGGAGAGCTGAGCGAAACCGCCCTGTTGGAACAGGAATTTGCCGCGCAGATGGGTGCGAAATACTGTCTGGCCGTGTCGTCGGGCGGCTATGCGCTGGCCACGGCCCTGCGTGCCGTGGGTGTCCAGCCGGGAGATGCGGTTCTGACCAACGCCTTCACGCTGGCCCCGGTGCCGGGGGCGATCGCCTCGGTCAATGCGCGCCCGGTTTTCGTGGGCGTGACCGAGGGGCTGACCATCGATCTGGACGATCTGGCGGCCAAGATGGACCGCGCCAAGGTTCTGATGCTCAGCCACATGCGCGGGCATCTGTGTGACATGGACCGGTTGATGCAGATGTGCGACGCCGCCGGGGTGACGGTGATCGAGGATTGCGCCCACACGATGGGCGCCGCCTGGCGCGGACAGTTGTCCGGCCGTCAGGGGGCGATCGGCTGCTATTCCTGCCAGACCTACAAACATGTGAACTCGGGCGAGGGTGGTCTGTTGATCACCGATGACGAGATGCTGGCGGCCAAGGCCACGATGCTGTCGGGCTCGTACATGCTGTACGAACGCCACCTTGCGGCGCCGGGTCCCGAGGTGTTCGAGCGGATCAAGTACACCACGCCAAACGTGTCGGGGCGGATGGACAATCTGCGCGCGGCGATCCTGCGCCCCCAGTTGCGCGATCTGGATCGGCAGGTGCGGCGCTGGAACGAACGCTATGCCGAGATCGAGGCGGGTCTGCGCGGCACACCCGGCCTGACCATCGTCGAGCGGCCTGCCGAGGAGAGCTATGTCGGCTCGTCGATCCAGTTTCTTCTACTGGATTGGGCGTCTGAGCAGATCGCCGAGGTTTTGCGGCGCTGCGCAGATCGCGGGGTCGAGCTGAAATGGTTCGGCGGGGCTGAGCCAACCGGGTTCACCTCGCGCTATGACAGCTGGCGCTATGCCGAGTCGGAGCGGATGCCCGAGACCGACCGGATTCTGCGCGGGATCATCGACATGCGCGTTCCGCTGACCTTCTCGCTGGACGATTGCCGTCTGATTGCCGGCATCATCCGCGCCGAGGTCGGCGCTGTTTTCCAACGGTAACTCAATCGAGTGCGCCATGCGGCGCACGCTCGAACCCTGCACAAGCCGCCTTGGGGCGGCTTTTTCATTTGGGTCACGCGATGATTGACCGCGCGGGGAAAGGTCTGTATCAGTTTATTGAACACCTGTTCATTAACGCGAAAGAGGAGAGCGCGGATGTTCACGGCGACAATGCAATTCGATCTGGGTGAAGATGTGAACGCGCTGCGCGAGATGGTGCACCGCTGGGCGCAGGAGCGGGTCAAGCCGGTGGCGGCCGAGATCGACAAGACCAACGCCTTTCCCAACGAGCTGTGGAAGGAAATGGGTGAACTCGGTCTGCTGGGCGTAACCGTTCCCGAACAGTATGGAGGCGCCGAAATGACCTATCTGGCGCATACGATCGCGGTTGAAGAAATCGCACGCGCCTCGGCATCGGTGGCGCTGTCCTACGGGGCGCATTCCAACCTATGCGTCAACCAGATCAAGCTGAACGGCACTGAAGAGCAGAAGCAAAAATACCTGCCGCGCCTGATTTCGGGCGAACACGTAGGTGCCCTTGCCATGTCGGAACCCGGCGCGGGGTCGGATGTTGTGTCGATGAAACTGCGGGCGGAAAAGCGCAACGACCATTACCGCCTGAACGGCAACAAATACTGGATCACCAACGGTCCGGATGCCGATACGCTGGTCGTCTATGCCAAGACCGACCCGGAGGCCGGGTCCAAGGGCATCACCGCCTTCCTGATCGAGAAAGAGATGAAAGGGTTCTCGACCTCGCCCCATTTCGACAAGCTGGGCATGCGCGGGTCGAACACGGCCGAGCTGATCTTTGAAGATGTCGAGGTGCCCTTCGAGAACGTGCTGGGCGAAGAAGGCAAGGGCGTTGCGGTTCTGATGTCGGGCCTCGACTATGAGCGCGTGGTGCTGGCCGGCATCGGCACTGGCATCATGGCTGCCTGCCTGGACGAGATCATGCCCTATCTGGCCGAGCGCAAGCAGTTCGGCAAACCGATCGGAACCTTCCAGCTGATGCAGGGCAAGATCGCCGACATGTACACCGCGATGAACTCGGCCCGGGCCTATGTCTACGAGGTGGCCAAAGCCTGTGACCGGGGCGACGTGACCCGGCAGGATGCGGCGGCGTGCTGCCTCTATGCATCCGAGCAGGCGATGGTGCAGGCGCATCAGG
The DNA here is from genome assembly GCF_056536865.1 of Ruegeria sp. CI8. Lineage (NCBI taxonomy): Bacteria > Pseudomonadati > Pseudomonadota > Alphaproteobacteria > Rhodobacterales > Roseobacteraceae > Ruegeria > Ruegeria sp. CI8. The sequence continues at coordinate 550,224 of NZ_JBQFQL010000001.1, forward strand.
CCGTTCAGGCCATGGGCGGGGCCGGGTTCCTGGCGGATGCGCCGGTTAGCCGGATCTTCCGCGATGCCAAGCTGATGGAGATCGGCGCGGGCACCAGCGAGATCCGCCGGATGCTGATCGGCCGCGAATTGATGAACGAAATGCTCTGAAGAAAAACGCCTCGCCGACGAGGTCACGGCGAGGCGTTTTCGATCAAGGGATCAGAAGCGATGGACGTAGGAAACGCCAACCAGCCACGGATCGATTTCGGCCTTGCCGATGTCGGCTCCGTTGAGGGTGACGTCCGAGTCGATGTCGAACCAGCGGACGTTCAGGCGAACCGCGCCCTTGTCCGTGACCATGTAGTCCAAGCCGGCCTGCAGCGACACGCCGAAGGAGTTGTCGACCTTGAGATCGCCCAGCGGCGATTCCTCGTCAAAGAACACGGTGTAGTTCAAACCGGCGCCGACATAGGGTTTCCAGGCGCTGTCGGTTGCAAAGTGGTAGTTCAGCGACAGTGTGGGCGGCAGGTGCTTGACGCTGCCCGCGTCGACGCTTCCGCCCAGCGTGATGTCATGGCTGAACGGCGTTGCGGCCAAAAGCTCGATGCCCAGATTGTCACGAATGAAATACTCGGCGGTGAAGATCGGGCGGGTGTCCGAGTCGACGTCGGCGCTGAAGCCGGCGAGGGATCCGTTGTCGGATTTCGGGTCGAGGTAGCCGATACCGACACCAACGGTCCAGTCTCCCTGAGACTGGGCGAATGCGGGGGCCGAAACAGCGGCCAACGCGGTGGAAAGGGTGAGGATGGCGAGTTTGCTGGTCATGTTCTTGCCTTTGGTTTTGTGTGCAAGCCGACCATGCCTGAAGGACGGGGCGGCCACTCTGATCTGCATCAAGTTTCGTTGATGTTCGATATTCAGTTTGGCGCGACAAGTCGCTTAAATTTAAGGGAAAAACGCCATGCGTCCCGCTGAGGTCATACCGGGTTTGCGGTCTGGTGGCAGCTGGGACATTCCGCCCAGGCTGAACATGGCACGTCAGTGCCTGTCGCGGCCTAGTGAGCAGGTGGCGATCCTCGATCTGTCTTCCGCGGCTACGACCGAGATCACCTATGGTGAACTTGAACGTATGACCGACCGGCTGGTGCGCGGGTTGCTGGGTAGGGTGCAACCCGGCGATCGGGTCGGCGTGCTGCTCAGCCAGTCGCCGTGGTGCGCGGCCGCGCATCTGGCCATCTGGAAGATCGGGGCAATCTCGGTGCCGTTGTTCAAGCTGTTCAAACGCGATGCCCTTGCCTCGCGCATCGGCGATGCGGGCGCCAGGTATGTGCTGACCGACGGCGAGGGCGCCGGTATGCTGGGTGATCTGGCGCAGCCGCTGATCGTGTCCGAGCTTGGGGCGGACGGGCCTGCCGTGGATTTTGCTGACACCGGTCCCGAGGATCCGGCGGTGCTGATCTATACCTCGGGCACGACGGGCAAGCCCAAGGGCGCGCTGCACGGGCACCGGGTGCTGACCGGGCATCTGCCGGGTGTTTCGATCAGTCACAACCACCTGCGCGCAGGCGACTGCCTGTGGACGCCGGCCGACTGGGCCTGGATCGGCGGGTTGTTCGACGTGTTGATGCCGGGGCTGGCGCTGGGCATTCCGGTTGTTGCCGCGCGGCTCGACAAGTTTACCCCCGAGGCCTGCGCGGATGTGATCGCGCGCGGCGGCGTGCGCAACGTGTTCTTTCCGCCCACGGCCCTGCGGATGCTCAAGGCCGCGGATGTGACGATCCCCGGCCTGCGGTCCGTGGCTTCGGGCGGAGAGCCGCTGGGTGCGGAAATGCTGGCGTGGGGAGAGCGGGCCTTTGGCCTGACGATCAACGAATTCTACGGCCAGACCGAATGCAACATGGTGGTTTCCTCCTGCGCCGAGGATTTCCCCGCGCGCCCGGGCTGCATCGGCAAACCGGTGCCGGGGCATGAGGTCGCAGTGATAGACGCTGACGGCAACCCGACCGACGCCGAGGGTGATGTGGCCATCCGGCGCGGCTCAGCCTCGATGCTGCTGGAATACTGGAACAACCCGCAGGCCACGGCCGAGAAGTTTCGCGGCGATTGGCTGATCACCGGTGACCGCGGCGTGTGGGAGGACGACTATCTGCGCTTTGTCGGCCGCGAGGATGACGTGATCACCTCGGCCGGCTACCGCATCGGCCCGGCCGAGATCGAGGATTGCCTGCTGACCCATCCGGCGGTGGCCACCGTGGGTGTGGTCGGCAAACCTGATCCGCTGCGGACCGAGATCGTGAAGGCCTATGTGGTGCTGAAACCTGGAGCCAAGGCTTCGGAGCAAGAACTGCAGGATTGGGTCAAGGACCGTCTGGCGCATTATTCCTACCCGCGAGAGGTGGCTTTTGTGCAAGACTTGCCATTGACCGTGACGGGAAAAGTCATTCGCAAGGAATTGAAGCGTCGCGCGTCCGAGGAGATATGCCATGGCAGATAAATCCAGCGTCCGGACCGGAGTTGAATTCAGCGCGACCGTCATCGCGGTCATCGGGGCCGTTTGGGCCGGAAAGACCTATTTCGAAACGTGGATGCACGACACGATCGACAAGGCGGTCGAAGAAAAGATCGCCGTCATCGAAAAACTGCAATTGGCCGACCTTCTGGTTTTATACGGCTACCCGGATGAGGCCATCTCGGAATTGCGCAAGATCGCCGATCGGGTCGCGAGGCTGGACGCTGAAGACAAACGCAGGATCGCGTTCTACGACAACTATCTGGATGCGGTGGCCGATTCCGACGGCACCCTGAAATTCGAACCGGAAATCCGGATGCTGCACAGCGTCTTCAGCAACGAGATGCAGACCGACGGCTGGCACGACGAGAAGCTGGCCTATGTCGCAATGTTCCTGCCCGAGGCACAGGCGGATGACGGGTATTTCGACCGTCAGGTCGTGGGGCGGCTCAAGCTTGCGGTCAGCCAATACGAGGCAGACGACGACTATGAGAGCCTCGGGAGCGCCTATCGTAACCTGTCGCTGGCCTATCTGTGCCGGGGTGAACAGGACCAGGCCGTCGAGGCGATGGAAATGGCGGCCGAGATGCAGCCGTTCGAGTATTATTTCATGGTTCCGATGTGGGACCTTGAGGATTTCCTCGAAGAGCCGGAAATCAAGAAGCTGGACACCGTCTGCTCCAGCAACGTGTCGCAGGGCTACGCGCGCATCATGCAGAGCTTTGGCGTCAGCGAAAACCCCGTTCGCGAATTCCTGAGAGAGTATACCAGATGAAGCTGCGATCTTCCGCTTTGCCCTCGTCCGATGGCTTCAAGCAAAACCGTGCCGCGCACCTCGACGCGCTGGCGCAGATATCTGAGGCCGCCGAGGCCGCGCGCATGGGTGGGGGCGAGAAATCGCGCGAACGCCATGTGTCGCGGGGCAAGATGCTGCCGCGCCGGCGGGTGGCGAACCTGCTGGACCCGGGGTCTCCGTTCCTCGAAATCGGCGCGACGGCGGCGCATGGCATGTATGGTGGCGCGGCCCCCTGTGCCGGCGTGATCGCGGGGATCGGCCGGGTGCAGGGGCAAGAGGTCATGGTGGTCTGCAACGACGCGACCGTGAAGGGCGGTACCTATTATCCGATGACGGTCAAAAAGCACCTGCGCGCGCAGGAGATCGCCGAGGAAAACCATCTGCCCTGCATCTATCTGGTGGACAGCGGCGGCGCGAACCTGCCCAACCAGGATGAGGTCTTTCCCGACCGCGACCATTTCGGCCGCATCTTCTACAACCAGGCACGGATGAGCGCCAAGGGCATCCCGCAGATTGCCGTGGTGATGGGCTCGTGCACCGCGGGCGGCGCCTATGTGCCGGCCATGTCCGATGTGACGATCATCGTCAAGGAAAAGGGCACGATCTTTCTGGCCGGCCCGCCGCTGGTCAAGGCGGCGACGGGCGAGGTCGTCAGCGCCGAGGACCTGGGCGGCGGCGACGTGCACACGCGCCTGTCCGGCGTGGCCGACTATCTGGCCGAGGACGACGCCCACGCGCTGGCTCTGGCCCGCCGGGCGGTTGGGTCGCTGAACCGGAACAAGCCGCAGACGGTGGATTGGGCCAGCCCCGAAGACCCGGCCTATGACCCCGAGGAAATCCTGGGCGTCGTCCCGGCCGATCTGCGCACCCCGTATGACATCCGCGAGGTGATCGCGCGCTTGGTCGATGGCTCGCGCTTTGACGAGTTCAAGCCGCGGTTCGGTGAAACGTTGGTGACCGGCTTTGCCCATGTCAAAGGCTGCCCCGTCGGCATCGTCGCCAACAATGGCGTGCTGTTTTCCGAGGCCGCGCAGAAGGGCGCGCATTTCGTCGAATTGTGCAGCCAGCGCAAGATCCCGCTGGTCTTCCTGCAAAACATCACCGGGTTCATGGTCGGCCGCAAATATGAGAACGAAGGCATCGCGCGCCACGGCGCCAAGATGGTGACGGCGGTGGCTTCGACCAATGTGCCCAAGATCACCCTGCTGGTGGGCGGCTCTTTCGGGGCCGGGAACTATGGCATGGCAGGCCGCGCCTATCAGCCGCGGTTCCTGTGGACCTGGCCGAACAGCCGCATCTCGGTCATGGGCGGCGAGCAGGCCGCCGGTGTTCTGGCAACGGTCAAGCGCGACGGGATCGAACGGCAGGGCGGCACATGGTCGGCCCAGGAAGAGGCCGAGTTCAAGCGCCCCACGCTCGAGATGTTCGAGGAACAGTCGCACCCGCTCTATGCCTCTGCCCGGCTGTGGGATGACGGCATCATCGACCCGCGCAAAAGCCGCGACGTGCTGGCCCTGTCGCTGAGTGCCGCGTTGAACGCACCCATCGAGGACACGCGCTTTGGCGTGTTCCGGATGTAGAAGGGGCGGTTTGATGCTGGAAAGCTTGAAAGAAAGATATCCGGGGGCCGAGACCTTTCAGTTCGGCGACAACCGCGCATTGTGCGACGAGTTGCTGGCTCTGGTCCGCTCGGGGCGCAAGACAGCGACATGTGGCGCGTTGCGTGACTTTGCGACGGGTGGCGAGGCGATGCCGCAGGCAGGCCGCCGCGACATCGCGTTGGACTGGGACGGACGGCCCGCGCTGGTCATCGAAACGGTCGATGTGACGGTTCGGCGCTATTGCGATGTGGACGAGGCATTTGCCCTGGCCGAGGGCGAAAACGACAGCCTGGAAGGCTGGCGCGAGGATCATCGCAGATATTTCGAAAGAAACGGCGGCTTCGACCCGAAGATGGAGTTGGTCTGCGAACGGTTTCGCCTTGTGGAAGATCTGGCAGGGAAAGGGTAACGGCCATGTTTGACAAGATCCTGATCGCCAACCGGGGCGAGATTGCCTGCCGGGTCATCGAAACCGCGCACAAGATGGGCGTGGCCTGCGTTGCCGTGTACTCGGATTCCGACGCGGCCGCCAAGCATGTGCAGATGGCGGATGAGGCCGTACATATCGGCGGGGCGGCTCCGGCCGACAGTTATCTGAAGGGCGACGTGATCATTCAGGCCGCGCTGGATACCGGCGCGCAGGCGATCCACCCAGGGTACGGGTTTCTGTCCGAGAACCCCGATTTAGTTGATGCGGTTCGGGCGGCGGGCCTGACCTTCATCGGCCCCTCGGCGGATGCGATCCGCAAGATGGGCCTGAAGGATGCCGCCAAGGCGCTGATGGAGCAGGCCGGCGTCCCGGTCGTGCCCGGCTATCACGGCGACAACCAGGACCCTGAGCATCTGGCCGGTGCGGCCGACACCATCGGCTATCCAGTTCTGATCAAGGCGGTAGCCGGCGGTGGTGGCAAGGGGATGCGGCTGGTCGAGAGGCCGGCGGATTTCGCCGCTGCTCTGGACAGCGCCCGGGGTGAGGCCAAGACTGCTTTTGGCAATGATGCCGTTCTGGTCGAGAAATTCGTGGCCAAGCCCCGTCATATCGAGGTTCAGGTATTTGGTGACGGCACCCATGCCGTGCATCTGTTCGAGCGTGACTGCTCGCTGCAGCGCCGCCACCAGAAGGTGATCGAGGAAGCCCCGGCGCCCGGAATGACGCCCGAGATGCGCGAAGCGATGGGGCAGGCGGGCGTGCGCGCGGCCGAGGCCATCGGCTACAAGGGCGCGGGCACCGTGGAGTTCATCGTCGATGCCTCGGACGGGCTGCGCCCCGACCGGTTCTGGTTCATGGAGATGAACACCCGCCTGCAGGTCGAACACCCGGTGACCGAGGCCATCACCGGCATCGACCTGGTCGAATGGCAGTTGCGGGTTGCGGCGGGGGAAAGCCTGCCCAAGCGGCAGAGCGAGCTGTCGATCAACGGCCATGCCTTCGAGGCCCGGCTCTATGCCGAGGACGTGCCCAAAGGGTTCCTGCCCGCGACGGGCACTCTGACCCATCTGGAGTTTCCGCACGGCTGCCGCGCCGACAGCGGCGTGCGGGCGGGTGACACGATCAGCCCATGGTATGACCCGATGATCGCCAAGGTGATCGTGCACGGCCGGACCCGCGCGGTGGCGCTGGAACAACTGCACCGCGCGCTGCGCCGGACGCAGGTGGCGGGAACCGTCACCAACCTGTCTTTCCTGGGCGCACTGACCCGGCACGCCGGGTTTGCGGCGGGCGATGTCGATACCGGGTTGATCGGCCGCGATCTGGACGATCTGGTGCGCGAACCCGCCGTCACCCCGGCAATGACCGTTGCGGCGGCGATGGCCGCGACCGGGCTGGACAAACCCGCCCAGGACACCGGATTTACCCTCTGGGCCCCGCTGCACCGGGCGCTTCAGCTGAAGCGCGACGGCGAGGTTCTGGATCTGGACGTCCAGGTCGCAGGGCCGGACCGGCAGGACTGGCAGGTTGGCGGGGCCAGCGTGATCGCCGAACGGGTCAACGGCCGCTGGATCATCGACGGCCAGCCGATGCCTCCGGTTGCGATTGCGGGCCACGATGTCACCGTGTTCGACGCCTATGGCGTGAACTTCGAGATGCTGGACCCGCTGGACCGCGATGTCAGCGCCGCCGGTGACACCAACGTGGTCGAAGCGCCGATGCCCGGGCTGGTCAAGGCGGTATTTGCCGCGCCGGGGCAGGCGGTGAAGGAAGGCGACCGGCTGGCCATCCTCGAGGCCATGAAAATGGAGCATTCGCTGCTGGCCGCCCGCGACGGTGTCGTGGCCGAGGTTCTGGCCGAGGCCGGATCGCAGGTCGAGGCCGGTGCGGCGCTGGTCCGGCTGGAAGACGATTGAAACCCTGAACGCCCGCCCTGAACGGGGCGGGCCGGGACTGAACAGGAGGGCACCGCGATGGCGGAACGTGTCGAGATTTTCGAAGTGGGGCCGCGCGACGGGCTGCAGAACGAAAAGCGTGAAATCCCGGTTTCCGAGAAGATCGCGCTGGTCGACTGCCTCAGCCGGGCGGGGTTGAGCCGGATCGAGGTGGCCAGTTTCGTGTCGCCAAAATGGGTGCCGCAGATGGCCGGCAGCGCCGAGGTGCTGGCCGGGATCACCCGCGCCCCCGGCGTGCGCTATGCCGCGCTGACCCCGAACATGCGCGGCTATGAGGACGCGCTGGCTGCCGGGGCGGATGAAATCGCGGTGTTTGCCTCGGCATCCGAGGGGTTTTCCAAGGCCAACATCAACGCAACCATCGCCGAATCCATCGAGCGGTTCGTCCCGATCCTCGAGGCGGCGCGCCATATCGACCTGCCGGTACGCGGCTATGTTTCCTGCGTGACCGACTGCCCCTATGACGGGCCGACGCCACCCGCCAAAGTGGCCGAGGTGGCCGACCTGCTGTTTTCGCACGGCTGTTACGAGATCTCGCTGGGCGACACGATCGGCCAGGGGACACCCGACAGCATCGCACGGATGCTGCTGGCGGTGCGTGAATATGTGCCCGCCACCCGCCTGGCCGGGCATTTCCACGACACCAACGGGCGCGCGATCGACAATATCGACGCGTCGCTTGCGCTGGGCGTTCGAGTATTCGACGCAGCCGTAGGCGGATTAGGCGGCTGCCCCTACGCGCCGGGTGCGGCCGGGAATGTGGCAACCGAAGCCGTGGCAGCGCATCTCGAGCGGCTGGGCTATGACACCGGACTGGACGCCGCCGTGCTGAACGAAGCGGCGGAAATGGCCCGCGCGATGCGGGCGGGGTAAGAGGCTGACATGTTTGAAACCATCTCGATCTCCACCGACCTGCGCGGCGTTGCTACGCTGACGCTGAGCCGGCCGGAAAAACACAACGCGATGTCGGCGCAGATGATCGCCGAGCTGACGCAGGCCGCCGCGCAGCTGGGGGAAACCAACGACGTGCGTGTGGTAGTTCTGACCGGCGCAGGCAAAAGCTTCTGCGCCGGGGGCGACCTGGGCTGGATGCAGGCCCAGATGGCCGCCGACCCCGAGACCCGCTTTGTCGAGGCGCGCAAGCTGGCTGAGATGCTGAACGCCCTGAACTCCCTGCCCAAGCCGTTGATCGGCGCGCTGCAGGGCAACACCTTTGGCGGGGGTGTCGGGATGGCGTCGGTCTGCGACGTGGCCATCGGCGTGGACAGCCTGAAAATGGGTCTGACCGAAACCCGGCTGGGGCTGATCCCGGCCACTATCGGGCCCTATGTCATCGCCCGCATGGGCGAGGCCCGCGCGCGGCGCGTGTTCATGTCGGCCCGTCTTTTTGATGCGGACGAGGCGGTAGAACTTGGCCTGTTGGCGCGGGCCGTTCCGGCAGATGAGTTGGATGCCGCGATCGAAGCCGAAGTGCAGCCTTATCTGTCCTGTGCGCCGGGCGCCGTGGCCTCGGCAAAGGCGTTGGTTCGGGACCTCGGGCCGCGCATCGACGCCGCGGTGATCGACCACACGATCCGGGCGCTGGTTGACCGCTGGGAAACGGACGAGGCGCATGAGGGAATCAGCGCTTTTTTCGACAAGCGAAAACCTTCATGGAATAGTAAGGTTTGACCGCCCGCGACCATTTGAAGCCAAGGGCTTGCGCCTGGTGCAGCGCTGGGCGTTGGCAAGCCGAATATTCGGTGCCATGCGCGCTTCTGCTCGGTTGACCCTCTGACCCCGCGCGGATAGAGAATGTCCAGTCAACACGCCAATTGACGGCGCGTCTCGTTCGGGGTGCGCAGGAAAGGAGCCACTCGTGGAAGAGCTGTTGCGGGAATATCTCCCGATCCTGGTGTTTCTGGCCGTCGCCGTGGGCCTTGGAATCGTCCTGATTCTGGCCGCCGTCGTTCTGGCTGTCCGCAATCCCGACCCCGAAAAGGTCAGCGCCTATGAATGCGGGTTCAACGCGTTCGACGATGCGCGGATGAAGTTCGATGTCCGATTCTATCTGGTGTCGATCCTGTTCATCATCTTCGACCTCGAGATTGCGTTCCTGTTTCCCTGGGCCGTGGGCTTCAAGGACATCAGCGATGTCGGCTTCTGGTCGATGATGGTGTTCCTGGGCGTTCTGACCATCGGCTTTGCCTATGAATGGAAGAAGGGGGCCCTGGAATGGGAGTGATGACGGGTGCAAACACCGCGGGCGTCGACAAGGAAGTCGCCACTCAGGCCCTGAACGCCGAGCTGCAGGACAAAGGGTTCCTGCTGACCTCGTCCGAGGACATCATCAACTGGGCGCGCACCGGCTCGCTGCACTGGATGACCTTTGGTCTGGCCTGCTGCGCGGTCGAGATGATGCACACCTCGATGCCGCGCTACGACGCCGAACGCTTCGGCATCGCGCCGCGCGCATCCCCGCGCCAGTCGGACGTGATGATCGTGGCCGGTACGCTGACCAACAAGATGGCCCCGGCGCTGCGCAAGGTCTATGACCAGATGCCCGAGCCGCGCTATGTGATCTCGATGGGATCCTGCGCCAATGGTGGTGGCTATTACCACTATTCCTATTCCGTCGTGCGTGGTTGCGACCGCATCGTTCCGGTGGACATCTATGTGCCCGGCTGCCCGCCGACGGCCGAGGCGCTGCTGTACGGTCTGCTGCAGCTGCAGCGCAAGATCCGCCGCACCGGCACCATCGTCCGCTGAGGAGGGACCGAGATGAGCGAAGCACTCAAGGAACTCGGCACGCATATCGAGCTGAAGCGCACGGACTGTGTTCTGTCATGGAGCGTAGCCCATGACGAGCTGACGGTTGATGTTGCGCCCTCGAGCCTGGTGGAGTTTGTCGAGTTTCTGAAAACGGATCAGAACTGCAAGTTTTCGACCTTGGTCGACATTACCGGAGTTGATTACCCCGAACGTGCCAAACGGTTCGACGTGGTTTACCACTTTCTTTCGATGTACCAGAACCAGCGTATCCGTATCCGGATTTCGGTGCGCGAGGAAGACATGGTTACGTCGATCGTCGATGTGCACCCCTCGGCCAACTGGTTCGAGCGTGAAGTGTTCGACATGTTCGGCATCCTGTTCTCGGGCCACCCGGACCTGCGTCGCATCCTGACCGACTATGGCTTCCGCGGCTATCCGCTGCGCAAGGATTTTCCGACTACCGGGTATATCGAAGTCCGCTACGACGAAGCGCAGAAACGGGTCGTGTACGAACCGGTCTCGCTGGTTCAGGAGTATCGCCAGTTTGATTTCATGAGCCCGTGGGAAGGTGCGAACTATGTTCTGCCGGGGGATGAAAAACAGGAGACCTGACAATGGGTGGCATCTGGTGGCTGATCCTTTCTGCACTGACCATCATTCCGATGGTGAAGATTTTGCCGTTTTTCGGGATCAACAAATACTGGTGCCTTCTTTGCCTGGTCCCATTCGGCACGATCGCGTTGCTGTGGTGGGTCGGGTTGAAACTGCAGGAACTGGAGCGCCGCTGAGATGGTCATGCTGCTGGGGGAACTGATTGCGTTGGGTGCGCTGGGGGTCCTGCTGGCGGGGGCCGCAGCCAAAGCGCTTGAGGCGGAAAAGGTCCGGGTTCGGGCCGAAGCGAAAAAGAAACGAGGGCGTTGATGGACGGCTCAAGATACGATGACGGCAGCACGGACGCGCTGAGCGGAGAACAGAAGATCCGCAACTTCAACATCAACTTCGGCCCGCAGCACCCTGCGGCGCACGGAGTTTTGCGTCTCGTGCTTGAGCTGGACGGCGAGATCGTCGAGCGTTGCGACCCGCATATCGGCCTGCTGCACCGCGGTACCGAAAAGCTGATGGAAAGCCGGACCTATCTTCAGAACCTGCCGTATTTCGACCGATTGGACTATGTGGCGCCGATGAACCAGGAACATGCCTGGTGCCTGGCCATCGAAAAGCTGACCGGCGTCGAAGTTCCACGCAGGGCCTCGTTGATCCGGGTCCTGTATTCCGAGATTGGGCGCGTTTTGAACCATCTGCTCAACGTGACCACGCAGGCGATGGACGTGGGCGCGCTGACCCCGCCGCTGTGGGGCTTTGAAGAGCGTGAAAAGCTGATGGTGTTTTACGAGCGTGCCTGCGGTGCGCGCCTGCACGCGGCCTATTTCCGCCCCGGCGGTGTGCATCAGGACCTGCCGCCCGAGTTGCTGGACGACATCGAGACCTGGAGCCACGAGTTCCCCGCCGTTCTGGACGACATTGACGGACTGCTGACCGAGAACCGGATCTTCAAACAGCGCAACTGCGACATCGGCGTGGTGACCGAGGACGAAATCCAGCAATACGGCTTCTCGGGCGTGATGGTGCGCGGATCGGGCTTGGCCTGGGACCTGCGTCGCGCGCAACCCTATGAATGCTACGACGAGTTTGAGTTCCAGATCCCCGTTGGCAAGAACGGGGACTGCTACGATCGTTACCTGGTGCGGATGGAAGAAATGCGCCAGTCGGTGTCGATCATCCGGCAGGCCATCGCCAAGCTGCGCGACTGCCCGGGCGACATTTTGGCCCGCGGCAAGATCACCCCGCCGAAACGCTCGGACATGAAGACCTCGATGGAGAGCCTGATCCATCACTTCAAACTTTACACCGAAGGCTTCCACGTCCCCGCAGGCGAAGTCTATGCCGCCGTCGAAGCGCCCAAAGGCGAGTTCGGCGTCTATCTGGTCGCCGACGGCACCAACAAGCCGTACCGCGCCAAGCTGCGTGCGCCCGGTTTCCTGCACCTACAAGCCATGGACCACGTCGCCAAGGGCCACCAACTGGCCGACGTCGCTGCCATCATTGGCACCATGGACGTCGTATTTGGAGAGATTGACCGCTAATGCTCCGCCGTCTTCATCCCGAACAACCCGAAAGCTTTGCCTTCACCGCCGCCAACCAGCAATGGGCCGAAGCGCAGATCACCAAATACCCCGAGGGCCGTCAGGCCAGCGCGGTCATCCCGCTGCTCTGGCGCGCGCAAGAGCAGGAGGGTTGGCTGAGCCGCCCGGCGATTGAAACCGTCGCTGACATGCTGGGCATGTCCTACATCCGGGTGCTTGAGGTTGCGTCCTTCTACTTCATGTTCCAGCTGCAACCGGTTGGTTCCATTGCGCATATTCAGGTTTGTGGCACGACGTCCTGCATGATCTGCGGGGCCGAGGATCTGATTGCTGTCTGCCGCGAAAAGATCGCGCCCAAGCCGCACCAGCTGTCGGCGGACGGCAAGCTGAGCTGGGAAGAGGTCGAGTGCCTGGGTTCCTGCACCAACGCGCCGATGGCACAGATCGGTAAAGACTATTACGAGGACCTGACCGCCGAGAGTTTTGGTCGGATCATTGATGAACTGGCCGCTGGCAAGGTTCCGGAGCCCGGGCCCCAGAATGGGCGCTATGCGGCCGAGCCTCTGGGCGGGGTGACCAGCCTGAAGGACTACGAGGGTGGCAAGGCAAAGCACAATGCCAGTGTACAACTGGCGACGGAACTGGGCGATACCGTCAAGCGCATCGACGGAAACGAGGTTCCGATACTAACGCCATGGTTGGGCAAGGATGGCAAGGCCGCCGGAGCGAAAGCCGCACCCAAGCCGCCGAAGGTGCCAGAGCAGGGCAAACCAGCCGCCCGTCAGGCCGCGCCCAAGAAATCCGCCAAGGCGGAGCCATCTTCGCCCGAGGGCGCCGCGGCCAAGCCAGAAGCGACTGAGGCTCAGCCCGAAACGCTGAGCGGTGCGCGCGACGGCAAGCCCGACGACCTCAAGCTGCTGAAAGGTGTGGGGCCGAAGCTCGAGCAGACGCTGAATGAGCTCGGGTTCTACCACTTCGATCAGATCGCAGCTTGGACGCCAGAACATGTCGCCTGGGTTGATGCCCGGCTGAAGTTCAAGGGCCGGATCGAACGCGACGGTTGGATCGAGCAGGCGGCCAAGCTGGCTGCTGGCGAGGAAACCGAATTTGCCAAACGTGCCAAGCAAGACGGCACCTACGAAGACTGAGAGACGGTGCCCGATACGGGCATCGGAGTGTGATGGACAAGGACAAGGAACAGGCCATCGCCCGCAAGGGCCGACATATCGGCGTGGTCATCGCGGTGACCATGCTGTTGTGGCTTGCCATGACCCTGTTCATCGGCCCGGCGCTGGAGCTGCCGGGACGCTTTGCGCTGCTGTTTGATTTCGCCGCGATCGCGGCGTTCATCTATGCGGGCGTCAACATATTTCAACTCTGGCGCATGCGTCAGGACAGCTGAAGGTAACACGCGATGCTGAAGGATCAGGACCGGATCTTTACCAACATCTACGGGATGCACGAGCGCACCTTGAAGGGCGCCCAGGCCCGGGGGCATTGGGACGGCACTGCTGGCCTGATGGAAAAGGGTCGTGACTGGATCATCCAGACGATGAAAGACTCAGGGTTGCGCGGGCGTGGCGGTGCGGGCTTCCCGACTGGCCTGAAATGGTCGTTCATGCCGAAGGAAAGCGATGGCCGCCCGTCCTATCTGGTGGTCAACGCCGACGAATCCGAACCGGGCACCTGCAAGGACCGCGAGATCATGCGCCACGATCCGCACACGCTGATCGAAGGCTGCCTGATTGCGTCTTTCGCGATGAATGCGCACACCTGCTACATCTACCTGCGCGGCGAGTACATTCGTGAGCGCGAGGCACTGCAGGCTGCAATTGACGAAGCCTATGACGCGGGCCTTCTGGGCAAGAATGCCGCTGGATCAGGATGGGATTTCGACCTGTTCCTGCATCACGGGGCAGGCGCCTACATCTGTGGTGAGGAAACCGCCCTGATCGAAAGCCTCGAAGGTAAGAAGGGCATGCCGCGCATGAAGCCGCCGTTCCCGGCGGGGGCGGGTTTGTATGGCTGCCCGACCACGGTGAACAACGTGGAATCCATCGCCGTCGTGCCCACGATCCTGCGCCGCGGTGCCGACTGGTTCGCCGGTTTCGGTCGCCAGAACAACGCGGGCACCAAGCTGTTTGCCGTCTCGGGTCACGTCAATACCCCCTGTGTGGTCGAAGAGGCGATGTCGATCAGCTTTGAAGAATTGATCGAGACCCATTGCGGTGGCATCCGCGGCGGGTGGGACAACCTGTTGGCCGTGATCCCCGGTGGATCGTCCGTGCCTTGCGTGCGCGGCGAGAACATGCGCGACGCGATCATGGATTTCGACTATCTGCGCAACGACCTGGGCTCGGGGCTTGGCACGGCGGCGGTGATCGTGATGGACAAGTCCACCGACATCATCAAGGCCATCTGGCGCCTGTCGAAATTCTACAAGCACGAAAGCTGCGGCCAGTGTACGCCCTGCCGCGAAGGCACGGGCTGGATGATGCGGGTGATGGATCGCCTGGTACGCGGCGAGGCCGAACTGGAAGAGATCGACATGCTGTTCGAGGTGACCAAGCAGGTCGAAGGCCATACGATCTGTGCGCTGGGTGACGCGGCCGCATGGCCGATTCAGGGCCTGATCCGCAACTTCCGCGAAGAAATCGAAGACCGCATCAAGGCTCAGAAATCGGGCCGTATGGGTGCGATGGCGGCGGAGTGACAATGATGGAAGCTTATGCAGAGTATTCCCACGCGATTGCGTCTTTGGTGATTTTCACACTGGTCGTTTTGTTCCTGTCGCCGTTTTCGGCACTGGCGAAACAGGGCAAAGGGCTGGCTCCCGGCGCGACCCCCGACCAGGACTATGCCGACAAGGCCTATCGCTTGAACCGTGCCTATCTGAACGGCACTGAGACTTTGCCCGCGTTTCTGACCGTTACTGTGGCGGCCATTCTGTTGGGCGCCAGCCCGTTCTGGGTGAACTGGCTGGCCGCGATTGCCTTGGTCGCGCGACTGGTGATGCTTGTCGTACACATTCAGGGCGTCGGCAAACCGCATAGCGGTATTCGTTCAGTCCTGTATGTGGTGGCTTGGGCCTGCATGTTCGTGCTTGGGATCCTTGCATTGGTGGCTGCATTCTGATGGCCGTCACACTTGTTGATATCACCGCGAACCTGCGTCGTCCGGCTTTCGGTGTGCTTGTTCTGCTGACGCTGCTTTCGGCCTGCGGGACAGCGCCAACAAGCGACCGGATTCTGTTTGACGGCAAGTCGTTTCGGGCGAAGGCAAAGCCGGTCGACAAGAAACGGTCGCCTGCGGATTTCACCGTGACGATCAAAGGTGTGTCGGCTTCGCTGGACGGCGCGCGCGAGGCTGGTCGGTACGAGGGCACCCGGTTCTGCATTCAGAATTTCGGTTCCTCCCGCATTGCGTGGAAGGTTGGTCCTGACACCGAACCGCAGAACCTGCGCGTCGAAAATGACAGCCTGACATTTGCCGGAGCCTGTCAACGACCATGAGCTTCGCTATTGCATATCCTGCGCTGATCGGACGGCTGTTATTGCATAACAGCCGTGCCGTGGGACGTCTTGGGGAACCCAAGACGAAAGGATATGTCATGAAACATGTGAAACTTGCCGCAATTGCCTGTGCGATGGCGTTGCCCGTCTCGGCGGACGCCAAACCGCCCTTGCGCGAAGTCAAGGAAATCGACAACGAACTCTACTACATCGCCATCGCAAATGAGATCTCGGAATACTGCCCGTCGATCAGTGGGCGGCGTATGAAGGCAATCGGCGTGATGTGGAGCCTACGGTCCAAGGCCAACAGCCTGGGTTATTCGGACGGAGAGATCCGGGCCTATGTCGAGTCGGATTCCGAAAAGGCGCGGATGCGGGCCAAAGGCGAAAAATACCTCGCGCAGAACGGCGTGAGCTACGGAAAAGCTGAAACATTCTGTGCCCTGGGGCGCAAGGAAATCGAACGAAACAGCGCCATTGGCGTGTATTTGAGGGCGAACTAGACCATGTCTGACCTCCGCAAGATCGTAATCGACGACAAGGAAATCGAAGTCGATGGCGCGATGACCCTGATCCAGGCCTGCGAACAGGCCGGGGTCGAGGTGCCACGGTTCTGCTATCATGAGCGCCTGTCGATTGCCGGTAACTGCCGCATGTGCCTGGTCGAGGTCGTGGGCGGGCCGCCCAAGCCCGCCGCCTCGTGCGCGATGCAGGTGCGCGATCTGCGCCCGGGGCCGGAGGGTCAACCGCCGGTGGTCAAGACCAACTCTCCCATGGTCAAGAAGGCCCGGGAAGGCGTCATGGAGTTTCTGCTGATCAACCACCCTTTGGATTGCCCGATCTGCGACCAGGGGGGTGAATGCGATCTGCAGGACCAGGCAATGGCCTACGGTATGTCGGCCAGCCGGTTCAAAGAAGCCAAGCGGGCCGTCGATGATCTGGATCTGGGTCCGCTGGTTGGTACGGCCATGACCCGCTGCATCAGCTGTACCCGCTGTGTGCGTTTCACGACCGAGATCGCGGGTATCGACCAGATGGGCCAGACGGGCCGGGGCGAGGATGCGGAAATTACCTCGTACCTGAACCAGACGCTGGATTCGAACCTGCAGGGCAACATCATTGACCTGTGCCCAGTGGGGGCGCTGACTTCCAAGCCTTATGCCTTTACCGCACGCCCGTGGGAACTGACAAAGACCGAAACCATCGACGTGATGGATGCGCTGGGATCGAACATTCGTGTCGATACCAAGGGCCGCGAAGTGATGCGCATTCTGCCGCGCAACCATGATGGCGTGAACGAAGAGTGGATCTCGGACAAGACGCGTTTTGTCTGGGACGGTTTGCGCCGTCAACGTCTGGACACGCCCTATATCCGCGAAAACGGTCGCCTGCGTGCCGCCAGCTGGCCCGAGGCTTTGGCCACCGCCGCAGCGGCGATGAAGGGCAAGAAGGTTGCCGGTCTAATCGGCGATCTGGTTCCTGTCGAAGCCGCCTTTGCGTTGAAGCAGATGATTGAGGGGCTGGGTGGCAAGGTCGAATGCCGAACCGACAATGCCCGCCTGCCTATCGGTAACCGTTCGGGCTATGTCGGCAATGTGACGATCGAGGAGATCGACACGGCGAAAGAGATCATTCTGATCGGCACCAACCCGCGGGACGAGGCCCCGGTGCTGAATGCGCGCATCCGCAAGGCGTGGCTGGCGGGCGCCGATGTCAAATTGATCGGCCCGGCCGTTGATCTGACTTATGATTACGAGCACCTCGGCACCGACCGCGATGCGCTGGCCAAGGCCAAGGCAAGCAGCGAAGCCGTTGTGATCGTCGGACAGGGCGCCGTGTCCGAGGCAGACGGTCTGGCCGTTTTGGCCGCCGCGCGCGCGCTGTCGGGTCGGATGCTTGTTCTGCACACTGCAGCGGCCCGCGTTGGTGCGATGGATGTGGGTGCCGCGACGGAGGGTGGCCTTGAGGCTGCAATCGACGGCGCCGAGGTGATCTTCAACCTGGGCGCGGACGAGGTCGATATAGATGCGGGTCCATTCGTCATCTACCAGGGCAGCCACGGAGACCGCGGTGCGCACCGCGCCGACGTCATCCTGCCAGGCGCAGCCTATACCGAGGAAAACGGTCTGTTCGTCAACACCGAGGGTCGCCCTCAATTGGCGATGCGGGCCGGATTTGCGCCGGGTGAAGCCAAGGAAAACTGGGCGATCCTGCGGGCGCTTTCGGCGGAGTTGGGCGAGAAACTTCCTTATGACACGTTGGCCCAGCTGCGGCAAAAGCTGATCGAAGCAGTGCCGCATCTGGCCGGGATCGACCAAGTGCCCGAGAACGAAGAACAGGCAATCGAGGCCGGACCTTTGGGGCAGGCCGATTTCCGGACCGTGATCAAGGATTTCTATCTGACCAACCCGATTGCACGAGCCTCGCAGTTGATGGCCGAGCTTTCGGCGCTGGCCAAGGCGCGCGGTGACCAAAAGATTGCCGCGGAATGAGGCTTGCGACGACCATAAACCGCAAAGCGGGCGGAAACCCGAGCTCGTTTTTCCGAGAGGAGATGCGAGGGGCGTGGTCGTGTGTTTTGCCGAATGAAATGAAGGAAAAAGGTGGCGTGCAGGCAGCGGATGCTGTTTACACCAACTCGCCAAACCAATCGCAGGCGACGCGAGTCTCCGACCGGCCGGTCGGGCCTCGCGATGGCAGCGGAAAACGGAATACCCACGGTGTGAGGACCAATGGCTGAATTCTTTGACACCCCAGGCGGAATAGCCCTGATCATATTGGCGCAGGTGCTGGCCGTCGTGGCCTTCGTGATGATCTCGCTGCTGTTTCTGGTCTATGGCGACCGCAAGATCTGGGCCGCGGTCCAGATGCGTCGCGGCCCCAACGTGGTTGGCGTTTACGGCCTGCTGCAATCGGTGGCGGACGCGCTGAAATACGTCGTCAAAGAGGTGGTGATCCCTGCCGGCGCGGACAGGACTGTTTTCATCCTGGCGCCGCTGACGTCCTTCGTCCTGGCCATGATCGCCTGGGCGGTCATTCCGTTCAATGACGGCTGGGTCCTGTCCGACATCAACGTGGCTATCCTCTATGTGTTCGCGGTGTCCTCGCTCGAGGTGTACGGCGTGATCATGGGCGGATGGGCGTCGAACTCGAAATACCCGTTCCTGGGCTCGTTGCGCTCGGCCGCGCAGATGATTTCGTATGAGGTTTCGATCGGCCTGATCATCATCGGGGTGATCATTTCGACCGGGTCGATGAATTTTGGTGACATCGTGCGGGCGCAGGATGGCTCGTTCGGGTTCTTCAGCTGGTACTGGCTGCCGCATTTCCCGATGGTCTTCCTGTTCTTCATCTCGGCCCTGGCCGAGACCAACCGGCCGCCGTTCGACCTTCCGGAAGCGGAATCGGAACTGGTCGCAGGCTATCAGGTCGAATACTCGGCAACGCCCTTCCTGCTGTTCATGGCGGGCGAATACATCGCCATCTTCCTGATGTGCGCGCTGACCACGCTGCTGTTCTTCGGCGGCTGGCTGTCGCCGATCCCCGGCCTGCCCGATGGCGTGCTGTGGATGGTCGCCAAGATGGCGTTCTTCTTCTTCCTCTTCGCGATGGTCAAGGCGATCACGCCCCGCTACCGCTATGACCAGCTGATGCGGCTGGGCTGGAAGGTGTTCCTGCCGTTCAGCCTGGTGTGGGTGGTCTTCGTGGCCTTTGCGGCGAAGTTCGACTGGTTCTGGGGGGCATTCGCCCGTTGGAGCGTAGGAGGCTGACAATGGCAAATATCGACTATACCCGCGCGGCCAAATACTTCCTTCTGCAGGATTTCTGGGTCGGCATGAAGCTGGGGCTGAAGTACTTCTTCGCGCCCAAGGCTACCGTGAACTACCCGCACGAAAAGGGCCCGCTGTCGCCCCGGTTCCGCGGTGAACACGCCCTGCGCCGTTACCCCAACGGCGAGGAGCGCTGCATCGCCTGCAAATTGTGCGAGGCTGTGTGCCCCGCGCAGGCCATCACCATTGACGCCGAACCGCGCGAAGACGGCAGCCGCCGTACCACGCGCTATGACATCGACATGACCAAGTGCATCTACTGCGGCTTCTGCCAAGAGGCCTGCCCGGTCGATGCCATCGTCGAAGGACCTAATTTCGAATTCGCCACGGAAACCCGCGAAGAGCTGTTCTATGACAAGCAGAAGCTGCTGGACAACGGTGAACGCTGGGAAGCCGAGATCGCCCGCAATCTGGAACTGGACGCGCCCTACCGATGAGCGATCCGGCCAAAAACCCATTCGAGCAGATGCTCAGACAGGCGCATGACATGGCCAAGGCGTTCAACCCGGCGCTGGAGAGCTATTCGCCCGTCGACGCGATGCGCGGCTTCGAGGCGCTGTGGCCGACCATGCCCAAAGAGGTCATGGAGATGATGTTCGGCAACACCGTCAATCCGGGCGGACTGGATGCCAAGACCCGCCTGTTGCTGACGCTGGCCGGGCTGACCTGTCAGGGCGCACAGGCCGACACGGCCATTCGCCAGACGGTGCGCCATGCCATCGAGGCAGGGGCCAAGAAACAAGAGATCGTGGAAACGATCGGTCAGATGTCGGTCTTTGCCGGCATCCCGGCCATGACCCGGGCGCTGGAACTGGCGCAGGAGGCCATGGGCGAAAACGAGGAAGATGACCAATGAGCGTATTTGCCTTTTACCTCTTTGCCATCAGCGCCATCACCGGCGGGCTGTTCACCGTGATCAGCCGGCAGCCGGTGCATTCGGTGCTGTGGCTGATCCTGGCCTTCCTGTCGTCGGCGGGACTGTTCGTGCTGCTGGGGGCGGAATTCGTCGCCATGCTGCTGATCATCGTCTATGTCGGAGCGGTGGCGGTGCTGTTCCTGTTCGTGGTGATGATGCTGGACGTGGACTTTGCCGAGCTCAAGGCCGAGATGGCGCGCTACATGCCTTTGGCCCTGCTGATCGGTCTGGTCATCCTGATGCAGTTCGTCATGGCCTTTGGCGCTTGGGACAGTGCACAAGGCGCGGCGGCCAACCTGGCCCAGCCCATCCCGGCCGACCGCCACAACACCGAGGCACTGGGTGTCATCCTTTACGATCAATACTTCCTTCTGTTCCAACTGGCGGGCCTGATCCTGCTGGTGGCCATGATCGGCGCCATCGTGCTGACGCTGCGCCACCGCAAGGACATCAAGCGTCAGGACATCGTCGGCCAGATGATGCGTGACCCGGCCAAGGCGATGGAGTTGAAGGACGTGAAACCGGGGCAGGGACTTTGAGACGATGATCGGACTTGAACACTATCTTACCGTCGCGGCGACGCTGTTCGTCATCGGCATCTTCGGTCTCTTTCTGAACCGCAAGAACGTCATCATCCTGCTGATGAGCATCGAATTGATGCTGTTGGCGGTGAACATCAACCTCGTGGCGTTTTCCAGCTTTCTCGGCGATCTGGTCGGGCAGGTGTTTACGCTGTTCGTGCTGACCGTGGCCGCGGCCGAGGCTGCGATCGGGCTGGCCATTCTGGTCTGCTTCTTCCGCAACCGCGGCACTATCGCGGTTGAAGACGTCAACATGATGAAGGGGTAAGGGATCATGGAAACCACAATCCTCTTTGCCCCGCTCGTGGGCGCGCTGATCTGCGGCTTTGGCTGGAAGTTCATCGGCGAAAAGGCCGCGCTGTGGACGGCCACGGGCCTGCTGTTCCTGGCCTGTCTGCTGTCGTGGATCGTCTTCTTCAGCTTTGACGGACAGACCCAGCAGATCGAGATCATGCGCTGGATCGAAAGCGGCTCGCTGTCGACCTCGTGGGCCATCCGTCTGGACCGGCTGACCGCCATCATGTTGATCGTCGTCACGACGGTTTCGGCGCTCGTGCACCTTTATTCGTTCGGCTACATGGATCACGACCCGCAGTGGCGCGAGGGCGAAAGCTACAAGCCGCGCTTCTTTGCCTATCTGTCCTTCTTCACCTTCGCCATGCTGATGCTGGTGACGGCCGACAATCTGGTGCAGATGTTCTTCGGCTGGGAAGGCGTGGGCGTCGCGTCGTACCTGCTGATCGGTTTTTACTATCGCAAACCTTCGGCCAATGCGGCGGCGATGAAAGCGTTCATAGTCAACCGTGTGGGCGATTTCGGCTTTGCGCTTGGGATATTCGCGCTGTTCTTCCTGACCGACAGCATCAACTTCTCGGATATCTTTGCCGCGGCACCCCAACTGGCGGAAACGCAACTGACCTTCCTGTGGGGCGAATGGACCGCGATAGAGGTCATCTGCGTGCTGCTGTTCATCGGTGCGATGGGCAAGTCGGCGCAGTTGATCCTGCACACCTGGTTGCCGGACGCGATGGAGGGCCCGACGCCCGTGTCGGCGCTGATCCACGCGGCCACCATGGTCACGGCCGGTGTGTTCCTGGTTTGCCGCATGTCGCCGCTGATGGAGTTCGCGCCAGGAGCAACCGGGTTCGTCACCGTGCTGGGGGCTGCCACCGCGTTCTTTGCCGCGACCGTGGGCTTGGTGCAGACGGACATCAAGCGCGTGATCGCCTATTCGACCTGTTCGCAGCTGGGCTACATGTTCGTGGCCGCAGGCGTGGGCATGTATTCGGCGGCGATGTTCCACCTGTTCACGCATGCCTTCTTCAAGGCGCTCTTGTTCCTGGGGGCGGGTTCGGTGATCCACGCCATGCACCACGAACAGGACATGATGAACTATGGCAACCTGCGCAAGAAGATCCCCTATACCTTCTGGGCGATGATGATCGGCACGCTGGCCATCACCGGTGTCGGCATCCCGCTGACCACGATCGGTTTTGCCGGTTTCCTGTCCAAGGACGCCATCATCGAAAGTGCCTATGCCGGCGGATCGGACTTCGGGTTCTGGGCGCTGGTGATCGCCGCCGCGATGACCTCGTTCTACAGCTGGCGCCTGATCTTCCTGACCTTCTATGGCGAGGAGCGGGGCGACAAGCACACGCATGAGCACGCGCATGAAAGCCCGATGGTCATGCTGGTGCCGTTGGGTGTTCTGTCGCTGGGCGCCGTGTTCGCGGGCATGATCTGGTACAACAACTTCTTCGGTCACGCCGATCAGGTTGGCAAGTTCTATGGCATTCCGGTGGCCGAGGCGCATGCCGAGGCCGGTGACCATGCCAAGGCCGATGGCCATGGCGACGACACGCATGCCACCGAATCCCATAGCGACGAAGCTGCGCACGACGATAAGGCCAAGGGTGGAGATCACCACTATGCCTTTGTCGGCAAACCGGGCGAGGGCGCGCTGTACATCGCGCCGGACAACCATGTTCTGGACGACGCGCATGCGGCGCCGAAATGGGTCAAGGTCTCGCCGTTCATCGCAATGGTTCTGGGCTTTGGACTGGCTTACCTGTTCTACATCGTGAACCCGGCGCTACCGGGCCGCCTGGCCGAGAACCAGCGTCCGCTGTACCTGTTCCTCAAGAACAAGTGGTACTTTGATGAAATCTACGACGCGATCCTTGTCAAACCGACCGTGGCCCTGGGCCGGTTCCTGTGGAAGGGCGGTGACGGCAAGACGATCGACGGTTTCCTTAACGGAGTAGCAATGGGCGTCGTTCCCTTCTTCACCCGCCTCGCAGGCAAGGCGCAGACGGGCTACATCTTCACTTACGCCTTCTGGATGGTTCTGGGGATCGCCGCCCTGGTCACCTGGATGTCGATCGGCGGAGGCGCAAACTGATGGACAATATCCTATCCATTGTAACGTTCATTCCGGCCATTTCCGCCGGTCTGATGGCGCTGTTCCTGCACGGGAACGATGTGGCCGCACAGCGCAATGCCAAGTGGATCGCGCTGGTTGCGACCACAGTGACCTTCCTTGTTTCGATCGGAATCTATACCGAGTTCGACCCATCGAACACCGGCTTCCAGATGGTGGAAGAGGGTCAGTGGCTGCTGGGCCTGAAGTACAAGATGGGCGTGGATGGCATCAGCGTTCTGTTCGTGCTGCTGACCACCTTCATCATGCCGCTGACCATCTTGGCCAGCTGGAACGTGACCGACCGGGTCAAGGAATACATGATCGCCTTCCTGCTTCTGGAAACGCTGATGCTCGGCGTATTCATGGCGCTGGATCTGGTGCTGTTCTACCTGTTCTTCGAAGCCGGGCTGATCCCGATGTTCCTGATCATCGGGATCTGGGGCGGCAAGGACCGGATCTATGCCAGCTTCAAGTTCTTCCTCTACACCTTCCTCGGCTCGGTTCTGATGCTGGTGGCGATGGTGGCGATGTATGCGGATGCAGGCACCACGGACATTGCAGCGCTCATGACGCACCAGTTCTCGTCCGAGAGCTTCAGCGTGCTGGGTGTCCACATTGTCGGCGGTATGCAGACGCTGATGTTCCTCGCGTTCTTTGCGTCCTTCGCGGTGAAGATGCCGATGTGGCCCGTCCACACCTGGCTGCCTGACGCGCACGTTCAGGCGCCGACGGCGGGCTCGGTCGTGCTGGCGGCAATTCTGCTGAAGATGGGTGGCTATGGTTTCCTGCGTTTCAGCTTGCCCATGTTCCCCGTCGGCTCGGCCGTGATGACCGATCTGGTACTGTGGCTGTCGGCCATCGCCGTGGTCTACACCTCGTTGGTGGCGCTGGTGCAGGAGGACATGAAAAAGCTGATCGCCTATTCTTCGGTCGCGCATATGGGTTTCGTGACCATGGGCATCTTTGCCGCCAACCAGCAGGGCATCGACGGGGCGATCTTCCAGATGCTCAGCCACGGGTTCATCTCGGCCGCGCTGTTCCTTTGTGTTGGCGTGATCTACGACCGTATGCACACCCGCGACATTGAGGCCTATGGCGGGCTGGTGATCCGCATGCCGGCCTATGCGTTGGTGTTCATGCTGTTCACCATGGCCAATGTGGGTCTGCCGGGCACCAGCGGGTTCATCGGCGAATTCCTGACGCTGATGGGCACCTTCCAGGTCAACACCTGGGTGACCGCAGTGGCGGCCAGCGGTGTGATCTTCTCGGCGGCTTATGCGCTGTGGCTGTATCGCCGCGTGGTCTTTGGCGACCTGATCAAGGAAAGCCTCAAGTCGATCACCGACATGAGCACACGCGAACGCCTGATCTTTGCGCCGCTGATCGTCATGACCATCCTGCTGGGCGTTTATCCGTCGCTGGTCACCGACGTGATCGGCAATTCGACCGCCGCGCTGATTTCGAACTATGACACGGCTCTGGCCGCGGCTGAGGCCGCGACCC
The DNA here is from genome assembly GCF_056536865.1 of Ruegeria sp. CI8. Classification (NCBI taxonomy): domain Bacteria; kingdom Pseudomonadati; phylum Pseudomonadota; class Alphaproteobacteria; order Rhodobacterales; family Roseobacteraceae; genus Ruegeria; species Ruegeria sp. CI8. The sequence goes on from NZ_JBQFQL010000001.1 coordinate 575,155, forward strand.
AGGTCGCCTCGCACTAAGGGAGCTTTGGAGACATGATCCAGGCTGATCTCACTGTAATTCTGCCGGAAATCATTCTGGCGATCTATGCGATGGCGGCGCTGATCGGAGCTGTCTACACCAGCAAGGATGCGCTGGCTCCGGTTCTGGTCTGGACGACGGCCGGACTGATGGCGGCGCTGTCGTTCTGGATCGCGTCGAACGGCTCGGGGACCAACGTGGCCTTCAACGGCATGTTCATCGACGACGGGTTCGCCCGATTTGCAAAGGTTGCAATTCTGCTATCTGCCGCAGCGGTTCTGGTCATGAGCCAGGAGTACATGGCGCGCCGGAACCTGCTGCGTTTCGAGTATCCATTGCTGGTGGCTTTGGCAGCGGTCGGCATGATGATGATGGTCAGCGCCGGCGATCTGATGTCGCTCTATATGGGTCTCGAGCTGCAGTCGCTGTCTCTGTATGTCGTGGCGGCCCTGCGCCGTGACAGCGCCAAATCGACCGAGGCGGGGCTGAAGTATTTCGTTCTGGGTGCGCTCAGCTCGGGATTGCTGCTGTTCGGCGCATCTCTGGTCTATGGGTTCACCGGTACGACGCTGTTCTCGGGCATCATCAACACGGTGCATCACGGGGATGTCTCCGTTGGCCTTCTGTTCGGCCTTGTTCTGCTGATCTCGGGTCTGGCATTCAAGATCTCGGCGGTTCCGTTCCACATGTGGACACCGGACGTTTACGAGGGCTCGCCCACTCCGGTGACGGCTTTCTTTGCAACCGCACCCAAAGTTGCAGCGATGGCCTTGTTCGCGCGCGTTCTGCATGATGCGTTCGGCGGTGCTATCGCGGACTGGCAGCAGGTGATCGTGCTGCTTTCGGTCCTGTCGATGTTGCTGGGGGCAGTGGCCGCCATCGGGCAGCGCGACATCAAACGGCTGATGGCTTATTCGTCAATCGCACATATGGGGTATGCGCTGATCGGCCTGGCCGCAGGCACCGAATTGGGTGTCAAAGCGATGCTGATGTACCTGGCGATCTATGTGACCATGAATATCGGCACCTTCGCCTTCATCCTGATGATGGAGCGCGACGGCAAGCCAGTGACCGACATCGACGCCCTGCGCCAGTATTCCAAGCGGGATCCGGGCAAGGCGCTGGCCGTACTGATCCTGATGTTCAGCCTTGCCGGCGTGCCGCCAATGCTGGGGTTCTTCGCCAAGTTCGGCGTCTGGCAGGCCGGTGTGCAAGCTGACCTGATTGGCTTGGTCATCGTATCGGCCATCGCCTCGGTGATCGGTGCCTTCTACTATCTGCGGATCGTCTTCTACATGTATTTCGGCGACGAAAACGAAGATCCGATCGAAACCCGCTCGACCCCGGTATTGTGGGTTGCTCTGATGGGGTCGGCCGCATTGATGTTGATTGGTGTGGTCTACCAGTTCGGGATCGAGGGCGCAGCGGCAGCCGCGGCGACGACGCTTGTCAACTGACCGTTTCAACAAAATCTGGAAAGGGGCTCGGCCATCAGGCCGGGCCTTTTTGGCATGAGCACCTGGCCCCAAGGATACGGTCTGCATATCCTGCAGGAAGTTGACAGCACCCTGAATGAGGCCGCGCGGATCGCACCCACTGCAACAGGTCCGGTCTGGATCATGGCGCATCATCAAACCGCCGCGCGTGGCAGGCGCGGCCGGGCGTGGTCCAACCCCCAGGGCAACCTGGCAGCAACCTTGTTGCTGCGGCCCGAGGGCAATCCAGAGCAGGCAGCCCTTCGCAGCTTTGTTGCCGCGCTGGCGCTTTTTGATGCCTGTGTTTCGGTCACCGGTCGCGCACAGGGGTTCGCATTGAAATGGCCGAATGACGTGTTGTTGAACGGCGGGAAACTGGCCGGCATCCTGTTGGAAAGCACGGGGCAGGGGCGCGACGTATCCCACCTTGCGATCGGCATCGGGGTGAACCTCGCAGACGCGCCTGATCCTGAGACAGTTGAGCAGGGAGCTCTGCGGCCCGTTTCGTTGTTGTCGGAAACCGGGGCTCAGGTGTCCGCCGAGGATTTTCTGACTGAGCTCGCCGATGCCTACGCAAAGCTCGAACTGCAGTTTGTTACCTACGGGTTCGAACCGATCCGCAAAGCGTGGCTGGACCGGGCCGCGAAGCTGGGCGAGGTGATTACCGCGCGCACAGGTGCTTCGGAAACCGTCGGGACCTTTGAAACGGTGGACGCGGGCGGCAACCTTGTCCTAAACACCGCCAAGGGCCGCGTCAGCATTCCGGCGGCAGACGTTTATTTCTGAAAGGGGCGCATATGCTTCTGGCCATTGACTGCGGCAACACGAACACCGTTTTCTCGATCTGGGATGGCGAGAAATTCCTGTGCACGCTGCGCACCTCAACCCACCATGCCCGCACGGCCGATGCCTATTTCACCTGGTACTCGACCCTGGTGAAACATTACGGGATCGAGGCTGACATCACCGACGTCATCATTGCCTCGACGGTGCCGCGGGTGGTGTTCAACCTGCGCGTCTTTGCCGACCGGTTCTTTGGATGCCGGCCGTTGGTGGTGGGCAAGCCCGATTGCGAGTTGCCGGTAGCGCCGCGCGTTGATGAAGGGACGATTCCCGGTCCGGACCGTCTGGCGAATGCGGCCGGTGCCTTTGATCGGCACGGCGGGAATGTCGTGGTGGTGGATTTCGGGACCGCCACGAATTTCGATGTGGTCGCCGCTGATGGCGCCTATGTCGGAGGAGTGATCGCCCCCGGCGTGAACCTCAGTCTCGAGGCCTTGCACCAGGGCGCTGCAGCTCTGCCGCATATCGACGTGACGCGTCCCGAGAAAGTCATCGGCACAAACACGGTTGGATGTATCCAGTCAGGTGTGTATTGGGGGTATTCCGGCCTCATCGAAGGTTTGATCGACAGGATCAAGGCGGAATACGGAATGCCCATGAAGGTCATAGGGACGGGCGGTCTTGCACCGCTGTTCGATCAGGCCGATGTGGGCTTTGATGCAATTGAAGACGATCTGACGATGCACGGGCTTACCGTGATCCATCGCTACAACAAGGATACTGGCTCGGCATGAGCAGCGAAAGACTGATCTACTTGCCGCTCGGCGGCGCGGGCGAAATCGGTATGAACGCCTATGTCTACGGCTATGGCAAACCCGGTCAGGAACGTCTGATCCTGGTCGATCTGGGCGTGACCTTTCCCGACATGGATACAACGCCGGGCGTCGATCTGATCTACGCCGACATTTCGTGGTTGAAGGAACGTGCGGATCGGCTTGAGGCGATCTTCGTCACCCATGCGCACGAGGATCACGTCGGCGCCGTGGCCCATTGTCATGAGGCCCTTGGCGCGCCGGTCTACGCGCGTGCTTTCACCGCAAATATCGCCCGCCGCAAAATGGAAGATGCCGGACATCCGCCCGAAGCCGTGCGCACCGTTTCCGCCTGGCCCGAGCAGATCAAGGCAGGTCCGTTTACGGTCGGATTCCTGCCCGTTTCGCATTCGATCCCCGAGAGTGCGGCGCTGGTGATCGACACGCCGGCTGGCCGTGTCGTGCATACCGGTGATTTCAAACTGGACACCAATCCGGTTGTGGGCGAACCGTTTGATCCCGATCTTTGGGCCGAAGTGGCCAAGCCTGGGGTCAAGGCGTTGGTTTGTGACAGCACCAACGTGTTTTCCTCGCATCCCGGTCGCTCGGAGTCGGAGGTTGGGCCGGCCATCACCCAATTGGTCGAGGACGCGACCGGTATGGTGGTTGCAACGACCTTTGCGTCGAATGTCGCGCGGGTCAAAACGCTGGCCGAGGCCGGGCATCGGGCGGGTCGTTCGGTGGTTCTGTTGGGCCGGGCCATGCGCCGCATGATCGAGGCTGCGACCGAAACCGGTATCCTGTCTGATTTTCCGCGCGTGATCAGCGCTGAGGAAGCCTTGGATCTGCCCCGCCAGAACCTGATGCTGATCGTCACCGGCAGCCAGGGTGAGCGCCGCGCGGCCAGCGCGCAGTTGGCGCGCGGCAAATACCGGGGGATCGAGCTGAAGGATGGCGACCTGTTCCTTTTCTCCTCGAAGACCATTCCGGGGAATGAACGCGGTGTGATTCGGATCATGAACCAACTGAGCGAAAAAGGCGTCGACGTGGTCGATGACAGCGCTGGCTTGTACCACGTTTCCGGCCACGCCAACCGCCCTGATCTTGAGCAGATGCATGCCTTGGTCGATCCTCAGATCGTCGTTCCGATGCACGGTGAACACAGGCATCTGCGGGAACACGCCAAGCTGGCCGAGGCCGCAGGTCGCGCCGGAGTCTTGGCGGTCAATGGCACGATGCTGGATCTGTCGGGGAACGCGCCCGAGGTCGTGGATTATGTCGAGACCGGCCGGACCTACCTGGACGGTTCCGTCAAGATTGGCGCGCTGGACGGTGTGGTGCGGGACCGTATCCGCATGGCTCTGAACGGGCACGTGACCGTAACTGTCATCCTGGACGAAGACGATGAGCCACTGGGTGAACCTTGGTGCGATACCATGGGGCTGCCGGAAACCGGCGTGTCGCGGGCCGGATTGATCGAGGTGCTGGAAGAGGACCTGAACCAGTTCCTGATGCGGGCTGAGGTCAAAACGCTGCGGGACGATGACAAGCTGGAAGAAGCTATGCGTCGCATCGTTCGACAAAGTGCACAGATCGAAATCGGCAAAAAGCCCGAAGTCACAGTTGTAATAAGCCGAATGAAATAAGGCGGCTCAGTCTGTTTCGGGCATCGGGTGGCCCTTGAGGCGCTGGAACAGACTGGCTTCTTCGTTGTTCAGAAAGAACGGCACAGAGTCGGGGGGCGTTGTATCTGATACGCGCGCCTCGACTTCCGACAGAACAACCTCGGTGATGAAGGGCAAGTCGAACTCCCGCGCCTGTTCCAGCGGAATCCACTGTAGATGTGACAGTTCATCCGAAGCCTGGCTGAAATCGTCCAGATCACCAGCGATCGCATCTGCGTCCAAAAGAAAAAATCGGGCGTCGAACCGGCGTGGACGTCCGGGCGGGGTTACCGCGCGGAACACGAACTGCAGCGCTTCGGCCGACGGAACGTAGCATCTTTCTGCGAAGCCGGTCCAGGCATGTGGAACCGGACCCGACCAGGCGTCGCGGACACCGAGGATAAGGCCGGTCTCCTCCCACAACTCGCGAATTGCCGCCGCCGCCAGTGGCACATGCAGTCCGGCAGGGGCCTGATCGCTCAGCCTTTGTTGGCAAATCTCGGGTACCGGAGTGGCCAGCGGAACTTGCGCGTCCTCAGCATCCACGGCCCCCCCCGGAAACACGAACTTGTTCGGCATGAAGGCCGCCGCGGCACCACGTTGGCCCATCAGGATCGACGGGGTTCGAAAACGGTCGCGCAAAACGATGATCGTCGCGGCGTCGCGAATTGCGGATTTGTCCACGGTCATGAGAAGCTCAGCTGCATTGACGGGTCACTTGCTGTCGTCGAACCCGTGCATCTTTCGGGCCCATTGAAAGCCGACGACCGCTCCTTTGAGCCTAGGCAGAAGAAACAGCGACAGGGCAACGCAAGCTATCGAAAAGCCTATTGCCATGGCCCACGGAGACGGGCGCAGGCCGACGTATGTGACATGCAGCGCCGGAGCCAGAAGGTGTCCGACCAGCAAAATGGTCAAGTAGGCCGGCCCGTCATCCGCCCTGTGGTGAAACAATTCCTGACCGCAGTTTGCGCAGGTATCATTCACCTTCAGGTAGCTGTGCAACAGCTTGCCTTTGCCGCAATTGGGGCATTTGCACCGGAACCCTTTCACGATGGCGGGCCACGTGGGGCGTTCCTCCTGAGAGAGGGTGTCGATGGTTTGATCTGTCATCTTGATACTCGCGCTCGGATTTCGGGGATATTGCGCTTGTTTCATCCCGCAGAAAAGGGGGGTGCGTCGCTTTGCACCGACCCTCTCAAAAATATTGACCGGAAATGCAGGTTTCAATGCCGGAAAAAAATTTGCGGGCAGCGACGGAAACTTTGTCGGGCTGCGTTTGAATGAATGTAAGCAGCGGCACAGGGCCGCGACAACAAAGGAAACGAGCAATGAAGAGCGCAAGTTTTATCTCGGCCATCATTCTGTCTGCAGTTGCCGTCACCGGGACGGCTGCGCTGGCCAAAGGACCTCGCGACCGTGAACCGGTGAGCTTTCAGGAGCTGGATGCCAACGGGGACGGCCAGGTGACCAAGGCCGAGATGGAGGCCCATCGCCTGCAGAAGTTCACCTCGGCCGATACCGACGGTGACGGAAAGATCAGCGTCGAAGAAATGCATGCCGAGGCCCAGAAGAAGGCAAACGACCGCGTTTCCGACATGTTCGAGCGTCATGATGCCGACAAAGACGGCTTTCTGACTGCGGACGAGTTGCCGAAACCGCGCCGGGCTGACAAGATGTTTGACCGCCTTGATGCGGATGGAAACGGATCTCTGTCCGAGCAGGAGTTCGCCAATGCACGGGATGGAATGGGTCGGCACCACAAGAAGGGTGGCCGCCCGGACCCAGACAACAACTGACGCAGGATGAAGGACGTGCCGTCCTCTGCGCATACTGTCCGCGGCGACACGGTCGCCGCGGATGCCTGCAGCGACGACGTGTTGCTGAAGCGGTTTGCCGAAGGCGACGCCCAGGCAGCACGCCTGTTGACCGATCGGTTGGGGCCGCGGTGCTATTCGGTTGCTCTGCGCATGTTGAACAACAGGGCAGAGGCCGAAGACGTAACCCAGGAAGCGATGCTTCGGCTGTGGAAAGTGGCGGCGGACTGGGTTCCGGGGCAGGCCAAGATCTCGACCTGGTTGTACCGCGTGGTCTTGAATCTGTGTGTCGATCTGCGGCGGAAGAAAACAGCAGGCGCATTGGACGATGTGCCAGAGCCTGAGGACGACCAGCCCAGTGTCGTGGACCGAATGCAGCAAAACGCCCGCGTGGATGCGTTGAAAGCGGCCTTGGCACAATTGCCCGAACGGCAGCGCGAAGCTGTCATTCTCAGGCATATCGAGGAGTTGTCCAATCCGGAAATCGCGGGAATCATGAGGATTTCCGTAGAAGCGGTAGAAAGTCTTGTTGCCCGCGGAAAGCGGTCGTTGACGGCCATACTGTCAGGCCGTCAGGAAGAGTTGGGGTATGACCATGTCTGACCAAGATACAGAACTGGATCTTTTGTTTGCCGAGGCACGGCAGGCGCATGTTGATCTGCCCGACGATTTGGCCGTTCGTATCCTGACGGATGCCGAGGCCATCCGGCTTGCGGCGACAAAAACAGCGAAACCCAAGTCACAAGGGTTTCTGGGCAATCTCATTGCCGGTCTCGGGGGCTGGCAGGCGCTCAGTGGGCTTGCGGCGGCCAGCGTGGTTGGCGCATGGGTCGGCTTTGCCGCGCCGTCCTTTCTGCCGGACCCGGCGAATTACATAATGACCCAGGATGCATCCTACATGGTCGCCAATCTCGGTCTCGAGGCCGCGTTTCTGGAGGAAGCGGAATGAATGAAGACGTCAAACCCCCACGGCGCTGGGTGCCTGTGCTGTTGGTGGTATCCCTTGGTCTGAACCTGCTGGTCGCCGGAGTGATCATCGGGACTGCGCTGCGGTTTCACGGTGTGCGGGACGATGTTCCTCCCGGATTTGGGCCTGCCCTGTACCGCGCTCTTCCTGATCCGGAACGCAAGGCGTTGAGAGGCGATCTGGCTGACAAGCATCGGCGCGGGGCCGAGAAAAGGTCTCGTGATTTCAAGGCGCTTGGCAAGGCGCTGCGGGCCATTCCGTTCGACCGCGATGAAGTCCAGGACCTGCTGGAAGAACAAGCCCGGGCGAATGACGAAATCCAAGCAGCACTGCAAGAGCAGTGGCTGGCTCGGGTTTCGGCCATGTCCGACGAAGAACGAAAAGCTTATGCCGACCGCTTGGAAGACGTGTTGAAGCGGCGCCCGGATCCCAAGAAACGCAAGGACTGACCTGCTTAGGCCGCGTTCTGTTTCATCCACACTTGGTTCCGGCCGGCCTGTTTGGCCGCATAAAGCGCCTTGTCCGCGCATTTGATCAGGCATTCGGCCGACAGTGAGCCGTCCGGAGGTGGGGAGAAGGGTGGCTCGCACACCTTCAGCCCGATGCTGACCGTCACCGGAAGGCGGGCAGGAATGTCCGGCAGGACGACCGGTACGCTGCTGACGCCGTTGCAGATATCGGCCGCCTTCCTGAGCGCCTTTTCGCGGGTCGCGTTTGGCAGTCCGAACAGGAATTCCTCGCCTCCGATGCGGGCGAGGAAACCGTCAGGTCCGAAAGCACGTTTCATCCGTTTTCCGGCCTCGACCAAAACCCTGTCGCCGGCACTGTGGCCGTAACGGTCATTGATGGATTTGAAATGGTCCAGGTCGGCCAGCATGATCGCAAAACCCCGCTGTTTGTGCACCGAACTGTGCAGCAATTGGTCCATCGCGGTCTGTGCGAAACGACGGTTGTTCAGGCCGGTCAGCGTGTCGATCCACGATTCCTCAATCCCACGGCGCAACGAGTCGCGCATTTGCTCGTCATGCGCCTTGCGTGCAATCAACGCCTCGACCCGAAGCGATACTTCGTCAGGGCAGAACCCTCCGAGGCAAATTGCATCGGCGCCACGATCCAAGGCCTCGGCGGCAAGAGTGGCGTTGTCATCGGGAATGATTCCGATCAGAGCGGTCCGCCGGGTGCCGGTGCGGGATTTGAGGTCGGCCAACATGTTCAGGCCGGATGGATCGCTGTTCAGTTCGACAACTATCGCGTCAGGTATGGTGCCAGACAAGACGCCGCTAAGGTTGGGCAGGGTATGGCTGCACACCGAATGCTGCGTTCGTCCGTTCAGGGCCTTGTGCCACAGCGTGCGAGTACGTGCGGTGTGGGCCAAGACGGCGATCTGACCATGCCGCGCGGGCGTGATCATTGCTGCGGGGGCTTCGGCAAATCCCACGGATTGAGGGTTGCCACTGTTCTTCAGATCCTGAGTTTCCGCACGGGCGCGCAGCAGGCTTCGCACACGCGCCAGCAACAGCGTATCTTTGAACGGATAGGCCAGAACGTCATCCAGCCCCTCGGACAGGTTCCGCAGCCGGGCGGTCCGATCGTTCTGAGGCGCAATCGCGACCACGGGGACATCCTGCAGGGCCGGAACGGACAGCATCAGTCTTTTGACGTCGCCCGCGTCTCCGTCGGGTAGTGTCTGGGCCGTCAGCACCAGATCCGGCCGGGTCCGCCGCAGCAACGCCCCAAGACCAGCCAGCTTCTCGCCCTGCACGACATGATACCACGCCGCCGTCAGCTGCACCTTCAGCATGATGCGATTGGTCGAGACCCCGTCGAGGACAAGGATGGTTCCCTGCACGGACATTGTTTTCACCGTAGATTGCATGCCTTGCCAAAGTGTTTATGAGTCTGGTTAACAAACCCTTTCCAAATCTTCGAACCGGGGCCTGATCATGCCGATCTCTGCCGAATTCGCCGAAACTCTGGCCTTGAAAGCGCTTGGGTGGCTTGTTGGGAACGATGAATTGTTGCCTGTTTTCCTTGGTTCGACCGGCGCGTCGACGGATGACCTGAGGGACCGCGCCACAGAGCCCGAGTTTCTTGCTTCGGTGCTGGAATTTCTGATGCTTGACGATTCGTGGGTGTTGGCCTTTTGTGACGCAAACGCTGTCCCCTACGATCAACCGGCCCAAGCCCGAAGCGTCCTGTCAGGCGGCGCGGATGTTCATTGGACCTGAACGGGTCCGCGCAGGAGCAAGAATGCATGTCGATTGATGCGCTGGTTTTTGACAAGGACGGAACCCTGTTTGATTTCGCCGCCACGTGGGGGGCGTTCGGCAAGGCGGTGCTGCTGCGTCTGAGCGAGGGCGACAATGCGCGTGCGTCCGTGCTTGGAAAGAGCATTGGCTTTGACTTCGCGACAGGGACCTATTCCGAGGACAGTATCGTGATCGCTGGCACCGTCGACGAGGTCGCCGACGCCTTGTTCCCCGACCTTGACGGCTGGTCCCGCGAGGATCTGGTTCAGACCTTGAATGCGGCTTCTGCCCATGCGCCTCAGGTCGAGGCCGTTGCGCTTGCACCTTTTCTGCAATTCCTGAAAGACGCCGGCAAGAAGCTGGGTGTTGCGACCAATGACGGCGAGATGCCGGCGAAACGGCACCTGGCCTCGGTCGGAATCGAGACCTATTTCGATTTCATTGCGGGGTATGACAGTGGCCACGGGTTCAAGCCTGGGCCCGGCCAGTTGTTGGCTTTTGCCCAACATGTTGGCGTCCCACCGGACCGGATCGCCATGGTCGGCGACAGTCTGCACGATCTGGAGGCCGGTCGCGCCGCCGGCATGACCACGATCGGTGTTCTGACTGGATTGGCAAAGGTTGAGGATCTTGCACCGATGGCTGATGTCGTTCTTCCCGATATCAGCCACATCCCCGGCTGGCTGAACCTTCGTTAAAGCGCCTTGCCTGAAAATCGGCGGTTCATGAGTTGAAACCGACCTTGGCTGTCGCAGACAGAGCGGCCAGAGACCGGACTTCGGGTCTTGTTTGAGAGTAACAATCGCCGGAGGAACAGATGGCCGACACGAATACTCGCAAGCGCAGGGGTGGTGGACGCGCAGGCGCTGCAGCGCGCCGCGGTGCGGCAGTCATCGACCAGATGCCATGGAACCCGCCGATCAACATCGACCGGCCAACCGAACCGTTGGGCCCCGAGGGCGTCGAAGCCATCCATGACGGCGCCATGCGTATTCTCGAGGAAATCGGCATCGAGTTCTACAATCAGGAAGCCTTGGAGATCCTGCGTGAAGCTGGATGCATCGTCAACGGCGACAACGTGCGCATGGGTCGTGACTTCGTTATGGAAATGGTCGCCAAGGCGCCGTCGACCTTTACCATCACGCCGCGCAACCCGAACCACACGATCGAGATCGGCGGCAAGACGATGTTGTTCGGAAATGTCTCGTCACCGCCGAACTACTGGGACATGGAGATCGGCAAGAAGGTTCCCGGCAACCGCGAAATGTGCCAGAACCTGTTGAAGTTGACGCAGTATTTCAACTGCATCCACTTTGCCGGAGGCTACCCGGTCGAGCCGGTTGACCTGCACGCCAGCGTCCGGCACCTGGATGTCCTTTATGACAAGCTGACGCTGACGGACAAGGCGATGCATGCCTATTCGTTGGGCAAAGAGCGCGTCGAAGATGTCATGGAAATGGTGCGCATCGCAGGCGGTCTCAGCCACGAGGAATTCGAGGCGTCGCCGCGCATGTACACCAACATTAACTCGACCTCGCCTCTGAAACATGACCACCCGATGATCGACGGGTGCCTGCGGCTGGCCCGGCGGGGGCAGGCCATTGTCGTCACGCCATTCACTTTGGCGGGGGCGATGGCCCCGGTAACCATGGCCGGTGCCGTTGCGCAGTCGCTGGCCGAGGCGCTGTGTGCGATTGCCTTGTTCCAGTACGTCCGGCCCGGCATCCCATGTGTCATCGGGACGTTCACCTCGAATGTCGACATGAAGTCCGGTGCGCCCGCGTTTGGCACGCCTGAATACATCCGGTCGACCCAGATGACCGGCCAGATGGCGCGGTTCTATGGGCTGCCCTTGCGCTCGTCCGGTGTCTGCGCGGCCAATGTGCCGGACGGCCAAGCTGTCTGGGAGACGTCGAATTCACTCTGGGCGGCGGTGCAGTCGGGGACCAACATGGTCTATCACGCGGCCGGATGGCTGGAGGGCGGCCTGATCGCGAGCCCGGAGAAGTTCATCATGGACTGCGAGATATTGCAGCAAATCCAAAGGTATATGCAGCCTGAGATCTGCGCCACAGGCCCAGACGAAATCGCACTGGAAGCCATCCGAGCGGTCGGGAACGATGGGCACTTCTTTGGCATCCAACACACCCAGGATCGCTATACCACCGCGTTCTATCAACCCTTCCTGAGCGATTGGAAAAACTACGAGGGTTGGGAAGTCGCAGGCGGGATCTGGACAGCCGAACGGGCGCATCTGATGTTCAAGGAGATCATCAACAGCTTTGAGGCTCCGCCCATGGATGAGGCGATCCGAGAGGAACTGGCTGACTTCGTCGCACGTCGCAAAGCCGAAGGGGGCGCGCCGACCGATTTCTGACACCGCCCCACTGGGCAGGCAGCCGGAACGGCAGGATGTCTCAGTCTGGGATTTTGGTTAATTTTCCCCGTCTTGAACTTCCGCATTTGGCCTTTGTTAAGATCTTTGAGGTGGGATCGGGCATGAAACCTTTTTGAGGGCATTCATGCACGGATTGATCAACAAGGCAGTTCAATCGTTTGTATGCGCGACGTATGGGCGTGAGCGCTGGCTTCGGGCTACCGAGGCCGCTGAACTTGGGTTCGCCGAGTTCGAAGCGATGCTCGTATACGACCGGGAAAAGTCATATCGCCTGCTGGACGTGGTCTGCGATCAACTGAACCGTTCGCGGGACGAGTTCCTGGAGGATCTCGGAACCTATCTGGTCTCACACCCCAACATGGAAGGGTTGCGGCGCCTTCTGCGCTTTGGCGGCGTCACCTATGTCGAGTTTCTGCAGTCTTTGGATGATCTGGCCGATCGGGTCAAACTGGCGGTCTCTGACCTTGAGTTGCCTGCCCTGGAACTGCAGGAGCGCTCGCCCACCGAATTCGAACTGCACTGCCATCCCGGGCTGGATGGCTATGCCAATGTCATGATCGGGATTTTGCGAGCAATGGCGGACGACTATGGCGCGCTCGTGATTCTGACGCATGCCGGGCATCAAGGCGGGGTGGACGTCATCTCGATGGTTCTGGTCGAAAGCGCCTTTGCCGAGGGGCGTCACTTTGATCTGGGAGCGCGGAACTGATGATGGATCTGGATCAACTGGGCAGGATGTTGGAGACGTTGTGCCCAATGTTCACCTTGGTAGATCAGGATGGGCGTATCCTTCAGGTCGGGCCGACACTGCAAAAACTGCGCCCGGACCAGCCAATTGTTGGCAGCGATTTTCTGGAAATATTTGAACTGGTAAGGCCCAGAACCGTGACGACCCTGCCGGCATTGATGGCGACGGCAGGTACCAAGCTTCATCTCAAGTTTCACGATGAACCGCGCACAGCATTGAAGGGATTGGTGGCACCGCTGCCTGACGATGCAGGTGCGGTTATCAACCTGTCCTTCGGGATCTCGATCCTGGACGCCGTACGGGACTATGCACTGACAAGTGCGGATTTCTCAGGAACCGACCTCGCAATTGAATTGCTCTACCTGGTCGAGGCCAAGTCTGCGGCGATGGAGGCTTCGAGGTCGTTGAACCTGCGGCTTCAGGGGGCAATGCTTGCGGCCGAGGAACAGGCTTATACCGATACTCTGACCGGCCTCAAGAACCGGCGCGCGATGGACCATATCCTCGAGCATTTGGTTTCAACGAAATCCACTTTTGCGTTGATGCACCTGGACCTGGATTTCTTCAAAGCCGTGAACGACGAATTGGGGCATGCCGCAGGCGACTATGTCCTGTCCCAGGCCGCCCGGATCATGCTGGAAGAAACCCGCAGCGATGACACCGTCGCCCGGATCGGCGGCGATGAATTTGTTCTGATATTCAAAAGCCTGTCGAGCAGGGCTCAACTTGAACGGATCGCCAATCGCCTGATTGGCCGCCTTCAGAAACCGATGGTTTTCGAGGGCGAGACCTGCGCGATTTCGGCGAGCATCGGTATCGCCCTCACGTCACAGTTTTTGTCCCCGAAACCGGCTGAGATTCTGCATGCGGCAGATTTGGCCCTGTACGAAGCCAAGCGAAACGGTCGGTCGTGCCATCGCTTCTATTCCGAAGAGGCGCGGGCACCGGAGTAGACCGGTGCGTCGATAGGCTGGTTGCTTGACTACTCAGCGAAAGCCCCGTCCAATGTGCGCGCGATGTGCGACTGGATTTCATCCAACTCGCCGACCACAGGCAGCACCGGGCCAGGAAATGCGGCCTTGCCCAGCTCGGCGGGAATATCATCCAACACGTGGCCCCCGGTGCAGGCAAAGAACGGCAGGCAGATCGCATGGTCCCCGGTCATTTGGGCGGCGTCACTGATCGATGGGGGTTCTTCGACAAATCCGCAGTGGATTGATTTCAGTGATATCAACCCGGCCAAACGGTCAGCGAATTCGTGGGTGACGGCTGCCGGGTTGCGGCTGCGGCCTGAGCCGTGTGCGGCAATAAGCAGATCCGTGGATGAGGTACTCCAACCTTGCTCGTCGATCAAGGGTTGAAGGGCGCGCGCCACCAGATTGGGTAGCTGCGGGTCAACGCCCAACGGGTCGAGTTGCCGAACTGCGCGCCCTTCAAGGCGCTTGGGAAGCGCAGAAGTCACGAACCATCCTTTCGCCATGAACAATGGATAAATCGCGCTGCCGTCCGGAATGTCATCAAGGACCTTTTCCAACGCGCCTGGCGCGGCGAGGGTCGCCGATCTGACTGTGACTCTATCCGTAAGTTGATCGATCCGAGCGGCCAGTATGGCCAGAGATGCCTCGGCCGGACCTGGGTCGGAGGGTTGGCCATGCGCTACGATGACGGCAGTCGGCATGCTGGGGCTTCCTTGTTCTGTTTCGGGATAGGTGTGGCGCCCTCCCGCAAAGTCAATTCGTCTTTATCCGAGCAACGTCAACCACATCCATACCGTAAGAATGGACACGCCTGTGCCAATCAACACCGAAGAGGCGGCAACTCGTTTGGCCCGGCCATACATGTTGGCGAAGATGTAGGCGTTGAAACCGGGCGCCATCGCCGCGTTCAGAACGCCCGAGCGGAAAAGATCTTGCGGCAGGGCGGTCGCTGTACCGAACAACCAGACCAGGCTTGGATGCAGAACAAGTGAAACGCAGCAAACATAGCCGATTGTCCGCAGGTCGCCTTCGGGCTTGTATTTGACCAGAACTCCACCCAGGGCGAACAGGGCGCCGGGCAATGCGGCGCGGGTCACCAGACTCAAGGCCTCGTCTGCCACTGCCGGAATGCCGACGCCCGTGAGATTGACGATGAAGCCCAGAGCGATGCCCAGGATCAGCGCGTTCTTGAACATTGCCGAAAGCACCGATCGAGCCATGCGCATACCGCCATTGCCTCGGTTGCGGATGACCTCCATCACGGTAATGCCGACGCAGTAGCAGAACGGCGAGTGGAACGCGATGATCGCATAGTTTCCGGTCAGGTTGTCGGGCCCATAGGCGCGTTCGGTGATCGGCAGGCCCAGCAGGACCGAGTTCGAGAACAGGCAGCAGAACCCGATTGCGACGCAGTCTTCCCATTCGCGCTTGAATATCAGGCGAGCGCCGAAAACCCCCGCAAGGAAACACAGAGCTGCGGCGGTATAGAAACTGCCCAGAAGGCGCGGGTCAAAGCTGGCGCTCAGATCCAGATGGGCGATGGCCAGAAACAGCAGGCAGGGGATTGCGAACCCCTGCGTGAACTTCATCAACCCGTCAATATGAACTTCTTTGAAGTAGCCCGTCAGCGTCGAGATATAACCAGCCCCAATCACAAGAAAGACCGGAAGGATGACGTCGATCAGGCTTTGCAACATGTCACGACCTCAATCCAGGCTGTTCGGTCAGAGCTGGGGGAAGCGCGTGCAATCCGATGTCCTAAAATGGCTGCCGGATCACCATGCCGTCATAGGCAGGCTCGACATGGTCCGGGGTCTCGGCATCGACGGCTGCATAGTCCAGATCGATGTGCATATTGGTCAGAACTGCCCGAGCCGGCTTTAGCTGTTCGATCCAGCCAAGGGTCTTTTCCAGGTGGGCATGGGTCGGATGTGGGTTCCGGCGCAGCGCGTCGATCACGAGGCAGTCCAATCCCTGAAGCTCGGGCCAGGCATCATCGTAGATTTCCGCAACATCAGGCAGATAGGCCAGGTTGTTCATACGAAAACCAAGCGCATCGATCGATCCGTGGTTCACCTTGAACGGGCGAAACGGGATTGATCCTCCCGGACCGTCTATCTCGAACGGACCGTCAATTGTCTTCACGTCGAGGATCGGTGGATAGGGTGAGCCTTCGGGTTGAATGAACGCGTAGCCGAACCGCCCCAGCAATGCGTTTTGCGTGTCGCCATCCGCCCAAACGGGCACCCGCGCGCGCATGTTGAAAACGATCATGCGCAGGTCGTCGATGCCGTGGACATGATCGGCATGCGAGTGTGTGTAGACAACGGCGTCGAGGCGTCCGGTTCTGGTGTCCAGCAGTTGGCTGCGCATGTCCGGGGTCGTGTCGATCAGAACCGAGGTCGTGCCGTCCGGCCCGTCCCGTTCAACCAGCATCGAGCACCGGCGGCGGATATTGCGCGGATTTTGCGGGTCACAATCTCCCCAATGCCCACCCAACCGGGGGACACCGCCAGAGGAGCCACAGCCCAGGATCGTGAACCGCAGCATGCTCATTCGGCAACCGGGTAGGCGGCCGCCTTCGCAAACAGTCGATCAAAATTCGCTTGGGTCTGCGCGGCGAAATCCGGGTAGTCCATGCCAAACAGTTCGGCGCCGACCCGGGCGGTGAAAGCGGTATAGCCGGGCTCGTTCCGCTTGCCCCGGTGCGGCGGCGGGGCCAGGTATGGTGCGTCGGTCTCTATCAGAATTCGATCGACAGGCGCTGCCGCAAAGATATCCCTCAGCTCTTGGCTTTTTGGAAAGGCCGCGATGCCGGACATGGAGAGGTAGAACCCCAAATCCAACGCTGCCCGTGCCAGTTCGGCCGAAGACGAGAAGCAATGCATCACACAGGAGTAAGGTGCGTTCCGAAACTCGTCCTGCAGGATCGCCGCCATGTCCTCGTCGGCTGCACGGGCGTGAATGATCAGCGGCAGGCCTGTACTTTGGGCGGCCTGAACGTGAACCCTCAACGAGCGTTTTTGTATTTCGGCGCTGTCGGCGGTGTAGTGATAGTCCAGCCCGGTTTCGCCGATGCCGACAAATTTCGGATGTCGGGACAATGCGACGAGTTCGTCGACGCTCGCCAGTGGCTCTTCGGACGCGCTCATGGGATGGGTGCCCGCAGCGTAGAAAACCGGGGCATGTGTTTCGGCGATCGCGCGCACGGTCGGCTCATTGCGCAGACGTGTGCAGATCGTCACCATCCGTGTCACGCCCACTTCGGCCGCACGAGCGATGATTGCGTCCAACTGGCCCTCGAAATCCGGGAAATCCAGATGGCAATGGCTGTCAGTGATTGCGGGAGGTTGGGGCGTGTCGCTCATCTGCTCGGACCGGCGGTTTCCTGAATCTTGAACACCGTATCTAGGACGACGGCGACAGGGTCAAGGTTCACCGCCTGCCCGTGCCGTGCACGGGCCGTGATGATGGATGCGGCCTCGGCCCAGCCCAAGGCTTGGGGGCGCGAGGATGACAGGCGCAATAGCACTTCGGACTCGTTTGGCGCAGCTTCTGGCTGCGGAGGCGCGCCGGTCGCACCTGTCAGAGCAAGGCGAGACAGAGCGATGTCAATCAGATTCAAAAGCAGGTCATAGCGCTCGGCTGCTCCGCGCTGCGCGGCCGCTTCGGCCAAAGCCAGCGCGCGCTGGCGGTCGAGGCGGGGCAGGGTGCCCAGTATCTGGATCAGCTCGGCATAGATCTCCATCCCGCCCAGATTGATCAGCCTTACCGCGTCGCCTACGGAACCGGCGGCCAAAGCCGCGAGGTGATCGGATTGCGGAGGCAACTCGGCGCCGGTCTGTGCCAGCGCCGATTTCATATCCTCCGGCGACAGCGGTGACAGGCGCAGGGTGCGGCACCGCGAGCGGATCGTCGGCAACAGCCGTGACGGCTGATGCGAAACCAGAAGCAGTGTCGTGCGGGCAGGAGGCTCTTCGAGCATTTTCAACAACGCGTTTGCGGCGCTGACATTCATTTCGTCCGCCGCATCCACGATAACCACGCGGCGCCCTCCGTCCGCTGAACTGAGGCCGAAGAAGCGCCCCAGTTTTCGGATGTCATCGACAACGATCTCGTTGCGCAGGCGGCCCTGATCATTCAGGGATCTGGTGATCGCGGCCAGACCGGGTTCGGCCCCGGCCAGCATCCTTGCTGCAACCGGGTGGTCCGGCGCGATGTCGAGTGTTGTCGGGGCCTCGGGCGCACCGAACAGCCCGTCATCCTGTTGCGGCGGCGTGGCAAGCAGAAACCGCGCGATGCGCCATGCCAGGGTCGCTTTGCCCACGCCACGAGGGCCGGTCAGAAGCCACGCGTGATGCAGCCGGTCAGATGCAAAGGCGGTCAGGAAGGCTTGCTCGGCCGCATCCTGTCCAACCAGCTTGCGTGTTTCGCGCGGGTGAAGCGCGCCGGGCGCCTGGTCCGGTGTGGGTGTGTCGTCGCTCATTCGTGAATTACCGCAGAACCTTCAGGACGGTTTCTCTCACATCCACGGCCACGCTGTCCACGTCGCGATTGCCATCGATCACACGGAACCGGTTCTTGAACTCGTCCGCCAGCGCTAGGAAACCCGAGCGCATGCGTTTTTGAAGGGCCGGGCCAAAATCCTCGAACCGTTCTTCGGTGCCTTGCCGGCCTTTGGCGCGGGAGAGCCCGATTTCCGGATCCATATCGATCAGCAAGGTCAGATCGGGCTCGCGGCCGATCATCAGGCCGTGGAGTTGGTCCACCAACGCGCGCAGATCTCCGCGCGACAGGCCCTGATACATTCGGGTGCTGTCGGCGAACCTATCGCAAATCACGATCTTACCCGCATTCAAGGCCGGTTCGATCGTGCGCTCCAAATGATCGCGCCGTGCGGCCGTGAACAGAAGAATTTCGGTTTCCGCCGACCACCTGTCGGGGTCGCCTTCGAGGACCAACCGGCGAATTTCCTCGGCCCCGGGCGAACCGCCCGGCTCACGCGTCAGAACAACGTCATGTCCGGCCGCCTCGAGGCTTTCTGCCAGCCTGCGGGCCTGCGTGGACTTGCCCGAACCGTCGATCCCCTCGAATGTCAGGAACAGACCGCGCGGGCTCACATCGACTCCAGCGGGGTGTTGATCATGTCTTTCAGGACGATGCCGCCTACGGTCATCAGCCGCACCAGGAACCCGCCCATCGCCACATCCTCGGCCGCGACCAGAGGGCGCCGGATTTCCGGCAAACCTTCGGGCTGGATCACAAGTTCGGCCAGTTGCTGGCCCTTGGCGATCGGAGCGTTGATCGGGCCTTGATACACGACTTCGGCCTGGACGTTCTGATCGCCCAGAACGGGGAACAGAAGGGTGAGGTCACCGTCGGGCACAAGCCCAACCGTCTTTTGCGCGCCCATCCACACTTTGGCCTGTGCTATCGGCGTCTCGGCGTTGGCAACTGTCCTCTCGATAAAATTTCGAAACGACCAGTTAACCACGGCCTCAGCCTCCTCTGCCCGGCGAGAGATGCTGTCGAGCCCGGAAAGAACGAAGACCACCCGGCGATCGCCTTGCTTGGCCGATCCGACAAGGCCATAGCCCGCCTCTTGCGTGTGGCCGGTCTTCAGGCCATCGGCACCGATATCCAGTTTCAGCAACGGGTTGCGGTTGTTCACGTTCGACGGGGCGCGGCCGTCAAATTCGAAGGTTTCCTCGGCAAACAGCGGATAATATTCGGGAAAATCGGTGATCAGCCTGTCGGCCAGCACAGCGAGATCATGAACCGACATCATGTGACCTGCAGCAGGCCAGCCGTTCGAGTTGGTGAAGTTCGAGTGGTTCATGCCCATCTGCCTGGCGCGTTGGGTCATGTAGCGCGCGAAGCCGGCCTCGGTGCCGTCCGGGCTGAGCGCTTCGGCGATCACGACACAGGCGTCATTGCCAGACAGGACGATGATGCCCCGCAGCAGGTCCTCGACCCGGACCCGGTCCTGCGTGTTCAGGAACATGGTCGAGCCGCCATAGCTCATGGCATGTTCCGAGACCGGAAGCGTTTCATCCAGCGTCAGTCGACCTTCGCGCAGGGCTTCGAATGCCACGTAGAGCGTCATCAGCTTGGACATCGATGCCGGTGGGAGCGGTTCATCGGCATTCTTCGACAACAGCACAGTGCCTGTCGTCTGATCGATCACATAGGCCGCGCGCGCGGACGTATCGAAGGCGTGAACCGGCAGGGCCAGCAGGGCAAGGCCCGCGGCCAGAACAGCCGATTTGAGTGAGGTCAGCATTGGACCCTCCTGTTCAGTTCTTCACGATAAAGGCATCGGTAAAGCCCAGGTCTTTCATATCTCCGAGGATCGCTTTGCGTTCGGCGCGCGTTGTGGCAGGGCCGACCAGTACACGCCAGACCGACTTGCCTGCCGACTCCAGTTCCAGAACTTCGGCCGCCAATCCGTTCGTGCGGACCTTTTCGGCGGCGGCTTTCGCGTTCGCTTCAACTCCGAACGTTCCGATCTGAACATAGGGTTTGGTCAGGTTCGACGATGCGGCTGTGGCACTGGCCGCCGCAGCCGGCGTCGGCTCGGATGCGTCTATGGCGGCGGCAGCACCTGCGATCGGGTCCAGCGGCGTCTCGGTAATTTCATTGGGATCTTTCTTCTGCCACCACTTGCGTTTTTTCTGGGCGGGTGTCGGTGCGACGACCGGATCCGTCAATGCAGCGGTCGCGGACGCATCTGCCGCTTCCTCGATCGCGGGCGCAATTTCTTCGGCGGCGGCGCTTGCGGTCGCTCCGGCCGCGGCGGCACCGGCGACCACGGCACCGGTGTTTTCAGGTGTCTTTTTCTGCCACCATTTCCGCTTGGCCGGCTTTTCTTCGACCTTTTCGTCGGGCCCGGCCGCTATGGCTTCTTCGGCTGCGGTTGCTTCGGCGGCGCTTGCAGATTCTTCGGTCGGGGCTGCTTCGGGTTCCGGCGCAGGCTCCGGCTCGATCGTTTCGCGGCGGAGTGCAACCACCTGCAGACGGGCAGGAGCGCCGGCAAGCATTCCCAGTTTTTCAGCCGCTGCCGAGGACACCTGAAGGGCCGGCCCGGGCAGGTTTCGTTCCCGGCGGAACAAGGCGCCCGTTACGGTCTTGTTGTTGCTTGTGTTCTTGATGGCGACCCGCTCGGGCTGAGACGCGCTGGGGTGCGCGACCCAGATGCCACCCAACGAGGGACGCCCATCCCATAGCCCGGCCTCGGTCACTTCGAAGACGTCCGGCGCTTCAACATCGCGCTGAGAGCCGCTGGCGACTTCGGGGAACAGTTCCGTGGTGTTGCTTTGGGTCTGCCCATCGTCACTGGCTGCCTCAGAGGAAGACTTGCTTGCGTTCAAAGCTTCGTCGCATCCCGTCAGCGCAGTCATTGCAACAACCAGTACCGCCAACGGCCGCGGTCCAAAGCGTGTCTCTGTCGCTCGCTTCATATTGTGTTATCCCTTGCCTGTAGGGCCTTTGCGTGGCTGGCCCCAACCGCGGTTCGACCGGTTCTTTTGCCGGCCTCCTGCAGTCATCGCGCAAATCATAACCTGCGGGTTGTTTCAAGGAAAGACCGCGGGTCCGGCTTCGGCAAGAAATCCCTCTTTTGGACTTGCCACCAACCGATGTTCGTCCTAGACCGCTGCCTGCGCCGGGGAGGTGGCAGAGTGGTCGAATGCGGCGGTCTTGAAAACCGTTGGGCGTGAGAGCGTCCCCAGGGTTCGAATCCCTGTCTCCCCGCCACTCATACCTGTCTCACTTCAGTTGTATTTTCTGATCCGGAATTGTTACGCAATTCCCGCGCGTTGGCGCATGCGCTTTCAATCAGAGACGAAGCAAACCGTACATTCAGAGGACAATTCAGGCGCGAGTCTCAGTGTCGCATTTTAGCGGGGTCGCTTTGGGCTGGATTTCCCTGATAACCTGAAATTTACAGGGAATATTCGCAAACCGGGACTGACTTCCGTCATTTCTTCTATCAGAACTGTATGTTTCTCAGAGGTTTATGTTGCAAATTCCCTAAAAGGTGGAACAGGGAATTTCCTCGTGCGAACAGGGAATTGTTCCGCCGGATCAGGGAGGGCGAAGTCTGTATCAGGGACGCAGGAGCTGGAGATGTCAGAAGCCGAACAGGCGTTCCTGTTCGGACCATTCAAGTGGGTGGGTCACGCTGACCAGACGCTTGAGTGTGAGTTCGGGCGGCTGGCTCCCGTCGAGAATAGCCGTTTGAATCTTTGGTGAGAGAAAGGCGAGCTGAGCACGGGTGCGGATGAAGGCGTCAGGGACGCTTTCGCGGCGGGCAATCTCCATCAGTTGAACTCCGGCCTTCAGATCACGGGCCCAGCCATGGGCGCGGATCAGCATGGACCGGAGGTGGGGATCAGGTTGGGGTGCCATGTCTCCGGCGATGACCTTGGCCTCGACGCCGCGGCGGCACAGATCGAAAGATGCGGTGACGTGGGTGAGATCCGGGTGCAGATGATCGGCCGTGATGCCAAGTGCGCTTGCCAGAGTTTTGGGGTTAAATTCGAGGTCGATCTGTCCTCGTGCAAGTCTGCCTTTGGCCAGAAGAGCAGCGCCGATCTGACAGCCATGGCCTGGAAGCCGGGTTACTAAATCCGCAACTGAAGTCTGAACTGCCTCGGCTGACCCGGCCTCCGGCTGCGCCAGTACTTGGTGCGCCGCGGCGGCGTCTTGCAAATGTCTGACGATGACATCAATGACCGCGTTTTCCAGCACTGGGCCGGGCAGTCGCCAGCCAGAGATATCCTTGCCGCCTGAGATCAGTCGATTGGAGATATAGTAGCGCAACCGTCGGCCTTTGCGCGTGGTGTGGGTCGGCGTCAACCGATCACCAGTTTCGTCATACAGCAGACCGGTGAGCCAGGCCCCGGGGTCAGTGGAGTGTTGGCGCGCATCGGAGTCGCCGCGTGCCCGCGGGCGGTTGGAGGCCTGTCGCATTTTTTCCTGCACCCGGTCCCAGATGTCCTGATCGATGATCGCCGGATGTTGTCCGTCCCAGATCTTATCCTTGTGGCGGATTTTTCCGAGATAGACCGGATTGCGCAGCAGGTAATAGATTTGACCCCGTGACAGCGGACAATCCCCCTTCACACTGCCATCTGTCCGAACAACCCGTTTTGACCGCAGGTCTTCTGCCGTTGCCCGTTCTTCTACTTTGCGCAGGCAACCAAGCTCGTCATAAAGCCCAAAGAGATGCCGGACCGTTCTGGCCTCCTCTTCATTCACCACCAGCGTTCTTGCCTTCGGATCGGGGTGGCGATCATAGCCCAGAGGCAGGTTGCCACCCATCCAAAGCCCCTTCTTCTTCGACGCTGCAATCTTGTCGCGAATACGTTCGGCGGTGACTTCCCGTTCAAACTGAGCAAAGGACAACAGCACATTCAGCGTTAACCGGCCCATGGAAGATGAGGTATTGAAGGCCTGCGTGACGGACACAAAAGAACAGTTTGCCTGTTCCAGCCGGTTGACCAGCTTAGAGAAGTCGGCAAGCGACCGGGTCAGCCGGTCAATCTTGTAGACCACCACCATGTCAATACGCCCGGCATCGATCTCTTCAAGAAGGCGCTGAAGGGCGGGTCGCTCTAGGGTGCCGCCCGACAGGCCACCGTCATCGTAGCGCCCGGACAACAGGGTCCAGCCTTCATGTCGCTGGCTTGCGACATAGGCCGCGCAGGCCTCATATTGCGCATCCAGAGAATTGAAGTCCTGATCCAGACCATCTTCTGAGGACTTGCGCGTGTAGATGGCGCATCGGATTTTACGGCGCGGGCTCATTTGGCCGCCTTGCCGGTGAGCCCAAAGAAACGCGGCCCTGACCAATGCGCGCCGGTAATCTCTCGGGCGATGGCCGAGAGTGAGCGATAGGACCGACCGTTCCAAGTGAAGCCGTCTTCTGTAACGTCGACTACATGGGTCACACTATTCCACTCGCGTAGCAGGCGCCCGCCGGGTTTTAGGGCAGGGCATGTAGGCCGGGGTTTCTTCCCAGAGCCCTTTTCCAGCGTGGCTTTGACCTGGCGGGGTAGCCTGCCATGACGGCGGGACTGCATCTCAAAGGCGATAAAGCGGCGCAGAAAGGGTTGGCTGAGCATGGCGGGGGCGGGTTGATCAAACAGTTGCTGCCAAAGCGTGACCAGATCCGATCGACCCATGGCGGCGAGATCGGCGACATCGCTCGTCTTGGTCATGACGCTTCTCCAGTTCCCGCCGCCAGATGATATGTGGATGGTCCATTTGGTTTGTCGGATGTCCGCCGTTCAATTGTGACGCCTTTTTTCCGCAGACCGCTTAGAGCTGCTCGGACCGAATGAGGCTGCCATCCCGTTGCTTTGCAGAGCGCCTCAAGGCTGGCGCCGCTCGGGCGGCGCAACAAGTGTTGCACTTTGTCAATTTTGGTTTGCTTCCGCTTGGACATGTATTGTCTCCTCTGATTTGGGGCTGGCTAGATGCCGAACCCCGGTACCGAGGAGCGCCCGAATGGCTCGGGCGTGGGTTCAGTGATGCGTGGTTGACGGCAACAGTCCAGCTCTTTCTGAAGCGATTACTTGAGGCGTGTGTTTTGAAGGGCGTTGCTGGCGTACCCCCGATTATTCGTCAACAATCTTAATTGGTTACTTATAGTTTGGGGGGTTGCGTCTCGTATTGATGGCACCTACATTCGACCTAATCGCCCGGACTATCAGGGCGGGAAACTGCTCCCGCAGGCAGCACTCATTGGAAACACAGGTTTCCGCAGAGAGCATTCAAAGGAGCAACGTCTCGGATCGATTGGTCCGGGGAGTTGCGATTTGTGCTCTCTCCGATTTTCCAGCGCGATCCCTCCATCTCGACGTCCGCGCGGCGTCACGCAAAAGGAGGCGGTTATGCCTGCCAAAAACACACACAGCGACGTTCGGGTGTCCAATACGCCTATCTGGATGGCCGAAAAAGTTATCCAATCCCAGATCAGCCAGATCAAGCCCTACGCCAACAACAACCGCGTGCACGCGGCCAAGAATGTCGACAAACTGAAAGCATCGGTGGCCCAGTTTGGCTTTGTCACTCCGATCCTGTTGGATGGTTCGGGCACAATCATCGCGGGTCATGGCCGCTATGAGGCCGCTAAGGCCCTGGGGTTGAATTCCGTACCGACTGTTGTCGCGGATCATTTGTCAGAATCGGAAGTGCGCGCTCTGCGCATTGCGGACAATAAGCTGGCGGAATTGTCGGACTGGAATGAAGCGGCGTTGCAGATCGAATTTGCCGAGCTGATGGACCTCAGCCTTGATGGCGAGTTGAACTTTGATCTGGACATCACAGGGTTCGAAACACCGGAGATCGACATCATTATCGACAGCGTCGGTGAGGTGACGGTTTCTGTAGCGGAAACTGTTGAGACGCCGGACCCTGCGGCACCCGTAGTCACGGAGCCGGGCGACCTCTGGGTTCTCGGAGATCATCGCGTTTTCTGCGGGGACGCCCTTCAAGCCCAGAGCTACGACACCTTGCTGGAAGGCGAGACCCCGCAGATAGTCTTCACCGATCCGCCTTACAACGTGCCTGTCAATGGGCATGTGCGGTCCGGCAATAGCGCCGAACACCGCGAGTTTGCCATGGCGTCGGGAGAAATGACGGATAGCGAGTTCCGCGGCTTTCTTTCAGGCGCGATCACGCTGTTGTTTGACTGCCTGCCGAACGGAGGCATCGCGATAATCTGCATGGACTGGCGTCATATCGAAGAACTGATTACGGCGGGCAAAGCAGCTGGATTGGACCTCATCAATCTCTGCGTCTGGAACAAGACGAACGGAGGCATGGGCAGCCTGTATCGCTCAAAGCATGAGCTGATTTGCATTTTCAAGAAGCCTGGTGCGCCGCACATCAACAACGTCGAGCTGGGCAAACACGGGCGCAACCGGACCAACGTCTGGGATTACGCCGGTGTGAACAGCTTTGGGGCAGGGCGCGAGGCGGATCTCGCGGATCATCCCACGGTGAAGCCGACAGCTCTGGTTGCAGATGCCATCATGGATGTGAGCCACCGCGGCGATGTCGTGCTGGACGCCTTTGGCGGGTCCGGCGCGGCTCTGCTGGCAGCTGAGAAAACCGGGCGCCAAGCGCGGCTTATTGAGCTCGACCCGGCTTATGTCGATGTGGCCATCCGCCGTTGGCAGGAGATGACCGGTGATAGCGCCGTGCACGCGGTAACAGGCCAGACGTTCGATGCGCGTTTTGCGGCCAACGATACCACTTCAGAACAGGAGGTGGGTCATGTCTGACGATACGAAAGAGTATGAGG
This sequence comes from Ruegeria sp. CI8, assembly GCF_056536865.1. Classification (NCBI taxonomy): domain Bacteria; kingdom Pseudomonadati; phylum Pseudomonadota; class Alphaproteobacteria; order Rhodobacterales; family Roseobacteraceae; genus Ruegeria; species Ruegeria sp. CI8. The sequence goes on from NZ_JBQFQL010000001.1 coordinate 601,376, forward strand.
TCGGCTACGGCAAACCGCCCAAAGCGACCCAATTCAAAAAAGGCCGATCCGGCAATCCGAAAGGGCGGCCGAAAGGTGCCAAGGGGGTGAATGCCAGCTTGAAACGTGAATTGGAAACCAAGATTACGGTTCGCGAAGGCAGCCACGAAATCCGGATTTCCAAGGCTGAGGCAATTGCCAAGCGGTTCACGGCAGGCGCGTTGAAGGGCGACACGAAATTGTTGATGGCGCTGCTTAAGCTGGACACAGATCTGTTCAACGCAAGTGAATTGGACGCGCAAGAAAGCGTCCGTACGGTTGAGCCCGACGCTGTCGACTACGACATCCTCCGGGATTTCTTTTCCAGCCAACTGGACGGTGACGGTGATCTGGAAAACGAGGAGGCGGAAGATGACGACTCCTGATCCAAAAATCGTCGTGCAAGCCGCTCGCGAGGTTTGCCGGGACAATTTCTTTCCCTTCGTTTGGCGTGTGTTTGGCACGCTGCACCAGGGAACTGACCGCAGCTTTGATCCGGCCTGGCATGTGCGGGCCATGTGCCATGAGTTGGACAATGTCCGTCGAGGCGAAAACAAGCGACTGATCATCAACATCCCGCCTCGTTGCCTGAAATCGGTCACCGTGGCCGTTGCATATGTCGCTTATCTTCTCGGTCATAACCCCAGCGCCAAGATCATCGTTGCCAGCTATGGGTTGGATCTGGCGCGCAAACATTCCGAAGATTGTCGTCGGATCATGTCTGCGCGCTGGTACCGGGAAATGTTCCCTGAAACGGTCTTGGCTAAAAAGGGCAACACCTCAGAAGAAATCCGCACCACAAAGGGAGGCAGCCGTAAGGCTGTCTCCATTGGAAGTTCTGTCACCGGTCGTGGCGCCGATTACATCATCATCGATGACTTGCTGAAAGCCGGAGATGCCGGCTCCGAAGCCGAGCTGGTCAAGGCGCAGGAGTTCATTGAGGGGACCTTGTTGTCGCGCTTCGACAATCCGGCCGAAGGGCGTGTGGTTATGGTTGCGCAACGGTTGCACGAGATGGATCCGCCGGGTTATCTGCTCGAACGCGGGACCTACCGGCATCTGAATCTGCCTGCCATCGCAGAAGGCCATGAGGTGGTTCCTCTTGGGCGTGGAAGGGTCATGCGCCGCAAACCGGGTGATCTCCCGTGCCCGTCCCGTTTGGATCAGCAAACGCTGGATACCAAGCGTCGCGAAATGGGCGCGGCCGTGTTCAATTGCCAGTATCAGCAGAACCCCATTGCTCCCGACGGGTCGCCCTTGCGCTGGGAGTGGTTTGGCACCTACGAGACCATCGAAGATCGCCGCTGGTTCCAACTGGTGGTTCAGAGCTGGGATACGGGCATGTCGGCAGACCCCCGGTCTGATTTCTCTGTCTGTACAACCTGGGGGTTCCGCGAAAATGCGTGGCATCTTATCGACGTCTGGCGCGGGCAGGTAGACTACCCAGACCTGAAAGCCAAGGCACTGCAACTTGTCGGCCGTTGGGATCCCGATCGTGTCCTGATGGAAGATGCGGCCTCCGGCAAACCTCTTTTGGACGAATTGTTTCGTGATGACCGTCGGCGCTACGAACGCATTAAACCCGACAAGGACAAGGAAACCCGGTTCCAGTCCGCTTGCGGTCCTGTCGAAGAGGGCAAGGTTTATCTGCCTGCAGATGCACCCTGGCTGCCGGTATTCAAACGGGAGCTTCAGTCCTTTCCACGCGGACGCAACGACGATCAGGTCGACAGCTTTGCCCACTTTCTGAACTGGTCCAAGGGACCGGGCTTCTACCGGGCATTGGGCCGCGACCACCGGATCAACATCGAACGTCGGGAGCGTAATCGAGAGAGGGTCAGGCGACGGTAGGATCTCGGAGTTGAGCTTGAAAACTCGTTGAATAGTACTGGGAGGGCCGATGTCGGACCAATCCTGAGAGCGGCCCCAATGACCGCTCGCAACCACAAACCGGTCTAATCGCTAATGCCGTCGGATGACGGCTTTGAGCCCATGCTCGACTTTGGTTGATGCCGCATCATTTGGAGCGATGGGCGAAAACCGGACCTTCGCTGCGACGGCTAGATGCCGATACCAAACCACGTCTTGAACGTGCTCTCGGTACTACCTGAAAACTCCGTCAAGTACGTGATTTGAACAATCGGCAAGGCACCCGACTTGCACTACAGTCCATCCGCAAGGGCTCTAGAAAACTACGTCATGAACAGCCGCTGTCCGTGATCTCGGCAATCGTCAGGTAGTTCACAGACGCTGCGACCACACCCGCGATAAACCCTAGCAGGATCACGGCAAACGCCAGCCCGACCTCCACTGTCCCGAAGACCCATTGCCACAAAACTGCGACTGCGACCACAGTGCCGAAAGTTACAAGCCCATGTTTTATCACCAGCTTCAGGGTGGTCGGGACAAATGGCTTCTTCGGTCCTTTCACCGTGAAATGAGTGACGGCCGTCAGGATCATCGCCATCGATACTGCCAGCAACACCGCGCCGCCCAGAACCGAATGACTGCCGCCACTGATCGAATCCAGCGTGAGTGGAATTGGTGCCGTCCCACGCAGCAAAAAGTACTGAATAAAGCCGTTGATTATCGCATTGATCACCCCGGACAGGAGTGCCCCGCGCATAATTTGATCCGACGTCATCGGCATCTCGCTGGACATGGTCATCTTGCACCGCTCCTTTGTTTGTGCAGGTTCGAAACCCGGCAGACTCACTGGCCCTGCCGCGCAACCTCTTCAATGCTTGGGAAAAATATCTCGCGACAGCGATCGAGGCGGCTGGCCCGGTTTTCATAGTTGGAACGGGCAATGCGCAGGTCAGCCTCGCGCTGGAGCACTGTGGCATCAGACAGGTTTCCGCGGCTGTTTAATTCGCGCGCCCGCATTAGCGCCTTTTCCGCATACGCCATCCAGGCCTCGTTCGCGCGCACCTCTGCCGGTCCCTTGTCACAGCCTGCGTTCCAGCCTTTGAGATAGGCGGCATAGAGGTCGTCGAGCGGCACCGACTTGCCCGCGAAATGGTCCCCAATCAACTGCAACGCCGCCACCTGCGCCGCTACCGTGGTCAGGTTCTTCTCGGCCACGACCATCTGCAGCCGATTCCAAGCATCCTTAAGCTGCGAAATCTCCAACTCAAGCTCGGAAATGGCGCTGCGGTCAAACAGTTCCAGATTTCGGGCCAAGATGGCTGCATCCCGGTCCACCTGCGCCTTAAGCGTTTCCAGTTGGATAGCCATTATCATGCTCTGAAACCCGACCGAACGGCCTTGGTCCGCGAACATCATCATGAAAATCTGATCGTTGGTTACAGGGGCGCCTGTGTCCAGCTGTGCCGCCTCCTGCGCCGAAACCCAGGAGGAAGCTAGCACAAGCGATGTCGCTATTGCTGACGCGCGCACGGCGCGCAAGAAGGGTAGCTTCACGGCCCGATCCTCAGCTTCCGAACAAGCGCACGACGCCACCGCCGCCATGAACATTGATGGTCTGGCCGCTGACCCAACCGGCTGCCGGCGAGCACAGGTACAGCATCGCGTTGGCGATATCTTCGGGGCGGCCGGGCCGCCCGGTCAGATTGTCGGGATGGGCGAGTTTTTCCTGCATCTCGGGCGAAATGCCCGCGTCGCCGTAACCGGCGGTCATGACCGTTCCGATCAGGATGGAGTTTACCCGCACCCGTTTGTTCAGCATGTGAGCCAGCGACACCATCATCTGGTTCAGGGCTGCCTTCGCCGTGCCATAGGGCAGGATGTCGTAAGCCGGAACGGCTGATGAAAACGAGCCCGAGTTGGTGATCGAGCCGTTCTCCGCCTTCTCCAGAAACGGCAAGCAGGCCATGCTCATACGGTAGGCACTGATTGTGTTGAGTTTGTAAGAATTGATGAACTCCTCTTCAGGAATTGCCGAAGGGTCCGGCTGGCGACCGCCCCAACCGACATTGTTCACCAAGGTCGAGATGCCACCAAACGCGTCGGCAGTCGCGGATACAACCGCATTGATCTGATCCAGATCGGTCACGTCGCAGGCCATGCCACGACAGTCATTTCCGGTTTCCCGGGCGATCGCGGCAGCGGTTTCGGCAGCCATGTCACTGTTCAGGTCGGCAATCATCACCTTTGCTCCCGCCCCCGAGAGCGTCTTGGCAATTCCCGCGCCGATATTCTGTGCGCCGCCGGTGATCAGAACGTTGTGACCGTCCATGCGAAATTCTGCAAAAGCGTCAAAGCTCATCAGTTTGTTCCTGTCTGAAGTATTGGGATATCAATCGAGTTCCTGCACACCGCCGCCGGACACAGTGAGCACCTGACCGCTTATCCACGCGGACGCTGGCGCGCAGAGGAACAGCGCGGCATAGGCAATGTCGTCTGGCTCGCCCAGCCGTCCGAGCGGCGTGTGCTTCAGCATTGCCTTTTCGATGTCGTCGTTCAGCACCGATGCCAGCGCGTCGGTCTTGATGGCGCCTGGCGCAATGGCGTTCACCCGCACACCCATCGCACCTAGGTCGAAGGCGACATTGCGTGTCAGGTGATTCACAGCAGCCTTGGATGACCCGTAAGATGCCATGCGCTGATTTTTGTTCTCGCCCGCCATGGAAGATATGTTTAGAACTGCGCCGCCGCCTGCCGCTTCCATGTGAGGCGCCGCCAGTTGAGTGAGGCGAAACAGCGAGAAGACGTTCAATTCATAGGCCCAGCGGAAATCGTCCATCGGCATGTCAAACGGCTTTGGCCCGCCCCCGCCCGCATTATTGACAAGGATCGATAATCCGCCGAACTCCGATACGGCCAAGTCCACCGACGCTTTCAGATCATCTTCGACCGTCACGTTGCAGGCCAGTGCAACGGCCTTGCCGCCCGCGTTCGTGATCTCGTCGGCCACCGCCTGCGCGGTCTCCGCCTTCAGGTCGCTCACCACCACCGAGGCCCCAGCCCCGGCAAATAGTCGGGCCACGCCCCGGCCAATTCCCGCGCCGGCACCGGTCACAAGGGCCACTTGGCCGTCCAGCCGGAACTTATCTGCTTCGAACATTAGAAACTCCTGCATCGCTTCAATCTCTAGGTACTACGCAGGCGAGTTGGCTCCAGATCAGAGCTGGGCACTATTTTTTTGGCAAGTGTTAGAACAGCATAGATTGGGCGTGTCGGATTGCGAAGATGTGCGATGCAATGGCGCCCCCAGCAGCCGGCTGGACCTCAACATCGACAACGCACCGTCAAGGTCTGCTTAGGGTTCTTTACCGCATCCAATACGATTGGCCGCTTCGTCCCGCAATGCAGTCATTGAGCGTAGGTGAGCGAACGTCTGCCTCGAGCCCAGAGTGACCGATGTAGCGTTCGGCACAAGTGTCAGCACTGCGCAGAAAGCGGACTTTTCAAAGTCTCGCCAAACAACATCGCGACCATTCCCCAGATCAACAATAGATGTGTAATTTGAGCCTAAGCAGCCTCTTTGGTTTCCACCCAAATCATTCAAAATGAATACCCAACATTCAAGAAGACGCCGGTGGCATCGTATGTGTTCTCCAGTTCAGCCACATCCAGTTTTCGGCTGAAGCTTTGAACGCCTACTCCAATATCCCATTGTGGTGTGAGTTCGTAGCTCAGCAAGGCGACCGCATCTAGAAACTCGACAGAGTCAAACGAGGTGCCGTCGACACCCAACTGAAATTCTAACCGATCAGACAGTTCATAGCTGGCATGGATGCTCGCGTATGGCGCAAAGTCGTTGCTTTCGACTTCTTGATCCAGATTGCCGGAAACCAGTCGCACATAGGTATTTTGAAAGGTTAGCCCCCCGCCAATTTTCAAACCGAACCGACCTTCAGGGACGACGTTGTACAGGTAACCCCCACGAATTTCGTTCATAACGTAATCCATAACAGTCGTGGTGTTTGCCGGGTATACCGTGCCGTCAAACCGAACGGGGTTTAAAAAAGCGCCTTCGTCTCGTACCTCTAGCGGATTTAGGACCGCGTAGAACTCGTGCTGATCAGACATGAAGTACTCGAAGCTTGCCGCTGAACTGGTGGTCGGGTTTGAAAAGGTATCAAACTGTTCAAGGTCTAGCTGCGAGCCGGTTGAACTGGGTGATCGTACGTCGTTGTTGTCCAGGCTGCTCGCGCCAAATGAGAATGAAAACCTAAACCTGGGTTTGAAGGGTTCTGACGCTTTTATCTCTGCCGATTTGTGTGTTCCAGTAAGCATCGAAACCTGTAAACCGACTGCATCTTGTGAGACTGTGGGAAGAACCCTGACTCCGTTCTCCAAAGGCTTCGCGTACAACCAATTGCTAAGCATTGCGATACTTGCGCCGGCGAGAACATCGTCGGAGAAGTGTTTCTCGGCGCGAACGCGTGTGTAACCGACAAATGAAGCTAACAGATAAGCTGGTACGCCATAGCTGGATCCGTACCTTGTCTGAAGGAAGGCAGCACCCGAGAATGCAGCTGCGGTGTGCCCCGACGGAAAGGAATTGTCTGCCGAGTAATTGGGGCGCCATTTCTCCACAAGAAACTTAAGGCTCTGAACGGTCAGAAAGGTCGTGCCAACACCCTTTGCGAGTTGTTGTCGCCCCTCCTTGTCATCCTTCGCATAAGTTACCCCAAGGGCTGCGAGAGGGATTGCCAGTTGGAGAACGTCGCCGACGTCTTCGAGGTCATCGGTCGTATCACCAGATACAACCGACGGAGAAGTCAGCGCACAAAATGACGCACATAGTACTACTGAAATTAGTTGTCTTCGATTTCCCATAAATAACGCCTCAACTTGCGCCCTATTTGAAACGAGTGCGTTGACTTGCCCTCATGTGTTGATTTCACGGCAAGAACCACGAAACGCCGAATTTGAGCTGCCAGTCGTTGCTATTGTCCGGCGCCTCGGCGAGATAGTAGGCACCAACATTCAGGTCGATAGCATTTCCGCCACCCACGATGAACGTCTTCCCGAAGGTCGCTCCGACGGGAACAACCCAGTCACCTGTGTTCCAATTATAGCTGGTCGTATTGGAGTAACCGACGTAAGAACCTCCGAGGAATTTCTCCAAATTATAGAAAACTATTGGCTGTATGGTTGTGAGAGAAAAATCATCCTCTCCCCAAAGATGCCCGACCACCCCGCCATAAGACAAATCGCCAGCAAAATTGAACCCAACAAGTGCAAGGCCCGCTCCGTTTCCAGGCCCGTTGAATCCGTCTTCAGCAGTATCGAAAGAGAGTTGGACGCCGTATCCGATCTTGAATGTCCCTGGTTCCACTTCCGGAACATAAAAAGCCTGAACAATGGTATCGCTAAAGCCGAAATCTGTTCCTCCGCCACTGTCGGAAAAGGCGAATTCTGGGAGGCTGGCATCTGCGCCCGCTACACCACCTGGCAAACCAACATAAGGTATCAATCCGCGCAAAATCACATTCGCGGCTTCTCCCTCGAACGTGTAAACTGGTTGAAGCTGAAAATTGTAGGTTGTGCTGTCGCTATTGGGGCCAAATCCGATTGTGTTATCCGTAAGTAGTGCGGTGACTGCGGCGAGCGGGTCCTGCGCCTTACGTGCGGCCAGACACGCGGCATCGCACTCTTCTTGTGCTTTGGCGAAAGAGGTTAAAAATAACGAGCAGCAAATTCCAAAGAGAACCAGCCTCGAAGGCACACATAGTCGTTTGGCTAGCGTGCTCAACTGAGTTGCCCGGCCCCAGGGCCTAATAATCATGCAAGACATCATGCAAGACAAGGGATGCTCCTAACGTTAAATACACCAGATTCTCCCACGAGATTTCTATAGTTTATTTTCGACTCTTGTCGATAACTTCGAGAGCAGTGGGTTTGGGTTTGGGAAATTGTCGAAGCTGATTTGTCACAAGGTTATTAAATTGCTCATTTTTTTAGCAAGGGTGCGCGTCAGCGACAACCCGGTATAGCTGAAATCCCAGCCAAAACTCGACTGTTGTCGGCATCTCCATTCTTGGTGTAACCATATCGGTGAAGCTGGACTCGAATAACAAATTCCGCGCTCAGCCAATGGCGCAAAGCACACTTCTCAGATCTGACTGCGCTTCGATTTCATAAGACATGCAGTGCAGTCACTAGAAATATGCTCAACGGCATCAAGGAAAACAGATGAACAAAATCAATTGTATAGTAGCAGTTAGCTTTCTCCTGTCATCAGCAGCACATGCTCAGTCAATACTGCCTCCAGATCAGGCGTTCCTCGATCAAGTAGAAGGCTTTGGTGTCACCCAAGAAAACTGGGATAGCGGCGAAAACGCAGCCGTAACCTTTCCCAATGCCTACAAGTTTACGCGTCACTACGTTGTTGAACCGAGCGGTGACATTGAGCCCGAGAGCTGGACGGAATCCAATAGCCTCGACTTGTCCAAACTGACTGCTGAAGACGCTGATGGTCCACTGGACATCGAAACTTTGTTGCGGGACAGGCTCAAGAACCATTCAATGGTAATTCTGAAGGGCGACGACCTGCTACATCAGCACTTTTGGAACGGGATGGATGAAACATCGACCCACTTGGACATGTCAGTAACGAAGTCCTTCACTGCCATTCTTGCTGGAATTGCTGCGGCCGAGGGTAAACTGGACATGACGGCACCGGTGGAAGCTTATCTGCCAAGGTTCAAAGGGACAGCGTTTGAAGGCGTTTCGCTGCAAGACGTGGCCGACATGAATTCAGGCCTCGACATTCCCACACCGCCCTTTCTTTCGTGGGACCCAAAATTCACCGAGTCTCAAGAATGGAACGGACCCAATGATAGCGGTTTGAACGGCATCGAAGATTACCTGGTTACAATCGCGCAACGAAAATATGAACCAGGCACACATTATCAGTACCAGGACCCCAACACAGAAGTTCTGGGTCTTGCTGTCGAAGCGGCGACCGGTGTTGGATTGGCCGAGTACTTGCAAGACAAGTTGTGGTCAAAGCTAGGAGCTGAGGGCGAGGCATATTGGATGGCTGACCCGTCGGGTGCAACAGTTGCCTCCGGGGGATTGAACATGAGAACGCGTGACCTCGCGCGCGTCGGACGTATGATGCTCGCCGGAGGTAAGAACTACGCTGGAGATCAAGTCATCCCTGCCGCTTTCCTGGATGCCCTGTGGATGGGAAACGACAGGGTCCGCGGTGCTTGGAGTAACGGAAAAGAGGCCGTACTCGCGCCAAATGGGTGGTATAAAGATCAGATCCGGATCTTGGAAATTGGTGACCACAAATTCGCGGCGTTTGTCGGAATACACGGTCAGGTTTTAGTGGTTGAGCCAGAAAGTGAAACCGTCATTGCAATGAACGGTGGCTACCCGCAGACGGAAACAGAACGCATGAATTCAATGATTTTCCTACAGGTTGTTCCAGCGATCCTAGATGAAACAGCAAAGATGTAGGGCAGCTGGAATTTGACGCGCGGGTTCTGATGTTGGTACGGACGTGTCAAATACCAATGGTTAAGACTGTGAATGAAACACTACGCTAAAGGCGAGGAGCGACGATTGAAGTTGATCCTCGCTGCCGAAACACTTCTGGAAAATGAAGACCTTCCAGATATCACCATGCACAGGATCGCGGCAGAAGCCGATATCCCGTCAGGTTCTGCTTACCACTTTTTCAAGGGGGCCAACGAGGTGTTTGCAGCTGCGGCCGGTCGTTTTGGCGAGCAGTTAATCGGAGACATAATCTCGCCCTACTCAGGCACTGCCTTGGAGAATTGGCGTAGCTTGTTCGAACACGCTGCACGCCGAGGCGTCGCTTTGTACCAAAGGAAGCCAGGCTATTGCCGACTTATCTTGGGGAGTACAACGGCACCTGCGATCAAGGCTACCGATAGACAGAACGACTTTGAGCTTGGTGTACAATTCGCGGAACTCATGGACAGCTACTTTGTTTTGCCTGAGATTGACCAACGCGAATTACGTTTCTTCCATGCAATCGAGATATTTGATCTGTTCCTTAGCCTATCATTTCAGAGGCATGGGGCTCTGACCCCCGAGATGATTGACGATGGGCTTTCTGCATCGATCTCATATTTGCGGCAGTTCATCCCAGATCGCATTCCACGCCGTGGCGTTTGACAGCCAGATCCTTTCAAGCACTGTACCTTTAGCGGTCCACTCAAGAGTTTTGTGAGGCACTCGTGCAGAATGAACATGCATCTGAGCAAAATGATCTAAGTCTGTTTGGTCCGCAGCTGGAGACTGCAAAGCCGAAGTATGAATGTCTGCTTTCGGGCTGAGACCAGTCATCAGAAAGCGATGAGCCTACGGCAACTCTGTCCGCATAGTAGTCGTTCACGCCGAGTGCAGCGAGTGTCTCCTTCGAGCCCATTTTGACCAACGCTGCGTAATGTTCGAATGGCAGGAATTCGAATGAAGCGGACATGGTGCTATTACTGAGCATTCGGTCTCAATGCCGTTGATAGAAACTCAAGCGGTCGCAATGCGAAATCACACTCCTAATTTGGTGGAATCCAATTGGCTTGTCTCATGGCGTCACCGAGGTCTTGCCCATATTTCGGATTTGCAAAAAGTTTCTTAAACAGTGCATCCACGCGACTGTCCGGCCACTCGCGTGACAGTTGTTCTGATAGAGACTGAGCTTGAGCCTTATTCCCCAACATCTGATGTGACGCCATTAGGTAAGCAACGGAGACAGGTCCGACAGGGCCGCCTTTCTCCGTTACTTGTTCAAAGGCTGACACAGCACCTTCATAGTCCTTCAGATGGAATTTTGCTGACCCCATCGCATTCTGAAACACATAAGCCCGTTCTAGCTCAATTTTTGAGAGTGCGTCCTCGCTAATTGCTATGACTTGTTCGAATGAACCAGAATAAAGCAGGACCAGCGACACGAACTCCAACACATGTACGTCGTGTGGTGCCAAACGTTGCGCTCTTTGTGCAAATTCTATTGCCTCAGGCCAGTTTCCCTTGGCAAAGTTGACCCAGGCCATTGCGGATTGGCTCCAACCCGTTTCTGGAGCCAACTCGATGGCCCGTTTGGCTTGAGCATCGGCATAGTTCAACATGTCCTGAGCCAAGTCGGTATCGGATGTAAGTACAGCAATTGTCGCAGCGACCTGAGCAGTACCTGCATAGCCGCCGAAATAGCTGTCGTCGTTTTCAATTGCCCCCTTGAATATGGTCAGGGCCGCTTCAAGACGCGCAGGTTCCAAAGCCGGAAAGATCAGGTCTCGACCAGTATTGGCTAGATTTACAGCCTGTAGACGCATTGGGGATGCGCCAAAAATTGCGCTGCGCTCGTCACGGCTCAGGCCATCTACGGATAAATCAGTCGGAAGATCCTGCTTTGTCGAGCTCATCCAAAAAGCAACAGCAACATAGCCTAAAATGATAATCCCGATAATCCCAACACCTGGCCGAGCCCATGCGCGCGCACTGGTTTCCAGCTCTGAGAATTCGGGCTGTGCCGGTTCGAAGCCGCTTCTCAAAATCCGAGGTGCGTAACCACCCTTTGGCAGTTCAAACACCGTTTTCTCGTCCTGCCCGTCGGCAGCGTAATATTCAGCAAGCTTTCGGCGCAGGCGACCAGCATCGACCCGAACCACGTTTTCACGGCGCGACATCTCTGACAGGGTCCCACCATAAACATCCATTGCGATGGTCTTGGCACGAATATCATCGGCCCGACCATTGAGCGACTCTTCAACCACATACACCAGAAAGTCCTGCAAGCGCTGCGAGCCCGTGAAAGTCGAAGACCTGGTAAGCCGCTGAAGTGCCGCCCGAACATCTTTTGCAGCAGGTGACCCGCTCTCATTCAGTGGAGAAGATGTGTCTTTGGTTAAACCCATATTTTCAGTAAGTTACGCATCTGATTACACCGTATTATGCCCCGATATACCTATTGTTAAAAGTGAATTCGTCCAACACTCCCCTAAACCAGTTGATCCATTGAACGAGCTCCGAAATGAAAGGCATCGCCCTTGATATCCTGTTTCCCAACCATCGGGCCGCGATTGCGGACCTAAGGCGGGCGGACACCGTTTTCGATGAAATCTGCCGAGACTATCAGCTTCTAAGTGACGAGTACCTCTCCGTGAACACTGAGCCGAGAAGTCGGTCGTACACGATTGCCCGCGACATCCGCGAGTCTTTGGATGGTCTTCGGGATGAAATTGCTGAATCGCTGCGGCGTGCAGGGAAGATATAATTCAAATAGGGGAAGGGAAACCGATGAGATCAATATTGAAACATGCCACAGCCATGGTGCTGATTTCTGGCGCGGGTTTTGCCCAAGAAGCGCCTATCATACACGACGGCGAGTTCGAGTTTCTCCGCGCGCAGTTTGGCGAGCAATGGGATGCTCAGGATGCGGAGGTAGAAGTTAAGCTTGCCGAGATCCGTGGCGCGAATGGAGGACAACCACCCAACATTCTCTACATTCTGATTGACGATGTGAGTTTCGGTCAAATGGGCAACCGGACGATGAACTATGTCACCGGTTTCGATACGCCCAACATCAATGACTTTGCCACAGAAGGCATGTCTTTGATGCGAATGTACACGGAGCCATCCTGCACACCGACTCGAACGGCGATGTTGACCGGTCGACATCCGGTGCGCGCGGGCGTGGAAGAGGTCAAGGTCGCCCTGGTCGGCGAAGGTCTTGCGTCCGAGGAGGTCACCATCGCCGAAATCCTTAAGGAAGTAGGGTACAACACCGCGCACGTCGGGAAATGGCACCAAGGCGATATTGAACAGGCCTATCCGCACAATCAGGGCTTCGACTGGGCGGCTTTTCCCTTGCATCAGCAGGTTCAGCTGAGCTTGATGACACGTGATGCGATGGTCGCCAACAATATGCTTGGTTACCATTGGTCAGGGCAGTCCAACCAATTTCAATTGGACGAGCGGTTCAAACCCTATGGCCTTGTGACCGGCGTAGAAGGTGAAGCGGGTGGTCTGGCTCGCGAAGTCGAAATGGAGCCCGGCGAAGAATGGACCCAAGCGAAATACGAGGAAATGAACTTGCGCTATCAGCTTCAAGCATTGGAGCAGCTGGAGCGGCTGGCTTCGCAGGACGCGCCATTCTTTATGCAATACTGGCCACTCTATCCGCTGAACTTTGCTTATCCTGAGCAGGCCGTATCTCGCAACGGCGGCTTCCATGCGGACAAATTGCAGGTTCTAGACGGTTGGATCGGCGAGGTTTTGGCCAAGCTGGATGAAACCGGCAAGGCGGATAACACCGTCGTCATGATCATGGCTGACAATGGCTTGATGTATCATTATGAGGGGACTTCCGGCCTAAACCAACTGATCTATCGCGGTGGAAAGACACAGCACCTTGAAGGCGGTGTGAGAACTGATGCGTTCATCCGGTGGCCCGGTGCAATCGAAGCGGGCAGTGCGGCAGGTGACATCGTTCATGTCTCGGATTTGTTTTCTACATTTGCCCGGATCGCAGGCGCGACAGACCACATTCCACGCGACCGGGTGATTGATGGCATCGATCAGACGGCATTGTTGCTCGAGGGAGAAGGCAATTCGCGCCGCGATTACGTCTATGTGTACGAAGGGCCAGTATTGCGTTCGGTGGTGAAGCAAGAGTTCAAGATGCATCTGCCAGCCCCCGGTCAGCCAGGCGCGGCGGCCCCTGTCTTCAATGTCTATCGCGATCCCCGTGAAGAACATCCGCTTGTCGGGTATTCACTGTGGTCCGGGGCGTCTTTCCAAGACATGGTAAAGCGCCATCAGAAAACCATCGTGAAGCACCCTCACAAACCGCTCGGCAAGGGTGTCCCTTATGAAGGAATTGAAAATCTCAGGCCCGAAAGCGAATTGGCCCGAGAAGTCTTTTCAAGCTGGCAATGACGAACTTGAGACGGCGGTGCCGATACACCGCCGTCTGACTGGTCGCATGAATTTTTCCAAGGTGTACTATGACCCGCATCACCTTTCATCTGGCAGTCTTATCCTTGGCGATGCTCGTAGTGGCTTCTACCACCAAAGCTGAGGAAAACGCGTCAAATCCACTGGCGGCGGTTAACAACACGGACACTCGCTATCAGTATTTCGATCTGGAAGGGGGGGCAGACCGTCAGGACATGTTCATCGATGGTGCATACATGCTGCGCCCCGATCTGAAGCTAAAATACGAACTACATTACAATTCAACGAATGTGACGGGACAGAGGTTCAATGGGTTCGAGAAGACCAGCTTCAAGCTGATCTACTTCCCTTCCCAAAACCTCTTGCATGACACATGGGCTGTAAAATCCGCGCTTGGTTTTGAATGGATACTTGATTTTGGCGACCCCGATGAAGGCATAGGCACCGGGTCTGATCAAATTGCTCCGTTCGGAGGCTTCGCTTTTGCAAACACAAAAAGTGGGCTGACACTGATCCCGCTGGTCCAGCATTTCGCATCTTACAATGGACCGACCGATGTCAACCAAACCGCGATGCGCCTAATTGCACTTCAGCCATTTGGTGAGGGGTATTGGATCAAAGCGGATATCAAAGCGCCCTATGATTGGGAGAATGACGCCTGGCCCGCGACCGCAGAATTCCAGATCGGAAAGAACCTGAGCCCCGGAATGGCCCTCTATGCAGATGTGCTGATCGGGATTGGTGCTGATCGACCCTATGACCAAGCCGCCGGGATCGGTCTTAGATTCAATTATTAAGTCGCAATTTCCTTATGACAGCAGTCACTCGCTGCACCGCATCACAAAATGCCATGGTACTTGAGACAAGCCTTATGGCTTTGCCAGTGTTCGTACCAGTTCAATCACTACCAGCATCTGGTCAAAACGAAACCGGTTGACGTTATGGAGCGTCTTTCTATTTTTTATCCCTCTATCCTGCGCGACTCGCAAATATCCAAGGGATGTGAAGTGTCAATCTTTCGAGTTCTGTGAAACGTCGGAAAGCGTTGTCAGCTTTGAGTAGCTTGCTGTCCTTGGTGGACAGATGAGTCGCGGCAGCTTTGTCCGCACAGCGGTTGCTCATGGCGAATGCAACAAATGACAGCTACGAGCCCAGAGCCGCCGGATTGAAATCGCGCCCTTCGCTCATGCAGCAAAAAAGTTGCCTTGATTGATCCAAGCGCTGCGCTGCAACGCAGCCTTAAAAGCGGCCATTCGTTGTGGGCGCAGCAAAGCTTGGAGGGTCTATGACCGAGTTGCGGACAAATCCGCCGCTCCCATTGCCGAGAACGATGGAGGCAATCAGCCCAAAGCGGTCATGCTTGATCAGCACGTTGGGCGGAAAGTGTGAATTCGCGGCCGTACAGCGTGTAACAGATGAGATCGCAAAAGGGGACCTTCATTCCCGCGACCTGCGGCCCGTCCTGCCCAGAGATAGTGCGTACAAGGCACACCCAGAAAGGCCTTCTCGGCTTTCAATCCCTAAGCGCGGACAAAGTCTTTTCTTGTGGTTTCTCCACCGGGCCCGTCTGGGATGCGAGCGGTTGAACGGGCGCACTCCATGACGTGACGAACAATAGCACTCCGACCACGGTCACACAGGTCGCACCGGCGACTTGGGCAACGCTTTCAAAGCGTTGGTGGGTGGCTGCATTCGAACCGATCCGCTGCGCAACCTTTGCGCGCCCCCAGATGGCCGCTACGCCGATCAGAGACATGGAGATCGCCATGCCCAGCGAGATCGCGCTCACCATGGTGAGCGCCGGCCACACAAGGTCATTTGCAAATCCAACCAGCATTACGATCAGCGCGCCGGTACAGGGCACAATACCCACCGCTGTCGCAAGCCATCCGTCAGTTCCTCTGGACGATTTTTTGGCAGTTGCGCAGGCAGCGCAGCCGCTGTGGGTATTGTCGTCATTCGGGTGCCTGTGATGCGGCCCGTGTTCATGGGCTGTTGACGCCGTTCTTCGGAGGTCATGAATTGTCCGAAGGCTTTTCCAAAGCATACAAAGGCCAATTGCAATGATCAGCGCATAGCTGCCCAGCCGGATGAGCCGGTAATCGGATGGTGCCCCGCCGGTGGTTTGCCGGATCGCAAGGTCGAGCAGGAAAACAGCCGCAACGGCCGAGAACACGTGTACGATGGCGATGCGAACTCCCATCCCGACACCGCGGCGCAGGCTACCCCCTTCACCGACGAAATAGGAAATCACGACGGCCTTGCCGTGCCCCGGCCCAAGCGTGTGCAGGACCCCATAAAGAAACGCGACAAGAAGAGCGAACGCTACCGTCGCCAGCGACTTGCCCTGATCCATCGACGTCATTGATGTTGTGAAGAGATTGCTGATCCAGGCCTGGGTTCGGACCACGATATTGCCCTGAACAGGCGCAGCGGCAGACGCCTTGATTTCACCCGGTACGCCCCAAACCTGTGCCTCTTTCAATGAGTAGGATGCTTCGACCATCCTCTGCCCGTCGACGAGGAACAGGTTGCTGACAGACGGTTTATGTTCCAGAACGCCACGGAGCCGAATTGCGTGAAACGCTTCGTCTATTTCAATGCCTTCAGGCACATCGACACGGACCATCTGGTTGGGCGGCGGCGGCGGAGTGTGAATGCAGGCCCCTACCCACGGCACCAGCAGAAAACTGAATACGCGCCCGTTATCCCCGCGCAGCGGCAGGACGTATCCATCAAGCGAAACTTCGTGCCCGAGATACTGCCCGGTTACGCCGGTCGCCTCTTCGCGCCGTTTCTCCATCACCACAAGGCGCTGGGTCAAAAGCTCGTCCGCGTCAAAGCCTTGGTCGCGCAGCCGCACACGCGCCTCCTGTGCCCGCTGGCCGAGTTCGGCGTCATCCACGCGGCGCGCGGCATCCAGGATCGTTCGCAGGTCATCCTTCTGCTTGTAGGACATCTCGAGGAACGGATCGTCATAAGGCGCCGTTGACGGCGCCAGATCATCCCAGACCACATGCGCTGGCGCATCGGCCAGCGCGGTCGAAGGGTGCAGCCCCAGCACAAGCAACAGCAAGAGCACCATACGCCCGAAAAAGGTGATGACTTGTTGCGCGTCCATAGCAGGCCTTTCCATGTCACACCGCGTTCTTGAATTTGACGCTGCCCATCATGATCAGATCAATGTTTCCCCACGGGTTGGCGGCCAGTCTCAAATCCTCGAGAGGGTTGACGACAACCAGGATCAGGCCTCCGTCGGTGACGAAACTGGTGACGTCGATCATCTCCGCGGACAACCCGTCAAGGACATTAGTGTGTGTATTGTTAATAGGACAGGGGGCGTCCCGCGCCCCCGCGACCGAAGCCGCGAGGACGAAAGCAAAGGTAGTCAGCTTTCGGCCACGCATGACCGGTCACTCCATGTCGAACTTGTAGATGGTGCCGTCCTTCATGATCATGCCGAAGTTCGCCTTGGCATCGCCGATCAACTGCAGATCCTCCAGAGGATTGCCGTTGACGAGGATCATGTCCGCATAGGCGCCTTCCTCGATCACTCCGAGCGGGCCCAGTGGGTAGGGCGTCAGGTCGCCCGACATCTTCAGCAGCTCGGCGTTGTCACAGGTTGCCATTTTAAGCGTTTCATACGGCGTGAACCAACGTTCCATCTTGGCCAAGACGGCACCCTGACGTTCGGCAAGATCCGCGCTGAACAGCGTATCGGTACCGAAGGCGATCTTCATGCCCAGATCCTTGGCGGTCTTGTAAACGAAGTCGGTGCCGTCGGTGACAAACTTGTACTTGGCTTTCTGGAACTCGTTCAGGGCCGGCGCATCCTCGTCATCAAGGAAAGGCTGCATGCTGAGCCAGACGCCCTTGTCTTTCATCATCTGCAGGGTCTCACGGGTGGCCATGTGGCCGTGCTCGACGCTGCGCGCGCCATTCTCGATCGAATGCCGAACCGCTTCATCATTGATCGCATGGGTCGTCACATAGGTGCCCCAGGCTTCGGTGGCTTCGACAGCGGCCTGGAATTCCTCGTCCGTGAACTGGATCGTGTGGATCGGGTCATATGCTGAGGTCACACCGCCACCCGCCATCAGCTTGATGTGCGTCGCGCCCTGCATCAGGTTCTCGCGCACACGTTTCAGCACATCCGGAACGCCGTCGGTGATGTAGAACATGTTGTTCGTCTCGAACGAATGAAGATCGCCGATGGCCTGAGGCACTTCCCGCGTAATCCGGAAATCCTGGTGGCCGGCGGTGATTGACAAGGCTGGCCCGGATGGAAAGACCCGCGGCCCGTCGATCAGCCCCTCGTTCGTTGCGCGCGCGATGTCGAACATCGGTCCGGCCACGTCACGCACTGTTGTGAACCCGCGCGACAGCGCGTTGTTCTGGGCCTTGGCAGCCAAAAGGTTCCAGTAGCCCTCGCCCGTCAGGGCCAGTTGCGCGATCGTCGCTTCGGCAAAGACCCCATGCCAATGCGCGTCGATCAGGCCGGGGATGAGCGTGTAGCCCTCGGCATCGATCTCGAAAGCGCCTTCGGGTGCCTCAAGATCGGAACCAATGGCGGAGATCAACTGACCGGAAATCAGAACGTCAACATCCGCGAGCTCTTCGTCACACCCGTTGAAGACCTGTGCCCCCCTGATCAGGACACTGTCGAATTTCATCTTTACGTTGGTGGTTTCAATTTCACCGACGACACCGGCCGGGACGACCTCATGGTTGGCCTCATGCGCCAGAACGCTGACCGGAGTCGCGGCGAGCGTCGTGCAGAGCAGATAGGTGAGTGATCTGTTGGTCATGATGTACATCCTCATTTTCAAGCGATGAATGAATTTGGTTTTGGTCGCGCAAAACTGTTTTGGGGTGCGCAGCCTGGGTTTTCAAAAAAAATAGCGGATCGCGGTGAGTGGACCCGCTGGGCTTTCTTGTGCTTCCGTGGCACTGAAATGTTCAGTCACATGAGGGCGTGAGCAGACCCAAGAAGTCAACAGTGACATCGCCCCGCATCAGAAGTTCAGCACCTTATATCCAACCTGGACAGACCACTCTGCCGGCCTGTCGCCGCCAAACAGAATGCCAGGCTTGATGAACACTTGACCGTCACCGCCAAATGCCTTGCCCGTCAGCATGCCCGCGGTCACCTGTAGGCTGCCGAACGTCGCGTCCGTTTCCCAATCGTGGATGATGGCCGGGTCGAAGGTCAGGTAGAAACGCGGATTTTTCAGCTTGGGAACATAGTAGAAGTCGATCGTGGTAGTGTTCACATTCTGACCTTGATCATTTCCGCCCTCCAGTCCGAATGTCTGAACCCAGGCCGGGGCGAAAATTGCTCCGTTGTTGAGAAACCACGCGTAGAAGGCCGAGGTTTCACCGGCAAATTGACCATAGCCGGCGGCTTCGGTTTCTGCTGTGTCCAGAAACAGTTCAAAAGTGAAAGCGGCCCCGTTTTTCTCGGTAAGGTAAAAAACGTCAATGTAGGTAACGCTGATGTCGCCCAGCGTGAATTCAACCCCTGGCTTTCCGCCGAAGATGGGGTTTGCGTTGAACGGGCTGTCCGATCCGGGCACGGTGATCCGGAAGGCCCGTTTCCCACCCTCACCAAAAGGCTGCGTATAGAAGGCCTCGAACAGACCGGTGTTCAGGTCGGAATTGATCTGGTTGAACTGATACTGAAGCCCAAACTGCGTCGTGAGCAGCGTTGGATTTGTTCCGTTGTTGATCTCGCTGAGGTCTTCCTGAGCTTTGGCAGGTGGTGCAATGGTGGCTGCAAAGAGAGCTACCATTGCAGGTAATCTGCGCAGCTTCGGTGCAAGCGATGTGCCCGAGGCTCGATACAAGGATTTGATTTCGACGGTGTCCACTCGGCTGTTCCCCATCTCGAGTTGGTTCTGATCTCGTCAGCCTTTCGACACGCGGTGACACTCTCGCATGAGACAAGCCCAGATTTCGAATTGCAACTTGAAAAAATTTTCATACACCATGAGGGATCATGAGGGATGATGTGCTACCCAACGCGTCCTCGACCGTTGTCAGATTTTCTGCCGATCTGGCCGGAGGTTTCTGTTCCATTGATCTATGCTGCCAGTTCGGCCACCATACTCAAGTCCGTTTCGACGACCTTGGCTGTGAGAATGGTCCTATTGATGGGTTTTAATTGGACACGGCTATCCAAAGCCGGCCTTCACCCATAGCCGGGCACCGGCGGTTGGGTCCGCACTGTGTAATTCGCCAATCCGCAGATTTAGCCGTTGCAGCGAATATCAGGTTCGGCGGGCCGCACCGCAGCATGCCGTGCTACGAGTGAACGGCAGGTCTGGGCCGTCCTCAAACTATGCAATGGTCCCTATCCTGCGCATTGCTGTAATTGGGGGATCGCGCAGCATCGGTCAAAGTGGGCTCAGTGTTGCCGTTCTCCGCAGCAAGCATGATTGGCTGGTCCCAGCCTGAAGCAGGCATTCACAATCACGCTTTTCAGTTTTGCACCAAGCCATTGACTAGGACATGCGCGACGTTCAGGAAATCATGTTGTCTGCTGTAAACGACTGAATTGGGCTCGGTGCCATCGTTGTCTGCTGTTAGCATGATTGGCCGCACGCAGCCCGAAGCGGACCTTCGCAACCAAGCTTTGCTAACTCCGAAATACACAACGAAACGGCCAGTTGCAGAGGTTGTATCGGCGGTGGCAACCAACCATTCATGTCGTCGACTAACCTGTTCAACGTCGCACTACAACTTCTCCGAACTGATCCCACGAGGACCTAATCTTCGAAGCGTTCATTTGGCTCGACCACATTTACTTGCTTCGGAACTTGGTCGGTGTCATTCCGGTCTGACCTCGAAAAAAGCGAGTGAAATGGGACTTGTCAGAATAGCCGAGCATCAGTCCGATCTCTGCAATTGTCATCTGGTTTTGTTTGAGGTGCTCCTTGGCGACATCGATACGCAGCCGTTTGATTTCGCGCGGTAGCGTTGTGCCTTGTTTTTGAAGCGCTTTCAGAAACCGTTCCGGTTGTATTCCCAGCATTCCAGCCACCATCTCTGGTCCCAAATCGGTTTCATCCAGTTTGTCGCGTAAGACAGATCGCAAAGCTGCCACCACGGTTACTTCTTCATCTTGTCGAAGTGATGCTATGGGCTTGGCAGAACCCTCAGAGACGTGGTGCAAAAACAACCATTCCACAGGAAAACTAATTTGCATTCCGGGATCAGTCCCAAGGCCAACCTCGATCCCTTTGTAGTCGATAGGCAGCCCATTGATGTATCTGCTTTCCCATCGCACACGGGAAGAGTCCCAGGACTCTCCGACGACGGTCTGCAATAGGCGTACATAGATTGCGGCACCAAAACCGGTCACCTGAATGGGTGGGACGGTTGGTTCCTGTTGCCTCTCGATACGATAAGTCGCTTTGTCTGCTTCAATGACAAGGCTGTGCCGCACAGAATTGGACTCCTGCGGCACGAGCTCAACAAAGCGGGTAAAAAACTCGAACAGCGTTTTTGTAGATTGCAAGGCTTGAGCGAAGGGCGGCCATCCTTGTAGGTCAAACGCTTCCCCTACATTCAGTCCTAGGTATCGATCCCCTGATACTTCTGAGAAAGCATTTACCAAGCCGTAAACCAACTCGGAGTGAACGAACACGGATGGGTTAGTCATCAGTTCAGCTTTCAAGCCGACCTGATCCAATGCTGGTTGCGGATTGATCTTACGTTCGGTGAGATATTGCAGAAAGGGAGCGGCTAAAGAGAGGCGAACAAAGCCCTCGCTATGCTCTCGGGAGGTGGAGTTGAAAGGCAAGCTCATAACCCTTGTTGGATTAGCTTTAAGAAGTGGCCATTTTTGCAGTCACATTCGTACATCCTAATTCAAAAGGGGCAACCGAGCCAATGAATTCCAGACTATAGTTGGCAAAACATGAATATGAAGGGAGTACTTATGTCCGGCTTACGAATGTCTCTTTGCTCGACGGCAATTGTCGCGGCAGTTCTTTCTTTTTCGGCGACCGCGCAGGCTCAGGATCAAGAAGAACCCCAAACGCTGTTTACCAACGTGCATGTCTTCGACGGTGTGAATGAACAGCGGATCGAAAATGCAAGCGTTCTGGTTGAGGGCAACCTTATCAAGGTCGTCTCAACTGATGCGATCGATGCCCCCAATGCGGAGGTGATCGATGGCGGCGGTAGGACACTCACACCGGGCTTCATTGAGCTTCACGCACACCTCATGCTCATGGGACCGTCTATCGCTTCCATGGAAACGAACTCGACCTGGGAGGATTTTGGCATCCATGGAACCAGGATGGCCGAGATGTACCTGATGCAAGGATTTACGACTGTAAGAGATGCTGGCGGCGCCAACGGCGGTCTGCGGAGGGCCATCGACGCCGGACAGATCGTCGGTCCACGTCACTATGCGTCAGGCGCGTTCCTCGGGACACGCGGCGGCCACGCTGACTTCGCATCCTTCACCTCGCCGCCGGGCGGACAGACCAACTTCGGTAATCTGAACATGGCGCAACAAGTCAGCGGTGTCGATGATGTCTACCTGTATGGTCGTAATAACATGCGCATGGGGGCGACACAGCTGAAATTCATGCAGTCGGGTGGGGTGATCTCGGCGTTTGACCCATGGCAGTTGCTCGCCGGCTCCAAGGAAGAAATCGAAGCTGCCGTTCAGGTTGCCAACGAATACGGCACCTATGTCATGGCGCATTCTTACCGCAAGGAAGCAATCATGAACGCCCTTGAGGCCGGTGTAATGTCCATTGAACACGGCTTCTCCTTCGATTGCGAGATTGCCGAGATTATGAACGAGAAAGGGGCTTACATAACGACTAACCTCACGGCTTTTGATCCGGGTTTGTTGGATATCCCATCGGTCAAGAACGAGCCCAAGAGCCTCGCGAAAGCGATATCGGCGTCCGCGACTTTCGCGAACTACATTCCGAATATGAAGGAATGCCCGGTAAAACGCGGCTTTCAGACCGATTGCGTGGGATCAGTGGAAGCATGCAACATCCAGATTGCTTATGAAAAACATCTCAATAACGAGTTCTTCGGACCGTACCAGTCGATGGTGACACTTACGTCAATCGGCGGTGAGGTCGTAGCTTTGTCAGGCGATTTTTCGAACCCTTACACGGCTGGCAAGCTCGGTGTGATCGAGGAAGGCGCCTATGCGGATATCCTGCTGATCGACGGTAATCCGCTCGAAGATTTCTCGGTGGTTGGTACGGGCGATCAATGGTTTGGGGCCGACCCGAGGCCTGAAAGCCCAGAAACAATCCGCCTGATCATGAAGGACGGTGTGATCTACAAAAACACACTGGATTGACCAGATAAGGCAGCCGGAGAGCATTCATGCGAAATTGGTTTTGCTCCGCAGTATTCGCAGGGTTGGTTTTGTGCGGTTATGATGCTGCGGCGACGCCTGGAACCGCGTTGGACTGGGCAGACCTGCTAGATCCGTCTGCGCAGGTCTTTGATGACCCCTATCGTGATCTCAGCCCTGAACAGTTCGACGATGTTCTTTTCGTTGTGCGTATACGCGGCAGGTTGCAGCAGGAGGTTGGCAGCGCCGAAGAACGGCAGAAATGGCAATTGCATTTAGCAGAGACCGAAGACGCCTTGGTGTCAGACGGAATTGACGTCGACTGGTTACTCGATCAGCGCGAGGTTGTGACTGAACGTCGAAGAAAGGCTGGAACGAGCGGAAACCCGCAATTCGACGGCCGAACAATCACACTCGCGGGCTTTGCCATTCCTGCTCCGAGCGATCCGGACGGCCGGCCTGTGGCGTATTTGGTGCCAGAAAGAGGGATGTGCAGCCACATGCCTCCACCTCCGCCTAACCAGATGATCCGTGTGCGGTTGAACGGGGACTGGGCGCCTAGCTATTTCCACGAACCCGTTCGGCTGACAGGCACGCTGACTATCGATCCTTCCGTTCATAATATGATGGTTGTGGATGGCCTCATGCCTATGAATGCGACTTTCCAGCTAGAGGCGGAACGTGTCGAAACTCTGGAAACCGAGGCAGACAGGTTGGAATGGAAGCAGCGTGCTGCTGATCGCATCCGCGCGGCAGGAAATCGCAAGACCGGTGGGGCACAGGCGTCAAAATGATAAGACTTCTGGTTGCCGCATTGAGCCTTGCATTTGCTGGCGCAGCGTCGGCTCAGGGACTATCCGGGCCATCTTCAGTCGAAGCCGATCTTGCGCCCGGAGACGGGCTCACCGATCCGCAATATCGTTCCGATTTTCCACGCAACATCGCACCGGGTTGGTTTCAGTGGAAAGACCGACTGGCTGAGGGTGGTTTTCGGTTCAACATTGACTACCTGGCATTGGGCCAAACCACGGATGCTGATCTGGGAACCGGCGAAGCAGCCAGCGGAATTGCGCGGTTCTACGGCAGTTGGCAGGCAACTGAACGGGGGTCTCTGACATTCAAGATCGAAGACAGGCACAGTTATACTGACGTTGCTCCGCAATTTCTCGGGCTGGATGGCGGAGCCCTTTCAATCACGGGAACAGCCTTCAATGAAAACGGTTTGCTTCTGACCAATTTGTTCTGGACCCAAAGGGCTGAGAATGGGTCGTGGGCGCTGCAAGTCGGCCAGATTGATGTAACGGACTTTGTGGATATCTACGGGTTGGTAAGCCCCTACAGTGGTTTTCAAAACCTGTCTTTCAATACCAACCCGACAATCAACACGCCCAACCAAGGCCTTGGTATTGCCGGTGGGGTAAAGCTGAGCGAGAACCTCTACGCCGTTGCCAGCGTATCAGACGCAAACGCCGACCCGTCCGATCCAAACTTTGATGTGTTTAGCGACGGCAATCTCTTCAAGTCGCTCGAACTTGGGTACACGTCCGGCTTTGATCGCATCTACTTCGACAATATCCATCTGACCCTCTGGCATGCGGATGCGGCTGACGATGGTAGCCGTCCAGAAGATTACGGCGCAGCGTTTTCCGCCGCATGGTTTGTTGACAATAAATGGATGCCGTTCTTCCGTGCAGGGGCCTCGAAGGGAACCGCAGCGCTTTATGAACGGTCGATTTCTGCCGGTCTCGGTTACTATGGTCGCAACACCGATTTGGCCGGTCTGGGCCTAAACTGGGCCGAAGCAAGAGGCATAGATGGCGATCAGTTCACGTTTGAAGCTTTCTACCGCTTTTCAATCTCACCCGGACTGCAGATCACGCCATCGGTACAATTCATTTCCGACCCGCTTCTAAATCCCGATCAGGACCGGATTACCCTGTTCGGTCTAAGAACCCGGATCGTTTTCTAATGCGGGGTGAAGGCAGTCACTAAGGGGTGTGCCAAAGGGCAACTAAGAGAGATCAAGCGCGTGCCGGAATTTTCAACGCCGGTCGAATGAAGTTGGGAAGCAAAGGAACAATCTATGAAGATTGCATACGGAATTCTTGCGGCCTTAGCAGTTGTGTTTTTCATCCTTGGAGGCAGCGATGCCCATGCCAAAGACAACAAGGGTAAAAAGCCGAACAAGGGGGGCAAGAACGGTGATGTCAGCATTCAGATAGAAGACAAACCCGGCAAAGGCCCAAAAGCTGTACCACCTGGACAGATCAAGCGCTACACGCGCGGTGCCAAGCTCCCATCTGACCTGGAGTTCGAGGATATTGGGGACCTTTCCAAATGGAAGCTTGGGGAGCCGGGCAAAGGAAACCGCTACATTCTGGTCGATGACGAAGTCCTCGAAGTTACGAATGACCTGTCTACCGTGGTCGATGCCGTCGGCATCGTCGGTGATCTTCTAAATTAGGCGAAAGTACGATGTTTCAGGGCAAGAACTACCTCGTTTGCCCTGACGCTGGCCAGGGCGATCATTTGTGAACCCCGGCCCAAGTTCAAAACCCGGATCCGAGGCGCTACGATGATAAAGGCCCTTCTTGTTCTTTTTGCGCTTGCTACCTTTTCGTCAAAACGCGCCCTACTCGCTCAGGAAAACGGTGCAACTGAAGTCCCGCAAACAATACGCTTTGAGGGCTATGTATAGCCCAGTCGCGAAGCAGAACTGTCGCCTTTGGTGGACAATGTGGTCAACCGGACTTTGCAAAGTCTGCTTTCTGCGCATCGCTGACCTTAAAGCGCGTTGAAGCATTTTGTATTTTGGGCTCCCTGCAGCCATCCGAACCGAGCCCGCCGAGCGACCGCTTCTGGCAGCGAATGTCAAGGTTTCCTGCTATCCCGATGACAGGGCTGAAGTTTCTGAGCGGTTCCAATGGCTGCTTTTGAGCCGTCATCCAAGCTTGAGCCGCTGCGCCGCCGCAAGGCGGCTACGAGCCCACTTTGACCGATGCTGCGCGATCCCCCAATTACAGCAATGCGCAGGATAGGGACCATTGCATAGTTTGAGGACGGCCCAAACCTGCCGTTGGTCGCGCTTCAGGGTTTCTGCAGTCGCAGCCCGCATTGCGGACATTCGCTGCGAGTGCCTGTTAGGGAATTCGGCAAACCCGACGAAGCTACCGTTCGTATCGCCTAATCCAAGGTCCGCAATCTTGGCTTCAGGCTATCCCTGTCGCCACGTGTCGGTCGTGGCTCCATTGTCGGGGTGACTGGCCATACATCCGTTTGAACTCGCGGCTGAACTGGGAGAAGCTTTGGTAACCCACATCCCAGGCGGCCTCCGAAACGGTCTTTCCCTCGGCGATTTTCATCGCGGCTTTGTTCAGCCGCATCGATTTCACGAACTGGATCGGCGACATTGTCGTGGCTTCCTTGAAACGCCGATGGAAGACCGCGCGGCTCATGCCCACCCGATCGGCCAAATCGTCGATGGTGACCTGCTTGTTCAGGTGGTTTGCAAGATAGGCGATGGTGCGCGCGATTTCGTTGCCGACGCCAAAGGCACGTCTTGCGGCGGTGCCGGCCTCGCCCATGAGCACCGCGTAGCACAGTTCGCGCAACCGCCCGCACACGAGCCTCGACGGGCTCACCCCGCGGGAGTATCACCAATGGTCAGAAGAGGACCAAACCCTGAACAGAGCTAACCAATAAAAGCGGACTCCAAGGGGAGCAGGTCAGACCAATTCAGATGGGGAGGCTCACAGGCCCGATAAGGGCAACGCGAGACAAAGTTGGTATTCGCTGTTGGTCCAGCTCCAAATCTTTACAACGTCAGACCGGTGCCAGTTAATTTCTTTCGGAGGCTTGTTTGGCAACTTGGTCACCTGCAGTTTCAAATACTACCAGCCCTAGCGGTGCTGCCACGGCGACGAAGGAAAGTTCCTTGACTCTATCGCTGCCACGAACCACAAAAGTGTATTGGTGAAAGTATCTCGTCGCCGCGATGCTGCCGGTTACGATAAACCAATGGCCTTCAGACTAACTGTAGCATGTGCCCCAGCATAGGAACGGGTTTCGCTGGGGTCTTCGCTATGAGCTCGTTCCTCGCAAGCATTTGCAACTGTCACCGGACATGCACCTGTCATCGCGTGACCAAGGAAAGAAGGCGCCGCATGAACAGCACTTGGCACATGAATTGCGTGTTTGATGCCCGATAGATCAGGTCTCTGGCTCCGTTTGGATCAGTCACTCATTGGGTTTACGCGCTGCATACTTTGTTTGATCTCGACACTTTTGGTGTCGCTCTCAGGAACGCAGCTTGCTGCCCAAGTCGCAGGCAATGCCAGTGCAACGGTTTGTGACGAAGGTTTCGAAAACAGAAACGGATCCTGCCAAAGTCCAGACGTACCCCAAAACGCATATTTAACGGGTAGCTCCTATGGCCGCGGGTGGGAATGCAATCACGGTTTTCAGAATGTCGGAGAACTCTGTGAGAAAATAAGAGTTCCTGAAAATGCCTACCTGGCATCAACCGGAGATCAGTGGACGTGCAATCGGCTGTTCCAGCGTGCCGGAGAAGAGTGTGAAGAAGTGATTTCGCCCCAAAATGGGTACGTCGAAACTCGGTTTGGCGTGCAGGAAATACACTGCAACTGGGGATTTCGTAAAGAAAACCAGGATTGTGTTGCAATAGATGTCCCAAAAAACGGTCGTCTGAGCGACAAAAGAAGCTCGGATGGATGGGTGTGCCTCAGAGGTTACAGGGCGGCGGAGAGCAGCTGTGAACCAGTGGCAATTCCACAGGATGCATATCTCGCCCCTGAGACTTTTTCCGGATGGAAATGCGAACGTGGTTTTCGCGCAAACCGGAACAGGTGCGATAAGATTCAAGTTCCTTCCAACGCTCATTTGAACCGAAGAGGTGACGGTTGGGAATGTAATCGTCCATTCACAAGACAGAACGATACGTGCACGGAAAATGTGCCATAACAATGCGTTGGTGGAAACCTATGCCGCATGAGAAATCAGGAAGGACAAAGCCGTGAACAATGACTCGATTGATGAAAACCTGGGCAAAAGCATCAAGGCTGAAAAGGCGCGTCGCCGGTCCAATAGGATAAAGATATCTATTGCATCGGCGGTGTTTGTCGCAGCGATAGTTGTAGTGGTGTTTCTCTGATGCGCAAAAATACCCCTCAAATTACCCTTTCCGGTTCAAAGATGTCAGCTCGAGGTCTGGAACAACGAGCATTTCAGGACCGCAGTGTTCGTAAGTCGCGGAACGCTGACGTATCAGGAGTGATTGAGGAAGAGTTTGGAAAGTACTTGATCAAGGCCGGCGTTCTGAGCGGCGATAGTGTTGCACGGGCGTTTCCCAAACCGCCGGCAAAAACGCAGACAATGATTGCCGATGCAGTTGGAGAAACACCAGCATTGGCTATAGAAGCCTTGAAAGAAATTCTCGAAGAACGAGACAGGAAGCGTAGCGGTCAACGCCGTTTTGAGGGAAACTCCGGAACCCTCGTTCCCAGTGAAAGAGAATATGCCGAGGCATTGCGCCAGATCAGGCTCACCCCTGCGCAGGTCAGGTTGCTGAAAGCACTTACCATCGCGGGCAAGGACGGTCTGACCATTGGTAACTTGTCTCAGGCGGCCGGCTACAAATCGCGCGAAGCCTCTATCAAGGTCTTCAAGAAAATCGGGCTATTGATTGCGGAATATCTGGAGCTGGATCTTCCCGAAGCCGGATCGGCACAGAATGATGGAGCCGCACAGGTTCTGGCATTTTCTCACATCGAAAGTGACGACGAGCCCGCAACTTGGATTATGCATCAGGAACTGCGCGACGCTGTTCGTTCGGTTCTATGACGCACGTTCCAGCCCCCGCTTTTGAAGTGAGCTCTAAATCGGAACACATGCACGAAAGGTTGGTCACGTAGCTTATGTTGGAGAAACGACCATATCCGCTCGACCTGATTTATGTACCTGTGAAACGGGCAAAAACGCTTGATCAACAAAAAGTTCTGACGCTGGCCGAAGATATCCTGAAGAACGGCCAGAAGACCCCGATCCAGATACGCGCGGACAACAAGAGGTTCGTGCTGATCGAAGGCCTTCACCGACTGGAGGCCATTCGCGCCCTAGGCGGTGACACTGTGGAGGCATATCTGGTGCGCGCCAGACTACACTGAGTAGTTATTGGCGTTCGACAAAGCCTCGGAAAATGTCAGCAGGCGCTGGCTTTTTTCGTCCCAAAGATGCAATCGTGCACAGTGAAGGCTCTCATATAGAGTAATACGTTGGCAATTTTCCAACTCGGAATGGTCCCGCAAAACTTCGTTTAGCCGATAAAACGGTATGCGGCTGGCAAGGTGGTGAACATGGTGAACGCCAATATTTGCAGAGAACCAAAGCAGGATGCCTGGTAAGGCATAATGAGAACTTCCATGGAATGCGGCGTCCTGAAGGTTCCACTCTTCTTCCCGTTCCCATGTCGTGTGTTCAAACTGGTGTTGAATATAGAAAAGCCAAATACCAATCGAGGCGGCGACGATCATGGTTGGCAGGAATACATAAACCAGCACATCCAGGCCTCCGGTCCAAAAAATCAGGGCCAGGACCACCGCAATCGCGGCGTTTGTTCCCATTGCGCTTGCCCAATACAGCCAGCCTGACCGCATGAAACCAAAGGGTAAGCGATTTTGCAGAAAGAACGTGTAGACAGGCACGATACAGAACAGGAAGAAGGGGTTCCGGATTAACCTGTAAGCGGCACGACCGGCCCGCTTGCGCTTCAGGTATTCCTCTACAGTCAACGTAGGGATATCGCCCATCCCGCGCCGATCGAGGTTGCCGGTTGAGGCGTGGTGAATCGCGTGGCTTTGCCGCCAGACGTCATAAGGTGTGAGGGCGAGAACACCCAAGACCCGGCCTGTCCAATTGCAAACGGTACGGTTTTTAAAAAATGATCCGTGACCACAATCATGCATGATGATGAAGAGACGCACCAGAAATGCAGCGTTAAGGATTGCCAGTGGAATAGCGACCCAGACACCAAGGGAAAGCGCAAACCACGCTGCGCCCCATAGTGCGAAAAAAGGGATAACAGTAATTGTCAGTTCAAAAACACTACGCTTGTTATCGGGTACGCGGTATTGAACGAGCGCCCGGGTCAATTCCTGCTTTTGCAACTGACTTTTTCTCCAACGGCTCTTGGGAACCCTCTGAACAAACGGGCACCCCAGAAGGATGCCCGTAGCAGGCTATGCGAGTGCCAGGTTGGAAGCGCTTTCGCGTCCGTCACGGCCAGCTTCGACGTCGAAGGTAACCTTCTGGCCGTCCTTCAATTCGCTAATGCCGGAACGCTCAAGTGCGGAAATATGCACGAACACGTCGCGCTTCCCATCTTCAGGCTCGATAAAGCCAAAACCTTTGGTTGAGTTGAACCATTTTACTGTGCCATTTGCCATGGTGGAAGTCTCCTAATGCTTGTCGCCCGCATCATTGCAGCGACTCGGCGTGGTCGGTCTGAATCGAGGGACTGAACGCCGAATTGAGGAGACAGCAGGTCGAAAAAGAAAAACGTAAGCCACGTATATATGGACTTTGGATACGCACGATACAAGCCCTGATGCTTTGGCTAACAACAGAGGCTTTGAGACTGCCGGGCTCGAAACTGTTCAAACGAACCGAACCACCTCTGACCGCCGATGCCGTCGAATGGGAAACCCTGAAATGGGTCGACTGGTTCAACAACCGCCGCCTGCTGCAGACCATCGGAAACATCCCGCCAGCAGAAGCCGAGGAGAAGTTCTATGAACAGCGTAACGAGTTCGATAAAGTCGCCTGAAACGGAGTAATCAGCCTCCGGAAAACCCGGGGCGGTTCAAGTGTCTATCTTGACCCTCGGCAAATCTCTCAGGCCAGATTGTTCTTGTGCGCTTTGCCGTTCTTCATAATCACATCGAAATTGTCCGCAGAGGCCATGACCGTAAGGTCGGCAATCGGGTCTCCGTCCACGAGCAGAATATCTGCGTAGGCTCCGGGTTGGATGACACCGACTGGACCAGCCTGGTAGGGATTACGCGGGCCGGTCAAGTCCCAAAGCTGACCATTCAGACCTGTTGCCTGCCGCAAAATCTCGGCGTTGCTGAACCATGGCGTCCTGAGCTGCAATTCCTCCAACTGCGTTGCTTTCGTTTGCCTCGATCCGACAAAGTCTGTTCCGAGTGCAATCTTAGCGCCGGACTCTCGCGCTAATCGAAGCATGGCGTCGAGACCATCAAACGCCATCTTTTGGCGTTCTGCCTGGGCGGGCGTGAACCCTGCCGGAATGTCTGCTGCAAAAAAGCCAACCTGGGTTGAAAGCCAGACCCCTTTTTCCACGGCCAACTCCATCGACTCAGGCGTCATGAGGTTGCAGTGTTCAATACATTGGTAACCTGCCTCAATGGCGGCCCGAACCGATGTGTCCATGTATGCGTGCGAGGTCGCGTAAGTGTTCCAACGTTTGGCCTCCTCTACTGCCGCTTCGAGTTCTGCCGGCGAATACTCGTTGATATCCAATGGGTCGTAGAGGCCAGTCACGGCGCCGCCTGAAAAGACTTTGATGAAGTGCGCACCCTGCCGGAACTGCTCGCGTGCAGCCGCCAGAACTTCAGGTACCCCGTCTGCGAAAAGTGTGATCCCAAGTCGCTCCGCTTCTGTGAACGGCGGCCCGCCGAAAGCTCTCGGACGCACAGAACGCGGTCGAAGGTCGCCATGACCGGCGGTCATTGAGATCGCAGCGTTTGACGCCTGAATACGCGGGCCGGGGTGGAGGCCCTCGTCTATGGCGCGCGCCAAACCGAGAATGCCGCCACCAGTATCACGGACACTGGTAAAGCCACGCATCAGGGTGGCTTCACTTTCACTCAATGCCAATGCAGCAATGTAATCTGGACGTGCTGTCAGGAAACCAGCTGGGTCCTGGTTCCACTGCAGGTGCACATGCATGTCGAGGAGCCCCGGCATCAAGGTCCGTCCATCTCCATCGATGCGCGGTACCTCTGGCGCGGCATCAACAGCGGGCGAGACATCCTTGATCAATTCCCCTTCGACAAGAACGTTCGTGAGTTCGGTCAACTCATCGGACATCCCGTCATAAACACGCACGTTCGTGAAGAGCGTTGCATCTGGAGCTTGAGCTCGGGCTCGCGCCGGCACCAGCGCCAGCGCAGCGGTCGATGCAAGGCTGGACAAAAATACGCGTTTGGAGATCATAACTTAACCCTCAAGATGGCGAAGAAGTTAATGAAGGCTACCTCAGGCTCGCCTGTAAAACCATCTGGTAAACCTGATGAAGAGGGTGACGTAAGGTATAGATTTTTTAGGGCGTAAAACTGAAGGTAATCCCACGTAGCAAGAACACCGGCTTTGGGTTCAAAGCAGCCATGCGGCGCTGAGGCGGGCCGCGTGACCACCTTGGTGGAGCCTCCTGACGCCTCCGGCCCAGAGCGGACTTTTAAGTAGCGCGCCGAGAATGGCGGCTTCGAAAGCCACAGCGAACAAGCAAGCTGCCCAACCCGGACGATGTGCGCCGCTACTCGGTGTGTCACACCGCACGGATCTCGAGTTACTCGCGACCGACGTCGCGCCTACCTTGGTGGCGAGTGTGTGAAAGGCACTGCGGGTATTGAACGAAACGGGCGTTGCGTTGTTCGAACGTTGGCTTTGGCAACTGGCAAGAAGGTCAGACGGGCCTTAACGTGGCGCAACACGTCAGACACCGAGACTACGGACCAGAAATGAAATCCGAGATTCCAAAACACAGCGCAATCTGGGGACAGATCATTGTCGGTGAGTTGAAGAAAACAGGCCTTTCCGAGCGGGATATCCGAAAGGAGTTCGGGATAACCAGATCTCAACTCGAAGACCCGGATGCTCGCTGGTCCTTCGACAAGACTGCCTGGTTGTTTGAAAAGGCGAGCGCTTTGACCAGGGACGACCTTGTCGGATACCGCCTGGCACAGTCGCCGGACCTGGTCAGGAAGGCCGGGTTGCTCGCCTATGTCGGCGTTTCGGCACCTACCGTTGGCGGTTACCTTCGAAACATCACCCGTTTTCAGCGCGTGATCGGTGACGCGAGCAAGACGGCCATGGAAGAAGGCCCGGAAACCACCCGGCTGACCTGGCACTACGATGTGCCAGCAAGCATTCCGACCGGGCAATATGCCGAGTTTGGAGCCGTTGGCACGGTCTTCGCCCTGCGGGACTACTCCAATCGGCAAATCCGTCCGACGCATGTTCGGTTCGCGCATCAGCGGCTGACCGGCACCGAGGCCCTCGACAGGTTCTTTGGCTGCAATGTCCTGTTTGGTGCCGCGGAGAACAGCATTGCCTTCAAGGCGCCTGATATGGATGTGCCGCTGTTGACGGCCGACGACAACTTGCAGCGGACGCTTTCGGTCATTTGCGAGAACACGCTGGCTCGGATGCCGCAGACACCCAACAGTGTGGCCCGGGTTGTTGAGAGGCAGATCACGGCGCGTCTTGCAGCCGGCACGGCCCAGCAGGACGCAATTGCGGCGGAACTTGGGATGAGCGCCCGAACGCTGGCCCGCCGACTGACCGACGAGGGCACGAGCTTCGCAGCGGTCGTCGCCAATCTGCGAAAGGCTCTGGCCCGGGACTATCTGCTCAACAGCACGCTTCCGCTCACCGAGATCGCCTATCTTCTCGGATATAGCGACGCCAGTACCTTCAGCACGGCATTCCGAAGATGGTACGGACAGCCCCCCAGCGACTTCAGGGAGCAGCCAGCAACAGAAGCGCCCCTGGCATAGGGCGAACGATCTGAGTAGAGGCCGGACTGCTCGGATCATAGGCCCGCACTTTCACGTTTCTCCGTCTTCCTGAACCACCCTGACGCAACAAACCCGGCAGGCATGAGGCCTAACGGGTTTGAAGCAGATGCCGGATCTCTCCAGCGTCGGTTGGAAGGGGTAAACCGTTCCGGTTGTCTCGTTGCGGGATCAGCGCTTGTGCTTGTTGCCACCCTTCTTGCGATCGTCCTTGCGATCTTGACGATCCCGGTCTTCGGCGATCTTGCCACCGAGCGCACCGGCGGCTGCGCCGAGGGCCAGGCCGTCCTTGGCGTCGCCGCCGGTGATTTCGGTCAGCACGGCGCCGGCCACAGCGCCCTTGAGGGCTTTCTCACCGATGTCACCGGCATTGGCGGCCATCGGGGCAGCGAGGGCGAGTGAGGCGGCAAGGGCGGCGAATACGGTGTTCTTGAGGGTGTTTGTCATCGGTTCCAACCTTTCTGACGGTGGCGACCTCCGTGGCCGCCTTCTGTGGAAAGATCTAAGCGAACCGCCATGCCCCCGCTTGAGAGCATCCGACAGCTTCATTGGAATGGCTGACATTGCAGAGCAACAAGCCAAATTCGACGGTTGTTCTGCCGTCAAGACTTTCGCCTGACGCAATGCCAATCATCCAAGGGGTCGCCTCCTTGGCCGCGATGGCTGCATGGGCCGTTCCGGCGCAGGCACGACACTCCCAACCAGACGGCATTCTATCCGCCGCTACTCAGGTCAAAGATTGATCCGCAGCCTCAAGCCGAAAACGGTCGTGTCCTGATCGTTGAAGCCCGGGTTGATCATGTGCTGGACGTCCGCCGTCAGGGCGACATTGTCCGACAGGTCCAACCGATAGAAGGCCTCCATTGTGGTCTGGGTGTCGAGCGTTTCATCTACCGGGTCCGCAACGGTCGCGCCAAACCCAAAGAGGTCGTCATAGAGGCCCGGCCGCCATAGAAGTCCAGCGTTGGCTGCGCGTCGGGCGATCGGCGCCTCACCCTCCGACCAGCCGAGGCGTCCGTAGATCATGAATTCCTCGTTGATCGTGTGGTTGGCAGACAGGATCGCCCCGTAGCTCTCCGGCACGCCTGCCTCGGTGCGTTCATCGACGTGAAATACCCCGAGGTGAACGTTGGTTAGAAAGCGCTTCGAGCGTTCGGGCGTCCATCCGATCTCGGCGTATTTGTAGAACTCGGGGCCACCGGGAAACCACTCGACATCGGTCAGCGAGCCGTTTGCATCCGACAGGACACCGAGGGCATAGATCTGGTCGGTCAGGAAACCGCCCCCCGCAATGCCGAAGCCGGGATCGGGGATCGGCAGGACCGGGCTGAACAGGATCGAGAAATTGGAGAAAGTCGTGCGTGGGTTCACGTAGCCGAGGATGTCCGAGTAGTCTCCCGGATCGATCCGGCCGGCCACGAAACCGGCCTTCCCGCCAGCGAGCGTCTGGGACCAGTAGGCGACGGAGAGGGTCGTGTCGGTGTCACTGAATGTCGTTGCGGTGACGCCCGCATAGCCGATTTCCCCGGCAAGCCCGCTTGGCGCGATGTCCGTGCCGAGCAGATGGCGGTTCTCCAATGTGAAGACCAATTGCCCGGGATTTTCGCCGCCGCGATTGAGCAGCGTCCACTGGCCCAGAATGCGCGCCTGGCCCAAGGCGGCCTCGTCGATATCGGTCAGGCTCTCGGTCGCGGACTGGTAATAGGCCTGGTAGTCGAAGGAGAGGTTCAGGCCGGTGCGTTCGGCAAGGCGTTGCCGCGATGCCTCCAAGGGGTCCAATGCCGCATCCAGCCCCGGCCAGCGAGAGTCCTGCAACCGCCGCACTCGGTCTTGTTCCAGTTGGGCCTGCGTGGATGCCGGGCCACCGAGCGAGACCGCTGCGGCGGCCTCCAGGGCGGACGTTGGCCGGCTTTCCTGCGCCAAGGCTCCGGTTGATAACCAGAAGCCAGCGACGATGACCGTACCGAGAAGCCTTGCCTGTCCCATATGAGGTCTCTCTTGTTGCTCTTGATTCTTCTTCGGCCCGCTCATGCAAGTATCGCCAGTACGACATCCCGGCCCGTCCAGAGGACGAAGGCCGAAAGCGTAGCCGTGATCATGGCAGGCACACCGTCTTTCCAAGTGTCCCAGATCAGATGACAACCGATTGCGCCAAGCGACGTGCCCAGAAGGGCAGCGGCCCCGAGCGGCCCGAGCAAGCTGCCTTGAAACCAGATCGCCACCGCCCCGAAAAGCTCGACACCACCGACAAGCGCCATGATCTGACGGTTCAGCCCGGATTTGACGAACATCGCCAGTTGCGTTTCGAAGATGAGCTTCTGCCAGCCAAGGATCTTGATCGAACTGGCGAAGAGAAAGAAGGCGGACAGCAGGCCAATGGCAACTATTTGCATAATACGACTCCGCCGACACACACAGGGCTGAAGTTCATTTGATGTTCCCTTCTGGATCGTCCCGAGTGTGCAGTCCGGTTACTTGAGATCGTCCTGCGCCTTGATCTCCGGCACACGGGCGAGGGCTTCGGCCATGTCGGCGCTGCTCATCAACTCGATCATCTGGTAATCCTCCAGCAACCCGTCACCGAGACGGCTGACATAGAAGGCCTGGATGAAGGTGGGGTCGTCCGGCAGGGCGACGGTGATGTAGTTCTTCCCGTTCCCAAGCCCCCAATAGTAGCTCAAAAGCTCGCCGCCGAGCGCCTCGATCCCACCCTTCACCGAGGCCGCGCGGTCCCCGGGATTGGCGATCTGCATCTCCCAGGCGGCGCTGTTGGATGCGCCGATAAACAGGAAGGTGCGCATGTCTTTTGTGTCCTGCGCCGCTGCAACTGTCGCAGAGACGCAAAGGGCTGTCGAAAGAAGGATCCTGTTCATCTTGCCACCCGGAATTGCTTCGATGTTGTGGTCAGTACAGCATGGCTGCCCTGACCGTTCTTGTGGGTTCAATGCCCCGGAGCTCCGGGAATGGAGTGTTCCAGCTCGGCAGGGCGGAGCGGGAACTCGGAATGCTCATCCTCTGGCGTTTCGATGTCGGCGTGCCAGGTGAATTCCTTGTCCCCGAGGTCCAGATCGATCTCGCCCCCTTCGATGACCGGGTAACGGATCGGCTGCCCGGGCCGCAGGTCGATATTAGCGACACCGTCGGCGATAATGACCTGCCCGCTCACCAGAACGTAGGGGATTCCCTTGGTGAAGGAGCCGTTCATGCCCTTCTTCATCGATGATGTTTCGGTGATCGTGTCGGGGTCGAAGATCGTGATATCCGCGATCATGCCTTCCTGCATCCGGCCGCGTTCCTGCATCGCCTTCAGGCCCACCTTGGAAAAGTACTTCGCGGGAATGTAGGAGGCGTTGTTCACCATCTCCATCAGCGCGATGCCCTGTTCACGGGCCTCGCGGAACACGATGCCATAGGTGCCGGCATTGCGCGGGTGCCCCCCGTACTCCGTGAAATCGGCCTCGATCGGCAGCGGTTCGCCATCGACGGTGAAGCCGACGATGTCGTTGGCGATCGCAATATCCTTCATGTGGATCCAGCGCTCCAGGTCTGCTTCGGGGCGGACTGTGATGAAAATCGGCTTGCTCGGATCCTCCTTCTGCTGCCGGAAGAACTCCTCGTCGGACTCGTAGAGTTCGCCGGTGCTGGTATCGAAGATATCGCGGGTCGGAACGATATTGTTCGCCTCGATCTTGTCCGGCAGCAGTTGCGGTGTCGCGATGTTCGGATTGCCGGTGATGGCCGGGTAGTATTCCGCGAAGATGGTCATTCCGCGCATTTGCAGGCGGCGCGCAAGCTCGTAGATTTCTTCCCACCCCTGGTTCTGGATGTGGGAAAGGATCAGGGCCCCGTCGAGCGCAACGGCGTTTGCGATCACCTCGTTTGCGCCCAGGGAATAGTAGAGCGGCAGGCTCTCGGTCGGACCGAAACGGGTATGGGCGCCAAAGAAGCGGTCATACTTCTTCGCCATTTTCTGAAGCGCGAAAATCTCCTTCGGATAGGTGTTGTATCCCATGTATCCCACCGTCGTGTTGACGGTGATCGCCCCGGCGCGAAGACCCTTTTCATACATGGTCATGACTTCGACGAGCTGATCCGCAGTCGGAATATCCAGCGCCCAGCTGGCATGTCCGTCTTCTTCCTCGGCTGCACCGCGTGACTTGAGGATGTAGGTCGGATCGGATGCCAGCTCGACTGAAACCCCATCCATCACGACACGCCGGATCTCCTCGTGCCCCATCCCGGAACCGAAGTTGAGAAAGGAATTGCCCTCGTACTTGTCGTAGAACAGGTCGGCATCCGCCACGCCGCTCTCGGTATCGAGGATCGTCGTCGTGCCATCATGGGCCATCATCTTCTGATCGAAGCCGCCAAAGGAATGCGAATGGGTGTTGATGAATCCCGGCGCGACTACATGCCCGGAAACGTCGATCTCGCGCTTGCCCGTCAAGGCATCTTCGGTGATCGCGCTGATCCTGTCGCCGGTCACGCAGACATTGCGCACGGCATCAAGATTGGTTTCCGGGTCCATGACACGGCCGTTGAGAAGCGCGACGTCGCACTCCTGAGCAACCGCCATCGAACTGCAGAGGGCCATGAGAGTGGCAAGAGTGAGGTGTTTCACGGTCAGTCCTTCCGGGATGATTGCGTCGGGCAAAAAAACGCGGGGCGGACGAGGGAGACCGCCCCGCGCTCTCCTCAGTCCAGCGTGTTCTTGTAGATCACGCCGTCCTTCATGATGACCTTCAGGTTGGGATCAGGATCGGCCAGAAGAAGGATGTCTTCGAGCGGGTTGCCATCGACCAGCAGGAGATCCGCGTAAGCGCCTTCCGCGACCACGCCGAGCGGGCCGTCTTGATACGGATTGTTCAAGCCCGTAAGCCGGTTCATGCGGGCGCCGTTCGATGTGGCCATGCGCAGAATGTCGAAGGGTTTGAACTTGGCCTCGTGCAGGTATTTGAACTCGTCGTTCATCTTCTTGTCCTGCTCAAGCGTCTGGTCCCAGTTGTTGATGAGATCGGTGCCCAGAGTGTAGAGGTCGATCATGCCCGGTGTCGTCTGGATCACCTCGATCATGTTGGCGGCGGCGTCACGGACACTCTTCCATTTGGCGAACGAGGCTGGCGTGTAGAAGGCTTCCGCCTGTTCGGTCGTCACCGAGTAGACCGGGGCTACCGCCGTCGCGAACATGATCTGCTTTTCGACCATGATCTCGGCGGCCTCCTTGGTCAGGAACGGGATGTGCTCAACGGTCTTTGCACCGTTGTCGATACAGTTGCGGATCGCCTGCTCGGTGAACACGTGGCAGGTGACGTAGGTGCCCCATTGCTCGGCGGTCTTGACCGCCATCTGGATCTCGTCCGCCTGGTACTGAAGCGAATGCAGCGGGTCGAACTCGGACGTGACCCCACCGCTGACCATGACCTTGATCTGGGTTGCCCCGCGCCGCAGGTTCTCGCGCACCGCCATGCGGATCTGCTCCGGGCCATCCGCGATGAAGCTCATGTCCGTGTCGACCCAATGCGATGGGCCTTGCCCCGACAGGGTTGGATGCCGGTCGTTCAGCTTGCGGAAATCGGCATGGCCCGATGTCTGCGTGATGAAGGCCTCCGAGGAATAGATCCTCGGACCGGGGAACATACCGGTATCGATGATCCGCGCGATGGACTTTGCCGGTCCGCCGAGGTCACGAACCGTCGTGAACCCGTTCATCAGGATGCGCTCGGACCGGATCGTTGCAACGCCACCAAGATGGAAGGGCGTGATGTTCTGGCGCAACCCGTCACTGAGCGGGTTGAACACCAGCAAATGCACGTGCTGGTCATGCATCCCCGGCATGAGCGTGCGCCCGCCGCCGTCAATCATGGTTGCGTTGGGCGCTTCGATCCCGTCCGTCGAAATTTCCTTGATCAGGTTGCCTTCGACCAGAACGCTGGCGTTTTCGATCCGCGCCTCGTTCACGCCGTCAAAAACATGGACATTGGTGAACAGGGTCTGCGGCAGCGCTTCGTCCTGCGCAGAGGACATGCCGGCAGCGAGCGACACCACGCCCGCCAGTAATGTGGACTTGAAAAGATGCTTCATAAGTTTGCCCTTCCGCAATGTTGACGGCGGGGCCAGCGCCCCGCCGAAAGTTCAGTTCAACGTGTTCTTGTAGAACTTGCCGTCCTTCATGATGACGCGAATGCTCGGCACGTCCTGCCCGCGTGGCTCGGCATCGAACCATGTATCGACAGCGCCGATGGCAGTGATGTCTTCGAGCGGGTTTCCGTCAACGATGAGGATATCGGCATAGGCACCTTCCTCGATCACGCCGAGCTTGCCTTCGGGATAGGGGTTTCCGCGTCCCGTCAGTGCGGCCAGTTCGCCGCCATTCGAGGTCATCATCTGCAAGGCCCAGAGGTTGCCGAACTCACGCGCCATGAAAGCCTTGGTGAAGTCCATCGACTGCCGGTACGGCACACCGGTCAGCAGCACGTAGTCGGAATCGAACACCATCTTCGGCTTGTACTTCCGCACCAGATCAAACAACTGCTCGCTGTTTTTCCGCAACCAGAGGAACTTCGCCGTCGGCGGGAAGGTCGGGTCCTGGTGCATCGGATGCTCAAGCGCCTCGGGCGCCAACGCGGTCAGGTTGGGCGAGAAGAACGCTTCCTTCTCTACCAGCTTCTGCATCGTCGGTTCCGTTATGGTCAGGCCGTGATCCACCACTTTGACCCCGAGATCGAGCGCGCGCGACAGGTCGCTATCCATGAAGACATGCATGGCGACATAGGAATCCATGTCCCCGGCCACCTCGACGGCAGCGGCGATTTCTTCGTCTGTAAAGGCGGACTGGTAGATCGGGTCCTTGATGGAGGTCACACCACCACTGACCATGATCTTGAGGTAGTTGGCCCCAAGCGCAAAGTTCCGCCGCGCGCCGTGGAGCACTTCGGCAGGGCCGTCGACAAGCCGCGTGATCTCCAGCCGTTCAAGATTGCTTTCGTTCTTGCGTTGCCCGGCGATCCCCCAGTCGCCATGACCACCGGTCTGGCTGAGGCAGGCGCCGGACGAGTATATCCGCGGGCCCGGAAGCGAACCCTCGTCGATTACCGCACGAAGTCCACCATGTGCACCGCACATGTCGCGCACGGTTGTGAAGCCCATCGCCAGCATTTCCTGCGCAAAGGCCGCAGAACGTGCGCCGATCTCCTCCCATGTCGTGTCCTGAAGGCCCGGGATCGTGCCATCCTTGTACATATTCACATGCACATGGCTGTCGATCAGTCCCGGCATCAAGGTGCGTCCGCCGCCGTCGATCACATTGACCTCGACCTCTTTGGTCTCAATACCGCGTTCGGTCTGGATGGTGAAAGAATAGCCGTCGATACCGCCAACAGGATCGGGCAGGCGCTTGCTTCCGCCCGTTCGAACTTCGACTTCCCACGTGCCGGATTCGGGAATGTCCTCTGCAATCTTGTGAATCTTGTTCTTGACGACGAGCACGTCGACATCTTTCAAGCCGTCATTCACCCCGTCGAAGACCATCACGTTCTTGAACAGCGTGACCTCCGAGGGAATGTTGGGGATATCCTGCGCAATGGCAGGCGTCGTGAGCGCAATTGCCATTGACATGGCCGGCAGCAACGCCTTCAGGTTGAGTGTTGTCATTCGGTGTCCTCCCAGGGGTCGGTCTTCCTGCGGACCGATCCTCCCACTATGCACATGTGCCCCGAGATTCTTTTGACCCGCTGATCCCGTGGTGCATTTTTCTGACCCGATCCGGTCAATTTCAGCCAATTTCTGCTTGGCCGTCAGGCGCCCGCGCCCGTAGCGTGTCGGAGAGCGAAAGGGTGATGTGGATGCCGCAAGGAGAACAAAAGGACGGTTTGTCCCTCGTACGTGCTACGGTCCTCGGCCCCGTCGTAGCGATGATGCGGCGGCTCGATGCGGATCCGGCCTTTGCGCTCGGGCTGCATGGATTGAGCGAGGAACAGGTCCTGAACCCGGCCGAGTTCATCCCGCATGACACGGTCTATGCGGCGCTGGCCTCCATCGCCGACATCACCCGGCCGGATATCTGCGCCTTGGCGGGACAACAGACAGACCTGTTGAAGTTCCTGCCGCGTGGGGCGCTCCTCGGCCAGTCGGTGACCCTTGGCGATTTCTTCACCCGGTTCACCCAGATCGTCTCGAAGGAAAGCAACGCGGTGTCCTTCCGGCTCCTGATCGAGGAGGAACACGCCTACTTCACCACCAGTCGCAATTTCGAACCCGAGGTGTCGCCGGGCCATTCGGACGCCTTTCTCGTCGGGATCTGGATCTACCTGCTGCACCGTGTTCTCGATTTCCGATGGGATCCAACCCAGGTTGTTCTGCGCCTCTGCGATCCGACCCTGCTGCCGGAGCAGTTTCATGGCGTGCGGGGCATCAAGTGCAACAACAGGGGATTCTCCATCCGCTTTCCGGCGGCCTGGCTGTCGCTTCCAATCAACCCCGAACTCCTCGTGAACCACGACAATGATATCGAAGAACCGGTTCAGGTCGATGTGCCCCTGGACTACCTCGAAGGCTTCGAAATTCTCGTGCGATCAAGGCTGTCCGATCCGGCGCTGACGGTGAGCGAGGCCGCCCGGATGTGCAGCATCACCACCAAGGTGCTGAACAAGCGCTTGTCCTCCTACGGAACAACGGCGTCCAAGGTGATCAACCGGCTGCGGATGGAAAAGGCCTCCGAACTGCTCACCACATCTGATCATTCGATCAAGGAGATCGCCCAATTGGTCGGCTTGTCCGAAACATCGGCACTCACCCGAGCCTTCACGCGGAACTTCGGCATATCCCCGAAAGATTGGCGCAATAAGGAGGCACAAGAGGCCCAAATTGCCGGAGCGCCTGCAGATTAGCCTGACCCCGCTGCGACTTCTCGACTACCGCAATCTCTTGGAACCTCGGTCGCCAATGGTAATGCCGAAGAGATGCATGAACCGGCGAGCCCTTCGCGGGGAGCAATCGATGGGAAAGGAGACCTCCATGCTATCCGCAGCGAACTCCCGCTTGCCGCCCAACGTGCTGATCAAGCATGACCGCTTTGGGCTGATTGCCTCCATCGTTCTCGGCAATGGGAGC
The DNA here is from genome assembly GCF_056536865.1 of Ruegeria sp. CI8. Lineage (NCBI taxonomy): Bacteria > Pseudomonadati > Pseudomonadota > Alphaproteobacteria > Rhodobacterales > Roseobacteraceae > Ruegeria > Ruegeria sp. CI8. The sequence goes on from NZ_JBQFQL010000001.1 coordinate 644,516, forward strand.
GGCGGATTTGTCCGCAATGCAGTCATTGAGCGTAGGTGAGCGAACGTCTGCCTCGAGCCCAAAGCGGACTGAAATGTGCTCGCCAAAATGAATTGCGGCGATAGACATTCTCTTGAGCGGTCTAACCCATCACTAAATGCATTCACCGCCATCGATAACCAGGGCTTGCCCCGTCATAAAAGCGGATTCATCTGAAGCTAAATAGACAATCCCATGGCCAATCTCTTCAACTGTCGCCCATCGACTCATGGGGATCGCCTGCTCGATGTAGCTTTCCAGTTTGGCACGGCCTCCCATCTGCTTTTCGAAGCCTGCATTGAAAGGGGTGTCTACAAATCCTGGACATAGGGCATTGAAACGGATTGCATGGACAGCGTAGTCGGCTGCCATCTGCCGAACCATCGCAACAGCAGCGTGCTTTGTAGTCGCATAGGCGATCATACCCCGGTCATATTGAACCCCAGAATTGGAGGCCGTGACGATCACGCTGCCTCCACCTTGTGATTTCATATGGGCGACGGCTGCACGCGCGGCAATGAAGTGAGCGCGGACATTCAATGCCCAAGAAGCATCCATTCCATCTGGTTCCACTTCTTCCAGCGTTCCTTCGATCTGCAACCCAGCGTGAGAGTGCAACACGTCAAGCCGACCGAAGTTTTTAACTGCTTCGTCTATGGTTCTGGTAAGGGCATCGTCATCGGTCACATCAAGCTGTATGGCAGATGCTTGATTTCCCTGCGCTACGATCGCGGCCACAGTGGCTTCAGCAAGTGTTGCATCGCGATCGGTTACCACAACATGCGCACCCTCTTGTGCCATTGCCATTGAACCCGCCCGACCAATTCCTGATCCCGCGCCCGTCACGAGCGCGACCTTACCTGCAAGCCGCATGTCACTTGGCTCCTTTATTTAATTATTCGATTTTGAGGCGCCTCGGCGCAAAAGCAGCTGCGCTGCTACGAGCAACAAGAGCGACGCGCCCATAACCATAGTGCCGATGGCATTGATCTCGGGTGTTACGCCGCGCCGGATGGATGAGAATATGTAGATTGGCAGGGTTGTTTCTGAGCCAGCTACGAAGAACGCGATGATGAAATCATCAAATGAGAAAGTGAAGCTGAGCAGGAAGCCTGCCAAAATTGCCGGTGCTATCAACGGCAGGGTCACCTGTCGAAAGGTGCCCCAGGGCGTCGCAAAGAGGTCAGCCGAAGCTTCCATGAGCGCGCGGTCCATACCCGATAGCCTTGCACGTACGATGATTATGACCAGCGCCATTGTGAACATGGTGTGGGCGGCGACAAGCGTGGGCATCCCCATGGAAAGTTGCGGGGGATTTGCTCCATCGGGCCATAGGCTTGCAAGAAGCGGGTTTAGCCAGCCGAATACGGTGACCAGGGCAATGAGTGTCGCGATGCCGATGACGATACCGGGTATCATTATCGCAATATAAATCATCGCATCAAACAAAGTTCGGAGCCATCCCTTAACCCCTTGTAAAGCGATGGCCGCCATGGTTCCGAGAGTGGATGCGAGGCAAGCAGTTATTAATGCCGCAAGCAGACTGGTCTCGAGCGCGTCCATTACAAATGGGTTGTTCAGCGCTCTACCATACCATTGGGTCGAGAACCCCATGAACTGGCTTGCGTGTCGTCCGGCATTAAAGCTGAAAAGCGCGATGATGCCGATTGGAATATAGAGAAAAAGGTAGACGCAAATCGCGTATAAGCGCATCGGACCCTCACATCAGCGAGACATCTTCGCGCTGGCCACCCAGGCGCGAGATGAATTTCATGTAAATTGAGACAGTGACAAGCATTACGACAACCAGAGTCATTGCGACCGCCGATCCGTACGCCCAGTTCCGAGACTGCAGGAACAGGTCCACCAGCGCATTTCCGACGAAAAAGACCTTTCCGCCGCCCAAGATCGCTGGGATCAGAAACTCGCCCATCAGCAAGATGAAGACCAGCATGCAGCCAGTTGCGATACCAGGTACCGACAAAGGAAGTGTCACCTGACGGAACGTACGCCATGGGGTAGAGCCGAGATCAGCCGATGCTTCCAGAAGGCGTTTATCCAGTTTGTCTAAGCTTACAAAAATCGGGAAAACCATCAGAGGTAGATACCCATAGACAATCCCGACAAGCACAGCGAACGGCGTATTTATCAGGCGGATATCATCGATGCCGATCGACTCCAGTAAAGCGGGCAAGCCACGCCCCCCAAGGATGAAAATCCAAGCGTATGACCGGATCAGGATCGATGTCCAGAACGGCACGATCACTAGGATCAACAGCGAAGTTCTCCACTTTGGTGAACAACGCACTGCAAGAAAGTAGGCGAGCGGGTAGGCAATTACCAACGCAGCGATAGTCCCCAGAGGTGCAAGGATCAAAGTGTTCTTAAACGCCGTCCATCGCGCAGGAAGGTTGGCATATTGTTCCAACGTGAACGCTGGAACGTAGCCTCCGGCGGCACCCCGTTCGCCAAAGGAAAAGACGAAGACGACCAGCAGAGGAAGGGCTAGCATTACCAAAAGCCATATTCCTGCTGGAGCCAGCAACAGTGCTTTTCTGCCTCGTTCGGTCATTTTGTCCTCGTCTTTTCCGATATTGGCGGCCTTGCCGCTTAGGCCGACTTGAAGCGGGCGAGCAACTCGGCACGGTTTGGATCGGTTAGTGTAGCCGCCGCGCCGAACTCGAGTGCATTCAGAAGGTCAGCTGCCGGATAAAGGATCGGATCTTCCAGTAGTTCCTTCGGCAGCAACGCATTGGTGCGAGCATCAGCCGATGGATAGCCGTGGGCGAGGACTTCTTTCGCATTAACTTCCGGGTTCAGCAGGAAGTCGATCAAGGCATAAGCGGCATCCATATGGGGTGCGCCCTTAGGAATAGCGTAGTAGTCGGACCAGAGTTCACCGCCCTCAGTTCCCAGAACGTAGGCGATTTCAGGGATGTCGACATTCATCTGCTTGCCGTCACCTGTCCAGCACATCGTCATCCAGGCGTCACCGTTACGCATCGGTGGCTGATAATCCGACGAGATTGCAAACAGATGCGGTTTGGCATCCAGTAACAATTTCTCGGCATCCGCCAGTTCCTTCTCATCGACCGAGTTGAAGGAGTAGCCGAAGTATTTCAGGGCATTACCGATGGTGGTGAGTTGGTAATCATGCACCATTGTCCGGCCTGAGTAACCTTCCATAGTAAGGTCCCAGAACTCTTTCCATGTGGTTGGAGTCGGAGCGCCGTCAAGCTTGCTGGTGTTCACTGCAAAGCCAGTCGTGCCCCAGTTTTTTGGGACCGCGTAAAGCTGGCCATCGACAGAACCGGCATCGGAAAAGCGCTGTTCGAATGAACCTGCGTCGTAGTTTGGCAGTTTGGACGTATCGAGCGGGATGATCAGATCTTCACCCACATACGTAGTGATCGTGTAGTTGGTTGGAACGAAAACGTCCCAGCCAGACCCTCCAGCCTGTAGTTTTGCCAACATCTCTTCATTCGAGCCAAAAACATTGACCTGAACATGGGCGCCAGTGGCTTCCGTGAAGGCTTCGAAGTTCATCTCGTCATGGTAGTTCGGCCATGTGGCGAGGATCACTCGGTCGCCAATGTCCCCGGCAGCAAATGCCGGGCGTGGACGCAACCCAGGAATGGCCGTGCCCAGAACGGCCGTTGCCATCCCAAGACCTGTCACGCCTAAGAAATGTCGCCGTGTAACCGAACCCTTTTGGTACCGGCGAAGCTCTTCCATGAACTTTTGCTTGGAAATAGTCCCATTATCCTTGGTCATTGTGAACCTCTCTGTTGTTGGATTGCGGGATTTGTTATTTTTCCAGGATCAGCAGTGCGCCTTCGCCCCATGAAACAAAGGCCTGCTCTCCTGCATTGAACGTCCCCTCGTTCAATTCCGCTTGCCTTGGCACAAGTACATGGAAATCACCCAGTGCTTCGTTGCGCGCAAGGTATTCTGTGTGCTCCCCAAGGAAGATCCGATTTTGAATGGTAACTGGCAGAGCGATTTCAGCTGTGGGTAGCGCGCGGGTCAGCGTGATCTGTTCAGGACGGATACTAACGCACACTTCCTGCCCTGCATCTATTGGAATCTCCGGAGTTCCGTGCACCTTTTGGCCACTCGCTAAACGCACAGTGATTTGGTCGGTTGCTGAGTCAGTCACAGTTGCATCAAAGAAATTTGAGGTGCCTACAAATCCAGCCACGTAGCGGCTGCGGGGCATGTCATAGAGTTCGCGTGGGCTGCCAACCTGCACAATACTGCCGCCTTCCATCACACAAATTCGGTCGGACATTGAAAGCGCTTCTTCTTGGTCGTGCGTGACGAGGACAAAAGTTATCCCTAGTTGTCGTTGCAGGTTCTGCAGTTCAAACTGCATTTCTTTTCGAAGCTTTCGATCCAGAGCAGCCATTGGTTCATCAAGCAGCAAAAGCTTGGGCTCGTTTACGATCGCACGCGCCAAAGCGACGCGTTGCTGCTGACCACCAGACATCTCCCAGATGCGACGTGGGCCAAACCCACCAAGACGGACAGTTTCCAGCGCTTGCTCAACCTTTGTCGCGATTGTTTGTTTGTCTACGCGTGGTCGTTGTTGGCGCAGGCCGTACGCGATGTTGTCGAACACGCTTAGGTGAGGAAAAAGAGCATAGTGCTGAAACACCATGTTGACTGGGCGATGGTGCGCATCCAAGTCGTTGACGACTTCTCCATCGAGCAACACCTGACCTTCGGTTGGCTTCTCGAAACCTGCCAACATTCTAAGCGCAGTGGTTTTGCCGCAACCAGATGGGCCTAAGAACGACAGGAACTCTCCTTTCCCAATGGAAAGATTCAGGTCTTTGGCGGCGACCACATTCCCGAAGGTCTTGGTCACTCCTCGGAGTTCCGCAATCGTCTGCATGGTGACGCTCATGTCAAAGCTCATATACTGCCGTTTTCCTTTTGCTTGATTTTTTGGCATTTGTTGGCATACCACTCAAACAAGGAAAAAGTAACAATAACTCGGAATAACTGTATATACCACAATTGGGGTACAGAGGTGCTTTTCGAAAATCTGGAGCGGCGTGTGTACGATTGGATGGAAGAGGCCGGCAGGGTCGTGGAGAAGATCGGAACCCCAGAATTTCCATGTGCTTTGGCAGATGGCTTACGGCAGGTCGCACCATTTGATTTTACGGTGGTGTTTGGCCATGTTGGAACCGAAGCACCAATAGACCTTCACGACGATTTCCCCAAAAGCAAACGGCGTATTTTTGTTGAGGATTACCAAGCCGGGCCCTACGTACTTGATCCATTTTTTTTGGCCGCGACAAAACCAATAACACCGGGTCTGTACCGCATGCGCGATATCGCACCGGACAGGTTCTATCAGGGCGAATACTATCGCAGCTATTACAAAAGGACTGGGTTAGCAGAGGAGATTGGCTACTTTATCGATATCCCAGGCGCTGGGATGGTTGTGGTCTCGCTCATGCGAGCAGAGAAGCCTTTTTCCGCCAAGGAAATTCGTCATTTGCACGCTCTATGGCCGCTCGTTCGGGCAGCCTGTTGCAAACATTGGAGTGACTTTCCAACGATGGCCCGCGGCGCCGCAGCGAATGGCGTTAGTCGTCGCGTTGATCTAGCATTCCAGGCATTTGGCGATGGCGTTCTGACGCCACGAGAACGAGAAGTCGTTGAGTTCACATTGAAGGGCCATTCGGCAGAAGCTGTTGGCACAATTCTCGGCATCTCTCCAGGCACAGTCCGCATCCACAGACGCAACATTTACGCGAAACTTAGGATCAACTCGCAGGGTGAGCTTTTTTCAAAGTTCATTGAAAAGGCGCTTTAAAAGGTTCCTTGAACACCCACTTTATCCGTTTTGCCGACCTTGCTACCTTGTGGGTCTTGTCAGAAGAACTTGTCTTGAGGCAGGCAGGACGGTTGCGTAGCTTTTGCCCATGACCAAACCTGCCTCTTTCAAGTACTTCAAAACCAGTCCCGAGGTCATCCGCCTTGCGGTGATGCTGTACATCCGCTTCCCGCTCTCGCTTCGAAATGTCGAAGATCTGTTGCACGAGCGAGGCATCGACGTGAGCCACGAAACCGTCCGATATTGGTGGAACAGGTTTGGTCCAATGTTTGCAGCTGAGATCCGACGGAAGCGTGTGCAGCAGCTGCGCGCATTCTCGAAATGGAAGTGGCACGTGGACGAGGTTTTCGTAAAGGTGAATGGCAAACGACATTATCTGTGGCGTGCAGTAGATCACGAAGGTGAAGTGCTGGAAGCAGTTGTCACCAAGCGCCGAAACAAGGCTGCAGCACTAAAATTCCTCAGGAAATTGATGAAACGGCACGGTTGCGCCAAGGAGGTCGTCACAGATCGCTTCGCTTCCTACAAGGCTGCGCTCAGAGAAATAGGCGCGTTCGAAAAACAACAGACGGGCAGGTGGCTCAACAACCGCGCCGAGAATTCACACCTGCCGTTTCGACGACGCGAACGCGCGATGCAGCGTTTCAGGCGCATGCGAAGTCTACAGAAATTCGCCTCCGTCCATTCCTCCGTCTACAATCACTTCAACCAGGAAAGATCGCTAGCCAGTCGAGACACCTTCAAGCTGACCCGCGCCGCCGCTCTTAGCGAGTGGCGTCAGCTTTGTTCCGGATAGGTTCGCGGTTTCCGCGGCAAACTGAGACTGGTTCGAATTCGTCTGACAGCACCCCTTTTTCCCTAAGTCGCACGGCAAGCCTCGAGTTGATGACAGAAGGGTGTTGAGCGGGATTATCTTCGTCAATCGCAATGGATTGCGCTGGCGAGACGCCCCGGAAGCGTATGGGCCGCACAAATCGCTTTACAGCCGGTGGAAGCGTTGGAGCGAGAAAGGCATCTTCGCGCTGATGTTGGCCGGCCTGGCCGCCGAGCACGGCTAAAAGGGGACTGTCATGATTGACGCGACCTATCTCAAAGCCCACCGCACCGCGACCAGTATGGCCGCGGAAAAGGGGGGCGTGGACGCCTGATCGGCAGAACCAAGGGCGGTATGAATACCAAGCTGCATGCCATTTGTGATAGCAAAGGTCGCCCGCTCAACCTGTTCGTTACCGCCGGCCAGGTCAGCGATTACATCGGTGCTCGGGCTCTGCTCAGCAGCATACCAAACGTGGATTGGCTGCTCGGGGATCGCGGCTATGACGCCGACTGGTTCCGAGAAGCGCTAAGAGACAAAGGGATACGCGCCCGCATCCCAGGCCGTAAGCAACGCAAGACACCGGTCAAATACGACAAGCGCAGGTACAAACGCCGCAACCGGATCGAGATCATGTTCGGCAGGCTCAAGGATTGGAGGCGCGTGGCGACACGCTACGACCGTTGTCCCAAGGTATTCCTATCAGCCATCGCACTCGCGGCAACCGTTATGTACTGGTTATGAATCCTGACCCTAAAGATGGGCGTGAACAACCGAAAGCGCGTGATTGAGAGTGTTCACTGCGAACTCTCTTTGGCTGTCCGGATCATTTAGAGGCAAACGTGCATCTTCCTGTTCTGCCTTGTCGCCCACAGGAAACTTTTCGCCTTCCAATACTGTTCCCCAAACCTGAATGTCCTTGATTGCCATGGGATCCACCGTCAATGGGTTGTCATCCAAAATAGTGAAGTTCGCACGCTTGCCAGGTTCGATACTGCCAAGGTCCCGTTCAAGACGATGAGAATAGGCGGCGTTGATTGTCACTCCACGCAAGGCCTCTTCGACCGGGACCGTCTGATCCTGTCCTGCTACCCGACCGGAACTCGTCACGCGGTTCACCGCACACCACATTAGGAACAATGGATCACCGGGCGCCATCGGCATATCGGAATGCAATGACCAGGATACGCCCGCTCGATCCAGATCTCCAAGACGGACCATCTCATTGGCGCGTTCAGGACCAAGACCGGTTTTACTGTATTGATCCGCAAGTGCCGTAACGTAGTAGGGATTTGCAGAAACAATCGCACCCAGACGTTTGATACGATCGACCTGATCGGGCGCACTCACAGCAAAGTGCACGATCACCGTTCTATGATCGAAACGCGGGTTTCTGCGTAAGTTTCGCTCTAAGGCGTTCAAAACACGGTCCAACCCGGCGTCGCCGTTGACGTGAATATGAACTTGGTAGCCGGCGTCCCAATAGGTTTGAAACGCGCGTTCAAAGGCCGGCAGGTCCATCATCCACTCGCCATGGTAATCGCCAAGCGGATCGTCCCTCAGTTGAATGGCAAGGGAATATATCGCACCGTCCGCAAAAAGCTTGACGCTGCCTTTGGACATACTGGTCTTGCCACCATACCAGTCGACAAGTGCTTCTGTCTGTTCGATCACATCTTCAGCATTGTCATATTTGGCGATCAGGCTTTTTCCATCTGGAATGAAGCTCCACCGAAACGGCATTGAGGGTGCGGAGAATACAGCGTTCACCGCATCCTGAACCGGGCGTGCGAGAATGCCGCCGGGCTCGTTGCCGTAGGTCACGCCTTTCGCATGCAAATAATCGCGCATGGTCTCCAAACCAGCGCGAAACTTTTCAGGGGTCGCCACGTATGGCGCAATCAAAGGCAGAACTGCAAACAAACCCTGTTCCCAGAAGTGCCCATGCTCAAAGCTGGATTGCATCTTTTCTGAGTCGGACCAAGCGTCCATGACCTCCTCGGTAACGCCTGCGGCCTCCATTGCAGCTGAATTCAGGATGAATTCGTGGCAAGAGCGTGCCCACACAAAGATAGGTCGTTCGCTGCTGATCTGGTCAAGGTCCGACCGTGTCAATGGACCATAAAATGCAGCGTGGTATCCCCATGTCATGACAGGGGTGTCCGGGTCTTGCTGACCATCAACAGCTTCAGACAACCGTGCCAGAAAGTCATCCTTGTCCACAACGGCGCGTGATAAACCTTGTGGCAAGTCCCAGTCCTCTATCGAAAGAATGACGGACGAAAGGCTCAAGCCGCCCAAAACTGGGTGATCATGCTGGGCGATAAAGCCGGGAACGATGATGTGGTCGGCGAATGTGTCATCAACGGTGAAGGGCTGTTCACCAATCGCCTCTTGAACTTGCTCTCTAGTGCCGGTCGCCAAAACCCGACTGTTTACAACAGCAACGGCTTCGGCGCTTGGAAGGTCGGGATCAAGTGTGACGATCTCGCGCGCCGTAAAAATCGTGACTTCATCAAGATCGAGTATCGCTCCGCCAAGATCGGTCAGCGTGCCTTCTTGCCCGAACAATGTACTCGGAGCAACGAGGATCGTCGTGCTCGTCAAGAAGGACCTAATAAATGCCCGTCTGGAGGTGTTTCCCATGGTGGATGCCTTTCCCTAATGCACTTAACTAACACAAAATACGCAGGTGTTTTCAATGCGGTTAACCAAAAGACGCCCGTAAGCCGCACCAGAAGAAACGCTATTCAGAGTTTTGCTGACTTGGAGTCCTTCGAACCGCAGTTCTTGATGGAGGCCAATCGAAGCATTCAGCCTCTGTCTTCCCCAAGCTGTCTTTGGGTTCGATCCGGTTACTCGCTCCATTGCGACCAATGTCTGTTTTGTCCGCAGAGCAGTCATTCGTCCAAACTCTACGAGCACTGCTCGGAGTCATAATCTGACACTCGCCATCGAGTATGCTAAGCTGGATCGTGCGAGGCACATACATTCAGAAACCGCATCTTTGGGAGGATGGATGTATGATCATGCGCATTTTTCAGGTGACAACGCGGCCGGGAAAAGAAGAGGAATTTGGCCGCTTTTTTCGCGGCACTGCGATCCCGTTGATGAAAAACACCCCTGGAATCGTGCACCTTCTTCCGGGAGCGCCGAGAGAGGATACGCCACGAGAGTTCAGTTTCGTTATGGTTTGGGAGAGCTTGGAGGCACTGAAGTCGTTTGTGGGAGAAAACTACCAAAGCCCGCACATCGATCCGATAGAAGCTGACCTCGTCGAGTCTCGATCCATCAAGCACTATGACTTGGTCGACGGCTAATCGCGAACGGGAGGATCAGGATGTCGAAGGGTAGGGGAAAATCGCTGCCAGAACGCGTCCTTGGCCTGAACGAACCGAAGGCTGAGGACTTGGCAGCCTTGGAACTCCGGTTGCGGGAGGCGCTGGATCGGCAAAAGGCGACCGCCAAAATCCTGGAGGTCGTCAACAGCTCTATCAAAGACCCTCAACCTGTCTTCAACTCGATTGTTGAAGCAGGTCAAACGCTGTTCCCAAAGTCGACAGTCAGCATTGGATTACAGGACGGCGACAAACTGATTTTGGGAGCAATTTCTGGTCCCGAACCGGCTGGTGTCGAGGCTTGGCGGCGTCGCTTTCCGGCGCCACTTCATCCAGAAACAATCCATGGCCATGTCATTTTGAACGGCGAGGCGATTGATCTGCCGGACGTCGCCGCATCGAAAGACAGGTTTCGTATAGGGGCCGGAAACTTCCTCGCCTCAGGGTTTCAGGCAGTCACCATGGTGCCGATTTCACAAGGAGGACAAACTGTTGGAGCTCTCGCCGTGTTGAGGCATTCAACCGGAAGACTTCAAAAAGAGCAGTTCGATATTCTCACAACATTTGCGGCACAAGCGAACATCGCCTTGGACAACTTGCACTTGCTGAGCCAGATGCGTGAGGCGAATGACACTTTGACACACGTGTCCAAACAGCTTGCCAAATACATGCCACCCCAACTCTACGAGTCAATCATTGCCGGCGACCAACACGCGGCTATCGAAAGCCGCCGCCGAAAGCTCACGATCTTCTTCTCAGACATCGTCGACTTCTCCGAAATCACAGATCATCTCGAAGCCGAGGAGTTGACTACTTTGTTGAATGAGTATCTTTCAGCAATGTCCGAAATCGCCCTGAAGCACGGCGCATATTTCGACAAGTTTGTCGGTGACGCCATGATGCTGTACTTTGGCGAACCCGAAAGCCTCGGGGTAGAAGAAGATGCCGCTGCATGTGTGCGAATGGCAATAGATATGCAACGCAAGCTTGGCCACTTGCAAACGGAATGGCAGCGCAAAGGATTGATCGATCGACCATTTCGCGCTCGCATGGGCATAAACACTGGTTACTGCACTATAGGAAACTTCGGCTCGGAAGACCGGATGGACTACACTGCTATCGGACGCGAAGTGAACCTTGCTGCGAGACTTGAGGCCGAGTGTGATCCAGGAGGTCTCTTACTCGCTGCCGAATCCTATTCTTTGGTAAAAGACTGGCTTCCGGTTGAGGAACGAGAGCCTGTTCGAGTGAAGGGATTTCAAAACCCCATTCGCACCTATGCTGCGACCGCTATTTATGAAAGTGCCGACCGCGATAGCCGCATTATTCACGAGGAAGATGAAGGCTTTTCTCTTACAGTTGATCGTGCTCGCATAAGCAAGGGGGCAATCCTCCGACTAAAGTCCCTTGTTTCAGATCTGGACGACTAGTCAAATTTTCGGTCACGGCAGCTCAGTCCAAAACCTGTGACATCACATATCAAAAATGGCTGCACGACAATCGAAAGGCCAGTTTCCCGCCACGCTGCGACGCCAGGACGGGCTTAATTGAGAAATCGCGTGTGCAAAAGACCGCTTTCACGCGTGCAAGTGGGAACCAATGGCCAAGCCAACCACACTTCACAAGATGGTGAGTAGCAGGCTTGGCAGTCCTGAGAGATGAGTTGCACTAATCGCACCGTGTACTGTGCTAAAAAAGGGCGAACTCGTATCACTTACAGCATCGGGGCATTCGTCATGCGCTTTTCTCTCACCATCGCAACACTCGTTGTCTTGGCCACTCAGTCTTTTGCGCAAGACTCCGTTCTTATCGGGGACGCCCCGCTTCCTGCCGACACTGCAATTGATGTAACGCCAGATTCTCCTTTTCTTGGAATTTGGACGGGGAGATGGGACTCTCGGAGAAGTCATATCCTCGTCGTCGAAAGCCGAGATGAGGATGGGTTGTTCAATGTTGTTTACTCGGTCGGACGTGGCCAGCATGGCCGCGGAAACTGGTTCCGGAGCAAAGCACGTTTAGACGGAAGCACGTTGGTGTTCACCGACAATGACTTCGGGGCGCGCTATTCAATTTCGGGTACGGGGCGACTGCGGGGCATCTATCCAACCGAGGACCGCGTCGCAATACTCGAGCGACAAACCCTCTCAGAAGTCCTCGCGACGGCGACCCGCCAGTGGTTTGAGGTTGGAACGCGAGACTTCCTTACGACGGAACTCCGAGAGGACGGCGCAACAGTCGAGCTTGCTGTGGCTATCTATCGACCTCCTGGTGATGGGCCTTTCCCGTTGGCTCTCGTTCATCACGGCTCAACCGGCTCTGGAACCGATCCGCAGGCTTTTGATCGGTTCTTTTCCAACGACTGGCTTGCGGACGTTCTGAACTCACACGGTTGGATCGCTGCGTTCCCACAGCGCCGCGGTCGGGGTGGGTCCGACGGATTGTATGACGAGGGCTTTGCTGAAGATCGGACCGAGGGCTATTCGATGGAGGCCCGGCTATCTTTGGCAGGGGCGGAACGTGCGCTGATGGATGCAAAAGCAGCGCTGCATGCGTTGCAGGAACGACCGGATGTGAGTGATGGATCGGTTCTACTGATTGGTTTCTCGCGCGGGGGCATTGTTGCCCTTATGCAGGCCGGCGACGATCCGGGAAACACCGCTGGTGTGATCAACTTCGTTGGGGGATGGATGGCAGAGGGCTACGGTGATCCTCAAATCAATCCGACGCTCTTTCGACGTGTTGGATCATTCGATGGGCCGGTGCTTTCCATCTATGGGGAAGATGACATGTTCTACAGCATCGAGCATTCCCTATCCAACCTCACCGCAATGGAAGCGATGGGTGTCAAAAGTGAAACTCATATCGTGGCCGTTCCTGGCTACAACAAAGGTCATTGGGTATTGTGGTGGCCGATACTCTGGGAAGAGATCGTCAGCGACTACATCCGGCGCCTCCAGGATCAACGTTGAAACAATGAATTGGACTGCGACCCTGTTATCTCCGCGTTTTTTGCCGGATGCTTCGGTGAATTTCCGTTTCTGTCGGGAAGCAAGTTTTACCGATATGATTGGAATTGCAGCTTCTGTCTGCCGAGAAGCCAAACACTGAGTCTTGCGGGAAAACCGCTACGAGCCCGAAGCAGACCGTTGTCATTCTAGTGCCCGCGCCTCAAAACGCACATCAAAGCATGTTTGCAAAAGGCTCATGCAATTGAGCTTTACGTGACAATTTCGTAGGAAAAGACCTCTAAGTCTTCATCAAAACTCCGCAATGAATGCCGCCCCAATTTATGCGGCTCTTCAGATACCAAGCTGACAAAGTCGCCAGTTGCCAAAAGCCGCGCATCCAGTTTTCGCGTCAAGCTCTCTAACCTGCTGACTATCGCAACTGATGTGCCGGTTACCGTAAAATCCAAGCGCTTTTCAGTGCCAACATTCCCGTACACAGCCGCGCCAGTGTGCAAACCAATCCCAAACTCAGCACGGTCTGATGGATCAAGCTCTTTATGCCTTTGGAACGCTTCTCGCGCCGCCGACAGGGCAGCTTCGCACATGTCTTCGGGTAGTCTTCGTTGGCCATCAAAAGGAAAGATCGCAAGCAACCCATCGCCAACGAATTTCAGAACCTCTCCGCCGTGGTCGTGTACCGCCCCGCCGACGCAGTCGAAGAATTGGTTGACGGTCGCGACATATTTTTCCGGTGACAGGCGCTGGCTCAAAGCCGTAGACCCGTGTATGTCACTGAACAATAGAGCGCAGTCAATTTTGCTGACATCTCCCCGGGCTATTTGACCGTTCAATACAGATCGACCGGACACCTTGCCCAAGTAAACCTCCATCAACTCAGCTGCCAGGAACTGCTCTGACAGAACACGCGCTGTACCAAGCAAAGGTAGAGACAGTCGCGACAGACCATCTACCTCACGGTCTGTGAAACCAGAACGACGCTTTGTCGCAAAAGAGACTGACGCCCCCAAAGCCCACTCGACCTTGCCGTCAAATACAACGGTACGATTGCCGAATGGTGCACTGAATACGACGTAGTCGGTGACACCTGCCTCAGCGAGTTTTTGGAATAGCGGAAATCTGTCACGGGTCGCTTCGTCAGTCAGATCTGCTCGCATGAAAGGAAACTTGATCGAGCCGTTCGTAAGGTCGTCCGCCAAGTCCCAGACTTCCTTGTTGAAGTGCTGTTTCGCTATCTCATTGGCCAATTTCGAGTTCTCTCCGAAGGGTGCTTTGTCGAAGAGATCAGTTGTCACCGAGCTTCGTGGAAGAACAGTCCATTCAATTCGATGGTTGGAAGCATCCCATGTTGCGTCGAGCAATCCAATTACAGGGTGCATCATCAGGCGGCCCAAGGAAACACGCGAAACCGGCACGCCACCATCGATCAGCCTGTGACTTAGCTGCTCGACTAGCCCGCCAAGGTCGGCATCAAAAAAGGCCAGCTTCTGCAACCAATCTGCAATGCGGTCGAAAACATCCGCCATAACGTACACCTCTGCCACCATCTTGTTACAGCCGGAGGCTCATGTCATTGGGTTTGTCTTCGAACTCTCATTTCTCTTGCAATGGGTTTGCAAATTCTCACACGCGTACGCTCACGATTTTCAGACGAACGTCAGGTTCGAGTCCTCCTCAGACCTTGATCGCGTGCTCAGCATAGACAACGATTGGCTTGGTCTCTCGGCTGCATTCGACGACAAAGCAAAAGCATGTTTAAGGTTGTCAGCCCGCTTCGCACAATGGAGAATCAAATGCGTCGATGGAACCTGATGCTGCAAATAACTATGGGGGTAATGGGGGGTGCTGCATCTTCCCAACCGCTCTTTGAGGATTCCAAGGCCTTCAATCCTTCCAGCAAAACGGCAATGGCGATTACCGGGCCAGTAATCTTGTCTACCAAGCGGATAGTCTTCGAGACCGGCGCTTCTCTTGATCTCGAGGTTCATGACGCCAAGAGTTCAGGTAATTGGGGCGCGTCTGGTGACGTGCCTATTGCCCAGGTATTCCGGGTATCAGGTGACGTCGGACCGTTGCGTCAGGGAAACACGCTTTGTGGAGACCAGCCAATCACATTTATGGCGGCCTGGAAGGAAGAAAGTTCTGGGTTCGACTATCTCGGCATCGCGATGTTTACGGGTGCGGCAGCGCCTACAAGCGTTGATGACCAGACTATTTGTGCGACCTATTTCTACTCGATGGATGTTTCGGGCTAATTCAGAAGTTGTCCGAGGCTAGCCACTTCGTCCGCAAAGTAGTCACTCAGTGAAGGCGCAGCGAACAGAGGATGTGCGCCCCAAGTGACCGATGCTGCGCGCTCGACCGACTGCGGCTATGCGCAGAAAGCTGACTTTGCAAAGTCTCGCGCTCGGCCCATCAAGGATGAATATCAACTGGCAAATTTCTGCCGGGGACCCGGCTGGGCTCTTTTCATAACCCGTAAGATCGCCATAAAAATATACGACCCCTCAAACCGTCAATGTAATGTCTTGAAAAACAGCGACAGCAAAGCAAATACGAAATGGCCGTGCCTGCACGGTACTGCTCGCGCTGCGTTTGCGATGGGGCTTTTTGCTCTTATTTCTGCCTGCGCTCAGGCCCCAAGCGGCGCGGATCTCGATCCAGAACGTCAGGCCATGGCGTTGCGCGAGGTCTCTCAAAAACAAGCTCGAGGGCAAAGGGTTTGGTGCGTACCCTACGCACGTAACCTCAGCGGTATCGAAATTCGCGGAAACGCCAAGGACTGGTGGGGCAAGGCGCGCAATTCTTTTGAGCGAGGCAATGAACCGGTTGTTGGTGCGGTCATGTCATTTCGAGCAACCCGAGGGATGCCGCTTGGTCACGTGGCTGTCGTATCCGATGTCGTCACAGACAGAGAAGTCATCGTGAACCACGCCAATTGGCACCGCAACAAGGTATCATTGAAAATGGGCGTCAAGGATGTATCCAAAAACAATGATTGGACATTGGTCCGCGTTGAAAGTCACCCGGGCCGGTATGGCAGCTTCTACCCGGTGAACGGGTTCATTTATCCCAAAGTTGGGATAGATTAATTCAATTGTGAACCGCACGCTGTGCGTATCCTACGGATGGGTCACAAGCGGCTCAGCAAGGCACGCGGGCCAGTGGCGGAAAAGGTCCGCAAACCGGATAATCGTGGCGGTAGAGCGAATGACCGCATCGAGCCCTCCGTAGAAGTGAAGAATTTACGCTGCGAGCGCTCGCAGCAAGATTACCCACCGCATCGCCGAAAATCACCCGCTGCATGACAGAGGATAATGCGGACGTTTAGGCAGAACGCAGCGAGATTGCGATCCGGAATGACCGGGTCACGGACCAAAACAACCGTTCTCGAATTACTATGCAGCCAGTAAGTCGGATGCAAAATTGTAAAAGCTCGCGGCCGTTCACTCCGCCCTCTAAAATCACTTCAACCTGTAGCAATCTCTTACCAATCGAGACACCTTGAAGCTGATATGCAACGCTACCCTCGGCGAATGGCGCGAGCTTGGTGCAGCAAAAAGGCAGCTATTTGGGGCTGGCCGAGAATGCTTTGAGTTTGTTTGATGACGCTCTCTCGAAGTTTTTGAACACCGAAGCGACGACAGATTTTTTGCCGTCGCTTCGCCATTCCGCGAACTCAGTTCAGGACTTTAGGTAGGTGTTAAACCAATCAATGGTGCGGTCCCAGGCCAAGTTTGCCATTTCCTCGTCATACCGAGGCGTACTGTCGTTATGAAAGCCGTGGTTGGCATTTTCGTAGATGTAGGCCTCGTAAACCTTATTGTTGGATTGAAGCGCAGCTTCGAATTCCGGCCAACCTGCGTTGATGCGTTCATCAACCTCGCCCATCTGAATCAGCAACGGTGCCTGAATTTTAGCCACATCCTCAGCGGCCGGCTGGCGGCCATAGAATGGCACGCCGGCGGCCAATTCGGGGTAGGCCACTGCAATTGCGCTGACCACACCACCGCCATAGCAGAAACCCACAGCGCCAACTTTCCCAGTACAGTCTTCCCGGTTCAACAGGTATTCGAAGCCATTGAAGAAGTCATTCATCAGCTCGACCCGGTCGACTGTCTTCTGCAACTCGCGCCCATCTGCGTCGTTGCCGGGGTATCCGCCAACCGACGTTAGGCCGTCAGGAGCCAGTGCCATAAAGCCTGCTTTCGCCAAGCGTCGCGCCACATCTTCGATGTAGGGATTCAGGCCGCGGTTTTCGTGTATCACGAGCACCCCGGGTAGGGGTTCTTCCACACCAGCGGGACGAACAAGGTAGCCTCGGACATCACCCGTTCCGTTCGGAGAGGGGTAGGTTATGTAGTCTGCGTGGATATCGGGATCGTTGAACGACACCTGCTGTGCCAGCGCATAGTTCGGACTGAGCATGTTCAATAACGCGGCAGCCGTTAAGCCGCCAACCGCGAATTTTCCGGCGCGGTCCAGAAATTGGCGTTTGGTGATCTTTCCGTGCGCATAATAGTCGTACAGATCCAGCAGTTCCTGATCGAAGTCTTTTGCCGTCATGCGAGTCATGGTCAATCTCCTGATGAGGTGGCGATTCAATCCGTGGGATACTATCAGTTCAAAGGGTTATGGTTTGTTCGAAGTTCTAGGCAGGTCGGCTAAGATACTGCCGTAGCGGGTTCTTTCTTCGTGTGTTGATCGCGCAGAACGTTCTTTTGGACTTTTCCCATGGTATTTCGTGGCAACTCTTGGACGAGTTCGTAGCGACGCGGATGTTTGAAGCGCGACAGCCTTCCCTTGATGGTTGATGCAATCTGATCCGTGTCGAGTTCTACGCCTGGCTCAGCAACCAGAGCGGCAATGATCTTTTCCCCGAAGTCGTTGTCAGGGACGCCAAAAACTGCCGACTCCAGAACGCCATCGATGTCGTTTAAAACGTCTTCGATTTCCTTGGGGTAGACGTTGTAACCGCCAGTAATGATAAGGTCTTTTGAACGACCTACAATCGACAGGTAGCCATCCTCGCTGTATATGCCCAGATCCCCGGTGATAAAGAACCCATTCTCACGAAGTTCCGCAGCGGTTTTTTCGGGCATCTGCCAATAGCCTTGGAAAACATTAGGGCCGCGTATCTCGATCATTCCAACCGCCCCTATGGGCAGTTGCTCACCGGTATCAGGATCAGTGACGATCACCTCGATGCCGGGCAATGCCATGCCAACAGTTCCTGCGCGACGTTCGCCAGTATAGGGGTTCGAGGTGTTCATGTTTGTCTCGGTCATACCGTAGCGCTCCAGGATGCGGTGGCCTGTGCGCGCTTCGAACGCCTGATGGGTTTCGGCCAGCAATGGGGCAGAACCCGACACGAACAGCCGCATGTTCCCCACAATCTCTTTGGTGAAACCGTCATCCGCCAGCAATCGAGTGTAAAAAGTGGGGACACCCATTAGAAGGGTCGAATGCGGTAATTCCTCCAAGATCATTCCAATGTCGAACTTTTCCATCAGCCGAACCTCGGACCCGGCGACTAGTGACGTGTTCATCGCCACGAAAAGCCCGTGCGTGTGAAAGATCGGCAGCGCGTGAACCAAGCGATCGTTGTTTGTGATTCCCCACAAATCCGCGAGAGCTTGTGCATTGGTCAAAAGGTTCTGATGGCTCAACATTGCGCCCTTAGAGCGACCCGTGGTTCCCGACGTATAAAGCAAAGCCGCAAGGTCGTCCGGGGCGCGATCAACGGTTTCAAACTCGCGCGGCTGCGTGTCAGCTTGGCGGCTTAAGCTTGATCTTTCACCGCCAAGGGTAAGCAGCCTTGCGCCATACTGATCCGCCAATTTTTTGATCTCAGCTTCGTCTTTGTCGTCGCAGACGATCACCGCAGGCAGGGCGTCAGATGCGAAGTAGTCCAATTCTGCCATTGTGTAAGCAGTGTTTAGCGGCAAATAGACAGCACCTGACTGAACCGAAGCAGCATAGAGTGCAATCGTATCGGCCAACTTTGGGGCCTGCACAACGATGCGGTCGCCAGGAGAAACTCCGCTGTTCTGCAAAACATGCGCGATCTGCGCAGCGCGTTTCAGAAACGCGTCATATGACACTACCTTTCCGTCATCGAGTAGCAGGAACGGAGCCTCGTTTCCCGCGTGGTGGGCAAACAAGCTGTCATAAAGTATGTTAGTCACGCTGGATTTTCCTCTGGTCTGGCCGCAAGTACTGCGGTTGAAGCCGCGCGCACGGAACGCGAGGTTTCGATTGTGGCGTGCGTCACAAATTCTTCGTGGTGACGTTCAGTCTTTTTCAAGTCGTAGAGGTAATTTACCATTGCGCCGCCGGATTGGGATCGTCCGTTCTGTGACGGATCGGCCCCGGCATGCAGTTCGTGAAGCTCGGCGCCATTGCCCAGGTGAAAGCGGGCCACAGGGTCCAGCGGCATCCCATCCTCGCGCTTGGCTTGTAACAGGTATCGGGCGGCCATCGCCCGCACGTCCTGCGGAGGGGCTGTTCCCGCAAGTACGGCTTCGGCAGCATGGCCATGCTCGGGATGTCCTGTTTCGTCAGCTAACCACCGGTTCATACCGGGTATCGGAGACAAGGTCACAAATGTGTCGAGGCCCGGAAGCTCTCGCGAAAGTTCGGTCACAACCTGTTTGATCAGCAGGTTTCCAAAGCTGATACCCGTTAAACCCCTCTGGCAGTTTGAAATTGAGTAGAATGCGGCGATTTTGGCCTGTTCTGGTTCGATCGGTTCTCGACCTTCGAACAAAAGCACATCAATCGCGTTCGGAATCTCAGTCGTCAAAGCAACTTCGACAAAAATCAGCGGCTCATCCGGCATTGAGGGATGAAAAAATGCAAAACAGCGACGGTCGGGCGGAAAAAGCCGGCGCCGCAAGTCGTCCAGATCATGAATCTGATGGACGGCCTCATACGCGACGATCTTGTCCAGAACGCGGGCTGGTGTATCCCAACTGATTTGTTTGAGGACCAGAAAACCCCGGTTGAACCAGCTTCGCAGTAAATGCACGAAATCTACATCTGTGCGCTTGAGTTCGGGGTTGGATTTGAGATAACGCAGCAGGTCAACGCGCATTGCAACAAGCTCTTGCGTCGCGCCGGACGGTTGATTCAGACGGCGCAGCAATTCTTGCCGTTTGGGTTCAGCCGCCTGGCTAAGCCTTTTATAAAGATCGACACTTCTACACTCGGCATAACGACGCGCCGTCTCAGACAGTTGATCCGCGTCTAACTCAAGCTGGTCATTCAAATAAGCGAAGAAGTCCAGTTTTTCCGGGTCGTCCAAGGTCTGGTATCGATCCAGTATCGTTGATGCGAGTGCGAAACCTGATACTTCACCTTCCGCAGACAAGAGTGCTTCACATAGCTCTGATATGGATCGCTTGTCATCCTTGCCCCGCTTTTTGCCGGGGTGGTCGAACAGCTGATCAAGCAAATCGCCCAAAAACCAGTTCCGCTGCATTTCACGACTCCATCTGACTGCTCAGATACTCACCAGTTCGACGGTAATGATCGATCAAATGCCGCGTTGCGCTTTCTGCATCGCGATCCAGTGCTGCGTCCAGAATTTCCTGATGCTCTGCGTCGATATCGCGCTTTTTGTAACTCGACCCACCAGCCGCCAGATAACGATAGCGGATGTTCAGATCATAAAGCTGCGAGCAATACCGCAACAGTAATGGAAGCCTCGCATTGTCCAACAAGGCCATGTGAAACGCCTTGTGTGCGTCTTCAAAGTCGTGTGCCCCTTTTTGGCTCGCCTTTTTCATATGGTGATGCCGCAAAACAAGCCTGTCTTCCCAGGCTGAGTTTGCATTGGTGATGGACTTGCGCAGCGCGGTTTCTTCAAGATTGCATCGCAACATAAGGATTTCCTCAAAGTTGCATTTGCTTACTGGTGCAGCCCTGAATCCGCGCTGGTCAATTCGTTCCACCAACATATCCGATGTCAAAAGGCTTAGAGCTTCGCGAACCGGGCTTGCGCCGGTCTCAAGGAGCCCACGGAGCTGTTCGATCTTGAGCTTTTGGCCGGGCGGCAGCTCGCCAGTCAGGATCATTTCGCGCAGCTTTCGATACGCACCATGAGTGGCGGATGTCTCTTTAACCTCGGTATCAAGCATGGCTTCCATGTCT
Organism: Ruegeria sp. CI8; assembly: GCF_056536865.1. Lineage (NCBI taxonomy): Bacteria > Pseudomonadati > Pseudomonadota > Alphaproteobacteria > Rhodobacterales > Roseobacteraceae > Ruegeria > Ruegeria sp. CI8. The sequence continues at coordinate 665,657 of NZ_JBQFQL010000001.1, forward strand.
GGCATTCCCTTCTACGTGGTGCAGTCTGCTGGGAGCTCTTAGCTGAGCGTGCTCGTTCCAGTCGATAGCCCGATTGAGATGTTCAGCGAGCCCTCGTTTATCAGCCATCGCCGAAGTACAAAGCTGCGTGCACCGCTTTTGTGCATCGGGTCATCTTCTGCCAGCTTTCGGGCGGCTTCGAGACTGTCGGCCCTATAGATGATGAGGCCAATCCCTTGCATATGCTCGCCGGTTTCATCCGACATGGGGCCTGCAAAAGCCAACTGCCCCGAATGTTCAAGCTGCGCCTGATACGCCAGGTGACCTGGCAGTGAAGCTTTTACATCTTCGGGCGCTTTGGCTGGCGTGCTCAGCGCGACGTAAAGCTCCAACGCAAGCGCACCGCGGCTTTTCGCATCTGATTTGTAGTCTGCCCAAGCAACCATTCGCGGCCTCCAGAAATATCGATATTATTTGACATATTGCAAAATAGTCGGCAAAAATCAAGCAAGCTAACATGGAAGGTGACAATGAAATACCTGGTGGGAGAGACTTCGGAAGGCACAGCGGTTTTTGCCGTGAACGGTGAAAACGCAGTGAATCTAACGGCTTTGGACCCTGCCGTCGGTTCCGATTTGATGGGTTTGATTGGCCAGCCAGGTTTGGCCGACTCGCTGGCTGAAAAAATCATCTCGGCGGAAGCTGTGCCGTTATCCTCAGTCACACCGGCGTTGCCCGTGGCGTCACCCGGCACAATCATTTGCATGGGTTTGAACTATACGGATCACATCAAAGAGGGCGGCTACGACATCCCCGAATATCCAACGCTGTTCATGCGCGGTAAGAATTCGATCATGGCGGCGGGCCAACCCATGGTGCGGCCTGCGTGTTCGGAAAAACTCGACTACGAAGCCGAGCTTATGCTGATCGTTGGAAAACGCGGCCGCCATATCTCGGAGCAGGACGCGCTGGATTATGTCTTTGGCTACACTGTATTCAACGATGGTTCGCTGCGGGACTATCAGCGCAAAACCGTTCAGTGGACGCCCGGCAAAAACTTTGATGATACGGGCGCTATCGGTCCTTTCACCGTGACGCCAGATGAGTTGCCCGAAGGAGCATCAGGTCTGAAGATCGAAAGCCGTGTGGGCGATGAAATCCTGCAAAGCTCGAACACGGCCAATATGATCTGGGGTGTCCGGCAGGTAATTGCGACGATCTCGGAATATACCACTTTGGAGCCGGGGGATCTGATTGCTCTGGGCACGCCACCTGGAGTTGGACACGCCAAAAAGCCCAATCCCCGTTGGTTGAAACCCGGCGAAACCGTCGAGGTCGAGATTGAAGGCATTGGAGTTTGCGCCAGCCCAGTGATTGATGAAAAAGACGCCAAGTCAAAGGTCGCCGCAGCATGACCGCACCAACCGGGGCAGAGCTGGAAGCACTTCGCGCCAAGGCACAGCAAGATCATCGAGACCTGCGCCAGCGCATTCCGCGATTGTCCGACGATGCAATTGCCCTGATCCTTCGCGAGTCCAGGTCTCACTATGCCTGGACCGACCAGCCGGTTTCTGACGATCTGCTCGAAGAGATTTACGACATCACGATCAACGGCGCGACCAGCATGAATACGCTGCCCGCCCGCTTCGTTTTCGTGAAAAGTGCCGAAGGAAAAGAGCGGCTTGCCAAGTCGTTGAAGCCGAAGAACGTGCCAAAAATGATGGATGCGCCGGTCACGGCGATCATTGCCTATGACATGGACTTCTGGAGGGAATTGCCTTTTCTTTTCCCGCACGAAGACCGACGGCCATTGTTTGAGAACAATCCCGAATATGTGGCCGATACAGCTTTTCGCAACGGAACGCTTCAGGGCGCTTATTTCATGATCGCCGCCCGAGCTGTCGGGTTGGATGTCGGCGCGATGTCCGGCTTTTCGAACAAGATCGTCGACGAGGAGTTCTTTGCAGGAACAACGCTCAAGTCGAACTTTTTGTGCAATCTGGGCTACGCAGATGAAACGGGACTGTTTCACAAGCTGCCTCGCTTCCCATTCGAAAAGGTTTGCTCTTATGCATGAGGAGGTGACCCAGTGGCCATGAAAGTGAAACCTGTCGTCACGTACCGCACGACAGCTCAATGCCCGACGCACGCGCGGACCGAGATTCCCATTCGTGATTTAGATGTTGTCGTAGACGAACCGGTCGAACGGGGCGGAACAAATCTTGGCCCGTCCCCGACCGAAACCGCAATGGCAGCGCTGATCGCCTGCACCAACGTCATCGGGCACAAGAATGCGCACCGTTTGGGAGTTGATCTTGGCACAGTGACGATAGACGCGAAATGCAGGTTGGATCGCCGTGGTGTCCTAATGGAAGAAGAGATCGATGTTCCGTTTCCGGAAATTGAACTCACCGTGAATTGTGAAACGCCCGCCAGTCAGGAGGAGCTGACACGCGTGGGTGAGGAAACGGCCAAATACTGTGCCATCGCAAAGCTGTTCGAAGCGGCAGGCACTGACCTGACCGTCAACTGGGTCAAAACAAGCAGCTAAAAGTCAACAGACCCGACTTTCTGGGAGGAGAGAAATGAAAAACTGGACCAAACGCAGCCTTGTTGCGGCTGCTGTGGCAAGCGTCATGGCGATGCCCCTCGCGGCAGAAGAGACCATTTCAGCTGTTGTGATTGATGGGTACCCAGATCGGGCCTTATGGGTGAAGGAATTCACCAACTTCTTTATTCCAGAAGTGGATAAGCGGCTGGCCGAGTCCGGCAATTACAAGATGAACTGGCAGGAGAACTATGGCGGTTCTATTGTAAAACCCAAAGGTGTTTTGGAAGGCGTACAGTTGGGTTTGGGCGACATTGGCATCGTCACAACCATCTTCCATTCGTCCAAGCTGCCCAGCCAGGGGATCTCGGGCTCGACACCATTCGTCGCGTCGGATGCTCGTGCAGTGGCCAAGGCAGTTGACGAGATCGCGCGAGAATACCCGGCTATGCAGAATGAGTTTGCTGCGCAAAATCAGGTTTATCTGGCGACGGGCGTTGTGCTCGACACATATCAGATTTTCTGCTCAGAGCCGGTCGAGAAAGTTGCAGATCTTGAAGGACGCAAGATCGCGGGTGCCGGCCTGAACTTGCGCTATCTCGAGGGTATCAAGGACGCGGCGGGTGTACGCGGAGGCCTCACTGATTTCTACAACATGGTTCAAACCGGCCTTGTCGATTGCGTAATGATTTGGCCGGAAGCTTCCAAGACGTTCAAAATCGTCGAAGTGGCCCCTTACATGTTGAAGGCAGACCTTGGTGCGGTAAATACAAAAACAGTCACCGTCAATGCCGACTACTGGGCGAGTCTGCCCGATGAGGTAAAAGAAGTACTACAGGCCGTGGCTATCGACTACCGTGACCACGTGGCAGGTATTGCAATGGATCGAGCCGCTGCGTCGCGAGATGCATTTCTAGAAGCTGGCGGATCGATCATTGAAATCTCGGACGAAGACCGCGCTGCGTGGGCAAATGCGATGCCCAATGTTGCGCAGGAATGGGCTACAACGCTGAATGAGAACGGCGAGCAGGGCACAGATATGCTGGCCGCTTATCTCGGCAAGCTTCAGGATGCTGGTTTCACTGGTGTGCGGGACTGGACGGCCGAATAATCGTTCGGCGACCCGAGAAAGGGGCCAGACATGCTGAAGACCGCAGTTACCGTCCTGTCGCGGGTCGCCAATTCGCTTGCTATCGCCGCCAACGCATTGGGTACGCTTGTCGTCCTGGCGTTGGTGGTCATTCTGAATGTTGACGTCATTGCGCGGGGCCTTTTTTCGGCCCCACTGCGCGGAACCTACGAGATGGTGCAATTCTCGGTCGTGATGATCGTGTTCCTGCAGCTGGCCGACGTTGTCAGAGTGGATCGATTGACGCGCTCGGACGGGTTTTTGAACCTGCTACACCATCGTCGCCCCGGTCTGACAGCCAACCTGAGGCGCATCATCAACGCCATTTCGGCAATCTTCATGGCCTTGATCGCTTATGTAACCTTTCCAGAATTTCTTCACATGTGGGAAACACAGGACTACTTCGGAGTGCCCGGTCTTTTCACATTGCCTTGGTGGCCGGTCAAACTGGTCATCGCGTGCGGTACTGCGCTTGCCTGCGTGATCTTCCTGCTCAAGGTCGTCACGGCGCAGGACCGCCCGCAACTTGTCCGCACCCCAGAGCATGACGAGGCTGCAGAATGACCCCGATCGAGATTGGCCTGATCTCGGTCATCGCCATCGTCTTTCTGATTTACGCGGGCGTTTACATTCCTATCGCTCTGGGCGTGGTCTCGTTCGTGTCGATCTGGCTGATGCGGGACAACTTCACGCTTGCGCTCAACCTGTTGAAAGTGGCGGTTGGCGATAGCGCGATGGAGTATAGTTTCGCGACAATCCCTTTGTTTACCTTTATGGGGCTCATCGTTTCAAAAGCGGGACTAGGCAGGGATATTTACGAGGTCATGACCATGCGATTTCGCAAGGTCAAAGGCGGTATCGGAATGGCGACCGTCGGAGCAAATGCCGTGTTTGCGGCCGTTACCGGGTCGTCCATTGCGTCCGCATCAGTGTTCACCAAAGTCTCGGTCCCGCAGATGATGGCGCAGGCATATAATCCACGTTTTGCGGTTGGGGTTGTAGCTGGGTCTTCGGTCTTGGGGATGATCATCCCGCCGTCGGCAATGCTGATCATCTATTCCTTCGTGGCCGAACAATCCGTTGGTGACATGTTCCTGGCGGGGGTCATTCCAGGGATTATGCTGGCAATCGCTTATGTCGGCGCGATTTGGGTCATGGGGCGCTTCACCCCAGCTTTCGTCGGTGGTCGTGTTGTTGAAGACACCGAGTGGATGTCAGGACGCGAGATCGCCTCCAAGACACTGCCGACACTGTTCATCATTACCATCGTGCTTGGTGGTATCTACACGGGTTGGTTGACGGCAGTAGAAGCAGGAGCCGCCGGAGCTTTTGTCGCGCTAATCATCGCGGTTGCCCGCAAGTCTATGTCTCCGCGCGCATTCTGGGACGCGTTGCTGGAAACCGGGCACATCACGGCGGCGATCCTGTTCCTGATTACGGCGGCTTCAATATACAGTCGAATGCTGGGACTGGCGGGGTTGCCCAATCAACTTCAGGACTTGCTTGCAGGGAATTCCGCGTCCTTTTGGTCGATCATGCTGCTTTATGTTCTTCTGATGCTGTTCCTGGGAACGCTGCTCGACACGGCGTCGATCATTCTTATCGTTGTTCCGTTGTTCCTACCTATGGCCGAGGCGCTGGATATGTCGCTGATCTGGTTCGGCATTATCACCGTGGTCGGAGCCGAAATCGGGCTTTTGACACCGCCTTTAGGCATATCCTGCTTTGTCATAAAATCCACGATCAACGACGACCGCATATCACTCAAAGACGTGTTCATGGGCGCACTTCCCTTTGCGTTCGTGATGCTGATCGTTCTGTTCATTCTGATCGAGTTCCCGATCCTCAGCCTTGCCCTGATTTAAGGAGGCCAAGATGCGCTCTGTCACCAAAGACAATATCACTGACGTCTTCATGGGGTACCTGTCCAAAGACTCAGATCCACGAATGCGCGAGATCATGGGCTCTCTGGTCAAACACCTGCACGATTTCGCACGGGAAACCAACCTGACGCATGACGAGTGGCGCGCTGGGATTGCGTTTCTGGAAGGCTGCGCCGCGGTGGAAACCGAGGATAGGCATGAATTCGTGCTAGCCTCGGACGTGTTGGGCCTGTCGTCATTGGTTGACATGCTGCATTCCAGCCCTGACGCGACCAGTTCGTCTGTGTTGGGGCCGTTTCACGTCTCAGGCGCACCCCCGCTGCCGATCGGTGGCGATATGAAACGTCACTACGGCGGGCCGGTCCTTCTTGCTGAAGGCGTGGTCCGGGATACAAAGGGCAATCCGATTGCGGGTGCCGAGCTCGACATCTGGCAAACCGCACCAAACGGGCTCTACGCCAGTCAGGATGAGGAACAGGATATCTACTCTTTTCATGGCTTGATGACGGTCGGCTCAGATGGCCGTTACGCTTTCACCACGGTCAAACCAGTGGAATACACGGTGCCATCTGATGGGCCAGTCGGAGACATTCTGCGAGCCTGTGGTCGCCATCCCTGGCGACCGTCGCACCTGCATTACATCGTCAAAGCTCCCGGTTATCGCACTTTGGTGACCGAGATATTTCCCGACGATGATCCCTATCTGGATGAAGACACGGTGTTTGGCGTGCGCGACGATCTGGTGATGACATATGTTGAACGCCCGGCTTCTGAATTTCCTGATGGCATGGAGCTTTCTGGTAAGATCCATGAACCTTTCTTGCATGTGAATTTCGACGTGACGCTTGCCAAGGACTGATTGATAGATAGGAGGCTTGAGGTGCTGAAACGTATCTTCATTTTGGGCGCTGCGCTGTTTTGCAGTGCCGCCATCGCACAAGAGCGCCCCATCTTCGACACGCATATTCATTACAGCCACGACGCCGTCGAACTGGTGCCACCAGAACAGGTGGCTAAAATCCTTCGGGATGCGGGCGTGCGGAAAGCGCTAGTTTCCAGCTCGGACGACAATGGCACTCAGCTGTTGTTGGACGCGGCACCGGACATCGTCGTTCCAGCGTTGCGCCCGTACCGTCGTCGCGGTGAAATCAACACCTGGATGCACGATGAAACTGTAATTGATTATCTGGAAGAAAACCTGGCCAAAAACGACTACGAAGCTATCGGCGAGTTTCACGCTTACGGCGAAGATATCAAAACGCCGGTCATCCAGCGTATGATTGCACTGGCCAAAGAGCGGAACCTCATTCTACACCACCACGGTGATCGAGAGGCAGTTGACCTGATCTTCGAGACTTGGCCAGAGGCGCGGGTTTTGTGGGCGCATTCTGGCTTTGACGACCCGGCCAGCGTGTCTGACGCTTTGGACACTTATCCCAGGCTTTGGGCGGACTTGGCTTTTCGGTCGGATATGGTTTCACGCGGCCGTTTAGACCCGGATTGGAAGGCCGCGTTCGAGGCGCATCCCGATCGGTTCATGGTTGGCACGGACACATTTGCGCCGGAACGTTGGTACTACGTTGGCCCGCACGCATATTTTTCGCGTGAATGGCTGGATCTGCTGCCGGAACGGATCGCAGACAACATCGCCTATGCCAACGCTGAACGTTTGCTGGCATCAGAATGATCCGCTGGGTTATATGGCTTCTTGCTTCATCGGGCGCAGCAATTGCTTGTGACGCTGTGGGGCAACGCATGGGGTCGGAAGCCCCAGATGCGCCTGCGGTTTATTTGGCTGTCAGCGAAATTCCGTTGGCCCAACCGTTTTCCGTTCTGATTTCAGTCTGCAATGAAGCAACAGCACATGAGGTGCGTGTTGATGCAATCATGCCCGCTCATCAGCACGGTTTGAATTACGTTCCCGAAGTTTCGGCATTGGGCGATGGAATGTTCCGGGTCGATGATTTGCTGTTTCACATGCCGGGACTCTGGGAGCTGCAGGCTGACGTTCATATCGGAGGGCGATCGCTGTCCTACACGTCAGAGATTACGCTCAAATGAAGTTCTGGGCTTTAACCGCGCTAATGGCGCTTCCGGTTGCTGTACACTCAGAAATTCTATTGTCCGAAGAGGAAATACAGCAAACGCTTTCCTTCGGGCCGTGGCCGCCAACATACAAGCCAGACCCCAGCAATCGCGTTTCAGGTGACTCAAGAGCTATTTTGCTCGGCGCGGCTTTGTTCAACGATCCGGTGCTGTCGGTAGACGGCGCTTTTTCTTGTGCGAGTTGTCACGACCCCGAACAGGCATTTACAACATCCGAGGCGCGGGCGCTCGGCCGTGTCAGGTTGGATCGGAACACCCCATCCCTGAGAAACCTTGCGAGTCTGCGCTGGTACGGTTGGGGTGGCAAGAGCGATAGTCTCTGGGCAGCAAGTCTGCATCCGATCATCGAAGAACAAGAGATGGCTCACAGCAGCGAAAGTCTAAAGGCGGCAATTTCCGAGAGTTCTTATGTTGCTGATTTTGAGTCCATTTTCGGCAATATCCGAAGTCAAGACCCGGAGTTGGTCCTGGTCAACACGGCCAAGTCTCTATCAGCCTATTTGGAGACGCTTAGAACCGAGCGGACACAATTTGACAGTTTCCGCGATGCGCTGGAACGCGGAGATCTGTTGGCGGCTGCGAACTATCCCGAAGCTGCTCAGAGAGGTCTAAAGCTCTTTCTGGGGCGCGGGAAATGTGCCCTTTGCCACAATGGCCCGGCATTTTCCAACAATGAATTTCACGACGCCGGTGTGCCTTACTTCCTAAGCGAAACCGAAGTCGATGAAGGACGGTTCGGCGGGTTGAACTTCCTATTTTCAAGCGTCTACACACTGGACGGGGAATGGAACGACGATCCCGCCAAGCAAGGTGCGTGGGCGGTTCGCAGTGTGCATAGGCGTCATTCTGATTTTGGGACCTTTCGTACGCCAAGTTTGCGGGGTGTGGCTGAAACTCCGCCCTATATGCACGACGGCAGTTTGATCGACTTGGACGCGGTGGTCCGGCACTACAGCGAGCTTGATACCGAAAGGCTGCATGCCGACGGTGAGGCCATACTCTCAGAACTGAGCTTGTCCGAGCAGGAGATCGCTGATCTCATTATGTTTTTGGAGACTTTGTCCGGCGTTACATGGCCTTGAGATACTCCAATTCAGCCTGAGTGCCGCCTGAGTTATGCGGCACACCGCATTTGGTTGACCCCATCTCCACGTCAGAGAGTGTGGTCAATGACCCAGCCCGGGGACCTTCAGGCTGATCCGCCCCGCTGGTTCAAGCGAGGAGAGTCAACCTTGTTCCGGATAGGTTCGTGGTTGCCGAGGTAAACTGAGACTGGTTCGAATGCGCCTGACAGCGCCGCCACTCACTCCCGCCTTTCTCCACTGATTTTTTCGCCACGGGTTTCTGTGGGTGGTACCGTGGGCTGTGCCGCTCTACCTTGATCAGAGAAAGCGCGATATGGAGACTGCGGCCGTTTATCCGAAGCGTGCAGTGTTTACCTAAATCCTTCGCCGTCCATTCATCACTCTGCAGCAATTTCAAGCAGGAGCGTCATCTCTACACACGAGTGAATTTCAAGCGTATCCGCAAGGCCGCTCTCGCCGAGCGGCCTCAACGTTGCATGGCCAAAAAAGGGCAGTGCCACGGACAATGTGGAGACCGGTGCTCATCCGCCTACACCTCCATGCATCCTGTTCAATTGAATTTATTTAGTATGAACTCTGCTTCCACGATGTTGACTGAAAGATAGGATCGTCCATCTGGGCGCTGGCCAGACAGGAAACCTTTCGCGATCTCTACTCAGACAACACTGCGCCATTCAGGTCAAAGTGCTTTGGGAACATTGCACGCAGAAATCGGAAAACAATTCTCATTGCTTCGTCGCGGTCAAATGAATCCGGGTGGAGTAGATAATCAGTCCACATGCCTTCGAGCATTGCGAGTGTGCCGTGCGTGGCGTCCCTGGCAACTTGGTTAGGGTGTTCCGAGCCAGTTTCTTTTGCAATTCGAGCGAAAGCGTTGAAAACCAAGTTTCGAAGCTTGGCGTCGCGGGTATCTGAAAACGCAGCGATTGCTGATCTGTTTCGGGCCTCGCCTCGAAATGCGTACCAAATGGAGACGTTTTTCTTGTTGAGGATGGTTTCACTCAAGTCACCCCGAACAATCATTTCAATATGTTCCTGTCCGGTTTGCCCGGTCGCTTCCAACAACTCATAAATGCCATTGTAGTATTGTTCGGATGAATAGCGGGCGGCTTCGTCGACCAAGTTGTCCTTGCCACCAAAATGAAGATGAATCATGCCGCGGGACAGCTTGGCGCGTTGAATGATTTCGCTGACTGAGGTCTCGGAAATCCCTTTCTCTGCCACCGAGTCGAGTACGGCCTCGATCAGAGAAAGGCGATTTCGTTCGCGTATTTCTTGTCGTCTTCCGGTCATATGATTAGGCGGCTCTATTTGTTTTCAGTCTCTTGCGGTGGCGTCTAGTGGCCGATGCGAAGTTGGCCAGCCTCTATGTCGAAATAATCAGTTGACACAACTAGTGCAAAAATCCCAGATTTAAATGGACGATTGTCCATTTTGTGATCGACTGTTGTCACAGCATCGAAAACGACATTCAGCAGGGAAGCATGGCAGGAGCACTACGAAGTGAGACGGGCAGGGGCCTGGCACTTAGCGCGCCTGCGACGCTCTACGTGGGGCTGCTTGTAGCCGTACCGCTTTGTATTCTTGTCGCCTACAGTTTTTGGACCCAGACATATGTCCAGATTGACCGGACATTTACTTGGGCGAATTACCAAGAGGCGTTTACTGACCCCTTGGTTCGACACCTAATGATCCGTTCGGTTGCAATTGCGGGCGCGGTGACATTGGCAACGGTTTGTCTGGCCTATCCGATTGCCTACTTCATTGCTTTTCGTACGCAAAAAAAGACCCTCTGGCTGTTGTTGATCACTATTCCTTTTTGGAGCAGCTACCTTCTGCGCGTGTTCAGTTGGAAACTCATTCTTGGTTTCAACGGGGTGTTGAACTCGGCACTGATTTCATTGGGTTTGATACAAGAACCACTGACATTCCTGCTCTACAATGAGTTTGCTGTGGTCCTTACGCTCGCCCACGCCTGGGCACCTTTTGCCATCCTGCCGATCTATGTATCGCTGCAAAAGATTGACCGCAGCCTTTTGGAGGCCGCAACAGACCTTGGCTGCAGTAAGTTTGAGCGCTTTGTACGTGTGACGCTGCCCCTGACGGTGCCGGGGATCATCGCGGCCTGCCTGATCATTTTCATCCCAACCGTCGGCGATTACGTCACTCCGGCCTTGGTCGGTGGATCGCAGGGAAAAATGGTCGCGAACTTGATCCAGGTGCAGTTTGGCGCCGCCAATAATTGGCCGTTGGGTGCAACCCTGTCTCTTCTCGCCATGCTTTCGGTCGGCTGCGTTGCGATCCTGTTCGTGGTGATCGTCACCGCATTGGGTCGGAGGATCAGATGACCAGGGTATTTCGCATCTCATGGTTGCTGGTTTACGCGATTGCCTACCTGGTGTTTCTCTATCTGCCGGTTTTGCTGTTGCCGCTGTTTTCGTTCAATGACGGAACCATCGTTGCGTTCCCGCTCAAAGGTTTCACGTTGAAATGGTACGCGCAGTTGGGTCAGCAAGACACGCTGTTGCAAGCCATGGTGAATTCGCTGATCGTCGGCAGCGTGACCGCCGTGATGGCAACTTCTCTGGGTCTCTTTGCAGCTCGCGCCTATGTCCGTTATCGCTTCACTGGGCGTGAGTTGTCCGAGGGACTGGTCATGCTTCCACTGGTCATTCCCGGCATCATCGTTGCCAGTTCAATGCTGGTTCTGTTTATCAGCATCGGGCTGAAACCATCGCTGACCACCGTGATCCTTGGGCATGTGTTTGTGGCGCTGCCCTTTTCCGTGTCGATTATGAAGTCTGCGTTTGACGATTTCGACCAGTCTTTGGAGGAGGCCGCGTTCGATCTTGGTGAAAGCGTTGTTGGAACGTTTCGACGTGTTACCCTGCCAATCGTCGCGCCGGGTATCATTGCCAGCCTATTGGTCACCTTCACAGTGTCGTTTGACGAGTTCGTCTTGGCCTTTTTCCTATCCGGAAACAGCCCAACACTGCCGGTCTATATCTGGAGCCAGATCCGCTTCCCGGCAAAACTGCCCAACACGTTGGCGCTTGGGTCACTGCTTTTGCTGTCGTCCGTTCTGCTGCTGTTGATTGCTGAATATTTCCGCCGCCGATCCATCCAGTCCTCAGATTGAAGCCAAAGGAAACAAGTAAGATGAGCGAACAGAACATCATCGAAATTCGGGGCGTAGAAAAACGCTTTGGTTCCTTTGTGGCTGTGTCTGATCTGAACCTGACCTTGAAAGAAGGTGAGTTCTTTTCGTTGCTTGGCCCTTCGGGCTGCGGCAAGACAACGGCATTGCGCATCATCGCGGGTTTTCAGGATCACGAAGAAGGCGAGATCCGGATCGATGGTCGAACAATGGGAGAGGTGCCTGCCAACAAGCGTCCCACCAATATGGTGTTCCAAAGCTATGCGATCTTTCCGCACCTGAACGTTGGCGACAATGTTGGCTTCGGATTGCGCAAGACAAAGCTGTCTCGGAGGGAAATCAAAAAGCGTGTTGCCGAGGCGCTTGAAATGGTCGAGCTTGGCGGCCTGCAGGACCGAAAAGCCAACGAATTGTCGGGAGGTCAGCGGCAACGTGTGGCACTCGCCCGGGCACTCGTTATGCGGCCCAAGGTATTGCTATTGGATGAACCGTTATCTGCGTTGGACAAAAACCTGCGCGAAGCGATGCAGTTGGAAATGCGACGCCTTCAACAGAAGCTTGGAATTACTTTCGTCATGGTCACGCATGACCAGTACGAGGCGATGACCATGTCCGACCGCATCGGCGTCATGTTCGCCGGGCAGCTCAAGCAGGTGGATAAGCCAGAGGTCCTTTATTCCCAACCCTGCAACCGGGAAGTGGCGTCTTTCATCGGTGGAATGAACTTTCTGGATGCCGAAGTGACTTCGGAGAATTCTGAAACGCTCGAAGTCAACGTCAACGGCTTTGGGAAGATGGAAATCGGGGTGAACCCCAACGTCCAGGTGCATGACAAGGAACTTCTTGTCGGGGTTCGACCTGAGCAACTGGAAATCAGCTCGGAAAAGCCGGATGGCTACGATGCTCTTGTTAAGGGAGAGGTTTCGGACGTCGCCTTTTATGGTGAGAGTGTCCACTACTATGTGCGCGTCGACGGTCTGAAAGACAGCATCGCCGTCGCAGTACCAAACTACTTTCACACGGTCGATCACACGCGCGGCGATACCGTCTGGCTTGGCGTTCAAAGCGCCTCGGTGATTGACTTGGGTAAACGTGAATCTTTGGGAGGAGAACAATGATTAAAACAGCATCACTTACGGCAGCAGTAGTTGCCACCTTTACCGCGGGCCAAGCTCTGGCGAACGCCGCTGACCTGACCGTTTTTGACTGGTCCGGATATGAGGATCAGGGTTTCTACGGCGATTATGTCGCAAAGTACGGTGGGGCGCCCAGCTACACCTATTTTGGCAGCGTGGAAGAAGCGTTCACCAAGCTTCAATCCGGGTTTGAAGCCGATTTGGCTCACCCCTGCACAGATGCCCTGAGGAAATGGGTGGCGGCAGATTTGATCAAGCCAATCGACACCAGCAAGCTGGAGAATTGGGACAAGTTGATGCCCAAGATCAAAGAGGTCGATGGCATCACGATCGATGGGCAGACCTACATGGTGCCGTTTGAGTGGGGCAACACTGGCCTGATCTATCGCACCGATATGATTTCGGCGGATGATGTTTCGCTGCAATTGCTTGCAGATCCCGCCTATCAGGGCAAAGTCGCCATTCCGGACGCCGCTTCCAGTGCCTTTGCAATGGCAGCCTTGGCGACCGGAGCGTCCAGCTATACCGATATGAGTGACGAGGAATTCCAAAAAGCGGCGGACTATCTGCGCGCGGTTCATCCGAACGTGCGTTTTTATTGGTCTGATGCCGGCCAGCTGGATCAGGCAATTGCCAGCGGTGAGGTCACGCTGGGTTGGGGATGGAACCAATCGGAACTGAACCTGATCTGGAACGAAACCCCAGCAGTCATGATGCGTGATGTGGACAAAGGCATCGCGACCTGGGTCTGCGGGTATGTACATCTGAAATCTGCGAAGCAGTCGGATGAGCAGGTCTATGACATGCTGAACGCGCTCAGCTCCGCAGCAAGTGGGAAGTACATCATTGAAAGCTGGGGCTACGCCCACGCCAATGAAGACGCTTTTGCACAGGCAGACCCGGAGTTGATCGAAACTTACGGGTTCTCGGATGTGGACAGCTTCTTTGAAGGCAGCCTGTTCTTCGACGCCGTTAACCCTGAGTTGGAGGCCAAGATGTTGAAGGAATTCGAGCGCATCAAAGCGGGTTTCTGAGGGCGCTCTTACAACACAGCCGGGAATGGTGGGGACGTAGTAACCCTTCCATTCCCACGAAACTATTTCCGATTTTCTTGGAGGAAGCGCGGCAATGTCAGGCGCTGACGGATATTCTGTACTCTTTGAACCGGTTCAAATTGGGCCAGTGACAGCCCGAAACCGGTTCTATCAAGTGCCCCACTGCAACGGCATGGGGCACTTGCGACCGCAGGCCGAGGCCGCCATGCGGGCAATGAAGGCCGAGGGTGGTTGGGCCGTCGTCTCCAACCAGGAGACGGAAATTCACCCGACTTCCGACCTGTCCCCGTTTGCCGAAAACCGACTTTGGGATGAGCGGGATATCCCGGCGCTGCGCCTGATGACCGAGGCGGTGCATGGAAAGGGGTCTTTGGCGGCTATTGAATTGGCGCATAACGGTCACCATGCGCAAAATCATCTGAGCCGGGCCCCTTTGCTGGCGCCTTCAGAACTTGCCTTGCAAACTGCTTATCCCAAGCAAGCCAGGGCGATGGATAAAGCGGACATTCGCGAATTTCGAAAGTGGCATCGCGCAGCGGCTCGCCGCTCGCGCGAAGCCGGGTTCGACATCGTGTATGTATATGCCGGGCATCACATGACCTTGCCTCATCATTTCCTGCTGCCACAGTTCAATGATCGAACGGATGAATATGGAGGTTCATTGGAGAACCGGGTGCGGCTAACCCGCGAGCTTCTTGAAGAAACCAAGGAAGAGGTTGGAGACGATTGCGCAATTGCCCTGCGATTTGCGGTTGACGAAATGCTCGGGGCAGACGGCATGCAAGCGCAGGAAGAAGGCCGTGCTGTAGTCGAGTTGCTGGCCGAGCTTCCAGACCTTTGGGATGTTAACGTGGCAGATTGGAGCAACGACTCTGCAACGACCCGGTTCGAGCCCCGCGACGGCTTTCAAACCTCATATATCGAATTCGTGAAACAGGTGACTTCCAAACCTGTTGTTGGCGTCGGGCGTCTTACCTCGCCGGATTTGATGGCGTCACTGGTCAGGAAAGGCATCCTTGATTTTATCGGCGCGGCGCGGCCATCCATCGCTGATCCGTTTCTGCCCAACAAAATCAAGGAAGGTCGCATCGAAGAAATCCGTGAGTGCATCGGATGCAATATCTGTGTTTCATCCGACTCTCTCGGTGTCCCCATACGCTGCACACAAAACCCGACCATGGGCGAAGAGTGGCGGCGGAGATGGCATCCAGAGTTCATTGAGCGTCGGGGGAAAGAGAAAACTGCGCTCGTTGTGGGCAGCGGACCAGCCGGACTTGAATGCGCCATGCAATTGGCGCGGCGGGGATACGAGGTAACTCTGGCGGAAGCCAAGCAAGAGCTTGGCGGCCGTGTCTTGCAGGAGTCTGGTCTGACCGGGCTATCCGCTTGGAAACGCGTCACCGATCACAGGATTTATGACCTTAGGCAAAGAGGGAACGTTCAACTGTTCACCGACAGCCTGTTGTCAGCAACCGAGGTTGTCGAGCTGGGTATTCCGAACGTCTTTGTTGCAACTGGCGCAAAATGGCGACGAGACGGGCGCGGGAAATCTGGATTTCATGGCGTATCAATAAGCGCCGGCGCTCAGGTATTTACGCCGGATGACATCATGTCAGGGACACTGCCGGGGAGCGGTCCGGTTTTGGTCTACGATGATGAACAGGCATATCTCGGTGGTGTGTTGGCGGATCATCTGGCTCGGGCTGGACATGAGGTCGTCTTTGTAACCCCGGCTTCAATGGTTTCGCCGTTTACTGAACTGACGCTGGAACAAACACGGGTACAACGCAGTCTTCTGGAGGGCGGCGTCCAACTGGTCCTGTCTCATACACTGGACAACGTGGCGCCGGGGCAGGCGACCGTGCGATGTGCGTACACGGGGCGAGAACAGACCAAAGACTGTGGTTCATTTGTGTTGGTGACGCAGCGCGCGCGCGAAACCAACCTCTACGATGAGCTGCGCAGCTTGGCCAACAACCCGCTGACTACGTTGGAATTGATCGGGGATGCTGCCAACCCCGGCTTGATCGCGGACGCAGTTTATTCGGGCCACATGGCTGCTCGGAATTTCGAACGCGAGGCGGGCGAAATTGACCGCGAATTTTTCCGTCGGGAACTCGTTTCCCTTGAACTTGTTTGAGGTGCGCCATGCCACAAGATGATTTGCAAGTTATGCGCGACTTGGTGGGCTCGCAACGTGAAGGATTCGTCTTGCCTCGTCACTTCTACACGTCTCAAGCCGTATACGAGAACGATATCAGTGCGTTCTGGAACCGAAACTGGATCTGGGTCGGCCATGTTAGCCAGGTCCCTGAGCCGGGTGATTATTTCCTGTTCGACTATGGACCCGAGTCCATCATTGTCGTTCGGGATCGTGAGGGCGAAGTGCGCGGGCATCTGAACGTATGCCGCCATCGTGGATCGCGGGTTTGCATCGAACGGAAAGGCAAAGCCCGCAACTTCATATGTCCGTATCACGCGTGGACTTTCGACTTGAACGGCAAACTGCGGAACGGTCGATCAATGGGATCGGGTTTTGATCCGGGCCAGTATGGGTTGTTCCCGGTTCAGGTGAAGATATACCAAGGTCTGATATTCGCCTGTGCAGCCGCGAATGCACCACCTCTGGATGCCGCGTTGGAGCGACTCGCCCCACTTTCAAAGCCGTTTGACTTTGAAAATCTGAAGGTCGCTCATGAAGCCTCGTATCCGGTTCCCGCGAACTGGAAACTGGCCTTGGAAAACTATCTGGAGTGCTATCACTGCGCCCCGTCTCATCAGGACTATTCGCGCAGTCACTCGTTGAAAGATCCTGCTCAAGTTCTTGAGTTCAGTGGCGCTCTTCACGAGCGGATGGACGAAGTCGGAGTTCCCTTGGAGGAATTGGACCTGACCGGAGAAAACGCGTTCGCGCCGGGTGCAGATGTCTATTGGCGGCGCTACCCGCTGTTTCCCGGGTATTTGACGGGCAGCAAGGATGGTACGCCTTTGGCTCCCGCTCTTGGAGAGCTAAAGGGTCACGACGGCGGTGCCACCGATCTGGGGATCGGGACTTTGAACTACTTCCTTGTTTATGCAGATCACATGGTTGGCTACCGGTTCGTTCCGCGCGCTCTGCAGGAAACGGATATTCAGATCGTCTGGTATGTGCGCGGCGATGCTCGAGAGGGTCGTGACTACGACAAGAATGCGTTGACATGGCTCTGGCATGTCACGTCGCTCGATGATGAGCGGATCATCCGTCACAATCAGGAAGGTGTGAACTCCCACCATTTCGTGCCGGGACCGCTGTCCGAGATGGAGTGGAGCATTCCTGGTTTCTATCGCAACTACTTCAGCATGATCTGACACGCTCAGAATTCGGAGAAACACCATGACAGAGTTAACGAAGCGCAGATCAAGACGGCGCGGGGGCGGGCGTGAGGCACGTGCTGCCGTGCGAACCAGCAATGTCGCTTCGCAGGCAATCTGGCCGGGGATTGCCGGAGGAAGATACAAGCCCCTTTCAGACGCTGACATTGCGCGCATTCATGAAGCCGCCCTGAGTATTCTGGAGCGTACGGGCGTCGGTGATCCAACACAGGAAGTTCTTGATCTCGTGCTGCCCAAAGGGGCGACGGTGAACGAGCACGGCAGGCTATGCTTTCCTCGGGCCTTGATGGAAGACCTGTTGGCCAAGACCGCAAGCGAATTCTATGTCCATGCACGCGGATCTCGGGCTGGAAAGGACGATATGCACTGCACCAAGGACAAGGTGTATTACGCAAATTCCGGTACGGCGGTGACAACGTTTGACGCGGAAACGCGCAGTTACCGACCATCAACGCTCAAGGATATCTACGATTTCACCCGACTTGTAGACCGGCTCGACAACATTCACATGACCGGTGATACGGTTCTGGCAACGGATGTCCCGCAGGACTACGAGCATGACATGAGCATGCTATACGCCATTCTGGCGGGAAGCGAGAAACCGTCCTGCCTGACATTCCGCACGCGCGAACACATAAAAGACGCCATTCATATGTTCGATTTGGCATCGGGCGGGGAGGGAAAGTTCCTTGAAAAGCCTTCGGTGATTTTTGGAGGCTGTCCCATCGTCTCACCGCTTCGGTTCGGGCGGGAAAACCTGGAAATCCTGATTGATACTGCAAAAATGGGCCTTGTCTGCGACCTTGCCGTTCCGCCACAAGCCGGAGCCACGTCACCAGCGCCATTGGCCGGCACGCTGGCGCAGGCGGTGGCCGAGACCCTTTCCTGCGTGGCCGTTGCCAACCTGATCAACCCAGGAACACCTGTCGTCTTTGCGGCTTGGCCGTTCATTACTGATCTGCGCACTGGATCGTTTACTGGCGGAAGTGGCGAGCAGGCTTTGATTTCAGCCGCTGCTATTCAGATGGGCAACTTCTACAACCTACCAACCAGCGTCGGATGTGGAATGACGGATTCCAAAATCCCCGATGCGCAATATGGGCTGGAAAAAGCGCTTACCTTCGCTTTGGCGGCCCATGCGGGAGCAAACCGGTTGTGCGAGTTTGGTGGAATGCTCGGCAGCCTGATGGGCTGTAGCTTTGAGTCAATGGTGATCGACAACGAGGCAGCGGGCATGATCTCTCGAACACTGCGCGGGATCGAGGTGAGTGACGATACGCTTTCGGTCGACGTCATCCATGAATGCGCAATAGATCCCGGTCATTTCCTTGGTAATGCGCAGACCTTGCAATACATGGAGACCGAGTATGTCTACCCAACCTTGATGGATCGGGAGCTTACCGACACTTGGGAGAAGGCAGGCCGTCAGGATATGTTCGAGCGGAGCAGGTCGGTTGTGAACGATATCCTATCCAATCACTACCCGAACTACTTTGGCAGCAAGGCTGATGAAGAGGTTCGATCCAAGTTTCCGATCAAGTTGCCGCCTGAAGAAATGCGGGCTGGGTGAGCGTAGCAGGTCGCGGTAGGGGCTCGCCACTTGCAAGGTTGCGAGGCCACCCCGAAGCCATTCCTAAGTTCTCAACGCATTCTGGCGCGTCAGGTCCTCGGTCGCCAGCCGGATGCCCTTTTCAAGGATGTCGAACATCTGGTTCAACTCGTCTTCCGAAATGATCAACGGCGGAGAAAACACACACATATTGATGATTGGCCGCAGGATCAGTCCGTTCTCCTGACAATGATGATCGATCAATGCGCCAACTGATTTATCAAGATCCAGCAAGTTATCGGCTTTGGCGTCCGCAACACACTCAACGCATCCAACCAGCCCCATACCGCGGGCATCACCGACGAGCGGCAATTCAGCTAGGGCCTGAAGGCGTTCTGCGAACAGCGGCGTGATCGCGCGGACATGCTCAAGAACGCCGTCACGCTCCATGATTTCGATCGTCTTCAAACCGGCCGCCGCGCTTACTGGGTGGCCCGAATAGGTGAAGCCATTAGAAAAGGTAGCGTCCTGGGCGTGTTCGCCGCTTATTTCTGCTATCAGCCGATCAGAAATGATGCAGGCCCCCATCGGCACATACCCTGAAGTCATTCCCTTAGCGCAGGTGATGATATCCGGCTGAATACCGAAGACGGCTTCGGACGCAAACCAATGCCCAAGCCGTCCGAACCCAGTCACAACCTCGTCCGAGATATACAGGACATCGTACTTTCGGCAGATTTCCAGACAGCGCAGATGATATCCCGGTGGAGGTACGATGACACCTCCAGAGCACAAGATCGGTTCAGCGATGAAAGCTGCGACCTTGTCTGCTCCGGTCTGCAGGATCATGTTTTCCAGATCCGCTATTTTTTCGTCCAGAAAGTCGTCGACTGTCTGCTCGGGGCGACGCGTATAAGGATTCACATTCGGCAGGAAGCGCGTCAGGTGACTTGCCTGGTCCAGCCAACCTTTGTCTCGCTCTTTTCCGGACACTGAGGCCGCCAGGTAGGTCGATCCGTGATAGGCTTTCTGCCGCGATATCACGATCTTCTTTTCAGGCTTGCCCAGAAGGTTGTTGCGAAACTGCACAAACCGAAGAGCGGAATCCACGGCGGTTGAGCCACCTGTCGTGAAGAACACATGGTTCAGGTCGCCCGGCGTCCTCTTGGCGATCTCATGCGCCAACCGGGCGGGGGCTGAGTTGGCATTGTTGAAGGGCGAAAAATACGCCATCTCTTTCGCCTGCTGGGCCATGGCATCGGCAATTTCAGTGTTTCCATAGCCCAATTGCATACACCACATGCCAGCAGGGCCGTCTATTAGGCGCTTTCCGTCCTCAGTGAAGACGTGAACGCCCAGGCCGCTTTCTGCAAAGGTGCGTGCGTTTTGGCCCAAACACGACATTCCCTCCCACGGGTGCAGGAAATGTTCGTTATCCCACTCGCGAATGGACCGAAAGTCAGAGTTGGAAAGGGTCATGCAGCGTCTCGATGAAATGGAAATCACAAAATGAACAAACATTTATTCAATGTCAATTCTTGAACTTTCGCTCTGCTAAATGCGAGAAGACAAAGGGCGACCACCCAGCGGAGGACAAACAAGATTACTCTCGAGCCTGATATCCCAACCAATGCCCGTGATCTGGGTAAGCTGCAGAACCGAAAGCAGTTGATCCAAGCGGCTGCAGAGGCCATCTACAAGTACGGAATTCGCGGCACGACCTCGGCGAGAATCCAAGAGTTGTCAGGACTGTCGCAAGGGATGGTAAACCTACACTTTGGCTCCAAAGAAAAGCTTCTGCTTGCGGTGGCTGAGGAATTGTCAGTCCGCTACGCGGAGCAGTGGAAGGTCATCGCAGCCAATCCCGAGTTGGACCCGGCAGACAAGTTAATCTCTTTCATTAAGGCAGACTTCGATCCCTTGGTCCTAAATGCACGGGACGTCGCAATTTGGTTTTCCTTCCGGGCCGAAGCGCTCTCGAACCCGAAGGTATTTCCTTTCATCGACTCGCGAGACAAAGGTTTCAGGGCGGCGATACTGGAGCTGTTGGAGCAAATAAAGGTTGAAGGCCAGTACGATGACGTAGACGCCAATCTTGCAACAGACGCATTGGTTGCTTTGCTGGAAGGGCTCTGGACCGACTACCACTTGCACTCAGAGATCTTCAAACCTTCGGAGGCTTTGAGGATCTGCCTGTTTGTACTGCAATCGATGTTTCCAAAACACTTTAGCAACCAAAAGATCTAAGGATGAAGGTGGCTTTTGAAAATAGGAACCTACCGAGGTCAATCCCTAATCCGTCCGTGTCTCGTGAATGAATCGCCGCAAGTCATTATTCATTGGTTGGGCCCATAAGACGCACATGAGCAATGCAAAACACCAAATAGCAGCGCGCCGATGATCAGCGAACTAGCCGAAGCTTCCAACCCGCGGCCGCGCGCGATCAGCAAGATTCCAATAACAAAGTCAGTAAAAATCCCGAGATGATAGTATGAGTTGCGCCGGCATCTTCAATCCCACCGGTTATGACCGTTTTCACAACAACGACATCAGCGTCGGCATATGTAGCAAGAAGTCTCATGGTTGGGGGCAGGACCGCCAAACTGGCACCAACCTCATTGGCTGCTCCTAACGGTGTCGGACGTTCGTCAGAACTGCCGCTATGACCGGGTCACGGACAAAGTTCTAGGATTCTTCAAACAGATCGGTCATCCGTAGGATTGCACTACACGGCCGTCGAGAGTGGGAAGGAGTACTTTTCTTCTCTTCCGAAAGTGTAGTGACTCAATTCAAGGCCTCCCTACATGCTGAGAAGGCCGTTACGGCTCACCGGTGTCCAGAAACCCTCCGGTGGAGCCTTTCTGTGTGTCTGACGGTATCGTTTCCAAGGCTACGTTGCTGGATGCTCGGGTGCGTCACCCAAAGCCAATAGTAAAAGGATGGCCAAAAGCGGTGATCCAACCAGACCGATCAGGAACCAAATCAAACCGGATCGGTTGCGCCGCCCCGCCATCGTGATCGGCAGGATATAAAGCCAGATCACGCCAACCAGCAAGGCTAGCATAAATATCAGTTGGATAACCGGTGCGTCCATCAATTTTCGCCTTTCATATCTTGACGCCATGTATAACACGGCTGATCCGGTTTGACAGACGGTGGCCCGAATGTGCTCTTGGGCAAATAAAGTAACTCCCGACATTGGTCCCGGGCGTCCTGGCACTCTCCCGGTGGCTTCCTTGGCGATTAAACGGTGTAGTCCCAATGGTTAGAGCGTTCCGGAGCGCACAGTGGCAAGGTCGGGAATGCGGACAAACTTTCTGTGCGTTGAGGGAACCCTCTAAGTCTAGCCAATATCGGCAGATTGGCCATATATCAGTAGTTTTCTACCAAGACGTTTTTCTGTTGGTCACTTGACTAAAGAAAAGACCGCTTTCCGATCTGAACTGCCAATCTCGCTCAAAGCTTCACCCGCAGCACTGCTGGGCTGGGAGATAGCTAGAATAGTGTGCGGCGTGACAACGGACTCCTTGACTTTCCCACTCTACTCAAAATCCTTGCAGTCAATGAGGGGGAGAGGTTGTGCAAGCTGAGGGATTTGTCAAAGGGCGGCCGATTGACCTGGCAGTATTGGACTACGGGCTGTTCAAGGTTCATTCCACGGGTCGCATCATTGGGATCTGCGGCTTTCTGATCCGGACGGATCTGGGAGAAGCCATACTCATCGACACCGGGTTTCCCGAAAAATATGCGACCGATACCGAAGCCGCGGTAAAAGAAGATCTTTTGTATGAGTTTGGCGAAGTCCTGAAATGTGAACCGGAAAACCTGCCGCGCGCGCAACTGGCAAAGCTCGGTCTCATTCCATCAGACATTACGTTGCAGATTTGTACCCACACTCATATCGACCATATCGGGGCATTGGGCGACTTTCCTGGCATTCCGATACTAATATCTTCCGTCGAGCGGGCTCTGCCTCGTCCATTGTATTGGGGCGATGTGCAGCCTTTGGAGTGGCCCGATCGAGATTACCTCTTGGTTGATGGCGACGGAGAGGTTGGACCAGGTATCCTGGTATTGGCGGCACCTGGTCATGCACCAGGCCAGATCGCCCTGATGGTCGATCTTCCCTCGGGTCCGGTTTTGCTCACCAGTGACGCGATATCCCGACCGTCAGAAATCGATGAGAAATTTGCAGGGTCATGGGATGAAGATGCTGCGATTGCCAGCGCAGACAGGTTGATGCGCCTAGCATCCGAGCGAAACGCCTTTGTGATCTATGGGCATTGTCCAAATCAATGGCCAGTTCTGAAGAAAGCACCAGAGGTCTACCGTTGACCCCAACCGGTGGTCCACCTTTCCCGAAATCGATTGATCTTCCTGAAAACTACCTGACGTCCCGCCCTTGATTCAGAATGATTACATTTCCGCTGGAAACGTCACCGGCCGGTGAAATGAGAAAACTGACCCAAGAGGCGACTTGCTCGGGCTGCATCGCATGACCATGCGGCATGGCGCCAACGGCTTTCTCCAAGACTTCCTCAGACAAGACATTGAACAAGGGCGTCTCGGTCATGGCTGGCGCCAGCGAGTTCACACAGATTTTTTCCTTTGCGTATCGACGGGCTAGGTCTTTCGTAAGGGAATCCATCGCCGCCTTTGATGCCCGGTAGTGCGGAGGGTCAAATACATCGAAATTGTAAGCTCCGTTTGATGAGATATTCACAATCTTTTTGACGCCCTCGCGTTCCAACATCAATCGGACAGCCTGCTGGCAACAATGGAACGCAGAGTTGAAATTGATTGCCATCTGCCTTTCCAGTTCCTCGGGCGGTATATGCGGGAAGTCGGACATGAAGCAGGTGCCAGCGTTGTTTACCAAAGCATCGAGGCCGCCATAAGCTGACTTTATGCCATCAAACGTCTGCGCGATTGCAACTGGATCCGTCAAGTCAACGCAGAATTGTGTGAAATTTGAACCTAACTCTGCCGCCAGTTCATCCAAGCCCTCCTCGTTGAGGTCCAGTCCAAGGACGTGGAACTCACATGTCCGCAATTGGCGGCAGATAGCCTGTCCCATCCCTCCCGCGGCACCAGTCACAACGGCTGTTTTCATAGTAACTCCTCGAACCCTGGCGAAACAGTGGATATCTTGAACTACAGAAGGAAACCCGCAACGCAGGTTTCTGCAAGTATGGATAGTCAATCTCTAAAAAAAATTCGGTGAGCGTCTGGTTTGGGCTCGGAGTTAGACCTTGCGATGTCATTCCACCGCGCTTTGGCGCCGGATGTGCTTTTCGACGTTGCAACTGAAGCAAACGGCAGCATGGTCCGCAAAGCAGACGTTCAAGCAAGTTGCAGCGAATGACCGGTTTGAGCCCCATTCTGACCAATGCTGCAGGTGGAACGAACGACTAGAATACCGACCTCGCGGACATTCCGGAAAGTCAGTCGATTGCCCGCAATGGTTTCTTTGATTGCCTTTGCGAACACCAAGCCAAACCAACTCCTGGTTGACAGCCGTCGAGATAGTGTTCAATCTGCAGAAGCGGAATGCCACTCGGATAGGGGGCTTGCCAATTTGGCCTTGTCCGTGGGGAGGAACTAGGGTGCTGATCCAATTAAGGCAGTGCCCGTGAAGCGCAAATCCGTCTTCACACCCGGTTCTCGATTTGTGTCGAAACCAGTGGTGTTAAATGCCAAAAACAATTGCAAAGTTGAGAAACAAGAAATACGTGAAGCAAGGCGGTCGTTGCTTCTATTGTAACCAACCGATGTGGTCCGGATCGTCGAAGCGCTTCCAAATGACCTATTCGATTTCCGAATCTCATGCGCGCTGGTTTCAATGCACGGCAGAGCACTTGTTGGCAGCGTCTGAAGGTGGGCCTCTGTCGCCAGACAACATCGTTGCCGCCTGCAAGTTCTGCAACTGGACGCGCCATAAGTCGAAGCGGCCACTATCACCTGCAGTCTACAAGAGACAGGTGCTTCGCCGATTGGAGTTGGGAAAATGGAACCGGTTACTTTTCTCGGCCACAACGCTCGGAAACACTGAAAGCAGACGTTGCAAAAAGTAGCCTTAACGTCGGCAATGTGCGCATTGCGAATGAGCGAAAGCACCTCGGGATGATTGGAAATCTGGCGGCGGGTCTAAAACAGCGTGGCGATCGCTTCTGAAAGCGGACAACCATCCAGTGTGTGAGCAACGCAGTTCCCGTCAGCGCTATCTGGATTTACTTGTCGGAGCATGAAGCTTGATTATTGCGGTTTGTGTTCGTCTCGTCTGAGTAATAGACACTTGATGCGGTGTTCTTTGGGAGAGTGGCTGCCCTCTCAAAGTCCCCTGTCGCTTGTGTTTAGCAAATCAATACCAGGTTGAACGATTGACATGCATTCGCAGTTGGTATGCTATCCGCAACCATAACGTTAACAGAAATTTACGACACAGCATCGTGAATTCAATGCGGTCAAACGACTGCAATATGGGAGAAAATAATGAAAAATCCAATACTCGTACTGACGCTTTTGATGACGACGACGTCTTTGGCCAGTGCCGAAACTCTGCGTTGGGCGCGCTCGGGGGATGCGCTGACGCTTGACCCGCATTCGCAGAACGAAGGGCCGACGCATACCGTGCGCCACCAGATGTATGAACCTCTGATCATTCGCGATACGAGCGGTGCATTTGAGCCTGCGCTTGCGACTGATTGGGCCCCCAGCGAGAGCGATCCGAATGTCTGGGTGTTCAACCTGCGTCAGGGCGTGAAATTCCACGACGGCGCCGATTTCACTGCAGAAGACGTGGTGTTCAGCATCAACCGTGCGAAGCAGCCGAACTCGGACATGAAAGAACTGATCAATTCGATTGTCGAGGTGCGCGCTGTCGACGACCACACGATCGAGATCGAGACGGACGGTCCGAACCCCATTCTGCCTGCGAACCTCACCGACCTGTTCATCATGGACAAGGGCTGGACCGAGGCGAATAACGCGGTCAACGTTCAGGACTTTGAAGGCGGTGAGATCACCTTTGCGACCGTCAATGTGAATGGAACCGGCCCCTACAAACTGGTCAGCCGCGAACCGGACGTCAAAACGGTGATGGAGCGGAACGAAGATTATTGGGGGCGTGATCAGTTCCCGATGGCGATCAGCGAAATCATCTATACCCCGATCCAGAATGACGCGACCCGCGTTGCGGCGATGCTGTCGGGCGAGGTGAACTTCCTTCAGGATATGCCGGTGCAGGACCTGGACCGGGTGAATGCCGTCGACGGTTTAGTCGTCAAACAAGCGCCGCAAAACCGGGTGATCTTCTTTGGCATGAACCAGGGCTCGGATGACATCGAGGCGGATAACGTCGATGGCAAGAACCCACTTGCCGACGTCCGCGTTCGTCGGGCCATGTCCAAAGCGATCAATCGAGATGCCATCCAACAGGTGGTCATGCGCGGTCAGTCGCAACCTGCCGGGATGATCGCCCCGCCGTTCGTGAACGGCTGGACTGCCGAGATGGACAGTGAAAGCAGCACGGATGTTGAAGGTGCAAAGGCGCTTTTGGCCGAAGCGGGTTATCCGGACGGTTTCTCGATCCGGCTGGATTGTCCCAACGACCGGTACATCAACGACGAAGGTATCTGTCAGGCCGCTGTCGGGATGCTGGGTCAGATTGGCATCACTGTGAATCTGGATGCCAAACCGAAAGCGCAGCATTTCCCGCTGATCACGGACGGAAAGACCGATTTCTACATGCTGGGTTGGGGCGTTCCGACGTATGACTCGGAATACATCTTCAACTTCCTGGTCCATGGCCGTGAAAGCGACATCGGGACGTGGAACGGCACCGGGTATGACAATGATGAGTTGGATGCCAAGATCGAGTCGCTGGCCTCGAACACGGATCTCGTCGCGCGAGATCAGGCTATCGCCGAGATCTGGCGGGTGGTGCAGGATGAACAGCTGTATATTCCGATCCACCATCAAGTGTTGAACTGGGGTATGGCTGAAAACCTGGACATCAACGTTGATCCCGAAGATCAGCCTATGGTCAAGCATTTTGGCCTGAAGTAAGAAACGTGGCCGGGCCTCGGGATGCGAGGCCCGCCACCAAAGAGTGGGAGCTATCATGAAACGTCTGACCACTGCCGCGCTATTCTGCGCGCTTGCCTTGCCCGTCGCAGGCGAAGAGTTCACGTTTGCCGTTACAACGGACCCGCAAACAATGGATCCTCATGCTGTCAACTCTGCCCCGGTTCTAGGTTTCTTGAACAACGTCTACGAAGGGCTTGTGCGCAGGGGCAAGGACATGACCATTGAACCGGCGCTGGCCACGAGTTGGGAAACCATCGGGGACGGAGCTGGATGGCGGTTCAAACTGCGCGAGGGCGTAACGTTTCATGATGGTTCTGAATTCAATGCGGATGACGTGATCTTCTCGTACCAGCGGGCGTCTGACGAAAAGTCGGACACACGCAGCTGGTTCGCACCCGTCAGCGAGGTGGTGAAGGTTGACGACTACACCGTCGATGTCATGACCACCGCGCCGAACCCGATTTTTCCGGACAGCATTGCCAACTGGATGATCATGGATAGCGGCTGGGCCAAGGCAAACGACGCAGCACTGCCTGACAAAGAATCGGGCAACTATGCGACCCTGAACGCCAATGGCACCGGTGCTTTCCGAGTTACCGCTCGAGAGCCAGGCCTGCGCACTGTTCTGGAGCCGTTCGACGGCTGGTGGGACACAGCAGAACACAACCTGACCCGCGCTGAATTGGTGCCAATCCAAAACCCGGCAACCGCTCTGGCGGCTTTGTTGTCCGGAGATGTCGACTTCATCAACCCGGTCCCAATTCAGGATGTGGCTCGGTTGCAAGGCAATCCGGATGTGAAGGTCATTCAGGGCGTCGAAGCGCGCGTGATCATGCTGGGGTTTGATCAGCAGGAAGGCGCGAGCGAAGCCGGGCAGGGTGGCTCGGACCTTTTCCGAGATGTGCGCGTCCGCGAGGCGGTGGCAAAGGCAGTCAACGTTCCAGCCATCCTGCAAACCATCATGCGCGGCAATGCTGAGGTGGCGAGCCAGTTGGTCAGTCCCGCGATGCGTGGCTATTCGGCTGCGAATGCGGACCCCTATGGCTACGATCCCGAGGGCGCCAAAGCTTTGCTGGCTGAGGCTGGCGCTGAGGGGGCTGAGATCAGCTTTAAATGCCCCAACAATCGCTACCTGAACGACGAAGCCGTTTGCCAGGCGATCACCGCCATGCTGTCTCAGGCCGGGCTGAACGTGACGCTCGATGCGATGCCGGTTCAGAACTACTGGCCTGAACTGCGGGCCGACAACTTTGATATGTATCTGTTGGGTTGGTCACCCGGTACGTTCGATGCCGAGCATCCCGTGCGTTTCCTCGCTTCGACCCCAAATGAGGAAAAGAAGTTGGGGTCGTGGAACTTTGGCGGTTATTCGAACGCTCGCGTGGATGAATTGCTGCCGCTGATCCAGTCCGAGATTGACGAACCCACACGTCAGGCAATGCTGGACGAGGTGGCAGGTATCCTGCACGATGAGGTGGCCTATGTACCGCTTTACGTTCAACCGCTGGTCTGGGGCGCGCGCAGCAATATCGAGCTGACACAACGGCCCGACAACTTCTTCCTTCTGCGCTGGGTAACGGTCAACTAAATGCTGTCATACATTATCAGGCGTGTGGCTCAGTCGGCGCTGGTTCTGTTCGTCGTGGGCCTGGTCGCCTTTTCAATGTTCCGCTTTGTCGGAGATCCGATCGACAACATGCTGGGGCAAGAGCGGACCATGGAAGATGTGGAACGTTTGCGGTCGCAGTTGGGGCTCGATCAGCCGTTTCCGGTGCAATATGTGAAGTTTCTGCAGGAAGCGGTACAGGGCAACTTCGGCGTCAGCTTCCGTCAAGGGCGTCCGGTCGCGGAAATCCTGGCCGAACGCGCTCCGGCAACGTTGGAACTGGCGCTGGTCTCAGCCGTATTTGCCATAGTCTTGGGCATCGCGCTGGGTGTGTTCACCGCAATCCGGCGAGACGGCTTTGCAGCGAATTTCATCATGTCAGCCTCTCTGATCGGGGTGTCCCTGCCGACGTTCCTGATCGGGATCCTGTTGATTTACATCTTCTCAGTTGAACTTGGCTGGCTGCCCAGTTTTGGACGCGGAGAAGTCGTGGATCTGGGCTGGTGGAACACCGGCTTGCTGACAAGCAGCGGACTCAAGGCGCTGATCCTGCCCGCGATTACACTGGGTCTATACCAGATGACCCTCATCATGCGGCTGGTGCGCTCCGAGATGTTGGAAGTACTCCGGCAAGACTATATCCGCTTTGCCCGCGCCCGTGGGCTGAGTGACCGGACCATCAATTTCCGCCATGCGCTGAAGAATACCATGGTCCCGGTCATCACGATTATCGGCCTGCAACTGGGGGCCATCATCGCCTTTGCCATCATCACCGAGACAGTGTTTCAGTGGCCGGGCCTGGGCCTTTTGTTCATCAATGCAATCCAATTCGTGGATATCCCTGTCATGGCAGCATACCTGATGATGATCTCGGTCATCTTTGTCACCATCAACCTTGCGGTCGATATCCTTTACGCCTTCATCGACCCGCGCCTGAGGGTCAGCGCATGAGCCGTGTGAAACGCATTCTGGACAGCGACCAGTTCTACGCCTTCCGCCGCTCGCCCGTCGCCATGGTGTCGGCGACGGTGGCATTGATCCTGATCCTGGCCACGATCCTCGCACCACTGATTGCGCCGACAAACCCGTTTGATCCGGCCAGCCTGAACCTGATGAACGGCTTCACCCCGCCAATGGAACCCAATGCCTTTACAGGCGAAACCTTCCTGATGGGCACAGACGATCAGGGGCGTGATGTGTTCTCGACCATCCTCTACGGAATGCGGATCTCGCTATTCGTTGGGGTGGCAGCCGTTCTGTTCGCGATGGTTCTGGGGATCATTCTGGGCCTGTTATCAGGGTATTTCGGCGGCTGGACCGAAACCATCATCATGCGCACGGCGGATGTGCAGCTGACTTTCCCATCGATCCTTCTGGCCATGCTGATCTTTGGGATCGCCAAAGGCATTACCCCGGTGGAGTATCGCGACCAGATGGCGATCTGGGTGCTGATCCTGGCCATTGGCCTGTCCGATTGGGTGCAGTTTGCTCGGGTGGTCCGGGGCGCAACGCTGGTTGAGAAGAACAAAGATTACGTCGCCGCCGCGCGCATCATCGGGCAAAGCCCGCTGACCATCATGCTGCGCCATATCCTGCCCAATGTACTGTCACCGGTGCTGGTGATCGCGACGATCTCATTGGCGCTGGCGATCATTGCAGAGGCGACGCTCAGTTTTCTTGGCGTTGGCGCGCCGCCGACACAGCCTTCGCTGGGGACGCTGATCCGCATCGGGCAGGGATTCCTGTTCTCGGGTGAGTGGTGGATCCTGTTCTTCCCGGCTTGCACCCTGCTGGCACTGGCGCTGAGTGTGAACCTGTTGGGCGACTGGTTGCGTGACGTTCTGAACCCGAGGCTGAAATGACCGATCCCGTTCTTTCGATCCGCAACCTGACAGTGGAAATCCCCACACGCCACGGCATCTTCAAGCCGGTCGAGCATGTGACCTACGACCTGCATCCTGGCGAGATCCGGGGCGTTGTCGGCGAAAGCGGTGCTGGCAAGTCCATGACCGGCAACGCCGTGATCGGCCTTCTGGATCCCCCGGCCCATGTCTCCGAAGGCGAAGTCTGGCTGAACGGTCGTCGGATTGACGAACTGGACGCCGAGGACAAACGCCGAATCCGGGGCAAAGAGATCGGGATGATCTTTCAGGACCCGCTAACCTCGCTGAACCCGTTGTTCACCGTGGGTGAGCAATTGGTCGAGACGATCCAGCTTCACCTCGGCCTTTCCGCTTCCGAGGCCAAAAAACGCGCTATTGCGCTGCTGGATCGCGTGTCCATCCCCGACCCGGCGGACCGTTTCAACCAGTATCCGCACCAGTTCTCCGGAGGGATGCGTCAGCGGGTGGTAATCGCGCTCGCACTCTGTACCGAGCCCAGTGTTCTGATCGCTGACGAACCCACAACGGCCTTGGATGTTTCTGTCCAAGCGCAGGTGCTGGATCTGATCAAGGAACTGGCGAAGGAGCGTCAGGTCGGCGTGATCCTCGTTACCCACGACATGGGCGTTATCGCCGACACCACCGACTCGGTAACCGTGATGTATTCCGGTCATGTGGTTGAAAGCGGAACGACCGATCAGATCCTCGGCGCACCGAAACATGAGTATACCAAATCTCTGATTGCCGCCGTGCCGCGCCCGCACACCAAAGTCGAGCGTTTCCCAGTGGTCAATTATGGCGAGCGGGAAAGAACCTTCAAGATCGACGATCTGGCGGCCCATTGGGAAAAGACCGATCTGTCCAAATCCGGCAAACTGCTGGAAATCGAAAACATTACTAAGACGTTCCTGCAAAAGGGCGGGCTGCTGCCCTCGCAACGCAAGTACTTCACTGCCGTCGATCAGGTGAGTTTCGACATTCGCGACGGTGAGGTTTTCGGCCTTGTCGGCGAAAGTGGCTCTGGCAAGTCCACAGTCGCCCGGATGATTGGAACACTCTATCCCGTAGACGGTGGTAGGGTGATCTTTGACGGCGAAGACGTCACAGTGATGGAGGCAGAGGCCCTGCAAGCCTACCGCCGCCAGATCCAGATGATCTTTCAAGACCCGTTCTCCAGCCTAAATCCCCGCATGAGGGTCGGGGACCTCGTTGCCGAGCCCATCCATCATCACAAAATCCTGCCCAAGCCCGCTATTGAACCGCGCGTGCGCGAATTGCTTGACTGGGTTGGCCTGGCCAAGGACGCGTGGCGCAAGTATCCACACGAGTTTTCCGGTGGGCAGCGTCAGCGCATTTGTATTGCTCGCGCCCTCGCAACTCAGCCCCGTTTTCTGATCTGCGATGAGCCGACCAGCGCCCTGGACGTGTCCATTCAGGCGCAAATCCTGAACATTCTCAAAGACCTGCAGGAGCATCTGGGCCTGACTATGCTCTTTATCAGCCATGATCTCCCGGTCGTACGTCAGATGTGTGACCGGGTGGGCGTGATGCGACATGGGAAGCTGCTTGAAGTTCAGGAGACGGACGCGTTGTTCGAAGCTCCAGAGCATCCGTATACGCGGGAACTGTTGGATTTGATGCCACGGCTGAAGCAATTGGCATAACCGTAACGGTTTGGTCTTGCATCTGTTTTTCCAGAAGAAGTTGTTTGAGAGGCGCACGCGCAAGCGATCAACGGTAGTTTGAACTCAAACACCGACTTGAATTGGCTCCATCGCAAAGCGTCTGGTACTTGTTGTCGA
Source organism: Ruegeria sp. CI8 (assembly GCF_056536865.1). Classification (NCBI taxonomy): domain Bacteria; kingdom Pseudomonadati; phylum Pseudomonadota; class Alphaproteobacteria; order Rhodobacterales; family Roseobacteraceae; genus Ruegeria; species Ruegeria sp. CI8. The sequence goes on from NZ_JBQFQL010000001.1 coordinate 698,035, forward strand.
CCCATTTTCGGACCCAGACGAAGCCGAATGAAATGCAATCTCGGTCAATGAGGTCTGCGTCGAGGTCACAGCCGACGGAAGCAACGCGGTTTGCGACTTCAGAATTCAGGATATCCCTTGAAAGTCGGCTTTCCACGTCTCGACACGGAAGTACGCGAGACTTGTTAGGGACTGGGTGTCGGCCATTGGTCTCAAACCAAGCGGCTACGGTTCACACCCCCTATGCCGGACCAATGCATCAGAGAACTGACATCAGAAACAAGTCGGCGGCTGGATCCCAACCAACGCACTGTCCACTAGCGCGCATAGGCGCTGAGTTCCCGCCCCTGCAGAGCGGAAAATATCCGCTCTGCAGTTCCTGAGAAGAATCTGCGAGTGGCTAGAAGCGGTTTGTCTGCTTGCCGCCGAACGCAAACGGCACTCCGTCCGGATCACATAGGATGGGGATTTGAGCTTGAACGGTTTCGCTCACCTTCAAGGAGGCCGGACCTGCGCCTTTGGTTTCAGCAACACGGATGGGGTCGGGGACTGAAGTAACTTTAAGGCAAGGGACCCAAGATGCGTTTGAGGCGGTTGCCCAAGTCGCCGCGTGCTGGATTGCAACAAGACGGCCCCGAGGCCCGAGGAGAGTGGCGCAATCCTGGTCCTTATCGGGAGACACCTGCCATCCGAAGAGTTCGATGTAGAACGCTTGCGGAAAGTCATCACCGTTGCCGATATACACTTCAGGGCCAAACTGCCGTCTCGGCACGGGGAAACTGTGCCGAGACAGCGAAATCCCCACCAACGCGCCGAGCGGATCGCGAACGAGTGCGTTGCGCCCGACGCCCGGCACCTCGAATGGCTCCCGAACGATTTTGCCTCCGAGCGTGTCGACGCGCTTGGCCGCCAGGTCCACGTCGGGGACCTCGATGTAGGCGACCCAGCCCTTCGCTTGCTCCGGAGGCGTCTCGATTAACCCCGCGCCCGCTTCGTCACCGGAGAGGGCGAGGACGAAATCCTGCTCGCCGCCACCCCATGCAAAATCCGATGCCCGCTCGACTTCATAAGTCCAGTCGGCGACGTGCTGGTAGAATGCCATTGAACGCGCCCTGTCCGGTGTGAACAGGTCATGCCATACGATTTGACCGGCTTTCGACTGTGTCATCGCCTTACTTCGTGACATCTTTGAGTTTTTTGACTCCGCGGACCATCTTCCCGAACGCCTTGTCGCGCGACCTGCGTTCCGCAAGACTCGCCGAGTTAAACGCATCTTCGGCCATGAGCTTGCGCCATCTGCGAAGCCGATCGCCATCAAGAACACCCTCATCGATAGCCTTCAAAACAGCGCATTCCGGCTCAGAATCGTGCTGACAGTTCTTGAATCGACACTGTGCGGCCAACTCCTGAATGTCGGCAAAAAGATCATTGATGCCTTCCGCTGCGTCGGTGAGCTGCAGTTCCCGCATGCCCGGAGTGTCCAGGACCAGACAGCCATTGGGCATCGCATGAAGCTCGCGCCGCGTTGTCGTATGCCGCCCCTTTGCGTCGTCCTCTCGAATGGTTTGGGTTTCAATGGACTGGCTCTCGAGCAGCGCATTGGCCAACGTCGACTTCCCGACACCAGATGAGCCGAGAAACGCCACCGTCTTGCCGGGCTTGCACCAGGGAAGCAGTTTTGTCCGTGGCGCATCTCCGCGGGCGTCAAGGGCGACCACATCGATCATGTCCGATACCGCGCGAGCCGCGTCGACATAGTTCTGCGGGTCTGTCACGAGGTCGGTCTTTGTGACGACGATGACGGGTGTCATCCGTGCCTCAAAAGCCAGAGCTGCATAGCGTTCGAGCCGGGCCACCTTGAAGTCCTGATTGCAAGACGTGACGATAAAGGCCGTATCAATGTTCGCCGCGATCAGTTGTTCCTGCCGGTCGGTTCCGGGCGCACGCCGCTTTATGAGGCTTGTGCGCTCAAGAACCCGACTGGAGCGCGGACGTGTGGAGTCCAGCATCAGCCAGTCTCCGACAGTTGCGTCGGCTCCCGGCGGAAGTACCGTATCTATGCCGTCACCGACGACATGCAGCCCATTGCGATGCACTTCGACAACGCGAACGGGAGGTGTCGCCGACAAGTCCTCTACGCTGATCTGTTGGGCGAAAAACGGTTGCCATCCCAATGCCTGAAGAGGGCTGGGATTGGCGTGCGATCCGGCGTCGCTTGCGCGAAGCGGAAGGAAGTCGGAGTAATCCCTTGTCATAGGGTGTTCACTTTCATGTCTCTGGCCCAGGTCAGATTTGGGCGCTGATGGTAGGAAAGAGTGCGCACATCAAAACACTCCGTCGGCAACAAAGCGACGGCGGTGCTTCAGATTTTGAATATGCTCCGGGAGGCGCGCTGCCTCCCTTCCTTACCGGGACATAAAATCTCCATTTCCGATGAAGTGCACATAGGAAGACCGCGGGCAGAACACAACAGTTGACCGGTGATTTGGCGCACTTCGTCACTTCTCTGTAGCAACCGTTCAACACGAAGAAGAGTGTGTGAGCTTTACCCGCGTAGCAGCCTTTTGTGCTAGAAACAGCAGTTGACGGCACCGGGTCAAAATTTCCCCAAGGTCCTCCTTGGGCCGTTATCACACACCCCAACAAGCTGAATATTAGGCGGCTTCGTCCGCAATGCGCCTGTTGAATTGGACTATAAGCGACTGCTCCGAGCCATAAACTGACACTCGGTATCGAGTACGCTAAGCTGGATCGTGCGAGGCACACATACATTCAGAAACCGCACCTTTGGGAGGACGGATGTATGATCATGCGAATTTTTCAGGTGACGACGCGGTCAGGTAAAGAAGACGAGTTTTGCCGCTTTTTTCGCGACACTGCGATCCCGTTGATGAAAAGCACCCTTGGAATCGTGCACCTTTTTTCGGGGCGCGCCGAGAGGGTGGTCTTGACCCCTGAAACTGGTCCGAGCCGAGTACGAGATTTTGGGTACATTTCTGGCAACAAGGGAGTCTGGCGATGCCGAGGAAACGATTCAGCGACGAACAGATTGTCTTTCGATTGTGGACAGGATGCTTCATCAGTCGATCAATCTAATACTCATGACGGGCTGACTGGCTTCGAACCGCAATTCCTCTGGAACGACACTACTTCAGGAAACCTCCCCACCTTTCTCGGAACATACTTGCATTCTTGCCTCTTGGCGTAGTCACCTATGTGTGACGAGCGGAGGAAGTCGATGAAGCCTTGGACAATCATGTTTTGTGCGTTCTGCACATTCGCTCTTGTCGCTTGTGCCCCAAAAGTTCGTACATATGAGAAGACCAATTCGGTTTCATTTTCGGCAAGGACAAACAGCGCACTTGGGCAGGCGGCGACCCGGCTCGGAGACCCCAAAGACGGCCGGTCCGGTGTCAAATTGATCAGCGACGGTGAACAAGCCTTGGTGTCGCGGCTCCTACTCGCTGCAGCGGCTGAACAATCGATCGACGCTCAATACTACCTTTTGCATAACGACCCGACAGGTCACCTCTTCGCGGCCAGCCTTTTGCAGGCGGCGGATCGAGGTGTACGTGTTCGCTTGCTTTTGGATGACATGGACACATCCGGATACGACGCGATGACAGCCGCTTTGGACTACCACGAGAATATTGAAATCCGTCTGTTCAATCCTTTCTGGCGCGACCAAAGCCTGATCATTGCCGGGCTCACGGACTTCAAGCGGATCAATCGCAGAATGCACAATAAGTCGATGACCGCAGACAACGTGTTCACAATTGTCGGTGGTCGGAATATCGGCGCCGAGTACTTCCTGGCGCGGGAGGAAATGAACTACGCGGATCTGGATGTTCTGGCAGCCGGTCCTGTCGTAAATGAAGTTTCACACAGCTTTGACGAATATTGGAACAGTGAGTTCGCGGTTCCGGCCCGCGTGGTCGTCGGGCAACCTGATGAATTTTCGCTTGGCCAAGCGCGAAGCAGACTGAATGAGCTTGTGGAGGCGGCAAAGCAGACCCAGTACGGCGAAGCTCTCAGAAAATCTGCAAGGGAGAATTTTGCAGACGGCACGCTTTCCCTGGATTGGGTGCCCGCAAAACTCTACGCTGATCCGCCTTCCAAAGCCGCAGGGCTTGATAACTCAGATCCAATTCTTGCGTCGCAACTGCTGCCGTATTTCGAAGGTGCTGACAGGGAGGTCAATATCGTTTCGGCCTACTTCGTGCCACGCAACAACGGCGTGAAGTGGATGACCGAACTGGAAAACCGAGGTGTCGACGTCAAAGTCGTAACCAACTCGCTTGCTTCAAACGACGTAGCACCAGTCTATGCGCACTACGCCAAGAAACGCCGGGCGTTGCTGCGCGGTGGGGTCGAGCTTTATGAATTGCGGCCTGACGCTTATCAGGTCCAACGTCGTGGAATAAACTGGGCTCAATCTCGGTCAGGTCTTCATTCCAAAGCGTTCGCTGTCGATGACCGATATCTGTTTGTCGGTTCGTTCAATTGGGACCCGCGTTCAGTCAACATCAACACGGAAATGGGCATTCTCATCGACTCTCCTGCGCTGACCGCACAAACCATGGGAGCTTTGGACGATGCGCTTCCAGCATATACGTATCATGTGACGCTGGAGAGTGCTGGCCAACTCAAATGGAGAACACGGGGCGAGAACGGAGAAATTCTTGAATATGACTCAGAACCAACGGGTTCGGCTTGGGATCATATCGTGGCTGGATTTTTCAGTATTTTGCCAATCGGCTCTCAGCTTTAGTAGCGTGGGAGAAGGTCCGTTCTTCTACTGTGCTGTTGACGTTCTATCAATTGCATCGCGCTTGTGGCAGTCTTCTTCGCATTTGAAGAAAAGTGGATAAGCAGGAGGGGCACATGGAAATTCGAACCACATCCGGGCGCGGCCGTTTATATGACAGCGTCTTGGATACGGTCGGCAACACGCCGTGCATTCGCATCAACAAAATCGCGCCGGCCAACGTGACGGTCTACGTCAAGTTTGAAGCCTTCAACCCCGCGGGCTCGGTCAAGGACCGCCTTGCGCTGAACATCATCGAAGCTGGCGAAAGGGAAGGTCGGCTGAAACCCGGGCAAACGGTCGTCGAGGCTACCTCGGGAAATACCGGGATAGGTCTTGCGATGGTATGTGCCGCAAAGGGTTATCCGCTTGTGGTCACTATGGCTGACAGCTTCTCGGTGGAACGCCGCCGGTTGATGCGGTTTCTTGGGGCCAAGGTTGTGCTGACGCCTCGTGCGCTCAAGGGTTTTGGGATGTACTCCAAGGCCAAGGAGTTGGCCGAGGCAAATGGCTGGTTTCTCGCCAGCCAATTCGAGACAAGCGCCAACGCCGACATCCACGAGGCCACGACAGCGAGGGAAATACTAAGCGATTTCGAAGGAGAGCGGCTGGATTACTGGATCACCGGTTATGGAACAGGCGGCACCGTTTCGGGCGTGTCGCGCGTGCTCAAGCGTGATCGCCCTGACACCAAGATCATTCTGACCGAGCCTGCAAACGCTGCGATTGTCGGGTCTGGCTACGTGAACACCCGCAACGAGGCCCATCAGCCCACTGAGAGCCATCCGGCCTTTGAACCGCATCCCATTCAGGGTTGGACGCCCGACTTCATCCCGTACGTGCTTCAGGAAGCTCTGGACAATGCCTATTATGATGAACTGCTTCCCGTCGCCGGAGCGGACGGTATCGCCTGGTCCAGGCGTCTGGCCGCAGAGGAGGGGATCTTCACCGGAATTTCAGGGGGGTCCACATTTGCCATCGCAATGGACGTGGCCAAAAGCGCCCCGGACGGATCGGTGATGCTGGTGATGCTGCCCGACACAGGCGAACGGTATCTTTCGACACCGCTCTTTGATGGGATTGCCGAAGATATGACGGATGAGGAACGAGCGATTTCCATGTCGACACCAACGGCGCAAATGCCGTCTGAGTGAGCCAGGTCTCGTTGCTAATTAATCCGGGTATTAGAACGTTCGATCTGTAGCGTTGATGCCGTATGAAAGTCTGCGGACAGCGTGGTTGCCGCAATGCATGGCCAGACGGTCAAACGATCCGGTTGAGTTGCGATTCAGAAGTTGAGCGGACTTCAACCGATGGCCGCCGAGTTTCCTGTGTCAAAGCCGCGTCTGTGCGGTGGAATGCTGACCTGAAGCGTCGATCGACAAAGCCTATCGTTGACAATAGATTTGCTTCTTCGAGGGAAGTACAGAATTTGCACCGTCAACTGAAAGGCTTTTGGGTGCCCTTGTGCAAGGCGGATTGGGGGATCCAGCACCTCCGCGATCTCAGGCTGGCGTGGCATCACCTTTTGGGGCGCTCGATGGGCGTCATGTTGTCTCAGGAAATCGCCTGCCACAGCCGCCCTTCGGATCGCTGCAACTTGGTTTCTGGAACGTGAAGCCGCACAAGGGTTTGAGCACTGCGCCGCTGTCGCCGCGCAAAGCAAACTGGCTGCAATAAACGCCGGCCTGGACGCGATGCACTCCTGGTCCGGAGAGCAGAACCTCAGCCAAATCCGGCAGGAAACACTTGTGCTTTGGGGCGATCGGGATCGGACTTATCCGTGGAGCCAGACGCATATGCTTTGGCAAGAAATCCCCAAGACCTCGCTTGCGGTCGTGCCGGGTTGCGCCCATGCGGTTCATGCCGAGAAAACTGAACTATTCCAGCTTCTGGTCTCCGACTTTCTTGAGTGATGGGCACTGCAGGCGGCAGGGCGCTCTGCAGGAAACAGCCGAGTTCGGGCTGTTGAAGTTTCATTGGCGTTTATTCAAGAGCCAAGCGGGTTTATCTTCGTACCAGTCGCAGCGCACGGGTTTTCCGCGCAGGGCCAGAAAGACCTATGTGAATCGCTCGTGGCTCGATTTGACGGCGACACGGGGCCCACACTCAAGTCTCACGAAATGCTTTCGCAAAGTAGTCGCTGAACGGTTTGATAAGGTAGGCAATCGGTGTTCTGTCCTGCGTCCGTATGAAGGTTTCGACCGGCATTCCAGGGACCAGAGGTGTTTCCGCGGGCAGTTTTTTCTGCTCTCCGGCATTCAGTGCGATCTCGGCCGTGTAGTAGGTCTGGTTTGTCGAAGCTTCCTCGAACGCATCCGCAGAAACCAGGGTGACCCGTCCTGTCAATTCGGGAGTCTTGCGCTGATCCATGGCCGAAAAGCGCAAAACGACATCTTGTCCGACGAACATCTGGTCAACGTGAATGGGGTCGACGCGGGCACTTATGATCAGCGGACGATCCTGCGGAACGAGGTACAATACCGGTTCAGCCGGTTTCACAACCGCGCCAAGGCTGAAGATGTTCAATCCATGTACGACCCCAGAGACCGGCGCCGTGATTTCAAGGTTGGCGATACGCTCTGCGATATTCGTCGTTTCCTCGCGTAATTCCAGTTCCCGATACCGCAGGTCCCTGAGGCGGGTAATGGCATCTTCGCGGCGTTTGCTTTGCAACTTGAGGATTTGAATCTCGATTTCGGTCTTTCGCCCCTCGGATTCCGCGATACGGGCAGTCAGATCACCCATCGTGCCGCTCAAGCGTGCTTCTTCCCGTTGCAATGACAGAACGCGGGATGCGGGGGCCAATCCGCGTTCAAACAAGGATTCCTGATCCGTCAGTTCCTTTCGTATCAGGTCCAGCTGGGTGGCAAGCGCCAGTTTTTGAGCATCAATCCCGACAATCTGACTGTCGATCTGACCAACTCTTTTGAGTTGCTGATCAATCTCCTGCGCGATGGATTCCTTGCGCGCCACAAACAATCGTTCCTGCCCATAGACCAAGTCCGCGATATCGATGTCCAAAGATGCGGCTTGCTGAAGTATGGGGTCAAAGCGAATTTCTTCGGTTCCGTCTCTTTCCGCCTCAAGACGACCACGGCGGGCCATGAGCTCGTAAAGCTCTTTTTCGGCGATCGCCAATTTGGTGGCAAGGTCATTGGACGCCAGCTTGATCAGAACATCACCGGCCTCGACCAAGGACCCTTCGTCGACAAGTATCTCGGCCACCACGCCGCCATCGGGGTGTTCTACAACCTGTTGATTTTGATCGACTTCAATTCGACCGCTGGCAACGATTGCCCCGGCAATATTGGTCGTGAAGGACCAATAGCCAAAGCCCCCAAGCAACAGCATCAGGCCCACGAGACCCACGAGCACTGGTCCGCGCGCTGACCAGGAAACAGACGAGTTTACGTCGGACCGTTCCGGTTTCATTTCAGGCCTCCCTGTCTGGCAGTTTTTGCGATTTGTTCGTGGTTGATAACGAGTTTCCGAAGAACGTCTTTCTTGGCGCCGAAGTCCCGGACGGTGCCGTTATCAAGCATTATCAGCTTGTCGCATTCCTGAATTGCGGCCGGCCGGTGGGCCACGATCAACACGGATTTTCCGTTTGCCTTGAACTCTTCAATTGCGCGATTGACCGCGGCACTGCCTTCGACGTCGAGGTTTGAATTGGGTTCGTCCAGCACGAGCAGAACGGGGTCGCCGTACATGGCGCGGGCAAGGCCGATACGTTGCATCTGACCACCGGACAGCTGCCCTCCGTTCGCCGACACGTTGGTGTCATAGCCATCAGCGAGCCGCAGTATCATCTCATGCGCATCTGCTTTCTTTGCGGCTGCCACGACGGCGGCATCGTCCGGCTCGGGCGTCATTCGGGCGATGTTTTCGGCAATCGTGCCGTCAAACAGCTGAAACCGCTGCGGAAGATAGCCGATGAGGCTGCCAAGTTCGGTCGAGCCGTATTGATCCAGCGCGGCGCCATCCAGCCGGATCGTGCCGCTGTGCGGACGCCATACGCCAGTCAAGGATCTGGCGAGTGTGGACTTCCCCGCGCCGGACGACCCAATCAAGCCAACCGCTTCGCCGGGGTTCACGTTGAACGAAACGGATTTCAGAGCGGCTTGCCGTGAGTTCGGCGGAAATACGGTCAGGTTTTGAACAACCAACTTGGCCTTGGGTTTCGGCAGTCGCGTATTCACACGTTCGGGCGGTACGGTGCCGAGCAGTTCGGCCACACTATCCCAGCCCCTTTTTGCGGTCTGAACCAACTGCCATTGCGCCACAAGCTGCTCCATCGGTGCCAGCGCCCGGCCCAGCAGGATTGAGCTTGCAATCATTGCGCCTGCAGTCAGTTCCCCCTGAAGCACAAGAAATGCACCAACACCAAGGATGGCTGACTGCAGAAACAACCGGAAGGTCTTTGTTGCGTTGGCAAAGCTGCCGCTTACATCTGCCGAGCGGATCTGCTCCTTCAGCGCCCGGTCGCGCAACGTCTTCCACCGCGTGTAGGTCGCATCGCGCATACCCATCGCCTCAACGATTTCGGCTTCGTTCCGCAACTGGTTGGACATTGCTTCGGACGAGGCGACAGCACGGCTGGCATTCGACATGGGGCGTGCCGAAAAGACTCGGTTCAAGCCGGTCAGTGCCAAGATGACCAAGCCACCCAGCGCAGCGACAGCACCAAGCCAAGGGTGGAATATCCAGATGCCCAAAAGGAAAACGGGCGTCCAAAACAAATCGAAAAAGGCCATTGGAACCGGAGAAGACAAAAGCCGCTGAACAGCCTCAAGATCGCGCAGGCCGGTTTCCGTTTGATCGTCCGGAGCGACCGAGGCTTTGCGCTGCACCGCCTCGAATACCCGACGGTCAAGCCGCGCCTGGAATCGGGCCGCGACGCGTCCGAAAATCCTCCCCCGAGCATATTCAAGCAGGCCCAGAATGCCGTACAAGAACGCAACAAGCACCGAGAGAGCGACCAGCGTTTCCACCGATCGACTGCCCAAAACCCGGTCGTATACCTGCAGCATATACAATGGCCCGGTCAGCATCAGAAGGTTGGTGAAGCAACTGAGAACACCGACAAAAACGTACAGCCGCCAGCTTTCCCGACGCACTTGGCGAAGTTCCTGACGCCCCGTTTCAAATACGAATTTGGATTTTCCCATTGGCCGTCACCTTTGCTCTCAACTGATGACCGATACGCTGATCTGATCCGGTTGGATTTGTTTTTTGGTTTCGGCCTCAGTGGGCGCGGAAACGATCTACGCGCTATCGCCGGGGACACATCGTGACTCAGAAATATTTGATCCGAACTGCCTGTGCGCTCCGTACCAGCGGTAAGCCAATCGTTGGCTTGCAAATCTCAGGTGGAGGAAAATATGACGACAATTGCAGGAATTGCCGCAGGAAATCCAAGCTTTAGCATTCTTGTCGCAGCAATAGGTTTTATCGATGACCAGAAGGGGACTGACTACCTTGGTGTCCTCAGTGGAACTGCCGGTGACCCTTCTGCGACCTACACGGTTTTTGCCCCGACAAACGCGGCATTCGGGCAGCTTGCAGCTGATCTGGGTTTTGCGGGCGACGTTACTGACACCGCAGCCGTAACCGCATTTCTGACCTCTCTGAACGAAGATCCGGTGGAAACCGCAACGCTGCTTGAGACGATCGTCACCTACCATGTTGCAGCTGGCACCCAAGGGTCGTCCGAGATTGCGTCGGCGGGTTCGGTGACCTCACTTCAGGGCGGAGTGATCGATGCGTCCGAACTACCGACACTTGGCGATCTGGAGCCGGACCTCATAAATCCGTCGCTGGTGCAGACAGACATCCTGGCGGACAATGGCGTGGTCCACGTGATTGATCGCGTTCTGCTGCCGATCGATCTGCCAGGCAATGACGCCCCGACGATTACGGAAACCGTTCTGGCGGTAAGCGGCGCATCCGGCTTTGACGAAAACGGAGGTGATTTCGACATACTCCGAGAAGCTCTGATCGCGGCTGATCTGGCGGGCGCCCTTAATGACCCGAATGCCGACCTTACCGCCTTCGCGCCGACCGATGACGCGTTTATCGCGCTCTCGAACTCACTGGGATACGAAGGCAGCGATGAGGGCGGAGCGTTTGCATACCTTGTTGACGCACTGCGTTTGCTCAACGGCGGAAACGATCCCATCGAGCTGTTGACGACGGTGCTGACATACCATGTCTCGGGTGAAAGCCTGCAGGCCAGCCAGGTTCTGGCGTCTGAGGAAATCGAAACGCTCCAGGGCGGAACGATTGGTGTGGTTGCCGAGACCCTTACCCTAGTCGATGCCGATCCGGACGTTCAGGATCCAAGCCTCATCGCGACCGACATTCAGGCGTCTAACGGTGTGATCCATGTGTTGAACGGCGTTCTGCTGCCCGCCGATCTACTGCAATCTGACGGTTCAGGGGCAGTCGATTTCGTCATCGGAGACGACGGTCGCGAAGTTATCCGCACAGGTCGGGACAATGACCTGATCGATGCCAAAGGCGGCAACGATATCGTTTTCGCAGGAAGTGGTGACGATCTGGTTCTCGCCGGTGACGGTCGGGACAAAGTTTTCGGCGGTAAGGGTGACGACACCCTGAACGGCGAGGGTGGAAACGACATCATCTTCGGCGGCCGCGGAAACGACGAGATCGCGGGCGGCGCCGGAAACGACAAACTCATCGGCGGCTCGGGCTCTGACAGCTTCGTCTTCGAACAAGGCGGCGGTCATGACACTGTGTTCGGCTTTCGCGCAGGTCGCGACAAGATCGACCTCAGCGCCTATGGCTTCACAGATTACGAGGAAGTCGAGGATGCGATCAGCGGCCGTTTCTTCAAGACCAAGATCGATTTGGGAGACACGGAAATCTCGTTGTTCGGCGTCCGCGCAAGCAGCCTAGACGAAGGTGATTTCATTCTCTGAAAGGCAAGCCCGCCTGGACCGACCAAAACTGTTTGGGCGGGCTTTTCTTGTTGAAACGGCTTCACAATATTTTTCGGGAACAGTGTTTTGGCGTGTGTGTGGCGACAGCCCGGGCAAACGACGTTACTCGCCTTAAGTTATTATTTTTAAATACTTTAACTATTTGGGTCCGCGTGCATCCTGCAAGGCACAGGCACCCAATCAAGGTCGAAAACTTGTGATTACGGCGGTGCCGGGCGAGGTCGGGCCACGCATCGCGCGAAGCTCACCGCTGGCATCCTCAAGGCGGACCTCTCGGGCCACCATCGGCTGCATGTCAACGTTACCCCGCTCGATCAGTCCAAGCAGACGCGGGTACTTCCAGGACGGCATGCCCCGGGTGCCATAAACCGAGAGCTGTTTGGAATATATCGCGCGCATGTTCATGCGCATCCAACCTTCACCCGACGGCATCCCAATCTGTACATGACGGCCCAAGATCGCGAGGCACTCCAGCGAAGCGTTCGTCGTTGTTTCGATGCCCAGAGCTTCGATGGAAACCTGCGCTCCTCCACCGGTGATATCCAGGATCGCGATCGCCGCATCCTCTTTGGATGCATTGACTGTCGCGTCCGCGCCGTGGAGTTTTGCGTGCTCGAGTTTCTCATCGACCACATCCACCACGACAACCCGGCATCCCAGCATTTTCGCAAGCAAGAGAACGGACAGACCAATTCCACCGGTTCCATGGACGGCAACCCATTCGCCCGCAGCAACATCTGCTCGGTCCGTCAAAGCATGCCATGCGGTGGTGACGCGGCAGCCCAGGCCGGCGGCGAGGGCAGGGGAGAGTGTGTCTGGCAAGTGAACCAAGTTATGGTCAAAGGGCACCGCAACATATTCCGCATAGGCGCCCGGTGCGCCAAATCCGGGAACGATCTGGTTGGCGCAGGTATTCGACACTCCGGTTTGACAGGCATGGCAACTGCCGCACCCTAGGATGAATGGGGCGATGAGGCGATCACCCACTTTGTGTTTCGCATTGGACCCGGCCTCGACCACGGTGCCACAATATTCGTGCCCCAGGATGGAGCCGTTTTGAACTTTCGGGTGGGCACCGGACCAGCCGTGGTAGTCCGAGCGGCACACGCCGCAGGCGGCGACCTCCAAGACCACTCCGTTGTCGGGGCAGGTTGGGTCCGGGACCGTTTCAATCGAAAGGTCCTCGTTGAACTCTCTGACGACTGCAGCTCGCACTTCGCGCTCCAAAATGGTTTCTTCGACCCAGAAATCCCGTCCCGTCAGAACTAGACGGGTCGGTCGCCTTTCACGGTTACACGCCGCCCCTTTCGTTCCGCGGGCCAATAGTCCCAGATGGCACGATGCATACAGCAACGATTGTCCCAAAACGCCATATCGTTGAGCGACCACCGGAACCGGATTTGATAGTTGATCTGCTCGGCATGCTCGAAAAGCATGTTGAGGATCGCCTCACTTTCCTTGGCCGACAAGCCGATAATCTTCGTTGTGAACGTTCGGTTGACGAACAGCGATTTTCGTCCTGTCTCGGGGTGAGTTCTGACGATCGGATGAATTGCTTCGGGGCAATCAATATCCGCGTCCTTTTGGCCCCGGTCGCTGTACCGGCCCTTGTATATGTGCTCGGAGCTGTGGAGGGCGGACAGGCCGCCGAGCATGCTTTTGATCGGTTCGGACAGATCATCGTAAGCCGCATACATATCGCTGAACATGGTGTCCCCGCCGCAAGGAGGGGCAATGTGGATCTGAAGCATTGTTCCCAATGGCGGCGTCTCATCACATGACACGTCCGAGTGCCAGAACTCACCGTTGGCTACCTTTGAATTTTTGGTGGCATGGATCTCGAATATCTCCGGATACCCTTCCATCGTTGGGGCTGCGGGGTGTGCGTGGAGCGGCCCGAAGCGTTTCCCAAACTCGATGTGCTGCGCAGGCGGTATCTCTTTCTGCTCTTTGAAGAACAGAACCTGATAGGTGTGAAAGGCATCGCGGATCTCGGCGAACTGGTCTTCGGGCACAGGCTGGCTCAAATCGACCCCATAGATCTCGGCCCCGAGGTTAGGAGCGAAAGGCTTGGCAATGATGGACGTGTAGGTGTTGGACTTTGGGGCAACCATGGGGACCTCAGGACGCTGTTTCATTGAGCTTGTTTCGCGCAGGGTACAGATCAAAAAATGTAAACAAAAACGAAAATGATTTGATCCATCGGTGAAAATCTCTCACCTTTTGCGGGTCCGGCAAAAGTGGTGAGGTCTTTGAGATGAGCATTCGAGCGTTGCGAACTTTGATCGCAATACATCGGCATGGAAGCTTTCGAGCAGCATCGGAGGCCGAGCATCTGACGCCGTCGGCGGTAAGCCATCAGATGCGGAATCTTGAAGCCATGTGGGGGCTCGACTTGTTTGACCGGTCGGCGAAGACACCCAAACTGACCAGTGCGGGGCTCATGCTTGTTGAAGAAGCGGCGGCGGTCGTCGCCGCGTATGATGGCCTGGCTGACAAGGTGAGATCAGACAAGGAACTTGCCGGCGAGATCATCTTGGGTGCAGTTCCAACGACTTTGACGGGTTTGGTGCCTGCTGCGTTATCAAGGCTGAAGTCAGAACATCCTGACGTGCGTGTCAGAATTGTTCCGGGCTTGACCAATCAGCTGCTGTTACGGCTGGACCGCAAGCAGGTTAACGCAGCAATCATCTCACGCCCGGATATCCTGCCGAAGTCGCTGGAGTTCTCGGAAATCGTGACCGAGAAACTGGTCCTGCTCGTCTCGGAAAACACCCCGGACCTTTCTCCCGAAGAGCTTCTCGGCGCGTTGCCGTTTATCCGGTTCACTCGCGACGCGGTTGTGGGGAGGCAGATCGAGACCTGGCTGCAAAGGATGGGCATAGAAGTCAAGGACGCCATGGAGCTTGAAAGCCTCGAGGCAATATCAAGCATGGTCGCCGCTGAACTCGGGGTCTCGATCATACCTGACAGTCGTCTGGCGTCTTATGACCATTTACAGCTCAAAAAAATTCCTCTGGAGCAGTTCGGACCCCGACGCATCGTCGGTCTTGCGAGTGTCGCAATGTCACCCCGTGCCAGAATGGTAGACGCAGTCCGGAGCGCACTGCTGGATGCGGTGGGAGCTTAGCCGGTTCTCAGGCGGAGCCGAGGCCCCTGATTGCTTTCGAGAATTGCTTTGGTGGCTGCACGTTATTGAAGCCAGAAGCCGGTAGAGTGGCGGCGATGATTTTCGCTGCACCCAGAACCAATTTCGTCACCGACGGGCGGGCTGCTGTTCGCTCGAAAACTGTGCATTTCTTGGTAGGCCGCCAACTGGAAAAGCCAGTACAACTTGCAAAGTTTGAATTGATCGTCACACTTCTCGTATGAGCGAGTATTTTGATGAGATGTTCAACGGCGACGGATCTCTCAGAGGTCCTTACGAAGAGATCGGACGTTGGTTCAATGCGGAAGATGTCTCACGGCTGAGGGCCAAACAGCGCGAAGCCGAAGAAGTTTTCAGGCTGACGGGGATTACTTTCAACGTCTACGGCAAGACCGAGGCCGAAGAACGTTTGATCCCATTTGATATCGTTCCGCGCGTGATTTCAGGACGCGAATGGCAACGTCTGGAGCGTGGCATCGAACAGCGGGTTCGGGCGATCAATGCGTTTCTTCACGACATCTATCACCGTCAGGAAATCGTGCGTGCCGGTCGCGTTCCGGCAGAGATGATTGCCAGCAACGAAGCCTTCCTGCCGCAGATGCTGGGTGTCTCACCGCCGGGGCAGGTCTACACCCATGTGGTTGGCGTCGATCTGGTGCGTACCGGGCCAGACGAGTTCTTTGTATTGGAAGACAACGCCCGTACGCCGTCCGGGGTCAGCTACATGCTCGAGAACCGGGAAACCATGCTGAAGATGTTCCCCGAGCTTTTCAGCGCCACGAATGTGCGCAATGTATCCGATTATCCCCGCAATCTGAGACGCTCGCTTGCGTCCAGTGCGCCGGCCTGCGCGGATGGCGAGCCGACCGTCGCGGTATTGACTCCGGGGATCTACAATTCAGCCTATTTTGAACATGCGTTTCTGGCCGATCAGATGGCCGTGGAACTGGTCGAGGGCCACGACCTGCGGGTTGTCGATGGGCGCGTCTGCATGCGCACCACGCGTGGTTACAAACCAATCGACGTTCTTTACCGCCGGGTTGACGACGATTTCCTGGACCCGCTGAATTTCAACCCGGACAGCGCGCTGGGCGTACCCGGCATTCTGGACGTCTATCGGGCCGGGGGCATCACGATCGCCAACGCGCCGGGCACGGGCATTGCCGATGACAAGGCAATCTATTCCTACATGCCTGAAATCGTTGAGTTCTACACGGGCGAGAAGCCTCTGCTCAAAAACGTTCCTACGTGGCGCTGCAGCGACCCCGAGTCGCTTTCCTACGTATTGGACAACCTGTCGGATCTTGTCGTCAAAGAGGTGCACGGCTCGGGCGGCTATGGAATGCTGATCGGCCCGACCGCCAGCAAGAAAGAGATTGCGGCCTTCCGTGACAAGCTCAAGTCGCGGCCGTCGAACTATATCGCGCAGCCCACACTGTCTCTCTCGACAGTACCGATCTTCGCCCGTTCGGGACTTGCCCCCCGGCATGTCGATCTGCGGCCGTTTGTTCTGGTGTCCCCGGATGGGATCGAGATTACCCCCGGCGGCCTGACGCGCGTTGCGCTGAAAAAAGGATCCCTGGTCGTGAATTCAAGCCAAGGCGGCGGGACCAAAGACACCTGGGTTCTGGAGGACTGACCATGCTGGGAAAAACTGCTGGCGGGTTGTTCTGGATGTCCCGGTATCTTGAGAGGGCGGAAAACACGGCCAGACTGCTTGAAACAGGTCAGAGGATGGCGCTGACCCGGACCAAGAATTCCGATGCGGAATGGGGCTCGGTTCTGAAAACAGCCGGCGTTTTCGGTGGATACAGCGCCAAATATGATGAGATTTCAAAAGACAATGCCGTGGATTGGATGTTGCGTGATGCCGACAATCCATCCTCGATCAAGTCGGTCATCAAGCAGGCGCGAGATAACGCGCGCCTTGTTCGAACTGCATTGACCCATGATGTCTGGAGCGCGGTGAACGCCACGTGGATGCAGATTGATCAAGCCATGAAGCGCCGCGTGAACGAGAGAGACCTGCCGGGGACGCTGGAGCTTATTCGTCAACAGGCGGCTCTGGTTCGTGGTGCGACGCTAGGGACCATGCTGCGCAACGATATTTTCGACTTCACCCGGATCGGCACCTTTGTCGAGCGGGCCGATAATACCGGGCGCATCCTGGACGTGAAGTACTATGTCCTTCTGCCCACGGCCTTTTCGGTCGGCTCGTCACTGGACAACATCCAATGGGAAAGCATCCTGCGGTCCGTGGGTGCGGGTGGTGGCTATCGCATGACCCACGGCCAGAATACCCGGCCGTCGGAAATTGCGCAGTTTCTGATCCTCGATCAGCGGATGCCTCGCAGCCTGCATTTCTGCTGCAGGAAGATCCAAGAGAACCTTTCTTATCTCAGCAAAGACTATGGCTTTGCGGGGCCGTCGGTTACGGCGGCCAATGCGCTGTCCGAGAAGTACCTCGACCGGCAGATTTCCGATATCTTTGACCTTGGGCTGCACGAGTATATTCAGGACTTTTTGAAAGATCTCGGAGACTTGAGCCGCCAGATTGAAGTTGACTACCGGTTCTATGAGTGACCAATGAAACTGCATATTCGCCACGAGACACGATACGATTTCGACGCGCCGGTTCCCTTTGGCCTGCAGCAGCTGAGAAAAACACCCAAATCCTTCCGCAATCAGAATATCTTCTCTTGGAGCACCGAAGTGACCGGGGGGCGCAAGGAGCTGAGCTTTGAGGACTACCATCGCAACACGGTGGAACTGATCAGTTTCGAAGCGAATACCCAAAGCATCTCATTGATCTCCGAAGGTGTTGTCGAGGTTGAAGATACGCATGGTGTGTTGGGACGTCACGAGGGCTCGACGCCGTTGTGGCTTTTTCAGCGGAGCACGCCTTTGACAACGCCGGGCAAGGGTGTTGCAGACGTGATCGCCGCTTTGCCGGATGGTGAGCCGCTTGAGCGGATGCATGCCCTGTCCGAAAGAGTTCGGGCTCAGGTCTCCTACGAAGTGGGTGGCTCGCACCCGGACTGGAGCGCAGAAGACGCTCTCAAGGCCGGGCGCGGCGTGTGCCAGGACCATGCGCATGTGTTCATCACCTGTGCGCGGAAGATCGGTGTGCCGGCCCGCTACGTCTCGGGTTACCTGATGATGAACGAAACCGAATTGCAGGATGCCACTCACGCGTGGGCCGAGGTTCATTTGGACGGGCTTGGCTGGGTTGGATTCGACGTGTCCAACGGGATTTCACCCGATGACAGATACGTGCGTGTCGCAACCGGTCTGGACTATGCCCAGGCGGCCCCGGTAATAGGAAACAGAATTGGGGCAGCGGGCGAGCAGTTGACGGTTCAATTGCAGGTCGCACAGCAGTAACGGAGAACCTGATGACCTATGCTGTGGGCATGCGGCTGAACCGCGGACTGGTTTTCATGTCGGACACGCGCACGAATGCAGGTGTCGACAACGTGTCCACCTTCAACAAGATGTTCAATTGGACCGTCGAAGGCGACCGTTCGATCACCTTGTTGACGGCTGGCAATTTGGCGACCACCCAAGCCACCATAAGCCTGCTGGAAGAACGTACAAAAGCACCGGAAGACCGATCGCCGTCGATCCTTGAGGCGCCGACGATGTTTCAGGTCGCCCAATTGGTTGCGGCGACGCTGAACGACGTCATCGAGGGGCATTCCCGAGCGGGCCAACAGGCAGACAGCGCCTTTCACGCGACCCTGATCCTGGGGGGGCAGATCAAAGGCGGCCCGTCGCGCCTGTTTCTGATCTATCCCGAGGGCAATTTCATCGAGGCCGGTGAGGATACCCCGTTCTTTCAGATCGGTGAGACGAAGTACGGCCGCCCCATACTGGTACGTGCGTTTGATCCGGACATGAGCTTTTCCGAAACGGTAAAGCTGTTGCTGGTCAGTTTCGATTCAACGATCAAGGCCAATTTGTCCGTCGGTGCACCGCTTGATCTGCTGCTTTATGAGGAAGACAGCCTTACGGCCGGCACGCGTTCAAGGTTCGAGCCTGACGATCAGTACTTTCGGACCATATCCGAAGGGTGGGGCGATGCGCTGAAGGTCGCCCTGTCAAAGCTTCCGGCATACGAAGCCTGAGGAGCGAAGTCTTGTGCTCCCGCAGGGCGCAGGTTTCAGGCTGCCAGACCCTCAGCAGCCATTTGACTCAGGGTCACTCAGATAGGCGATCATCTGGTCCAGGTCGCGGCGAATCCCGTGCAGGTCTTTGATCTTTTGATCCACATCGGCCAACTTGCTTTTTAGGTTCGCAATCACTTCGGGCCGCGGGATGGTGTTTTCCGGGTCTTCCGGTAGGAAGCGCTTGATTTCCGAAAGAGAAAAGCCAAGCGACTTGCTCATTGCGATGGTCTTGATGCGCGAAATCATTGCGTCGGGATAGTCGCGATAACCGTTCTCTAGGCGCTCGGGCGGTGGGATCAGGCCGTGTTTTTCGTAGAACCGAATGCTTGACGCTGACACGCCCGTGGATTCTGCCAATTTTCCGATCTTCATGCCCTTGACCTTCAACCATTGTCGAAGGTTTATATCACCTGGGATCGAGAAGAAAAGGATCCCAAGATGACTGTTTCACCGCTGTTCGAACCGCTCACATTGCCAAATGGCGCGGTTCTCAGAAACCGTCTGGCAAAAGCTGCAATGGAAGAAAGTCTGGCGACTTTCGGGCAGGTGCCAGACGAGAAAATTCACCGGCTTTACCGCCGCTGGGCCGCGGGCGGCGCGGGCCTGTTGATCACTGGAAATGTAATGGTCTCGGCTGATGCGCTGTCGGGCCCCGCCAGCGTGGTTCTGGAAGACGGAACCGATCTTGCGCCTTTCCGGGAATGGGCCGAGGCAGGGCAGACGCGCGGCGGAGCAATCTGGATGCAGATCAATCATCCCGGTCGTCAGGTCCTGGCGAGCCTGGGAGAAGAAACGGTGTCGGCGTCCGACGTTCCGGTCGAGATCCCCGGCATGTCCAAAAATTTCAACCCGCCGCGGGCCCTGACCGAGGCCGAAATCCAAGACCTGATTGCCCGTTTTGCTCGAACAGCCGCGTTGGCCGAAGAAGCAGGATTTGACGGCGTTCAGATACATGCCGCCCACGGCTATCTTATCAGCCAGTTTCTATCGCCCTTGACCAATCGCCGTACCGACCATTGGGGCGGCACTTTGGAGAATAGGGCGCGTATTCTTTTTGAGGTCGTTCGCGCGATCCGGGCCGGCGTGTCCAAGGGTTTCACCGTTTCGGTGAAGCTGAACTCGGCTGATTTTCAGAAAGGTGGATTTGGGCAGGATGATGCCAAATGGGTGGTCAACCAACTTGGCGATATGGCTATTGATCTGGTCGAATTGTCTGGCGGTTCCTATGAGAGTCCGGCCATGCAGGGCAGGCAGGAGGATGGCTCCAGCACGGCCCGGCGCGAAGCCTATTTTGTAGACTTTGCGCGGGAGATCGCTGCTGACGCGAAAATGCCGATCATGGTGACCGGCGGCATTCGCTCTCGGGCTGTTGCCGAGGATGCATTGGCCAACAACCGGGGCGGGATTGGCGTCTCGGTTCTGGGGGTGGCCCGCGCGATGGCCTTCGAACCTGATCTTGTCGAAAACTGGCGGAATGGAAAATCAGAGTCGGTCAATATCCCGGAAGTGTCTTGGGAAAACAAAAGGCTGGCCGGGTTCGCCTCGATGGTTCTGGCGTATTTCCAGCTTGAACGACTGGCAAATGGCAAGCCACCGAAGGTACCGCACTCGGCGTTTCTTGCGCTGATGCGAAATCAGTTGCGGGCGAAGCGATGGACGAAACGTTACCGTTCTTGGCGCGATGCCCGAGCATAATGTGGTCAGGGACGCCTAAAGCAGGGATCCAACGGCGTTTGTGCGGGTAATCACCGTGTGGCGGCACCTTTGACGCTCGGCTTCCGGCGCCGACCGCAGGTGTTTCTTCCGTTGCCGCCAGTGCCGGAGCCGGGCGCACCTTTACCCAAGGTGCGTCCGGACCTTTTGCCTGCTCGCCCTTGCTATCCAAGCAACCCTGGCAGGGTCAGCGAGATAGCGGGCACAAAGGTGATCAGCATCAGGGCGACCAGAATTGCCAGGTAAAAGGGCCATATCGTCCGAACCGCCTTTTCCATCGGCAGTTTGCCAACGGCGCAGCCGACAAACAGGCAGGAGCCAACCGGAGGAGTGCACAGTCCCAGGCCCAGATTCACCAGCAAGATCATTCCGAACTGCAGGGGATCAATGCCAAGGCTGTTGGCAACCGGCAGGAAGATCGGCGTGCAGATCAGGATCAGGGCCGCCATGTCCATGATCATACCCAGAAGCAACAAAACCGCATTGATCATCAGCAGGATAAGGATCGGGTTTTCCGTCAGGCCTGTCAGCAGATCCACCGTTTTGTCCGGCACTCTGTAGAAGGTCAGCATATAGGCAAAGGCACCCGCGCAGGCGATCAGGATCATGACCATGGCCGTCGTACGTACGGCCGACGCAACCGCGATGCAGAACTTGTCCCAGGTGATGCTCCGGTAGACCACGAGCGTGACGACAAAGGCATAGATGGCGCCGAACGCCCCGGATTCGGTGACCGTGAAAATGCCCGACAGGACGCCTCCGACGATGATCACGGCAGTCAGCAGCCCGGGGATCGCGCTGAGAAAGCTGATGACCAGAGCCTTCCAGCCCGGAAAGGTTTCGGCCTGATACCCTCGGCGCACCGCAACAAGATACGCGGCGACGGCTAGGCAGAGGCACATCAACACGCCCGGAACTACACCCGCGAGGAAAAGCTTTGAGATCGAAATGCCGCCCCCCGCCGCAATGGCGAAGATGATCATGTTGTGGCTGGGAGGGATGATGATCCCTGCGATCGACGACGTGACCGTCACATTGACCGCATAATCCGCGTCGTAGCCTTTCTCCTTCATCACGGGAACAAGAATTGAGCCGAGAGCAGATATGTCGGCGATGGCCGATCCGGAAATTCCACCAAACAACATCGACGAAAACACATTCACGATGCCCAAGCCCCCACGAACGGCGCCGACCGCGGCTGACGCGAACCGCACCAGACGCATGGCGATCCCGCCGTGGAACATCAGTTCGCCGGCGAAGATGAAGAACGGGATTGCCATCAACGAGAAAACGTTGATGCCCGAGATGATCCGCTGGAACCCGATCATCAGCGGCAAACCTTCGAACCAGAAGGCCGAGATGGCGGCAATGCCCAAGGCGAAGGCCACGGGTGTTCCGATCAGTACACACAGGGCGAAGACGCCAAGCAAAAGAAGAATTCCCATGATCCGCCTCTATTCGATGCTGTCTTTTCGCTCGTCAAAACCGACGCAGAGGCGGATCAGGTGACCAACGGAAAACACAAGGATAAGGCCCCCGCCAATGGTCAGGGGCAATGACCGCAAGCCTTCGGGAACCTGGATCAAGGGAA
Source organism: Ruegeria sp. CI8 (assembly GCF_056536865.1). Classification (NCBI taxonomy): domain Bacteria; kingdom Pseudomonadati; phylum Pseudomonadota; class Alphaproteobacteria; order Rhodobacterales; family Roseobacteraceae; genus Ruegeria; species Ruegeria sp. CI8. Next base: position 720,407 of record NZ_JBQFQL010000001.1, read on the forward strand.
TGAGCGACCCCCATTTGAACATCGTAAGCCGCGCCCCGAACACCAGCATCAGAGCGCCGAATCCGGCCATGATCACATCCGTGCAAACGACCAGAGCCGTCCTGAATCGTCGCGGAACGGCCGAGCGTACGAGGGACACGGACAAATGCGTGTTGTCGTGCACACCGACCGCCGCGCCGATGAACGCGATCGTCATGACCAGCAGCAGGGCGACCTGCTCGACCCACGTTGGCGTTGCGTTCAGGACGTAGCGGCCGAAGACGAGCCAGCCGAATATGACAGTGACCACGACCAGCGCGACACCGGTCACGATCCGGCATGCATCGGCGATGCGGTCGAGGATCCGGACCATAGTGCGCACTGAGGACGGGGGCGGAGATGTATTGCTCATAAGCCTGAAACTCTTGATCAGATGTCCGGCCCCGCATTGGCAGGGCCGGACTGTATCAGATCCGATACGGTTCGATCACTCGGTCGCTTGGATGGTTTCAACCAACGGGCGGAGGTCAGGGTTGGTTGCGAAATAGGCCTCGTAGACCGGGGCCATCGCGGCCTGGAACGGCGCTTTGTCGGCCACTTCGTTCACTACCACACCCGCAGCCTCGACCGCCGCGCGGCTGGCCGCTTCACGCTCGGCCCACAATTGCCGCTGCAACTCGGCGGACTCTTGCGCCGCCTCTCTGACTGCGGCCTGCAGTTCGGGCGACAAGGCGTTGAATTTGTCGGTGTTGACGCACACGCATTCAGGGATGATCAGGTGCTGGGACAGCGAGTAATAGCCGGCAACCTCGAAATGGCCGGTCGACTCGTAGGACGGCCAGTTGTTCTCGGCGCCATCGACGACCCCGGTCTTCAGGGCCTGATAAACCTCGGCGAAGGCCATGGGCGAGGGGTTGCCGCCAAGTTCGGCAATCATGCCGGTGAACAGATCGTTGTTCATGACCCGCACTTTCATGCCCTGGACATCGGCCGGGGTATTGATCGGCTTGGTCCCGTTGTAGAAGGATCGGGCGCCGGCGTCATACCAGGCAAGCGGGGTCAATCCCTTGGCTGCCATACCGGCCGCGATCGCGGCACCGCCCTCGCTGTCCAGAACGCGGAACATGTGGGGGACGTCCTTGAAGATGAAGGGCAGTGAAACGACATTTGCCTCGGCGACAATCGGTCCGATCGGACCCAAGTTGAAATTTCCGACCTCCAGAGCGCCAGCGCGGACCTGTTCGACCGCATCGGGCTGGCTGCCCAATGTGCCGCCGTGGAACATTTGCAGGTTGATTTCACCGCCGGTCTTTTCGGTGACCAGTTCGGCGAATTTGTCCATCGCGACAGTATTCGGGTAGCCGTCTGCGTGGATGTTCCACCCGCGCCAATCCTCGGCCAAAGATGCGCTGCCGGTCATGACGACCATGGCTGCGGCGCCGATCAGTGTTTTTGTAAGTTTGGTGTTCATGCTTTCCTCCCTAGAAGCAGACAGATGTTTTTGGTGATCGGTCGGAGCCGGCTATGAAAAGAGCAGGCCTCCGTTGATGTCGATGTTCGCGCCCGTAATGAATGCGGCGGCGTCCGAGGCCAGAAACGCGACGAGGTTTGCCACATCCTCGGACGTGCCTTCGCGTTTCAGCGGTGTGGCGCTGGCCACGTTGGTTCGGACTTCGGTCTTGGTGAAGACATTGTGGAAATCTGTGTTGATCATGCCCGGGCAAACCGAATTGATCCGGATGTCGGGGCCCAGTTCCTTGGCCAGCCCACGTGTCATCGTCATGACCGCCCCCTTCGAGGCCGCATAGGCAACCGCGCCGGGACCACCCCCGTCACGACCCGCCTGACTGGCGAACCCGACGATCGCGCCGCCTTTTTTCATGTGCGGCAACACCGACTGAACGGCGCGGGCAAAAGAAGTGGTGTTCAGGTCCATAACGTAACGCCAGTGGTCCATGTCCATATCGGACAGGGTCTTCCGGGCCACCAACCCTCCGGTCACGTGGACAAGAATGTCGATCCGGGGTCCAAAAGCGGCAATCGTTTCTGAGACCAGCCTGTCCACATCCGCGCCTGACGTCATGTCGCCCTGTACGGCAATCGCCTGACCGCCGGCAGCCGTAATCTCCTGGACCGCCGTCTCTGCACCCGTAGATGAGCTGTGATAGTTGATTGCGACCGACGCTCCGGCCTCGGCCAGTTTCAGAACGCAGGCACGGCCGATGTCCCGTCCGCCGCCGGTCACGATCGCAACCTTCCCTGCAAGGTCCCGGTTCAGGCCAATCTGTTCGGCGTTCAATTCGGTCATTCTCTTGTCCCTTTGGATCCCCGGTCAGCCTGCCGCGCGCCCGTTCCGATCTTTGAGTTCGGACGGACAAGAAGCAGTGTTGCGTATTTTAGTCGACTAGTATACTAGTATTGTCAACAACTTTGTTTGGGGATCACAAAGGGCATCGCACGGCAGGTGCCAAATCAATTGGCTGGAGTTACATTGAGGAGTATCGAGGGAGGGGTCTCGAGCCACGGAAAACCACCCGAGTTGGTCACGCGCAGAAAAAGGCAGGAAATGCAAAGTATTACGGACAAGATCGAGCGGCGCACAACCACCGATATCGTTTATGAGAGCCTGTACGAGGCGATCGTTTCGCTTGAAATCCTGCCGGGGACGAAACTGTCCGAAGCCGACATCGCAAAAAAATTCGAGGTATCCAGGCAGCCTGTCCGCGATGCTTTCAACAGGCTCGAGGCGCAGGACTTGCTGCTGATCCGGCCTCAGAAAGCCACTCGGGTCCGTAGCTTTTCAATGGAACGGATCGGTCATGCACGCTTTGTTCGCCTGGCCGTCGAGTTGGAGGTGGTGCGCGCTGCGTGCCAGGTTTGGAAGCCCGAATACTCGAAGCTGCTGGAGGACAACCTCAAGCGGCAGAAAGACGTGGTTTCAAGGAACGAGGCCGAAGAGTTTCATCAACTCGACTATGACTTTCATCGGTTGATATGCGAGCTGAGCGGCAACCCGCTGGCCTTTGACACGATTCAGGAATGCAAAAGAAAGATCGACCGCCTGTGCGTTCTGAGCCTTGGGCGCGAGAGCGAGGCCGAGACTCTGGTTCGGGATCATGTGGCGCTGGCCAAGGCGCTTGCAGACCGCGACGAGGCGAAGGCGAGCGAAACCATTCGCCGTCATCTGGGCCGTATCGACAAGACCATCGAAGAGGTTCACGCGAAACATGCCGAGTATTTCGAGTGAAATGAACGCCGCCACCTGACCGAGGACACTGCATCATGACCAATAGCTATCCGATTGTGTCGCCCGCCCCGGGCGTCACGCGCCAGGTTTTGGCAGATCACGAAGACCTCATGATGGTGTCCTTCCGCTTTGAGAAAGGTGCCGAAGGCGCGTTGCACGACCACCCGCATGTGCAGTCGACATTTGTGCGGTCCGGGCGGTTCAATTTCGTTATCGGAGATCAGGAGCGAGAGCTGGGGCCCGGTGACAGCCTGATCATTCCGTCCGGCGTTAGCCATGGTTGTGTTTGCCTGGCGGCCGGAGAGTTGATCGACTGTTTCACGCCCAGGCGGGACGACTTTCTGTAAGGCGCATTCCGCGAACGCGCTTGCCGTGGCCCGCGATTACCTTGACCCCATGAGGCCGGGTAACCTGTTTTTCGGCGAAACGGGTCGGGCAGGGGGGCATATCATTGCGCCGGAAGTCGGATCAACCGACAGCGGCCCCGCAGCTTGGGCTAGGAATTGCGGTCCTCACGTGCTGATCCAATGCCAAGGATCAGGTCGGCGCATCGTTCGCCCAGCATCATCGCAGGTGCGTTTGTGTTGCCGGCGTTGATGTCCGGCACGGCGGACATGTCGCACACCCGCAAGCTCTCGACCCCGCGCACGCGCATTCTGGGGTCCAGCACGGCCATTCCATCACCGTCACGGCCCATTCTGGCAGTGCCCGCCGGGTGATAGTTGGTTTTCACGAACCGTTTGCAATGTGCTCGCAGCGTCTGGTCGTCGTCCGCTGTCGGAATCACGATTTCGCGGATCCTTTGTGCAAGTGGGCCCGAGGTGAATGCTCGACGAAAAAAACGCTGCCCCAGGATCATCTCCTGCATGTCGTCTTCATGCTTCAGAAGATTCGGCGAAACTACTGGCATGGCGTCGGGGTCTGCCGAGCGAAGCCGAACCTCTCCGCGTGATTTCGGTTTGACCACGACAGTCGTGACGGTCAGGCCAAAGTCATCTTGCACCTCGTCAAGCGCGTCGCGATCCAGATAGACGATGGGAACGCAAAATGCCTGAATGGTCGGTTCTCCATCAGGGTTCGACGGATTGACGAACGCGCCGGCTTCTACCCCGGCCGAAGTCACCGGGCCGCTGCCGAACAGCTTGAACTGGATGCCGTTGCGGAGCATCCGCCAGCCCTCACCTTGTTTGAAATATCCGTAGGGGCCGTTGGCAAAGGCGGTGATCGGAACTTCGGGGTGGTCGGTCAGGTTTTGGCCGACCCCGGGCAATGGGCAGACCACGGGAATATCGTGTTCGGCAAGATGTGCATCCGTTCCGATACCCGACAGCATTAGAATTTTCGGCGTGACGAGGGCGCCAGCCGCAAGCACAACCTCACCATCACATCGGACGGTGTGGGACCCGCGTTTGTCTCGATACTGCACGCCGACGGCCCGGTCGTTTTCGATGATGATTTTGCTGACTTTTGCGCCCAGCTGGATGGTCAAATTCGGGTTCGCCTCAAGTGGAGCGAGGAAAGCGTAAGCTGACGAGCTGCGCTTTCCGGCGCGATTGGTGAACTGATAGAACCCGACGCCGCGCTGGGTTGCGCCGTTGAAGTCCGTGTTGAATGGTTCGCCAAGGGCCTGCACGGACTGAACGAACCAACGGGACATGTCGTCGATATGCCCGGGATCCGAGACCTGCACCGGACCGTCGCTGCCATGCAGGTCGTTGTGAAGCCTGTTGTTGCCTTCCATCCTGCGGAAATAAGGCAGCACATCGTCCCACGCCCAACCGACCCCGTCGTTGGTCTGTCGCAGCAGGTCGTTCCATGCGTCATAGTCAGAAGGCCGACCGCGCATATAGACCTGCGCATTCACCGACGACCCGCCGCCCAGCACGTTGGCCTGCGGAATGTCATGCACGCGGCCGTCCAGGTGGTCCTGCGGTTCGGTCTGGTGGTAGGTCATGAACTTGGACCCGTTGATCATCTTGAAGATACCCGGCGGCATATCCAGCAGCGGATGGCGATGCGAATGCCCCGCCTCCAGTACCAGAACCCTGCACTTGCCTTTGTTGACCAGCCGCGCTGCTGCCGCGGCGCCGGCCGAGCCGCCGCCGATGACGATGTGATCGAAGGTTTCCGTCATGATTTCGCCTTCAGGTCCGGCGTTTGGGCTCGCTGATCGAGTCGCGCTCGACCAGTTCGCATTCCAGCTTCACGAGTGGATGCCGCTGACCGTCCGTCGGTCCATGGAACAGCTGTTCGACGACCCAGCGTCCCATCGCCCGGGTGGGAAGGATCATCGAAGTCAGGGGCGGCGACAGGTGTCGCGCGGTTTCGTCATCGTCAAATCCGATGACTGAAATGTCCTCGGGGATGGACAGGCCAAGTTCCTTGAGAGCCTCATAGCAGCCGATGGCCATGCGGTCATTCTGGCAGAAAATGGCGGTTGGCGGAGAGGGCAGGTCCATCAATTCCCGCGTGGCGGCGTAGCCTGCGCTGGGCAGCCAGTTGCCCTCGATGACCAAGTCCTCGTCAAATGGGATGTCGGCGGAAGCCAGGGCGTTTCTGTACCCGGTCGTACGCCCGGCGGCGCATTCCATGAACGGCTCGCCGGTGATGGTGGCAATTCGTTTGTGCCCGGCCTTGATCAGGGCGTTGGTCGCCGTATGTCCGGCAGCGACTTCGCCGGGGATCACCGCAGGAAAAGAGAGGTCGTCGCAGAAGCAGTTCAACAGCAGAACCGGGGTGGCCGTGTGCCTGAGGATATCCGGCACGACCACCCGCCGCGTAAAAACGGTCGCGTAGATGATGCCTGCAACCTGTTGGTCGAGGAAATACCTCAGCGTTCTGGGCTCGACCTCGGGGTCGTTTTGAGTCTCGGCCAGTAACACAAGATTTCCGGTGTCCCGAACGGCCTGTTTCACGCCGTTGAACGCGTTCACCATCTCGGGGCTCGACGCCAGATCATCCACGACGAAAGCTATGGTTCCGTCCAGAGCCGCGGGCCGGCGCGCGCTGTCCTGGGGTTTCCTGAGTTGAGAGGGCATGGCGTATCCAAGCGTGTTGGCGGCATCCAGGACCCGTTGCTTGGTATCCTCGGAGATCTTGACGGAATCATTCTTGTTGAGAACCAGCGATACTGTCGTCTGCGAACACCCGGCGACGCGCGCAATGTCGTGCATCGTCACGCGCTGCCGGCCCGCGACTCGTCCTACACCCCTGTGCTGCCCGGCTTTGTTCGCTTGATCGTTCATCGCTCAACCTTTTTGTTCGCATCCTTTTTATCGACTATGCGGAGGGTGCGCAACTAATATTAGTAGGTGATAATTAATATTAGTGTTGACGAAATAATATTATTAGTGTTTTGATCGGCGGTGCGGTCGCCATTGTGGTCTGGCCGAGCAAGTGCGGGAGGCGAAATTGCGGTCTGTAGTGGGGGAGTTGGGTCAAGTCGTTCGCCATTCGATGTTCATCGATGGCCGCTTTGCCGACTTTGACGCGGACGCGGTCGATGTCGAAAACCCTGCAAATGAAGAGATCGTAGCACAGGTTCCAGATGGTGGTGCCATGCATGCCGATGCGGCGGTCGAGGCGGCCCGCGGGGCTTTTGGCGCGTGGTCTGCGCGCCCGGCGATCGAGCGGGCGCAAATGGTCCGAGGGCTCGCCGAGGCCATCCGGGCCGACGCCGCGCGTCTGGCTGCTTTGATCACAGCCGAGCAGGGCAAGCCGATCTCGCAAGCCCGAGGTGAAGTGGATGCTGCCGTCACCTTTCTGTGCCATGCAGCAGAAGAGGCCCGGCGGATTTCGGGTGACATAGTGGCCTCGGACAACAGGTCCGAAGAAATCCAGATTCGGCGCCATCCCTATGGTGTTGTCGTTGCGCTGACGGCCTGGAACTATCCCTTGGCATTGGCCGCCAGAAAAATCGGGCCAGCGCTGGTCGCGGGCAACACCGTTGTTTTGTTAGGACATGAAATCACGCCGCTGTCCGGTCTCGCGGTTGCCGAGCTTGCGGACAAGGTCGGCTTTCCGCCCGGCGTTCTGAATGTTCTGACGGGGAAGGGGCCGGTGGTTGGGCAGCGGCTGGTCGAACACCCCGATACGTCACTGATCACGATGACCGGCAGCACGCGCGCCGGGAAAGAGATTTTTCGCACAGCGGCCGACCGGATCAAGGTTGTCCGGCTCGAGCTTGGAGGCAAAGCTCCGTTCATCGTGATGGAGGATGCGGATGTTGACGCCGCCGTTTCGGCCGCCATTGCCGCCCGGTTTGCCAATTGCGGCCAGATCTGCACCTGCAACGAGCGTATGTATCTCCATCGCGACATTGCCGACCAGTTCTTGGAAAAATTCGTGTCGGCAGCCCGCGCATTGTCGATCGGGGATCCGATGGAGGACTGCGACCTAGGGCCCAAAGTCAGCAAGGTCGAAGTGACCAAGGTCGCCGAAATCATCCAACGCAGCATCGCAGAGGGTGCCACGGTGCATCTCGAAGGTGGGCCTTTGACGGACGGCGCGCACGGCAAAGGGCACTGGATGTCCCCGACCGTTCTTGAGGTCTCCGACAACGGCAATGCCGCGATGCAGGAGGAGGTCTTTGGTCCCGTGGCGACAGCCATGCGAGTCGATGATTTTGATCAGGCGATAGCCTTGGCGAATGACACGTCATTCGGGCTGTCCGCCTATCTCTTTACGGCATCGCACCGCCGATTGATGGAGGCCCCGAGCCGTTTGAAGTTCGGCGAACTGTACCTGAACCGTTCGAACGGCGAAGCCGTGCAGGGGTTTCACACAGGTTGGGGGCTGTCCGGGGTTGGGGGCGAAGACGGCGCCTATGGCTTCGATGGCTATCTGAGGAAACAGACGACTTACATGAATTGGGCATGACCTGAAAACTCGCGGTCAAAACGGAGGCGACCGCACCAATGGAGGAGGAATAACCATGAAACGAAGAACTCTTTTGATCTCGACGGTTGTCGCAGGTGCGCTGTTGGGCACCACGGCGATGGCACAGGGTCTGCCGCCGCTTGAGCAGAAAGATCGCTACAAGGTCGGCTTTGCGCAGATGGAGTCGAACAATCCCTGGCGCATTGCCGAGACGAAATCGTTCCATGACACGGCAGAGGCCTGCGGCTGGGATCTTATCGCGACGGATGCGGCCGGATCTGCGGCCAAGCAGGTTGCGGATGTGGACAGCATGATCGCGCAAGGCATCGACGTCCTGTTCCTGCCCCCGCGGGAAGAAAAGCCGCTGATCCCGGCCGTTATGAAGGCTCGTGCCGCCGGCATTCCAACCTTTCTGGTGGACCGCTCGGTTGATCCAGCCGTCGCCAAGCCGGGCGAACATTTCGTGGCATTTCTTGGATCGGACTTCATTGATCAGGGCAACCGGGCCGCGCAATGGCTGATGGAGAATTTCGAGGGCGACAAAGGCATCATCGTCCAGTTGGAAGGCACGACAGGGTCCTCGCCTGCAAATGACCGCAAAAAGGGTTTCGACGACGCGATTGCAGCGGATGACCGTTTTGAGATCGTGGCCTCTCAGACCGGGGACTTTGCACGCGACCTGGGTCGTCAGGTGATGGAAACCCTGCTGCAGGCGCATCCCGACGTGAACGTGGTCTACGCCCACAATGACGAGATGGCGATCGGCGCGATCCAGGCTCTGGAACTGGCGGGCCGCAAGCCCGGCGAGGACGTGACCATCGTTTCGATCGACGGGACACGCGATGCGCTACAAGCCATCATCGACGGCAAGATGGGCGTCACGGTCGAAAGCTCGCCTTTCTTCGGCCCTCTGGCCTGTGAAGTCATGAAGAAATACGCGGCTGGCGAGACGATCCCGGAATGGGTGAAAGTCGAAGATCGCATCTTTACCAAGGACAACGCGGCCGATCACATCGACGAAGCCTATTGATTCTCCCTGGTGGGTGGTGCTGGCCTGTGGTCGGCGCCGCCTGCAAGCAATAGGAGGAAGACATCTCATGAATGCGCTCGTCTCGATGTCGGGAATTGAAAAGTCCTTTGCCGGCGTACCGGCACTCAGCCAGGCCAGCCTGGAGATCGCACCGGGCGAGGTTCATGCGCTGATCGGTCAGAACGGTGCCGGCAAATCGACGATGATCAAGGTCCTGACCGGAGTTTACGACCGGGATGCCGGCGACGTGCATCTGGCGGGTGTGCCGAGCCACATCTCCACTCCGCGCGAAGCGCAGGAATCCGGAATTGCCACGATCTATCAAGAGCTCAACCTAGTGCCGCTGCGGTCAGTGACCGAGAACATCATCATGGGGTACGAGCCCAAACGTCTTGGCTTTCTGGTCGACTGGCGCGAAGGCAACAGGCGCGCACGCGAGGTTCTTGCGCGCTTTGGCATAGATATCGACGTGACCGAGCCGCTGGGAAATTTCTCGACAGCGATCCAGCAGTTGGTTGCGATTGCGCGGGCTGTGTCATTGGACGCAAAGCTGGTCATCATGGACGAACCCACCTCGTCATTGGATGCCAGCGAGGTCGAGGTTCTGTTCGGTGTGGTGCGCGAGTTAAAGAAACAGGGCGTTTCCGTCCTGTATGTCTCGCATTTTCTCGATGAGCTGTTCCAGATCTGCGACCGGGTCACAACGATGCGAGACGGCCGCACAGTCAGCACGCGCAACGTGCAGGACACGACCAAACTGGAAATGATCGCGGACATGCTGGGCCGCAACAAGGACGAGATCGCGGCAGACGGGCTTACGGACTTCGCCGGCGCTAAGGCCAAGAAAGGCGATATCGTTTTGCGGGCTGTCTCTGTCTCGACAGGCCCGCGACTGACGCATTTCGACCTCACGCTCCACCGCGGGGAGATCGTTGGGCTGGGCGGGCTTCTGGGCTCTGGCCGGACAGAGGCTGCGCGCGCGTTGTTCGGTGTGGACGGGGCCCGCAGCGGCGCAATCGAGCTGCACGGTGCGGTCGGGCAACCGTCCGGACCGGGTGACGCGATCGCAAACGGGGTCGGCTTTCTGACCGAAGATCGCAAGGCCGAAGGGATCATTCCTGACATGTCCGTGCGCGAGAACATGACGCTGGCCCTGCTGCCGAAACTGGCCAGCCGTGGTCAGATCGACTTTGCCCGCGAGCGCGAGATCGTTCAGGCCTTCATCGACGACCTGGGCATCAAGGCGGCGCATATGGACCAACCCATTCGCGAGTTGTCCGGCGGCAACCAGCAGAAGGTGCTTCTTGCCCGTTGGCTGGCGACACAGCCCGACATCCTGATACTCGACGAGCCGACCCGAGGCGTGGATGTCGGCGCCAAGCGAGAGATCCAATCTTTCATTCGGTCTTATGTTGAAAAGGGGTTCGGCGTTGTCCTCATCAGTTCGGAATTCGAAGAACTGGTGGAAGGCGCTGACCGCATCGTGGTCATGCACGAGGGGCGCTCGGTCAAGGAACTGACCAACCCCGGGATTACCGAGAATATGCTGGTGCGCGCGCTTGCGCATCATGAAGAAGGAACTGGTTCATGGACCGCGCAATGAAGTTGCCGCAACGGGTCGCATCGATGCCCTTCCGCTTTCATGGCGGCATCGCCGCGTTGGTCGCCCTGCTGGTGTTCAACGCGTTTTTCACCCCCAATTTCCTGCAGTTGCAGACCCTGTTCGTGAATATCAGCCAGGTTGCCACGATCGCCATCGTGGCCATGGGCATGACGCTGGTCATCGCCACGGGTGGGATCGACCTGTCGGTTGGCGCGGTCATGGCTCTGGCCGGTGCGTTGGCCCCGCTGATCTTTCTGTCGGATCTGGGCGCCGCCAATCCGATGCTCGGCGTCACTTTGGCCATTGTCCTGCCGCTGTTCGTCGCGGGTTTATGCGGGGTATTCAACGGCGTGATGGTTGCTGTGTTGAACGTGCAGCCCATCGTTGCGACGCTCATTCTTTTCATCTCGGGTCGCGGAATTGCTCAGGTTTTGACGAACGGGAACCTGCAGACATTTTCCAACCCTTCATTCAGTTATCTTGGAACCGGCAAGGTGCTTGGCTTGCCGTTCCAGGGGTGGCTGGCGCTGGCGATTGCCTGTGTGCTGTTTTGGGTGATCACCAGAACCACTTGGGGCCGCTACCTGCTGGCGATCGGCGGCAATGAACGTGCGGCCTATCTGGCGGGTGGTCCCGTCCGGCGGGTCAAGATCGGGGCCTATGTCATCTGCGCGGTGCTTGCAGGCCTGGCCGGTCTGATCGTGGTTGCGATCAACTCGGCCTCGGACGCCGCGCGCAACGGCAATCTGATGGAGCTTGATGCCATCGCGGCCGCTGTCGTTGGCGGGGCTCTTTTGCAAGGCGGGCGGGCGCCGATCTTTGGCGCCATTCTGGGTGCCGTGATCATCCAGCTGGTCAAATATACATTGTTGGCCAACGGGGTAGAGGACGAAGTTGCACTGATCGCCAAAGCCGTCATCATAATCCTGGCCGTTTGGGTCCAGCAGTTCCGGAGGGCTTGATCGATGTTGGATGAAACGGCTTTTGACCTGCGAAAGTACCTTCGGCGCAATTCGGCCTCGGTGACGGTGTGGATCGCACTGCTGGCTTTGATTCTGTTCGGGCTGATGCGCTATGACAACTTTGGCAGCGCCTACAACTTCTCGTCTTTCCTGAACTACAACGCGATGTTCATCGCGATTGCGCTGGGCATGTGCTTCGTGATCATGACCGGCGGGATTGATCTGTCGGTTGGATCCGTGGCGGCCTTTACGTCGGTCGTTGCGGCTTATCTCAGCCCATACGGGATTCAGGTTGCCCTGCCGGGGGCCGTGCTTGCCGGGATTGGTTTCGGGGCGATCAACGCCTTTTGCATCATCGTCCTTCGCATCCCGCCTTTCATCGCCACGCTGGCCACCATGCTGGCCGCAAAAGGCGGCGCATTGGTGATTTCGGGCGCCCAGACAATTTCGGTCGATTGGGGGTCGAACTTCACCAAGCTTGGCATGGGGCAGGCGTTCGGCCTGTTTCCATGGGCAATCGTCATCGTGGCCGGACTGACGCTGGCACTTTGGCTGGTGCTGGAAAGAACAACCATCGGGCGGACCGTCTTGGCGATCGGTGGCAGCGAGGATGCCTCGAACCTCATGGGTCTGAAGGTGAACCGCGCCAAGGCTTTCGTCTACCTGCTTTCGGGTGGCTGTGCCGGGCTGGCTGGCGTCTTTCTGGCCTCGGGTTTTGGAGCAGGACAACCCCTTGAGGGCATCGGATGGGAATTGTCGGCCATCGCGTCCGTCGTTGTGGGCGGCACCTTGTTGACAGGTGGGATGGGGTCGATCCCTGCAACCGTGGCCGGAGCGCTTTTGCTGGGTCTGGTGTTCAACGTTCTGAACTTTGAAAACGGTCAGGGCACCATCAGTTTCAGCGCCTATTGGCAGATGGTTATACGTGGAGGCTTTCTTTTTGCGGTCATCCTTTTACAGTCTCGGGTTATTGCCAGGCAGCAGAAGGTCTTGGGTTCGTGAATCGCATAGAAAGTGTTTCAGCGCGGCTGTTCAACGTCCCGCTCGCCGAAGTCCTGGTCGATGCCAAACACGGGGATCACACGTTCTTTCAATTGATCACCGTCACCATTCAAACGACGGATGGGGTCGAGGGGGTTGGGTATACCTATACGGGCGGCAAGGGCGGTCATGCCATCTTGGCGATGATCCAGCATGATCTGGCACCGTTCCTTGTAGGACAAGACGCGGAACAGATCGAAAGCCTGTACGATGCCATGCAGTGGCACGTGCACTACGTCGCACGGGGTGGGATAGCCTCGTTCGCTATCTCGGCCGTGGATATTGCCCTTTGGGACATTCGTGGCAGAGCGCAGAATGCACCGCTGTGGCAAATGGCGGGCGGAGCGTCCAGACGGTGCAAGGCCTACGCCGGCGGGATCGACCTGAATTTCTCGTTGGAGAAACTGCTGCGCCAGACCGAAGGCTACCTTGCGCGTGGGTTCAACGCGGTCAAGATCAAGGTTGGGCAACCGGATCTTGCCGACGATCTTGCACGTGCCCGGGCAGTGCGCGAGATGCTGGGGCCGGACCGGTTCTTCATGGTCGACGCGAATTACTCCATGAGCGTCGAGCAGGCCATCGAGGCCGCCCAGGGGTTCGCCGACTGCGATATCCTGTGGTTCGAGGAGCCGACAATTCCAGACGATTACAAAGGCTATGGCCGAATTGCCGAAGCCACGGGCGTTCCCCTTGCCATGGGTGAAAACCTGCACACGATTCACGAATTCGAGTATGCCTTCGATGACGCCAAGCTGAGTTTCATCCAGCCCGATGCCTCAAACTGTGGCGGCATTACCGGCTGGTTGCGCGTGGCCGCGCTAAGCGCCCAGCACGGCATTCCGGTTTGTAGCCATGGTATGCAGGAGCTGCACGTCAGCCTTGTTTCGGCGCAACCCAATTCGGGTTGGCTGGAAGTACACTCATTCCCGATAGACCAGTACACGACCCGTCCGCTTGTCGTGGAAGACTACCTGGCCGTGGCCCCGGATACGCCGGGGACCGGAGTGGAATTCGACTGGGACAAACTGAATGCGGAACACAGGGAGATGCATACATGACGACCCAGACGATCTCTGCGGCGTACTACAGGGGCAACAAGAGCTTTGCCGTGGAACAGGCCCAGGCGACGGCTCCGGGCGCTGGCGAGGCCGCCATTCGCGTTGCGTATTGCGGGATATGCGGGACGGATATGCATGTCTACCACGGCAACATGGATGCCCGTGTCGGCCTGAACCGGGTAATCGGGCACGAGATGTCCGGTGTCGTCGAAGCGGTGGGCGCGGGCGTCGATACTGTAAAACCCGGCCAGAAGGTCGTGGTCCGACCGCTTGATCACTGCGGCGAATGCCCGGCCTGCAAACGGGGGCATCAGCATATCTGCCAGAACCTCAAGTTTCTCGGCCTCGATACCGATGGTGCCATGCAAGAGATCTGGACCGTTCCGGCCCACACCTTGCACGTTCTACCGGATGACTTGCGCATGGATCACGCGGCGCTGATCGAGCCGGTCGCCGTTGCTTGCCACGATGTGCGGCTGTCTGGACTGCAGCCTGGCGAGGACGTCGTCGTCATCGGCGGTGGCCCGATCGGCATCCTGGTTGCCATGGTTGCGCGGGACGCGGGCGGAAACGTCGTGATTTCCGAAGTGAATCCGAACCGTCTGGCGATCGCAGAAAGACTTGGCTTTGATACGATCAACCCAACCGAGACCGATCTGGTGTCCACAATCAACGCGCGCACGGGCGACAAAGGGGCGGATGTGGTTTTCGAGGTATCGGGAACGCAGCCCGGTGTTGATGCGATGACCGCCGTTGCCGCGACGCGGGCCCGGATCGTGATGGTCGCGATCCATGCTCAAAAGCCCCATATCGACCTGTTCCAATTCTTCTGGCGAGAGCTGCAACTGATCGGTGCTCGGGTCTATGAGCCGGAGGATTACGATAAGGCGATCGCAGTTGTCGCCTCGGGCGGAGTGGACGCGGATGTCGTGATCACTGACGTCAGCCCTCTGGCAGACATTCAGTCCGCGTTCGAAGCACTGGATCGCAGCCCAACCGCAATGAAAAGCCTGATCGAAGTAGGACCGCGTTCATGAGTGTTTTGCAAAGTTTCGACCTGACGGGGAAAACGGCCCTTGTGACCGGGTGCAAACGCGGCATCGGGCGCGGTATGGCCGAGGCATTGGCATCGGCCGGAGCTGATATCATCGGAGTGTCGGCCTCGCTTGAACTGTCCGGGTCAGAGGTCGAAAAAGCCGTCACGGCGATGGGGCGCAGTTTCCGGGCTTACCAATGCGACTTCTCGGACCGCTCCGCGTTGCATGGGTTCATTGATCAGTTGAGAGCCGACGGACAAACTCCTGATATCCTTGTCAACAATGCCGGTACGATCAAACGCAAACCTGCTGCCGAACATCCGGATGACTGGTGGGACGAAGTGATTGAGGTCAACCTGTCCTCGCAGTTTGTTCTGTCCCGCGAGATCGGCAAGGACATGCTGGCGCGCGGCTCGGGGAAGATCATCTTCACCGCATCGCTGCTGACGTTTCAGGGCGGCATCACCGTTCCCGGATATGCGGCCTCGAAAGGTGGTATCGGACAGCTGACGAAGGCCCTGGCCAATGAGTGGGCCGGGCAGGGTGTGAACGTGAATGCAATCGCCCCCGGCTACATCGCGACCGACAACACCCAAGCCCTGCAGGACGATCCGGTTCGGTCGAAGTCGATCCTGGAACGAACACCCCAGGGCCGTTGGGGTACGCCAGGTGATTTTGCTGGACCTGTAGTCTTTCTGGCTTCTGCAGCGTCGGACTACGTCAACGGTGAAATCCTTGTTGTCGACGGGGGCTGGATGGGGCGGTAGCACCGTCAACGCTCCATGTGACCCAAGGCCTCAAGTCCCGATGTAGTGCACCTTCAATCGTCGTGTCTTGGGTGCCTCGCGATGTTCGAACAGGTACAGGCTTTGTACGCGACCCAGCGGAAGCTGTCCCTGTTCGACCGGGATCGACACCTGCGTTTGCGTCAACAGCGCCCGCAGGTGCGATGGCGCGTTGTCGTCTTCGCTCGGGCGGTGGTGATACTTGCCTGGTGACTTGGGGACCAGTTCTTCGAAGAACCTCTCGATATCCTTAACCACCTCGGGATCGGCATTGGCCTGCACCAACAGCGCGGCACCGGTGTGGACGCACCAAAGGGTCAGCAGGCCGGAGACAAACTCATGTTCGGAAACCGCACGCTGAACCACCCCGCTGATGTCGGTCAGGGATTTGCCGGGCGTTTCAATGGACAATTCAAAAAACTCTTGCTTCATCCATCAGATCCTTTCCTTGATTTTGCGGGAGTGTGCCCAGCTTTCCGCGCCCCATTCGGCATTCAACTTGGAGGCTTAAGTATCTGATTTGTAACACTCTAGAGCTTTCATTCATGCAAACAGGCTTTTGAACTTGTCTATGCACAGACGAAACCCATCTTCGAAATTTCCGTTGCCGGGATGATAAACGCTTTCGAAGGAAATCACGCCTTCATAGCCGTCGGATCGGAGCGCGTCCGCGATGGGTTGGAACAGAGGCGCAAGCTGACCTTCCCCCATGCGGCGCACTTCCAGCGTTGCCCGCGGTGTATCGACCTTTACGTCCTTGATGTGAATGTGCCCCAGATAGCCGCCGCGCAGTTCTTCGTAACCGTCCGGGTATGCCAGTTCATGGCACCAGCAGTTGTTTCCGGGGTCCCAAAGAACTTTCAACGCATCCTTTGCATCCAACTCGTCAATCAGCTTGCGGGCGGTATAGTTGGAATTGACCAGCGTGCCGTTTCCGGTTTCCACGACAAGCGTCACTCCCTCAGCCCGGGCCAGTTCAACCGCCGGCGCGATCAGCGGCGGCATCGAGTCCCATACCCCATGCGCCACGTTCCACTTCTCAGCGCCGTTTTTTCCCCAGAGTATCTGCTCTTTTCGTTGGGTCATGATCCGAACCAGCGGAGACCCCACGACATGCGCCATGTCGATCACGCGTTTCAGCGCGTCCATGTGTCGGGTGTGCAGGTTGTCACCGGGTCTGTTGGCAGCTGTCATCCCCGCGAAGATATGGCGCGACAGACAGGAAACAGGCTTGCCCCGGTCGCGCAAGAGCGCGTCGATTTCGGCAATTTCCTGCGGGGAATGGTCCCCGACCTCGGTGTCGCCTACGAACTGAAGCTCTGCATAGTCCAGACCGAATTCGTCCATCACGTCCACGGCATGCCGCAGATCGCGGGAAATGCCGTCGCAAATTACACCTAATTTCATGTCCGGCCCCCTCAGCGATGCAATTCTGCGCCAACGATCTCTTCGATGACGCGGGTACACACCCAGTTGTCGCCGTTCGGGTATTTGGTTTTTCCGGCGTGAAAGATCTGCATTGCGGATGATGCTGTGTGCATTGGAACGCCCAACGCACCGGCCAGGGCCAGCGAGATCGTCAGGTCCTTGTGCATCGTTGCGATATGGCTGCCAGTGGCTTCGAACTTGCGATCAATGATGTTTTCAAGGGCGGTATTCACAACACCACATCCCGCGCTAGACGATGAGAACACGTCAAGCAATGCTTGACCGCTGACACCGGCTTTGGCCGCCAGGGCCGCAGCCTCGAATGTGGCGGAAAAGATCGATCCGATCAGGGATTGCAGGCAGGCTTTCACGGTTTGCCCGTCACCGGCGTTTTCTCCAACCCGGTGTATGGTTGCCGACACTGCTTGCATGACTTCGGCATTTTGGTCCAGCACATCCGCAGCACCGGCAGCCATCATCGTCAATGTGCCGTTCTGCGCGCCGGGAAACCCACCCGAGACCGGAGTGTCGATCAGGTTGATGCCCGAACCCTCCATGTCTCGCCCGATGGCGCTTGCTTCGGCCGGGGTAATGGTCGCCGACAGGATCACAGTTCCGCCTTCGGCCATGTTCGCAACCAGTCCGTTTTCTCCCAGAATGACATCGCGGGCCTGATCTCCGTTCATCACCATGACGAACACGCTGGCGGCGTGACGGCCGACCTGTCCCACGCTGTCCCTGGCCAGGCCGCCCATGTCGGCTAATGCCGTCATACGCGTCTCACTCAAGTCGAAACCAGATGTTTCAAAGCCATTCTTGATCAGGTTCTTGGCAAGGCCGCTGCCCATGTCGCCAAGACCGATTACGCCTGCGGTTTTCATTTGGAGTCCTCCCGTTCTTTCGTCTTTGCCGTCTGGCAGACGTTTCGAAAAATGATGCCATAAGGCGTCGGTTTTCGCGGGAGTTTCACGCGTCTTGAACAGACGTCGGGCGAGTCCGGAAGACACCCCGCTGCCCGTTTACGTAACGTAAGTAAACGAAGAAAGCCGCGCACAGGCAAGCAAAGAAGTGTTGCGGCGGAAAGAAACCGCCTGATCCGACGCGTTACGAGAACGCTGCCATGATGCCGCGCAGTTCGGCCAACCCGCGCATGCGTCCGATCAGCGGATAGCCGGGAGTGCTGTGTCCGCCCAGATCGCTCAGCAGTTCTTGTCCGTGGTCGGGCCGCATCGGAATTTGCCAGTCGTCCCGCCCTTGAGATTTGCGGCGGCGCTGTTCGTTCATCAACTCGCGAATGGTTCCGACCATGTCGGTGTCGCCCTCCAGATGCGGAGCCTCATAGAAATCCGGCTTTTGGCTGTCCGACCCCGCGATGCGCCGGGTGTTTCGCAAGTGAACAAAGTGAATCCGGCCGCCATGCCGGCGCACGAACTCCGGCCCATCGAATTCAGGGGAAACACCCAGCGATCCGGTACACAAGGTTGCGCCGTTCGCGGGCATATCAACCGCATCCAGTACGGCGCCGTAGTCATCGGTACTGGACATGATCCTTGGAAGACCGAGCAGCGAGAAGGGCGGATCATCGGGATGACAGCACAAGCGCAGCCCCAATTTTTGGGCCACCGGGGCGACCTCAGACAGGAAGTCGATGAGGTTGGCGCGCAGCCGGTCACGGTCTATCTTGGCATATGTCTGCAACAAGGCGCGCACGTCCTCTACGCTCCACTGATCGTTGGCGCCGGGCAGCCCCGCGGTGACATTGTGCTGCAACTGGGCCTTGGAGACATTCGACATGCGCAAGAAACGATCCTTGGCCGCTTGCTGGACGGCATTGGAATAATCTTCGGACGCGCCCGGACGTTCAAGAATATGAATGTCGAAAACTGCAAAATCGGTCAGGTCGAACAGCATGGCCGTTCCGCCATGCGGCTGCGGGGCGCGAAGGGCGGTGCGCGTCCAATCCAGGATCGGCATGAAGTTGTAGCAAACAACTTTGATGCCACGGGCGGACAGGGCCCTGAGGCTGGACTTGTACGCCTGCAGATGCTCGACCATGTCCGCCGACTGGGTCTTGATCGCCTCTGAGACGGGCAGGCTTTCGACAACGTCCCAACTGTACCCGGCCGCGGCCAGAACGGCCTGCCGATCGGCGATGCTCGGTTCGTCCCAGGGCAATCCCGGCGGGATGTGATGCAGCGCGGTGACGATGCCCTGAACCCCGACCTGATGGAGATCGGCCAAAGCGATCGGATCCTCGGGTCCGAACCAACGCCAACATTGTTTCATGGCAGCCATCCTTCATACAGCGGGTGATCGGGCCTGATGGGAAGGGCAACGCGCTGCCCGGTGCGCGCCGCGTGATAAATCGCCGTCACAAGGCCGATGGACGCAGCGCCATCCTTCAGGGTAACGGCCGAATTTGCCTCGGACCGCAGCGCCTTGCCGACTTCGGTAAAAAAACCTTCGAACCCCGTTGGCTCGGCCGCGGCGGCGGCAAGAGCCGCGTCGATAGCGGCTTGATCCGCCGGATCCCGTGCGACGAATGACCAGGGCGTTTGACCCGGGGCATAGGGTTCGGTGCCAGAAGTGGCGGTCAGTTTTTCAAAGACGAACCGCAGGCGGGTTTCGTCCGTGGCTGCGCCCAAGGTGATATTGCTTGTGCATAAGGCACCGGACGTCATGCCAAAGCAGATCGCGGCGCAGTCTTCGGTCTCGATCGGGTTGACCCGCGTTGTGGTCATTGCAGAAACCCAGGCGATATCACCCGCGATATGAGTCAGCAGATCATGGTTGTGGATGGCATGGCCCAGAACCGCGCCGCCGCGTTCACCGGCCCATGTCCCCCGCCACGGTACCGCGTAATAGTCCGCCCCTCGGGACCAATGGGTTTCAAGCGCGGCAGTTTGGACCGCTCCGGTCAGGCCCGCGCGTTGCAGGTGGCGCAATTGGGCCAGTGACGGGCCCCACCGGTATTGAAAGACCGGAAACACATGCTTGCCCGCGCTGCTTGCGGCTGCCGTGATCCGATCCACATCCCGCATCGAAGTCGCAAGAGGCTTTTCGCAGACAACGTGTTTTCCTGCGGCCAGTGCGGCAAGGGTGGTCGGTACATGCAGATGGGGCGGAAGGCAGAGGTCGATGACATCAATCGTCGGATCATCCAGAGCGTCCTGAATGTTGGTCAATGCTCGAAAACCCGAGTTCTGCCGTATCTGTTCGATCCGGTCGATATTCTGGTCGACCACGGCGGCTACGCAAAAGGTGCGGTCAAGCCGTTCCAGAGCGTCCAGATGCTGCGCACCGATACCTGCGCCGAGGATCGCAACGTTGATCATCTGCGTTCCGCCATTTCCTGCGCGCGCAGTGCCAGTTCCATGACCGTAAAGCAGTGGGTCTGCGTCATTGCGGTTTCGGTCCGGTTGAGGATGTCATCGGCGAGGCGCGAAAAGTAGGGAAGGCCGGCGTCGGATGCGTCGATCTTTTGGCAGGTGTCACCATTAACGAGGATCAGATGATCTGTCCCCGGGGCTCCACCCACATCGACGTATTTCCGCAACTCGATGTATCCTTCGGTGCCTAGGATCGTCAGACGACCATCCCCCCAGTTTGGCAAGGCATCCGGCGTAAACCAGTCAACCCGGATGTACCCGGTTCCATTCTCGCTGCGCAGATTGATCTCGCCGAAATCCTGCAATCCGGGATCGCTCGGGTTTGCGTAGTTTGCCACATAAGCGTTTGTGATTTCGACGGTTTTCGAACCCGTGTAGTGCAGGAACTGATCAATCTGATGCGAGGCGATGTCGGTCAGAATGCCGCCGTAGCAGTCGCGCCGAAAAAACCATTCCGGCCGGGTCGCCCGGTTCAATCGGTGCGGGCCAAGTCCGACCGTCTGGACCACGCGCCCGATGGCACCGGCCTCGACCAGTTCGATGGCCCGGGTGCTGACGGGCGTTTCGAACCGCTCCGAGAAGTTCACCGACCAGATCCGACCGGTGTCTGCGACCGCTCTTTTGATCTGGTCGAGTTGTTCCAACGTCGTGCAGCCCGGCTTGTCGCTCATGACATCCATACCGTTCTGCATCGCGCGGATCGCCAACGCGGCCCTATCTGCCGGTATCGCTGAAATCAGCGCCAGATCCGCCCCGCAGGTCAGGGCGTCTTCCAGTTGGGCCAGCCGCGGAATTTCGGGAAACCTTTTTACGTATCCCGCCAGCATCTCCGGATCGCCCTGTGTCCAATAGCCAACGCAGTCCACGCCGATTTTGCGCATGTTTTCCGTCATGCCGTAGATATGACGGTGGTCGAGGCCAAGGGCGACGCAGGTCAGGCTCATGAGATGACTCGTGTTTTCTGGCCGGTTCGATTGGCGATCTGCATCGCGTCGATGACGGCGTGGGTCAAAAGGGCACTGCGTCCGGTGGCCATAGGTTGCGTTCCACTGGAAACGGCCTTGGCGAAGTCCTCGATGACCGCTTGGTGCCAGGCATGTGTAAACGCCATGGGATCGGCCCCTCCGCCCGTGGCGGCTGTTTCGCCGACCGTGGATTCCCGGCCGTCGAAAGTGGTCACAGTCAGCACTCCTGACTCCAGATGCGCTTTGGCTAGGGTGCCCTGGATCGTGATGGACTCAGCAGACCCGGGATATTCGGCGGTAGTTGCCATCAACGTTCCCACCGCGCCGTTGTTCATTTCAAAAACTGCACCTGCCCAATCCTCGGCCTCGAGATTGTGTAGAGGAGTTTTTCTCATCACGGCCTGAATGTCCGAGATCGGCCCCAGCAGCCACATCGCAAGGTCAAGCGTGTGGATTGCCTGCGAGATCATGACGCCGCCTCCGTCACGTGCATAGGTGCCGCGACCCGGTTCGTCATAGTAGCTTTGATCGCGCCACCAGGGGACACGAATCGCGACCGTGGCGATCGCGCCCAGTTCCCCTTGTTCGATGGCCGATTTAAGCGCCTGCGACGCGGCGCGTGCGCGGTGCTGAAAGACGATGCCCAGCGGCACGCCCGACACCTCGCACTGCTCGACAATGGCTTTCGCGGCGCCTAGCGTTCTTTCGATGGGCTTTTCCATCAGGATCGGTTTCGACGCGGTCGAAAGAATCCGTACCAACTCTGTGCGCTGATCGGGCGGGGTTGCGATGATCGCAAAGTCGACCTTTGGGTCGTTTGCGATTTCCTCGACCGAGGCGAATGCGCGGGTCTCTTTTCGCCGCGCGAACGCAGCTGCCTTGTCAGGATTGCGCCCAAGGACTCCAGCAAGACTGAGGCCTTGATCCGATGCCCGAATGGCGGCGACATGCGTGCCGGAAACCATCCCCAAACCAATCAGCGCAATATTCATTCAATCCCCCGGATCACCCGGTCAGTCTGCGGGTTCGAACGGGAAAGATGCAACCATTAAAAACTGTGTTAACAATTGACGGTAGCAGTATCGGAGGCAGAATTGACTGGCAATTTGAATGGGATGGCAGAAGACCTGTATTTGGGCACCAAGGACCTGCCGATCGTATCTCCGCATGGTCACTGCGATCCGGGGTGGTTTGCATCCGATGCGCCGTTTCCCAACCCGGCAGAGCTGTTGGTGGTTCCCGACCATTACGTGTTCCGTATGCTCTATTCGCAGGGCGTTCCCTTGTCGGAACTCGGCGTTGGGGAAGAGGGGCGAAAGAAGGATCCTCGCGCCGTTTTCCGTACCTTTGCCGAGCACTGGCATCTGTTTCTTGGAACGCCTTCCCGGATCTGGATGAACTACGTACTGCATGAAACGCTGGGCGTGTCCGAGGAGTTGTCTTCTCGCACCGCAGATCTGATCTACGACAAGATCGCGGAAAAGTTGGCGCAACCCGATTTTCGCCCGAGGGCATTGTTCGACAGGTTCGGGATCGAGGTTCTGGCCACTACGGATTCGGCTCTCGACACTCTCACACAGCATCAGGAGATCCGTGCAAGCGGTTGGGGCGGGCGGGTTGTTCCGACGTTCCGCCCAGACGGGGTCTTGGATGGGGCGGACCCGGAGTTCGTACAGAACCTGGACAAGTTGGCCGAGCTGACAGGCTGCGATCTGGACAGCTATGATGGCTATCTCAACGCACTGCGGATGCGGCGATCTTATTTCATCCAACTGGGCTGTACCGCCACCGACCACGGTATCGAACGTGTACAGACCGAGTGGCTTGAGGACCCGGATGCGCTGTACCAGCGGCTGAGACGGCGGGAGGGGACCGAACAGGACGCCCGCCGTTTCTACGGGCATATGCTGATCGAAATGGCGCAGATGTCTGTCGATGATGGTCTGACCATGCAGATACATGCGGGCAGCAAACGCAACACGAACAACGCGGTAATGCGGGATTTCGGACGGGACAAGGGGGCCGACATTCCAATCGCGATGGATTGGGTCACGGGCCTTGAGGCGCTGTTGAACCGGGTCGGAAACTCGGCGGAACTGCGCATCATTTTGTTCACACTGGACGAAGGCACCTACGCCCGTGAACTGGCACCAATGGCGGGACATTGGCCGTGCCTTCGGATCGGGCCGCCTTGGTGGTTCCACGACAGTCCAGCCGGGATTGCGCGGTATTTTGATCAGGTCGTTGAAACGGCCGGGTATTACAATCTGGCCGGGTTCAATGACGACACACGGGCTTTTCTGTCCATTCCTGCACGACACGACCTCTGGCGGCGGGGCGTGGCGATTCATTTGGCCGAGCAGGTTGCGCGCGGTTACTTCGGTCGGGACAGTGCCGAGCATCTTGCACGGTTGTTGGCGGTCGATCTGGCGAAACAGGTTTATGGATTGCAGAGTTAGATGGGGACAATTCTTCACTTCGGCCTCGGAAACTTTGCCCGGGCGCATTTGCTGGACTACACCGATCAAGCGGGTGGATGGGACGTTGTCGGCGTCAGCCTGCGTTCATCCTCGGTTCGGGATGGATTGGCACGACAGGGTTTCAAGTACGATCTGTGCGTACAGGGGCAGGGCGTCCGGCGCATCAAAGCTCTGCGCGACGTTCTGGTCGCGCCCGAGGATCGCGCAGCGATTTTCGATGTGATGGCGGATGCCGAGATCATTTCGGTGACCGTCACCGAGAAAGGTTATCATCTGGATGCCGCGGGCAAGCTGAACCTCCACGACCCGGCGATTGCCGCCGATCTGGCAGGGCAGGGGCCCGCAACGCTGATCGGGTTTTTGGCTTTTGGCCTTGCGGAACGGCGCAAACCCGTGACGGTGCTGAGCTGCGACAATCGTATGGAGAACGGAAAAACGCTCGAGACGGCCGTTTTCGGTTTCGCGAAAGCAGCCGGTCTGGACGTCAATTGGGACGCCGTTCGCTTTCCTAACGCGATGGTCGACCGGATCACCCCGGCCACAACGGACGCCGTTCGCTCAATCAGCGGTGACCCAATGGCTGTTCCGACCGAGGCGTTCTCTGAGTGGGTGATCGAAGAAAATTTTGCCGGACCGCATCCGGATTGGCCGGGCGTGCAACTGGTCGATGACGTGGCCCCGCACGAGATGCGAAAGCTGCGCATGTTGAACGGGGCCCATTCCCTGTTGGCATATGCCGGGTTGGAGCGCGGCCTGACCTACGTCCACGAAGCGGTTCGAGACCCGGTTCTGCGCCCGCTGGTTTCCGAGTTGATGAAGGATGCGGGCACAACGCTGCCCGCCGCGGTGCAAGCACAGGTTCCGGACTATGCCGAGGCTCTGTTGCACCGCTTTGAAAACCCCGAGTTGGCGCATCGTCTGGACCAAATCGCGATGGATGGAAGCCAGAAGCTGCCCTATCGATTTGTTCCCACACTTCGTGAGACTGGCTCTCAGGCGGTGATTGCGGGGATGCGGGCCTGGGTCTCCTATTGCCTGTCCGAGACCGCCAAAGGTCGGGCGCTGAACGATCCTTGCGCGTCGGAAATCGCTTTGGCTGTCAAGCAGCCAGATCCGCTAATGCCGCTTTTGCGTCTTGTCGGAGCCGAGGATCTCGCGCCGCTTATCCGGGAATGATCGCGCCGCGGAACTGAACAACGGTGGATGCCAGATTGTGTCCAGCCATCAGGGCCTCGGCCTGTGTTTTTCCCGTCAGCAACGCCGCGAGGTACCCACCGTTGAAACTGTCGCCTGCCGCGGTCGTATCCAGCACGTTTTTGGCAGGCTCATAGGTTTGGTCAATGCTCTGACCAATGGACAGGGGGCCATTCTCTCCGCGCTTCAACGCGCCGATTCCGTGATGACCCGCAAAGCGCGCCGCCACCTGTTCGGCGCTTTCCCCGAACAGTGCCATCTCGTCGTCGATGGATGGCAGGGCGATGTCCGCACGCCGCCAAAGCCGTTGGTTGATCTGCCGGGCGTGTTCAACGCTATCCCAAAGACGTGGACGAAAGTTGCTGTCATAGACCAACCGGACTGAAGCGCCGTCGAGCCAGTCCAGAAGCGCAAGCCTTACCGAATGCGGAAGAATGGCCACGGAAATCCCCGACAAGTACAGCACGTCATAGCCGTTCAGCGAGCTGAAATCGTGATCGGAAAAAAGCTGACGGGCGGCCGCTTCGCTGCGCCAATAGGTAAAGCTGCGTTCACCATCCGCAGAGGTCGTGATCGCGTACAGGCCCGGAGAGGCGTTCGGAATGATTTGGATGCCGGATGTCCCGATACCATGGCTGGCGATGAAGTCCGCGATGCGCCCCGAGAACGGGTCGTCGCCCAGACATGTCACATACTCCACCTGCAGATCAGGCGCTGCGCGGTGCATGTAGATGGCCGTGTTCAGCGTATCCCCCGCGACGCCCACCTTTGCGCCGGTTTCCAGCATGGACAATTCGATCATTGCTTCGCCGATGCAGGCAATTCGCGTCATTTCTTTTCTCTTTTCCAGATGATGAGACCGGCAGCCATGATCAGCGCAGCCCCTGCCAACGTGAATGCGTCCGGTACCGTGTCAAAGAACAGATAACCCCAGATCGCAACATAGATCAGGAACGAATAGGTAAATGGCATCAGCTGGTTCGCCGTTCCGAACCGATGCGCGTTCGTCAGCAGTTGATGCCCGCACCACCCAAAGACGCCAAGACTGATCAGGACGATCATGCTCCACGTGTTTTCCGGTTGGATCCAAAACCAGATGGCGAAAGGCAGCAGGACCACTGTACCGGTAAGCCCGAGGTAGAATTGCATGGTGTCCACGGCAACAACCCCCGACAGCCTGCGCGTCATGATCGAGTACAAGGCCAACGCGGTGGCATTGTAGACGATCAGCAGCATGGTCGGATGAAATGCCGAACCAAACGGCCGCACGACAACCAACACCCCCAGAAAGCCCAGTACGATAGCCGCCCAACGCCATGGTCCCACGCTTTCTTTCAACACGAAGACGGACAAAAAGCACACGATGACCGGGCTTGAGAACATGATTGCCGACACGACGGTCAGAGGCAAAAACCGCAGGGCATAAAAATTGAAAACGGTTGCTGAGATCAGCAGCAAGGCCCGGCTAATGACCTGCCATGGATGGTCGGTCTTGAACCGGCTGGCCTCAATCCCGCCCTTGGCGATCACGCCCACTGAGATCACGAAGTGCCCTGCATAACGCATGAACGCCAACTGAAATGCCGGCACGCCGGCCAACGCCAACCATTTGGCCCCAAGGTCCACCAGCGAAAAGAACAGCCACGCCGTCAGCATCAGCACGATGCCAAGGCGCGGCAGGTCCGCGTTGGGGTTGGCGGTGACGGCCATAGATCAGGTGTTGAAACGTTTGACGTAGTAGTCAACCATCTGGCTGACCATGTCATCCGCCTGACCGTGGTCGCGCGCGTCGTTCAGCGCGGAAAGTGCGCCCTGTGACATCACGCTGGTAACGCCGGCCTCGCGTGCCATTCGATCATAGTACCCAAGGTCTTTTGCGGCGTTCTTGATGGCAAAGGCCAGCTGGTTTGGATCATTCTCGACACCGTAGGCTTTGACGAAATCCATCATTCCGGAATGCAGCGGCCCTGCGGCCATCACCTCGTACAGCTGCTTGCGGTCAACGCCGGTGATGTCGGCCATGGCAAAGGCCTCGGCCATCGCGTTCGCAACGGTCATTCCGAAGAAGTTGTTGATCAGCTTGATCGTATGTCCCGATCCGACAGGACCCAGGTAGAAGACGTTTTCGCCCAGATCCTTCAGTGTCTGCTCGGCCTTGTCGAAGGCAGCCTTGTCGCCGGACGTCATGATGTTGAGCTTGCCTTCCAGCGCATGCGACGGTGTTCGGCCAAGTGGCGCGTCAAGGTAGCTTCCGCCGGCTGCGGCAACCTCCTCGGCCAGGGCGCGTGTACTGCCCGGAAGCGAGGTGCCAAAGTCGATGACGATCGCCCCGGGCTTCAGTCCCGCGATCACTCCATCAGCACCGCGCATACGGCCCTCGACCTGCTCGGACGTTCCCATGCACAGCATCACGATGTCGCTGGCCTGAGCCAGTTCCCGCGCGTTTTGCGCCTCGCGGGCGCCCCGGTCAATCGCGGCGTCCAGATGTGTGCGGTCGCGGTTTCCCAACACCGTGACCGAGTATCCCTGGTCCAACAGCCGGCTCACCATGGCTCCGCCCATGAGTCCCAAGCCGATAAACCCGATTGATGGTTTGCTCATTGGTTTCCCTTTCCGTGAATATGTCTGGTTTTCATTCTTGTGTTTGTCGCGGGCGGATTTGCAGTCTGATTGCTCATATTGCCCGGGGAATAGTCATTGGTCTTTTGAATGGTCCGAAATTTTGCCCTGCCGCGTCTCAGTCAGGCCGGCGCCCGCGCTCGAGCGGTTCGCGCCTTCAGCTCCTGTTCGATGCGTGATGTGACTTCGAGCGTCCGGGCTGCATCCCCGACGTCGATCAAAGGTGGGGCGCCATCGATTACGTCAAGGAAGTGATCCAGTTGCGCCTCCAGCGGTGTGCGTGTCTGGTCCGGCCTTGGAAGTTGGTCTTTTTGGGCCGCAGTGCCCCAATCCTGTCCGCGCCACAGGGTCATGGATGGAAAACTGAAGGCGCCCCTGGTTCCCGTGATCCACATCATGTCCTGGCGGGTCGTGCCGATGTTCGGATTTTCGCCGGTTCCGGCTTCAAACCCCCAAGGGCTGGGCGCGGTGTCGGCAAAGCTGATGGTACCCGTCGCGCCGTTTTCGAATGCGATCGCGACAGCGCCGCTTTCGATCCGATCCGATCCGCGGATCGACGCGCCGGGCAGGGCGACGACATCCGAGATTTCTCCGATCACAAAGCGCAAGACATCGATATCGTGCACGAGATTGATCATCACCGGGCTGCCGTCGGAAGTCCGCCAGTTCTGTTCAAAATAGCTGTCGGGTTTACGCATGGCCCACAGCAACGAGACGTTGATGACTCGTCCGATCGTACCTTGCGCGATCACCTCCTTCAGGTGCTGCAAGGTTGTGTGGTACCGCCTATGATGGCCAACCAGGCTGCGGACATTGGCCTCGCTAACGGCCGTCTTAAGGCGCAGGGCATCATCGACCGATGCGGCAACCGGCTTTTCGATCAGCATATTCCAACCACGGGACGCGGCCAGAATGCCATGTTCGGCATGCAGGCGGGTCGGCGTCGCGATGATGACGCCATCCACTGTGTCCTGCACCTCGTCCATACTGGCAAAACGCGGCGCGTCGATCTGGATCGAGCCATCCGGATCGGCCAACCCGACCAACGTGCAGCCGGGATGCTCAATGACGGCGCGGACGTGGCGGATACCGATCAATCCGCCGCCGGCTACGAGGATCCGTTTCACATCACCGCTCCGATTTGCCAGGGAACGAATTCGTAATCACCCAAGCCCTGTGCCTCGGACTTGGTCCGCGCGCCCGAGGCGACTTGGAGCAGCCGTCGGTATATCTCCTGTCCTTTTTCTTCGACGCTGACGCCTTTGGTCAGGATGTCGCCCGCGTCCACGTCCATGTCTTCGAACATGCGCGCCGCCAATTCAGAATTGGTGGCGATTTTCAGTGTCGGCGCCGGTTTGGACCCAAAGGCCGACCCGCGCCCCGTGGTGAAACACACAAGGTTGCACCCGGCCGCGATCTGCCCGGTCACCGAGGCCGGGTCGTATCCGGGGCTGTCCATGAAGGTGAAGCCTTTGGCGGTGATGGGTTCGGCGTATTTGAATACACCGGTCAGAGGGGTGGTTCCGCCCTTCGCCGCTGCCCCCAGCGATTTCTCGAGGATGGTCGTCAGACCCCCTTTCTTGTTGCCGGGGCTTGGGTTGTTGTCCATCGAACCGTGATTGCGGGCGGTGTAGTCCTGCCACCAATCGATCAGTCCGATCAGTTTTTCCCCAGTTGCGCGGTCAAGGGCACGGCGGGTCAAAAGATGTTCGGCTCCGTAGATTTCGGGCGTCTCCGCGAGGACACCCGTGCCATCTTGAGCGACCAACAGGTCGCAGGCATGTCCGAGCGCCGGGTTCGCCGTCACACCGGACCAAGCGTCCGATCCACCGCATTGCAGCGCGACCATCAGTTCAGACGCCGGGGCTTCTCTGCGCTTTGCCTCATTGGCAATGGGCAGCATCTGGTTGATTTTGCTGATGCCCATTTCCACGGTCCGGCGCAATCCCGCGACGTTCTGGATGTTCATCGTCTGGAAGGTTGGACTCTGCTTCAGCCCATAAGCGTCCAACAGCCAGTCGATCTGGTTCATCTCGCAGCCCAGACCGACCATCAGAACGGCAGCGTGGTTGGGATGTTTTGCAAACCCCCACATGACCCGTTGAAGAGCTTCGAAACCGTCGCCGGAATCTGCCATTCCGCAGCCCGTTCCGTGGACAAAGGCCACCACGCCGTCGACATTCGGATACGCGGCAAGCTTGTCCGGCGTGAAGTGGTTAGCGATCATGCGGGCCGCCGTAGCAGAACAGTTCACGGTGGTCAGAACCGCAATGTAATTGCGCGTGCCGACCCGACCGTTGTCCCGATGGTAGCCCATGAACGTATCGACCGAGGTGGCGGGTCTCATAGGCCTGTGATCCGTCGCAAACTCATAGTCCACGCTGGTGTTTCGGAACTCGACATTATGGGTGTGTACATGATCGCCGGGGTGGATCGGTTGGGTGGCGTAACCAATGATCTGGGCGTATTTTCTGACCGGATCGCCGGGTGCAAGGGTCGCCGTGGCGACCTTGTGGCCCGATGGGATGCGCGCATTGGTCGTGACGCCTTCAACCACGCTGCCGGCCTCCAGCAGCCGAGTTGCAACCACCACACTATCCGTTCGATCTAAACGTACAAAAGTCATAATCAGCTTTCCTGGCGGCTGCAGCTAGGCGCAGAACGGCGAGTCCGATGTCCACCGGTGAATATCTATATGCGGCTGTCCGGACAGCCTTGCTCGCGCCGCCTCCCAATTGGATTTGCAGACACGCCAATCCCGCAGCTCGGTTTCGGGGCGCGATCTGGATCTTGCGATGAAGCTGGGGAAATGGTCTCGACCGGTGGGTTGGCCTGCCGCACTGAAGCGGATGTCGAACGACCAGCGGAACCGGTCCGTTTCGTTGACCAGCGACGCATGTGGCGTCAGCGGGTGAAACAGGATGACCCCGCCCGCCTTGACGGGCAAGGGCACGGCTCGGTCTTCGTCAATAAACCCGTCGGCAATGCCTGTCTGCGTGCGCGCGCAATGCGGCAGGATGGATTGGTCCTGTGCCTTTGGCAGCACTTGCAGGCAGCCGTTCTCGATCGTTGCATCGTTGACGGCAATCCAGACCGTGACCATGTCGGTCTGGTCCGCATCCTCCAACGCAACTGCCCGGTCCTGATGCCAGTCCGTTGCGGTTATATGCGCCCGCACCTCGTCCTTGGACAGCTTGAGGGCAGGGGGCTTCAGCCGAACGTGCTGGATCGGATTGCTGACCAACTCTGGCCCGATCAACTGCTCGACGATGTCAAGCATGGGCTGGGCCGTCAGCAAGTCGAACACTGCGGGTCCTATATGGAACGGTGTGTCAGCCATGATCCGGTCGCCGGGCAAAGAGATGTCCAGCGGCTGGAAATAGTCGCAACCGGCCTGATAAGCGGACAGAAGTTTGTCCCAGAATGACATCCCGGATGGTTCGTCCTTGACCAGCCCTTTTTCGTACCAACCGTCAAAGAGCCGGTTCAGGACATCCGAGTATTCGGCTTGCACCCGATCAAGGACGTCACCGGGAATTACATCCTCGACCACGAGGTATCCGTCCGTCTGGAACTTGCCAATCTGATCTTGTGTCAGCATGGGTGCAACCTCACAAAAGCAGCGCGATGATGCCCGGCCAGATCAGAAGAACGGAAAGCGCCAGCAGCTGGATCCCGATGAATGGCAGGAAGCCGCGGAAGATATCCGTCAGGCTGATATTCGGCGGGGCCACCGATTTCAGGTAGAACGCCGCCGGGCCGAACGGGGGCGACAGGAAGCTGACCTGCATGTTCATACAGAACACGACGCCAAACCAGATCGCGACATGGCTGGGCTGCAACTGGCCGATGAGTCCGATTTCCTCGATGGGAAGGCGCAGAACGATCGGTAGAAAGACCGGAATGATCAAAAGCACGATGCCGACCCAATCCATAAACGCGCCCATGAACAGCAGGATCAGCATCATAACCAGAATGACCAGCATCGTCGGCAGGTCCTGCCCAACGATCAGATCGGCCACGTATTGGGGCCCGCCGGCAATGGTGTAGGCACCCGCCAGCGCGGCGGCGCCGATGGTGACCCAGATGATGGTGCCTGTGGATTTGAGCGTTCGCATCAAGCTGTCCCAAACCAGCTCGAACGATCCTTCGCCCCGTAGGATGGCGATGATCAGAACGGCGAAGGCGCCCATGCCTGCAGCCTCGGTGATGCCTGTGATCCCGCCATAGATCGAGCCGAGTACGACGCCGATGACGACCAGCGGCGCGACGAGGCCTTTGCCCATTTCCCAGCCGATTTTGGCGCGCTCTCTGCCAAAGACGAAGAAGATCAGCAGAAGGGCGACGATCGTAATACCGGCAAACCAGGGCAGGTAGTCAGCTGTCCCCAATCGCGCGGGCTCGCCCTGGCTGGCAGCGTTCGAGCCGGAAAGCTCGAAAAACGCGGCCCGGATAAACAGAACGGTGGAAAATCCGGCGACGACGATGCTCATGAAGGCGGCAAACAGTTTGCGCTTTTCAGCCGGTTCGGGGTCGTTCGGATCCGGTTCCGGAAGCGGCGCGTGGTGAGGATTCAACTGCGTGCGGATGATGATGTACAGGATGATCATCGAGGCCAGCATGAAGCCCGGAATAAAAGACGCGGTGAACAGCGACTTGATCGAGGTTTCGGTAATCAGCCCATAGATGATCAGAACGATCGAGGGCGGGATCATGGTCCCCAGCGACCCCGAGGCGCAGATGACGCCGATCGCGAGGTTCTGATCGTAGCCGAGGCGCAGCATCTGGGGCAGGGCGATCAGACCCAGCAGGACAACCTCACCACCGATGATGCCGGACATGGCTGCCATGATCACCGCCATGATCGAGGTCACGATCGCAATGCCGCCGCGCGTTCTGGACAGCCAGACATTCAGCGACGAATACATGTCGCGCGCGATCCCGGATCGCTCCAGCAGCGATGCCATGAAGATGAACAATGGCACGGATATGAGCACGTAGTCCGTTAAGAGCCCATATATCTTCTGCGCCAGAATATAGAGTGGCCCAGTCCCGGGGCGTCCGGTCAGAATGCCATCGCCGAATGAAAACGGGTTCAAAAGAAGTGTCGGCTCGAACTTCAGAACAAGAACCAGAACCGCAAGCGAGGCCGAGGCCAGACCCAGGGGCATCCCGATCGCCAGAAGCACGATCAGGGCGACCATCAGGATGAGTGAGATCGTTCCAATATCCATCAGTCTTGTCCCACCGCTCGTTTGATCATTTCAATTTCGTCTTCGTCCGGTTCATCCGTGTGGATTTCCGGTTCTTTGTTCCAATCCGCGATCAGGTTCAGAACGGCCTGCATGGCGACCAGGGTGATCACGATCAGGACCATGGGCTGCAACGTCGCCGGGATCGGCGGGTTGAAGGCCGAGCCATAAAGCTCCCATTTGTAGAGTTTGTTGACGAAAACCTGCTGATAGCTGCCGTAGACCAGAAAGAACGCGAACATCACGATCAGGATGGTCGAGATCGTGTCGAACACCCGCTGCAACCAGCGAGGAACCGCATCATACAGCAGAAAGATCCGGATATGGCTGCGTTGCTGCATGGCATAGTAGCCGGACATCAGGAACACGAAGCTGGCGAACCACAGTGTCATCTCGTTGGCCCATTCGGTCGGCTTTTCGAGGATGTAGCGCATGAAGACTTCGTACAGCATCACCACCGTCATGATGGCGATCATCATCATCGTGACCCGGCCGATGAAAAGGGCGAAGCGGTCCATCGCAGTCGTGCCCTCGTATTCCATCGCGGCCGGCTGGACGGTCTTGGTTCCGATCACCGCAAGGATCGGCAGCAGTATCAGCGCGCCGATATCGACAATATCGACAAATCCGCCGAAAACCCCGGTCATTTCGGGCGTCACGTCGCTGCGCAGATAGATTTCCGTTACCTGGCTTTTCAGAGATTCGGACGTGTAGGGCAGCCAGTCCAACAGGAAGGCCGGCAGATGCCAGACGAGCCAACTAGCCGTTGCGACGAAGGCGAGCGGGATGAGCCACTCCAGTATTCCGCCTGAGTTTTTTTGCATCACGTAGCCCTCGTCCTTATCCGTCGATCCGGTGGTGATCGATAAATTCCAGGTCCGGCTCGACGCCCAGTCCGGGGCCGGTCGGGATCGTCACGCGGCCTTTGTTGGCCTTGACTTGTTTCTGTATCTCCAGCGGAACGGTCAGCAGATCGTCGCGGAACTTGTTGTCCGTGGTGTCGAATTCCAACATCGGTTCCCACGGGTGCAGACCGCCCGGAATTGCCGGCATTGCCGCGAGCAGATGCAGGTTGGTGGCCAAAGCAACCGCACTTCCCCAGACGTGATTGACGACCGGGGTGAAGTGTGCGTGGCACAGCGCAAGTACCCGCAGATACTCAGAGATTCCGCCCAACGCGCATACTTCGGGCTGAGCGATATCGACACTGCGGTTTTCGAGAAGCGCGCGCCATGCCCAGCGATTGAACACAGCCTCGCCGCCGGAGATATTGACCTTCAGCCCCGCGCGCAGTTCGCGATAGCCATCAAGATCCTCAGGGGCCACCGGTTCTTCAAACCAATAGGCGTCAAGCTCTTCCAAGGCGCGGCCCACATGAAACGCGTCCGAGGTCGTGTAGGCATGATTTGCGTCGACCATGAAGGGGAAGTCGTCTCCAACCCCACGACGCACCGCCTCGCACAGCTGCACGTCCGGTTTGGGTCCGAACCCGGTCTTCATCTTGGTGGCGACAAACCCCATGTCCTTGATCGTTGCGGCTTCGTCCTTGAACCGGGCGGCAAGGTCGGCGATCGGCTCATCCCGCAGCATCATCCCGTAGCCGTAGCAGGGAACGCTTGTCCGATGCGCGCCGCCGATGAGTTTGTGCAGCGGCAAACCGGCCACCTTGCCGACGATGTCCCAAAGGGCGATGTCCACGCCGGACAGCGCCTGTATCGGCATTCCGCCTTGCCCATGATCTCGCAGAAGGTTGTACACCTTGTGCCAGATCACGTCCTTGTCCAAAGGGTCCAGCCCCAGAACCATCGGCTGAATGACCTGTTCAACGATGGATTTGTTGGCTCTTGCTACGTTGCCGGGGCCAAAACACTCTCCCCAGCCGGTCACGCCTTCGTCGGTTTGAACCTCGACCAGATGGGTTGTGCGCTTGTCATAATACTGCTGCGAATACCCCAGGACTTCGGGCATCTTGTACTGCAGTACATGGCTGGTGATCTTGGTGATTTTCATGAAATGCAGGGTCCCGGGCACATTCGGAGAGGCCGTCAGCACGGCCTTTCCGATTGTCGTTGAATGGCCGAAGCCCGATTATTGCATTGCGCCCAGATCGCGCAGGAAGTTGATGTGGCTTTCCAACAGCGCCTTGGCCTCTGGGGTCGTGGCGAACTCGGTCCACCCGACCTGAACGGCTGCGCGGTAGGCGGCCAGATCTTCCGGCGACCACTCATACAGCTGAACGCCTTTGGCCTTCAGGTCCTTGGCGGTCTGAGCGTTCTGCACTTCGTTGATCGTCGCATTGTGCAGCGCCAGGCTGTCCATCGCGACTTCCATGATCTTTTTGTGATGTGCAGGCATCGCGTCCCAAACGTCCTTGCGGCAGGCCAGATGGTCTGCGGGCATCGAGTGGAAGCCGGGATAGTTCGTGTGACCGGCGATTTCGTACAGACCCAGACCCACGTTGTTGGTCAGGTTCGCAGCATCCGCGCCGTCGATGATGCCGGTTTCCAGAGCG
The DNA here is from genome assembly GCF_056536865.1 of Ruegeria sp. CI8. Lineage (NCBI taxonomy): Bacteria > Pseudomonadati > Pseudomonadota > Alphaproteobacteria > Rhodobacterales > Roseobacteraceae > Ruegeria > Ruegeria sp. CI8. The sequence continues at coordinate 755,866 of NZ_JBQFQL010000001.1, forward strand.
GTGAAGATTTCGTTGAAGTCCATCACGATCGGCGATGCGCCCAACTCGGCAAAGACCTTGGTGGCCAGGCCCGGGGGCGAACGGAATTTCCAGTCTTTGAAGTCATCGACCTTGGCGATCGGCTTGGTCGAGGCCAGAGATTCCGGCCCCGGGATCCACCAGCCGATGAATTCCATGTCGTAGCCGTTGTACAGGTCATTGACGGCATCTCTGCCGCCACCGTGCAGCAGCCATGCCATTTGCTGATAAGGGTTCTGGTAACCGCCCAGCAGATCGCCCGCGAACTGGAAGGCCGGGTTCTTACCGGTCTGATAGCCGCCGCCGGTCATGTCGCAGTCGAGGATGCCTGTCGCCGCGGCATCGAAGGTTTCGACCGATTTGACCACCGAGGACGAGTAGAACATCTCGACTTCGATCTCGCCGTTCGACATTTCCTGGATGTCTTCGACGTATTTTGCCGCCATCTGCCCGGACAGCGTCTCGGGCGAGAAATGGGTTTGAATTCTCAGCTTGGTCGTTTCAGCCACCGCGAAACCGGCCGCCATCGTCGTTGCTACGGCCGCAACAGCCGCTGTCTTGACTATTTTCATATTGTCCTCCCAGACGTTGAGCAGTGCGCCGGGTAGGAGATCTTGCCGCCTCCCTTGTCGACACGCTGCTAGACGTTAAGCGGTCGAATCGAATGCAACAAGTAAAATATGAAATTTTCAAGAATTTCGAGATTCTTGCAATAAATCGAAAATATGATTAGGACACTAAGTGGCCAGACCTGAAAGGTGCAAACCGGAATGAATGAAGAAGTAGATATTTATCAGCACCTTAAAATGCGTCTGATCTCGAACGGATTCGAGCATGGTGCCAAGGTTCGGGCCGAAGAGTTGCGCAAGGACTATGGGTGCTCGGCCAGCACGGTTCGCGAAGTTCTTTTTCGTTTGTCATCGGTGGGTTTGGTGGACTTTCAGGAGCAGAAGGGCTTTCGCGTCCCGAAGCGTTCGCCGAAAAAACTGATCGAGCTGACCCACATCCGCGTTTTGCTGGAGGGAGAAGGCACCGCAATGTCGATCCGCAACGGCGGGGTGGATTGGGAAGCCAGACTGACCGCGGCGCATCACAAGCTGAGCCATATCGAAAAGCGCATTCATGCCACCGACGACCCCAGCGAGCTGATCGAGATCTGGTTTGCTTCGGAAAAGGAATTCCATCAAACGCTGATCTCGGCCTGCGGATCGGAAACGTTGAAGCAGATGCATGGCCGCATCTATGCGCAATTCCGGCAGCAGCTGATGGTGGCGGACCGGCGGTTCGAGTTCATCTCCGAGAACATCCGGCATCACGCCGACATCCTCGAGGCCGCATTGTCCGGCGATGAGCAACTGACCAAGCAGAAGATTCATGACCACCTCAAGCGTCATCTGACAGGCAAGACGATGGGCGACTAAGCGCGGAAGTCATCCTCAAGATAAACGCGGATGATATCTTCAAAGCTCGACTCTGCGCGGAAGCCCAGCTCAAGCGCGCGGTCGGTTTGAAAGTCGCGTGGCCAGCCTTTGACAATGCGCTCTATGTCGGGGTCGGGAACATGCTTGATCAGGTTGACCGCGTCTTGACCGGCGACAGTGCGCAGAGCTTCGATCTGTTCGGCGACCGTACAACTGATGCCGGGCATGTTCAGGGCGCGCCGGTCGTTCAGCAGCTTCGTATCGAGATCGGCCGCGTGGGTCAGAAATCTTGCCGCTGCCCGAGGGCTGGCGTGCCAGTGGCGAACGGTGTCGTCGACCGGCAGAACCGCCTCGAGCCCGTTCAGGGGCTCTCGAATGATACCCGAAAAGAAGGAGGAAGCGGCGGCATTTGCCTTGCCGGGCCGCACGCACAGCGTCGGCAGCCGCAGGGAGATGCCGTCGATGTATCCTTTTCGACTGAAGTCGGAAATCATCAACTCGGACGCAGCCTTCTGCGCCCCGTAGCTGGTCAGAGGGGCGCACAGGAATTCATCGTCGATCCTTGCGGGGAAAGGGGCGCCAAAGACGGCTATGGACGAAGCGAAGACCAGCCGCGGGCGGTAGGCGCCGCTGGTGGCGTCATGCTCGTCCTTCAATGCGTTCAACAGTGCCCAGGTCGTCATCAGGTTGACGTCCCAACCAAGGCCAAAATCAGCTTCTGCCTGACCCGAGACAATCGCGGCCAGATGAAAGATCACGTCAGGGCGCTGAGCGGCCAGAATCTTGGCCGAGTTTGGGACCGCGATGTCGCCAACGGTTTTTTCTCCCGGTGCACCCTCGGCCGGAAATGAAAGGTCGAACAATGATACACGGGCGTCCGGGCCAAAGGTCTGTTCGGCCGAAATGTGATGCGCCAGTTTCTGCCCCAGCATTCCACCGCCGCCGATGATGAGGATATGCGTCACGACATGCCATTCCGTTTTCTGAGTTCGAGGTAGAGCGCAGAATGATCCAGCCCGGCCCCATCCATTTCGTTTATCAGGTATTCGAACCGGTCGCGTACGGCTTGCGTATTGGGCAGTTCCAGGCCCAGACCGCGCGCCTCAGCCAAGGTGTTGTCCAGATCCTTCAGCTGAAACTTCGAGAGTCCGCCGGGAACGAAGTCCCGGTTGGACATGCGTTCCCCGTGCTGCTGCAGGATCACGCTGTCGGCAAACCCACCGCGAAGCGCGGCGCGCAAAGCAGCCGGGTCTGCGCCACCTTGTTCGGCCAGCAGGGTTGCCTCGGCAACGGCGGAAATCGTGACGGCCACGATTGTCTGATTGGCCAGTTTGCACAACTGTCCGGCGCCGCTGGGGCCGACATGCACGGGGCGCCCCATGGCGGAGAGGATTGGCAGGACCTCCCGCATGACCTTCTCATCGCCGCCCACCATGATCGCCAGCGAGCCCGCCTCGGCCCCCTTGGTGCCACCGGAGACTGGGGCATCCAGATGCCGCAGGCCGAGGGTTTCGAGTTGGGCCGACTGCGCGCGGGCATGTTCAGGCTTGGCGCTGGACATGTCGATCCAGACGGCACCAGGTTTCAGCTGGTCGCAGAAAGAAGGGTCTTCAAGCAGCGCGCCGGTTGCGTATCCGTCGGCCAGCATGGTCACGATCACATCGGCTTGGGCAACCGCGTGGGCCGGGGTGTCTGCAACCGCGGCACCTTGGTCCGCCAATGGCCGTGCCTTTTCGGCGCTACGGTTCCAAACGGTCAGGGGAAAGCCTGCCGCAAGCAGGTTTCGTGCCAACGGCGCCCCCATTAGGCCGGTGCCCAAAAGGGTCACTTTGCGCTGTTCACTCATGCTTGCTTGTCCTCCTTCGGGCCGCACCACGCATGGTTATAGCCAAACCAAAATCTCTGTCATACGCTAACGGCATCAAGTTCCTGCGCCAAAGCCTGTCGCGTTTCCGTGCAGAATTTTTTGGTGCTGCCCGGTCGCACTCGGGCCCGGGGTCCTGGTGTTTGATCGCAAGTAGTGAAAGGTAAATTTTACATATGTCAGAAAGACTTGTGGGGAAGCGCGTCCTTGTGACGGCCGCCGGACAGGGTATCGGTCGTGCCAGCGCAATTGCAATGGCGCGCGAAGGGGCGCAGGTGTTTGCGACGGATATCAACCTCGAAAACCTTTCTTCGATTCGGTCCCAGAATCTCGAAAATATCGAAATTTTCGAGATGGACGTCACCGATGACGCCAGCGTCGCTCAGGGGGTTGAGCGGGCAAATCCGGACGTGTTGTTCAACTGTGCGGGCTTCGTGCATCACGGTACCATCCTGGACGCCACCGATGATGAGTGGGATTTTGCGATGGACCTCAACGCGCGGTCCATGATGCGCACAACGAAGGCTGTGCTGCCGGGGATGGTCGAACGGGGCGGCGGCTCGATCATCAACATGTCTTCCGCTTTGGGGTCGATCATCGGCGCGCCCAACCGCTTTGTTTATGGCGTGACCAAAGCTGCGGTTGTGGGGCTGACGAAATCGGTTGCGGTTGATTTCATCACGAAGGGCATCCGCTGCAACTGCATCTGCCCCGGAACGGTCGACAGCCCCAGTTGGCGCGATCGGGTCGAGGCTTTGGCCCAAGAACTGGGCAGCAGGGAAGAAGCCATGGCGCAGTTCGTGGCCCGCCAGCCCATGGGCCGCGTCGCCAAGGCGGAAGAAATAGCGGCACTGGTCGTCTACCTGGCAAGCGATGAGAGTGCTTTCACCACAGGACATACACACATAATCGATGGGGGGTGGTCAGGCCAATGACGAAGATAACAAAGGACGATCTGCGGTCGCGGAAATGGTTCATGAACTCGGACAACCTCGAGATGACCGCGCTGTATCTGGAACGGTATCTCAATTACGGCCTGACCCGCGCCGAGCTTCAATCCGGCAAGCCAATCATCGGCATTGCGCAAACGGGTAGCGATCTCAGCCCGTGCAACCGCCACCACCTGGAATTGTCCAAACGTGTGCGCGACGGGATCATCGCGGCTGGTGGCACGTGCATCGAAATTCCGGTGCACCCGATTCAGGAAACGGGTAAGCGGCCCACTGCCTCGCTGGATCGCAATCTGGCCTATCTTTCGCTGGTCGAGAGCTTGTTTGGTTACCCGATCGACGGCGTGGTGCTAAACATCGGTTGCGACAAGACCACGCCGGCGCTGTTGATGGCGGCCGCCACCGTCAATATCCCCGCAATCGCTCTGTCGGTCGGCCCGATGCTGAACGGCTGGTGGAAGGGTGAACGCGCGGGGTCGGGAACCGTGATCTGGAAGGCTCGGGAAGACCTTGCTGCCGGTGAAATCGACACTGATGAGTTCATGGAAATCGCAGCGGCTTCGGCGCCTTCTGTTGGCTATTGCAACACGATGGGAACGGCGACCACGATGAATTCCCTGGCCGAAGCCTTGGGAATGCAACTGCCTGGGTCCGCCGCGATACCAGCCCCGTACCGGGAACGCGGACAGATCAGCTATGAAACCGGAAAGCGCATCGTCGAGATGGTGTGGGAGGATCTGCGCCCAAGCGATGTCATGACGCGGGCGGCATTTGAAAATGCGATCGTCATCAACTCGGCGATCGGTGGATCGACGAACGCGCCGATCCATTTGAATGCGATCGCCCGGCATCTTGGCGTTCCTCTCAACAACGATGACTGGCAAAGCCTGGGTCACGACGTACCGCTGCTGGTCAACATGCAGCCGGCCGGAAAATACCTTGGAGAAGATTACCAGCGCGCCGGCGGTGTCCCTGCCGTGGTCGGTGAGTTGATTGATGCCGGATTGCTGCCCAACCCCGATGCGCTGACGGTCAACGGCCGGTCGATGGGCGAGAACTGCCGGACACGCCGGTCGCTGAACGACGACGTGATTAAGCCGGTGAGAAATCCGGTCAAGCATCAGGCCGGGTTCATCAACCTCTCGGGCAACCTGTTCGAAAGCGCGATCATGAAGACATCGGTGATCTCGTCCGCTTTCCGCGAGGCCTACCTGTCGAACCCGGATGACCCCAATGCATTCGAGGGCCGGGCGGTCGTTTTTGACGGGCCTGAGGACTTTCATCACCGCATCGATGATCCGGCAGAAAACATCGATGCAGACTGTATCCTGATCATGCGCGGGGCCGGACCCAAGGGTTACCCGGGCGCGGCCGAGGTGGTGAACATGCGGCCGCCCTCATACCTGTTGAAACAAGGGGTCGAGGCGCTGCCCTGCATCGGTGATGGGCGCCAGTCCGGCACGTCCGGAAGCCCGTCGATCCTGAACGCCTCGCCCGAGGCGGCCGAAGGCGGCGGGCTGGCGCTGGTGCGAAATGGCGACCGGTTGCGCATCGATCTGGGCAAAGGGACGGCGGATATGCTTGTTCCGCTGGAGGAGCTGCATGAACGCGCCCGCGAACTGGAAGCTGCAGGTGGCTATTCGGTCCCGTCCGACCAGTCACCCTGGCAGGAGATCTTCCGCGAGAAGGTCGATCGTCTGGATCGCGGCATGACGCTGAAGGGCGCCGACAAATTCAGGGACATCGCGCGGCAATTCCTGCCGCGGGACAATCACTAAAAGGAACCGAAATGAAACTTGTTCGCTACGGAGCCGCAGGGTCGGAAAAGCCTGCGTTGGTCGACTCTGCGGGTCAATTGCGGGATTTGTCCGCCCATGTCACCGATATCACCGGTGAAACGCTGGGCGACGCCGTGCTGGACAGGCTGCGCGCAATTGATCCCGAAAGCCTGCCGATTGTTGAAGGGGATCCGCGGATCGGAGCTTGCGTGGGCAAGATCGGCAAGTTTCTGTGCATCGGACTGAACTACTCGGACCATGCTGCCGAAACGGGCGCGGATATTCCCAAGCATCCGATCCTGTTCTTCAAGGCAAATTCCGCCATCGTGGGGCCTTATGATGACGTTGTGATGCCGCGCGGGTCCACCCATACCGATTGGGAATGCGAGTTGGGTGTGGTGATCGGGAAAACGGCGAAATACGTCTCCAAGGCCGATGCTTTGGACTATGTCGCCGGTTATTGCATCGTCAATGACGTGTCCGAGCGGCATTTCCAGACGCAACTGACCGGACAATGGACCAAGGGCAAGTCCTGCGACACGTTCGGTCCGACCGGTCCGTGGCTGGTCACCCGCGATGAGGTTCCCGATCCTCAGGCGCTGGGCATGTCCCTGGACGTGAACGGTCAGCGGATGCAGACCGGAAACACGGCCACCATGATATTTACCGTTGCCGAGATCATCGAGCATCTGAGCCAGTTGTTCACCCTTCATCCCGGTGACGTGATTTCGACCGGCACACCGCCCGGGGTCGGCATGGGGATCAAGCCCGATCCGGTCTATTTGAAGAAGGGCGACGTGATGGACCTGAGGATCGACGGGCTGGGTTTGCAGCGGCAGAAGGTCAGTCAGGATGACTGAGCTGTTGCAGATCGGCGGGATTACCGACCGGATGAAAGATCGGCTGTCCGCCGCATTTGATATTCGCCGGCTGGACGATTTTGATGCCGCGCGCATCACCCATGTGGTCACGAACGGACATGACGGCGTGCCGCCCGACCTGATGGCCCAACTGACAAACCTGAAGATGATCAGCGTCTATGGGGTTGGATATGATGCGGTCGATGCAACGGCTGCTGCAGCCCGCGGAGTTGTCGTCACACACACACCGAATGTGCTTAACAACGAGGTCGCTACCACCGCCGTTCTGCTGATGCTGGCCTGCTACCGAGAGCTTGTTCGCGACCATGAATACGTCCGATCGGGACGGTGGGAGACAGAAGGCAATGCCCCTTTGACCCGATCAGCCGACAATCAAAAGGTTGGAATTCTGGGGCTTGGCCGTATCGGCCAGGCGATTGCCGACAAACTGGCGCCGTGGTCGCCCGAAATCTCTTATCACACCCGCAGTCCCAAGGATGTGCCATACCGATATTTCGACAATCTGGTCGATATGGCAAACCACGTGGATGTGCTGATTTGCATAACACCGGGCGGGCCGTCGACCAACAAGCTGGTCAACGCCGAGGTGATGCGGGCGTTGGGGGGCAGGGGCACGCTGATCAATGTCAGCCGCGGGTCCGTCGTTGACGAGGCAGCTTTGATTGAAGCGCTGCAAAGCGGTGCGCTTGGCTGGGCAGGGCTGGATGTTTTCGAGGATGAACCTCGCGTTCCACAAGCGTTGCGCGAGTTGCCAAACGTGGTTCTGTTGCCGCATGCGGGCAGTGCTACTGTCGAAACGCGTGCCGCGATGGGTGATCTGACGGTCGACAATCTGTTGCAACATCTCAAGGACGGATCGGTTCTGACCGCCGTGCCAGAATGCAAAGATCTGTGAATTGACCGCTTGGGCGCTCAGAACCCGTTGACCCGCTCGATCAGCCAATAGAGCGATATGCAGCCGATGGCATAGCCTGTTACGGGGGTGGCCAAGTGGGTCACCCAACCGGCGTTCCGTGGCACGATAAGGCGCCACATCGCAATCAGAAGCGCGAGCACTGCGATAAAGGCAAGCTGACCGGCCTCGACGCCGATGTTGAAAGCCAGCAGCGCTGCAGGGATCTCTTGCGAAGGCAGGCCGATTTCAGCCAGAGCACCGGCAAAGCCAAGCCCATGCAGCAGGCCGAAACTGAAGCAGACGATCCACGGGTATTGCTCGGATAACCGCAGCTCGCCCTCTTTGTGCCTCAGGATTTCCAGAGCAAGGAATACGATGGACAAGGCAATAACGGCTTCGACGGGGCCGGCGGGCACGTTGAGAAACCCAAGCGTCGCCATCGCCAGCGTCAGCGAATGCGCGACTGTGAACGCGGTTATCGCACCGACCAACCGCCATGGGTTCCGCACCAGAACAAAAAGCGCAAAAACGAACAACAGGTGGTCCCAGCCGCCCAAAATGTGTTCGAACCCAAGCAGAAAGTAGCTGCTGAAAACCGACCAGATCGTAGGCTCCGCCGGAACCATCAATTCGGCCTCATCAGGCGTAAATCTGAGCGTCACGGGTTCAGTGTTCAGCGGTCGAACGCGTAGCAAGACATCGTTCTGCTGGCGCTCCAACCCGTCTATGGCCACAACATGGCCCGCGATTTCGGCATCACATTCTGCAATCCAAGAAGACACCCAAGCCTGGTTTTCCGCTGTTGGCTCCGGGCCATTTGCCGGCGCGCAATGGTCGGGCAGAACCGCATCGATCTCCATGGGTTGTCCGTTCACGTCGGGAATACGCCAAAGGATTCTCCAGGTGCCCGGCGCCAGTTCGTTCAGGTCCAGATAGCCGGGGTCAAGCGCGTGTGCTCGGCCGAATTGCGGAACCATGCCCAGCCAGAAACTCAGCAGAACAAAGAAGACCGTCTTCACGAGCCGCCCTCTGCGGATTCGGGTGTCTCGACACGGTACTGGGCGGCGAGGCTTTCGTATTGAGCCTGCGCCAGGTCCTGAGCCGTCGCCCTGCGCCAATCGTTCAGAACGGAGTCGTAGATCTCGGCGAGCGGCGGAAGATAACCGGGCTTTGCTTCGGTCACGCGGACAAGATGTTGCCCGTATCCCGAGTTGATCGGACCGATCCAAATCATCGGCTCGCTCCCGTCAAGCTGTGACGCAAACCCGCGACCAAAGGTTGTGTCGATTGCACCCGCGGCTGTCAGTGGCATCGACCGCGCCAGCAAGGACGAAACGCCAAGGCTGGACCAATCCGCGCCACCGTTCAGCGCCTGCAGAGTATCGTCGACGACGTCCGGGTCTGGGGCATCACCCAGATAGATCTGATCAAACGCGATCAGGGTAGGGGTCGTGAAGCGGTCTGCGTTCTGGGCCAGATGCTCTTCTAAAACAGCCTCCTCGGGGGCGACCGAGGACGCAATTGCGGTAGTCAGAAACTCCATTTTTCGGGCAAGGCGGGCCCGGATCACCTGATCACCACGGTCCAAGCCCAGCTTTCGGGCCTCGCGCACAAGAATTTCTTCGCGGGTCCAGGAATCGATCAGCGCCTGCAACTCGGCGTCGGTGGGTTGGCGTTTCCAGCTGGCCTCGAACCGTGTTCTCAAAAGCGCGATGTCGTCGCTGTCAATTGTGATCGTTTCGGCCTCTTCCGGGGGCTCGGCCTCGTCGGATACAAGATAGAACCAGCCGAAAATGGCCAGCCCGATCAGAATGAAATGGAACAGCGGTTCTTTGTAAAAGCGCATGAAAGATCTGACCTGCTGGCAATTCGATACCCGATCGTTGATCCCAACGGCCCGTCATGTCAAATCGCCGATTTCAACTTGGGTGAAGATGTTGCAGCAACGACCCCGGCCCAAGGGCGCGATCCCACGCCCCCGGTTTCGGTCTTGGTTCATTCGCTGGCAGGCGTGTACCAGATCGGTGACGAATACGCACGTTCCTGATGGATCAACTGGGCCTCGGCCGGCAGATCGATTCCAAAACGAAGCTTGTCGTACAGCACCCAGCGCGGGGTCGGGATTTCCAGAACCCGCACGTAGTAGAATGCCCGCGCGTTGGGATCGAAGTCGGGATCCGTCCAAACGGTCACCAATTCCGATGCGCCGATCGAGTTGCTCCAGCTGGCGGTATCCAGATCGACGGTATTGCCGACTTCGGGAAGGTTGCCATTGGCATCCAGCGCACGATCGTCGGACCAGGCCACGTTGTAGACCTTTTCCTGAAGCGCGCCGTCTGCATCCAACCAGCCCTTGACGACCTGAACTCGATCAAGGTTCGCACCGACGGGGTCACGCAGCGCGCCGATCAGGAAAGTCGGTGCGCCTTCGCCCTCGGGCGGACGCAGGTCACCGCCCATCGGCACCCCTTTGGTGTATCCCACATCGGCCACCAGACGCGTCAGCAGGTCGGACTCATCGAAATCCCATCCGCCGAAGAAACGAAGCCCGATGCGAGGCCCGGTCGTGGCGTATGTCTCGCGTCGCTTGAACGCGTCGAAAATGGCCGAGCGCGTATTCTCGGACGCCCAGACTGCGGTATAGCCCGATGCGACCAGCGTATGCCCCTCAAAGGCGCCCAGATCGCTTTCGACAAACGGGTGCAGAACGCGCGTAGCCGACGGCTCAGCGCTTACGGATTTGCCGAAATAGTTGTCTTCCTCGGCCGTTGCCAGCGACGTATGGCTGTCCGTCGCGCCGCCCATCCCGAACTTGTAGGGGTTCACGCCAAATTTCTCTTCAAGCATCAGCCCGCGCTTCAGCGCCTCGCGCGCGTATTCGCCGGCCAGCATGTCATCGGTTTTCAGCTCGGAGATATCGAGGTTCCCGACATCCCAGTTTTCATAGTCGGCAAATGGGTCGTCGGGGCTGAGATAAGGATGGGCTTCGCCGTCACCCTTGATCTGGGTGACCTCGTAATGCGGTTCCCACTTGGCGCGGTTCTGTACGTATTCCTCATCCACCTTGCCGCCGTGATAGGTGTCTTCGGTCGGGAACATCCAGCCGTTCGACAGATTGCCGTTATGCGCGAAAGCAACGGCACGGCCTCCGGTCTTGGCCTGGTACTCCTCGAGCCACTCGTAAAGTGCCTTCGGATCCGTGTTCCCATAGGGCGGCTGCGTGACCGGCGGCACCATCTGCAACGCACGGATCGGGCCATCGCGCAGCATGACGTTTCGATGCAGGTTGAATCCCTTGGGCACCGAGGTCCATTCGAAACCGATGAACGCTGTGAAATTGCCCGGGTCGTTGTGCCGTTCTGCGGCCATCACGATATGTTCCCAGGTAAACGCAAAGGCGTCCGCTCCGGGGCTGTATGATTCAAGCAGGTCTTCCGGAAGGGTCATCTGCGAGAAATTGGAAATGATGTCGAACGCCGCTTTGGCAGCTTCGTCTCCGCCCGCAGAGTATCCTTCGTACCATTCCAGACCCTTGGGATGTGCCAAGACCCCCGGCTTTCCGGCCTGCAGGTCCGGGGCAAACCCCATCAGGTCGGTATGATCCGTAAGAACCATCCAATCCAGTGGGCGCGCAAGCCGAACCGGCTGTCCGGTCGACGAGATGACCTGTTGGCCTTTCGCAAATCGCCAGGCGTCATCCGGCAGCAGCGTGTTCCCGAACGTTCCGGCGTCCAGTGACAACCCTGTGTGCAGGTGCGTGTCCCCCCAAAGAGGGCGCTCCGGGAATGTCCGGTTGGCATAGGGCGAGAACGGACGCTCGGCAAAGGTACCCTCTGCGGCTTCTTTGGTCGGCACAGCGTCGGCGAGAACGCCTGCCGGGCCGAGTGTCAGCAGCATTGAACAGACGTAGAGTCGCAGCATGAGAACCTCCCAATTCAACAGCTTCGAATTCAAAGAAACGGTTTTATGTCATAACATTCTGATATGACGATAGCATGCGAGTGGGGCCGACTGTCAATTCTGCCGGGTTCAGGAAGCCAGAAAAGCCTTGCACTCACGGAAGGGCGGGAGCCTTGGCTGCCGGTCTTTAAAAGTACAATCCGAAGATTGCTGTGACTAAGGTGCGTCCGAGATTATCCGCGGTTTGGCCAGGCGGCTTTCCAATAGATCGCCCGTCTCTTCGGCGATCGGGTAGGCCACAAAGGCCAGCGCCGCATTGATTTGCTTCAATAGGCGCAGCGTCTCCTGGTGGATATTGGTTGTCTCGATGCTGGCCGGACCCCGACTTTGCAGGCGCTTCAGGTGGCGCTCCTGCAGGTATTGCTCTTCAATCCGGATCCGATCCTTTTCGGCCACCAATTGGCGGGCCGCCTCAGCGTCGCCGGTGGTCAGAATGCTCAGAGCCAACTGGCCGTTCGTTGTGATCTGATCGTGGAATTGTTCAATGTCGGTCAGACCTTCCTTTGAAAAGGTTATGCCCTCGTCAGCCATTTTTTTCGCCAGCGCCACAAGGTTGACCGCGATCCGGTCGGCGGCCTCTTCAAGGTTGTTGGCCATCGACACCAGCTCGAGTGTCTTTTTCTCCTGCTGAGGTGTCAGATCGCCTTCCCGCAGACGCGAGACGTAGATTTTGATGTCAAAATGCATGCGGTCGACATCGTTCTCCCGCAATTCGATGGTGCGGGCCAGTTCGGGGTCCCAGTTCCGGAACAGATGAATGGTTGGCACCAGCATCGCCTGAACCGTTTCAGCCATGCGCAGCAGTTCGCGCTGTGCGCAGGCTAGCGCCAGAGGCACGTGGTCCAGTGCGCCGGGGTCCAATGCGGTCACGTTGTCGGCGGTGATGCTGGAATGGCGGGGAACGAACGCGTCTGCCAACCGGATCAGCAGGTTGGTGAACGGCAGCGCAACGACCAGAAGGGCGACATTCATCGCAATGTGCAGCATCACCACCTGTTGACCGGGCGCTGTGCCGAACACGGATATGTTCAGCACGCCGGTCAGCAGCAGGGCCAGCGCCACCACAGTGACACAGGCCCGAGCCACTAGGTTGGCAAGGACGACCAACTTGGCCGGGCGCTCCTGCGACCAGAGCAGGGCGAATGAGATCACGGCGCCACCGAGATTGGCACCGATGACAAGCGCGGCGGCCACCGTGCCGCCAACCAGTGCTGACGCCGCGAATGTGGCAAAGGTCAGCACCGCGGCAAGGCTGGAATGCATGAGCCACGCCAGAATTGCGCCGACCACATAGGCGCTGATCAAGTCACTTTGAAAATATGCGGCAATGCTTTGAACGATTGGGCTGGCCCCGATTGGCACTGTGGCTTCGCGGATCATTCCAAGCGACAACAGCACCAGGGCAAAACCGATGGTGATGCGCCCGATTTGTTTCGTCCGCCGTCGACCGGCTTTCAAAAACACCACGACGCCGACCAGCAATGCGAATGGCATCACCGCCTGGACGGGCAGGGTCAGAACCTTTGCCATCAGGGCGGATCCCACCTCTGCCCCCAGCAGCAGCGCAAGGGCCGAGGGTGGGGCCAGCATGCCCGATACCGCAAATCCGGCTCCGATCAAAGCAACCGCAGTCGAACTTTGCATCAGCATCGCTGCCATACCGCCGCCCAATGCAGCGGACATTCGATTTTCAGAAAGGATTTTCAGGCCGCGTTTCAACTCGGGCAGGAACGCTCGCTCCACTCCGGTCCGGATCAACCGGACAGACCACAAAAGCAGGGCGACGCCGGCCGCCAGATGGGTGGCCAGCACGATCATGCGTTCGATACCTTGTTTGCGCTGCGCCGTTGCATGGCCAACATTTTGCCTTCCACAATGGGGTGAGTCCGACGATTTTCATCACCAGTTTGAGGGTAATGCAACAAAATATTTGCAAAAATGAGGCAAACGCCACAAAAGTTGATTGTCGTCTAGCCGGGGCAATGAGATGTCAAAGGCCAAAACTCGTCAGAAACACAGCAAGAAAGGGCGGGATCGGCTGAAAAAGTCCGATCGTCGCCAACGTATCCTGCTTGAACTCAAGCTGCGCCCGCATGTGCGCATCAGTGATCTGGCCCGCAGTTTCGACGTGTCCACCGAGACCGTCCGCAGGGATTTTGACGCGCTGGCCGAAGATGGCCTGATTGCGCGTGCGCACGGTGGCGCGTCGGCGCCGGTACAAGGGCATTATCTCAGTCTGGACGAGCGCAATGCGGCCCGGGTTGCCGAACGCGAGCGGATCGGAAACGCCGCCGCTGGCCTTGTGCGTGAAGGTGAGACGGTCATGATCGACTCGGGCTCGACAACCGCTCAGCTGGCGCGCTCATTGGCATTTCGCGACATACGTTGCACTGTCATCACGAATTCGATTCCGGTGGCCGTGACACTGGGCGGCAGCGCGGCCGAGGTGATTGTTTGCCCCGGTGCTTATCTTGCCGCCGAGGCTGCCGTCGTTGGTTACGAAACGCTGGAGTTTCTGGGCCGGTTCAACGTCGATCGCTGCATGATCGGCGCGTCGGGATTGTCCGATGATGGCCCCAGCGAACCGATCGGTGATATCGCCGCCGTCAAACGCGCGATGCTGGGCCGTTCTGCGGAACGCCATCTTCTGCTGGATGCCCAGAAGTTCAATCAGAAGCAGTTGCACAAAGTGTGCGAACTGTCGGATTTGGACACGTTGATCGTCGACACGGTCCCGCCAAGCCAGTTGGCCGTGGCGCTGGGCGTGGCAGATGTCGAACTGTTGATCGCCGATCCTGCGCCCGAGCAGGCTTTGGCCTGAACCGTTGAGGTCCAGCCCGGGCCGGGACCGGCAGCGCAGAGGGGCAGGGGGCGAAATTGCGGTCTAAAACCTTGGCGCTGCCTTATCCCTAAGAAGCGTAGTCCGGCCGGGATCATCCCGACCGGATTGCGTGGGTATCAGGCCTCTTGCAGTAGCCGTTCGCTTATGTCCCACAGCTTTTCGGCTGATGCGTCATCGCAGGCATGTGCGTTAACCCCAAAATATCGGGCCGTCGGGCTGTTGGGGTCGGTCGGGGCAGCAATGTCAGCGTCCTCGCAATAAACCCCGGGTTTGCCAACCAGCATTGGTGAAGTCGCAGCCCAAACCGTTGTTGACGCGCCCTGTTCTGGCGTCTTGAAACCCTCCTTGGCCAATTCGGACGGTTCGCCATCCTTGTTCAGCCAGCCCAGCGCGATCATCTCTTCCTTCGGCAGGTGCCGTTGCAGAGGGGTGAATATCCCACCGGGATGTACCGAAAACGCCAACCCGCCGGTCTCTGCCAAACGGCGGGACAGGGCGTTGGCAAACAACGCATTTGCGGTCTTTGCTTGCCCATAGGCCTGCCATTTGTCGTAGTCCGTCTTTTCGAACTGGATATCATCCCAATGCACGTCGCAAATCTTGTGTGCGGTCGAGGAAAGAGCAACGACCCGCGCGCCCGGCGTTTGCTCCAAAGGCGGCAGCAGCAACTTGGTCAGGGCAAAGTGGCCCATGTGGCAGATACCGAATTGGGATTCCCAACCGGGTCCAACACGGGCCTCGGGGCACGCCATGATCCCGGCGTTGTTGATCAGCAGATCCAGGTTTTGCAGGTCGCTGGATACCGTTTCGGCAAACCGTCGGACCGAACCAAGATCCGCCAGGTCCATCGGTGCGGTTCTGACATTGCCATCCACGCTCGCCAGGCTCTCTTGTGCTTTGGCTTCCGAGCGTACCGGAACGATCACCGCGGCCCCCTTGTCGGCAAGGGCGCGGACGGTTTCGAGGCCAATACCGCTGTAGCCACCGGTTACGATTGCGGTCTTTCCAGTCAGGTCGATATCGGCCAGCACTTCGGCCGCCGTGCTTTTTGCGTGAAATCCTGAATTTGTAGGAACTTGGTCGGGAACTGCCATCAGGTATCCTTGCGATTTCGGGGGCAACATCGCCCGGTTGCATCATGGATGAACCTAACCTGTCCGCCTCGGGTGGGACACAGAGCTTCCTCCTCAACTCTTGCTCGATTCTCCGAAACCCAAGAGCAAAGCGTGCAGCTCAGGTCACGTGATCCCGGGTCAGTTCTCGGGGCGGAAAGCCAAATTTCTTGGCGAACTCACGGCTGAATTGGGCCGGGCTTTCATACCCAACTGCATGTGCAACACTCGATACAGGCGTTCCCGTCTGCTGAAGCAGTTGGAAGGCCTCGGTCAGGCGTAGGTCTTTCTGGAACTGCAGCGGACTGTTGGCCGTCACCCGTTTGAAGGCGTCATAGAATACCGACGCGCTCATGCCCGAGATCGCGGCAAGGTCCGAGGCTTTGATCGTCGAGCGGTACTCTTTGCGGATATGCGCGATTGCCTTGGCGACCTGGTTGGCCTTGCTGTCCGCGCGGATGATACGGCGCAGCGCGCGCCCTTTGTCGCTGCGCAGAACCCGGAAATAAACCTCGCGGACGGCGGCGGCCCCCAACGCTTGCTCGGCTATCGGATCTCGGCGCAAACGAAAAAGACGTGCAAATGAATCAATGACTTCCGCGTCGGCCTGACCGCTTTCCAAGGCCGGACCCGCATCGTCCAGAGAGGTGCCGCCCATGTCGGTGTAGACGCCCCGCAATACGCGCATGTCAATGCCGAGATACAGGGCGATGTAGGGGTTTTCGGGCGAGGCATCCACAAGGCCCGAGACCATTGGCAGGGCGCTTCCAACGACAATGACGTCCCCGGCGTCATAGCGGACATGCTCGGTTCCGTACTGCACCGACTTGCTGCCCTGAAGCACCAGCCCGATCATGGGCTCAACGACCGAGCATGACGGGCGTTTGGATTGGCGCGTCTGGGCCAATGCCATTTCCCGCACACCACAGGGCCAAAAGCCGTCATCCAGCTGGGCCTCGGTAATCAGCGCCTTGGCGTCGTCAAGGAGTCTCTGCAGTTCCAATGGGATCTCTCCGGCCAGTCTGCCAAGACTACAACCTGCATTTTTCCGCACAAGAGTTTCGGTCTGACATTCGGAGGATCAGGCAAGCCCGCCGGAGAAACAGATGACTGAATTTACAGAGGCGTGCAGTTGAACACCGTTTCTTATTCTTAGATTGGGGCCAACTGATCTGACCGGTCTAAGCACAAAGGTAACAGTGGTCGCAGCCTGATTGGTTCTGAGAGAACCCAGGCGAATTGTCCGAAGGGGCAGGCCGGCTACTATTCCGCCGCCGAAATCTCCCACGGTGGACGATAGATGCAATCAGCCAGTGTCGCCCGGTTCAGGTCGTCAAAAAACGCCTGCTCGGCTTGCTTCAGTCGGTCTTTCAAAAGGCAGCTTGGGGTCAGAGTGCACGCACTGCCATCGGCCGAGAAACACTCAACGATTGGTTGCCCGGTCTCCAGGGTGCGCACTACGTCGCCCAAGCGGATGTCCGACGCCGGGCGAGACAGGACGGCGCCGCCGCCACCGCCACGCCGCGTTTTGAGGTATCCGGCATTGGCAAGCGCCGAAATGACCTTGGCAAGATGGGCCCGTGACACCTTGAATTCATCCGCAAGTTCGCCGGTTGAAAACGGGCGGTCCGAGCTGCCAGCCAGCCGCATCAGAATGCGGAGACCATAGTCAGTGAATGAGGTGAGGCGCATGGTCGCGTTTTCCAATCGGTATTTTCTATGCGTATTAACAAAACAGAAAGCGCAAATCAAATTCCGATTCGAGATGCTCGGGTCGTGAACCCTGAAAGCACGGACCATGACGAACTTCGATATGCACGAAGCTGATCTTGAGACAGGCGCCCTGATTGATCACATCCTCACACGGTATCACGAAACACACCGGACCGAGCTTGAACAGCTTCAACATCTTGCTGAACGCGTGGCCTTGGTTCACCGAGACGACCCCCAAGCCCCCCGAGGGTTGGTCCGCGCGCTGGCCGAACTGGCGGCCGAAATGGAAACGCACATGGCAAAAGAGGAGATCGTCCTGTTTCCCGCCATGCGCATGGGCGGCATGGAAGGGATCGAAAACCCGATCCGAGTTATGCGCGCCGATCACGACGGCCACGCCGAGAGTATCGCACTGATCCGGCATATCACCCATGACCTGACACCGCCCGCACATGCCTGCGGGTCTTGGCGACGGCTTTACGACGGGCTGCGGAACCTTCTGGCGGATCTTGACCGGCACATGATGCTTGAAAACCAGGTCCTGTTTCCACGGTTCGAACGGTAGAGGGGTTCAATCATGCTTCTTGCAGGTGTCGACGCAAGTGGGGCAGGCGGAACGGATCATTTGCTGGCGACGGTGGCCGCGCGATTGCAGGAGGAAGGTCTGCGCTTGCTTGGGGCGTTGCGTGTGAACCTTCCGGATACTGGTACCCAGTTTTGTGAGACAACGCTTGGACTGCTGCCGCATGGCCCCAATATCCGGGTCACGCAGGATCTGGGTTCGGGCTCAGGCGCGTGTCGCATGGACGCCGGTGCGATCGAAGACGTGGTCGGCATCGCGACCGCTCAGTTGCGAGATGACGGTTGCGATATCGTTCTGTTGAATAAGTTCGGAGTCAGCGAGGCCGAGGGTCGCGGATTTCGCACCCTCATTGCCGAGGCCTTGGCGCGGGATGTTCCGGTCCTGATCGGCGTGAGCAAAACCCATCGCGCCGCCTTCGATCAGTTTGCCGGAGGAACCGCCAAACTCCTGTCGCCCGTCGAGGACGTTGTGGTCGAATGGTGCCGATGCTCCATCGCGCAAGGTCGAAACACGGCGGCACCGGGTTGAACCCGCACAAATCCAACAGCCAAACGGATGAGGCAGTACATGCAGCATATGGTGAGCCCAACACAGACATCGAACAGGCCAAGGCCGCCGGGACAGGCAATCGTCTCGCGTTTGGCCTGCTTGGCGGTTCAGCCCATTCTCGCGCGGGTGGTCCGTAGGGTCGCGCAGGAACATCCTGCGCTGTTCGCCCGACTGGGCCCGTATCAAAGCGCCGATTTCCTGATCGACCCGATCGAGCTGCCGTTCGCGCTGCATCTGCGTCCAGATCCTCAGAACCTGAGCTTTCGCGCCGTGCCACGGTCGATGCTGCCTGACGCCACAGCCATTATCCGAGGGCGGTTCCTGCTGCTGTTGGAACTGGTCGACGCGGAACAGGACGGCGACGCGGCCTTTTTCTCGCGCGATCTGGAGATCACAGGAGATACCGAGGCCGTCGTCCGTTTGCGCAATGCATTGGACGACATGGATGGATCCATCGCTCAGGAGGCTGCGGACATGTTCGGCCCGCCTGGCCGCGCGATCCTGTCCCGGTTGCGCCGAAATTACCACGAAGCAGAAGGAGCGACCGCTTCATGAGCCTCGCCGAATTGATATGCCCCGCCGGAACTCCCGCTGCCCTGCGCACAGCGGTCGATGCCGGGGCCGACGCCGTCTATTGCGGCTTTCAGGACGCCACCAACGCCCGAAATTTTCCGGGGCTGAATTTCACGCCGCAGGAATTGGAGGAGGCGGTCGCCTATGCCCATGCCAGGGGCTCCAAATTCCTTCTGGCACTCAACACTTATCCCCCGGCAGGCAAGGTCGACCTTTGGCGGCACGCTGCCGACACCGGTGCGCGGATCGGCGTTGATGCCTTCATCGTGGCTGATATGGGCGTGGCCGACTACATCGCCCGAACCCATCCACAGGTACGCTTGCACCTGTCGGTACAGGCTGCAGCGTCGTCACCCGAGGCGATCCGCTACTATTGCGAGAATTTCGGTGTCAAACGCGTGGTCCTGCCCCGTATTTTGACCATTCCCGAGATCCGGCAGATCCGAAAAGAAATCCCTTGTGAGATCGAAACCTTCATCTTCGGAAATCACGGTCTGATGGTCGAAGGGCGCTGCAGCCTGACGAACTATCTGACCGGGCAGTCCACGAACCTCGATGGCGTCTGTTCGCCGGCGTCCGACGTGGAGTACGTGCGCGATGCCGATGGTTCGATGTCATCGAAGTTGGCTGGCTTTACCATCGATCGGTTCGGGCCAGATGAGAAGGCCGGTTATCCGACGATTTGCAAAGGTCGCTATCAGGTCGCACATCGTCCGGACGGGTACTATGCGTTCGAGGAACCGATCAGCCTGAACCTGGCCCGCCTTCTGCCTGAGTTGATCGATGCTGGGGTGCATGCGTTCAAGATCGAAGGGCGGCAAAGGTCCAAGAGTTATGTCCGGTCCGTGGTGTCTGCATTTCGAAACGCTGTCGACGATATCCGGGCGGGCCGCGAAGCGGATATCGGGAACCTCGCCGCACTGACCGAGGGTCAGAAACAGACGCAAGGCGCTTTTGCCACGAAGAAATGGCGGTGAAACGATGACGAAACTTACATTGGGCCCGATCGCCTATCACTGGTCGGCCGACCAACGCCGGGATTTCTATGCGCGTGTCGCCGACGAAGCTCCGGTGGATGAGGTCTATCTGGGCGAGGTCATCTGTTCAAAACGCGCCCCGTTCCAAGAGGCTGACCTGCCGTCCATCATCGAAAGGCTCGAACGGACGGGCAAAAAGGTGATTTTGTCCTCCTTGGCCGAAGTGATGCTGAAGCGAGAGCGCAAGGCCACCGAAGACCTGTCTGAGATGGAGTCGCCCGAGATCGAAATCAACAACGCTGCGGGACTGTATGCACGTGGTACGCGACCGCATCGCATCGGCCCATTCATGAATGCCTATAACGAGGCCACAATCCGCTGGATGGCGTCAAAGGGGGCGACGCATGTCTGCCTGCCCACCGAGTTGCCAGCGCCCTCGATCGCCGTCGCGGCGCGAATGGCGCGCGACTTGGGTCTCGGGGTTGAAGTGCAGGTCTTTGGCCGGGCGTCGCTGGCCGTTTCGGCGCGGTGCTATCACGCGCGCTCGCACGGGCGGACAAAGGACAATTGCCAATTCGTCTGCGAAGAAGACCCCGACGGGATGCCCCTGCGTACGAGGGATGAGCAGCCGATCCTGCGCATCAACGGGATCCAGACCCAATCCGAAGGGTATCTGATCCTGCTGCAGGAACTGCCCCAACTGGTTGCCGATGGTGTGAGCCATCTGCGATTGATGCCGCAGGCCGTCGACATGGTCACCGTCGCTGAGGTTTACCGGGCGCTGTTGGATCAAAGCATGTCGACCGAGGCGGCCGAAGCCCGGTTGCGGCAGGTTTGTGCAGATACGCCGTTCAGCAATGGGTTCTATCACGGTCAAGCCGGCTATCGCAGGATAGCCCAGGCGTCCCTTGCATGATCGGAAACCATGCTGTCCTCGCCTCATCGGATCATGTTTCCTGCGGCGGGGGCAGCTGCCCTTCTGGGGGTGAGCGGCCTGTTTCTGGGGCAGGATTTCATCACCCATTGGTCGCCGTTGCTGGGGCTGTACGCCTGGCATGCGCATGAGATGTTGTTCGGCTTCGTCGGCGCGGCATTTGCGGGCTATTCGCTGACGGCGATGCGCAGCTGGTCGGGGGGCGATTCTTTCTCGCCAACCGGCACATTGTTGCTGTTTGCGATTTGGGCGATGTCCCGGTTTGCCGCCATCGGTGCGCTTGGGGGCGAACCCATGTTCATCGTCCCAATGGGCACGGCGTTCTTGCTCTTTCTCGCCGGTCGTCTCGCTTGGGCTGCACTGCGCGAGCCCGCGGTTGCCGGAGGGCTTCAGGCGCTTTTCGCCCTTTTCCTGGCCATCTGCCAACTTGCCTTTCTAGCTGGGTCTGCGCCGTCCTTCTCCACAGTTTTACTCGTTGCACTTTTGGTGTCGGTTGTCGGTGGGCGCATGATCGCTGCTTTCACATGGAATTGGACGCACCAAAGCCCAACCGCCGCGCAAAAGTTTCGGTGCGCGAGGGCATTGGGGGACGCTTCGGCGGCAGCTCTGGCTTTAACTGCGGTGCTTCTCGGGCTTGTTTCCGTCGCCGATGGTCCGCTTATCGGCGTCCTTCTTGTGATCTGCGCCGGGTGCGAAGGTGGGCGTCTGTGGCTCTGGCATTCAACGGCAGTTCTTCAGGATGGATTGCTGGGGATGCTTCATATTGCCTTTGCGTGGTTGCCCGCTGGTCTGTCCCTGTTGGCGGCTTCGCTGTACTTCCCCGACTTGCTGGCGGCCCATGATGCGTTGCACGTTCTGACGGTCGGAGCGGTCAGCTGCGCGATCTATGCCGTAGCTGCCCGTGCGGTCGCGCGCCGTTGCGGCCGGCTGCGCCCCAGTGCGATCGATAGTATTGGATATGCTTTGCTGTGCCTTGCCGCGGTTTTGCGGGCGTCCTCTGCAGACGTGCCCGCGGCCCTAGCTTGGGGAGCATGTTGGGCAGTGTTCCTCTGGCGGCACGTCCAAGCGTTGGGCCGCCCGCTCGAGCGACCCGTGTTCAGCGGTCGGGCCAGCAACAGGATAGATCCGGGCGTCGCCGATCAGTTGCCCTGATTGCGTGCCTCGAGCCGTTCAAGGTTCACGACGGTCGACAGCATCAGCCGGTCATGGCTCCAGTCCTGAGTCTGGCGGATCGTGGCTGCACCCAAGGCCAGGAGAACAGCGAACAGCAGGGCTGAACCCAGGAACATTGCCGGCAACGGTGCCGAGAACGAGGGCGCATCGGCCAGCGCGATCACGCGCTGTTTCAGAACCCGTTTGGCCTTGCCACCAGAGACCAGCGCCACGTTCAAAACCCGTGGCCGGCCTTGTGCGACGGTGCGGGCGCAATAGCTCAGCAGGCAATCGGTATAGTCGCGCGCGTCGATCCCGCGCCGGGTGACGACGGACTGGTCGCAGGCCAGTTCGCGCAATCGGCTGAACTGGTATTTTAAAACCCAGTAGGCAGGGTTCCAGAACAGCAGCGGTCGCACGGCCTCAAACGCAATCTCCCATTCGACATCCCGGGCGCGAACGTGCTGCAATTCATGCGCCAGGGCAAATCGCAGTTCACGGGGGGTGTCCAACAGATGGCTGGGCAGAACGACATGGCGACGACGCGCCCCGCGCACGGCAAATGGAACCGTGATCCGATCGGACAAGCGGATGTCCACGTTGGCCGAACGCCGCCACAGGAAGCTGGAAACCACCGTATCGCGGATCGCCAGCGCATCCCGGACGGTGCGGACCAGCATCCGGAGGGCGGCCAGGGCCAGCAGCACCAGCACGGCCGTCACAAGGGCGCTTTGTCCGGACAGAACCGTGTCGACCCAACGTTCGCGCGTGTTCAGCAGAGCTTCGAATTGTGTAGCCGGAATCGCGATTTCACCGCGCAAATACGCCGCTACCGCAATATCACCGATGGAAACGGCCTGACCCGGCCAGAAAAAACCGGCGGCTGCCGTGACCCCAAGGGCCAGAACAGGGCTGAGCATGACGCAGACGCAAAGAACCTTCAGCACGCGCAGCTGTGTCATGTAGTCGTGCCGCAGACGCGTTCGGGCCACGGCCATGCGGGCGCACAGCCAGATGAGTGCTGAAAGAACCAGCACCACGTTCAGGTCGAGAAATACATCGAGAACCGGTTTAACCGCTGTCATTTTGCAGTCTCCTCTCTACCAGTGCTCGAATTTCCTCCAGATCAGCTTCGGTCAGGCCGGCGTCGTCGACAAGTCGTGCCACCAGCGAGGCCGGGGTGTCATCGAACAACGTGCGGGACAGGTTCTGCAGCGACCGCGCCTGATAGGTGTCCTTCTCAAGCAGCGGACGGTAGATCAGGGTTTTGCCATTCTTGCGGCTTTGGACAAATCCCTTTTCATCCAGGATACGCAGGATCGTCGCGCCCGAGGTGTAGGCTAGGTTCCGCTCGGGCGGCAGCCGGTCCAGCACGTCGCGCACCGAGCCTTCGCCAAGTGCCCAGAGCTCGTTCATGAACTCCAGTTCGACCTCGGTCAGCAGATTTCCTGTCTTTCTCTTTCGCATCGGTCTCGGTGTCACCATTTTGCCTGTTATGCTTGCCAGACAAGCATCCTTTCGCGGTTACGCAAAGCCTAAACTTTCCAGAAAACGAAAATGCCCCAGCCGATCGACAGGAAAAGCGGGGTCCAGACCGGTTGGCCGACCAGCCCCAGCCACGCCAGAAAGATGTAGGCCGAACCCAGCAGGGTGATGAACAGCCGGTCGCCCAACGTGGTGGTCAGGCCCAGCACGCCCCGGCGTTCGATCCCGTCGCGGAACTTGACCACCTCGAGCACGCCGATCAGGGCGATGGCCGAGAAGATGCCCACGAAAACCGCCAGCGTTGCCGGGGTCCAGGCCATCCAGAAATCGGGCCACAGCGGGTCGGTCCAGGAAAAGCCCTTGGGTTCTTCCTGACCGACATTGCCCCAGCCGGCCTTGGCTTGAGCCAGCGCCGAGGACGGGGCGAGCAGGGAGAGGGAGAGAAGAATTTTGCGCATGTCGAACCTCATACACGTCCCATCGCGAAGCCGCGCGCGATGTAGTTGCGGACAAACCAGATGACGATGGCGCCGGGGATGATGGTCAGCGTGCCGGCGGCGGCCAGCAGGCCCAGCTCGTAGCCGGCGCTGGACGCGGTGCGGGTCATCACGGCGGCGATGGGTTTGGCCTCGACCGCCGTCAGGGTCTTGGCCAGCAGCATTTCCACCCACGAGAACATGAAGCAGAAAAACGCCGCCACGCCCACGCCCGCTTTGATGTTGGGCAGGAAGATCGTGACGAAGAACCGGGGGAAGGAATAGCCGTCGACATAGGCGGTTTCATCCAGCTCTTTCGGAATGCCGCGCATGAAACCTTCCAGGATCCACACGGCCAGCGGCACGTTGAACAGCGTGTGCGCCAGTGCCACCGCCAGGTAGGTGTCGAACAGGCCAATCGACGAATACAGCTGGAAAAAGGGCAGGGCGAACACGGCCGCCGGGGCCATGCGGTTGGTCAGTAGCCAGAAGAACAGCTGCTTGTCGCCCAGGAACCGATAGCGCGAGAACGCGTAGGCCGCAGGCAAGGCCACGCAGACCGAAAGCACCGTATTGATCGTCACGTAGGTGATCGAGTTGATATAGCCCCAATACCACGTTGGATCGGTGAAGATGGTGATGTAATTCTCCAGCGTAAAGGTCTGGGGAAAAAGGGAAAAGCCTGAAAGGATCTCGTTCGTGGTCTTGAAGGACATCGCCACCAGCCAATAGATCGGCAGCATCAGGAACGCGATATACAGGATCGGGATGAGGGACCGCTTCTTCATTGCGCGTCATCCTTTGTCATGAGGGTGTAGAAGACCCAGGAAACCAGAAGCGTGATGGCGAAATAGATCAGGCTCATCGCGGCCGCGGGGCCAAGGTCGAACTGCCCCAGCGCGATCTTCACCAGGTCGATCGACAGCAGGGTGGTCGAGTTGCCGGGGCCGCCCCCGGTCAGAACGAAGGGTTCGGTGTAGATGTTGAAACTGTCCATGAACCGCAGCAGAACCGCGATGGTCAGAACCGTCTTCATCTTGGGGAGTTGGATATAGCGGAACACGGACCAGGGGCTTGCCCCGTCGATCTTGGCCGCCTGGTAATAGGCGTCAGGGATCGAAACCAGACCAGCATAGCACAGCAGCACCACCAACGAGGTCCAGTGCCAGACATCCATCACCACGATGGTGATCCAGGCCGACAGCGGCTGTTGGGTCATGTCATAGTTGATGCCCAGCACGTCGTTCAGGAAATACCCCAGCAGGCCGATCTTGGGCAGGGTGAAGATGTTCCACATCGAGCCGACCACGTTCCACGGGATCAGCATCGGCAGGGCCATCAGGACCAGGCAGACCGGCACCCAAAAGCCCTTGCGCGGCATCGACAAGGCCACGATGATGCCCAGCGGCACCTCGATCATCAGGATCAGCGCGGTGAACAGGAACTGCCGCCCCAGCGCCGCCTGGAACCGGTCGGACCGCAGGATCTGTTCGAACCAGCCCAGCCCTTCCCAGAAGAACTGGTTGTTGCCAAAGGTTTCCTGCACCGAGTAGTTGACCACCGTCATCATCGGCACCAGCGCGTTGAACGCCACCAGCGCCAGCACCGGCAGGACAAAGAACCACGCTTTCTGGTTTTCCGTTCTCATCGGGCGCGCTCCTCGGTTGCGATCCAGCCGTCGCGATACACGCGCGTCTGTTCAGGTTTGAATTTCAGAAAGACTTGCGATCCGGGCTCGGGGGGCGCGTGTTCGGTCACCGCCTTCAACGCGGTGTTGCCGACCATGGCACTGACCACAAAATGCCGGCCGATATCGGCCACCTTGGTGACATGGGCCGGAATGCCCTCGGGGCCGAAACCCACATATTCGGGCCGGATGCCCAGATCTGTGCGGCCGCCACTGCCGCTGACCGGACCTTCCAGCGCCACCTCGTGCCCTTCGAACAGGGCACGATCGCCGCGGGCTTCGCAGGGCAGAACGTTCATGCCGGGCGAGCCGATGAAATGGCCCACGAACGTGTGCTGCGGGCGTTCGAACAGCTCGACCGGGGTGCCGATCTGGACCACTTCGCCTTCCTGCATCACCACGACCTCGTCGGCGAAGGTCAGCGCTTCGGTCTGGTCGTGGGTGACATAGATCATCGTCGCCTTGACGCGCTGGTGCAGCTCTTTCAGCTTGGACCGCAGCTTCCATTTCAGATGCGGGTCGATCACGGTCAATGGCTCGTCGAACATCACCGCATTCACGTCGTCGCGGACCAGACCGCGCCCCATCGAGATCTTCTGCTTGTTGTCCGGGCTGAGGCCGCTCGCGCGGGTGTTCAGCATGTCGGTGACATCCAGCATCTCGGCGATCTCGTCGACGCGGCGCTTGATCGTCGCGGGATCGACGCCGCGGTTCTTGAGCGGAAAGGCCAGGTTTTCGCCCACGGTCATCGTGTCGTAGATCACCGGGAACTGGAACACCTGCGCGATGTTGCGCTGATCGGGGGGCAGGGCGGTCACGTCGCGGTCGTCGAACAGGATCTGCCCCTCGGATGGGGTCAGCAGCCCCGAGATGATGTTCAGCAGCGTGGACTTGCCGCAACCCGACGGCCCAAGCAGAGCATAGGCCCCGCCATCACGCCAGGTTACGTCGATTTCCTTCAGCGCATAGTCCTGTGGGCCTTGCGGCGATGGCATGTAGCTGTGTTTGAGGTTTGCAAGCTTGATCTGTGCCATGTCAGGCCACCCTTTTGCCGTCTTGGCCGAAATACCGGCAATGGGCCGGGTTCATGTAGAATGTGTGGTCCTCGCCCACCTGATAGGGGTGGACCCCTGCGGCCAGAGACACCCAGGCTTCCTCGCCATGTTGGAAATGCGCGCTGGAGTCGGACCCGGAGAGCTCGGTCACGATCACGCGGCCGGTCAGTTCAACGTCGGCGTCAGAAGCCTTGAGCGGAGTAACACGGTGCGGACGCACGGCGACCATGTATTCGCCATCGGCAATTCCGGACACAGTCCATCCACCTCCGCCAGCCAGGCGCGCTTGGGCACCGGCGACCGTGACGCGGGCCACGTTGATGGGCGGGTCGGAAAACACCCGCGCGGCGGCGAGGTTTTCGGGGTTGCGATAGATGTCCGCCGTCGGGCCGAACTGGGTCACGCGGCCGTCTTCCATCAAGGCGGTGTAGCCGCCCAGCAGCAGCGCCTCTTCGGGTTCGGACGTGGCATAGACCACCACGGCGCCGCGCCCGGCGAACAGCTCGGGCAGTTGCTCGCGCAGTTCCTCGCGCAGCTTGTAGTCCAGGTTGGCCAGCGGCTCGTCCAGGAACACGGCGCGGCTGTCCTTGGCGATGGCGCGGGCCAGTGCGGTGCGTTGCTGTTGGCCGCCTGACAGTTCATGCGGACGACGGTGCAGCATCGGGCGCAGTTGCAGCAGGTCGGCGGCCTCTTCCACGCGGCCTTCGATCTCGGATTGCGCCATTCCGGCAACGCGCAGCGGCGAGGCGATATTGTCGAATACAGTCATATGCGGGTAGTTCACGAAGAACTGGTGCACGAGGCTGATCTTGCGTTTTTGTGTGCTCAGCCGGGTCACGTCCTGCCCATCCATCAGGACCTTGCCCGAGGCAATCGGATCCAGGCCGGCCATCATCTTGATCAGAGAGGTCTTGCCCGACCCGGTCGCGCCCAGCAGCACGTTGAAATGGCCGGTCTGCAGCGTCAGGGACGTGGGTTTGATATGGGTAACGGTGCCGACCCGCTTGGTTGCGTTTTGTAGTTCGATCATGTCCGTGGGTTCCGATCCCGCAGCGCGTGGCAACGCTGTTTGGTCTTGGTTGGTAAGGGGCGCCGGTACCGGCGCCCCCCGGGGAGTAGTGGCTTACTGGGACTGCCAGCGTGCCACCAGTTCGTCGTAGTTGACGGTCTGGCCTTGCGGCTTCTCGTTCTCCAGCTTGGCTTTCGGCGCGCCCGGCTTCTCCAGCCAGAAGGCCGGATCCTGCGGTTCGTTCAGGCGCGGACCACAGCCGCCGTAGACGCCGGCGCTTTCATCCGCGGCCTGCATGCGGGCCATGGTGATGTCCATCTCTTCAGCCAGACGGTCCATCGCCTCTTGCGGGGTGAAGGCGCCCGAGTTAACGTCACCGATCTGCTGCCACCAGATTTGGGCCAGCTTCGGATAGTCGGGAACGTTGATGCCGGTCGGCGACCACGCCACGCGGTCGGGCGAGCGGTAGAACTCGACCAGGCCACCCAGCTTGGATGCGCGTTCGGTGAACGACTCGTGGTTGACCGAGCTGTCGCGGATGAAGGTCAGACCCACATGGGACTTCTTCACATCGACAGTCTTGGACGTCACGAACTGAGCGTAAAGCCACGCGGCCTGTGCCCGATCCGACGGGGTGGACTTCAGGAAAGTCCACGATCCCACGTCCTGATAGCCAACCTTCTGGCCTTCTTCCCAATAGGGGCCATGCGGGCTGGGCGCCATCCGCCACAGCGGGTTGCCCTCATCATCGACGGTATTGTTGCCTTCGGACTTGGGCTTGACCATGTCGGCGGTAAAGGCCGTGTACCAGAAGATCTGTTGGGCCACGTTGCCTTGCGACAGGGCGGGCAGCGACTGGTAAAAGTCGTAGGACGCCGCACCCGGAGGCGCATAGGCCCGCAACCACTCGTCCCATTTGCGGATCGCGTAAACGGCCGCCGGGCCGTTTGCGGCACCGCCCCGCGACACCGAGGCGCCGACCGGGTTACAGGTGCCCGCTTCCATGCGGATGCCCCATTCGTCGACGGGTACACCGTTCGGCTCGCCCTTGTCGCCGGCACCGGCCATCGACAGCCAGGCGTCGGTCATCCGCCAGCCAAGGTCAGGCGCGCGCTTGCCGTAGTCCATGTGGCCATAGATCGCGACACCGTCCACTTCCTTCACGTCATTTGTGAAGAACTCGGCGATATCCTCGTAGGCAGACCAGTTGACCGGAACGCCCAGATCATAGCCGTATTTTTCCTTGAATGCGGCCTTGTTGGCTTCGTCATCGAACCAGTCCTTGCGGAACCAGTACAGGTTGGCGAATTGCTGGTCGGGTAGCTGGTACAGCTTGCCGTCGGGACCGGTGGTAAACTGGATACCCATGAAGTCATCCAGGTCCAGCGTCGGCGAGGTTGTCGCCGCCCAATCACCCGCCATCATGTCCGACAGGGGATAGGCCAGTTGCAGGCGCGAGTGCGTGCCGATCAAGTCACTGTCGTTGACATAGCCGTCATACAGGTTCCGTCCGGTCTGCATCTGCGTCTGAACGGCCTGAACGACCTCACCTTCACCCAGGATCTGGTGGTTGACCTTGATGCCGGTGATTTCCTCGAACGCCTTCGTCAGAACTTCGGATTCATACGAGTGGGTCGGGATACCTTCGGACAGAACGTTGATCTCCATCCCGGCATACGGTTCGGCAGCCTTGATGAACCACTGCATTTCCGCCATCTGCTCGTCTTTCGACAAGGTGGATGGTTGGAATTCGTCGTCGACCCAGCGCTGTGCTGCGGCTTCGTCGGCCCAAACAGGACCGTGCCCCGCAATGACGGCAGCCGCCGCCACTGCGGACAAAAGATGTTTCCGCATCTTTCTCCTCCCAAAATTTATGGTTCTCCGGCGCGAACCGGATGACGAACAGCATCAGCGATTTTTCGCGAGTCTGTCAAACTAAAAAATTAGTAAATGGCGAAATTGGCCTGTTCGACCCAGCGAATTCAACGACTATAGCCTTGAAAATATATGGTTTTTAACCCACTCGACGTGGCGTCATCGGCTAGGTG
Organism: Ruegeria sp. CI8; assembly: GCF_056536865.1. Taxonomy (NCBI): domain Bacteria; kingdom Pseudomonadati; phylum Pseudomonadota; class Alphaproteobacteria; order Rhodobacterales; family Roseobacteraceae; genus Ruegeria; species Ruegeria sp. CI8. The sequence goes on from NZ_JBQFQL010000001.1 coordinate 785,828, forward strand.
AAAAGAGCATGCCGATGACCCTTCACTATGGGTTTTTCAGCGTCACCGCTTGGTCGAGCTGCAAATTTCGATGCATAAAGGCGCCGCAGTGGTAGCGCGCGATTTGCGTTTCTCGGGGGTGAAAATGGCAGCCCGTAGGGGAATCGAACCCCTCTTTCCAGGTTGAAAACCTGGCGTCCTAACCGATAGACGAACGGGCCACGTCAGCATTGCCCAAGCACAAGTGGCAGCCCGTAGGGGAATCGAACCCCTCTTTCCAGGTTGAAAACCTGGCGTCCTAACCGATAGACGAACGGGCCACGCTGGCTTGTGGAGGGCCTTTTACGGATTACGCCCCCCACCCGCAAGACGAAAAACGCACCGCCAGGAAACTTTTTTGCGGGTCAAAAAAGGCAGTGGCGTCAGCGGTCAATTTGCTTCGGCCGCGTCTTCTAGGCGCAACTGCACGCTTTGCCTGCCACCCCATGTATTGACCTCGAGCCGACCGGCAAAATGGAACCGCGCGCCACCGTGATTTGACAGCCTTTCGCCCAACGGTCCGTCAAAGGCACCAAATGCAATCGCGTCCAGCCCACCGCCCATTCCGTCGGAGAGCGACAGCTTCAAATGGGTTTCTCCGACCCGCTTGGCAAAGCGAACCTGCAGGTCGGGCATTGCAAATCGAGGGGCAGGGGCCCCGGCGCCAAATGGGCCGGCCTGCTCGATCTTTTCGATCAGATCAACCGAGGCCGCCCCTGGCATCAGCGCGCCATCCAGCTTGAGGTCGGCCGGACCGGCTTGGCCCGCCCCCTGTTTTGCCAGCAACTCCGAGAGCCGCTCCATCGCCGGTTCCAACTGGTCGCGCATCACGGTCAGACCTGCGGCCATCTTGTGACCGCCGCCCTTGACCAACAAACCCTCGGCGGCCAGCCGGTGGATTGATGCGCCAAGATCGACACCCGAGACCGAACGGCCCGAGCCTTTGCCTTCGTCACCGTCGAAACCAATCACGACGGCGGGACGGTTCGACGCTTCTTTAAGGCGAGCCGCCACGATCCCTACGACGCCGGGATGCCAGCCGTCACCTGCGGCCCACACCAGCGGCGCATCCAGTCCACGTTCTTCGGCCTGCGCCAGCGCCGCGGCTCGGACCGCGTTCTCGATGTCGCGCCGTTCGGTGTTCAGGTCATCAAGGCGCCGGGACAAGGCCTCGGCCTCGGTCACCGAGTCGGTGCTGAGCAGCCGCGCGCCGAGGTCTGCTTGCCCCACCCGACCGCCGGCATTGATGCGCGGCCCAAGCAGAAAACCCAGGTGGTAACTGTTGGGCGCCGAATCCATGCGTGCCACTTCGGACAGCGCAACCAAGCCGGGGCGTTGCCGCTGCCCCATCACTTTCAAGCCCTGCTGAACTAGCGCCCTGTTGACCCCGATCAGGGGTGCGACGTCCGCCACGGTCGCCAGCGCGACCAAATCCAGCATCGCCATCAGGTCCGGACCTTGGGCGTTGGCCTCGCGCAGTTGGCGCCCGGCCTCGACCAACATCAGAAAGACAACGGTTGCAGCACACAGATGGGCCAGGTCGCCGCTTTCATCCTGGCGGTTGGGATTCACCACGGCCACGCAATCCGGCAGCGTTTCGGCGCCCAGGTGGTGATCGAGAACGATCACATCGGCCCCCTTGGCTGCGGCAATTGCTTCGTGGCTGAGCGTGCCGCAGTCCACGCAGATGATCAGATCATGCGTTTCAGCAAGCTGGCTCATGGCGGGGGCGTTGGGGCCATAGCCCTCGTCGATACGATCAGGCACATACAAGGTCGCCTGACGCCCCATCTGCCTGAGCCAAACCAGCAACAGGGCTGCCGAGCTTCCACCGTCGACGTCATAATCGGCGAAAACGGCGATGCGCTGGTTGTCCCGCACCGCTTTCAGGAACCGCGTTGCGGCGATCTCCATGTCGCGCAGGCTGCGAGGATCGGGAAGAAGGTCGCGCAGTTTTGGAGACAGAAAGCTCTCGGCCTCCATCGGCGGGACACCTCGCCGTGCCAGCACCTGGCACAGGGGGCGGGGCAGGTCGGTCTGCTGGGCCAGCATCTCGGCGGCCCGGTCCAATTCAGGCGATGGACCAATCCACCGGCGGCCCGTCAAAGACTGTTCAACACCCAGAAAGCTCAATCCACTTCTCCTGAAAAGGGCCGAATCCTGTCGGACCCGGCCCTTGAATGGTTGTGTCTGCGGGCCGCTCAGCCTTCGACATGCGGCCAAATGGGGGTGCGGTAGGACATGCGCCGCACCGATCCGGTTTTCGAGCGCATCAGCAGGGTCGTCGTCTCGACCCAACCCGGTTCCCGCTTGATCCGCGGCAGCAGCGACCCGCCGGTGACACCGGTCGCCGCAAAGATCACATCTGCGGTGACCATCTCGTCGCGGGCATAGACACGATCCAGATCGGCAATACCGGCTTTGGCCGCCCGACCGCGTTCGTCCTCATTGCGGAACATCAGGCGTCCAAAGATCTGGCCACCCATGCATTTCAGCGCGGCGGCCGCCAGAACGCCTTCGGGCGCGCCACCCTGGCCCATGTACATGTCGATGCCGGTCGTCTCGGACTCGGCACAGTGCATGACGCCAGCAACGTCCCCGTCGGTGATCAGGCGGATCGCAGCGCCGGTTTCGCGCACCTCGGCTATCATCGCCTCATGGCGCGGACGTTCCAGTATGCAAACGGTAATGTCCTCGGGGGTGCATCCTTTGGCTTTGGCCAGCGCCTCAACCCTTTCCCGCGGGGACATGTCCAGTGTCACCACGTTATCGGGGAAGCCCGGCCCGATCGCCAGCTTGTCCATGTAGACGTCCGGCGCGTGCAGCATCGAACCGCGCGGACCCATCGCGATGACGGTCAAGGCGTTGGGCATATCCTTTGCGGTCAGCGTCGTACCTTCGAGCGGGTCCAGAGCGATGTCCACGCCGGGGCCGTTGCCGGTGCCGACCTCTTCGCCGATATACAGCATGGGCGCTTCGTCGCGTTCGCCTTCACCGATGACTACCACGCCAGCGATATCCAGCAGGTTCAGCTGTTCACGCATCGCGTTGACCGCGGCCTGGTCGGCGGCTTTCTCGTCTCCGCGTCCGACCAGCGAGGCCGAGGCCAGAGCGGCCTGCTCAGCCACGCGCGCAAGTCCTAGGGACAGAAGGCGGTCGTTAAAATCGATTTTGGCAGCGCTCATGCGATGTAATCCTTTGGTAAAGCGAAGACGTCCTGACTGGCATAGCCTGCTCGTAGCGCAGGCCGCAAGGGTTCAAACCTGCTCGATACGCAGAGCTACCGGTTCGCCCGCAACCACATCCGTGGTGCGCAAGTCCTCCAACGCAACGTCCAGCGTGGCGCGTGTGGTCTTGTGCGTAACGATCAGTACCGGCGCCGTATCTTCGGCATGTGCGTATTGGCGCATCCGGTCGATCGACACGCCGGCATTGCCCAGAATGGCGGCCACCTTGGCCAGCGCACCTGGTTTGTCCAGCAATGCAAGGCGCAGATAATATGGGGCGGGCAGGCCGGTGATTGCGGGCTTGGAGTCGACCAGCGACGTGGCGGGTTGACCAAAGGTGGAAATCCGCAGGCCCCGCGCCAGGTCGCAAACATCCCCCATCACCGCACTGGCCGTCGGGCCTTCGCCTGCACCGGGTCCCCGCAAAACGATCTGTTCGACGGCGTCGCCCTCAATGACCACCATGTTGGTGCCGCCTTCCAGCTGCCCCAAAGGCGAGTCACTGGGTACCAGGCAGGGTTGCATCCGTTGTTCAAGCCCGCGCGGCGTGCGCTGCGCAACGCCAAGCAGTTTGATGCGGTAGCCCATATCGTCGGCCTGATGGATGTCGTCCAGGCTGATATGCTGAATGCCCTCGATCTCGATCCCGTCGAAATTCGGCTTTGTTCCAAACGCGATCGAGGCCAACAGCGCCAACTTGTGCGCCGCGTCGATGCCGCCGACGTCAAGGTTGGGATCCGCTTCGAGATAACCCAACTGAGCGCACTCCTCGAACAGGGCGTTGTAGCCCAATCCCTGTGACTGCATTCGGGTCAGGATATAGTTGCAGGTGCCATTCATCACGCCCATGACGCGCTTGATGTCATTCCCGGCCAGCCCTTCGGTCAGGGATTTTATGACCGGAATTCCCCCAGCCACGGCAGCCTCGAACCGGATCACGCGGCCTGCGGCCTCGGCCTGTTCCGCCAATGCCTGGCCGTGAATGGCCAGCAGCGCCTTGTTTGCGGTGACCACATCCTTGCCGCTGGCCAATGCTGCCTCGACCGAGGCCTTTGCCGGGCCGTTTTCACCGCCCATCAACTCGACGAACACATCGATGTCGTCTCGTTTGGCCAAGGCCACCGGGTCGGTTTCCCACGCGAAGCCGGACAGGTTCACCCCGCGATCTTTGGCGGCGTCGCGCGCCGAAACCGCAACGATCTCGATCGGTCGACCAGTGCGTGCTTGGAGCAATTCGGCATGACGGCGCACGATCTTGACGACGCCCACCCCCACGGTTCCCAAGCCAGCAATTCCAAGCCGTAGCGCCTGTGTCATTCCGTGGGTTCCTTTCCGCTCGAAGTCTGCCTGTTGGACGCAAGGTCCTTTGTCGGCTGCCATAGCTGGTTCAACGCGGCGGTGCAATCCGTCAGGGACAGAGTTGTTGCGCAGTGGGCGAGCGTACGGGGCTTACTGGGTCTCGGCGTTCTGGAGTGCCTGTGCCTTTTGCGACAGCCGCTCGGCCCGTTGTTCCAATTCTTCTTCCACGGCGGCTGCCTCGTTCACCGGGTCGACGGGCGGCACGTTGACCTGGGTCAACGGGATCAGCTTGGGGTAGGGCGCGGCCTTTACCGAGGCCGCTTCGCTTCCCTCCAACTCGGGAATATCTGCGCACGCGGCCAAGAGAAGCAGCGGCAGGATGACGGAAACAGCTTTCATTTCGCGACCCGAACAGTGAGGAACCTGAACGTGATGCACTTTTTGCATGAACGGTTCAAGCGGGGTTCTATATGAACGTACGTTCATATACGATGGATCCATGGCACGTACTCAAGGCTCTCATTCCGATATCACCGGGCCCCGCATTCGCGAGGCCGCCTTGGGATTGTTTGCACGGCATGGCTATGCCGCTGTTTCCATGCGCCAAATCGCGGGGGAGGTCGGAGTGCAGGCCGGTGCGCTTTACAATTACACTCCGGACAAGCAAAGCCTTCTGTTCCGCCTGATGCAGGACCACATGCAAGAGCTGCTGGCGGCCTATGAAGCGTTGGAACCACAGGCGGATGCATTGGGTGCCTTGCGGCAATTCGTGGGTTTCCACATCCGGTTTCACATGCAGCGACCCGACGAAGTGTTCATCGCCTACATGGAGCTGCGAAATCTGACGCCTGAAAACTTCGCCGAAATCGAAAAGCTGCGCCGACGATATGAGGATGCGTTACAGAGCATCCTGCTGGCCGGCCAGAAGGACGGTCTATTCTCTGTTCAGGATGCGAAGATCGCGACGCTAGCGGTGATTGCCATGCTGAATGGTGTCATGACGTGGTACAGGGCCGGTGGACGGCTTTCGCTGGACGAGGTCGAGCAGATTTATTGGGATATGGTACGCAAGGCGGTCGCGGCCTGATTGGCCGCGCCACGTTACCGGTTGTCTGGAGTCAGTGCGCCGGCTTGATGAAAGTACCGTTGCGCAACTCCCGAAACGCCTGCTCGAGTTCGGCACGCGTGTTCATCACGATCGGGCCATGCCATGCTACCGGTTCATTGATCGGCGCACCCGAGATCAACAGGAATCGCACGCCTTCAGGCCCGGCCTGAACGGTTATTTCGTCTCCGGTGCCAAACCGCACCAGCGTCCGGTTGCCCGACATGTCGCGAATGTTCAGCTCTTGCCCGGCGACTTCCTTCTCAAGCAGAACGCCGGTCGGCTGCGAGGCGTCGGCGAAAGCGGCCTGCCCATCGAAAACATAGGCGAAAGCACGGCGATAAGTGTCTATCTTGAATGTCTTTTTCACCCCTGCAGGAATCGATACGTCCAAATATTGCGGGTCCGCGGCGATACCGTCCACCGGCCCGGTCTTACCCCAGAACTTGCCGACGATGACCCGCACCGTGGTGCCATCATCATCGATCACTTCAGGAATGTCCTTGCCCTGAACGTCCTGGTACCGAGGCGCCGTCATCTTTTGAGCCGAGGGCAAGTTGCCCCACAGCTGAAACCCATGCATCTGCCCGGATGCATTCCCCTTGGGCATTTCCTGATGCAGAATTCCGGACCCCGCCGTCATCCACTGGACGTCTCCGGCACCCAGTTGGCCGCTGTTGCCCAGCGAGTCGCTGTGATCGACGGTTCCTGACAATACGTATGTGATGGTTTCAATGCCGCGGTGAGGGTGCCAGGGAAAGCCGGCCTGGTAGTCCTGCGGGTGCTCGTTGCGGAAGTCATCAAACAACAGGAATGGATCCAGTTCGGACGGATCCTGAAATCCAAAAGCGCGGTGCAGCTTTACACCAGCGCCTTCCATCGTCGGAACGGCCTTGCGGGTTTCGAGTGTTGGTCTGAGCGACATGTGGATCTCCTGTCTCTGGACCCGTTATCTAATTTTCGCTGAAGTACGGTCAATTCGCGAGAAAGCACTGCTTCTGTGCAAAAATGCGCCGGGTGAGTCTTGGCCTGTTGCTTGTCGCTGAAAGCGGGTAAGGGGAGCAGGCAAAGGCGGAGTTGGAAATGCAAGAAGACGTACTGGCAACGATTCAGGCTTCATCGGCACGGCGGTGGATGGGGGTGGGAATGCTCGTTACCGTAGGTGTGTTCGTGACTTATGTCGCCCTGGCCGCACCGCCAGCGCCGGAATGGCAGCTGTTCCTGTTCGTGGTCGGAGGTGGCGCGCTTTGGCTTGCGCATCGCGTCTGGCATGCGACAGCGGACCGGATCGAGCTGACGCGCACGGAACTGAGGACAGGCAGCGGCAAGCTGATTGCCGAGGTTGGTGAAATCGAAGGGGTGGATCGGGGTGTATTTGCTTTCAAGCCGTCGAACGGCTTTCTGCTGACGACCCGTAGCAAACGGGGCAGGGCTTGGGCCCCGGGCCTTTGGTGGCGCGTCGGGCGACGTATTGGCGTCGGCGGCATGACGTCCGCCGCCGAGACCAAGTTCCTGTCAGAAATGCTTTCCGCGATGCTGGCCGAGGCCGAATAGCTCTCAGCACCCGCCCGGTGCGTCGATCTTGTCGTAGACGCGCGGGTGGGTGAATACGAAATTGTCCATGGCAAATTCGTTTTCGCCGTATCCGATGCGGAAGGGACGGCGATAGAAGTCCTTCACTTCGACCAGGATCATCTTGCCGTTGTCCGGCATGATGGGCAGCTTGTCTCGGATTTCGCTGATGGTGCCATCGGTCCAGGCCTCAAAGCTTTCGCCGCGAATACAGGACCACTGCACATAGTGCCGGTCATCCGGCAGGTCGAAGCGAAGAAACGAGATGCGCATCGACACGTCGGAGCGGTCCGACATCATCTGCTGCAGCAGGTCGTACAGCGTATCCATATAGGTCGCGTTGATGTCATTGCGTTCGCGGGAAATGACGTCGGCGATCGCATAAGACGCCTTGAGATTCCGCGAGCTCTGCTTGTACCCGTCGAAGAACGTGTAGGACGCACACATGCCCCAGAAGAGCAGGGGATAGATCATCACGGCCTCGACACTGATCACGCCGGATTCCTTGCGGGAAAACCGTTTCAGATACCGGACAGCCAGCGAGAAGATTGAGCGATCAGGTCGGTTCATAGACAAACACCGTTGTTGCGTGCAGTTCGTACATACCGTTGGGCTTTTTCCGCGCGATGGCGCCCAGAATGGTACCCCACCACAGCGGCTTTACCTCGACGCAGGCGCGGACGATCATCAGTTCATCCGACGTACCCGGCTCGAAGATCTGGCTGTTGCGGATCGTTGCGGGGGTATCGATGCAGTAGGGGTTCGGATCCAGCGTGTTGCCCATAAACGGGTCAACGCGGGTCATTTCCAGGATCAGGTTTTCCTTGCACTCAGGAATGTAGCCTGCCTTGTCGCAGACGATGTCCTTCAACAGAGTGTGGGTCCAGCCATCCTGAACGTTGGTGGTATACTTGTCGAGGTTGTTCAGGCGAACGTCACGGATCGTTTCGTCCAGACCACGCTCGAGATTGGCGTGGTTGAAGGCCCCGATTCCGACTTCGACGGCCGAATAGGTCGTCATGATGAAGATGGGGAACCAGAAGACGAACTCGATCGTCGCCATCCCATCTTCTCTCCGCCGGAACGTGCGGAATTGATGAAGCAAACGCTTGATCATTGGGTCAGCCTCAAATTGCGGATGGTCGATCCGATCGATGCAAATACGTCGACGATTTCGTCACCGGTCGCCTCGTAGTAGGCGCCATCATCGCTTTTGCAGTCTTTCAGAAGGGCCTTGCCCTGATCGGGAGCTTCGAAAGCGATAGTGAAGACTACGATGCCATTGGCGCGAGCGGCGGCACACATCGCGCGCGCGCGCGGATCCTTGGTGCCCGACCCGATCGAAGTGACCGCGTTGTTGTACCAGGTGTTGCCCTTCGTGTTCCCCAGTGCTTCGCGGAACAGGTCACGGATCGCGCGACGGGTCGTGCGCTCCCAGACCTGAGCCCAGGTCAGGTTGACCGATGTCGCCGGGTCGCCATTGTTGTCCAGAACAGTGCGGGTCTCGCTTCTGCTGTAGTCAAAGTTGTAGCAGACGCCGCCGGACCGGTAGGTGCAGCGATAGACAGTATACTCGTCGTTGCCGTAGGGATCGTCCTGCCAGATCTCGCGACCCCAGTACCAACCCTTGCTGCTGTCCCATTCGGTATAATCGACGTCGTGCCAGAAGTACTTCTCGGTCTCGTAGTCATAGGTCGAATAGGTCGACTTCTTGGCGTTCCACCACAGAATGGACGTACCCTCACGGTAGGGGTCGTTTACCATGTATTGAGTGGTGTTCGCGCCGTCCGTCATCAGCACCAGAACCTTCATCGAGTCGTTGCTGGAGTAGCTGTTGGGACGGGTAGCGAACTCTGCAGGCACTTCGTCGCCCGCCAGACGTGCGATCACCGGCTGAATGCTTTCGTCAAGCAAGGCAAGGCCCCACTTCAGACCGACGTCGATCGAAGTGTTGCCGCCGGCCGTAAAGCTTTCGATGTGATCTTTGAGAACCTGCGGATCCTTCTGCAGGACCGAGACTTCACGGTTGGCGAGTTCGTCACAGACTTCGCTGTAGACGTAGCCGTTGCTGGGGCGCCGGTCATAGGTGCTCCACGGCGTGAAGTGCAGTGTGCGTTGGCGGATCGTATCGGGGTCCAGCGCGGTGGTGTTGAACTCGCTGCTGGTGAAGTTGATGCAGTTTGCCCGGTTATTGGTGCCGGTCGTGCTGAATTCGTCCATCAGATAGTCGGGCAGCGACACCTGAGTTGCGTAGGGGATGATCGAGATCGACAGCTTCCCGTCCTCGGTCTTGTCCGACATCTCTTGCACGAAGTTTTTGGCCGCCACTTTTAGGTTAGCCAGGCGATTGTAGCTGTTCATCGAGCCAGAGACGTCGAGAACCAAAGAAATCTCAACGTCATCAATGGCTTCTTCGGCAACGCTGGTTGCTGCGCTCGCGATCGAGTCAACATCCCACCACTGCATGAAGTGCATGCCGACATCCATCTGGGCGCTCGCTTCGACCTTGCGGTAGCCTTCGATCGTAACGGCGGTCGCGCCGCAGACATTGGGTTCCACGATCGGGTCACCAACCAGGTACTGGTCCAAGCCTTCCTTCGCGAGGTAGTCGACAACCACGTCCTTGGGGCAAAGGTCCTGATCCAGGTCTGCCGCCGCCAGTACGGCGCGGTCCAGAGCATATTGCAGGCGCGCACGTTCGCGATCGTACCGCATCACGTCCACGGCGAAGCCCGCCGCGGTGAAGATGATCATCAGAAGGAAGAGGGCGAAGATGGTCATCGTCCCGCTTTCCGAGGTCACGAAAGACTCGACGGCGCCCCGGCACCGGTCTGCCTGGCGCGGTTTCTCCGACCGTGTCGATGTCCATTCAAAATTGCGCATAACGAAATCCTTTTGCCGGCCAAAAGCAGCGAAGCCAGTTCTTCGGAACTTTAATAATTTAGATGTGGATCGTGGCGAGAATTGGGCGTGATCGTCACTATGGTGCTCTTTTTGAATGAAAAACGGCGGCAGTCTGGCCGGGAAGGGTGGCTTTGTTTCGTTGCTCGGGACAATTTCCGCAAATTGTAAACGTCCGCGACTCGGCTCGGATGGTCGAAACGCGCTGTTCATAAATTGATGAAAAAAAGTGCAAATCGCGATTGCAGCTGCTTGCCAAGGGTGCGACAAAACGTCATGACGCTCGACGTCAACCGGCATGGAGGATTTTATGACGGCCATCAAGGAACCCAGCTTTCGGGAGAGTGTAGATCTGATGTTCAACAGGGCGGCTGCCCTGATGGATCTTCCGCCCGGGCTTGAGGAAAAGATCCGGGTCTGCAATGCGACCTACACCGTTCGGTTTGGCGTGCGTCTGCGGGGGCAGATCCATACTTTCACCGGCTATCGCTCGGTTCACTCCGAGCATATGGAGCCGGTAAAGGGCGGTATCCGCTATGCGATGGCCGTGAACCAGGACGAGGTCGAAGCGCTTGCTGCGCTGATGACCTACAAATGCGCTTTGGTCGAGGCTCCGTTTGGCGGGTCCAAGGGCGGTCTGCGTATCGACCCGCGCAAATACGAAGAGCATGAGCTGGAGCAGATCACCCGTCGTTTTGCCTATGAGTTGGCCAAGCGCGACCTGATCAACCCGTCGCAGAACGTCCCGGCCCCCGACATGGGCACCGGCGAGCGTGAAATGGCATGGATGGCTGACCAGTATGCGCGGATGAACACCACAGACATCAACGCGCGGGCCTGTGTGACCGGTAAACCACTGAATGCGGGCGGCATCTCCGGCCGGGTCGAGGCGACGGGGCGTGGCATCCAGTACGCGCTGCGCGAGTTCTTCCGGCATCCGGAGGACGTCAAGAAGGCTGGCATGTCAGGCTCGCTGGACGGCAAGCGGGTCATCGTTCAAGGCCTCGGCAACGTGGGTTATCACGCGGCCAAGTTCCTGAGTGAGGAAGACGGCTCTCTGGTTGTGGGCATCATCGAACGTGACGGTGCGATCTATAACCCCGAGGGGATCGACGTCGAAGCGGTGCACCAGTGGATCGTCAAACATGGCGGCGTGAACGGCTACCCGGATGCAACGCACACCGCCGAGGGCACTGCTGTTCTGGAGGAGGAATGTGACATTCTGATCCCGGCCGCGCTGGAGGGCGTGATCAACCTGTCCAATGCCGAGCGCATCAAGGCGCCGTTGATCATCGAGGCCGCGAACGGTCCGGTGACTGCCGGGGCCGACGAAGTGCTGCGCAAGAAGGGCACCGTGATTATTCCTGACATGTATGCGAACGCTGGCGGTGTGACGGTCTCGTATTTCGAGTGGGTCAAGAACCTCAGTCACATCCGTTTCGGTCGGATGCAGCGCCGTCAGGAAGAGGCACGGCACGAGCTGATCGTGAAAGAGCTGGAGCGGCTGGACCGCTACCTTGGCGATGCATGGTCGATGTCTCCGGACTTCAAGGCCAAATACCTCAAAGGCGCGGATGAGCTTGAGCTGGTGCGCTCGGGCCTGGATGACACGATGCGCATCGCCTACCAGGCCATGAGCGAGGTCTGGCACGATCGCGACGACGTCGATGACCTCCGCACCGCGGCTTACATCGTGTCCATCGACCGTGTCGCCAAGAGCTATCGGGCCAAGGGCCTCTGACGTCTCGGAAACCGGGTAATCGGGCTTTGACAAAAAGTCCGGTTGCCGCACATCCTGCGCTGGAGTTCAGGCAGTGAAACCAGCGAGGATCTCATGCAAATTACCCGTTCTGTAGCTTGGGCCGCGGCGATAGGGTCCGCGATCTTGGCGCTTGCGACTGCTGCCATTGCCCAACCCCGGCAGGGATGGACGCCGACTGTGGAAGGGTTGGCAATCTATCAGGGCAGCGCCGATCTTGAGGACGGCGGTGATTTCAGCGCATCGCGTGCATTTCTGCGGGCAGGCGGCATTTACAGCTATGGCGACGGGTCCTTTGTGGGTTTGCTGGCGAGTTTCGGTCAATTCTCATACGATTTCGGGTTGCCCGGAAACCAGCCGTGGGACGACATCCGCGACATTCGCCTGAGCGTTCCATTGCGCTTCACTCTGGACAACGGGGCTGCGGTGATCGTCTCGCCCCAATTGCGATGGGATTACGAGACCGGCGCCAGTGCCTCGGACGGCTTCACCTATGGTGCCTTCGCCGGCATTTCATGGGCGGTGAACCCCAATCTGCGCATCGGCCCGGCATTTGGCGTGTTCTCTGAGGTTGGAACCGATGACCTCGAAGTCTTTCCCGCGCTTCTGGTGGACTGGACCTTTGCCGAGCGCTGGCGTCTGAGCACCGGAAGCGCGCTGGGGGCCACTCAAGGCCCCGGCGTCACGCTGGAATACAAGGCTTCGGAAAGTGTCAGCGTGGGGCTTGCCGTTCGGTCCGAGAGGGTCCGCTTTCAGTTGAACGACAACGGGTTGGCACCGGGCGGCGTGGGCGAGGACAGCAGCATTCCGGTTGTTCTGTCGGTCGAATACGCGCCAAACCCCGGAGTTTCGCTGTCGGCATTTGCAGGCGCCGAGTTTGACGGCGAGTTGCGCCTGGACAACGCGGCAGGGCAAGAGGTCAGCCGGCAGGGCTATGATACCGCTCCGATCGTTGGCTTTGCCTTCCGTCTGCGGTTCTGAGGGCGAACTTGATTGCGACCGGTTTGGTCGCGCGTTGACAAGTTCTTGTCGAAAACGGATGCGGAGCCCCGAGCCCGGATTGCTACTCCTGTTGGAAGTTGGTTTGATGCCAGCAAACCCGCAGGGAGATCTGAATGCGCTTTTCCGGCTTACGCGTCCTGAAGGAAGGACTGACGGGCAACAAGGGTTGGACGGCGCATTGGCGTGACCCCGAGCCCAAAGCCGAGTACGACATCGTCATCATCGGTGGTGGGGGGCACGGTCTTAGCACCGCGTACTATCTGGCGAAAGAGCACGGGCTGACAAATGTCGCCGTGCTGGAAAAGGGCTATATCGGCGGCGGCAATGTGGGGCGCAACACGACGATCGTGCGCGCCAACTATTTTCTGCAAGGAAATTCCGAGTTCTATTCGCATTCCCTCAAGCTTTGGGAGGGGTTGGAAGAGGACCTGAACTACAACGTGATGCATTCGCAGCGGGGCATCATCAACCTGTTCCATTCGGACGGGCAGCGGGACGCGGCCGCGCGGCGGGGCAACATGATGATCAGCCAGGGCGACGATGCCATCCTGCTGGACCGCGATGCGCTGCGCGAGATGCTGCCCTATCTGAACTATGACGATCTTCGCTTTCCCATCTATGGCGGCCTGTACCATCCGCGCGGCGGCACGGCCCGGCATGATGCCGTGGCCTGGGGCTATGCCCGCGGGGCGGATCAGCGCGGGGTGGATCTGATCCAGAATTGCGAGGTCACCGGCATCGACATCGAAAACGGCGCCGTGCGCGGGGTGCAGACGACGCGCGGGGCGATCCGGGCCAAGAAGGTAGGGATTGTGGTTGCGGGCCGTTCGGGGCTTGTTGCCGGCATGGCCGGGATGCGCTTGCCGATCGAAAGCCATGTGCTGCAGGCCTTCGTGACCGAGGGGCTGAAGCCTTGCATCGACCACGTCGTGACCTTCGGCATGGGGCATTTCTACATCAGTCAATCCGACAAGGGTGGGCTGGTGTTCGGCGGCGACCTGGATTTCTATGCCTCCTACGCGGCGCGGGGCAATCTGCCGACGGTCGAAAGCGTGATGGAGGCCGGTGTGGCCCTGATGCCGATGATCGGCAAGGCCCGGGTACTGCGGTCCTGGGGCGGGATCATGGACATGTCGCCGGACGGGTCGCCGATCATCGACCGCACCCCTATCGACGGGCTGTATCTGAACTGCGGCTGGAACTACGGCGGGTTCAAGGCGGTTCCGGGCTCGGGCAACGTGTTTGCCCACCTGATGGCCACCGACCGGTACCACGAGAACGCGACAGGGTTCCGGCTGGATCGTTTCCGCACCGGGCGCGGGATCATCGATGAAGAGGGCAAGGGCTCTCAGCACAATCTGCATTAGGGGCGGGCCGGGATGTTTCGTTCGAAAATTTGTGAAGACCAGGAGGCGCGGCCATGAGGATCACCTGTCCCTATTGCGGCGAGCGTGACCGCCGCGAGTTCTACTATCGCGGGGCCGCCGTCGATCTGGACCGGCCCGCCCCGGATGCCGGGCCTGACGCTTGGGACGATTTCGTCTATCTGCGCGACAACCCGGCGGGCGAGACGCGGGATCTGTGGTATCACGAGGGCGGCTGCGGCGCATGGATCGTAGTGACCCGAAACACGCTGACCCACGAAATTTCGACGACCGAACCTGCGTCCGGGGGCAAGCGATGAGGGTCGCGGGCAGGGGGCTGATCGACCGCGGCACTCCGGTCGAGTTTTCCTTTGACGGAATCCGGTATTCGGGCTTTCAGGGCGATACACTGGCCTCGGCGCTGCTGGCCAATGGCGTGCGCCTGATGGGGCGGTCGTTCAAATATCATCGCCCGCGCGGCGTCCTGACCGCCGGCAGCGAAGAGCCGAACGCGCTGGTCACCATCGGCCGGGGCGCCGCGCAGGACCCGAATGTGCGGGCCACGATGCAAGAGATCTATCCGGGCCTCGAGGCGCGCAGCCAGAACCGCTGGCCCAGCCTGAATTTCGACGTGATGGCGGTGAACGATCTGGCCGCGCCCTTCCTGGGGGCGGGCTTCTACTACAAGACCTTCATGTGGCCCCGCAGCTTTTGGGAGAAGCTGTACGAACCGATGATCCGCCGCGCCGCGGGGTTGGGCGCGCTGTCCGGGCAGGCCAACGCCGACAGGTATGAAAGCGCCTATGCCTTCTGCGACCTGCTGGTGATCGGGGCTGGCCCGGCGGGTTTGATGGCTGCCTTGACGGCCGGCCGGGCCGGGGCGGATGTCATTCTGGCCGATGAAAGCAACCAGATGGGCGGGCGGCTGCTGGCCGAGACGCTCGAGGTGGATGGCAAGCCGGGTCACGTCTGGGCAGACGAGGTTCTGGCCGAGTTGCGTGCGATGGACAATGTGCGGTTGATGACCCGCACGACCGTGGCGGGTGCCTACGACCAGGGCACCTTTGCCGCGCTCGAACGGGTCATGCACCATACGGGCGACTGTCCCGCCGGTGCGCCGCTGGAAACCTATTGGAGGATCGCCGCCCGCCGCTCGGTTCTGGCGGCCGGGGCGCTGGAACGCCCGGTGGCGTTTCGAAACAATGACCGGCCCGGCATCATGACCGCCGGTGCCGTGCGGGCCTATCTGAACCGCTGGGGCGTCGCCGCTGGCCGGAGTGTCACGATCTTCGGAAACACCGATGACATCCACCGGACGGCCCGTGATCTGCTGGCCGCCGGGGTCCACGTTGCCGCCGTGATCGACAGCCGCCATGACGGGCCGGTGTCGACCGACTATCCGGTGCTGCGCGGGGCGCAGGTCTGCGGCAGTTCGGGGCGCAAGGGGCTGGAGTCGATCACCGTGCGCCGGGCCAGCGGAGAAGAGCGCATTCAGACCGATTGTCTGGCGATGACCGGCGGATGGAACCCCTCGGTCCACCTGACCTGCCACATGAACGGGCGACCGACCTGGCGGCGTGACATTGCCGCCTTCGTGCCCACGCCGGGCGCCGTGCCCGGGATGCGCCCGGCCGGGGCCTGCAACGGCGCGTTTTCCACCGCCGCCTGTCTGCGCGAGGGCATTTCGGCTGCGACCGAGGCGCTGGGTGATCTGGGCCTCAAGGCGCCCAAACTCGAGCCGCCGCAGGCCGAGGATCAGCTCTATGAAATCGCGCAGCTGTGGGCGGTGCCGGGCAAGGGGCGCGCGTGGCTGGATTTCCAGAACGACGTGACCGTCAAGGATGTCAAACAGGCCGCGACCGAGAACTTCCGCTCGGTCGAGCACATGAAGCGTTATACCACGCAAGGCATGGCCACCGATCAGGGCAAGAACTCGAATGTCGCGGCGCTGGCCATTCTTGCGGATGCCACCGGGCGGGCGATCCCCGAGACCGGAACCACCACCTTCCGCCCGCCTTACGCGCCGATTGCCATCGCCGCGCTGGGCGCGGGGGCCGAGGGGGCGGGGTTCAAGCCGCAGCGCTTCACCACCTCGCACAAGGCGTCAGTGGCGCGCGGGGCGCCGATGGTCGAGGCCGGGCTGTGGTATCGGCCCAGCTATTTCCCGCAGCCGGGCGAGACCACGTGGCGCCAGTCCTGCGACCGCGAAGTGCAGATGGTGCGCACGGCGGTCGGCGTGTGCGATGTCTCGACCCTGGGCAAGATCGACATTCAGGGGCGCGACGCCGCGCAGTTTCTGGATTTCGTCTATACCAACACGTTTTCGACACTGAAGGTCGGGCGCGTGCGCTATGGGCTGATGCTGCGCGAGGACGGGTTCGTCATGGATGACGGCACCACCGCGCGATTGAGTGACAGTCATTTCCTGATGACCACCACGACCGCCGCCGCTGGTGACGTGATGAAGCATCTTGAATTCGTGCGTCAGGGTCTGCGGCCCGATTGGGACGTGTCGCTGGTTTCTGTGACGGAGCAATGGGCGCAATTCGCCGTGGCCGGCCCCAAATCGCGCGAGGTGCTGAACGGCCTGCTGGACACCCCGCTGGATGATGCTGCGTGGCCGTTCATGGCCTGCGGGCCGGTTTCGGTTCTGGGGGTGCCGGGGCGTCTGTTCCGGATCTCGTTCTCGGGCGAACACGCCTACGAGATTGCGTTGCCTGCGCGGTATGGGGCCAGCCTGTTCGACATCCTGACCCGACAGGCCGAGGCGCTGGGCGGTGGCCTCTATGGGATGGAGGCGCTGAACGTCCTGCGGATCGAGAAGGGGTTCATCACCCATGCAGAAATCCACGGGCGGACGACGGCCTTTGACATCGGGATGGGCCGGATGGTGTCGCAGAAAAAGGACTGTATCGGCAAGACCATGTCCGAACGCCCGGGGCTTGAGGAGCCGGGGCGCGAGCGGTTGGTCGGCCTCAAACCCATCGGGGAAAGCCGCCAGTTGCTGGCCGGCGCCCATCTGTACAACGAAGAGGACGCGCCGGTGCGCACCAACGATCAGGGCTATGTGACCTCGGTCTGCTACTCGCCGACGCTGGGCAGCATGCTGGGGCTGGCGTTTCTGGCCGATGGCCCCGACCGTCATGGCGAGATCGTCAAAATGGTCGATCATCTGCGCGGCGTGACCACGCTGTGCGAGGTGACTGACCCGGTGTTTTTTGACCCAGAGGGAGAGCGTGTACGTGGATAAGCTGATTGCCCAGACCCCGTGTGACGGGCTGCTGCCGCTGACCATCGGAATGGTCTCGGTCACCGAGGTTGATCCGGGCGCGATACATGCGGTTTCGGCTTCTCGAGGGCAGACCAAAGCACTGTCCGAGGCGATGAAGGCGGCGCATGGCATGGCGCTGCCGGCCCCGAACCGGGCCACCGGGAAGTCGGGCGCGCGTGCGGTCTGGTTCGGCCCGGGTCAGGTCATGCTGATCGGCTCCACGCCGGACCCGTCGCTGTCCGCCCACGCCGCGGTCGTCGACCAGTCCGATGCCTGGGCCGTGGTGCGGCTTGAGGGCGACGGGGCCGAGGATGTACTGGCCCGTCTGGTGCCCGTCGATCTGCGCCCGCAGAACTTCAAACGCGGACATACGGCGCGCACGCTCCTGTTCCACATGACCGCGTCGATCACTCGGGTTGGCGAGAAAGCCTTTCAGATCATGGTGTTCCGGTCGATGGCCACATCGTTGGTGCATGATCTGCAGAGGGCAATGGAAGGTGTGGCGGCACGCGGTTAGACTGTTGCAAAGAACTGATTCCAAGGGGACCTTATGCTGCGCATCGCACTTGCCGCCACACTGCTTGCCACACCGCTGGCTGCCGCTGAAACCAAGGAGCAAAGCTGCCGCTATCAAGCAGACGTTGTGGCGGCGGTTCAAAAAGCCCGTCTTGATCGCGTGAAAGAAAGGGATGTTCCTGAAGCGGTGGCCAAGGCCGGCCCAACTTGGCCCGAGAACTACAACGCTGCAATCCCGTTGATCACCCCATGGGTCTACGAGCAGAAGATGCGCGACATCCGCAAAAAAGACCTTGGCGCCGCCTGGATGGAGCTGTGCCTGCAGCAGTAATCCACAGTGCCGCGAATTGGCTGTGGACAAAGGCCTGCCGCGCCCTTGGCGGGCGGCCCGGTTTCTGCCATGTATGACACATGTCTTTGCCCCCTGGATTTCTGGATGAGCTGCGCACCCGTCTGAGCCTGTCTCAGGTCGTCGGGCGCAAGGTCATGTGGGACAACCGCAAGTCCAATCCGGGCAAGGGCGACATGTGGGCGCCATGCCCGTTTCATCACGAAAAAACCGCCTCGTTCCATGTGGATGACCAGAAGGGGTTCTATTACTGCTTCGGGTGCCATGCCAAGGGCGACGCGATCAGCTTCGTGAAGGAAACCGAGAACGTCTCGTTCATCGAGGCGGTCGAGATCCTGGCCCGCGAAGCCGGATTGCCGATGCCCGCGCGCGACCCAAAGGCGCAGGAAAAGCAGGACCATCGGGCGCAATTGGCCGATGTCATGGAGCAGGCGGTACAGTTCTTTCGCCTGCAACTCAAGACCGGGGCAGGGGCCGAGGCGCGCGCCTATCTGGACCGCCGCGGTCTGGACGCTCAGGCGCTGGACGGATGGGAAATCGGGTTTGCGCCCGACGGCTGGCAGGCGTTGTGGGACCATCTGCGCGGCAAGAACGTGGCCGAGGACCTGATCCTGGGCGCCGGTCTGGCCAAGCCGTCAAACAAGGGTAAAAAGCCCTATGACACCTTCCGCAACCGCATCATGTTCCCGATCCGCGATCCGCGCGGCCGGTGCATCGCGTTCGGCGGGCGGGCGATGGACCCCAATGACAACGCCAAGTATCTGAACTCGCCCGAGACCGCGCTGTTCGACAAGGGGCGAAGCCTCTACAACCACGGACCGGCCCGTCAGGCGGCAGGCAAGGGGCAACCGCTGGTCGTGGCCGAGGGCTATATGGATGTGATTGCCCTGTCCGAGGCAGGTTTCGGCGCCGCCGTCGCACCGCTGGGCACCGCGATCACCGAACATCAGTTGCACATGCTGTGGCGCATCGCCGACGAGCCGATCATCGCGCTGGATGGCGATACGGCCGGTCTGCGTGCGGCGATGCGGGCCATCGACCTGGCGTTGCCGTTGCTGGTGGCCGGCAAGTCTCTGCGGTTTGCCCTGATGCCCGAGGGCAAGGACCCCGACGATCTGCTGCGCGCCGAAGGCCCGGCGGCGGTTCAGGCGGTGCTGGACGCGGCCATTCCGATGGTCAGGCTTCTGTGGCGGCGCGAGACCGAGGGCAAGGTGTTCGACAGCCCCGAGCGCAAGGCGGCCCTCGACAAGGCGCTGCGCGAAAAGATCCAACTGATCCGCGATCCTTCGATCCGGTCGCATTACGGGCAGGAAATCAAGGATCTCCGCTGGCAACTCTTCCGCCCGCAGCGGCAAGGGGCAGGGGCTCGAAACTGGCAGCCGAAAGGCAAATGGCAACCGCCAAAACCGTCGGCAACGCCCGATGCGCGGGCCTCGTTCCTTGCGTCCTCGGAGAATGCGGATATCCAACTGCGTGAAGCGGCAATCCTTGCGATTGCAATCCTGAACCCCGAGGTGGTCGTGCAATTCGAGCACCAACTGGAAGAGATGGAATGCCTGAACCCCGATCACGCGGCCCTGCGCGATGCGATCCTGCGGCACGCGATCGACGATCCCGACAACCTGAAAGAGCACATTGTTCAGTCTTTGGGGCCGGCCCCTCTTGAAAACCTGCTGGCCCTTCGCCATGTCGCTGTAATCCCCTGTGTGCACAAACCGGGCGACGTCGAAAAGGCACAGATGACTCTGGCCGAGGAACTCGCAAAAATCAAAGCGCTCCGGGGGCTGGATGCCGAGATTGCCGAAGCCGAAGAGGAGTTGTCCGAACTGGCGGACGAAGCGTTGACGTTCCGGTTGGCCCAGGCCGCCGAAGAGCGCAACCGTGCAAGCCGCAGCCAGAACGAGGACAGGGCCATTTTCGACATTGCGGACAACGGGGCGCGAATCAATCGTGACGAGAAAGACGCGTTTCAGGCGATCATGTCCGGTATCAAGTTCGAGCGGAAACGCCGCTGATGTGGTGTTTTCATAAAGCACTGGAAAAGAAAAACGGGTAAACGGGTGGCCGAATCACTTCTACGCGCTAATGATTCGGTTCCATCGAATCACCCATCCCTGCAGGAGCACTGAATGGCCGCCAAGGATACCAACGAGGAACGGAAGTCCGACGACCAGGAACAGGAAATCTCGCTGGACATGAGCCAGGCCCAGGTCAAGAAGATGATCGCCGAGGCTCGCGAGAAAGGCTACATCACTTACGATCAGCTCAACCAGGTCCTGCCGCCGGATCAGGTCAGTTCGGAACAGATCGAGGACGTGATGTCGATGCTGTCCGAGATGGGCATCAACATCATCGAAGACGAAGAGGCCGAAGAGGAAGAGCAGAAGGGCTCGACCGATCTGGTCACCACCGACAGTAACCGTGAGGTTGCGCTGGCCGGTGCGCAAACCGAAAAGCTGGACCGGACCGATGACCCGGTGCGCATGTATCTGCGCGAGATGGGGTCGGTAGAACTGCTGAGCCGCGAGGGCGAAATCGCCATCGCGAAACGGATCGAAGCCGGTCGCAACACCATGATCCTCGGGCTTTGCGAAAGCCCGCTGACCTTCCAGGCGATCTCGATCTGGCATGACGAACTGTTGTCCGAGGACATCCTGCTGCGCGATGTCATCGATCTGGAAGCGACGTTCGGCAATCAGATGGACGAGGATGGCGACGTAGAAGAGCCGGTGGTGGATACTT
Source organism: Ruegeria sp. CI8 (assembly GCF_056536865.1). Taxonomy (NCBI): domain Bacteria; kingdom Pseudomonadati; phylum Pseudomonadota; class Alphaproteobacteria; order Rhodobacterales; family Roseobacteraceae; genus Ruegeria; species Ruegeria sp. CI8. Next base: position 806,953 of record NZ_JBQFQL010000001.1, read on the forward strand.
CGGCTGTCACGGCCGCCAAGCCCGCCAAGGACACGGGTCCCGAACTGGATGCCGACGGCAACCCGATTGCCAACGACGATGACGATGATGAAGACGATCAGGCGAACATGTCTTTGGCCGCGATGGAAGCGGCACTGAAAGATCAGGTTCTGACTCAGCTTGAGCGGATCTCGACGGATTTCGCAAAGCTCTCGGAGATGCAGGACAGCCGGATCTCGGCAACTCTGAACGAGGATGGGTCGTTCAGCGACAAGGATGAGCAGACCTATCAAAAGCTGCGCGCCGAGATCGTTGAACTGGTGAATGGCCTGCATCTGCACAACAACCGGATCGAAGCCCTGATCGATCAGTTGTACGGCATCAACAAAAGGGTGATGTCGCTGGACAGCGCCATGGTGAAGCTGGCCGACCAGGCCCGCATCAACCGCCGTGAGTTCATTGACGAGTATCGCGGTCGTGAACTTGATCCCAACTGGCTGTCCGACATGGCCCAAAAGCCGGGTCGCGGCTGGCAGATGTTCATCGAACGCTCGTCCGACAAGGTCGAAGAACTGCGCAACGACATGGCGCAGATCGGTCAGTATGTCGGTCTGGACATCAGCGAATTCCGCCGCATCGTGCAGCAGGTCCAGAAGGGCGAGAAAGAGGCGCGTCAGGCCAAGAAGGAAATGGTCGAGGCCAACCTGCGCCTGGTGATCTCGATCGCCAAGAAATACACCAACCGTGGCCTGCAATTCCTTGATCTCATTCAGGAAGGCAACATCGGCCTGATGAAGGCGGTGGACAAGTTCGAATACCGCCGTGGCTACAAGTTCTCGACCTATGCGACCTGGTGGATCCGTCAGGCGATCACGCGCTCGATCGCGGATCAGGCGCGCACCATCCGTATTCCGGTGCACATGATCGAGACGATCAACAAGCTGGTGCGGACCGGCCGCCAGATGCTGCACGAGATCGGCCGCGAGCCGACGCCGGAAGAACTGGCCGAAAAGCTGCAGATGCCGCTGGAAAAGGTCCGTAAGGTGATGAAGATCGCCAAGGAGCCGATTTCTCTGGAAACTCCGATCGGGGACGAGGAAGACAGCCAACTGGGCGATTTCATCGAGGACAAGAATGCCGTGCTGCCGCTGGACAGCGCCATTCAGGAAAACCTCAAGGAAACCACCACGCGTGTACTGGCCTCGCTCACCCCGCGCGAGGAGCGTGTTCTGCGGATGCGTTTCGGCATCGGCATGAACACCGACCACACGCTGGAAGAGGTTGGTCAGCAGTTCAGCGTGACGCGCGAACGTATCCGGCAGATCGAAGCCAAGGCCCTGCGCAAGCTGAAACATCCCAGCCGAAGCCGAAAGCTGCGGTCCTTCCTGGATCAGTGATCAAAAAGGCGCCTCGACCGAGGCGCCTTTTTTCATTTGAGCTGCGGTTTGGTTCACGACGGCCAAACGTGAATTCAGTTTGGCGGGAATTCGCAAGTGGTCAGAGCTTTCGCGGACCATATCGCTTGTGTCCACTCATGGGACAGGTCGGGGCGAGGCGGCAACGCTGATGACCCCCGGCCGCTTGTCAGGCAAGCATTCTGCGCCGGGACTTATCCTTGTACGCGCTGGGAGATTGCCCGGTCCAGCGTTTGAAGGCAGTCGAAAACGCCGCCTGGTCTGCGTAGCCAAGGCTGTATGAGATCTCAGATAGGCTCATGTCGTTCTTCAGAAACGTTCTGGCGAGGTCACAGCGCAGGTCGTCGACAATTTCGCGAAAGCTGGTGCCTTCCTCGGTCAGGCGCCGACCGAATGTCCGCGGGCTCATGCCCAGATCCTTGGCGACCTGTTCGGCGCGGGCGATGGCTCCCGGAAGCGATTGGGTGATCCGCCCTTCGACCCGCGACCGCAATGTCTGTTTTTCGTCACTGTTTTCACGCAGAAGACGGTCACCATATTCCATCAGGTGCTGTCGCAAGCTGGGGTCGTAGGTCGGGACAGGCACGTCGAGCGTTGATTGCGGCAAAATGATCTCGAGCTTTTCCGCGCCAAACACCACCGGGAATTTGCCGAGTTTGGAATAGTCTTCCTCTCGCGCGCCGACCTTGTGCTGAAACCGTAGTTCGATCGGTTGGATCGGGATCCCCGTCAGAGCACGCAGGCGGGCAATGCAGGCAAACATGAGGAACTCGGTTCGCCGGTGGTACCGCGAAAAGCTTGGGTCCTTCCACCTGGCCTCGATGGTTGCCGAATTTCCGGACTCATGCAGCCTCACGGCGATGGCCGGATCAATCAGCCGGTGGAAGTGGTTGGCGTTCTCCAGTACCTGCCGGAGATCCCGGGAATACTTGCTGATATAAGCGGTCAGGCTAGAAGTTGCGCTGAACTGCAAGCCCGTTCGCGCGCCGAACAGGATGTCGTTGAGTTCATCGCAAGCGTGGCGGGCAAACAAGGCCTCGCTATGGGCACTGTACAACTTTGCAGGCGGCGCGAGGTCTTGCGCACTCAGCCCGCTTTTGGCGAGGACTCGAACGACCGTATCAGTATTCCCTGCCTGATCCTGCAACGCGGACGCCAGCAGCTGAATTCTGGCGATATCGACTTGCATGCCACGCTCCGGAACCCACTGAATTGGCCGGATTATGTAGCGAATTTTGTCATTTGCATAGTTTTTGTGAGGTGACCGTTTCCACACAGGGTCAGACACGGCGCACTTACGTGCACCGGAAATGGCTTCAGATCACAAAGACGTGGCCGGGCAAAGAAAGACTCGATGGTACGGCCGTCATAGATCAGCCGCGTGCCGGGTCAGTCCCGTGGGGATCGGGCAGAGCCGAAGGATTTGGTTACACCAACCGATCTGTGGCTCCCCGGCACACATTGAATGCATGTCCCAGTTCCCCGGACGCAAGGCACCACTCGCGTGCGCACTGTTCCTGAAATCATCGTGAACGACGCTGTTCTGGGCTTGGTGAAAAACTAGGCTATGATGCGTGTCGAAATCAGGGAAGATATTTGCAATGAAACATATTCTGACATGCGCCGCGTTGGCGGCAATGGTTGCAGCCGCTCCGGTCGAGACTGACGCCGCCCCGAACGGGTACCGGACCGAGCCGATGAACAGCACCGATTTTGAGGTCATCCCCCGCGCCCGGCAGGACGTTGATGGGTATTGGTGCGCGGCGGCGGATTTTGCTCGGCGCAAACTGGGGGCCGGCTGGCAGCAGCGGATTTACGTTTTGCGCGGCTATGGGCCCAGTGTGACAACCGGGCGTCGGACCGCCGTGCAGTTTTCGATCAAACCGCCGACAGGCGGCGTGCCACAGCAACCCAGCGTAGTGGTTTCTGGATTTCAACCGGGCTACAGCATGTCGGTCCAAGGTGCGAATGCCCGGTGCAACGTGCGCCCATTCTTCAACTGACGCAAACAGGGCCACCCGGTTGATGCAGGCCGAATTCACCATCGAAACCCGAGGGCAGGGGCTGTACGAGTTCACCTCCGACATCCGTGACTGGCTGTCCTCAAGTGGGGCCGACGGATTGTTGACGCTGTTCGTCCGCCACACATCCTGTTCACTCTTGATACAGGAAAACGCGGATCCCGAGGTTCAGACGGACCTGCAGGCATTTTTCTCGCGGCTGGTTCCGCCCACAGATCATCCGTCGATGTCTTATCTGAAACATACGTATGAAGGGCCCGATGACATGCCGGCCCATATCAAGGCGGCTATGATGCCGGTCTCGCTTTCGATCCCGGTCCGACGTGGGCAACCTGCCTTGGGAACATGGCAGGGTATCTACCTGTTCGAACACCGGACCGCGCCCCATGTTCGCCGAGTTGCGGCGCATTTTGGGTGACCCTGCATATAGCGGTTGAAATTTCCGACTACCCAAACTCTAGCGGCTGCCCTATAGTTGTGGATAAGTCGGCCACAGCGCTGACAAAAAGAGGCGGAACAAGGGACGAGGAGACGGCGGATGCGCTGCCCGTTTTGCGGAAATATCGATACTCAGGTCAAGGACTCACGTCCGGCAGAAGATCACGTGGCCATCCGCAGGCGTCGGTTCTGCCCCGCGTGTGGGGGCCGTTTCACCACCTATGAGCGGGTCCAGTTGCGTGACCTTGTGGTCATCAAGACAAATGGCAAACGCGAGGATTTCGACCGGGACAAACTGGAACGGTCAATCCGTATTTCGATGCAGAAGCGCCCGATTGATCCGGACCGCATCGACCAGATGATATCCGGCATCGTGCGGCGCCTGGAAAGCATGGGTGAGACGGACATTCCGTCCAACAAGATCGGCGAGATCGTCATGGAAGCTCTGGCGCGGATCGACACCGTCGCCTATGTTCGCTTTGCGAGCGTATACAAGAATTTCCAGGCGGCCGATGATTTCGAGGAGTTCGTCCACGAACTGCGCCCGCCGCAGCCATCGACTGACGAGTGACCGAAACAGACAAGCGATACATGGCGCTGGCCCTGTCCTTGGGGCGGCGCGGACAAGGATCTTGCTGGCCCAACCCCGCGGTTGGATGCGTTCTGGTGAAAAACGGCAGGATCGTCGGGCGCGGTTGGACGCAGCCCGGCGGTCGCCCTCATGCGGAAACCGAGGCTTTGGCCCAGGCCAGCGAACAGGCGCGTGGCGCGACCGCTTATGTCTCGCTGGAGCCTTGTTCGCATCACGGCAAGACGCCACCTTGTGCCGAGGCTTTGATCAGCGCCGGAGTGGCCCGCGTGGTTTCGGCGATCGAGGACAGTGATCCGCGCGTCGCGGGGCAGGGTTTTGCCATGTTGCGCGATGCCGGGATTGAGGTCACGACCGGGGTTCTGAGCGATCAGGCGGCAATGGATCACGCGGGCTTTTTCATGAAGACCGAGCAAGGCCGACCGTTCGTGACGCTGAAACTTGCCAGCAGCTTTGATGGACGGATCGCAACCGAGACCGGGCAGAGCAAGTGGATCACCGGCGCCGAGGCCCGTCGGGCGGTGCATGCCATGCGTGCGCGGCACGATGCGGTGATGGTCGGCGCGGGCACCGCGCGGGCCGACGATCCTTCGCTGACGGTTCGTGATCTGGGTATCGACCGGCAACCCGTGCGTGTCGTGGTTTCACGTCACCTCGAATTGCCTTTGCTCAGCCAGTTGGCCCGAACCGCGTCTGATATTCCCGTTTGGCTTTGCCATGGCCCGTCGCCCGACCCCGAGCGTGCCGCGGCGTGGCAGGGACTGGGCGCTCGGCTGATATCCTGCGCGTTGCAGGATCACCGGATCGATGCTGCAGACATGCTCCACCAATTGGGGCAGGCCGGTCTGACCCGGGTGTACTGCGAGGGGGGCTCGGCATTGGCCGCGTCTCTGCTGGCAAATGATCTGGTCGACGAGTTGGTCGGTTTCAGCGCGGGCTTGGCCATCGGGGCCGAAGGCTTGCCCGCCATTGGCGCCATGGGGCTTGAGGAACTGGGCGACGCGCCCCGTTTTTCGCTGGTTGAAACCCGGGACTTGGGTGGCGATGTTCTGCATGTCTGGCGCAGGCCAGTGCGTTAGCGTCGCGCCCTAGCGCCACAGGTTCGCATGTGTTGCAAAAGCCCCCTGAAGCTTGGCCAGCAGCCGGATTGCCGGCCCAGCAGGTGAAATCGGGCCATGCGCCAAACGGTCTGCGACAACCTCCGCCGGGCAGGCATCGCGAGTGACTGGATCGAAATACCGTGGATAGTCGATGAGCGTGGCGTAGGCCAGGCCCAGTACCGTCGGTCGCGCGCCTCGTCGGGCCGGGACCGATCCAAGGTCCGTCGTCAGGCCCCAGCCGGCGTAGAACGGAGCCCCAAGCGTAGTGACCTTTATCCCGCGCAGCAAAGCTTCGAACCCAAGCAGTGAGGTCATAGTCCAGACCTCCTGAACCTCCGGCAGAACCAGTGCCGGGTCGACCTCGTAGAGGACGACATCGGCCAAACCCTCGGCGTCTATTCGACCGTCCCGAAGCCCGGCCTCAACATCCGGATGCGGTTTGTAGATCAGAACTGCGTCGGGATTGGCCGCGCGAACGGTGCTCAGCAACTCGAGATTTGTGCGGACCGTGCTGGTGCCCAACCGGATCGAGGCGTCGTCCTCTACCTGGCCAGGTACAAGAATTCGATGCCCGTCCGGCAGGGGCGGGCAACTGCCGCCCGTATTGTATTTGCTTAGTCCCGCCGCAGTTAGTTGCGTCACCAGGCGGCGTATCCGTATCTCCTGATCGGGTCGCAACTCTTCGCGAGCGGTGATCAGTTCTTCCAGACGGCTGGGTCGGGTGGGGTCGTAGTAAATTCCAAGGTCGTCGGTCACCAGTGAAAGCGGCGGCACAAGGTTGGCCCCCAACCCGCGCGAGCGCAGAAAACCATCTTCGACGCGGACCACATCTTCGGCATCCAGATCACGATTGGCCCAGACCATATGAGGCCTGTCGGATGCCGAGGGCCGTTCCGGTACGAAACGGACTTTTTTCCACTTCCCGAAGGTTTGCTGAATATGCCTGCGTTTCCACAAGCGCATTCCAGACGCTGTCCAGCCGTGCCTGTCCTGTCTCCAGGCGCGGCTCTGGGCCTCAAGCGTATCCAGCACCGTTTCAAGTTCACACAGCTGGTCGCGATAGGGATCGTACCACGTCGGGTACAGTATCATGGCGGCAGCGAATAGTTGAGCGCGGGTCAGATTGCGCTGCCGGCGCGGCAGCGGCATCTCGTCCTGCGTCAGACCCCACCCGGCATAGAAGGGTTGCCCAAAAACCCTAGGTTTGTGACCGGCCAGAATGGCCTCAAACCCCAGCTGCGAAGACAGGGTATAGACCCCAATCGCGCCTTCCAGCAACGACCAGGGGCTGATCTGATTCGCCAACAGGGAGACACGGTCAGTTTCGTCATCCGCCGAGAAAAAACCGCGCCGATGGCCCTGCAGTGTTTCTGGGTGGGTCTTGATGATCACGCGCGCGCCGGGGTTTTCCTCTTGGGCCATGATCAGCATTTCCAGAAACCGCGCCGGGTCGCCCCGGCTTGCCGTAACCGCCGCGTCGCCCTGTATCTGATCGACAACCAATACATAGCCCGGATCCGGGGGCGCGATATCCGGGTCGCATGCCGAATACTTGCTCAGATGCGATTCCTTCAACCGTGCGATCGCGCCGCGCGCCCGATCCAGCAGGGCGGTGTCATCCAGCGGGTGCGTGGCCAGCAGAGTTTCGAGGTCCGACGGCTGTGACGGATCGAAATGCATCGCACGTCGTTCCAGCAGCAGGCCAAGTGGCGGCTCGTTATCGCGCCCCGGCAGCAAGGATCGCAGGAATGCATCCTCGACCCGCAACAGCGGGATATCCCGGTCCTTTGCTACTCGGGTTCCGCGGTGCGCGGTCGGGCTTTCGCCCCAGATGCCCACCATGTCGCCCGAACGCGGAAGCCCAACGCGAATGTCGAATCCTGCCAGCGACAGGATGCGTCTGACCCTGCGTTGGGTCAGAAACCCGCCATTGTAGACATACAGGCGCGTTCGATCCTCGGCGTCCGCAGTGTCGGCGCCGGGATTCATGCCTCAGTTTCCGGTCAGCGTGGCGACGTTTGCAACGGGTGTCAGACCACCGGCAATCAGCGAAATCGACTTGGTCCACTGTGCATACGGGGCTTCGGTCACGTAAATCGTGTCGTCGTCGCGGATCACGAAATCACGTGCTACAAACAGACCGTTTGGCGCCGTGAGGTTCAGCAGGTAGATCACGCGTTGTTCGCCCTGAAGGTTCGGCTGGCCCAGCACTTTGCGTGCGATATCTTCACGCTCGTCCCTCAGAACGAAGATCCCCGTGGGATCCGAGGACAGCGATTGCAAGCCGCCGACCTGCGCCAGCGCTTCCAGCGCGGACAGATCCTGACTGTCGAAGGCGACCCGGGATTGCCCACCCGTGGCCCCCAGCGCGATATACGACCGGGTGTCCTGTTCGACCAGGATGCGATCACCACCGCGCAGTGCGATGTCGGTTTCAGGATTGCGGAACAGATCGTCATACCACACGGTGCCACGCTGATTGCCACGGATCACCGTGACCAGCGCAATATCCGGGGCGACCGCCACGCCGCCGGCCCTGGCAAGCATCGTCGACAGCGTGCGGGTCGGGCGCTCGATCGGATAGATGCCAGAGGCGCCGATCGTGCCGGTTACCGAGACCGTCGCACCGTCACCCGCCACGCGGCGGATCTGAACCTGCGGATCAGGCGTCTGCTCGCGCAGCTTTTCCGCAATCAGCGAGCGTAGCTGCTCGGGGGTATTGCCCGAGGCGCGCAAGCGGCCAGCATAGGGCACGAAGATAAAGCCTTCGCTGTCGACCTGAACCTCATCGAGATTGGTCGATGGGCCGGTTTCACCAGCCAGCAGACCGTCGTCGACGTTTTCCCAGATGGTCAGGCCAAGCACGTCGCCGGGACGAATGGTGTCGGATGTTACGCTTTGTGCTGACCGGAAGGCAGGGGGAAAGCCAAACTGTGGAACCGCAGAGCTGACGTGGGCCACCCGGTCATCAACTTCGACCACGTGGGCGTTGCCGCCATTGACTGTCGAGCCCGCAAGAATTTCGGTTTTGTTCGGCCCGGCCTTGGGCAGTTGGCACGCTGCCAGAAGGCCAATGGCTGCAACGAGGGACAACCCTCGTATCCATCGAGTAGGGAAACGCTGCACTGCCGAAATACCTCGAGTTTCGTATGTAGTCTTTTGGTTTGCGGTCAAACTAGCGGTTTCAAACTTCAAGTTCCAGCCAGCGAAGCACCGTGTCATTCAACGATTTTCAACTGTGGCGTGATGGTCGCGATTCCGGTCAGCGCGGCCTGATAAGGGTCGCGAGCCTGCAGCATCATGTCAGCGACTCGCCGCAGCAACTGGCGCCGTCCGCCGCGCGAGTAATAGCCGCCCGGCACCTGGCTGGTTTCCAACAGGAATTGGCGGTATGCCCGATAGGCCTCCGTGTCAGGTTTTTGCGGGTGCCTGAAAAATTCGTCAATCGGTTGATGCGAGACCAGTTCAGGCTTGTCGTAGACCGACTTTCCAAAGACACGCAGAGGGATGCCACGCCACAGAGCCTGCTGTCCGGCGGTGGAATTGATAGTCAGGGCCGAGCTCGCGTGATCCAGAAGTCGCGCCAGCTTTCCCCCGGGCACGTAATGCACGCGATCCGAGATGCCCAGTTCGCGCGCAAGTGCTTGGACGCGTCTTCTCAGCGGCTCGCGCTGGTTCTCAAGGGGATGTTCCTTGATGACCAGGCGGTGGTGGGACGGTGCGCCCTTGGCGAACCCTTCCATCACCGGGGTGATGAAATCGGCCATGCATGAAAAATCCGAATGCGCCTGGACCGAACTGTCGTGCCCCAGTTGCAGCAGCACCAGATGATACGGGAACCCGCCGCGCCTTACACGCCAAGTGGCGAGAACGCGCTGCAGTCGATGGATTGGCATGAGCGCCAAACGTTTGAAATACAGTTTGAATTCCTTTGAGACAGGCACTTCTCGGTGCGGGCGGAAATTCCGGTACCCGCGGTTCGCACACAGAACGAACCAATGGTACAGAGCGCCGTAGAAAATGTGTTGCCGCATATCCCCCCAATGTGACGGGGGTGGGGGCGTTTTGGCGCCCGAGCTTTGCAACGCTTGTTGCATCTGGGCGATTTCCAGATCCATCAGGCGAGAATGTCCGTTTGACCCATTGCGCTCATAGGTGACCCACCAAGGTCGAAGGTACCCTTCCTCGAACACATGAACACGAATGCCGTGGTGTCGCGCCGTACGGATCGCGTCGGCGTGCACCGGGCGAACATCGCCATAAAGCACGATGTCGGTAACACCGCGCGACAGGATGATGTTCGTCAGGCTTTCCGGCCAGTCGTCGAGCCGGCCGCGATAGGGGATATAGCTGGCGCGATCGAACCAAAAGTCCTGGTCCCCGGCGTTGAACCCGACACGCCACACCTGCGCGCCAGCCGCGCGCAACATGCGACCCAGGCCGCTGAAGAACGGCCCATGCGGCCCCTGCAGAAACAGGAATACGCGACTGTCGGTGGTGGCCTTCGGTTGCCTCATGCCAGATGCTCGAATTCTTGTTGCCCGTGTTTTGTTGAGCAAACTATGCCTTTTTGCGGCCAGCCGGGCAAGGCAGGGCTTGCTCCGCCCGCCACTTGGCCTTACCTCGGCGTGGATTGCATGGCACAGCTTAGGCGCAGAGGGTTAACGGAATGTTTACTGGGATCGTCACCGATATCGGCACAATCATCGAGTTGGAGCAGCAGGGCGATTTGCGTGCGCGCATTCGGACAGGCTATGATACATCCGGCATAGATATTGGTGCGTCGATCGCCAGCGACGGGGTTTGCCTGACCGTCATAGCGCTGGGTGATGACTGGTACGATGTTCAGATCAGCGCCGAGACCGTTTCCAAAACCAATCTGGACGGCTGGAAGGTGGGCTCAAGGGTCAACCTTGAACGGGCCTTGAAGGTGGGTGACGAATTGGGTGGCCATATCGTATCGGGACACGTGGATGGCGTCGCAGAGATCGTCGCCATGGCCGAAGAAGGTGACAGCACCCGCGTGACCCTGCGCGCGCCCAACGATTTGGCGCGCTTCATCGCGCCAAAGGGCTCGGTTGCTCTGAACGGCACTTCGCTTACGGTCAACGATGTCGACGGTTGCGATTTCGGGGTAAACTTCATTCCTCATACCAAAGAGGTGACGACCTGGGGCGCGGCGAAGGTCGGAGATCGGGTCAATCTGGAAATCGACACGCTGGCCCGGTACGTGGCCCGTCTGGCCGAGGTTTCGTGATCACCAGCGAAGAAATTGCGTCGCGTTAGGTACGGCCCACTTCGTTTGCGGACTGGCCTTTGCGCGCGCGCTGGTCTATCCCGCGATGCAACACCTGCTCTGTGAAAGGCTGCCCCATGAGCTTTGAAACACCCGGACCGGTCGAGGCCCAGCTGCGCGACGCGATCAGCCCGATCGAAGAGATCATCGAAGAGGCGCGCCAAGGCCGGATGTATATCCTGGTTGATCACGAGGATCGCGAGAACGAAGGTGACCTAGTGATCCCGGCGGAATTCGCCGATGCCGCAGCGATCAATTTCATGGCCACCCATGGCCGCGGGCTGATCTGCCTGCCGATGACGGCCGAGCGGATCGACCGTCTGGGCCTGCCGATGATGGCCGTGAATAACTCGTCGCGGCACGAAACCGCCTTTACCGTTTCGATCGAGGCGCGCGAAGGCGTCAGCACCGGGATCTCGGCCGCCGACCGGGCGCTGACCATCGCCACCGCGATCAACGAGCAGAACACCATGGCGCATCTGGCCACGCCCGGCCATGTCTTTCCGCTGCGCGCCAAGCGGGGCGGGGTGCTTGTGCGTGCCGGCCACACCGAGGCCGCCGTGGACATTTCGCGCCTGGCCGGGCTGAACCCCTCGGGCGTGATCTGCGAGATCATGAAGCCCGACGGCACCATGGCACGACTGCCCGATCTGGTCGAATTCGCCAAGGAGCATGGGCTGAAGATCGGCACAATCAGCGACCTGATCTCGTACCGCGCGCGCCACGACAATCTTGTGGTCGAGACCGCGCGCCGGATGGTCACGTCGGAATATGGCGGCGAGTGGGAGATGCGGATCTTCACCGATCAGACCCACGGGATCGAACATGTGGTGATGATCAAGGGCGACATCAGCACGCCCGAGCCCGTCCTGACCCGCACCCATGCGTTGCACGAGGCCTCGGACATTCTGGGCCTTGGTCCGAAGTCGCCGCAGGAACTGCCGCGTGCGATGGAAAAGATCGCCGCCGAGGGGCGTGGCGTGGTCTGCCTGTTCCGCAACCCGCGCAACTCGTTGTACGCGGCCGAGGACGAAGGCCCGCGCACCATCAAGCAAACCGGTCTGGGCGCGCAGATCCTGTCCAAGATGGGCATCAAGGAACTGGTGCTGCTGACCGACTCGCCGCAGACGAAATACCTGGGTCTGGACGCCTTTGGCCTGTCCATCGTCGGGACCCGCTCGATTCTCAAGGATGACTGAGCATGGCTGAGCAAGACAAACACGGCGTTCTGCCGACCCCGAAATTCGATGACCCGGTCAAGCTGCTGATCGTCGTGGCCCCGTTCTATCGTGCCATCGCCGACGACCTGGTTCGCGGCGCCAAGGCCGAGATCGAGGCCGTCGGCGGCAGCTGCGAGGTGGTCGAGGTGCCCGGCGCGCTCGAGATTCCGACCGCGATTGCCATGGCGGACCGCCAGTGCAACTTCGACGGCTATGTGGCGCTGGGCTGCGTGATCCGGGGCGAGACCACGCATTATGAAACCGTCTGCAACGATTCCAGCCGCGCGATCCAGTTGCTGGGCCTGCAGGGGCTTTGCATCGGCAACGGCATCCTGACGGTTGAAAATGACGCGCAGGCCGAAGTACGCGCGAATCCGGAAAAGATGAACAAAGGCGGCGGCGCGGCGGCTGCGGCCTTGCATCTGATCGCACTCAGACGTAAGTGGGGCGCTTCGAAAAAGGGCGTCGGATTCAAGCCGCCGTCCGAGTCCATCCTCGTGGCGGGCGACAGCAACGGATCAACGACAGCATGACCCAGACAGACACGCCGAAACCGGCAAACCGGAAACGCCTGATGAAATCCGCCGCGCGGCTGTATGCCGTGCAGGCGCTGTTCCAGATGGAGCAGTCGGGCCAGACGACCGAGCAGGTGGTCAACGAGTTTCTGGATCACCGGTTCGGCGCGGTCTACGAGGGCGACGAGATGCTGGAAGGCGACAGCTCGGTCTTCCGCAAGCTGGTGGATGACGCGGTGAACTATCAGGCGCCGATCGACCAGATGACTGACCGGGCGCTGGTGGCCAAGTGGCCGATCTCGCGCATCGACCCGACCCTGCGGGCGCTGTTCCGCGCGGCGGGCGCCGAGCTGAGCCAGAGCGACACGCCGCCCAAAGTGGTCATCACCGAATTCGTCGACGTGGCGCGTGCCTTCTTCCCCGAAGGCAAAGAGCCGAAATTCGTCAACGCGGTTCTGGATCACATGGCCCGCGAGGCCAAGCCCGAGGCGTTCTGACGCGCCACGGGCGATTTTACCCGGCATAAAATTGCGCTAGACTCCTGTCGTGTGAAGGAGGTGCGTCATGCCGAAACTGATCCGTCTTTACATCACCCAGGTCGCGCTCGGCTTTGTGATCTCGGCTGTGTTTGTCGCGGTGCTGCTGCTTTTGAACGTGGCCAACCTGCGTCACCTCATCACCGGGTCCGACATCGGTTTCGTCGCGCTGATCATGATCTGGTTCATGAACGGGATCGTCTTTGCGGGTGTTCAGTTCGCCTATGCGATCATGAGCATGGCCGAAAAGCCCAAAGGCCCGCGCGGCGGTACCTCGGTCGCGGTCAAGTTGGAGCCCGTGCGCGTCGAAGCGCGCAGGTCGTGATGGGCCAGAGCCGCTTTGCGCTTGTTTTGACCAATTTGTCGACAGCCACAGCCCTTTGCGCGTGAACACTTTCGCATCTTTAGAGCCGGAACTGTCGCAATCGAGTGCTCAATTGTTCCCGGAAGAAGACTGAGGAAACCTCTCAACGGCGGGACTTCTCGCGCGTCGGGTTTGAAGGACATGCCCTGATCAGAAGGCGGCGGGACCACCAGGCAACCGTGCGGTTTTGATTCCCGAGGACCTGTATGTACAGGTGGGCGCCAGGTAAACGGGCCAGGACCCGAACAGAGCCAGCTCCCTCGGAATTGCTTAAGGCCACCGGAATGCTACCAGTCACGAGAAGGGCAGAACCCGCCAAGCGCCTAAGTAGGGCGCAACACTCAGTTGCACAAGGGGCATGCTCAACAGTTTTTGGTCTGGGTCGTGCGGAAGTTGATTGTAGGGGCAAATCTTGGGCATGCGGGCCGGGTCAGATCCGGGATGATGATCAAAACCTGCCAACTTGACAATTTGTTCACTAATTGTTCACACTCTGCGCATGACAGTTGAACTTCAGCCCGGACAAAGACTGGCCAGGGGTGTCTCTAGACACCTAGTGACGCACGGCTTTGTTTCGATTGAGGAATTCGTCCCGACCCGCGGGTTGCGCGTTGACGTCATGGGGTTGGGGCCAAAGGGCGAGCTTTGGGTGATCGAGTGCAAGTCAAGCCGGGCCGACTATATGTCCGATTCGAAGTGGCAGGGTTATCTGGATTGGTGCGACCGCTTCTTCTGGGCGGTGGACACGGACTTTCCCACCGAGCTGCTGCCCGCTGAAACCGGACTTATCATTGCGGATGCTTATGACGCCGAGATCATCCGCATGTCCCCCGAGACCAAGTTGGCCGGGGCAAGACGCAAGAAGATGATCCAGAAATTTGCCATGGACGCCGCGCGACGGTTGCACGGCCTGCGTGATCCGCGGCTTTGATTTCAGCCTTTGACGGCGCGTGCGGCTTGTGCTGCGGCGCGGATCTCGTCGGCGATTTCCTCGGCTTCTTCCGGGTCGAAATCCATGGGGATTTCAAGCTCGCCCGCCTCGATGAACAGGCGCACCATTCCATGGTCGGTCGGACCGATCTGAAGGTTCGCTTCGATGTCACGTTCGGTATTGATGCCCATTCTCGCCTCCGGGGACTGAGCGTTTCTGCTAGCCTGCAACGCAATGGGAATCAAGCGGAGTGTGTGGCCGATGCTGCAAGGGGACAATGCTGAGATCCGGCCGTTTTGCGAAGATGACCGCGATTGGCTGGTCGAGCGCCACGGAACACTTTACGCGCGGGATGAAGGATTTGACGAGAGCTTCGCTCCGCTGGTGGCCCGTATTCTGGACGAATTTGTCGCCGGGCATGATCCCCAACGCGAGAGGGGATGGATCGTTGAAAGTGACGGAAAGCGCCTTGGTAGTATTTTCTGTATCGCGCAGGATGAAACTACCGCCAAACTGCGGCTTTTTTTGCTGGAACCCGACGCGCGGGGCAGGGGACTTGGGGCGCGGCTTTTGATGACATGCATGGATTTTGCACGATCCGCGGGCTATGCGTCGATGGTGTTGTGGACCCACGAAAGCCACAGGGCTGCCTGCAATCTGTACCAAGCGTATGGATGGCGCCTGACCGACAGCAAACCGGTTCATTCCTTCGGCGTCGATCTCATCGAACAAAGCTGGTCAATTCGACTTTAAGGCTCTTGCAATCCCCGAACGCGTTCGTTAAATCGCCCCTCACGAGTGCCGCCTTAGCTCAGTTGGTTAGAGCGCTGGATTGTGGATCCAGAGGTCCCCTGTTCAAGCCAGGGAGGCGGTACCATCTCCCCTCGACAAGACTGCTCGTCCGCCGCTTTTGACGTGCGCTGTTTTTCCGTTAGTAGGGTTGGGATTAACGAGGCCGGTCGCAAGAGATTTGCGGTGCAACTGGCGGAATTAGTTTGGTTTTTACTGGTCCCTTTTACGCCGTAACCCAAAATTCTGGGATTATTTGAGAGGGCAATCGACTCCAGATGGGACCTGTCGTCTGCTTCCGCGGTGCTTAGGGCGCTTGCGTCCGAAGGCCGGTTGCACGTGTAGCGGTGCACCAGTGGGCCCAGACATTCCCTCGTACGGAATTCGACCCTCGCAGCATTGGTGCGGTTTGTGTAAGAAGAAGGTCAAAGGCAGTTCGGGAACAGGCGTAAATGTCTCAGACCATTACCGTATTCACGACGATGAAAAACGAAGGCCCCTACATGCTGGAGTGGGTCGCGTTTCATCGGACTTTGGGCGTCGATCATTTTGTGATCTTCACCAATGACTGTGAGGACGGTACCGACAGAATTGCACAACGCCTTGAGCAGATGGGTTTGGCATCCCACGTCCCGAATGCTGTACCTGAGGGTGGAAACCCCCAGCACCAGATGCTCCGGCGGGCACGGCGACATCCCAAGATCCAAGAAGCCGATTGGCTGATGTGCCTTGATGTCGATGAGTTTTGGAACATTCGATGCGGCGACAACAGCTTCGCGGCCTTGATTGATGCCGTCGAACAGAAGGCAGGACAATCGGTGGACGCCATTTCGTTCGCATGGCGGTTGTTTGGGACGTCGGGCAATATCAGTTTTGACGACACGCCCGTGACACGGTCATTTTGCATGGCCGATCAGGAGTTTCCCTATCATTCCGGTCGCGCATATGGTCTGAAAACGCTGTTTCGGAACAATGGCAAGTTCACTCGGTTCGGACCGCATAGACCCAAGGGCATCGAAGAGGGCAAAGAGGCCGAGGTCGCATGGTCGGACGCGGGTGGGAATCTGTTTCCAGCCCAGAATGTCGGTTGGCGCGCCTGGCGGAATTTCGACCATTCCTTCGGACGGCTCCATCATTATTCCGTTCGATCTCTGGATGGCTTTCTTATCAAGCGGGACCGGGGGCGGACCAACCACGTAAAGGTGGATCAGGGGCAATCCTACTGGTCGGACATGAATGCTAACAAGGTTCAGGACACCTCGATCCAGCCGATCGCCCAGCGTGCAGCACCGTTGCTTGACGAACTCAAATCGGATCCCGAACTGCGCGAATTGCACGAACAGGCCTGCGAATGGCACCGCGCCAAAATCGCCGAGATCAAGATGCGCCCCGATTGGGTGGAATTCCGGTCTTGGCTGGCCGACAATCTGGTGTGACGGCCATGGCGGACGATCTGACCAAAGCGCAGCTGCAACCTGATCACCCGGATCGGAAGACCGGCTATGAACGCATTCTGACCGATCCGCCTCCGCCTTGGTTTGTCGAGATTTACCCCGGCGGGGACGGGACGGGGTTTCTGCAAAAGCTCGACCGCCATTCGGTTCTATTCCACCAGCGTGACCCGGCGCGGCTGGTCATCAGTTTTGACAATATTGCAAATGCCAATGACCTGTCCTTTGCCCGCGAGCCGTGGGGCTGGAAGTTTTTCCGGGACGAGGGGTGGTCCCATCTGGGCGTGATCGCCCGCACAAAGGCATGGTATCGCGACCCCGAAATCATCGGTTATTTCGAGGACAAGGCGCGCGAGGGGTTTTTTGACAAGTTCGATCAGGTCGTGTTTGCCGGGGCGTCCATGGGAGGGTTCGCCGCGTTGACCTTCTCAGCACTGGTTCCGGGTGCGATCGTCATTGCTTTCAATCCGCAAACCACATTGGACGAGCGGCGGGTCCCCTGGGAAACTCGCTATCGGTTCGGCCGTGTCCAGGACTGGGATCTGCCGCTGAGTGACGCTGTCGAAACCGTTCAGGCCGCCGCCCGGGCCTATGTGTTTTACGACCCGTTCTTTGACTTGGACAGGCATCAGGTCACACGGCTGCAGGGCGGCAATGTCGTTCTTCTCAAAACCTGGTTCGCCAACCACTTTGCCGCGCCCATGCTGCGGAAACTCAATCTTTTGAAACCGGTGATGCAGCAGGCGATGCGTGGGACCCTGGAGCCGTCCGAGTACTACAAGATGATGCGTGCCCGACGGAGACTGCCGATCTACATGCGCGGTATTGAAGCCGTGGGCGAAGAACGTCACCCAAAGCTGGTAATGGCCGCCCGCCAGCGGTTCCGGGCCATGCGCCGGGCTATGGCGGCAGGGGACGCGTCATGACGCCCAAACGGGGCGTGTTCATCGGCCAGCGCAAGGACCGCATGGGTGCCCGACTGCTGATGATGCTGACCTGCATACGCCTGGCCGAGGATTTTGACGCGGATTATCGGGTCAACTGGTTTCCACCGGGGGCCGATGCCCCAGAACTGGACAACCCGGAAGAGCTGTTCGATCCCGAATGGATCAAGTCTCACTTTCTGGATCAGAAAACCCACGATCGGCTGTCGAAGAATGGGCTGCCGGTCTGGAGCTTTTTGGGCGACGCGACGCCCGATCGGCTGACGGCGCATCTGGCCGCTGGCCGCTCGGTCTTGGTCGAAGAGGGGTTCGAAGTCCTTGCCTTTCCTTGGGAGGATATTGAGGCGATCCGCCCGCGCTACCGCGAGTTCATTCACCGTATCGGGTTCACTCCGCAAATCCGGCACATCATGGAGCTTGCCGATGCAAGGCTCTCGGGGCAGGGCGTTTCTGCCTACCATGTCCGGCGCGGTGACATCCTGAACGCGCTGCCCTGGAAGCACACTACCTGGCCGGCAAAGGTCGAGCCGGAAGAACTCTACGATATGCATCTTTCCAAGAGGCTGGACCGGCCCGCGATCATGTTCTCGGACCAGCCCGAGCTGATTGCGCGGTTTCAAAAGCGTTATCCGAACCTGATGCAGATGTCCGACATTGCGGACCTGTCTGGAATGACCCGAGCACAGCGCGACTTTCTCGAGCTTTTTGCCATGTCCCGGGCCGAACAGGTGATCGCTCCGTTCATCTCGGCCTTTTCCATGGCGGCTGCACGGATATCGGGGCAGCAAAGACTGGTATTCCGCGATGTCCTGACCGAGGCCGAATTGGACGAGGCGAACGAAACCGTCATCCGGCGCGTGGCGCAAGGCCCCGAGACTTTTCTGAACCCATCCGAGGCCGCCCATGTCTATGCCAAGGCTGCGCAATATCTGTGCGCCCAGGATCGGTGCCAAGAGGCTTTTGATCTGGGCCAGCCGATCCTCGATGCCGGGGCGGACAACGCTTTTCTGCCCCTGCTGCAGGCGTTGAACGCGTTCTATCTGGGCAAGTGGAAGGAAAGCGAGCAACTGGCCCGGGACGGGTTGGAAAACCCGCATCTTTGGCCCGAAGATCACGCGGTTCTGACCGCATTGCGGGGGGCCATTCTTGGCGCCAGAAAGAAACGCTGGGCTGCCGGGCGTCACTTTGCAAAAGCGTTTTGGGCCAAGCCGTTGCGACCCGATGTTGTGGTTTTGGGTTCGCGCATGCTGTACCGCGATCAACTGCCCGTTCGACTGTTTCCGCCCGTGGATTGGGCCCTGCAGCGAAAGTTGCGCCAACGTCGGTTTCCGCCGTTCAACAACCTGTACCTTGTCCAGCACAAGGTGATCGTGAGGGCGCCCTGCAATTTCGACATGATCCTGCTTGATTGGTCCGATCTTTCCCTGGACCAGCGCGCCAGGCGGCTGCAGGACAGCGGTCCGCGCCTGCAAGCTTTGTGGGCCGGGCTGACTGCGATCGACGACGTGCCAGAACAGGACCCCGCTGTGGAAAGCCTGTCATCGTTGCTGCAATGGCGCATGGGCGAGGTTGCCGTCGAGTCGGCAATTGATGCCGCCCGGGACGTGGTTCTGCGGTGCCCTGACAACCCCTTGTACCACAAACGTCTTGCCGAGCTTTATGCGGATGCGGGTGACCGACGACAGGCGCGATTGACTATGGCCGAGGCGCTGGCTTGTGACCCTGACAGCGCGTTTCTGGTTTTCGCGATGGGGCAACTCTTGGCGCGCATCGGCGCCGAAGAACAGGCCGAGGCGCAGATCCTTCACGCGGCCGAGCTGGACGACATCACCGCTGCCATTCAAGGGGCCGCGGGTCAGATTTGCCTGAAGCGTGGTGAAAAACAGCGGGCGCAAGTGTTTCTGCAACGGGCCAAGGCGTTGTGCCCAACCTACAAACGGTTTTCCAATCAACTCAAAAGGGCAGAAGGGTAACATGCGGGCCTTTCGCGATATCCAGCACCATTCAGGGTCATCTGTGTGCAAACACACCCAAGGTTTCGGCTTGGTCACCGCCTGCAATGGAATTAGTCTGCCGGGCAAACACTGGTCTTGCGTGCCCGCGTCCGGCCTGCATGGCACCAAAAACTGAGGCAAAAATGGTCGATCAGCCCCCCCGCTTTGTCAGCGTTACCCCGATGAAGAACGAAGGCCCGTTCGTTCTGGAATGGGTCGCGCACAATCAGGCTATTGGCATCGACCAGATGGTCGTGATGACGAATGACTGCACGGACGGGACGGATGCGCTGCTCGAGCGGCTCGACCAGCGCGGAGTTCTGATCCATGTGGACAATAACTCGAATAGACGGCGGACCAGCCCACAGCGACGGGCCTATCGGAAGTTTTTGGAAATGGAAGTGGCCGGCCCGAAGGATTGGGTTATACCCATCGATGCCGACGAGCAGATTTTTGTCAAAACAGGTGGCAACACGTTGCGGGATTTGACGGGTGCGGTTCCGCAAGCGCGCATGATATCAATGACATGGCGGATATTTGGAAATAGCGGCATTATTAAGTACGAGGATGCCTTCGTTTCGGAACAATTCCGTATGGCGGCTGCCGAGGGCTCACACAAACCGCCGCAGGCTTGGGGGATGAAGACTATGTTCCAGCTAGAACTCTGGGGCGTGCTGGGTGTTCATAGACCGAAGCTACCAAGGGTGGAAACCATTGCAGAATGCCATTGGTATAATGGGTCAGGGCAATTGATGCCTGATCGGTATTTCAACGGCAGTTGGCGGTCGGCCCGCGATTCAGTTGGCTATGATTTGGTACAGCTAAACCACTACGCGCTGAAATCGTGCGAGAGCTATCTGGTAAAGAAAATGCGCGGCCGTTCAAACCATATTGGTGATGAAATGGGGCTAGATTATTGGAACACCATGAACCTCAATCACGTCGAAGATAAGGGTATTGATGCTATTCTGGAGCGGAAAAAGCAGTGTTTCTCTGAGTTGCTATCCGACCCAATCACCGCAGAGTTGCACCATAATTGCTGCAGTCTGCATAGGCGGATCATAAAACAAATTCGGAAGACTCCGGATATCGAACAGCTTTGGGCTCAGATGACTATTAAATAACGAATAGTGTTCTTTGCGCAATGCGGTGAAATAGGGAAAGAAACATGAGCAGTATTTCGCAACGAAGTACACCGGCGTCGCTCTGGATCGGCAATCGATTGAGCTTCTTAGACCTCCTTTGCCTAAAGTCTTTCGCCGACATAGGGCAGCCCATAACCCTATACACGTACGGTGATGTTGGAAACCTACCCGACTATGTCATCCATGCGGATGCTCGCGAAGTGTTTGATCCTCCGGAAGTACTGCGCCAGAAAGTGGGAAGGCGACATCTTGTTGGCAGCCCAGCAATTCATGCAGACATATTCCGGATCCGCCTGCTGGGCATGACCGATCACTTTTGGGTCGATACTGACGCGTATGCAGTTAGGCCCTTGAAACCTAACGAGGGGTATCTGTTTTCGAGAGTTGGCGGGTACGTGCCAAATGGTGTATTGTCGCTTCCAAAGTCCAGCCCTGCATTGAGAAAGCTATCAGACTTCATGTCGCAACCGGGCTCAATACCCCCTTGGTGGAGCGAAGAAGAAGAACTAAGTTTTGTAAGATCGGGTGCGCCTTTGGACTTTAGGTTCATGAAGTGGGGTACATTGGGGCCCATCGCTCTTGGCTACTTTTTGTCGGAAACTGGGGAGGTTCGAAAATCGTCAAGTGCAGACGTACTTTACCCGATTCGTGCTCGCCACAAACATCGGTTTTTTGAGCCCGGATGGATCGATCTTCCATCGCACGTTCAATCAATCCACCTGTACGCATCAGGGCTAAGGCAGATTCTGAAAGATGATTATTGTGGCGTGCCGCCAAAAAACTCTCTGCTGGCCGAGATGTGTAGCAAACATAAGATTGATCCGCTGGCCTCGGCTCTAGAATAACGACTGCGTCATTCGATTGGAAAGTCTTGGCGGAGGCTACCCGTGGTCTTGTCGAAGATCAGGATGCGGTTGTCATCGGTCACCACGGCGAACCAGCTGTTTCCAATGGTCACGGCTTGGGCCTTTGCACCGTCCGGCAGTTCGATCTGATCGGGCAGGGTGGGGGTCCGGTCGGATAGACGGATGACAATCAAAGCGAATGTCACTAGAACCCCGCCAATCATCACCGCGGTCAGCAACATGACCATGCGGCGCAGAAGGCGCAGCTGAGGCGTTTCCTGCGGTTCTTGGGGATCTGAAGGGACAGTCATGGGCACCCGGCAAATAGACTTCGTTATCGCGGACGCTCCGCCGCCCCGCCTTGATAAGGCGCTTTCGCGGGATGTTCCAGCAGATGAAAACCTGTCGCGTACCCGGCTGGCCCGGCTGATCGAAGAGGGCGCGGTTCTGGTCGACGGCAAGGTCGTGCTCGACGCCAAAGCCAAAGTGCCGGAAGGCGCCGTTGTGTCCATAACCGTCTCCGAAGCGGACGAGAGTCACATCGGGGCCGAGGACATTCCGCTGGACATCGTGCATGAAGACGCTGACCTGATCGTGATCAACAAGCCTGCGGGCATGGTCGTCCACCCGGCACCGGGATCGCCCAACGGCACTTTGGTGAACGCCCTGCTGCACCACTGTGGCGAGGAATTGTCGGGGGTAGGCGGGGTCAAGCGGCCGGGCATCGTGCACCGGATCGACAAGGATACCAGCGGGTTGCTGGTGGTTGCCAAATCGGACGCCGCCCACCAGGGGCTGGCGGCCCAGTTCGAGGCGCACAGCGTCGAGCGCTACTATCGCGCGGTCTGCTATGGCGTTCCGGATGCCAATGACCCGCGGCTGCGCGGTGTCAAAGGCGTGAGTTTTGAGCCCGGCAACGTGATGCGCATCACAACGCAACTGGCCCGGCACAAACATGATCGGCAGAAACAGGCGGTGCTTTTCCATGGCGGGCGCCATGCCGTGACGCGTGCGCGCGTCGTTGACGTGTTCGGACAACCCGGTGCGGTATCATTGATCGAGTGCTGGCTGGAAACCGGACGCACCCACCAGATTCGGGTGCACATGGCACATGCGGGCCACGGCTTGGTGGGCGACCCGATCTATGGCGGCAAGCGTAGACTGTCGGCCCGGTCGTTTGATGCAGACGCTGTGGAGGCGGTGCGTGCGTTCCCGCGCCAAGCCCTGCACGCGGCCGTCCTGGGCTTTGTTCATCCCGTTTCCGGCGAGGAAATGCGTTTTGAGGCAGCATTGCCGCGAGATATCGAGGCACTCATCTCGGTTCTGAAACAACCTGCAAAGTCTCGTGACTAAGACTTTCTTAGCTTTCCTTTATCGTTCCTTAATCCCAGACTGTTAACACCTGCTCTTGAATGGTCCTGAACGTGGCCCCATATCCATGTTAAGGGCGTAAACATTTGTCCAAGGGACGTGATACATGGCAAATTACAAAAATCTTCCCGTGCCTACGCCAGAAGGTGGGCTGAACCGGTATCTGCAGGAAATCCGCAAATTCCCCCTGCTGGAGCCGGAAGAGGAGTACATGCTGGCCAAACGTTGGGTCGAAGAGCAGGACACCGAAGCGGCGCACAAGATGGTCACATCGCATCTGCGGCTGGCCGCCAAGATCGCCATGGGCTATCGCGGCTATGGTTTGCCGCAGGCCGAGGTGATTTCCGAGGCCAATGTGGGCCTGATGCAAGCCGTCAAGCGGTTCGATCCGGAAAAAGGCTTCCGTCTGGCGACCTATGCGATGTGGTGGATCCGCGCCTCGATCCAGGAATACATCCTGAGATCCTGGTCGCTGGTGAAACTGGGCACCACCTCGGCGCAGAAAAAGCTGTTCTTCAACCTGCGCAAGGCGAAAGCACGGATTGGCGCGTTGGAGGAGGGCGACCTGCACCCGGACAATGTCAAGCGGATCGCCAATGACTTGGGCGTGACCGAAGAAGAGGTCATCAGCATGAACCGCCGCATGTCGGGTGGGGATGCGTCGCTGAACGCCACGGTCGGGTCCGAGGGCGAAGGCACCATGCAGTGGCAGGACTGGCTGGAAGACGAAGATGCCGACCAGGCCGGCGACTATGAGGCCCGCGAAGAGCTTGAGGTTCGTCGCGAGTTGCTGACCGAGGCGCTGGACGTTCTGAACGACCGCGAAAAGGACATCCTGACCCAGCGCCGGTTGATGGATCAGCCCGTGACGCTCGAGGAACTGAGTACGCAGTACAATGTCAGCCGCGAACGCATCCGTCAGATCGAGGTGCGCGCCTTTGAAAAGCTGCAGAAAAAGATGCGTGAGTTGGCGCGTGAAAAGGGCATGCTGGCCACCGCCTGATCACGGCAATCCGATGAACAAGCGGCCCGGGGAAACCCGGGCCGTTTTTTTTGTCATGTCCTACTGCAGTTGCTGGCGGAATACCCGTACCATGTTTTCGCCCATGACCTTGCGGATCTGAGCTTCGGTCAGGCCCTCGTCCAACAAGGCCGAGGTCAGCGCCGCCAGTTCCGACGTGTCGAATGCGGTCTCGACCGAGCCGTCATAGTCGGACCCCAGTGCCACATGGTCTTCCCCGACCGTCTCGATGGCTGCTTTGATCATTTTTGCAATTCCCGCCGGGGCGATGTCGCCGCAGGTGACGTCGGCCCAGTATCCCATCCCGATGACACCGCCGGTCGCCGCGATTTCCTTCATCAGGTCATCGGGATAGTTGCGCTTGACCGGGCAGAACCCGTGCAGTCCGCCGTGGCTGACGATCAGCGGTTCGTCCGTCATGGCCAGCACGTCGCGCGCCACTTGCGGGCTGGAATGAGCCAGGTCGATCACCACAGGGCGCTTGGCCAGTTCGGCCACCACCTGCCGTCCGAATTCGGTCAGGCCCGTGTTCCCGGTGCCGTGCAGCGAGCCGCCAAGTTCGTTGTCAAAGAAATGCTGCAGCCCGAACACCCTGTGGCCGGCATCGAATATCGGGTCGAGATTGGCCATATCGCCCTCCAGCGGATGGGCGCCTTCGATCCCTAGAATGCCGCCTACGACCTGTTCGCCGCGCGCGCGGGCGTCGAGCACCGCATCCAGATCCGCGCGGGTCTTTATGACCTTGAGATGTCCGCTTGAGGCGGCCTCGAACCGGTGCAGTTTCTCGGCCTGATAAATCGCGCGTTCCTTCAGGCTGTCCCAGGTGCGCAGCGGCCACAGCTGACCGATGGCCAACAGCGTGATGTTGTCGAATGCCTCGGCCGAGTTCGCCTCGTAGTTCTGCCCGGCCGGAGACTTGGTCACGGCGGTGAACACCTGCAGGGCCACGTTGCCTTCGATCAGCCGGGGAATATCCACCTGGCCGCGGGTTCCGCGCTCGGTCAGGTCGCGGCTCCACAACAGCGGATCGGCATGCAGGTCGCCCACGATCAGGGTTTCGTGCAGAGCCGCGGCAGTGTCGGACACCGGATATGGGTCGTGGTCGATCACGTTGTTGCGCGCGTTTTCGACATATGGCGGCACTACCACGAAAAATATCACGGCCCCGATGACGACCACAGCCGCCGTGAGGCCTACCAGCCATTTCAGAAATCTTCTCACGTTAGTCCCTCCCGTTTGTCATGCGCAGATTACGGGTGTCCCGCGCACAGAAAAGCCTGACTTGGCGTCGCTTGGCTGATACAGAAGGCGCAACAGATGTTGGCGCAAACATTTCAGCGCGGAACATGGTCAAATACGGAGGAAACCATGCACAATCCGGTTCAATGGGGCATTCTGGGGGCGGCGAAATTCGCACGCCAGTTCATGGGTCCGGCGATCCATGCGGCCTCGGGCGCGCGTTTGTCTGCTTTGGCGACTTCGGATCCGGCGAAAGCCGGTCCATTCCAGGACTTCTGCCCGGACCTTACGGTCTTTGACGACTATGACGCGCTGCTGGCTTCGCCCGAAATCGAGGCGGTCTATATCCCTCTGCCGAACCACCTGCATGTGGAATGGAGCTTGAAAGCGCTGGACGCTGGCAAGCACGTTCTGTGTGAAAAGCCCATGACCATGCGCGCCGAGGAGTTCGAGACCCTGATCCACAAGCGTGACCAGACCGGGTTGCTAGCGGCCGAGGCCTACATGATCGTGCACCACCCGCAGTGGCAGCATGTGCGCGACCTGATCGCCGACGGCGCCATCGGTGATCTGGTGCATGTCACGGGCGCATTCAGTTTCGACAACCGCACCGACACTGGCAATATCCGCAACCGCGCCGAAACCGGCGGCGGCGGGCTGCGCGACATCGGCGTCTATGTCATCGGGTCGGCCCGTTTTGCGACGGGGCAGGAACCGGACGCCGTGCAATCGGCCATCCGCTGGGAGGATGGCATCGACGCGTTCACGGAAATCCGCGCGCAGTTTCCGGGCTTTACCTATTCGGCCTATGTCTCGATCCGCATGCATCCGCATCAGGAAATGGTCTTTCACGGCGAGCGCGGCCTGATCCGCCTGACCGCGCCGTTCAACGCGCGGGTTTTTGGTGAGGCCCGGGTCGAGCTGCATCGCCCAGGTTTGGAAGTTCTTGTGACGCGCTTCCCGGCCGACGATCATTACAAGCTGCAGGTCGAGGCGTTTTGCCGGTCCGTTCGCGCGGGCGACGAATACCCGTGTCCGCTCGAATTCTCGCGCGGAACTCAGGCGATGATCGACCGGGTGTTCGACGGCGCAACACCGCTCTGACTTGCGTGATCAGCCACCCCGCGCCTAAACTGGAGAGCACCTGAACAGGAGGGGGCCATGGCCGGAGGCTGGGCGCGTGACGGCGCGGTAAGTGAACAGATCGAGGCTTCGATTTCAGACGAGCTGGCACGGATGCAGGCGAAAAAGCGTCCGGTCGGTGAAAGCCTGACCCATTGTGCAGAGTGTGACGAACCGATCCCCGAAAAGCGCCGACTGGCGATCCCCGGGGTCAAGCTGTGTCTGGATTGTCAGCAAGAGCGTGATGGTGCTTTCAAGGCCCGCGGCGGTATCAATCGGCGCGGCTCCAAGGACAGCCAGCTCAAGTGAAGGGGCCCGGCAAAGACGGCGGCTCCCTTTTTCAGAATGGCCTGTTTCTTGGGTTCATGGCCGCATTTCTTTGGGGCACGCACAGTGTCATCGTGCGCTACCTGACCGGAGATCTGGGTGGCATGCAAATTGCCACAACCAGGCTGTTCATAGCTGCTTTGGCTATCTATGGCATGTTGCGTGCGATGAATGCGCCGGTTTCCGTTCAGTTCCGGGATTGGAACTTCCGTCTTGCGGTTTTGGCGACGGTCATCAACTACATTCTGTTCCATATCGGGCTTGAACACACCGGTGCAGGCAGCGCGATGGTGTTGGAAAATACCGCGCCGTTCTTTGTTCTGGTTTTCTTGTATTTCTTCGCCGACACCCCTGTTGGAAGAACCGATGTTCTGGCGACCCTTCTGGCCATCTTCGGGGTTTTTCTTACGGTTTTCCGCGATTTCGAAGGCGGCGGGGACCCGGTTCTGGGGGATATGATGGAAATTGGGGCCGGGGTCAGCTGGGCGGTGTTCCTGATCGCCAGCAGCCGGGCCATGCGCGCGTCGAAATCGACGGCCGAGCGTCTGAATTTCCTGTTTGGTGTGTTCCTGTGCTCGGCCGTAATTCTGCTTCCGCTTTCCGTTTTTGCGCTGCGGATGCCATCCGGCAGCGATCTGGTGTTTTTGGTTTTGCTGGGCGTTTTCCCGACTGCGCTGGCCTATTACCTTTGGTACGAGGCCGCCGCGCGAGTGTCGACGTTGACCGCGACCCTTTTGTTCGCCGCCTCGGTGGTGTTCACCTTCGTCAATTCGGCAATTTTTCTTGGGGCGCCGATCACCCCATTAGCTGCGATTGGGGCGGGATTGATCGTATTCGCGGTGTTCCTCACGACCAAAAAAAACTAGGCGACAGCCGAAGCGGGGTTACCGGCGGCGCCACCAGCGCCGCAGCAGGTTGACGTCCATGGCGGCAACCATGATGCCCAAGGGGATCATCCAAAATCCCAGAACAGGAAGGAAGCCGAAGACGCCGGCGACGATCAACAAAAGTCCCACGATAAATCGCAGCCCCCGCGGGACATTGCGGCGGATCCGGGCGAGAACAGGGCGCAGGCGGTCCTTGATGGCCCGCCAGCGCCCCTTGTCGGTTGGGTCTGTCACCCCTCCAGGGCCTCCAGTTCGTCGATCATTCCCGAGATCATCGACAGGCCCTTGTCCCAGAATTTCGGGTCGCTGGCATCCAACCCGAACGGGGCCAGCAGCTCTTTGTGGTGCTTGGAGCCGCCCGCGCGGAGCATCTCGAAGTACTTTTCCTCGAACCCGTCCGCGCCGCTTTCATAGACCGAGTAGAGCGCGTTCACCAACCCGTCGCCGAAAGCATAGGCGTAGACATAGAAGGGCGAATGAACAAAGTGCGGGATATAGGCCCAGAAGGTCTCGTACCCGTCCATGAATTCAAACGCCGGGCCAAGGCTTTCGGCCTGAACGCTCATCCACAAGGCATTGATGTCGTCCGGCGTCAGTTCGCCCTCGCGGCGTGCGGCGTGCAGCTTGCATTCAAAGTCGTAGAAGGCGATCTGGCGGATCACCGTGTTGATCATGTCCTCGACCTTGCCGGCCAGCAGAACCTTGCGCTGCTCGGGCGTTTCGGCCTGATCCAGCATCTTGCGGAAGGTCAGCATCTCGCCGAAGACGCTGGCAGTTTCGGCCAGCGTCAGGGGGGTCGAGGACAGCATCTCGCCCTGACCGGCGGCCAACACCTGGTGCACGCCGTGGCCCAACTCGTGCGCAAGCGTCATCACGTCGCGCGGTTTGCCCAGATAGTTGAGCATCACGTAAGGATGCACATCGGTCACGGTGGGGTGCGCAAAGGCGCCCGGAGCCTTGCCCGGTTTCACCGCCGCGTCGATCCAGCCTTTCGAAAAGAACGGTGCTGCAATCTCGGCCATGCGGGGATCGAAAGCGGCATAAGCCTCCATCACGGTCTTCTCGGCGTCCTCCCACGACACGGTGCGGGTGTCTTCCATCGGCAGCGGCGCGTTGCGGTCCCAGACCTGCATCACATCCAGACCCAACCATTTGCGCTTGAGCTCGTAATACCGGTGGCTGAGCTTGGGATAGGCGGCCACCACCGCCTCGCGCAGGGCTTCGACCACTTCGGGTTCGACATCGTTCGCCAGGTGCCGCGCGGTCTGCGGGGTCGGCATCTTGCGCCAGCGATCGATGATTTCCTTTTCCTTGGCCTGCGTATTGTGGACGCGGGCAAAGGTTTTGACGTTGTCTTGGAACACGCGGGCCAGTTCGCGGGCCGCGGCCTCGCGTTTGGACCGGTCCTGTTCGGTCAGCAGGTTCAGGGTGCCTTCGATGTTCAGCTCTTCACCGTTCACGGTAAAGGTCAGCCCGGCGATGGTTTCGTCGAACAGCCGTTCCCACGCGTCGCCGACCACCCCCAGATCATGCAGGAATTTCTCCAGCTCGTCCGACAGTTGATAGGGCTTCATCGCGCGGATGCGGCGGAAGACGGGCTCGTACCGGGCCAGGTCCGCGTTGGCCTTGAAATGAGCGGCCAGCACGTCGTCGTCGATGCGGTTGATCTCGAGCGTGAAGAACACCAGCGGCGTGGTGAACAGCGTGACCTTCTCCTGCATGTCCGACAGGAACTTGGCGCGCTCGGCATCGGTGGTCAGTTGGTAATAACGCAGCCCGGCAAAGGACATGATGCGCCCGGCGACGGCGTTGATCTTTTCGTTGCGCTGGACACAGGTCAGCAGGCCCTGCGCATCCAGATCGGCCAGCTTGCCTTCGTAATCGGCGGCAAAAGCCGCGCATTCCTGCTCCAGCCACTCAAGATCGCGAGTCAGTTCCGGCGCGTCCTGTCCCTTGTACAGATCGTCCAGGTTCCATTCCGGCAGGTTGCCAAGGTTGTCGGCGCCGCCACCGGCATTTGCGTCTCGGACGGGGAAGGGAAGCTCGTGCATGGAACACCTCGATTGTCTGCGTTGGATCACATCTAGGCGCAGGGCGCGCGGATCACAAGCAGCCGAGGTGTCAGCGCGTCATCGCAAGCTCGGGCGTCTGCCCGTTGGCGGCGGCCGAGAAATGCGCGGCCATCTCCTCGAACACCGGGCCGCGGACCTCGGGCGGTTCCATCATCACCTCGTGTTCGCCGTCGGGGATCTCGACCAGTCGTCCGCTGGGCCAGTTCGCCATGCGCGCCCGGATCGCCTTGCGGTCCACGATCTGCTCGTGGCTGCCAAGATAGGTCAGACAGGGAATGTCGGGGGCGGTCTGCGCCATCAGCCAGGCGCATTCGTCCAGTGCCTCGCGTAGCCAGATGGTCGACGGCGCACCCAGGGCCAGTTCGGGATGCGCTTTCAACTGATCCTGCATCATCCGGTACATCCCGGGATCGCGGGTCAGTGCGTTGCCCGCGAAAGGCTGGATCAGAACATAGCTTTCCAGTGACGTGGTCGGAGGCGTCTTTTCGCCCAGCCCGATCCGCGGCCCCCAATAGGCGGTCAGACGGCTGAGCGGTTTCATCAGTGGGGTAAAGAAAATGCCCCACATCGGGCCGGTGAAGGCACAAGAGGCAAACAGGCCGGTTTCCAGAACCGCGCGCATCCCGATCGCGCCGCCCATCGAATGGCCGATCACGTGCCAGGGTTTCGGCAGGCCAAGCTGCTCGGCCAGTTTCAGCGTTTCGCGCACGTCCTGCTGATAGTCGGTAAACTTGTCCACATGGCCAACGCGCGGATCTTCCAGCAATCTGTCAGTCAGACCCTGTCCGCGCCAATCCACGGCCAGTACAGCAAAGCCGCGTTGTACGAACTCACCCGCTGCATTGCCATATTTTTCAATATATTCCGTGCGGCCGGGAAAGATCATCACCGTCCCGGTCGCCTCACCTTCGGGGCGCCAGTGGCCCACGCGAATGCGTGTGCCGTCGCTTGTGGTCAACCAGTGCGCGGCGCCGCCGGCGGGACCGCCGGCCACATCTTCAAAGAACGGGGCCGGCGACAAATCCATCAGGCCAGCACCGAGGCAAGCTTCATGGCAACACCCATGTCGCCGTCGACGCTCAGCTTGCCGGCCATGAACGCGCCCGTGGGGTTCAACTCACCGCTTAGGATTTGCTCGAACGTTTCCGCGTCGGCGCTCAATGTAACTTCGGCGTCCTCGTCGCTGACCCGCGCACCGTTTTCATCCAGCACGATCGAGCCGAGGTCGGCGATGGCGAATTTCGCCGACGAATCGAAATCGCCGCCCGACAGTTTTTCGTTTAGCGCGGCTGCCGCTTTTTCCAGAGTGTCGCTCATGGTCTTCCTCATTTGTTAGTGCGCCGTGAATGGACATCCGCGGTCGCAACGCTACACTGATCATTGTTATGAGCATTGCAATCAACAATCTCAAAGGTACCGTTGCGGCATTTGCCCTCCTAGTCATGTATTCCACCACTGGGATTGCGCAACAGGCCGATTTGCGGGACGAAGCCGAGCTGCTGCGGCAGCTTGCCGAAGCGTCGCCCGAGCAGGCAGCCGGTCTGGATCGGCAACTTCAGTCGCTGTGGTCGCAATCAGGGTCTGCCTCGGCTGATCTGCTGCTTGAGCGCGGACGCGAAGCACTGGACGATGGCAATGTCGAAGCCGCGTTGGATCATTTGACGGCACTGACGGACCATGCGCCCGATTTCGCAGAAGGTTGGCATGTGCGCGCCTCCGTGTTTTTTGGGCTGGAGCGGTTCGGCATGGCGGCTGCCGATCTTGAGCACGCGCTTGCGTTGAACCCTAACAATTACGAAGCCATCTACGGGCTTGGCCTGATCTTTGAGGTGCTGGGTCAGCCCGAACAGGCCTATGACGCCTATTCCCGCGCGCTGGCTATACATCCCCATCACGAAGAAGTAACCAATGCCGTGAATCGGCTGAAACCGCAGATTGCGGGCAAGGCGCTGTAAGGTCCGGGCAGGGGGCAAAGGTGAACGGGGCATCCCGAATCGTGGCCGTACTTGGCCCGACCAAC
Organism: Ruegeria sp. CI8; assembly: GCF_056536865.1. Classification (NCBI taxonomy): domain Bacteria; kingdom Pseudomonadati; phylum Pseudomonadota; class Alphaproteobacteria; order Rhodobacterales; family Roseobacteraceae; genus Ruegeria; species Ruegeria sp. CI8. The sequence goes on from NZ_JBQFQL010000001.1 coordinate 838,584, forward strand.
ACAGGCAAAACCCACTATGCCATCGAACGCATGCTGGGGCACCGGACCGGTGTCATCGGCCTGCCGCTGCGGCTGCTTGCGCGCGAGGTCTATGACAAGATCGTCGCCATCCGCGGCCCCTCGGTGGTGGCCCTGGTGACGGGCGAGGAACGCATCGTTCCGCCGCGCACGCAATACTGGGTCTGCACGGTCGAGGCGATGCCCGAGGGAATGGGCACCGATTTCGTGGCCATCGACGAAATCCAGCTGTGCGCCGACCCCGAGCGCGGTCATGTGTTTACCGACCGGCTGCTGCGGATGCGTGGGACGCACGAGACACTTTTTCTGGGTGCCGACACGATGCGCGGCCCGATCGCGGCGCTGGTGCCGCAGGCGCAGTTTGCTCGGCGCGAGCGGATGTCGCAACTGGTCTACACCGGGTCCAAGAAGATCAGCCGCATGCCCCCGCGCAGTGCCATCGTCGGGTTCTCGGTCGAGAACGTCTATGCCATTGCCGAGCTTCTGCGGCGGCAAAAGGGTGGGGCGGCCGTGGTCATGGGCGCGCTCAGTCCGCGCACGCGGAACGCGCAGGTCGCGCTGTACCAGAATGGCGAGGTCGACTATCTGGTCGCGACCGATGCCATCGGAATGGGGCTGAACCTCGATGTGAACCACGTCGCGTTTTCGTCCCTGTCCAAATTCGATGGCCGGCGCATGCGGCCGCTGGCCCCGAACGAACTGGCCCAGATCGCCGGGCGCGCCGGGCGCGGCATGTCGGATGGCACCTTCGGCGTGACGGGCGAGGCGTCGCCGCTGGACGAAGGCGTGGCGCAGGCCATCATGGACAGCCGGTTCACGCCGATGAAAAAGCTGAACTGGCGGAATGCCGCCTTGCGGTTCGGCTCGGTCGATGCGCTGATCGACTCGCTCGAGGCCAGCCCGGACAACGAGCATTTGGTCAAAGCCCGGCCCGCAGACGACCTGAACGCGCTCAAGTCGCTGGCCCAGGTGCCCGAGGTTGCGGCCCGTGCCAGCGATGGTCCGTCGATCCGCCTGTTGTGGGATGTTTGCCGAATCCCCGATTTTCGAGGCATCAGCCATGCGGAACATGCCAGCCTGCTCGAATCGATCTTCGGACATCTGCACGAACGCGGCACGATCCCCGAGGATTTTCTGGCGCGCCAGATCCGCCGGATCGACAGAACCGACGGCGATATTGATGCACTGTCCAAAAGGTTGGCATATATTCGCACGTGGACATATGTTGCGCAACGAAACGGCTGGGTGCGCGACGAATCCCATTGGCGCGCGGAAACCCGCGCTGTAGAAGACAGGGTGTCAGACGCTTTGCATGAATGTCTGACGCAAAGATTTGTGGACCGGCGTACATCTGTTCTGCTGCGCCGGCTCAAACAGAAGGAGGCCCTTTTGGCCGAAGTGAATGACAAGGGTGAAGTGACCGTCGAAGGCGAATTCGTCGGTCGTTTGGAAGGGTTCCGGTTCATCCCGGACAAAAGCGCGCAGGGAACCGAGGCGAAAGCGCTCAAATCGGCCTCACTGCAAGCACTCGCGCCGCAATTCCATCTGCGTGCCGATCGCTTCTACAATGCGCCCGATACCGAAATTGATTTTACCGATCAGGGTGGCCTGATGTGGGGCGAATATGCCGTGGGCAAACTGGTTGCCGGGGCCGAACCGCTCAAACCGATGGTCGAAGTGTTCGTGGACGAGGCCGCAGGGCCGGAGGTTGAGCAGAAGGTGCAGCGCCGCCTGCAACACTTCATTGACCGCAAGATCGCGGCGCTGTTCGAGCCCCTGCTGAACCTGTCGCGCGACGAAGAACTGACCGGGCTGGCCAAGGGATTTGCCTTCCGCATGGTCGAGGCGTTGGGCATCCTGCCGCGTGCCGGAGTCGCACAAGAGGTCAAGGATCTGGACCAGGACGCCCGTGGCGCGCTGCGCAAGCATGGCATCCGGTTCGGCCAGTTCACCATCTTCATGCCGCTGCTGCTGAAGCCTGCCCCGACGCGCCTGCGTCTGGTGTTGTGGGCCCTGGCAAATGGACTTCAGGAGTTTCCCGAAGCGCCGCCGCCGGGCTTGGTGACGGTGCCCGTCGCCAAGGGCGCGCCCGAGGGCTATGACACCATGTGCGGCTACCGCAATGCGGGCGAGCGTTCGATCCGTATCGACATGTTGGAGCGTCTGGCCGACATGCTGCGCGCCGAAGACAGCCGGGGCGGTTTCGAAGCCAAGGCGGACATGTTGTCGATCACCGGCATGACGCTGGAGCAGTTCGCCGACCTGATGCAAGGGCTGGGCTACAAGGCCGAGCGCGGTGAACGGACCAAGATCAAACCGGCTCAGCCGACCGAGCAACCACCGGCAGCAACCGCCGAAGCTCCGACCGAGACCGCCGAAACAGAGGCGCAGTCGGATGTGGCCGTCGCCGCCGAGGCGCCAACCGAGGCTACCGACAGCACCGAGGCTGAAGCCGAGGCCACGGCCGCAGACCCTGCATCGGACGAACCCGAAGTCGAGGTGTTCTACACCTTTACCTGGGGCCGTCAGGCCAACCGGGGGCCACGTGGTGACCAACGGCAGGGTCGGAGCAAACCGGGCGGGAAGCCTCGGGATGGTCGCGGCAAGCCGCAGGGCAAGAAGGGCGGCAAACCGCAAGGGGCCAAGACCTTCTCGTCCCGGCCGCCCAAAAAGGAAAAGGCGATTGATCCCGACAACCCGTTTGCCGCTGCGCTGATGGGTCTGAAGGACGGCAACTGATCGCTGATGGCCGACGCACCGGCCAAGCTGCGGATCGACAAGTGGCTGTGGCATGCGCGGTTTTTCAAGACCCGCAGCCTGGCCGCCAAACAGGTCAACGCCGGGCATGTGCGCATCAACGGTGACCTTGCCCAGAAGCCGGCGCAAACCGTCGGGCCCGGTGACGTTCTGACTTTCGCTCAGGGGCGGGTTATTCGCGTGGTTCAGGTCGAAATCCTGGGCGCGCGACGCGGCCCGGCGACCGAGGCGCGGACGCTGTACACGGATTTGACTGAAGAGAAGGATAATCCGCCACAAAATCCGGGTTTCGAAGGAAAAGGTCGTCCGACCAAGAAGGATCGGCGCGCGCTTGATCTTTCTCGCACCCCCAAGGGCTGATCTTCTCTTGAAGATGGGGGCAGACTGAATTAGCTAGTCGGCCAAACCTCTGACGGGAATTGGACCATGACCTACGTTGTCACCGAGAACTGTATCGCCTGCAAATACACCGACTGCGTCGAGGTATGCCCGGTGGATTGCTTCTATGAAGGTGAAAATACCCTGGTCATCCATCCGGATGAATGCATCGATTGCGGCGTGTGCGAGCCGGAATGCCCGGCGGACGCCATTCGCCCGGATACCGAACCGGGAATGGAGCAGTGGGTCGAATTCAACCGCAAATACGCGGAACAATGGCCGGTTATCGTAACCAAGAAAGACCCGCTTCCGGGCGCCGAGGAGCGCGACGGTGAAGAGGGCAAGATGGAGAAATACTTCTCCGAGGCACCGGGCGAGGGCGGCTGAGCGATTCGGGTCGCAAAGCCCGTAAGACAGCTGTAAGTTTTTGCCTTAATGCGCTGAAAAAAGTCACAAATTCCGAGCCGAAGGCCCCGTCCGCTTTCAGGTGTCTTAATTTTGTGATATACTCATGTGGCAAATGATGATCGAGATGGGGACGACTCCGTAAGTATGCTCACTTTGGAGTTCTGAGTTTTTGACATGTAATCAGCCTGACAGGGGTCGCGGGTGACCCCGGTTAGGTTTTTTGTCGCTTTTTTCCCGCTCTGCAACCAAGGAAACACGTGCATGACAAAGTCGAAGAAGCTTGAGTTCCGTCCGAACGACTATGTTGTCTACCCTGCACATGGGGTCGGGCAAATCATATCGATTGAAGAACAGGAAGTCGCTGGATACTCGCTCGAGCTGTTCGTCATCTCATTCGAGAAAGACAAGATGACCCTGCGGGTGCCGACCAACAAGATCACTGAATCCGGTCTGCGCTCGCTCAGCTCGCCCGATGTGATCAGCCAGGCGATGAAAACGCTGAAGGGCAAAGCCAAGGTAAAGCGTGCCATGTGGTCGCGCCGGGCGCAGGAATACGAACAGAAGATCAATTCGGGTGACCTGATCTCGATCGCCGAGGTGGTGCGTGATCTGCACCGCACCGACGACCAGCGCGAGCAAAGCTATTCCGAGCGTCAGCTCTATGAAGCCGCGCTTGAGCGTCTGACGCGCGAAGTTGCGGCCGTGTCCGGTTCGGACGAAATCGCAGCGGCCAAGCAGGTGGACGAAGTCCTGACCTCGCGCGCGGCCTGATCGGGCTTTGAAGCAACACCAAAGGGCCGCTCTGGTTTCAGAGCGGCCTTTTTCATGCCCGATCGCTTGGTTCGCGCCGCCTTTCCCGCTAATTTCCCAGTCATTGGAACCGTATACGGGTCAGTCATGAAGCAGACGGTCAAGGCACTCTATATCGGCAGAGGGGCGGTTTCAGTCTGGTTCCGGTACTGTCTGATCCTGTTCGACCTTGCCTCGATCGTGTTTTTCGTGGCGACGGCGAACATTCCGCACGGCCCCGGATTGATTGCAGTCAGCTGGGCGGTGGGGCTGATCATTCTGCTGGATTTCTCGGCTCGGATGTGGATCGCGAAAGACCGCAAGAAGCTGCTGTTCAAAATCTACACGCTTGCGGATCTGGTCGTGATCGCCTCGCTGATCCTTGACCCTTTCCTGACCGGCAGCCTTGCGTTCCTGCGGATTCTGCGCGCGCTGCGGCTGATCCATTCCTATCACCTGTTGCATGATCTGCGCCGCGACAGTGAGTTTTTCCGAACCCACGAGGATGCGGTCATCGCGGCCGTGAACCTGCTGGTGTTCATTTTCGCGACATCCACCGCCGTACTGGTTTTCTATATCCCCGAGGACAGCCAGACCCCGTATATCGATGCGCTGTATTTCACGATGGCGACACTGACCACGACGGGTTTCGGCGACATCACACTGAACTCTCCGGGCGGCAAGCTGTTTTCGGTCTTCATAATGGTGGTCGGTGTGGCGCTGTTCGTGCGGCTGGCTCAGGCCATTTTCATGCCGCAGAAAGTACGCCACAAATGTCCCAATTGCGGGCTGTTTCGGCACGACCCGGATGCCGTACACTGCAAGCATTGCGGTGAGACACTACGGATCAAGACCGGCGGCGTCGGCTAGAGCAGGGCGGCAACGGCCAGCAGGAAAGCAACCTCGGACAGCTGTTGCGATGCCCCCAGAATATCACCGGTCTGACCGCCAATCTTGGCTTTGGCTATGATTGCCAGACCCACGGTTGCGGCTACCGCACAGGCGACGGGCAGAAGGGCGGTCCAGCCTAGAAGAGCCAGAGAGAAAACGAAAGCCAGCCCGAGACCGGCTGCAACCGACAAAGGCGGAGGAGCGCCGACGCTATGGCTCAGCCCGCTGCCGCGGGCGTTCGGCAGGCCCGCCATCAATGGTGGCATCAGGGCACGGGAAAACCCAGCCGCCGCCAGTATTCCGGCCGGACTTCCTGCCGCCAGTAGTGTTGCGACCGCCGAGATTCTGAGCAGTTGAATGACCAACAAGGCCAACACCCCGTAGGTGCCGATATGGCTGTCCTTCATGATCTCGAGTCTGCGTTCGGGTGTATATCCACCCCACAGCCCGTCCGCGGTGTCGGCCAGCCCGTCCTCGTGCATGGCGCCGGTTGCTGCGATCAGAACGGCGACAGCAAGGACAGCGCTGACTGTCCCGGAAAGGCCCACGGCCATCGCAGCCCAGCCTACGGCACAGCCCAAGCCGCCAACGACCAGCCCGGCCGCAGGATAGGCCCAAGCGGCTCTGGACTGCCGCTCAAAGAGCGATTTGGGCAGCACGGGCAATGGCAGCCGCGTCAAAAGAACCAGAACCAGCGGCACGTCCCATGGCGAAAAGGTTCGAGTGTCGTTTTTGTGCACTTGCGCGCCTTTCGAGGGGTTGTTGCTTTGCCTGCTTCGGTTAAACACGCAGGACCACTCCGATGCAACGAGGCTTTGAATGCTGCCTGAACTCAATGATCTGAATACCTTCCGCGACGCCTTGCGCAATGTCCCGGGCCCGGATGAGGCTGCAAAGCAAGGGGCTGCCGACCGCAACGGACAGCTGACCAAGCCGCCGGGTGCGTTGGGCCGGCTCGAAGATCTGGCGATCTGGTATGCCGGTTGGCGCGGGGATGCCCGACCGCAGATTAAGGCACCTCAGGTGATTGTATTTGCCGGCAATCACGGCGTGACTGCGCAGGGTGTCTCGGCCTTTCCGCCCGAGGTTACGGTTCAGATGGTCATGAACTTCGAGCACGGAGGCGCGGCCATCAACCAACTGGCCAAGGCGGCCGGGGCCAAGATGACGGTACACGCGCTGGACCTGGATCGGCCGACGGCCGATTTCACAAAGGCCCCGGCAATGTCCGAGGCCGAGCTTCAGGCCGCTCTACAGACCGGCTGGAGCGCCGTTGATCCCACCGCAGACCTTCTGGTCGTGGGCGAAATGGGCATTGGCAACACCACCCCTGCAGCGGCCATCGCCTGCGCGTTGTTCGGCGGAGAAGCCGCCGATTGGACCGGGCGCGGAACCGGTGTGGACGATGCTGGCCTTGCCAACAAGACGCGCGTCGTGGCCCAAGGTGTTGCGCTGCACGGAGCATCGGACGACGGGCTTGAGATCCTGCGGTGTTTGGGAGGGCGCGAGATCGCGGCCATGGCAGGGGCCATTGCAGCCGCCCGAATTCTGCGCATCCCGGTCATTCTGGATGGGTTCATCTGCACCTCGGCTGCGGCTTGCCTCGATCGTCTGGCGCCGGGCACGCTGGACCATGCCGTTGCCGGCCATCAGAGTGCGGAAGGTGCGCACGCGGCCATGCTGACCAAGCTGGACAAAGCGCCCTTGCTGAGCCTCGGGCTGCGGCTGGGCGAAGGGTCGGGGGCTGCGCTGGCCATCAACATCCTGAAAAGCGCCGTCGCTTGCCATTCGGGTATGGCCACTTTTGCCGAAGCCGGTGTGTCGGACGGTTGAGCTCGGCTGACCCGGGAGATCCCCGGGTCAGGCCGACTTCTTTTCGTTCTTTTCGGCCAGTTCCAGCAGGGCGGTCTCCAGGTCTTTCTCCAACTCGCGCGCGCGTTCGATGTACTTCTTATTCTCGGCTGTCGGCATGCCGGGAACCCAGAGTTCGGCCAGTTCGCGAATTGCCTGCCGATCGTGATGATAGAAGGTCTGCTGTGCTTGCGCGGCCTCGTATTCGCTCAGACCAATGTTCTCCAGCACATAACGCCCGGCCCGCAGAGAGCTGTCGAACAGCTCGCGCACGATGTCATCAGCGCCGGCCTGATACAGCTCGTACACATGAGTCCGGTCATGCGCGCGGGCGACGATGTGAAGGTCAGGGCGCTGCCGGCGGGCGTAGCCCACCAATCGGGTCACTTCCTTGCGGTTGTCCATCGCGGCCACCAAAACGGAAGCCTTTTCAAGGCCCGCAGCCCGCAGCAATTCGGGGCGCGTCGGATCACCCAGGAAGCCTTTGACGCCGAACCGACGCATCAGTTGGATCGTTTCGATATTGTGGTCCAGCACCACCGTCTTGAACCCGCTGGCGCGCACCAGCCGATTGACGATCTGTCCGAACCGCCCAATTCCCGCAATGATGACGGGACCTTTTTCGTCTATTTCCTCGGGTTCAACCTCGGGTGAGTTGTCGCGGATGTGGCGCGAAAGGTAGTCATAGATGATGAACAGAAGCGGTGTGATCAGCATGGTCAGGGCAATGATCATCAACAGCTTCTGCGACAGGGCCGGGGGAATGACATTCTGCTTGGTAGAAAAGGCCAGCAGTACAAAGCCGAACTCACCCGCCTGAGCCAAACCCAGCGTGAACAGCCAATGGTCGCGGCCGCGCAACTTGAATGCACGACCAACGGCATACAGGATCAGGCCCTTGACCAGGATTACCAGCAGGGCCAGCCCGATCAGGTCGAACGGATCGTTGAAAAAGTACCCGACGTCGATCCCGGCCCCGACCGTGATGAAGAACAGGCCCAGCAGCAATCCCTTGAACGGCTCAAGGTCGCTTTCCATTTCGTGCCGGAACTCGGAACTGGCCAGAACAACGCCAGCGAGGAAGGCGCCCAACGCCGGGGACAGGCCCACCAGCGTCATCAGGAACGAGATCCCGACCACGATCATCAGGGCCAACGCCGTGTACATCTCGCGCAGGCGGGTGGTATGGATGAACCGGAACAAGGGACGGGTCAGGTAGACGCCGACCACGATCACGAATGCGATCGCACCCAATGTGACCAGCGTCACCGCCCATCCGGGCAGGCCGTCGACCAATGACAACGTATGGTGCGCGTCGCCGTGCCCGTCGCCGCCGCGCGTGATTGATCCGTCATCTTCGATGAAGATGCTGGCCGGCATGGCCAGCAGCGGCAGAAACGCCAGGATCGGAATCACGGCGATATCCTGCGTCAGAAGGACCGAGAACGTGGATCGCCCGCCGTTTGTGCGCATCAAGCCTTTTTCCGACAGCGTCTGGAGCACGATGGCGGTTGAAGACAGGGACAGTGTCAGGCCCACGGCCAAGGCAACTGACCATGGTTGACCCGTGTAGAAGGTAACCGCTGCAATCACGACCGTAGAGAGCGAGATCTGCAGTCCACCAAGCCCCAACAACCGGTGCCGCATATCCCAAAGCGCGCGGGGTTCCAGCTCGAGCCCGATCAGGAACAGCATCATGACGACACCAAATTCCGCGACATGCTGCAAGTCTTTGGTTTCCGCACCGACGAGCCCAAGGATCGGACCGATGGCGATGCCGGCGGCGAGATATCCGAGGACAGACCCCAGCCCAAGCCGCGCCGACAGGGGGACGGCGATCACGGCGGCTGCCAGATAGATCGAAGCCTGGTACAGGAACTCGTTCATCTTCTTCCTTTCCTTGCCGTCAGGTCGGCAGCGGGGCGTCGCGTTTCAGCTGGTCCATCACGATCTGGCTTTGCACCCGTGCCACCGCAGGATGGGGCAGTATCACCTCGTGAAGCAAGGTGTTGAGCGCGGAAAGATCCTCGCAATAGACATGGAGCAGATAGTCTGCCTCGCCAGTCATCGTCCAGGCGCTGGTGATTTCCGGGCGGGTTTCCACCATGCGCGCAAAACTGGATGATTGTTCGGGGCCGTGGGTGCCGAGGTGAACCTGTACGAAGCCCTGGACCTGCAGGCCAAGTTTGCGCGGGTCGAGCCGCGCCGCGTAGCCAGTGATATAGCCCTCGGCCTCCAGCCGCTGACGGCGGCGCCCGGCCTGACTGGGGGACAGGTTCAGCATTTCGCCCAACTGATGCGCGGTCAGGTGCGCGTCTTTTTGCAGCGCGGCCAGAAGGCGAGTATCGGTTGCGTCCAACATGTGCGGAGATTCTCACAATTTTCGGGTTCTGGTGCGGAGTTTTCGCAGGCTTCTGTAGTTTACATGAAAAGAATGCGCAAAAACAGCGCTGAAAAAGGCGTATTCTTGAATCAGCAAAGAATTTCCTGTTTCAAGAGGACAAGCCATGGGCCCTTTCCCGCACAACGCCCCGAAATCCGTGATCAGCGCCGAGAACCCCGCCGGCACAGATGGGTTTGAATTTGTTGAATTCGCGCATCCCGAACCGCAGGAGCTGCGCGACCTGTTCGCCAAGATGGGTTTTGAAAAGGTTGCGCACCACAAGACCAAACCGCTGATCGAGCTGTGGCAGCAGGGCGATGTGACCTACATCCTGAACGCGGACCCCGACAGCTTTGCTGCGAAATTCGTGGAAGAGCATGGCCCCTGTGCCCCGTCGATGGGCTGGCGTGTCGTGGATGCGCAAAAGGCCTATGACCATGCGGTGTCGAAGGGGGCAGAACCCTATGATGCGGCCGACAAGACCATGGATGTGCCCGCGATCAAGGGTATCGGCGGGTCGCTGATCTATTTCATCGACCAGTATTACGAAACCTCGCCCTACAATCAGGAATTCGAGTGGCTGAAGCAGTCCAAACCGCGCGGCGTCGGTTTCTATTACCTCGATCACCTGACGCACAATGTCTTCAAGGGCAACATGGACAAGTGGTTCAAGTTCTACGGCGATCTGTTCAACTTCCGCGAAATCCGCTTCTTCGACATCCAGGGCAAATATACCGGCTTGCTCAGCCGTGCATTGACCTCGCCCTGCGGCCGTATCCGGATTCCGATCAACGAAGACCGCGGCGAGACCGGTCAGATCGTATCCTACCTGAAGAAGTACAAGGGTGAGGGCATCCAGCACATCGCCGTCGGCAGCGAGAACATCTATGACTCGACCGATGCAATCGCCGAACGAGGGCTGAAGTTCATGCCCGGTCCCAACGATGCCTATTATGATATGTCCTTCGACCGCGTGAAGGGCCATGACGAGCCGGTGGATCGCATGAAGAAGCACGGCATCCTGATCGATGGTGAAGGCGTGGTGGACGGCGGCGAGACCAAGATCCTGCTGCAGATCTTCTCGAAAACCGTGATTGGTCCGATCTTCTTCGAGTTCATCCAGCGCAAGGGCGATGACGGCTTTGGCGAAGGCAATTTCAAGGCTCTGTTCGAATCGATCGAGCGCGAACAGATTGAATCCGGAGAGATTTCTGCCGCCTGAAGAAGACCCAGAATTTGGAACCCGGCCTACCGGGTTCCAATTTTCCGAAACGCGGCGCGCTTTACCCGCGCGGCATCTTCAACGTGACGTTGCGGCCGCCTTTCTGATAACGAAGCTCGCTGTCGCCAATCGCGACGACTTTGCCGCCGTCAATCCGATCTCCCACTTTCAGCTTCTTGTACCGACCGCTTGGTAGCCGGACCAAGGCACGCCGATTGGCCGGCGTACCGTAAACGCCGATCAGGTTCAGACGCCGCAGATTCAAAGCATTGTCAATCGTGGCTTGGCGCGCCACCGAGGCCCGGCTGGGTATCTTGGGTGCGACGGTTGTGGGTTTGAACGATCCCGCTTCATCGTCATCCGCCTTTGCTACCGCTGCGGTCGACCCCAGAGTGGCTGAGCCGGTTGTTGCTTTTCGGGCCGCCAGAGCGGCCACGGTCGACGGACGAACGCGGGGGCGAGGGACGCGCACCACGGCCAATGCGGTGGGCGTGCGGTCCACAGCCTCGCGCTCTTGGATCGACGCCGGCCTGGATTTCGGGCGGATGACCGCCAGCTCGTCCACCGTCCGGCCGCCCAGCTGCCCACGCTCAAAGTTCTCAACCAGCGTTTCCGGGCGCAGGCGCGGACGCAGGCCAGCCAGCCTTGTGTCGTCGTCTGTGGCAGTCGGGTCGGTTTCGAACCTGACCGGCACCTGGGGCGGAACCGATGAAGGGCGGCCGAGGAACACGAGGATGCCGTCAGGGTTCAACGTCCCCTCGGGTGTCGGAGTGACAAGGCCACGGTCATCAAGGTCAAAACGACTGCCCGCGGCATTGGGCAGACCGACCGTAGCCACGGGCTCGTCGGTATCAAAGCTCTCTTCGGCCGGAAGCGCCACGGCATCCTGCGACAGCTCCGCGTGATCGACGGACGACAGGTATACGTCCTCGGGCACCTCGGGGTCTGGCACCGGCAGCGGATCGGGCGCGGTGTTCGTCAGGCCAGAGGCTTCTTCGAAATCCTCGACACTTTCCGGATCGCGTTCGACCTGCTCGACGGGCGAGGGCGCAACATTCAATGCTTCCAGAATTGCCTGATCCGTTGGCGTCAATTCGGGGGGCGTGGGTGTCTCCGGCTCGACCAGGGGCGTGCTGGCTTCAAACGTCAGGTCTTCGTCGGCCAATGCCTCGGGGTCGGGCGTGTCCTTGGGCTCAGGAGCGACTCCTGCCAGCCCTTCGGTCTCGGTCATCGGTGGGGCGGTGATAGAAACTGGCGCAGGTGCCGTTTCGACGACCGGCGCAGTCGCCACCGGGCTGCCAGTTTCGTCTGACCCCGACCAGATCAATGCGACAACGGCCAGCACGACGGCGCCCGCCGCAGCGGCGCCAATGTAGCGAACCGGTATGCCGGAATCTGATGCCCCAGAATTCTGTGAGGCGGTTTCAGTCGCTTCTATCGGCGATACGAATACGTCCGGCTGAGCGGGTTCAGCAATCGGATGCGCCTGTGGCGAGGGGGCCGGATCGGGTTCCGATGCCTGCGAAGCCTGAGGCACGGGTTCTGCGTCCGGGGCCGGCGGGACAACAGCTATCTCCTCGGCCGGTGGCACAGTTGGCAGTGTGGCGGATGTCGCGCGCTCGGCAAACTCGAACTCTCCGGTACCTGTCCAAGGCGCATCGGGGGCCAATGTTGCAGCAAACCGAACAGGCACGAACCCGTAGCGACTGGCAAAGGCTCGGGCCTCTTCTACTGTCTCTTTCGCCACGGCAGCGACCAGAAGATCCGACCCATCCGCACGGAGGTCATACATCAACTCGGCAATCTCACAGCCAGTGGCCTGAGCCAATTCCGCCTCGACCACCTGTGTCACGTCGGAGTCGTCTGGGCTGGCGACCGTGAGGTAGCGCACGTGGTCCGAAGGAATCACGACCGTACAGCTGAGATCATTGGCCAGCGCGAAACCACGACCGCGAAGCTCGTTCAGCTGTTCGGAAAAATCCGGCGCGTCCAGTGATACGGTGCCGATGCCAAACCATTCGTCATCCGAATAGTGCAGCAGAGTGATCCCGTTATCCGAAAGAGACAGCGCAAAAGCGGGTTTCATTATTCAAGGGTGCCGTAATTGTCTGAACCAAAGCAAACGCCCTTGCGTCCGCGCATCGAGATTAAAGCAGGAACCCGCCGAGGGAAAGGAAAAGGCAAAATCTCCCCTTGTCCGGCGAAGGCTTGCCAACCCATCTTTGATCTCAGAAAACGGGAGAGATCACATTGAAGACATTTGCTTTTTTTGCGGCGGTATTGGCGGCGACAGTTGCCGTGGCCGCCCATGCGGAAGAACGTCGCATCCAGGTTTACGGGACCGGAACAGCCGAGGCCGCGCCGGATATGGCAACCGTCACGGTGGGGGTGACAAATCAAGACGCGCAGGCTTCGGCAGCAATGCAGGCGACCTCGGACGCGGTTGCCACCGTCCTGAGCCGCCTGAGTGAGATGGGGATCGAATCGCGCGACCTGCAGACCCGCGATCTGTCCCTGTCCCCGGTCTGGTCCGGACAGGGCAACGCGGATGGCGAAGCACCGAAGATCACGGGCTTCGTTGCGTCGAACCGTGTGTTCGTGCGGGTCAGAAATCTGGATGATCTGGGACAGATCATGGATGCGGTCATTCAGGATGGGGCGAATGATTTTGGTGGTTTGACCTTCACGATCCAGGATCCCAAGCCGCTTGAAGCGAAGGCGCGCGCCCAAGCCGTCGCCGATGCGACAGCCAAGGCCGAACAGTTGGCTCAGGCTGCCGGTGTCACCTTGGGTTCAGTCGTGTCGATCAACGAGCAGGGCGGGGGCATTCGCCCAATGCCCCAGATGCGCGAGATGGCCATGGCCGATTCGGGCGGGGTCCCGGTCGCCGGTGGCGAGGTTTCGGTTTCGGTCACCGTGTCGATGGAGTTCGACATTTCCGAGTGACCTCAGCTTTCGCTGCGGGCCATCAGCGGTTCCCGCTGTTGGCCCGTGGCATCGAAATTCTCGGGTGACAGCCAGGTTTCGAATGCCTTCCGGATGGTCGGCCACTCCGTATCGATAATCGAGAACCACGCCGTGTCGCGGTTGCGCCCCTTGTAATGGGTAGCTTGCCGAAATTCGCCTTCGAAGACAAAACCCAGCCGTTCGGCGGCCCGGCGCGACGGGGCATTCAGCGCATCGCATTTCCATTCGTAGCGGCGATAACCCAGGTCATCGAACACGAGGCGCATCATCAGGAACATCGTTTCGGTCGCGACCGGCGTGCGTTGCATCAACGGCGAAAAGTGGATGTGTCCCACCTCGATTGCGCCGGCATTGCCGTCGATACGCAGGTAGGACGCGATCCCGACGGGCTGTCCGTCTTGGTCCAGAACCGTGTGGAACAGCGGATCGTCCCCCGTGCAGGTTTGGGCCAACCAGGCGGCGAACTCGGCTTGCGAGTCGAACGGGCCGTAGGGCAGGTAGGTCCAGTTGCGCCCGTCGGTATCGGCGGCAAACGCCCGGAACAGGCCGGGCGCATGCGCATTCACATCCAAGGGCACCACGCGGCAGAACCGCCCTTGCATGGGCGCGCGCGGTGGGGTCGGGCGCGGGAACTCCCCCGCAACCGGCAGGCCCACGGGCTGGCCTAACGCGTTGATCCTGTGCCCCGGCATTTCGGACTAGGCGCAGGCCTTGGACAGCGCCTGATCAAGATCGGCGATCAGGTCGTCTGCATCCTCGATCCCGATCGAGACCCGCACCACGTTCGGCCCGGCACCGGCGGCCTCTTGCTGTTCGGGGGTCAGTTGCCGGTGCGTGGTCGAGGCCGAATGGATGATCAGCGACCGCGCATCACCCAGGTTGGCGACGTGGCTGAAGATCTCAAGCGCGTTCACCAGCTTGACGCAGGCGTCATAGCCACCCTTGACGGCAAAGGTGAACAAGGCCCCGGCGCCTTTGCGGTAATGCTTCTTGACTCGGTCGTGATAGGGCGACGAGGGCAGGCCCGCGTAGGTCACATAGTCCACGCGGTCGTCTTTCTCGAGCCAGGTGGCGATCTTCTCGGCGTTTTCGACATGGCGCTGCATGCGCAGGCTCAGCGTCTCGATCCCCATCAGCGTGTAATGCGCCGCCTGCGGGTTCATCGTCATGCCCAGATCGCGCAGGCCCACGGCGATACCGTGGAAGGTGAAGGCCAGCGGGCCGAAGGTTTCGTGGAACTTGAGGCCGTGATAGGCAGGCTCCGGCGCGCTGAGCGAGGGAAACTTGTCATTGGCGGACCAGTCGAACTTGCCCGAATCCACGATGCAGCCGCCGGTCACCGTGCCATTGCCGGTCAGGTACTTGGTGGTCGAATGCACGACCAGCGTCGCACCATGCTCGATCGGGCGGCACAGATAGGGCGTGGCCGAGGTGTTGTCGACGATTAGCGGAATACCGGCGGCATCGGCCACATCGGCCAGTGCGCGGATATCGGTGACATAGCCGCCCGGATTGGCGATGGATTCGCAGAACACCGCGCGGGTATCGTCGTCGATGGCGGCCTTCACCGCATCCAGATCATCGGTATCGACGAACTTGGCTGTCCAGCCAAAGCGCTTGATGGTCTGGCTGAACTGCGTGACCGTCCCGCCATACAGCCGGGTCGAGGCGACCACGTTGCAGCCCGGCCCCATCAGCGGGAACAGCGCCATGATCTGCGCCGCGTGCCCCGAAGAGCAGCACACCGCGCCAACGCCACCTTCCAGCGTCGCCACCCGTTCCTGCAGAACTGCCACCGTGGGGTTGGTCAGGCGCGAATAGATATAGCCGACCTCTTGAAGGTTGAACAAAGCGGCCGCGTGATCGGCATCGCGGAATACATACGCAGTGGTCTGATAGATCGGGGTCTGGCGCGCGCCGGTCGCCGGATCAGGGCGGGCGCCCGCGTGAATTTGCAGCGTGTCAAAACCATAGGTGGGGCCGTCGGACATCCGTCACTCTCCTGTTGGGAATATGCGTCGCAGAATCTCTAGGCGATTGCCGGGCCCGGCACAATGTCCGCGTCAGCGCAGCCACAGCCCCTTGTTCTTGATGACCTTGCGGATGGCCTGTTCGCGCTGGGGCAGGTTGTCCCGGTCGAACATGGCGCGGATCTTGGCGCCCTTGCCCTGATAGACCAGCCGTTTCAGCGGATCATAGTTCTTGAGCACCTTCTTGACCTTGTTGGGCGCGGCAACGGTTTCCAGCACCTCGACCACCCGGTCGCTTTCGCGCGCATAGAGCAGCGGGAACAGGCGATAGTGGCAGCTGACCGAGCCATCCAGCAGGCCCGAGGGCAGAACATCGCGCCCGCCGCCAAGCGCGTGGACGACCAGCGGCAGCGCCGCCTGGTCCAGCCACGGGTCCAGGTTCTGGCCGGTCAGGGCGGGGATCTCTTCATCCCGGATGGTGCGGGCATAGTCCAGAAACCGTGCGCCGAATTGGCGGGGGCATTTGTAGAAGAAATAGCCCGCATTGAAATACAGGTACCGCCGCCAGTATTCCGCCGGTTGGGTCGGGTCGATCGAGCTTTGGAAATCCAGCCCGAACCGGTCATAAAGCGCCCGCCAGATGCCGTCGAAGCCAGGCCCGTACAGGGTTGGCTTGGGCCAGGTGCCCTCGACCTTCTGCGATGCGCCGGGCCGGTCGAAATCGAACGGCACCGCGGCTAGGTCGCCGGTGATCAGCGTGTCGGTGTCGAAGAACACAAAGGGCTCACCCTCGGGCAGGGCAGCCAGCGCTTCGATCTTGTTGCCGTAGGGATAGCTTTCGCCGAACACCTCGGACGAAAAGGGCAGGATCTCGGCATCGAGCTGTTTCAGCGCCTTCAGAACATCCTCGTTGCGGATGCTCGGGTCCTGACTCCAGCGCGGGCCGGGTTGTGGAACGCCCACGAACAGGCGGCCCGAAAATCCGGGCGCGGAATGGCGCAGCGAGGCGGCGAACAGAACGGCTTCGTATTGTAGGCGGTTGTTCTGCCCGATGATCAGGATGTTGAATTTCTGCCGGTCTGCCTGCATCTGCGCCTTCCGTTCGGGGCGCTTGCCCGCCCCTTGCCGTTGGTTTCGACCTACAGCATCGCTGAACCTGCGTCAAAACCGTTGACACCGCGTGTTTGAAATCGGGCCCGGCGCGCCCATGTTGATGGAGAGGATCAGACAGGAGCGCGACATGCGGATCAATGCGGATTTCACCCAGCGGGTGGCGGTTCACTTCGACCAGACCGAGTGGGCGGCCTCGCCCGCCGAGGGGGTCGAGCGCAAGATGCTGGACCGGATCGGCGACGAGGTGGCGCGCGCCACGACCATCGTGCGCTTTGCCCCCGGCAGCGCCTTTGCCGCCCACACCCATGACGGGGGCGAGGAATACCTGGTTCTGGACGGCGTTTTCCAGGACGAGACCGGAGATTTCCCGGTGGGCAGCTATGTCCGCAACCCGCCGACCTCGTCACATACGCCCTCGGCCAGCCAAGGCGCGACGATCCTGGTCAAACTGCACCAGTTCGACCCGAACGACCGAACCACCGTGCGCCGCTCGATCAACGGTGCGGACCATGTGCCGCTGTTCAAGGACGACCATGAAACGGTCGAAATGCGCAGTTGGCCGCCCGGTCAGGTCGTACCGATTGACGCACCCGGCGGGGCCGAGGTCTTTGTGATCGACGGCGGTTTCACCGAACAAGGCGAGGATTTCGCGCGATGGGACTGGCTGCGTCTGCCGCCCGGAACGCGCACCGAATTGCGGGCAGGACCGGATGGCGCCCGCGTCTGGATGAAGTCAGGGCACCTGTCCGGCATGGTCTGAGGCCGGTTCCGCCTGAAAAACGGGCAAATGCCACCAAAAAACCGGGTCATTCGGCCCGGTTTTCGCTTTTTTGACCATTTGGCAAATTTTACCAATTGATAAAATTTTTGTTTGTGGCAAGCTGGTCTCAATAACAAACATATCTACAGGGAGTAGAGTGATGGCACAGGGCCAGATGGCACCCGGCATCGTCGCCGGGCGGCTTTCCAGCGATGAGCTGACCTCGAATTTCACCGATCTGCATCCGCCTCTGGCGCCGCACGAGGCCGCCGTGGCCGCCGATCGGTGTTATTTCTGCTATGACGCGCCGTGCGTGACGGCCTGTCCGACCGATATCGATATTCCGCTGTTCATCCGGCAGATTCAAGCAGGACAACCGGAGTCGGCGGCGAAGACGATCCTCGATCAGAACATCCTGGGCGGCATGTGTGCCCGTGTGTGTCCGACCGAAACGCTGTGCGAGGAAGCCTGTGTGCGCGAAACGGCCGAGGGCAAGCCGGTCGAGATCGGGCGCTTGCAGCGGTATGCGACCGACACGCTGATGCAGGCCGGTGTGCACCCGTTCACACCCGCGGCCCCCACTGGCAAGACCGTTGCCGTAATCGGGGCAGGGCCGGCGGGGCTGGCCTGTGCGCATCGGCTGGCGATGCTGGGCCATGACGTGGTGATCCATGAGGCGAAACCCAAACCCGGCGGGCTGAACGAGTACGGGATCGCCGCATACAAGGCGACCAATCACTTTGCCCAGGCCGAGGTGGACTGGCTGCTGAAGATCGGCGGCATCGCGATTGAAACCGGCTCGGTTCTGGGCGACACCATCTCGTTGGACGGATTGTTGGAGGCCTACGACGCAGTCTTCCTGTCAATCGGCCTTGCAGGCGTCAACGCCTTGCGCGCGCAAGGGTCGGACAAGGACGGCGTCAGGAACGCTGTCGACTTCATCGCAGATGTTCGGCAAGCATCCGATTTGGCAAAACTGCCGGTAGGCCGAAACGTGGTGATTATCGGCGGTGGAATGACGGCCGTGGATGCCGCGGTGAAATCCAAGCTGCTGGGGGCCGAACATGTGACCATCGCCTATCGCCGCGGTCGAGACGCAATGGGCGCCAGCCGCTACGAACAGGATCTGGCGGCATCCCACGGTGTCCGAATTTTGTGCAACGTTCAGCCGGTGGCAATTCACGGAAACGGAGCGGCGGCCGAGATCGAATTGGAGTATACTGCCACCGTAGATGGCACGTTGACCGGCACGGGCGAAACCATTCGACTGCCTGCGGATCAGGTTCTGAAGGCGATCGGTCAGACCTTGGATGGTGCTCCGGAAGGGTTGGAACTCGACGGCAACAAGATCGCCGTTGACGCAACCGGGCGCACCTCGGTTCCCGGGGTCTGGGCCGGCGGAGACTGTGCCGCGGGCGGCGAGGATCTGACCGTGACCGCCGTGGCCGAGGGCCGCGATGCCGCGATGGACATTCACGCCAGCCTGAGTGCCTGAGCAGGGCGTCGGCGCGTGAATATGTGTGACAAGACGAAGATGCATCTTCGCATCAGGGAGGCCGGATAAATGGCTGATTTGAAAACGAACTTTTTGGGTATCGAAAGCCCCAACCCCTATTGGCTGGCCTCGGCGCCGCCGACCGACAAGGAATACAACGTCCGGCGTGCCTTCGAGGCCGGATGGGGTGGCGTCGTGTGGAAAACGCTGGGGTCCGAAGGGCCGCCGGTGGTCAACGTGAATGGCCCCCGGTACGGGGCGATCTACGGGGCCGACCGGCGTCTGCTGGGCCTCAACAACATCGAACTGATCACCGACCGGCCGCTCGAGGTGAACCTCGAGGAGATGGCCCGCGTCAAGGCGGATTACCCGGATCGCGCCCTGATCGCCTCGATCATGGTGCCGTGCGAGGAGGAGGCGTGGAAAGCCATCCTGCCGCGCGTGGCCGAAACCGGCGCCGACGGGATCGAGCTGAACTTCGGCTGCCCGCACGGGATGAGCGAGCGCGGCATGGGTTCGGCCGTGGGGCAGGTGCCCGAATACATCGAAATGGTCACCCGCTGGTGCAAGAAATACTATGACCGCCCGGTGATCGTGAAGCTGACGCCCAACATCACCGACATTCGCAAGCCGGCGGCTGCGGCCAAGAACGGCGGGGCCGACGCGGTGTCGCTGATCAACACGATCAACTCGATCACCAGCGTCAATCTGGACACGTTCAGCCCCGAGCCCTCGATCGACGGCAAGGGCAGTCATGGCGGCTATTGCGGCCCGGCGGTCAAGCCCATCGCCCTGTCGATGGTCTCCGAGATCGCCCGCGCCGAGGCGACCCAAGGCCTGCCGATCTCGGGCATCGGCGGGGTGACCACATGGCGCGACGCGGCCGAGTTCATGGCGCTGGGCTGTGGCACGGTGCAGGTGTGTACCGCGGCGATGACCTATGGGTTCAAGATCATCGACGAACTGACGGCGGGCCTGTCGCAGTGGATGGACGAAAAGGGCTACTCCAACGTCTCGGACATCGTCGGGCGCGCCGTCCCGAACGTGACCGACTGGCAGTATCTGAACCTGAACTACGTCGCCAAGGCCAAGATCGATCAGGATCAGTGTATCAAGTGCGGCCGTTGCTATGCGGCCTGCGAGGACACCAGCCACCAGGCCATTTCCATGTCGCCCGACCGCGTGTTTGAGGTGATCGACGAGGAATGCGTGGCCTGCAACCTGTGCGTGGATGTCTGCCCGGTCGAGGGCTGCATCTCGATGGTGCCGATGGCGGCGGGCGAGGTTGATCCGCGTACCGGCAAGGTGGTGCAGCCGGACTATGCCAACTGGACGACCCACCCTAACAACCCGATGGCCAAGGCCGCCGAGTGACCGGCGTCAGATCACCAAAAGGGGCCGCGCTGCGGCCCTTTTTTCATGGGGTCAGCAGTTTTCGGTACAGGGTGTCGATAAAAGGCGCGGCCCCTTCGAACGGGTCTTCGTCGCCCAGGATCGCGCGCACCTGAACATCGAAATCCGCATAATGCTGGGTCAGTGCCCAGATCGAAAAGATCAGGTGATGCGGGTGCAGGCGGGCGATTTTGCCCTGGTCCATCCAGTGCGTCAGAACGGCCGCCTTCTGATCGACCAGCGCCTTCAGATCGTTCGACAGGGCGTCATGGATGCGGGGCGCGCCCTGCACCAGCTCGTTCGCGAACAGGCGGCTTTCGCGCGGCAACTCGCGGCTCATCTGCAGCTTGCGCTTGACGTACGAGAGGATCTCCTCCATCGGCTCGCCGTTTTCATCAAGGTCGTGCAGCGGCGCTAGCCAGGTGTCCAGAAGGCCGGACAGAAGCGCGGTGTGGATCGCCTCTTTGGACGGGAAATAATACAGAAGGTTCGGCTTGCTCAGCCCTGCTTCGGCTGCGATCTGATCGACGGTCGCCCCGCGAAAGCCGTGGGCCGAAAACACGTTCAGCGCGGCCTCGAGAATCGCGGCGCGGTTCTTTTTCTGAATTCGGGTCGGGGCGCGGTCTTTGGGCATGTATGCAGAACGTCTCTTTTTCGAACAAGCAGGTGTTGAATATGCCGATTTCTGCATCGGTGCGATGCAATTTCTTGACTGATGTCGAACCCGTGATAGCGTGAGTTTGACCAGATGGTCAAATCAAGACACCAAAAGCGAGCCAAATCGCAAGCAACAGGGAAGACGAACATGGCAGCTCCGGCGCAGAATCTCAGGATCAATGGCGACAGGTTGTGGGACAGCCTGATGGAGATGGCCAAGATCGGCCCGGGCGTTGCCGGCGGCAACAACCGCCAGACCCTGACCGACGAGGATGCCGAGGGCCGCGCGCTGTTCCAGAAATGGTGCGAAGAGGCGGGCTGTACCATGGGCCTTGACCAGATGGGCAACATGTTCGCCATGCGCCCCGGCACCGACCCCGAGGCGCTGCCGGTCTATGTCGGCTCGCACCTGGATACGCAGCCGACCGGCGGCAAGTATGACGGGGTGCTGGGGGTTCTGGGTGCGCTCGAGATCATTCGCACACTGAACGATCTGGGCATCAAGACCAGACACCCGATCGTGGCCACCAACTGGACCAACGAAGAGGGCACGCGCTTCGCCCCCGCCATGCTGGCCTCGGGCGTGTTCGCGGGAATGCACACGCAGGATTGGGCCTATGACCGCAAGGATGCCGAAGGTAAGAAGTTCGGCGACGAATTGCAGCGCATCGGCTGGCGCGGCGACGAAGAGGTCGGGGCCCGCAAGATGCATGCTTTCTTTGAGCTGCATATCGAACAGGGCCCGATCCTCGAGGCCGAAGGCAAGGATATCGGCGTCGTTACCCATGGGCAGGGCCTCAGCTGGACCCAGGTGACCGTGACCGGTAAGGACGCGCATACCGGCTCGACCCCGATGCCGATGCGCAAGAATGCCGGGCTGGCGATGGCGCGCATTCTTGAAAAGGTGGACGAGATCGCCTGGTCGCACGCGCCCCATGCCGTGGGGGCTGCCGGGCATATCGACGTCTATCCGAACTCGCGCAACGTGATCCCGGGCAAGGTGGTGTTCACGGTCGATTTCCGCTCGCCCGAGTTGGACGTCATCAAGGACATGGAGAACCGCCTGCGCGTCGCGGCCGAGGACATCGTGGATGAATTGGGCCTGCAGGTCGAGTTCGAGAAGGTCGGCGGGTTCGACCCGGTGAAATTCGACGAAACCTGCGTCGCCGCCGTGCGCAACGCGGCCGAGCGGCTGGGCTATTCGCACACCAACATCATCTCGGGCGCGGGGCACGATGCCTGCTGGATCAACCGCGTGGCGCCGACCGCCATGGTGATGTGCCCCTGCGTGGATGGCCTGAGCCACAACGAGGCCGAGGAAATCAGCAAGGAATGGGCAACCGCCGGGGCGGATGTTCTGTTCCACGCGGTCGTCGAAACCGCCGAGATCGTGGAATAGCCGGGACCGCGCGCCCCCAATCCACCGGAAAACCAACAGAGGCGCAACAGACGCGCCCGCAGGGAGTTGAACATGAGCACAGTCATCAAGAACGGAACCGTCGTCACTGCGGATCTGACCTACAAGGCCGACGTCAAGATCGAAGGCGGCGTGATCACCGAGATCGGGCCGGATCTGAAGGGGGACGAGCAACTGGACGCGACCGGCTGTTACGTCATGCCCGGCGGGATCGACCCGCATACGCATCTGGAAATGCCGTTCATGGGAACCTATTCCAGCGATGATTTCGAAAGCGGCACCCGCGCGGCGCTGGCCGGCGGCACGACTATGGTGGTGGATTTTGCGCTGCCGAACCCGGGCGAAAGCCTGCTGGATGCGCTCAAACGCTGGGACAACAAATCAACCCGCGCCAATTGCGACTATTCTTTCCACATGGCCGTGACGTGGTGGGGCGAACAGGTGTTCGACGATCTGAAAACCGTGATCGAACAGCGGGGCATCAACACGTTCAAGCATTTCATGGCCTACAAAGGCGCACTGATGGTCAATGACGACGAGCTGTTTGCCTCGTTCAAGCGGCTGGCCGAGCTGGGCGGGATCGCGATGGTCCATGCCGAGAACGGCGACGTGGTGGCCGAGTTGCAGGCCAAGCTGCTGACCGAAGGCAATACCGGCCCCGAGGCCCATGCCTATTCGCGCCCGCCGCAGGTCGAGGGCGAGGCCACCAACCGCGCCATCATGATCGCCGACATGGCCGGTGTGCCGCTCTATGTGGTGCACACCTCGTGCGAAGAGGCGCATGAGGCCATCCGCCGGGCCCGGATGCAGGGCAAGCGCGTCTGGGGCGAGCCGCTGATCCAGCACCTGACGCTGGACGACAGCGAATATGCGCATCCCGATTGGGACCACGCCGCGCGCCGGGTGATGAGCCCGCCGTTCCGCAACAAGCAGCACCAGGACAGCCTGTGGGCGGGGCTTCAGTCTGGCTCGCTGAGCGTGGTGGCCACCGATCACTGCGCCTTCACGACCGAGCAGAAACGGTTCGGCGTGGGCGATTTCACCAAGATACCCAACGGCACGGGCGGCCTTGAGGATCGGATGCCGATGCTGTGGACCCATGGCGTGGCGACCGGGCGGCTGACGCCGAACGAATTCGTGGCCGTAACTTCAACAAATATCGCCAAGATACTGAATTGCTATCCGAAAAAGGGTGCCGTGCTGGTCGGCGCAGATGCCGATCTGGTGGTGTGGGACCCGGACAAGACCAAGACCATCAGCGCGGCGACGCAGCAGTCGGCGATCGACTACAACGTCTTCGAGGGGCACGAGGTCAAGGGCCTGCCGCGCTTTACCCTGACCCGTGGACAGGTCGCGGTGCACGATGGCGAGATTCGCACGCAGGAAGGTCATGGCAAATTCGTCGCGCGCGAGGCCAACACCACCGTGAACAAGGCGCTGAGCACCTGGAAAGAGCTGACCGCCCCGCGCCCGGTAGAGCGGTCGGGCATCCCGGCGACGGGGGTATGATGCACGAAGGTTACCGAACGGGCAAAAAAGCCAAAACTTCAAGGCAGTAGGATGACATCGGAAAGCAATACCCAGCCCGTGATCGAGGCAAAGAACCTCGACCTGACCTTCCAGACCAATGACGGACCCGTGCACGCCCTCAAGGACGTGAACCTGGCGGTCGACAAGGGCGAATTCGTCAGTTTCATCGGCCCTTCGGGCTGCGGAAAAACGACCTTCCTGCGCTGTGTCGCTGCGCTGGAGTCACCTACGGGCGGCACGCTGACCGTCAACGGCATGACCCCGGACGAGGCCCGCCGGAACCGGGCCTATGGCTATGTGTTCCAGGCGGCGGGCCTGTACCCGTGGCGGACCATCGCCAAGAACATCAAACTGCCGCTCGAGATCATGGGATATTCGGCTCAGGAACAGGAAGAACGTGTGAAGAACGTTCTGGAACTTGTTGATCTAGCAGGGTTTGGTGCAAAATTTCCCTGGCAGCTATCGGGTGGGATGCAGCAACGGGCCAGCATCGCGCGGGCGCTGGCTTTCGACGCCGATATCCTGTTGATGGACGAGCCTTTCGGCGCGCTGGACGAGATCGTGCGCGATCACCTGAACGAACAGCTTCTGGCGCTGTGGGCGCGAACCGGCAAGACGATCGGTTTCGTCACCCACTCGATCCCCGAGGCGGTGTATCTGAGCACCAAGATCGTGGTGATGAGCCCGCGCCCCGGGCGGATTACCGATGTGATCGACAGCCCTCTGCCCAAGGAACGGCCGCTGGACATTCGCGACACGCCCGAATTCATCGAGGTCGCGCATCGCGTGCGCGAAGGGCTGCGCGCCGGGCATGGGGACGATGTGTGATGGGCAGGGATGACATCAGACGCGCGACCGAGGCGGATGTGCCAGCCTGCGCGGCGGTGGTCTCGGCCTGGGTCCGCCAGACCGAGTGGATGACGGATGAACTGCCCCAGCAGGAATTGGAGGCGCTGATCGCGCAAGCTTTCCCGGACCGCGAGATGTGGGTCGTGGGCGAACCCGTCGATTGCTACATGTCGGTCGATCCCGCGGCGCGGAAGGTCGGCGCGCTCTATTGCCAACGGACCGGGCAGGGCATCGGCAAGCGCCTTCTGGATCGGGCAAAACAGGGGCGCAGCTTTCTGTGGCTGACGGCCCATCAACCGAATGCCGCCGCGCAACGCTTCTATCGTCGAGAGGGTTTTGTCGAAACCGGGACCGAGGCCGCAACGCCGCCCGAGACCGTTCCCGTGGTGCGGATGGAGTGGCACGCATGAAGCAGCTTGTTGCCGTTCTGACCGTTTTGCTGGCCATCGTCGTTATCTGGTACGCGGCCTGCGTTCCGATGAACATCAAGGGCGTCCTGACCGAACAGGAACGCGCCGGGGCCGAAGTGGTTCCGCCTTCGGCCAAAGACCGCCGCGACATGGGGGAAATCGGTCTGGCGCTGCGCAACAGCTTTGCCGTTCCGGCGACTTGGGCGCAGGATCGGCCGCGTCTGCCTGCGCCGCATCAGGTGGGCATCGAGCTGTGGGAGACCACGGTTCAAAAGAAGATCACCTCGAAACGGTCGCTGGTCTATCACGGCTGGGTGACGCTCAGCGCGACGATTCTGGGCTTTGCCATCGGCACGGGGCTGGGCATCCTGCTGGCTGTGGGGATCGTGCACAGCCGGGTGATGGACCTGTCGGTCATGCCTTGGGCCATCGTCAGCCAAACCATCCCCATCATCGCGCTGGCGCCGATGATCATCGTGGTGCTGTATTCGATCGGCATTCAGGGAATCATCCCCAAGGCGGTGATCTCGGCCTATCTGAGCTTCTTCCCGGTGGTCGTGGGCATGGTCAAGGGCCTGCGCAGCCCTGATGCGATGCAGTTGGACCTGCTGCGCACCTATAATGCAAGCAACGGGCAGGCGTTCTGGAAACTGCGCCTGCCGGCCTCGATGCCCTATCTGTTCGCCTCTCTCAAGATCGGGATCGCCGCGTCGCTGGTGGGGGCCATCGTCGGCGAACTGCCGACAGGCGCCGTGGCGGGGCTGGGCGCGCGTCTGCTGGCTGGCAGCTACTACGGCCAGACGGTGCAGATCTGGTCGGCGCTGTTTGCCGCGGCCATTCTTGCGGCCTGCCTGGTGGGCCTGTTGGGCCTGATCGAGCGGGCGGTGTTGAAACGCATGGGGATGGCGCAATGATGATGGTCGGTCTTGCAATCCTTTTGTGGCTGGCCGGTTGGTGGCTGAACACCCGCCTTGCCAGCGGACCTTATGCCGACACGCGGGCGGTGCGCATTCTGGCGCCGCTGATCTTCGGCCTGACCGTCATCGGGGTTTGGGAATTGCTGGTGCGCGGGCTTGAGGTGCCTCTGGTCATCCTGCCCGCGCCTTCGGTGATCTGGGAGCGGTTCTGGGACAGCTTGCCGATCCTTTGGGCCGATTTCGTGCAGACCATCATCAAGGGCGCGCTCAGCGGCTATGTCATCGGATGCGGCGCCGCCTTCCTGATGGCAATCGCCGTGGACCGGTGGGACTTCCTGCGGCTGGGCCTGTTGCCGGTGGGCAATTTCGTGGCCGCGCTGCCGATCGTAGGCACCGCGCCGATCCTTGTGATGTGGTTCGGGTTCGACTGGCATTCGAAGGCGGCCGTTGTGGTTGTGATAGTCTTTTTCCCGATGCTGGTGAACACGGTGGCCGGCCTGCGCGAAGCCACTGCAATGCAGCGCGACCTGATGGAGACCTATGCCGCAACCTATTGGCAAAGCTTTCTGAAGCTGCGGTTGCCCGCGGCCATGCCGTTTATTTTCAACGGGTTGAAAATTTCCACCACGCTGGCCCTGATCGGCGCTATCGTGGCAGAGTTCTTCGGCTCGCCCACTTTGGGCATGGGGTTCCGGATCTCGACCAGTGTCGGGCAATTGTCGCTGGACATGGTCTGGGCGGAAATCGTGGTCGCGGCTCTGGCCGGAACCGCGTTCTATGGTCTGGTCGCCATGATCGAGAAATTGGTGACCTTCTGGCACCCGTCACAACGCAGTTAAGCGGAACAACAATTCAACAGACCCCGATAACGGGGCAGCACTAGCAACTAGGAGAAGATGAAGATGAACAAGCTACTGACCGGGGCCATAGCCGCCTTAGGATTCGCCGCAAGTTCGGCCTTTGCCGCAGACGAGGTGACGCTGCAATTGAAATGGGTCACGCAGGCCCAGTTCGCAGGCTACTACGTCGCCAAGGACAAAGGATTCTACGAAGAAGAGGGACTGGACGTCACCATCCTGCCCGGCGGCCCCGACATCGCGCCCACGCAGGTGATCGCGGGCGGTGGCGCTGACGTTACCGTGGAATGGATGCCCGCCGCGCTGGCCGCACGCGAAAAGGGCCTGCCGTTGGTCAACATTGCGCAGCCCTTCAAAAGCTCGGGCATGATGCTGACCTGCTGGAAGGACGCGGGCATTTCCTCGCCCGAGGACCTCAAGAACCGCACGCTGGGCGTCTGGTTCTTCGGCAATGAATTCCCGTTCATGAGCTGGATGAGTCAACTGGGCATCGACACCGGCGGCAAGAGCGAGAACGGTGTCGAGGTTCTGAAGCAGGGCTTCAACGTCGACCCGCTGCTGCAGCGCCAGGCCGATTGCATCAGCACCATGACCTACAATGAATACTGGCAGGTGATCGATGCCGGCGTCAGCCCCGACGAATTGGTGACCTTCAAGTATGAAGATCAGGGCGTAGCCACGCTGGAAGACGGGCTCTATGTGCTCGAGGACAACCTCAGCGACCCGGCCTTCGTCGACAAGATGGAACGCTTTGTGCGCGCTTCGATGAAAGGCTGGAAATACGCCGAGGAGAACCCGGACGAAGCCGCTGAAATCGTGTTGGAAAACGATGCGACCGGTGCCCAGACCGAAGAACACCAGAAGCGCATGATGGGCGAGATCGCCAAGCTGACCGCAGGTTCGAACGGCGCGTTGGATCCGGCGGATTTCGAGCGCACGGTGAACACGCTGCTGGCCGGCGGCTCGGACCCGGTGATCACCAAAAAGCCGGAAGGCGCGTGGACCAGCCAGATCACGGATGCAGCCCTGAACTGATTGGCTGTACCATGACAACAATTCAGCGCGGCCCCCTGCGGGCCGCGTTTGTTTTTGCGGATGTCGGAATTTAACTGTCTTCAAAAGCAGTTTCCTCTATTATTCCTGTAAGATTTTGCGACCCCTACGAAATTCGGTGGATGCGGGAATAAAATGCAGGATTTTGCATCACAATTCAGCCAAGCGGGCCACCTGATCCTGACAGGGGATCCGGACCTTTGGGCGATCGTGATGCTGTCGCTGCAAGTTTCGGTGCTGGCTGTGTTGATTTCAGCCGTGATCGGGATGCCGGTCGGCGCGGCCTTGGCGGTGGCCCGCTTTCCCGGACGGCGCGCGTTGATCATTCTGATGAACGCTCTGATGGGCTTTCCCCCGGTTGTCGTCGGCCTGCTTGTCTACCTGATGCTGTCCCGTTCGGGTCCGCTGGGTGTGCTGGAGCTTTTGTATACGCCGACCGCCATGATCATAGCTCAAACAGTGCTGGTGACCCCGATCGTCGCGGCGTTGACGCGGCAGGTGATCGAGATGCTGGCCGAGGAATATTCGGAACAGTTGCGCTCGTTGGGAGTGTCGCGGCTGGCGTCAGTTCCCGTGCTGTTGTGGGATGCGCGTCTGGCGTTGGTGACTGCCTTGCTGGCCGGGTTCGGACGAGCCATCGCCGAAGTCGGCGCGGTGATCATCGTCGGCGGCAACATCAACCACGTGACGCGGGTCATGACGACGACGATTGCGTTGGAGACCTCGAAGGGAAATCTGGCCTTGGCGCTGGCCTTGGGGACGATCCTGATCGGAATTGCCGTAGCCGTGAATGCGGCAGTCAGCGCCCTGACGCTTCGGACCGAGCAGGAAGGGTTGCGCCATGCGTGATCTGATGCCGGACATGCCCAATTGTCTGCAGGCCGATGGTCTGCGAGTGGAACGCAATGGCAAGCTGTTGCTGGATGTTCCGCAGCTGATGATGGATGGTCCGGGGCCGACTTTGATCCTTGGGCCAAACGGTGCTGGCAAAAGCCTGCTGCTGCGTTGCCTGCATGGTTTGATCAAGGCCGATGCGGGGCAGGTTCTGCAGGATGGCGGAGTTCTGAATGCGGCCCACAAGGCCCGGCAGGCCATGGTGTTTCAGCAACCGGTTCTGCTGCGCCGCTCGGTGTCTGCCAATCTGGACTTTGTTTTGAAACGGCTGGGGCTCGGCAGGACTGCTCGGAAAAACCGGATCCAGGAGCTTTTGGCCGAAGGAGGGCTTGAGACCAAGGCCCGGCAGTCGGCGCGCTCGCTGTCGGGTGGCGAGGCACAGCGCCTGGCAATCCTTCGCGCGCTTGCGCTTGGCCCCGAGACCCTGTTCCTGGACGAGCCCACCAGCGCCCTCGATCCCGCGGCGACCCAAATGATCGAGGCGATGATCCTGCGCGCCTCGGCCCGGGGGGTGCGGATCGTGATGGTTACTCACGACGTCGGGCAAGCCCGTCGGTTGGCGGCGGATATCGTGATGATGCAGGGCGGACGCGTGGTCGAGCATGGCGCCGCCAAACAGGTGCTGGAAGCGCCACAATGCCAGGCATCGCGCCAGTATTTGGCGGGCTGGCTGGTCACATAACAACAACCGGAGGCAATCCATGTTTCGCGCAGCAATCAAAAGCGCAATGATCCTGTTCGGGCTGTTCGCAGGTCCGGCAGCGGCCGAAGAACCGTTCATTGTCGTGCAGTCCACGACATCGACGCAGAATTCCGGCCTTCTGGACTTTATCCTGCCGGGGTTCGAGGCGGAAAGCGGGATCGATGTCCGTGTTGTGGCCGTGGGGACGGGGCAGGCGATCCGAAACGCGATCAACGGCGACGGTGACGTTCTGCTGGTGCATGCCAAGCCAGCGGAAGAGCAATTCGTGGCCGACGGCTGGGGTGTTGAGCGGCGGGACGTGATGTACAACGATTTTGTCTTGGTGGGCCCGAAATCGGACCCGGCCAAGATCAAAGGCGACGACGACGCAGTGGCCGCGTTGGCAGCGATCGCGCAGGCCAAAGCTCCGTTCGCGTCGCGCGCAGATGACAGCGGGACCCACAAGGCGGAGAAGGCTCTTTGGAGTCTGTCCGGAACCGACCCGACCTTGTCGTCGGGCGAGTGGTACCGCGAGACCGGATCGGGCATGGGTGCAACGCTCAACCTGGCTGCGGGCATGGATGCCTATGCCCTGACCGACAGGGCCACATGGCTGTCGTTCGGCAACAAGGGAAACCTTGAGGTTCTGGTCGAAGGCGATCCACGGCTGTTCAATCAATACGGCGTAATTCTGGTGAACCCCGAAAAGCATCCGCGGGTCCGGGCGGCCGCGGGAAGAAGGTTCATCGACTGGCTCACTGGCCCCGACGGTCAGGAAGCAATTGCGGCGTACAAATTGAACGGAGAGCAGCTCTTTTTTCCGAACGCGCAGCAATAGGGCCGGTCAGTCACTTGCGCCGTTGTGATGGATCTGTCCCAAGCCGGACAGATCGTATCCGCCCAATTCATCGGCGCGACGCCTGAATTTGTCTGTACCCAGAAAAGTCAGTAGTTTCTGCATCGGGGGATCGAAACAGGACCGCCGCCAGATGGCGAGGTCGAGACGTTCGGAGTGGGTCGGAATGAAGCCCAACCCGTAGAGACGCGCCAAGGCTCCGATGCCGAATCCTGCCTCGGCCTTCCGGTCATGCAGAGCGATTGCAAGTTCTTCTTCGGTGCGGGCGCAAGTCGGCAGGGCGTCAAGATCGGCGCGGCTCAGACCGCAGCTCTCCAACTGGGCATCGAACAAGTGCTGACTGGCGGCACTGTCCTGGCGCAGCACGACACGGCGGCCCTTCAGGTCACCAAATTCGGAAATTCCCTGAACCCCGGGGGCCAGCAACAGGCCGCGCTGGCGGCTTGCGACCTCGTACAGTACCACGGGCGCCTCTCCCAGCGCATCGCGGACGGAATTGACGTTGAACCCGCCCGGTTCATGGATGTGCAGTACCGCGGCTTGTGCGTCACGTCGCGCAAGGCGGTTCAGCCCGTCGAATGAGCCGTCGTAATAGGTGGCCAACCCCGAGCCGCTTTCGCGGAGTGCCCAATCCAAAAGGGGGTCATGGCTGCCAGCCACGATGTCGGGCAGGGGCGGTTTGACCGTGTCCGGCCCAGTACGCGACGCATTGAGCCAGGCCAGTACCTCGGCCCGGGGAAAGAGAAGTTTTCCCATCGCTTTCACGCAGGGAACTTCGCCCGAAGACGCCAGATCATAGGCCTTGCGTTCGCCAATGCGCAGCAGGTCCGCCAACTCTCGTGTGGTCAGGAATTCGGACATTCAGTCTAGTCGCACCGAGGAGCCGGTCTGTGTCTCGGCCGCTGAGTGTCCGAGTTGCTGCAATACCATCGGTGCGGCGGCAGTAATGACGACCATTGCGGCGGCAGCTGCAAGAAAGGCTTTCATCTTATCCTCCGGCTTAGTCTACGGGCGCTGTCGCGCTGCGCAGAAATTCAATCAGGTCGGTGCGGTCCTGCGCCTGCGCGATCCGCTGCATCGGCATCTTCGATCCCGGAATGTAGTGGTCCGGTCCCTGATCGAAAAGAGCGTTTATCGTCTGTTCGTTCCAAATGATATCAGACCCTTGCAGCGTTTCCGAGTAGATGTAGCCGGGCAGTGTCCCGGCCTGACGCCCGAATACGCCATGTAGGGTCGGTCCGGCCCGGCGCTGATCGTCCGGCGTCAGGCTGTGGCAGATCGAGCATTTCCGGGCGAACTGCCGTTCTCCGTTTTGCATTTCGTCGGGGTCCTTCAGGAAACTCGGCTCTTGGCCGGCCATCCGTTCCTGCGACCCCAGCGCGGCCACCGGCCAGCTGTACATGGCCTGATCCAGCCCTCCTGCGTGCAGGTTCTCTCCATCGGGGGAAAAGGCCAGTGCCCAGACCGGGCCGCGCAGCGTTGCCCGGAAATCCTGCGCGATCCGCCAGTCCTGCGTGTCGATGACCATGATGTAGCCTTCGCCATCGCCAACCGCCAGCAGCGACCGATCCGGGCTGAGGGCGAGCGCGAGGATCGGGCGACGGTCCAGCGTGAAATCGCGCTCGGCCCCGGTGGTCAGGTCCAGAATGCGGGTCACGCCATCGACCGCGCCATAGGCGATCCAACCGTCTTGCGTGTTCAGGACCAGTTCGTTGATGCCGAAACCATGCTCGACCAGTCGCGCGGTTTCGGCCCCGGTCGTCACGTCCCAGACCCGCAAGCTGCCGTCTACCCCGGCGGAGTACAGCGACCGCCCGTCTGGCGCGAAGGCCACCGCATTGACGCCGCTGCCTGTAGGGCCCAGCAGCTTGGCCGCACCGCCCTCGGTTGGCCACAGGCCGATGGTCCCATCCCAACTGGCAGTCGCCACAAGCGTTTTTGAGGCAGCGAGACCGACGACCTTGCCCTTGTGCTGACCTACGACCTGTCCACCGGGCCAACGGCGCAGGGTGAAGTCGTCGCCGGCCGAATAGATCGCGGTGCCGTTGAAAACAACCGCGTTCACGGCAGCCTCGTGACCTTCCAGCCAGTCCGGCTGCTGCCCGGACCACAGTCCCACGGAATTGTCGAAACTGGCGGTGGCAATGCGCCCGTCCGGGGCTGCGGCGATGTCCATGATCGGTCCGCCATGGCCCTTGAGCGTGTAGAAATCCGCCGCCAGCGGCAGCGGCAGCAGGGCCAGCGCCAAAGCCAGCCCGCGCATCTATTCGGCAGGCGAGGCCGCGCCGTCGCTGGCCTCCTGTGCCTTTACCTCTTCCAGCCACAGCGAATGGTGCTCGCGCGCCCATTGCTCTTCGACCTCGCCGGTGCCCATGGCGTCAAACGCGCCCTCCATGCCGACCGAGCCGAGGTAGATATGGGCCAGAATGATGGCGATGAAGGCATAGGCGACCATGACGTGCCAGATCTGGGCATATTGCATCTCTTCCTGCGGAGACATCTGCGTGGGCAGGTCCAAGCCCATCAGTTGGGGCAACCCGGTCGCGTTGGCGATCGAAAACGTCTTGGCGAACATCGGAAGCTCGAATGGGAACAGCAGCGACAGACCCGACAGGCTGATCGAGACGCCAAGCAGAATGCACAGCCAGAAAATGATCTTTTGACCGGCGTTGAATTTCTTGGCCGGGGGGTGGCTGCCTTTGGTGAACAATCCGCCGCCTGCCGCCAACCATTTCAGGTCGGTCCGGTTGGGGATGTTGTGGGCGATCCAGTTCACGGTGATGATGACCAATCCCAGCATGAAGGCCCAGGCCAGATTGTTGTGCAACCACTTGCAGCCTTGCGCGATGGTGGCGAACCCTTCCTTGCCGAACAGTGGGATCAGGAAATCCCGGCCATAGAGCGTCAGCAGACCGGTCAATCCAAGTATCAGGAACGAGCCGGCAAACAGCCAGTGCCCGAACCTTTCAAATCCTGAAAACCGGGTGACCGTGCGGCCTGTTTTCTCACCATCGATGCGGATGCGGCCGCGGATCAGGAAAAACAGAAGCAGAACGACCAGCATCCCGCCCAGAATGTAGGTTCCGTATTCACGCAGCGGACCGGTGCGGAAAGTCCACCACCACATGCCGCCATCCTGGATCAACACGCCGGCAGCAGGCCCCTTGGTCGAAACGGTGACATCGGCTGAGCCATAGCGGATGGCGCGATACACGTCGCTGTCCGAGGCGACGCCGCGCGTGCCCAACTGACCCAGCAGCCCTTCGGCATTGCCTTGCCCGGTATTCTGTGCGCGATAGCTGTTGTCGACCTTCTCGCCGCGTTGCCGGGCCAGAATATCCTCGAGCGTCGTGGCGCCACCGGTCTGCGCGCGCGGGGCGGCGGTTGGTTCGTCTGTGCCGGTCGTGTCCTGTGCAAGCGCGCCGTGCGCGATCCCAAGTGTCAACGTCAAAGCCAGAAAAATGCGCAGCATCGGAACCTCGGTATCAATCCAAAATCGGGTGACCCACCTGCGCGGGTCACCCGTGTTGTCAGGCTGAGGTCTCAGCCGTCCTTCTGGTCGTAGGCCGTGCCCCAACCCCAGGCGCCCGAACCAAACCCGCGCGCCACGACGCGTTCGCGGTAGATGGCCGAGACCACGTCGCCGTCACCGGCAAGCAGGGCCTTGGTCGAACACATCTCGGCGCAGATGGGCAGTTTGCCCTCGGCGATCCGGTTGCGGCCGTATTTGGCGAACTCTGCGGTCGAGTGCGTTTCCTCGGGGCCGCCGGCGCAGAAGGTACATTTGTCCATCTTGCCGCGCGATCCGAAGTTGCCGGCCTGCGGGTATTGCGGCGCGCCGAACGGGCACGCATAGAAGCAATAGCCGCAGCCGATGCACAGGTCCTTGGAGTGCAGGACGACGCCTTCTTCGTTCTGATAGAAGCAGTCGACCGGGCACACCGCCATGCAAGGCGCATCCGAACAATGCATGCAGGCAACCGAGATCGAACGTTCACCCGGTTTGCCGTCATTGATCGTCACCACCCGGCGGCGGTTGATGCCCCACGGAACCTCGTGTTCGTTCTTGCACGCGGTCACGCAGGCGTTGCACTCGATGCAGCGTTCAGCGTCGCAGAGAAACTTTGCTCTAGCCATTGTCGTCCTCCTTACGCTGCCCAGATCTTGCAGAGAGTCGCTTTGGTCTCCTGCATCTGGGTCACTGAATCATAGCCATAGGTCTGGGCGGTGTTGGTGCTTTCACCCAGCACGTACGGGTCGGCGCCTTTCGGGTATTTCTCCCTCAGGTCCGCGCCCTGGAAATGGCCGCCAAAGTGGAAGGGCATGAAGGCCACGCCGGCACCGACCCTTTCGGTCAGCATCGCCATCACCTTGACCTTGCCACCCTCGGGACCTTCGACCCAGACCTGCGATCCGTCGCGAATGCCAAGGTTGTTGGCGTCACGCGGATTGATCTCGACGAACATGTCCTGCTGCAGCTCGGCCAGCCACGGGTTCGACCGTGTCTCGTCGCCGCCACCTTCATATTCGACCAGACGACCTGACGTTAGGATTATCGGGTAATCCTTTGAAAAGTCGTTCTTCTGGATCGAAGCATACAAGGTCGGAAGGCGATAGGCCTGACGGTCCTCGTAGGTGGGATAGTCGGCCACCAGGTCACGCCGCGGCGTGTACAGCGGCTCGCGGTGCAGCGGGATCGGATCCGGGAAGGTCCAGACCACGGTGCGGGCCTTGGCGTTGCCGAAGGGCGCACAGCCATGCTTGATGGCCACCCGCTGGATGCCGCCCGACAGGTCGGTCTTCCAGTTGGTCTTGGGCCCGGCCACTGCGTCGATGGCCGCGCGTTCTTCGGCCGTCAGGTCGCCATCCCAGCTCAGATCCATCAGCATCTGCATCGTGAACTCGGGGTATCCGTCCTGGATTTCCGAGCCGACGCTGTAGACCCCTTCGGCCAGCAGGTTCTGACCGTCACGCTCGACGCCGAAACGCGCGCGGAAGGTCAGGCCGCCCTCGGCCACCGGTTTGGACATGTCATAGAGGTTCGGCGTCCCCGGATGCCCCATCTCGGCGGTGCCCCAGCAGGGCCACGGCAGACCGTAGTATTCGCCGTCATTCGGACCGCCCACCGCCTGCAGCGTCGTTCTGTCGAACGTGTGCTGGTTGGCCATATGGCTTTTGATCCGCTCTGGCGACTGACCGGTATAGCCGATCGTCCACAGCCCCGCGTTGAACTCGCGTGTGATGCTTTCGACATTCGGGGTTTCGGGGTCCTCCATCTCGATATTGCGGAAGAACCGATCCGCCCAGCCGAATTTGTTGGCGAACTTGGCCATGATGACCTCGTCCGGCAGGCTTTCGAACAGCGGATCGACCACCTTGTCGCGCCACTGCAGCGAGCGGTTCGAGGCCGTGACCGAGCCACGGGTTTCGAACTGCGTGCAGGCCGGCAGCAGATAGACGCCATCGGTCCGGTCATGCAGGACGGCGGAAACGGTGGGATACGGGTCGATCACAACCAGCATGTCCAGCTTTTCCATCGCCGTCTTCATTTCGACCATCCGGGTCTGCGAGTTGGGCGCGTGGCCCCACAGAACCATGGCGCGGACGTTGTTGGGCTGATCCATGTTCTCGGGATCTTCCAGAACACCGTCGATCCAGCGCGAAACCGGGATGCCCCGTTCGTTCTGCAGCGACTTGTCCTTGCCGTCCTTGTCCTTGACCATTGCGAACTGGCCAGCCAGCCACTCCGGTTCCTCGCCCCAGACGCGGGCCCAGTGACCCCATGCGCCTGCGGACAGGCCGTAATAGCCGGGCAGGGTGTGGGACAGAACGCCCAGATCGGTTGCGCCCTGCACGTTGTCATGGCCGCGGAAGATGTTCGTACCGCCGCCCGAGGTGCCCATGTTGCCCAACGCCAGCTGCAGCACGCAATAGGCGCGCGTGTTGTTGTTGCCGTTGGTGTGCTGGGTGCCGCCCATGCACCAGATCACGGTGCCGGGACGGTTGTTGGCCAGCGTCCGCGCCACGCGCTTGA
Organism: Ruegeria sp. CI8; assembly: GCF_056536865.1. Taxonomy (NCBI): domain Bacteria; kingdom Pseudomonadati; phylum Pseudomonadota; class Alphaproteobacteria; order Rhodobacterales; family Roseobacteraceae; genus Ruegeria; species Ruegeria sp. CI8. The sequence goes on from NZ_JBQFQL010000001.1 coordinate 875,134, forward strand.
GCTGCGATCCCGGCACGCCGGTAACGCGCTCGGTCTCTTCGGGTGTCCAGTTGGCGACCTCCTCGCGGATCTGGTCCATGCCCCAGACACGGGTGCGGATGAACTCTTTGTCTTCCCAGCTGTTGTCGAAAATGTGCCACAGGATGCCCCAGATCAGCGCCACGTCGGTGCCGGGGCGGAAGCGGACATATTCGTCGGCATGGGCCGCGGTGCGCGTAAAGCGCGGATCGCAGACGATCAGCGGGGCGTTGTTCTGCTCTTTCGCGCGCAGAACATGCAGCAGCGAGACGGGGTGCGCCTCGGCCGGGTTGCCGCCGATGATGAAGATCGCCTTGGAATTGTGGATGTCGTTGTAGCTGTTGGTCATGGCGCCGTAGCCCCATGTATTCGCAACACCCGCAACGGTGGTCGAGTGGCAGATCCGCGCCTGGTGGTCCACGTTGTTGGTGCCCCAGTAGGCCGCGAACTTGCGGAACAGATAGGCCTGCTCGTTGTTGTGCTTGGCCGAGCCCAGCCAATAGACGCTGTCAGGCCCGCTTTCCTCGCGGATGCTCATCATGCCGTCGCCGATCTCGTCGATCGCCTGTTCCCAGCTGATGCGCTTCCACTCGCCACCCTCTTTCTTCATCGGGTATTTCAGGCGGCGTTCGCCATGGGCGTGTTCACGGACAGCGGCCCCCTTGGCACAGTGAGCGCCCAGGTTGAACGGGCTGTCCCAACCGGGTTCCTGCCCGATCCAGACACCGTTCTGCACTTCGGCAACCACGGTACAGCCGACCGAGCAATGCGTGCAGACGGATTTGATGTTCTCGACAGCCGTGTTGGCTGCGGTCTGGGCGCTGGCGGGCGACACGGTTCCACCCGTGGCGCTGATCGCGGCCAGGCCGCCGATCGTCAGGCCCGAGCCACGCAGGAACGCGCGGCGATCGACGCTCTTTTCGCCGATTTGGGACAGGATACTTGTCCGCTGGGGGCGTCTCGCAACCCCGTTGGTCTTTTTCCTAAGCATTTCCTTCCTCCCTTGCTGGCCATGTTGATCATGGCTGGCTTGGTGTTTCGAAATCGACGTCAGGGCCAATCGCAACCGTCAGCCGAGTGTGACCACGTCCGGACTTGCGCCGGGCGTCGCCGGGGCGGCTTAGAAGCGCGCGCTGTCGAAATAGGCGCGGGTATGCGCCGTGTCCTGAATGCGGGTCTCGTCCGAGGGTTGCTCGGCCGCTTCGGCCTCGGTTCCCAGGCTGGCCGCTGCAACGGCTGCCGGGGCCGCGGTACCCGCCAGTTTCAGGAAGTCGCGGCGGCTGGCGCCGGTTTCCTTGGTCTTGCTCATGGGATCCTCCTTTCCCATTTGCGGTTCAGCGCCCGCCGGGGCGCCAGCGAATGACGGCCGCCTAGTGCGTCGTCATGCGGAAGGCCTCGCGTTCGATCTCCATGAAGACCCGGCCGGCGGTGCCGACCGAGGCATAGAGAACCGAATGTTCGGCTGCTTCCAGGTCCGAGAAAAAGTGCTCGGCCCAAGGGCCGATATGCTTGTTCCAGAACGTCTTTTGATCTTCCAGCGTGGCCGGGCCGCCGAAACGGCCGACGATCATGCCACCCATCATCTCCATCAGCGAGGCGATGTTGTCTTCGGGTTCGAACACGTTTGCCGCCCGGGTGATGCCCCGCGCCGCCATGTCGTTGCGCAGCTGCGCCAGCGGTTTCTCGTTCAGGAACCCGGTCAGGTAGAAGCTGGCATAGGGCAGCAGTTCTCCGCGCCCCAGCCCGATGAACAATGCGTTGAACTCGCGCTCGGCCGCTTCGGGCTTGGTCACTTTGGCCACGCGGGCCATGGCCTGAATGGCCTGGCCCAGATCTGTCTCGTCCCCCGACAACGCCGCGATCTGGCTCAGCAGGGTCTGGTCGGGCGGTGTGGCCAGAAGCAGGCCCAGAAAGTTGTAGAAATCCGCGCGCAGACGGTCCTCGGGGGAAATCTCGAACGTCTGCGGGTCGCGAATGTTCATCGGGTCATCCTTCGAATTCGAATTTCATGCGCCGCGGGGCCGGGGGGCGTTCGTCCTCATCCGGTTGGATGGCGTCTGCCACTTCGACAAGGGGCGCGGGCTCGGCTTCAGGCTCGGGCGTTTCGGTTTCCGGCTCGGCTTCGGCCTCGACCGGGTGTTCATCGGTGTCCGTCTGCTCGGCCAGCGCCTCGATATGGCGCAACATGCCTTTGCCCACCTGATACGCCGTCTGCAGGTTTTCGACCACGCAGGCGGCGTCGGTGTAATCCTCGCCGTAATCGACCAGCCCGTCCACATTCGCCAGCACAGGGTTCAACCGCCACAAGCGCCGCAAGGCACGGCGGCGCAGACGGTCCGGCACGGCCTTGGCCATGAAGCCAGAAACATCGTCGCCCGACTGCAGCAGGTCAGGGTCGGGAAGGTCAAGCTCGGCCAAAATCTCGGCGTCGGTCTTTTCTTCCAGTTCGGCCTGCTGTGCGGCGATCTCCTGCGCGGTCAGGGCCTCTTGTTCGGCATGTGCTTCGGCCTGCACGGCGGCCTTGCGGCGAGACCAGAAATCCTGTCGGGCGCTCATTGCAGGGCCCTCCGCGGGGCGCGGTAGACATCCGAGGTCTGCCGGATGCGCGCATCGCCCTTGCCGTCTTCCACAAGATCCACCCGTTTCTTGTCACGACGGCGTTTGACGAACACCTCATCGTGGTGATGGGCCAGAGTGAAATCGCGCACCCAGGCGATCAGGCCTTCGGTCATCGGGATCTTTTCCACGATCTCTTCGCCGGTATCGGCATAGTCCTGCCCCTCGTAGGGCGAGGCGGTGATCAGAAACGCGTTCAGCGGGCGATCACCTTCTGCATCGTCACGCAGGACAAGATACAGCGATGGCTGGCTGTCCGAGAGATTCGCCATATAGGCCTCGGTCTCATCGGACCAGAGTTTCAAGGGCAGGGTGGCGGCGTGGTATTCGACCGCATCGCCCTCGCGGCGCAGTTCAACCCAGTCAGCCGGCGGGGCGCCAGGCAGCACCGCGACCGCGCGCCAATTCCACCGGGCCCAGCGGGTGACCCCCGGTGTCTTGCGCACGACGACGCCAACCGGCATTTCGATCTGTTTTGCGGCCTCGGCCACTTTGATCCTCCCCGGAAAAGCTCTCCCCTGCCTTCCCTTAGGTTCACTATGGTACACAAATGGGCCACGTGCCAAGTCCGCAGCGGCCTGAAATGGTCGTGATCTGGAAAAAAATCGTCGCAAATGGGTCGCGGCGACGATCAGCCGACTTTGGCGGGCGAGGCAGAGTTTCTGACCAGAACCGGCCGCCACACGTTGCATGGGCGGCGTTTGGGTCTAAGGTTAGGGGCAAGGAAGAGATGCGGGGGGAACATGGTCACCAAATTGGTCTTGTGCGATTGCGCCGGAAGTCAGGCCCCGGACGGGCAGGGGATATCGGACGCCTGCGGTGCTAAATGCAGCAGGGTCCACACGGCGCTGTGCACCACCGAGCTGACCGCTGCGGCCAAGCTGATGCAGTCGGATGACCAGATCGTAATCGCCTGCGGGCAAGAGGCCCAAGTTTTTCAAGAACTGGCCGAGGAACTGGGCGTGGATCACCCCGGCTTTGTCGACCTGCGCGACCGGGCCGGCTGGTCCGAGCAGGGGCGGTCGGCGATGCCCAAGATGGCGGCGCTGGCGGCCGAGGCTCTGTTGCAACAGCCGATCACGCCCAGCGTGGATGTCATCAGCGAAGGCACCGCCTGCATCATCGGGCCGGGTGAGGTTGCGTTTGACCTTGCACAGCGACTGTCGGACACGATGGCGGTGACAGTGGTCGTCACCGATGAGGCGCAGCCTGACAGCCGGGCCTATGACGTGGTGCGCGCGCGGGTCCGGTCGGTCTCGGGGGCGCTGGGCGGGTTCAACCTGCGGTTGGATGCGTTGCAGCAGATTGATCCGGCAGGGCGCGGCGCGTTTGCCTGGACCCCGCCGCGCGACGGAGCGGCGTCGGCCTGCGATGTGCTGATCGACCTGGCGGGGGGTACGCCCTTCGTGACGGCCCCCGACAAGCGCGAAGGTTACCTGCGCGCCGATCCGCGCGATGCGGTGGCGGTTGCCCGGTTGGCCTTTGACGCGGCGCAGCTGGTCGGGACCTTCGAAAAGCCGCTGTATGTCCGGCTCGAAGAGACCCTGTGCGCCCATTCGCGGGCCGACCAGGTGGGCTGTTCCAACTGTCTGGATATCTGCCCCACCGGGGCCATCACCCCGGCCGGAGATCACGTGGCCATCGACCCGATGGTCTGCGCGGGCTGCGGTGAATGCGCGGCCCTGTGCCCCTCGACCGCGATCAGCTACGAGGATCCGCCGGTGGCGGCCCTGCTGGCGCGGATGCAGACCTTGGCGGCGACCTACCGTCGGGCCGGAGGGAGCGCCCCGCGCCTGTTGGTACATGATGCCCACGGGGCCGAGATGATCCGGCTGGCCGCGCGGTTCGGGCGCGGGCTGCCCGCCGATGTGATTCCGCTGGAGCTGGGTGTGGTGTCCGGCTTTGGACATGCCGAGATGCTGGCTGCCTTGGCTCATGGCTTTGCCCGGGTCGACATCCTGCTGGCCCCGACGACCGAGCGGGATGCGTTGGAGCGCGAACTGCCGCTGGCGCTGGCCATCGCCGGAGCGGACGTTGTCGGAGTGATCGACGAAGCCGATCCGGATGCGCTGGCCGATCTGCTCTATGCGCAGGACGTGCCGCAGCCACTGGCCCAGCCGGTTCTGCCGCTGGGCAACCGGCGCCAGATCACCCGGCTGGCGGCGCAGGCGCTGCGCCCCGATGCGTCCCAGCCGCTGCCTCTGCCGGAACACGCGCCCTATGGCGCGGTGGCGGCGGACACCGAAGCCTGCACCCTTTGCCTGAGTTGCGTTTCGCTGTGCCCGTCAGGCGCATTGATCGACAACCCCGACATGCCTCAGCTGAATTTTCAGCAGGATGCCTGCCTGCAATGCGGGCTTTGCAAGACCATCTGTCCCGAAAGCGCGATCACCCTGGTGCCCGAACTGGACCTGAGCGACCGTGCGCTGTCGCCGCGTGTTCTGAACGAGGAAGAGCCCTTTGCCTGCATCGAATGCGGTGCTCTGTTCGGGGTGAAATCGACGGTCGAGCGGATCATGGAGAAGCTGGCGGGCAGCCACCCGATGTTCGCCTCGTCCGAGCAGGCGAAGATGATCCAGATGTGTGACGATTGCCGTGTGCAGGCGCAGTTCCACAGTCAGGACAACCCATTTACCTCAAAGCCCAAGCCCAAGGTCGTCACCACCGATGACTACTTCAGCAAGCGCAAGGATCACTGAAGCTTGAGCGGGGCCCCCAGATCGGCCGCGCGGATGACCGAGACATAGGCGAGGATCGCCTCAACCTCGTCCTGCGTGAGCGTTACCGGATGAATGGGCGGGGGGCGTTCGGGGTCGAAGGGCGCAGTGATCCCTTCGATCTGGGTAAAGGACGGATGCGGATTCAGGACAAAGAACGCCTGGAACCGGTTCGACCAATCCGGCATCGCGCGCAGCACCGCAAAGGACGGCGTCGAGCCCAACCCGTTCATCCGGTTCTGCGGGCCGATCACATGACAGCGCCCGCAATGGGTCAGCGACAGCTTTTCGCCCAGCACGGCGTCGCCTTCGATGGCATCCGACTCGGGCGCAGCGACCGTTTGGAAACTGGCCGAGAACGGGCCGCCCACGGTCGGTGCAAAGCTTTCGACGGTGCGCTTGCCCACGTCGGACAACAGCCAATCCTGAAAGCGGGCCTGCCGCGGATCGTCCTGAATGCGCAGGTGATAGATGTCGCCGCCGCGCTGAAACACCGGCTGCCCCGGTGGCCCGACCGCCAGAACCATCGCGCCCGCATGATCCGCGACAACGCGGATTCCGGTCTTGAGCGAGAAGCGCGGAAGAATATGTTTCAAAAGACCCGAGCGTGCGACATCTTCCGGCGCGGCCAGACCAATCTCCTCCTGCGACCAAGAGGGGCTGGCGAAGAGCGTCAGGCTCAGGCACAAAAGAACAAAGCGCATGGCCCAGCCTAACGGTGACAGGGCGAATGCGTCAAATGAACGAACAAGACGGAGACACACGGCGATGAGCGGCGATTACAACATGTCGATGCGCAAATTCCTCAAACAGGTTGGCGTGACCAGCCAGCAGGCCATCGAAGATGCGCTGCGCAAGGCGGGCGATCCGGCGGGCAAAAGCTTTGAGGCCAAGATGGTCCTGACGATCAACGGGCTGGATGTCGAACACGTGGTGACAGGCCAGATCAAGGACGGCGACGCATGAGCATCCGCGACGCGGTTCTGGCGAACCTGAAAAAGATCACCGACCCGGTTTCGGGGCAGGACATCGTCAGCGCGGGCGTGGTCCGCGCGCTGAATATCGAGGGCGACACCGTGCGCTTCGTTCTCGAGATCGACCCCAAGAACGCCGAAAAGATGGAGCCGGTGCGCGCCACCGCCGAAAAGGCGGCGCAGATGGTCGGCGGGGTGGCCAAGGTCTCGGCCCTGCTGACCGCGCATTCCGACAAGGCGCCGCCGGATTTGAAGCCCAAGCCCAAGCCGTCGCAGACCGGGCCGCAGGCGGTGCCGGGGGTTGACCGGATCATCGCCGTGGCCTCGGGCAAGGGCGGGGTCGGAAAGTCGACCGTTTCGGCCAACCTGGCCTGTGCACTGGCGGCCGAAGGGCGGCGCGTTGGATTGCTGGATGCTGATGTCTACGGCCCTTCGCAGCCGCGCATGCTGGGCGTGTCCGGGCGACCCGCCAGCCCCGATGGCAAAACCATCCTGCCGCTGCGTAATCACGGCGTCACCATGATGTCGATGGGGTTGATGACCAACGAAGGTCAGGCGGTGGTCTGGCGTGGCCCGATGCTGATGGGCGCGCTGCAGCAGATGATGAGCCAGGTGCAGTGGGGCGCACTGGACGTGCTGATCGTCGACCTGCCGCCCGGCACAGGGGACGTGCAGCTGACGCTGAGCCAAAAGTTCAAGGTGGACGGGGCCATCGTCGTCTCGACCCCGCAGGACGTGGCCCTGATCGACGCGCGCAAGGGCATCGACATGTTCCGCCAGCTGAAGACGCCGATCGTCGGCATGATCGAGAACATGTCCACGCATATCTGCTCGAATTGCGGGCACGAGGAACACGTGTTCGGCCATGGGGGCGTCGCCGCCGAAGCCGCCGAATTGGGCGTGCCGTTGCTGGGGGAAATCCCGCTGCATCTGGACATCCGCGTGGCCGCCGATGGCGGGGCGCCGATCGTGGTCAGCAAACCCGACAGCCCGCAGGCCGAGGCCTTCCGCAAGATCGCCCGCGACCTGATCGCCGCGGGCAAGGCATGACACAGCCGGTCTTTCCCCCATTGCTGTTCGGGCACCCGGTGCAGGGTGGGGAAGACCCGTTCGACCATGCGCAGGCCATGGCGGCGCTGGGCTGCGATGCGGGCAGCGTCGTCTACAACATCCAGGCGGATCGCCTGCGCGCGGCCATCGTATTTGCGCCCGAGGTGCCCTTGCAGGACGCCCTGGCCATGCTGCCGCTGTGCGCCGTCGGGTTCCAGAACGCGCTGGGCGCGCTGGCTCCGCCCGAGGTGGCGGTTCATCTGGGCTGGGATGGTCCGATTTTCGTCAACGGGGCCCGGTGCGGCCGGTTTCGTGTGGCCGCGTCGACCTCGGATCCGGAAACCGTGCCCGACTGGCTGGTCGTCGGCTGGGAGCTGGCCTTGCTGCAAACCGGGGACGAGCCCGGCAAGTCGCCCGATGTGACGGCCCTGTATGACGAAGGCTGCGCGGACGTGTCCCCGGTGCAGCTGGTCGAAAGCTGGTCGCGTCACATGCTGACCTGGCTGAACCGCTGGTCCGAGGATGGCAACGCGCCGCTGCACGGGGAATGGATGGGCTTGCTGCAGGGCGTCGGAGAGCCCTATGCTGATCGCGGCGTGTTTCTCGGGGCCGATGAGCGGTTCGGCATGCTGTTGCGGAACGGGGCGGACACGCAGATTGTTCCTTTGACCCGTCTGTTGGAGGACGTCCATTGAACCTGGCCCGCGCCATTCATTTCGACGAAAGCGACCTGAACGTCTTTCACTCACCCGCCCGAACGGGCGAATGGTGCATCTCGGGCGGGTTCGAGTTTTCGAACTGGGGCGAGGCAGACCTGGCCGGCAAGGCGCGTCAAGCCTTTGCCAACGGGTGGCTGGGGCTTGAAACCTTCGGGCGCGTGACCTTTGTGGCGGTGACGCAGATCGAACCGGCCGAGATGGAGCGGCTGGCCACCAACCTGGCCGAGCATTTCGTGCGCCTTTACGGCGCGCCCTCGGTCGAGGCGGCGCTAGACGTGGCCCGGGCCGAGCTGGCCCATATGTCCGAGATGTGTGACGATCATGCCCCCAACACCCTGCTGACCGTTGCCCGCAGCCTGACCGAGTCCGGCGTTCACGAGGCGTTTCGCGTGATCACGCCGCAAGAGGCCGAGTTGGAGGCCTTTGCCGTGCACGGGTCATTGGACGAGTAATTACAAAAGGTCGGCAAAACCGCCGAACTGTCCGCGCTTGAAGATCAAGCCTTTGCCGGTGCGGTACATGACCTGTTCGACCTCTCCCACGAGAATCAGATGATCCCCGGCCTCGTGGCGGGCAGACAATGTGCAGTCAAATCGGGCCAGACACTGGCTCAGCTGCGGCCGACCTTTGTGATCCGGGGACCAGTCTGCATGCGAGAAATCGAGGCCATTGCGGGCAAAACGAAGGGCCAGATCCTGCTGATCCTCGGCCACGACATGGATCGAGTAATGTTGCGCTGCTTGAAAGGCCCCGTAACGGTTCGACTCTTTTGCCAGACACCACAGGACCAATGGTGGATCCAGCGACACTGATGCAAACGAGTTGACGGTGATGGCCGAGGGACTGTCCGGGGTGCTGGTCGTGACGACCGTCACACCAGTGCCAAAGCACCCGAGAGCCTCGCGGAAGGCCATGCTTTGATCGGGTCCGGGTTTGAATGTTCTTTCGGTCATCGCGCGCTCGTTTGGTGGCCGGGCACGGGGTGCCATGCCGCAGCAGAATTGTCCACGAAAAGCTGTATCGCGATCAATAGGCTGATTCAGTTCAGGTCTTCCAGCAGCCGACCGTGCTTGCGGGTTTCTGCGATCACGTCGCCGAATGTCTGCATACCGCGCGCAGCCAGCATCGGCAGCATGCGCACCAATGCTTCAGCCGTCGCAACCGCATCCCCCAAGGCCGTATGGCGGAGCGTCTCGGGGATTTCCACGCCCAGTCTTTCGCACAATGCGTCGAGCGTATGGGTTTCGCTGGCTCCGAAAAGGACCGCCGACAGCAGAACCGTGTCCAGGATGGGGTGATCCCACGTCACTTCCATGCGCTTGGCATGACGGCGCAGAAACGCCATGTCGAATGGTGCGTTATGCGCCACGATCACGGCATCACGGGCGAAGTGGTGGAACATGCGCCCGGCTTGCGCGATATCGGGCGCGTCCTGCACCATACGGTCACTGACCTTGTGAACCTTGGTCGAAGCGGGTGGGATCGGAATGCCCGGATTGACCAGCGTGTCCAGCCGCTCGCCCTCGACGATGCGCCCCTTGACGACACGGACGGCGCCGATCTGCACGATCTCGTCCTTGTGCGGCAGCAAACCGGTGGTTTCGGTGTCGAAGACCACAAAGCACAGTTGCGATAGCGGGCGGTTTTCGAACGCCTCGTCGCCTGGGGTGTCCAGAAGATCGAAATCATAGACCAGAGGGCGCGCGGCCTCTGGCGGAATGCGGGCGACGCTGTCTTCGAAGATCAGCATATAGCCCGGCGCATCGCCCAGCGGTTTCATGCGTGCCGTGTAGGTTTGGCGCCCGTCCACGCTGGCCAGGGTGCAATAGACATCCATGCCGGTTTTCCCCAGCTTCTCGTAAGCGTCCAGCAGAGGTTTGCGTTCGAGATAGTCGAACAGCGAGGCGTTCAGGCGGGGATGGGCGATCTGCGCCAGAACCTCGGCGGCCTGCGCGTCGTACAGAACGATCTGGTGGTTTGGCCCCGCGAGCAGCATCGCGACCGGGATCTCGGACAGAAGCGCGGTCAGACGTTCCTTCTCTGACGCGAGATGCGCGGTTTCGGCAGCCACAGCCTCGGCCGTGGACAGGGCGGTGGTGGCCAGTCGCTCGGCAAGGCTGGCGGCGGCGGGGGCCAGATCACCCAAATAGCGTGCCGCCTGCAAGTCGAGATCGGTATCCACCCCCGCATGTGCACGCGCACGCAGCTGCGCCGACAGGCGTTCGATCGGTTTGGCCACGTTGTCGTCGAACAGCAGCCAGACACCGACAACCAGCCCCAGCAAGCCAAACGAGATCAGCAGGCCGCTGAACACGAAGGCGCTGGTTAGATCATTCGGATCCGCGCGTTGCAGGCCAAGCCAAAGGGCGATCACGGTGATGGCGATGCCACCCGCCGCAAGCAAGCAGAAGAACAGAAAAATTCTCAGGCGCAGGCTCAGGCGGGTCAGCATGGTCAGGCCTCGCAAGTGGCTGAGACCACCGGATCATCCTCGCCAACCGGCACCCAATCGGCACCGACCAGACGCCCGTCATCCGAGAACTCGGCCCCATCCGCCAGACTTGACCGGCTGTGCTCGGCGCAGTTCACCGCGATTGGCATCTTGGACACCGGCGCCCAGCGGCCAAAGAAGTACAGGTCGATCAGGCGCTGATCCGGCACCTGCGCATTGGTCCGCAACGAGGCGGTATCGACGGCCGCGAACCGGTCGACATAGGGCACCGCATAGGTCCAGGGGCGATAGAGCGCGCGGCTTTCGACCTCTTGCACGACGGTCAGGCCGTCGGGCAGGGCGTCCCGGGTGCGGTCGTACCAGGAATACTCGCTGATGATCGTGACCGCGATCATGCCCAAGCCGGCCGCAACCGGAGCCGACCATTTCGGCAGATGGCCACCTGTCAGCCGGTTCAAACCCATCACGAGGCCCGCGATGGCAAAGCCCGCAAAGATCGTGCCGATCAGCTCAAGAAACATCTTCCTCCTCCGTTCTTACTGCCGGGGTCTTTACCCCAGCATCCCCTTGCCGTGCCCGACCGCGGATTGCATCGTCTTTACCACGACAAACGCGTCCCGAAGATGACTTCGCTCAAAGTCCGACAATTCAGACGGCGCAAGATAGTTGTCGGGCTTGTCGCCATTCCTGATCTGTTTGACCTGATGGTTCAACCGGGTTTCCGCGATCAGGTCATAGGCATCCAGCAGGTCCCGCGCGCCCGACGGGCTGAGCACCCCGGCGGCCTCGGCGGACTTGAGGCGCGCGCGGGTGTTCACCTCGGTCAATTCACCCTGCAGGCTGTAGACGCGGCCCAGATCGACCACGGGAACCACGCCGTTGTGCTTGAGGTCCAGCGTGTTGCGATGCTCGCCCGAGCGGATCGTGGCGATCCCGCGCAGCAGGCCCAGCGGAGGCGTGTGTTTCAGAGAATTCGAAATCATGTGCGCCACGAAGATCGAGTTCGCCCGGGCCGCGCGCAGAGTTTCGGCCTGCAGGTCGGAAAACAGATCGAACCGGCCACCGATGGGGCGCAGGTCGAACATGACCGAGGCCAGCATCTGCGCCTCGGGGTTGGGCTTGGCGATCCAGCCGTTGAAATAGTCGCGCCAGACCCGGACCGGCTGCCGCCAGCGCGGATTGGTCGCCATCATGTCTCCGGGGCAATAGAAATACCCGCAGGCATCCAGCCCGTCGGACACGAATTTGGCCAGCGCCTCGAAATAGGGCAGGTCGGGATCGGTGACGCTGTCATCCAGCATCAGGCAATTGTCCTGGTCGGACACGCCTGTCTGCTCCTGCCGGCCTTGCGAGCCGCAGGCCAGCCACAGATAGGGCACGGGTGCCGGGCCGAGTTTCTGCTCGGCCAGCGCCAGAAGCCGGCGCGTCGCGGCGTCGGCGATGTCGGTGATCAGGCGGGTGACGATCTCGTGCCGGTTGCCGCCCGCCACCAGTTGCACCAGCAGGTTCGGGATGTCGGCCGTGACCGCGGCCATCTCGGTCGCCGATCCGGCCCGGGCGATGCGGCTGACCAGCTCGGCCGAGCTGACGGCCTGGAACCGGGTCAGGTCGGTTTGGGTGACCATTCCGACCAGACGCCCACCCTCGGAGATGGGGATATGGCCGATACCGCGTTCCAGCATCGCGTGCAGCACGTCCGAGCCGATGTCGCCGGGCGACAGGGTCAGGGGGTCCGGGGTCATGATCTGTGACACCAGGGTCGTCGGGGGCAGGGCGCCCGCCACGACCTTGCCCGACAGGTCTCGAACCGTGGCAATGCCGCGCAACGCGCCGCGCTCGGTGATGCAGACCGAAGAAATGCCCCGGTCGCGCATCAGGCGCGCGGCTTCCTGAACGGTCGTGTCCGGGGTGCATGTGGCCGGCTTGCGCGCCATCAGGGTCTCGACTCGGGTGGTGGCCAGCGATTGCTGTTCAGGTCGCGCGGGGCGGGCCCGGTTGAAGAATCTGGCGACGACGACGTGACGCTGGAGCAGATCGGAAAAAAGGTCGGTGGGGATGATCAGCAGAACCGAGGGCGCGTCAGTCGTTGCTGTGGTCACCGCGCGCCCGTCGCGCATCAGACCACGTTCGCCGAACGAGTTGCGCAGGCCCAGATGGGATACGACCGCGCCGTTTTCGTCGGTGATCTCGACCTGGCCTTCGTAGATGATGAACAGGCCGGGCAACTGCGCGCCACGGCGATAGAGGACGGCGCCCTTTGCGATTTCGCGCGCTTCGATCCGGGCTGCGATGTCGGCCAGTTCCTCGACCGGCAGCGCGTCATAGGGGTGCACGGATTTCAGAAACCGGGTGATCTGATCAGGTGAAAGCGCCATGGGGCCGCCTATCCGCTTGAATGAAAAAGCCCCGCCCGGGGGTTAGCCGGGCGGGAAAAGCTGGTCGAGGGAAACGGCCCGTGATGCATCATCGCGGACCGCATCCGGCTCAGTGGTCCTGAGCCGCGCCCGCACCACGGGGAATGCGCACGCTTTCGACCAGATCCTTGATCTCCTGCGGGGTTTCCTTGGTCATGCCAGCAACCACATAGGCGACGCCGAAGTTGACCATGGCGCCGATCGCACCGAACGAGGTCGATTTGATCGGACCCAGCAGCGGGTCTGCATCGGTGAACGAGTTGGTGCCCGGAATGAACAGCCAGCCCTTGTGCAGGAAGATGTAGACCAGGGTGACGGTCAGACCAGCCAGCATGCCCGCGACCGCGCCGGTGTTGTTGATGCGGGTCGAGAAGATCCCCATCATCAGTGCCGGGAAGATCGAGGCCGCCGCCAGACCGAAGGCCAACGCCACGGTTTGCGCCGCAAAGCCCGGAGGGTTGAGGCCCAGATAGGTGGCAACCACGATGGCCACGGCCATTGCGATCCGCGCCGCCAGAAGCTCGCCCTTCTCCGAGATGCTCGGGTTGATCGAGCCCTTGATCAGGTCGTGCGACACCGCCGACGAGATTGCCAGCAGCAGGCCCGCAGCGGTCGAAAGCGCAGCCGCAAGACCACCGGCCGCGACCAGACCGATCACCCAACCCGGCAGGTTGGCGATTTCGGGGTTGGCCAGAACCAGGATGTCGCGGTTGAACTTGGTCAACTCGTTGCCGACCCAGCCCTTTTCTTCGGCAAGCGCCTGCATGTCGGCATTCTTGTCGTTGTAGTACTGGATCTTGCCGTCGCCGTTCTTGTCTTCCCAGTCCAGCAGGCCGGTTTTCTGCCAGGTGGCCATCCAGTCATACCGGGCATCGTTGTCGATCTGCTCAAGCGAAACAGCGCCGCCTTCGATGCCGCCGTTCGGCCACATCATGTCGGTGATATTCAGACGGGCCATGGCACCAACCGCAGGGGCGGTCAGGTACAGCAGCGCGATGAACACCAGCGCCCAACCGGCCGACCAGCGGGCGTCCGACACTTTGGGAACGGTGAAGAAGCGCATGATGACGTGCGGCAGGCCGGCGGTGCCGATCATCAGCGACAGGGTGAACAGAACCATGTTCAGCGTGTTCGAATGATGAGCGGTGTATTCCGCAAAGCCCAGCTCGGCCACGATGGCATCCAGCTTGGTCAGCAGCGGCTCACCGCCGGCGGTGTCGCCGAACAGGCCCAGGGCCGGGATCGGGTTGCCGGTCAGCTGCAGCGAGATGAAGATCGCCGGAATGGTGTAGGCGGTGATCAGCACGCAGTACTGAGCGACCTGGGTATAGGTCACACCCTTCATACCGCCGAACACCGCATAGGCGAACACGACGCCCGCGCCGATCAGCAGACCGGTGGTGTTCGACACTTCCAGAAAGCGGCCGAAGGCCACGCCCACGCCGGTCATCTGGCCGATCACATAAGTGACCGAGGCCACGATCAGACAGATCACCGCCACGACGCGCGCGGTCTGGCTGTAGAAGCGATCGCCGATGAACTCGGACACGGTGAACTTGCCGAACTTGCGCAGATAGGGCGCAAGCAGAAGCGCCAGCAGCACGTAGCCGCCGGTCCAGCCCATCAGGAACGAGCTGTTGTCATAGCCGGTAAAGGCAATCAGGCCCGCCATCGAGATGAACGAGGCCGCCGACATCCAGTCTGCTGCCGTGGCCATGCCGTTGGTGACCGGGTGAATGCCGCGTCCGGCGGCATAGAATTCCGATGTGGATCCCGCCCGGGCCCAGATCGCGATGCCGATGTAGAGCGCAAAGGACGCGCCCACAAACAGCAGGTTGATGGTAAACTGATCCATTGTCCCCTGGCTCCCTTATTCTTCTTCGACGCCGTATTCGGCATCCAGTTTGTTCATGCGCCAGGCGTAGAAGAAGATCAGCGCCAGAAAGACCAGGATCGATCCCTGTTGCGCGAACCAGAAGCCCAGGTCGGTGCCGCCGACGGCGATGCCCGACAGCAACGGGCGCAGCAGAATGCCGAACCCGAAAGACACCAGCGCCCAGATGATGAGGCTGATGTAGATGAGACGCAGGTTTGCCTGCCAATAGCCCTTGTCGGACTCGGCAGTCTGCGCGGAGTTTGTTGAATTATCCGCCATTGCGGTTTCCTCCTTGGTTCCTCCAGGGCGGCCCGGTGCATTTGTCCTCCGGCGTAGGGCCGCCATTCGATTGCGCCGAGCGCCGCGATGGCGCCAGGCAAAGCTTCTCCGGTCCGCCAGAGCGGTTCCGTTGAAGAAACTCGTGTCGGGGTCAGTGCCCGCTTTGGGGAGTCCTCTTCCCCTTACCGCATCGCGTCGCCCACGATGCTTTCCAGGCCACGGGCGATCTGATCGATCTGCCCCATGGCATCCAGTTTTCTGAGTACGCCGCGATCCTTGTAGTAGTCGATCAAAGGCGCGGTTTGTTCGTGATAGGCCTCCAGCCGGGACGCCACGGTTTCGGCATTGTCATCGGCGCGGCGGCTGAATTCGGTGCTGCCGCACTTGTCACAAACACCGTCAACCTTCGGCTGCTTGTACTGATCGTGGTAGCCTTCACCGCACATTGCGCAGGTGTAGCGTCCGACGATCCGGGTGACCATCTCGGCGTCCTCGACCTCGAGGCTGATGGCCGCATTCACCTTCTGTCCGTTTTCGGCCAGCAGCTTGTCCAGCGCTTCGGCCTGAACCGTGGTGCGGGGAAACCCATCCAGGATGACACCACGCGCGCAGTCTGGTTCGGCAATGCGATCGCGCAGGATTGCGATGACGATATCATCGCTGACCAGGTCGCCGGCTTCCATCACCGCTTTCGCGGCCTTTCCGGCCTCGGTTCCGGCAGCAACTGCGGCGCGCAGCAGGTCGCCCGTGCTGAGTTGCACAAGGCCGAATTTCTGTTCCAGCATTCGCGCCTGTGTGCCCTTCCCGGCGCCCGGAGGGCCGAGAAGGATCAGGACAGCGGGCTTTGTGATTGTTTCAGCCTGCATCACGCCCTCACTTGTTGGCCCGGTTGGCGATCAGATCTTCGACGACGGACGGGTCGGCCAGGGTCGAGGTATCGCCCAGCGAGCCGAAGTCGTTCTCGGCGATCTTGCGCAGAATGCGGCGCATGATCTTGCCCGAACGGGTCTTGGGCAGGCCCGGAGCCCACTGGATCACGTCGGGGCTGGCGATCGGTCCGATTTCTGTCCGGACCCATGTGCGCAGCTCTTTCAGCAATTCATCCGAGGGCTCTCGGTCATTCATCAGGGTGACGTAGCAATAGATGCCTTGGCCCTTGATTTCATGGGGATAACCAACGACGGCCGCTTCGGCGACGGCGGCGTGAGCCACCAGTGCGCTTTCGACTTCGGCGGTACCCATGCGGTGGCCAGACACGTTGATGACGTCATCGACGCGGCCGGTGATCCAGTAATCGCCATCTTCGTCGCGGCGGCAGCCGTCACCGGTGAAGTAATACCCCTTGTAGTCCGAGAAATAGGTCTTCTCGAACCGCTCATGGTCGCCCCATACGGTGCGCATCTGGCCCGGCCAGCTGTCCTTGATGCACAGCACGCCTTCGACCCCGTTGCCGGTGATCTCGACGCCCGACTGCGGATCCAGCACGACGGGTTGAACGCCAAAGAAGGGTTTCATCGCCGAGCCGGGCTTGGTCGCATGCGCGCCGGGCAGGGGGGTCATCATGTGGCCGCCGGTCTCGGTCTGCCACCAGGTGTCGACGATCGGGCATTTCCCCTTGCCGACCACCTCATTGTACCAGTTCCAGGCCTCGGGGTTGATGGGTTCGCCCACCGTGCCGAGCGTTTTCAGGGAACTCAGGTCGCATTTTTCTACGAACTCGTTGCCCTGACCCATGAGCGCGCGGATCGCGGTGGGGGCGGTGTAGAACTGGTTGACCTTGTGCTTCTCGCAAACCTGCCAGAACCGCGAGGCGTCGGGATAGGTCGGCACGCCTTCGAACATCAGTGTGGTCGCGCCATTGGCCAGCGGGCCATAGACGATATAGCTGTGGCCGGTGACCCAGCCCACGTCCGCCGTACACCAGTAGATGTCGCCGTCATGATAGTCGAAGGTGATTTCGTGGGTCATCGCGGCGTAAACCAGATACCCACCCGTGGTGTGCACCACGCCTTTCGGCTGTCCGGTCGAGCCCGAGGTGTAGAGGATGAACAGCGGGTCTTCGGCGTTCATCTCGGCCGGCGCACAATAATCGTCGGCCTCCAGCGCCATTTCGTTGTAGTCGTAGTCGCGCCCGTCGATCCAGGTGGTCTGGCCACCAGTACGCTTGACCACCAGACACTTTACCGTGTCCTTGCAGTGCAGCAGGGCGGCGTCGGCGTTCGATTTCAGCGGAGTCTTGCGGCCGCCGCGCGGGGCCTCGTCGGCGGTGATTATGACCTTGGCGTCGCAACCGTTGACCCGAGCGGCCAGCGCGTCGGGCGAGAAGCCGGCAAACACGATCGAGTGGATCGCGCCGATGCGGGCACAGGCGAGCATGGCATACGCGGCCTCGGGGATCATCGGCAGATAGATGACGACCCGGTCGCCTTTGCGCACGCCCATCGATTCCAGAATGTTCGCCATGCGGCAGGTGCGGCGGTGCAGCTCGGCATAGGTGATGTGCTGGGCTTCGTCGTTCGGATCATCCGGTTCCCAGATGATCGCGGTCTGATCGCCGCGGGTCTTCAGGTGACGGTCCAGGCAGTTGGCCGAGACGTTCAGCGTGCCGTCGGCATACCAGTTGATCTTGACCGAGCCGAAATCGTAGTTGACGTCCTTGACCTGGGTGTAGGGCTTGATCCAGTCGATCCGCTTGCCATGCTCACCCCAGAATTTCACGGGGTCGTTGACAGATGCCTCGTACATCTGGGTGTATTTTTCGGCATCGACATGAGCGCGAGCGACGGTTTCTGCGGATGGCGGAAATACCTTGGCTTCTGCCTGGGCAGCGGTGGTCATTCTGAGGCTCCTCCCTCTGACTGGACTTCGGGTGGATCGAGTTTGCCCAATTGATTGGCATTGTCGATCCGTTTCCTCCCCGGTCGGGATAATACGCCTTCGAGAAAAGAAAGAAATAAATTGCCGTAATCCTTGGATTTGTTTGTAAACAAGTTTCCGTTTCTCGAGCCATTTTGTAAATTCGACCGAGTTGAGTTTGCGATAACATGTTAAAAAACAAACACTTACAGATTATGGAGTTGTTAACGGCCCAGTGTGACACCTTTTCTCCTGTGGGTCGAACGTGTCGGCGGGGCTTTCTGGGCCGTGCAGAAATCAACGCTTTCACGGGTGCACCATTCGGGCGGCGGGGCTTGGCACGTGTCGATGTTGGCGCTAGCTTGACTCTCAAGCGCCCCGGGAGGGGGTGCACCAATGGGAGAGATCATTATGAACAAGATGTTGAGCGGAGCGGCCATCGCCGCCCTTGGCGTTGCTTTTGTCACCGAGGCGGCTGCGACCGAGTGGAATGCCTCGGTCTGGGGCAAGCGCCGCGCCTTCACCGAACATGTTGAGAAACTGGCCGAACTGGTCAGCGAGAAAACCGATGGCGCGTTCACCATCAACGTCAGCTATGGCGGCCTTTCCAAGCCCAAGGAAAACCTGGACGGCATCGAAATCGGCGCCTTCGAGATGGCCCAGTTCTGCGCTGGTTACCATCGCGACAAGAACCGCGCGATCACCGTCCTGGAACTGCCGTTCCTGGGTGTGAACACACTGGATGAGGAAGTGGCCGTCAGCCACGCGGTCTACGATCACCCTGCGGTCAAGGAAGAGATGGCTCAGTGGAATGCTCGGATCCTCATGACCTCGCCGATGCCGCAGTACAATCTGGTCGGGACAGGCGAGCCGCGTGACGAACTGGCAGAGTTTGAAGGTATGCGCGTTCGTGCGACCGGGGGCCTTGGTCAGGCGTTCGAGGCCGTTGGTGCCGTTCCGACATCGGTTCCGGCGACCGAAGCCTATAATGCGATGCAGTCCGGTGTTGTGGACACCGTCGCATTTGCTCAGCACGCACACCTGTCGTTCGGCACCATCAATGAGGCCGACTGGTGGACCGCGAACCTGAACCCCGGCACGGTGAACTGCCCAGTGGTCGTGAACATCGACGCCTATGAAGCACTGCCGCCCGAGCACCGTGAGGCGCTGGACAGCTCGATCGACGAGGCGATTGACCACTACCTGACCAACTACGGTGAGCTACTGAAAAAGTGGGATGGCGTGCTCGAAGAAAAGGGCGTTCAGAAAGTGATGATCGATGACTCCGTTCTGGACGAGTTCCGTGCCAAGGCGGCCGACCCGATCCGCGACCAGTGGATTGCTGACATGTCCGCCCAAGGCCTGCCGGCGCAGGATCTTTACGACCTGGTGCAGGCAACGCTGAAGCAGCAGCGCGGCGGCAACTGATAAAAAACAGCCGGGGGCTGAAACGCCCCCGGGATCATCTGGAACAGGGGACAACCGGATGGCAGGACACGCCACGGTATTGGAGGACGGCAGCCTCCTGAGCCGTCTCGACCGGCAATTGCTGCAACTTGAACGATTTCTGGCCCTTCTCAGTGGAATCGCCGTTTTCGGATTGATGGTGTTGGCTGTTGTGTCCGTCAGCGGACGCAACGCGATCAACGCGCCATTGCCGGGCTATGTCGACTGGATCGAGCAGGCCATGCCTCTGATCGCGTTTCTTGGCATTTCCTATGTGCAGCGAGACGGCGGGCACATCCGCATGGACATCGTGATCGCGCGGCTGCACGGGCGCGCAATGTGGTTGTTCGAGCTGATTTCGGTCGTGCTGATCCTGGTCCTGATGTTGGCTTTGGTCTGGGGCAGCTGGTCCCATTTCGATCGATCGTTTGATTTCGGCGCACCGATGTGGAGCCGTGACAGCTCGATCGACATCGGTATTCCGATCTGGCCCGCCAAGCTGTTGGCGCCAGTTGCCTTCTCCGTTTTGTGTCTGCGGTTGTGCCTCCAGATCTGGGGGTATGGTCGGGCGTTCCTGTTGGGTCTGGAGTCTCCGGTTGCGGTGCCGCTGATTCAGGACGCCGCCGCGCAGGCCGCGGCCGAAGCCGAGCAGTTTGAGAGGCAGGACTGACAAATGGACACGATTGAAATCGGCCTGTGGGTCACGGGCGGCCTGCTGGTTCTTGTCGTCGCGGGCATGCGCGTTGCGTTTGCCGCAGGCCTCGCAGGGCTGGTAGGGCTGGTCTGGATATTCTGGGCCAAATTCGGATACGACCCGGATCGGTTTGGCAAGGCTTTGACCGTTGCCGTCAAGACGGCGGGGCAGGTGCCGCATTCCAAAGTGGCTTCGCACACGCTCAGCCTGATCCCAACTTTCATCCTGATCGGATACCTGGCCTATTACGCAGGTTTGACCCGGGCGTTGTTCGAAGCGGCCAAGCGCTGGGTCGCCTGGGTGCCGGGCGGTTTGGCGGTGTCCACGGTTTTCGCGACCGCCGGTTTTGCAGCCGTGTCAGGCGCGTCGGTGGCTACGTCGGCCGTCTTTGCCCGCATTGCCATCCCCGAGATGCTGGACGTCGGCTACAACAAAAGGTTTGCCGCAGGCGTCGTGGCCGCTGGCGGTACTTTGGCGTCGCTGATCCCACCTTCCGCGATCCTCGTGATCTATGCGATCATCGTCGAGCAGGACGTGGGCAAACTGCTGCTCGCCGGGTTCATCCCCGGTGCGTTTTCAGCGGTGATCTACGGACTGCTGATCATCGGTATCGCGGTTTTCTTCAAAAATGTGGGTCCGCCGGTGCGTGGCTTTACCTGGAAACAGCGCTTTGCCGCGTTGCCCGGTGCGCTACCGATCTTCGCGGTAATCCTGATCATCATCTGTTTTGTCTACAACCCATTTGGTGACAAGGCGTGGGGAACGCCGACCGAGGGCGGCGCAATCGGTGCATTCATCGTGTTCTGCTTTGCGCTGTTTCACGGCATGCGCTGGACCGAGCTGAAGTCGGCGTTGTTGGAAACCGCCAAGCTGACGGCGATGATCTTCTCGATCATCTGGGGTGTCTTGATCTACGTGCGCTTTCTGGGTTTCGCCGACCTGCCTGGGGCGTTCTCGGATTGGATCACCTCCCTCCATATGTCACCCATGCTGATCCTGATCTGTATCCTGTTGGCCTATGCCGTGCTTGGCATGTTCATGGATGCAATCGGGATGCTGCTGCTGACTCTGCCGGTGGTCTATCCTGCCGTCATGGCCCTGAACGGGGGCGAGGCGGTAAGCGCGGCCGACAGCACATTCGGCATGTCGGGCCCCATGTGCGCGATCTGGTTTGGTATTCTGGTGGTCAAGATGGCCGAGTTCTGTCTGATCACGCCGCCAATCGGCCTGAACTGCTTCGTGGTCGCTGGCGTGCGCCCGGACCTGAGTGTTCAGGATGTGTTCAAGGGCGTGGCCCCGTTCTTCGTCGCTGATGCGGTGACGATTGCGCTGCTGGTCGCGTTTCCGGCGATCGTTCTGTATCTGCCATCGCTTGCCGGCTGAGGTTTTGGGCAATCCAGGCACGGGCTGTGATGCATGGCTCTGCCGCGCGCATAGAAAATTCGGGCGGCACGAAGTCTCGGTGCCTCAGTGGACCCAATACCTCAGTGTCGCAAAGACTGAACGGGGGCAGCGCCCCCATCCGGCCTAACCGCAAAACAGGGCGATACGGCTCACTTGGCCCGCATGAGCATGCCAAACAGGTCGCGCGGATCGTCCGGGTCCGCCAGCATGTCCAGGGGCTCGAAAAACTCGGTTCCCTCGATCGCGCGCTTGACGTAGCGCAGGGCCGAGAAGTCCTCGATCGCGAAACCAACGCTGTCGAACAGAGTGATCTGCCGGTCGTCACGGCGACCTTCCGCCTGGCCGGTGATGACCTGCCACATCTCGGTGACCGGGTGGTCAGGGTCCAGCGCTTGAATTTCACCTTCGATCCGGGTCTGCTCGGGGTATTCCACGAAGATGTCGGACCGCAGAAGAATGTCGCGATGCAATTCGGTCTTTCCGGGGCAGTCGCCTCCGATCGCGTTGATGTGCACGCCCGGGCCGACCATGTTGTCGGTCAGGATGGTGGCATATTTCTTGTCGGCGGTGCAGGTGGTGATGATCTGCGCACCCTCGATCGCCTCTTCGGCCGAGCGGCACGAAAACACCTTCAAGCCGGTCCCTTGCAGATTGGCCGCGCATTTCGCGGTGGCGGCGGGATCAATGTCATAAAGGCGAACGGTATCAATCCCGCACATGGCCTTGAAGGCCAGGCATTGGAATTCGGACTGCGCGCCATTGCCGATCATCGCCATCGTGGACGCATTCTTGGGGGCTAGGTACTTGCCGACCAGCGCCGAAGTGGCCGCGGTGCGCAGCGCCGTCAGCATCGTCATCTCGGTCAACAGGGTCGGATACCCGGTGTACACGTCCGCAAGCAGGCCGAACGCCGTGACGGTCTGCAGGCCCTCGGATGTGTTCTTGGGGTGGCCGTTCACATATTTGAACCCATAGGCCTCGCCGTCCGAGGTCGGCATCAGTTCGATCACGCCATGTGGGGAATGGGCCGGGATGCGCGGGGTCTTGTCAAAGCTCTCCCAGCGTTTGAAATCGTCCTCGATCTGGGTGGCGATCTCGATGATCATTCTTTCGACACCGATGTGGTGGATCAGCCGCATCATGTTGTTGACGGATACGAAGGGAACAAGCGCCTTGTCGGAAGGTTGCATGGGGTCTCTCCTAGCGGCGTGACAGGTGGATGCCTGCGATCATGCAGCGCACCGACCCGCCGGCGGTTTCGATGGTGGGAACGGACAGCGGCAGGGGCGTCGCGCTGTCCTGGATGATGTCGATCTGATCCGGGCGCAGCGCGGCCAATGCCCGGCTGGACAGCGCCAGAACCAGCCCGTCGCGGCCTGTCAGTTCGATGGCGTTACCGGCAAATTCGGCGATCTGGTCGTGGGTCAGGTCGATCACCGTGCGGCCGGATTCCTCGAGCCGCGCCCGAACGGTCGCGCGCCGCTCGGGGTCGGTGATCATGTCCAGACAGATCAGGGCGTAATGCGTGCCGATCCCCATCAATACATTGGTGTGATAGACATCGCGGCCTTGCGCGTCGCGGGCCTCGAAGGCGATGGGCTCGTAGTTGAAATGGGTGCAGAACCGTTCCAGCAGCACCGGGTCGGCGCGGTTGGATTTGACGGTATAGGCAATGCGCCCGACGTGATCGAGCACCATCGCACCGGTGCCCTCCAGCGCGAGGTTGTCCTGCTCGAGCCCGGAATAGTCGATCACGTCCTGTACGCGATAGTCGCGTTTCAGCATCTTGATCACATCCATCCGCCGTTCGCGCCGGCGCGAGGGGACGAACATCGGATAGATCGCCACGTGTCCGCCCGGATGGGTCGAGAACCAGTTGTTCGGAAACACGCTGTCGGGCGTGTCGTTGTCACCGAAATCGTCGAACACATGCACGGTCACGCCGGCGTTGCGCAGTTGCTCGACCGCGCGGTCATGCTCGTCGCGGGCTGCGGCCGAGGTCGCCTTGGCCGAGCGGTTGGCCAGCGTCTGGAACGCATTGTCGTCACGGGTCTCGGGGTTCGAGGCAAAGGCGTGTGGCCGGATCATGACCACCGCCGAAGGGGCCTGAAGGGAATGCATCAGAAGCTCCGGGTAATGCGGTCGAAGATGCGGCGCCCAAGCAGCGAGGCGGCCAGGTCGACCATAAGTTTCGCGGTGCGGCCGCGTTCATCGAGAAAGGGGTTCAGTTCGACCAGGTCCAGCGAGCAGACCAGCCCGCTTTCGTGCAGCAGTTCCATGACCAGATGCGCCTCGCGTTCGGTCGCGCCGCCGGGAACGGTGGTGCCGACGGCCGGCGCGATGGCGGGGTCAAGGAAATCCACGTCCAGCGAGACATGCAGAATACCGTTCGCGGCGCGGACGCGGTCCAGAAAGGCCATCAGCGGAGCTTTGATGCCGTGTTCGTCGATGCTGCGCATATCGGCCAGCATGGCGCGGTCTTTCTCCAGCGCGGCGCGCTCGGCCGGATCGACCGAGCGCAGGCCGATCATGCCGACGCGGTCCGTGGGTATCGGAGCATCCAAAGCTGGGAAAGCGTCGAACCCGGGCTGGCCGGTGAAATAGGCGACCGGCGTGCCATGCAGGTTGCCACTGCCGGTGCTGTTGGGCGTGTGGAAATCGCTGTGCGCGTCCAGCCAAAGCACGAACAACGGGCGCCCGACCTTCTGCGCATGGGCGGCCATGCCAGAGACCGTGCCCATCGACAGGGCGTGGTCGCCCCCCAAAAAGATCGGCAGACCTTGTTGGGCCGCCTGTTGCGCAACCCGTTTCAAAGCCCGCGTCCACCCTACGCACTCGGGTAGGGCAAAGAGGTGATCATGTTGCGGCATGTCGACAGTGTCCGGGCGGGTGTCGCCAAAGTCTGTGACCGTGTGCCCGAGGTCGGACAGCGCCTCGGCAATTCCGGCCACGCGGTACGCGTCGGGTCCCATCCGGCAACCCTGTCGCCGCTTGCCGACGTCCATGCCGGCACCAACGAGAATGACTGATTTGGTATCCATACGTTCATTTAGCGGTGCAATGCGGGTTGCGTGAAGGAGGCAAAATGCTCAAAATGAAATCCGAAAATCCAAAATGGAAACATGGAATGGACGATCTGGACAGCCGCTTGCTCAGCGCCCTTCACCGAGACGCTCGCGCGTCCCTGTCAGAGCTTGCAGAAGTGCTGGGTGTAACGCGGACGACCGTGCGCAGCCGGCTGCAGCGGCTCAAGCAATCGGGTGAGATTGTGGGCTTTACTGTCCTGACCCGTCGGGACGTCGCGCAAAGCCCGGTGCGCGGGCTGATGATGCTGGAAATCGAAGGGCGCGGGACCGAGCGCATCATGGCCCGGATCGCGGCGATGCGGCAGGTGCGGGCGGTGCATTCCACCAATGGCGGATGGGACCTGATCGCCGAGATCGGGACCGAAACGCTGGCCGAACTGGACGAGGTTCTGTTCCAGATCCGCCGCATCGAAGGCGTGACCCGCTCCGAGACCAATCTGCTTCTGTCCACCCGAAAAGGCCGCTTTTGAACCGCCCGCCATTCACCAGCGCGGCATAGCTTTGAATACCAAACGATTTGTGCAAGAGTTTTCCCGCAGGCTTGATCAAGCCCATGGGCAGGGAAATCAATATGAGCACAGCAGACCCAGGCGAAAACTCGCGGGCGGAAATCCTGATTGCCCGGGTGACCGGTCTGTTGGAGCAGCCGGTCGTCAGGCTTGCGATACCTGTGGTGATAACGCTGATCGCGTTGACGGTGCTGCACGACCTGTCGAGCCATGTGAAATGGTCGGACGTGCAATCTGACATTGCCGGAACGTCTTGGCGGGTAATGTTCCTTGCAGTGTTCTGGACGGCCTTCAGTTTTCTGTCTCTGTCCTTCTATGACGTCTTCGCCGTGCAGAGCGTGGCCGGGGGAACGGTCCCGCTTCGCATTGCGGCCATGGCCGGGGCCAGCGGCTATGCGGTGTCGAATTGCCTCGGATTTTCGTACATCACGGGCACTGCGATCCGCTATCGGATCTACGCGTCTCTGGGGTTGGATCTGGGACGGGTCGCTGGTGTGATCGCCACATCATGGGTGGCTTTCTGGATGGGCCTCATCCTGATCCTCGGCGGAATGATGACGCTTCATCCAGACGGGATCGCCCAAGCGCTGCCGATCAGTGGAACGCTTGAAACGGTCATCGGGGTTGCCCTGCTGGTCGGTCTGCTGGTTCTGTTTGTATGGCTGGCCAAAGGCGGGCGTCGGCTGGCCTTTGGCGGAGTGGGATTTGACCTGCCCGGAGGCAAGTTGGCCAGCCTTTTGACACTGGCCGCAATCGGGGATCTGTTCGGCGCGTCGATGGCTCTTTATGTTCTGATGCCCGACGATCTAGGCGTCGGTTATCCGTATTTCTTCACCATCTATATCTGCGCAATCGCAGTTGGGATTCTCAGCCATGCGCCGGGCGGAATCGGTGTGTTCGAAGCCACTTTGATCGCAGGGCTGGGGGCCTCGGGTCGGTCGGACGTGATTGCCGCCTTGCTGCTCTACCGGGTTGTCTACACGTTTTTGCCATTTGCCATCGCAAGCCTGTCGATCGCCGTCGCTTCGGCGCTGGCACACCGGCATCACATCAGCGGCGCGGCTACTTGGTTCTATCGGGCCGTCCGGCCAATCGTGCCGATGGTGGCTGCCGGTATCGCGGCAGTGGCCGGTGTGGTTCTTCTGGTGTCCGGCACCTTGCCTGCCAGCTCGACGAAGCTGGGGATCCTGCGCGAGTTTCTGCCCTTGTCCTTCGTCGAGGCATCGCATCTGGCCGGAAGCGCCATTGGCGTTCTGCTGCTGCTTGTGGCGCGGGGGCTGTACCGCAAGCTGTACCGGGCATGGATCGTTGCCATGATCCTGATGCTGGCCGGGTTCTTTGCGTCACTGGCCAAAGGACTGGATACGCATGAGGCCATCGGAATGCTTGCAGCCATCGGTTTGTTGGCCCTGTTTCGGGGGGCTTTCTACCGGGTCAGCGGCGCCTCCATCTTCCGACTGAACATTCCCTGGCTGGTCAGCCTGATCGCGTTGCTGGCGGTGATCTTCTGGATCGGGTTGTTCGCCTATTCCCATGTCGAATACGAAAATGCGTTGTGGTGGGAGTTTGCATGGAATGGCGATGCCTCGCGGTTCCTGCGCTCCAGCATGGTGGTGGCGGTCATCGTCGGGGTGGTGGCCGTGAACTCGTTGTTCGGACGTACGATCCCCGCACGTCAACGCACCGAAATCCCTGCGGCGGTCGAACGTTTGTCGCTTGCCAGCGAAGACACCGAGGCGCAGATCAGTCTGACCGGCGACAAACAGTTCCTGATCGCGCCAGATGAAAGCGCCTTTCTGGCCTATGCCGATTCCGGCAACGCGTTGATCAGCAAGGGCGAGCCTGTCGGCGATGAGGCCGCCGGCCAGCAGCTGATTTGGCAGTTGCGCGAAATGGCCGATGCCGAAGGCAAGCTCTGCGCATTTTACAGCGTGTCCACCAAGTATCTGCCTACGTTTCTGGACCTCGGGCTGTCGATCCTCAAGATCGGTGAAGTCGCCCGCGTTCCGCTGAAGGACTTCACGCTGGACGGCAAATCCCGCAAGCGGTTCCGTCAGGCCCGGAACCGGGCCGAGCGTGAAGGATATGTCTTCGAGATCATTCCCAAAGAACAGCTTGCACCGGTCCTGCCCGAGCTGCGCCAGATCTCGGATCACTGGCTGGAAGGCAAGGCGGGCGCGGAAAAGGGTTTTGCCCTGGGCGGGTTCGACGAGCAGTATTTGTCCTACTTCGATCATGCGGTTCTGAAGAACGGCGAGACAGGCAAGATCGTGGCTTTTGCCAACCTGTTTCAGGGCGGCAACAAGTCGGAATTGTCGCTGGATCTGATGCGGTACGAGCCCGACTGCCCCAGCTTTGTCATGGACGCTCTGTTCGCCGAGATGATGAACTGGGGCGCCGGCCAAGGGTTCCATTGGTTCTCATTGGGGGCCGCGCCGTTTTCCGGGATCGAGAACCGGCAACTCGCCTCGCTCTGGAACCGGATCGGCGGCTTCGTTTACGAGCACGGCGAGCAGTTCTATCACTTCGAGGGGCTGCGCGCCTTCAAGCAAAAGTTCGACCCGGAGTGGAGCCCCAACTATCTTGCCAGCCCAGGCGGTCTGGCCGCGCCGCGCATCCTGTACGAGGTGAACATCCTGATCTCTGGCGGCCTGACGGGCCTGACGAAATAGCGCCTAGTTCAGACTTGCCCGTGTCGGATCCTGCTGCAGCAGGTCACCCCAATCGGTGCGATAGGACATCTCGGCCAGTACGGTTTCCGGCAGGAACTCCTGATTTTGACGGATCTGCCAGCCCCCGCCCAGACCTTTGTAGACCGCGACCAGATTCGACGAAACCTGCTGGCGCGCCTCGATCAGGTTGGCTTGCGAGCGCAGAAGCGCGGTCTGCGTGTTTAGCACGCGGGAATAGTCTGCGATGCCGTCGCGATACTGGCTGACGGCGATGTCGGCAGCTTTGCGCGCTGCGTCGACGCTGCGTTGGTAGAACGTCACCTGTTTGCGCGCCTGGGCATAGGCGACCATGGCGCTTTCGACCTCGGAATAGGCGGTCAGCACGGTGTTCTGATAGTTGGCGATCAGCGCCTGATAGGCGGCGTCCTGCGCGCGCACGTTGTTCTTGATCCGCCCATAGTTCAGAACGTTCCAGACCACGCCGGCGCTGGCCAGACCCGTGGTGCTGTTCGAGCTGAACAGGTCGCGCCCGCCCGACGCCTGCAGGCCGATAGAGCCCGACAGGATGAACTGCGGATACAGGTCCGCCATGGCGATGCCCACCTGCGCCGATTGCGTGGCTGCGGCCAGTTCTGCCGCGCGAACGTCGGGGCGGCGGCGCAGCAATTCGGCCGGAACGCCGACGGCGACGTTCGATCTTGCCGACGGAATCCGTCCAGACGTTCCCAGCAAACCGGTCATGCGCGACGGTGTCGTGCCCAGCAGAACCGCCAGCGCGTTCTTGGCCTGCTGCAAATCGCTTTCCAACGTCGGCACCAGCGCCTTGGTGTTGTTCAGCAAGGCGGTGGACTCCTGCACATCCAATTCCGTCGTCACACCATTGTTGAACCGCAACTGGGTCAGATCATTGGCTTCCTGCTGCAGCTTGATGTTCTCGCGCGCGACGGCCAGCGACTCCTGCAGGGCGCGGATGTTGATGTACAGCGCGGCCACATCGCCCGTCAGCGTCACCAGCGCATCGTCATAGTTGGCGACCTGTAGCGCCAGGTTCGATCGCGCCGCCTGCACGCCGCGCCGCTGCGCGCCCCAGACGTCCAGTTCCCACTGGGCGTCAAATCCCACCTGCGACGTCGAAAACTCGGTATCCAGCGGAATGATCCGGTTGATATCGGCAATGGGACCGAGGTTGTCGCTGATCCGGCGCCGCTCCAATGATCCGCCCACGGCCTGAGATTGCGGATAGAGCTCGCCGAATGCGATGCCCAGTTGCGCG
The DNA here is from genome assembly GCF_056536865.1 of Ruegeria sp. CI8. NCBI lineage: Bacteria > Pseudomonadati > Pseudomonadota > Alphaproteobacteria > Rhodobacterales > Roseobacteraceae > Ruegeria > Ruegeria sp. CI8. The sequence continues at coordinate 904,189 of NZ_JBQFQL010000001.1, forward strand.
CGGGCCTGCAACACGCGCGCGCCTGCGACCTGAAGCGTCAGGTTCTGGGCATAGGCCTCGGCCACCAGCTTGTTCAGGGTCGGATCATTGAAGCTCTGCCACCATTTGACCACGGGGGCGCTGCGTGATGTCAGACCGCTGGCCTGGCTGGCGCTGGGGCTGTTGGCCTCCATCCACTGTTTCACGACCGGCGAGTTGGGGCGCACGAAATCCGGCCCGACCGGGGTGCAGGCAAACAGCAGCGCGGCGCTCAGCGCGGTGCCGATCAACATGCAGCGGCGGTTTCGTGGCCTGCGCGGATGGTCCGGGTTCATGTGTGTCATGCTCAGATATCCAGCGGTCGGATGAAGTTGGCGAAGGAATAGAGGCGAATGTTGATGCGCCGCAGAAACTCAAAGCTTTTCCCTTGCCCGGTATAGATGGCCACGGCCGCGTGCCCGCCAGCGGGGAAAGTATGCCCTTCGGGGACGTCGACCGAAATCTGCACCGCGATGCGCCCGGGAATTTTGGGAATCTCGAACCCCGGCAGGCGGCCGGAGGGCAGGTATTGCCCTTGCCGTGTGGCCCACCAGATGGCCTCGACCTTGCCGGTCAGAATTTCACCCGGATAAAGATCCAGCGCGACTTCGACGGGCTGACCGGGTTCGACGAATTTCAGGTTCTGCTGGCGGTATGTGGCCAGGATATAGGGCGAATCCTCAGTCACGAAGCTGGCGATGGCCCCAAGTCGGATATCACCGACCACAAGGCCGGGACGGGCCTGTTGCGAGACGATCATGCCGTTTTCAGGAGCGTAGATCGTTGTATTGTCGAGGAAATACTGTGATTCGGCCAGCTGCGCCTTGGCCTGAAGGATACCGGTGTTCACTCCGTCGATCTGTGATTCCTGCGCAAGTTGCGCCTTTCTTAGATTGGCCTCAGCCTGTTTGACCGCAGCCTGATCTTCGGTCACTTGTTCGTTCCAGCGGTCCAGTTCGTCCTGACGCGCGCCCCCGGCAGGCACCAGGTTTTCATAGCGCGCCTTCTGCGTCATCGCATAGGCCAGCTGGGCATTGGCACGCTCCACCGCCTCGGTCGCGGCGATCACGTCCTGTTCAAGGATTTTGGCGTTCTGCTCGGCAGCCACCAGTTGGGCCTGCGCGTTCTCGACGGCCAGCTTGAACACCGTGTCATCAAACCGGTACAGCGGATCGCCCTTGGTGATGGGCGTGTTGGGTTCGACCAAGACCTCGGTCAGGATGGTCGGTTGGGTCAGTTTCGGGACGATCTGGATGGTGGACCGCACCACGTGGCTGTCGATTGAGAAGGGTTGGAAGAACCGCAGCGCGACCAGGAAGATCAGCAGCAGATGGGCGCCAACCCAGAACGACACGATCCCCCAGACAATGTTGAACTTGAGCCATTGTGCTTTGAAGAAAATGAACCAGACAAAAATGATGTAGAAAAGCGTGATGCCGAGGGCGACGAACATAGTGGTGGATTTCCTTCGGCGTCAGGTTTTCTGTGGGTCGTCTGCAGCAGGGGCCCGGTACTCGTCCTTGACCTGCCCGCCAAGGCGCTCGATCTCCTTGCGGATCGCTTCGCGCTCGCCCTCGGGCAAGCGGCGGATGTCCACGGTCATGCCATCATGATAGGCCCAGATAAAGGCGTGCACCCAGGGGATGATCGCCAGAAACCCCATCCATCCCATCAGTTTGACGGCTTCGGCATGGGGGTGGTTGCGCTTGATTGCGATGCGGCCTGGCAGGCCCATGATGAACAGAAACAAGGCCATGACCGCCGCCAGCAGCAGGATCAGCGCGACGAATGTCAGGTAGTCATAATAGCCCAGCGGCTGCCCCAGTAGTCCCATCGTCGCGCCTCCTGTCTGGACGGTTGCCCCATCCTCAGTTGTTGGTGTCCAGTTCGTCAATCAATTTGTAGCTGGTCGGCGGGTCGGCGCAGATGCCCGGACCGCATTCCAACAGCGTCGAACCGGCGTTCAGCACCGCAAGACCCAGCATGATGAAGAACGCAACCTTTGCCAATGTGCTGCCGCCAAAACGTGGTTCCGCGCGCGTGTCCGAGACATACTGTTTTTCGAACATCAGCATGATCGCGGTGCCCAACAGGATCAGGAAAAAGCAGATGGCAGCCCAAGTATAGTAGTGCAGGCCCAACACCGGAGAGCCATAGTGCCCGGTTCCCGGCACGATGTGCAGAAGGATCTGCCGCACCGACACGCTGCCGCCGTAGAGGGCCGCAATCAGCATGATCGCATAGTGTTGGGGCCGCGGGCCATAAAGCAGGTTCAGGCCCAGACCAACACCAACCGCGACGAAGCCAACTCGCTGCAACAGGCAGAGCGGGCAGGGCAGTTCGTACAGCTTGAGCTGGTAGACATAGGCCAGCAGCAGAACAAGGCTGACGGCCAGCATTCCCAGGGCATTCAGAGTACGGGACAGTTCAGGTGTCATGATCGTCCCTTTCTACAACTGAATTGTCAGTTGGCTGGTGGCGTGAAACTTGAGCCAATAGACGCTCAACGCCAGCGTGAGAAAGAAAACCACGGTTCCGGCTTTTGTCCGTCCAAAGTAGTTCAGCGCCATAACGGCTGTAAGTAACGCAAATAAAAGCGCGATCATGGCTCGGTCCTCCCCTCCCGTGCAACGATTGCAATGGTGGTGATACTGTCAGGCCCGCTGCCATCTGGCAAGTTTTGGGATCGTCCGTTCGCCTTAAGTGCGAGCGAACCCTAGCCGCACACCACCAATTGAGTCTGCCATTCGTGGCAGCACGCAGCCAGTTCGGATGTGACGGGTGCGTCTGTATAGAACGTGTCGATTTCGGACAATGACGTGATGCGGGCCGGGGCCGACCGCTGGAATTTCGAGTGGTCGGCAACAAGGCTGGTATGCCGCGCCTGCGCGATGATTGTCTGGCTGACGTTCACTTCCTGAAAATCGAAATCCAGCAGATCGCCTTCGCTATCCAACGCAGAACACCCTATGACCGCGTAGTCAAACTTGAACTGGCGAATGGTCGAGACGGTCAGATTTCCGATCAGGCCTCCATCGGAGCGGCGCAGAACACCACCAGCGACCACGATCTCGCATTCAGGGTTTTCGACCAGAATGTTGGCCACGTTCATATTGTTGGTCACGACCATCAGGTTCTTATGGGTCAGAAGTTGCCGCGCTACGGCCTCGGTCGAGGTGCCGATATTCATGAACACCGATGCTCCGTCCGGTATGTCGGCGGCACACCGTTTGGCAATGCGTGTCTTGGCTTCGTCGTTCAGTCCGCGGCGGTCTTCGTAACCGATATTCGAAACGCCCGACCTCAGAACCGCGCCGCCGTGAACGCGGTCCAGCATCCCGGCATCGGACAGTTCCGACAGGTCCCGACGAATGGTCTGAACAGTGACATTGAACCGCTCGGCCAGATCTTCGACCGCGACACGCCCGTTTTGCTTGGCAAGGCTCAGGATGTCGGATTGGCGAAAGGACAGGGACATATTCGGCTCCGCGGGTGTGGCTCTGTTCGTTTTTGTTCTTTTTAGCCATCGAGCGCAAGCCTGATGTTTTCTTGACTGGGTTCCGAAGAAGAAAGAAGTGAACGACGATCAAGTTGCACGGGATGCGACAAAGCGAACAAAAACGAAAATCGAAATTGACTAAACGAGTGTCGGTCGCGTTAATGCGCGCGACCCTTTTGCAAATGGAATCATCAAACATGGAACAGTCGGACACCCAGATCACCGATCTTTTCATCATCGGTGGCGGCATCAATGGCTGCGGCATCGCGCGCGACGCGGCCGGGCGCGGGTTGAGCGTCACGCTTGCCGAGATGAACGATCTGGCCTCGGCCACCTCGTCAGCCTCGACCAAGCTGTTTCACGGAGGGCTGCGCTATCTGGAGTATTTCGAGTTCCGTCTGGTCCGCGAGGCCCTGATCGAACGTGAAACGCTTTTGCGTGCCATGCCGCATATCAGTTGGCCGATGCGGTTCGTTCTGCCGTATCACCCGGACATGCGGTTTGACTCTGAAACGCCCACGTCGCGCTTGTTGGGGACGGTCATGCCGTGGATGAAGGGGCGGCGGCCTGCCTGGCTGATCCGTTTGGGGCTGTTCATGTATGACAACCTAGGCGGCCGGAAGATTCTGCCGGGAACAAGTTCATTGAACCTGCGCACGACGCCCGAGGGTGCGCCGCTGCAGGACAAGTTCGAAACCGCGTATGAGTATTCCGATTGCTGGGTCGAGGATTCAAGGCTGGTGATCTTGAACGCACGCGATGCAGAGGCACGCGGCGCGCGGATCTTGGTGGGCACCAAGGTTCTGTCGGCCGAACGCAGCGAAGATGTTTGGCAGATCACCGTGCAGGATTGCGAAAGCGGTGAAACCCGTGAACTGCGCGCGCGGATGCTGATCAATGCGGGCGGGCCGTGGGTTGGAGACATCATTCGGACCAAGATCCGTTCGAACTCACGCGAGGGCGTGCGGCTGGTGCGCGGCAGCCATATCGTGACGCCGCGTCTCTACGACCATGACAAATGTTACTTCTTCCAAGGTGAGGACGGGCGCATCATCTTCGCCATTCCCTATGAGCAGGACTTTACACTGATCGGGACCACTGATCAGGACCACCCCGATCCGTCCGAGCCGCCCGTCTGCACCGAGGCCGAGCAGGATTATCTGTGCGCCTTCGCGTCCAAATACTTCAAGAAGCCGGTCTCGCGTGACGACATTGTCTGGACCTACTCCGGCGTGCGCCCGCTGTATGATGATGGCGCCCAAAGCGCCACGGCAGCTACGCGGGACTACACATTGAAAGTGGACGCCGAGGGCGGCGCGCCGGTCCTCAACGTGTTTGGTGGCAAGATCACAACCTATCGCCGCCTTGCCGAAAGCGCGATGGAGAAGGTGGCCGAGCACTTCCCAGACCTCTCTGGCCCTTGGACTGCGGGAGTTGCTCTGCCGGGCGGGGATTTCCCGGTCGACGGGGTCGAGGCACTGGTTGCCGGATTGAAGGCCAACTACGGATTCCTCACCGACAAATGGGCGCACCGTCTGGTACATGCGTACGGCACCGAAGCACGCATCATCCTCGGGAACGCGGTCCAAGCCGATGATCTGGGCGTCGATTTTGGCGCGACCCTGACCGAGCGTGAGCTCGAATGGCTGATGGACAAGGAATATGCCCGTACAGCGCAGGATGTGATCTGGCGTCGAAACAAACTGGGACTGCGCCTGAAACCCGAGGAGGTTGAGCAGATCGAGGCCTGGATGCAGAAGCGTCGTCGGCAAAAACTAAAAACCGGTCAGTAACCCACCAAAGAAAAACGCCCCGCGGATGTCGCGGGCCGTTTCTTTTTTCTGTCGGTCAGGCCGCCTTTTCAGAAGGATCGGGATCCTTGTTCGTGCCCTTGATCCACTCTCGCATGCTCTGCATCACCGCATAGAGGACCGGCACCAGGATCACCCCGAACAGTGTCGCGGCGAGCATCCCGCCAAATACGGCCACACCAATCGCCTTCTGGCTGGCGGCACCAGCACCGCTGGCTGCCAGCAGGGGCACAACGCCCAGCAGGAAGGACAGCGCGGTCATCATGACGGCCCGGAAACGCTGATGCGCGGCCTCGGCGGCAGCGTCCTTGACAGACAGCCCCTTGGCTCGCTGCTCCATCGCGAATTCCACGATCAGGATACCGTTCTTTGACGCAAGCCCCACCAGCATGATCATCCCGATCTGCGTGTACAGGTTGATGTCACTGCCCACGATCGCCACCGCCGCAACCGCGCCGAACAGGGCCACGATCACCGACAGCAGGATCGAGACCGGCATCGTCCAGCTTTCGTACTGTCCGACCAGGAACAAATACCCGAATAGGATCGCCAGCCCCAGGATCACCACGACCAGCCCGCCGGATGCCAGCTGTTGTTGGGCGGTTCCGGTCCATTCAAAGGCATATCCCGGGGGCAGGGCGGTCGCCGACTCTTCTGTCATCACGGTGATTGCGTCACCGGTCGACAGACCTTCTGCCGGAACCGCCGTCACCGTCGCGGAACGGAACAGGTTGTGGCGTTTCAACAGAACCGGGCCAAGCACGTTTTCGACGTCGATGAGCGTTCCCAGCGGGACCATCTCACCGGTGTTCGAGCGGACGTACAGGTTCGAGATGTCCTCGACATTGTCACGATACGACCCTTCGGCTTGGATCATCACGCGATAGACGCGGCCGAACAGATTGAAGTCGTTCACATAGTACGAGCCAAGCTGAGCCTGCATGGTCTGGAAGATTTCGGCGACCGATACGTTCAGAGTTTTTGCCTTTTCCCGATCCAGATCCACGAACAGCTGCGGGACGTTGGCCCGGAAAGTCGTGTAGGCTTGGCCGATTTCAGGCCGCTGGTTGGCAGCGTAGACAAAGGATCCCACGGCCGAGGCCAGATCCTGCGGCGAGCCGCCTCCGGTTTGCTGAACCTCCATTTCGACGCCCGCCGACATGCCAAGACCTTGGATCGGCGGCGGGTTGAATGCGACGATCGAGGCGGCGGATTCGCCGTTGGCGATGGCCAGTACCTTCTGCAGGATGGCGTCCGCCGTCAGATCCTCGTCTTGCCGTTCGTCCCAGTTGTCGAGGTTGACGAACACTGCCGCACCGTTGGTGATGGTTCCGTTCAGCAGTGAGAAACCGTTGATCAGAACGGTATTCGCCACGCCCGGGATCTCGCGGATCTGGTCATCCACGCGTTTGGATACCGCCTCGGTTCTCTCCAGTGTGGCCGCGTCGGGCAATTGGATGTCCACGAAAAGATAGCCGTTGTCTTCAAGCGGCAGGAACCCGCTGGAGGTGTTCGACATGATAGTCACGCCGCCAAAGGCAAAGCCCGCGATGATCCCGAGCGAGACCACGGGGACGATCAGCAGCTTGCGCACGATGGACACATAACCTGCGCGCATCGTCCCGATGAATTTCTCGAACACCGCCAGCAGACCCTTGGGCGGGCCTGAACGTGCCTGAAGGACCAAACCGCACAGCGCTGGCGACAAGGTCAGCGCATTGATGGACGAGATGACGACGGCGGTCGAGATCGTAACCGCGAACTGTGAATACAGTCGCCCCGAGATACCGGGCATGAAGGTCACAGGGACGAACACGGCCAGCAGAACCAGAGTTGTCGCAATGACCGGGCCGGTAATCTGCCCCATGGCCTTGCGGGTCGCTTCGGCCGGCGGCAGGCCTTCCTCGGCAATGATCCGTTCCACGTTCTCGACGACCACAATCGCGTCGTCAACCACGATCCCGATGGCCAGCACGAGTGCAAAAAGCGAGATTGTGTTCAGCGACATCCCGAACAGCAGCAGGAACGCAAATGTCCCGATCAATGAGACCGGAATCGCCACGGCCGGAATGATGGTCGCCCGCCAACTTCCCAAGAAGATGAACACGACCGAGATCACCAGAATGAAGGTCAGGATCAGCGTCGACACCACATCGTTCAGAGACTGTTCGACGAAGTCCGTAGTGTTGAAGGGAACCGCATACTCCACATCGGTCGGGAACGACCGTGAAAGACGCTCCAGTTCGGCTTCGACGCGGTCGGACACGGCCAGCGCGTTGGCGCCCGGCGCTTGGTAGATGCCGATTACCGTCGCCGGAACGGCCTGAAAATAGCCTGATGCGGCATAATATTCCGCCCCCAGTTCGACGCGCGCGATGTCACGGACCCGCACGATGGACCCAGCATCGCCGGTCCGAATGACGATATCGCCAAACTCTTTGGCCGATGTCAGGCGGCCTTTGGTCTTGATCGTGTACTGAAAGGTCTGGCCTTCAGGCACCGGCGGGGCGCCGATCGAGCCAGCGGAAACCTCGATGTTCTGTTCGCGAATGGCCGAGATCACGTCACCCGGCGTGATGGAAAGGGCGGCCATCTTGTCGGGATCCATCCAGATCCGCATCGCGTATTCCAGGTTGGTCAGAACGTCGGCCTTGCCCACGCCCTGCACCCGTGCCAGCGCATCCTTGAGGTTGATCGACGCGTAGTTCGACAGGAACACGCTGTCATAGGTGCCGTTGGGCGAGGTCAGGGTGACCAGCAACAGCATGTTGGTCGACGCTTTCTGCGTCACCACCCCCGACGAGGTGACTTCGGTCGGCAGCGAGGACATGGCCTGCGCCACACGGTTCTGCACATTGACCGATGCGATGTCGGGGTCGGTGCCCACCTCGAACGTGATGTTCAGCGAATACGAGCCGTTGTCCGAGGATGTGGACGTCATGTAGATCATGTCATCCACGCCGTTGACCTGCGCTTCGATCGGCGCGGCAACCGTGTTTTCAACGGTTTCGGCGTTAGCGCCAGTGTACGTCGTCGTGACGCTGACCACCGGCGGGGTAATGTCCGGGAATTGGGCAACCGGCAGGACCATGTAGCCGATCGCCCCCATGATTGTCAGCACAAGCGAGATCACAAGTGCCAGCTTGGGCCGGCTGATGAACAGGGCGGAAAACATCAGTTATTCTCCCGGCTGTTCAGAGGCGACAACGGCGTCAACGGCAACACCCGGGCGCACCCTTTGCAGCCCTTCCACGATGACGCTTTCGCCCTCGCGCAGACCTTCCTTGACGATCACGGCAGAACCGACCGTGTCGCCGGTCGTGATGTAGCGCTGTTCGACCATCTGCTTGTCGTTGACGACCAGCACAAACTCTCCGCGTTGATCTCGCTGCAGGGCAGCTTGAGGGATCAGCACTTCAAGCGTGGGTTCAAGCGCTTCGATGTGAACGTTCAGAAAGGCGCCATCCACGATCAGACGTTTGTCGTTTGCAAACTCGGCGCGCAGGGTGATCGCGCCGGTCAACGGGTCGATCCGGTTGTCCACGAACACGATCTTGCCGGTTTCTTCTAGCTCGGTACCATTGGGCAGCGTAAGCCGGACAACCGGGCTCTTGTTGCTTTCAGCAAGGGTGGAGGCGGTCTCACCAACGGTCTGAAGAACGGAGGTGAACTGCTTCTCATTCAACGAGAAATTAACGTAGATCGGCGCTTCGCTGATCAGGTTGACCAGCGGTTCCGTGTTGGGGCCGACCACGTCGCCGACGCTGGTGCTGATCCGACCGATCCGGCCGGAAAACGGCGCGTGGATCTGCGTGTAGTCCAGATCAAGCTGCGCCTGTTGAATGGCTGCGTTGGCCGCTTTGACTTCGGCTTCGGCGACCAGCTCGTTCGCGCGGGCAATGTCGCGCTCGGATTCCGGCGTTGCGTCGCGCCTGTACAGTTCTTCCTTGCGGGCCAGGTCGACCTTGGCCAGTTCCAGATTGGCTTCGGCCCGATCAAGATCCGCTTTTCGGGCGTCCAGCGTGGCCTGGTACAGGTCGGGCTCAATGGTAAACAGCAGATCACCCTCGTTGACCAACGAGCCTTCTTCGACATTCCGGCTTTCCAGGAAGCCGCTGACTCGTGCGATGATATCCACGTTGTCCGTGGCTTCGGCCCGCCCGATAAAAACAGCCTCCTCGGTGATTTCCTGTGTGTATGCGGCCGCAATCGAAACCTTGGGCGGCGGTGCATCCGACTGATCCTGGGCAAATGCGACCGGTGTAAACGCAAGGCATGCCAGCAGTGTCGCGCAAAGGCCGAGACGCGAGAGCGTTCGATTGCTGGTCGTGTGGGTAAGCGTCTTTTCAACGGTCATTGCGAGTGCCTCATTCAAACCGGGATTTGGGTCGAGCCGGACCGTTCCTGAAGCCCGAGTCGACTAAACTCCAAGTCAGGATGGAGGCATTGTTGAAAATTCTCAAGTATTTGAATTTTAAACGCTCGAACCCTGTCCGGGGATGTCTCGGCCGTCGAACCAATTTCGTCCGACGATTTCATCGGATCGGTCGGGTCAGTTGGCTGAAAAAAAGGGGGCCGCCGGCCCCCTTGCTGTACTCAGCTCCGCACTCCGGCAAAGTGTGTTTGCCAATCTTCGCGCTGTTCGTCGGTGATCTTGGCGAACAGAACGTCCGGCACCGTGAATGCGTGTCCGGCGGGCAGGGCGTTCAGCGCGGCCTCCACGTCCTCGGGCCAGCTGGTATCGAGCGTGTTCATCGCGCTCAGCATTCTGGCCGAAGTTTCAGGGATGAACGGCGCGCTGAGTACCGCATAAAGCCGGATCAGGTTCAGGCCCAGCCGCACCTGCGCGGCGGCCTGTTCCGGGTCTTCTTTGAAGGTGGACCAAGGCGCAGCGGCCTGCAGGTATTCGTTGCCCGCAACCCAGATCGCACGCAGTTCCTGCGCCGATTTGCGGACCTCCATCGCCTCCATGTGCGCCTCGTAGGCGCGAATGCGCTTGGTCAGTTCCTCGATCAGCGCCTGTTCGCGTTCACCGTATTCGCCACCGGACGGAACCTCTTCACCGAATTTCGAGCGGCAGAACTTGGTGATCCGGCTGACGAAATTGCCCAACACGTCCGCCAGGTCCTTGTTGACCGATTGCTGGAAGTTCTCCCAGGTGAATTCGCTGTCGCTGCTTTCGGGCGCATGGCTCAGCAGCCACCAGCGCCAGTAGTCGGCGGGCAGGATGTCCAGCGCCTGGTCCATGAAGACGCCGCGGCCCTGGCTGGTCGAGAACTGTCCGCCGTCATAGTTCAGATAGTTGAACGACTTCAGGTGATCGACCAGCTTCCACGGCTCACCCGAGCCGAGGATGGTGGCCGGGAAGGACAGGGTGTGGAACGGCACGTTGTCCTTGCCCATGAACTGCACGTAACGCACGTCGTCGGCGCCCTTGTCGGTGCGCCACCAGCGTTCCCATTCCGCATCCGACTTGCCGTGGGCGTCGGCCCATTCCTTGGCGCAGGCGATGTATTCGATCGGCGCGTCGAACCAGACGTAGAAGACCTTGCCCTCCATGCCGGGCCAGTCCTCGTCGCCCTTCTTGACCGGGATGCCCCAGTCCAGATCGCGGGTGATGCCGCGGTCCTGCAGGCCGTCGCCGTCATGCAGCCATTTCTTGGCGATCGAGGTGGTCAGCACCGGCCAGTCGCTCTTGCTGTCGATCCAGGCGTCGAGCTGATCCTTCATCGCCGACTGGCGCAGGTACAGGTGCTTGGTCTCGCGCACCTCAAGGTCGGTCGAGCCGGAAATCGCGCTGCGCGGGTCGATCAGATCGGTCGGGTCCAGCTGCTTGGTGCAGTTCTCGCACTGGTCGCCGCGGGCCTTTTCGTAACCGCAGTTGGGGCAGGTGCCTTCGATGTAGCGGTCGGGCAGGAACCGGCCATCGGCGTTGGAATAGACCTGCTTTTCGGTCACTTCGCGGATCAGCCTGGCCTCGGCCAGCTTGCCGGCGAAATGCTGGGTCAGCTTGTGGTTCTGCGGGCTGGACGACCGGCCGAAATGATCGAAGCTCAGGCCAAAGCGTTTGGCGATGTCGGCCTGCACCTCGTGCATCTCGGCGCAGTATTCGGCCACCGGTTTGCCCGCCTTGGCCGCGGCCAGCTCGGCCGGGGTGCCGTGTTCGTCGGTGGCGCACAGGAACATGACCTCGTTGCCACGGCCGCGCTGGTAGCGCGCGAACAGATCCGCCGGCAGCTGCGAGCCGATCAGGTTGCCAAGGTGCTTGATCCCGTTGATGTAGGGAATTGCCGAGGTAATGAGAATCCGAGCCATGTTTGGTTTCCGCCTAACTGTCTGCGCGCGCTCTATCAAACCGGATCGGGAAATCCCAGCCCCAGAATGCTATCGCCCTTCGCGCGAGCGTTTCAGCAGGCGGCCGATGGTGAAGGACGTGCGCGGCGCGTAGACGTAGTTGGTGCGTTCCTCAGGTGTCGGGCGCGAGCGCATCCGCGCCAGTCCAAACACGATCAGAACCGCGTGGCCCAATGCCACGAAGGCAAACAGCGCGCCGGGGCCGAATTGCTCGATCAGCGTCGAGGAAACATAGGGCGAGGCGATAGCCCCCAGCGCATACCAGAACATCAGCGCCGCCGACAGTTCCACCCGCTGCTCGGTGGTGGCGAAGTCGTTGGCATGCGCGGATGAGATCGAGAATATCGGAAAGGTCGTTATTCCGAACAATCCGGCGGCCAGCATGACGCCCACAGTGCCCGTGCCGCTGGCGGCCATGGTGATGCTGCAACTGACAACGGCGGCAATCGACATCCAGATCAGCACCCAGCGCCGGTCGTATTTGTCGGCCAGCCACCCGACCGGATACTGCGCCAGCGCGCCGCCCAGTACAAAGGCGGCCAGAAAGAACGCGATCTGATCGACGCCCAGCCCAACCTCTTGTCCGTAGACGGGACCAACCATCCGAAACGAAGCAGAGCTGATGGCCGAGACGATCACTCCAGCCACCGCCAAGGGCGAGCAATGCCAGGCCAGCTTGGGCCGCAAACGCGGTGCGTCCGGGGTTTCGGGCTGGCTGGCGCGCGTCAGGGTCAGCGGCAGCAACGAGGCACAGCACAGGATGGCCAGCAGGTTGTAAGAGACATAAGAGGCAGGCGGCAGAACGGCGATGATCAACTGCGCGCTGAGAGAGGCTCCCATATCGGCCAACCGATATGTGCCCATGGCGCGGCCGCGGGTTTCGTTGGTGACTTTGGCGTTCAGCCAGGCCTCGATGACGGTATAACAACCCGCTACGCAGGTGCCCGAGGCAATGCGCAGCGCGGCCCAGGCATAGGGGTTTTCGGTCAGCGTGTGGCCAATCAGACCCATCGCGCCCAGAGCCGTGCAGACCGCAAAGGCGCGCGAGTGCCCGATGGATCCCATCAGTCTTGGCGCCCACCAGCATCCTGCGAAAAAGCCCAAAAAGTGAGCCGAGCCCAAAAGGCCGATCTGTTCGGTCGAAAACCCCAGCGTCAGGCCGGATATCGCGTCCAGGGGACCCACGCCGCCCGTGGAAAGCTGCAAAAGAATGACCGAAAGAAAAAGGGCGGCGAATGAGATGATGGTACGCATGGGTCCAGTAGATGTCCGAATGGCGCATGTCGATGCGCGCGGCTATTCGACTTTGTGGTGTCGTTTTCCGCCAGTTTCAGGGTTTTCTGCGAATTTCGGTTCGTATGTTCAATCCCACAGTTTCGTCGACCAGGTCCGCATAGCCGGTGGCGCCGAAATCGTTCCGGTTCAACGCGCCGGTCAAATGGATGAACAGCCGGTCCAGATCGTCCTTTGCGGAACCCGGCGGGCGATAAAGCGCGGCATCGAGAGTGATCGGACGAGTCACGTCGCGCACCGTCAAATCGCCGGTGACGGTCGCTCCGTCGGAAATGCGTCCGCCGGGGCCAAGGCTGACGGCCGTCGAGACGAAGTGGATAGATGGAAACCGCGCGGCATCCAACACGGATCGGCTTAGCATCGGGCCGCGTGCAAACGGCAGTTTCGTGCGTGCCTCGGCGACGTTCAGGACGACGTCGACCATGCTGTTGCGCAGGTTTTTCGTGTCCACCAGAACGTCAGCGGTCTGGATCGGCATGGTGCCGGTCTGGGCCGAGCCAGCCAGACCGAATGTGAATTCGATCAATGTCCCTTGTGTTTCAAGTATATACGGAACCGGGGCGGCCACGGCGTGCCGCACCAAGGGCAGCGATGCCAGCCCCGCCAGTACCAGAGTTCGGCGGGTCAGGCGGCTCATGCCGGAACCCGCCCCTGGCGCGGCCGCGAGCGCATCAGCAGTGTCGCAATAATGGCGATGTTCAGCCCGTTCCACAGGATCCCGTTCACGAAGGCCAGTTCATACTGCCCGGTCACGTCATAGATCCAGCCGGACATCCAGCCACCCAGCGCCATGCCCATGATCGTCATCATCATCACGAAACCGACCCGTGCCCCGGCTTCTTGCGGGGGCATGTATTCGCGGACGACCAGCGCATAGCTGGGCACGATGCCGCCCTGCGCCAGTCCGAACAACAGGCTGATGACATAGAGCGACACCATCCCGTCATAAGGCAGGAACAGGAACAGGGCGATGCATTGCAGGATCGACCCGATCAGCAACGTGTGAACGCCGCCCAACTTGTCTGCCACCAGCCCCGAGATGATCCGGCTGACGACACCGCCCATCAGCATGAGCGACAGCATCTCGGCCCCGACCGCCGGGCCATAGCCCAAGCCTACGCAGTACGAGACGATGTGGACCTGCGGCATCGACATTGCGACGCAGCAGCCAATTCCGGCGAGGCCCAGAACATATTGCAGGGTCCGCGGCGACAGGCCGACGCTGCGCGCGTTGATCTGCGCGGCGGCTGCGGCGGTGCCATGCGCCTCGGCCGGGACCTGCCGGCGCAGCAGCAGCGACAGCGGGATGACAACGATCAGGGTGATGACCGCCAATGTCAGATAGACCTGCTGCCACCCGTCGCGGGCGAGGATACCGGACAGGAGCGTGGGCCAGATCGCGCCGGACAGATAGTTTCCGCTGGCCACCAGCGCCACGGCGATCCCGCGTCGGCGCAGGAACCAGTGCGAGATGTCGGCGATCAGCGGGCCGAACCCGACGGCGGTGCCCAGGCCCAGCAGCAGATGCGCCACCGACAGCATCGTGATCGTCGGCGCCCATGTCGCCAGCAGATAGCTGAGCGCGCTGAGGCCTGCGGCACCGATCAGCGCCTTGGTCACGCCCAGCCGGTCCACCACCTGACCCAGCCACATGTTGCCAAGCGCAAATCCGATCATGGCCAGCGTGTAGGGCATCGAGGCCTCGGCCCGGCTGGCGCCGAACTGGGTCTCGATCGCGGGCATCACCACGATCACCGCCCACATGCCCACATTGGCCACCGCCGCAATGGCCAGCGTGACCAGAAGGCGAAGCCAGGAATAGCGGCTGTCGTGGATCGGATGGGTCATTTCGGCACGCTAGGGGGCGGGATGCAGTTTGACCAGTCACAACTTGCGTGATCCGGGGCCGGTCGGTCAGGCGCAGGTTTCCTCGGCGCCGATCCGTTGCAGGTGCAGCCCGGCGCGCGGCGCGGTCTGGGTGGCGTGCCAGCTGACCGGGGGCAGGGCGCGGGCGCGGCGGCGGGTCAGGGTCCAGCGGCGGGTCTGGCCCGTGTGCGCCGGGGCCATGTGCCAGCGCGTCTCGATCCCCTGCGCGCCGCCGTCGCCCGGGGTCAGCAGCAGCCCCAGCGGGGCCTGACCCATCGTGCCCCCCTGTTCGGCGGCCAGATGCATCCGGCGCACCGGCGTCAGACCCGGTGCCCCCGGCAGATCGCCGACCACCAGCGGCACCGCCCCGCTGCGCAGCGCCTCTTCGATGCACCACAGCAGGTCCTCGGCCCGGGTGGGGCGGACGAACAGGAAACGGGCGGGATCGGCAAAGGGCATCATGCCGTCGGGGTTCAGCTGATCGGCCTCCCACGCGGGCGAGATCCACAGAACCGGCCCCTGCGCCTGACCGGCCAGCCACATGGCAAAGCTGCGCCGCGCGGGGCCGCAGGCCTCGTGCACGCGGGCCAGTTGCAGCGAAATCTCATCATGCAGGGTCAGCCCCGGCGCCGCGCGCGCCGGTTTGCGGCCAAGAAGATGCGTGGACATGGCCGAATGCTAGCATGTTCGTACTTTGTTCTCAATCCCGAAAGCCGCCATTCAGCGCGACAGGATCATCCGGCCGTCAGAAAACTGGATGTTGGAAAAACGGTGCAGGTAATCCATGCCCAGCAGGGACTGGTCCAGATCTCCTCCGTTGATCCATGCCGCAACATTTCGGTCCGTGATGGGCCCCAACGCCAGGCTGTCGAGGCGCACAGGCGCAGTCTGGACCACCCCATTTGCGGTCGAGGCACGCCCGTGAAAGGTCAGCTGACCGGTATCGAATCCGACGCGCTCCGCGTCCTGCGGGCTCAGCACGATCTGGCTGGCCCCGGTATCCACCAGGAATGTCACCGGTTTGCTATTCACCAGCATCGGCAAGTAGTAGTGCCCGTCGAACGAGCGGGGTACTTCGATCACATCTCCGGTCACGGACATCTGCGGAGATACGCCAACGGTCGAGCGGATGTCGCCCCAAAGGCCGACAACGGCAATGATCCCGAAGAAGATGAAGACCCAGGCCATAGCCATCTGCAGGGTCTTCCCCAACGACTGCCGATTGTGAGTGAAGAACCACATCAGCAGTGCGGCTCCCAGCAGAACCAGATAGGCCAACCGTCCAAAATCGTTACCATCCATGCGGGCACCCGAAACCTTCTTTCATAAGGTCAATATGGGGTTTCAGGACGCGAACCCAAAGGCCTTGAGCCCGTCAAGAATGAACTGAACCGACAGCGCGGCCAGCAACATGCCCAGAAGGCGGGTCAGCACGGTCAGGCCGGTCTTGCCCAGAATGCGCGCGATCAGGCCGCTGGACAAGAAGAACAGCAATACAACCGCCATCACGGCAAGCATCACGCCGACAGCGGCAGCGATGCCCTGAATGCCGGGGTGCTCACCGGCCAGAAGGATGATCGTTGCGATCGATCCGGGCCCGGCCACCAGCGGAATGGCCAGCGGAAAGACCGAGGGGTCAGGGTGCTCTTCTTCTTCCGCTCGGTCCTCGCGCCGCTTGTTGCGCCGCTCGAACAGCATGTCGAGCGCGGTCAGAAACAGCAATGCGCCGCCAGCGACCTTGAAAGCCTCCATCGAGATGCCGACAAAGCCGAGAACCGCCTCTCCGAAAGCGGCGAAGGCGATAAGGATGCCCGAAGCGGTCAGGCACGTGCGGTAGGCGACGCGGCGACGGGTGGCCGGGTCCATTCCTTGTGTCAGCGCGACGAAGATCGGTGCGGTGCCAAAGGGATCGATCACAACGAACAGGGTTGTGAACGCGGTTATGAAGAATGCCATTTCGATCATGCGGCGGCCTCTGCGCTTTCCAGCCGCTCGGCGGCGGCGACCCACAGCGCCTCGGCGCGGGACATGGCCTCGACCACCTCGGCGAATTTTCGGTTCCAGGTTTCCAGATCAGCGATCCGGTCATCTTCGTACAAGGCCGGGTCGGACAATTTGGCCGAGAGCTTTTCGTGCATGTCCGTCAATTTCTCCAGCCGTTCCTCGCATTTCCGCAGGTCGGCCCGTAGCGCGAGAATGGTATCGCGAGAGGCGCGTTTGGGTTTGGCGGCCGGTTTTTCCCGGGCCGGTGGTTTGTCGCGCGCCAGCAGCATCTGGCGATAGGCTTCCAGGTCGCCGTCAAAGGGTTTGACCGTGCCGTCCGAGACCAACCACAGCCGATCGGCCACCAGCCCCAGCAGGTGCATGTCGTGGCTGACCAGAACCACAGCACCGGAATAAGCGGTCAGCGCCTCGACCAGGGCCTCGCGGCTTTCGATGTCCAGATGATTGGTCGGCTCGTCGAGGATCAGCATGTGCGGCGCGTCGATCGTCGCGATCAGCAGCGACAGGCGCGCTTTCTGGCCGCCTGAAAGCCGGCCCACCTCGGTTTCGGCCTGATCCGCGCCCAACCCGAAACCGGCCAGACGCGCGCGCAGCTGGGCCGGGGTCTCGGTCGGGCGCAGGCGCCGCAGGTGATCCAGCGGTGTTTCGTCCACATGCAGCTCATCCACCTGATGCTGGGCGAAATACCCGATGCGCAGCTTGCTGCTGCGAGTCATCTTGCCAGCCATCAGGGGCAACCGGTCCGACAGCAGCTTGGACAGTGTCGATTTTCCCTGACCGTTCTTCCCCAACAGCGCGATCCGGTCGTCCTGATCAATGCGCAGGTTCAGCCGGCGCAGCACCTCGGTGTCGCCATAGCCGGTGACGCCGCCCTCAATCTGAATGATCGGGGGCGACAGTTCCTCGGGCTCGGGGAACGAGAAGGCGCGCAAGGCGGCCTCCTGCGGGGTCGAGATCAACTGGATCCGTTCGATCATCTTCAGCCGCGATTGTGCCTGAACGGCCTTGGACGCCTTGTAGCGGAACCGGTCAACGAAGCTTTGCAGATGGGCGATGCGGGCCTTGGCCTTGGCGTTTTCGGCCTCGGCCTGAGCCAGACGTTCGGCGCGGCGTTCGGCGAACTTGTCGTAGGGCACCGCGTAATAGGTCAGCTGGCGGTCTTCCAGATGCAGGATCGAGCCGACCGCCCGGTTCAGCAGGCCCCGGTCGTGGCTGATGACGATGACCGTATGCGGATATTTTGCCAGATAGCTTTCCAGCCACAGCGCGCCTTCAAGGTCCAGATAGTTGGTCGGTTCGTCCAGCAGCAGCAGGTCGGGCTGTGAGAAAAGAACCGCCGCCAAAGCGACCCGCATCCGCCAGCCGCCCGAGAAATCGGAGCAGGGCCGCTGCTGATCGGCATCGTCAAAGCCCAGCCCCTTGAGGATCGTAGCCGCTCGGGCTTCGGCCGACCAGGCGTCGATATCGGCCAGCCGGGTCTGAATCTCGGCAATCCGGTCGGGGTCGGTGGCCTGCTGCGCCTCGGCCATCAGGGCGCTGCGCTCGGTGTCGGCGGCGAGGACCGTGTCGATCAGCGACACATTGGACGAGGGTACCTCTTGCGACACGCCGCCGATCCGCGCGCGGCGGGGCAGGGTAATGCTGCCCGATTCCAGCGCCAACTCGCCCCGGATCAGGCGGAACAGAGTGGTCTTGCCGGTGCCGTTGCGGCCGACCAGACCGACCTTGTGGCCTTCGGGAATGGTCGCGCTGGCGCCCTCGAACAGAGGGCGGCCTTCGACCGAATAGGTGATGTTCTCGATCCGTAGCATGGGCCGCTCTTAGCAGAGCGATACTGGCACCGCCAGACGCAAGCCATGTGCAAACCGCATGTGCTGTGCTAGCGCTTTTGCAGATGAACGAAATTCGGATGTTGGGATGCGGGCGGCACAAACTCCACCCTCTTTGGTGACCCTTGTTCTGGCGACGGGGCTGTCCGTGCTGTCATTGAACATGTTCCTTCCGTCGCTTGCGAACATGGCGGTCGATTTTCGGGCGGATTATGCGCTGGTGAACCTGTCGATCGCGGCCTATCTGGCCGTGTCCGCCGTGCTGCAACTGATCCTGGGCCCGATGTCCGACCGGTTCGGGCGCAGGCCGGTTCTTTTGACCTGCATGGCGGTCTTTGTGACCGCGTCACTTGGCTGTGTTTTGGCGGAGTCGATCTGGACCTTTCTGGGGTTCCGTCTGATGCAGGCCGCCGTGGTTGGGGGCTCGGTGCTGTCTGCCGCGTCGATCCGCGACCAGTTTCCGCCCAACGAGGCCGCAAGCAAGCTGGGATATGTCGCCATGGCAATGGCTTTGGCGCCGATGCTGGGCCCGATGCTGGGCGGCACTTTGGAAATGCTGTTCGGCTGGCGGGCCGGGTTCGTCTTTTACACGGTTGCAGGGGCGGCGCTGCTGACGCTGCTCTGGGCGGATATGGGCGAGACCAACCACAACCGCTCTGCCACCTTTGCCGCGCAGATGCGCGAATACCCGCACCTGTTCCGTGCCCGGCGGTTCTGGGGCTACGCGTTGTGCGCGGCATTCTCGATCGGGGGGTTCTACAGTTTCATCACCGGGGCGCCCCTGGTGGCCGCCGCCTGGTTCGATCTGAGCCCCGCCACACTGGGCCTGGGGATCGGCATCATCACCGGCGGTTTCATGGTCGGCAATTTCGTAACGGGTCGGATCGCCGCGCGTACTCGGCTGACGACGATGATTCTGGCCGGGCGCATCATCGCCTCGGTCGGGCCGTTCTGCGGGCTGTTGCTGTTTTTAGGGGGGATGGGGTCGGTCTGGGTGTTTTTTGGATCAGCCATATTTGTTGGTTTTGGAAACGGTTTGACGAACGCCAACGCGTCTGCGGGCGTCATGTCGGTTCGACCGCAACTGGCCGGCAGCGCGGCGGGCCTGTCGGGCGCTCTGATCGTCGCGCTCGGTGCGGTCATCACTTCGATCACCGGAGCTGCGGTCAGCCCCGAAAACGGCCCGTATCTGGTGCTGTCGATGATGGCAGGCAGCAGCTTTCTGGGCCTTTTGGCCGTTCTGTATGTCCGTTGGGTGGATGCACGGGACCCGCTTCCCGACGCAATCTGACGCCCAAAGGCGCGATCGCGCCATCATTCCACTTTTCACGGGCGAAATACCGTGTTAGGCGGCGCGCGATGAATTTCGCGCGGCCCAGCCCGCGCCGTCAGACCAAGGAGAGGCCCGATATGGCACTGGAACGCACTTTTTCGATCATCAAGCCCGATGCAACCCGCCGCAACCTGACCGGCAAGATCAACGCCAAGTTCGAGGAAGCCGGCCTGCGCATCGTCGCGCAGAAGCGCATCCACATGACCAAGGAACAAGCCGGCAAGTTCTACGAAGTTCATGCCGAGCGTCCGTTCTATGACGAACTGTGCGAGTTCATGTCGTCGGCACCGGTTGTCGTTCAGGTTCTGGAAGGCGAAAACGCCATCGCCAAGAACCGTGAAGTCATGGGTGCAACCAACCCCGCCGATGCGGCACCGGGCACCATCCGCGCCGAATTCGCCGAGTCCGTCGGTGAGAACTCGGTTCACGGCTCGGACGCGCCGGAAACCGCAGCGGTTGAGATCGCATATTTCTTCTCGGGCATCGAACTGGTCGGCTAAGCCGCACCACGATACCTGTCGAGATTGCCGCGTCCGATTTCGGGCGCGGTTTTTTGTTGGTCAGACGGATTTCAGATCGTCAGGGCCGACACGTACACCGATGGCATCCAGATCCGCGACGATCCGGGACGCCGGAGCTTGGTTTGTTGACGATTTCAAAGCATCGAACCTTGCGCGCAGGGCTTTCTTTTCTTCGCCCTTGCAATCGTTCCAGGGGCGGCCCTGCAAGCCCATGACCAACACGTAATAGCCGATGAAATGAGGCCGGGTTCCGGCCTGTATCAGCCGGGCATAAGCCGCATCGGCACCAAGTTCGCGTAGCTCTTCGGCCGAGTGGATGCCCGCACGGGCACAGGCCTGCTCGAAAGCAGGTCCAAGATTGCGGATGGAAGACACAGGTTCGGGCATGTTTCTTTCTTAGCTTTGCCAGGGCGTGCTGTCACTGCCCGCCGGAACGTTGTGCGACGAATTCCGTTGCGCTAGGCATTGAGCGACGGGTCCGTGCAGGAGGGGGAAGGAATTGACAAGCGACATCAGCAATCTGGACCTGATGAACCCGCCCGAGGGCTTCATCGACAATCCCTTCCCGTTTTATGATGCGCTGCTGTCTTCGGCGCCGGTTCTGGCGCAGCCCGATGGCTCGGTTCTATTGTCGCGGCACGCTGATCTGGACGGGATCTATCGGGACACGACCCTGTACTCGTCCGACAAAAAGGCCGTGTTCGGACCAAAGTTTGGTCCGGGATCACCATTGTTCGAGCATCACACCACCTCGCTGGTGTTCTCGGATCCGCCATTGCACACGCGGGTTCGCAAAATCATGACTTCGGCCCTGACCCCGCGCGCCATCGCCCGGATGGAGCCCGGTTTGATCCAGACCGTCGATCGTTTGCTGGATCGCCTGGAAGACAAGCGGCAAGTGGATCTGATCGAAGACTATGCCGCCACCATCCCGATCCAGATCATCGGAAACCTTCTGGACGTACCGGTGGACGAGCGCGAACCGCTGCGCGACTGGTCCCTGGCCATTCTTGGGGCGCTCGAACCGGCACTGAGCGCCCAGCAACTCGAGGACGGCCATGCGGCCGTTCGGGACTTCAAGGAGTATCTGGCCGATCTGGTGGCCCGGCGCAGGGCCACGCCCGGCGACCCCGAAACCGACGTCCTGACCCGGTTGATCCGCGGCGAAGGGGCCGACGAAAAGTTGAGTGAAATCGAGTTGCTTCAGAATTGCATCTTCATTCTGAATGCGGGTCATGAGACCACGACGAACCTGATCGGAAACGGGTTGGCCTTGCTGCATGACCACCCGGAGCAGCGTCAGCGGCTTATGGATGATCCAAGCCTGATCAATACGGCGGTCGAAGAGGTTTTGCGGTTCCGTTCACCCAACCAGTTCGGCAACCGGGAAACGACGGCTGACATCGTGATTGACGGGTGTCCGATTGCGAAGGGCACCAACCTTCATCTGTGTATCGGCGCTGCAAACAGGGATCCGGCCGTGTTCCCAGACCCGGGTTTGTTCGACATTTCGCGCAAACCGAACCGTCACCTTGCCTTTGCCGGTGGGCCGCACGTTTGCGCAGGTCTTACACTTGCGCGCCTTGAAGGGCGGGTCGCCCTGTCGCGGTTCGTGACACGGTTCCCAGATTTCCAACTGTCCGATGAACGTGTCAGAGGTGGGCGTATGCGGTTCCGCGGATATGCTTCCTTGCCCGCGTCCCTTTGATCGACAAAAGGGGTGGGGCGTTAACCTAGGGTTTTTGCGCCAGCTTCAGAACTGCCTTCAGCCCGGGATCCGCATTCTGGGCACTGAAGCCCCCGCCATGCATGCGGGTGATGGCCGCCACCAAAGCCAGTCCGAGGCCTGAGTTTCGGTCCGATCGCGCGGGATCGAGCGTGACGAAGGGCAGTTGAAGCTGCGACAGCATCTCGGCCGGCACGCCCGGGCCGCGGTCGCGGACACTCAGCAGGGCAAACGGGCCGTCTTCGCGCAGTTCGATGGAAATTGCAGTTCCTTCAGGGGCATAGCGCATGGCGTTTTCCAGAAGGTTCGACAGGGCCTGCGACAGCAAAGGGCGGTGCCCCATGATCGGAGCCGCCCGACCCGTGACCTCGAGGCGCACATCCTTGTCGGCCGCGACCGGTTCGTACAACTCCACGGCATCGTTGACCAAGCGCTCAAGATCCACAGGTTCAAACTGCTCCCGCCCCAACCCCGCCTCGGCGCGTGAGATTTCGGTCAGCTGCCCGAGAACCCGCAACACGTGATCGATTTCGGCCGTTGCCCGGGCGATGTCGACCTCACGATCCAGGTCGCTTTTGCCTGGCTCGGCCAAGGCGACCACCCGCTGCTTCAACCGGGACAGAGGTGACCGCAGATCATGCGCGATCGAATTTGACGTGGTGCGCAAGTTGCTAACCAACTCTTCGATCCGGTCCAGCATGTTGTTCAATGTGCCTGCCATCTGGTCGAACTCGTCGCCGGTGCCACGCTGTGGCATTCGTTGGGACAGGTCGCCGGACACGATGGTTTCTGCGGTGTCGGCGATATCCTTCAGCCGCGAAAACACCAGACGGGTCAAAAGCCAACCGGTCAGAATGCTCAGCGCAAGGGCCGCGCCCAGGGCCAGCGCCACCGAATGAAACAGCACCCGGTCGAACTGCTGACGGGCGAGGGCGTCGCGGCCCACCAACAGCCGTTCGCCGCCGGGCAGTAAGATCGATGCGGCGGAGATCGGGACCAGCTGATCCGTCTCGGTTCTGCGCAGTTCCAGATCCACCCACCCACTGCCAGCGGCGATGCCTTCGGGCCATCGCTTGAGGTTGCCGGCCAAGGTTTTTCCCGAGCGGTCAGCCAACAGGTAAAGCGCATCGCGCTCGGACGCGGTCGGAAGCCGGCGTTCGATGGCCACCATCAGGCCGACCAGCCCCAGGCGTTCGTACTCGTCCGCCAGCCCGGTCAGCTCGGCGGACACGACAGATCGGGTTTCGCCTTCGATCGTACGGTTGGCGGTGATATAGACCAGCAACAATACGGCCGCAGTCAGCAATGTGCTGAGCACCATGCTGGCCAGCACCAGCCGCGTCCTGGAGTCCTTGAACGACAAGGGCGACTTAACCATCAGAAACCATGTAGCCAGCCCCGCGCACGGTTTCGATCAGTGGAGGTTCACCACCTTCATCCAATTGCCGACGCAGTTTGGAGATGTGAACGTCGACGACGTTTGTGTTCGGGTCGAAATGATAGTCCCAGACACCTTCGAGAAGCATCGTCCTCGACACCACCCGGTTTTTCCGGCGAAGGAAGAATTCCAGAATCTGGAACTCTCTGGGCGTCAGGGTGATCTCGCGACCGTTGCGTGTGACCTTTCGGGTCAGCAGATCCATTTCAAGGTCGCGGCATTTGAGGGTCGGGGTTTCCTCGGATTCCTGAGGTCGGCGCAACAGGGCTTCGATCCGGGCATGAAGTTCCTGAAATGAGAAGGGCTTGACCAGATAGTCGTCGGCACCCGCATGCAGCCCTTTCACCCGCTCGTCCACGGCGCTCATGGCTGTCAGCATCAGAACCGGCGTCTTGACCCCGGCGGCGCGCATCGACTTTATCAGGGCCAGACCGTCCAGCCCGGGCAGCATCCTGTCCAGAACGACCGCGTCAAATCCGCCGTCGGTCGCGTGGTACAAACCTTCGCGGCCGTCCTCGGCGCATTCGACGACATAACCTTCCTCGCCAAATCCCTTGGCGATGAAGTCCCGCGTGTCTTCATCATCCTCAACGATCAACAGACGTCTGCTCATGGTCGGATTTCCTTTCACTCAGGATATAATCACGTATGGACAGGTAAAAAAACTGCCGGGTGCGAAATCCGCACCCGGCAATCCCGACAGCACGTGGACAAATCGTGTCCGTCAGGAGATGCGCGCACCGGATATCCCCATCATGCGGTGCGCGCGGGACGCAGGTCAGGCGATCTCGACGGCGACGAAGATCTGATTGCCGCCGCGGTTGATCAGCATCAGCGCCGGATCGGTCTTCTGATCTTCGAGCGCGGATTTGAGCGCCTCGGGTGTTTCCACATCCTGGTTGCCCAGCTTCACGATCACGTCGCCCTGCCGCAGACCGGCCTTGGCCGCCGGGCTGTCAGGCTTGAGCGAAGTGACGACCACGCCGTGCACGTTCTCGGGAACTCCGATCTGCGCACGAGTCGCTTCGGACAGCGGTGCTACGGTGACACCCAGCGTCTTGCCTGCCACCGCGTCATCGGTCGGTTCCGCGTTTGTCGCCATCTGGGCCGAATGCTGCCCGATCGTGACGTTCAGGGTCTCTTCCTTGCCATTGCGCAGGACGGTGACCTTGCTGTCTGTTCCGACGGCTGTGGTGCCAACAAGCACCGGCAGTTCACTGCTCGAGTCGACCTGTTCGCCGTTGAAGGCGATGATCACGTCGCCCTGTTGCAGCACGCCCTGAGCGGGGCTGTCCGGCAGAACCTCGGACACCAGTGCGCCGACAGTGCCATCGACACCCATCGCTGCTGCCAGCTCGGGGCTGATGTTCTGGATCGAGACACCCAGCCAACCACGGCTGACCTGGCCATCGTCACGCAGGTCCGCAGCGATATGCTCGACGATGTTCGAAGTTACAGCAAAACCCAGTCCGACCGACCCGCCACTGGGCGAATAGATGGCCGAGTTCACCCCGACGACTTCGCCGTCCATGTTGAACAGCGGACCGCCCGAGTTGCCTTTGTTGATGGCCGCATCGGTCTGAATGAATTCAGCGTAGGGGCCTTCCGAGATATTGCGTCCCTTGGCGGAAACGATGCCGGTCGTGACGGTCGAGCTCAGGCCGAACGGGTTGCCGATGGCGACCACGTCTTCGCCCACGCGGATGTCGTCGCTGTCCCCCAGCGGGACCGGCTGAAGCGCCTCATCCGCGTCGATCTTGAGCAGCGCGATATCGGTCAGGGGATCGGTCCCCACGACTTCAGCCTCGTACGAGCGATCATCGTTCAGGCGCACGGTGATCTTGCTGGCTTTGTCGACGACGTGGTGGTTGGTGATGATATAGCCATCTTCATCCAGTACGAACCCGGACCCCAGGCCCTGACTGGGGCCACGGCGCGGGGCATCAAAGCCTTCGGGAATCCCGAAACGCTTGAAGAACTCACCAAAAGGCTGGCCTTCGAAATCAAACTCCTGGCCGCTCGCTGGCAACGGGGCCGCGTCGATCGAGGCAATGACGGTTACCACGGACGGTGAAACGGTCTCGACCAGATCCGCCAGGGCTTCGTCGGCCTGCGACGGAATAGCGGTCGCGGCCAGCAACGCCGCGCTCAGCGCGGTGGCGCCAAACAGCCCTGAGGTACGAGGGAGAATAAGGGGGGATTTTCGGATGCTCATGTTGACTAGGTCTCCTTGGTTCGGCGCTTGTTGATGTGCGCTTTGCAGGGAACATGAGCCGTCAGTCTTTGCGTTTTCTGACTGATCAATTAATAAATCTTAATTTTGCCACATTGCAGGCGTCTGGTAGCGCTCGCAATCCCGGGAATCGGCCGTGGGAGTTGCCGGTCGAATCGGTGGATTGTTGCCGAAATGAGGGTCAAACTCGTAAAAGCATTGAATTGAATCAAATTTGTTAACAGTCCAGCGGCGGTTTTTGACCGAATTTTCACGGACACTCACAGGTTGCGCCACCGCCCTTTCAGAAGGTGGTATTTGTCTAATAGGTCTTTGCAAAAATGTCATTTTGATCGTTTAGCGCTAAAAATTTCTTGTCGTGGGTCATCAATGGCAAAGCGCAAGAACAACCTTGGGTAGATTTCCGTGACGCGCGTTGTTGCGGAAATACCATCACGAATCCGGCAAAATTAACCGATTCAACCAATTTTACGTTGTTTGCACTGAACTTATCGGTGACGATGAACGTGCCCAAGTGAAAGGGGGGCCTGACAGCATCAAGGGGGTGCTTGAAGGCAGATCTCAGTCACCGGAAGCGCTGAGCGGCATGTTAACGAGGGGGTCTTGTTTCGGTTCGGCAGCACATTGGTCTGATGTCTTGACGACATCCGGGCCGCGTTTTCGGGATTGGTGAAAGTGGTAGTCCTGTTTTGGGCAACCGGCCCGGTCGTTCTCGACCGGGCCGCGTTACTTTTGGGATCTTTTCTTTTTATGCCATTCGGCCCACGCTTGGGGCGTATCCAGATCCAGAATAGCGTTCTGACCCGGTAAAGGCTGTAGGTGCACCTGGTCCAGGTGCGCGCGTACGATGGCTTGTGCGCCGCCATCTCCGATCAATTGCGCCAGATCAGCAAAGAGACTTCGGTCGAAGATTACAGGATGGCCTGGAACTCCGTCCGAGGATGCTCCGCGCCAGATCAGCTTGTCAGGATGTTCGGTGACCGACCGGAGGACCGCGCGTAGATCGTCTGATGTCAGCTCTGGAAGATCGGCCAGCAGGATCATCGCTGCCCGGGCGGATACCGGCAGCTGCGCGACGGCCCTGCGCAAACTGGCATTCATGCCTTCATCCGCATCGGGAACTGAAACGACCTCCAAGTCCATCCCGCTCAGGGCGGTGTATCGCGAGTGAGGCGCCGGCGGCAGGGCGACGATGACCGGCCCGACAGCTCGTGCGTTTTCGGCCGAGCGCCGGATCAGTGGTTGACCGTCGACAATTTGCATCAGTTTGTCCACTCCGCCCATACGGCGAGAGCTTCCGGCGGCCAGCAAGATGATGGGGATATCCTCCATGCCGGCCACCTTGCCGCCAACCGGAACGGCTGTCACCCCCGCATACGCGCACCGTCGGGGTCAAATAGTGGACTGGTCAGCACACGGGCCTTGCGCATCTGGCCCAGGATTTCAATTTCGACCGCCAAGCCGTCGGCCGCCAGTTCCGTTGGCAGGAAGCCCATGGCAACTGATTTCTGTGCGAAATGCGAATACCCACCGGATGTACAAAACCCAACGACCGCGCCATCATGCCAGATGGGTTCGTAGGCGTTCACATCTGCGTCCTCGGCTTCGACCTCAAAGGCCACAAGCTTGCGGGCTGTTCCTTCAGCCCGCTCGGCCTCGGCGACAGCGCGCCCGATGAAATCGACGTTCTTGGAGAACGAGATGAAGCGGTCCAGCCCGGTTTCAGCGGCTGTGTAGTCGGGCGAGAACTCGCGCATCCACGAGCCGAAGAACTTGTCGAGCCGCAGGCTCATCATCGCGCGCATGCCGAAGGGGGTGATGCCGTGCGGTTGACCGGCCTGCCACAACGTCCACCACAGCTGGCGCTGCCCCATCAGATCGCAGTAGATCTCGAACCCCAGATCGCCGGTATAGCTGACCCGCTGCACGATGCAGTCGGTCATGCCGACGACCATCCGGCGCACGTCCATGAAGCGCATGTCACTGAAATCGGCGCGGGTGCAAGCGGCCAGAACCTCGCGGGCTTTGGGGCCGGCGATCTGGAACCCGTTGCGTTTGTCGCTGATATTCTCGACGGTTACGCCGTCTTGTTGATTTTGCCGGAACCAGCGCATGTGGACGTTCTGTGCGCCGTAGGAGGCGGTGAGCTGGAACTCCTCCTCGCCCAGGCAGGACACGGTGAAATCCCCGATCAGCTTGCCCTTGGGCGACAGCATCGGGGTCAGCGACAGGCGGCCCGGCTTGGGGATGCGCCCGGCCATGATCCGGTCCAGCCAGTCGCGGGCGCCGGGGCCTTTCACGAGGTATTTGCCGAAATTGTGCACCTCGTTGATGCCGACGCCCTCGCGCACGGCGCGAACCTCGCGGCCCGTTGCCTCGAAGGCGTCCGAGCGGCGGAAGGACGGGGTTTCATAACCCGGCTCGCCCTCTTGCGCGAAATAGTTCGGCACTTCCAGCCCGTATTGCTGGCCCCAGACCGCACCCAGATCGCTGAAGATGTCATACATCGGCGTGGTGCGGTTGGGCCGCGCGGCCGGCAGTTCCTCGTTGGGGTAGGCGACGGAGAAACGCTTCTGATAGTTCTCGATCACCTTGGGGCGGGTGTAGCCGGGGGTGATCCAGTCGCCGAAGCGGGCCACGTCCATGGCAAAGACGTCGCGCTCGGGTTCGCCCTCGATCATCCATTGCGCCAGCGTCAGGCCGACGCCGCCGCCCTGGCTGAACCCGGCCATCACGCCGCAGGCCGACCAGTAGTTGCGCACGCCGGGCACCGGCCCGACCAGCGGGTTGCCGTCGGGGGCAAAGGTGAACGGGCCGTGGATCACCGATTTCACCCCGGCCTCGGCCAGAACCGGGAAACGGCGATAGGCGAACTCGATCGAGTCGGTAATCTTGTCGAAATCGTCGGGCAGCAGCTCGTGCCCGAACTCCCAGGGCGTTCCATCCACGGCCCAGGGCTTGCAGGGTTGTTCGTAGAAGCCGATACACAGGCCGCGGCCTTCCTGCCTCAGATAACTTTCGCCGGCCGGGTCCATGACGTGCGGATGCTCGCTACCCGCGTCGATGATCGCCTCGATTTCGGGGATGGTGTCGGTGACGAGGTACTGGTGCTCCATCGGGTGCAGCGGGAAGTAGATGCCCGCCATCGCGCCAACTTCGCGTGCCCAGAGGCCGCCAGCGTTGACGATATGCTCGGCGTGGATGGTGCCCTTGTCCGTCACAACGTCCCACGTGCCGTCGGGGCGCTGGTTGGTTTCACGCACCATGCAGTGGGTCTCGATCGTGGCGCCGCCCATCCGCGCGGCCTTGGCATAGGCGTGGGTCGTGCCCGAAGGGTCGAGGTGCCCGTCCAGAGGGTCATAGAGCGCGCCGATGATGCCGTCGGTGTTGGTGATGGGGGCGATCTTTTTGATCTCGTCGGGGCCGACGATTTCGGTCTCCAGCCCCATGAAGCGGTGCTTGGCGCGTTCGGCCAGCAGCATGTCGAACCGGTCCTGATTGTCGGCCAGGGTGATGCCGCCCACATGGTGTAGCCCGCAGGACATGCCGGTGATCTCTTCCAGTTCCTTGTACAGCCTGATGGTATAGCCCTGCAGCGCGGCCATGTTGGTGTCGCCGTTCAGCGTGTGGAACCCGCCCGCCGCGTGCCAGGTCGATCCGCTGGTCAGCTCCGACCGTTCCAGCAGCATCACATCCGACCAGCCCAGCTTGGTCAGGTGATACAGCACCGAACACCCGACAACTCCACCGCCGATCACGGCAACCTGACACGTGGTTTTCATCCGCACCTCCTTGCGTCTGGCCCGAAGGTGCAGGGGTGCTGCGCCGGTATCTGTCACGAAAACGACCGAGTTTGTCGTTTCCGCCGGCCGTCCGTCAGAGCGGCCGCACCTTCAACCAGGTAATCCGGTTGCCCTCGCGTTCGACGACCTCGAACCGGAATCCGTGGAACGAGAACACCTGACCGACGGTCGGAATCATCTGCGCTTCGTGGATGACCAGCCCGGCAATGGTGTTGGCTTCGTCATCGGGCAGGGACCAGTCCATCGCACGGTTCAGGTCGCGGATGGTCATCGAGCCTTCGACCAGATACTGACCGTCTTCGGTTCGCGTAACCGTCACATCTTCGTCCACGTCGAATTCGTCGGCAATCTCGCCGACGATTTCTTCGAGGATGTCCTCGAGCGTGATCAACCCGCGCAGCGAGCCGTATTCATCTACCACCAGCGCAAAATGGCTGTGCATGCGCAGGAATTCCCGCATCTGATCGTCCAGCGTGGTGGTCTCCGGTACGAAATAGGGGTCATTTGCTACCTTGAGGATGTCAAATGACTTCAGTCTTTCCGCCCCGCCATCGCTACCGCCTGCCTTTGCGTACATGGCACGGAACAGATCCTTGGCGTGCACGACTCCCACGATGTTTTCGGGCTGGCCACGGAACACCGGCAGGCGCGTGTGACGGCTTTCGAGGCATTGTTTCAGGATCGATTCAGGGTCTGCGTCCGCGTCGATCATCTCGATATTCGAGCGGTGCAGCATGATTTCCTCTACCGTGCGGTCGCCGAGGTCAAGCGCGCCCAGGATGCGGTCGCGGTCCTCTTTTTCGACGACCCCCTCGGAATGGCCCAGTTGCAGAGCACCGGCGATCTCCTCGCGTACGGCAAGGATGTTGCTGTCGGGGTCGATCTGAACCCCGAACAGGCGTAGTACACCGCGCACCAGCAGGCGAACGGCAGCCACCACCGGCGAAAACACCGTAACGACGACACCGATCACCGGGGCGACCGCCGCGGCGGCCTTTTCGGCATTGGTAATCGCGTAGGTCTTGGGCAGCACCTCAGCAAAGACCAGAACAAGCAGGGTCATGACCAAGGTGGCCAGTGCCACGCCGCTTTCTCCGAAAAGTCGGGTGAACAAAGCCGTGGCCAGAGAGGCTGCAAGGATGTTGACGAGGTTGTTGCCCAGCAGAACCGAGCCGATCAGACGTTCGTTGTCGTCAGTGATCTCCAGCGCCTTTTGCGCGCCGCGCGATCCTTTGTCGGCTTGCGCCCGCAGTTTACCCCGCGAAGACGCCGTCAGCGCTGTTTCAGACCCCGAGAAGAAGCCGGAGAGTACCAGCAGAAGCAGAATTGAGGCCGTAGTCAGCCAGAAGGCGCCATCGAGAAGAGAAGGGTCAGAGTCCATCGGTCCGTTTCAGGTATTGTTGATGCAATGGTTATGGGGGCGCAGATGCGCGCGATCAAGGGTTTGGCCCTAGTCTCGACCGTCATCCTTGGCAAGCGGGTGATGCTGCAACACCAGTTCCGACAGGCGCTCGTCCAGGACATGCGTATAGATTTCTGTCGTCGCGACGTCGGCGTGACCAAGCAGGGTCTGGATCGAACGCAAATCGGCCCCATTGGCCAAAAGATGCGTCGCAAAGGCATGGCGCAGCGTGTGTGGCGTGACTTTGTCAGGAGATACACCACCTTGCACGGCCAGTTCCTTTATCAGTGCAAAGAACCGGTGTCGGGTCAGGTGCCCTGATTTTCCGCGCGAAGGAAACAGGAACCGGGACCGCTGGCCTCCGTTGGCGGCGGCTGCATCTTCGGCTTCGTCCCGGATCGTCAGCCATGCCGCCAAAGCATCGCGCGCAGGCGGTGACAAGGGCACCATGCGCTCTTTTCCGCCTTTGCCGAGAACCAGCAGCATGCGTGGGTCGCCCCGGGCGGATGAAACCGGCAGGGAAACAAGTTCGGTCACACGCATCCCGGTCGCATACAGAATTTCCATCAGGCAGGTGTTGCGCACCTTGTCCGCCGTACTGCGCCCTGTTTGCCTGGCGGCCTCAAGCAGGCGGTCGACTTCTGCCACGTCCAGCGTCTTGGGTAGCCTTTTCTGGCGTCCCGGGCCTTTGATCTGGATGGCCGGATTGGTCGAACGCCAGCCTTCTTCAAACGCGAAACGGTACAATTGCTTGATGGCAGAGAGGCGGCGGGCGCGGGTCGCGCGCGAAAGGCCTTGTGCGTCACAGTCAATCAAGTAGGCCTCGATTATACTTTGGTCGGCGGCCTCGAACCCGGCACTTCGCCGAATGAGCCACGCGGCAAAGTCCTTCAGGTCCCGCCCATAGGCCAGCAAAGTGTTGGTTGCCGCCCCAAGTTCTGCGGCCTGCGCCTCGAGAAACGCGGAAATCCACAAGTCTTGTGTCGCCGGAGCGGACACTGTCAGGCCCCCTTCAAAACAAGCAACTGCAAGGCGGCGCGGCGCGCCGTGTCTTCCAGGCCGACGTGTCGGAACACCGCGATGGCCGCAGTCAAGTCAACCAGATTGCCGCGCGCGCCATGCGCGAACATCTGCATGGCCTCAAGAATTGCCTCACCCAGACGGTTTGCTTCCAACATCGCGCGGATATCGGACGGGATCGGTGCCGACCATGCAAACCCTTCGGCGATGGCGTCAGCCATCGGTGAGAGCGAGTTCGAACGCTCGGGTTGGCCCGATGCCAAAGCAGCCAGAAAGGCATTGGCCTCGGGTCCGTCGGGGACAGATCGTGCGGCATCCTCGTACAACTCGGACAACAGCAGGACGCGCCAGCGCAGGTTCTCGGTGGTCGGGTCGGACAGCTTGATCGGCATCAGGCGCTCGGCGAACAGTTCGGCAAAGGGCACTTCGAGCCCGACCGAACCCATTTCTGCCCAGACTTTCGGCAGGGTCTTGGAAATCGCTTCGGGGCTTCCGGTCTCCAGCGCCGTTTCGAAACGCTGAACCGCCGAGACGCGATCCCAGACCGCGCCCGAAGCCGCAGGCGCGCGCTCGGTATAAAGGCCCAGCAGATGGTTCGGCGTAAGCGCGCCGATGCGGGTCAGGCGCTCGGCCGCTTCGATCTGGGCTTTCCAGCCGGCAACATCGCGCAGGTCGGCATTGGCAAAGGCCCGCGGCAACGAGGCGGTCGGAAGTCGCTCGCCGATCGCTTCGAACAGGCGAAACGTCAGCGGGTCAGGGTCTTCGGGCTGCGGCAGATATGCGGCGCCTTCGAACATCTCGGGGCTTAGGAAGCGATCCAGCAGATCGAGTTGCTCGGGCGGCAGTAATTCGAGCGCATGCGCCGCTTCGAGCGTCAGTGCGGCCGAAGCCCAGTCACCTCTGCGGGCCTTGCAGAAGACCTGCGCGGAATAATCCCTCGACAAATGCGGTTGCGCGATCAGCGCAGTGCAGCTGCGGTCTTCGTCGCCGGTCAGCAGAGTTGCGTCAAACCATCGTTTGAACCGCTCAGGCGTATCGGTGGGGCCGGCAAGCTGCACCAAGGATTGCGTCGGATCGGCGGCACCCAGCTGCATCAGGCGATCCAGCCGCGCCAGAAGGAGCTCGTCTGGCTCATTGGAATTTGCCGGCGCTCGGGCCTCGGTCAACAAAAGTGTGAACAACAGCCGCTGCATGGCAGGGTTCGATTTGACCGGCACGCGCGCGATAAGTTCGGCCAGCCGGGCCGGATCGCTGGGCAGCCACAGATCAACCGGCAGCCCGGTCGCTGACCCATCCACCAATCCCAACGGCGGCGACAGCGCCTCGAGCGGAGACACCTGGATGTCGGGCTGCAGGCCCGTATCGGTAACCGGCGGCTCGAGCAATACGGTCCCCGGCAACAGGTCAGGGGCCGTCTCCAGCCAGTCGATCGCGGATAGCGGCTGTTCGGTTTGTGCGGCGGCTTGGCCGGTCAGTGCAAGCGCCAGCACGACGGCCCTAGTTGACATCCAGAATTACCGGTTCGCTGATTTCGCTTTGCGGGGCCGAGAAGTCGGCGCCGAAGAATGGGCCAAGATACGCATAGGCCACCAAGCCGATGAAAAGCAGGCAAATTAGGTACAACAGGAATTTGATCAGACGGCCCATGGCTCAACGCTGCCTCAATTTTCGATTTTGGCCAAGTTATAACTGGCATTTTTCCCAAGATCACGTCATTCACAGGGAAATGAGCGAAATTAAGCATAACGTGGCGCCGGCCGGACAACGGCAGGTCTTTGACCTGCACAAAACGGTGGTTTTGGTCGGCATGATGGGCGCTGGCAAGACGGCCGTGGGGCGCGCTCTGGCCGCGCGCCTTGGTGTTCCATTCCTCGACAGTGACAGCGAGATCGAATCGGCTGCCAACATGACCATCCCCGAGATCTTTGAACGGGACGGCGAGCCGTTCTTTCGCACCAAAGAAAGCCAGGTCATCGGCCGTCTGCTGGACGAGAAAAAGGGTATCCTGTCGACCGGCGGTGGCGCTTTTCTGAGCAAAGAAAACCGGACGATGATCTCGGACCGTGGGGTTTCCGTATGGCTGTGCGCCGATCTGGAAGTGTTGTGGAACCGGGTGCGCCACAAAGACACGCGACCCTTGCTGCGTACGCCTGATCCGTATGCAACGCTGCGTGACCTGTACGAGGCCCGCGTGCCGTTGTACGCACAGGCTGATCTGGTGGTGAATTCGGACGGCGACACCGCGATCGAGGATATGGTTGACCGGGTTCTGGAAAAGCTGATGACACGCCCGGATGTATTGGAAGTCAAATAGATGCATCAGACAGTTAATGTTGATCTGGCCGAGCGGTCCTATGACGTGGAAATCGGGCCGGACCTGTTGGCTCAGGCCGGTGCGCGGATCAAACCCATGCTGCACCGTCCGCGCGTCGCGGTTCTGACCGATGAAACCGTGGCCGGTTTGCATCTGGATGCTTTGCGCAGCGGCCTGGCGTCCGCCGGGGTGGAAATGACCGCATTGGCTCTGCCCGCAGGTGAGGCGACCAAAAGCTGGCCGCATTTCGAGCGCGCCGTCGAATGGCTGCTGGCCGAAAAGATCGAACGGCGCGATATCGTCGTAGCCTTCGGCGGTGGAGTGATCGGCGATCTGGGGGGCTTTGCTGCGGCGGTGCTGCGTCGCGGTGTGCGCTTTGTGCAGATCCCAACCTCGCTTTTGGCGCAGGTCGACAGTTCCGTGGGGGGCAAAACCGGCATCAATGCTCCGCAAGGCAAAAACCTGATCGGTGCGTTTCATCAACCTTCGTTGGTTCTGGCTGACACCTCAGTGCTTGGCACGCTGACGGCGCGTGATTTTCTGGCTGGATACGGTGAAGTCGTAAAATATGGCCTTCTGGGGGATGCCGATTTCTTCGAATGGTTGGAGCGCAACGGCCCCGCGCTGTCGGCCGGGGACATGGCGACCCGGGTTCAGGCCGTCACCCGTTCGGTTCAGATGAAGGCCGACATCGTGGCCCGTGACGAGACCGAGCAAGGCGACCGGGCGCTGTTGAACCTCGGGCATACGTTCTGCCACGCGCTTGAGGCGGCGACGGGCTATTCCGACCGGCTGCTGCATGGCGAGGGTGTTGCAATCGGATGTGCCCTGGCGTTCGAGCTGTCGGCCCGCATGGGGCTGTGTTCCCAGGAAGACCCGAGCCGCGTCCGCGCGCACCTGAAGGCGATGGGCATGAAGACCGATCTGTCTGACATTCCTGGAGATCTGCCGGGCGCCGAAGATCTGGTCGACCTTATGGCTCAGGACAAGAAGGTCGTTGACGGCCAGCTGCGCTTTATCCTGGCGCGTGGGATCGGGCAGGCCTTCGTCACGTCGGACGTGCCACGCGATGCCGTTCTGTCCGTGCTGCAGGATGCCTTGGCAACGTGCTGATAAGCGGAGTCAGCGGCCCCGTATCACCATCAATTCGCCAATGTTTTCGCGGGTGATGTATCCGACCATCTGACCGGTCTTGGTGCAGACCGCCACGGCCGGTGCGCCACCATGGAGACCATCCAGAACGGCTTCGAGCCCACTGGTCAGGGCCACCCGGGGGATTTGCTCTTCCATGACCGAGGTCGCGGGTTCCGATCGGGGGTGATCGCCGGCTAGCGCGGCAAACAGCCGATTGCGGGTCACAAAGCCCAACAGCTGCCCGTCTGCGCCCAAAACCGGAAACTCGTGCTGCGTTGTCTGGATCACGGCCTGGGCCGCCGTTGCCAACGTGTCTTGGGGGGTCAGTGCGTGGAATTCGGTAATCATCGCGTCGCGAGCCAGCACGCGGCGCGCCACCGAGCGCATTGCTACATCCTGACTTTCTGCATTTGCTGCGATGAAGACGAAAACCGCGATCAGAACCAGGATCGGGTTGCCTGTGCTGAGCCCCAGAAACCCGAAACCGACGGCCACGGCCTGGCCCGCAAAGGCAGCGGCCCGTGTGGCCTTTACTCTGTCCATCTTCAGGCAGAGCAGGGCGCGGAACACGCGGCCGCCGTCCATCGGAAACGCGGGGATCAGGTTGAACACCGCGAGGAACAGATTGACGTAGGCCAGCCGGCTCAGCAGGTCGACGCGGGTCGAGTCGATTTGCGCCAGCGTTTCAACCTGCATTCCCGCGCCCAGAAGGACAAGTATGCCCCAGATGACGACGTTGACCGCGGGACCAGCCAATGCAACGGCAACTTCTTGCATCGGCTTTTCCGGCATCCTCTCGAGGCGGGCCAAGCCGCCGATGGGCAGCAGAGTGATGTCAGGAGTGCGAATGCCATATCTGCGGGCCATCAGCGCATGACCGAACTCATGAGCAACCACACAGGCAAACAACGCCAGAACAAAAATGATGTTGTCGATGGCTGCCGGCCACCCTCCGTCAGAGTAGGCGGCAAAGCCGACCCAGGCCAGCAGCAGGAAGAAGGTGACATGGACCCTCAGTTCCGATCCAAGCAATCGGCCGACGGCGAAGGACCATGTCATGACGTGCCTCGCTGGAGATTAGAACGGGATTTCGTCGTCGTCGATGCCGCCTGATGCCGGTGCCGGTGCGCTGGACTGTGCGGCGTAGGGCTCGGAGTATCCGCCGCTGTCCTGGCCTCCTCCGTAACCGCTGCTTTGGCCGCCACCGTATCCGCCGCCCTCATTGCGACTGTCCAACAGGGTCAGTTCACCGCGGTAAGGGCGCAGAACGACTTCGGTGGAATAGCGATCCTGTCCGGACTGATCCTGCCACTTGCGCGTTTCCAGTTGGCCTTCGATGTAGACCTTTGACCCTTTGCGCAAATACTGCTCGGCGATGCGGACGAGCGGTTCGGAAAAAATAGCGACTGTGTGCCACTCGGTCCGTTCGCGGCGTTCACCGGTATTGCGGTCTTTCCAGTTCTCCGAGGTCGCGATCCGTAGGTTGCAGACCTTGCCACCGTTCTGAAACGACCGCACTTCGGGATCGCGCCCGAGATTGCCGACCAGAATGACTTTGTTGACTGAACCTGCCATGGATTTCCCCGTTTTTTGACTAGCTTGATGGCGCCCGAATCTGACGCTGAGTTCACCTGAAACCCTATACGTCCTGCGCCCGGGTTGGAACACGGTTGATGCCCGGAATGCCACCCGGAAAATCAGTGTTTCCTTAACCAAGCTTTCATTTCTGCCTGAAATACCTATAATCCGAATGATTGCTGAACGAGCGGGATTGCTTGAATGCGTTGTCTGTTAAGTGGTTTTTCAATTGCATGCCTCGTTCTGGCGTCGACGCCGCTGAGCGCAGATGTGCTGTCGACCAAGAATCGCAAAGATATCTTTTTGAAGCAGGCCAAGATATTGGACACGCGGGCCGCCAGCCAGTATCGCGACTCTGAACGTCTGAAACCGAAGACGCCGGACGGCAGTTTCAAAAAGCGCTATTCCGGCAAGTACCGTGGTGAATACCTTGCCATGGCGCGCCAGGCAGCGCGCAAGCACAACGTCCCGGAAGAACTGTTCCTGCGTCTGGTTCAACAGGAAAGCGGTTGGAACCCTCACGCCAAGTCGCACAAGGGCGCTTTGGGCCTCGCGCAGCTGATGCCCCAAACCGCCAGGCTGCTGAACGTGAACCCGCATGACCCGAAGCAAAACCTTGAAGGCGGTGCGCGGTATCTTTCGTGGCAATACCGCAAATTCAAGTCCTGGCGCCTCGCGCTGGCAGCTTACAACGCCGGCCCGCAAGCGGTGGAAAAGCATGGGGGCGTGCCGCCCTATGCCGAGACGCAGAATTACGTCAAAGTCATCTGGGGCGGCTGATACAATAGCTGCTCAAAAAAACCGGTCCAAGGCCGGTTTTTCTTTGGGCGATCACTCAGCCGCTATTTTGATAACCGGCTCCATCTTCGCCAGTGTTTCGGTGGACAGATGACACTTGACCTGGTGTCCGTTAGCCAGCGTCTGGACCGGCGGAACCTCTTTTTCGCACAATCCGCCCGCAACCTCGGACTTCCACCGGCACCGGGTTTGGAACGGACATCCGGGCGGCGGGTTCATCGCCGAAGGAATGTCGCCTTCAAGGACGATGTGTTTCTTTTCGACCGAGGTATCGGCGATTGGAACCGCGCTCAGCAGCGCCTCGGTATAGGGGTGATAGGGCGGCGAGAAGACTTGATCGGTCGTGCCCAGTTCGACCACGTGGCCCAGATACATCACCATGACGCGGTCGCTGAGGTAGCGCACGATCGACAGGTCGTGGCTGATGAACAGCAGTGTCGTCTTGTGTTCGCGCTGGATCTCCATCAACAGATCGGTAACAGCTGCCTGCACCGACACATCCAATGCCGAGACCGGCTCGTCCGCGACGACGATCCGGGCGTCCCCGGCAAAGGCACGGGCTATCCCGACGCGCTGTTTCTGGCCGCCTGACAGTTGGCGCGGCATACGGTCGGCAAACGCGCGCGGAAGCTTCACCAAGTCCAGCAACTCGAGCATCCGTTGCTTGCGTTCGGCTTCCGAGTTTCCGACGCCGAAGATTTCCAGCGCGCGGATGATCTGACGTCCGACCGTCATCGACGGGTTCAGCGTATCGAATGGGTTCTGGAACACCATTTGGACTTCGCCGACGGTTTTGGCATCCCGTTCTTCGATCGGCAGATGCTCGATATTGCGGTTGTCCAGCAGGATCTGCCCGTCGGTCGCCGTCTCCAATCCCATGAGGACCTTGGCAAACGTGGATTTGCCGCAGCCGGACTCGCCAACGATCGCCAGCGTTTCCGATTCATGTGCGTCGAAGCTGAGGGTTTCGTTGGCCTTGACCACTTTCTTTTCGCCCCCACCGAACAGAGCGTTTGCGGCCACCTCATAGTATTTCTTGAGGTTGTCCATCTTCAGAACGGTCTTGCCGATCGGCGCTTTTTCTTTTTGCTCGGCAACCGTGATGGGTGCGTTCCAGTCGATTTCCTGGAACTTCAAGCAGCGCGTATGGTGGCGGTCATTGCCGGGGACCGGGAACATCTGAATGTCCTGCGCGTCACAACGCCCTTCCTCGAAATAGTCGCATCGCGGGCCGAAATTGCAGCCGGGTGGGCGTTCGTGCGGCAACGGGAAGTTGCCGGGGATTGCAACCAGCGGACGTGAATTCTTGTCCGCGCCGGGCAGGGGGATCGAGCGAAACAGCGCCTGGGTGTAGGGGTGCTGCATCTCGTCAAAGACATCGTGGATCGAGCCCCGTTCGACCGCCTCGCCGGAATACATCACGCACAAGCGGTCACAGGTCTCTAGAACCAGGCCCAGATTGTGCGAAATGAACAGCATCGAGGTGCCGTATTTCTTGCCCAGATCCTTGACCAGTTCCACCACGGCGGCCTCGACCGTCACGTCCAGCGCGGTTGTCGGTTCGTCCAGGATCAGAAGCGACGGCTTGGACATCAGGGCCATCGCGATCACGATGCGCTGCTGCTGGCCACCGGACAGCTGATGCGGAAAGCTGTTCAGCATCCGCTCGGGGTCCGGCAGGCGCACATCGGTCACCACTTCCAGAGCACGAGCATAGGCCTCCTCTTTGCTGACCCCTTCGTGGATCATCGGCACTTCCATCAGCTGTTTGCCGATCTTCATCGCCGGGTTCAAAGAAGCCATCGGCTCTTGATAGATCATCGCGATCTCATTGCCGCGAATATCCCGAAGTTCTTCCTTGCTCATCTCGCTAAGGTCACGGCCCTTGAATTTGATCGAGCCGCCAACGATCCGACCATTCTTGCCAAGGTCCTGCATGACACCCAAGGCGACCGTCGACTTGCCGCAGCCGGATTCACCGACCAGCCCGACAGCCTCGCCGGGCTGCACACTGACCGAAAAATCCATCACGGCCGGTATTTCCCGCAAGCGGGTAAAGAACGAAATCGAGAGCTTGTCGATTTCGAGGATCGGCCCGTCATAATCCGCCAGTTTGTTCATCTTGCTTGCTCCTCGCCAGCACTCGGGGAACCCCCTTCATCTGGCTAAAAATATCCTGGTGGGGGCCGGGGGCAGTCCCCCGGCCGCTTTCACATCAGTCCTTCAGGCTTTCTTCTCGCAGGCCATCCGCCAGCAGGTTCAATCCCAGAACCAGTGACAACAGCGCCAGTGCCGGCGGCAGTGCAGGGTGCAGGTAGATCGACAGCAGCTTGCGTCCTTCGTTGATCGTGGACCCCCAATCCGGGCTTTCCGGCGGCAGGCCCAGTCCAAAGAACCCCAAGGTCCCCAAGAGGATGGTCGTGTAGCCGATGCGCAGGCAGAAATCGACGATCAGCGGCCCGCGCGCATTGGGCAGGATTTCCCAAAGCATGATGTACCAGGGGCCTTCGCCGCGCGTCTGCGCCGCGGCCACGTAATCGCGTGTCTTGATGTCCATGGCCAAGCCGCGCACGATGCGGAACACCGTGGGCGAGTTGACGAAGACAACCGAAACGAACACGACCAGGATGCCGCCCGGAATGTCGAACAGATCCAGATAGGTCGGCAGACCCCAGATGCTGTAGTCGTCCGTGCGGATGACGTATCCCCCGGTCGAGATCAGCGACAGGTACAGCCAGATCGCGATACCCAAGACGCCGATCAGCAGCGGCGTACGGAATTTCGGCCGGGTGTAGTAGCGCGAATTCAGAAGGACACCGATGAAGAGGATCGGGAACACGAACAGGACTGCGGCCATATAGTTCGGCACGCCGGTCGCGACGATTTCCGGTGTGACCAGCAGGTAGAACAGCAGGATGACCGGGAACGCCAGGATCAGATTGGCGAGGAACGACAGAAACGTGTCCAGCCGCCCGCCATAATACCCGGCGGGCAAGCCCAGCGTGATCCCGACCATGAAGGCAAACATCGTGGCCAGCGGAGCAATCTGTACGACGATCCACGCCCCCTTGACCATGCGGCTGAATACGTCGCGGGCAAGGTTGTCGCCGCCCAGCAGGTACCAGGCGAACTCACCGTCCTCGGCATTGGGCAGGGGGGTGCCGGGCACCTTGTTCTTCATGCCGGAAACCTGGACCAACGGATCATGTGTCACGATCAGGTCCAAAGCCCCGAAGATGCCGGTGAAAACCCAGAACATGACCAGTCCAAAACCGATCATGCCGATCGGGCTGTCGAAAAGCTTGCCGTACAGGCCAAGGCGCCGTTTGAAGGCAACCGACATCGCGAAAAGAATGATCAGCGACAGCCAGACCGGCAGAAATTGCTGCGAGATCGCGCCGATAATCCCGGCCCCAGTGCCCAGGAATATTCCCAGCAGCAGGTAGGCGACCACCGTCGCGATGCTGGCCAGGAAAGAATACCACAGCGCGGATTGCGTCAGGTTCCTGAGGCCGCCGCCCGAACTGACGGTGCCATCCGCATTCACGCTGACTTGCGTCTCGGGCAGCAGAATGCTTGCCAGGATCCAGACAACGACGGATACGACCAGCGCAGCCAGGGCGATCATCATGATCGGGTTCAGAAAGGCGATAGAGCCAGTCCAGCTCAGATGTTCCATGGTCTATCCTCCCTTATGAAATGCGGATGCGCGGGTTGAGGTAGACATAGCCGATATCCGAGATCAGCTGCGTCACGAGCACCACGAAGACCGACACGACCGAGATCGCCAGCAGAAGCTGGATGTCGTTGTTCCCCGCGGCCTGCACCAGTGCCCAACCGAAACCCTTGTAGTTGAACAGGGTCTCGACGATCACGACGCCGTTCAGCAACCAAGGGAACTGCAGCATGATGACCGTGAAGGGCGCGATCAGCGCGTTGCGCAGGGCGTGCTTCAGAACGATATTCCCGAAGGACACACCTTTCAGGCGCGCGGTTCGAATGTATTGCGCGGTCATCACCTCGGTCATCGAGGCTCGGGTCATCCGCGCAATGTAGCCCATGCCGTAAAGGGCAATTGTCAGGACCGGCAGGAAGAAATTCTCGAAAGTCGGGTTTTCCATGGCCTGTGTGGCCGTGCCCTTGAACCATTTCAGACCCACGGTTGACGAGGTGAAGATAGCGATGAAGATCACGCCCGACACGTATTCCGGCGTGGCCGTCGTGATGATCGAAAACGTGGACAGGGACCGGTCCAACGCAGACCCCTCGCGCATGCCGGCCAGCACGCCAACCAATAGGGCGGTCGGGATCATCAGCACCAGCACCCAGAACATCAGGTAGCCGGTGTTGCCCAGCCGCTTGCTGACGATCGTTCCGACCTCGTCCTTGAAGACGGTGGAATAGCCCCAGTCGCCCTGAAGAATGCCGCAATAGCGCGGTGTCGTTTCCGGAGTAGAGCCGGGACGAGTGCAACTTCCCACGAACTGACCATCCGGTAGCGTGTTGGTGAAACCGGGCACCACCCCCAGCCATTGACCGTATTTGACCAGCGTGGGCTGCATGTATCCGCGGTTCTCAAGCCAAGTGACGACCTGCTCATCGGACATACGCTGGTTGCCCTGCGTCTTGGCCAGCTTTTCCAGGTTTGGATAGAGGTTGGTCAGGAAGAAGACCACGAAGGTCAGGCACAGCGCCGTCAGCAGCATCACGCCCAATCGTCGAAGGATGAAGAGTCCCATGTTGGCCCCTGTTGTTCGGGTTCTCCGCAGATCAGTGGACCATTTTCTGGCCTCGGACGTCCGACCCCGCGTCGGTGTGTCTGCGGCTGGAAAGGGGCGCCCGCATTCGGGCGCCCCTTGAAAGGTTCAGGTCGGGATCAGGCCGCCCAACCCCATTTGTAGTGATGGTGTTCGAACGACACATGCATGTCGGTTCCGACCAGACCGTCCTTCATGTGACGGTACAGCGACCGCCAATAGGGCTGGATGGTGACACCTTCCTCCTGGATCATTGCTTCGCCCTTGGCCACGATTTCGCGGCGCTTGTCGGCATCGGCAATGGCCAGAGCTTCGGTCAGCAGGGCATCAAACTCGGCATTGGACCAGCCGAACTCGTTCCAGGCCTCGCCGGTGCGGTAGGCCAGTGCCCAGATCTGAACGCCCAACGGACGGTGGTTCCAGTTGGTCGAGCTGTAGGGGTATTTCGCCCAGTCGTTCCAGAACGTGTTGCCCGGCAGAACCGTCCGCTTGACCTTGATGCCCGCGTCGCGCAGCTGGGCTGCCACGGCATCGGTGGTGTTGCGGCGCCAGTCATCGTCGATCGAGATCAGCTCGTGCTCGAAATCGGCCATACCGGCCTCTTCCATCAGCTTGCGCGCGCCTTCCGGGTCAACTTTCTGCGGCGGCAGTTCGTAGTAATCCGGGTGGATCGGGCCGACGTGGTGGTTTTCTGCAGGCGAGCCGCGACCTCCGTAGCCAAGCTCGAGGCAGACCGAGTTGTCCACGGCCATCTGCAGCGCCTGACGCACGCGTTTGTCGGCATAGACCTTCTTGCCGTCCACTTCCGCAAGCTGGTTCGGGCGGACCACGATGGTGTTCATCGTGACAACCTCGGACTTCACGTAGCCCAGGCTGTCCATCACGTCGATGAATTCACCAACCGATTCATACAGCATGTCGACTTCGTCCGATTCAAGAGCCGCCAGCCATGCCGACGGATCGGTGCCGTAGTCGAT
This sequence comes from Ruegeria sp. CI8, assembly GCF_056536865.1. Taxonomy (NCBI): domain Bacteria; kingdom Pseudomonadati; phylum Pseudomonadota; class Alphaproteobacteria; order Rhodobacterales; family Roseobacteraceae; genus Ruegeria; species Ruegeria sp. CI8. The sequence continues at coordinate 947,897 of NZ_JBQFQL010000001.1, forward strand.
GTACTCAATGCGATCCAGGGCCGGACGACCGAATACGGCTTCGCCCCACCAAGTGTGGTTTTCGTTGCGAACAAGCGCGGCTTTCACACCCACTTCCAGCTCTTCGATCAGGTAGGGGCCGGTGCCCACGTTGTTTGTCAGGTCCGTTTCGCTGAACGAGCTGTGGATGATCGCGGCCGGATAGTCTGCCATGCCCGGGATCAACGAGATGTCCGAGTTCGGCAGGTTCAGCTTGACGGTGTGCGAGTCCACAACCTCGATCGCGCCTTCGATTGCCTGGCCGGTATCTGCGTCGACCAGCGTGGCAAAACGGCCCGCCATCGAGTTCGTTTCCGAGCTCTTGTCGCACCAGCGCGCGATGTTGCGTGCCACGTCTTCGGCAGTGAAATCGTCGCCGTTGTTCCACTTGACGCCCTGACGCACCTTCAGCGTGTAGACGGTCGCATCGTCGTTGACTTCCCAGCCCTCCAGCAGCATGCCGCGGAATGTGCCGTCCGAGTTGTACTCGACCAGGTATTCCAGCGTGCCACGGGTGACGTTGGCGATCTGCGACCAGTCATAGGTGCGCGGATCCTTCAGCGCGCGAACTTCCTGCTGAACGCGCAGGGTGCCACCTTCTTTCTTGGCGTCTTCGCCCGCGGCCTTGGCGGGTGCGGTCAGGCCGACCATGCCGTATGCGGCCGCGGCAGTGACACCAAGGCTGGTCGTGCGCGTCAGAAACTCGCGGCGGCTCAGCTTGCCGTCCCGATATTCCTGGGCGTGCATTTCGGCGGCCCAGTGCATCGGGGCTCCGGTCAATGTCTTGGTTTTCATGGATGTCTCCCTGTGAGATTATTATGGGTATTTGTTGGTCCCCGTCGAAGCCAGACAGCGCCGAGCAAGGTCATTTTGGATGTAGTTTTTTGAATTCTGTGCATCCCCATGGGTTCATTCGGCACCAGATTCCGATTTAGGTCAATGTTCGAAATCGTCATCAAGTGCACAAAAACGACATTTGCAGAGAAACCTGACCCGCGGTCGCCGGGGCTGCTATCGGCAAGTCTGATTCTGGAACTTGTGATTCCCTTTTCCGACGGGTTTCGGTCGAAAACCCCTTATGTGGCTGAAAATAAATGACTTCGGACGAAGTTTTGGCGCGATGTCAGTGATTCACTCAGCCTTGGCTCGGATCGACGTTATGCCATTGCTTCATCCGGGCACGGCACCACGTGCGCTGGCGTTTGGCGTACTGGCGTGTCGCAATCGTTGCTCTTTCGCGGGCATCGGCCAAGGTCATTCGCCCCTCGATATGGGCCATCAATTCAGGTACTCCGATGGCCTTGCACGAAGGCAGGTTCGGGTCGTACCTGTCGCGCATCGCCGCAACTTCGTCCAGGGCACCTGCCTGCAACATCTGGTCAAAGCGCGAATTGATGCGCGTGATCAGCCAGTCTCGCTCGGGCGTCACGACGATCGGAAACGCTTGATTCAGGGGCAGCAGCGGTGGCGGCGTGTCGTCCTGCCAATCCGCCAGGGTCCGGCCCGTGGCTTGCTCGACCTCCCAGGCCCGTTGCACACGGGCGCGGTTGCGCGTGTCGATCCGGTCCCGTGTCCTTGGATCAATCCCGGCCAGAAGCTCGGGCAGGGGAATCGCGTCCGCAGTCTTGCGCAACTCGGGCGGCGTTGCCGGGATGTCTGCCATACCTTCCGTCAGCGTCGAAAAGTAGAGACCTGTTCCGCCCACGATGATCGGACGCTGCGGCCCTGACAAAAAAGTCCGCACCTCGCGCAGCCAGTGGCCGGCCGAATAGTCTTGATCAAAAGCGACATGGCCATAGAGAGCGTGTGGAGCCCGAGCTTCTTCGTCGATCGCGGGTCGGGCGGAAATGATGCGCCAGCAGTCGTAAATCTGGCTGGCATCCGCATTGACGATGATCCCGCCCGCGTGTTCGGCAATCTCCAGTGCAAGGGCTGATTTGCCCGATGCGGTCGGCCCCATGATAAGGACCGGCAGATCGTCGGGAATGGGCGGCAGACTGTTCAGCAAATTGCGCGCTGTGTTTTCAGCCATGAGTGTTTGCCCTGTTCCTTGACCATCCGCATTGAACCCGCGGTGGTTTTGCTTCATTTTGCGCCGGAAAACAAACCCGTGCCAGCCCGGAGCGCAAGATGAGCCTTTCTTCCACCAACACAACCGCCGAAACCCCAAAGACAACGTACAAACGCGTCATGTTGAAAATCTCGGGCGAGGCGCTGATGGGGGATCAGGGATTCGGGCTGCATCCGCCGACGGTCCAGCGCATCGCGCAGGAAGTGAAGTCGGTGCATGATCTCGGGGTCGAGATCTGCATGGTCATCGGCGGAGGGAATATCTTTCGCGGCCTGTCCGGTTCGGCCCAGGGGATGGAACGGACCACGGCCGACTACATGGGCATGTTGGCGACCGTGATGAACGCGCTGGCCATGCAATCCGCGCTTGAGGGCCTGGGCGTCTTCACCCGGGTGATCTCGGCCATCCGCATGGACGAGGTATGCGAGCCCTATATTCGCCGCCGCGCTGTGCGCCACTTGGAAAAGAAACGGGTGTGCATCTTTGCGGCTGGAACCGGCAACCCGTACTTCACCACAGATACCGCAGCGACGTTGCGTGCCAACGAAATGACCTGCGAGGCCATCTTCATGGGCAAGAACGGGGTCGATGGCGTCTACGACAAGGACCCCAAGGCACATTCGGATGCCGTCCGCTATGACTCGGTGACCTATGACGACGTTCTCGCCAAGCGTTTGAAGGTCATGGATGCTTCGGCAATCGCTCTGGCGCGCGACAACAATCTGCCGCTGATCGTATTCGGACTGGACGAGCCCGGCGGGTTCCGCGGAATCCTGGCAGGCGAGGGAACCTATACCAAGGTTCAAGGCTAGCCAAAGACCCGACCCAACAGCCCACATTAGTTTGCCTGGCGCCCGGCTCGGTTCGGACGTTAGGTAACCCAACGCCTTCCGGTCTGCTGAAAATGCTCGGTGTGACCGGTATGCGTGTCGCTTTTGCCCGCCGGAAAGTCTCTGGCGGCTGACCGAAAAAGCGATCTTTCCCCGATCAAAAACGCATTAAAATGAGAGGAGAGAGAATGTCCGACAATTCAGATGCCGACTACGAGGTCGGCCAGGACAATATCCAGATCATGGGGCTGGATATTCATAACCCGGTATTTGCCGTGTCTGGCCTGACCATCATCGCCTTCGTCTTCTTTTCGTTGGTTTTCCGCGAGCAGGCTGCCGACTTCTTCGGCTGGTTGCGCCCCGCGCTGACCAACCAGTTCGACTGGGTATTCATGCTTTCGGCCAATATCTTCGTCGTGTTTTCGTTGCTGTTGATCGTGACGCCGCTGGGCAAGATCAGGTTGGGCGGCGACGATGCGAAACCGGACTACAGCTATGCGGGTTGGTTCTCGATGCTGTTCGCCGCTGGCATGGGGATCGGGCTTGTTTTCTGGGGCGTGGCCGAGCCGATCTCGCACTATGGCGCATCACTTGGCGGTGTCGCCGTGGGAGAGGACGGCCTGCGCACCGACTGGGCACCGTTGGGCGCCGGGCTGGAGGATCCCGACGCATCGCGGAAGCTGGCGATGGCAGCCACGATCTTTCATTGGGGCATGCACCCCTGGGCGATCTATGCGGTCGTTGCGCTGGCCTTGGCATTTTTCAGCTTCAATCGCGGGCTGCCCCTGACGATGCGCTCGGTCTTTTACCCGCTGTTCGGCGAGGCCACTTGGGGTCCGCTGGGGCATGTCATCGATGTGCTTGCGGTCTTTGCGACCATCTTCGGTCTGGCGACCTCGCTCGGCCTGGGGGCGACACAGGCGCTGGCGGGTTTGAATTATCTGTTTGATGTTCCGGTGACGGACGGGATGAAAGTGCTGCTGATCGGCTTGATCACGGTCTTCGCCCTGATTTCGGTGATCGCCGGACTGGACAAAGGTGTCAAACGCCTGTCCGAGGCCAACATGGTACTGGCGGCGCTTCTTTTGTTGCTGGTCCTGATCGTGGGGCCGACCATGGCGATCCTGACCGGGTTCTTCGACAGCATGATCGAATATGTCGTTGCGCTGCCGGGCCTGTCCAATTGGGTTGGGCGCGAAGACACGAACTTCATGCAGGGCTGGACCACCTTCTACTGGGCTTGGTGGATCTCCTGGTCACCGTTCGTCGGCATGTTCATCGCACGTATCTCGCGCGGCCGAACGATCCGCGAGTTCGTGACCTGTGTCATCCTTATCCCGACGCTTGTCGGCGCCCTGTGGATGAGCGTTTTCGGCGGAGCTGCTCTGGATCAGGTCATGTCCGGCAATGGGCAGGCTCTGTCCGATGCGGCGCTGGAACTGAAGATGTTCAAGATGTTCGAGGCTTTCCCGATGGCTGGACTGCTGTCGTTCGTCGGTATCGTTCTGGTGGTTGTGTTCTTCGTCACAAGCTCGGATTCGGGTTCGCTGGTGATCGACACCATCACGGCAGGCGGCAAGACCGATGCTCCGACGGCTCAGCGCGTATTTTGGTGCGTGCTGGAAGGGGCCATCGCGGTCGTACTGCTGCTGGGCGGTGGGCTCGGCGCATTGCAGGCCGCGGCCATTGCCACCGGCTTTCCCTTTGCGATCGTGCTGGTCTTGATGTGCGTGTCCATCTTCATCGGTCTGGTGAACGAACGCCGACGCAACTGAGCGTACCGCCACTGACAGTGGGCCCCGGTTACATCACCGGGGCCTTTCATTTATTTCGGACTGCCTTCGAAGAAGCCGACCGAATTGCCATCGGGATCGACCGCATAGAAGAACCGACCGGCCGGGATTTGGATCGGATCCGAGACAACCTGACCTCCGGCAACCTTGACCCTGGCCATGATCTCTTCAGCCGTGCCCTTTGCGGCCAGATGAAGGGTCGGGCCGGTACCATCTTTTGCTGGCTTTCCCGGATACAGATGCAAGGCAACGCCCGTTGCCGGGTCAGCGGGGCGGAACATGGCCATGGGGTTCGGGCCGGATGTGTCGACCGCAAGTTCTCCCCCTGTGGCGTGGGCATAGAATTCTACCGCCTTGTCCAAGTCGAAAACAGGCAGTTCGCCCCACACCAGAAAATCCTTTGGAAGATAACTCATCTGAAACCTCTCTTGTCTTGAGTGCCGTGAGTTTGGCATGTGCTGATGACAGAAGCTGGCATCAGACGCCCGGCTTGACCGCGCGGGGTTGACCGGGCTAACTGACGGCGTTTGGTCCCGTCATCCTCGTGCGGGCGGCCGAACTGCCGCGGCGATACCCGTGGCTGGCTGGAAGACCTGCCATGTATCGGAGTTGTCCGGTGTCATGCGCGGGCGGAACTTCGGAACATTGGGCATGACAACAGAAGGATTGTGCGATGGGCACTCTGGATATTGACTTCGTTCGGGCGCAGTTTCCGGCTTTTTCCGAACCCAGCCTGAAAGGGCAGGTATTCTTTGAGAACGCGGGCGGCTCCTATACCTGCAAACCCGTTCTGGATCGGCTGACCCGCTTCTATACCCAGCGCAAGGTACAGCCATATGCGCCCTACGAGGCCAGCCGTCTGGCGGGCGAAGAGATGGACGAAGCACGTGCCCGGATGGCGGCTCTGCTGGGCGTGGACACCGACGAACTGAGCTTTGGCCCTTCGACCACGCAGAACACCTACGTACTGGCGCAGGCATTTCGGCAGTGGATGAAACCGGGTGAAGCGATCGTGGTGACCAACCAGGACCATGAAGCCAACTCGGGGCCCTGGCGGCGCCTTGCCGAGGACGGCATCGAGGTTCGCGAATGGGAAATCGACCCGGAAACCGGTTCGTTGAATCCTTCCGATCTGGAAAATCTGCTGGACGAAAAGGTGCGGCTGGTTTGCTTTCCCCACTGTTCAAACGTTATCGCCGAAATCAACCCGGTCACCGAAATCACGGCGATAGCGCATGCGGCCGGGGCATTTGTCTGCGTGGATGGTGTGTCCTACGCACCGCACGGCTTCCCGAACGTGGGGGACCTTGGGCCGGATATCTACCTGTTCTCTGCCTACAAGACCTACGGACCGCATCAGGGCTGCATGGTGATCCGGCGCACGCTGGGCGAGTTGCTGCCCAATCAGGGGCATTTCTTCAACGGGGACGTGCTGTACAAGCGGTTCACGCCGGCCGGACCGGACCACGCTCAGATTGCCGCCAGCGCCGGCATGGCCGATTATGTTGAACTACTTTGCGACCACCACGGCGGCCCATCTTCGGGGGCTTCTGCGCGTGGTGCTTTTGTCCACGACCTGATGCGTGCGCACGAAGTTGAGCTTCTGCAGCCGGTTCTGGACGCGCTCAAGGATCGCAATGCGGTGCGCCTGATCGGCCCATCCGATGCCGAACGCCGGGCTCCGACCGTGGCCTTGGCCGTCAACCGCAACGCCGAAAGCGTGGCGGCTGATCTGTCCAAACACGGTATCATGGCCGGCGGTGGCGATTTTTATGCGGTTCGCCCGCTGACCGCCATGGGTGTCGATCTGGAGCAAGGTGTTCTACGGGTAAGTTTCACCCACTACACCTCGCGAAACGAGATCGACCAATTGCTCGAAGCATTTGACCGGGTTTTGTGATCCGGTAACAGTTCCGCCCCGTAGACATATGAAAACGGGGCGGAAATGGACAAAGAGCAGTCACCAATAATTTTGTGGTTCCGGCGTGATCTACGCCTGACTGACCATCCGGCTTTGGCTGCGGCCGCGCAGACAGGTCGACCTGTGATCCCTGTTTTTCTGCGCGATCAGCTGGTCGATGACTTGGGCGCGGCTCCGAAATGGCGACTGGGCCTCGGCCTTGCCGCATTGTCAGACAGCCTCGAGCGCAAGGGCAGCAAGCTGATCCTGCGAGGCGGCCCGGCGCTGGCCGCGCTTGAAGACCTGATACGGGAAACGGGGGCCACTGATGTCTATTGGTCGCGGGCCTATGATCCCGAATCCATCGGGCGTGATACCCAGATAAAGGCTGCATTGTCCGCGCAGGGCGTAACCGCCAAGTCTTTTGCCGGGCATCTTTTGTTCGAGCCCTGGACGGTCGCCACACAGGCGGGTCAGCCGTTTCGTGTTTTTACACCCATGTGGCGGGCTGTGCGAGGGAGAGAGGTCGACGCTCCCAAGCCGGCACCGTCGCGGATCGCGGCACCCCGATCATGGCCGCAGTCCGACGGGCTTGAGGCCTGGAACCTTGGCGCGGATATGCGTCGTGGCGCAGCGGTCGTTCGGGCTCATGTCGAACCGGGTGAGGCCGCCGCATTCGCGCAGCTGGACGAATTCACCGAACGGCTCGACGCGTATCCCGCAAAACGCGATGATCTGGGCGATGACGGCACGTCCGGACTGTCCGAGTACCTTTCGTTGGGCGAGATCAGCCCGGCAACCATCTGGCACCGGGTCCAGAGCGCAGGGTTTTCCGGTTCATCCGGGGCCGAGGGCTTCTTGCGCCAACTTGTCTGGCGCGAGTTCGCATATCACCTGATGTACCACACACCGCATCTACTTAGCGCGAACTGGAAGCCGGAATGGGATGCGTTTCCGTGGAACACCGACTCCGAGACCCCCGAGGTTCGAGCCTGGACAATGGCGCGAACGGGGATACCGGTGATAGATGCGGGCCTAAGGCAGATGTATGTCACCGGGCGGATGCACAACCGCGTCCGCATGATCGTCGCCAGCTACCTGACCAAGCACCTGATGACGCACTGGAAGATCGGCATGGATTGGTTTGCGGACTGTCTGGTCGATTGGGATCCGGCAGCGAATGCCATGGGGTGGCAGTGGGTTGCCGGGTCGGGGCCGGATGCCTCGCCGTTCTTTCGTATCTTCAACCCGCAGACCCAAGCGGAGAAGTTTGACCCCAAGGGCGCTTATGTCCGCCGATGGCTGGCCGAAGGACAAAAGAACCCGCCCGAGACGGCGCTTGCCTATTTCGATGCGGTGCCGGTGTCATGGGGACTGTCTCCGACGGATGCCTATCCTGATCCGGTCGTTGATCTGAAGGTTGGACGACAGCGGGCGCTTGCCGCCTACGAAGGCCGAAAACACCAGTAAGGAATTGAAAACTTGCCAGAAACGGAATCCCGTCCTAGCCTGCTCCGACCACCGCACAGGGGAGGGCGGATGATCCTGACGACGACAGAGGGGCAAAAAAACCTGCCCAGATATTTTTCGCAGGTCTTCAAGATGCTGCAGCGAATGGAGTCCGGACGGCTAGACATCGCGCTGCCGGATGGTCGCGTGTTTCGCAACGAAGGCGCCAAGCCCGGACCTGTCGCCCGCGTCGACATTCACGACCCGGATGTCTTCGCCCGGCTGATCCGTGAAGGCGAACTCGGCTTTTCCGACGCCTACCTTGAAGGTGGGTGGAGCACACCTGACCTGCGCGCCTTCATGGATCTTGTCCATCTGGGCACTGAGACGGTGTATGATGATTTCACTGGCAAGTTTTTGGTTCAGGCCTACGAGCGCCTGCGGTTCTGGCTGCACCGGAACAACCGAAAACAGGCCAAAAAGAACATTTCGTACCACTACGATCTGGGCAATGATTTCTACAGCCTTTGGCTGGATGAGACGATGACCTACTCCAGCGCGCTGTTCGAAACCGGTCAGGAAAGTTTGGAAAAGGCTCAGACGGCCAAATATGCCAGCCTGGTCGACGAGATGGGAGCAAAGCCGGGCGACCACATCCTTGAAATTGGCTGCGGTTGGGGTGGCTTTGCCGAATACGCCGCCAAGGAAAGAGACCTGAGGGTCACAGGCCTGACCATCAGTCAGGAACAGTTGAAGTATGCGACGCAACGTATAGAAAAAGCTGGGCTTTCCGACAAGGTAACCTTCAAGCTGCAGGACTATCGCGACGAGCGTGGGCAGTATGACGGCATTGCGTCGATCGAGATGTTCGAGGCCGTTGGGCAAAAGTACTGGCCGGTCTATTTTCAAACGATCCGCGACCGGCTGAAGCCCGGCGCACGGGCCACGCTTCAGATCATTACTGTGGCCGACCGCCGCTGGGACGTCTACAAGAACGGTGTTGACTTTATTCAGAAATACATCTTTCCGGGCGGCATGTTGCCAGCCCCGACGGTGCTGAGGCAGGAAATCCAGCAGGCCGGTCTGGATGTGGTCAAGTCGAAGGAGTTCGGCCCAAGCTATGACCTGACCTTGCGGCGCTGGTACGACACGTTCAACGACAAATGGGACCAGGTTGCTGCGATGGGCTTTGATGAGCGTTTCCGCCGCATGTGGAATTATTATTTGACCGCCTGCGGCGCAGCCTTTGACACGGGCAATTGCGATGTGACACAGATCACCGTAGCAAAACCCAACTAACACACGGAAATATCGGAATGCCGACAGCCTCACGTCTTGTTGCCGCGCTCAGTCTCATGGTGGTGGCTTTCCTTGTGTCCGGCATGATCATCGACAACGGCGAAGAGGGAAAGGACTACGGCTACTTTACCTATGTGAACCTGGTCCTTGGTTTTTTGTGTGGTTGGGTCATCATGGGCAAACGGGCGGGCCGCGGCTGGACTGCAGCCGTCAACAACGGCCTGACCGGAGTGGTTTCTCTGGTGTTTTGGGGCCTGTTCGTCCAGGGCACGTACGAGATGTTCCGGCTTGCGATGCGTCACCGCTATGACGGGCCATTCGAGGCATTGCTGGCCATTTTCCAGATCGGTGTGGATTTCGGCAAGCAACTGATCTCGCCCGAGATCATCGCGACTTTGGCGATTGGTGCGCTGCTGTCCGGCCTGTTTACCGAAGGCGCCTCGCGGCGCTGGAACTGACGCCCTAGTCACGAGCCTACGATGACCAATCTGTTTTTCTACGGCACATTGCGGTATTTGCCGCTGCTTGAACTTGTTTTGGGTCGCTCGGGACAGGATCTTGCGGCAGAGCCGGCGATGCTGCCGGACCACGCGGTTCACGCGGTGCGGGACCAGGCCTTTCCGATGATCCTTGAGACGCCCGGCGCAGCGGCACAGGGTATCGTGGTGCAGAACCTAACTGCGCAAGACATCGAACGGTTGGCCTTCTACGAAGGTGGGTTCGACTATGACCTGCACGTCAAAGAGGTCGTCCTTGAGAGCGGACCGAGCGTTTCCGCCCAAGTCTTCTTTCCCGCCCCGGGGTTATGGACGCCGGCCGATCCCTGGTCGTTGGAACAGTGGGTGTCCGAGTGGGGCGCGATGACCCTTTTGGCTGCGGATGAGGTCATGGGGTATTTCGGCAAGGTCGATGCCTCTCGGATCGCGCGCAGCTTTCCAGCCATTCGCATCCGGGCCTGGGCCAAGCTTGCGGCGCAGCAACGGAGAACCGGGGATGGTCGCAGTGTCCGCGATGATGTGATCGTGCACCGCCACACGCGCGCATACATCGACTATTTCGGGATGGAAGAAATCGAACTGCAGCACCGCCTATACGATGGGTCGATGGGGCCGGTTCTCAATCGGAATGGGTTGATGCAGGGTGCCGCGGTCGTGGTGCTGCCGTATGATCCCCTGCGCGATACGGTCCTTTTGGTTGAGCAGTTCCGAACCCCGGTATTCTTGATCGACGACCCCGAGCCTTGGATGTGGGAGCCGGTCGCCGGCATGATCGATCCCGGAGAAACCCCTGAACAGGCAGCCCACAGGGAAGCCTTGGAGGAGGCGCAGGTGTCGTTCTCGCGGCTCGAATATGCAGGTGGCGCCTATTCTTCGAGCGGATCTTCCACCGAATACATCCACCTCTATGTTGGGATTGGAGACCTCACCGCCTCGATCAACAATGGTGGCTTAGCGACCGAGGGGGAGGACATTCGCAGCAGGATTCTGCCATATGTCGAATTCATGGATATGGTTGACCGGCATGTCTTCAAGGACCTTCCTCTTTTGTCCCTGGCGCATTGGTTGGCACGCAACCGCGATCGGCTGCGGGGATGACTATCCCGCCTTGTGGTCGGCGCAGGGCACCTGTACATCTGCGAAAACGCCATTTTACAAGAGGGTGCCATGCGCATTGCACGAGACCTTGCTGACGCCGTAGGAAAAACTCCGTTGATCCGGCTGCGCCGTGTCAGCGAAGAAACCGGGTGCGAAATCCTTGGGAAGGCCGAGTTCATGAACCCCGGGCAGTCGGTCAAGGATCGCGCGGCGCTGTTCATCATTCGCGACGCCATTGCACGCGGCGATCTCAAGCCGGGCGGGACGATTGTCGAGGGGACGGCGGGCAACACGGGCATTGGTTTGGCGCTGGTCGGCGCGTCGATGGGGTTCAAAACCGTGATCGTCATCCCGGAAACCCAATCCGAAGAGAAGAAGGACATGCTGCGCCTCGCCGGGGCTCAACTGGTTCAGGTTCCCGCTGCACCTTACCGGAATCCCAACAATTTTGTGCATTACTCGCGGCGGCTGGCCGAGCAGTTGGCCAAGACCGAACCCAATGGTGCGATTTGGGCAAACCAGTTCGACAACGTCGCGAACCGTCAGGCACATGTCGAGACCACAGGGCCGGAAATCTGGGAGCAGACCGACGGCAAGGTCGATGGATTCATTTGCGCGGTCGGATCGGGCGGAACGCTGGCCGGTGTGGCCGAGGCTTTGCAGCCCAAGGGCGTCAAGATCGGTATCGCCGATCCGATGGGTGCTGGTCTCTATTCCTACTACACGACGGGTGAAATCGCGATGGAGGGTGGCTCGATCGCCGAGGGGATCGGCCAGGTCCGCATCACCAAAAACCTTGAAGGGTTCAAGCCCGACCACGCCTACCAGATTACGGACAACGAAGCGTTGCCCTACATCTTCGATCTTCTTCGCGAAGAGGGGTTGGTCATGGGTGGGTCCACCGCAATCAACATTGCCGGCGCCGTGAGACTGGCCAAGGAAATGGGTCCGGGTCACACCATCGTCACCGTGTTGTGCGACTATGGCACGCGCTACCAGTCGAAACTGTTCAACCCCGACTTCCTGCGTGAAAAGGAATTGCCGGTTCCAGAGTGGATGACCGAGGCCCCGCGCAGCATTCCGGGTGTTTTTGAGGACGTATGATGCTGCGGCAGTTTCTCGTTTTACTGGCATTTGCGTTTGTGGTCGCATTTGGCGTCGCAGGCGGAGCCTCGGCGCAGCTGACCGACCGTCAGAGCGAGTACTACCAGGGTTGGCTCAGCACCGCCGAGCGTGCCGAGAAGGTGATCGAAGCCAATCGGGCATCGAATGCCTCGATGGAGAAATTGCGCACTGAAATAAGTGGTTATCGGGACGACTTCAATCGCGCACGAAGTGCGAACACGGATCGCATTCAAACGCTGGAAAGCCAGCTCAAGGCATTGGGGCCCAAACCCGATGACGGATCTTCCGAACCCGAAGACATCGCCAGCTTGCGAGAGAACCTCGAGCAGCAACTCAACAGCCTGAAGGTGCCGCGGATCATCTCGGAAGAGGCCTACAGCCGTGCCAACGGCCTGATCAGCGAAATCGACAAGATCATCCGTGAACGGCAGCGGAAAGAGTTTCTTGAGCGCGGGCCATCGCCGCTCAACCCGGCGCATTGGGCGCCTGCCTGGGTGGACGTAACCGAAGCTGGCCGTGCATTGATGAACGAGACGAAGGCCAACATGCGTTCGGCTGTTGTCCGTGAAAAGCTGAAAGAGAGCGGACTTGCCATCGGTATTCTGCTCGCGGTGGCCGCGATCCTGCTGCTGTTCGGGCGATCATGGTCGGAGAAAGCAGGGGATTATCTGCGGCGGTTCGGAGGCTCCGGGCGTGGCGTATGGACATTCGTCGTGTCGCTGTTCCGGATCATCCTGCCATGGTTCGGGGTTGCCATCATCGTTCAGGCGGTGGTCATGACCGGAGTACCGGGGTTGCGCGGCACATTGCTGATCCAGGAAATTCCGTATTGGGCCGCGATCATCCTGTTTTACGACTGGATCGGTCGTCAGGTCTATTTGATGGGCGAAGAACGGGGTTTCAAAGTCCTGTCGGCAAATACGATCAAGGAACTGCGGGTTTATCTGGATCTGCTCGCGCTGATGCTGATCCTGCATGAACTGGGCCAATTGTTCGAACGGATCGAAAACACCTCTGAGGCTACTCGCGCCGTTGTCAGCTTCCCTGTGATACTCGTGACAGCCCTGTTGCTGCTGCGGATCCGCCAAATCCGCCGCCCCGAAGGGTCTGAGGACGAGTCTGAGCAGGGCCAGTCGACACGGGCGGCCGGGTTCAGCCAGCTGGTCGAACTGCTCCGTCGGGCGCTGTTTTTCCTGGGCATCGCAAGCGTTGTCCTGGCTGCCATTGGCTATACCAATGCCGCCGAAGCGATCGTGTTCCCATCGGTCAAAACGCTGGTCCTGATAACGGCCATCGTCATCTTCCAGCGGTTCATCAGCTCGATCTATGGCTGGCTGACGGGGCAGGGCGACGCGGCCAGCGACTCGTTGTTCTCGGTGCTGGTCGGGTTCGTTCTGGCCATTCTGTCGTTACCCATTCTGGCGCTGTACTGGGGGGCGCGCGACTCGGACCTGCGCGAGGCGTGGTCCCGGCTTCTGATGGGTTTTGACATCGGCGGCGTGACGGTCTCGCCCAGCAACTTCCTGACTTTCGTGGCCGTGTTTGCGATCGGTTACATGCTGACCCGACTGCTGCAGAGCGGTTTGCGTAACTCGTTGCTTCCAAAAACCAGCATCGATCCGGGTGGGCAGAACGCGATCGTCGCAGGAACGGGCTATGTGGGAATTTTCCTTGCGGCGCTGGCCGCGATCATTGTCGCGGGCTTTGATCTGTCGTCACTGGCGATCGTCGCGGGTGCGTTGTCTGTGGGTATCGGTTTCGGATTGCAGACAATCGTGTCGAACTTTGTATCGGGCATCATCCTGTTGGTCGAACGGCCGGTCGCCAAAGGGGACTGGATCGATGTCAACGGGATGATGGGTTATGTACGCGACATCTCAGTACGCTCGACGCGGGTGGAAACCTTTGACCGGACCGATGTGATCGTTCCGAACTCGGACCTGATCAGCGGTGTGGTGACCAACTATACCCGCGGCAATACCATCGGACGGGTCATCGTCCCCGTTGGCGTCGCCTATGGGACCGACACCCGAAAGGTCGAGAAGATCCTAAGCGAAATCGCGAATGCACATCCGATGGTTTTGGCCAACCCGGCACCCAACGTCGTGTTCCAGGGGTTTGGCGCGGACTCGCTGGATTTCGAAATCAGAGCGATCCTGCGCGACGTGAATTGGGTGCTGTCCGTAAAGTCGGACATGAACCACGAAATCAACCGGCGCTTCACCGAAGAAGGGATCGAGATTCCATTCGCACAGCGCGATCTCTGGCTGCGGAACCCCGAGGTTCTGGTGCAACCGGCCAACAAGGCAGCGAAGCCCCAACAGCCGGATCAACAGGAACCTGTGAAGACCGACGACGCAAGCTCGGCGCCGATGGGCCTGACCGAGGCGGACATGGACGGAGACAACGGCGAAGAGCTGTAGTCAGAGGACTACAGCACCATCTCGCCGGCTGGACGAGACCGAAGCGACCCCGCTCAATCGTTTGGCGCGGGGGCGCTTCAGGCAACTTGCGTATCCCTTGGATTTCCGCGCAATCGGCCCTTGCAAATCCCTGTTCGTTGGTCCAAATATCGCCGGCACGGAGAGGTGGCCGAGTGGTCGAAGGCGCACGCCTGGAAAGTGTGTAGGCGGGAAACCGTCTCCAGGGTTCGAATCCCTGTCTCTCCGCCATTCACCTTGAATACCCACAGTTTTTGCGCACCGCGCGGGATCGGCAGTGTTTTGGCCCGGACACCTTGGGCGAACATGTGTTGTGCGCTGGGATCCGTACTGCCGGGCGGTGAGGCGGTGTACCGGGATTGTTACGTATCGGGGAACTGCACGGCCAGTTCTGTGCTTTTAGGGACGGCTTGGCAGGTCAGAACTTCACCGCGTGCGATGTCGTTCTGATCGAGGGCCATGTGCGCCCGCATTTGAACCTGACCCTCTGTCCGAATTGCGCGGCATGCGCCGCAGACGCCTGACTGGCAGATGAAGGGCGGCGCCAGCCCCGCTGCAATGGCGGCCTCCAGGATCGTTTGCCCGGCCTCAATGGGCACATCGCGGGTTTCCCCATCAAGCGTCACCCTCGCTGTGGCCGCCATGCCCGACTGGATCGTGTCCTGAGCTGGGTTGGCGCCGATGCTTTCCATGTGGATGCGAGCATCGGGCACATCCAGCGCGTTCAGCGCTGCCCGGACGTCTGAGTTCATGCTGCCAGGGCCACAGACCCAATACTGGACGTCCTGCGCGATGGGGGGTGACTCTTCGATTGCCGCCTTGATCGCATCCGTATCAACGCGGCCGGCTCGCCAGGGGCTGAACCAGCTCAACAGCGATCGGGCAGACAAGACATGGCGCAGGGTGAACCGGTATGGGTTGGCCTCGACGAGGGCGTCCAGCGTTTCCCGAAACAGAATCTCATTCTCGAACCGGTTGCCGTAGATCAGGTGGGCGACGGAATGTGGCTCGTGGTCAAGCACGGCTCGGATCATCGCATAAAGCGGCGTCAGCCCGCTGCCCGCGCCAAAAAAGTAGTGGGTGCGTCGTGCAGTTGCGTTGGGTTCCAGCGTGAAGCGGCCAAAGGGTGGCATCGCCTCGACCGTATCTCCGGCGCGCAGGGTGTCGCCGATATGGTTCGACACCAATCCTTTGGAAACGCGTTTCACGGTGATCTGCAGCGCCTCGTTTGGCGGGTTGGAGATGGTGTAGCAGCGTCGCTGCTCTTTCCCGCTCAGGCCGAAGCGCAGTGTCAGATGTTGGCCGGGGGACCAGCGAAACAGCTCGGTCAGGGCGGGTGGTACGTCCAGCACGACGGTGGTTGCTTCGCCACTGATTTCAGGCCGGATTTCAGCCACGGACAAGGGGAAGAATTTACGGGTCACGTGTGGTCCTTTCCTGAGCAAAAGACGGCCATCTTCGGTCAGCGATAATCCATGGTGGTGTGCAGTGCGCGGATCACCCATTTTCGGCCTTTGCGCGTGAGCGAAAAGCGGTCGGTTTGCGCCATCGTACCTGCGTGCCCCTGCCAGTCGTACTTGACCGTGGTGACCGCTGTTGCCGTGGCGCTACTTGGCTCTTCCGTAATCACGATCCGCGGGGGTGAGCGCTCTTTTTCCACATACCCCTGCAGCTCTGGGACAGATTCAAAGCCGGGGTCGCCCTTTCGCTGGGCCCAATCGGCCACCGAATAGCTAAAGTGATCATCCGGCTGGCCCTGACCATATTTTACGGTGATCGTGTGGATCGCTTCGGGATTCCAGTCGCTCCAGGCGATCTGGGAGTCGGGGGCGGAGAGCTGACGTTCGGCAACCGCCTTCGGGTCGCTGCCGGGCGCGGCGAGAGCCAGTCCGCCTGCCAGGGCGATCCCAACCAAGCTGGCAAGAATGCGAAGGCTCACAGGATGACCTTTGGGTTCTGGGCAGTTGGGCGCGGGATGATTGGTGCCGGCCCAGGGATGGCGTTTGGGGAGAGTGTTTTGGGCCTGGTCATGTCTCGGCCTCAGCTTTCGTCATGAAGTCCATAACAACTTGCTGATGCTGCAAAACCGGGCCTTCTCCGACAGAGGCGGGGCCGACTTCAAACAACGGGCTTGCCAAGGATTTCTGTTGCTGTTCGCAGGCATAGACATCTTCGGTCGTGAAATCGCCCGAGGCCATCGGATCATCTTTGCCCAACGCATCATCGCCTTTGTATTTCGGGCCACCGAAGTCACGCCAGAACGCGTAAGATGACCATTGCTGCCGCGAGTACTCCCACGCCGACGCGCTGGCCAATCGGGTGCGGTTTTCCACTCGCGTTCGGTCGGGCGCGAGTGGCGTGATGATGAAGATGTTCCAGCTGTCTTCACTGCCTGCCAGGCCAATGCCCGGAAACAGCATCGGCACCCAGGCGCCAACGTGCGGTTTCGGGATTACTCGCGGAGTGGGCAGGTTTTTCTCGAGCGCGCGGGCATAGTCTGACGCGGGCGGCTCCCAAAAATGATAGTGTGGACCTTTCCAGCCGTATTCTGCGCGACCGTGGTCATACATGTGAAGCGTGTTCGAATGCAGGTGGCTCAGGTGGAAGACGTCGATGTAGTTCTCAACCACGATCTTCCAGTTGGCGCGGATCTCATAGCTTTGGCGGGCTTCGCCGTATTCGACCAATTCTTCGGGCTTGTGCGGGCCCAGCAACGGATCCACGGGCCCGAACCACTCCGCAAGGCTCGGCGCCTGCGGGTTAGGGTGCACGAAGATCATCCCGCGCCAGAGATCGACGCTTGCGGGTTTCAACCCGAGGCAAGATTTGTCGATGCCGTCAGGATATTCGCGGTTTTCATCCGGGACCGAGATCAGGTTGCCTTCCAGATCGTAGGTCCAATCGTGATAGGGGCAGGTCAGTGCCTTCTGTGTTTTGCCCACTGCACGGATCAATTGGGTTCCGCGGTGACGGCAGATGTTGTGGAACGCCCGCAGCCGACGGTCGCGCCCCATTACGACGAAGATGTTGTGCAAACCCGCCTGGACCGAGATGTAATGTCCGGGCTCGGGTACATCCTCGGCAAACCCGGCATATCGCCAGGTGCGAGAGAAGATCAGTTCTTGCTCGCGGCCGTACCAGTCCTGCGCTGTATAGGCAGAGGCGGGAAGCCGGTGATACATTCGTGTCATGAAAACCTCTCAGACCAGTCAGGCCGGATAGTCGGCCGGTGCGATGTCGGCGGTAACCATCAGGCCGCCAAAGACCATCCAAAGAACAGTAACGGTCCAGAACAGGAGTGGATCGGTTTCGCGGTTGACGGTATTGATCAGGAAAGCTTGGCCGCTGCGGATCGACGGTATGGCCCACCAGAGGAATACCAGCCCCCAGGGCCATTGGAGCCCCAGCCATGTGGCCACCAAAAGAACGGGTAGGGCTGCGTAGTTGATCAGTCTGGGGAGATTGATCATGCGTCACTCTCCAAGCTTGCAAGCAACGCCAGCGCCGCCGCCCTCAGATCGTCGCGCCACTGAGCTGGCGGTGAAATCGGGACAAGCGCGTCGATGTTCTGAGCGCAAGCGGTTACTCCATGGGCGACGGCCCGAATGCGTTCGGGAGGTGCCGATGGATAGGCGCGGGCCAGATTGCCTTCGATGACGGCCAGAAAGTCGGCGTAGCTTTGGGTCAGTTTGGGGCCCAGGTCAGGAATGCGTTCTGCGGCCGTTGCCAAAGCCTGCCAAGCCAGCATCAGCCGGGGATCATGGCCGTGCCCGTCGTCAAACAGGGCATCAATCAACTCAGATGGCTCACCCTGCGACTCGAATTGACCCGAGACCGCCTCTGTAACTTCGGCAAACGCGTTGATCACGTGGTCTGCCAATGCCGCCGTCATGTCATCCCGGTTTCCCAAGTAGTGGCGCAACAAGGGCCGTTTGACACCAGCCTCTGCCGCGATGCGTTCTTGTGTTGCGCCTTCCAATCCGAAACGGGCCACACAGGTCAGGTAGGCATCGAGTATTTCCGCGGATCGTTGGTCTTTGAGCTTAGGCCGGGGCATTGGGATTCCTTTATTGTCATCTTTGACAAATAACTACAGCGGATAAGTTGTCAATAATGAAAATTAACAGAACAGGGCTACGGACAGGCCAAAATCAGCCTGTCCCTGCTCAGGATTGGGCATGATGGGATGGTCGTCCGTGTCGGGTCTCGTCAGATCATACGACCGTTTCGCGCAACTGCGTCCGCGACGACGTTCTCCCACGCGGAGTAGACCCTCTCTGGAGAAAGAAGCGCCCTTAACTCATCGGATTCGTTTGCCATACCCGCGCGGGCCGTCGGGTCATTGATCAGACGAATGGCGGCTTCTGCCAGTCCGGTGACGTCGCCGGTCGGTACCAGATAACCATTTCGTCCGTGGCGGATGAATTCGGACGGACCATAGTCACAATCGAATGAGACGACCGGGATCCCGCTGACGACGGCTTCGGCGACAACATTGTGAAACCCTTCATACAGCGAAGACCCAACCACGATATCGGCGTCGTTGGCCCAGTCGCCGACCCGGGCCGTGTTGCCTGGCAAATGAACGCAGCCCTCAAGACCCAGAGACTTGCGCAATTGCTCGAGTGCGGGACGCTCGGGACCTTCACCGTAGATCGTCAGGGTGGTCCATGGGCACGCGGCATGGATCCTGGCCATGGTTTCCAGAAGAAGGTGAAAACCTTTCTGCGGCACCAGGCGACCGACCGAGACCAGGTGACGCGCTTTTTCGGAGTTCGACACCTGCGCGCGTGTGAAAGGCTCGATCGGGTTCGGTATAACCCGACCGCGACGGCGGAGCGGGCCGGGCAGATCCGCCAGACCTTTTTGCGTCAATGCAACGACAGCCTTCGACCTTCGGCCCAGAACGGATTGCAGTCGCGCCCATCCGGGGTGTGCGTCCTGCAGACGTGGGTTGTTCCGTTCCGAAATGATGACCGGCAGCTTGGAGTCCAGTGTGGCGATCAGGGTGATTACATTAACTTTGGTCAGAAACGAAATCACGACATCGGGTCGTAGTTCGCGAATGACAGAACGGACGTGCGTGATCCTATTGAACTGTCCGCGCCTGCCGGACAGCGCGCTGGTCCGCACTTTTTCGTTCATCGAGAAATAGGGACCGTTTTCCGGCATGCTGAACGCCGTTGCGTGAACCTCGCAACCGCGTTCTACGAAATGGTTCGACAACATGGCGATGACTTTTTCCGCACCACCCGGACCGAACCCTGCCTGCACAAAAAGCAGCTTTAAACCATTCAACGACACAGTCCCCCGCCGAAAATGGTAATTTGCGCAGGGTAATTGAGCAAGCTTGAGATGATCATTGCCACAAATGGACGCAAAAGCTGGCGACAATAGCCGAAATCCGGCCGATTGGACCGCAAGGCGTGTTGTCAGAGCAGCAGTTGTTCGAACCGGCTACTTGCTGTGGCCTGTAATGTCGTACAGGGCTGAAATCTGTTCAGCGCTCAGCTGGCGAGGATTCAGGCCTCGGGTCAGCAGGGCGAGTTTTGCGGTTTCCTCCAGTTCCTCCATTGCGAAACTGGCCGCCCAGATGTCTTTGCCGGCAACCACAGGGCCGTGATTGGCCAGCAGAACCGCACTGCGCTGTCCGGCCAGTCCGCGGACCGCATTTCCCATTTCAGGGTCGCCGGGCAGGAAGAATGGCAGCAATTTCACCCGACCGACCCGCATGATTGAATACGGGGTCAATGGCGGAAGAACGTCCTCGGGGTCAACTTCGGGAAGCATGGACCAGGCCACCGAATGCGTCGAGTGGAGGTGGACCACAGCCCCGGTCTGCTGCCTTGTGTCGTAGAAGGCCGAGTGCAGTGGGACTTCCTTGGTCGGCAAGTCGCCATCAATGTGCTGAAACCGGGCATCCAGATGGCTGATCCGTGCCGGGTCGAGAAACCCCATCGAACTGCCGGTCGGCGTAACCAGGATCGTTCCGTCGGACAGCCGGGCCGAGATGTTGCCCGACGCACCGCAGGTCAGTCCCCGGTCGAACATCGACCTTGCAAGCAGACAGATTTCTTCCCGTAGCTTCGCCGCCTCGCTCATTGTTGTTGCTCCATTCTGTTCAAGGCGTCCGCAAAGAAATCGGGGCCGCCGAAATTGCCCGATTTCAGCGCCAGTGCAACGGACGGGGTGGCGGGCAGGAGTACCATGGGAACGCCGGCGGCCAAGCGGGGGCCGATCTGCAACTGTTGTGCGCGCAGGCCCTGGACAACCGCGCCCGAAGTCTCACCCCCTGCAATGACCATCCGGCGGAAGCCCGCGGCCCAAAGGCTGCGGGAGAGATCGGAGAACAGGTTTTCGATGGCTGCAGATGCCTTTTCCTTGCCGAAGCAGTCCTGTGCTTGCCTCACGACTTGTGGATCGGCCGAAGAGTAGATCAGCGGCGCTTGTTTCTGCTCGAGCGCCCAGTTGACCAATTCTTCCACCGAGATCGAGCCGCTGACCGCGTCCCGCGCGGTGACTTCGCGGTGTGGGGCGATGTCCCGGTAGCGCGAGACTTGCTCTCGGGTAGCGCGACTGCAGGATCCTGACAGCACGATGCCGGGTCCGGACACTCCGTCCCACTGTGGGTGTCGCGGTTCGAACCCAAAATTTGCCGGCAACCCAAGCGCGATCCCGGACCCGCCGCAAAGGAGCAGGGTATCGCGGGCAGCCTTGCCGATTTCCAGCAGGTCTGCGTCGCGGATCGCGTCGACAATCGTATGACCTTTGGCAGGCAGGGCAGACCGAATGGCTGCAGCCCCCTGCATGACCACCAAGGCGGCCACATGATGAATCGGACGGGCGGACTGAGTGGCCAGCAGACGCCGGAGATCAGGGTCGGTCATCGGAGTCAGTGGATGGTTCTGCATGCCGCTTTCACTCAGCAACTTGTCCTGCACGAACAGGTGCCCTTGGTAGACGCTGCGCCCATTTTCAGGAAAAGCCGGGCAGACGATTGTGGTCGGAGCGTTCAGCCTTTCCGACAGCGCATCCAGAACCGGACCAATATTGCCCTTTGCGGTGCTGTCGAAGGTCGAACAGACCTTGAAGACGATTTGCTGCGCACCCTGGGACAGCAGCCAGTCACAGGCCGCCAGACTGTCGCGCACCGCCTCGTCAACCGGGGCCGTGCGCGATTTGAGCGCAACCACGGCCGCATCCAGATCCTGGTCCGTGTGGCCCTTTGGGATGCCAACAAACTGGCTGACGCGCATGCCGCCCTCAGCGAGGGTCAGGCCAATGTCGGATGCGCCGGTGAAATCATCGGCAATGACTCCGATCTTCATAGTCTGATCTCTCTGATTGGCCCCGTGTCCAAACGGTTGATGTGGTCGGCTGGTCCCGGGGGAAAAACGGACCGGACCAGCGGATCGTGGCCCGGGATGATCAGGCCGGGGGCGGACGCGAGGCTTTGCAGCTTGTCAAAGCCGTCCAGCATGTCCTGAAGGTCGACCACAATGGGAAATGGTTTTCGGGCCATGAAGTTCTCGTAGTAATGCGATGCGTCCGACGCCAAAACCATCCAGCCGCTGGCAGTCCGGACCCGTACGCATTGCAGCCCGCGGGAGTGGCCGCCGATGCAGTGGACCGTGACACCGTCGGCCAACTCGGCGTCGCCGTCGTGGAAAACCACTTTGCCGGAATAAAGCCGCTTGACCGCCTCGCAGATATGACCGGCCGAAAATGGCGCGCGCAGAGTGTCGTGGCACATGCAGGGACCCGTGGCAAAGGCCATCTCGGCCGACTGCATATGCAACGTGGCGTTTGGAAACAGGTGCAGACCCCCTGCGTGGTCATAGTGCAGGTGCGTGACGATCACTTGCTGAATGGCCTCTGGCGCGATCCCGAAAGGCAGCAAGGCTTCACGCGGATCCATGGCAATAGGCCGTCCGCGGCTCAGCCCTTCGTCGGTGTCATACCCGGTATCCACCAGAATGACCTGCGTGCCGCGCCTGAGCAGCCACAGGTAGTAGTCCATGGCATGAGGGGCCGCGTGATCGTCATCCAAAATGAAGCTGTCAGCGCGGGTGCGGGCATTTCTGTCCGCATATTTGATGGCATAGACTTCCCAGTCGTTCATCGCATGACCTCGGAGAACGTGTTGACCTGCTTTCGGACCACCATATCCGAAACCGCCAGATCAAATGTCTTGAAATGCGGACTATCCAAGTGGATCCTGAACGCGTCGGCGTTCGAGTAGATCTCATACAGAAAAACGATGGCCGGATCGTCCCCTGCGCAGACGTCGAATTGCAGACACCCGGGTTCGTCGCTCAACGACGTGCGCGCGTTGTCCAGCATCATCGGCAGGAAACGATCGCGTGTCCCGGGCTTCAACTCGAAGGTTACGGTGACGGCATACATCAGGCGGGGGCTCCTTTCAGACGGGCGAACAGGCGTTTGACCGGAGGCAGTTGGCTGAGGATCAGCGCCACGTTCAACACCAGCAGAATTGCTGCTCCGGGTCGAGAAACAAATACCGACAGATCGCCATCCGACAGGAACAGTGACCGGCGGAATGTCTCGTCGAACAACCCGCCAAGGATGACGCCAATGACCAGCGGCGCAATCGGATACTTCATCAGGTTCATGAAATACGCCACGAAGCCGACCCCCAGCATAAGGTAAAGGTCATTGATGCCGCCCCCCACACTGAACGACCCAATCGTGGTCAGAACCATCACGACGGGCAAGAAAACGGTTTGCGGGATTTTGAGAATCTTGATGAAGACCCGCGCGGTGAAAAGGCCCATCAGGAACATCGTCAACGATGCCAGCACCAGGATGGCCACGACCCGCAGGATGATTTCGGGGTCGATCGTGGGGCCGGGGATGACGTTGTTGATTTTGAACGCCCCCAGCAGCGCGGCCGCGGGTGGCGAGCCGGGGATGCCCAGTACCAACAGCGGGATCAGTGCGCCGCCGATGCAGGCGTTGTTGGCGGTCTCCGAACACAAAAGCCCGTCCAGTGAACCTTTGCCGAAGTTCTTCCCATCCTTCGAAACGGTTTTGCCGACACCGTAGCTGACCCATCCGGCAACATCCTCGCCGACGCCCGGCAGGGCACCAACGCCGGTGCCGATCACGCCGGACCTGCCGATGGTGGGCAGGTGACGGCGGACCGTCGAGAGATTTGGCAGGATCGAGCCTTTCAGAGCCATGACCTTGCCGGCTTCGACATGGCGCAGGCCTTCGATGATCTGAGGGATCGCGAAGGCCCCCATGAGAACGGGCACCACCTGGAACCCGCTCAGCATGTAGGACCAGCCGAAAGTGTAGCGGGGTTCGGACAGCAAGGGGTCAAGTCCGACCATGGCCATGGCAAGCCCGATCAGACCGGATATCCACCCTTTGAGTACCAGGTCCTCGCTCATGAGCGTGCCAGACAGAAGGATACCGAACAGGGCCAGTAGCGCCTTTTCCGGGCTTGCGATATTCTTTGAAACAAGCAGCAGTGCCCAGACGAAGATCAGGAGCGTGAGTGTGCCGATAATGGTCCCGATGAAACTGGCCGTCGTCGTCAATCCAAGCGCCTCACCTCCGCGTCCGGCCTTGGCAAGCGGGTGACCGTCCATTGCGGTGGCAGCGCTGGCGGCGGTGCCTGGGATGTTCAGCAGGATCGAGGGATAGGACCCGCCGTAAATCGCCCCCACATATGCGCCCAGCAGTGCGATCAAAGAGTAATCCAGCGGGATCTTGTTGCCGAAGAATCCGGTCAGAATGGTCACGGCAAGGGTCGCGGTCAGGCCGGGCAGGGCACCGAATGTTATGCCCAGAAAGACCGAAAAAACCAGATAGAGATAGGTCAGCGGATCGGCGACCAGCGCAGCGAAGGCATGGCCGAAACCCGCCAGCTGAGACAAGACGAACTCCATGGTCTTAGCCTTTCCAGATCGGGCGGAGCGTCACGTAATAGTGGTACTCGATTTGTTGAAACAGCAGGCCACCGCGCGCCGGAACATTCTGGCGAAACCCGAAGGCCATGGCGCAAACAAGAATAAACGGGGCCAGGACGGCAATGTAGGGAACAACCCGCAAAAGCCGCTCGGACCGGGCTTTGATCAAAACCGGGATCGTCAGGGCAACCCAAATGCCCAACGTGATCCAGTCGTCCGCATGTGCGTTCCAGTCGGCTTGAGCAGGGTAGAGCAACCAGGACGTGAACCCAGCCAGGCAAACGGCGCCGCAGGCGATCATCGCGCGCCGCGGGTGCCCGCCGTAGTACCCAAATATGAGAGCGGTAATCAGAAGGCCGGAACACAGGATGAAATCGACGCGCGGGACCAGCCCGCCCACATAAGCCAGAAGGATCAGGCCAATGGTGGAAAACCGAAATGCTTCGTCAGGGTTCCAGCCGATGCCAGCCGCACCAAGGGCGTGCCGCGCCCCGCCGGACCGGACCGAGATCACGAACAGCGCGATCGAGAGGCACAACAGGCCCACAAAGATAAACAACGGAACAATGGCTGCTGAGTCGTACCATTGGGTACCGCTGACCCCCGCCTTGTTTTCACCCCACAAGGGGATGTCCATGGTCTTCCACAGAAAGAACACCGATGTCGCCCCCAAAACCAGCGACGCCCAGAAATCCCGTGCGCGCAGGACCAGAATGTCCTCAGCCTTTTCCAACTTTGCCCTCCCGTGCAAAAAAGGGCGCGGAACCGCGCCCCCAAGATCGTTTGTCGCTCAGGGCTTCTCGATGCCCAGAGAGGCCGGATCGACGGTCGTCGCACCCAAATCTTGCAGGGTGTATGCAAAGGTGGATTCCAACGTCGAGAACAGCTTCTGCGCCTCGGGTCCGTACTGTCCGCCGATGTCATAATTGTTTGCCGCGGCCCAATCGGCCACGGCCTGCGAGGCCATGGCTTTCTGGAATGCTTCGGCCAGTTTTGCCTTTACATCGTCGCTTGCCGAATTGTGGACCGCAAAGCCGATTGCCTGTTTCAGTGGCAAATATTGGTCGAGCCCGTCATAGATGCCAAAGGCCGAAGGAACGGTCATTCCCGCGATTTCCGCGTTTTCAGGTGTCAGCATCGCCAGAGGGCGCAACTGTCCGCCTTCGATCAGCGGGGCCTGTTCCGCCAGCGAGGTCACGACCAGCGCAACTTCACCGGCGATGGCGGCCTCTTGCCCCGGAGCTGAGCCTTTGTAGGGGACGAATTTGAACTCGGCGCCCGAGCCCTTTTCGATGGCCAGCAGGTTCAGGTGGTGGATGGATCCCGCACCCGAGGCTGCCGCCGGGATGGTTCCGGGCGCGGCCTTGGCCGCGTCCACCAGCTCTTCAAGGCTGTTGTAGGGGCTGTCGGCGGGAACCGAGATCAAATCAGGCGAGCCGCCAACGATGAACGGATACCAGTAGTCGAACTTTTTGTCCCAGCCGCCCTGGACGGCGGCGGTCACGTTCGATTCGGAAAGTCCGACCAACGTATAGCCGTCATCAGGCTGGTTCATGACGTAGACCATTCCGTTTGAACCCGCCACGCCTCCGGTTTGGTTGATCACGTTGATCGACACCGGCAGGTGTTTCTCCATCTCGGCCATGATCATCCGGTTGATGGTGTCGGTACCGCCTCCGGCGCCCCAGACGACGGCGGTGGTAATGTCCCGGTACGGATATTCCTGTGCGCTGGCGAGCCCTGCGGCACCTGCCGTCAGTAGGGCGGCCGCTGCCAACCTTGCGATTTTCGACTTCATCTTTTCCTCCCAGATGCAGTGATGTGTTTGTTGTTGCATTTAATTGCGTATACGTTACACAATGCGTTGTCAACGACCGGAATTGATTTAAGGTCGAACGCAAGAACACAGGAAAAGGACGCAGGGCGCATATGGCCGAGAAACTAGAGATTGCAGTGTTCCATGGGGACGGGATCGGCCCGGAAATCATGGCTCCGACGCTAAGCATCCTTGCGCAGCTGTCTGAGCAGACCGAGGACTATACACTTGAGTTTCGGGAGGTTCCGGCCGGGGCAGCCCACTATGCGCAAACCGGAGAATCATTTCCGAAAACGTCAATGGATGCGGCGCGGCAGGCGGATGCCATTCTACTGTCCGCGATGGGTTTGCCGGACGTTCGGTACCCGGATGGGACCGAGATTTCACCTCAGATCGACCTCCGCAAGGCGCTGGGGCTGTTTGCCGGCGTGCGCCCTGTGCGGGTGAGAGCTGGGCAAGCAACACCGTTGGCCCTGCCGCCTGGCAAGGAAATTGACTTTGTTCTGATCCGCGAAAGCACTGAGGGGTTGTTTCACACCCAGGGGTGCGGAGAAGTGACCGAGGACGAGGCGCGCGAGACGCTGCTGATCACCCGAGAGGTCTGCGAAAAGCTGTTTCGGTTTACCTTCCAGTTGGCGCATGACCGAAAAACGTCCGGGCAGGGTCGGGGTCGTGTCACCTGTGTGGACAAGGCCAACGTCTTCCGCGCCTTTGCATTCTTCCGGGATCTGTTCGATGCCGAGGCTGAGCGTCACCCGGATTTGGTAGCGGATCATGCCTATGTGGATGCAACGGCCTTGTGGATGGTTCAAAAGCCTTGGGAATTTGATGTTCTGGTCACGGAAAACATGTTTGGCGACATCCTGTCTGACCTTGGGGCCGGTCTGATGGGAGGGCTGGGGCTGGCGCCCTCGGCTGACATTGGTCTGGATCATGCGGTGTTCCAGCCCTGTCACGGATCCGCCCCCGACATTGCCGGGGAAGGCATCGCCAATCCGTTTGCCATGTTCCAGTCGGCGGCGATGATGCTGGAATGGCTTGGGTTGCGGCATCAGAACCCCGCGTTGTCGCGAGATGGGCGACGGCTGCACACGGCAGTCGACAGCGTCGTGTCCGAGGGCCGAATTCTGACCCGTGATCTGGGCGGAGAAGCCGATACGCTGGCCGCGGCGCGAGCGGTGGCGGACAGGGTGTTTTTGGCGTGAGCAGCCAGCAGTTCATTCGGGTCGCCTGTGTCGGCGCCGGCTATTTCAGCCAGTTCCACTATGGCAGCTGGCGCCGCATACCGCAGGTTCAACTGGTCGCCGCATGTGATCGCGATCTCGAGAAGGCGGCCGCCACTGGATTGACTGCCTATGATGATCTGCCGTCGATGCTGGCCCAGGAAATGCCCCAGCTGTTGGACATAATCCTGCCGCCTGACGGTCATGCCGACGCAATTCGTGCCGCGCTGGACGCAGGTGTGAGTTGGATCCTGTGCCAAAAACCGTTTTGTCGATCTCTGGCAGAAGCGGAGGATGTACTGCAGGACGCTCGGGATGCCGGAGCCACCGTCGTTGTCCACGAGAATTTTCGTTTCCAGCCGTGGTATCGGCTGATGAAGGACGCCCTGACACGCGGGGATATCGGGATGCCGTTGCAGGCTACGTTCCGACTGCGCCCGGGCGACGGGCAGGGGCCTCGCGCCTATCTTGATCGGCAACCCTATTTTCAGGAAATGCCGCGTTTTCTGATCCACGAAACGGCGGTGCATTGGGTCGATACGTTCCGGTTCTTGTTCGGCAATCCGATCTCGGTTTATGCCGATCTGCGGCGGATCAACCCGGTCATTGCCGGAGAGGACGCAGGCTATGTCATCTTTGAGTTCGAAAACGGCTTGAGGGCCGTATTCGATGGCAACCGGAACCTGGATCATGCCTCGGACAATCTGCGCCGCACCATGGGGGAGGCCCTGATCGAAGGCACCGGCGGAACGCTGACGATGGATGGCTTTGGCGCCGTTGGGCTGCGTGAATTCGGCAGCCAGAGCAGCGTGCAGTTGCTTGCACCCGATAAATGGGAGGGTTTTGGTGGCGATTGCGTGCACGCGTTGCAGCAGCATGTCATATCCGGTCTTCTAAATGGTACGCATTTGGAAAATACTGGCCCGGACTATCTGGACGTTATCCGCATTGAACAGGCGATCTACAGATCTGATGCGGAGGGCAGGAAAATCGTTTTGGAGGCCGAATGAAAAACGAGACCGGCAAGGCTCTCTCGAATACCCAGCGCGCGGTGCGGGACTTGCGGCGGATGATCCTGACCGGAGAGTTGGCCGCCGGCACCGACCATCTGGAAACCGAACTGGCCGAGCAGTTGGGGATGTCGCGCACGCCGGTTCGCGAAGCAGCGCTTATGCTGGAAAGCAAGGGCCTGCTGGAAATGCGGCCGCGCAAAGGGGTGCGGATCCTGCCAGTATCTCCGGATGACATGCGCGAGATCTATGACATTCTGACCGAGTTGGAGAGCCTGGCAGCCGAACGCGCGGCCCAGGCCGGATTTTCCGAGCAAGACCTTCAGCCGTTGGCGGACTCGATCGCCCAAATGGATCGCGCCATCGGTGAGGAAGACCTGGAGGCGTGGGCCAAGGCCGACGACCTTTTCCACCGCGAGCTTGTCCGGTTGGGTGGCAACCGCCGAGTGGAAAGCATCGTGTCCATGATGAGCGACCAGGTCCGCAGGGCGCGGGCCTCGACCCTGTTCATACGCCCGTTGCCGGTCAAATCGAACGAGGATCACCGTGCGGTCTATACCGCAATCCGTGACGGCAAACCTGATGTCGCGCGCGACCGGCATCGCCAGCACCGGCTGCATGCCAAATCCGTCATCATCGACATCTTGGAAAAGCATCGGCTGAACAAGCTGTAGCCAGTCAGTTCGCTCAGCCCGCTGGCCGTAGATCTGCCGGCGGTGCAATCTGGACTTCCAGTCCCAACTGAGGATATGGCCAATAAAGCGGCGCGCGATGCGAAAGGACTTCCGGTGCAGATAACCCAGCAGATGGCAGGCGACAGCGTCTATTACATCAATCTGGACCGTGTGCCCGAGCGCCGAGCGTTCATGGAAGCGCAGTTTCTAAAGGCGGGCCTTGTGGGTGCACATAGGATCAGCGCCACGGATGCCAGTCAGCCAGGCGCGTTGGAGCAAAACGGATATGTCGCGGGAACGGGAACGCGCTGGGGTTTGACGACCAGCGAAATCGCCTGTTTCGAAAGCCATAGATCGGTTTGGCAACGGATCGCCGATCGGAACCTTCCAGCCGCTGTCGTCTTTGAGGATGATGTGGAAATGTCCTCTGACGCTGGCCGGGTCATCACCGAAGTGCTGAACCACGCGGAAGCCTATGATTGCGTCAAATTGGATTACTCGCCCCGGTCACTGCGCTTTGGGCCGGAGACCGGGATCGGAAATGTCCGCGTGCGCCCAATGCTGGAAATGGCGCCAAGTGCGGCGGCCTATGTTCTGTCACAGGCGGGCTGCCGCAAATTGTTGGCCTGGTCGCAGAGATATTCTGACCATCTCGATGACTTTCTGTCCTTGCCGCGCAGGGATTGGAACATGTTTCAGTGCTTTCCGGCCGTTGGTGTCCAGATGATCTGGTCGGGACGGCAGGAGCAGATCGACGAACCGGTCAAAAGCAGCGAACGAACCCAAAACGCAGCCACAAACAGCGGATTGGACAAGGGCCCCACGTGGTATCGGCTGCGGCGCGAGCTTCAGTCGGCCGGCCGAAAACTGAAATGGAAGCTGGGCGGTCAGGCGCGGCTTGTCCAGCGCGGCGGCATGGTGGACTTCATTCCCTGTGCCGACGATCTGATCGTGCGCCCTTGGTCCTGAAGTCTTTGTGCCAGTGGTGAAAAACCGAGCGGTTCCAATCATCCGCGCCGATCGCAAATTGCATAAACGTTAACAAAACTCTCGATTTGATATAATCTCGCAGTGTTATTGCGCGATTTTTTGGGGTTTTGGTGTGGGTCAAACGATTTACGAGAAATACGGCGGGTTCAAAACCATCAGCCGGATCGTGATGACATTTTACGAAATGGCATTGGAATCGGATGAGATCGGAGGCTACTTCGAAGATATCGACATGCCACGGTTGATCGATCACCAAACCAAATTCGTTTCGTCTCTGGTGGGTGGCCCAGCGTCTTTCAGCGATGATCGGATTGAGGCCGTGCATCGCCACCTCAACATCAGCCATGATGATTTCGACGAGATGGCTACGCTTTTCGGTGAAGCCCTTTCAATTCATGGAATGACCGAAGATGACGTGCAGGTCGCGCTGGCTGCGATCGAAGGCAAAAGGGCGATCATCGTTGCCCGGGATGTGGCATGAGCATCCTGGCCATCAACGAGCATCTGCTGCGTGCCATCGGGGTCGGTGTAGCGGTATTGCGGGCCTCGGACCTGACCTTCGTGTTCCACAATGGTCCATTTGCCGAATGGTTCGGCAAACCCGAGCCCGGCCAGACACTTTTGGATATATTGCCGGATCTCGACCAGCGCGAACTGGATGACGTCAAACAATCGGGCCTGCGATACTCGGCCGAGCTGCAGATGAAGCCCAAGCGCCGCACGCTGATCTTTGCGGTGACGATTTCCTTGGCCAACGGGATGGATGAGCAGGTTCTGGTTGTCGAATGTCAGAACATAACGAAAATTCGTGAGCTGGAAAGCATGATCGACAGCTATTCGACCATGGTCGAGCGCAACACCCGCGAGTTGGAAAGAGAAAAAGAAAGGGTCGAACGGCTTTTGCTGAACCTGATGCCGCGTGCGGTTTATGAGGAGTTCAAAACCTTCGGCGTAGTGACGCCTCAGCTGTATGATCAGGTTTCCGTGGTCATGCTGGATTTCGTCGGCTTTACGGATTTTGCGGCAAAAACCGACCCTACGGTCACCCTCAGCGAGTTGAATGACATCTTCACCGCCTTCGACCGGATCGTCGAACAGTTCGGGTGTGAACGGATCAAGACGATCGGAGACGCTTATCTTGCGGTCTCAGGCATGCCCGACGCCACGCCCGACCATGCCACGGCGGTTGCGCATTGTGCGGTCCGATTTCTGCGGTATCTGGAACGGCGCAACGAAAGTCATCCGCACAAATGGCAGGCTCGGATCGGGCTTGGCATGGGGCCTGCCGTTGGGTCCGTGGTAGGGATCCAGAAATACGTCTATGACGTTTTCGGACCGGCCGTGAATATAGCATCGCGGTTGCAGGTCTTTGCGAACCCCATGAACATCGTTGCCCCGGAAGAGATGAAATACGCCCTGATCGATGAATTTCAGGTCTCGGATCTGGGTCCGGTCGACATCAAGGGGATGGGCATGATGGATCTGATCAATGTCACCTCACGGCTGAACGCACCGCATGCCAGCCGGATGTTTTGACGATCATTCGTCGGGCGGAACCAGCCCCAACCCTCTGAGGTAAATGCCGATCCCGGATTCCAGAAGGTCTTCGGGCGGGAAGGGCGAACTGGCCCCCGCATTGCGGGCATAAAGCTCGACGACACCATGGCTCATCGCCCAGATATGCGCGCTGAACATAGACGCCGGTGGTCGCTTTTCCGGCGGGATGTGTTCTGAAAGATCGGCCGCAGCCATTTCCAGCACCTCCTTTGCCCGGTTGGCGGCCAGCGCCAGCTCGGGCGTCCGGTTGACCGAGATTCCGCTTTCGAACATCGAGATGTAGTGGCCGGGATGCTTGCGCGCAAACGCCAGATATGCGCGCCCGGTCGC
The DNA here is from genome assembly GCF_056536865.1 of Ruegeria sp. CI8. NCBI lineage: Bacteria > Pseudomonadati > Pseudomonadota > Alphaproteobacteria > Rhodobacterales > Roseobacteraceae > Ruegeria > Ruegeria sp. CI8. Next base: position 979,956 of record NZ_JBQFQL010000001.1, read on the forward strand.
TTCGAAAGCGGCCAGCGCCGAGGGCTGCCCCTTGTCGTAGGCATACTGCATGAGGTCCGCGAACATCTCGAACCCCTGACGGGCCGCTTCGGCGATCAGATCCTCGCGACCCTGATAGTGCCGGTAAACCGCGGCTGGGGTGACACCGGCCCGTTTCGCGGCCTCAGACAGGGTAAAGCCGGTCGGACCTTTTTCTTCGATCAGCGAGAGGGCGGCGTCGATCAGCGCCTGTTTCAGATTTCCATGGTGATAGCCGCGTTTGGTCATTCCGACGGCACCTGCCTGTGGTTGCGTGCTCTTTTACCAACCAGACATAATGCACGCGGCGCAGCAGGTCCAATCCCCGGGGCATGATCGGAGGGGCCACCGCTTGACCAAAGGCGCCCTAGACTACGCATCCCAGATTTCCGGTCCGCCACAAATCATCGGGTCGGGCTCTCCAACGGCTTCGGCGTCCTTTTCGTCATAGTCCAAGGTCGACAATACCGCCCGGATTGCCGCAAGCCGGGCACGCTTCTTGTCGTCCGAACGGATGATCGTCCAAGGGCACAGATCGGAATGGGAGCGTGTCAGAGTATCAGAAATCGACTGCGTGTATTCATCCCATTTGCCCAGACCGGCGATGTCTATAGGGCTCAGTTTCCATTGTTTCAGCGGGTCGTTCTCGCGCGCGAGAAACCGGCTGAGCTGTTCTGCGCGCCCGACGTTGAGCCAGAATTTGAACAGGTGAATGCCGTCATGAACAAGCCCGTTCTCCAGTGGCATGACCTGCCTGAAGAAGCGTTCCCGCTGGTCTGCGGTGCAAAATCCAAAGACGTTTTCGACGACCCCCCGGTTGTACCAGCTGCGATCGAAGAAAACGATCTCGCCAGCCGATGGCAGGTGCTGAATGTACCGCTGGAAGTACCATTGGCTGCGCTCGGCGTCGGAGGGCTTGCTGAGGGCGACATTGCGGGCGCCACGCGGGTTCAGGTTTTCCCGGAACCGCTTGATGGTACCGCCTTTGCCCGCTGCATCTCGACCCTCGAACACGATCGCGATGCGTTGTCCGGTTTCCTTGACCCATGCCTGCATCTTGACCAGTTCGATCTGCAGGGCCTCCATCTGCTTGTCATAGTCCTTGCGCTTCATCCTCTCCTGATATGGGTAGCTGGGGTTCAGGATGTCGCCTTTTTCAGCGTCTTCGATGGCCTTTCGCACGCTCTCGGGAGCGTCGTTCCGAAAGTAGCTGTTGATTGCTCGGTCCGCTGCACGGGTCATGAGTTGCCTCGCCATAAAATCCAGTTTCTACTATGGATTACGGGCGGGGTTAACGCAAACCCGCTCGTTCCGCGGCACGTTCGACCGCAGCAGCAACTTCTGGAGCGTCCACCACCTGCGGCATGTGCCCCATGCCTTCAAGTTCAATCAGCTCAGCGCCGGGGATTTGTTCGATCAGCCGCTCGGAATGCCAGCCCAGACCAACTGTCGTATCTGCCGTACCATGCACGATTTCGGTGGGCACCGATATCTCAGGGTAGCGCGGTTGCAGTTCGGCAACTTCGTCCAGGAGGTTGGCCCGTTGTTTTGCGTTGGCATGCATCGACGACCGGCGGAGCGTCAGGGCCGGGCCAAAGTGCTCGGCATAGCCTTCGGGTGCGGTCTGGGGGGCAAAGACCGTATCCAGGGCCTTGTTGACGTACCAGTCCGGAACGTAGGCGGTGATCAACGGCAGGACGAGAGCATTTCCCCAGGAGGTCGAGGCAATGCGGTTGAAGGAATCGAGCGGAGTTTCCCATGGCACTGCGGCCGGGGCGATCAGGACCAGAGCCGAGATGTTGTCAGGTCGCGTCACAGCCCAGGCCAGTGATACCGACCCGCCATAGCTTTGGCCGGCGACGATGGGTTTGTCGGCCCCCAGCATCGCGGCAGCTTTCTGCAGGATTTCTGCCTGCTCAACGATGGTTTCGCCATCCGCCGAGAAGCTCTGAGAATAGCCCAGCCCCGGCCGGTCGAATACAACGACCCGAAAGGACTTTGCCAGCAACGGCGCCAGAGCAAACGTCATGTCCCGGGTATTGCCGCTGGACCCGTGGATCAGGACGACATCCGGGCCTTCGCCCATGACGACGGCATGTACAGCAACGCCGTCGACATCCAATACCTGACCCTCTGGCGGAAACGCGGCCTCGGCCCGTGCCTCATGGCGTACGGCAAGCCAAGCCGTCAAAGCCCCAAAAAGGGCCGCAAACAGGCCCATGTATATCAACGACTTAATGACCAATTTTCGTCATGTCGAATGGAGTGGTCTGGTAGATCTCGTTGATCCAGTTCCCATACAGCAGGTGCGCATGGCTACGCCACCGGTTCTGAGGCGTGCGGGACGGGTCATCGTCGGGGTAATAGTTGATGGGCACATTGATCGGAGTGCCGTTGGCCACGTCCCGGTCGTATTCCTGTTTCAGCGTGTCACTGTCATATTCGAAGTGATTGAAGATATACAGCGCCCGGTTCTGCCGATCTTCAACAAGACACGGACCGACCTCGTCGCTGCCAAGAAGGGTCACAAGCCCTTCGGCAGCGTCGATTTCATCCTGACGGACTTCGGTCCAGCGACTGACCGGGATCACGCAGTCATCCGAGAAGCCTCGCAGGAAAGGCGAGGCCGGTGACAGGTTCCGATGCCGGAAACACCCAAACGCCTTGGCGTCCAACATATACTTTTTGACGCCATGAAAGTGATAGATCATCGCCATTCCACCCCAGCATACGCCGAAGGTCGAATGCACATTGGTTCGGGTCCATTCGAACACCTCGGTCAGTTCGTCCCAATAGGTGACGTCCTGAAACTCCAGATGCTCGATGGGGGCGCCGGTGATGATCAGGCCGTCAAATTTCTGGTCCTTCACGTCCTGAAAAGGGCGGTAGAACTCTTCCATGTGTTCGGCCGCGGTGTTTTTGGTTTGATGCTCAGTCATGCGGATCAGGGACAATTCGATCTGCAGAGGCGTCGCGCCGATCAATCGGGCAAACTGGTTTTCGGTCTGGATTTTTTTCGGCATCAGGTTCAGCAACCCGATCTTCAGGGGCCGGATGTCCTGCCGTGCGGCCTGATCCTCGGCCATGACCATGACGCCCTCTTTCGTCAGAACGTCAAAGGCCGGGAGGTCGGACGGAATCTTGATAGGCATGAGGCGGGTTTTTCCAGTTTCTTCTGAAGCGTTCTAGTTAGGACGCCGCGGCGCGGGTCTCAAGTGTGCTCTCGATCAACTCATCGAAATCACGGGCATCCCGCACCTTTACGATTGCGTCGGCGGTAACGGTGACCCCCCAATTCTCAGCCATGGATTGGTATCTGGGCTGACGGTGGGCCAAGGCGCGGGCATAGGTCCAGCGGATGAAGTCGTCGGGATTGACCTCTGCCTCGGCGCAGCCGTGCTGATCAAGGTATTCCTGCCAGGTGCGCGTCAGGAAATCGGCCTGATAAGACATCGGTTTGGGGGCCTTGTCGAACCGTCGGATCAGTTCGGCGGTGTGGTCGTCGTCGCCCTTGATCCAGACCATCAGGGTCTGGCGCGAGAGTTCCGACAAGACGTGGTCGGAAGGATTGTCAGGGTCCACCCATTCGCAGATTGACCCGCCGGTGTCACAGATGAAATGCGGGTACCCGTACAGACGCTGAGCGCGGTCAATGAAATATTCGGTGTCCAGCAGAGCGTGGATTTCGGCCTGCCGGAACTGCTCTTGTCTACGCCGATATTCCGGCATCGCCAGCCCACCCAGGGCCGGGTTTCCGGGCTTGCCCAGATAGGCGGCGACCGGCGTCAGGTTTTCGAACGAAATGTTGGATCCGATATAGATCGAGTCAGAGAGCAGCAGATCCCGCAGAAAGGGAACCTTCATTGCCTCAGCCTTGGCGTTGTCGGTGATGTATTCACCCATGTAACGCGTGCCAATTCGATAATCGATCGAGTAGTGGAACCAGTCGCCCGAGTCGCGAAGGATGTTCGACACGTAAGTCTTGCCCAAGCCGGACATGCCGAAAAACAGCACCTTTTTGCGCGCCGCTTCGTGCCAGTCCTTTGCCGACCTGTAGATCATGTGCAACCGTCCCTTGTTTTGTCCTAGCTAAATCGGCCCGGCGATGGCGTCAATCTCGGCCGCGGGCTCGGCTTAAGATCAATAACCCCAATGCAAGGATTGCAAAGCCGATGAAGGCATTCGGGGCAAGGGTTTCGTGCCGGACATAGGCGCCCAGCAGAATGGCGACCGGAGGGATGATCAGGGTGACCAGCAGCAGGTTGCCGCTGCCGGCAGCGGCCAGAACCCTGTAGTACAGCAGGTAGGCCCCAGCCGTAGCGACGAGTGCGTAATAAGCTACGGCGAGCCAAGTTGTCATAGGCAGGTCGAACGATGGCACGCCGTCGACGACCAGCATTACCGGCAGCATGACGATGGTTGACCCGCTCAGCATTCCCGCCGCCGCAACCTGCGGCGCCAGGCCTGACAAGCGCAAACGGGCCCAGACAGCCGCCAGCGCATAGGATACGGTCCCCGCCAGAATGGCCAACTGAGCAGCGCTTTGCAGGCTGAACCCAAGGAAATTGTGCAATCCGATTGCGGTGGAAACTCCGCCAAAGCCAAGCGCAACACCTACGGCTCGGCGTTTGGTCAGTCGCTCGTCGGGAAAGAACGCAGCCGCAACCAGAACACCGAAGATTGCCGTGGCAGCGTTCAAGATCGAGGTCAGACCGGTGTCGACATACAATTGGCCCCAGGCCATCAGCGAGAAGGGCAATACGTTGTTCAACAGACCCATGACCAGAAAAGCGCCCCAAATACGCGGGTCCCTCGGTATCGTTTCTCGGCGGAGGAGAACGACGGCCCAAAGCGCAAGCGCGGCCCAGAAAACGCGATGAAACACGGCCGTCATCACAGGTATCGTGTCCAGTGCGACGCGGATCGCCAGGAAGGACGCGCCCCAGATCAGTCCAAGAAGAATGAGCTCGAACCAAGCAAGGGCGGAGAGGGATTTTTGTTGCGTCATGGCTATTTCTTGCATGTTTCTGTTTGCCTCACGCGGAATACTTGCATTCGGCAATTCGGTAAGCGACCCGGATCATGCGAAAAACCCCGCCACAAGGGCGGGGTTTTCCAATTCTGTATGAGCGTATCCCTTAGTTCAGGGCGTAGGTCACCTGAATACCAACGCTCCACGCGCTGTTTCCAGAGAAGTTCGCCCGCGCCGCGGGGCCAGCACCGTCAGCGGTTGCGTCGCCCAGATCGGTATAGCGAACGCCGCCCGAAATCTTGGCGCGTTCCATCGAGTAGGTGCCGCCAAGGCCAATGCTCCAGAACCCGTCGGTCGGACCCAGGTTGGAAACGGGCTCATTGGTTGCCGATTCATAGCCAAGGGTCACTGCGCCCGAGAACTGTTCGGAGAACTGGTAGCCAAGACCCAGCGAATAGGTCCAGGTCGGATCGTCATAGTCCACCAGCGCGCTGGTCGGCGGATAGTTCGGGGGGTCGTATACCGTTTGCGGCCAGTCGACCCAGCGGATCGATCCGAACAGCAGTGTCTTGGGGGCAACGCCGGTCTGGAAGTCCAAGTTCACCGATTGCGGAGAAACGACCTCGCTGGAAGTGTCGAATGTCGCAACAAAACCTCCAGGGGCCGGGGGCGGAGGGTTTAGCGACTCGGTTTGCGACAAGTCATGCGAGATCTTCGAGTTGTAGGTCAGCGCAACGCGCGCTGCGATCTCGGGCTTTTCCCAAGCCACACCTACGACGTAACCCAGCGCGGTATCCTTGTCGGCATTCACCTCGTAACCAGCCGCCGCCGGCACAGCAACGTCAGCGCTGAGCCGCTGAATACGCAGACCACCGATGGCGCTGAAGCCGCCGTCGAACTTGTAGCGCAACAGGGCAGTAATTGCCTCTGTGTCGGCTTTCGCGCGCAGAACGTCAGTGCGACCGCCCGGGATCGGATTCTGCGAGAGCGGGTAGTTCGAACCGTAGGCGATATCGGCACCGAACGGTTCGTCATAGATCAGCGCAAAGTCGAGCTGGTCGGTGAAGGCGTGCTTGTACGCGAGATGAGGCGAGAAGAAGTCGTTTGCAACGTTGCCCGAGTCAACGCCCAGCATCGTGCCGCTTACGCTTGGGTTGGTGTAGCCCAGGCGAAACTGTACGACGGAACCTTCCTCAAAGATAATGTTGATGCCTTGCCCACTACGGTCGATACCGCCGGCATGAGCGGCGGTCGCCCCTGCACAGAGCACGCACGCCTGTAACAGCGCTTTCTTCATGTATTCCTCCCTTTTCACTATCCGGCGCCACAGTATTGTCTTGTGAGTGTCAGTGGCGGTGATTTCTGTGACCATTATTCACGGGGAGTTTAAAAAAACGTCAACCACTGACCATACGTTAGTTTCTGCCAGTGACCGAACGTCAGTTTTTGTGTGTGGTTTTTGCCAGAGTGCCCGATCCCGCGCGGCCTTCGGACCAGACATTCAGGAATATGCCCGAGAAAATCACGACGGCGCCCAGCATGGTCCACTGATCCAGGGGTTCGTGATACAGCAGCATCCCAACAATGGCGATCGTCGGCAGGCGCGCGAAATCAAAGGGAATAACGACCGTGGCCGGAGCGATGGCAAGCGCGTTTGTAATGCAGAAATGGGCCAGCAGGCCGGCCAGCCCGACCAGCAACAACAGGGGCACGCTTTGAGCGGTTGGCAGAACGATCTGCCCGTCCGCTCCGGCAACAGCAAGACCCATTGCGGCCTGCATCGTAGTCAGCCAGAAAACGATGCATCCGATGCTGGCGAACCCTGTCAGTTTCTTCGTCGAAATCGTTGTAAGCGCAAAGAAAACAGCCGAGGAGGCCGCTGCAAGAACACCGGGCGTGAGCGGTGTGGCTCCGGGTCGGGCGACGATCAATATGCCTGCGAAACCTATGATTGCCGACATGACCCGCGTGGGTGTCAGGCGTTCGCCCAGCAGAAGCGGAGACAGGAGTACGACCCATATCGGTTGCGTAAATTCCAACGCAAAAACCTGCGCCAGCGGGATGACGCTGACAGCGTAGAACCACAGGTTTTGGCCCGCAAAATGCAACGAGTTTCGAACCGCGTGCAGACCCAGACGTTGTGTCGATACCTGGTGCCATTTGCCGGTTGCCGTCAAAACGGCCGAAACGACGATGACGCCAACAATGCTGCGGTACATCATGATTTCAAACGTGTCGTGCGTCAGGCTAAGCTCGCGCCCGGCAACGGCCATTGACGAGAAAGAAGCGATCGCCCCGGTCATCCACAGCGCGGTTTTGGCAATCATCGATTTGCTATCGCGCATGTTTCGATCCTTGGGCTGAGCGTGCGTTTGGCCACCGAACCAAAACCGACGCCGGTTCACAACAACAAAAAAGCCGGGTCAGCGCCCGGCTTTTGGTGTCATTCCCATTCGATCGTGCCCGGAGGCTTGGAGGTGATGTCATAGGTGCAACGGTTGATGCCCTTGACTTCGTTGATGATCCGGGTGGCGGTTTCGCCCAGGAATTCGTGGGTGAACGGGTAGTAATCGGCCGTCATTCCATCAACCGAGGTCACCGCCCGCAAGGCGCAGGCATAGTCATAGGTGCGCCCGTCGCCCATCACGCCGACTGTGCGCACCGGAAGGATCGCGACGAAGGCCTGCCAGATCTCGTCATACAGGCCGTGCTTGCGGATCTGGTCGATATAGATCGCGTCGGCCTCGCGCAGGATTTCCAGCTTTTCGCGGGTGATCTCGCCCGGGCAGCGGATGGCCAGACCCGGTCCGGGGAAGGGGTGGCGGCCGATAAAGCTGGGCGGCAGGCCCAGTTCACGGCCCAGCGCGCGCACTTCGTCCTTGAACAGTTCACGCAGCGGCTCGACCAGTTTCAGGCCCATCTTTTCGGGCAGGCCGCCGACGTTGTGATGCGATTTGATCGTGACTGACGGGCCGCCGGAAAACGACACCGATTCAATGACATCGGGGTACAGCGTGCCCTGGGCCAGGAACTCGGCGCCCTCGATCGTGTCGGCGTGTTTCTGGAACACGTCAATGAACAGCTTGCCGATGATCTTGCGCTTGGTCTCGGGGTCCGAGACGCCCTCGAGCTCGCCAAGGAACAGCTCGCTTTCATCCGCGTGGATCAGTTGGATGTTGTAGTTGTCGCGGAACATCGAGACGACTTCCTGCGCCTCGTTCTTGCGCAGCAGGCCGTGATCGACGAAAACGCAGGTCAGCTGGTCGCCGATCGCCTCGTGGATCAGAATCGCCGCGACCGAGCTGTCGACGCCGCCCGACAGGCCGCAGATCACCTTCTTGTCGCCGACCTGTTCGCGGATCTTGCGGATCATCTCGTCGCGATAGGCGCCCATGGTCCAGTCGCCCTTGAACCCGGCCAGCTTCACGAAATTCTCGTACAGTTTTGCGCCCTTGGGGGTGTGGTGCACCTCGGGGTGGAACTGAACGGCATAGAAATGGCGGTCGGTATCGGCGGTGATCGCGAAGGGCGCGTTGGGCGAGGTGCCGAACACCTCGAACCCTGGTGCGATTTGGCTGACATGGTCGCCGTGGCTCATCCAGACCTGTTCGTTGCCATCGGTGAACCAGCCCTCCAAAAGGTCGAGCTTGCCGCGCGGCGTCACGAATGCCCGTCCGAACTCGGCGGTGCCGTGGCCGCTTTCGACCTTGCCGCCCAGCTGATGCATCATCACCTGCTGGCCATAGCAGATGCCAAGGATCGGAACGCCATACCCGAAGATCTCTTGCGGAACGCGCGGCGAACCTTCGCGCGTCACGCTGTCCGGCCCGCCCGAAAAGATGATGGCGCGCGGAGCCATGTCCCGCACGAAATCCATCGTGACGTTCTGGTAGGGGTGGATTTCGCAATAGACGTTCAACTCGCGCAGGCGGCGGGCGATCAGCTGCGTTACCTGGCTGCCGAAGTCGATGATCAAAAGGCGGTCATGGGATGTCTCGGTCATACCCGGCCTTTAGGTCGGAAGCCTTGCATGTGCAAGCGCCTTGACGTCATTTGGCGGGAAAGAGTGGCGCGGAGCACATTACATGACCGGAATTTCGCTCAGAAGGGCTGTGGTAACCGATGCGGAGCCCATCCGCCGATGCATCGAAGCGGCCTATGCCGCCGCGCGCCAGTCCATTCCCGACCTGCCGAATGTGACCGAGGGGGTCGTGGAGGACATTCGCGACCGGAACGTCGTTGTGGCTGTGGATGAAACATCCCTACAGGGTGTCGTGGTTTTTGGTTTCGAAAGAGAAACCGCGATGATCTTCAATCTGGCCGTTTCACCGGATGCGCAAGGGCGGGGCATTGCTCGGCAGTTGCTCGATTTCGTCGCGACAGAGGCTCGCGAAAACGGGGTTTGGCACATGCGCCTGACAACCCACCGCCTGATGGCGGACACCCGCGCGATGTACCGTCATCTTGGGTGGCAGGAGACCGGGCACGAGGGAAGCAAGGTCTATTTCAGCAAACCAACCTGACGCCTCGTAAGGCCTGTTGCTGGTGCTGGACGGCGCGGAATATGTCGCTTTTCCCCCTATTGCGCCGGAATCCACATCTGGTGAAGTCGCGGCATCTTGTAACAAGCAATCCAATCTAAACTTTCACACGGGATCATCTCATGACAGAGGCAAGCACCCGACGCAGAGCGCGTGGTGGCGGAGGCGCCGCCCGCCGGGCCGAGCGTACCGCGGTTCGGATCGAAACGGCGAAGTATATCGAACGCAACATTCCGAACTTCGAGATCCTCAATGACGAAGCGTTGGAGATCATCGAGGCCAATGCGGAAACCGTTCTGGAGGAAGTCGGCGTCAATTTCGTCGACAACCCCGCGGCGCTGGAACGTTGGCGCGATGCCGGGGCCGACATCGATGGTGAGCGCGTTCGCATTCCGCGAGGTCTGGCCCGCGAACTGATCAAGACCGCGCCCAAGGAGTTCACGCAGCACGCGCGCAACCCGGAAAAATCGGTGGTGATCGGCGGGCGCAACCTGGTGCTGGCGCCGGTCTACGGACCGCCTTTCGTGCGGGACGCACAGGGTGGCCGCCGCTATGCCACGATGGACGATTTCAACAAGTTCGTGAAACTGGCCTACATGTCCAAATGGCTGCACCATTCGGGCGGCACCGTCTGCGAACCCACCGACATACCGGTGAACAAGCGGCACCTCGACATGCTGATGGCGCATATGACGCTGTCTGACAAACCCTTCATGGGTTCGGTGACCGATCCCAGCCGGGCGCAGGATTCAGTCGAGATGTGCGAGATTCTGTTCGGCAAGGAGTTCGTTCAGGAAAACACCGTGATGACCTCGCTCACCAACATCAACTCGCCGATGACGTTCGACGACGTGATGATGGGGTCGCTGGAAGTCTATGCCCGCAACAATCAGGCCTGCATCATTTCGCCCTTCATCGTGGGCGGCGCGATGGCCCCGGTTTCGGTTGCTGGTACTCTGACGCAGGTGCTGGCCGAGGTGCTGGCCGGCATCGCCTACAGTCAGATCATCCGTCCGGGCGCACCGGCCATTTTCGGCGCATTCGTGTCGTCGATCGACATGAACTCTGGTGCACCGACCTTTGGCACGCCCGAAGCCGCGCACATCACCTATGGAGCCGGTCAGTTGGCGCGCCGTTTGGGTGTTCCCTACCGCTCGGCCGGGTCGTTCTGTGGATCCAAGCTTCCGGACGCGCAAGCGGCTTATGAGACTGCAAACTCGCTGAATATGGGTCTGCTGTCAGGCGTCAACTTCATGCTGCATGCATGTGGCTGGCTCGAAGGCGGTCTGGTCGCCGATTTCGAAAAGTTCGTCATGGATGCCGATCAGTTGGGAGCGCTTCATGCGTTGGCCAAAGGGGTGGCCTATGATGAAAACGCGCAGGCCATGGACGCGATTCGTGAGGTGGGGCCGGGTGGCCACTATCTTGGTTGTGCGCACACCCAGGCCAATTTCCAAAGCGCCTTCTGGAAGACCGACCTGCTGGACTACAAACCCTTTGAAACATGGGAAGAAGAGGGTGCGCGGGACACGCGCATGCTGGCCTCGGCCCGGGTCGAGCATCTGCTGGCCAACTACCAGCAACCGCAACTCGACCCGGAAAAACTGGCGGCACTAACCGCCTATGTCGAGGAAAAGAAAGCGTCCATGCCCGACGCCTTCACTTGACGACATGAAGTTCCGGGGCGCGGCTGGCTTGATGCAGTCGCGCCTCACCAATCAAAGCGATCAGTAGGTCCAGGTGGCGAACCAGCGAATACGCGGCGTCGCCCGAGCGTCGTTGGTCGTCGACGCTCCGCTCCATCTCCAACAGTCGCATCAAGGCCGCTCCGGTTCCCGGTAGCGCGCCATAGCCGAACAGGCGCTGCAAGTGGCGGTCACGGTCGTATTCCTGTGCTCCGACCTTGGCTGCCCGAGACAGCAGCCGCGGGCGGCGGAGGGCGGTGATCATAGTCATCAGGTCCTGCATTTCGGCGTTCCTCTGTTCAATTTTGCCTGCAGCAATTTTGCACAACCCAAGCGGGTGTTGCCGTGATTGGGCTCGCGCCGAACGATGGTTTCACGACTGTTTATCTTTTTGAATCAATTCTGGTCAGAGCCGTTGGAGGTTAACGAACGAGTAACGAAAGCAACTCTAGGTAGATTTGGTTAACACTTTATCCGACGGCGGACAGTGGCAGTTTGATTGTCGACGAGGGCGAATAACGATGGAAAACAGCACCGCATTCACCGTTCCAGCTTGGGTTCCCGAAGGGGCACAGCGATACCTGGCCCATACCGAGGCGGGACGGTCGATCCGGGATCTGGCGCGGTCGGCAGGGTGTCACGCGTCAACCATTCTGCGACAGATTCGAAGGATCGAAATGCGCCGCGACGATCCCTTGGTGGATGCAGCACTGCAGTCGCTGGCTGAAACACACTTTCCCGGTGCGGGGAATGAAGCGGCCTCTGATCCCTTGTTCGGCGTCGGCGATGATCCTCATCGCATTCCCAATGCCGAAGACCAGGCGTTCGAGCGTGAGGCTTTGCGGGTGCTGCGGCGCCTTTGCGAAACGGGTGCGGTTCTGGCCGTGGCCGAGGACATGGAAAAAGCGGTCGTTGTCCGCGACAGCGGCGAGGGCGGTACAACTCGGACCGCCGTTGTTGATTGCAAGACCGCTCAGGCCCTGGCTCTGAAGGACTGGATCGTTTGTGACAATCCGGGGCGTGTGTCGCGTTACCGGATCACGCAAATGGGCCGAACCGCATTAAGCCAGTTGATTGCCGATGCCGAAAACCGCGCGCGGACACAGACTGAATATGGCATGGCCGAGGCACCGGCGAAGTTCAAAACGCGCAGTCAAGCCGACGAGAAGCGTCCACGGCGCATCCGTTATTGCGCAGCGGAGAGCCCCCTGACTGCCTTGTCGCGCCGGCGCGACCGGGATGGAAAGCCGTTTCTGGACGAAAGCCTGGTGCGCGCCGGAGAGCGACTGCGCGAGGATTTCGAGCTGGCCCAGATCGGACCGCGGGTCACGCAGAACTGGGACCGGTTCCTTACCGCTGGCGGTCGTGCGGGTTTCGAAGGCGATGCTCAGGTTGCGCGCGGGTCGTCCGAGGCGCGTGATCGCGTGGCTCGGGCCTTGTCGGATCTGGGTCCGGGTTTGAGCGACGTTGCGCTGCGGTGTTGTTGCTATCTGGAAGGCCTGGAACTGGCCGAGAAACGGATGGGCTGGTCAGCACGTTCTGGGAAGATCGTGCTGCGCATTGCGTTGCAGCGCCTCAAGCGCCATTACGAGAAGCAAGCAGAGTGTGACAGATTGATCGGTTGATCCAACTTGAGTCCGATTGGCCGGAGTTGCGGAAAACGCAACAGGTGATAATCAAGGGTTATGAATTTTACCCTCAGACAGCTGCAATACTTCCGCGCCGTGGCCGAGCAGCGCAACTTTGGCCGGGCCGCTCAGGTGTGTCATGTGTCTCAACCGGCACTATCGGTGCAGATACGGGCTTTGGAAGACATCATGGGCGGGCCACTGTTTGAAAGGCGCGCCCGCGATGTTCTGCTGACACCGTTGGGGCGCGATGCGCTTGAGCACGCACGGCGCATTTTGGGCGCGGCCGAACGGTTGGATCGGTTTGCGCGTGACAACTCCACCGGGCATCGCAGTCTGTCGGTCGGTTTGATCCCGACGGTCGCACCGTATCTGCTGCCGGGTGTCTTGGCTGGTCTGCGGTCGGCGGATGTGTCCCTGCGCGTACAGGTACGCGAGGCACGCACCGAGCGGTTGCTGTCGATGCTGAAAGCGGGCGAGATCGACGCCGCCGTGCTGGCCCTGCCGGTGGGCGCGCGCGGCCTGGATGAGGTGCCCCTGTTCGAGGACCGTTTTCTGCTGGCTGGCAGCGAGACGCGCCTGAACAGCCTGACCGTCAGCCCCGACGCTCTGCGCCCGATCGACCTGAACGCGGCCCAACTGATGCTGCTGGAAGACGGGCACTGCCTGACGGATCAGGCGCTTGAGGTGTGCGGGCAGGACCGGACCAGCGCCCATATCAACATGGGCGCGTCGTCTTTGGCCACGCTGTCGCGGTTGGTGGCCGAGGGGTTCGGCCTGACCTTGATTCCGGAATTGGCGGCGCGTTCCGAGGCCGATGCCGTGCCGGGGCTGAAACTGCTGCGGTTCGGCGCCCCGGAGCCCGCGCGGCAAATCGGCCTCGTGCGGCGCGATTCGTCGGATGGGGCGGTGTGGTTTGATCAACTGGCCCAGGTGATCCGGCAGGTCGGCGAAAACATCGTTTCGGAAACCCGGAACTGAAAAGGGCTCGCACTTAGCGAGCCCTTCGAATGGAGGCTGGTTGAAGGCTCAGGCCATTTCGGGCTGTTGCGCTTCTTCCAGGTGCTTCATCAGATTTTCGGGCGACGAAACGCCATAGGGGTCCTCGGGGCAGTTGTCCATCAGGCCGGGCTCTTCGAACCACGCCTCGACCACACCGTCGTTGATGATGGCGGCATAGCGCCACGAGCGCATACCAAAACCCAGATTGGCCTTGTCGACCAGCATGCCCATCTTGCGGGTGAACTCGCCCGACCCGTCAGGAATGACCTTGACGTTCTTCAGCCCTTGATCCTGCGCCCATTTGTTCATGACAAAGCTGTCATTGACCGACATGCAGTAGATCTCGTCGATGCCCTTGGCCTTGAACGCCTCGTAGTTGTTCTCGAACCCCGGCAGTTGGTAGGTCGAGCAGGTGGGCGTGAACGCACCGGGCAGTGAGAACAGGATGACCCGCTTGCCTGCGAAGTAGTCGGCCGTGGTCTTGTCTTCCCAGCGGAACGGGTTGGGCCCTTCGATCGAGTCGTCGCGCACGCGGGTGTGGAATGTCACGTCGGGCAGCTTGGCGCCGGTTTTCATGGGGCATCTCCTGTGATTCACATTTGTTCTGACCGTGGGTTAAAACGATTCCAAACCGGCTTCAACACGGGATGTGCTGCGTTTGCGAATATCCTTTTATCTACGGAAATCATGTCGAAATTTGCATTGATCCCCTCGGAAGTCGCGCTCCTATTCTGCATCTGCGAAACGCTGACGCATGGCAGCTATGCATGGCTGGCGTAATACATCCGACCGGTTTATGTTATGCACCAACCAAATTGACCCAAAGTCAGGAAAACGGCCCCGTGCGCGATCTGAAAATCCCTGAACAACGTCACCCGGAAAAGGCGCATAAGCCCGACAATGCGCAGCCGAAAAAGCCCAACTGGATCCGGGTGAAAGCGCCCGGCGGCAAGGGCTATGCCGACACGCGCCGGATCATGCGCGACAACAACCTGGTCACCGTCTGCGAAGAGGCCGGCTGCCCGAACGTGGGCGAATGCTGGAGCCAGGGCCACGCGACCATGATGATCATGGGCGAGATATGCACCCGTGGCTGCACCTTCTGCAACATCGCTACCGGGCGCCCCGATGCGCTGGATGCGTTCGAACCGGGCCGGGTGGCACATGCGGTCGAAAAACTGGGCCTGAACCATGTCGTCATCACCTCGGTCGACCGCGACGACCTGGCCGATGGCGGGGCCGAGCATTTCGCGCAGACCATCCGCGCGGTGCGTCACCGCTCGCCCAAGACCACGATCGAGATCCTGACCCCGGATTTCCTGAAATGCGATCCGTCGGTTCTGGAAACCGTGGTCGCGGCCAAGCCGGACGTGTTCAACCACAACCTTGAAACCGTGCCGGGCCTGTACCCTGAGGTGCGCCCGGGCGCGCGCTATTTCCACTCGCTGCGTCTGCTGCAGAGGGTCAAGGAGTTGGACCCGTCGATCTTCACCAAGTCGGGCATCATGGTTGGTCTGGGCGAGAACGAACAGCAGGTGCGCCAGGTCATGGACGACATGCGCGCCGCCGATATCGATTTCCTGACAATCGGCCAGTATCTGCAGCCCACGCCGAAACACCACCGCGTGGACCGCTTTGTCACGCCCGAAGAGTTCGCGGCCTATGAAAAAGCCGCCTATGGCAAAGGGTTCCTGATGGTTTCGGCCACGCCCTTGACCCGGTCGTCGTACCATGCGGGCGATGATTTCGCGCGCCTGCGGGCGGCACGACAGAAAAAGCTGGGGCAGGCGTGACGCCCGAACGGCTCGCGCAACTGACTGCGCTGCGCCACGCTTTGCACAAACGCCCCGAGGTTTCGGGTGAAGAGGCTGAAACAGCGGCATTCATAGCCGAGCAATTGTGCGGTGTGACCGGTCGGGTTCTGACCGGGATCGGTGGGCACGGGGTCGCGGCCGTGTTCGACTCGGGCCAGCCGGGGCCCACCGTGGGCATTCGCTGCGAACTGGACGCACTGCCGATATTGGAAATGCCGGGCAAACCCTGGTGCTCGCAGGTTCCGGGCAAGGGTCATCTGTGCGGGCATGACGGCCATATGACGATGGTGTTGGGCGTAGCGCAGGAATTGACGCAAACGCCCGTGTCACGCGGTCGGGTCGTGCTGTTCTTCCAGCCCGCCGAAGAGACCGGACAGGGCGCACGCGACTTTCGGAACGATCCGCAATACGCTGAAATACAGCCCGATTTCCTGTTTTCTCTGCACAACCTGCCGGGGCTGGACCTGGGAGCGGTCGAGCTGTGCTCTGGCCCGGCCAATTGCGCCTCGCGCGGGATGCGGGTGCGGCTGACGGGCAAGACCTCGCACGCGGCGGCTCCGCAGGACGGCCTGTCGCCGGCCTCGGCCATGGCGCAGTTGATACCGGCCCTGACCGCCTTGGGGCCGGGCGGAGAGCTGACCGAGGATTACGCACTGACCACCGTCACCCACGCCCAACTGGGGGCCCCGACATTCGGGGTGGCGCCCGGCGAGGCCGAGATATGGGTCACGCTGCGCACCGTCTCGGACGCGCGTATGGGACAACTGGTCGATCAGGCCCAGGCGCTGGTCCGCAAGGCCGCTGCCGACGAGGGACTGGGTGTCGAGATCACCTATGACGACGTGTTCGACGCTTGTGTCAACCACCCCGAGGCCGTACAGTTCCTGGCTCATGCCTGCGCCCAGGCCGGGGTGCAACCGCGCCTTACCACCGTGCCGCAACGGTTCTCGGAGGATTTCGGGCAGTTCGCCAACGGGTCGAAAACGGCCATGTTCTGGCTGGGGGCCGGGGTCGACCATCCGCAACTTCACAACCCCGACTATGACTTCCCCGATGCGCTGATCCCTGTCGGCGCGGGTATATTTCTGGCGGCAATCCGTCAGGTTCTGGACGCGCCGGTCACGGCCTGAGCTTGCGCGGCTGGCTGGTTGCCCATTCGGGCCACCAGCCCATGTATTCAACGCCGGCAATCACCAGGCACAGCACGATCAGGCCCAGCACCAGCTTGACCCGCTGGTCCGAGGGCGGATTGCGCGCCCATCGGGACATTCGCAGAAGGTGGCGCAGGATCATGGGGCCTCGAATCCGCGGCGGGATCAGTCTTCGGTAAAGCGGACCTTGCCGATGAAGGGCAGGTTGCGGTTGCGTTGGGCATAGTCGATGCCATAGCCCACGACGAATTCGTCCGGGATTTCAAAGCCGATCCAGTCGGCGCGGAAATCGACCTCGCGGCGGCTGGGTTTGTCCAGAAGGGCAATCGACTTGAGCCGTTTCGGCTGGCGGCTGCGCAGCAGGTGGGTGACGTGGTTCAGCGTGTGCCCCGTGTCGACGATATCTTCGACCACCAGTACGTCGCGCCCTTCAATTGCGCCGCGCAAGTCCTTGAGAATGCGAACTTCCCGGCTGCTTTCCATTGAATCGCCATACGAGGACGCCTCGAGGAAATCGACCTCGATCGGAAGGTCCAGTTCGCGCACCAGATCGGCGATGAAGACGAAGCTGCCGCGCAGCAGGCCTACGACCACCAGCTTGTCGGTATCGCTGAATTCGCGGGTGATTTCGCGGCACAGTTCCTCGATCCGCGCCGCGATGGCCTTGGCCGAGATCATCTCATCTATCACATATGCGCGCTGGCTCATGGCTGCCCCCTTGATCTTTGGCGCGCAACATACGACATGACGCGCCATTGTCACGTTTCAAATGCCCAGGTTGCCATGCCCACTCATTCGGAAACCCGCCACCTCCCATACAGCGCGCAGCAGATGTATGATCTGGTTGCGGAAGTGGCGAAATACCCCGAGTTTCTGCCCTGGTGCGCGGCCGCGCGGATCCGGCGGACCTATGCGGCGGGCGAGGCGCAGGTGATGGAGGCCGATCTGGTGATCTCGTTCAAAGTGTTCCGCGAACGGTTCGGCAGCCGGGTGACGCTGTACCCCGAGCAGAAGAAGATCGACACCGAATACCTGGACGGTCCATTCAAATACATGAAATCCGACTGGCATTTCGAAGACGCCCCCGAGGGCGGCTGCAACGTATCCTTCCACGTGGATTTCGAGTTCAAGAACGCCGTGTTGCAGGGCATCATCGGCGTGGTCTTCAACGAGGCGATGCACCGGATCGTGCGCGCCTTCGAGCAGCGCGCGGTCAGCCTCTACGGCTGAGGGTTTACCCGGCGCGGGTGCACGTTAGACTGCGCCGCATGACTGAATTCACACGCACTCTTTCCGAATTCGCCGCAGGCCCGGTCAAGACAACCGCGCAAGCGCGGATCGTCACGTCTCTGTCCGCGCTCGACTGGCTGGCGGTTGGGCGCGCAGGGGTCAATGAGCCGGTCTCGCGCATCCTGCGAAGGATGGTGCTGGACGAAGGCGGGGCCAGACAGGCCACCCTGTTCGGCGGCGGGGCCGCGCCGATGCGCGCTGCGGCTTTGGTCAACGGCACGGTGTCGCATGCGCTGGACTATGACGACACGCATTTCGCCCATATCGGCCACCCCTCGGTGGCGGTGTTTCCCGCCGCGCTGGCCGTGGCCGAATGGCAGGATCAGCCCATCGTCGATTTGCTCGAGGCGGCCTTGGTGGGGATGGAACTGTCCATCCGCATTGGCCTGTGGCTGGGGCGGGGTCATTATCAGGTCGGGTTTCACCAGACCGCGACGGCGGGGGCGTTCGGAGCGGCCGTGGCGGCCGCCCGCCTGCTGGGATGCGATCCGGCGGCCATGCGCCGGGTTCTGGGGCTGACCGCGACCCGGGCGGCGGGCCTCAAGGCGCAGTTTGGCACCATGGGCAAGCCCTACAATGCGGGGCAGGCGGCTTCGGTCGGGGTCGAGGCCGCGCTGCTGGTGCAGCGGGGGTTCGTTCCCAATCCCGATGCCCTGACCGGACCGTTCGGATTTGGCGCGACCCATCACGGTACCGATGACACAGGCACAGCTTTGTCAGGAGTTGGGGATGAGTGGCTGTTCGAAAGCGTCAGCCACAAGTTCCACGCTTGCTGCCACGGGCTGCACGCCGCGCTTGAGGCTGCGCGCGATCTGGACATCGCCGAACCCGAGGTGGCCGAGATCAAAATCCGCACCCATCCGCGTTGGATGAGCGTCTGCAATCAGACCGCTCCGACAACCGGGCTGGGCGCCAAGTTTTCCTATCGGGCGGTGATCGCCATGCAGGCGCTGGGATACGAAACGGCCCTGCCTGAAAGCTACACGGACAAGGTCTGCGCCGATCCGCGCCTGCAATCGCTGCGCGACCGGATCACGGTCGAAGCGGACGAAACGCTGTCCGAGACCGAGGCCCGCGTGGCGCTGCTGCGGCGGGACGGAGTACGGCGCGAGGCGACCCACGATTTGGCCGCACCGATAGCCTTGTCCGACCGCGAGGATCGCGTACGCGGCAAGGCCGCCAAGCTGATCGGCGCGGACGAGGCCGATGCGGTCTGGTCGATGCTGCGCACCGGCGGGCGCGCAGCGGATCTGGCAAAACGACTGGTTGATTAGACCACGCGCCAGTGAAGCGGGAAGCCGGGGTCGAACACGGTGACCGGGCCATCGCGTGTTTCGATCTTGTCGGGGTAGCTGACCGGTTCGCCCTTCTGCAGGGTGATGGTCTGATCGTTGACGGGCAGCCGATAGAACCTTGGCCCGTTGACCGAGGTGAACCCTTCCAGCTTGTCCAGCGCACCCGCGCGGTCAAAGACCTCGGCCACCAGTGACATGGTGTTGGTCGCAGTGAAACATCCCGCGCAGCCGCAGGCCATTTCCTTGTTGGCATCCGTATGCGGGGCGCTGTCAGTCCCCAGAAAGAACCGTTCGTCGCCCGAAGTCGCGGCATCAACCAGTGCCGTGCGGTGCTCTTCGCGTTTGGCGACGGGCAGGCAGTAGTAGTGAGGCTTGATCCCGCCAACCAGGATGTGGTTGCGGTTGATGATCAGGTGATGTGCGGTGATCGTTGCGCCCAGGTCAGTTTCGTTCGCGCGCACATACTCCACGCCGTCGACGGTGGTGATATGCTCCATCACCACGCGCAGGCCCGGCGTGGCCTTGCGGATCGGGTCCAGAACGCGGTCGATGAACACCGCCTCGCGGTCGAAGATGTCGATCTCGGCATCGGTGACCTCGCCGTGCACGCAGAGCGGCAGGCCGATCTCGGCCATCCGGTCCAACACGGGGCGCACCTTGTCGAAATCCCGCACGCCCGAGGCCGAGTTGGTCGTGGCCCCCGCCGGGTACAGCTTGACCGCCTTGACCAGACCGCTTGCGTGGGCCGCGGCCATGTCGTCGGGGTCGGTATCCTCGGTCAGGTACAGGGTCATCAACGGCTCAAAGCTCATGCCTTCGGGCAGAGCGGCCAGGATACGGTCGCGGTAGGACGCGGCCTGAGCGCCGGTGACCACAGGGGGCACAAGGTTGGGCATGATGATGGCTCGCGCGAAATGGCGGGCGGTTTCGGGCAGGACGGCCTGCAGCATGGCGCCATCGCGCAGATGCAGGTGCCAGTCATCGGGGCGGCGGAGCGTCAGAGTATCGGTCATGGCGCCGGGCTAGCACAGGCCGGCCGCACGGGAAAGTGACAACAAACCTTGTCAGGCGACCAGATTGCCGCAAGTCCCGGAAAGATCACGGTCTTGACGCGCAGCGGCAGCCATGACCTGTTGTGCCAAGGGAGATTGAGACACATGAGCCAGCCAGATTCCATAGATGCCGTTCAGACGATGCTGGGCGAACAGGGCTATGTCTGTGGCCGCGCCCTGGCCACCGTGGTGTTCCTGTCGCTGAGACTGGGCCGGCCGCTGTTTCTGGAAGGTGAAGCGGGCGTCGGAAAGACCGAGATCGCCAAGGCCCTGGCCTCTGGACTTGGCCGCCGCCTGATCCGGCTTCAATGCTATGAGGGGCTCGATGCGTCCTCGGCCGTCTATGAATGGAACTTTCCCGCGCAGATGGTGGCCATCCGCACCGCCGAGGCGGTCGGCGGGTCCGACCGGAAGGGTCTGCAGGAGGAACTGTTCAGTGGCGACTATCTGATCCGCCGCCCATTGCTCGAGGCGATGGAGCCCGACCCGGCTGGCCCGCCGGTGCTGCTGATCGACGAGTTGGACCGCACCGACGAACCGTTCGAGGCCTTCCTGCTGGAGGCGCTGAGCGATTTCCAGGTGACAATCCCCGAGATCGGCACGATCAAGGCGCCCGAACCGCCCATCGTCATCGTCACGTCGAACCGCACGCGCGAGGTACATGACGCGCTCAAGCGCCGCTGCCTGTACCACTGGGTCGACTACCCCGATTTCGACCGCGAGCTGGAGATCCTGCACGCCCGCGCGCCCGAGGCCGCCGAGGCGCTGAGCCGTGAAGTGGTGGCCTTTGTCCAGCATCTGCGCACCGAGGACCTGTTCAAGAAACCCGGCGTGGCCGAGACCATCGACTGGGCGAAGTGCCTGCTGGCGCTGGACGTGATCAACCTCAGCCCCGAGGTGATCGGCGACACGCTGGGCGCGATCCTGAAATACCAGGACGACATCCAGAAACTGCAGGGCTCCGAGGCCAAGCGCATTCTGGATCAGGCCAAAGCCACGCTCGAACCGATCTGATGACGTCGCGGCGCCAAAACACTCCGGGGGCCTAGCGATGGCCGAGCAGCTTCCGCTGGATATCCCGGCCGATCCGAAACTGGCGCAGAACATCACCCATTTCGCTCGCGCCTTGCGCAAGGCCGGACTGCCGATCGGCCCCGGCCGCGTGGTCGACGCAATCCGCGCGGTGCAGGCGGCGGGCTTCACCCGCAAGCAGGATTTCTACTGGACCCTGCACGCCTGTTTCGTGAACCGGCCCGAGCATCGCACCGTGTTTGCCCAGATCTTCCGCCTGTACTGGCGCGATCCGCGGTATCTTGAGCACATGATGTCGATGATGCTGCCGGCCATTCGTGGCGTTCAGGAGGAACGCATGGCCGAAGCGGGCGAAAAACGCGCGGCCGAGGCCCTTTTGGACGGTGTCGAGCGGGATGAACCGCAAGGCGTCGAGCAAGAAGGCGAAAGCGAAATCGAGATTGACGCCACCCAGACCGCCTCGTCCGAGGAACGGCTGCGTTCGCTGGATTTCGAACAGATGAGCACCGCGGAAACCGCGCAGGCCAAGCGCATTCTGGCGCGGCTGCAACTGCCGGTGGACCCGATCGCCTCGCGCCGGGGACAGGCCAGCCATCTGGGCCAGCGGATCGACCGGGCGCGCACCTTGCGCGCGGCCATGCGTCAGGGCGGCGAAATGCACCAGATCGCATTGGTCAAACCGAAACCGCGCTGGCCCAATCTGATCGCGCTGTGTGACATCTCGGGGTCGATGAGCCAGTACAGCCGGATAATCCTGCACTTCCTGCACACGGTCTCGAACGCCAAGGGGGCTGGCTGGGCCAAGGTGAATGCGTTCACCTTCGGCACGCGACTGACGAACATCACGCGGCACCTGCATCAGCGCGACGTCGATGCCGCGCTGGCCGCCGCCGGGGCCGAGGCGCAGGATTGGGAGGGCGGCACGCGCATCGGCGAATGCCTGCACCAGTTCAACCGAGACTGGTCGCGCCGGGTGATGGGGCAGGGGGCTGTCGTGCTGCTGATCACCGACGGGTTGGAACGGGGTGACCCTGGTCTGCTGGAAAAAGAGATCGAACGCCTGCACCTGTCGGCCCGGCGGCTGATCTGGCTGAACCCACTGCTGCGCTGGGACGGGTTCGCACCCAAGGCGCAGGGCGTCGCCACCATGCTGCCGCATGTGGACAGCTTCCGCGCTGGTCATTCGATTGCATCGCTTGAGGATCTGGCCGCCGTGATTTCACGACCCGACGACCAGGGAGAGAAAGCGCGGTTGTTGGCCGCGCTTTCAGGCTGACGTTACTGCAGTTGCTTTTCGTTGCACTCGCGCGCCATTTCCATGGCCTTGTAGGTGCCGGTCAGATCGACGGTGAAGCCAAAGGACTTCTCGGGGAACACCGCCATGACCTTTTGCTTGGCCAGGTCGTCGGCGAATTGCGGGTCGTCCGACAGGACATAGCCGCCCGAATACCCCTTGGTGATGTTGCCCTTCATGCCGGTCGCCTCGCCGACATACAGGTTGTCGCCCAGCAGGATCGCGACGGCCTCCTTGTCTCCGCGCTTGATGTCGGTTTCCGCCTTGGTAAAGACACCGACATATCCAACGCTGCGGTCTTCGGTCAGACCCATCTGCACCACGTTCTCGGCATCATCGACCGCTTCGATCAGGCATGACTTCTTGTCCTTGTCGACAAAGACCTTCCAGCCCTCGACCTCTCCGTAGCGTTCGAAAGTGTCGGCCCAGGCGCTGCCTGCAATCAATGCCGCTGCGCCGATGGTTAGTGTAAATATCTGTTTCAAGACATTGTCTCCTTTGCGAAATCTCTTGCGTCAATTCGGCCGCAAGTCGGGCCTGACCGCAGGCTAGTCGGCGTCCGAAAAACAATCAAATGTTTGATTGTCTGTCGCGGACTTCGGCCGAAACCTGCCTTCTGCGTCACATGAAGAACCAAGTTGGCAGGGTCGGTGCCCGAGATAATCCACCCGAGAACGCGCTCCTTGCTTTTCATCGCGTCAATCCTGCTTATGTTGATGCGAACCACCGCGGGAGGGTCCGATGGACAGATTTGACAACAGTCCGGAAACGGCATTGGCGTGGTTTCGCGAGGGTCGCGGCGCGGTTCTGGCGACGGTCGTCGAAACCTGGGGCAGCGCACCCCGGAGGGTGGGGGCCCAGTTGGTCATTGCAGGTGATGGTCGAATCGAAGGCTCGGTCTCGGGTGGCTGTGTCGAAGGCGCGGTAATCGTCGAGGCGCTTGAAGCCATCGAAGAAGGCGAAGCGCGCCTGCTGGAATTCGGTGTCAGCGACGAGGATGCCTTTGCCGTCGGGCTGGCCTGCGGCGGCACGATCCGGGTTCTGGTCGAGCCGGTGGGCGCGGTCCTGCCCGAACCGATGCTGGCCGAACTGGTGGCGGCGCGGGCGCGGCGCGAGCCCGTGGCCTATGAGGTCAATGTCGAAACTGGCCACCGCGCGCTGCGGCGCAACGCCTATGCGGACCGGCTGCGCATGGATCGTTCAGGGTTCGAAGAAGACGGTCAGACCTTCGTGGCCGTGCACAACCCGCCCTTGCGGCTGATCGTGGTGGGCGCGGTGCATATCGCGCAGGCGCTGGTGCCGATGGCGCGGATTGCGGGTTATGACCCGATCATCATCGACCCGCGCGAGGCGTTTGCGTCGCAATCCCGCTTTCCCGGTGAAAAGCTGCTGACCGACTGGCCGGACGAGGCCGTGGCCAGCATTGGACTGGATGCGCGTACGGCGGTGGTGCTACTGACCCACGACCCCAAGCTGGATGATCCGGCCCTGCAGGCCGCGCTGAATTCGGAAGTGTTCTACATCGGCGCGCTGGGGTCGTCGCGCACCCATGCCAAACGGGTGCAGCGGATGACCGAGGCGGGTTTTTCGGCAGCGCAGTTGCAGCGCATCCACGGGCCGATCGGTCTGGACATCGGCGCGGCCGGACCGGCCGAGATTGCCGTTGCGATCATCGCGCAGATGACGGCGGTGCTGCGGGGCAAGGCATGAAATTCGGCCCTGTACCGGTTGCGGACGCGAAGGGCGCGATCCTTGCGCATTCGGTCATGGCTGGCAAGAAAAAGCTGCGCAAGGGAATGATGCTAGGCGACGCGCATGTTGCCTTGTTGACCGACGCGGGCGTGTACGAGGTGGTCGTTGCGCGGCTGGAACCCGGCGACTGTCACGAGGACGAGGCCGCGCGCCAATTGGCTGCGGCACTGACCCCGGATCCGAAGGGGGCCAACTTGCGCGTGACCGAGCCGTTTACAGGCCGCGTCAACCTAATTGCGGATCAAGCTGGGGTTGCCGCTCTGGACGTTGAGGCTCTGCTGGCGTTCAATCAGGTCAACCCGATGATCACTGTGGCCACCGTTCCTCAGCATCAGCAGATGGGTGCGGGTGGCATGGTCGCCACGATCAAGGTCATTTCCTACGCGGTGCCGCTGGCGGACGTTCAGCGCGCGTCGGAGCTGGCAAAGGGGGCCATTCGCCTGGCAGCGCCGAAGTTTGGCAGCGCCGGGTTGGTGGTGACCGACATTCCCGGCGGGCCGCCGAACGACAAGGGCATCGCCGCGATGCGCGGCCGGGTCGAGGCCCTGGGTCTGAGCCTGGAGGACGTGCAGATCGTTCCGCACGCGGTCGACGCTCTGGCGCAGGCATTGACCCGGATGAATGCCGATATCGTGATGATCCTTACCGGCTCGGCCACATCCGATGTCGAGGACGTGGCGCCTCAGGCTGTTCGGCGCGCGGGCGGGCAGGTGGACCGTTTCGGTATGCCGGTTGATCCGGGCAACCTGTTGTTTCTCGGGGTTTTGGGCAAGCGGCCGGTCATCGGTTTGCCGGGATGCGCACGTTCGCCCGCGTTGAATGGGGCCGACTGGGTGCTGTCTCGGGTCGCCTGCGGCATCCCGACCACGGGAGCCGATATCGCGGCGATGGGCGTCGGTGGTCTGCTCAAGGAAATCCCGACCCGTCCGCAACCTCGGGCCAAACGCAAAGTGACGTAACGGCAGTTTCGCCCCGTTGGCGGCCTGCAATACATGTTGGCAGTTTGCTCCTAAGGGACGGGTTGGAAACGGCCAAGTTTTTTGTTCTCAAACGACTTTTCCCGTGTTTAACTCGGGCCAAGGATAAATACGAAAATGGGAGGAACTTATGACACAGGTCTCAATGACCGTGAACGGAAAGACCGTGAGCGGTGATGTCGAAGGCCGGACGCTGCTGTCCAGCTTTCTGCGCGATCACCTGTCGCTGACCGGTACCCATGTGGGCTGTGACACGGCCCAATGCGGCGCCTGCGTGGTTCATGTGAACGGCGAGGCGGTGAAGTCCTGCAACATGCTGGCGCTCGAGGCGGACGGGGCCGATGTCGGCACCATCGAAGGGCAGGCCAACCCGGACGGCTCCTTGAATGTGATCCAGCAGGCGTTCCAGGATCATCATGGCCTGCAATGCGGTTTCTGCACGCCCGGCATGGTGATGTCGGCAGCGGCCCTGCTGAAGGATAACCCGCGCCCGACCGAGGCCGAAATCCGCAAATACCTGGAAGGCAACCTGTGCCGCTGCACCGGTTACCACAACATCGTCAAGGCGATCATGGCCGCGTCCGGCCAAGACGTCAGCCACATCGCCGCCGAGTGATGCCGCTGCGGGCGCAGAAGGACGCGCCCGTGGGATGACTGGGATGCACGCAAGCATCCGTTTATGGGAGGAGAACAAGCTATGCCCAAAGACAGTGGCATCGGAGCCAGTTCCAAGCGCCGCGAGGACGTGCGCTTTTTGACCGGAGCGGGCAATTACACCGACGACATCAACGTACGTGGTCAGGCCTATGTGTATTTCCTGCGATCCGACATCGCGCATGGCCGGATCAAAAGCATCGACACGTCCGCCGCCGAGTCCATGCCCGGCGTGGTCCGGGTGTTTACCGGCAAGGATTTCGAAGGCGTGGGCGGCATGCCCTGCGGCTGGGAGGTGACCGACAAGCACGGCGCGCCCATGCAGGAACCGCCGCACCCGATCCTGGCGCAAGGCAAAGTGCGCCATGTGGGCGACCCGATCGCGGCCGTCGTGGCCGACAGTCTTGAGCAGGCCCGTGACGCGGCCGAGGCGATCGACGTGGATATCGAGGAACTGCCCGCGGTTCTGGACATGAAAGCCGCCGCCGAAGAGGGCGCGCCGCTGGTCCATGACGATCTGAAAAACAACATCTGCTATGACTGGCAGTTGGGCGAGGCCGACGATGCCAAGGTGAACGAGGTGTTCGCCAATGCGGCGCATGTCACCACCTTGGAACTGGTGAACAACCGTCTGGTCGCCAACCCGATGGAACCGCGCGTGGCCGTGGCGGAATACAGCCGGGGCACGGATGAATACACGCTCTATACCACGTCGCAGAACCCGCATGTGATCCGGCTGTTGATGTGCGCCTTCGTGCTGGGCCTGCCCGAGCACAAGGTCCGCGTCGTGGCGCCGGATGTGGGTGGGGGTTTCGGCACCAAGATCTTCCACTACGCAGAAGAGGCGTTCTGTACCTTCGCGGCCAAGGCCTGCAATCGCCCGGTCAAGTGGACGGCCAGCCGTTCCGAGGCGTTCATGTCGGACGCACAGGGCCGCGACCATGTCAGCAAGATCGAACTGGCGCTGGATGCCGACAACAATTTCGTCGGGCTGCGGACAAACACTTTTGCCAACCTTGGGGCGTATCTGTCGACATTTTCCAGCTCGGTACCCACTTGGCTGCACGGGACGCTGATGGCGGGCAACTACAAGACGCCGGTCATTCAGGTGAACGTGCGGGCGATGTTCACCAACACCGTACCGGTGGATGCCTATCGCGGCGCAGGCCGTCCCGAGGCGACCTATCAACTGGAGCGCGTGATCGACAAGGCCGCGCGCGAGCTGGGCGTCGACCCGGTGGCGCTGCGTCGGCAGAACTTCATCACGCAGTTCCCCTATGACACGCCGGTGGCGCTGACCTATGACACCGGCGACTACAAAGGCACCATGGACAAGCTGGAGCAGGCCGCCGATTTCGCGGGCTTCCCGGCACGTCGCGCCGAAAGCGAGGCGCGTGGCAAGCTGCGCGGCCTGGGCGTGAACTGCTATATCGAGGCCTGCGGCATCGCGCCTTCGAACATCGTAGGCATGCTGGGGGCGCGTGCGGGCCTGTATGACGCGGCAACCGTGCGGGTGAACGCCACCGGCTCGATCAGCGTCATGGTCGGGGCGCACAGCCACGGGCAGGGGCACGAGACCGCCTTTCCGCAGGTCGTGGCCGACATGATCGGCATCGACGAGTCGATGGTCGAGATCGTGCACGGCGATACCTCGAAGATCCCGTTCGGCATGGGAACCTATGGCTCGCGCTCGCTGGCGGTCTGTGGTTCGGCCATGGTCAAGGCGACCGAGAAGGTGATCGACAAGGCCAAGAAGATCGCGGCGCATCTGCTGGAAGCCTCCGAGGCCGATATCGAGCTGAAGGATGGCCAGTTCACCGTGGCCGGCACCGACAAGTCGGTGGCCTGGGGGGATGTGACCCTAACGGCCTATGTGCCGCACAACTTTCCGCTGGAGGTCGAGCCGGGCCTGGAAGAGACTGCGTTCTATGATCCGGCCAACTTTACCTTCCCGGCCGGCGCCTATGCCTGCGAGGTCGAAGTTGACCCCGAGACCGGACAGGTGACCATCGAACGGTTCACCGCGGCGGATGATTTCGGCAACATCATCAACCCGATGATCGTTGACGGTCAGGTGCATGGCGGCATCGGACAGGGGATCGGTCAGGCCTTGCTGGAGAACTGCGTCTATGACGAAAACGGCCAGCTGCTGAGCGCGTCCTTCATGGACTATGCCATGCCGCGGGCCGATGACGTGCCGTTCTATACCGTCGATCATTCCAGCCAGACGCCATGTACGCACAACCCGCTGGGCGTGAAGGGCTGCGGCGAGGCCGGGGCGATTGGATCGCCGCCTGCGGTGGTCAATGCCGTGATCGATGCGCTGAACTCGGGTGGCAAGGCGGTGGACCACATCGACATGCCGGTCAGCCCGTCGCGTGTTTGGGCGGCGATGAACAGCTGAGTGGAGAGGTTGGTGTGCGAGGGGCCAGCCCCTCGCGCTCCCTGGTCAATCAAATGCCAGATGAAGGGCGGTTCCGCGCCTTTCGGAAAGGAAAAGCGAAATGTACAATTTCGAGTTCAAGAACCCCTCGACCATTGCTGATGCGGTTGCCGCGTTGGCGGGAGAGGATGCACAGGCGTTGGGGGGCGGTCAGACCCTGATCCCGACGATGAAGCAAAGACTGGCCTCACCCGCGACGCTGGTGAGCCTGGGTGCCATTCCCGAGTTGAAGGGCGTCTGCATCGAAGATGATGGGTCGATTTCGATTGGAGCGGCGACCACGCATGCCACGGTAGCAGCAGAAGTTGCGGGCAAGTATCCCGCGCTGGCTGATCTGGCGGGGCATATCGGTGATCCTGCCGTTCGCAACAGAGGCACGATAGGCGGGTCACTGGCCAACAACGATCCGGCGGCCTGCTACCCCGCAGCTGCATTGGGGTCAGGCGCGACCATTCGTACGAATGCGCGCGAAATCGCCGCGGATGACTTCTTTCAGGGCATGTTCACGACAGCGCTGGACGAGGGCGAGCTGATCACGACGGTCCGGTTCCCGGTACCGCAGGCAGCGAGTTACCAGAAGTTTCTGCAGCCTGCCTCGCGCTTTGCGCTGGTGGGTGTTTTCCTTGCCCGCTTCGCGGACGGGGTGCGCGTTGCCGTGACCGGAGCCAGCGAAGACGGCGTGTTCCGTTGGAGCGAAGCCGAGCAGGCGCTGAGCAAGGAATTCCGGCCCGATGCCCTTATGGATCTTCGGGTCAACCCGATGAACATGATCGGAGATCTGCACGGCAGCAAAGGCTACCGCGCGCACTTGGTGAGTGTCATGACCCGGCGGGCGGTTCAGGCCTGCATGTGACGCGGTCTCGGTGACTGCTTTGGGCCTCGGACGTGTTC
The DNA here is from genome assembly GCF_056536865.1 of Ruegeria sp. CI8. Classification (NCBI taxonomy): domain Bacteria; kingdom Pseudomonadati; phylum Pseudomonadota; class Alphaproteobacteria; order Rhodobacterales; family Roseobacteraceae; genus Ruegeria; species Ruegeria sp. CI8. The sequence continues at coordinate 1,009,447 of NZ_JBQFQL010000001.1, forward strand.
CGGGGCCTATTTCTTTTTCGCGACACGCGGAAGCCTTTTGGGCTGCCAGTAGGCTCCCGCATCCTCGCGCGCTTTCTGATAGTCCTGAACCCGGTGATAAGTCGCGTCGCCCTTGACCGCGAAAAGGTGGCTCAGAAGAACTTCGAGAACGGCCATCGCTCCGGAGAAGCTGGAGAACTGATGCTGTGATCGGGTGCTGACGGTCAAGGTCACGTCCGCCTCGACCCCCGGAGCAATGACATCGCTGTCGGCCAGCAGAACAACACGCATACCCTTTTCCCGGGCAAACCGGATGGCACGTATCGTGTCGGCCGAATAGGGTTGAACGGTGATCGCGAACAGGCAGTCGGTTTCGCCCGCGCTCAGAAGATCGTCGATGGCCGATCCCATATGCCTTGGGATCAACTGCATTCCCGGGTGGGCCATACGTCCGGCGTAGTGGAAGTAATAGGCCAAGGCATAGCTTGCGCGGGTTGCGGTGACCAAGCACTGGGAAGCATCGGACATCAGGGTGACTGCGGATCTGACCTTGCCCGGATCCAGCTGGCGCAACGAACGTGACACCACGTTCATTTCGTTGCGGGCATAGCTGGCCTGTGCCGACGCAAAGGCATCGCCGGCATTCAACTGGGTCAGCCAATCCCGGCTGAGGCGGTCTTCGCTGTCTGTCACAAGATCCCTGCGGAAAGGGCGGCGAAAGGCTTCGAAGCCATCAAAACCAAGATGCTGTGCCAGACGAACGATCACGTTTGTGCTGACGCCGATCTTTTCGGCAGACACGCGGATGGAGTCGATTCCGAAATCGCCCGGATGGTCGATGATGTATTTTGTTGCGGCCTGCAATTGGGCCGGCAAATGGTCGATCTCTCGGCGCAGCCGATCCATCAGGTGGTGAGTTGAGGGTGTCATGATGGGAGAAAAACAAATGTTATGATTATTACAAGAGAAAAACATCCTCACACGAGCTAAGCACGCAAGAAACCGATAGGATGATTCAATGTCTGACACACAGGCTTCGTCGCTTCCGTATGTTTTGGTCGCACCGAACGGTGCGCGACGCAGTCATGCGGATCACCCCGCCTTGCCGGTTTCGACCGGTAAGATTGCGGAGACGGCCATTGCCTGCCACGCGGCCGGGGCAAACGGGTTGCACCTGCATGTCAGGGATGGGCAGGGCGCGCATTCTCTGGATGCAGGGCGCTATCGGGAGGCTATGGCCGAGCTTGCCCGAACCGTGCCCACTATGGATGTTCAGATCACGACCGAGGCCGCCGGTATCTTTGACGTTTCTGCGCAGTTGGAGTGCCTGCAGCAGGTGGCCCCGAAATGGGCCTCGATCTCGGTTCGGGAAGTTGCGCGCGCGCCCGATCTGGCCCCTCGGATTTATGGGCTGTGTGCGGAACAGGGAACTCGGGTGCAGCATATCCTCTACGATTCGACGGATGCGGATCTGTTGGAGCGATGGCAGTCGGATGGGGTCGTGCGGCGCGAGCAGGAAGACCGCTTGCTGGTGCTGGGACGCTATGCCACCGGGCAGGAATCCCAACCGGCGGATCTGGACGCCTTTCCCGCTGCTCGTACGCCTTGGATGGTTTGTGCTTTCGGGCGTCTGGAACACGCCTGTCTGGCGGCTGCGGCCGCTCGTGGCGGCGATGTCAGGGTCGGTTTTGAGAACAGCCTGACGAACTCGGATGGAACCCGATGGACGGACAACGCGGCCTCGGTTGCGGCTTTGATCGCTTTGCTGAAAGGACAATGATATGAGCCATGTATTTCCGCGCCACACCAAGGCGGAATTGCCGGTCGCTGTCGGCGGTGACGGGTGCTATTTGATCGACGCACAGGGCAAACGGTATCTCGACTGTGGGGATGCGGCCGTGTCGTGCCTGGGACATTCAAACCCGGCAGTGATCCACGCGGTGCAGGAGCAGGTTCAGAAGATCGCTTTTGCCCATACTGGCTTCATGACCTCGGAACCGGCCGAAGCCCTGGCAGATCTGCTGATCCAGCACGCGCGCGCATCGTTGGACCGGGTCTATTTCGTGTCCGGCGGGTCCGAGGCGACCGAGGCCGCGATCAAGCTGGCGCGCCAGTACTTCCTTGAAATCGGGCAACCCGAGCGGTCTCGGGTTATCGCACGGCGGCAGAGCTATCATGGCAATACGCTGGGCGCGCTTTCAGCGGGCGGAAATGCATGGCGACGGGCTCAATTCGCACCAATGCTGATCGAGATGAGCCATATCGCGCCCTGCTATGAATACGCCGAAAAGCCCGAAGGCGAGAGCAGCTATGACTATGGCCAACGCGTGGCGAATGAGCTTGAGGTGGAGATCCTGCGGCTGGGCCCCGAGACCGTGATGGCGTTTATGGCGGAACCGGTGGTCGGGGCCACGTTGGGCGCCGTCCCCGCGGTCGAGGGGTATTACAAGCGGATCCGCGAAATCTGTGATCAATACGGCGTGTTGTTGATCCTCGACGAGGTCATGTGCGGCATGGGCCGGACCGGCCATCTGTTTGCCTGCGACCACGATGGGGTGGCGCCGGATATTCTTTGCATCGCCAAGGGCTTGGGGGCTGGATATCAACCCATCGGTGCCACGCTGTGCACCGATCGAATTTATGACGCCATCCGAAATGGCTCGGGTTTCTTCCAGCACGGCCATACCTATGTCGGACACCCGGTGGCCACGGCGGCAGCCCTGGCTGTTGTGACAGAACTTACCTCGCGCGATTTGCCGGCCCGTGCCCGCGACATGGGTGACAAACTGCAAGCCAAACTCGAGGCGGCCTTTGGCCAGCATCCCAATGTCGGGGACATCCGTGGTCGCGGCCTGTTCCGAGGCATCGAACTGGTGGCTGACAGAGATACGCGCGAACCGTTTGACCCGGCCCGGGGAGTGGCGGCCAAGATCAAGAAAGCCGCCGTCGAAGCGGGTTTGATCTGCTATCCGATGTCCGGAACACGCGACGGCAGGAGAGGCGACCATGTGCTTCTGGCCCCGCCATTCATCATCGAAGAGCCGCAGTTGGACGAACTGGTGGACAAGTTGTCGGGTGCGATTTCCAAAGCAATCTGACACGCCGCCCTGACTTTGACCCACAAATAAAAAAGCTCCCTCGAACAAGGGAGCTTTGGTCACTCGGATCCATGTGCCGTCACTTCTGGGGAAGCGGTCCGATCATCATGATCATCTGGCGGCCTTCCATCTTCGGCATGTTTTCGATCTTGCCGATTTCCTTGACGTCTTCCGCCACGCGCTCAAGCAGTTCACGTCCCAGGTTCTGGTGCGCCATTTCCCGGCCGCGGAAGCGCAGGGTCACTTTGACCTTGTCGCCATTCTCGAGAAACTTGAAAACGTTCCGCATCTTGACGTCGTAGTCATGCGTATCGGTGTTGGGCCGGAACTTGACCTCTTTCACCTCGATGATCTTCTGTTTCTTGCGGGCTTCGCTTTCGCGTTTCTGCTGCTCGTACTTGAACTTGCCAAAGTCCATGATCTTGCAGACCGGCGGATTCGCGTTGGGCGAGATCTCGACCAGATCAAGACCGGCATCGGCTGCCATCTGCATGGCCTTGGCGGGATGAACCACCCCGACATTCTCACCTTCGGCGCCGATCAGGCGAATTTCGGGGGCACGGATCTTTTCATTGACGCGCGGGCCGGTATCACGTTGTGGCGGCGCGTTGTGAGGTCTGCGGGCTATGGGTTCATTCCTTTGATAATTGCCGATTTCCGAGCCGGGAACTTAAACTGAGACGAAGGTTCTTTCAAGCGCCATATAGGTGCTATGACACGAAATTCGCACGTGTCGACGCGGTGCTCGGGCCGGCGGAACGGGCGTTCGCCGGCCCGGATCTCGGCTCAGCCGACAAAGGCTTTTTCGATCACGAATTCCTTGGGGTCCGAGTTCGCACCCTCGCGCAGGCCAAACTCTTCGAGAATGGCCTTGATGTCGTGGTTGAAGGCCAGGCTGCCGCAGACCATGGCGCGGTCGGTCTCGGGCTTGATGCCGCCTTCGATGCCCAGATCCTTGAAGACGGTTCCGTCCTTCAGCAGGTCGGTGATCCGGCCCATCTTGGGGCTCTGTTCGCGGGTGGTGGTCGGGTAATAGCGGATCTTGTCGGCGAAACCTTCGCCGATCAGTTCGGCCAGCAACTCGTCCTTGCGGATGTTCTCGATTAGCTGGCGGCCATATTCCAGCTCCGCCACCTCGCGGCAGGTGTGGGTGATGATGACCTCGTCGTAGTCCTCATAGGTCTGCGGCTCGCGCAGCAGCGAGGCAAAGGGGGCAAACCCGGTTCCGGTGGCAAAGAACCACAGGCGCTTGCCCGGCAGCAGTGCATCATGCACCAGCGTACCCACAGGTTTGGGCCGCAGAATGATCTGATCGCCGGGCTGGATGTGCTGCAGTTTCGAGGTCAGCGGGCCGTCCTGCACCTTGATCGAATAGAATTCCAGTTCCTCGTCCCACGACGGCGACGCGATCGAATAGGCGCGCAGCAACGGTTTTCCGTTGTCGCCCAAAAGGCCGATCATAACGAATTCGCCCGAGCGGAAGCGCAGCGATTGCGGACGCGTGACCTTGAACGAAAACAGGCGGTCGGTCCAGTGTTTCACTTCCAGAACGGTCTGGGCGTCCGGCAGGACGGGGGCCTTCACGGCGGTTGCTTCGGTCACGGGCTTCATCTCTGTCATCGTTTCACTACCGGTCTGGTAAACCGGCATCTCCGTTTAAGCTTTGATCCAGGTCAGGAAAAGGGGGCAGATTGCCCCGATCGTTGCGTCAGCCGCGCAGGCGGGCCTGATAATCGTGGTCCTGCCAGTTGGCGCGGGCCAGCCATTGGTCCTCGGGTTGGCGGGCGGCAAGGTCTGCGTCAATCTCGACTTCATCGAAGCCGCTGCGCCGAGCCATCGCGTATTGGTCGGCCAACACGTGTCCTTTAGCGCGCAGGCGGCCTTCGTAGCCCTTCAGGCGCAGCGTACGGGCAATGGTAAAGCCTCGGCCATCGGCAAAGGACGGAAAGTCGACGCGCACCATGCGCGTGTTTCCAAGCCGTTCGAACAATTCGTCGGGGTCCGTATCCGAGGTGACGTCCAGTGCGATCACATCGTTTGCGGCATCTTCGAGGGTGACAAAGCCGTTGGTCCAGTCATCAGGGGCAAAGCCCCGGTCATTCACGATCACGTTCATGTTTTCTCTCCGCTGCGTACCATTTTGCCGTCGACGAAATGGATGCCGCATTCTTCCTTGTTCTGATCGCGCCAGCGTCCGGCGCGGGGATCTTCGCCATCCTTCACCGGCGAGGTGCAGGGCGCACAGCCGATCGAGGGATAGCCCTTTGCCACCAACGGATGCCGGGGCAGGCGGTTTTCTTCCATGTAGGCGCGCACGTCCTGAGGCGCCCAATGCGCCAGAGGGTTCACCTTGATCCGGCCGGTGCCGTCCTCGACCTCGAAGAACTCGAGCGTGGCGCGGGTACCGGATTGGAACCGCTTTCGCCCTGTAATCCAGCCTTCATAGCCCGCCAAGGCCCGCTGCAAGGGGAAGGTCTTGCGCAGGTTGCAGCAGGCATCCATGTCGCGCAGCCGCAGTGCGCCATAGGGGTCTTCGCGCTGAATATCCTCGTCATCCGCGCGGATGATCTGGACGTTCTTCAGACCCAGACGCTCGCTGACCTCATGTTGATATTCTAGCGTCTCGGCAAACAGCATCATCGTGTCGATGAACAGGACCGGCGTGGCCTTGTCGACCACGGCAGCCATGTGCAGCAACACCACCGACTCGGCACCGAAGCTGGAAACCAGCGCCAGGTTGCCCGCCTCCTCAAGCGCACCATGCATGACGTCATGTGCGCTGTGGTGGCGGAACCGGGCGTTCAGCGCCTCGACCTTTTCGGTCAGTTCGCGTCGTTCCCGGCCCAGTTCCGTCTGGATCAGGTCAAGCGGCATTGGCCCGCGCCTCGGGGTAGAGGGCCGCCTTGAATGGCGCCATTCCAACACGGCGGTAGGTTTCCAAAAAGGTCTCCTCGGCGCTTGTGCGCTGTTCCAGATAGGTTTCCACGATACGTTCGACCGCGGGCACGATCTCGTCATAGGCAAAGCCCGGACCGGTGCGGTCGCCGATGGCGGCCGTTTCGGTGGCGTCTCCGCCCAGCGTGATCTGGTAGTTCTCGACGCCCGCGCGATCCAGGCCCAGGATGCCGATGTGACCCACGTGGTGATGCCCGCAGGCGTTGATGCAGCCCGAGATCTTGATCTTCAGGTGGCCGATGTCGTGCTCCAGCTTCAGCTCGTCGAACCGGGTCGCGATCTGCTGCGCCACCGGGATCGAGCGGGCCGTCGCTAGCGCGCAATAGTCCATGCCGGGGCAGGCGATGATGTCGCTGATCAGACCGATATTCGCGGTGGCCAGACCGTGCTCTTTCAGCTTGGCATGGATCGCGGGCAGGTCCGATTTGTGGACATGCGGCAGGATCACGTTCTGCTCGTGGCTGATGCGCAGCTCGTCATAGGAATATTGCTCGGCCAGATCGGCCATCACGCGCATCTGCTCGGCGGTTGCATCACCCGGCGTCTGGCCGTGCTTCTTGATCGAGATCGTGACGATCGCGTGATCCGCCTGCTTGTGCGGCGCGATGTTGGTGTCGATCCACGAGCGGAACACCGGGTCGTTCGAATAGGCGCTCTCGAACGCCGCGACCGAGCCTTTGCGGAAGGCGGGCGGGGCGAAATGCGCCTTAATCTGATCCAGCAGCGCCATGTCGGCACCCTTGAACTGCGGGCGGACCTGCAGGAAGCGCTCGTTCACCTTGGAGCGGATCGCGTCGATGCCATGCTCATGCACGGTGATCTTGATGCGGGCCTTGTACTTGTTGTCGCGGCGGCCAATCTGGTTCCACACGGAAACTGTGGCCTCCAGATAAGCCAGCAGGTCGTCAAAGGCGACGAAATCAGACAGCTCCTTGCCGATCATCGGCGTGCGGCCCAGACCGCCACCCACCAAGACGCGGGCGCCCAAAACGCCGTCGCGCTCGATCAGTTGCAGGCCGATGTCATGGGCCTTGATCACGGCGCGGTCATGCTCGGACCCGGTGATGGCGATCTTGAACTTGCGCGGCATGAACTGGAATTCCGGGTGGTCGGTGGACCACTGGCGCAGCAGCTCGGCATAGGGGCGCGGGTCGGCGATTTCATCCGCTGCGGCACCGGCGAAATGGTCGGCGGTCACGTTGCGGATGGTGTTGCCGCTGGTCTGGATCGCGTGCAGGCCGACCTCGGCCAGCGCGTCCAGCATGTCGGGCACGTCGCGCAGCTTGGGCCAGTTGTACTGGATGTTCTGGCGCGTGGTGAAATGGCCGTAGCCCTTGTCCCACTTCTCGGCCAGTAGGGCCAGCTGCCGCATCTGGGCGCTGTTTAGCGTGCCATAGGGGATGGCCACCCGCAGCATGTAGGCGTGCAATTGCAGATACAGGCCGTTCATCAGGCGCAGGGGCTTGAACTCGTCCTCGGTCAGCGAGCCGTCGATGCGGCGTTCGACCTGGGCGCGGAACTGTGCGTTGCGCTCGGCCAGGAATGCTCTGTCAAACTCGGAGTAGCGGTACATCTTTGGCTGTCCTTTGTTGCAGCCCCGGATCCGGGGCCTTTTTACGGGGAGAGAGGGGCCTGAGGTCAGACCCGGGGCTGCGGGGAAGATTCCTGTTTGCCGTGGGCATAGTTGGACGGACCAGTCCGGCGGAAGTCTTCCCGAAAATGGGTGGGTTCAGGACCGTTTTCGCCCGCAACGACATCGGCGAGATAGGCACCTACGATCTTGTCGACTTGCTTCTGTGCATCCAGAAGACGCAGCTGAGCGTGCGCTTCGTCGGTGATCAGCTCGGCCTCGCGCAGATCTCGCGACCAGCGGTCATCGGCGGTCAGATAGATCACGTCGCCTTCCAGCAGGTCATTTGCGGTAACGACTTTGGGGGTAAAAGCGCGGGCCATCAGGCAAGCTCCTTGTTGAATTCAGTGACGGCTTTGGCCGCGTCGCGCGGGGCCAGGCCATAGAATGTGAGTGCAGGACCGTCGAGGCCGGCAGCGGCGAGGTCTGCAGGCAGTTGATCCAGCGTCGTGGCGACAACGCGCTGATCAGGTCGCGAGGCATTTTCGACCAACGTGACCGGCGTGGCGCGATCGGCGCCGTGCATGATCAGGCGTCCTTGAATGAAGCGGGCGGATTTCTTGCCCATGTAGATGGCTGCAACCGACCCCGGACGGGCCAGCGCAGCCCAGTCGTGATCGGCAAAGCCCTCCATGTCGTGCCCGGTCAGAAACCGGACCGAGGAGTTTCGGCCGCGTCGGGTCAGGCTTTGGCCAATTCCGGCCACCGCCGCCGAGGCAGCCGTAATGCCCGGAACGATCGTCCACGGGATACCCGCGGCGTCCAGTGCATCGATCTCTTCGTCCAGCCGGCCGAAGAGGGTCGCGTCACCGGATTTGAGGCGAACCACCCGCTGTCCCTTGAGTGCGTAGTCAACCAGCAATGCGTTGATGTCACTCTGCTTCCAAGACGGACCAAAGCCGGCCTTGCCCACGTCGACCAGCCGGGCGTTCTGACCGGCTAGTTGCAAAACCTCTGCGCTGATCAGGCGATCATGCAAAACAACCTCGGCCCGCTGGAATGCGGACAGGGCCTTGAGTGTCAGCAATTCAGGATCACCGGGTCCTGCGCCGACGAAGTCGACCTGTCCCGTTTGTCCTTTTGTCTGCGTGGCCTTCATTGGGTAGCCCTGGCTGTTGTTTGACTTGGCCCTCAATATAGGAAATATTCCCGTCTAGATGCCATATTGCCGATCAAATAAGGACAAGCGTTCTGAATTGCGCGGCAGGCGGAACATGGGTTTTCATTCGGAAGGAAAATTGGAATGTCGGTTCGAATAGACGACACGGATCGGAAAATTCTGGCCGAGCTGCAGCGAGACGCCAGTCAATCGCTGGACGAAATCGCGGCCAAAGTGGGCAGTTCAAAGACACCCGTTTGGAATCGGATCCGCAAGATGAAAAGGGCCGGAATCATCGGTCAGCAGACCGTTTTGCTGGACGCAGAGGCGCTGGGTTTCGAGGCGACGTTCTTTGTTCTGATCCGAACCTCCGAGCATGAGGCGGACTGGCAACGCAAGTTCCTGCAGGCCCTGCGTGATCGTCCCGAAGTTCAAGAGGCGCATCGTCTGGCTGGCGACATCGACTACATTCTGAAAGTTCGGGTCAGGAACGCACGGGCCTACGATGCGTTTTATCAGGCGCTGATCTCGGAAGTGCGCGTGCACAACGTCACCGCGCTGTTGTCGATGGAAGAAATCAAGTCGACCACCATGCTGCCCCTGAACGCCTTGGCAGACACCTGATCGGCGCTCAGGCTTGGGCCATTAGTCGTGTCAGCCCGTGGAAGTGGTATTTGTTGGCATATTCCGGGGATTCGGCCGGTCGCAGACCCGGGCAACGGTCAAAAAGAACCGGCAGAGCGATCCGCATTTCCAGCCGGGCCAGCGGAGCGCCAACGCAGAAATGCAAACCACCGCCAAAGCTCGTGTTGGCCTGAATGCTGCGGGTCGGGTCGAATTTGTCCGGGTCGGTCCAGACGTCCGGGTCACGGTTGGCGGCCCCAAGCATCAACGCCACCTGATCGCCGCGGGCAAACTGATGGCCAAAAACCTCGACGTCTTCATAGGCATATCGCGTGAACATATGCAGCGGCGGGTCGAAGCGCAGGATCTCCTCGACCGTCGTATCGAGTGTGTCCGTGCCCAGGGCATCAGGGCTGGTTTCGGACTCCAAAAGTATTTTGACGCCGTTGCCCAGCGAATGAACAGTTGCCTCATGGCCGGCGTTCAACAAAAGGATGCAGGTTGCGATCAACTCGTCGCGTGACAGTTTCTCGCCGTCTTCCTCTGCCGTGATCAAACGGGTGATCAGATCGTCTTTCGGTTCGGATCGGCGGTGAGAGACGTAGTCGTTCAGAAATGCCGAGAACTCGGCGGAGGCCTGTGCCGCCTGATCTTCGGTCTCGCGGGTGCGGCTGGCCTGATACATGGCGACCATGGCATGGGACCACTGCAACAACTGCGGTGCCATGCTCTCGGGCACACCCAGCAGCCGGCAGATCGTGATCACTGGAACCTGCGTGCAATAGGCATCCAGAAGGTCGAAAAGAGCATCGGGGAACGCGTCGATCAGGTCGTGACACAGCCTTTCGATGTCCGGTGCAAGCGCTCCGATAGCCCGCGAGGTAAAGGCGCGCAGAACCAGAGCGCGGAGGCGGGTATGGCGCGGAGGTTCGGCTTCGAGCAGCGAATGCGCTTCGACCGTCAGCCACGGCGCAAGGTGATCGGGGCCTTTTGTGGCCATCTCTGGCGGTACTTCGCGTCCGAAACGCCGATCGCGCAAAAGCGCCTGGACCGCCGCGTGAGACATCGCCGCGGGCATGTCGTAGTCCTGCCAGTATACCAGATCACCCTGATCGCGCGCTGCCCGGTAGAAAGGGTAGGGGTTTTGAACAAATTCGGGCTCGGTCGGAGATTGGTGCACGGTCTTCATGCGGCGCAGACTTGCCATGCGGCGCTGTGAATGCAAGACCCTGTTTCATGCAAAGGGTTTGGGTCACGATTGGTTTCCTGTTCGCTGTCGCGCTGTTGTCGGCGGCCGTCTGGTCTTATGGGTACCGGCAGGCGCTCTCTCAGCTTAGCGAGAAAGCCGAAGCCGATCTGGAGTTGGCGTCGGATCGTCTGAGCACGCAGTTGCAGGTCTATCAGGAACTTGCGGTTCTGATGGCCGAGCATCCGGCACTGCGGGCGTTGGACACCAGCGACCGGCGGTGGGCGGCGCAGGCGCTTTTGCTGGAGGTCGCGGACAAGACCTCGGCTGTGGATGTTCTTTATGCGGACAAGACCGGGCGCGTTCTGGCCGCTGCGCGGGACGTGGTGAATGGCAACATGGCCGACCAACCCGCGTTTCAACGCGCGCTACACGGCGCTCTTGGCAGTTCGCACGGGGTTTTGCGCGACACTGGAAACCGGATCTATTCCTATGCGGCGCCTGCGTTTTCCGAAGATGGTCAGGTAACCGGAGCCCTGATGGTCATCGCGGATGTCGAAGACGTTGAAAGCACGTGGCGCGGCAGTACCGAGGCGGTGTTCTTCGTGGATCGTGCTGGCTCGGTCTTCATTTCCAACCGGTCCGAACTGCTGTTCTGGCAACGTCCGCCGGGGCAAATCGGCTTGCAGCCGGCTAATGGCAAGCCGGGCGCGTTTTCGTCTACACGTATGGGCCCGCACGAACTATGGTCGATCGGCTGGAGCCCGTACCTGCCGGATCGCGCCCTGCACCTGACCCGCGATCTGCCGGTGATCGGAATGACTGGCGAAGTCTTGATGGATGTGACGCCGGCACGACGTCTGGCCGGATTGCAGGCTGCTGCGGTCGCAGCGATCTGCCTTGCCTTCGGCGCGTTGCTTTTTCTGGCGACCGAACGGCGGCGTACTCTGGCCGAAGCCAATGCGGTGCTGGAGAGCCGGGTGGCCCAGCGGACCCGCGCTTTGACGGCCGCCAACGTGGCTCTGCGCCGCGAGGTGGCCGAGCGGCAAGAGGCCGAAGCGGCGTTGAAACGCGCGCAGGACGATCTGGTTCAGGCCGGCAAGCTGAGCGCTCTGGGGAAAATGTCGGCGGGCATCAGCCACGAATTGAATCAGCCGCTGATGGCGATCCGGCAATACGCCGACAATGGCACGGCCTTTCTGGCGCAGGGCAAGCCCGAAAAGGCCCGCGAAAACCTGGGGCGTATCTCGGACATGGCTGCCCGTATGGCACGCATTATCAAGAACTTGCGATCCTTTGCCCGCAATGAGAGCGAGCCGATGGGCAAGGTCGATCTGGTTCAGGTGCTCAATACGGCCGTCGAACTGACTGACGGTCGGTTGCGCTCGGACGGGGTCACGTTGATCTGGCAGCCGCCCAATGCACCTGTCTTTGCCTGGGGCGGAGAGGTGCGGCTGGTGCAGGTCTTTGTCAATCTGATCACCAATGCCGCCGACGCGATGACCGGTCGGGAAACCCGAAGCCTAACGATCACGCTGACCCGTGGCGAGCGGTTGATGGTCGCGGTGCGCGATACCGGCCCGGGCATTCAGGATCCCGATCGCGTTTTTGAGCCGTTCTACACAACCAAAACCGTTGGCTCATCCGAGGGAATGGGCCTTGGCCTTTCGATCTCATACGGTCTGGTCCAGAGTTTCGGAGGAGAGATACGCGGCGCGAACATGCCCGACGGAGCAGAATTCACCGTCGAATTGGAACCATTTGAGAAGGAAGCCGCGGCATGATCCGAACGGTTCTATTGGTCGATGATGACGCCGCCGTGCGCGAGGCGCTGGCCCAGACTCTGGAACTTGCGGACTATTCCGTAATTCCCGCTGGATCGTTTGTGGCTGCCAAAGACCATATCCGGGAAGATTTCCCAGGTGCGATTGTCTCGGATATTCGGATGCCGGGACGGGATGGGTTTCATCTTCTGTCCTATGCCCGCGAGGTCGACTCGGAGTTGCCGGTCGTTCTGCTGACCGGCGAAGGCGACATACCGATGGCGGTGCAGGCTATGGGGCAGGGCGCGTTCGACTTTCTTGAGAAGCCCTGCGCCGCCGCCGATCTGCTTGCGGTTCTCAGCCGAGCGTTTGCCGCGCGCAGTCAGGTATTGGACCACCGGGCAGCCAAGCGCGAATTGGAGAAGGGCGATCCTGCGGCCCGTTTGTTGTTCGGATTGTCACCGCAGGCTGATGCATTGCGGAACAGGGTGCGCAGCGTTGCCCCAACTCAGGCCGAAGTTCTGGTCACCGGACCGCCGGGCAGCGGTATTTCGAAAGTCGCCGAAGTCATCCATTTGATGTCGCCACGCGCGCAGGGGCCGTTCGTCAAGCGCCCGGCGTCAGGTCTGGGGGCGGATGCCCTGCAGGCGATATGCAAGGATGCGGCAGCCGGATCGTTGTTTCTGGATGAAGTCTCGGCCATGCCCGAGGCGACGCAATATGCGGCCCTGGAGATGATCGAAAACGGGCCCGGCGTCCGCATCATCGGCGGAACAACCGCGGATCTGGCCGAGATGGCGGCCGAGGGTCGGTTCAACGCCGATTTGTTCTATCGGTTGGACGTGATGCGGGTGCGCGTACCGTCTTTGGCCGAGCGCCCCGAGGACATCCCGGTGATCTTTCGCCACTACGTCGCCCAAGCGGCCGAGCAGGCCGGGATCGCGGCACCGGATGTCTCCTCCGAACACTTGGCTTCATTGATGGCGCGGGGCTGGCCCGGCAACGCGCGTTCACTGATGTCAGCTGCGATGCGTTTTGTTCTGGGGATGCCCGAGGACGTTGCCGCCGCCGCCGATCTTGGGCTGAACGAACAGATGGCGCGCGTTGAGCGCTCGTTGCTGATTGCGGCCTTGGGTCGTCACAACGGAAGGGCGTCGGATGCGGCCAAGTCCCTGAAACTGCCGCGTAAGACGTTTTACGACAAATTGGCCCGCTACGGCATACGCCCTGAAGACTATCGGCGCTGACGCGGAACGATTCGCCCGATGATTCGATGTATGTGCGGATTTTCGCACAGTGGCGCATTTGGGTGTGCGGTTTCCCGCACAAATGTCTGCGATAACAAAATACTCATTGCGGATGTTCTATTTAAATTACTGAAAACTATTTAGAAAATCTGTCTGCAACCAGCCGTTCTCGAATTGTTGAACGGTGACCGTCGATTCGTTTCACTCTTGCGCATCCGGCATCCCCATGGATGTCAAAGGAAGTTTCTTTGGAAGTCTGGGAGGAAAAGACAGATGAAATTCCTGGCAACAGCCGCCACCGCGCTTGCGCTTTCCGTTACCGCAACAGCGGGCTTCGCTGCCTGCGACGATGGCGAGATCGTCGTCAAGTTCGCGCATGTGACGAACACCGACAAACACCCCAAGGGCATCGCCGCATCGCTGCTCGAGCAGCGCGTGAACGACGAGATGAACGGCGTCATGTGCATGGAGGTCTATCCGAACTCGACCTTGTACAACGACGACAAGGTGCTCGAGGCGATGCTGCAGGGCGACGTGCAACTGGCCGCCCCGTCGCTGTCGAAGTTCGAGAAGTTCACCAAGCAGTTCCGTCTGTTCGACCTGCCGTTCATGTTCAAAAACATCGACGCGGTTGATGCGTTCCAGGCCTCGGCGGATGGCCAGGCCATGAAAGACAGCATGCAGCGCCGCGGCCTGCAGGGTCTGGCGTTCTGGCACAACGGCATGAAGCAGATGTCGGCGAACAAACCGCTGATCGATCCTTCGGACGCCAACGGCCTTAAATTCCGCGTTCAGTCTTCGGACGTGCTGGTTGCGCAAATGGAAGCCATCGGCGGAAGCCCGCAGAAAATGGCCTTCTCGGAAGTCTATGGTGCTCTGCAGCAGGGCGTTGTGGACGGTCAGGAGAACACTTGGTCGAACATCTACGGCAAGAAGTTCTTCGAAGTGCAGGATGGCACCACCGAAACCAACCACGGCATCATCGACTATCTGGTCGTGACTTCGGTCGACTGGCTGGACAGCCTCGATCCGGAAGTGCGCGAGCAGTTCCTGACGATCCTGGCCGAGGTGACCGAAGAGCGCAACAAAGAGGCGTTTGCGGTCAACGAAAAGGCCAAGCAGGCCATCATCGACGCGGGCGGCTCGATCCGCGAGCTGACACCCGAGCAGCGTCAGGCTTGGGTTGATGCGATGAAGCCGGTTTGGGACAAGTTCTCCGGTGACGTTGGTCAGGACAAGATCGACGCCGCTCAGGCGATCAACGCCGGGTTCTGATCCGACACGCAGGTGTGCTCCGACGGTCGCAAGCCCGCCGGAGCACATACCAGGCGGGCCAATCGCGCCCGCCACCTCGATAAATCAACAAAAATGGGGACAGAAAGATGTCTGGTGCGAAAACCGGCCCCGGTGGGCTGGTCGACCGAATCGAAGAAACCCTGATCGCGTTGCTTCTTGGCCTGATGACGGCCGTGACCTTTGCCAACGTGATTGCGCGTTTCGTCTTCAACTCCAACATCCTTTGGGCGCTAGAGCTGACCGTATTCACCTTCGGATGGCTGGTATTGCTGGGGGCATCCTACGCCGTCAAGAAGCACGCGCATCTGGGGGTGGACGCCATCCTGAACATGCTGCCGCCAGCACCGCGCAGGGTATTGGCACTGATCGCGGTGGGCTGCTGCCTCGTATTCTCGCTGCTGCTGCTGAAGGGGTCCTACGACTACTGGGCGGTTTTTGCCGACCTGCCTCCGACCTCTGGACGCTGGTTCCCCACGGGCTTTGATTTCGACGCTCGTAGTCAGAGCTTCTACGAGGTGGACGACATTCCCATGGTCGCGCCGCTACGGTTCCTCGAAGACCTCATCAACTATGGCGAGTACTACGAGAAGCTGCCCAAGGTCGTGCCGTATTTCGTCCTGCCGCTGTCGATGCTGCTGCTGGTGATCCGCTTTGCCCAGGCCGGGCTGCAGATCCTGCGCGGTGAGGCCGACCGTATTGTCGCAAGCCACGAGGTTGAGGACGAGATCGAAGAAGTCCGGGCCCTTCAGGGAGAACACGACTGATGGATGTAGTACTACTTTTTGCCATGGTCGTGGGCCTGCTGCTGATCGGCGTTCCGATCGCGGTCGCCCTAGGGCTGAGCTCGACCCTGTTTCTGCTGATCTACTCGGACAGCTCGCTGGCTTCGGTTGCCGGAACCCTGTTCGAGGCGTTCGAGGGCCACTTTACCCTGCTGGCCATCCCGTTCTTCATCCTTGCCTCGTCCTTCATGACGACCGGAGGGGTGGCACGGCGGATCATTCGGTTCTCGATCGCCTGCGTTGGTCACCTGCCTGGCGGTCTGGCAATCGCGGGCGTGTTCGCATGTATGCTGTTCGCCGCGCTGTCAGGATCGTCCCCTGCCACCGTTGTTGCGATCGGTTCGATCGTGATCGCCGGTATGCGGCAGGTCGGCTATTCCAAGGAATTCGCAGCGGGCGTGATCTGTAACGCCGGTACGCTGGGTATCCTGATCCCGCCGTCGATCGTCATGGTTGTCTACGCGGCAGCGGTCGAAGTCTCGGTCGGCAGGATGTTCTTGGCCGGTGTCATTCCGGGTCTCATGGCCGGGTTCATGCTGATGGTCACAATCTATGTGATGGCCAAGGTCAAGAACCTGCCGAAAGGTGATTGGAAAGGCTGGGGCGAGATATTCGCGTCGGCACGCGAGGCCGGTTGGGGTCTGTTTCTGATCGTCATCATCCTTGGCGGCATCTATGGCGGTATCTTCACACCGACCGAAGCGGCGGCGGTCGCGGCTGTATACGCCTTCTTCATCGCCAGCTTCGTCTACAAGGACATGGGGCCACTCAGCACCCAGGATGGTGAGCAAAACCTCTCGCTTGTGAAAAAGCCGCTGGCGCTGATCACGGCCTTTTTCCACCCCGACACCAAACATACGCTGTTTGAGGCCGGCAAGCTGACTGTCACCCTGCTTTTCGTCATCGCCAACGCGCTGATCCTCAAGCATGTTCTGACCGATGAGCAGGTGCCGCAACACATTGCCGGCGCAATGCTGTCGGCGGGTCTGGGGCCGATCACTTTTCTGATCGTGGTCAACGTGATCCTTCTGATCGGCGGTCAGTTCATGGAGCCCTCGGGCCTGCTGGTTATCGTGGCGCCGCTGGTGTTTCCGATTGCCATCGAACTGGGCATCGACCCGATCCATCTGGGCATCATCATGGTGGTGAACATGGAAATCGGGATGATCACGCCTCCGGTCGGTCTGAACCTGTTCGTTACGTCGGGCGTCGCGGGAATGCCGATGATGGCCGTCGTGCGCGCGGCACTGCCGTTCCTGGCCGTTCTGTTCGTCTTCTTGATCATGATCACGTATATCCCGTGGCTGTCGACGGTGTTGCCGAATACCTTCATGGGCCCCGAGATCATTACGAACTAGACCATTGCGTTCGATCCGAACCGGGCTACCGGTTCGGATCACTTTTGCGCGGCCGGCTGGCATCTGACGGGCCGCTACGCTGAATGGCCGGGCTTGAACTCACCACCGGTTCTTCCCACATACTGACCGAGGACGACCTCCCCACCATGGGTGATCATTCGGGACGACCCGAAGCTGATAGAGGTGTCCCGATGTCCTGGATCTTTCTTCTTTTTGCCGGTTTGCTGGAAATCGTCTGGGCAGTTGCCATGAAGCAGTCTGCTGGGTTCACGCGGCTCTGGCCGACCGTTGTCATGGGGGGCGCGATGGCCGGTTCGTTCGGTTTGCTGGCCCTGGCCATGCGTTCCTTGCCACTGGGAACCGCCTACGTGCTGTGGACGGGTATTGGCGCGGTCGGTGCGTTCTTGGTTGGTGTGATGTTTCTGGGCGAGGCACTGACCCCGCTGCGTGTCATCGCAGCGACGCTGATCGTGTCCGGCATGGTCGCAATGAAACTTGCGTGACCGGCCCGTTGTTGACGCAGGCACCCGCGGTGGGCAGGCTGGAACCATCCTGACCACCGCAACCAACGAGTGCCGCAACATGCTGACCGATGACGACAAGCGCCTGATGCGCGTTGCCTACCAAGAAGCCAAAGCCGGTTTCAATGAGGGCGGTTGCCCGATCGGATCTGTATTGGCTCGGAACGGCACGATCATCTCGCGGGGCCGAAACCAAAGGGTTCAGCAGGGGGATCCGATCGCCCATGGCGAGATGGATGCGCTGCGCAAGGCCGGGCGGCAGAAGACGTACCGAGATACCGTTCTGTATACCACCCTGTCTCCGTGCATGATGTGCGCCGGAACGATTGTTCAGTTCGGAATCCCGCGCGTGGTCATCGGTGACACGGAAAACTTCGGCGGCAACGAAGACTTCCTGCGCGATCGTGGGGTCGAGGTTGTTTTGGCCGAAGACCCGGACTGCATTGCCCTTATGCGCAGGTTCGTGACCGAACAGCCCGAGCTTTGGGCCGAGGACATCGCGGACTGAGCGTGCGTGAACCGGTCAGGCCTGTTCCAGCGCGGAAATGATGCCCGAGAAATCGCGTGCCTTCAGGCTTGCACCGCCGACCAGCGCGCCGTCTACGTTTGACACTCCGAAAATCTCCGCCGCGTTGTCCGGCTTGACCGAACCGCCATAGAGCAAACGAACCGACCGGCCGACACCTTCGCCAAATCGCCGTTCAAGTCTGGCGCGAATGAAATCATGGACTTCGCCGATTTCTTCCAAAGTGGGAACCTTGCCGGTGCCGATGGCCCAGATCGGTTCGTAAGCCACGACGAGGTTCTCTCCGGTGGCAAGGTCCGGGATCGAACCGGACAACTGCCCGCCAATGATGTCGAGCGTATTGGCCGCTTCGCGCTGTTCAAGGCTTTCGCCGACGCAGATGATTGCGGTCAGGCCCGCGTTCATGGCCGCCCGGGCCTTGGCGCGGATATCGTCGTCTTTCTCGCCGTGGTCTTCGCGCCGTTCCGAATGCCCGACGATTACGCTGGTCGCGCCGGCGTCTTTCAGCATCTCGGCGCTCAGATCACCCGTATGGGCGCCCGAAACCTCGGCGTGGCAATCCTGTCCGCCGATGGCGACGCCCGAGCCTTGCACGGCTTGTGCGGCCCGGTGGATCAAAGTTGCCGGAGGGCAGATCAGAATATCGACCGTCGGAGAAGGGTGCGTTGCACTCAGCGTGTCCAACTCGGACAGAGCAGCTCCGGTTCCGTTCATTTTCCAGTTTCCGGCTGCCAGTCTGCGTCGCATAGCGGGGTCTCCGTGATCTTTCGTGCGTTTCTATCCAGTTAGCACCCGGATCAAGGTCTGACAATTGCGCTTGGGTGGCCGCGCGCTGGCGAGGCGCGCGACGGATCGATCTGGGTGGCCTCAACCAGACCGTGCCGGCGGCAGTTCACTTGTCCACAAAAACAAAAGTTGCAGGCTTTAGGAAACTCAGCGCTGTTCGGCCAGGTTTTCGTCGAACTTGATCGACTCGCCGCAGCCGCAGGCATCGACGACATTGGGATTTTTGAACTTGAACCCGGATTCCAGCAGCGAAACCTCGTAGTCGATCTCGGTTCCGAACAGAAACATCTGAGCCATCGGAGCGATCATGACCCGCGCCCCATCCTGTTCGACCACTTCGTCATGCGGGTCCGGCTGATCGACATACTCCATGGTATATTCCATACCGGCGCAGCCACCTTTCTTGACGCCAATCCGCAGACCGGCATGGCCACCCGACGTCATCAGGCGGAGGATCTGCTCTGCAGCTTTGGGCGTCATCGTCACGGCCTGTTTGCCGGGAATGCCGAACATCGTCGTCTCCATTTTCGCGCGTTATACCTAATCTAAGGCCCCGAGGGCCCGGGCTCAAGAGAGCGCAGAGCCACAAGTTTGCTCATCGCCGGTTTTGACCGTACCGTACGGGCAGAGGGCAGGGTTTGCCGATGAGATCGAATTGACAGCAGAACAAGGTGGGTTTCGATGAGTTTGCGGATTTCAAATAAGTTTGGCTTTTGCCGGCAGGTTGCGTTTTTGGCTCTTCTGGTGGCCGGCAGTGCCGCTCACGCAGTAGGCGATCACAAGCGGCACCCGGTGAATTGCTCGACCGCCGAAGGCGACCTGCGTGCAATTGCGGCGGAAAAGAAACATGCCGAGGATCAGCAGGCGGAAAGTGTGGTCGCGATCACGCCGGCCGGGGCGCTGCTTGGATTGATCTCTGGAACAGAACAGAAGCGGTTGCAGATGCTGTCGGGTGACTATGTCAAAAAGCTGGACGACCGCGCCGCCGAGATCAAAGCACAGTGCAACGTGAAGTGAGTGCACCTCAGCGAGTAAAATAGGGCCGCTCTCGGGCAAGAGCGGCCCAGTATTGCGGAGCCTCGGCAGGGGGGCGGTAGACGCTCCAACGTGGTCGCCATTGACTGCTGGGGCGATATTTGAGTTGCCGAGTTCCTCTGACGGGTCCGACTGCGAAGCCCGCGTTGTACTTGTTACGCAGCAACGTAACGGTTCGACGACCGATCCGTGACAGCTGGGTTTCAGGTTTGTGACGTTTCCCGCGCGCTCAGCGCGGCAGGCGCTTACATAAAGCCAAGTTCCAGCCGGGCTTCGTCGGACATCATCTCCATGCCCCAGGGTGGTTCCCAGGTCAGTTCGACATCCACCTCCTTGACCCCGGCAACGGGCTCGATGGCCTCGACGATCCAGCCTGGCATATCACCGGCCACCGGGCAGCCCGGAGCGGTCAGGGTCATGATGACTTTGACTGCGTTGTCGCTGCTGATGTCGATCGTGTAGATCAGTCCAAGGTCATAGATATTGACCGGAATTTCAGGGTCATAGACAGTCCTGCAGGCCTCGACCACGGATTCGTACAGAGGGTGCTCAACGGTCGAAGGCGCAATCAGGGGCGTGCCTTCAAGCTGTTCGCTGGGGTGGGTCATGAATGCCTCGGGTTGTTACCTGAGCAATTATATAGGGAAAGCTGAAGGCAGCGTCCAGAGGGGGTAGGGCGCCCCGCTACAGGGCGCCGCACCGGTCAGTCGTTGATGTCGTGGTCAAACGTCCTGACTTGCCCATGTGGCAGCGCGAACATGCGCCGCAGAACGAGCCATGCGATCAACGACAAGCTGGCGAAGATTAAAAGCAGGACAGGCAGGTTCGGGGTCAAGCCGGGGATGACCAGAAGGATGCCGGTGATAGCCGCGCCGATAGCGAAGCCAAGGAAGATGAAACCCGGCAACGCCACTTCCAGAATGCCCAGCGCCAGTGCGGCTGCCAGCCATACCCACCACGTCAGCCAGAACGGATCTGCCATCATTTGCCTCCCTTGAGCATTTTGAAGGCGTCGCCAAACGCTTCGAGCGCATTTGCGGGCACAACAATCGTCTGGCTGCCTCCGCTTTTGCCCATCGCATTCAATGCCTCAACTTGTTTCAGCGCAACCTGATACTGGGCGGCTTCGATCCCATTGTCCTGGATGGCCTTTGCGACGACGCCGGTTGCATAGGCTTCCGCGTCCGCCTGAACGCGACGCGCCTTGGCGGCTTGTTCCGCAGCATACAGCTCGGCGTCGGCCTGGAGTTCGACCGCGCGTTTCTGGCCCTCGGCTTCGGTTACCTGAGCGCGACGTGCGCGTTCGGCATTCAACTGCTGAAGCATGGCGTCGCGGGTCGCCTGATCCAGGTTTACGTCCAGAATTTCGGCGCGGGTTACCTCGATCCCCCAGTCGTCAACTGCGGTTTCGACGCTTTCTTGAATGCGTTCAATCAGTTGCGCGCGATTTGACTGAACTTCGTCCAGGTCCATTTTGCCGATTTCAGCCCGCACGATACCAGCGACGGTCGTTGCGATGGCGCCGTCGACGTCCCGAATGCGGTAGACGGTCTTTTCAGGCTCGAGGATACGGTAGAAGACCGAAGTATCGATCTGCACCAACACGTTGTCCTTGGTGATTGCATCCTGCGTCGCATTGGGCAGCTGACGTTCCAAGATGGATATCTTGTGGCGTGCAACGTCTAGAAAAGGAACGATAAAGTTGATCCCGGGGCCCAGCACAGAGTGGAGGCGTCCGAACCGTTCGACCACGTATTTCTCGGATTGTGGAACGATCTTGATACCCTTGAGGATGATGACGACGACCAAAGCCGCCCCAAGCAGGTAGATGATGTTCGATGATAGCAGTCCGATGATCTGGTCTTCGGTCATTTCTGTCCTCATTTTTTGTGTACGATGGTATACATTTGGGGATTGAAGGGCTGAATTTCAACTCAGCTATGAAATGAACCGAACAGGATATCCATGCAAGGTAATTGGGACAAAGCACGGAGATTTCGGGTTGTCACTGCTTTGCATCCGCCGTTGATTGCGCTATCGGGGCGAAATGAAACTGATTATCGACACCGACCCCGGCATCGACGATGCCATGGCGATCGCATATGCCGCCGCCGCCCCGGAAATTGACCTGATCGGCCTGTCTACGGTCTTTGGCAATACGCATGTCCAGCAGTCCAGCCGGAACGCGCGGTTTCTGGCTCACAAGCTGGGGTTGGACATACCTGTGGCGCAGGGCGCAGCGTTTCCATGGGAAGCTGACGCACACACGCCCTCAAAGCACGTGCATGGGGATGAAGGTTT
Organism: Ruegeria sp. CI8; assembly: GCF_056536865.1. NCBI lineage: Bacteria > Pseudomonadati > Pseudomonadota > Alphaproteobacteria > Rhodobacterales > Roseobacteraceae > Ruegeria > Ruegeria sp. CI8. Next base: position 1,031,633 of record NZ_JBQFQL010000001.1, read on the forward strand.
TGGCGATTTGGTCGATGTGCCCGAGATCGGCGCGAACCACGACCTGAGCGCAGCCGAGTTCCTGGTTGAGATGGCCCGGCGTCACAAGAAGGACTTGACGGTCTGTGCGGTTGGGCCGCTGACCAACATCGCCGATGCGATGCGTCTGGATCCGGATTTCGCTCAGAACATCGGCCAATTGGTCATCATGGGCGGTGCGGTCTTCTGTCCTGGCAACATCACCGAACACGCCGAGGCGAATATCTATCACGATGCGAAAGCCGCAGACGAGGTGTTTGCCCAGCCCGCTCCGACGGTTCTGGTGGGTCTGGATGTGACCCTGAAAACGCTCTATCGCGCGGCTGACTTCGAGGAACTGGCACGACGTGCGCCTGAAATGGGTGGATTTCTAAACGATATCTCTCAGTTCTATCTGAGTTTCTACCGCGATGTCGCCGGGTTGGACGGCTGCGGACTTCATGACTCGACGGCCGTTATCGCCTGTTCGCACCGTGCGATGTTCGAAATTCAAGAAACAGGTTTGAAGGTGGTAACCGAGGGACCCGAGGTTGGGGCAACCCGGCCGGACCCGTCTCGCCCACCGTTGCAGGTGTGCTGTGACGTCGTTGGTCAGCAGGTGGTGGACCTGTTCACGCAAAGGGTTGCCAGCTTGCCTTGACGGGTTGCAATGGCCGGGCAGATCGGGCAAAGCCTGCCCGGTTCAGCGACCCGAGGCGATGACATGACCCAGCGTTTCTCATTCGAATTGAAGGCCACCGACGGCAAAGCCCGCACCGGCGTGATCCACACGCCGCGGGGCGAGGTGCGCACGCCGGCCTTCATGCCCGTGGGCACCGCCGCGACGGTCAAGGCGATGATGCCCGAAAGCGTGCGGGCGACCGGCGCCGACATCCTGTTGGGCAACACCTATCACCTGATGCTGCGGCCCACGGCCGAACGGATCGACCGTTTGGGCGGGCTGCACAAATTCATGAACTGGGAGCGCCCGATCCTGACCGACTCGGGCGGGTTTCAGGTGATGTCCCTGGCGGGTCTGCGCAAGCTGACCGAGAAGGGCGTGACCTTCAAATCGCATATCGACGGTTCCAAACACGAGCTGACACCCGAGCGGTCGATGGAGATCCAGCGCCTGTTGGGGTCGGACATCGTGATGTGTTTCGACGAATGCCCCGCATTGCCTGCCGACCGCGACCGGATCGCCGAGTCGATGCGCCTGTCGATGCGATGGGCCGAACGGTCGCGCGAGGCCTTTGGCGATCGGCCCGGCCATGCGCTGTTCGGGATCATGCAGGGCGGGTTGGAGCGCGACCTACGCGAGGAAAGCGCCGAGGCGCTGAAGGCCATCGGGTTCGAAGGATATGCCGTTGGTGGCCTCGCGGTGGGCGAGGGGCAGGAGGCCATGTTCGACTGTCTGGACTATGCGCCTGATTTCCTGCCGACCGATAAGCCGCGCTATCTGATGGGCGTGGGCAAGCCCGACGACATCGTGGGCGCCGTGGCGCGCGGGATCGACATGATGGATTGTGTGCTGCCGTCGCGCTCGGGACGGACGGGGCAGGTGTTCACCCGCCGCGGGGTCGTGAACATCAAGAACGCCCGCCACGCCGACGATCCGCGTCCGCTGGACGAACAGTGCACGTGCCCAGCCTGCTCGAATTACTCGCGCGCCTACCTGCACCATGTATTCCGGGCCAACGAAATGATTTCGGGCATGCTGCTGACCTGGCACAATCTGCATTATTTCCAAGAGATCATGCAGTGCATGCGGGACGCCATCGCCGCCGGTGCATTCGAGGTCTGGCAGGCCGAGTTCCATGCGCAGCGGGCGCTGGGTGATATCGAGCCGCTCTAACGGGCGTGTTGGGCGACCCAAGTCAAAATCAGTGGATATGTTGCCGCGATGCCTTGCAGTCGGGGCAACCTCGGGCCATTCTGATTTGAACAGGTAAGGCGACGAGGTTGAAATGGGGCGGTCCGCGCCCCACCTTTATCGTCCGAGAAAGGAGATGGCCGACGGCTGCCTGAAACAGGGGTCAGTGCCATCTTGCCAATGATAAGGATAGAGCATGCAAGAGCCTCTTAATTCCTCATACCCCGTTCTGCCGCTGCGCGACATTGTCGTGTTTCCGCACATGATCGTCCCGCTGTTCGTGGGGCGTGAAAAGTCGGTGCGCGCGCTGGAAGAGGTGATGCAGGATGACAAGCAAATTCTGCTGTCCAGTCAAGTTGACCCTTCCGTCGACGACCCGACCCAGGACGGTATCTACCGCAGCGGCGTTCTGGCAAATGTCCTGCAGCTGCTCAAGCTGCCCGATGGCACGGTCAAAGTGCTGGTCGAAGGGCAGGCACGCGTCAAGATTTCGGAGTTCATTGAGAATGAAGAATTCTTTGAGGCCCGCGCCGAATACCTGACCGAAATTCCCGGCGACGTTACGACGACGCAGGCGCTTTTGCGCACTGTCGCCGATGAGTTCGAGCGGTACGCCAAGGTTCGCAAGAACATCCCGGAAGAAGCCCTGACCGCTGTCAGTGAGACAACCGATCCGGCGAAACTGGCCGATTTGGTTTCGGGTCACCTTGGCATCGAGGTCGAACAGAAGCAGGACCTGCTGGAAACGCTCAGCATCAGCGAGCGTCTGGAAAAGGTCTATGGCCTGATGCAGGGCGAAATGTCGGTTCTTCAGGTCGAGAAGAAGATCAAGACCCGCGTCAAGTCGCAGATGGAGAAGACCCAGCGCGAATACTATCTGAATGAGCAGATGAAGGCCATTCAGAAGGAGCTGGGCGATGGCGAGGACGGCGCGAACGAGATCGCCGAGCTGGAAGCCAAGATCGCCGAGACCAAGCTTTCGAAAGAAGCCCGCGAAAAGGCGGAAGGCGAGCTGAAAAAGCTCAAGAACATGTCGCCGATGTCGGCCGAAGCGACCGTGGTGCGCAACTATCTGGATTGGATCCTGTCGCTGCCTTGGGGCACCAAGTCTCGGGTCAAGAAAGACCTTGGCCGGGCGCAGCAGATCCTCGATGCCGATCACTATGGCCTCGAAAAGGTCAAGGAGCGGATCGTCGAGTATCTGGCGGTTCAGCAGCGCTCGAAGAAGCTGAAAGGCCCGATCATGTGCCTTGTCGGCCCTCCGGGCGTGGGCAAGACCTCGCTTGGGAAGTCGGTCGCCAAGGCCACGGGGCGCGAGTTCATCCGCATCTCGTTGGGTGGGGTGCGCGATGAATCCGAGATCAGGGGCCACCGTCGGACCTATATCGGCTCGATGCCCGGCAAGATCATCCAGGCGCTGAAAAAGGCGAAAACCACGAACCCGCTGATCTTGCTCGATGAAATCGACAAGATGGGGCAGGATTTCCGTGGTGATCCAGCTTCGGCCATGCTCGAGGTGCTGGACCCGGAACAGAACAGCACGTTCATGGACCACTACCTGGAGGTCGAATACGACCTGTCGAACGTGATGTTCCTGACCACGTCGAACAGCTACAACATGCCAGGGCCGCTTCTGGACCGGATGGAGATCATTCCTCTGGCCGGCTACACCGAGGACGAAAAGCGCGAAATCGCGAAGCAGCACCTGATCTCGAAGCAGGTGAAGAACCACGGGCTGAAGGCTAAAGAGTTCGAGCTGACCGATGAGGCGCTGACCGCGATCATCCGCACCTATACCCGCGAGGCCGGTGTGCGGAATCTTGAGCGCGAGATTGCCAAGGTGGCGCGCAAATCGTTGACCCGGATCATCAAGAACGAGACCGACCGGGTTGTCGTGACGGCTGAGAACCTGCACGAATTCCTGGGTGTGCCCAAGTTCCGTTACGGTTTGGCTGAACAGGATGATCAGGTCGGCGTTGTGACCGGTCTGGCCTGGACCTCGGTCGGTGGCGACCTGCTGCATATCGAGGCGTTGAAGCTGCCAGGCAAGGGTCGGATGAAGACCACAGGCAAGCTGGGCGATGTGATGAAGGAATCCATCGACGCGGCTTCGTCCTATGTGCGGTCGATTTCGCCTCAGATCGGGGTCAAACCGCCGCAGTTCGACAAGATCGACATCCATGTGCACGTGCCTGACGGCGCGACTCCCAAGGATGGACCCAGCGCCGGCCTGGCGATGGTGACTTCGATCGTGTCGGTTCTGACCGGTATCCCGGTCCGCAAGGACATCGCCATGACGGGCGAAGTTTCGCTGCGTGGCAACGCCATGCCGATCGGCGGGTTGAAGGAGAAACTGCTCGCAGCTTTGCGGGGTGGCATCAAGACGGTGCTTATTCCGGAAGAAAACGAGAAGGATCTGGCCGACATCCCCGACAACGTGAAGGAAGGGCTGGAGATCGTCCCGGTCAAGCACGTGTCGGAAGTTCTGGAGCGCGCACTGGTGCGCAAACCTGAGCCGATCGAATGGGATGAGGCCGCCGAAGAAGCCGCGGCCGCAGCGGCCAAGGCTTCGGATAACAGTGGACCATCAGCCACGGCGCACTGATCTGAAAACAACGAGAAGGGCGGGGAATAATCCCCGCCCTTTCTGATTCACAGCCCGATAACAGGTTTTGCTGGGTCCAGAACTTCTTCCTCGGCTATGTAGCGCTGGAATTTCTCGGGCGGAAGGGCGGACCGGACTGCGATCCAGAAAATGGTCGATGACAGCAGGGTGCAAAACAAGATGTCCCACCCGAACGGGATCAGGTGCAGCGCGCCTCCTCCGAATTGACCAAGAAACGAGATCAACCCAAGTCCAGCCAGATAGGGTGCGAGCCACAAGGCCTGTTTGAGATCCATCTGTTCCAGGCGTCCCCGAAACCGCGCCAAAAGCAAGAGCAGCCCGATCAGAAGGGTGATGCCTAGGCGCCAGACCGTATCCCAGCCGCTCCAGTAGACGATCAGAGTTGCAATCGCAAAGGCCAGCATTCCGACAAAACCAACCGCAGGAACGCGGATCGAGCGGGGCCTGTCTGGCAGCAGGCTGCGCAGGCACACAACGGCGATGGGGCCCACGGCGAAGGACAGGACGATCGCTGCCCCGTTCAGGGCGATCACCGTCTCAAAGGGAATGGTCAAAAGGAAAAGGGTGCCAATCACGAAGTTGAGCACCAGCGCCCAAATGGGCACGCCAAATGCCGACAGGTGTTGGATGCGCGCAGGCAGAAACCCGTTCTGCGACAGGGCCATCGCGATCCGAGCGTTCGAGCCGGTGGCCACGAGGGCGTTTCCGAACGGCCCGATCACCGAGCCGACGTTGAGGATGCTGATGAACCACAATATCCCGACGGACATTATGACCCCGTCCAAAGGGCCTTCTCCGGCAAAACTGAGTTTGGCCCAGCCCTGCGCCAGCATCTGAGGGTCGAGCGAGCCGATGAAAGCGATCTGCAGGCCCAGATAGATCGCCGCACACATGATGATCGACAATACAAGCGCCGCCGGAATGTCGAATTTCGGGTTTCGCACCTCACCTGCCATGTCGACCACATGCCTGAACCCGATGAACGAGAAGATTACCCCTCCGGTCGAAACGGCGGCCATTATTCCCTTGAGCCCATACGGTGCGAACCCCTCGGGCTGCGTGAAGTTCTCGGCATTGAAGCGTGAAAGGATCAGCACCACGGACAACAGGATTGGAATGGCCACTTTTGCGCTTGTTATCATTGTGTTGACCCGCGCAAAGAACTTTACGCCCAGCATGTTGATCAGGACGAAGAACACCATGAATACCAAGGCTACAGCCTGTCCGGGCGCGGTCAGGTCACCGGATGGCGCATGCAGCCAGCGTGCATAGGGTGCGAGGTAGGACAGCATTGCCTCGACCTCGATCGGAGCGGTCGTGTTGTACCCGATCCAGGCAGTCCAACCCATCGTCATGGCGACGATATTGCCGTGCGAAAACTGCGGGACCCGAGCGATCCCTCCGGGGATTGGCAACATGGCAGAGATTTCGGCGAATGTGATGGCCAGAATGAACATCGCGACGGCCCCGATTACCCAGGATAAAACGGCCGCGGGGCCTGCGTGCTGAACGGCCAGAAGCGGCCCGAACAGCCAGCCTGAGCCAATGATTCCTCCGACAGATATGAATGTAAGACCCACCAGGCCGATGTCGCGCTTTAGTTCGGCCATGCATGTCCCTGATTGCCATGCCGGTGCTGCACCGGCCCGAACTCAAGGATAGACGCCGAGTCTCATCCGTTTCAAGCGTTGAAAAAGAGAGGGAATGGTGGGTGATAAGAGATTTGAACTCCTGACATCTTCGATGTGAACGAAGCGCTCTACCACTGAGCTAATCACCCGTAGGGCGGCGTCTTACAGTGCTTTTTATCCGGCTGCAAGAGGGGAGATACGCGGTATTTTCGCCATATCCGGACAAGACCGATTGGGTCCTGTGATTGGGCTTTTTCCCTGTCCGATAACTTTGAGCGTCTAACACATAGCGCAGCCCAAATGCGGTCAATGCGGCGAGCCAGCTGCGCCAGAAATAAACCGAAAAAAGTTAAGGCTTGGTATAAACAAGAAGCTGTTCACTCAACTCGTTTTGGAACTAGGAAACGACTGCATTGTAGACGGCTACAAAAGCCAAGCGAATTGTGTCGAGGGGGATTTTGCAGGGCAATTGGTAGCAGTAGAATCTACCGTCTGACTTTTCGTTAGCGAGTTCGCAGTTTTTCACGGCTCGGCGATGGCAACCAAGGGTTAGGGTGTCTTCGCGCCGGCGCTATCCCAAAGGAGCGTGCCAAACGCGCTCGGGAACAAATTTTCCCGTTCGCGCAAAAAACTTGAAAACGCCGCTTGACGATGCCCGGGCGTGGCCATAATACACCCCAACGTTCAGCAATGAACGGGCAGCGGGCGGTTGTAGCTCAGTTGGTTAGAGTACCGGCCTGTCACGCCGGGGGTCGCGGGTTCGAGCCCCGTCAACCGCGCCATCGCTGCCAGCCTTTGATCCGGGCAAACGGATCGACATAGACCCTAATGCGCGGTTGTAGCTCAGTTGGTTAGAGTACCGGCCTGTCACGCCGGGGGTCGCGGGTTCGAGCCCCGTCAACCGCGCCACTTCTCCTTGGAAGTCGTTGCGTTCCCTGTGGACACAGGGTTGCTTTTCTGGACAATCGGTCCCGGCAGTTAGCACGCAGTCGGGGTTTTCGATGGTCAGCTTGAACCGCGTCGTCATGGTTCGGGAAAGCAAGAAATGGATACGGAGTCTGGGGCCCGAGGCGCTGGACTGCGCCGAGATTTCGGGAAAATGGGGAACGCAGTTCGGATTTCGCAGCCATACCCAGATCTGGCATCGTCAGCACGATATCTGCAAAGGCCCGCTGATGGATGAGCGCGCGGAGGTTCGGCAATTCGATCTGATACTCGCCAATCAGGTCTGGGAACATCTGGACCGGCCCTATGAAGCTACTCTGAATGTGCTGGAAATGCTGCGGCCGGGAGGGTGGTTCTGGTTGGCCGTGCCGTTCTTCATCCCGTTCCATGCGGCTCCGCACGACTGTTCGCGTTGGTCGGCGCGGGGATTGCGCAACCTGCTGACTGAATGCGGCTTTGATCCGGAAAGTATTCAGGCCGCGCAATGGGGCAACCGTCAGGCGGCTTTGCGGAACCTCGAACCGGTCTGGCCGCCCGTCTATGACCCCGAAACCGACAGTCTGGAAAACGACCCGGATTTTCCGATCTGTGCCTGGGCCATAGCGCAAAAGAGTGAAGACGGGTGACCAAGGCGGAGAAAATCTGCTCGTTCACACTTTGTTCTAACTTTTCGGTTGGAGACTCAGCGTCGCTCGCCTATCTCTAGGACACTTGTGTGTTGGGGGCCTGAATGGCTGAGCTGAAGAATATCGAGGTGCGCGGCGCGCGCGAGCACAACCTGAAAAACATTGACGTGGACATTCCGCGCGATCAGCTGGTTGTCATCACGGGTCTGTCCGGGTCGGGCAAATCGTCGCTGGCGTTCGACACGATCTATGCCGAAGGCCAGCGCCGCTATGTCGAAAGCCTGTCGGCCTATGCGCGCCAGTTTCTGGACATGATGGAAAAGCCCGATGTGGATCACATCAGCGGCCTGTCCCCGGCGATCTCGATCGAGCAGAAGACCACGTCGAAGAACCCGCGTTCGACCGTTGGAACGGTGACCGAGATCTATGACTATCTGCGCCTGCTGTTCGCGCGCGCAGGCACGCCCTACAGCCCTGCCACCGGTTTGCCGATCGAGGCCCAGCAGGTGCAGGACATGGTCGATCGGATCATGGCGATGGAGGAGGGCACCCGCGGCTATCTGCTGGCGCCCATCGTTCGCGACCGCAAGGGTGAGTACAAGAAAGAGTTTCTGGAACTGCGCAAGCAGGGGTTCCAGCGCGTCAAGGTCGATGGCCAGTTCTACGAACTGGACGAGCCGCCGACGCTGGACAAGAAGTTCCGCCATGACATCGACGTGGTCGTTGACCGGATCGTCGTGCGCGAGGGGATGGAGACCCGCCTGGCCGACAGCCTGCGCACCGCGCTGGACCTGGCCGATGGCATCGCGATACTGGAGACCGCCCCGCGCGAGGGCGAGCCCGAGCGCATCACGTTCTCAGAGAATTTTGCCTGTCCGGTCAGTGGGTTCACCATCCCCGAGATCGAACCGCGCCTGTTTTCGTTCAACGCGCCCTTCGGGGCCTGCCCGGATTGCGACGGGCTGGGGGTCGAGCTGTTTTTCGACGAACGGCTTGTGGTGCCCGATCAGACGCTGAAACTGTATGACGGCGCGCTTGCCCCGTGGCGCAAGGGCAAGTCGCCCTATTTCCTGCAAACGATCGAGGCGATCGCGCGCCACTACGAGTTCGACAAGAACACGCCGTGGAAGGACCTTCCGGCGCATGTGCAGCAGGTGTTTCTGCATGGCTCGGGCGATGATGAAATCCAGTTCCGCTATGACGAAGGCGGACGGGTCTATCAGGTGACCCGCAGCTTTGAAGGCGTTATCCCGAACATGGAGCGCCGCTATCGCGAAACCGACAGCGCGTGGATCCGCGAGGAATTCGAACGGTATCAGAACAACCGTCCCTGCCACACTTGCGAGGGCTATCGCCTGCGCCCCGAGGCGTTGGCCGTCAAGATTGCAGGGCTGCATGTCGGTCAGGTGGTCGAAATGTCGATCAAAGAGGCTCTGGCCTGGGTCGAGGACGCGCCGAACCATCTGAGCGCCCAGAAAAACGAGATTGCCCGCGCGATTCTGAAAGAGATCCGTGAGCGGTTGGGGTTTCTGAATAACGTTGGTTTGGAATACCTTACGCTGTCTCGTTCAAGTGGTACCCTGTCAGGCGGCGAAAGCCAGCGCATCCGGCTGGCCAGCCAGATCGGCTCGGGCCTAACCGGCGTGCTTTACGTGCTGGACGAACCCTCGATCGGGTTGCATCAGCGCGACAATGACCGCCTTTTGGGCACGCTGAAGAACCTGCGCGATCAGGGCAACACCGTGATCGTCGTCGAGCATGACGAGGAAGCCATCCGCGAAGCCGACTATGTGTTCGACATCGGCCCCGGTGCCGGCGTGCATGGCGGGCAGGTGGTCAGCCACGGCACGCCCGAGCAGATCGCTGCCGATGCGGCCTCGATTACAGGGCAGTATCTGTCGGGGGTTCGGGAAATTCCGGTGCCCGCCGAGCGGCGCAAGGGGAACAAGAAAAAGGTAACGGTTGTAAAGGCTTCGGGCAACAACCTCAAAGACGTGACGGCCGAGTTTCCGCTGGGCAAGTTCGTCTGCGTGACCGGGGTGTCGGGCGGCGGCAAGTCGACCCTGACGATCGAGACGCTGTTCAAGACCGCCTCGATGCGTCTGAATGGTGCGCGTCAGACGCCTGCGCCCTGCGAAACGATCAAGGGGCTGGAACATCTGGACAAGGTGATCGACATCGACCAGCGGCCCATCGGGCGCACGCCACGGTCGAACCCGGCCACATATACCGGCGCCTTCACCCCGATCCGCGACTGGTTCGCCGGTCTGCCCGAGGCGAAGGCGCGGGGCTACAAGCCCGGGCGGTTCAGTTTCAACGTCAAGGGCGGGCGCTGCGAGGCCTGTCAGGGCGACGGAGTCATCAAGATCGAGATGCATTTCCTGCCCGACGTCTATGTCACCTGCGAGACCTGCAAGGGCGCGCGTTACAACCGCGAGACGCTCGAGATCAAGTTCAAGGGCAAGTCCATCGCCGACGTGCTGGATATGACGGTCGAAGACGCGCAGGAGTTCTTCAAGGCCGTACCCTCGATCCGCGACAAGATGGATGCGCTGGCACGCGTGGGGCTGGGCTACATCAAGGTCGGCCAGCAGGCCACGACCCTGTCGGGCGGCGAGGCGCAGCGAGTCAAGCTTTCGAAAGAGCTGGCAAAACGTTCGACGGGCCGGACCCTGTACATTCTGGACGAGCCCACAACCGGCCTGCATTTCGAAGATGTGCGCAAGCTGTTGGAAGTGCTGCATGAACTGGTCGATCAGGGCAATACTGTCGTCGTGATCGAACACAATCTGGACGTGGTGAAAACCGCCGACTGGATCATCGACATCGGCCCTGAGGGTGGCGATGGCGGCGGCGAGATCGTTGCCGTGGGCGCCCCGGAAGAGGTCGCCGAATGCGAGCGCAGCCACACCGGGCGATACCTCAAGCCGATGCTGAACCCCGAGCGCGTGGCGGCCGAATAGGGCGCCTGCGCGTCAGTACAGAATATCCGCCACCGCGCCGATAAGGTTCAGCACTTTGCGCGTATCGGGGTCGATTCTGTAGACGTAGTCGCCCGCGCGAACGTAGTTGCCGCCACGTTTCAGGCCATAGCGGTACGGATCGTCGATCCAGACATAGTCGCGATCAATCCGGTCGCCGACCTTGTACCAGTTCTTGGCCTGACCGGGCGGGACGCAGGGCACGGCCTTCTTGGCCAACCCGGGCGGGCAATTGGCAACGGATTTTGCGCCCTTCTGCGGGGCCACACGTTCGACCGAGAACGTGTCCTTGGTCTTTCCTTTGCCTTTGCCGTTGTCAGCCAGTGTCGCGACCGGGGTCAGAGACAGGCCGGCAAGCAGTGCAATATGCATAAGTGTCTTCATGGGCGGTTCCCCTCGGTTCGTCGCGCCGTCATGCCGCGTTTCCCGATATTTTGGAATGACCGCCCGAAGTGCAAGCCCTGGGCGGCGAAATGCCGCCCAAGCTCAGCTGCGGCCGCGCTTTTCGAACCGGGGCAGCATGGCCGAGAAATCCATTCCCTTGCCGTCTTCGGCTTCGACGAACTGTTCGTACAGCGCAGTGGCGATCTGGCCCATCGGCGTGTCGGCGTCGGCGCTTTCGGCGGCCTGCTGGCTGAGCCGCAGGTCCTTGAGCATCAGCTCGGCGGCGAAACCGGGCTTGTAGCCGTTGTCGGCAGGAGATTGCGGCCCGACGCCGGGGGCGGGGCAATAGGCGTTCATGCTCCAGCTGTAGCCCGACGAGGTGCTGACCACGTCGAACATCTTCTGCCGGTCCAGACCCAGTTTGTCGGCCAGGGCAAAAGCCTCGCAGGTGGCGATCATGGTGACGCCCAGGATCATGTTGTTGCAGATCTTGGCGGCCTGGCCTGCGCCGGCCGCACCGCAATGCACCGCCTTCTGGCCCATGATGTCGAACAGCGGGGCCGCCTTGGCAAAGGCCGCGTCCGATCCGCCGGCCATGAAGGTCAGCGTGCCGGCGGCCGCGCCACCGATTCCGCCCGAAACGGGCGCGTCCACGGCCAAAAGCCCGGCCTGTTCGGCCTGATCCGCCACGGCGCGGGCGCTGTCCACATCGACGGTCGAGCAGTCGATGAACACCGCGCCTTTCTCCATGTGCGGAATGATCTGATCGGCCACCGCGCGCAGGATGTCGCCATTGGGCAGCATGGTGATGACCGCCTCGGCCCCGCGGACAGCATCAGTGGCCGTTTCGGCCTTGGTCACGCCTTCGACCGACACGCCCGCGGTGTCGAACCCAGTCACGTCATGACCGGCCTTGGCCAGATTGGCCGCCATCGGCGCGCCCATGTTGCCCAGGCCAATGAATCCGATCTTCATGTTTCACTCCTCCTCGAATGTCAGCGTGTCCGCGCCCAGCGGCATCAGCATCCGTGATACCGCCGTGGCCGGCACGTTCATGTCCGCAAACTGCCATTTCGGGTTGCGGTCCTTGTCGATGATCTGCGCCCGGATGCCCTCGAGAAAATCGCCGTGTTCCATCGATCGGAAGGTAAAGCGGTATTCCAGCTCCAGCGCCTTGCGCATGGTCAGGGCGGGGCCGCGCAGGCGATGCAGCATCTCGATCGTGCAGGCCATGGACAGCGGCGAATTGCGGCCCATCGCCTCAAGCGCTCCGCGGGTGAATTCGGTGTCGCCATTGCGCAGGTCGGTCAGCACGTCGCCCAGGGTTTCCCCACCGAAGAAACGGTCGATGTCGTCCTGCGGCAAGGTGCGGTCCGGGGCAGGGGCGGCGTGTTCGGCCAGCAGGTCGGCTTGGCCCGAGGCCTCGAGCATCTCGATCATATCGGGCCATTGCTCCTGCGGGATGAAGTGGTCGGCGAACCCGGCATAGATCGCGTCGCCCGGACCCATGCGCGCGCCGGTGACGCCCAGATATTCGCCCAGCCGCCCCGGCGCCAGCGCCAGCAGCAGCGACCCACCCACATCCGGCACCAGCCCGATCGAACATTCGGGCATCGCGATCTTCGAGCTTTCGCCGACGATCCGGTGCGTCCCGTGACAGCCGATGCCCACGCCGCCGCCCATGGTAAAGCCCTGCAGGAAGCTGACCACCGGCTTGGGATACTCGAAGATCATCGCGTTCAGGCGGTATTCATCGCGCCAGAACTTCTGCCCATAGGCATAGTCGCCCTTGGTGCCCGTTGCGTACAACTCGGCGATGTCTCCGCCCGCGCAAAAGGCCTTTTCGCCCTCGGCATCAAGGATGACCAGATCGACCTCGTCATCCTCGCGCCAGTTACGCAGGGCGGTGTCGATGGCCATGCACATCTCGTAGCTCAGCGCATTCAGGGCCTTGGGCCGGGTCAGGGTGATCCGGCCGGCGCGGCCCGTGGTGCGGATGTCGATATCGGACATGGAAACCTCAGCGATGGGCGAGCAATTGGCGGGCGACGATCACGCGCATGATCTCGTTCGTGCCTTCCAGAATTTGATGCACCCGCAGATCGCGCACAAGCTTTTCGATGCCGTAATCGGCCAGATAGCCGTAGCCGCCATGCAGCTGCAGGCACTGATCGACCACTTTCGATCCGGTCTCGGTCACGAATTTCTTGGCCATCGCGCAGAATTTGGTGGCGTCGGGCGCGCCTTGATCCAGCTTCCAAGCCGCCTGTCGCAGGAAGGTGCGGGCCGCTTGCAGTTCAATCTCCATGTCCGCAAGCCGGAACTGCAGGGCTTGGAACTGGTCGATGGTCTGGCCGAAAGCCTTGCGCTCGGACATGTATTGCAGCGTCATGTCCAGCCCCGCCTGCGCCGCGCCCAGCGAGCATGAGGCGATGTTCAGGCGCCCGCCGTCCAGGCCCATCATCGCGTATTTGAACCCGTCGCCCTCGGTCCCGACAAGGTTCTCGGCCGGGATCTTGCAGTCGTCGAACTGGACCTGCGCGGTGGGCTGGCTTTTCCAGCCCATCTTCTGTTCCAGCGCGCCAAAGCTGAGGCCTGTTGTGCCGTCCTCGACATAGACGGTCGAGATTCCCTTGGGCCCGTCGCCGCCTGTGCGCACCATGCAGACATAGGCGTCGGAATAGCCGCCGCCCGAGATGAAGGCCTTGGTGCCGTTCAGCGTATAGCCCTCGTTGGTGCGCTCGGCCCGCGTCTTGAGCGCGGCCGCGTCCGAGCCCGAGCCCGGTTCGGTCAGACAATAGCTGAGCACCGTGTTCAGGCTGAGAACGTCGGGCATGATACGCGATTTCAATTCGTCGCTGGCAAAGCTGTCCAGCATCTTGGCGCACATGTTGTGGATCGACAAAAAGGCCGCGACCGAGGGGCAGGCCATCGACAGCGCCTCGAACACCAGCGTGGCGTCCAGACGGGTCAACCCCGAGCCGCCGCTGTCCTCGGACACGTACAGCCCGCCGAAGCCCAGCTCGCCAACCTTGGGCCACAGATCCTTGGGGATGGTGCCCTCGGCCTCCCACTGGCGGGTGAAAGGTGCGATCTGTTCTTGCCCGAACGCGTAGGCCATATCGAAAATGGCCGTCTGTTCTTCGGTCAGCGCGAAATCCATGGCCGGTCTCCCCCTTGTGGCGACGTGAATTGAACGACTGTTTATTTATTGCGCAATCCTTACAGAAATTTTTCACGCGGAGCAAACCCCGTGATGCACATGCGCCGGATTTGGGTGATTGCCAAAAGGCGGTTATGCTGAGCAATTCGTTTTATTGATTGATCGGAGTTGTGGATGTCGAATTACAAGATGGCCGTGGTTGCGATACACGGAATGGGCAGCCAGTCGGTCGGACCGAACCAGCCGTCCTCGGTGCCGACGTTTTCGAGCGACTTGCACGATCGGGTGGGGCGGCAGTTGGGTCAGGACATGAGCAAAGTTGCCTGGCACGAGGTGATCTGGGCGCAAATCCTGCAGGGCCGGCAGATGGACTATCTGAACAGCATAGGCCCCTATACGGGCTATGACCGCACGCGCCGTTTCGTTGTGTGCAACCTGTCTGACGCGGCATCCTATCGCCCGACCCCCGACGGAAGCGACAAGACCTACGTCGCAATCCATGAACGAGTTGCGCAGGTGATACGCATCGTCCGGTTTCAGATCGGCGAGCGCGCCCCCATCCTGATCGTCGCCCATTCTCTGGGTGGGCATATCATGTCGAACTACATCTATGACCTTCAGCGCCATCTGCGCCACGGTGGATTGCCGCAGCATGGGGTTCCGGTGGAGGACATGCAGACAGTGGCCGGGCTGGTCACGTTTGGCTGCAACATCCCGATTTTTCTGTTCGCCTATCCCGAACGGGACATCACGCCGATCCAACGCCCCAACCAGGAATTGCCACTGACCCTGCAATTCCATAACTGGTGGCAGAACTATTATGACAAGCACGACGTTCTTGGCTTCCCCCTGGGGCCGATCGCGCCCAGCTATGGGCAGCTTGTCGGGACGGGTGAGATCACCGATCAGGCTATTCGGGTCGGGAATGTCCTCACCGGATGGAATCCGTTTTCGCACAATGGGTATTGGAAAGCCCGCAGCCTGTACGAGCCCGTTGCCGACCGGATCAGACAGATCCTGAATGCGGTATGAGCGTCACAGATCAGCGTGGAATTCGTCGATCAGGTGTCGGACCACGGCCTGGCCTGGATCGTCGCCATTTGCCAGCGCTTCGGCGTGAACGCGACGCTGTCGCGTGGCCGAGGTGCCGCTCTCGGCGATCTGACGCAAACGGGCCAACTCGGCCATGGTGCCCAATGCTTCGGCATCTTCGGCCAGCATGCCCATCAACTCGCCCATCAGGTCGGGCATCGGTTTGATCGAGCGGTCTCCGAAGTCGATCAGACCTTCGCCCACGCCGTAGCGCTGCGCGCGCCAACGGTTTTCGCCGATCAGGAACCGATCATATTGCCGCCATCGCAGGTTGCGGTCTTTCAGACGGCAGAGCATTCGGGTCAGTGCCTGCACCATGGCCGCCAGCGACAGCGCATGTTCCATGCGAGGCTGCACATCCATGATCCGCGTCTCGAGCGTCGGATAGCTGTGCGACGGTCGAAGGTCCCACCAGATTTTCGAGGTATCCTCGATTACGCCCAATTCGACCAGGACACCGGTGGTGCGCTCGTATTCGGACCAGCTGCCAAAAACAGGGGGCAGGCCGGTGCGGGGCAGGTTGTCGAATACCGTCAGGCGATACGAGGACAACCCGGTATCCTGTCCGTTCCAGAAGGGTGATGATGTTGAAAGCGCAAGGAGGTGGGGCAGAAAATAGCACAGCTGCGGCAGGATATCGGCGCGCTGCGCGGGATCGTCCACGCCGACATGCACATGCATCCCGCAGATCAGCATGCGCCGGGCGACACCCCCCAGCGCGTGTTGCAGGTTGTCATACCGCTCTTTTCGCGTGTGGTGCTGGTCTTTCCAATCCGCAAACGGGTGGCAGGATACAGCGATGGGCGACAGGTTGTGCTCGGCGGCGCGCTTGGCGACACAGGACCGCAGCCGCCTGAGGTCCTCACGCGCGGATTTGACCGTCGTATGCGGGCGGGTTCCAACCTCAATCTGGCATTGCAGGAATTCCGGGCTGACCTGGCCTTCAAAATCCGCCTGGCAGGCCTGCATCAATGCCTCGGGCGCCTGAGCCAGCTGCAAGCTGTCGCGATCGACAAGCAGGTATTCCTCTTCGATGCCGATCGTGAAATCCTGCTGCATGTGCGGGCCTCCCGTTCCCTTTTGGGATCAGTGAATACGGAATCTGCTCTTTTGCCAAGGCTTTGGCGCCATCGACCTTGCGCTGACCCGTGTGCCGACGGTAAGCACCCCAGAAGCCAGACAGATAATCGGAGCCGTGTGACGTGAAACCCAGGAAATTCCCGAAGCTCAATGCATTCTTGGACAGGTTCGGCACACGGTTGATCGACAAGGCACCCGAGCGGGATGAGCGGGCACGGCTTGAAGCATTCGAGCGGGTTGGCGGCCTGACCCGACCGGCCTATGCCCTGTCACCCGGGATGGAAGGGTTCGATATTGCCGAACTGGTCTCAGAATATACGGTCCATGCCGAAGCACTGGCTGCCTTGAAAGATCCTGAGCGGAACCAGACCGGCTACCGGATCGGCAACGGGTACTACGACAGTCCGGACGCCGACGCTCTGTACTTGATGATCCGACGGTTCAAGCCGAAACGCGTCGTCGAGGTCGGATGTGGAAACTCCACCCGAGTGACCCGGCAAGCTGTTCTAGACGGCGGCTTGGAAACGCGGATCACGGCGATCGACCCGTATCCGCGCGCAGACATCGCGCATGTTGTTGATCAATTCGAACAGAAACGACTGGAAGAGGTCGACGCATCCGTGTTCGATCAGCTCGAGCCCGGAGACGTTCTGTTCATCGACTCGAGCCATGTCGTGCGCATGAGCAATGACGTAGCGCATCTGTTCTGCCGCATCATTCCGAACCTGAAACCGGGCATCGTGATCCATGTCCACGATGTTTTTTTGCCCTATGAATATCCCAAGCGGTTTTTCTATGACTGCCCGGGTTGGGGCGAGCAGTACATGCTGCACGCGTTGCTGCAATCTGGTTCGTTTTCAATGCTTTGGCCCGGCTACTACCTTCAGCAGGCGCGTCCCGATGCCGTCGAAGCCTTGCCTTTTCTGACTGAAGGCCGAGCGCAGAGTATCTGGGTTCAGAAGCGGTAAAGCAGATTTTTTCGTGATCCGCTTTTTGACAGCGCGCGTACCCCTTTCCATATCACGCTGGAGAGGAGACTAAACATGTTCCGTCGTACATTCATGGGTGCCGCAGCCGCCGTCGCACTCGCACTGCCGATGAAAGCCCAAGCTGCAGACATCGTGGACACCGCCGTTTCGGCAGGGTCGTTCAACACACTGGTCGCCGCTGTGCAGGCCGCCGGTCTGGTGGACACGCTGAAGGGCAAAGGCCCTTACACGGTGTTCGCGCCCACCGATGAAGCGTTCGCCGCTCTGCCCGAGGGCACCGTCGAGACGCTGCTGATGCCCGAAAACAAGGATCAGTTGGTCGCCATCCTGACCTATCACGTTGTGCCGGCTAAAGTGATGTCGGGTGACATTGCAGGCAAGCGGGCCAAGGTTCTGACCGTTCAGGGCGAACGTCTGAGCGTCAATGCCAAGAATGGCGTCAAGGTCGACGGAGCGAATGTCGTTCAGGCCGACATCGAAGCCAGCAACGGTGTCATCCACGTCGTCGACACGGTTTTGATCCCCGAGTAATCAAGCCACTCGCCACAAAAACAAAGCCCCGGTCAATCGGCCGGGGCTTTGTCGTTTCACAGCAGTCTGACTTTTGTTCCGATCTGGACCAGAGGATACAGTTCCTCGACATGCTGGTTGTACAACCCGATGCACCCGGATGAACTTTGGCGTCCGATCTTGCGGGTGTCATGTGTGCCATGCACCAGGTAAGCCGGCCAGGACAGGTACATGGCGCGGGTGCCAAGTGGGTTGCCCGGATCTCCACCTTCCATGCGGACCGGCAGGTTGGGATCGCGCTCGCGCATCGATGCGGTCGGTGTCCAGCTGGGATTTTCCGCTTTGCGCACGACTTTGGTGTAGCCGCGTTTGGTCAGCTCTTCGCTCATGGGAACCGAGCTGGGGTACAGTTTGTAGGTACCGTCAGGACCCCAGTAATGCACCGCGCGGCTGGTTATGTCAGCCAGCAAGCAGCCCACGCCCAGTTCATCGAAGTGATCCTGCCAGTCCTGCTTGGAAAAGGACGATACGTTGCGGCGAACGGGAAGCTGAGTACTGATCGCCTCTTCGGTTTGAGGGAAGGCGTCCTGGCTCTGCGCCCGCAACAAGGTCGGCGACGCCAATACGGATGCTACCCCCAAAAGGGCCGAGCGGCGGGAAATTCTGGTTGTCACGATGGCCTCCTGGCGACTGACTGCTCGAATTTTCGGCCAATTTATGCCGGGCAGAGAGGTGAAGCCAGAGGTCGGTGCTGAAATTCTCGTGAACGCGTGCCGGATTGCGCAGTTTTTTGCCAAGCAAAAGGTGCACAAGGTGACGGTTGGCGAATTGGGTTTGCCTGCGGACAAAAAGGCCGCCCCAATTTAGGGCGGCCTTTGTTCTTAAATCAGTCTGTTAGTCCATCGCTTTGAAGTTGAACTCGCCACCTTCTTTGATGCCCGACGGCCAGCGCGACGTCACGGTCTTGGTGCGAGTGTAGAACTTGAAGCTGTCGGGGCCGTGCTGGTTCAGGTCTCCGAACATGGATTTCTTCCAGCCGCCGAAGGTGTGATACGCCAGCGGCACCGGGATCGGGACGTTGATACCAACCATGCCGATATTGACCCGGCTGGCGAAATCACGGGCGGTGTCGCCGTCGCGAGTGAAGATCGCGGTGCCGTTGCCGTATTCATGGTCCATCGCCAGCTTCAGCGCCTCTTCGTAGGATCCGGCGCGGACGGTGGACAGAACGGGGCCGAAGATCTCCTGCTTGTAGATGTCCATGTCAGGGGTGACATGGTCGAACAGGTGGGGGCCGACAAAGAAACCGTCTTCATAGCCCTGAAGCTTGAAGTCGCGGTTGTCGACCACCAGCTTCGCGCCCTGTTCCACGCCCGAGTTGATCAGGCCCAGGATGCGTTCCTTGGCGGCTGCGGTCACGACCGGCCCCATGTCGACGTCGTCGCCGGCGGTATAGGGACCGACCTTCAGTTTTTCGATGCGCGGCACCAGCTTCTCGATCAGCGCGTCAGCGGTTTCCTCGCCCACCGGAACGGCCACCGAAACGGCCATGCAGCGTTCGCCGGCAGCGCCGAAACCGGCGCCCACCAGCGCGTCGGCGGCCTGATCCAGGTCGGCGTCGGGCATGACGATCATGTGGTTCTTGGCCCCGCCAAAACACTGGGCACGTTTGCCGTTCGCCGTGGCGCGCGAATAGATGTACTGCGCGATGGGGGTCGAGCCGACGAAGGACACACCCTGAATGATCTCGCTGTCCAACAGGGTATCCACGGCTTCCTTGTCGCCGTTGACGACCTGGAACACACCTTTGGGCAGACCGGCCTCGACGAACAGTTCGGCCAGCATCAGCGGTACCGATGGGTCACGTTCCGAGGGCTTCAGCACCACCGCGTTGCCGCAGGCCAGCGCCGGGCCGACATGCCACAAGGGCATCATGGCCGGGAAGTTGAACGGCATGATGGCGGCGACAACGCCCAGCGGCTGGCGCATGGAATACATGTCGATGCCGGGGCCGGCGCTGTCGGTGAATTCACCCTTCAGCATCTGCGGGGCGCCGATACAGTATTCGATCACCTCGAGCCCGCGCTGCAGGTCGCCTTTGGCGTCGGGCAGGGTCTTGCCGTGCTCGCGGCTCAGCGCTTCGGCCAGCTTGTCCATGTCGCGATGCATCAGGTGGACCATCTGCATCATCACGCGGGCGCGCTTTTGCGGGTTGGTTGCGCCCCATGCGGGCTGCGCTGCAGCGGCGTGTTCGATTGCTGCCGTCGTCTCGGCGGCGCTGGCCATCGGGCATTTGTACTGAACCTCGCCCGTGGCGGGGTTGTAGACGTCGTCAAATCGACCGGATGTGCCGGGCGTGTATTCGCCGTTGATGAAATGGGTCAGGTCTTGCATCGCAAACTCCTCCGCTGAATTTGCGCGCAGCATAGGCTTGCATAAATCTCATGAACAGAGGCAATATCCCAAAAGAGTTTTGCAAAAATGCAGGGGTGAGGATGGACCCGAACTGGGATGACATGCGCGTATTCCTCGCGGTTGCGCGCGAGCAAAGCCTGTCTTCGGCCGGGCGGTTATTAAAGATCGACCCGGCGACAGTTGGGCGGCGGGTTTCTCGGTTGGAAGCAGCACTGAAAGCGCCGCTTTTCACGAAGTCACCGCAGGGCTACGTACTGACCTCGGCCGGAGAGCGACTGTTCGAGCACGCTCAAGGCGCTGAGGAGGCGATGCGCGCAGCGGCTGGCGCGATGGAGGGCGCGACCAAGTCGCTGAGTGGTCAAATCCGGATTGGTGCTCCGGACGGAAGCGCCAACTATCTGCTGCCACAAGTCTGCGCCAAAATCAGCGACTCGAATCCCGACCTGGACATACAGATCCTGGCCTTGCCGCGGATCATCAACCTGTCGCGCCGCGAGGCGGATATGGCTATCACCGTCAGCGCCCCAACGGCCGGCAAGCTGCTGGTGCAAAAGATCAGCGACTACAAGCTGCATATGGTGGCAACAGCCGACTATCTTTCGCGGCATGGTCCCATTCGCTCGGTCGGTGACCTGAAGGGCCACCGCATGATCGGTTATATCCCGGACATGATCTTCGACCGCGAGCTCGATTACCTCAACGATCTGGGTATTGATCGTGTCCCACTTGCATCGAACTCGGTCTCGGTGCAGTTGCGGCAAGCCTCGCTGGGTACCGGGGTATGTATCGCGCATGACTTCACGTTGCCATTCCATCCTCAGCTGAAAAAAATTCTGACGGATCAAGTCAGTCTGACGCGCAGCTTTCACCTGGTTCGCCATCAGGGTGATCAACGCAACGAACGGTTGAACCGATTTGCAGAAGCGCTCAGCCGGGGAATTCGCGACGAAGTTGCGCGGCTGGAAGCCGAAGCCCAAGCTTGACAGGTTGATCTAATCGGGCAACGCTTTGGAAAACGGGAAAATTATTTCGGAGGTATTGCCCATGCTTGTACAGGCCATTCTGAAGTCCAAGTCGACGGACGGGGTTGTGACGGTGGCGCCTTCGATGACCGTGTCCGACGCGGCAAAGATTCTGGCCGATAAGCGCATTGGTACGGTGATCGTATCGGAGGACGATGGCGAAACCGCAGCCGGCATCCTCTCGGAACGCGATATCGTGCGGGAATTGGCCGCCAGTGGCAGCGGGTGCCTGACACAGCCGGTCAGCGCCTACATGACCAAGAAACTGGTGACTGCCACCCAACAGGACAAGGTGCAGGACGTTCTCGCTCGTATGACCGAAGGTCGGTTCCGCCACATGCCGATTGTCGAAGATGGCAAACTGATTGGGATCGTCACGCTGGGCGACGTCGTAAAAGCGCAATTGTCCGAACTGGCCATGGAAAAAGATGCCCTGCAGGGCATGATCATGGGGCATTAGCCCCATCTGACTACATTGCGGCCTCTTGCAGCTGCGGAAAACTTGTGTTTGCTTGCGCAGAAATTTTCTTGCTCAGGAGGGCGCGATGCGGGTTGGATTATATCCGGGAACCTTTGACCCCATCACCATGGGTCATATAGATATCATCCGCCGGGCAGCCATGCTGGTCGACAAGCTGGTGATTGGCGTCGCGATCAACCGCGACAAGGGTCCGTTGTTCTCGCTCGAAGAGCGGGTGGCCATGATCGAGGCGGAATGCGCCTACCTGACCGAACAGACCGGCACTGAAATTGTTGCGCATCCGTTCGAAAACCTGCTGATAGACTGCGCCCGGGACGTAGGGGCGCAGATCATCGTACGCGGTCTGCGTGCTGTTGCCGATTTCGAATATGAATTTCAGATGGTTGGGATGAACCGGGCGCTCGACGATTCGATCGAGACCGTGTTCCTGATGGCCGAAGCCCGACACCAGGCGATTGCCTCGAAGCTGGTCAAGGAAATCGCCCGGCTGGGTGGGGACGTGTCGAAATTCGTCACGCCCCAGGTCAATATCGCGCTGAAAGAGCGGTTAGGCTAGGGCGCCCATCGCGGCAGCGGTGTCCAGCATCCGGTTCGAGAACCCCCACTCGTTGTCGTACCAGGCCAGAACGCGGACCAGCGTGCCGTCGGTCACTTTGGTTTCGGCAAGCGATACGGTCGAGCTGTGGGAATCGTGGTTGAAGTCGATCGAGATCAACGGGCGGGTTTCCGCGGCAAGAACGGTCGGGATCTTGGCCGCGGCCTCGGTGAACAGGGCGTTGACCTCGTCTTCGGTGGTGGGGCGCGATACCTCGACCACCAGATCGACGACCGAGACGTTCGGAGTGGGAACCCGGATCGCCTGACCGGTCAGCTTGCCCTGCAGTTGCGGCAGTACCAGCCCCACGGCCGAGGCCGCACCGGTGGTGGTCGGGATCATCGACAAGGCCGCCGCGCGCGACAGGTACGGGTCCTTGCCGGCGGTGTCATGCACCGGCTGGCTGGCGGTATAGGCGTGCACCGTAGTCATGTTGCCGTGCACGATACCCAGGCCCGCATCTAGCGCGGCAGCGACTGGCGACAGGCAGTTGGTGGTGCAGGATGCGTTGGAAACCACGGTGTCGGCGGCGGTCAGCTCGTGGTCGTTCACGCCAAACACCACGGTTTTAACTTCGCCATCCCCGCGCGCCGGCGCCGAGATCAGAACCTTTTTCGCGCCGTTCTTGAAATGGCGAGATGCAGCTTCGCGCGTGCGGAACACGCCGGTGCATTCCAGAACCACGTCGACGTCCGACCAATCCAGCGCCTCGGGGTCGCGCTCGCTGGTCAGCCGGATCGGGCCCGCGCCCACGTCCAGCCCGGCCTCGCTCAGGGTGACCGGCTTGGTGTAGCGGCCATGTACGCTGTCGAACTCGAACAGATGCGCATTCATTTCCGGCTTGGCGAGGTCGTTGATCGCGACGATCTGCACATCCGTACGACCGCTTTCCATCAAGCCGCGCAGGACACCGCGCCCGATCCGTCCAAATCCGTTGATTGCAAGTTTGAGTGTCATGTCGCGCTCCGTCTGAATGGCCGCTAAGCCGCGATTGAAATTAGTTAGCGCTAACAAAGGCAGTCAGGCGAAAATGTCAAGCAAAACCTCTGTCAGCGCCAGAACGCGACCCAGTCGAGAAAGTCGTAGAACTTCTTGCCGAGGAACAGGAGATGCTCGGTTCCAAACAGCGCGAAATCCAGCATCAGACCACCAAGGATGAGGACTCCCAGCCAGATCGCGATTTGGTTTGTCATTGCTGCTCCGAACAAAAAAGCCCGCCCAGATAACCTGAGCGGGCGACGCGGTTCAAGCGGTCTTGATGAGATCAGTTAAGCCGTCCCATGGCGACGGCCACATCGGCCATGCGTACCGAGAAGCCCCATTCGTTGTCGTACCACGCCAGCACGCGAACCATGCGGCCGTCCACGACGCGGGTCTGGTCGGGCGCGAAGATCGAGCTTTCCTCGGTGTGGTTGAAATCGGTCGACACCAGGGGGGCGGGTTCATAGCCCAGGACGCGCTGCATCGGCCCCTTGGCGGCCTCGGCGACAATGGCGTTGACCTCATCGACGGTCACCTCGCGCGCGGCGCGGAAGGTCAGGTCGACGGCCGACACGTTCGGCGTGGGCACGCGAATGGCCGAGCCGTCCAGACGCCCCTTGAGGTTCGGCAGAACCTCGCCCAGCGCCTTGGCGGCACCGGTGCTGGTGGGGATCATCGACATGGCGGCGGCGCGGGCGCGGTACAGGTCGCTGTGGCGGCGGTCCAGCGTGGGCTGGTCGCCGGTGTAGGCGTGGATCGTGGTCATGATCCCGTTTTCGATGCCGATGCCTTCGTCCAGCACCTTGGCAAGCGGGGCAAGGCAATTCGTGGTGCACGAGCCATTCGACACCATCCTGTCATTGGCGGTCAGGCTGTTGTGGTTGACGCCGAACACGATCGTCTTGTCCACGTTCTTGCCCGGAGCCGACAGCAGAACCTTTTGCGCGCCACGTTCAAGGTGTGTTTTGGCCTTCAGCCCGTCGTTGAACTTGCCGGTGCATTCCAGAACGACGTCACAGCCTTCCCAGTCCAGCTCGTTCATGTCGTAGGTCGAGAACATCTGCATCGGCCCGCGACCCAGGTCCATCGTGTTGCCGCTGATCGAGACGTCGCGCGGAAAGCGGCCGTGGATGCTGTCGTATTTCAGCAGATGCGCCGAGGTTTCAAGCGGTCCGGTGGCGTTGACCTTGATCACTTCGATGTCGTTGCGGCCTGACGCGGCGATGTGCGACAGGGTACAGCGGCCGATGCGGCCAAAACCATTGATGCCGACCTTGATGGTCATGTGACGTCTCCAAATCCGCTTGTGTTCCGGGCGATATAGCGATGATCGGTCCATCTAAAAAGATAGAAAATATCATATTTGCAATGTGTTAGCGCAAACTTGGCGTGGTTGCGCTAACGCTTGCGCTAGCTGTCGGATCGGTTAGGGTCCAATGTGCGACGGATGAACGGAAAGGATGCGGCATGAGCGGTTTGCTGGCTCTGTTGGACGATGTGGCGGGAATCGCCAAGGTGGCGGCGGCCTCGGTCGACGATGTGGCGGCGGCGGCCGGCAAGGCGGGGGCCAAGACCGCGGGCGTGATCATCGATGACGCGGCCGTCACGCCGAAATACGTCCAAGGGTTTGCTCCGGCGCGCGAGTTGCCGATCATCTGGCGCATCGCGCGCGGGTCGATGTTTAACAAGGTCATTCTGCTGCTGCCTGTGGCGCTGTTGCTGGCGAATTTAGCGCCGTGGCTGATAACGCCCTTGCTGATGATCGGCGGGTCATACCTGTGTTTCGAGGGCGCCGAGAAGATTTTTCACGTGCTGTTCCCGCATGGCAGCCACGTGATCGAAGAGGACATGAACGTCCGTGATCCGGGTCATCTGGAGGAGCAGAAGATCAAAGGGGCGATCAAGACCGATTTCATCCTGTCGGCCGAGATCATGACCATCGCGCTTTCTGCAATCGAGGCCCCAAATGTCTGGATGCAGGCCGCAACGCTGGCCGTGGTGGGGATCGGTGTCACGGTGGCCGTCTATGGCTCGGTCGCGTTGATCGTCAAAATGGACGATGTCGGGCTTTATCTGGCCAAGAACGCGCCGACACCGATCGGCCGCGGGCTGGGTCGCGGGCTGGTCAAGGCGATGCCAAAGGTCATGAAGACGCTTTCGGTCGTGGGTACGGCGGCGATGCTGTGGGTCGGCGGCTCGATCATGATCCATGGGCTCGAGGTGCTAGGCTTTGGCTGGCTCGGCCACCACATCCACGATTGGGCCTATGCGGCCGGTCATGCCGTGTCCGATCAATGGGCCGGCGCGGTGGAGTGGATCAGCAAGGCTGCTATGGACGGCGTGTTCGGGCTGGCTTGGGGGTTCGTTCTGATCCCGTTGGCGACCAAGGTCATCGCGCCGCTGTGGCCCAATAAGGCTGCGCAGAAAGCGGACCATTGAGGCCCAAAAGAAAAGGGCGGCATAATGGCCGCCCTTTGATTGCTCAGATCGGCTGGATCAGCCCAGCAATTCCTTGACCTTTGCAACCGTCGCCTCGGCGGTGATGCCGAAATGCTTGTACAGTTCGCCTGCGGGAGCGGACGCGCCAAAGCTCGACATGCCGATGAAACCGGCCTTGGCCTCGCGGCCACGCTCGCCCAGCAGCCAGCGGTCCCAGCCGCCGGCACGGACGGCGGCCTCGATACCGACGCGGACGGGGCCGGCGGGCAGGACCTTCTTGCGATAGGCTTCGTCCTGCTCGGCGAACAGCTCCATGCAGGGCATCGAAACGACGCGGGTGCCGATCCCTTCGGCCTCGAGCATCGCCTTGGCCTCCATGGCCAGCGACACCTCGGACCCGGTGGCGATCAGGATCGCCTGACGCTTGCCCTCGGCCTCGGCCAGAACATAGGCGCCCTGGGCGGTCAGGTTCTTGGCCTTGTGCTGAGTGCGCAAGGTCGGAACGCCCTGACGGGTCAGCGACAGGACCGAGGGGCTGTCCTTGAAGGTCAGCGCTAGTTCCCAGGCCTCGGCGGTTTCGACGGTGTCGGCAGGGCGGAACACATAGGTATTCGGCGTTGCGCGCGAGATCGCCAGATGCTCGACCGGCTGGTGCGTCGGGCCGTCTTCGCCCAGACCGATCGAGTCATGGGTCATCACGAAAACGCTGGGGATCTTCATCAGCGCGGCCAAACGCATCGACGGGCGCGCATAGTCGGTGAAGGCCATGAAAGTGCCGCCATAGGGACGGATGCCACCATGCAGCGCCATGCCGTTCATCGCCGCGGCCATGCCGTGTTCACGGATGCCGTAGTGGATATAGCGGCCCTTGCGGTTTTCCGGCAAGAACACGCCCATATCGGCTGATTTGGTGTTGTTCGACCCGGTCAGGTCCGCCGATCCGCCGACCGTCTCGGTCATGATCGGGTTCACGACGTTCAGCACCTTTTCCGACGAGGCGCGGGTGGCCAGCTTGGGTTGATCCTCGGAAACCTGCTTTTTGAAGGCACGGATGGCGCCAGCCAGCTTCTTCGGCGCCTCGAACGCGTAGGCGCGGTTGAACTCGGCCTGCTTGCGCTCGGACAGTTGGGCAAAACGTTCTTCCCACGCCTTCCGTTCCATTGCGCCACGCGCGCCGATTGCTTCCCACGCGGATTTCACCTCGGTCGGAATTTCGAACGGTCCGTGCGGCCAGCCATATGCATCCTTGGCGGCCTGCAGCTGTTCGGCATCCGTCAATGCGCCGTGACCTTTCGAGGTATCCTGCGCGGCATGCCCCAGCGCGATGTGGCTTTCGCAGGCGATCATGGTCGGTTTCTTCGACGCTTTTGCCTGCACAATCGCCGCATCGATGGCCTTGGGGTCGTGGCCGTCAATCTCGATCACATGCCAGCCCGAAGCGGCGAACCGGCGCACCTGATCAGTACGGTCGGCAATATCCACGGTGCCGTCGATGGTGATGTTGTTGTTGTCCCAGAACACGATCAGCTTGCTGAGCTCGTGCCGACCGGCCAAGGTGATGGCCTCCTGGCTGACACCTTCCATCAGGCAGCCGTCACCGGCGATCACATAGGTGTAGTGGTCGACAACCTTTTTGCCGTAATGGGCCCGCTGGATTTCTTCGGCCATCGCAAAACCGACGGCATTGGCAATTCCTTGCCCAAGAGGGCCAGTGGTGGTTTCGACACCGTCAATCAGGAAGTTTTCCGGGTGGCCGGCGGTTTTCGCGCCCAGTTGGCGGAAGTTCTTGATCTCGTCCAGAGTAACTGCGCTGTAGCCCGTCAGGTAGAGCAGGGAATAGATCAGCATCGAGCCATGGCCAGCCGACAGGATGAACCGGTCGCGGTCAGGCCAGTTTGGGGCCGAGGCGTCGAATTTCAGGTGTTTTTCAAACAACACGGTCGCGACGTCGGCCATGCCCATCGGCATTCCGGAATGGCCGGAATTGGCGGCGGCGACAGCATCAAGGGTCAGGGTGCGAATGGCCGCAGCCTTCGCCCAGTGTTCAGGGTTGGCATTGCGCAGCGCAGTCAGGTCCACGGGTGTTGTTCCTTTGGATTACGGCAGATTGCGGGCTGAATACCATCCACCCCCCAAAGTGCAAGCGGAACCCGGCGCGGCGCATTGCCATCGCTTCAAGAGTGTTGCTCAAGCCTTTGAAAGCAAAGAGTGGGTATTTTGGCGAACATTCCGTTAGACTAAGTACCGGTACGAGCCGTATTGATTCGGCCATCGGAAAAACAGAACGAACCTTGGTAAAGAGGTGACAGGGGCAATGAGCCAGATCGAAGACTTACAGCGACGCATCATGGCCGCGATGGATCGGATTGGCACCGGGATCGAGGCGTTGCAATCGGCGGGTCCGGTCTCGGGCAGCGAAGATGGACAATTGCGCGCCGCCCTGGATGAGGAAAAGCTGGCTAATGCGCAATTGGAAGAGCGCCTGAAGTCTCTGAGGGAGCGGCATGATCAGGAAATCGACGCATTGCGCGCCCAGTTGGGCGAGTCCAATGCCAAACTGGCCACCGTCGAGGCCGCGCGTGCCGAACTGTCCGAAGCCAAGGCCGCGCTGGAAAATCAGGACGAAGTTGCAGCGCTGAAGGCCGAGATCTCCGAATTGCGGCGGCAGCTGGAGGATTCAGAGCGTATCCCCGAATTGAATGCCGAACTGGAAATGCTGCGGGCCGAACGCGCCAGCCACGGCGCCGCCATGTCGCGGCTTGATGACGACCTGCAGCGCTTGCGCAAGGCAAATGACCAATTGCGCGAAGCGGTCGACGAGTTGCGCAAGGCTGCCGAGGACGGCGTTCCCGATGCCGAGCTTCTGAACAAGGCAACCGTGGCCGAGCTGGAGGCCACCCGGGCCGCCCGCGCCACCGACGCGGCCGAGGCTCACGCGGTTCTGGCGCGGCTTGAGCCTTTGCTGACCCACGCCAACCTGGCCGAAGGAGAGGTAGAGTAATGCCCGAGGTTACCATTCATATTGGCGGGCGCGGATTTGAGGTTTCCTGCCAGGACGGCGAGGAACCGTTTCTGCACGCAGCCGCGAAGATGCTGGACGATGAGGCCCAGGTGATGGCCGACCAGATTGGCCGTATGCCCGAGTCGCGGATGCTGTTGATGGCGGGGCTAATGCTGGCCGACAAGGCGGCGGCCACCGAGGATCGCATCAAGACACTCGAGGCGAAGCTGGCCGAGGTTGAAGGCGAATTGGAGCGTATGCGCAGTGCGCCCGCGCCCGAGCCGGAACGGATCGAAGTGGCCGTTGTTCCGCCGTCGGTTACCGACACACTTGCAGAGATGGCGGCACGCGCCGAGGCGCTGGCCTCGGTGATCGAAGAGAAGAACGCGAGATGACACATTTGCGGAGTTTGTGCCTGGCGGCGTTGGTCGGGGCGGTCTCGGGCCCGGCATTGGCACAGATTGACATCCTATCGGTGACCTTCACCTGCGAAAATGGCGTTGAGCTGCCCGTGACATACTTCAACCCCTCCGACGGCGAAGGGGCTGCGGCTATGATCGTCGATGGTCAGTTGATTGCGTTGCGTCAGGTCCAGAGCGGCTCGGGTATCCGTTACGAGTCGGTGAACGGGCAGGGTACGTATACCCTGCGGTCGAAAGGCTGGAACGCGATGGTCAGTTTCGCGGCGGCCGGAGCCACCGACGAAACCGAGATTTTGAAAGACTGTGTCAGCCGCTGAGCGGCTGATCAGGCGTTTGCCTCGCGGATTTTGTCGGCGGCTTCCTTGTTGTAGGCGACACCGTTTTCGTCGAAGAGCGTGTCCAGCTCTCCTGACAGGGTCATTTCCGTGATGATATCACAACCACCCACAAATTCGCCTTTGACGTAGAGTTGAGGCACGGTCGGCCAGTCCGAATAGTCCTTGATGCCCTGGCGGATTTCCTCGTCCGCCAGTACGTTCACGTCGGTGTATTCGACACCCATATAGTTCAGAACACCGGCCACCCGAGATGAAAATCCGCACTGCGGCATTTCTTTGGTGCCCTTCATGTACAGCACCACATCGTTGCTTTTGACGGTTTCGTCGATCTGGGTCTTAACGTCGGTCATTTCGCGTTTCCTTGTTTACGTTCGTCCGTCTGTCGGGCGGTCATTTCGATTGGCGGCTGCGCCACCAGTTTCTTGGTTCAGTACGCTGGTTCATCGCACGAACCTCGTCGATTTCATTGACTTTTGTCACGCCGTCGGCTTCCCACGGTCTGCGTTTCATATCGTTGGTGTCGGGGCGCATTTCCGACAGTCATCTTGTTCTGTTCCGATTCAGATAGGCTTCGAGCAGAGCCGCGGCAACCACCAGTCCGCCGACACATATTGCGATCCAGACAACCCAACCGATCATGTCACGTGACCGAATTGTCGGATGCCATCGGAATGCACAAGGCAGCGGGCGCCATCACCAGAGTGGGCATGGCACTGGCCGCCGCCGGCCTCATCACTCGGGTACTTTCGTGGTCAACGCCAGCGCGTGCAGCTCGCCATCCGGGCCGTCCATCTTGCCCTTCAGCGCCGCATAGACCGCGCGCTGCTGCTGTACCCTGTTCTTCCCGCGAAAGCTTTCGTCCACGACCATAGCGGACATGTGTACGCCATCGGTGCCGCCGACCTGGATTTCCGCATTCGGAAAGGCTTCGCGCAGCAGATGTTCGATTTCGTGGGCGCTCATTGGCATTTAAGATACTCCTGAAGGTCTTTTCAAAGATGTAGAGCGATGCCGAAGCCCGCGCAAGGATTAGCCTTGTGTATCTGCTAAAATCCCAGCTTCCTACGAATTGATGAACTCAAAGGTGTCGCCAGCGGTACTTGCGAACCTTTCAAAGCGCGAAATACCCATTTGTATGCAATAGCTGGAAGCCAGCTCATATTCAGTGTTACGAATGAAATATTCTTTTGATTGCAAACCCCAGAAATATTTCCGTCAACCACGCGGATGTCCTTTACGAATTTGTCACCAGCATAGAAACAAACGTCAAATCCGTGCGACTGCCTCAGCGCGTCATCAAAGACTTCTTCAGACGAGAAACTCATCAGATGCACACCTTTGGCCTGCGTTTCTCGTGCGAATTCGGAGAACGCACGCATTTCCGTGAAAGCGTATGTCGGGTTAATGCTGTCAAACTCAATTTGCTGACGTTCTAAGAAATCTTTGTTTTTGAAAAGATTAATCGTGTGGGCGTTGTATTCAGCAAGCAACGCGCGTTTGATGTAACCGTTTAGGCAAGTTGCGTTGCATTGAGTCGTATAGTCATAACGCTCAAGCAATTCTTCGTAGCGTTCTAGATCCTTCAAAATCATTGTGTCGCTATCAAAATGCCAAAACCGTTCGATGTTTTGCGATTGAGCGAACCCGTGTATATGAAACCAGCGTTCAAAAACAAAGCGCAACCAGTCTTTTCCGCCGCGGAACTGAAGATTTCTGCGGTGTTCGTCGCCCTGAACGGGACAAAAAGCGCATTCGAATTCGTCGTGCAAATCACTTCGAAAATCAAGGTAGTTAAAGTGCTGCCAGCCTTCTTGGTCGGCTATTGCTCGATTACTGTCATCGCCCAACAAAATAAGTCTTCGTTCAGGATTCGTAATCCGAGCACATCGTAATGTGTGACGCAGATAGAATGAGTTTCCATAGTGACAAAACAGAAGAGGATTCATATGCGTGCTACCGCCTATCTCGAAGGTTCACTTAACCGTCTACCGCCTCGGCAAAACTGCTGCGATACATCGCTGAGAGTTCACTCAGAGGAGTTTCGGACGCTCCGATCCGCACGGTTTCTCCGGTAAAGCGCCCGACCGAAACCAGCGGCACGCCCGCCTGGCCCGCCGCAATCATCAGCGCTTCGGCCTGATCGAAGTTGCAGGCCACCAGGTAACGGCCCTGATCCTCACCGAACAGGAACTCGGTCGGGGCGTCATCAAGATGCACACCCACGCCCGCGGCTTCGGCCAGTTCGAAGGCAGCCAGTGCAAGGCCGCCATCGCTCAGGTCAGTACAGGCCTTGATCATCTCGCGATTGGCCCGGATGAAGTCGCCGTTGCGCTTTTCAGCATCCAGATCCACATGCGGGGCGTCGCCGTCTTCGCGGTTGAAGACCTCGGCCAGCAGGGCGGATTGGCCCAGATGCCCCTTGGTTTCGCCGATCACCAGCGCAACGTGGCCTTCGCGCACCTCGGTGCCGATGATTTCGTCGGCGTGCTGCAAAAGGCCGACGGCACCGATGGTCGGTGTGGGCAGGATCGCCTGACCGTCGGTTTCGTTGTAGAGCGACACGTTGCCCGAGACGATCGGCATATCCAGCGCGGCCACGGCGGCGCCGATGCCTTGGATGGCACCGACGAACTGGCCCATGATCTCGGGCTTTTCGGGGTTGCCGAAATTCAGGTTGTCAGTGGTGGCCAGCGGTTTGGCCCCAACGGCGGTCAGGTTGCGATAGGCTTCGGCCACGGCCTGCTTGCCTCCTTCTTCGGGGTTGGCGCGCACGTATCGAGGGGTCACGTCCGAAGTGAAGGCCAGCACCTTGTCGGTGCCATGCACGCGCACCATGCCTGCACCAACGCCAGGCGTACGAGCCGTGTCAGCCATCACCATCGTGTCGTATTGCTCATAGACCCAATGCTTGCTGGCATAGTTGGGCGACGAGATCAGCGCCCGCAGCC
This sequence comes from Ruegeria sp. CI8, assembly GCF_056536865.1. Classification (NCBI taxonomy): domain Bacteria; kingdom Pseudomonadati; phylum Pseudomonadota; class Alphaproteobacteria; order Rhodobacterales; family Roseobacteraceae; genus Ruegeria; species Ruegeria sp. CI8. Next base: position 1,064,172 of record NZ_JBQFQL010000001.1, read on the forward strand.
CGTCGATCGGGTCGATCTGCGGTACCTCGCCCAGATCTACGGCCGCCGAGGTGGGGACCCAGGGGCGGTCGTATTCCGGTGCAGTCGAGGCCAGTTTCGACAGCGGCAGGTCGGCCTTGATTTCGCCGTTGTGCATGATCAGGAAACGGTCTTCGGCGATGGTTTCACCGACGATTGCGAAATCCAGATCCCATTTCTCGAACACGGCGCGGGCTTCGGCCTCAAGCTCGGGCTTCAGCACCATCAGCATGCGTTCCTGGGACTCGGACAGCATCATCTCGTAGGCCGTCATGTTTTCCTCGCGCTGGGGCACGTTTTCCAGGTCGAGCCGGACACCCAACCCGCCCTTGTCGCCCATCTCGACGGCCGAGCAAGTCAGGCCCGCCGCGCCCATGTCCTGAATCGAGATCACGGCGCCGGTCTGCATCAGTTCCAGCGTCGCCTCCATCAGGCGTTTTTCGGTGAAGGGGTCACCGACCTGCACGGTGGGGCGCTTTTCCTCGATCGTGTCGTCGAATTCGGCCGAGGCCATCGTGGCACCGCCCACACCGTCGCGGCCGGTCTTGGCGCCCAGATAGACGACGGGCATGCCCACGCCCGACGCGGCCGAGTAGAAGATCTTGTCGGCATCGGCCAGCCCGGCGGCAAAGGCGTTCACGAGGCAGTTGCCATTGTAGGCCGGGTGGAACCGAACTTCACCGCCCACGGTCGGGACGCCGAAACAGTTGCCGTAGCCACCGATGCCTTCGACCACGCCGTTGACCAACTGGCGGGTCTTGGGGTGGTCCGGTTCGCCGAAGGACAGCGCGTTCATTGCCGCGATGGGCCGTGCGCCCATGGTGAACACGTCGCGCAGGATGCCGCCCACGCCGGTTGCCGCGCCTTGATAGGGTTCGATGTACGAGGGGTGGTTGTGGCTTTCCATCTTGAAGACCACGGCCTGCCCGTCGCCGATATCGACCACACCAGCGTTTTCACCGGGGCCGCAGATCACCTGAGGGCCCGAGGTGGGCAGAGTGCGCAGCCATTTCTTCGAGGATTTGTAGGAACAGTGCTCGTTCCACATGGCCGAGAAAATCCCCAGCTCGGTAAAGGTCGGCTCGCGCCCGATAATCTCGAGGATCATGTCGTATTCTTCGGGTTTCAACCCGTGTGCGGCAATCAGATCCGGTGTGATGGCGGGCTCTTGCATCGTGTGTCCTGTTTCCAAGGTGGCCGGGATTGCGGGCCTTTTAGGGCAACCGGGCGATTTGGGAAAGGGCCAAGAGCGCGCAGCGAACAGGAACCCGCTATTTGCTGGCAGAATGCAGCGGTCGGCGACCGGGAAATGCAGGTTGCACCACCGGAATGACGGGGACAGCGGCGCATGCGCCGCTGTCCCGCCGCCGTTATTGAGGCGGCTCTTCCTTCTTGTTCACTGCGTCGGCCGCGGCCGCGCCGATCGCCGCTTTCTGCTGTTCGGTCAGGTTTTCGGCCTCTTCCAAACCGGGGATGGCGACGCGCACCTCACGGCGGGCAAAGTCGATCCCGTTCTCCTTGAAGGCGGCCTTGACCCGGTTGAAGATCTCCTTGCGCAGGGTGAACTGCTTGCCGGGCTTGGCCATGAACTTGCCGCGGATGATCATGCCGACATCGTCAAAGTCGAACACGCCCTGCGATTTGAAGGGCTGCAGGAAGCCATCCTTGTGGAGCGGGTCCTCCATCATCTCGGCGCCGATCTTCTTGAAGATCTTCTTGACCTTGTTCGGATCAGTGTCGAAGGGCACGGTGAATTTCAGCTTCATGATGACCCAGTCGCGGCTGTAGTTGGTCAGCTTCTGAATCTCACCGTAAGGGATGGTATGCACCGGACCGCGATGGTGGCGCAGCTGCATGGAGCGGATCGAAATCTTCTCTACCGTGCCGGTGGTGCCACCCACGTCGACATATTCACCCACGCGGAAAGCATCGTCGATCAGGAAGAAGATGCCGCCCACGATGTCCGAGACCAGTTTCTGCGCACCAAAGCCGATGGCCAGACCCAGGATACCGGCACCAGCCAGAAGCGGCGTGATGTCCAAGCCCAGAGCGCCCAACGCCAGCAAGGCGAAGATCACCGCGATGGCCACCTGAGCAGTCACGCGCAGCAAAGGCAGAACCGTGGCCAGGCGCGAGCCGCCGACACCGCCGCCTTCGCCGGCTTCCTCATCGGGGCTCTGCTCCGAAGCTGTTTGCTCTTTGGCAAGCCGGCGGTTGATCCAGAGCGAGACCACCTCGTTCAGGATGTAGCCGATTGCGATGATGATGAAGAACTGAACCAGTTTGCTGCCGGTTTCCGAGTCCCCGCCCGCAATATCCTGCAGGTCCAGATTCCAGGCATCCGCAATCATAAGAATGACCAGAATGCCGGCCAGAACGCGTCCGATGCGGATGTAGCTGCGTTTGGTCGATTTGTAGGCACGTTCCGCGATCGGACCATCGCCCATCATCGGCGGCAGCAGGTGCCGGGTCAGCCCTCGGATCAGCGTGTCGAGCGCCGGTGCGATCAGCAGCCAGAACATCGTGACGAAATGCGCGCCTTCGGCCAGAAGGGCAAACACGGCCGGATTGCGCTGAGCGGCGAGGAACTCGACCAAAAGCCAGGTACCCGCCGACACGGCGATCGCAAAATACGGATAGTAGCGGGCGACTTCTTCGTCGAAATGCGTACGATCCGGATCGGAACCACGCATCATGTCGGTCAGACCGTTGCGGGCCGTCCAAGCAATGACACCGACATAGATGTGGATGGCGGTGTTCAGCCAGAAACCAAGGCGCGATTCACCCGGCATCACGCCATTCATCGCATTGAAATCCAAGATGAACAGGGTGAACCCGATCAGCAGGAACAGGCCGATCAGGTTCCGATGCAGGTATTTTGCCCATTTGTCATTCACGTTGACCAGTCGCAGGTTGCTCTGCTTCGGGGCGAGAATGAAACGGGAAATCGCGGCTCCTAGGCGGGGGAACCAGATCAGGAAGAACACGAACGGTGCGGCCTGGGCAATCTGTTGTTCGTCCAGCAACCGACGCCCGACGAAAACCAGCGTGTAGTAAAAGACAAGCAGCCCCAGAAACTCGACGCAGAAGCGCTTGAACAAAAAGACAACCGCGCCTTTTAGGTTGGTCGAGGCATCCCCATCGACGACTTTGATCCACCTGCGAGTCCAAAGTCCAACCGCCGTTTCTGCGGCATACCCGATTGCAAGCGCCAGGAAGGTGAACCCGAACAGGGTTGCCAGACCGCTTGCGCCAAACTTGTTTCCGAAATTGCTGAAAGCTTCGACCTGCGCGGAAACCAGCAGCGGAACCTTGCGGATGACATCCAGCCAAGACGCAGCCATGTCGCCCGCCGAGGAGGAGATCGTTTGCAGCAGTCCCTTACGGGTAGTCTGCGTTTCGGCCTGTTTCGCTGCGACCGCATCAAGCCGTTCCAGCAAAATGGCCCGGACTTGATCGTCAGACATTCTCGCCACCAGATCGTCGACCTGTTCGGGGGTCAGATCTTCGGGGATGGTGACATGGGTGGTAGTGGATTCGCTGGTGCTCTGGGCCATGCTTGGCCGGGCCAGGAACGTGACGGATACCAACGCCATCAAAAACAGGCGGAGTAGGCTGGTCATAAACTTTGTCCTCGAACACGAAATATTATGGTTTTTCGCGATCATAGGCCCGTTGGCAAAATAATTCCAAACGATTTGGCACCGCGCACCGGGGTGCAGGCCAAAAAAAAGGCCGAGCACTAAGCTCGGCCGTAGTCCAACAGGGAGGTATGAAGATGATGAGCGTTTCAGCATCATCGCCTTCGAGTGCTCATTTAGGGATCACTCTGTGAACGATCAAGGTTTTTTGGGCGCATTGAGGGCATGCCCGCTATGCCGCGAGTGCATAGCTACAGTTTTCCCAGATGTTTCAGCTGCTTGCGATGCGCAATGATTTCATCCTGAACAAAATCTCGGAACGCTGCGACCCGTTTTGAGTGCCTCAGTTCTTCAGGATAGGCCAAATATACCGGCACATTCGCCGTCTCGATGTCGGAGAGGATCGGGACCAGGTCAGGGAAATCCTCGGTCACGTAGTCGGGCAGGACGCCAATTCCGAGGTCATTCAGGACACCCTGCAGAACACCAAAGTAGTTGTTCACCGTCAGCAGTGAGCTGGGTTCGTAGGTCATGAGGTGACTGACCATCGACGCGCCAACGCCAACCTGGGGTGCGGCGGGGGTCTGACAGATCAGGCGGTGTTTCGAAATGTCCTCCAGCGTCTGGGGCGCGCCACCGTGCGAATCCAGATAGTTCTTGGTCGCGTACAACATCATTCGAACGGTCATCAGACGCTTGCGGACAAGATCGGCCTGACTGGGTTCCTTCATCCGGATAGCGACATCCGCTTCGCGCATCGGAAGATCCAGCACGCGTTCTTCGAGCATCAGGTCGATATTCAGGTCCGGATACTGCTCATACAGCTTGGGCAGGCGCGGCGCCAGCCACAGGGTCCCGAAGCCAAAAGTCGTGGTGACCCGCAGGACTCCAAAGACCTCATCCTCGCTGTCGCGGATTCGCGCCGCAGCAGCGTCCAGACGCTTGGACATGGCCGTTGTTGCATCGAACAGAAGCTCGCCCTGTTCCGTTAGAATCAGACCGCGGGCGTGGCGATGGAACAGTGTGGCACCCAGCGATTCCTCAAGTGCGCGAACCTGACGGCTGACGGCGGATTGGGACAGATTCAGCTTGTCTCCGGCATGCGTCAGACTGCCGGCGTCAGCTACCGCGTGAAATATTCTGAGCTTGTCCCAATTCATCGTCGCAACTTTCGTTATCCTTTGGCAGCCCTATATGAAAGAGGTAACAAATTCCATATTCAAACGGGGAAATCGTTACAGAACAGGGGGAATTTTGTATACAGGTCAGAAATTGTGACCTAAAATGACGTCAAATGCAGCACACTATTCCGACGTGGGGAGGCGTCTGATGAGTCAGCCAAAGATTTCGCTCAATGACCGTTTCGATTTGACCAAAAGCCCGGTGCTTTTGAATGGCACGCAGGCGCTTGTTCGTCTGATGATGATGCAGAAGGCGCGCGATACTGCCGCGGGTCTCAACACTGCCGGTTTGGTCACCGGATACCGGGGGTCTCCGCTGGGTGCGGTCGATCTTCAAATGTCGCGCGCCGAAAAGCAATTGGCCGAGTGCGATGTGACCTTTCAATACGGTCTGAACGAGGACCTAGCCGCCACAGCCCTGTGGGGCAGCCAGCAGGCCGGTCTGCGCGGCGACGGCAAATATGATGGCGTGTTCGGCCTGTGGTACGGCAAGGGGCCGGGTGTGGACCGGTCCGGCGATGTGATGCGTCACGCCAATATGGCCGGAACCGCCAAGCATGGTGGCGTTCTGATGGCGATGGGCGACGACCACACGGGCGAAAGCTCGACCGTGCTGCACCAGTCGGAATGGTCGATGGTTGATATGTACATGCCCGTCGTCAGTCCGGCCGGAGTGCAGGAAATCCTCGACTATGGAATCTACGGCTTTGCGCTCAGCCGGTTTGCCGGGGTCTGGGTCGGGCTCAAGACAATGAAGGATACGATCGAGGTGACCTCGGTCGTGGATGGCCGGCCCGACCGGATGCAACTGGTGACGCCCGAATTCGACATGCCCGAAGGTGGGCTGAACATCCGGCTGGGCGACACGCCGCACCTGCAGGAGGCGCGGATCATCGACTACAAGCGGTTCGCGGCCGAGGTGTTCTCGCACGCCAACCGGATGGACCGGCGTGTCTGGGGCAAGCCCGGCGCCAAGATCGGTATCGCCGCGGCGGGCAAGAACTGGCTGGACCTGGTCCACGCCATGTCTCTGCTGAACATCGACGAGGCCGAGGCCGAACGGCTCGGGATCACCACCTACAAGATCGGCCAGACCTTCCCGTTGGACATGAAGGGGTTCCATGATTGGGCCGAGGGGCTGGACCTGATCATCATCGTCGAAGAAAAGCGCAAGCTGATCGAGGTGCAGGTCAAAGAGGCGATCTTTGACGACCGTCGCGGGCGTCGCGTGTACGGCTGGTACAAGGGCGGGGCAGGCACGCTGCATCGCGAAGAGCTGTTCCCGACCCGTGGTGCGCTTGATCCGATCATGATCGCCGAGAAGCTGGGCGAGATATTCATCGAGGAAGGTCGCGAAACCGACGGAATTCGCGCAGGGCTTGCCAGCCTGCAAGAAGCGCGCCGCAACGACAACGCGCAGGAGATCGCGACGCGGCTGCCGTATTTCTGCTCGGGCTGTCCGCACAATAGCTCGACCAAAGTGCCGGAGGGCAGCCGGGCCTATGCCGGGATCGGCTGTCACTACATGGTACAGTGGATGGACCGCGAGACCACCGGCTTTACTCAGATGGGCGGCGAAGGCGCCAACTGGATCGGAGAGGCACCGTTTTCGACCACGAAACACGTGTTCCAAAACCTGGGCGACGGCACCTACAACCACTCGGGTGTTCAGGCGATCCGCGCGGCGCTGGCGGCCGGGACCAACATCACCTTCAAGATCCTGTTCAACGACGCGGTCGCCATGACCGGCGGGCAGGAGAACGAGGGCCATCTGACCGCCGAGCGCATCGTCCGCGAGGTCAAGGCCATGGGCGTCCAGCATGTGGCCGTCGTCTATGACGAAAAGGAAGACGTGAACTTCAAGGCGCTGCCCGGCGACGTGGAAACCCACGAACGGGCCGAGCTGATGGCGGTTCAGAACAAGTACCGCGAGATCGAAGGCGTGTCGGTCATCGTCTACGTCCAGACCTGTGCCGCCGAGAAGCGCCGCCGCCGCAAGCGCGGCACTTTCCCGGACCCGGACAAGCGCGTGTTCATCAACTCGGACATCTGCGAGGGCTGCGGCGATTGCGGGGTGCAGTCGAACTGTGTCTCGATCGTGCCCAAAGAAACCGAGCTGGGCCGCAAGCGGGCGATCGACCAGTCCAGTTGCAACAAGGATTTCTCGTGCCTCAACGGATTCTGCCCGTCCTTCGTCACGCTGGAAGGCGCCAAGATCCGCAAGGAAGCCACCACCGAGATCGATATCCCCCATCTGCCGCAGCCGGTTCTGCCGCAGATCGACGGCACGCACAACGTGGTCATCACCGGCGTCGGCGGCACCGGCGTCGTGACCATCGGGGCGGTTCTGGCGCAGGCCGCGCAGATCGACGGCAAGGGCGCGGGCATGATGGAAATGGCCGGGCTGGCGCAAAAAGGGGGCGCGGTGCATATCCACTGTCGCCTGGCCAACAAGCCCGAGGACATCAGCGCCATCCGCGTGGCCACCGGCGAAGCGCATGCGCTGATCGGCGGCGATCTCGTGGTGTCGGCCGGGGCCAAGACGCTGGGCCTGACGCGCACTGGTCAGACCGGCGCGGTGGTCAACAGCCACGAGATCATCACCGGCGATTTCACCCGCAACACCGAGTTCCACATTCCGGTCGACCGGCTGGAACTGGCACTGGAGGCGCGACTGAAGGACGGTCTTGCCCTGTTCGACGCGACCGAGCTGGCACGCGCAGTGATGGGCGATTCGATCTATTCCAACATGATGGTGTTCGGGGCCGCCTGGCAGCGGGGGCTGCTACCGGTCAGCCACGAGGCGATCATGACCGCGATCGAGCTGAACGGCGCCGCGGTCGAGCGCAACAAGCGCGCCTTCGAGGTCGGCCGCTGGGCGGTTCTGCACCCCGAGGAAGTGGCGCGCATCGTGACACCCACGGTGACCGAGTTGCCCAAGACACCCGAGCAGGCCATCGCCTTCCGGGCCGATCATTTGGTGGCCTATCAGGGCAAACGGTTGTCCAAGCGCTATCTCAAGCTGGTCAAGACGATCGAAGACCCGAAGGTCCGGGATGCCGTCGCGCGTGGGTATCACAAGCTGTTGTCCTACAAAGACGAATACGAAGTGGCCCGCCTGCTGCTGGACAGCCGCGACAAGGCCGCCGCCGAATTCGACGGCGACATCAAGATGACCTTCCACCTCGCTCCGCCGATCCTGGGCGGCAAAGGGCCGGACGGGCGTCCGCGCAAACGGCAATTCGGCGAATGGCTGCTGGGGCCGATGAAGGTTCTGGCCAAGCTGAAGGGGCTACGTGGCACGCCGCTGGACATCTTCGGCTATACCGCCGAGCGCCGAATGGAACGGGCCTTGATCCGTCAGTATGAGTCGGACATGAAAGAGGTCCTGCCCAAGCTGGACGACAACACCCGTGATGCGATTGTCGCGCTGGCGCGGTTGCCGCTGGACATCCGCGGTTTCGGTCCGGTATTGGCCGCCAACGAAGCCAAGGCCGCCAAGCGGCGCGAGGAACTTCTGGCCGTAATCCGGCAGGGAGGAACCGAGACGCGGGCCGCGGCCGAGTAACGTCATATCGGTGTCATGGAGGCGCGGTAGGGTTCCCGTCCGCGCCGTCCGATGACGGCCACGCCGGAGACCCGTGATGAAATCACGTCGCCAAGTCGCTCGGGACATTTCCTACGCCCATTCTGCAGAAACGCGGGGCGGGCGCATGGTCATCAAACTGATGGAGAACACGACCGGTCGGCTGCGTCTGATCCGGCGCGCGGATGGTTACGAGCGCGAGGTCGCCAATGGCCGCGATTTCTGGTCGGTCATGGTCGAACGCTACGGGCTGAGCCTGAACGTGGTGGGTGGGGCGCTGTCAAACATCCCCAAGGACGGCCCGCTGATCCTGATCGCCAACCACCCCTACGGGATTCTGGATGGATTGATGATGGGGCATGTGCTGTCCCAAACCCGCGGAGATTTCCGTATTCTGGCCAATCATGTGTTCCACAAGGCCGAGGATCTGAACCGGATCATCTTGCCGATCTCTTTCGATCAGACGAAAGAGGCGATGAGGCTGAACCTGCAGACCCGAAAAACCGCCCTGGATTATCTGGGGCAGGGTGGGGCAATCGGGATTTTTCCCGGTGGCACGGTCAGCACGGCGGCGCGACCCTTCGCGCACCCGATGGACCCGGGCTGGCGCGGTTTCACCGCGCGGATGGTAGCCAAGTCAAATGCCGCCGTGGTGCCTTTGTTCTTTGATGGGCACACCTCACGCCTGTTCCAGATCGCCAGCCATCTGCATGTGACGCTGCGCATGGGTTTGCTGATCAAAGAGTTCAAAAAGCGTGTCGATACCCCAGTGGATGTGGTCGTGGGGCAGCCCATCGGTCGCGACGTTCTGGACCCATTGGCCGGCGATACGCGCAAGATGATGGATTTCTTGCGCAAAGCCACGTATGAGCTGTCTCCGAAGCCGCTGAAGTCGTATGACTATGGCTATGAATTCGAGGAACGGCATCGCGCCTGAAGGGGCAAATGGCAGTAGGCATCTTTGATTCCGGATTGGGCGGGCTGACCGTCCTGAACGCCGCGCAGACACGTCTGCCGGAGGTGGATTTCCTGTATTACGCGGACAGCGCGCACGCGCCGTATGGCGTGCGCGACGCCGAGGATATCTACAACCTGACCCGAAACGCGGTGCAGGACCTGTGGTCGCGCGGCTGCGATCTGGTGATTCTGGCCTGCAACACAGCCAGCGCCGCGGCGCTTCGGCGGATGCAGGAAGAGGGCGTGCCGCAGGGCAAGCGCGTGCTGGGTGTGTTCGTGCCGCTGATCGAGGCGCTGACCGAGCGCCAGTGGGGCGACAACAGCCCCCCGCGCGAAGTGGCGGTCAAACATGTGGCTCTGTTTGCCACGCCGGCAACCGTGGCAAGCCGCGCGTTTCAGCGTGAACTGGCGTTCCGCGCCATCGGCGTCGATGTTGAGGCGCAGGCCTGCGGTGGCGTGGTCGATGCCATCGAGGACGGTGACATGATCCTGGCCGAAGCCCTTGTGCGGAGCCATGTGGACGCGTTGAAGCGCAAGATGCCGCAACCGCAGGCTGCGATCTTGGGCTGCACCCATTACCCCTTGATGGCCGAAGCCTTTCAGGCGGCGTTGGGACCGGACGTGCAAGTGTTCAGCCAAGGCGACCTGGTGGCCGAAAGCCTTGCGGATTATCTCCAGCGGCATCCGGATATGCTGGGCGGGGGTGAGGCGGGTTACCTGACCACAGGCAATCCGCAGAAGGTCAGTGACCGGGCAACGCAATTTCTCCGACGACAGATCACCTTCAAGGCCGCCTGACTTAGGTCAAGGACCGGCCCCTGTCATGAATTTATTTGGTACCTGTCATGTCGGCGGGTGCCAGACGTGTCACATAAATCTACGAGGTCTGACATGACCCACAAAATCGCAATCCTGGGCGCTTCGGGCTATACCGGTGCCGAACTGGTGCGGCTGATCGCCGAGCACCCGAACATGGAAATCACCGCCCTGGCGGCCGAGCGCAAGGCCGGGCAGACCATGGCCGAGGTGTTTCCGCATCTGCGCCATCTGGATTTGCCGCGTCTGTGCAAGATTGAGCAGATTGACTTTGGCCAGATCGACCTGTGCTTTTGCGCGCTGCCGCACAAGACCAGTCAGGAGGTCATCCGGGATTTGCCCTCCGACCTCAAAATCGTTGATTTGTCAGCGGATTTCCGGCTGGCCGACCCCGATGAATACGAGAAATGGTACGGCAATCCGCATGCCGCACTCACGCATCAGGATGAGGCTGTCTACGGACTGTCCGAGTTCTATCGTGAGGACATCCGCGGCGCGCGGCTGGTGGCTGGCACCGGGTGCAATGCTGCCACGGGGCAGTATGTGCTGCGGCCGTTGATCGCGGCTGGTGTTATCGACCTGGATGACATCATTCTTGATCTGAAATGCGCCGTCTCAGGGGCGGGGCGCGCGCTGAAAGAGAACCTTCTGCACGCCGAACTGAGCGAGGGCACCAACGCCTATGCCGTCGGCGGTACCCACCGGCATCTGGGCGAGTTCGATCAGGAGTTCTCGAAACTGGCGGGCCGCGCGGTTCACATCCAGTTTACGCCGCACCTGATCCCCGCGAACCGGGGTATTCTGGCGACCTCGTATGTGAAGGGTGATCCGCAGAGCGTTTATGAAACGCTGTGTGCAGCCTATTCAGACGAGCCTTTCATTCAGATGCTGCCCTTTGGCGACACACCTTCGACCCACCATGTGCGCGGATCGAACTACTGCCACATCGGCGTTGTTGCTGACAGGATCGAACGGCGTGCCATCGTGATTGCGGCGCTGGATAACCTGACAAAAGGTAGCAGTGGGCAGGCCTTGCAGAACGCAAACCTGATGTTAGGTGAACCCGAAACGACCGGGCTTATGATGGCCCCACTGTTCCCATGAGGGCGAGATGAAGACGCTGAAGAAACGTCGTCGTGTACAGATCATTCTGTTGGCTTTTGTGGCTTTGGCCCTGGCGACGGGCTTGATCGGTTATGCCATGCGAGACGGGATCAACTATTTCCGCTCGCCCAGCCAGGTAATCGCCGAACCGCCGGCGCCGAACGAGGTGTTCCGCATCGGTGGCTTGGTCGAAGAAGGCTCGATCGTACGAGGGCAGGGTGAAACCGTACGGTTCACCGTCACCGACGGGGGTGAGAGTGTGAAGGTGGCCTTCACCGGTGTCTTGCCTGATCTGTTTTCCGAGGGTCAGGGGATGGTCGGCACCGGAAGCTACGTTGATGGTGTGTTCCAAGCCACTGAAATTCTGGCAAAACACGACGAGACCTATATGCCGAAAGAGGTCATCGATGCCTTGAAGGAGCAGGGCGTCTACGAAGAGCCGGCAGACAGCTGAAACAGGACAGCCTTCGGTAGGTTGCCTGAATGAGTGTTCAAGGGCGTTGCGCGATCTGGTCGTGCAGCGCCCTTCGTCGTTTCATGGATTTAAGGATTTCACCGGACCGTGGGCCGCATAGGAACACAGAGGTGCAGCATGCAGTCGGTTCAGCAGATTGCCAACGAGATCGTAACCCGTGAGGGCGGCTTCGTCGATGATCCGGATGACCCGGGAGGGGCCACGAAATACGGTGTCACAATCCACACGATGCGACGGTTGGGCCTTGACCTGACGCGTGACGGGACTGTCGATCGCCGCGATGTGATGGCGCTTGACCGGGAACAGGCTGTCGCGATTTTCATCACGCAATACTTTCAAAAGCCCGGTCTGGCACGGGTGCCCGACGCGCTGCAGCCGACGCTGTTCGATATGTACGTGAATGCGGGCGGACAGGCGGTGCGCATCCTGCAGCGTCTTTTGGTGCAGATGGGATTTTCGCTTGCCGTGGATGGCGTTTTGGGGCCGCGAACGGCTGGGGCGTGCGATCAGGCCGCAAAACCCGATCCGGTGGTGTTGCGCGACGCGTATGGGGTGGCCCGAAGGAACTACTATTTCCGGCTGGCTGACCGACGTCCGGCCTTGCGCAAATACGTGCGCAGCCGAAACGGTGGGAAAGGGGGTTGGATCCGCCGGGCCGAGGAGTTTCTGTCTCCGCCCTATCACCTGAGCATCGCCGAGTTTCAGCAAAGGATAGCCGCATGGGACTGATCGCAGGTGTTTTTGATCTTTTGTTCGGGGGTGGGCGCAACGTGGTGCGCGAAACTGCCGAGGTGTTCCGCGAGAACTCGGAGGCCGGTGCAGAACGCGCTGTTGCGCTGCGCGGACAGGCGATGAACCAGTTCGGCGCGGAATTCGAGGTTCCCCGCAAAGGCGGGTTTGACCGTTTCATGGACGGTTTGAATCGGTTGCCAAGGCCTGCATTGGCGCTGGGGACATTGGGTCTGTTCGTGGCCGCGATGGTCGATCCATTGTGGTTTGCGGCGCGGATGCAGGGAATTGCACTGGTGCCCGAGCCGCTGTGGTGGCTACTGGGCGTCATCGTGTCGTTCTATTTCGGAGCGCGGCACCAAGCGAAGGTTCAAGACCTTCAGCGTGATATCTCAGTTACGATGATGCGGGCGCCACAGGTCATGGCCAACTTGCAAGCTCTTCACGAGATGCAAGCGGACAATCCGGGGGCTGCCGATCCGGGGCCGGATGCGGAACTGACGGCCCAGGTGATCATCCCCGATCATAACCCGGCGCTAGAGGACTGGCGGCGTCTGCAGCGCGCCTGACCCGCGACACTATGTGCGCCTGATTGCGGCGAAAGTGATTGGCGCTTGCCCGGGCGCGGGATTATACCCGAGCCCATGATTACCGAGCTTGGACATTTCGCCCTCATCCTGGCCTTCATGGTGGCCATAGTTCAGACAGTCGTGCCATTGATCGGCGCCGCAAAACGCTGGCCGTCATGGATGCTGTTCTCGGAACCCGCGGCTATTGCGCAATGCCTTCTGACAGGATTTGCCTTCGCTGCGCTGGTGTGGGCCTTTGCGACCTCGGATTTCTCGCTGCGTATCGTGGTGGAAAACAGCCACTCCCTGAAGCCGATGCTGTATAAGATCAGCGGAACCTGGGGAAACCACGAAGGCTCGATGCTGTTGTGGGTGCTGATCGTGGCGCTTTTTGGCGCAACGGCCGCGCTTTTCGGCCAGGGTTTGCCACCCACGCTCAAGGCCCGTGTCTTGGCGATGCAGGCCGCAATCGGGGTGGCGTTCTACGCCTTCATCCTGTTTACTTCGAACCCGTTTGACAGGCTTCCCGTGGCGCCGTTTGACGGCCGCGATCTAAACCCCTTGCTGCAGGATCCCGGTTTGGCTTTCCATCCGCCGTTTCTGTACCTTGGATATGTGGGCCTGAGCATGGCATTCAGCTTTGCCGTCGCTGCCCTGATCGAGGGGCGGGTGGACGCGGCGTGGGGTCGTTGGGTTCGACCGTGGACCCTGGCAGCGTGGATATTCCTGACCATCGGCATCGCGTTGGGATCCTGGTGGGCCTATTACGAACTGGGTTGGGGCGGGTTCTGGTTCTGGGATCCTGTGGAAAACGCGTCTTTCATGCCGTGGCTCCTGGCCGCCGCCCTGTTGCACTCGGCCATCGTGGTCGAAAAGCGCGAAGCCTTGAAAAGCTGGACCATTCTGTTGGCGATCATTGCGTTTGGCTTTTCTCTGATCGGCACCTTCATCGTGCGCTCGGGCCTTCTGACGTCGGTTCACGCCTTCGCAAACGATCCTGAGCGTGGTGTGTTCATCCTGTTCATTCTGGTGGCGTTCATCGGCGGAGCGCTGATCCTGTTCGCCGCCAGGGCGCAGGCGATGGAGGCCAAGGGGCTGTTCGGAATGGTCAGCCGTGAAAGCGCATTGGTGCTGAACAATATCCTGCTGGCTGTCAGCAGTTTTGTCGTGTTCTTCGGGACCCTGTGGCCGATGGTTGCCGAGATGATGTTCGACCGAAAGCTCTCGGTCGGGGCACCGTTCTTCAATGCGGCCTTTACGCCGTTCATGGTGGTGCTGGGCATCGCATTGCCGCTGGGCTCGATGCTGCCGTGGAAGCGCGGCAGGCTGGGCCGCGTCGCATGGCAACTGCGCTATGCGTTTGTTCTGGCCGTTTCGCTGGCCGTACTGGTTTGGGTGCTGCAGACGGGCCGCAGCGCGCTCGGGCCGGTTGGTTTGTTCCTTGGCGCATGGATCACCTTCGGCGCCGCGGTCGATCTGTGGAGCCGTACAGGCCGCACCGGCGGCTTCCGGCGTCTGATGCGTCTGCCGGGTGCGGATTGGGGCAAGGCGATCGCCCATACCGGTCTGGGGGTCACGATCTTTGCGATTGCCGGCCTGACCGCCTGGGAGGTCGAGGACATCCGTGTTGCGCGTATCGGGGAAACCTTCGACGTGGGCGGTTTCTCGTTCACTTTGGACGGCGTGCGCGAAGTTGAGGGACCGAACTATTTCTCCACCATGGCCGATGTGCAGGTTCAAAAAGATGGTCGAGAGATTGCTACGCTGAACCCGGAAAAACGGACCTATCCGGTGGCCGCCATGCCCACGACCGAGGCCGCGATTGACTACCGTTTTCTGCGTGATGTCTACGTGGTCATCGGGGACCAGCAGGACGATGGCGGCTGGGTCATGCGTACTTACATAAAACCTCTTGCGAATTGGATTTGGGGAGGCTGCATTCTGATGGCTCTTGGCGGATTGTTCAGCTTGTCCGACCGCCGCTTCCGGGTGGCCGCAGGCGCGCGCAAGGCTCCGGCAGGCGGGGTGCCAGCAGAATGAAACGTCTGATCGTTTTGCTGTTGTTGCTGGCATCGCCGCTGATGGCGGTCCAGCCGGATGAAGTCCTGGACGATCCCGCGCTCGAAGCCCGAGCGCGGGACATCAGTACGGGCCTGCGTTGTCTGGTCTGTCGAAACGAAAGCATCGACGAAAGCAACGCGGAACTGGCCCGTGACCTGCGAATTTTGCTGCGCGAGCGGCTGGTCGCGGGCGACACCGATGAACAAGCGGTTGCCTATATCGTCGACCGCTACGGGGAATACGTGCTGCTCAAACCCACGACCACGGGGGCGAACCTTCTGTTGTGGCTGGCAGGGCCGGCCATGCTGTTGATTGCCGCGGGTCTGGGGTGGAACTTCTTGCGCGGTCGTGCGCGGGTTGACGAGACCTCCGCCGTAGACGGTTTGAGCGACGACGAGAAAGAGCGCCTGCGCCGGATTCTTGAAGACTGACGTGCGGTTTGCCTTTCCCTTGCGCGGCATTTGCGTCAGGGTTCGGGAAATTCTGCGCATGTGAGGACTTCATGGAATACGAAACGGTGCTTTTGGACATCACGGACGGTTTGGCTGTGGTCACGCTGAACCGGCCGGACAAGATGAACGCGCTTACGACAAAAATGCGCGCCGAGATTACCCATGCGATGAAAAAAGCCGCTCATGACGCGCGTGCAATCGTTCTGACGGGCGCGGGTCCGGCCTTTTGCTCCGGCCAGGATCTGGGCGATGCGTCCAGCACTGGCAAGATCGATTTGGAACGCGCGCTGCGCGACGAATATGAACCGATGCTGGAAGCTGTTCATGATTGTCCGGTGCCGACGATCGCGGCCGTGAACGGTCCCGCGGCGGGGGCAGGGGCCAACCTTGCCCTTTGTGCCGATGTGGTCATTGCGACCGAAAGCGCCTATTTCCTGCAGGCCTTTGCCCGGATCGGGCTTTTGCCGGACGCCGGCGGGACGTGGTTCATGCCGCGCCAGATGGGTCTGGCCAAAGCCATGGGTGCGGCCCTGTTCGCCGACAAGATTTCTGCGCGTCAGGCTGATCAATGGGGCATGATCTACGAGGCGGTTGACGACGATGAATTCGCCGCGCATTGGCGCAAGCGCGCCGAGTACCTGGCCAAAGGGCCGACTGCGGGCTTTGCCGCGATCAAAAAGGCGATGAGAGGCACCTACGAAAACACCTTGCCGCAACAACTGGCGACCGAGGCGCACCTGCAGGGAGAATGTGGGCGCACCCGTGACTTCGCCGAAGGCGTGGTAGCATTTTTGGAAAAACGCGCCCCTCGGTTCGAAGGGCGCTGAGGATTAGGCCCGGCGGCGGCGACGCGCGCGCCGTTCGGGCATCGCCTCGTCCCCGGTTCCGTCACTGGCCGACGAGAGAGGCCCAAGGACTGCAGTAATTTGCTCGAGCGACGGACGGGCGCCACGGGGTTCAGTGTCCAGTGCCTTGCGCATTTCACGCAGGTGCGCTGGCATCGTTCCGCAGCAACCGCCGATGATGGTCGCACCTGAATCCCGCGCCATGGCGGCGTAACGGCCCATCAGTTCGGGCGTGCCGTCATAGTGGATGTGGCCATCGACATATTTCGGAATACCCGCATTGCCCTTGGAGATCAGGGGGCGTTCGGTCCCCTGTGCGACAAAGCCCAGAACCGTGCGCAGGATGTCGGACGCGCCGGTGCCGCAGTTGGCGCCAAAGGCGATCGGCGGGTTGGGCAGGGTTTCGACCAGCTGCGCCAGATCGGCCGAGGTGACACCCATCATGGTGCGACCGGCGGTGTCAAAGCTCATGGTGCCACACCAGGGCATGTCGGCCAGGGCAAAAGCCTCGGCCGCCGCGCGGAATTCCTCGGGGGCGCTGATGGTCTCAAGCCACAGCACGTCGACGCCGCCGGCTTTCAACGCCTCGGCCTGTTCATGGAACATCTCTACCGCCTCGGCATGGGTCAGGCTGCCCACTGGTTCCATGATTTCCCCAGTCGGGCCGACCGATCCTGCAACCACCACCGGGCGTCCTGCGGCATCCGCCACCTCACGCGCCAGTTCGGCGCCGATGCGGTTTAACTCGGCCACGCGGGTGTGGGCGTCGTGCAGCTTCAGACGTGCCGCCGTTCCGCCGAATGTATTGGTCAGGAACAGGTCGCTGCCTGCGTCCACCGACCCTTGATACAGGGCGCGGATCTTGTCGGGCTGGTCGGTGTTCCACAGCTCGGGCGCGTCGCCTGATTGCAGCCCCATGTTGAACAGGTTCGTTCCGGTGGCGCCGTCGGCAAGAATGGCGTCCTTCGTTTCCAGCAGTCTGGTCAGCGCGTTAGTCATTGGAGATGTCCGGAGTTGTGGCCCCAAGGGCCAAAAATTTAGACGCCCCGTGTCGCATGACCGGGACGTCAAATCAAATTCATAATACTCATGAAGATCATGAGGTGGGCGGCATGCCTCAGTTGGCTTCGCTCATCACCTGAGCTTTGGCCTCTGGCAACAGTTCCGCCATCTTGGCGCGGATTTCCTCGGGGCTGGACAGATCGCCCAGATCGGCGGCGACCTTGCGCACCACGTCCTCGTGGCCGGCCTCTTCGAAATCGGCGATCACGACGGATTTTGCATACTCGGCGGCCTCGTCGCCGCTTTTGCCCATTTTTTCCGCAGCCCACAGGCCCAGCAGCTTGTTGCAACGGGCTTGCGCCTTGAACTGCATTTCTTCGTCATGGGCGAATTTTGCTTCAAAGGCGTTTTCGCGTTCGTCGAACGTGGTCATGGGTGTTGGGCCTCTTCAAGTAAAAGTGTGTTTCCTGATGATATGACCATACGCGCAGCCGGGTGCAAGGTATTTGCGCTGCGTCAAAGCCTCTCGGATGCATGAACTTGCGGGAAAGGGGGGCTTGCACTATGAGAGCGCCAACGCGATGGGACTCATTCCCTCGCCCCAGCCTGGAAAGGTCGCACATGGCGCGTCGCAAGAAGATTTACGAAGGCAAGGCCAAGATCCTGTACGAAGGCCCGGAACCGGGCACGATCGTGCAGTATTTCAAAGATGACGCCACCGCGTTCAACGCGGAAAAGAAAGACGTGATCGACGGCAAGGGTGTTCTGAACAACCGCCTGAGCGAATTCTTCATGACCGGTCTGAACCAGATCGGCGTGCCGACCCATTTCATCCGCCGCCTGAACATGCGCGAACAGCTGGTTCGCAGCTGCGAGATCATCCCGCTGGAGGTGATCGTCCGCAACTATGCTGCCGGGTCGCTGTCGAAACGGCTGGGCATCGCCGAGGGCACGCAGTTGCCGCGTCCGATCGTGGAATACTGCTACAAGGACGACTCGTTGGGTGATCCACTGGTGACCGAGGAGCACATCGCCGCCTTCGGCTGGGCCAGTCAGCAGGACATGGATGACATCCTCAGCCTGGCGCTGCGGGTGAACGACTTCATGAGCGGCGTGATGCTGGCTGTGGGTATCCGTCTGGTCGACTTCAAGATCGAAATCGGTCGTGTCTACGAGGGTGACTTCCAGCGCCTGATCGTCGCTGATGAGATCAGCCCGGACAGCTGCCGCCTGTGGGACATCGAGACAGGTCAGAAACTGGACAAGGACGTGTTCCGTCGCGATCTGGGCAGCTTGACCGATGCCTATTCCGAGGTCGCCCGTCGCCTGGGCGTTCTGCCGAAAAGCAACGTGAGCAAGCCCACCCTGATCAACTGATCGCGCCGACTGGCAGGGCCTAACAAGGATGCGCTGTTCCTAATCAGGGCGGCGCATTTTTCATTGCGGGTTTGACAGGTCAGGCCCCCGTCACGCATCTTCGGGTTGACCGACCAAGCCGGTCCGCTAACCAAGGTGGCACACTGAATGAGCGCGTTGTTCGATCAAGCGGTTTTCCTGAAGTTTCTGGCGGCCGTGCTGGCCATATTCAACCCGCTCTACAACATCCCGATCTTCCTGAGCATGACGCGTGACTGCACACCTGCCGAACGGCGCAGGGTAGCTATGATCGTGATGGCCTCGGTGACAGTGATCGCACTGATCTCGGTCGCTATTGGCGAAGAGGTGTTGGCTGTCTTCGGGATCGACGTTCCCTCGTTTCGCGTGGCCGGCGGGCTGATTATCTTCGGGATCGGCATGTCGATGCTGAACGCGCAAGACCGGGCGCCGGGCGATCAGGCGGCCGTGGTCGATGGTCACGCGCGCAAGTTGAACTTTGCCGTTGTTCCGCTGGCGATCCCGTTGACGATTGGCCCGGGCACGATTGCCGTGACGATCGTGTTCTCGCATCAACTGTCGGATGGGGCCGAACTTGTGACCCTTGGCTCGGCGATCCTGATCGCCTGTTTCATCGTCGGGCTCGGCCTGTTGTTTGCTGACAGCATCTCGCGTCTTGTGGGTGAGACGATGATCAATGTGCTGACCCGGATCATGGCGATCCTGCTGGTTGCCGTGGCCGTCGAAATGGTTCTGACCGGCATCTTCAACGCGGTTGATGCACATTATCCCGGGCTGACGGGCAGCCCAGGCAATTGAATTCCTCAAGATGAAGCGCCTGCGGTCATTCGACCGCATCACAAAGGCTTGTTCTGCGCGGTCAGTCGCGCTATCCCCCGCGCAACGGAACAGGCCCCGGCGCGGCGGGCCACAGGTGGAGTTGCGACGATGAAGGCACGGGTGCACGTAATGCTCAAGAACGGGGTTCTGGACCCTCAAGGCGAGGCTGTGCGCCACGCATTGGGCGCACTGGGGTTCGACAAGGTGCAGGGAGTCCGGCAGGGCAAGGTGATTGACCTGGAACTGGCCGATGGCGCGACCAAGGCCGATGTGGCCGAAATGTGCGAGAAGCTGTTGGCCAACACGGTCATCGAGCGTTACGAGATCGAACTGGTCTGAATTCTCTGACCGTCATCCCCAAGGAGGGTTTCCCATGCGCGCAGCGGTTGTTGTTTTTCCGGGGTCCAACTGTGACCGGGATCTTGCCGTCGCCTTTGAGCAGGCCGGATTTCAGGTCGACATGGTCTGGCACAAGGATGCCCAACTGCCGCAGGGCGTGGACATCGTAGGCGTGCCGGGCGGGTTTTCTTACGGCGATTACCTGCGCTGCGGTGCGATTGCTGCTCAGTCTCCGATCTGCAAGGCGGTGGTCGAGCACACCGAACGGGGCGGCTATGCCATCGGCATCTGCAACGGGTTCCAGATACTGACCGAGACCGGCATCCTGCCGGGCGCGTTGCTGCGCAATGCCGGCTTGAAATACATCTGTCGAACCGTTGGGCTGAAGGTTGCGACCAGCGAGAGCGCTTTTACTCAGGGCTACAACGCCGGAGACGTGATTCAGATTCCGATCGCGCATCACGATGGCAACTACTTCGCTGATGACGAAACCATTGCCCGCCTACGGGATGAGGATCGGATCGCCTTCAGCTATACTGACAACCCCAACGGCTCGCGCGGGGACATTGCCGGGATCCTGTCGCACAACCGGCGCGTGCTGGGGATGATGCCTCATCCCGAGCGGGCGGCGGACGAGGCGCATGGTGGCACCGACGGAGTGGCGCTCTTCCGCGCATTGTCGGGTGTGCTGACACCTGCGTGACTTGAGGTCGTGGGCGCGGAAGCGTAGCTTCGGTGCATGAGTTCCGACGCGCAATCAGGCTGGACAAATCTATTTGGCCGCGGTGCCCCTTTGGGGTGGCGCCTGCGGCTGGCCGTGTTCGTGTTGCTGGTTGCTGCTGCGGCGACGGTCTGGGTCACCAACAGCCTGCTGACCAATCGGTTCACGGAATCGACCCGAAACAGGGCTGAACTGCGTCTGGCGCTCTATTCCGGCAACCTGCTGAGCGAATTGCGTCGAAATGCCATCGTTCCACAATTGCTGGCCCGAGACCCGACCTTGATTTCGGCCTTGCAGTCAGCCGATTTTTCCCTGTCGACGCAGCGGCTTCTGTCCTTTGTTGAAGAAATCGGAGCTGCGTCGCTGATGCTGCTGGATCGGGATGGTCGGGTCGTTGCCGCAACAGACCGCAATCGACTGGGCGAGTCCCATCGAAGTGACCCGTATTTCGTGAATGCCGTCAGGTCGAACGCAACGATCTTTTCCGAGATTGCGCGCGAGACCGGCAGTTATGGCTTTCTCTATTCCCGCAGGATCGAGGCCGGGTCGGAAATTCTGGGCGTGATCGTGGTCGAGGTTGATCTGCGCAAGTTCGAGAACGCTTGGGCCGGGATCTCGGACGCGGTCATGGTGACCGACAGCACCGGAACGATCATTCTGTCGACCGAACCCCAGTGGCGCGGCCTGAACGAGACTGAGGCTTTGTTGCGGCAGCATCCGCAGGGTGCCATCCAGCGCGCAATTCGGGCGACTACCGATTGGACGGCCTTGCCGCCGGATGCCTATGTCGCGGGCGAGGCCGTGATGCGCATGGAGACCCGCATCCCGTTCCGCGGTTGGAAGATGACTTCGTTCACGACCTATTCCTCGATCCGCGAAAAGGTGAACAGCGTGTTGGCGCTCGAGATCATGGGGTTTGCGATTCTTCTTGCGCTGACGTTCTATGCACTGAGCCGCAGGGCCACGTTCCGCATGGCGCTGTTCCAACGCGAGTCGGCGGAGCTTCGCGCATTGAACGCAAGGCTGCAGCGCGAAATCGCCGAACGCGAACGGGTTGAAAAGACGCTGGAAGTGGCGGAACAGACGCTGGCCCAAAGCTCGAAGCTGGCAGCCTTGGGCGAGATGTCGGCGGCCGTCAGTCACGAGTTGAACCAGCCGTTGGCGGCGATGAAGACCTATCTGGCGGGTGCGCGGCTACTGCTGCGCCGAAACCGCCCCGAAGAGGCGCTGGCCAGCTTTGGTCGGATCGACGGTCTGATCGAGCGGATGGGCGCGATCACGCGGCAGCTCAAGTCTTATGCCCGAAAGGGCGCGGACGCGTTTTCACCCGTAAATCTTGGGGAGGCGTTGGCCTCATCCCTGTCGATGATGGAACCGCAGCTGCGCCAGAGGCAGGTCAAGATCACCCAGATCCTGCCCGAAGAGCCGGTGATCGTGATGGGAGATCGGATGAGGATCGAACAGGTTATGGTCAACCTGTTGCGAAACGCGCTCGACGCCACCAAATCTGTTGCAGAGCCGGAGGTCGAGATCATTCTGGCCGCAGGCGAGACCGCCGTGCTGGCGGTGCGCGACAATGGCCACGGGATCGAGGATATCGAGAACCTGTTCGAGCCGTTCTACACCACCAAGCGGCCCGGAGATGGGGTCGGCTTGGGTCTTGCCATCTCGTCCGGGATCGTGAACGACCATGGCGGACGGCTGACCGCGCGCAACGGCCAGAACGGCGGCGCGGTATTCGAGATGCAACTGCCCATTTTGGGACATGACGGCCTTGAGGCCGCAGAATAACGAGGACGTACCTATGGCACAGGCCATGAAAATTGCCATCGTGGATGATGAACAGGACATGCGCCAGTCGATCAGCCAATGGTTGGCGCTGTCCGGCTATGACACCGAAACCTTTGCAAGCGCCGAGGATGCGCTGAAGGTTCTGGGGCCGGATTACCCGGGGATCGTGATCTCGGACATCAAGATGCCCGGCATGGATGGTATTCAGCTGTTGAAGAAGCTGATGGGCGCCGACAGTACCTTGCCGGTGATCATGATTACCGGTCACGGCGACGTGCCGATGGCCGTCGAGGCGATGCGGGTGGGGGCGTTCGACTTTCTGGAGAAGCCGTTCAACCCGGATCGGATGTCGGAACTGGCCAAACGCGCCAGCAACGCTCGGCGTCTGACGCTGGACAACCGCGCCCTGCGGCGCGAGCTGTCGGGCGGCACGCAGATCATGAACAAGCTGATCGGCGCCAGCCCGGTGATGGAGCGCCTGCGTGAAGATATTCTCGACCTGGGCCAGGCCGACGGGCATGTGCTGATCGACGGCGAAACCGGCACCGGCAAGACCCTGGTGGCGCACGCCTTGCATGCAGTGGGCAGCCGGGCGGGCAAGAAATTCGTTCTGGTCTCGTGTGCCGCGCTGGAAGAAGAGGCGCTGGCCAAGCGGCTGTTCGGCCCGATGATGCCCGAGGACACGCAACTGCCCGCAATCGAGGAAGCCCGCGGCGGCACTCTGGTGCTGGAGGATATCGAGGCGCTGAGCGACACGCTGCAGGCGCGGTTGCTGAGCGTGATGAACGAGCAGGGAACGCCGGCCGAGACCCGGATCGTTGCGATCTCAAACCTGCAGGAAGCGGGCAAGACCAGCGAGGACGTGCTGCGGCCCGATCTGTTCTATCGTCTGGCGGCGCTGCGCATCACCATGCCGCCGCTGCGGCAGCGCGGCGAGGATATCCTGACCCTGTTCACCCGGCTGAGCGAGCAGTTTGCCGAGGAATATGGCTGTGAGGCACCGCAAGTCAGCGCCCAGGAGGCCGCGCAGCTGCTGCAGGCCCCATGGCCGGGCAATGTGCGCCAGTTGATCAACATCGCCGAACGCGCGGTTCTGCAGTCGCGGCGCGGCTCGGGCACCATCGCGTCGCTGTTGATGTCCGATCACGAAGAGATGCAGCCGGTGATGACCACCGAGGGCAAGCCGCTGAAGGAATACGTTGAGGCGTTCGAACGGATGCTGATCGACAACACCATGCGGCGCCACAAGGGGTCCATCGCCTCGGTGATGGAGGAACTTTGCCTGCCGCGCCGGACTTTGAATGAAAAAATGGCCAAGTACGGGTTGCAACGGGCGGACTATCTGTAGGCGAGAGGCCAGTCCCTTTTTGGCCTTTTGGCCAAAGTACACCCGGGAAATTTGAAGCCGGAGGAAGCCCGACCTGTCCGTAGATCGGGCTCCTTTGCAGTTTGCCCATTGTGTTTTCCACAGGACTGCTTTTATTGTACCGGGACGGGTCGGGCGCATTTTTGTGCCTGAATGCCCCGAATCATTGAGTTTCGCTGCTTTGCTGCAGGTGGTGACCTTTCCCGCCCGGCCAAGCAGACCGATTGTGCCTCGTTCCGGGGCAGTAGAGTACCTGAGCCCGAATTTCGGGCGAAAGGAATAATGGGCAGGCAGCGGCGTGTTCGCGCCTGTCGGAGAAGAACCGCGATGACGCGCGCGCTACGATTGAGTATACGGGCAGGGGGCCAAAGCGCCGATCCCTGCCGCGCGCCGTCCGTAATCGCCCAGACAAGACACCACCCCAGATGCGCCTGTCCGCCTGGACAGGTCAGGACAACGCGTTTGGCGCGGTGCACCAAGGACACATGGCAAAGAAAATGCTTATCGATGCCACCCACGCGGAGGAGACCCGCGTCGTGGTGGTGGACGGAAACAAGGTCGAGGAGTTCGATTTTGAATCTGAAAACAAACGCCAGCTTGCTGGCAACATCTACCTGGCAAAAGTAACGCGCGTCGAACCTTCGCTGCAGGCGGCCTTTGTTGACTATGGCGGGAACCGGCATGGCTTCCTTGCGTTCTCGGAAATCCATCCGGACTACTACCAGATTCCGGTCGCGGACCGCGAAGCCCTGATGGAGGAAGAGCGCGCCTACGCTGAGGCAATGAAGGCGCGGGACGAGGCCGAAGAATCCAAGCCCAAGAAGCGCCGCTCGCGGTCGCGCTCGAAGGCGGCAGAGGTCAAGACGGACGATCCGGTCGAAACGCTGGACGTATCCGCCGAACCGACGGGCATGGAAACCATCGACCTGCTTGAGGAAGAGGCCGCTGATCAGGATGTGCCCGAAGGCACGTCTCCGATGGAGACGGTCGCTGAAACTCCGGTCGAAGAGCCGAGTGAAGACGCGAGTGACGAACCGGCGGACGAAAAGGCCGAAGTCGAAGCTGACGCCGCACCCGCTGAACCGGTCGAAACAGACGAGCCGTACGCGGATGCAGCGGACGACGCTGACGCCGAAGCTGATGAGGCCAAGCCGGATGCGGCTGCCAAGGATGACACGATCGAGTCGGTTGCGGATGATGATGACAGCGAGGATATCCGTCCTCCGCGCAAACCACGCCCGCGCCGCTACAAGATTCAGGAAGTCATCAAAGTGCGCCAGGTTCTGTTGGTGCAGGTCGTCAAGGAAGAACGTGGCAACAAGGGTGCCGCGCTGACCACTTACCTGTCGCTGGCCGGCCGGTATTGTGTGTTGATGCCGAACACCGCACGCGGGGGCGGCATCAGCCGCAAGATCACCAACGCCGCGGACCGCAAGAAGCTCAAGGAAATCGCGTCCGAGATCGACGTGCCTACGGGCGCCGGTCTGATCATCCGTACAGCCGGCGCCAAGCGTACCAAGTCCGAGATCAAGCGCGACTACGAATACCTGCAGCGCCTGTGGGAGCAGATCCGCGAACTGACGCTCAAATCGATCGCTCCTGCAAAGATCTACGAGGAAGGCGACCTGATCAAACGGTCGATCCGTGATCTTTACAATCGGGACATCGACGAGGTTCTGGTCGAAGGCGAAGGTGGCTACCGCATCGCCAAAGACTTTATGAAGATGATCATGCCGTCGCACGCCAAGAACGTGAAGCGGTACGAGGACCAACTGCCGCTGTTCGCGCGCTATCAGGTGGAAAGCTATCTGGCGGGGATGTTCAACCCGACGGTCCAGCTGAAATCGGGCGGGTATATCGTGATCGGCGTGACCGAGGCGTTGGTTGCCATCGACGTGAACTCGGGCCGCGCAACCAAAGAAGGCTCGATCGAGGAAACTGCGCTGAAGACCAACCTTGAGGCCGCCGAGGAAGTTGCACGCCAGCTGCGCCTGCGCGACCTGGCCGGTTTGATCGTCATCGACTTCATCGACATGGACGAGCGCAAGAACAACCTGGCGGTCGAAAAGCGCCTGAAGGACAAGCTCAAGACCGATCGGGCCCGTATTCAGGTCGGACGGATCTCGGGCTTTGGCCTGCTGGAGATGAGCCGCCAGCGCCTGCGCCCAGGAATGCTTGAGGCAACCACACAGCCTTGCCCGTCCTGCCATGGCACCGGTCTGATCCGCTCGGACGACAACATGGCTCTGTCGATCCTGCGTCAGATCGAAGAGGAAGGGACGCGCCGCCGCTCGCGCGAGGTGCTGGTGCGGTGTCCCGTGAGCATTGCGAACTTCCTGATGAACCAGAAGCGCGAACATATCGCGCAGATCGAGTCCCGCTATGGCCTGTCGGTTCGGATCGAAGGCGACATTCATCTGGTCAGCCCTGATTTCTCGATGGAGAAGTTCAAGACGGCCAGCCGGATCGTTCCCGAAGCGTCTGCGCCGGTGGTGTCCGCGACGGCATCGCTGATGGATCTGGTGGATTCCGAGGACGAGGTTGAGGACAGCGCCATCGAGCCGGAACAGGCGGAAGAGGAAGCCAAGCCGAAGCGCAAGCGTCGCCGTCGTCGCCGCAAGAAGAACGGTGGTAACGGCGAGCAGGTCGAGGCAACCACTTCTGACGATGCTGCGGAAAACAAGGCGAGCACTGAGGCGCAACCTGAGGAATCGGGGACGGAAAAGACCGCTGAGTCTGAATCCGCTCCGGCTGAGGCCGCAGAAGCTGGCGCCGAAAACGTAACCGAGGGTGAAGCGGAGCAGGCCGAGGAAAAACCGGCCAAGCCCAAAAAACGTCGGGCACCGCGCCGCAAGAAGACGGCCGAGGTTGAAGAGGCGTCCGCGCCGGAACCCGAGGTAGCCGAGGAAACGGTTCAGGCGGCTGCAGAAACGCCTGCCGATGAGGCGTCTCCTGCTGAGGACAATGCCCCCGACGCGCAAGCTGAGGAGCCGGTTGAAGCGAGTGAGCCCGAGGTAGCGGCAGAAGTCGAAACGCCTGATGCCGAGCCCGTGGTGGAAGCGCCGGAAACAGCAGCGGAGGACACAGCAGAGCCGGTGCTTGAGACGGTAGCGGAAGAACCCGAGCCGTCCCCGGCCAAGCCCAAGCGGCGCGGTTGGTGGTCTCTGGGCCAATAAGACAACAAAGGCGGACAGTATTGTCCGCCTTTTTTCTTTCAGGTCCCGCCGTTTTTCCGAATGAGATAGACGTGGTGATCCGCAGCTTCTTCCATCCCGATCAGCTCGTGCCCGGACTCCGAGCAGAAATGAGGCACATCGACGATTGCGGCCGGATCGTCGGCAAGGACCCGGAGAAGGGAGCCCGCAGGCATGGCCTTGAGCCGTTTGCGGGCTTTCAGGACGGGCAGGGGGCACAGCAGGCCCAATGCATCTAGTGTTTCGGCTTCTTGTGTCATGGCTCTCAGATATTTGCATGGCGCACAGCTGTCCAGCCGGCAACCACGAGGATGTGACCGAATGGCCCCGTGACGCGCCCCACTGGATATCCTATGTGCAGTGGCATGTTCGGAATCGATATCATCGACGCGGGGCTGCTGCCCGCGATGTTCATCGCGCTGGTCGGCGGGTTGATCAGTTTTCTGTCGCCCTGCGTGTTGCCGATCGTGCCGCCTTATCTGGCCTACATGAGCGGCGTGACCATTCACGAGATGCAGGATCAGGCGCAGGCTAGACGCAAGGCGACTCTGTCAGCGCTGTTCTTCGTTCTTGGACTGTCGACGGTGTTCCTGCTGCTGGGCTTCACGGCCTCGGCCTTCGGCGCATTCGTGCTGCAGAACCAGGAACTGTTCGCCAAGGCCTCGGGTCTGGTGGTGATCGTGTTCGGCCTGCATTTCCTGAACGTGTTCCGAATTCCGATCCTGGACCGCGAAGCGCGGCTCGAAACCGGGGACTCCGGCGGCTCGGTCTTCGGGGCTTACATCCTGGGGTTGGCTTTCGCATTCGGCTGGACCCCTTGCATCGGCCCCCAGCTTGGCGCGATTCTGTCGCTGGCCGCGTCCGAGGCCTCGGTGGCGCGGGGCACGCTGTTGCTGGGCGTCTACGCGGCGGGTCTGGGCATACCGTTCCTGCTGGCTGCGATGTTCCTGAACCGTTCAATGGCGGTGATGAACAAGCTGAAACCGCATATGGGAACGATCGAAAAAGTCATGGGTGGCTTGTTGCTGGTCGTCGGCATCATGCTGGTGACGGGTCTGTTCACCGAGTTCAGCTGGTGGCTGCTAGAGACGTTCCCGGCATTGGCCACTCTGGGCTGACGCGGCGCCCGGTCTCGATGATCGGGCCTTACCTTGGCCACATCGCTGCGCTAACCTGCCCGCAACAAGGGCAAAGGCATGAGCAGTCAGGTTCCGCAATCTGGGGTACAACGACGCCGGGTGTTCTATATCCCCGGCTATGATCCGATCCATCCCCGCCGCTATCGCGAACTCTATCGGAAAGAGGGGCGCGCGCAGTCAGCGATTTCCGGGTATCGGTTGGAGGTCTCGGCCAAGACGGGCGATGGCCCCTATGGCTGGCACGTCCGGTCGGAGCAGGACGGGGCCGAAGTAGATACGGATGTCGAGGTTCTAGTCTGGTCCGACATCGTGCGCGACAGCATGGACAGCTCGATCCCGGCGACCTACTGGCAACTGCTGTGCACTGCCTCGATCTACATCTCGACTGGCACGCTGTGGCGGCTGATGCGGCTGCGCAAAGGACCGGTGATCGCCGCACTCTATCCGGTGGCGATGTTGCTGGGGCAGTTGGCGCTGGCGGGATTGGTCTTCTACGGTGTGGCAATGTTGTCCGAGTCCGCGATGCATTGGTTGGTTGAAGCTGTGGAAGGACCCGCGCTGTTCGGTCCCTATTTTGCGGCGCGGATGTATCTCAGCCTGGCTATTGGCGTGTTGGCGGGCTGGTGGGTCTTGCGCTGGTTCCGAAAGATCGACAACCGCCTGTTCGCCTATTACCTGATGCACGACTATGCCTATTCTGCGCGGCTGCGGGGAGAAACGCCGCCCGAGTTGCAGGCTCGGCTGGACGAATTCCGTGCCACTATTGCGGCAGCGCTACGGTCGCCCGTCGATGAGGTTCTGGTGGTGGGCCACAGTTCCGGCGCCCATCTGGGGGTTTCGGTTCTGGCCGACCTGCTGCGGCGGGGCGAGGTGCCACCGGATGGCCCGGTCCTGTCGTTCCTGACATTGGGGCAGGTGGTGCCGATGTTGTCATTCCTGCCGCGGGCCGGCCGGTTGCGGTCCGACCTGCAATTGCTGTCGCAGACCGAGCAGTTGACATGGGTCGATGTCTCGGCACCCGGGGATGGCTGCGCCTTTGCCCTATGTGATCCGGTTGCGGTCAGCGGGGTTGCCGGGCCGGGCAAACGGTGGCCGCTGGTTCTGTCAGCCGCTTTTACGCAAACCCTGTCGCCCGAACGTTGGGCCGCGTTGCGCTGGCGGTTCTTCCGTCTGCATTTCCAGTATCTGTGCGCGTTCGACCGGCCTAGCGACTATGACTATTTCCGCATCACGGCCGGCCCGCTGACACTGGGCGCTCGGTTCGCCGGGCGGGCGCCGTCGAAATCGCGGATCGAGCGGGCGGTGTCCAAGTACCGGACGGTGCGCGCATGACCCCGCCCAAGCCGCCCGCCAGACCGGACAAGGTATCTCTGTGGCAATACCTGCGCCTGTTCCGGCGTGACATCCTGTCGGCCCAGCCGCAACGCCTGTACCGCGCCTGGATGGCCGAGTTCCGCACCCCGTTCTTCCGGTCCTACCTGATCAACCAGCCCGAGCTGATCGACCGGGTTCTGAAACACCGTCCTCAGGATTTCCCGAAATCCGGCCGGATCAGCGAAGGCCTGCGGCCCCTGCTAGGCCAATCGGTATTCCTGACCAACGGCGCGACCTGGGAGCGCCAACGCCGCATCATCGATCCGGCCTTCGAGGGCGGGCGGCTGAAACAGACCTTTCCCGCGATGCTGGCCTCGGCCGAGGCTTGCGCCGATCGCCTGCGCGACAGGACGGGCGTGCCGGTCGAGATCGAAGAGGTCACCAGCCATGCCGCCGCCGACGTGATCTTTCGCACCTTGTTCTCGGTGCCGATCGAGCACGAAATCGCCGCGCAGGTGTTCGAGAAGTTCCGCGCCTATCAGCGGCAGCAACCTCTGCTGAACCTTGCGGCTTTCGTGCCGCTGCCCGGCTGGGTGCCTCGGTTCCACCCGCGCAAGACCCGCCGTGCGGCGGCTGAAATCCGCGCCTTGATCGCCCGCCTGACCCGCGAGCGGGCCGCGCAGATCGCCGCCGGCGCCGCGCCCGACGATCTGGCCACCAAGATCATGACCACGTCCGACCCCCTGACCGGGCAGTGTTTCAACACCGATGAGATGATCGACCAGGTGGCCATCTTTTTTCTGGCCGGGCACGAGACCAGCGCCTCGGCCCTGGCATGGACGCTGTACCTGATGGCCGCCTATCCTGACTGGCAGGACCGCGTGGCCGAGGAAGCCCGCGCGCAGGATGAAATCAGTTTTGCCAGCATGTCCCGCCTCAAGCTCAGCCGGGATGTGTTCCGCGAGGCGCTGCGCCTCTATCCCCCGGTGCCGATGATGGTGCGCGAGGCCACATGCCCCGAACGTTTCCGCGACCGCGACGTGCCCAAGGGCGCTCAGATCGTGCTCAGCCCGTGGCACCTGCACCGACATGAACGGTTGTGGGAGGACCCCGACAGTTTTGACCCGTCCCGCTGGGCGACCGAAAACGGCAAAGCCTGCCAGCGGGCGGCCTTCATCCCGTTTTCGGCCGGGCCGCGCGTCTGTACCGGGGCGGGGTTTGCGATGGTCGAGGGGCCGTTGATCCTGTCGACCCTGCTGCGCCGATACCGGTTCGAACCTGTCGAGGGCCGCTCCCCGGTCCCGGTGGCGCATCTGACGGTCCGGTCCCGCGACGGAATTTGGCTGCGCGTGGTTGAGCGCTAACAAACTATCATCGCCCCGCGCCATGCTGTATGCGGTTGGAAAAGCGGAATCATTACTGAACGGGAAAGTGTTATGTCCAAGGCTGAACAGCGCGAACAGATGATCAACGGTGCGGGTTTTATCGCGGCTTTGGATCAGAGCGGCGGCTCGACGCCCAAGGCGCTGGCGTTGTACGGGGTGCAGCCGTCCGACTATGGCTCGGACGAGGAAATGTTTGCCGAGATCCAGAAGATGCGCGCCCGGATCATCCTGGCCGATGACTTCACCCGCGACAAGGTGATCGGCGCGATCCTGTTCGAACGCACGCTGAGCGAGGAAATCGACGGTCGCAAGGTGGCCGATTACCTGTGGTCGGTCAAAGGCATCGTGCCGTTCCTCAAGATCGACAAGGGGCTGG
This sequence comes from Ruegeria sp. CI8, assembly GCF_056536865.1. NCBI lineage: Bacteria > Pseudomonadati > Pseudomonadota > Alphaproteobacteria > Rhodobacterales > Roseobacteraceae > Ruegeria > Ruegeria sp. CI8. Next base: position 1,095,447 of record NZ_JBQFQL010000001.1, read on the forward strand.
AGGACACCGCCAACGGCGTGCAGCTGATGAAGCCCATCCCGGGCCTGGCCGAGACGCTGGCCAAGGCCGAAGGTGTGTTCGGCACCAAGGAACGCTCGGTCATCCACGAGGCCAATGCCGAGGGCATTGCCGCCGTGGTGAAACAGCAATTCGACGTGGCCCGCGAGGTGATCGCCGCCGGCATGGTTCCGATCATCGAGCCCGAGGTGAACATCAAGTCGGACACCAAGGCCGAAGCGGAAGAGATCCTGAAAGCCGAAATCCTCAAGAATCTCGACGAGTTGGGCGAGGGGCAGGACGTCATGCTGAAGCTTACCCTGCCCAGCAAGGCCAATCTGTATGACGAGGCCGCCGATCATCCGCGTGTTCTGCGGGTTGTGGCGCTGTCGGGCGGCTATTCGACCGACGAGGCCTGTGACCTGCTGGCGCAGAACGGCAAGATGATCGCCTCTTTCTCGCGCGCGCTGACCGAGGGGCTGTCGAAACAGCAGTCGGATGCCGAGTTCAACGCGGCCCTTGGCAGCAATATCGACAAGATCTACCGCGCCTCGGTCTGAGGTTAGACCGGTTTGATGAAAAAGCGGCGCATCTGCGCCGCTTTTTCGCGCATGGCGCAGCCGGTGGCGTGGTCATTCACCAGCCCCATCGCCTGCATGAAGGCAAAAACCGTGGTGGGGCCGACAAATTTCCATCCGCGCTTTTTCAGATCCTTGGACATGGCAACCGACTCGGGCGAAGTCGAGGCCGTCTGCGGCGCAGGAGGGGTCTCGGGCTCGAACCGCCAGACATAGGCCGCCAGCGAACCGGTTTCGGCCACCAGCTCCTGCGCGCGGCGAGCGTTGTTGATCACCGCCTCGATCTTGCCGCGATGGCGGATGATACCGGCATCTTGCAGCAGTCGTTCAACGTCCGCATCAGAAAAATCGGCCATCACTTTGAAATCAAAACCTGAAAAGGCTTTGCGGAAATTCTCCCGTTTGGCCAGAATGGTGCGCCAGCTGAGGCCGGATTGGAAGCTTTCAAGGCACAGTTTCTCGAACAGGCGCTGGTCGTCACCTACCGGATAACCCCATTCATTGTCGTGATAGTCAAAAAACTCCGGCGCGGCCTGACACCAGCCGCAGCGCGGTTGGCCATCCGGCCCGGTCACGAGTTCGCGCATCGAATGTACCCCTTTTGTTCGCCGTCAGCCTAGGCGCAGACGGATATCAGATCAAGGGTTGCGATCGGGTGACCGGTACCAGTTCAGAACAAAGACGCGAATGGCCGACGCTAATCCAGTCTCAGGGTCGCGCGCGACATCAATTTCCGAGGCCAAAACATTGATCGGCAAACCTTTTGCCTTGGCGATCTCTCGGAACCCCTGCCAGAACTCATCCTCGAGCGAGACCGATGTTCGGTGCCCCTTGAGCGTTAGCGAGCGTTTGACGGGCGGGCCGCTCATTCATCCAGCTCGTGATTGTCCAGATCGCGGCGGGCTTTTTCCGTACGGGCCTTGTCCAGCTGCTTTTCCGCCTTGCTGCGCCCGAACGCCGCCGCGTTCCGGTCGGCGCGGGCCTTTTTCTCGGCCCGCGCCTTTTCCTTGCGATACCGGTTCAGATTGACCGGCTTGCCCATCAGTCCTTGGGCCCGATCATCTGCTCAGGGCGCACGACGGCATCAAAGGTCGCCTCGTCGACGAAGCCCAGCTTGATGGCCTCTTCTTTCAGCGTGGTGCCGTTCTTGTGCGCAGTCTTGGCGACCGTGGTGGCGTTGTCATAGCCGATGGTGGGGGCCAGGGCGGTGACCAGCATCAGCGATTCCTTCATCAGCTTGTCGATGCGCGCCTCGTTGGCCTTGGTGCCCAGCAGCATACGCTCGGTAAAGCTGTCGGTCGCGTCTCCCAGCAGCTGGATCGACTGCAGCAGGTTGTAGGCCATCATCGGGTTGTAGACGTTCAGCTCGAAATGGCCTTGGCTGCCGGCGAATTTGATCGCAGCGTCGTTGCCCATGACGTGGGCGGCGACCTGGGTCAGCGCCTCGGCCTGGGTCGGGTTGACCTTGCCCGGCATGATCGACGATCCGGGCTCGTTCTCCGGCAGGATCAGTTCACCCAAACCCGAACGCGGCCCCGAGCCGAGGAAGCGGATGTCGTTGGCGATCTTGTAGCAGCTGCCCGCGACTGTGGCCAAGGCGCCCGACAGGAACACCATCGCATCGTGGGCGGCCAGCGACTCGAATTTGTTGGGCGCGGTGACGAAGGGCAGGCCGGTGATTTCGGCCATGTTGGCGGCTACGGCCTCTGCCCAGCCTTTCTGGGTGTTCAGCCCGGTACCGACGGCGGTGCCGCCCTGTGCCAGCTCGTAGATGCCGGGCATGGCGGCGCTCACGCGGGCGATGCCCTGGCGGATCTGGTGGGCATAGCCGCTGAATTCCTGGCCTAGGGTCAGCGGGGTCGCGTCCTGCGTGTGGGTGCGGCCGATCTTGATGATGTCCTTGAATTCCGCCGACTTTTGCTCGAGCCCGGCGGCCAGATTCTCGAGCCCCGGCAGCAGCACGTCACGCACGCTCATCGCGGTGGCGATATGCATTGCGGTGGGGAAGGTGTCGTTCGACGATTGCCCCATGTTGCAGTGATCGTTCGGGTGCACCGGATCCTTCGAGCCGATCACGCCGCCCAGGATCTCGATCGCGCGGTTCGCGATGACCTCGTTGGCGTTCATGTTCGACTGGGTGCCCGATCCGGTCTGCCAGACGACCAGAGGGAAATTGTCGTCAAACTTGCCCTCGATCACCTCGCCGGCGGCCTGGATGATCGCGTCGGCGATACGTGCGTCCAGCTTGCCGGTGGCCTTGTTCTGCATGGCGCAGGCCTTCTTGACCACGCCCAGCGCGCGCACGATGGCGACGGGCTGCTTCTCCCATCCGATGGGGAAGTTCATGATCGAGCGCTGCGTCTGCGCCCCCCAATACTTGTCGGCAGGAACCTCGAGCGGGCCAAAACTGTCGGATTCGGTGCGGGTCTGAGACATCTGTCACTCCGTCTGGTATGCAGTCGCATGCCGTTTAACCGCAGCTAAGCTATGGTTCAATCGGCCAGTTGCGCGCACCTTAGTCCGAAGGGCAAAAAAGGTATAGCCATGCGGTGTGCGTCACTTTTCTTGGTTGGTCACAGGGACGTACCATTGTGCCCGTTCCCGGCTGAGCTAAGATATAGAAGGCAACCGCGGAGAAAGAACCATGAATCGCTCAGACCGGACCTCATTTTTCGCGCAAATGGCCCGATGGCTGTCGATACTGGCGTTTGGAATTTTGTTGGCGTCTCCGGGATGGGCGCAGGACATTGGTCCCTTTGTCGGCGACTATGTCGGATCTGCCGACGTGGTGGATGCAGACGGATCGTCGACCCCGCGCGACATGAGCGTTTCCATCGCAGAGACCGGCGAAGGGTTCGTGGTCAAGTGGAAGACTACCACCTACAAAGCCGACGGCCGGGTGAAAGAACAAAGCTTTTCGGTCGAGTTCCGACCTTCTGATCGGAACAACATCTATTCCGCAGCCATGAAGCGGAATGTCTTCGGTCATGAGGTTCCGCTGGACCCGATGAAGGGGGAACCCTTTGTCTGGGGGCGGATCGAAGGGGAAACACTGACCGTCTTCTCGCTGTTCATAGACGAGGACGGCGGGTACGAATTGCAGCAGTATGACCGAACACTGGCCGAGGGCGGGCTGAACCTGTCCTTTTCCCGGTTCAGAGATGGACAGAAGTCGCGTTCGGTCGAAACATTCCTGGAAAAACAATAGGCTCCGCCAAAAAAGCGAAGCCTCGTCCAATGGCCGCGAATTACTTGCGGAAGCTGTCCAGCGATACGATATCCGCATCATGATGCGGCTCGTCGTCGGGTTCGACCTCGATCGACTCGGCCTCGATTTCCACCGGGTCCTCATCTTCTTCGTCCGAGCTTTCGAAGCGCAGCCCGAATTCGACCGACGGATCGACAAAGGTCTGGATGGCCGAATAGGGGATATACAACGGCTCCGGAGCGTCACCGAAATTGAGCGTGATGGCAAATCCGTCCTCGCCAACCTCGAGATTTTCGAACCAGTGCTGCACCACGATCGTCATCTCATCAGGGTAGCGTTCGCGCAGCCAGTCAGCGATTTCGACGCCGGGCTCACGGGTATCGAACGTGATGAAGAAATGGTGCGCGCCGGGCAGTCCGGTTTCAGAAACGCGCTTCAGAACAGTCTTGATCAACCCGCGCATAGCGGTGTGCATCAAGTTGCCGTAGTCAATGCCTTGCGACATGTGTCATCCTCGAAAGTGGTTATCCCAAGCATAAGGGATTTGATCGGAAACGAAAGAGCGGGTTGCGTCTGATTGTTCAAACCAGATGCAGGATTGCGCCTGCACCTATCATGATGCCCAGCGTCGTTGCCAGACCGGTTTTTCTTATGAAAATCAAGACTCCGGCAAGGCATGTCAATCCAACGGCTGCGATGTCCAAGGTCGAAAAAACCGGAATGGGCAGTGAGATCGGACCAAACTCGACTTCTCCGATGGTTCCAAACAGGACATGCAGTCCGAACCACACCGACAGGTTGAGAATCACACCGACGACCGCCGCGGTAATTGCGCGCAATGCTCCCGACAGTCTCGGTCTTTGCGCTATGACGTCCAGGTAAGGCGCGGCAACGAATATCCACAGGAAGCACGGAACGAAGGTCGCCCACAGCGCAACGGCCCCGGCTGCCAGCGCAAGGGACATCCCGCCGGCCAACTGCCCGGCGAGCATGGCGACGAATTGCGTGACCAGTATCAATGGGCCGGGGGTGGTTTCTGCCAGTCCCAGCGCATCGATCATCTGATCGGTAGAGATCCATTGATAGTTCTCGACGACCGTCTGGGTCATGTAGGCCAGCACCGCATAGGCCCCGCCGAAAGTGACTACGGCCAATCGAGCAAAGAACCAGCCCAGATCGCTTAGCAACGTCTGGCCGGAAAGGGTCAACAACACCAGCGGAGCCAACCAAAGAAACAGCCAGAGCGCTGCGGTCCGCGCGGGCCGAGCCAAGGCGGTATCGACATTCTGCGAAACTGAAGGCTGCTCTGAAGGCTTACGTGAAAAGCCCCAGACAGCCGCGGCCAGAATGATCAGGGGGAAAGGTAGATTCAGAGCGAAGATCGCCAGGAACGCCAGTATCGCAAGAATCCCGGGCTCTGCCCCAGATAGAGTTTTGCGAGAAAGATTGAGCACCGCCTGGAGAACGATCACGATAACCGTGGCCTTGATCCCGAGAAATGCAGCCTGGACCAGGGGAAGGTCTCCGTAGGCAGCATACAGGCCGACCAGCACGGCTATCACCAGCGCTCCGGGCAGAACGAACAGGCCGCCGGCAATCAGCCCGCCCGGCACCCCCCGCAGCCGCCAACCGGCATAAGTGGCCAGTTGCATGGCTTCGGGGCCGGGCAGCAACATGCACAACGACAGCGCGCGCAGAAAGCTCTGCTCATCCAACCATGGCCGCCGTTCGACTAATTCCTGGTGCATCAATGAGATCTGTGCCGCTGGGCCACCAAATGAGAGGAGGCCAATGCGGCCGAACACCCGGACCAGTTTTGCCAGTGGGGGGTTCACTACCGGGGCTCCGCCCTGCATGCGCCGGTTTCGGCGGTCCTCGGTCGGCTCCATCCGATATTCGGAGCATAGGTGCTGATCCGACCACCAGCGATCATTGGAAACTGCGCAGCCATGGCATGTGCCCCTTTGGATTTGGGGACATGCGAACTCGGGCTGCCGCCGGGCAGGGCGTTCACATGCTGACCCCGTGTGCTTTTGCTACTCGGGGTCAGCACGCGCGGTCAAGAACCGGTTCAGGCCCAGTCCAGCCGTTGCCCTGTCATGCATACGGGCAAGGTATCCTGCGGGAACTGGCCGAGCTGTTCGAACAGGGAAACGAAGTCGAACTGGTTGTAGGCTTCGACCATCTTGTCACCTTTGAAGCGCGCCATCACTTGGCCTGTGACCTCCAAGGGCGCGCCGTTGTCTGCCCGCGAGGTCCGCACATGCAGAACGGCTGACGCCCAATCGCCGTTTTCGATAATTTTGGGCAAGTCCACCTGAATTTCGCCCAGAACGTGCCGAAAGGCCATGACCAGGTCGCGAAAGTCGTCCGCGCCGACCTGCATTTCGGGTATCAGCCCTTCGGCCATCGTTTCCGGGGCAAAATACTGGTCGATCGCGTCAATATTGCCTTTTTCCCAGACCTCGGAATACCAGGCCCTGAGTATCTCTGAATGAGTCATCCCAACTCTCCTGTCTGTCTTCCGCTACTTTGAATGACAGGAGTGAACAGTTTCTGAATGGCGGCCAAATTCGGCGCAAAAACTCAGACAAAATCTTGGGAAATGCAGGTTTCTGTTGCCAGGTACCTGCGAACCCCGCCTTACGCGGCTAGGCGCAAGGACTTAAGTTTCGGTCTGGTTACTGCTTACGCAGCAACGGCAACCGGAGCACGATTGTCATTTGCAATTGTACTGTTTTCGCCGGTAACGGTGGCAGACAGCCGAGACAAAGCTAACCCCTTTAGACGTTCGTCGATCCTGTTTCGGCCCCATGATCCCCAAATGAAGGATATGTGGTGGAGCCGCCGGGTACCGCCCCCGGGTCCGATCCGCTTATTACGAGCGCGTTTATGTCCATAGTCCCGAAGGACAGGATTTATATAGGTGAGGATATTTGCGGATGCAAACCCTCAAAGCGCGGGATCATGGCGATTTTTCCAACCTTTCACGCGGGCTTGAAGAGGTTGGCTGCGATCAGCCAGATCGCCAGCACCAGCTCGATTCCGCCGAAGGTCAACGCTTTGGCCAACGGTGGATTGTCCAGCAGTACGGACACGAACCGACCCAGCGCCGCGCCGCCATAGACCACGCCCAACATCGCGTAGGCCATCGGGTGGTTCAGCCACAATACAGCTATGCCGGTCACGACAAACAGCCCGCCGACCGAGGCCCGCATCTCGCTGAGGCCCATCGTGCTGTTGGTGGGCGCAAGGTCCAGCGAGGCCGCCGTCCAGGCCGGAGCCAGAAAGCCGAACAGGCCAAAGCCGATGGTCAGAAGGGCTGCGATGATGTTGAGTGTTCCGGTCATGGGGGCCTCGCTTTTCAAATGCCTGCCCGTCGAACCTAATCTGTTTCGGTGCAGGGGGAAGACCTCAGATTGCGGCCCAGAGGCCGAGCACCCCCACAAGGATCAGGCTGAGCGCCCAGACCATTTCCAGGTTGAACCAGCTGCGAGACAGAAACTGCAGGCCCAGCCAGCGATAGACCGCGAAGGCCAGCGCACCGCCGCCCAGCATCATAGCGCCCGTATGGACCGCGGCCACAGCCAGAACCAGCAGGCCATTGGTGCCCATGATCTCTGACACGGCTCTGTGGCCGGTATCCAGCTCGTCCAGCCCGCACAGGCCCAGATAGATCGGGACCAGCATCAGCGCCGCACCATGCGCCAACGCCACCAGAAACGACCACAGCGCCAACCGACTGGGCGGTACGCGCGCCAGAAACCGTGGGTGGCGCCGGGTGATCGCGATGTAGAGGCCCATAGCGATCACGATCAGGGCCGCTCCGATCCGGATTTCGCGCTGATAGTCTACAAGGATGGTCATCAGCGCAAAGGGCAGCAACACACTCAGCATCGCCACGAAATGCCCGCCCGCCAGCGCTGCCAACGCGCGCCAGAGGGCGGATTGGCGTTGCTCCATCAATGCGGCCGACACGGCCAACGGCCAGCCCATACCGGGGTTCAACCCGTGATAAGCGCCGCTCAGAACAACGGCCAGCCAGAGGCCGGCCGTCGATGTCATCAAGGCGTCCAATTCAGACCGAAGGGTAGCAGAAACTGTCGGTGGAGCAGTCTCCTCCCTCAAGCCGGATCTGGTGGCTGCGATACCCTTTCGGGAAATCCACCCAGAAATCCTTGTCCAGTGTCAGGCCGCCTTTTTCGCCCACATCCGCCTTGACCATCGCAGCGCCGCGATCGCCGGGATAGAATTGGTCATCCCACGTGGAATAAAGCGAATTGGTCCAGTAGACGCGTTTGCCGTCACGGCTGATCTCGACCATCTGCGGGCCATAACCAAAGTCCTTGCCGTTGGGATGCTTGGTTTTCTTGACGATTCCGCCGATCTCGACCTTGCCGGCCAGCTTGGGCTTCATCGGGTCCGAAACATCGTATTGGTGCATTTCACCGGTGCCCCAACACGCGACGTACAGGTATTTGTCGTCCAGACTCAGGTCGATGTCGGTGACCAGAGGAGGCACCGCCGAGAACCCTTTGAGCAGATCGGGAAGATCATCCGGATCAGCGGGTTGCGGGTCGATCATGATGGTCTTTTTGGCCTCGAAACTGCCATCCTTGTTGCGCCACCAGGTAAAGATCGCACCCTGAAGGTTGGTGGTGTCGACCACCACGCCGCAGAACCCGTATTGCTTGACCGGGTCATGCGCCGGCCGGATTTCCAGCGCCATCTGGTGGTTCTCGCCCAAGTCGATGGTCTGGATGTTGGTGCGGTCGCGCAGGTTCCAGAAATGGATCCGGTGGCCATATTTGTTCGACAGAAGATCTTCGGCCACGATCCCGTTTTCGAATTGCGGGGGCAGACCCCATTCGGAACTGACCATGTAGTCCCGCGGCAGGTTCCACCAGAAATCATAGTGCTTGTCCTGCACGCCGCGCTCGATCTCGTAACGCCCGATGATGTCGAAGGTCTCGCAATCCATGATGAAGATGCCCGGAGGTCCATCGGTGCCATCCGGTCCGCCACCGCCCAAGGTGCTGACATAGATACCTTCGGGTCCGCAATGGATCGTGTGGGGGCGGGAATACCCCGTCTTTGCAAAGACTTCTTCGGGCTCGATGATCTTGTGGATTTTGGCCTTCAGCGGCTCTTTCACGTCAATCACGTAGATCCGGCTGGAACGGATACCGGGGATGATCAGGTACCGGCGCTCAAGAAAAGCGTGGCCGGTCAGCGGAGACAGGGCCGAGGAGCAGGCGTTCCATCCGAAATGGTGAAACTCGTCGCCCTTGTTGGGCATCATCACCTTGTGAACGATCTTTCCGTAATCGCCCGAAGTTGGGTCGACATTCACAACCGCCAAGCCATCGGGCTGCGAAAAATCGGGGCTGAGCATCAGCGTGAAGGCCAAGGTTTCGGGCGGGGCCTCCATGGCCATCTTGGCGGATGGATAGAATGTTGGATCCGGTCTTTTGTTCATAACGTCCTCCCGTAAGTCATTGAAAATCAAATTTATTGAGAGTGCCGGTCTTCCCGCCGGATGATGGTCTGCCTGCTCGAGTGTCCTTTCCGTTGATGTGATGCGTCAAGAAGAATTCAGAGTGTCTTCAGGCCGGTTTCCGCCGACGTTCGGCCACATCATGGGCCAGGCGGCGTGTGTAGGTTTCCAGCTCGACCAGAGCAGCGTCGACTGTTTCGGCGTCCTGCGCCTCCAGCGCGTCGGCGATCTTGCTGTGAAGGCGGATGATCTCCTCGCGCGAGCGGGCGGTGAAGGTGATCATGTTCATCAGGGGCTGCATCGCCTCGACCGCGCCGGCCAGTTGATAAGACAGGACAGGGTTGCCCGCACCATCGACCAGCGCCCGGTGAAAGGCCACGTCCGAGGCGCAGAAGGCCTCATCCGTCAGACCGGGCTGCGCCTGACGGAAGATTTCCGCGCGCATGGTGGCCAATTGATCGGCGGTGCGCCGCTGGGCCGACAGGCGCGCGCAGGCACGTTCCAACGCATAGCGGGCCTCGCAAGCGGTGTCGAAGCTGACCTCGTTCATCGACAGCAACAGCGTCGAAGTCGTGATCTGCTGAGAATAGGCGTCCTGGAAACTCAGCCGGTTGACGAAGGCACCCCCCGTCGCGCCGCGCTGGGTACGGATCAGCGATTGCGCCGCCAGCCGTTTCAGCGCCTCGCGCACGGTGGGGCGCGACACCTGGAACTGGTCCGCAAGCTCGGATTCCGAGGGCAGGCGCTCGTCCACGATCAGCTCTCCTGATACGATGGCATCGCGGATGGCCTGGGCGATCTGCGCGGACAGGTCGGTGCTTTTCTGGGGATCGATTTTCATCTTCTGCAGGCCGCCGTGAAAAATCTATTTGTCTGACATTTAAAAGTCTGACATTTGAAAAGCAAGCACCGAGTCGGGAGGGAACATGAGTCGGGCACTTCTACGCAGCGGTTTGTGGCTGGGCTTTTTCGTCCTGATCCTGTGGGCCTGGTGGGTGATGTACACCATGAGCCGCGACATGGGCGTCGATTGGATTGGTCGACCCGGCCCAATGGCCGAAGCGATGCGTGCGATGGATCCCCGCATGGAAATGTACATGCCGATGGCCGAGTTCGGCCCGCTGTTCGTGATGTGGGCGATCATGATGGCCGCGATGATGCTTCCGACGCTGGTTCCAACACTGAGAAGCTATGAGGATTTGATCCAGAGCGCCAATGGAACAAGGCTTGGGTGGGTCGGCGTTCTGTTGGGCTATTTCGTGGTCTGGGCCGGGTTCGCCGCGTTGATCACAGGTGTTCAGCTGGCGTTGCTGTTCGGGGGCGTGATCGACATGCTGGGCATTGCCAAGTCTCCGCTTTTTGCCGCCGGTCTTCTGATTGCCGTCGGTGCCTTTCAATTCACGCGCGCCAAGGAGGTGTGCCACGGGGTGTGTCATGCACCCATGACCTATTTCCTTGGACACTGGCGCACCGGCTTCTCTGGCGGTCTGCGCTTGGGGCTGGGGCTGGGCGCCTTTTGTGTCGGCTGCTGCTGGGGGTTCATGGCGCTTGGCTTTGTCGGAGGCGTGATGAGCCTGCTGTGGATGGGTTTGGCGACCCTGTTCATGGTGTTGGAGAAATTGCCCCAGATCGGTCATGTTCTGACACGGCCGCTGGGCTTCGCTTTGATTGCAGGTGGCCTTGGGCTGCTGATCTACCCAATTGCATACGGAGGATAAGCCGATGGCAAAAAACAGAAAACCCGATGCCGACAAGCTGCCGGTCAGTCAGCGAATTGACAGCCGGATGCCCAATCCCAAGCGCCGCGAGATGAGCCCCACGGACTGGACCATCAAGGGTGAGCTTATCCTGAACTGCTCGTGCGACGTGTTCTGCCCCTGCGTGGTTTCGCTGGGGGCGCACCCTCCCACCGAAGGGCATTGTCATGCGTGGATGGGTGTGATCATCGACGAGGGACACTATGAAGGTGAGGACCTGTCGGGTCTGAACGTTGGTCTGCTGGTCGATATTCCCGGCCGGATGGGCGAAGGCCAGTGGAAGGTCGCCGCGTACGTGGATGAGCGCGCAAGTGGCAAGGCGTACAACGGCCTGTTGCAGATTTTCAGCGGGCAGGCCGGTGGCACCACTGGGCTGTTCACGATGCTGGTGAGTGAAATCATCGGCGCCGAGCGTGCTCCGGTGCAGATCGAGCGCGACGGCAACAAACGCCGCATCGTCATCGGCCGCAAGATCCAGGGTGAGATCGAGATGCTGGCAGGCAAAGATCCCGAGCATCCGGTCATGGTGTCCAATTCCAAGTATTGGATGGGTCCGGACATCATCGTGGCGCGTGGCACCAAGTCGAAGGTGCGCGACTATGGTCGTGTCTGGGATTTCGGCGGCAAATCTGCCGAAATCTGCCCGATCGACTGGCACGGACCCAAGTGATGATCACCGGCGCCTATGCTCGGCAGATGGCCCGCTATAACCGCTGGCAGAACAGCCAGTTGGCGGGTTTTCTTCAAGAGCTTTCTCCCGAGGAGTTGACCCGGGAACGCGGCGCGTTTTTCGGGTCGATCTTGGGGACTGCCAACCATCTGCTGTGGGGCGACTGGATCTGGATGTCCCGGTTCGACAAAGGTCCGGGGCCTGAAAGCAATCCGCACCGCAAGGGCGGCGGTATTCACGAAAGCGTCCACCTGTGCCCGGATCTGGCGCACTGGCTGCCGCTGCGCGAGACCATCGATGCCCGGATCGATGCTTGGGTTGATACTCTGGGCGACGAGCCAATCTCGGGCCCGTTCACATGGTATTCCGCCGCAAAAGAAGAAAACATTACATTACCTTACGCCGTGTGTGTGATGCATTTTTTCAATCATCAAACGCATCACCGGGGACAAATCCACAAAATGCTGACCGAGGCCGGGTCTGGGGCCCCGGTCAGTGATCTCGTTTTCTTGCCCGAGGAGGTCTAAGTGCCACAGATTTCTTTGTCGCGCCGGCTGCGGCGCACGCCGTTCTCCGACGGGGTCGAGGCGGCCGGTGTCAAAGGTTATACCGTGTACAACCGGATGTTGCTGCCCACGGTATTTGAAAGCGTCGAGGCCGACTATCGGCATCTCAAAACCCACGTGCAGGTCTGGGACGTATCATGCGAGCGGCAGGTCGAACTGCGCGGTCCCGATGCGGCGCGGCTGATGCAGATGCTGACCCCGCGCGACCTGCGCGGCATGCTGCCGGGCCAGTGCTACTATGTGCCGATCGTGGACGAAACCGGGGGAATGCTGAACGATCCCGTGGCGGTGAAACTGGCGGATGACCGCTGGTGGATTTCGATCGCAGACAGCGATTTGCTGTTGTGGGTCAAAGGCTTGGCCAACGGATATCGGCTGGATGTTCTGGTGGATGAACCAGACGTGTCGCCCTTGGCGGTGCAGGGACCCAACTCGGATGACCTGATGGCGCGGGTCTTTGGCGACCGGGTGCGTGATATCCGCTTCTTCAAGTTCGACATGTTCCAGTTCGAGGGGCGTGATCTGGCGATTGCGCGGTCGGGCTATTCCAAACAGGGCGGGTTCGAGATCTATGTCGAAGGCGGCGACGTCGGCATGCCCTTGTGGAATGCGCTTTTTGCCGCCGGAGAGGACCTGCAGGTTCGGGCGGGCTGCCCCAACCTGATCGAGCGGATCGAGGGCGGGTTGCTGTCTTACGGCAATGACATGACCGATGACAACACGCCCCATGAATGCGGGTTGGGCAAGTTCTGCAACACGCATACGGCCATTGGCTGCATCGGGCGGGATGCGCTGTTGCGGGTGGCCAAAGAGGGGCCGGTTCAGCAAATCCGTCCGATCGCGATCGAGGGCGACGCGGTGCCCCCCTGCGATCGGCCGTGGCCGGTCTATGGCGGCGGCAAGCGTGTGGGCCAGGTGACCTCGGCCACCTGGTCGCCGGATTTTCAAACCAACGTGTCGATCGGTATGCTACGGCTGAGCCATTGGGATCCGGGAACGCAGGTTGAAGTCGAAACGCCGTCTGGAATGCGGACTGCAATCGTGCAGGACAAGTTCTGGATTTGAGCCGGGAAGAGCGCGCGGGACGCGCCCGGGAAGCATTTGGGCCAGATGAGAAATCGCTCGGGCCACGGTCAATGAAAGGAATCGGAATATGTTCAACGCGTTGGTGATGGAAAAGGACGAGGAAAGCGGACTGGCCAGCCCGGTGATCAAGCAGATCTCGGAAGATGACTTGCCGCATGGTGAAGTACGTGTGGCCGTCGAGTTCTCGACCGTCAACTACAAGGATGGTTTGTGCATGTCGCCCAAGGGCGGCGGCCTGGTCCGAAATTATCCGCATGTGCCCGGGATCGACTATGCTGGAACTGTCGAAGAATCCTCGGACGACCGGTACAAACCCGGCGACAAGGTCGTGCTGACCGGTTGGCGCGTGGGTGAGGCGCATTGGGGCGGATACGCCCAGAAGGCCAGCGCGCTGGCCGACTGGCTCGTCCCTCTGCCCGAGGGGTTGAGCACGCGCCGGGCCATGGCCGTGGGAACTGCCGGTTTTACCGCGATGCTGGCGGTGATGGCGCTGGAAGATCACGGTCTGACGCCCGACCGCGGGCCGGTTCTGGTAACCGGTGCAGCCGGGGGCGTCGGCTCGGTTGCCACGGCGATTTTGGCCAATCTGGGATACGAAGTTGCGGCAGTGACCGGGCGGCCTGAAACCGAAGGCTATCTGAAGGCGCTTGGTGCGACGTCGATCGTGCCGCGTGACGAGTTGAACGAAACCACCAAACGTCCGCTGGAAAGCGAAACCTGGGCTGGCTGCGTTGATGCCGTCGGGGGCGCAATGCTGGCGCGCGTTCTGGGTCAGATGAAGTATGGCGCCTCAGTGGCAGCGGTCGGTCTGGCCGGTGGCGCGGGCTTGCCGGCGACCGTCATTCCGTTCCTGCTGCGCGGAGTCAACCTGTTGGGTATCGACAGCGTGATGCAGCCGTTCGACAACCGACTGCGGGCCTGGCAGCGGGTGGCTTCGGATCTGCCGATGGACAAGCTGGAAGCGATGATTCAGCCGGCCACTCTGAATGATCTTCCGAAGCTGGGTGCCGACATCCTCAACGGTCAGGTCAAGGGACGCGTGGTCGTTGACCTGAACGCCTGAGCCTTGGTTTTTTCTGTGCCAGACCGGCCCGCCACAGGGTCGGTCTTTTTTGTTTGGGGGATCGGGTTTTTCGCGGAAACAACTCTGGTCATTGCCACATTTCCCGATCATGATTGCTATACATCCCAGGTGCGATGGCGTAAGAGCCATTCCAACATCACCTGAAGACGGGGAGTGAGCAGCATGTCTGACGATTTTGAACTGGACACCGATGATTTGAAACGCCGCATGGATGGCGCGATGGCCAACCTCAGAACCGAATTCGCGTCGCTGCGCACCGGGCGTGCGTCGGCTTCGATGCTCGAGCCGGTTATGGTGGATGCGTATGGGTCGATGACACCGATCAACCAGGTCGGCACTGTAAACGTTCCCGAGCCGCGCATGGTCACCGTGAATGTTTGGGACAAGTCTTTGGTCGGCAAAGTGGAAAAGGCGATCCGGGAAAGCGGACTGGGCATCAACCCGCAGCTGAACGGAACGATCATCATGCTGCCTATCCCCGAGCTGAACGAAGAGCGCCGCCGCGAGCTGGGCAAAGTGGCCGGGCAATACGCCGAACACGCCCGCGTTGCCATTCGCAACGTGCGCCGCGATGGCATGGATCAGATCAAGAAAGCCAAGGCCGACGGCCTGTCGGAAGACGATCAGAAGTTCTGGGAAACCGAGGTTCAGGAACTGACCGACCAGATGATCAAGGCCGTAGATGCGGCCCTTGAGGCCAAGCAGGCCGAAATCATGCAGGTTTGAGCGCAAGCCATGCCCGCTGATCCCCAAAACGAGCCCCCCTGTGGACCGCGTCACGTGGCCATCATCATGGATGGCAACGGTAGGTGGGCCCAGGCGCGCGGCCGGCCACGGCTGTACGGGCATCACGCCGGTGCCCGTCGGGTGCGCGAAGTGGTCGAAGCCTGCCCGGGGCTGGGGATCAAGTACCTGACGATTTTTGCCTTCTCGACGGAAAACTGGAAACGGACCCAGGTCGAGGTTGCCGGTTTGATGAGCCTGTTCAAGCGCTACATCATCAAGGAAACCCGAACACTGGCCCAAAACGGTATCCGTGTCCGATTCATCGGCGACAGGGTGCGGCTGGATGCCAAACTGATCGAGTTGATGGACACGCTGGAGCGCGAGACGTCCGACAATGACCTTGTCCACCTGACCGTCGCTCTCAACTATGGTGGTCGGGACGAAGTGGCCCGGGCAACCAAGCGGCTGGCGCGGGACGTTGCCGCAGGCAACTTGCGGCCAGAAGATGTCGACGAGGAAACGCTGCCCAGATATCTGGACACGCGCGTCCTGCCTGACCCCGATCTGGTCATTCGCACCAGCGGCGAGGCGCGGATATCGAATTTCCTTCTCTGGCAATCCGCTTACTCGGAATACGAATTCATCGACACGCTCTGGCCCGACTTCACCGCGGCCGAGCTGGAACGGCTGTGCAAGAGCTTCGGGTCGCGCGAACGCCGGTTCGGAGCAGTTCCGGCATGACGGACGGCCGATGGTCCGACCTCACCACCCGGGTGTTGTCTGCCCTGGTACTGGTCGCTATTGGAGCGGTCGAGGTTTGGCTGGGCGGACTATGGTTCGAGACATTTGTTGCCGCAGCGTGCGGTCTGATGACCTGGGAACTGGTTCGCATGATCGATTCCGATCGGATGGGCGTCGCGGTTCAGTTGGGAATCCTGACCGGCGTTGCCGTCATGCTCAGCTATCATGTTCCGCCGCTCTACAAACTGCCCTTTCTGATCGCGCCCGCACTGGTCGGGGCAGGGCAGGTCTCGCACTCACGCGGGATCTACGTGCTGTTTGCCATGTGGATTGCCTGTGCGGGTTACGGGTTTATCCAGATCCGCGAGACGATGGGGTTTGGCTGGATGGTCTGGTTGATCCTGGTCGTCGTTGCCACGGACGTAGCTGGGTACTTCGTGGGAAAGACGTTCGGTGGCCCGAAGTTCTGGCCGCGGGTCAGCCCCAAGAAAACCTGGTCGGGCACGGCGGGCGGCTGGGTGGCAGCCGCGCTGGTGGGCGCAGCCGTTGCCGCGTATGCCGGGTTTGGCTATCGGTTTGTTTTGGTTTCGGTCCTGGCCTCGATGGCCAGCCAGGCCGGTGATATCGTGGAAAGCGCCGTCAAGCGGCGATTCGGGGTCAAAGACAGCTCGAACCTGGTGCCAGGACATGGCGGTTTTCTGGATCGATTTGACGGCATGATGGGTGCATCGCTGATGGTTCTGATCGCGTCGCTGGTCTATTCGCCTGGGGAAATCTGATGCGAAAGGTTTCGATATTCGGCGCGACCGGATCGATTGGCCAGAATACGATCGATCTGATTGCTCGGGCCCCGGAGGATTACAAGGTGGTCGCCGTCACCGGCGGGGCGAATGTCCGGCAGTTGGCGCAGGACGCCCGCCGGCTGGGCGCTGAAGTGGCAGTAACCGCCTTTGACCAGCATCTGGATGATCTTCGTGATGCATTGTCCGGCACAGGGATCGAGGCTGCCGCGGGCGCAACCGCGCTGATCGAAGCGGCCGCTCGCCCGGCAGACTGGGTCATGTCCGCCATTGTTGGCTCGGCCGGTTTGGCGCCGGGGCTTGAGGCTTTGAAGCAAGGCGCGACCCTGGCCTTGGCAAACAAGGAAACGCTGGTGTGTGCCGGCCCGCTTGTTCTGGAAACCGCGGAACGCCATGGCGCGCGTCTGCTGCCTGTCGACAGCGAACATTCGGCGGTCTTTCAGGCGCTTGTGGGTGAAGACATGGATGCGGTCGAGCGCATCATCATCACTGCCAGCGGCGGCGCCTTTCGCGACTGGCCGGTCGAGAAGCTGGCCGGCGCCACGGTCGAGCAAGCTTCGAGCCACCCCAATTGGGACATGGGTCAGCGGATAACGATCGACAGCGCCTCGATGTTCAACAAGGCGCTGGAAGTAATCGAGACCAAAGAGTTTTTCGGGATCAACGCTGAACGGATCGAGGTTGTGGTTCACCCGGAATCCATCGTGCATGCTCTCGTCGGATTTCGCGATGGCGCAGTGATGGCGCATTTGGGCGCGCCTGATATGCGGCATGCGATCGGCTATGCACTGCATTGGCCCGAAAGGCGCGACCTGCCGGTGCCGCGCCTGGACCTGGCCAAGTTGGGCCAGCTGCGTTTTCGTGATCCGGACCCGGCGCGTTACCCGGCCCTGCGGCTGGCCCGCGAGGTCATGCAGCGCGGTGGCCTGTCAGGCGCGATCTTCAACGCCGCCAAGGAGCGTGCGTTGGATCATTTCATCGGTCAACGCATCGGCTTTCTGGACATGACCGACGCCGTGGCCGCCGTTCTGGGCCGTTTCGACGATGCAGGCGGCCTTATTGATGCCCCTTTGACCCTTGATAACGTCCTGAAAACGGACCATCTGGCACGTCAATGGGTGGATGACGCCGTACTACGAAGAGCAGGATAGAATTTTGGACATACTCTCGCTGATCCCGCAATTTGGTGGGCTGGTCTATACGATTGCCGCATTCGTCGTGGCGCTGTCCGTCATCGTGGCGGTGCATGAATACGGGCATTACATCGTTGGCCGCTGGTCGGGGATCCATGCCGAGGTGTTCTCGTTGGGTTTTGGTCCGGTGCTTTGGAGCCGAATGGACAAACGCGGCACCAAATGGCAGATCGCTCTGCTGCCTTTTGGCGGTTACGTGAAATTCCTGGGCGATGCCAATGCGGCCTCGGGCAAGGACGCCGAGACGATGGCCGAAATCACCACGCAAAGCCCCGAGGAATTGCGTCGGACGATGCATGGCGCACCGCTTTGGGCGCGGACTGCCACGGTTGCAGCCGGGCCGGTCTTCAATTTCGTTCTGTCGATCCTTGTCTTCGGTTTGATCTTCTGGTCGCAAGGCGTGACGCGTGAGCCACTGACGGTCGGATCGCTGAAACCTTTGCCGGGCACCGTGCAGGAGCTTCAGGAGGGGGACGAAATCGTTGCGATCGCTAGCATTCCCACGCCTGATTTCGATCAGGAGGGGGCCTGGACCGAGTTTACCGAGGCGCTGCCGGTGCAGCCGGTTCTCGAATACACTGTCATCCGCGACGGCCAGACCCTCGACGTGTCGGCCCCGTGGCTGTTCCCGCCCTTGATCCAGCAGGTCGCCCCGCGCAGTGCTGCGATGGACATCCAGTTGCAGGCGGGCGACGTCATCACCTCGGTTGATGGCGAGCCGATTTTTGCCTTCGAACAGCTCAAGGAAAAGGTCGAAAGCTCGGACGGAAAGGTGCTTTTGCTGGACGTCTGGCGCGACGGCGCCGAGTTGGAATTTGCACTGGCGCCGCGTCGCACGGATGAACCGCAGGCGGACGGCGGTTTCAAAACCGAATGGCGGATTGGAATCGTCGGCGGCATGATGCTGGTGCCGGCGACCGAACCCGCGGGTCTCGTTGACTCGCTGCACGGCGGTGTCATCCAGACCGGCCGCATCATCGAGGGGTCGCTGTCCGGCATATGGCACATGGTCACCGGTGCGATCAGCACCTGCAACATGTCCGGACCCATTGGTATCGCGGAAACCTCAGGCGCGATGGCGAGCCAAGGGGCGCAGAGCTTCATCTTCTTCATCGCGGTTCTGTCCACTGCTGTAGGCCTGCTGAACCTGTTCCCAATCCCGGCATTGGACGGGGGCCACCTTGTTTTCTACGCCTACGAAGCAGTCGCGGGGAAACCGCCCAGCGACCGAGCTTTGCAACTGTTGATGGCGGTGGGCATCACGTTAATTCTCAGCCTCATGATCTTCTCGGTAAGCAACGACCTGTTCTGCTGATTGTGGCGGCATTGACGCGTTGCGGTCGCAAAATTGCCTCAATTCAAACCTAGTTTGTTTGGGGCAATTTTGCCGAGACATGCAATTAAGCGGGCCGTGACCAATGACCAAGGCATTGCGGAATTCCTACCGAGGCTTCAGTTTCCTGTTCGTGTTGAACTGGGACGCGTTGCTCAGCTTTGGGCTGACCGCTTTGGCACTGGCCGGCGCCGCATATCTGGCCGGTATGTGATTCCCCATACCCAGCTGAACGACCCGAGCGCGACCGATCCGGTCGCGTTTTTCGTTTGTGCTTTTGACAAGGCCCACCAGAGCGGCTACTCAACTTCTAAAGTCCGAAATTCTAGGTAGAGACAAAAATGGCTTACAGGAGAGGCGCGGGCACATCCTGCGGTACTGCGCAACCGCACGGCAACATTTTGTGGCGGGCACTAACGATTTTTTTCCTCTTTGCGGCAATGAGTTTTACGGCGGTACCGCAAGCCGCCCAAGCCCAGACCTACACGATTTCGTCGTTCGATGTTCAGGGCAACCGTCGCATTGAGACGTCCACCATCATCGCCCGGACAGGAATCACACCCGGTCAGACAGTCACTGCGGGCCAGTTGAATGACGCCTACCAGCGTTTGCTTGACAGTGGTGTTTTTGAGACAGTCGAATTGACCCCGCGCGGGAACACTCTGGTGATCGAGGTCGCCGAGTATCCGACGATCAACAAGATCAGCATCGAGGGCAATCGCCGCGTAAAGGATGACGTGTTGATCCAGGCAATCTCGTCGCAGCCGCGCCGGGTGTTCACGCCGCAGGTCGCAGAGTCCGACGCTGACAAGATCGCCGAAATCTACTCGGCGCAAGGGCGTGTGTCGGCCACTGTCATTCCGCGGATCATCCGCCGCAGCGACAACCGGGTGGATCTGGTTTTTGAAGTGGCAGAAGGCACCACGATTGAGATCGAGCGCGTCAGCTTTGTTGGAAACCGCGCCTATTCCGACCGTCGTCTGCGCCGTGTCCTTGAATCCAAGCAGGCCAACATCCTGCGTACCTTCCTGCGCGGTGACACGTTCATTGCCGACCGCATCGAATTCGACAAACAGGTTCTGCGTGATTTCTACCTGTCGCGCGGCTATGTCGATTTTCGGATCAACAGCGCCAATGTCGAGTTCACGCGGGAGCGCGACGCCTTCTATCTGGTGATGAACATCACCGAAGGTCAGAAATTCTCGTTCGGCAACATCTCGACGGTCAGCGAAATCCCGGGCGTTGATGCGGCCGAGTATCAGAAGGCCCTCAAGATCAAACCTGGTGTTACGTATTCGCCAACTCTGATTGAGAATTCGATCGCTCGGCAGGAGCGTCTTGGCCTGAAGCAGGGCGTCGACTTTCTGCGCGTTGAGCCGCGTGTGACCCGCAACGACCGTGACCTGACGCTGGACGTTCAGTTCGTGCTGACCAGAGGCCCGCGCATTTTCGTCGAACGGATCGACATCGAGGGCAACACGACCACTCTGGACCGGGTCATCCGGCGCCAGTTCGACACGGTCGAGGGTGACCCCTTCAACCCGCGCGAAATCCGGCAGAGTGCCGAACGTATCCGGGCCTTGGGTTTCTTCTCGGTCGCGGATGTGGAAACTCGCGAAGGGTCCAGCCCCAGCCAGGTGATCGTGGACGTGGATGTCCAGGAGCAGCCGACCGGTTCGCTGGCGTTGGGCGGCAGCTACTCGGTTTCCGACGGTTTCGGGATCGCCATCCGGCTTGAGGAACGGAACTTCCTCGGGCGCGGACAGGAATTTGGCCTGACGCTGTCGACTGCGCAGGACTCTGAGCAGTACGTCATCAACTTTGCCGAACCGTACCTGTTGGGCCGGAAACTGCGTTTCGATCTGGGCTTTGGCCTTTCAAGGACCAATTCCAGCTTTGCCAGCTATGACACCAAGAGCGTGTTCATCAATCCGCAGCTCAGCTATGCGATTGGCGAACTGTCCTCGTTGCGGCTGCGTTACAACTGGAACAAGTCCGAGATGTCGCAGCAGGATGACGAGGTCAACGGGGCAGTCATCGCGTCGGAAATCGCGCAAGGCAAGCGTTCGACAAGCTCGCTGGGGCTGGCCTATGTCTATGACAGCCGGCTGGGCGGCCTGAACCCGAATGCAGGTGTTCTGTTCGAGGTCGGCGTGGACGCGGCTGGCCTTGGTGGCGACAACAAGTACTTCAAGACCTCGACCCGGGCGATTGCCCAGACAAAGGTTCTGAACGAGGAAATGACGCTGCGTGCGTCCTTCGAGGCCGGCGCGCTCCATTGGCAAGGTGACGACTTCAGTCGGGCAATTGACCGTTATGTTCTGGGTCCGACAACGTTCCGCGGCTTCGAGCCGGCCGGTATCGGCCCTCGTGACCTGTCGAACGGGCAGGATGATGCGATCGGCGGCAACTACTACTGGGTCGCCCGGTTCGAGTCGGACTTCCCATTGGGGCTGCCCGAGGAACTGGGGCTGCGCGGCGGTGTCTTCTATGACATCGGCAACCTGTACAACATCAACAATGTTGATACGACGGGTGCCAATATCGTCGGCGCAGACGGGTCGATCCGTCAGGTCATCGGCGTCTCGCTGCTGTGGGATACGCCGTTCGGTCCGCTGCGGTTCAACTTCTCGCAGGCCGTGAAGAAGGAAGACTTCGACAAAGAGCAGAACTTCGACTTTACCATTCAGGCACGGTTCTGACGTCCATGGTTAAAGCAATATCGAAGTTTGCACAGGGCCCGTCACGGGCCCTGTGTGTTTTGATCTTCCTGGTGGTGTCGCTCCCAGTGGCAGCCCAGCAGTTGGGTGTACCGCAATCCGGCGTGCTGACCATCTCCAGCGACCGAATATTTACCGAGTCCGCATTCGGGCGACGGGTTTTTGATGAGATCGAAGCAGAAAGTGCTGCGCTGGCCGCTGAAAATGAACGCATCGTTGCCGAGCTGAGCCGCGAGGAAAAAGAGCTGACGCAAAAGCGCGAAGTCCTGAGCCCCGAGGAGTTCCGCCCGCTTGCAGAAGCCTTCGACCGAAAGGTCCAGTCTCACCGCGAGGGGCAACGCGCGAAACTGGATGCTCTGGCCCACCGCAGTGACGAGGCGCGCAACCAGTTCTTTGAGATGGCGCAGCCCGTGCTCGTCGACCTGCTGCGTGAAACAGGCGCATCGCTGATCATCGAACGATCCAACGTATTTCTCAGCTCGGACGCCTCGGATGTTACGGCCATCGCCATCCGCAAGATCGACGCGGCCATCGGCGACGGATCGCAGCTGGAAGAGGGCGACAAGCCATAGCGTGGCTTGCCCTTGGGTACGGGTATTGCTAACCACGCGTGAACGAGACCTCGAGAACAGGACATCCTGAAAATGACCACGGAAACCAAGAGCGCCGACATTCAGCTGATCCAGCGGATCCTGCCGCATCGCTATCCGTTCCTGCTGGTTGACAAGGTGGAAGAGATTGACGGCTATCAGTCGGCGGTTGGTATCAAGAACGTCACCATGAACGAGCCGCATTTCCAGGGCCATTTCCCCGGAACGCCGATAATGCCCGGCGTGACCATCGTCGAAGCGATGGCGCAAACCGCAGGTGTTATGCTGGGCGTCGGCATGGATGTCATCGACAGCGAGCTGCTGATCTATTTCATGAATATCGACAAGTGCAAATTCCGACGCAAAGTGGTGCCGGGTGACGTGCTGAAAATGCATGTCGAAACCGTGCGCGGCAAGAAGGGCGGCAAGATCTTCAAGTTCAGCGGCCGTGCGACCGTTGACGGCGAAGTGGCGGCCGAGGCCGAGTTCTCGGCCTATGTCGATTGGGATATGGAAAAAACAGCATGAGCCGAATTCATCCCAGCGCGATCATTGAAGACGGCGCTCAGATCGGCCAGGACTGCGTAATCGGCCCGTTCTGCCATGTGGGGCCACAGGTGCGTTTGGGCGACCGAGTCGAATTGAAATCGCATGTGGTTGTCACAGGGGAGACCTCGATCGGTGACGACTGCGTCATCTTCAACTTTTCGGTGATTGGTGAAATCCCGCAGGACCTCAAGTTCGGGGGCGAAAACACCCGGCTGGAAATCGGCAAGCGAAACCGCATCCGGGAGCACGTTACGGTCAATACCGGCACCGAGGGCGGCGGCGGCGTCACTCGCATCGGCGATGACTGCCTACTGATGGCCGGGGTCCATGTGGCCCATGACGTGCAGATCGGCAACCGGGTGATCATGGTGAACCATTCCGGCGCCGCCGGCCACTGCATCATCGAGGATGACGTGATCATCGGCGGCATTTCCGGATTGCATCAATGGGTGCGCGTGGGCCGCGGCGCCATCATCGGTGCGCTGACCATGGTGCCCAACGATGTCATCCCTTACGGCCTGGTTCAGGCCTCGCGCGGCGAATTGGAGGGGCTGAACCTTGTTGGCCTGAAACGCCGCGGCGTTTCCCGCGCGGACATTTCGGCGCTGCGTGCAGCCTTTCGCGAGCTGTCCGAAGGCGAGGGCACCTTTATGGACCGCGCCAAGCGTCTGGGCGACAGCACAGACAGCGACTATGTGCGTCAGATCGTGGAATTCGTGACGGGCGAAAGCGATCGTTCGTTCCTGACACCAAGGAAATAGGATCATGCTGGCTCTGATCGCGGGAACAGGGGTTTTGCCGGACGAACTGGTTGCACACCTGCCGGAACGCCCCTTGGTTTGCGCGATGGAGGGATTTCAGCCCGACACTGTGACGCCAGACGTGACCTTCCCGCTGGAGCAGTTGGGCAGTTTTGTCGCCGAGCTCAAAGCGCGCGGCGTCACAGATGTATGCCTCGCAGGTGCGGTCCGCAGGCCAGACATAAACCCCGCCCGGATTGACGCGCAGACCATGCCCTTGGTTCCGATCATCCAGCAGGCGCTGGTGTCGGGTGACGACGGAGCCCTGCGGGCGGTGATCGGCATTTTGGAGGGCGCCGGACTGCGCGTGCGGGCCGCACACGAGATCGCTCCGGACCTGTTGCCTCCTCTCGGGTGTCTGACCCAGGCACAGCCGACCGAGGCGGAACTGGGCGATGCGAACCGGGCCGTGGGTGTCCTGCGTGCCATGGGGGCAGCGGATATCGGACAGGCTTGCGTTGTTCACAAAGGCCAAGTTCTGGTTGTCGAAGGGGCCTTCGGCACGGCCTGGATGCTGCAATCTCTGGCCGCTCGCCCTGATGCGGGCGGTGGTATTCTGTTCAAGGGCCCCAAGCCGGGCCAAGACCGACGTGCCGATCTGCCTGCCATCGGCCCCGACACCGTATCCAGCGCCGTTGCGGCCGGTTTGTCCGGCATCGTCATCGAAAAGGGTGGGGTGATCGTGTTGGACCGGCCCCAAGTGATCGCGGAATGCGACCGCCTGGGCCTGTTCCTGCACGTACATGAGCGGGCCGTCTGATGCGCGTTTTTCTGGTCGCCGGTGAACCGTCGGGCGACCGTCTGGGCGGTGCGCTGATGGAGGGGTTGAAGACCCTTGTTCCGGATATCGAATTCGACGGGGTTGGCGGGCCGCTGATGCAGGCTCAGGGTCTGGTCAGCCGCTTCCCGATGTCCGAGCTCAGCGTGATGGGCCTGGTCGAGGTTCTGCCCAAGTTCTTTCACCTCAAACGTCGCATCGCCGAAACGGCGCAGGCCGTTCTTGATACCCAGCCCGACGTTCTGATTACTATCGACAGCCCCGACTTTTCGCTGCGCGTGGCCAAGCAGGTCAAGGCGCGCAGCAATATACGCACCGTGCACTACGTCGCGCCCAGCGTCTGGGCTTGGCGCCCCAAGAGGGCGGACAAGATGGCCAAGGTCATCGACCATGTTCTGGCCCTGCTGCCGTTCGAGCCGCCCTATATGGAAAACGCCGGAATGGAGTGCGATTTCGTCGGCCACCCGGTGGCCAGCGAGCCGGTTGCAACCGACGCGCAGATCGCACAGTTCCGCGCCGATCACGGGCTGGGCGACGCGCCAATCCTGCTGGCCTTGCCCGGCTCGCGCCAGGGTGAGGTCGATCGGCTGGCGCCCGTATTCGGAGCGGCGCTTGACCTGTACCTGAAAGACCGCCCCGACATGCGAGTGGTGGTTCCGGCGGTCGCGCATGTGGCCGATACCGTGGCCGCCCATGTCCGGTCCTGGCCGGGTCAGCCGGTCGTGGTGGACCCGCGCAACATCGCCACGGATCAGGCGGTGGCCAGCAAACGTGCGGCCTTTGCCGCCGCCGAGATCGCGCTGGCCGCATCCGGCACGGTCTCATTGGAACTGGCGGCCCAGTCCACGCCGATGGTGATTGCCTATAAACTGACCTGGCTGACCCAGAAGATCGCCGAACGCATGGTCAAGCTGGATACGGTCACGCTGGTCAACCTGGTGTCCGAAACCCGGACAGTGCCGGAATGCCTGCTGGATGACTGCACGCCTGAAGCCATTTCCGCCGCGCTTGCCTCCGTGTCGGCCGCGCCGGACGCGCAGGAACAGGCTATGGCCATCACGATGGAACGTCTCGGCCGCGGTGGCGAAGCACCCGGTCTTCGGGCCGCGCGCGCGGTGTTGGAGCGGATGACGCCGTGATGCTGGACTATGTGGTCTTTGCGGCCTCGGCCTTCATGGCGCAGGTGCTGACCAATCTCGACAACCTCATGGCTCTGGTCGCCCTGATGATCGTCACCGGTCCGCAACGCGCGGTTCTGGGGTTCCTGCTGGCACAGGGGCTTGTGATCGGCGCGGCTTTCCTGCTGGCGCTGGGGGTCGAAGATGTTGTGCCGCACTGGGCGGGCTACCTCGGCGCCATCCCTCTGGCCTTGGGGCTTTTCGGGGCCGCTCGACAGCTTCGCGGAACAAATGCGCAGGACGCGCCCGCAGTGCCGGGCAGCGCCTCGGCGCTTGTGACAATGTTGTTGTTCACAAGCCTTTCGATGGACACGTTTGCGGTCCTCGCCCCCTTGCTGGCGGACTCGACCCCCGATTTCCGGCTGGCAGGTGTGCTTGGGGCAGGACTAGCAGCGCTCTCCCTTGCGATCGTGGGGCTGATCGGCGGGCGCGCCCAGATCATGACGGGGCGCCTGGCGCAACGGCTGGAGTACCTCGTGCCTTATGTCATGGTCTGCGCCGGGCTTTATATCCTCAGCAATTCATGGACCGACGCGGTTCAGTAACCGCGCCAGATCCAGCCGCCGCCAAAGATCCGGCTGCCACCGGTTTCATAGAACACGCAGGCCTGACCGGGCGAGACGCCTTCTTCGGGCGTCAGCAATTCGACCTCGGCGGTGGTGTCGGTCAGCGGGCGGATGATTGCCTCGCGCGGGGGGCGGGTCGAGCGGACCTTGACCGAAACATGCCAATCTTTCTGCGAGGTGAAGGGCTCATCGCCCAGCCAGTTGATCTCGCGCACGGGAATGGTGCGGGTGGCCAGCAGTTCCTTTGGGCCGACGACGACCTGTTTGCGATCCACGTCCAGCTTGACGACATAGAGCGGCTCACTGAGCCCGCCGATGCCAAGACCGCGTCGCTGGCCGATCGTGTAGTGGATTACGCCGTCGTGCTGGCCCAGAACGCGACCGTCGGCGTGAACGATCTCGCCCGGTTCGGCCGCGCCGGGGCGCAGTTTCTCGATCACGCTGGCATAGTTGCCGTTGGGCACGAAGCAGATGTCCTGGCTGTCGGGCTTATCGGCTACGCTCAGCCCGTATTGCGCGGCCATCTCGCGGGTCGCGTCCTTGGACGGCAAATGCCCCAGCGGGAAGCGCAGGAACTCCAACTGCTCGGGCGTGGTTGAGAACAGGAAATAGGACTGGTCGCGGTTGGCATCCTCGGCGCAGTGCAATTCGGGGCCATTGGGACCCATTTTGCGCTGGATGTAATGGCCGGTCGCCATGCAGTCGGCCTCGAGATCCTTGGCGGTTTCCAACAGGTCCTTGAACTTGACGCGCTCGTTGCAGCGGATGCAGGGCACCGGAGTCGCGCCGGCCAGATAGCTGTCGGCGAACTCGTCGATCACGGCGTCCTTGAAGATGTTTTCATAATCCAGAACGTAGTGTGGAAAACCGCGCTCCTCGGCCACGCGACGGGCGTCGTGGATGTCGATCCCGGCACAGCACGCACCCTTCTTGGCCAGCGCCGCCCCGTGGTCATACAACTGCAGGGTTACGCCAACAACGTCATAACCCTGATCCGCCAGATACGCCGCCACGACTGAGCTGTCGACACCGCCCGACATGGCGACGACCACCCGCGTTTCCGACGGGGGTTTGGCAAAGCCAAGCGAGTTCAGAGGGGTCTCGGTGTCGAGGGCCATGGGCTGTTCCAGTCCGGGTTAAGAAAGACCGGCAGAATATAGGAAAATTCTACGCACTCTCAAGGGGCGGTTTCACCGCGCATTAAGTAGACTGCCGTCAGCTTTGTGGCACCAGAAAAAGGGTCGAAAGATGTATTTGCACAAAGTTGAGGGACCAAGGTCAGTTACCCTGCCGGATGGGTCTGTTTTGTCCCGAGCGGATTTGCCGCCTGCGGATACGAAACGCTGGGTCGCATCAAGAAAGGCCATTGTCGTTCGAGGCGTGCTTTATGGATTGATCTCCTTGTCGGATGCCAAGAAACGATACGGCCTGAGTGACGAAGAGTTCAACACATGGGTGTCTGCGGTCGCCGAACACGGAATCGAGGCCTTGAAAGTGACGGCGCTAAAAAAATATAGACAACCTAAAGGCGAAAGCGAATAAATGATTCAACGGTAACGTCAGATTAACCAATTGTGATCAGGGTTAACCCGAACTGGAATAGTTGACCTGAATTGGAGCAGTGCAATGCGAATTCTTCTTGTCGAGGATGATCCGACCACGTCAAAAAGCATCGAGCTGATGCTGACGCATGCCAACCTGAACGTGTATGCGACGGACCTGGGCGAAGAAGGCATAGATCTGGCCAAGCTGTATGACTACGATCTGATCCTGCTTGATCTGAACCTGCCGGATATGAACGGACATGAAGTCCTGCGTCAGTTGCGCATTGCAAGGGTTGAAACGCCGATCCTGATCCTGTCCGGAGCCGACGACACCGAAAGCAAGATCAAGGGCTTCGGTTTCGGGGCCGACGACTACCTGACCAAACCGTTCCACCGCGAGGAGTTGGTGGCGCGGATCCATGCGATCATCCGCCGATCCAAAGGTCATTCGCAATCGATTATCCGAACCGGACGAATCGCGGTCAATCTGGATGCCAAGACGGTCGAGGTCGACAATCAGGCGGTGCATCTGACCGGCAAGGAATACCAGATGCTGGAGCTCCTGAGCCTGCGCAAGGGCACGACCCTGACCAAGGAGATGTTCCTCAACCACCTTTATGGCGGCATGGACGAGCCGGAACTCAAGATCATCGACGTTTTCATCTGCAAGCTGCGCAAAAAGCTCAGCAACGCCACGGGCGGCGAGAACTACATCGAAACGGTGTGGGGCCGAGGATATGTATTGCGCGATCCCCAGACGGACACGGTGGAAAACACTCGCTTGGCCGTCGGCGCCTGAAAATCTGACCCATCTGCCACCGCGGTCCAGGGTGGCACTCGAACTCACGGCTCAGCACATCTGGACCTGACCATGACCTCGCCCTATCACTGGGGTCCAAGACGATGTGACAGGGCGAGGCCATGAGCAATTTGATTGCAGTAGAAGATCTGACCGAGGATCAGGCTCGAGAGGAGTTGGCAC
The DNA here is from genome assembly GCF_056536865.1 of Ruegeria sp. CI8. Lineage (NCBI taxonomy): Bacteria > Pseudomonadati > Pseudomonadota > Alphaproteobacteria > Rhodobacterales > Roseobacteraceae > Ruegeria > Ruegeria sp. CI8. Next base: position 1,124,390 of record NZ_JBQFQL010000001.1, read on the forward strand.
GTCTTGCGGAACTCTTGCAGCGGGCCAACGACCTTTATCACGGTCAGGACGCGCCCGAGATCTCGGATGCCGAATATGATGCCCTGAAACTACGGAATCTCGAAATCGAGTCGCGCTTTCCGCAGCTAAAGCGCACCGACAGCCCCAGCGATCAGGTTGGTGCGCGGCCGGTGGACGGTTTCGGCAAAGTGACCCATGCGGTCCGCATGATGTCGCTTGGCAACGCATTCGACGATGAGGACGTAGCAGACTTCGTTCGGTCCGTTCGAAACTATCTTGGGCTGAGCGAAGAGGCGCCCCTCGAATTCACGGCCGAACCAAAGATCGACGGTTTGTCGCTGTCCTTGCGTTATGTGGACGGCGAACTGGTGCAGGCGGCAACACGGGGCGATGGGGAAGTTGGCGAAAACGTCACGGCCAATGCGTTGACCGTTTCAGATATCGCTCAAAAGATCGCCGACGCGCCCGGGATCCTGGAGGTTCGCGGCGAAGTCTATATGTCTCATGACGATTTCGAGAAGCTGAATGCCAAGCAGGCAGAGGCGGGGGCGAAGTTGTTTGCGAATCCGAGAAATGCGGCCGCCGGTTCGCTACGCCAGCTTGACCCAGAAGTTACGCGCGCAAGGCCCCTGCGGTTCTTCGCCTATGCCTGGGGCGAACTGTCCGAGCCGTTGGGAACCACCCAGTCGTCTGCGTTGGATCGATTGAAGTCCTTTGGCTTTTCCACCAACGACCTGACTGCCGTTTGCAGCTCGACCGCGCAAATGCTGGAGCACTACCGCGCAATCGAAGAGCAGCGCTCTACGCTTGGCTATGACATCGACGGCGTCGTCTACAAAGTGAACGATTTGTCGTTGCAGGCCCGTCTTGGGTTTCGCTCGACCACACCAAGATGGGCGATCGCTCATAAATTTCCTGCCGAACTCGCCTGGACCCGGCTTGAGGCGATCGACATTCAAGTTGGCCGCACCGGCGCGCTTAGCCCGGTTGCGCGGCTGCACCCGGTGACGGTTGGCGGTGTGGTCGTGTCCAATGCAACCTTGCACAACGAAGACTACATCGCCGGTCGGGATTCGAAAGGCGAACAGATCCGCGACGGCAAAGATATACGTGTTGGCGATTGGGTGCAGGTGTACCGCGCCGGCGATGTGATCCCAAAAATAGCCGACGTCGACCTGAGCAAAAGGCCGGAACAAGCTGTCCCGTTTGAGTTTCCGACGAAATGTCCGGAATGCGGCAGCGACGCGATCCGCGAGGAAGGCGACTCGGTGCGCCGCTGTACCGGAGGGGTGATCTGCCCGGCGCAAGCGGTCGAGAAACTGAAGCACTTCGTTTCCCGCAAGGCGTTTGACATCGATGGGTTGGGGGCCAAGCAGATCGAAATGTTCTACAACGACCCGGATCTGCCGATCCGTACGCCGGCAGAAGTTTTCACATTGCAAAAGCGGGACGCTGCAAATCTGAACAAGCTGGCCAACCGAAAAGGCTGGGGCAGTCAGAGCGCCGCAAAACTCTTTGCCGCGATCGAGGAAAAGCGGACAATACCGCTGGGCCGCCTTCTGTTTGCGCTGGGTATTCGACACCTTGGTGAAGCCGCCTCGAACCTGATCGCCAATCACTACGGCACGTGGGACGCGTTCGAGCAGGCTGTCACGGCTGCCAGCCAATTCAGCGGACCCGAATGGGATGAACTGCTGAATATCGACGGCGTCGGTGAAGTCATGGCCCGGACCCTGGTTTCGACATTTGCTCAGGACGCAGAGCGCCAAAGCATCGATGCGCTGGTCGCCCAACTGAACGTACAAGAGGCCAAACGGCCGGATACATCGGGCAGCCCAGTCGCGGGAAAAACGGTTGTCTTTACGGGTACGCTCGAAAAAATGACCCGGGCCGAAGCAAAGGCCCGCGCGGAAGCCTTGGGGGCCAAAGTGGCTGGCTCAGTCAGCGCAAAAACGGACTATCTGGTGGCCGGCCCCGGCGCAGGTTCCAAGGCCAAGAAGGCGGCAGAGCTGGGGATCGAAACCTTGGATGAAGACAGCTGGCTGCAGTTGATCGGGGACGCATGAGCGGCCGTCCAGAGCAACTGTTCCCGCTTTTTGCAGGGCTCGAGAGGCTGGATGGTATCGGTCCCAAGACCGCACGCCTGCTGGCGCAGACCGGGCTGGAAACGCCACGCGATCTGCTGTTTGCATTGCCATATGCAGTGGTTGACCGGCGGCGGCGTGATACGATCCGGGGCGTCGATCTGCCCAAAACACTCACGGTGGAAGTCACCGTCGGCGCCCACCGCCCGCCGCACAACAGGGGCGGAGCCTATCGGATTTTCGTGCAGGACAGTCAGACCGATTTCCAGCTGGTCTTCTTTCGCGCCCGGGCCGACTACCTGAAAAAGGTCCTGCCTGAGGGGGCGAGACGGGTGGTGTCCGGCAAGCTCGAACTGTTTGACGGTACAGCGCAAATGGTTCACCCGGACCACATTCTGCCGGTCGAACAGGCGAACAGCATCCCCGAGTTTGAACCGGTCTATCACCTTACCCAAGGTGTCACCCAAAAGACGGCCTACAAGGCGGCGCAAAGCGCGCTGGCACGCCTGCCAGATTTGGCGGAATGGGCGGATCCTGCACAGGTTGCCCGCCAGAGCTGGCCGACCTGGGCCGATGCAGTCCGGGCGGCTCACACACCGCAAGGTGCCGATGACGTGGCAGCGTTTGCTCCCGCGCGCGAACGTCTGGCCTATGACGAACTGTTCGCCCATCAACTGACTCTGGCTCTGGCCCGACTGCGAGAACGCAAAACTCGTGGAACCGTAAGTGTCGCGACCGGGGCGTTGCAGACCCGTGTACTGGATGCGCTTCCGTACAAACCCACTGGGGCGCAGTTGCGTGCCATACGCGAGATAACCGAGGACATGGGTGCTCCGACCCGAATGAACCGCCTGCTGCAGGGGGACGTCGGATCCGGCAAGACACTGGTTGCGTTCATGGCGCTTCTGGTTGCGGTAGAGGCCGGTGCTCAGGGTGTCATGATGGCTCCGACCGAGATCCTCGCGCGCCAGCATCTGGAGGGCCTTCGCCCCCTGGCCGAGGACGCCGGCGTGGTTCTCGAAATCCTGACGGGACGGGACAAGGGGTCCGAGCGCAAGGCGAAGCTGGCCGCGCTCAAGGCGGGTGACATCCAAATTCTGGTGGGCACTCACGCGGTTTTCCAGAACGATGTGGCATTCCATGACTTGCGTCTGGCGATTGTCGACGAACAGCACAGGTTCGGTGTCCGCCAGCGGATGGAGCTCTCTGAGAAGGGACAGGGGGCCGATGTTCTGGTCATGACAGCCACACCGATCCCACGCAGCCTTGCGCTTGCACAATATGGGGATATGGACGTCTCGGTCCTGGATGAGAAACCGCCGGGACGCAAACCGGTCAAAACTGCGATTGTCAGCACTTCGCGCATGGAGGAGGTGGTCGATCATCTGCGCCGCGCGATCGAAGACGGAAAGCAGTGTTATTGGGTCTGTCCGCTGGTCGACGAATCCGAGGTCTCCGACCTCACAGCGGCCGAGGAACGGTTCAAACACTTGCGGGCCCAGCTGGGTGACGGAATCGTCGGCCTTGTGCACGGACAGATGCCTCCGGCCGAGAAAGATGCGGCAATGGCCGCCTTTCAGGACGGGCGGACCAAGGTTTTGGTTGCGACGACGGTCATTGAGGTGGGGGTAAACGTCCCCAACGCCACGATCATGGTCATTGAGCGGGCGGAAATCTTCGGGCTGGCCCAGTTGCACCAGCTGCGCGGTCGGGTCGGACGCGGGCATGACGCGTCAACCTGTCTGTTGATGTATCAAGCGCCGCTCAGCGAAGGGGGCCGAAGACGGCTGGAAGTTCTGCGGGAAACCGAAGATGGATTCAGAATTGCCGAAACGGACCTCGAGATGCGCGGGGCAGGGGACCTGATCGGGACCGCGCAATCCGGTCTACCCCGGTTCCAGATTGCCGACCTGGAACGACAGGCTGGACTTATGGCTGTTGCCCAATCTGACGCGCGTGCGCTGCTTGCTTCGGATCCGAAATTGACCTCGGAACGAGGTCAGGCCGCCCGTGTTCTTCTTTGGTTGATGAAACAGGATCAGGCCATCCGTTTGATTTCAGTGGGTTAGCGGGTTGCGCGAAAAAAGTTCACAAATGTTCTCATAAAGTTCTTTACTGATCTCCGGAAATATGAGAACAAAAGGTCAACAAAGGATTAATTCCCGACCGGAGGTGAAACATGCTGACCCAGATCAAAAGTGCTTTCAGCCGTTCGCAAGCCACGCTATTGCAGGATGCAGCCGGCGTGGCTTCGCTGGTTGTCATACTGATGGTGGCGCTTCACTTGCCCGTCGGGTTCTAAGCCTTTCTGCCTGCGATCTCGTGCCGATCAACCCGCGTATGTCATCCCCATTTCAGTCAAGGGTGACCTGCCTGTCCCAAACCCCTTGAAGGGGCCGTGCCTCGGCCCCACGCGGTAATCCGGACCCCACGCGAGAAACGCATTGACTGCCGCCGCCCTTTCCGCCCGGAAGGAGCGGCGGTTTTTTTACAGTTGACCGGTTTTGAAGATCTCAAGCAGGGCTGACAGGACCGAGTTGACGGCCACTGAGGCCAAAATCATTCCCATGACCCGGCTGATGATTGCCGCCCCCGAATGACCGATCAGCCGGATGATCGGCTCGGCCAGCAGCATCAACACAAAGGCGCAGGCCAGTACGGACAGCATGACCAGCGCAGTAATGCCCTGGTCTGCCACGCTGTAGCGGTGGTTGTCGGTCAAAATGACGATGGCCAGCATCGCACCGGGTGAAGCCAGTGACGGGACCGCCAAGGGGAAGATCGCCGGGTTGTGCCTGTGCAACTTGTCTTCCATGTCTTCTTCGGCCTGGCGCTGTTCGATTTCCTGTTTGCTTTCGCCAAAAATCATCGTCAGCGCGAACAGGAACAGGATGATCCCGCCGGCGACCTGAAACGAGTTGAGGCCGATATCCAGCGCCTCGATCAGCAATTGCCCAAAGACCAGAAAGAACAGAAGGATGCCGGCGCTGATCAGTGCGGCCAGCAGGGCAGTGCGCCGACGCGCGGCGGCTTCGATACCCGCAGTGACGGCAATGAAAACCGGGATGGTTCCGATCGGGTCGATGACGACCCACAAGGTTACAAAATGTTCCAGAAGGTTGTTCAATTGGCTTCTCCGTCAAATTGGTCAGGAGGTTAGCCGCCTTCGATTCAAAAGACCATGTTCAGGCGCAGTTGGATTGTTCGGCCTTCTCGAAAGCCTCGGCGGTCGCGTCCAGCGCAAGCATGATCGACGCGTGCCGGTTCTTGTAATCGCGGGCGGGCCGTAGAACTTCCAGTTCGTCAAACGGCGCATCCGGGGTGGGGCCGTCACTCTTGAGCATAGCCGCCAACTGGTCGCGCGCGGTTTCGATTTGGGGGCGGGTTGCCCCGATGACCGATGCACCGACCACTGCCGCTGCGGCCTGACCCAGTGCGCAGGCTTTCACGTCCTGACCAAACACGGTAATCCGGCCGTCCCGCACTTTGATGTCCACGGCAACCGTCGAGCCGCACAAGGGCGACCGTTTCTTGACGGTCGCATCCGGATCTTCCAACCGCTGCAGGTGCGGAATGTCGGCCGCCAGCGCCAGAATGCGCCCGGAGTAGAGCTTGATCAGGTCGGTTTCGCCGGACATGGGTTTCCCTCGGTGGATGTTCCCCATACATAGTGGCCATGTTCTGGGATGCAAAAGGTTTTTGCGATGTCGCGCTCTGCTACGTTCGATCCGTCGACGCTCAAATTCAATGAGGCTGGGTTGGTCCCGGCCATCGCGCAAGAGGAGAGCACCGGCGAGGTTCTCATGATGGCTTGGATGAACGCCGAGGCGATCCGAAAGACGCTGGAAACCGGGCGCGTCACCTATTGGTCGCGCTCGCGCCAGTCCTTCTGGGTCAAGGGAGAAAGCTCGGGCCACGTGCAAGAGTTGGTGGATTTTCGCGTCGATTGCGATCGGGATTGCCTGTTGGTTCTGGTGCGACAAAGCGGCCCCGCTTGCCACACAAACCGCCGAAGCTGCTTCTACACCGCCGTCCGGGACGGGGAAGAGGTCGAATTGATGTCGCCGATGGCCTGAGGGCGCCTAGCGGGCCTAAAGACCGACCATTGCGCGGACGTCTTCGGGCGTCGCTCCTTCGGCCCGGTATTTCGCAATCGCCCTGGCGTCGTCTCGCTTGGCCAGCCGTTTTCCCGTTTCGTCCCGGATCAGTCGGTGATGGTGATAGGTGGGCGTCTCCAACCCCAACAAGCGCTGCAGCACCACGTGAATCCCGGTTGCGTCAAACAGATCCTGACCGCGAACCACATGTGAGATGTTCTGGGCCGCATCATCCAGTACGACTGACAGGTGATAAGACGTGCCCATACCCCGCCGGGCGAGGACGACATCGCCGACGCCGTGCAGCATCTGTTCGTCCGACAATTCTATCCAGCCAGTCGCGCCATCCGGACCGGACCCGGTTTCGTGAAACCTCAACCCGGTGGCGTCCTTCGCGATCCGGCACAGCGCTTCGGACATATTGAGGCGCAGGGCCACATTCTCCGGGATCTTGGTCTGCACCTGATATGTCCATTTTTCACGACATGTTCCGGGATATATGACGCCGTCAGGTCCGTGCAGAGGAAACCCTTCCTGCGGCGCACTGGCGGCGGCCGCGATATCCTTGCGATTGCAGGTGCACGGATATAGCAGCCCTTGGGACCACAGCCGGTTCAAGGCCCGCCGATAGAGCGGCATACGATCGGATTGCCGCAACACAGGGCCAGGCCACGTCAAACCCAACCACGTCAGATCGTCATAGATCTGATCCTCCCAATGCCGACGCGCCCGGGACTGATCGATATCCTCGATCCGCAGCAGGAACGTGCCGGAGTTTCGGTCAGCGAGGCCATACGCAAGCAATGCAGAATACGCATGACCAAGATGCAATGGTCCGGTTGGAGATGGGGCAAACCTAGTGGTGAATTTCACGTCTTTTCAACGATATATACGTCGGATTTCAAGTCCAGACCTGGCAGGTGCGGTCCGTGTTCACGAAACAGGAGGCGCGCCGCTCCCATGTCCAGCCATTCGTTCAGGCGCCCGGTATAGCCGGGGTCGTCCAATGTATGGTCGTTGAACGAAAACGCCAGCAGGCCACTCTTTGGCAAGACTTTCATCAGCATGTCGAATGTCTGGGGCGGCGCGGCGCCGGCGCCGATCACTCCGATCGCGGCGATTGCCTTGTATGCCCCCGTCTCCAACGGGTTGGGATCGGTGATGTCGATGGCAGCAAGGTTGCGGTAGACGCCCTTGGCAGCAGCACCTTTCAGCATCTCTGGTGTCGGATCGACGCCGTCGATTGCCCGGTATCCGACCTTGTGCAAGGCGACACCGGACAACCCGGTCCCGCAGCCATAGTCAAGGATAGGTGTGTCCGGTTGCGGCAACTTGGACCACAACGCCTCGGCCACGCGGCCCGGCGTGGCATACCCGTGCTCGGCCACCTCATCTTCGTAAGTGGCCGCCCATTTCTGGTAATGCGCCTGGGTTTCCTGCGGCGTGTTCAGATCATATGTGTTTTTGAGGAACTTCTCGCTCATGCCGTCAGTTTAGGCGCGTGGCCCGATCTGCGTCCAGTCAGCTTTGCGTCAGCCACTGCTGCCATGCCTCCTTGGCGCGATCGGTATAGGCTTTGTAGCGATCCTTGCGGCCGCGCCGTCCGCCTTTCAACCCGTCGACCGGTCGGAACAAACCAAAATTCACGTTCATAGGCTGAAAGGTCTTGGCCTCTGCGCCGCCGGTGATGTGGTGGATCAGCGCGCCCATGGCGCTGTCCTGCGGAACCGGGGGCAGGGGGAGGCCCAGAATCTCGGCAGCCGCCAGACGTCCGGCCAGCAGGCCCATCGCGGCGCTCTCGACATATCCTTCAACCCCGGTGATCTGCCCGGCAAATCGGATGTTTGGCTTGGATTTCAGGCGCATCTGCGCATCCAGCAAGGTGGGCGAGTTGATGAAGGTGTTGCGATGGATGCCGCCCAGTCGGGCAAAACTGGCATTCTCGAGCCCCGGGATCATCCGGAACACCTCGGTCTGGGCGCCGTATTTCATCTTGGTCTGGAACCCAACGATGTTGAACAGCGTGCCCAAAGCGTTGTCGCGGCGCAGTTGAACCACGGCATGGGGCTTTACGTCCGGCTGATGCGGATTGGTTAGGCCCACCGGTTTCATGGGCCCGTGGCGGAGGGTCTCGCGGCCCCGTTCGGCCATGACCTCGATCGGCAGGCAGCCATCAAAATAGCCGGCGGTTTCACCTTCGTGGAACTCGGTCTTGTCAGCGGCCAGCAGCGCGTCGATGAAGGCCTCGTACTGGTCACGGTCCATCGGGCAGTTCAGATAGGCGGTACGCTCTTCCTCGGTTTCACCCTTGTCATAGCGCGACTGCATCCAAGCCTTGCTCATGTCGATCGTGTCAGCGTAGACGATCGGGGCGATCGCGTCGAAAAAGGCCAGCGCCTCGGCCCCGGTCTCGCGCTGGATCGCTGCGCCCAACGCTGGCGAGGTCAGCGGACCGGTGGCAAAAATCCAAAGTCCATCGTCCGGAAGCGTGGTGACTTCCTCACCGGTGACGGTGACGCGTGGGTGCGTCTTCAGCTTGGCGGTCACCGTTTCGGCAAAAGGTTCACGGTCTACGGCAAGAGCGCCGCCCGCAGGAAGTCGGTGGGCGTCAGCGGTGGTCATGATCAACCCATTGGCCGCGCGCATTTCCCAATGCAGCAAACCAACGGCATTCTGCTCGTCATCATCAGACCGGAACGAGTTGGAACAGACCATCTCGCCCAGGTTGCCGGTTTGATGCGCAAAAGTGCCCACTTTGGGGCGCATTTCGTGAATCACGACGTCCACGCCCATTTCGGCGGCCTGCCATGCGGCCTCGGATCCGGCCATGCCGCCGCCAACGATATGCAATTTCTGTGTCATGTGCGTCCAAATAGGGCAGGTGGCCCGCGCGTGCAACGGCCGTCGAAAACTGCCGCCAACAAGGCAGCAACGCTATGATTTCATTGGGAAGTCTTGGGGTCGCCGCTGCGGGAATGTCTGCGCCGGTGAGAGAAACCAGCTTGGAGGGACCTTCCGCCCACGGCGACCCAAAAGATAGTGAGGGCCTAAGCCCTGTCTCAGCTTTGCCACAGAGATGCCCTTTTGAAAAGTGCAAAAATGCGAACAGTCGATAATTTTAGCCATAACAATTGCGTCATTGGGTCCAATTTGGTGAACGTTTTTCGATAAATGCGGAAATACCTTCCTCGGTATCCCGGTGCAGCATATTTTCGGCCATCACGCCGCCGGTATAGGCATATGCCTGATCCAAAGGCATCTGAAGCTGCTGATAAAACGCCTGTTTCCCGATCTTTACCGCCGCGCCCAGTTTGGAGGCCAACTGCTCGGCCAACAGCAGGGTTTCATGTTCCAACAGCGTTTCCGGAACGACACGATTGACCAGGCCCAGCTCGGCGGCCCGCTCCGCTGGCATGAAGTCACCGGTGGTCAGCATCTCAAACGCCAGTTTGCGCGGAATGTTGCGGCTCAGCGCCACCATCGGCGTCGAGCAGAAGAGACCAATATTCACGCCATTGACGCCGAATCGCGTTCCTTCGGCTGCCACGGCAAGATCGCAGGTCGCCACCAGTTGGCAGCCGGCGGCCGTTGCAATGCCATGGACCTGCGCGATCACCGGTTGGGGCAGGGATTGGATCGACATCATCATTCGGGCGCAGCGATTGAACAGATCGGTGAAGTAGGCCTTGCCACCATCTTCGGCCTGCCGGCCTGCCGTCATCTGCTTGAGGTCGTGACCGGCACAAAACGCCTTGCCTGCCCCGGACAGTATCACGGCGCGGATCGTACGATCATCGCGCAGGGTATCCAGTTCAGATTGCAGCGCCTCCAGCATTTCGTCGCTCAGCGCATTCAGCCGCTCGGGCGTATTCATTTTCAGATGAGCGATCGCGCCCGTGTCGTTACGTTCCAAAATTGCCATCTTGCCCTCCTGCCGGCTGTGGGGCCAACTCTAGGTCGGCAAATCGAGGAGGGGAAGCATGTCATTGGCTATGAACAAGGAAGAGCTGACGGAATATCTGGCGCAGGTCTTCCCGCAGGTGCACAAGGATTTCGTCGTCATGGATCTGACCGACGACTCGATCCGCATGCGCCTCGTTGTCGAAGATCGGCATCTGCGTCCGGGCGGAACCGTGTCCGGGCCCTCGATGTTCGCCCTGGCCGATGTCTGCGTCTATTCGATGGTTCTAGCGCGAAAGGGCCAGCAATCGCTGGCGGTGACCACCAGCAGTTCCATGGATTTTCTGCGCAAACCTGCCGGTGGGGCCGACATGATTGCCGAGTGCAGGTTGCTGAAACTGGGGCGTACGCTGGCTGTTGGTGACGTCCTGATGTACTCGGAAGGGCAGGAGGCGCCGGTGGCGCGCGCCAGCATGACCTACTCGCTGCCACCTGCCGGGTCCGCCGCAGCTGCGTTCGGATAAAAAAATGCCGGGGACAAGCCCCGGCACAGGAAGAGGTCCCGTAATTGGGACTGGGGATATTCTAGCCAAGCCAGAATTGGCGGCGTGCTTCGCGGTCAGCCTCAAAGCGCGTCAGTCCGACATCCTTCAGCAGACGGTCGTCCAGCCTGCTCAGGTTGACGCGACTGCGGCGCCGGCGTTCCCATTGGGTGACAGTCGCCGCAAAACGCACGGCCAGCGCAGCGATCAGAGGCAGCCGGGGGCTGTCGTTCAGCAGCAAGAGGGCGGGGGTGTGCATTGCGCGTGTCATGGTAAGTATCCTTTCAAATTGTATTGACACAAAGCATAAATGTTCGGTACATTGCTGTGATACATTCGGGATTGTATTGAACGCAAAGGAAGAATTGTAATGGATACAATTTGGCCGACAGATCTGCCAAAATCCAAGGGGCCAAAGTACACTCTGGTCGCAGACACAATTCGAAAAGCCATCGAAAACAAGCAGCTGGAAGTCGGGGTGAAGCTTCCTCCGGTGCGGGAACTGGCGTATCGATTGCAAATCACACCAGGAACGGTCGCCCGGGCTTATTCGATTCTGACCGAGGAGGGGTTGCTACAGGCCGAGGTCGGGCGTGGTACATTCGTGGCACCACCGAAAATGCCATTGCTGGACGATGTCTGGTCACGGCAGCTTCATCTTCGGGACGACAAGTATGACGCGAATGTCAGCCTGTTCAGCCCGCGGCTGCCAGATGTCGGACAGGTGTCCCTGATACGGTCATGTCTTGCCAAGGTGGCGCAGGGGGATCCGAAGATGTTCATGAACTATCCCACACGCGACGCTTACCTGCCTGTACGCCAGGCTGTTGTTGATTGGCTCTCCGACTTGCCGCTGGGTGCTTTGAACGCCGATGACATCGTTCTTACGCATGGCGGACAAAGCGGACTGTGCGTCGTGTTTCAGACCGTTCTGCGCGATCCGAAACCCGTTGTTCTGGTCGAGGACCTTTCTTATGCGGGGTTCCGTCGCGCCGGTGAGTTGATGCGCGCCGAAGTTGTTGGTGTGAAAATGGACAAATGGGGTATCAGCCCCGACGCGTTGGACCACATCCTTCGTCAAACGCGGGCGCAGGCGATCTGCGTGTCGCCCGAGGTTCAGAATCCGACCGGTGGGCATTCGCCTCTTGAACGCCGCAACGAGGTGATCGAGATCGCCCGCCGCCACGATCTGCAAATCATCGAAGACGATTGCTATCGTATGGGCGAGGCGCGCGCACCCAGCTACAGGGCTCTTGCGCCCGAACGCGGCTGGCACGTGTCGTCGATTTCCAAGACCCTTACGCCTGCGTTGCGCGTGGGGTTCGCCATCGCTCCGCGGGAACGCAGCGGAGACCTGCGCCGATCGGCGGAATACGGGTATTTCGGATTGGCGCAGCCATTGGCGGAACTGACCCGCTTGCTCCTCAGTCACCCTCAATCCCGGCAAATGGCGCGGGATGTTCGCGCGAAGATGGGTGAGTATGTACGGGTGGCCGTCAATGCACTGGGTGGCTTCAATCTGAACTGGGACGCCGACATTCCCTTTGTCTGGCTAAGCCTGCCCTCCGGCTGGCGTGCTGCAGCCTTCAGCAGAGCCGCCGAGCGGGAGGGCATTCAACTCCGATCGGCAGATGAATTCGCGCTGAGGGATGGACGAGCGCCAAATGCCGTGCGCATTGCCATGAACGGGCATGTCTCGCTGAAGCAGTTCGAATCCGCCATGCTGCGTCTGCGCGCCTTACTGGACAATCCCCCCGAACAAATCAGCGTTTGATTTGGGGTAAATAGATACCTATTTTATAAGCTGATGTTTTATAATAATTAATTGGACGCTACCATTCTTGACGTGCACTTACGGGCCGTCTAAATACCCATCCATCGAATTCGGGCCGGTCCACCTTTGGGGCGGCCTTTCACATCAAACAGGATTGTCCTGACATGAAAACCTTCTCTGCAACTCCTGCAGACATCGACAAGAAGTGGATCCTGATCGACGCCGAGGGCGTTGTTCTGGGCCGTCTTGCCTCGATCGTCGCCATGCGCCTGCGTGGCAAGCACAAGCCGTCGTTCACCCCGAACATGGACATGGGCGACAACGTCATCGTCATCAACGCCGACAAGATCCAGATGACCGGCAAGAAGCGCGACGAGCACTTCTACTGGCACACTGGCCACCCGGGCGGCATCAAGTCGCGCACCAAGCAACAGATCCTGGAAGGCGCGCACCCCGAGCGTGTGGTCTTTCAGGCCGTCAAGCGCATGCTGCCGGGCAACCGTCTGTCGCGTCAGCAGATGACCAATCTGCGCATCTATGCCGGTGCCGAGCACCCGCACGAAGCCCAGGCCCCCGAAGTTCTGGATGTCAAATCCATGAACAAGAAAAACACCCGGAGCTAATGACCGATGGCTGATCAGATCAATACTCTCGAAGAGCTGAGCGCCGTCGCAGGCGTTGAAACCGTGGCCGAAGAAGTTGTTGTGCGCGAGCCCGTGCGTGACGAACTGGGCCGCTCCTATGCAACCGGCAAGCGTAAGGACGCTGTTGCCCGCGTTTGGATCAAGCCGGGTTCCGGCAAGGTCACCGTGAACGGCAAGGACCAGGACGTGTATTTCGCACGGCCCGTTCTGCAGCTGATCCTGCGCCAGCCGTTCCAGGTTGCCGGTGTCGAAGGTGAATTCGACGTTGTGGCAACCGTCAAGGGCGGTGGCCTGACCGGTCAGGCCGGTGCGGTCAAGCACGGCATCTCGAAAGCGCTGCAGCTGTACGATCCCAGCCTGCGCGGCGCGCTGAAGGCAGCCGGCTTCCTGACCCGCGACAGCCGCGTCGTGGAACGGAAGAAATACGGCAAGCGCAAAGCCCGCCGTTCGTTCCAGTTCTCGAAGCGTTAATCGCTGCCGAGGGCACAAAATGCAAAGGGCTCGCATCTGCGAGCCCTTTTTTCGTTGATTTTCTCCGGCCTTACTCTTCGTAGACCATTTTCCACGCGCCGTTTTCCACCACGTTGACGTAGACCGTATCGGCGCCCTGATGGTCATCGGGGCCAAAGGTCATGTGGTTGCCGACCAATTCATCCTGATAGTCCAGCGCCTCCATTGCAGCGATAAAGCTTTCCTGGGTCAGGTCGGGGCCGGCGGCTTCCAGCGCCTTGACCATCATCTCGGCGGCGGCATAGCCCAGCATCGAAAAGCCCACCGGGTCTTCGCCGGTGGCGGCCTTGTATTCCTCGATGAAGGCCTTGGGGGCCGGTTCATCCGCGCGGGCCCACAGGTCCTGCCACGAGGCGGCGGCGTAGAAGCCGTCGGTCACTCCACCCGGCACCTGTGCCACCACGGTCAGGAAGCTGGCCGAAGTGCCCAGGAACTTCATGTCGGTCAGGCCCATCTTCTTGGCGGTGCCGACCACGGTGATGGCCTGCCGCACGCCCAAGGCGATTGTGACGATGTCGCAGCCTTCTTCCTTCAGCTTGCTGAGCGAGCCCACGAAATCGGTTTCGTCAGGTTTATGAGTGGTTTCCGCGGCAAAGGTAATGCCGGCTTCCTTGGCGCCTTCGTGGCTGCCTTCCAGGATTTCCTTACCGAAATCGGTGGGCAGATACATCGTGCAGACCTTGTCGCCGCCGAATTCCTGCGCCAGGTACTTCACGCCCACGCGCGCCTGGTCGTAATAGCTGGAAAACGAGGTGAACTTGTTTTTCATCGGCTCCTGCAGCATCTGCCGCGCGGCCGACAGGGGGGCGACGTTGGGAATGCCTTTCGGGTCCAGCAGTTTGAACCCGGCCAGGTTCATCGGCGTTCCCAGCGATTGCAGCATGGCAAACACCTTGTCGCGGTTCAGCAGCTTGTTGTAGCCCTGCATCGCGCGCGGCATCTGGTATCCGTTGTCCTCGACCACATAGCGGATCTTGCGGCCATGCACGCCGCCATTGGCGTTGACCCGGTCGAACACCACGTTCGCGCCCTTGGTGGCCGGAACCCCCACGGCGGCGAAAATGCCGCTGAGGTCATTGACCGAGCCGATGACGATTTCGTCGTCGGTCACGCCTTGCGTTTCGGCCCAGCCCATCGAGGCCAGGGCGGACAGGGCGGTTGCTGCCGCCAGCCGTCTGATTGCTTTGGTCATGTGTTTTCCTCCCTTGGGATTGATCCCTGTTCTATTTGTACATGTCTTCAATGAGATGCGCGTGTTTCTTTTCCACCAGGCCGCGTTTCAGTTTCATCGTCGCGGTCAGTTCGTCATCATCGGCGGTCAGCAGCACGTCGATCAGGCGGAAATCCTTGATCTGCTCGACCCGCGCGAATTCCTTGTTCACCGCGGCCACTTCCGCGCCGATCAATTCGCGCACCTCGGCCGCAGCGCAGAGCGAGGCGAAGTTCGAGAACGGCACCTTGCGGTCCTGCGCGAACTTCTCGACGTTTTCCTGATCTATCATCACCAGCGCCGTCAGGTACTTGCGGCGGTCGCCGATGATCACCGCGTCCGAGATGTAATGCGAGAACTTCAACCGGCTTTCGAGCTCGGCCGGGGTTATGTTCTTGCCGCCGGCGGTGATGATGATGTCCTTGAGGCGGCCGGTGATGGTGACATAGCCGTCCGCGTCCACGTGCCCCATATCGCCGGTGCGCAGCCAGCCGTCGGCGGTGAAGGTCTCGGCGGTCTTGGCATTGTTGCGCCAATAGCCCTGGAACACGTTCAGGCCGCGGATCTGGATTTCGCCCTCGTCCGAGATGCGCAGGTCGATCCCCGGTGCGGGCTTGCCGATGGTACCGATGTGGTTGGCCTCGGGCGTGTTCAGCGTGGCGATGCCCGAGGTCTCGGTCATGCCGAAGCCCTCGACCAGCGGCACGCCGATGGCCCAGTACCATTTCAGCAGCTCGGGCGAGATCGGGGCCGCGCCCGACCCGCCGCGCCGCAGCCGGTCCATGCCCAGCATCCGGCGCAGGTTGCGTAGCACCAGCCGATCCCACAGCCAGAAATTCGCGGCCACCGCCGGCGGCACCGGTCTGCCCTGCAGGATGTATTCGGCACGCTTCATCCCGGCCTTCAGCGCCATGCCAAAGGCGGCGCGCCCGGCCGGGGTGGCCTCTTGCGCCATGATCAGCACCTGCGAATAGATCTTTTCCCACACGCGCGGGACGGCGGTGAAGGTCGAGGGCGACACTTCCTGCAGGTTGGCAAAGACCGTCTCGGGGCTTTCGGCGAAATTCACCGTGCATTTCGAAGCCAACGGGAAATAGATCGAAACGTCGCGTTCAAGGATATGGCACAGCGGCAAAAAGCAAAGCTGTTCGTCGGTTTCCAGCGCGGGCAGGCAGCGTGCGCCGCATTCGATCGCGGCCATTATGTTTTCGTTGCTCAGCATCGCGCCTTTGGGCATGCCGGTGGTGCCCGAGGTATAGATCAGCAGCGCCGTGTCCTGCGGCGTGGCCAGCGCGATTTCCGCCTCGAACCGGCCCGGTTCTTCGCGCTCGGCCTCCCGGCCGAGGGCGTAAAGATCTTCGATCATCATGCAGCGGGGATGGGTCAGGTCGTGCAGGCCTTCGTCCTCGAGGATGATGACCTTCAACAGGCCGGGCACCTCGTCTTCGATGTCCAGGAATTTGTCCAGCTGCTCTTCGTCTTCGACGATCAGAAAGCGGCTGTCGCTGTCATTGACCAGATATTTCAACTGGCTGGCGGAATCGGTGGTGTAGACGCCCGAGGCGATGCCGCCGACGCATTGGATGCCCAGATCGAACCACGCCCATTCCTTGCGGTCCTCGGACAGGATCGAGACGACCTCGCCGCGTTGCAGCCCCAGCTTGCGCAGCGCCAGCCCGATCCACTTGGCGTGCTGCCAGTAGTCGGCCCAGGAATAGGATTTCCAGATGCCCAGATCCTTTTCCCGATGCGCGGTGCGGTCGCCCAGGGCGGCGCAGCGTTTCTGGAACAGCTCGGGGATGGTTACGCAGCCATCGACCCGCACGGGGCGCTGGCCGGGGGTGGCGTTGAACTGGACGCCGTTGATGGTGGTCTGCGGGGGCAGGGTGGTCATGTTCATCCGGCTCACCTCCACGTCTTCTTGCGTTTCCAGCGGCGGTTTTCCCGCGCGCCTTCCTCCTGCACGCCCAGATAGAAGTTCTGGATGTCCTCGGATCGCATCAGCACGTCGGCGGGGCCGTCCATCACGATGCGCCCGACCTCCATGACATAGCCATGATCGGCCAGTTCCAGCGCGGCGTTGGCGTTCTGCTCGACCAGCATCATGGTCATGTTCTGCTCGTCATTCAGGCGTTTGAGGATGCCGAAGATCTCTTGGACCAGCAGCGGCGACAGGCCCAGCGAGGGTTCATCCAGCAGCATGATGCGCGGGTTGGCCATCAGGCCGCGGCCGATGGCCAGCATCTGCTGCTGCCCGCCCGACAGGGTGCCGGCCTCTTGATTTCGGCGTTCCTTCAGAACCGGGAAGTAGGAAAACACCAACTCGCGGTCGCGCTCGATCTGGGCCTTGTCATGCAGGGTATAGGCCCCCAGGCTGAGGTTCTCGTTCACCGTCAACAGCGGGAACACCTCGCGCCCCTCGGGCACATGCACGATGCCCTTTTGGACGATCTTGTGCGGCTCCAGCCCCTGGATTTCCTCGCCGTCGAAGGTGATCGTGCCCTTTTCCGGGTCCATAACACCCGAGACGGTCTTCATCAGCGTCGTCTTGCCCGCCCCGTTGGCGCCCAGGATCGAGACGATCTGGCCCGGGCGCACGTCCAGCGACACACCGCGGATCGCCATGATCGGGCCATAGAAGCTTTCGATGTTGCGGATGCTCAGGATCGGTGCGCTCATGAGGCTTTCCCCAGATAGGCTTCGACGACGGCGGGGTGCGATTGCACCTGCGCCGGTGTCCCAAGGGCCAGTTTCGCCCCATCGGCCATAGCCAGCACCCGGTCAGACACGCCCGAGACCAGCCCCATGTCATGTTCGACCATCAACACCGTGATCCCCATTTGCCGCCGGATGTCGTCGATCCACCAGCGCATGTCTGTTGTTTCCTCGACCGACAGCCCCGAGGCCGGTTCATCCAGCAGCAGCAGCTTGGGGTCGGTGGCCAGCGCACGCGCGACCTCGACAACCTTGCGCACGCCGTAGGGAAGCCCGGCGATCATCTTGTCTCGATAGGCCTGCAGATCGAGGAAATCGATGATCTCTTCGACCTTCTCGCGGTTCTCCAGCTCTTGCAGGCGGGCCGAGGGGGTAAAGAACACCTCGGACAGCAGGTTGGTACGCCGGTGGCGGTGCCGCCCGACCAGCAGGTTCTGCAACACGGTTGCATGTTCGAACAGCTCGATGTTTTGGAAGGTGCGCGCGACGCCATAGGCGGCCACGCCCGAGGGCTTGACCTGCAGCAAATCGTGCCCGTCGAACCGGATCTGGCCCGCGAACGGGTCGTAAAAGCGCGAAATCAAGTTGAACACCGTGGATTTGCCGGCCCCGTTCGGGCCGACGATGGCAAAGACCTCGCCTTCCTCGACCGAAAAGGACAGATCGTTCACTGCCGTCAGGCCACCGAATTTCAGGGTGACGTTCTCGAATTCCAGCAAGCTCATCTCAGGCGCTCCGTCTTGAGATAGGATTTCTGCCGCTTGAACATGTCCTTGCGGTAGAAGGGGAACAGCTCGAACCAGGTGCGGATTTTCAGCCATCGGCCGTAGATGCCCATCGGCTCGAACAGGATGAACCCGATCAGGATCATGCCGAAGATGCCGAATTCTAGCCCCGGAATGGCGACGGTTCCGCCACCGAAAAGGGCGCCCGCGTATTCCTTGGCGATCGACAGGAACTGCGGCAGAAACCCGATGACGATGGCGCCCAGAAACGCGCCGTGGATCGAGCCCAGTCCGCCGATCACGATCATCATCAGCAGCTGGATCGAGATCACCACGCTGAAGGTTTCGTTGTTGAAGGCCCCGGCATAAAGGCCCATCAGCGCCCCCGCCCATCCGGTCACGGCGCAGGAAAGGGCAAAGGACACGGTCTTGGTGCGCGCGATGTCGATGCCCATCGCCTGCGCAGACACTTCCGAGTCGCGCACGGCGATAAAGCTGCGTCCCAGCGGCGTGCGCAGAAGGTTGATATAGCCCAGCGTGACCAGAACCGTGACGGCCAACACCAGCCAGTAGAACTGCTCGGGCGTGCCCCAGCGGTCGACCAGATGGCCGAAAATCTCGACCCCGCCCATGTACTTGCCCGCGACACCGCCGGTGATCGGTTCCGCCAGAACGATGAGGTCGTCCATCAGGATCGACAGGGCCAGGGTGAAGATCGCCAGATAGATGCCGTGCAGCCGCAGGGCAGGGATGGCGACCGTGACCCCGGCGATACCGGTCAGAATGCCGGCCAGAGGAAAGGCCACCAGAAACGGCACGCCGGACTCGATCAGAATCACGTTGGCATAGCAGCCAAAGGCCAGAAACGCCGCGTGGCCCAGGCTGGCCTGGCCTGTATGCCCGGTCAGGATCATCAGACCCAGCCCGGCGATGGCCCAGATCAGAACGTTGGTCAACTCTCCCAGATAGAACGCGTCCAGCCACCACGGCGCGGCAAAGACCACCGCCAGCAGGATCAGGTAGAGCGATAACTGGTATCCGTCCTTCCAGGGGCGGATGTCTTGCATGTAGTCGGTTTTGAAAACGATCCTCATGCGCTCAGACCTTCTTGACCCGGACCTGGCTGAACAGGCCGTGCGGGCGGAAGATCAGCACCGCCAGCAACAGCGCATAAGGCGCGATCTGGCTATAGCCCGCGGCGATGTAGCGGCTGGCGAAGGGTTCGATCACGCCGACGATCAGACCGCCTGCCAAAGCCCCGGGAAGGCTGCCGAACCCGCCGATGACCGCGGCCGCAAAGGCCTTGATTCCCAGCAACCCCGTGGTCGGATCGACCGATCCCTTGGCGGCGAACAGGATGCCCGCGATCCCGGCCACGACACCGGCCAGCCCCCAGATGAAACCCTGCACGCGCTTGACCGGGACGCCCATGTAATAGGCCGCCAACTGGTTCTGCGAAGCGCCCTGCATCGCCAGCCCCAGCTTGGTCTTGCTGAAGAACACATAGAGCCCCCAGGTCAGCAGCACGGTCACGACGATGACCGCCACGTCCTCCATCCCCAGGACCAGCCCGCCAAAGCGGACCTCCTTGCCGGCCAGCGGGTTTTCCAGCGTCTGCGGCTCGTGCCCCCAGATCAGCCCGGCAACAAAGCGGATCACGAAGCCCAGGGCGATGGTCAGGATCACCACGGCGGTCTGGCTTTCCCCGAACAGGCGGCGGATGATCAGCCGGTCCAGCAGATACCCCAGCGCGCCCATGATCCCCAGCGAGATGGGCAGGGCCAGCCAGAAGGGCAGGCCCATATATTCGGTATTGGTCAGCCCGATGGTGACGAAGGCGCCCAGCATCATGAAATCGCCCTGGGCAAAGTTCACGGCCTCGGTCGCCTTGTAGATCAGCACGAAGCCAAGCGCGATCAGGCCGTAGACACAGCCATTCGCCAGCCCGCTGATCAGCAGCTGTGCGTTGTCCAAATTCTCCTCCCCATGCCGGTTTGCCCGGCGTCCTGACGCCCCGGATCTCCTCCAATCACCGGGGCGCCTGTTCTACTATGGCGTGATTATCACTTTACCGTCACTCTTTTTCAGTGCAACTGCCAGATCGGAAACGATTTTGTTCAGCGGGACATGCGCCGAGACATCCGTTTTCCACCGTCCGTCCGCAAAGCGGGCCTGCACCTCGGCAACCGCGCGCATCTGCTCTTCGGGTGGCGTGGACATCATCCATTTGGTCAGCCAGAAGCCCTCGATCCGTTTGCTCATAAAGATCAGCTGGCCCATCTGGGTCAGCTTCGGAGGCTCGCTGCTGAGTTTGCCATAAGACACCCAGCGCGCGCCGTTGGGCATGGCGCAGAAGACCTGCTCGGACAGCTGATCCGAGACCGCATCCAGAAAAACCCGCGGCTTGAGCTGTGCGCTGATGGCCGCAAACTTGGAGACGGCATCGTCTTCGGTGGTTACGATGACCTCGGCCGCTCCGTGGCTTTTGAGTAGTTCGACCGTTTCAGGGCGCCGCACCATCGCAATCGGCTTCAGGCCAAGGTCTCGGCCCAGCCCGCACATCAGCTTGCCCAACTGGCTGGTGGCCGCGGAAACGACAAAGGCCTCTCCTTCGGACCGCGCGATCTCAACCATTGCCATTGCGGTCAGCGGATTGACGATCTGTGCGGCACCGTCATCGTCCGAGATCTCGGACCGCAAAGGAATGCACATCTGCGCCTGTGTCAGGGCATACTCGGCCCATGCGCCGGACCCGGAGGCGACGAAGGCGACCCTTTGCCCCTTCAGCGCTTCGGCGCCCGCGCCGGTGGCGACGACGTTCCCGCACCCTTCGAAACCGGCCGGTGCACCTTTGACCCGCGGCTGACCGTACTCACCCTTGACGAAATGGAGGTCTGAGGGGTTCACCGATGCGGTGCGCAATTTGATCAGCACCTGGCCGGGGCCCGGCGTGGGCACCGGGATCTCGGCATTCTCAACCCAGTCGGCGGCGTCTTCGATAGCCGGGCCCGTGGCGGTACCCGAGTATCCGTCAAATTTCTGGATCACGGCAAACATGGATTTGGGGAGATCAGTCATTCTTTTTCCTTTGTTTCCGACATTTTCAAGCAAACGGGTCGATCCAAGTGCACGCCCTGGGGCAGGGCGCACCGATGCCGACAATAGGTCGTCCCGACTTGATGCGACTGGTTGAGCCAAGCCAAACAAATGGCACCGGACACGTCAATCGACCACAGGGTTAACGTTGGGGAATTGGGAAACCGGTGCAGGTGTGACAAGGCCGGACAAATGCCGGCCTTGTCGAATGATCTTATTGCGTCAACAGGTTGCGCAGTTCCTGGATCTTGAGTGCAGCCGTTTCCGGCGCTTCCTTGATGCCATCGAGGATCTTGATCACCTGGTCCTGGATTTCCTGGCTCAGCTGGCTGTTTTTCACGGATTCAACCATCGCGTCATAGTCGAACTGCTCGGCCGACAGCATGCCTTCGTCAACCCAGGTATTCAGCAACTCCTGCCCTTGGGCAGTGAGGGCTGCAACCTGATCGCCTGCCTGGTTGGCCAGATCCGTCGCAGCATCGCCGGCCTGGTTAGCCAGATCCGTGGCTGTCTGACCGGCTTGCTCGGCGGCTTCACCGGCCTGTTCGACGGCGGCCGAGGCTGCGTCACCCGCTTGCTGCGTGGCCGTCGACAAAGCCTCGCTGGCGGCTTCTTGGGCTGCGGTTGCGGCCTCGCCAACGGCCTCGCCGGCTTCTTTGGCGGCAGATTGCAGTTTCTCGGCCGGGGTGGGCTCGGGCTGATTCAGGTAGAAATACGCGCCGGCACCCAATCCGGCGATGATAATCAGGATGATAATGCGGGACATTGGGGTCTCCTTTTCGGATGTGTGCCGCTGATGTGGGGAGAAACTACCTGAGATCAAAGGGGAAATCCCAAAGATTCGGCGCATGTTCGGGGTTTGGGCCACTCGGCGCTGATCAGTCAGACGATCAGCGGCAACAACACGCCACCGGCGAAAATGCACGCTTGCAACCATCAGGCGAACAAGAAAGGGGGGGAATCATTGGGAAGTAGTGGCGGAGAGACAGGGATTCGAACCCTGGGTGGGCTTGCACCCACAACGGTTTTCGAGACCGCCCCGTTCGACCACTCCGGCACCTCTCCGCGGGGGTCTGTGAGGGGGGGATTTAGTTGTGATCGCCGAGGGGTGCAAGCAGAAAATTCCCGAATTCGCCAAACCGTGGATTTTCCATTGCCAGTCCGACGAAATCTCCTAGGCTGACATGTATGAGACATCTTCTGCACCGCATTTCGCTTCTGCTCATCCTGCCCGTGTTCGCGTTCGCTCTGACGGCTCAAAACGCCTTGTCCGCCAGCCGGGATCGGATTGAGGCTTTTCTGACGACGACGGGTTTTGACGTGGCGCTGGAAAGCATCGCATTGGCCTCGGCTTCGGCGCCTCAGATGCTGGGGATCGACCCCGAGGGTTTTGGCTCGCAATGGACGCGTCTGACGGAAGAGGTGTTCGACACCGACGACATGCATGAAACAGCGGTTGCGATTCTCGAACAGACGCTGAGCGACGAGGCCCTGAACCACGCGGTCGAGTTTTATGCCTCGGATCTGGGACAACGGCTTGTCGAGGCGGAAAATGCCTCGCACCTTGTCGAGGATGACGAAGCCAAGCAACTTGAGGGGCAGGAGATCATATCCGATCTGGTCAAGTCCGGTTCGAGCCGCATCGAAAGCCTGAAGCGGATGAACAGCGCCATCGATGCCAGCGAAACCTCGTTGCGGGCGCTGCAGGAGATCCAGCTGCGGTTCCTGCTGGCCGCCAGCGCCGCCGGAGTGATCGACCTGCAGTTGGACGCGGACGGGCTGCGCCAGATGATGAAGCTGAACGAACCCGAGATGCGGCAGTCATTGCAACTGTCCGCCTTGGCCAACGCGGCCTACACCTATCAGGATTTCTCTGACGCGGATGTCGACGCCTATACCAAAGCGCTGGAACAGCCGCTGATGCAAGAAGTCTATGAGCTGTTGAACGCCATCCAGTACGAGATCATGGCCATGCGGTTTGAAGTGCTGGCGGCGCGCATGGCCGAGCTGCGTCCGGCTCAGGACATCTAATGCGGTTGCTACTGGCTCTGTGGCTGGTTCTGGCTGGTTGGGCCAGTGCGGTCACGGCCGATCAGGTCGACCGTCTGACCAAGGCCATGCATTTGTCCGACGTGATGCAGATTCTGCGTGATGAGGGTGTCGCGCAGGGGCGCGAACTGGACAAAAGCCTGCTGGACGGTGAGGGCGGATCGTTTTTCGAGGCCCAGGTTGAAGATTTGTACGACAAGGCCTGGATGCAGGCCAAGATTCATGATGCGCTGGCTGGCGGTATGTCCGAAGGGCAATTGGAGCAGGCTGCGCTGTTTTTCGAAAGCGACCTGGGCCGCGCCGTTGTGTCTTTGGAAAACTCGGCCCGCCGAACGTTTTCCGACGAAGCCATCGAAGAGATGGCCATGGCCGCCTATCGGGAGGCCGATCGTGATGCGGCTTATTTTCGCCTGATCGATGAGTATGTCGAGATCAACGACCTTGTTGATCGGAACGTGCGTGGAGCGTTGCAGGCCGATTACAATTTCTTCCGTGGGTTGGCGGACGGGCAGGGCATCACAGGCGACGACGGCGAAATGTTGGCCCAATTGCTGGCGCAGGGTGCGCAGTCCGAGCAACAAACCCGCGAGTGGCTGTACTCGTTCCTTCTGTTTGCGTACCAACCTCTCAGCGAGGCCCAGCTGCGCGAGAATATCGCCTTTTCACGCACCGAGGCAGGGCAGGCCTTGAACAACGCCTTGTTCGCTGGTCTGGACACCATGTTCAACGAGTTGTCATACCAGCTGGGCGTGACGGTGGCGCAGGTTCTGCAAGCGTCGGATCTTTAGGCCGGTTTGCTGTTGACTTTGCCCCGTGATCCGTGGATAAGCGCGCATCCCGGCCGGAACCTCCGCGCCGGGTATCGTTATTGTTGGCCTGACGGGTGCGCCCTGACGGTCGTTCATCCGCCCGAAAAGGGCGCGCTGTTCGAGGTGGCCTTGGCCGAAACACCCGTCTGACGGGGACCACAGAACGCGGTAGAAAAAGGAAATACGCATGTTTGCAGTCCTCAAGACTGGCGGCAAGCAGTACAAGGTTCAGGCGGGCGACATCCTCCGCGTTGAAAAACTGGCTGCCGACGCAGGTGAAAAAGTCCAATTCAACGACGTTCTGATGCTGGGTGGCGATGCCCCCGTTGTCGGCGCGCCGTTCGTTGATGGCGCGGCCGTTCAGGCGGAAGTGATCGAACAGATCAAAGGTGACAAGGTCATCAAATTCGTCAAGCGCCGCCGCAAGCACAGCTCGAAGCGCACCGTTGGCCACCGTCAGAAGCTGACCCTGGTCAAGATCACCGACATCCTGCCCTCGGGCGCGGACAAGTCGGGCGTCAAGGCCGCAACCGGTTCGGCTCCGGCAGGTGAAGTTGCGAAAGCAGCGAAACCCGCCAAGAAAGCCGCTGCCAAGGCAGAAGCCCCGGCCGCTGCTGCTGCCGCTGACGATCTGACCAAGATCACCGGTGTTGGTCCCGCAGCTGCCAAGAAACTGGCCGAAGCCGGTATCGAAAGCTTTGCCGCTCTGGCCGCCTTGTCGGAGGAGCAGATTGCTGCTATCGAGACGGTCAAAGTGAAACCCGAATGGGTTGAGCAGGCCAAAGAGCTGGCCAAAGGCTAAGGAGAGAGAGAATGGCACATAAAAAAGCTGGCGGTTCCTCCCGTAACGGCCGCGACTCAGCGGGTCGTCGCCTTGGCGTGAAACTGTATGGTGGCCAAGCCGCCGTTGCAGGCAACATCATCGTGCGTCAGCGCGGCACCAAGTTCTGGCCGGGCGAAGGCGTGGGCATGGGCAAGGATCACACCATCTTTGCAACTGTCGATGGCGCCGTGAAGTTCCACAAGGGACTGAAAAACCGCACCTTCATTTCGGTCCTGCCAGTGGCGGAGGCCGCAGAGTAAGCCGAAACCCAGAAGGTTTAAGAAAAATTCATGGGGGACCGGCACAAAGTGCCGGTCCCCTTTCTCGTTTTGACGCAGATTTGATCGAAAGCCCCGATGCCCGTTGCAACCACCAGTTTCCTGATCTTTGCCGCCAGCCAGGTCGGCACGCCGGGACCGGCCAACATGGTCTTGTTGGGAACGGGTGCGCGCTATGGGTTCCGCGCTGCGCTGCCTTTCGTGGCAGGCGTGATTCTGGGCAAGCAGCTGATCATCTGGCCGCTGGGCTTTGGCCTTCTGCAACTGGCGGAACAGGCTCCGACAGTGTTTGCGGTTCTGAAATATGCTTCGGCGGCCTATATTTGCTGGCTTGCGTGGAAAATCGCCAACCTGCGCCTGTCCCATCAGGACGCGGGCGAGGCGGTTCCGGGTTTCTGGGCCGGGCTGGTGGTGCATCCGCTAAACCCCAAGGCCTGGGCGATGATCATCGCGGGTTTCACCGGGTTCGTCGCGGCGGGGACCTCGGTGCTGAGTGCGACGCTCACGATCGCGCTCGTTTTGTTGACCTGCCAGTTGGTCCTGCACCCGATCTGGACCTTTGCGGGCGATAGAATTGCACGCGTGGTTGCGGGACGGCCGGCGGAAAAATATCTGATGTGGACTCTCGCGGGTCTGACTGTTGCATCCGTACTTTTCGTGTTGTTCGGAGGAGGAACACACCAATGAAACTTGAGGCAATCATAAATCAGCCGGTCATTGAAACCGAGCGGTTCGACCTGCGCCCGCTGCGCCGGTCGGACATGGGCCTGATCGAGCACTACGCCGGGGACGAGCGCGTGGCGCGCATGACCACGTCGATCCCGCACCCCTTGCCGCCCGGTTCGATCGAGGCTTTCGTGACCCGCGCCATGGCCGAGGACCGGGACGAGGACGTCTGGGCGATGGACGCCACCAAGGATGGCGGGCCCGAGTTGATCGGGGTGATCTCGCTCAAGCGGCTGGATCGCAACCAGTCCGAAGTGGGCTATTGGGTCGCGCCCTTGTATTGGAACACGGGCATCGCCTCGCTGGCGGTGGAAACGCTGGTTCAGGCGAATCCGTTGGAAAACGCCACGATGTTTGCCAGCGTGTTTCAGGACAATCCCGCCTCGGCACGGGTTCTGACCCATTGCGGGTTCCAGTATCTTGGCGATGCCGAAAGCTTTTCGGTGGCGCGCGACGCAAATGTGCCCACCTGGACGTACAGCAAAAAACTCTGACTTGTGGCCGATGGGGCCTTTGCAGTAGGGGACTGACATGAAATTTCTCGATCTTGCAAAGGTCTACATCCGGTCCGGGGCCGGCGGTAGCGGGTGCGTCAGCTTCCGACGCGAAAAGTACATCGAATACGGCGGCCCTGATGGCGGGGACGGCGGCAAGGGCGGGTCCGTCTGGGCCGAGGTCGTGGACGGGCTGAACACCCTGATCGACTTCCGCTATCAGCAGCATTTCTTTGCCAAGAACGGACAGCCCGGCCGGGGTCAGCAGCGCACCGGCAAGGATGGCGACGACATCATTCTGCGCGTGCCCGTCGGAACCGAGATCCTGGACGAGGATCAGGAGACGGTGATCGCCGACCTGACCGAGGTGGGGCATCGTGTCCTGCTGGCGCGGGGCGGAAATGGCGGTTTCGGCAACCTGCATTTCAAATCGGCCACCAACCAGGCGCCGCGGCGGGCCAACCCTGGGCAGCCGGGCGTGGACCGCACGATCTGGCTGCGTCTGAAGCTGATCGCCGATGTGGGTCTGCTGGGCCTGCCGAACGCGGGCAAATCGACCTTTCTGGCCGCGACATCGAACGCCCGGCCCAAGATCGCCGATTATCCGTTCACCACGCTGCACCCCAATCTGGGCGTCGTCGGCGTGGACAACGTGGAATTCGTTGTGGCCGACATTCCCGGCCTGATCGAAGGCGCGCACGAAGGCCGCGGCATCGGCGACCGTTTTCTGGGCCATGTCGAACGCTGCGCGGTGTTGCTGCATCTGGTCGACGGCACGTCCGAGACCATCGCGCAGGATTATCACACCATCATCCACGAGCTTGAGGCCTATGGCGGCGCGCTGGCTGACAAGCCCCGGATCACCGTGTTGAACAAGATTGACGCGCTGGACGAAGAACAGCTCGAACTGGCCAAGGCCGAGTTGAAAGAGGCCGTGAGCGGCCCTGTCATGACCATGTCGGGCGTCGCCCGGCAGGGCGTGACCGAAGTTTTGCGGGCCCTGCGCGCCCAGATCGACGAAAACCGCCTGCGCCAGAAACCCACCGAGGAGCGCGAGACGTGGCAGCCCTGACCGACGCAAAGCGCCTGGTGGTCAAGATCGGCTCGGCTTTGCTGGTCGATCGTGCGACCGGCAAGCTGCGTTCGGAGTGGTTGCATTCGCTGGCGCAGGACGTGGCGTGGCTCAAGGGGCAGGGGGCCGATGTGGTTCTGGTCTCGTCCGGTTCGATAGCGCTGGGGCGCGGTGTTCTGGGCCTGCCCGCAACCGCGCTCTCGCTAGAGCAGTCCCAGGCCGCCGCCGCCGTCGGGCAGATCCGGCTGGCGCGGGCCTATGAAGAGGCGTTGGCCCCGCACGACATCACCACGGCGCAGGTTCTGGTGACGCTGGAAGACAGCGAGAACCGCCGCCGGTACCTGAACTCGCGCGCGACGCTGGAAACTCTGCTGGGGTTGGGTGTCGTGCCCATCGTGAATGAAAATGACACGGTGGCCACGGATGAAATCCGATACGGCGACAATGATCGACTGGCCGCGCAGATCGCCGTGACCGTCGGTGCGGATCAGTTGATCCTGCTGTCCGATGTCGATGGGTTCTACACCGGCAATCCAGCCGAAGACCCATCCGCCACCCGGTTTGACGTGATCGACGCGATCACGCCCGAGATCGAGGCGATGGCCGGTGACGCCGGTTCGGGGCTGTCCAAGGGCGGCATGAAGACCAAGCTGATGGCCGCGCAGATGGCGACGGCGGCGGGCTGTGACATGGCGATTACGGAAGGATCGCCTTTGAACCCGCTGAAACTGCTGAACAATGGCGCGAACAGCACTTGGTTCAAGGCCAAGCTGGACCCGCATGCGGCGCGCAAACGCTGGATCTCGGCGATGAAGCCGCGAGGCGAGATCACGGTCGATGCAGGGGCAGCGCAGGCGCTGGAGAATGGCAAAAGCCTGTTGCCGGCCGGCATCGTCGAAGTGACGGGCGATTTTGGACGGGGCGACCCGGTGGCCATCAAGGATCACGAAGGCCGGCGTTTGGGATTGGGCCTCAGCCGCTATACCGCGCATGAGGCCGATGCCATCAAGGGGCGCAAATCCTCCGAGATCGAGGACGCACTCGGCTATCCCGGCCGTGCGGTGATGATCCACCGTGACGATCTGGCTTTGTAGCCGCGAAAACTGATAGATTTGGCTGGTCCGACGACCGGAAAGGCAGATGACATGAAGGACTTTGATAGCATTCCCGCCCTGATGGCCGATCTTGGCAAGCGCGCCAAGGATGCGTCTCGGGATCTGGCCTTTGCTTCGGCCGAGCGCAAATACGCCGCGTTGATTGCCGCCGCCGACGCTGTGTGGAAGAACCGTGCGCAGATCATCGAGGCCAACAAGAAAGACCTGGACTACGGCCGCGAAAAGGGTCTGAGCCCGGCTATGATGGACCGTCTGATGCTGGACGAGACGCGCATTCAGGGCATGGTCGACGGGTTGCGCACCGTGGCTGAACAGACCGATCCAGTGGGTGAGGTTCTGGCCGAATGGGATATGCCCTCGGGGCTGAACATCCGCCGCGTACGCACCCCGCTGGGCGTGATCGGCGTAATCTATGAAAGCCGCCCGAACGTGACCGCGGATGCCGGGGCGCTGTGCCTCAAGTCGGGCAATGCCGTGATCCTGCGCGGCGGATCCGAAAGCTTTCATTCCTCGACCGCGATCCACGCCTGCCTGGTCGAGGGTCTGAAGGCCGCAAACCTGCCCGAGGATGCGATCCAGCTGGTCCCGACCCGTGACCGGGCGGCGGTGCAGGAATTGCTGACCATGACCGACTATGTCGACGTCATCGTGCCGCGCGGAGGCAAGGGGCTGGTCGGGTTGGTCCAGCGCGAGGCGCGGGTGCCGGTCTTTGCCCATCTTGAAGGGATCGTGCACATCTACATCGACAAGGCTGCGGATCCGCATAAAACGCTGGACGTGGTGCTGAACGCAAAGACCCGCCGCACTGGCATCTGCGGGGCGGCCGAATGCCTGCTGGTGCATCAGGATATCGCGGAAACGCTAGGGCGCGACGTGATCGCGGCGCTGCTGGCCGCGGGCGTCGAGGTTCATGCCGCAGTTGCGCTGGCCATCGATGGCACCGTGCCGGCCAGCGATGACGATTGGGGCAAGGAGTTTCTGGACAGCATCATCGCCGCAAAACCGGTGGCCGATATCGACGATGCAATCGCGCATATCCGGCAATACGGATCGAACCACACCGATTGCATCATGACCGAGGATCAATCCGCCGCCGACCGATTCTTTGAACGGCTCGACAGTGCGATCCTGATGCACAACGCCTCGACCCAATTTGCCGACGGGGGTGAGTTCGGAATGGGCGCCGAAATCGGGATCGCCACGGGCAAAATGCACGCGCGCGGCCCGGTGGGGGCGGCGCAGCTGACCAGCTTCAAATACCTGGTGCGCGGCAACGGCACGACGCGCGCCTGAGGCGCTGCGTCAAAACCGCAGCACCACGCGGGTCGCGCCCGTCTCGGCCGAAACCCGGCGGCCCTGAGCGGCCGCCGTCTGCGGCAGCAGGGCGAATTGCACCTGCGCCGGCGTGACCTTGTTGGCGAATGTGCCGGTCGGGAGACCTTTCCACAGGTCGGGATCGATATTCATGCGGTCGGCTGTCCCCGTGACCGTCCATTTGTCGCCCACGCTGTCGATCTTGACCTCGCCGCCCATGGGCATGGCGCTTTCGCAGCACATGATGGCCAGAAAAGCCAGTTTGATCTGATTGCGCGGCATCGCCTCGGTGACGTTCCAATGCACCCGGACTCGGCCCGCACGCTCGACATCGCGCAGCAATTCCGTCACTTCGCTACGGCCCAGTGGCTGATCGCTGGCCGCGCCAAAGGCCACGCGAAAGAACCGGATCCGCGCCCCGGCGCTGCCAACGCTGCCGGTGATCAGTTCCATCTCGGGGCCCTGGGTGCCGCCAACCATCTCCAACAGTTCCAGACCGTTCGTGATCGCGCCGATCGGGCTGATCAAATCGTGGCAGATCCGAGAGCCGATCAACTCGGCCAGGTTGACGTTGGTGTCGCCCATGCGTACCTCCTGTGGTATCCCCCATGCCCGACCCGGAGCCGCCGCATGACAGATCTGAATGCCATTCTTGCACCGGGCATGTTTGTCCGCCACCCAGATTTCCCCGACTGGGGCGTTGGACAGGTCCAGTCCAACATCGGGGGCAAGATCACCGTGAACTTTCGCGACCAGGGTAAAGTGGTGATTGACGGAACACGCATCGCCTTGATGCCGGTTCTTGATCCCTGAAACTGGTTTAGGAAAGGTTAACGGGGCTCGCCACCCGGTTCGTGTTGCCATTCGCCGCGCAGCTGCGGTATCAGCGCTGGGATCGCAACAAGACGACGACCATTCCACATGCCGGATACGGGCCCTTCATTCACTGTCAAACTTGCCGAAACCGACGAGGAACTGCGCGCGGCGCAGCGGCTGCGTTATGACGTCTTCGTGCGTGAATTGGGCGGTGGCGGAGAGATGGTCGATCATGCAGAGGGCCTGGAACGCGACCAGTTCGACCCGTATTTTGATCACATGCTGGCCTATGACGACGCCACCGGAGAAGTGGTCGGAGTCTACCGTCTGTTGCCGGGTGACCGCGTAGCTGAAGTCGGACGGTTCTACTCTGAGGATGAATACGACCTTACCGTTCTGAAAAACAGCGGCCGCAAATTGCTGGAACTCGGCCGGTCCTGCCTGCATCCGGACTATCGCGGCGGAACCGCAATGTATCATTTGTGGAATGGCCTCGCGAAATATGTGTCCGAACGGGAGATCGAGGTTCTGTTCGGCGTTGCCAGTTTTCACGGCACAGACGTCAAGCACCTTGCCCAGCCTATGTCGATGCTGCATCACAACCACCTGGCTCCACCCGAACTGCGGGTGCGTGCGCAGCCGGATGTTTATCAGAACATGAACCTGGTTCCGAAAGATGCGCTGGATCGACGGAGTGCAATGTTGCAAGTTCCGGCCTTGATCAAGGCCTATCTTCGATTGGGCGGGTTTGTGGGCGAGGGGGCATTCATCGACCATGCCTTCAACACCACCGACGTTTGCCTGATCCTCGACACCACTCGGATGAACGAAAGACAGAGACGCATCTATGGCGGAGCGTGACGTGCCAAACGGTGCTGTCTGGCACAGCTCGGACGACCCGGACCCGGTTGAGTTGGGCGTGTGGGGTTGGATTTTGGTGATCCTGCGGGGGCTTCCTCTGGCTGTGCTGGTGTTCGGTGGTCTGATCGTTCTGTTGCTTGTGCGCCTGGTCGAAAGACCCATCTTTGGCCTGCGTCGGCCGGTAACGCCGTTCATTGCCCAATTCGTGTGTCGCAATGCGTTTCGAATTCTTGGGATCGGATTTTCAAGCTCGGGCGAGCTGATGCAGCAGCGCGGGGCCGTTGTCGCCAACCACACGTCCTGGCTGGACATCTTCGCGCTCAACGCCCGCAAGCGTGTATACTTCGTGTCCAAGGCCGAGGTGGCGAGTTGGCCCGGCATCGGTTGGTTGGCCCGGGCCACCGGAACCGTGTTCATCGAACGCAATCCCAAGAAAGCGCGCGAGCAGACCAGACTGTTCGAGGACCGTCTGAAGGTCGGGCACAAGCTGTTGTTTTTTCCAGAGGGCACATCGACGGACGGACTGCGGGTTTTGCCATTCAAAACAACGCTTTTTGCGGCATTCTTTGCAGATGAACTGCGTGACTTCATGTATGTTCAGCCGGTTTCGGTTGTCTATCACGCGCCCGATGGGCAGCCGGATCGGTTTTATGGCTGGTGGGGGGACATGGATTTTGCCCCGCATCTTCTGAAGACGCTGGGCGCGCGGCGGCAGGGGCGGGTCGAATTGATCTATCATTCTCCGGCCCGGGTCAGCGATTTCGACAACCGCAAGGCTTTGGCCGCGCATTGCGAGCAGGCCGTTCGCCACGGGCATGCCTTGGCGCGGCCAGAAAAATAGGGGCAAAAGCCTCTTGCACCGTCAGTCAACCTGCCGTATACGCGCGGCATTCAAATCCGCAGGCGGGGTTTGGTCGTTTTGAGGGAGACATCCTCATCAAGGCCGCCGGTTGGAGCAAACGCTTCTTTCACCCCCGCCAAGGCGAAAACCGGAAAAGGAAAACATAGCATGGCTCTTCCCGAGTTCACCATGCGTCAGCTGCTGGAAGCTGGCGTTCACTTTGGTCACCAAACACAGCGTTGGAACCCCCGCATGGCGCCTTTCATCTATGGCGCACGCAACGGCATCCACATCATGGACCTGACCCAGACCGTTCCGATGCTGGACCAGGCGCTGCAGGCGGTACGTGACACCGTCGCCAAAGGTGGCCGCGTTCTGTTTGTCGGTACCAAGCGTCAGGCTGCACAGCCGATCGCCGAAGCCGCTGAAAAATCGGCTCAGTATTACATGAACCACCGCTGGCTGGGCGGCACGCTGACCAACTGGAAAACCGTTTCCCAGTCGATCAACCGTCTGAACCAGATCGACGAAGCCATGGAATCGGGCGCTGAAGGCCTGACCAAGAAAGAGCGTCTGGGAATGGAGCGTGACCAGGCCAAGCTTCAGGCTTCGCTGGGCGGCATCCGCGAGATGGGCGGCGTTCCTGACCTGCTGTTCGTCATCGACGTCAAGAAAGAAGCACTGGCCATCGCAGAAGCCAACAAACTGGGTATCCCGGTTGTGGCCGTCGTCGACACCAACTGCTCGCCGGATGGTGTGGACTACATCATCCCCGGCAACGACGATGCTGCCCGTGCAATCGCACTGTATTGCGACCTGGCCGCACGCGCTGCACTGGACGGCATGACGGCTCAGCTGGGCGCCGCCGGCGTCGACCTGGGCGAGTTCGAAGAAGCACCGGTTGAAGAAGCCGTTGCAGAAGAAGCCGAAGCGTCGGCCGAAGCGTAAGCTGCCCGTCACGTAAATGACATATGGGGCAGGGTAGACCTGCCCCAATTCCGTTTGAATTGAGGAGAGCCAAGAGATGGCAATCACTGCAGCAATGGTGAAAGAACTGCGCGACTCGACCGGCGCAGGCATGATGGACGCTAAAAAAGCGCTGACCGAAACCGGCGGCAACATGGACGAGGCCGTTGACTGGCTGCGCACCAAAGGTCTGGCGAAGGCCGCAAAGAAATCCGGCCGTACCGCAGCAGAAGGCCTGGTTGCCGTTCACGTCGAAGGTGGCAACGGTGTTGCTGTCGAAGTGAACTCGGAAACCGACTTTGTCGCGAAGAACGCCGAGTTCCAGGAAATGGTCGGCAAGATCACCTACGCAGCCCAGGGCGTTGACTCAGTTGAGGAACTGCTGGCTGCTGATCTGGGCGGCAAATCGGTTGCCGACACGCTGACCGACAAGATCGCCACCATCGGCGAAAACATGTCGGTCCGCCGCATGGCGAAACTGTCGGGCGACACCGTGGTCTCGTATGTCCACAACGCCGCAACCAACGGCATGGGCAAGATCGGTGTTCTGGTTGCTCTGTCGGGCGGCGATGAAGCCATCGGCAAGCAAGTCGCGATGCACATCGCAGCCGTGAACCCGGCCGCTCTGTCCGAAGCCGACCTGGATCCGGCCGTTGTCGAAAAAGAAAAGCAAGTCCAGATGGACATCGCGCGCGAATCCGGCAAGCCCGAGCAGGTCATCGAAAAGATGATCGAGGGCCGCATGAAGAAATTCGTCGCGGAATCGACCCTGCTGAGCCAGCAGTTCGTTGTGAACCCCGACCTGACCGTGGAAGCAGCGGCCAAGGAAGCCGGCGCAACCATCACCGGTTTTGTTCGCCTGGAGGTTGGCGAAGGCATCGTGGTCGAAAAAGAAGACTTTGCCGCCGAAGTCGCCAAAGCGGCTCAGGGCTGACGCCTGTTCAGCCCGGGTTTTCCGGGCTGCTCCCAAAACACCCGAAACCGGTTGCGCGACGCGCGACCGGTTTTTTTTGGGCGAATTTCCGATTGATCAGAGGAGTAATTGGAGGGCCCCGCAAGATGGGGATGGTCGAGGCCCCCCAAAATTTCCGACATCGGCACGCGGACGAATAAGCGCCCTTTGCCAGAGCGAACGGAGAGCCTTGCCAATACAAAGATCCGTCCAAATGTTCCTTGGCTAAAGCCACCACTCACGGAACAGGATCAATGTGCAATTTCTGCGCAGTTTTAGGAAGTCATGTATTCCTTACCTAAGGTCAACTGCCGCGCGACAGCGGATTCAGACCTCCATGACGAACATCTGATTCTGCAGCGAAGCCTTCAAAACCGCCTGTGCAGTCGTCTCGACAGAGAGAGCCTCGCGCGCCAGCCTGAGGTGTTTTTCAACAGTCGCCGAAGTCAGTCCCATCAGCAGGGCAATGTCCTGGGTCGTTTTTCCGTCACCCACCCATTCCAGAGCCTCTCGCTGCCGCTTGGTCAAGGCGCGGTTCGGGGGATTGTAGGGCAGAGTCAGAATTTTGAGGTGGGCGATGTTGTTCATCAGCAGGATATCATCGCCGTGCTCAGCCCACATCTCGTCCATCTCGTCCTGGCTGCGGTTCAGAGCGGCCAGCGAAATTGCCCCCTTCGACCGCATGGACACCGAAGTGAAACTGATCGTGTAGCCGACGGTGATCCCTTTCGAGCGGTTGAACTCGTACACCTTGCGTTCTTCGTTGGTCATCGTGCCGCTGGACATCATCTCGCGGATCATGCTCCAGCTTGCGGCCCCTTCGTGATCCAGCGCCCATTTCAGCATGGGCGCATGGAAATACAGACCATCCCGAAGGAAACCGTCCATGTATTCCTTGCAGTGATTGGTCAGGATCACGAAATCTTCGGGGTCGCCCAAAGACGTTTGGGTGCGGTATTGTGTGTGTCCGTACAACAGGCGGTCAAAACCATACTTGGCCATCTGTTCGGTGTGCGCGGCCCAAAGCTCCTCGAGGGTTTTCACATAGCTCAGAAAGTTGAGGTATTCCTTGAGCGTCATCATGCGCCGCCACCCTCCTGAAGATGCGCGGCCAGCGCTTCCAGCGCCAGAACATAGCTTTGAGCGCCAAAGCCGCAGATCTGCCCGATGGCGACGGCCGAGATGTAGGACTTGTGCCGAAATGCCTCGCGGGCGTGGATATTGGACAGGTGAACCTCGACCACCGGCAATTGAGCTGACGAAATGGCATCCATCAATGCTATTGACGTGTGGGTATACGCGCCGGCATTCAGAACGATCCCGTCATGGGTCCCGCGCGCGGCGTGGATGGCATCGATCAACACACCTTCATGGTTTGATTGAGCGCACTCGACACGCAACCCGATCGATGCGCCATGCGAAACGCACAAGTCTTCGATCATCTTCAAGGTGGTATGACCGTAAACCTCGGGCTGCCGTGTGCCCAACAGGTTCAGGTTCGGTCCGTTCAATACAAGAATACTACGCATTATTTTTCTGTCCCCATACCTGTTTCATAGCCGCGAATTGAAAACGCGTCTACCGGCTTTGCTCTCATGAGGCGAGCGGGCGCAGGTCCGGTCTTGGGGACAGGCGGTGAAACGACCGTGAATGTCGTTCCTAGTCGATGGATACGACAACTTTGCCGAGAACCGACCGGTCGCCCAACATCTCCAAAGCTTCGGCGGCGCGGGGCAAGGAAAAGCGGGCGCTGATACGCGGCTTGATCTTGCCGCCATGATACATGGCAAACAGTTCCCGCAAGTTTTCGGCATGTCCGGCCGGATCGCGGAATACGGACGCGCCCCAGAACACGCCGACGATCTCACAGCCTTTGAGCAAAGGCAGATTCAACGGGATGTTGGGGATACCGGCCGGAAAGCCAACGACCAGAAACCGCCCCTTCCAGGCCATCGCGCGCAATGCTGGCTCGGCGTAGTCGCCGCCAACCGCATCATAGACCACATCAACGCCATCACCGCCCGCCAGCTTCTTGATTTCTGACGAGAACGCTTTTTGCGCCTCTCGCGTCATCTCTTTGGAGTAGACGATCGTCTCATCAGCGCCCAAATCCTTGCAAAACTGAGCCCTGTCTTCCGTGGACACCGCGGCAATTACACGCGCGCCCATCGCTTTGGCCAACTCAACCGCGGCCGAGCCGACACCACCGGCGGCCCCAAGAACCAACAAGGTCTCACCGCCCTTGAGCCCGGCGCGATCCTTCAGCGCATGGTAGGACGTTCCGTAGGTGAAGATGAAACAAGCCGCATCCTCGTACGGCATGGACTCCGGGATCGGAACGGCGCTGGCGGCCGGAATGCACAGCTGCTCGGCGAAACCTCCGTGGCCTGTCAGGGCCAGAACGCGGTCACCGACCTTCAGATCGGAAACACCATCTCCAACGGCGATCACATCGCCCGACACCTCTCCTCCGGGCGCGAAGGGGCGCGGTGGTTTCATCTGGTACAAATCGCGGATGATCAGCGTGTCCGGAAAATTCACGCCTGCCGCACGTACCCGGATCAGTACCTGACCCTTTTTGGGCGTTGGATCGGGCAGGGTGGTCAGTTCAAGTGTTTCCGGACCACCCGGGGCGACGCTGAGTAATGCTTGCATTTCGTTTTCCGATCTCCGCCATTTGTTGGCCCGAAGGTCGGGTCCTGACACTATGTTGTCAAGGCAGATGTGAAATGCAATTCTGCACAGTGAAACTGACCCGACCTGAAATAGAACTCAGGACGCAACAAAAACGAATTATGGGGAGAGGCTGATGAAACCGGAGAACTTATTTTCGCTAGCGGGCAAGACTGCTCTGGTCACGGGCGGCGCGACCGGCATTGGTCGGATGGCAGCCGAGGCTCTGCTGCGCGCGGGAGCGCGGGTGCTGATCGCTTCGCGCAAGGGCGAAGCCTGCGAAGCTGTGGCCGCCGAACTGAACGCGCTGGATGCGCCCGGAACCGCCGAAGGGTTTGCCGGTGACGTCAGCAGCGAGGCCGGTATTGATGCGCTGGTCGAAGAGGTGAACAACCGCACCCAAAAGCTTGATATCCTTATGAACAATGCCGGCGTCTCGTGGGGTGCTCCTATGGGGCAGTTTCCCTATGACGCCTGGGACAAAGTCATGTCCGTGAATGTCGCCGGCATCTTTCATCTGACCCAGAAGCTGCTTCCTCTGCTGATGCAATCGGGCTCGGACGATGATCCTGCACGGGTAATCAACGTCGCATCGGTGATGGGAGAAGTTCCCATGGGAGATAGCGCCTACAGCTATTCCGCGTCGAAGGCGGCCGTCATCCATCTGACCAAGATCATGGCAAAGGAGCTGTCGCCCTACCGCGTGACTGTGAATGCTCTGGCACCGGGACCGTTCGTTTCGCGCATGACCGCCTTTGCCACAGCTGACGAGGAAAAACGCGAGAAAGTGGGCAAGTCGGTCCCGCTTGGCCGTGTCGGGCGCGACGAGGACATCGCGGGCTGTATGCTGTTCCTCAGCGGACGCGGCGGCAGTTACGTGACCGGCGCCGTGATCCCGGTCTCGGGTGGTATCAACGTTCTGACCGGAGGAAACATCTTTGCTGATGCCCTGTGAAACCCGGTCCAGTATCAAGCGAGGCCGATCGCATGAGCGATGACCCGAACACCCTCGACCTTGTCGCCGTAGATGCCTATCTGCGCGCCAACCTGCAAGGCTATGCCGGTCCGCTTGAGGCGACGAAGTTCACGGTGGGTCAGTCCAATCCGACCTACGAACTGCGCACGCCTGGAAAATCCTATGTTCTGCGGCGTAAACCGCCCGGAGTTCTGCTGAAATCTGCCCACGCGGTCGACCGCGAATTCCGTGTTCAGACCGCGTTGGCGCACAGCAAAGTACCGGTGCCGCGCATGTACGTGCTGTGCGAGGATGACAGCATCATCGGCTCTGCCTTCTATGTCATGGAGCGTCTGGACGGTCGGAATTTTCTGGAACCGACCATGAAGGGCGAAACCAACGAAACCCGCAGCGCCGTTCTGGACGAGATGAACCGGGTTCTGGCCGAATTGCACATGGTCGACATCGACGCCGTGGGCCTGTCCGATTATGGACCGACCGGCAACTACTTTGAACGCCAGATCGCGCGCTGGACCAAACAGTATCGCGCCTCGGAAACCGAAACGGTTGCCGACATGGATGCGCTGATCGACGCGCTGGAAAGCTCGATCCCGGCGGATGATGGTCAACGAACGCTGGTTCATGGCGACTATCGCATCGACAATCTGATGTTCGAGCGGGACGGAACCCGCTGCATCGGGGTCCTGGATTGGGAGCTGTCCACCATCGGCCATCCCTATGCCGATCTGGCGGCCGTAATCATGCAATGGCAGATGCCGCCGGGCAAAGAGGGTCGAGGGCTGGCCGGCGTTGACCGCGGCAGCCTTGGGCTGCCCAGCGATCAGCAGTTCATCGCCTCATATTGTCAGCGACGCGGATTGCCGGGAATCGACAATTTCGGCTTCTATCTTGCGTTCAACTTCTTCCGCATGGCCGGAATTCTTCAAGGCGTCTACAAACGCGCCCTGGACGGGAATGCATCCGATCCGGCCCGGGCGCGCGCATTCGGAGCCTATGTGCCCATGTTCGCCAAACATGGCCTTGCAGCGCTGGGATAGAGGGGCAGGCGTGGTATCCGAGACATCATCAAGCGCCGACACTGGCAAGGATCGGAACTTCGTCACTGCACTGGCGCGGGGGCTTGAACTGCTACGGTGTTTTCGGCACGGCGAAACGGCACTTACCAACACGGATTTTGCCGAACGCACGGGTCTGCCCAAGCCAACGATCTCGCGGTTGACCCATACGCTCTGCCAACTGGGTTACCTTGTTCAGGATCACGCAGGCGGTTCTTATCGGCTTGGTGTCGGAGTGCTGCGGCTGGGATTTGGAGTTCTGGGGGCGGCTGACATATGCGAGCGTGCCGTCGAGGTACTGAGGGAACTGCGCGATGGAGCCAATCCGTACCTGACGGCCGCCCTGGGCGAAGCGCATCGGGCCGAGGTCGTATACGTCGCGGTCAGCAGGTCGACGCAGAACGTGGCGCTTACCATGCATGTCGGATCCCGGCTGCCGTTATTTTCCTCGGCCATGGGGCGGGCCATTCTGGTTGGCATGACCGTGGATCAAAGGGAAACGGCGATTGACGCTGCTCGACGCGATCTGAACCTGCCCGAAGATCACCTGCGCGACTCGATAAAAACCGCGTTGGATGAGTATGATACACAAGGTTATTGTACCGGATATTCTCTGTGGCGGGATGACGTCCATGCCATTTCCGTTCCGGTGTCCACCGCCAGCGACGGGCGGGTATTTGGATTGAATATCGGCGGGCCCAGCTTTTACGTGACCCCGGAAGAGCTTGAAGGAGACCACGCGCACAAGCTGATAGATGCCGCCCGGCAATTGGGATTGCGTCCCTGAAGCCTCAGTGCAGCGCCTCGAGTTCAAGTTCTACGTTGGCCAGGCTGTTCTTGCCAAAAAACATCTCGGACCCGACAAACAGGCTGGGCACCCCAAAAACTCCGCGGCGGACGGCCGATTTTGTCTGATCCTTCAGAGTCTGCTTGGCCAAATCGCCGGTGATCGCCTCACGGATTTTTCGTACGGGCAGGTCACGTTCTTGAATGATGTCGGTCAACACATTCAGGTCGTCAATCTTCTGCCCGTGCACCCATATTGCATCAAAAACGGCGTCTACATATCTGTCTTCCCATGATTTTCCCATCGCTGCGACCGCCCCACGCATGGCGAATTTCGTGTTCAGCGGAAAATAGGGGCTCATATGAAAGTTCAAGCCGCGCCGCCGCGCAAAGCGGTGCAGGTCATGGGTCAGATACGCCGATTTCTTCCGATTTTCCGAGAACGCCTGAAATGGGCTCTGGTTGTTGGTAGCCTTGAAAACTGTACTCAGCAGAACCGGCACAAAGCGAATCTCAGCCCCGTGGCGCGCGGCGAGATCTGGCAAAACCTTATGAGCGAGGTAAGCGTTCGGGCTGCAAAAGTCGTATACGAATTCCACGTTCTGCGTCATCTGGCACCTCCGGCCGGTGGCGAATTCAGGGGTAACGGCTGCAAATCACGAATCCAGAACGCCGTCAGTCTAGCAGCGTCGCGGGTCGTGGCCGAGAGCAGACTTGCAGACCGCTCGCCCGGCAATTTTCGCCGGCTGTGTTTTTGGGCTGTTTTTCTTTGCCACGGGGCGGCAGGATTGCGCGTAGATGAAAGAAAAAACGGGGAAATTTCGGCCAATGCAATTTGATCGGACGAGGCTGGACCGCATTCAGACATGGATGCAAAGGTATGTGGACGAACGAAAATACCCCGGGTGCGCCTTTCTGTTGAAGCAGCACGGGCGCGAAGTTTTCTTTCACGATTGCGGATTGCGCAGTCTCGAGAGTGATTTGCCGTTCAACCGCGAGACCTTGGTTCGCATCTATTCGATGACCAAGCCGGTAACCACGACAGCGCTGATGATGCTGGTAGAACAAGGTCTGATGCACCTTGAGGCGCCGGTATCCGAGTTTCTGCCGGAATTCTCCGAAATGAAGGTGTTGCGGAAAGACGCGCAATCCATTGAACAAACAGAAGACTCGACGCCGCCGACCCTGCATCAACTGCTGACCCACACCAGCGGGCTAAGCTATCCGTTCAATCCGGGCGTTCTGCCTGCCGCAATGGATGCTCAGGACCTGATGTTCAAACCGGACCAGGGTCCACTGGCCGATCAGGTTCGGGCCGTGGCTGCATTGCCGCTGGCATTTCAACCCGGCAGCCGCTGGGAGTATTCGGTCGGCATCGACGTTATCGGACGGGTGGTCGAAGTCGTGTCCGGCAGGAGTTTGGACCAGTTCTTTGCCGATGAGATCTTTGGGCCGCTTGGGATGGACGAAACCGGGTTTTCGGTTCCCAAAGGGGCAGGGGACCGGTTCGCCTCGCTCTATACACCGCTCGAGGGAGACGCGATGGCCTTGAACGCGGCCAAGTCCGGCGGCGAAACGTTGCGATTGGTGGATCAGGCCGGAGCCTCGCCATTCGAAGCGGCCACGCTGTTTTCCGGCGGTGGTGGGCTGGTCAGCACGATCGACGATTTTGCCCGTTTCGCCGAGATGCTGCGCGCAAAAGGGAAAGTGGGTGATCAACGACTGCTGGGCCCGAGCACGGTGGACTTCATGATGCGCAACCACTTGCCGGGCGACATCGCGTCCATGGGGCCTGAAAGCTTTGCCGAACAGCCAATGGACGGCATGGGGTTCGGGCTTGGCGGCGCTGTGGTTTTGGACCCAGGCCGTGCACGTACCCCCGGATCGGTTGGAGATTTCAGTTGGGGCGGAATGGCGTCGACCTTTTTCTGGGTCAACCAGAAAAACGACCTGTCGGCTGTTTTCTTTACGCAGCTATCGCCCTCCAGCTCTTACCCGTCACGCTCAGAACTCAAAGCGCTGGTTCACGCCGCCCTCATTGAATGACCCTCGCGGGCCTGCTAGGCCGATCACGAACAGAACCAGAGAGAGTCGAATGACCGAAGCCGAACGCATTCTGTTGGATTTGCTGGACATTGAACGCCTTGAAGTTGACCTGTTCCGAGGCACCGGGTCCGGCGGTGAAACGCCCACGCGGATATTTGGTGGTCAGGTCATCGCACAGGCTTTGGCAGCAGCATACCGAACGGTCGAAAACCGCCTTTGCCACTCGCTGCATGCCTATTTCATCCGTCCGGGAGATCCGGAAATTCCGGTTATCTATCAGGTGGATCGCGCACGGGATGGCGGGTCGTTCACCACACGGCGCGTGGTGGCAATCCAGCACGGCAAGCAGATCCTCAACATGTCGGCCTCGTTCCACATTCAGGATGAAGGCTGGGACCATCAGCACGCGATGCCTGATGTCCCAGCGCCCGAAACGCAACCGTCACGCGATGAATTGCGGCAGAAATACCTGAACCGCGTTCCCGAAAGGCTGCGCGCCGAATTGCTCCGCGAACGCCCGATCGAGGTGCGCGAGATTGATCCCCTGGACATATTTCAGCCCGAGAAAAGCGACGACCGAAACCATCTGTGGTTCCGCATGGGAGCAGCGGAACAGGCTGATCACGTGACCCAACACCTGTTGCTGGCCTATGCCTCGGACATGGCGCTGCTGAGTTCCGGCATGCGTCCGCACGGGTTGAGCTGGTTCACGGGCGAAATCAATGGCGCGAGCCTGGATCACGCGATCTGGTTTCATGCGCCGGTTCAATTCCAGAACTGGCATCTCTATTCCATGGAGTCGCCATGGACAGGGCAGGGACGCAGCTTCAACCGCGGGTCAATCTATACGCAGGATGGTACCTTGGTCGCGTCCGTCGCGCAGGAAGGCCTTCTGCGCCGCGCCCGTAAGAAAGACTAGGTATCGCCTGCAAACTGCTGATTCAACTTGTTCATTCCCGAAATCCAACGGTCGTAATCGGCGGTTTTCAAGCGCATGTAGTCCAGAACCTGCGGGTGCGGCAGAACCAGAAAGCTCTCAGCCCCAATGGCCTCGACACATGCCTGTGCCACGTCCTCGGGTTTAAGCATGCCATCAATCGCGGCTACTGAGTCTTCAAACCCTTTGGTCATTTCCGATCGGACGGCCTGAGGACACAAGACCGAGACCCGGATGCCTTTGTCGGCATAGGTCAAAGCCAGCCATTCCGCGAAACCAACCGCCGCATGTTTGGTGACTCCGTATGGCGCGGCTCCGGGCTGGTTGAGCAGCCCCGCAGCAGAAGCCGTGATCAATATGTAGCCGCCGCCGCGCGCAATCATCCGCGGCACCAGATGGCGTGCCGTCCACACATGAGACATGACGTTGATCTTCCAGATCCTGTCCCAATGCGCATCGGGAACATCGAGACCGCCAAGCGTCAGGATGCCGGCGTTGGCGCAGAACAGATCAATGGGGCCGATGCTGGATTCAACGCTTTCGATCATTGCCTGGATTTCGTGTTCGTCGGCCACATCGCATTTGAACGAATGCCCGCCAATGTCTTGGGCGACGGTTTCGGCGCCGGTTTCATCGATATCCGCACAGATCACACGCGCGCCATCCGCAGCGAAGCGCGTCGCCATACCTTTGCCGATGCCGTGGGCTGCACCGGTAACAACTACGATTTTGCCTTGAAGGTCCATCAGCGCATCCTGTCTTGGTTTCACACAGGACCGTAACAGGTTGAAATAGCACCGCCAACGCGAACGTAG
The DNA here is from genome assembly GCF_056536865.1 of Ruegeria sp. CI8. Taxonomy (NCBI): domain Bacteria; kingdom Pseudomonadati; phylum Pseudomonadota; class Alphaproteobacteria; order Rhodobacterales; family Roseobacteraceae; genus Ruegeria; species Ruegeria sp. CI8. The sequence continues at coordinate 1,168,091 of NZ_JBQFQL010000001.1, forward strand.
CGGTGCCAGGTCTCACAATTTTATTTACATAATACCGATTACGCGACCTTTAGATTGCGGATCAGTAGAATGCCTGCAACCCGGTCTGCGCCCGCCCCAGGATCAACGCATGAACATCATGCGTGCCCTCGTAGGTATTGACGGTCTCAAGGTTGACCATGTGACGAATGACTTGGAACTCCAACGAGATCCCGTTGCCACCATGCATGTCCCGCGCCATCCGCGCGATATCCAACGCCTTGCCGCAATTGTTCCGCTTGATGATTGAGATCATCTCAGGCGCGGCTTCGGCTTTGTCCATCAGCCGTCCGACCGTCAGGCTGGCCTGCAAACCCAAGGCGACTTCAGTCTGCATGTCCGCCAGCTTCTTCTGGAATAGCTGTGTCTGCGCCAAAGGACGATTGAACTGCTTGCGATCCAATCCATACTGACGCGCCGCGTGCCAGCAGCATTCTGCGGCCCCCATGACACCCCAACTGATGCCATAGCGTGCTCGGTTCAAGCATCCGAACGGCCCCTTCAGGCCCTGGACGTGCGGCAACAACGCACTGTCGTCGACCTCCACGCCATCCATCACGATTTCGCCGGTGATTGACGCGCGCAGGCTAAGCTTGTTTTGGATCTTGGGCGCGCTCAGACCCTTGGCGCCTTTTTCAAGTACGAAGCCGCGGATCTTTCCGTCATGCGCATCGGACTTGGCCCAGACAACAAACACATCGGCGATTGGCGCGTTTGAAATCCACATCTTGCTGCCGGTCAGACGGTAGCCGCCGTCGATCTTTTCTGCCCGGGTTTTCATACCAGCCGGGTCAGATCCCGCATCCGGTTCGGTCAGGCCAAAGCAACCGATCCATTCACCACTGGCCAGTTTCGGCAGGTATTTCCGGCGCTGCTCTTCACTGCCATAGGCATAGATCGGATACATCACCAGCGAGCTTTGCACCGACATCATCGAGCGATAGCCGGAATCCACACGTTCGACCTCGCGCGCGACAAGACCGTAGGTTACGTAACCGGCTCCAATCCCGCCGTATTCCTCGGGAATGGTGGTGCCCAGCAGGCCCATTTCGCCCATCTCGCGGAAGATTTCAGGATCGGTTTCCTCGTTCTGAAACGCCTGAGTTACCCGAGGTTGCAGCTTTTCCTGCGAATACGCACGGGCGCTGTCGGCGATCAGGCGTTCATCCTCGGTCAGTTGATCAGACAGCCGGAACGGATCGTCCCAGGTAAAGCGGCCAAGATCGGGCGCATCCTTTGCGCGCAAAGCAGGTTTGGTGTCGGGGGCGTTCATCTTCTGGCTCCAAACTGAAGTTTACACGCACCCTACCCTGCAAGTTACGCAAAAAACAGCGAGACATTTGCAAGTTTTCATGAGTAAAACGCATAGATGGATACGCCTCGTCGACTCTTTCCGTCGATTTCTTCGCTTCGCGCGCTCGAAGCGTTGGACCGGCTGGGTTCTGCCTCGGCCGCCGCGGAAGAGCTTGCGCTGACCCAGAGCGCCGTCAGCCGGCAACTGCAGACGCTCGAGACCCAGCTGGGCGTGCAGCTCATTCTGCGTGACAAAAAGCGATTGGCGTTGACGCCGGTGGCGCAGGACTATGTCGCGGAAATTCGACAAGGTCTGAACCAAATTGCGCAGGCTTCCCTGAAACTGCACGTCGCGCCAGTGGGTGGAACGCTGAATCTGGCAATCCTGCCGACATTCGGCATGCGTTGGCTGGTGCCACGGCTGCCGGATTTCGCTCGTTTGCATCCTGACATCACGATCAACATGTCCACACGCCTGAGGCCGTTCAACTTCTCGTCGGAACCCTTTGATGCTGCGTTACATTTCGGGGAACCAGATTGGCCAGGAACCGAGCGCCTGCTGCTGAAGGTGGAAAGGGTTCTGCCGGTATGTGCACCCTCGCTACTGCCAGGAGGCGCGCCGGACGATCCGCGCGAATTGCTGAAACTGCCCCTGCTTCACATCCAGACCCGCCCGCGCGCTTGGCAAGACTGGTTCAAACAAATGGGCGTTCCGCATTCAGGCGCCCTGCCCGGTACGGTGCACGATCAATTCACGACCATCAATCAAGCCGCCCTGCATGGGCTGGGCGTCGCCCTGCTGCCCAACTATCTGATCGAGCAAGACCTGGCGACCGGCAGACTTGTTGCAGCCTGCAAGGATCCGGTTGAAACCATGGGGGCCTATTATCTGGTCTGGCCAAGCTCAAAGTCCGAAGATCCGACACTTCGGCACTTCCGTCACTGGTTGGCGTCGCAGGCCCAAAACGACGAAACTCTGCCCAGATAGGCTAATCCAGCGCGTATCGAGCACCTCGAACCGTTCGAAGGGGGTCGGCTCCGCCAAACGCCGTCAACGCCTTGCGCAGTCGACCAATATGGACATCCACGGTGCGGGAATCGACATAGACGTCGCGCCCCCAGGCACGGTCCAATAGCTGATCGCGACTGAACACGCGCCCCGGCTTCTCCATGAAGGTGCACAGCAGCCGGAATTCGGTTGGCCCCATCCGGAGCGGCTTGCCCGCCCGACTGGCCTTGTGGCTCTCGAGGTCCACGACGATGTCGTGATATTCCAGGGTTTCCGCAGCCACCGCCGGGCGTACCCGACGCAGTTGAGCTCGGATTCGCGCCATCAGTTCCGCCATCGAATACGGTTTGGCCACATAATCATCGGCCCCCGTCTCCAAACCGCGCACCTTGTCCCCCTCATCGGACCGCGCCGACAGCATGATGATCGGAATCGCGCGGGTCTGCGGGCGTGCCTTTAGCTGACGACACAGCTCAATCCCACTGAGATTGGGCATCATCCAGTCAAGCACGATCAGATCAGGCGCCACCTCTTGGACCAGCACCAGGGCTTCTTCGCCGCTTGCCGCCTGAACCACTTTGTACCCGGCGGACTGCATGTTGTACGCCAGCACCTCGCGCAGTGCGGGCTCATCATCGACGATCAGGATAGTCGGCTGGCCCATTGGCATGCCGGCCACCTCTTACAGAGATTGCGAGGTGTTGTCTGCTTTCGGGCGGGCTTCGGTCGGCCGTTCGCCGGTCACCAGATAGATCACCTGTTCGGCGATGGCAGTGACGTGGTCGCCCATCCGCTCGATGTTCTTGGCGATGAAATGCAGATGCATGCAGGCCGTGATGTTGCGCGGGTCTTCTGCCATGAAGGTCAGCAACTCGCGGAACAGGCCGTTGTACATCTGATCCACTTCCTGGTCCCGATCGATGACGTCACGGGCCAACTCAGCATCCCGTTGAATATAGGCGTCCAATGCGTCACGCAGCATCCGCTCAACCTCACGCGCCATGCGGCGCAGTGCGGCGGTGCTGCCGCCGATCTGGTTGGCCTCGACCAGAATGGTGGTGCGCTTGGCGATGTTCTTTGCGTAATCGCCGATGCGTTCCAGGTTGGCCGAAACCTTGAGAACGGACAGCACCAACCGCAGGTCGCCGGCGGTGGGCGCCCGCAGAGCGATTACCCGGGCGGTTTCCTCATTGATCAGGTCCTCAAGCGCATCGATGGCCTTGTCGCCCTGCCGCACCTGCTGCGCCAGTTCCTCGTCCCGCGTTTCCAGCGAACGGGCCGCACCTGTAATCGCGGCTTCGACCAGACCACCCATTTTCATGATGTGGGCCTGAACCGCCTCAAGATCGCGGTCGAAGGCAGATGCAATATGTTGTTCGCTCATGGTCTTTTACCTGTTCTCAGCCGATGCGGCCGGTGATGTAGCTTTCGGTACGCGGGTCTTCGGGGTTGGTGAAGATTTGGGCGGTATCACCGAACTCGACAAGATTGCCCAAGTGAAAAAACGCCGTTTTCTGGCTGACGCGCGCGGCCTGTTGCATCGAATGGGTGACGATCACGACCGAAAACCTCTCACGCAGTTCATCGATCAGCTCTTCGACCTGGGCGGTGGCAATCGGGTCCAGTGCCGAACAGGGCTCGTCCATCAACAGAACTTCGGGTGCCGTGGCGATGGCGCGTGCGATACACAGGCGCTGTTGTTGCCCTCCTGACAAACCAGTACCAGGGGCATCCAGGCGATCCTTCACCTCGTCCCAGATGGCGCCGCGGCGCAAGGATTTCTCCACGATCTCGTCAAGTTCGGCCTTGGTCTTGGCCAGACCATGAATGCGCGGGCCGTATGCGATGTTGTCATAGATCGACTTTGGAAAAGGGTTGGGTTTCTGAAACACCATGCCGACCTTGGCGCGCAGTTGCACGGGGTCGATCCGCTTGTCATAGATGTCTTCCCCATCCAGGCGGATTTCACCCTCGACCCGACAGATGTCGATGGTGTCGTTCATCCGGTTCAGACACCGCAAAAAGGTAGACTTGCCGCACCCCGAGGGCCCGATGAACGCCGTAACGGTCTTGTCCTGGATTTCTACATTCACGTCCTTGATGGCGTGCGTGTCACCATAGAACACGTTCACGTTCCTGGCTGAGACCTTGAGGGTTTCGGTTTCCAATGCGCTATCCACGGGTGGCGGGTCCTTCGTTTTTTGGTCCGAGTACTCGGCTTGACCGTTCCTAGCCTATCACGCGCCAGTCTTACATGGGCAAAATGACGGTGAACACCGCGCCCTTTCCCAAATCACTTTCCACCCGCAACCGACCGCGGTGGCGGTTGATGATGTGCTTGACGATAGCCAGGCCCAGCCCCGTCCCCCCCAACTCGCGCGAGCGGTGGCTGTCGGCGCGGTAAAACCGTTCGGTAAGTCGAGGCAGATGAACCGGATCGATGCCAGGGCCCTTGTCGATGACCCTCACCCGGGCGGCCGGTCCCCGGATCGCGGTATCCTGATCTGAAACCGTCACTTGCACATCGACACCGCCACCGCTGCCGCCATATTTGATCGCGTTTTCAATCAGGTTGGTGAAGACCTGCCGCAGCTGGTCATTGTCGCCCGGAAGGCGAACGGGGTTATCCAGGGCGCTCAGAGACAGGCAAACGCCCGCGTCATCCGCCAAGGGGCGCAACGTCTCGAGCGTCACGCGCAGCAGCTCGATCAGTTCAATCTGCTGCCTTGGCCGAATGCGCTCTTCGCTCTCGACCCGATTCAAGGACAGCAGGTCACCGACCAGGCGATTCATCCGGTTGGCCTCGGCTGTCATGATCTTCAGGAATCTGTCCCGGGCCGCCGCGTCATCCTTCGCCGGTCCTTGCAAGGTCTCGATGAAGCCCATCAGAGCGGTCAGTGGGGTACGAAGTTCGTGGCTGACATTGGCAACGAAGTCACGGCGCATCTGGCTGGCCTGTTCAAGGTGGGTCACATCCATGAACGTTGCCAGAACCGCGCCACCGGAAACCGCGCCAACGCCCTGCATGTACCGACAGTGGACCTGAAACGCAGTGTCCTGTGCGCCGTCGTTCGCCAGATGCCGGCTGTTGGCCGGCCCCTTGCTCCGCAAGCTTTTCTCCATCGCTTCGATGACCTGCGGCTGTCGCAGGATCGTCGCAAAATGGCGACCGTCGATGTTTCGGCCCAACAGCGCACGCGCATCCGCGTTCGAGGCGATGATCCGCTCGGTCTGATCGACCATCAATGCGGGCATCGGCAAAGCAGAGACGACTTCGGCAAGCAGTTCGTTGCTCATGACCGGTTCACAGGACCTATGCGACGGGCGAAACGGGCGTCAGCGTTTCCCGGAACTTGCGCATGTTCTCTTGATAGTGGAGCGCGCTGAACGTGATCCGCCGGGCCGCCGCTTCGTCCAGTTGCCGGACCACCTTGCCAGGGGCTCCCATCACCAGCGAGTTGTCGGGGATCTCCTTGCCTTCCGTGATCAGGGCCCCTGCCCCGATCAGGCAGTTCCGGCCGATCTTCGCGCCGTTCAGGACGATGGCTCCCATACCAATCAGGCTGTTGTCGCCGATGGTGCAGCCATGCAGCATCACTTTGTGGCCGATGGTGCAATTCTTTCCGATCGTCAGAGGAAAACCGGCGTCGATATGCATCACGCAGTTCTCCTGCACGTTGCTGCCCTCGCCCACGCGGATTTCTTCGTGATCGGCTCGGATCGTGCACCCGAACCAGACGGATGCACCTTGCTCAAGGACGACTTTGCCGATCAGGTTCGCGTCCGGTGCAACCCAGCTGTCTTCGTGAATCTGCGGGACGTCCTGTCCCAATGCGTAAATGGTCATGACATGCTCTCGAATTCGTATTGAAGGGCGCGGACGTGATCCTGCAACCGGGGCTGCTGAATACGGCGCATCCGCTCGGCGCTGACGATCGTCTTCAGCTTTTCCTCGGTTGCGGCCAGATCGTCATTGATCAACACATAGTCGTAGTAGCCCCAATGGCTGATTTCGTCCCAGCTTTTCATCATGCGCTTGGAAATGACGTCGGCGCTGTCCTGACCGCGGGTTTCAAGCCGGCGGCGCAGCTCTTTGATCGATGGCGGTAGAATGAAAATGGACAAAGCATGTTTGCCCAGCTCGGAATTCCGGATCTGCACTTCACCCTGCCAGTCTACGTCAAACAGCACGTCCCGCCCGCTCTGGATCGCTTCGCGCACTGGTCCAGCGGGTGAGCCGTAGAAATTGCCGAACACATGGGCATGTTCCAGCATCTGCCCATTTGACACTTGCTGGCGGAAATCATCTTCGCTGAGAAAATAGTATTCGCGTCCATGTTCCTCACCCGGGCGCGGGGCGCGGGTAGTGGCCGAGATCGAAAACTCGAGATCGGTGTCCCACTCCATCAGGCGACGGGCCAAAGTGGATTTTCCGGCACCCGAGGGCGACGAAAGGATGATGAGTAGACCGCGGCGATCCGCCATTACACTTTTCCTTGCTTATTCGACATTTTGCACCTGCTCTCTCAACTGATCGATCACCGCCTTCAACTCCAGTCCGATCGTTGTCAGGTCCGAATTCTGGGATTTGGAGCACAGCGTGTTGGCCTCGCGGTTGAACTCCTGCATCAGGAAATCCAACTTGCGGCCGACCGGGGCCTCCTGCTCCAGCAGAGCGCGCGCGGCTACGACATGGGCGGCCAGGCGGTCCAGTTCTTCGGTGATGTCCGCCTTGACCGCGATCAGGGCCAACTCCTGCGCCACCCGGTCGGGATCTGCGCCCTGGCTGTTTTCCATTACCCGCGCAAGGTTCTGGCGCAGAGTGTCGGCCATGGCTTCCTTGCGCCGCTCGGCCAGCTCGCTGGCCTGCTCTGTCAGTGTCTGGATCTGATCCAACTGGGCCGACAGGATGGAAGCCAGGGCTTGCCCCTCATCCCGGCGCATTGTCACAAACTCGGCCAGCAGACTGCCAAATTCGGATTTCAACGCCTCGACCAGCGGCGCGGGATCGTCGTCTTCGGCTGCTGCGTCCAGCATCCCCTTGAGCATCAGCAGATCGCTGGCCTTTGACGGAGCAAGCGCGACACCCTTGTTGACCGCCAATTCCTCGGCCTGCGCCAGCGCATCCAGCGCGGCGCTCATTGCGACTTCGTTCAGCTTCAGTTCGGCGGCGGTTTCTTCGCGGGCAACGCGCAAGCTCAACGTCACGTTGCCCCGGCTGATCTGTTTGGACATATCCGCGCGCAGCGCAGCCTCAAGTCCCGTCAGCCAGTCCGGCACCCGCAACCGCATGTCCAGACCCTTGCCGTTGACACTGCGCAGCTCCCAGCTCCAGCTGTGCGGCCCCAATGCGCCCTTTCCGGATGCGAAACCGGTCATGGATTTGATCATGCCTGCCCTTTCCTACTGCCGCGCAGCCCTGTTCTGCTGCACCTAAAGCTATCGTACCCCATAGGGCAAGACCTTGCCGGATGTGCAATTCATCGCAAGAAGTTAACCATTCCTTAAAGATTTGGTCCAAAATTGAATAAACCCGTGTCAATCTGTCAGTCGAAGGATGGGTCGCCGCTATCGCTTTGCATGGCGCACGGACCGGATGGCCGCCAATCGACACGAGGTGCATGGTAATGAAAACCTTCCTCTGGAATGGTTCCGGGTCGAAAGCTGGAAAGATCATCGCAATGGATCGCTTTGACAGTGGGCGCAGTCTGTCCCCCATCCGTCAGGCTGAGGCGTATTGGACCGCGCTGCTGAGCGGCGACGGCGTTCCCAAGCGTTCCCAGATCGACCCACGCGGCCTCGAAAACATTCTGGAATACACATTCATTCTGGAACGCATCGCGCCCGGCCTCGCCCGGTTTCGACTGGCGGGAAGCCATCTGAACAAGATCGCGGGGATGGAGGTGCGCGGAATGCCACTGACCGCCTTCTTTGATCCCAGCGCCCGTGATCAGGTGTCAGAGACACTGGAAGAGGTGTTCGCCGCTCCGGCGATCGGTGAGTTCAGCCTTGTTTCAAAAGGCAAGCTCGGCCGGACGCGGCTGCAGGCCCACATGATCCTGTTGCCCCTCAGAAGCGATCTGGGGGATGTCAGCCGGGTGCTGGGTGTGATGGTCAGCGATGGCATGATCGGCGCTACGCCGCGACGGTTCGGAATCGAGGACGCTCGGATCCGCACACTGGTGAACATTCAGGATCAGGCCCACAACAGCCGGCCTGTCGAGGCGGGCTTTACCGAGGATCAGGCCGATTTCCAGAGACCGGCGAAACACCTGCGGCTGGTATTCTCTCGCGACGAGTAAAAAGCAGAACGGCGGACCCGAGGGCCCGCCGTTTGCGTTTCAATCCGACATGCCTCAGCTTGCTGCGCGGTCCTTTCGGTCACGGCGCAGGTTGGTCAGCTCTTCAGCCACCAGGAACGCCAGCTCCAGCGACTGCGATGCGTTCAAACGCGGGTCGCAGGCGGTGTGGTAGCGGTCCGACAGGTCCTCTTCGCTGACGGCACGGACGCCGCCGGTGCATTCGGTCACGTCCAGACCGGTCATCTCGAAATGCACGCCGCCGGGGATCGTGCCCTCGGCCTGATGCACGCCGAAGAAATCCCGCACCTCGCGCAGGACCGATTCGAACGGACGGGTTTTGTAGCCGGTTGCCGACTTGATCGTGTTGCCGTGCATCGGGTCGCAGACCCAGGTCACCTTGGCGCCCTCTTCCTTGACGGCCTTGATCAGGCGCGGCAGGTGCTCGCCCGCTTTGCCCGCGCCGAAGCGCGCGATCAGGGTCAGACGGCCTTCTTCGTTGTCCGGGTTCAGCTTGGACATCAGAACCTTTAGGTCTTCGGCCGTTGTCGTCGGGCCGCATTTCAGACCGATCGGGTTCAGCACGCCGCGGCAGAATTCGACATGCGCGCCGTCGGGCTGACGGGTGCGGTCGCCGATCCAGATCATGTGGCCCGAGCCGGCCAGCCATTTGCCCGAAGTCGAATCCAGTCGCGTCAGCGCTTCTTCGTACTCCAACAGCAGTCCTTCGTGGCTGGTGTAGAACTCGACGGTCGAGAATTCATGCGTGGTATCCGCGGTGATGCCGGCGGCCTCCATGAAGTCGATCGTGTCCTGAATGCGGTCGGCGATCTCGGAATACTTCTGCACGTCCTGTTCGTTGGTAAAGCCCAAGGTCCAGGAATGCACACGGCTCATGTCCGCGAAACCGCCGGTCGAGAACGCGCGCAGCAGGTTCAGAGTGGCCGCAGCCTGGGTATAGGCCTGCAGCATCTTTTCCGGGTTCGGGATACGCGCCTCGGGCGTGAAGGCCAGTTCGTTGATGATGTCACCACGGTAGCTGGGCAGCTCCACGCCATCGACCACTTCGGTCGGCGCGCTGCGCGGCTTGGCAAACTGGCCGGCCATACGGCCCACCTTGACCACCGGAACCTTGGCACCATAGGTCAGAACCATCGCCATCTGCAGCATCACCTTGAAGGTGTCGCGGATCGCATCGGCGCTGAACTGGTCGAAGCTTTCGGCGCAGTCCCCGCCCTGCAGCAGGAAGGCCTCGCCACGGCCGGCCGCGCCCAAATGCTGTTTGAGACGCCGGGCCTCGCCCGCAAAAACCAGCGGGGGATACTGCGAAAGCTTGGCCTCGACTTTGGCCAGCGCGGCCGCGTCGGTATAGTCTGGCATCTGAACCCGCGGCTTGCTGCGCCAGTTCGTTTTTTGCCACTCGGTCATAGCTTTGATCTCCGCTGAGGTAATTCAGGTGGTCTCTATACAAAATCCATAGACCAGAGACCATATCCGATTTGCGCCTCTTGACGTCGGAAACAAGCTTTGAGCATGGTGTCGGTCAAATTCGCCGCAGGCCTTGGGCCTCGGTCCGCCGAATCAAGGACAGTTCGCCATGCAAGAGCAACGCCAAGTTGTCACTGTGGACAAGCGCGCGGCCAAGCCGCTCAATTTCGTATTCGTGTTGCTCGACAAGTTTTCGTTGCTGTCTTTTGCCTCGGCACTGGACAGCCTTCGGATTGCCAATCGTATGGCGGATCAGCAGATCTATACCTGGTCGCTGGCCGGTGAAGGCGGAGAGGTGGTCAGCTGCTCGGCCGGGACGACGTTCGAGCTTGACCGCGATCTGGACGAACTGCAGCGGGACGAGGTGATCCTTGTTTGTGGCGGCGTCGATGTTCAGGCGGCGACCACCAAAAAGGTTCTGAACTGGCTGCGCCGCGAGGCCCGCAAAGGCTTGAAGATCGGTGGCTTGTGCACGGCGGCCTATACCCTCGCCAAGGCCGGCCTGCTGGACGGCAAACGCGCCACCATCCACTGGGAAAACGCCGACAGCTTTGCGGAAGAGTTCGAAAACGTCGAACTGACGAAATCCGTCTTTCTGATCGACGGCAACCGGATGACAACGGCCGGTGGCACCTCGTCAATCGACCTGATGCTGAAACTGATTGCCGACGATTACGGTGAGGAGTTGGCCAATGCAGTGGCCGACCAGATGATCTATTCCTCTATCCGCACCGATCAGGACACCCAGCGCCTGTCGACGCCCACCCGGATCGGCGTGCGGCACCCCAAGCTGAGCCAGGTCATCCTGATGATGGAGAAGAACATCGAGGAGCCGATTTCGCCCTCGATCCTGGCCAAGGATGTTGGCATGTCGACCCGCCAGCTCGAGCGGCTGTTCCGCCGGTATCTGAGCCGTTCGCCCAAGCGCTATTACATGGAGTTGCGGCTGCACAAGGCGCGCAACCTGCTGATGCAGACCGACATGAGCGTGATCAACGTGGCCTTGGCCTGCGGCTTTGCCAGCCCCAGCCATTTCTCGAAATGCTACCGCGCGCATTACAACACCACGCCCTATCGCGAGCGTGGAACGCAGAGCGGACGGCTGTCGGTCTGACGCCTAGAACATGCCCAGAATGGGCTCGGCGCGTGTGTTGATGCTGAACTGCAGAACTAGCACGCCGTCGTGGCGTTTATGCAAAAGAGCGTAATAGTAGAGATAGCTGTTCTTGTCGTTCCAGTAGATCCGCATTTCCTGCGCGAACCCGTTCTCAAGCTCGACCCGTTTGGCAACGTCGGCATTGGTCAGGTAGTACGGGACAAGGTCACGCAGCTGCCCTTGCAGGACTTGCATCTGCTGCGGCGTGTATTCGTCGGCGCCGCCCAACCGGCTGATGACGTTCGAGAACTCGCGGTTCTTGATCTTGGTGTCGACGAAGGCTTCGTATTCGGCATAGGTCGCAAAGACCTCGTCGGCCGCGGCGGGAAGTGTCGAAAGGGACAAAAATATCGCTGCGAGAATGCGGAACATATCAATCCTCTTAGAAGTGTATCGCTGCACTCCTAGGACGAACGGGAAATCCTGTAAACCGCACCCTGCCCGACCGAGATGAACCAGATCGCACCGTCTAGGGCCTGCACGATGTCGCGGACCCGTTCGGTCTCGGGGCCTTTGATCTGCTCGACCTCGCGCAACGGGTTTCCGGACAGCCGTGCGATATAGTCGAATTTCAGCGAACCCACGAAGATGTCACCCCGCCATTCGGGAAACATCCCGCCGGAATAGACCATCAAGCCCGAGGGCGCGATGGACGGATCCCAATACAAGCGCGGCTGTTCCATTCCGTCTTTGCTGGTGCCTTCGCCAATCTTCTCTCCGGAATAATGCGTCCCGTAGGAAATGACCGGCCAACCGTAGTTGGCGCCGGGTTTCACAAGGTTCACCTCGTCCCCGCCCCTGGCGCCATGTTCCGAGACCCACAACCGGCCGCTCGTATCAACATCAGCGCCTTGCGGGTTGCGATGACCAAAGGACCAGATCTCGGGACGGATGCCTTCTTGCGCGACAAACGGATTATCCGCCGGGATCGAGCCATCGCGGTTGATCCGAATAACCGTCCCCATGTGGTTCGAGCGGTCCTGCGCGCTTGGCCTGTCGCCACGATCCCCCACAGTGATGAACAGCGTCCCGTCCTGCGCCTCGACCACGCGCGATCCGAAATGCCGGCCACCCGAGCCGCCGGGAACCGCTTCGAATATCACCTTCAGGTTGGTCAGCCGCTTGCCGTTCTCGGACAGGCGCGCCACGGTAACCGCCGTACCGGCCCCGCCGCTCTGCGGTTTCGAGAATGTTAGAAACACCTCTCTGGTGCGGTCAAAATCGCGGGCGATGGTTACGTCCAGCAGACCGCCCTGCCCTTGCGCCGCGACCTTCGGAACACCCCGGACCTTGGTGGCCTTGCCATCACGCGCCAAAAGCAACTGGCCGTCGCGCTCCGTGACCAAAAAACTGCCATCAGGCAACAAGCCGATCGCCCAGGGCGTATCCAGACCCCCCAACATGGTCGTGACCGAGACCTCGCCTGCGGATGTCTTCAATGACTCGCCCGACGCGACGGTGCCGCAAATCATCAGAATGAGAATCGTAAAAAACCTGATCATATCTTTCGCTCCAATCCCTGTCAGAATGAGCCGCCCGGGAACCAAACCCTAGAAAACAAATAGAGTTGTTCAGCCAAAAGACACATTCCTGTTTGGACTTTTCTTTTCTGAACAGCTTGCCTAGGGTCTTGCTCAGAACGAATACGTTCCAACAAGGGAGTAACCTAATGAAAAAGCTGCTTACTGCGACTGCAGCAACCGCATTGCTGGCTGGTGCCGCAATGGCCGAAGACGTCAAACTGGGCGTTCTGTTCGGATTTACCGGGCCGATTGAATCGCTGGCCCCGGCAATGGGTTCGGGCGCCGAACTGGCGATGGCCGAAGTGACCGAATCCGGCAAGCTGCTGGGCGGCGCCACCGTCACCCCGTCGCGTGCCGATACCGGCTGCATCGACAACGGTCTGGCCACCTCGAACGGCGAACGCATGATCGCCGATGGCGTTGCCGGCATCATCGGCGGCGACTGCTCGGGTGTGACTGGCGCAATCCTGCAGAACGTCGCTATTCCGAATGGCATGGTCATGATCTCGCCGTCGGCGACCTCGCCCGGCCTGTCGACGATGGAAGACAACGGCCTGTTCTTCCGCACCGCCCCGTCGGATGCGCGTGAAGGTCAGGTTATGGCCGACATTCTGAAAGACCGCGGCATCAACTCGATCGCTCTGACCTATACCAACAACGACTACGGCAAAGGTCTGGCCGACGCGATCCAGTCGTCGTTCGAGGCCGTGGGCGGCGAAGTGACCATCGTTGCAGCACATGAAGACGGCAAAGCGGACTATTCGGCCGAAGTCGGCGCGCTGGCCTCGGCCGGCGGTGACATCCTCGTGGTTGCCGGTTACCTGGATCAGGGTGGTCTGGGCATCATCCAGTCCGCTCTGGACAGCGGCGCGTTCGACACGTTCGGTCTGCCGGGCGGCATGATCGGTGACTCGCTGCCTGCGAATGTCGGCCCCGATCTGGACGGCTCGTTTGGTCAGATCGCCGGTTCCGGCGGTGAAGGCGCCGAGAAATATTTCGCGATGGCCGAAGCCGCGGGCTTTGACGGCTCGTCGCCCTACTCGCCCGAAAGCTATGACGCAGCCGCGCTGTTCATGCTGGCCATGCAAGCAGCAGGGTCGGCCGATCCGGCCCAGTACGGTGGCAAGATCCTGGATGTGGCCAACGCCCCCGGCGAGAAGATCTATCCGGGTGAACTGGCCAAGGGTCTGGAACTGCTGGCCGCTGGTCAGGACATCGACTATGTCGGCGCTTCGGGTGTCGAACTGATCGGTCCGGGCGAAAGCGCCGGGTCCTACCGCGAGATCGAAGTGAAAGACGGCAAGAACGAGACCGTCAAGTTCCGTTGATCCGTCAGCTGACCGCATGATACCAAGCAGCCCGGGCCTTGTGTCCGGGCTGTTTCAATGACAAAAGGCGCCACCTTATCTTGAGGATGGGGCAACACGAAGAACCGCGAAAGCCGCGGACAGGGGAACACATGATCGTCGTCGAGGACGTGCACAAGCATTTCGGCGGTTTCCATGCGGTGGACGGGGCATCGCTGGAGATCGAAAAGGGCTCGATTACCGGCCTGATCGGTCCAAACGGGGCCGGAAAAACCACTCTTTTCAATGTGATCGCGGGCGTTCTGCCACCGACCAGCGGCAAGGTCTGGATGGACGGCGAAGACATCACCGGCCTGCCGCCCCATGATCTGTTTCACAAGGGGCTGTTGCGCACGTTCCAGATCGCGCACGAGTTCTCGTCGATGACATGCCGCGAAAACCTGATGATGGTCCCCGGTGGCCAATCCGGTGAATCGCTGTGGAACACGTGGTTCGGCCGCAAGCGGATTGCGGATGAGGAACGCGCCCTGCGCGCCAAGGCCGACGAGGTGCTGGAGTTCCTAACCATCGAACATTTGGCCGACCACAAGGCGGGTCAGGTCTCGGGCGGCCAGAAAAAGCTGCTGGAACTGGGTCGCACGATGATGGTGAACGCCAAGATCGTGTTCCTGGACGAGGTCGGCGCAGGCGTGAACCGTACCCTGCTGATGACCATCGCCGATACGATCCTGCGTCTGAACAAGGAACGCGGCTATACCTTCGTCGTGATCGAACACGACATGGATTTCATCGGCAAGATCTGCGATCCGGTGATCTGCATGGCCGAGGGCAAGGTGCTTGCGCAAGGCACGCTGGACGAGATCAAGGCCAACGAGCACGTCATCGAGGCCTATCTGGGTACTGGGCTCAAGAACAAAGACCAGTTGGAGGCCGGGGCATGAGCGACAATCCATATCAGGATGACAAAGGCAACAAGGACGCCTCGATCACCAACACGCATGGCATCGGCACGATGACGCCGGCCCATCGGGTCAGCGGCAAGACCCACCGGGTAGAGGGCGGTCCATTCCTGATCGGTGACACCATGACCGGCGGGTACGGCAAAGGCCCCGACATTCTGCACGATTGCACGATCGCCGTGGACAAGGGCGAAATCGCCGTGATCGTCGGCCCCAACGGTGCTGGCAAATCCACCGCGATGAAGGCCGTCTTCGGCATGCTGGACGTGCGCGCCGGATCGGTGCGGCTGGATGGCGAGGACATCACCAGCCTCAGCCCGCAGGACCGGGTGATCAAAGGCATGGGCTTTGTGCCCCAAACGCAGAACATTTTCACCTCGATGACGGTTCAGGAAAATCTGGAAATGGGCGCGTTCATCCGCACGGATGATTTCTCGGACACGATGGAACAGGTGTTCGAGCTGTTCCCGATCCTGCGAGACAAACGCAACCAGGCGGCGGGTGAGCTCTCGGGCGGACAGCGCCAACAAGTGGCCGTCGGCCGCGCGCTTATGACCAAGCCCAAAGTGCTGATGCTGGACGAACCGACTGCGGGCGTTTCGCCGATTGTGATGGACGAACTGTTCGACCGCATCATCGAAGTGTCGCGCACTGGCCTTCCGATCCTGATGGTCGAGCAGAATGCCCGCCAGGCACTTGAGATCGCCGACAAGGGCTATGTGCTGGTCCAAGGCCGCAATGCATACACGGGAACCGGTAAGGAACTGCTGGCGGACGAGGAAGTGCGCAAGTCGTTTTTGGGCGGCTAACCGACGCTTTTCAGAATTCGGTTTTTTCATGGGGCCGGTCGGGATTCTCGGCTGGCCCTTTTGCTTAACCGCTTTGCGCAAAATTGAAGGCCAGAAGATGGCAATCGGCGTTGCCGGCCACACCCTTCTTCCTGAGAACCCTTATTAGGCATCTGAAAAATATAAATTATTTCCTGGCACCGCACCGGTTCAAAAAGCCTGTGGAATTTCTCGGAATGCCAATCTGCTGCTTTAATCAGGTCAAATTTCAAAAATATCGCTGCGCCCGAACCACTACACCAATCCCCGAAACGCGCCCCAATTGGGGGGCACAAAAATTGGAAGTCAAAATGAAGAAATGGATGATCGCCGCACTGGTCGCACACTTGGCAACTGGCGCTGTGGCTCAGCAACGCGAGTTTGTGTGCATATCGGATATTGATGGAACCGAGTACCGGCTGACACGGCTTGAAGGCGAGCAAAAGGGATCGGTCAAATTCGGTGACACGACCGGGGATGCTCAGGTGTTTCCTGGCCTGAACAACATGACGTTCATCCTGGCGACCGAACAGCATGTCATGACCTTCTTCGTCAAAAGCCCTGATCTGTCCTACAACCTGTCCATTCGCCGTCCGGTCCTTCAGAATGACCGCGGCCAATGCACGGAAACCGGAGCCTAGTCCCGCAATCATCTGCGATTTCAGGCCGCGTCCCACATGGTGGCGCGGTCTTTTTCTTTCGGGGATCCGCAGAGGGTTGGAGCGCGTGTGATCAATGTCCGCCAAACCGCATAAAAACATGCACAAAGCCGCAAAAATCATGCTCCAAATTGTTGTGTCTTTCGTCGGCGTCATGCCATAAAGCCGCACCCGGACAGTGAGAAGAACATAATGGACCTACTGAATGCGCTTGTTGCGCTTGCGAACTTTGTGATCGTGCCCGCGGTTGCCTATGGCAGCCAGTTGGCACTTGGGGCGCTGGGGGTCACCCTGATCTACGGCATCCTGCGGTTTTCCAACTTTGCCCACGGGGATACGATGGCCTTCGGCGCAATGATCGCCGTGCTGGTCACCTGGGGTCTTCAGGCCGCAGGGATCGGGTTCGGGCCCTTGCCGACGGCGCTTCTGGCGCTTCCGTTTGCGATCCTCGGGTGCATCCTTCTGGTGCTGATCACCGACAGGCTGGTCTATCGTTTCTATCGTGAGCAAAAAGCCAAACCTGTGATCCTGGTGATCGTATCCATGGGTGTGATGTTCATCATGAATGGGCTGGTGCGCTTCATCATCGGTCCCGATGACCAAAGGTTCTCGGATGGGGCACGGTTCCTGATTTCTGCGCGGGATTTCAAAAAGATGACCGGGCTGGATGAGGGGCTTGCGATCAAGACCTCGCAGGGTATCACAGTGATCGTCGCCGTCGTTGCCGTCGCTTTGCTGTTCTGGTTCCTCAACAAGACCCGCACCGGCAAGTCGATGCGCGCCTATTCCGACAACGAGGATCTGGCCTTGTTGTCCGGCATCAACCCGGAACGTGTGGTGATGATCACCTGGATCATCGTTGCGGCACTGGCCACGACGGCCGGAGTTCTCTACGGGCTGGACAAGAGCTTCAAGCCATTCGTCTATTTCCAGCTGCTTCTGCCGATCTTTGCCTCGGCCATCGTGGGCGGATTGGGTAACCCGATTGGGGCTATCGCAGGCGGATTCATTATCGCCTTTTCCGAAGTCACGATCACTTATGCCTGGAAGAAGGTGCTGACCTACCTTGCCCCGGAAAGCCTCGAACCTTCGGGCCTGGTGCAGTTCCTGTCCACCGATTACAAATTCGCCGTCAGCTTCGTCATTCTGCTGATCGTGCTTCTGTTCAAGCCAACGGGTCTGTTCAAGGGGAAAGCGGTATGAACGAAGCAGTCAAAAACACCCTGCTTTTCGTGATTGTCGGCGGGCTGATCCTGCTGACCGGTTTCGTTCAAAGCTGGAACACGGCGATCTTGATTCTGAACATGGGTCTGATTTCCGCGATCATGGCGATCGGTGTGAACCTGCAATGGGGCTTTGCCGGACTGTTCAATGTCGGCGTCATGGGTTTTGTTGCGCTGGGCGGACTTGCGGTTGTGCTGGTCTCTACCCCTCCGACACCCGGAGCCTGGTCCGCGGGCGGATACGGGATCGTGCTGGCGCTTCTGCTGGGGGCGGCGACCGTTGTCGCAGCCGTGATGGCCGCGCAAAAAATGCCCAAGGGCCGGGCACGAACGCTGGCGATCATCGCAATCCTCATCGTCGGGTTCTTCGTCTATCGCGCGGTGTTCGACCCGAGCATCGCAGCCGTCGAAGCCATCGACCCAGCCATTGCCGGAAATATCGGCGGACTGAATCTTCCAGTGCTGCTTGCATGGCCGGCGGGAGGGCTGTTGGCCGCGGGCGCTGCCTGGCTGATTGGCAAGACGGCGTTGGGTCTGCGCTCGGACTACCTTGCGATTGCCACGCTGGGCATCGCCGAGATCATCATTGCGATCATGAAAAACGAGGACTGGCTGGCCCGAGGGGTCAAGAACGTCTACGGCATCCCCCGCCCCTCACCTATCGTGGGCTATGAGATTGACCTGCAGAGCGACCCGTCCTTCGTCGAACGTGCAGCCTCATTCGGGCTGGACCCGGTGACCGCTTCGACCCTGTGGGTGAAACTGGGTTATGCATTCCTGTTCCTGATCGTGCTTCTCATCCTGCTCTGGATGGCTCAGATGGCGCTCAAAAGCCCGTGGGGCCGCATGATGCGCGCGATCCGCGACAACGAGGTCGCCGCCGAAGCCATGGGTAAGGACGTCACCCGCCGTCATCTGCAGATCTTCGTTCTGGGCTCGGCCATCTGTGGCATTGCCGGGGCGATGATGACGACGCTGGACGGCCAGCTGACACCCAGCGCCTACCAACCGCTCCGGTTCACCTTCCTTGTCTGGGTGATGGTGATCGTCGGCGGTTCCGGTAACAACTTCGGCTCGGTCCTGGGGGCCTTTCTGATCTGGTTCCTGTGGGTCGAGGTCGAACCGATCGGTCTGTGGCTTATGAACCTGATCACTTCCAGCATGCCAGATGGCAGCGCGCTTAAGGCCCACCTGATCGAAAGCACGGCACATATGCGCCTGTTCACGATGGGGCTTATCCTGCTGATTGTTCTCAGATTCAGCCCAAGGGGCCTGATCCCCGAGAAGTAGACATCTTTCATCACGAAACCGTCAGGCCGCGCCATGCGAATGGCGCGGTTTCTTGATTGCGGCTTGAAAAATCAATAGACGCATTCACACTCTATGAACCATACCGGCGCATATTGTTCGAAAGACCACTCACCTGATGCGCCGTTCGTAACGAGTAAACTCTGACCCAGAAGAAAAGTTTTTGCACCATGAAGACTTCCACAAAGAAAATTGCCCTTATGGTTCCGGTCCTGGCTGTTGTGGCCGGATGCATCCCGAGCCCACGTGAACTGGAAACCACACCCGTCCAGGTACAGACGCCAAAGGGCGTCGTGACCTGCCAACTGTACCGCCAGGATCGGGTTGACTGGGATCGCGCGATTGATTTCCCGGCCACCAAGATGTCGGTTCCCGAAGCTGACGCCTATTGCCAGCAGGAAGGACAGCGGCGCCTCAACCGCTGACGCGGCACGCCCCGCCAGTTCCGGCTGGCAGGGCGATGAAATTCAACGGTTGCGAAACAGCCCGCCCAGAATGCCGCGAACGATGCGGCGTCCTGTTGTTCCTTTCAGCTCTTTGATGACTGCCTCGCTCATGGCAGAGGCAAAGCTGTCTTGCTTTCGGACCGATCGTGCAGACGAGCGCCCTACTCTGCTGCCGCTGTATCTGCGCGCCGCCGAATACTCCCGCTCGGACACCGACCGGGTGTCGTCTTGCTCCTCGGGTTCGGCTTCCTCGGCCTCGGCCGCGGCCTTGGCCGCGCGCGCCTGCAGGATTTCGAATGCCGATTTGCGATCCAGAAGCGTTTCGTACTTTCCGGCCATCGGAGACACCTCCATCACAGCCTTGCGCTCGGCGTCGGCAATCGGGCCCAGTTGTGAACCCGGCGGACGTATCAATGTCCGCTCGACCATACCGGGGGCGCCCTTTCGTTCGAGCAACGAGGTCAACGCCTCGCCCACTCCGACCTCCCGGATCGCGGTTTCCGTGTCGAAGGCCGGGTTTTCCCGATAGGTTTCCGCGGCCAGCCGCAAATTCTTGCGATCCCGCGCGGTGAAGGCGCGCAAAGCATGTTGGACGCGATTGCCCAACTGCCCGAGGATATCTTCGGGAATGTCGGCCGGGTTCTGAGTAATGAAGTAAACCCCAACGCCTTTGGATCGGATCAATCGCGCGACCTGCTCGACCTTGTCCACCAGAACCTTGGGCGCATCGTCGAACAGCAGATGGGCTTCGTCGAAGAAAAAGACCAGCTTGGGCTTGTCGGGATCGCCGACTTCGGGAAGTTCCTCAAACAGTTCGCTCAGCAGCCACAAAAGGAACGTGGCATACAGCCCGGGCGCGCCCATCAGCTTGTCAGAAGCCAGGATGTTGACCATCCCGTGGCCGTTTTCATCCAGGCGCATCAAATCCGACAGTTCGAGCGCGGGCTCACCAAACAGCCGTGCGCCGCCTTGGTTTTCCAACACCAGCAATCGTCGCTGTATGGCACCGATCGAAGCGGTCGAGACATTTCCATAACGCAAGGACAGCTGCGACCGGTTTTCACCAATCCAGACCAGAAGAGCCTGCAGGTCCCTGAGATCTAGCAGCGGCATCCCTTCTTCATCCGCAACCCGGAAGGCGATGTTCAGCACACCTTCCTGCGCTTCGCTCAGGTCCAGAAGCCGGGAAAACAACAGCGGCCCCATCTCGGTAACCGTTGTCCGGACAGGGTGGCCCTGCTCACCAAACAGATCCCAGAACGTGACTGGGCACGCGGCATAGGAATAGTCGGCAAACCCGATGCGCTGGGCGCGGTCCATGAAGGCCTGGTGCAACTTGTGATCGGGGCTACCGGGACGCGCCAGTCCGGACAGGTCACCTTTGACGTCAGACAGGAAAACAGGAACGCCCTGCTGCGAGAACCCTTCGGCCAGGATTTGCAGGGTCACGGTCTTGCCCGTCCCCGTTGCACCGGCAATCAGACCGTGCCGGTTTGCATATTTCAGCGTCAAACCCTGCGGCTGCTTGTATTCAACACCGCCACCGCCGACAAAAACGTTTTCCGTCATATTGATACGTCCCAAAACTTAGCGTCCCGGCACCACCATACAAACTTAACCTTTGACTGCGATAGTGATTTTGCCCGCCTCGCAATTCCCTCGTGTGGTGGGCAAACTTCCTCCCTGTCGACTGGCTGTGCTTTCGGGCACAGCCCTTTTTTTGAAATTGCCAAGTTTCTGCTTGTGGAAACATTAAATTTCGCTGTTAGCAGTTGACCACTGGGTTCGCCTCTCGTAACGTTCGGGCATAACTAAGTCGGCCAGTCCGACGGGGAGATACATTGATTGAAGGGAGCCGCACGTACGGCTCCCTTTGTCGTTTGTACTCAAAGGCTTCCCGGCGTCACTTCAGGTTGCCTACGATGGGTCGGCGAAAATCCGTCCAATCCCGCGTTTGGCGCGCGCTTTGCAACTGACATGGCGGAGCAGGAATGCTAGAGACGTTTGAAAAAGCTGTATCAGCACAATGAGGCACTGATGATCACCAAACTTGTTCCAGCCACCCTGGTAACGGCTGCATTGCTGGGCTCAGGCGCGTTCGCCCAGGAAGCCACGACTGAAACTCAAGAGCAGACCCAAACCGGTCAGACCACGGATACCGGCTCCGACCTGGATCTTGGTCAAAGCGGCCCGCGTGTCGGCGAGCAATATGTCCGCGAGAAGTCGGGCGACTGGGAGATCTCCTGCATCAAGGCGCAGACCGGCGATGACCCCTGTGCGATGGTTCAGATTCTCAACGGTGCGCAGAATGAACCTCTGGCCGAGATTACCGTTGGCAAGCTGCCCGCCGGTGGTGCCGCCGCAGCCTGGGCAAACGTCATTGTTCCGCTGGAAACCCTGCTGCAGGCACAACTGGCCATCTCGATCGATGGCGCACCGCGCAAGCTGTACAACTATCACCACTGTGTTCCGGTCGGTTGCGTTGCACAGCTGGGTCTGACGCAGGGCGACATTGACGCGATGAAAGCAGGAACGAAGGCTACCATTTCACTGGTGCCCGCACGCGCGCCCGATCAGGTTATCAACATGGATCTGTCGCTGAGCGGATTTACCGCTGCATTTGACGGCCTGCAGGTCAACACCAACTGATCACGCCAAAATGAATGACCAAAGCCGCCATCATCCGATGGCGGCTTTTTTCATACCTTCTTGAGGGCCAAGACCGCGTTCAGACCGCCAAACGCAAAGGCGTTGCTCAGTGCGACATTTACTTCGGCCTCGCGCGCCTCGTTTGGTACGACGTCCAAAGCGCATTCCGGGTCGGGTTCTTCATACCCGATGGTCGGAGCAATCACGCCGTCACGGACGGCCATGATACAGGCCAACAGTTCAACCGCGCCGGTTCCGCCGATAAGGTGGCCGTGCATGGATTTGGTCGACGAGATCATCAGATCGTCGGCATGGCGTCCAAATACATCCGCGACCGCTGCGCATTCGGTCTTGTCATTGGCGGCGGTTCCGGTGCCGTGGGCGTTGATATAGCCCACGTCACTTGCGTTCAGCCCCGCGTCCTTCAAGGCCCCGGCCATGGCGCGGGCCGCGCCCTGTTTGCTGGGCATCACGATATCCGTCGCGTCCGAAGACATCGCATAGCCCGCAACCTCACACAGGATTTCAGCGCCGCGAGCACGCGCATGTTCGTATTCCTCGAATACGAACACACCGGCGCCCTCGCCCTGAACCATGCCATTGCGATTTGCGCTGAACGGCCGGCAGGCGTCCTTCGACATGACCCGAAGGCCTTCCCAGGCCTTGACCCCGCCAAAACACAACATGGACTCCGACCCACCGGTAATCATCGCCGGGGCGGCGCCACTGCGCACCATCTGGAACGCCAGCGCCATCGCGTGGTTGGACGATGCACAGGCCGTCGAAACGGTAAAACTGGGGCCTTTGAGGTTGTGCTCCATCGAAATGTGGCTTGCGGCCGCGTTGTTCATCAGCTTCGGCACGACGAACGGATGGACCCTGTTCTTCCCGTCTTCGTAGACCGAGCGGTAGTTGTCATCCCAGGTCGAAACACCACCACCGGCCGTTCCCAAAACGACCCCCGACCGAACGGCCAATTCGCCGTGAAACTCCAGCCCCGACTGGTCGATCGCCTCTTTGGCCGCAGTCAGAGTGAATTGCGTGAAACGGTCATACAGCGCCATCTGCTGACGATTGAACCGGCCCTCGGCCTCGAACCCGCGGACCTGGCCGCCAATTTTGATGCTCAGTCGGTCGACGTCACGAAATTCAAGCTCGGAAATGCCGCAACGGCCTTCGCGCATCGCTTCCAGGGTGTCGGGCACGGAATGGCCCAGCGAATTGATCGTGCCAGCGCCGGTAATGACAACCCGTTTCATGACCGCGGATCAGACCTTTTCCGCGACCAGTTTTTCGATCCCGGCAATGATCGCTGCAACATTCGAGATGTCGAAATCACTTGCCGTCGGTTCGTTGGCGTTAAAGGGGATCGAGATGTCGAATTCTTCCTCGATAGCAAAGATGCTTTCAACCAGGCCCATGCTATCGATTCCGAGATCTTCCAGAGAGCTTTCGGGCGTCACGTCGGACGGCTCCAGCACGGCCTGCTCTGCAATGATTGCGATGACGCGGTCGCTGATGCTCATGTCGTTCCCCTGATTGTCGCGTTGCGGTTGATTTAATCGCTCGACGAGGGTTTGAAAACCGTCTTTTTAAGCGCCTCTACGTCACGGGCCATGCGAGGAAGCCGACGCTGCGCCTTGTAGATTTCGGTGTGCGTTTCCATTTTCACGCCCGGATAGCCCATGATCACACGACCTGCCGGGACATTCGAAAGTATCTTGGTTCCACCGCCCGCGATCACGCCGTCACCAATGAAGATATTGTCGACGACTCCGGTCTGGCCACCCAAAACCACGTTGTTGCCGATCTCGACCGAACCGGACACTCCGGTTTGACCGCACAGCAAACAGTCTCTGCCGACCTGGGTGTTGTGCCCGACATGAACAAGATTGTCCAACTTGGAGCCGTCTCCGATGACGGTGTTGCGGATCGTACCGTTGTCGATGGTGCAGTTCGCGCCAACCTCGACATCATTGCCGATCTGGACCGCACCGAGCGAATGGATGCGCAACCAACTCTGCGCCTTGGCGTCTCCGGCGTCGCCCATGGTCTTGCGCACGTTTTCCACACCAGAAACCTCGGGCGTGACAAAGCTGAAGCCATCCCCGCCTATCCTGGCTCCGGGTTGCGCAATAAAGCGATCGCCGATGACGGCACGCGCGCCGATGCTGACCATCTCGCGCAACAGGCAGTTCTGGCCTAGCACGACATCCATACCAACGTGGCACTGGGCGCCGATCACCGCTCCGGATCCGATGCGGGCCCGGGGGCCGACAACGGCCAGAGGCCCGATGGACACATCTCCGGCGATCTCGGCCGTCGGGTCCACGACCGCCGAAGGATGGATCCCAAGTGCGACGCCCTGCCCCCGGTCCAGCATCGTGGTAATTCCGGCCATTGCCATACGGGGGCGGCCAACGAACACGGCGCCCTCCAGACCCAGTGCGCGCCAGTCGGCACCCTCCCACAGAACGGCACAGCGCGCCTGACCCTCAGCAAGCGCCTCGGCGTATTTCGGAGCCATCGCCATAGCCAAATCGGTCGGACCAGCATCCTTGGGCTCGGCCGCCCTCAGAATCGTCAGGCTGGTGTTTCCCTCGGCCGGCGCCCCCAGAGCATCGGCGATTTGCTGTAAGGTGAACTGCATCGCGGGCTTCCTTGTCGCAGGATTTTGCGCCCTGTGCTTACCCCTGAACGTTCGGCAGGGCCACCCCTGCTTTTTGCAGGGCATCCCAAATCTTCTGGTCCCGACCATAGACATCGCGCCGATACTGCACGTCGCCCTTCGGCCCGACGAATGCGGTGCGGTAAATCAGATGAACCGGAACCGGCTGTTTGAGGTCAACCTTGGTTTCACGTCCGGTACCCAGCACCCTGTGGAAAAAGGCCTTGGGGTCCTCTTCCTGTTTTGCCAGCAAAGCATAGGCGAAATCAAAAGGTTGCGCCAAACGAATGCACCCGTGAGAGAAGGCGCGCACTTCGCGTGCGAACAGGCTCTTCTGCGGGGTGTCGTGCAGATAGATGTTGTACTTGTTGGGGAACATGAACTTGACCAGCCCCAAAGCGTTGCTCTGCCCCGGAGGCTGGCGCATCGCAAACGGGAAGCTGCGAGCCGTGAACTGGTTGAAGTCCACCGCATTGCGGTTCACCTGGCGCCCGCGCCGATCGGTGATCTCAAGATGCCGGACGGCATTGGGGTTGGCCCGCAACTTCGGCAGGTATTCCTTGGTGATGATCGAGCGCGGCACATGCCAGCTGGGATTGATCACCATGTGCTCCATCACATCCGAAAATTCGGGGCTTTGACGATCGCTGGTGTTTTTGCCTATCACTGCACGTGTTTCAAATGTCACCCGACCATCGTCGACGATTTTCGCGGAAAAGTCGGCCTGATTGACCAGAACATGCCGTGCCCCCCTCTCGCGAGGGAGCCAGCGTTCACGTTCCATCGCAACCATCACCGCCTTGAGCCGGTCAGAAGGTGAACGGTTGATTTCGGCAATCGTTCCCTGGCCGGCGACACCATCTGGTTCAAGTCCATGGGCGCGTTGGAAGGCTTGCACCGCTGCCACCATGGAGTCGTCATATTCCGGGCTGGCCGTGGGCTTGAGGAACCCCATCGCAACCAAACGATTACGCAGTTTTATGACGCTTGGCCCCGTATCGCCGCGTTCGTATTTTCCGGTTGGAACGGTCGGCCCCCATTCACCATGTTCGTTCAGTGACTGCAGCGCCATCTTCTGCTTGAGCAGCGCCCGGTACTGGCTGGACTGCGGTGGAAGCTGCGCGAGATAAGAGCCGTCGGTGGATCTCATCATCGCCGCAAGATGTTCCGAGGCTGGCTTCCGTTCGACCGCACGCACGAGGCCGGCATCGATCTGAGCCGGGCGCAGCAGCCCGGACTGAATATCCTGCGCATAGCGGACAAACGCCTCGCTCAGCGCTGCCTCAAGCGCCCCGAGATCGCGGTTTGACCGAGCGCTCTGCATCTTCGCCATCAGGCCATCAACGTCATATCGTTCGGCCGGAAGCCCATGCATCTGAGCATGGGACAATGCTTTGATAAGTGCCGACCGACGCGCCGCGTGATCAGAGGTAGGACCGACCCAAATCGGCGCGAATTCCTGTTCTCGATAAAAGGACGCGATTTCCGGGGTTGTCTCTGCGCTTTCCGCCACAGCCATCCGAAACGCGAAACTCTCAGCCTGGGTCGGAGCCGCCTGAACGGATGTGGCCGACACGGCGATGCTTGCGGCAAACAGAAAAATCGTACAGGTCCGACGGACAGAATTCATGGGATAGCCTTGGTTTTCAATAACTTGGAACACTAGTTTTTGCGCCCGACAATTATGTTTCACGCCTCGGGGGATTGTCCACTCACATTTCCAACAGCACATCACACCGCTGGCCCCCTGATGCGCGATTGCATCGTCTGGAAAAAAACGAAAGGGATTCAGGTCTGTTCGCCACATTTTTTGTCACTTGCGCAGATTTTCGCCGAAAATTCCCCGTAAGAAAGCACAAGACCAAAAGATCACTTGGCGCAAGAATCCCTCTGTGGCATAAAATCCGCATCTGGGATGGGAAAGAATTAAGAAAGCGCACGTAACATCGTGTGCAGGCAGGAACTGTACGGGACGAAACACGCTATGACCAAGAGCAGTACCTCGGGGATGACCCGGCGTGCCCTATTGGGCGCATTCGCGGCAACGGCAGTTGTTGCAGCACCAACCTACTCAAACGCAGCAGGCTTCCTTCGCGGGGGTGGAGACATCCGCAGGATCCGTATGTATTCGGGTCGCACCGGCGAGCGCTTGGACATGATCTACTGGGTCGATGGTAAATACGTCAAAGACGCGGTCAAGGAAATCAACCACTTCATGCGTGACTGGCGCACCGATCAGTCAAAGGACATGGATCTGCGCACGATCGACATCATGGCCGCGGCCCACAACCTGCTGGATGTGAACGAGCCCTACATGCTGTTGTCGGGCTACCGCTCTCCGCAGACCAACGCCATGCTGCGCCGTCGGTCGCGCGGTGTCGCCAAGAACTCTCTCCATGTCAAAGGCCAGGCTGCGGATTTGCGGCTTGCCTCCCGCTCGGTCTCACAGATGGCCAAGGCAGCCATTTCGTGCCGTGCCGGCGGTGTCGGCCAATACTATGGATCAAATTTCGTGCACATGGACTGCGGCGACGTTCGCTCCTGGCGCGGCTAATACACTACCACTCACCAACCCCGCAAAAAGCCTCGGCGCATCACTGCCCGGGGCTTTTTGCTGCATAGCGCCGATCCGGCTGTGACGGACACAGGCGCAGAAGCGCTACCTCTTGAAACTCTGGAAGAAAGTGGCGCACCTGAGAGGATTCGAACCTCTGGCCTCTGCCTTCGGAGGGCAGCGCTCTATCCAGCTGAGCTACAGGTGCGTTGGCCGTTAGCTAACCTTGTTCCGATCCGGGTGCAACTGGATTTTGCATGTCGGAACTCGGTTTAGCGACGAACAATCAGGCAAACAATTCGTGCGCCAGTTCCAGCGCATCGATCAGTGTGTCGACCTCATCGGTTGTGTTGTACAGACCAAAACTGGCGCGGCAGGTGGCCGTAACCCCGAGATGATCCATCAACGGACCGGCGCAATGGTGCCCCGCCCGAACGGCGACGCCCTTCTTGTCGAGAATGGTGGATACATCGTGCGCGTGGCCCGCACCATCCAGCGTAAAGCTGAAGATAGCGGCCTTGTCGGGCGTCGTCCCCTGAACCTGCAGCCAGTTCAGCCCGGTCAGGCGCTGCATTGCATAGTCGCGCAAGCCCGCCTCATGGGCCGCGATGTTGTCCATCCCCAAACTCATCATGTAGTCCAGCGCAACGCCCATGCCGATTGTCTGGACGATACCCGGAGTGCCGGCTTCGAATTTCATCGGCGGATCGTTGTAGATCACCCTGTCTTTCGACACTTCCTTGATCATATCGCCTCCTCCGATGAAGGGGCGCATCTCGGCCATGCGTTCCGATTTGATAAAGATCGCGCCGGATCCCGACGGGCCGTACAGCTTGTGTCCGGTAATAGCATAGAAATCACACCCGATATCCTGCAGATCCACCGGCATGTGAACCGCGCCCTGGCTTCCGTCGACCAGCACAGGCACGCCTTTGGCATGGGCGCCTTCGGTGATCGCCTTCACGTCAACCACGGTACCCAGAACGTTGGAACACTGGGTCACCGCCACCAGTTTGGTCTTGGGCCCGATGGCGTCGATCACGGCCTGCGGATCCAACGCACCACTTGCATCCACGTCCACCCATTTCAGAACGACGCCCTGGCGTTCGCGCAGAAAATGCCAGGGTACGATGTTGGCATGATGCTCCATGACGCTCAGAACAATTTCGTCGCCGGCCTGCATCCGCGGCATGGCCCACCCATAGGCGACAAGGTTGATCCCCTCGGTCGTCCCGGAATTCAGGACGATCTCATCCTCATTCTCGACATTCAAAAACCGGGCGACGGTCCCGCGCACGGATTCGTACTTTTCGGTCGCCAGGTTCGACAGGTAGTGCAATCCGCGATGCACGTTCGAATACTCGTGCGCATAGGCATTGGTGACTGCATCTATCACCACCTGAGGTTTCTGCGCCGAGGCCCCATTGTCGAGATACGTCAACGGCTTCCCGTTCACCTCACGCGAGAGGATCGGGAAATCGGCGCGGATTTTCTGGACGTCATACATGAACGAATTCCCTAAACAGGCCCGCTTGGGGTCATCAACAGGACGAAGGGTATCGCCAGCAATCCCGAGATGAGGATGACCACGAAGGATTTGCCCAGCGAGTGGAAGTGGTGCGCCTGATTGATGAAATGCAGGCTGATGTAGAGGCTGTACAGGCTCATCCCCAATACGAGGATCAGGAACATCGTCGGCGCAACCATCACCATGACGAAGATGATCAATTGGCCCAGAATCTGCAGAAATTGCAGCCAGACCATTAGCAGCATCATGCCTTCCAGGCTACCGGTGCCGCCAAGCATCCTGCCGACAAAATGGAACGCGAAGATGCCCAAGAGAACGGCCCCGGCCGAAGTCGCCAACGACTGCACAACCGGTTCAAACGCCATTTCCAGCGATGGATCAAGCGCCGGAAACACAAGGGTCGACAGTGATTGAGACAAAGCGTTCAGGACAACGACCAATGCCAGCGCTGTCCAAAGCACATCCCGACCGGGTACACTGGTCAACAGACGCCTTGCCGCCTCGGCCGGATTTGCCAGTGTCAGAACGGCCAGATGTCCCAGAAATGCGGCGTTCATGCCGGCGCCCTTCGTGTTTGAGAAAATCCGGAAAACCAGAACCAGACGAATACGGCAACCCACAGGGCCCCGGTCAGCGTCTGGACAGGGCCCGGACCGATGAAACCCGCCACCAGCCCGTTCAACAACACCAGCGGCGATGAGGCGAGCAGAGCCCAGAACAGCGCAAGCCGCGCCTGATAGGACGTGGTTGCACCGCCGAACATGCGAGAAATCAGATAAGTCCCCCAGGCAAGGACGTAAAGCAGTAACGGCAGAATGAAGACCGACCCCAGCAAGGCCCCACCCATCAGCATGTTCAGGTCCAACCCCTCAAGATGGGCACGGCGCGCGAGGCCCGGCAACTGTGCGATAAAGCCAATCACACAGAACGCCATGACAAAGGCCAGCGCGCGGTCTTCGCGCGGGCCCATGTCCAGCAGTCGACGCACCACCCGACCGGGCCCGCGATACGAGGCGACGATATCGGTGGTCACCGGCATCAGCTGTGCCGCGCCAACCAGCCTTCCAGCCGCGAGACGATGTCCTCGGCCAGCGCTTCGTCTTCGATCTCTTCCACGGCTTCGGCCAAAAAGGCCAGCGTCAGCATGTTGGTCGCCTCCTTTGCCGGAACCCCGCGCGAGCGCAGGTAGAACAGCGCGGTCTCGTCGATCGCACCCGAGGTCGACCCATGCGAACAGGCCACGTCGTCGGCATAGATCTCAAGCTCGGGCTTGGCCAGGAACTGACTGTCGTCATCCAGCAGCAAAGACTGGCTGATCTGGTAGCCATCGGTCTTCTGAGCGCCTTCCTTGACCAGGATCTTGCCTTGGAACACGCCGGTCGCGCCGTTGCGCAGAACCTTCTTGAACACCTGACGGCTTTCGCAGTTCACCGCGTCATGGGTGATGAACACCGTGTCGTCATGGTGGAAGTCGCCATCGCCCACGCAGGCGCCGGCCACATGCGCCACCGCATCGTCGCCGGTCAGCTCGACCACCTGTTCATTGCGCGTCAGCACACCATTCACGGTCAGGGTGAAAGACTTGTAGACGGAGTCCTTGCCCAACCGGGTGAACATATGCGTCGCGGCACGGCGCTGATGGTCCCTGCCCTGCGCCCGGACATGGTGCAGCGTGCCGCCATCGGCGATGTCGATCTCGATGCACTTGTTGAACCGCGAGGCCGCCGGGCCATTCTCGAGAATCGTCACCTCGGCGCCGCTTTCCACGCGGATCACGTGGTGCAGGATCGCGTCCGAGGTCTCGGAGTCGTGGCGATAGATCAGACTGATCGGCTTGGACGGGTTGCCGGTCACATGGATCGCCACGCCGTCCTGCGCAAAGGCGGTGTTCAGCGCCGCCAGCGGGCGTTGAACCGGGGTCTGGCCCCGCTCCTCGAGCACGCCGTACAGTTGCTTGGCCCAGTGGATGTCCTTGCAGCAGATATCCTCAAGCCGGTCGATGCTCACGCCTTCCAGCGTCAGGTCATCGCTGTCCTCGGGGCTGAACACGCCATCGACGAAGACGATTTTAAGGCGGTCGAACCCGTCAAAGACCATCGGCTCGTCGGTGTGGAACACCTCGGCCGCCGGGGCCTCGGGCGAGGTAAGCGTATCGGGACGCGTGTATTTCCAATACTCGTCGCGCCGCCCGGGCAGACCCATGGCGCGCAGCCGGGCCAGGGCCGCCTCGCGCGCGTCGCGGGTGCAGCCGGCTTCGGGCATGCGCAGCGTGGCCAGCCGCGCCTCGGTCGCGGATTGTTTCACGTCGGGCAAGGCCATCAGTTCACCTCGGCAAGAATGTCGGCGTAACCGTTGTTTTCGACTTCCAGCGCCAGCTCGGGCCCGCCGGTCTTGACGATCCGGCCATCGGCCATGATGTGCACCACGTCGGGTTTGATGTGGTCCAGCAGGCGCTGATAGTGGGTGATCACCAGGAATCCACGGCCTTCGTCGCGCAGCGCGTTCACGCCCTCGGCAACCAGCTTCATCGCATCCACGTCAAGGCCCGAGTCGGTCTCGTCCAGGATGCACATCTTGGGTTCCAGCATCGCCATCTGCAGGATTTCGTTGCGCTTCTTCTCGCCGCCCGAGAAACCAACGTTCACCGGGCGCTTCAGCATGTCGGCGTCAATCTTCAGCGACTTGGCCTTCTCGCGCACCAGTTTCAGGAAATCCGCAGCCGAGAGTTCTTCCTCGCCACGCGCCTTGCGCTGGGCGTTCACGGCGGTGCGCAGGAAGGTCATGTTGCCCACGCCCGGGATCTCGACCGGGTACTGGAACGCCAGGAACACGCCGGCGGCGGCACGCTCTTCCGGCTCCATCTCCAGCAGGTCGGCGCCATCCAGCGTGGCCGAACCCTCGGTGACCTCGTATCCGTCACGGCCCGACAGCACATAGCTGAGCGTCGACTTGCCCGAGCCGTTCGGCCCCATGATCGCGTGTACCTTGCCGGCTTCGACCGTCAGGTCCACGCCCTTGAGGATCTGCTTTTCCTCTTCCTCAAGTTTGACGTGCAGGTTCTTGATTTCCAGCATGTTTTGTCCTTTTGCGTATCTTCGGGACGCCCCGGCCCCGGTCTGTTCCTATCCCAGCACCCTGCGCAGCAGCCGCGCCGCGATCCATCCCAGGACCGCCCCGCCGCCGATTGCCCAGACCGGGTTGATGAAATCGGTGTAGTTGACGTTGACATAGGCCACGCCCAGCAAGCCGCCCAGAACCGGCAGCGCATAAGACGCCGCGGTCAGGACATCATCCCTGCGGGTGCGCGGCGAGCGTGCCATCAGCCGACCGAGCCTTCCAGCGAGATCGCGACCAGCTGCTGGGCTTCCATGGCGAACTCCATCGGCAGCGCCTGCAGCACGTCCTTGCAGAACCCGTTGACCACCAGCGCCACGGCTTCTTCCTCGTCCATGCCGCGCTGGCGGCAATAGAACAGCTGATCGTCATCGACCTTCGAGGTGGTAGCCTCGTGCTCGACCCGGCTGCTGTTGTTCTTGACCTCGATATACGGAACGGTATGCGCCCCGCATTTGTCGCCGATCAGCAGGCTGTCGCACTGGGTATAGTTGCGGCTGTTCTTGGCCTTGGGGTGCATCGACACCAGCCCGCGATAGGTGTTCTGGGCCTTGCCCGCGCTGATGCCCTTGGACACGATGCGCGACTTGGTGTTCTTGCCCAAATGGATCATCTTGGTGCCGGTATCGGCCTGCTGCATGTTGTTGGTGATGGCGATCGAGTAGAACTCGCCTTGGCTGTCATCGCCCCGCAGGATGCAGGACGGGTATTTCCAGGTCACGGCACTGCCGGTCTCGACCTGCGTCCACATCACCTTGGACCGGTCGCCCCGACAATCGGCACGCTTGGTCACGAAGTTGTAGATGCCGCCCTTGCCGTTCTCGTCGCCCGGGAACCAGTTCTGGACGGTCGAATATTTCACCTCGGCGTCTTCTTCGACGATGATCTCGACCACTGCGGCGTGCAGCTGCGCGGTATCACGCTGCGGCGCGGTGCAGCCTTCCAGATAGGACACGTACGAGCCCTTGTCGGCGATGATCAGCGTCCGCTCGAACTGCCCCGTGTTTTCTGCGTTGATGCGGAAATAAGTGCTCAGCTCCATCGGGCAGCGTACGCCGGGCGGCACATAGACGAACGAGCCGTCCGAGAACACGGCCGAATTCAGCGTGGCATAGAAATTGTCCGACACCGGAACCACCGAGCCCAGGTATTTCTTGACCAGTTCGGGGTGTTCCTTGATCGCCTCGGAGATCGAGCAGAAGATGACGCCGGCCTTCTTCAGCTCGGCTTGGAAGGTCGTGCCAACCGAAACCGAGTCGAACACCGCATCCACCGCGACCTTGCGGCCCTCGGCCGGGGCATCCTCGGCACCTTCCACGCCGGCCAGAATCATCTGTTCTTTCAGCGGGATACCGAGCTTCTCGTAAGTGGCCAGCAGTTTCGGATCGACCTCGTCCAGAGACTTGGGCTTGGTCTCCATCGACTTGGGCCGGGCATAGTAATACTGGTCCTGAAAATCGATTTCAGGATAGTGGACCATGGCCCATTTTGGCTCTTCCATCTGGGTCCAACGCTCGAAGGCCTTCAGGCGCCATTCGGTCATCCACTCGGGCTCTTCGTTCTTTTCCGATATCAGCTTGACGATATCGGGATTCACGCCTTTGGGCGCGTACTCCATTTCGATATCCGTATCCCACCCGTATTTGTAGGTTCCGACCTCGCGCACCGCGTCAACGGTTTCCTGATCGACACCTTCTTTTACCTGGGTCTGGTCCAAAGCGGCCATGTTCCACCCTCCGTCAGATCACGCGGCCCGCGCGCGATGCTTTTTCTCTTTTTCCAGCCACGTTTCGGCGAAACGCAGCACGTCTTCTTCATTCGTCTCGGGGCCCAGCGAAACGCGTACCGCGCTGGCCGCCGTGGCCTCGTCATATCCCATCGCGGTCAGTACCGCGCTTGCCTTCACCTTGCCACTGGAGCAGGCCGAACCGGCGCTGATCGCAAAGCCCGACAGATCCATCTGCATCACCTGCGTTTCGCCCTTCCAGCCGGGCGTCGCAAAGCACAGGGTGTTGGGCAATCGATCCTGATCTTTCCCGACAAAAATAGTAGATTTAGAACCAGCCTCAAGGGCCTTTTCTAGAATATTTCTAAGCTCTGCAACCTTTTCCCAAACTCCGTTTGCCAGATCCCGCGCCGCCGCTTCAGCCGCAGCGCCGAACCCAGCGATTCCAATGACATTTTCCGTCCCCGACCGGCGCCCCATTTCCTGGCCACCGCCCTTGATCCGGGCCTCCAGATCCGTGCCGCGTTTCATCACCACGGCACCCACACCCTTTGGCCCGCCCAGCTTGTGCGCCGAGACCAACGCCATCTGCACATCCAGCCAGTTGAAGGCGATCGGCAGTTTCCCGAACGCCTGCGTGGCATCGGTGACGGCTAGACCCTTGGGCAAGGCCTGAATGATCCCGGTTTCAGAATTGGCGAGTTGCAACGTGGACCGGTCCGGGTCGGCTACGGCGACAACGCCTTGGTGCGAAACCGGCAAATCCTCGACAGTCCAGGCCCTTACGGCATCATGTTCGATCGCCGCGCCATGCAGGTTGCGCCCTTCCAAGGCCAGCGCCGCGCCTTCGGTCGACCCGGATGTGAACACGATATCGGCCCCATCCGCCCCAAAGGCCGCGGCCACCTGCGCACGCGCCTTTTCGATGACAGCCTTGGCCGCTCGCCCCTCAGCATGGACCGAGGAGGGGTTGCCGCAGACCTCCATCGCCGCGATCATCGCGTCGCGCGCCTCGGGGCGCAGCCGGGTCGTGGCGTTGTGATCCAGGTAAACACGTCTCATGGACTCACCTTTTCATCCACGGCCACGCCCCTCGAGATTCCCAATCCACTCACCAGTCAATCATCCACGACCGAGAACAGCCCCGGCACCGCCGGACACGGCGCAAGGTCGTTCTGGATCACATCGGACAAGCGTGTCTGGTGCAGGAATACGTAGACATGCGCGCTGAGACTTTCCCACAGGCGGTTGGTCAGCGACTGCGCCCGGCTGCCCGAGGATCCCCCCGACGCCCCGGCCCCCTTGTGCATGGCATCAACTGTTTCATCCACGGCTGACAGAATCTCGACCACGCGGATCTCCGACGCCGGCCGCGCCAAACGATAGCCGCCGCCCGGCCCGCGCACGGATGCAACCAGATCGGCACGGCGCAGCTTGACGAACAGCTGCTCCAGATAGGGCAGCGAAATGTCCTGACGCTCGGAAATCTCTCCCAGGGTCACCAGCGTGTCGGCGGGTTGAAGCGCGATGTCCGCCAACGCCACCATCGCGTAACGGCCCTTGGTTGACAGCTTCATTCTTCGATCCTCGTGGCTTGAACCGCGTGAAAACATTGACGTCGCCGCGGTCAGTGCGTATCTCCGACTGACAGCGTGTTCACGCTGCGATACTCAATTAGAACCGTTCTAAGGTGCCTGACGATAACCGTCAAGTATATCCCGGCGCCCGCGAGAAAAAGACAGGACAACCGCACACATGCCCGAGGTGATTTTTCCCGGACCTGAAGGCCGACTGGAAGGCCGTTACCACCCCCAAAAGGAAAAAGACGCACCGATCGCCATCGTGCTGCACCCGCACCCCCAGTTCGGCGGGACCATGAACAACAAGGTCGTCTACAACCTGCACTACGCGTTCTACAACATGGGTTTTACGGTCCTGCGCTTCAATTTCCGGGGCGTCGGCCGCAGCCAGGGCGAGTATGACCAGGGCGTCGGAGAACTCAGCGACGCGGCATCGGCGCTGGACTATCTGCAGTCGATGAACAACAACTCGAAACACTGCTGGGTCGCAGGCTTTTCGTTCGGAGCCTGGATCGGCATGCAGTTGCTGATGCGTCGCCCCGAGATCACCGGCTTCATCAGCGTTTCGCCGCCCGCGAACATGTATGATTTTTCGTTCCTTGCCCCCTGCCCCTCGTCCGGGCTGATCATCAACGGAACGGCTGACCGGGTGGCACCGCCGGCGGACACCACAGCACTGGTCGGAAAGCTGCACGAACAGAAGGGTATCACCATCACCCACACCGAGGTTGAAGGAGCCGACCACTTCTTCCAGGGTGAGCACATGGATACGCTGATGACCAACGTGACCGACTACGTCAAACGCCGCCTGACCGAGAACACACGCTGATGTCCGACACCATCACCATTCTCGCGGCGAAACTGGCCGAGGATACGATGAAGGTCATGGACGAAACCGGCCAAGATCGGTTCTACGTCGAAGTTGGTGACGTGCTGGGCGCGGCCTCCCAATCGCTTGAGGAGGCCTTCCTTACCGAAATCCGCGTCCGGTTGGCCGAGCGCAAGGCGCGGCAATTCCTGATCAAGAGGCTGTCGGATCACCGGTCCAAGGTGAAGGCGATCGAAAAGCAATAGGCGCACAAAAAAGGAGCCCGCGGGCTCCTTTTTCGTTTCATTCGTGGCGTTCAAACTGTTGTTGCGCTTGACCTATCAACCAATTTGGCTGCGTCAGTATCGACGGACCCCCCGTCAGCAAGCCACCCAATCGCCACGATAATTGCCGAAGCAAACACGACCGTTTTTGCAAATGTCGTCATGAAACACACTCGTTAAAAAAGTAATCGAAAACGTGCAGTAGTTTACACACTTTCCGGCCTTGCCATAGTCGGGTTTACCTGACCCTAGGTGAACCAACGAAAGGGGCGGCTGCCTGAATTTCCTTGCGCCGTTTCTGAATTCTGTGCTCAACGTCCCAGCAGATGCATCAAGGGTTCAAGAACCATGCCCCAAGCTTACCTGATCCTCCTTCTCGCCGTTATTGCCGAGACAATCGGAACGACTGCGTTGCAGGCCAGCCAGCAATTCACCCGGTTCTGGCCCTCGGTGCTGGTGGTGGTGGGCTATGGCTTTGCCTTTTACCTGATGGCGCTGACGCTGAAGGTAATGCCCGTCGGCATCGTTTATGCGATCTGGTCCGGGCTTGGCATCGCTCTGATTGCGCTGATCGGCTTTGTGGTTTTCGGCCAACGGCTGGACTGGCCGGCGGTTCTGGGCCTTGCGATGATTCTGGGCGGCATTCTGGTCATCCACCTCTTTTCGCAGACTGCGGGCCACTGATCGCGCGTTAGGGCTGGTAACTTGTGCCGCGCCGCGTTATGCGCGCGGCAACTTCCCGTTCAAAGGCTGACCTCATGGACCTGCGCAACATCGCAATCATCGCTCACGTGGACCACGGTAAAACGACCCTGGTTGACGAGCTTCTGAAACAATCCGGTGCATTCCGGGAGAACCAGGCCGTGGCCGAGCGCGCCATGGACAGCAACGATCTCGAACGTGAACGCGGCATCACCATTCTGGCCAAGGCCACCAGTGTCGAGTGGAAAGGCACGCGCATCAACA
Organism: Ruegeria sp. CI8; assembly: GCF_056536865.1. NCBI lineage: Bacteria > Pseudomonadati > Pseudomonadota > Alphaproteobacteria > Rhodobacterales > Roseobacteraceae > Ruegeria > Ruegeria sp. CI8. The sequence continues at coordinate 1,205,483 of NZ_JBQFQL010000001.1, forward strand.
TCGTTGACACCCCCGGCCACGCCGATTTCGGCGGCGAGGTCGAGCGTATCCTCAGCATGGTCGACGGTGTTGTGCTTCTGGTCGATGCCGCCGAAGGCCCGATGCCCCAGACGAAATTCGTGACATCGAAGGCGCTGGCACTGGGTCTGCGTCCAATCGTGGTGCTGAACAAGGTCGACAAGCCCGATGCCGAGCCCGACCGCGCGCTGGACGAATGCTTTGACCTGTTCGCCAACCTCGGCGCCGACGACGACCAGCTGGATTTCCCTGCCATGTACGCCTCGGGGCGGTCCGGCTGGGCCGATATGGAACTGGACGGCCCACGCAAGGACCTGTCCGCCCTGTTCGATCTAGTAGTCGACCACGTTCCCGCCCCCAAACAAGCTGAGCGCAAGGATGAACCCTTCCGCATGTTGGCGACCACTCTGGGCAGCGACCCGTTCATCGGTCGCATTCTGACCGGCCGTGTGGAAAGCGGTACGCTCAAAGCGGGTGACAGCCTCAAAGCGCTCAGCCGTGACGGCAAGCTGATCGAGAATTTCCGGGCTACCAAGATCCTGGCCTTCCGCGGCCTCAGCCAGCAACCGATCGACGTCGCCGAAGCGGGCGACATCGTAACCATCGCAGGCATGAGCAAGGCCACCGTTGCGGATTCGCTGGTGGCGCCCCAGGTGGACGAGGCCCTGCCCGCCCAGCCGATCGACCCGCCGACCATCACCGTCACCTTCGGCATCAACGACTCGCCGCTGGCGGGGCGTGACGGCAAGAAGGTCCAGTCGCGCGTCATCCGCGACCGCCTGATGAAAGAGGCCGAATCGAACGTGGCGATCCAGATCACCGACACCCCCGGCGGCGAAGCCTTCGAGGTCGCGGGCCGCGGTGAACTGCAGATGGGCGTTCTGATCGAGAACATGCGTCGCGAAGGGTTCGAGCTCAGCATCTCGCGCCCGCAGGTTCTGTTCCGCGAGGAAGACGGCCAACGCCTGGAGCCCATCGAGGAAGTCACCATCGACGTGGATGACGAATTCTCGGGCGCAGTCATCGAAAAGGTGACAGGCGCGCGCAAGGGCGAGCTGGTTGAGATGCGCCCCGCCGGAGTTGGCAAAACCCGCATCATTGCGCATGTCCCGTCGCGTGGCCTGATCGGCTATCACGGTGAATTCCTGACCGACACCCGCGGCACAGGCGTTCTGAACCGCGTGTTCCACGGCTGGGCACCGCACAAGGGCCCGATCCCCGGACGGCGCGCCGGCGTTCTGATCTCGATGGAGAACGGACAGGCCGTCGCATACGCGCTGTGGAACCTGGAAGAGCGTGGGCGGATGTTCGTCGGCCCCCAGACCGATGTGTATCAGGGCATGATTATCGGCGAACATTCGCGGGACAATGACCTTGAGGTGAACCCGCTGAAAGGCAAGAAACTGACCAACGTGCGGGCCAGCGGTTCGGACGATGCCGTTCGCCTGACACCGCATGTCCAGTTCTCGCTGGAGGAGGCCATTGCTTACATCGACGACGATGAGCTGGTCGAAGTAACCCCGAACGCGATCCGACTGCGAAAGCGGTTCCTTGATCCGCACGAACGCAAGCGTATGGCCAAGTCAGCCTGACCCCCGGTCCGTTCGATTTTGGACGGGTCGGAAACAATGGCGCGAATGTGACATTTTTGCGTCCATCTGAAACGGTGTTTTCTCAGGGAAGCCATGAATGGATCATGGCTTCCCTTTTGTTTTGCCTGCAATTTCGTCCATAAGATGAGTTAATTCCGCATCGCTATCGCGGTGTTGCCCTTGAAAATGCGACGTGATAGGGGTGTATTTGTGTTCAAAGTATGTCATCGCCAGGTTGTTCGGTGATGAGTTTAACGAGTTTAAGGAGGCGCGATATGCGCATCAAATCCCGTCTACTGACAATAGTATTTGCTTCAGCTTCATTGCCGCTGATGTCCGGTGGGCCTGTTGTCGCCGCGGACAAATGTACGATCCAGACAGCCCGGCAGTCGGTTTCCACAGAAACCCTGTGTGCCTGTACGGTCGTGGATGCACGGATGCTGCGTTACATCCAGCGTCGTGCCGATTTTGAAGACATTCTTGCCCGCACTTTGCAGACCTGCCCGGCTTTTGCAGCCGTACTGACGGATTTCCCTACCGCGTCGATCGGGACGGTTGATCAAAGATCCGGCGACGGCCCTTCGGAACAGAGCGGGAGCTCAGGCGGCGGTAGCTCAAGCGGCGGTAGCTCAAGCGGTGGTAGCTCAAGCGGTGGTAGCTCAAGCGGTGGTAGCTCAAGCGGTGGTAGCTCAAGCGGTGGCGGCTCAAGCGGGGGCAACGCACCCACTCCGGGCGGTAGCTCTGGTGGCGGCAGCTCCAGCGGCGGCAGTTCCAGTGGAGGCAGCTCCAGTGGTGGCAGTTCCAGTGGCGGCAGTTCCAGTGGCGGTAGCTCCAGCGGTGGCAGCTCCAGCGGTGGGTCCGGTGATGGCGGTGGCAGCTCAAGCGGCGGTAGCTCCAGTGGCGGTTCCGGTGACGGTGGCAGCTCAAGCGGTGGCAGCTCCAGCGGTGGGTCCGGTGATGGCGGCAGCTCAAGCGGCGGTAGCTCCAGCGGTGGGTCCGGTGATGGCGGCAGCTCAAGCGGCGGTAGCTCTAGCGGTGGGTCCGGTGATGGCGGCAGCTCAAGCGGCGGTAGCTCCAGCGGTGGGTCCGGCGATGGCGGCTCGGGCGGTGGCGACGGCGGTGACGGCGGCGGCTCGGGTGATGGCGGCTCGGGCGGTGGCGACGGCGGTGACGGCGGCGGCTCGGGTGATGGCGGCTCGGGCGGCGGCGACGGTGGCAGCTCAAGCGGCGGCAACGGTAACGGCGGCGGCAACGGTAACGGCGGCGGCAACGGTAACGGCGGCGGCAACGGTAACGGCGGCGGCAACGGTAACGGCGGCGGCGTCAACGGTAATAATGGCGGTGGAAATGGACCGGAAGGCGCAAGCCCTGGTCAGGGCAACAACGCCAACAACGACGAAGACTAACCGCCTTTGGTCGTGAAGCCACGTTTCAGTGGCAATCTGGCATACAAATGAAAAAGGGCGATGAATTCATCGCCCTTTTTTGTTGGAGCCTTTAAGAAACTCAAATCGCTGTGGCTTCTTAGCTTCGCCCGTAAATCCCAACCCAACGCTGGGGCTGTTTCGGATCCTGCATCCGCAGGAACAAATAGCGTGTGGCCGACCAGGGTTTGATCCGATTGGTCAGGTTGTCCAGTACGAGATCACCTTGATTGGAGCGGTAGACCAGAACCGCGTGGGGGCCGCGGCGGGTATCCAAAACGGTCGCCAGCAAAAGCTTGTTGGGATCAATTCCAGCCTTGATCAGGTCTCGCTTTTTCAGCAGCGCAAAATCCTCGCAATCACCGCCGCGCGATGTTGGCAGGGCCCAACGCTCCCGCGTCTTGTACTGCACTTGGTCCGTGACCTCACGCGTTGTCGCATTGACCTGGGCATTGATTTGCTTGACCAGTCGCAGTTCTTGATGGCTGGGCAGCGAAACCGACTTCTTGTTCGCACAAGCCCAAGCATACTGGCGGCACAAGGTCCGTGCGCCCGACGGCGGTGGCGAAGCCGAAAACCCCGAAATGAAAGCTGTCTCTGAAGCGCTGGCTTGTCCTGTCGCAAGAACGGCACCGCCGATCACTCCCAACACACCCAGAGCCAATGTGGCCTTGCTGGCCGCGCGACTTGCCACTGTGTTGAGCTTGTCCAAAACCCGATTCATGCCTGTCCCTCGATCCCATACGTTCGACTGACTGCCGCTTCTGAGGACCATATTCTGCTTTTGGAAACTATCCGTTAACAGACTGGCTCTGGCAATCCTCGGTCAGGTTGTCGGCAAAAAACGGCGGAAATTCGTAACTCAATATGACCTTTTCTGCGCAAGAAAATGGCGAAGCCTGACACAATTAGAGGTAGAGCGTCATAATTTCGCCGCCACAAAAAAGCTCAACCCATTGAAAGTTTGAGGGAAATTTTGTTGCGAGACGTGATCACCGGAACACTATCGGCCCAATTACAGGATCGGCGTCGCAACTTTGGCTGACGTCGCGTCACCCAAAGCGGGCTCCGGAGCCAATCCAAGACCGGCTCCGGTTGATTCTCACTCGGTCGTTTCGACGACCAGCAATTCGCGCTCGCTTGCGCCCCGGGCGTGGCTCAGGGCTTCTTGGTATTCAGCCGAGTTGTAACAGGCGACGGCGGCTTCAACCGACGGGAACTTCGCCACGACATTGCGGGGCCGCTCTTTGCCTTCCAGTTGGACATAGCGTCCTGCACGGGCAATGAACGTGCCCCCATGTTTGGAAATGGCCGGGCCGGCAAGCTCGGCGTATTTGCCATAAGCTTCGGCATCAGTAACCTTGACATGTGCAATCCAGAGTGCTGGCATCTTATCCTCCCAAAACCTCTTCCGCGGCCTTGATGGCCGCCGCGGCGTTGGCGGCATCGCGACCACCGCCCTGCGCCATGTCGGGACGCCCGCCGCCGCCCTTGCCGCCCAGTTCCCGCACGGCGGCCTTGACCAGATCGACGGCCGATATCGACTGCGTCAGGTCGCTTGTGACACCGGCAGCAACTGCAGCCTTGCCGCCCGTGTCCGCGATCAGAAGGACGGCGCCCGATCCTAGCCGCGCCTTGTGCTCATCAATGAGGGCCGGCAGATCCTTGCCTGACACCCCATTCAGAGCCTGTGCCAGGAACTTTATGCCGTTGATCTCTTTGGCCTCAACGCCGCCGCCTTGACCGGCTCCACCGGCCATCGCCAGATCGCGGCGCAACTGCGCCACTTCGTTCTGCAACGACTTGCGCTCGTCCAGCAGAGCTTTGATGCGATCGACGACATCATCCGGCTGCGCCTTCAACTCGGCAGCAATCTGGCCAAGCCGCCGATCCTGCTCGGTCAAGTACCGCAATGCATCCTCCCCGGTCAGAGCTTCGATCCGCCGCACACCAGCGCTGCTTGCGCTGTCACCTAGGATGACAAAGGTCCCGATGTCACCAGTCTGGCGCACATGCGTGCCACCACACAGTTCGATCGACCAGGTTTGACCGTCATGGCCCTTGCCGGTCTGGGCCTTGCCCATCGAGACAACCCGGACTTCGTCGCCGTATTTCTCACCGAACAACGCCTGTGCCCCCAAAGCGCGGGCATCGTCCGGGGTCATGATACGGGTTTCGACCGTCGAGTTCTGACGAATGAACTCATTCACCTCGCGTTCAACGGTCTGCAGCTCGGCCGGTGTCAGCGCTTTGGCGTGGCTGAAATCAAACCGCAGACGGTCGGCAGCATTCAACGATCCGCGCTGTGCAACATGATCGCCAAGCGTTTCTCGCAGCGCTTCGTGCAGGAGGTGCGTCGCCGAGTGGTTCGCTCGGATGGCCGAGCGCCGGGCGTGATTAACTTCGAGCTCAACGGCATCACCTTTGGCGATCGCACCGCTGTCCACGACAATCTTGTGTGCATAGACCTTGCCATCGGCAAACTTCCGGGTGTCTTCGACCGTCGCGCTCTGGGTGCGGTCTTCAAGACGCCGGATGCTGCCGGAATCGCCAACTTGGCCACCGGCCTCGCCGTAGAAGGGTGTCTGGTTTACGACCACCCAGCCGGATCCGCCCTGCTCGATACGGTCCACAAGGTCACCGTCGACCACCAGAGCCACAACCTGACCCTCAGCCATTTCGGTTTCGTAGCCCAGGAAATCGGTCGCACCGCTTGCGTCCAGTATGTCGAACCAGACCGCCTGATCTGCTGCCTCGCCCGAACCAGCCCAGGCGGCGCGCGCCTTCGCCTTCTGCTCGGCCATGGCGGTGTCGAACCCGGCGGTATCAACCGTCCGACCTTTTTCGCGCAGGGCATCCTGGGTCAGGTCAAGCGGGAAGCCATAGGTGTCATACAGCTTGAAGGCGGCATCCCCGGGCAGTGGCGCCCCGTCCGGCAGGCCCGCCACTTCGTCATCCAGCAGCTTGAGCCCCCGGTCCAAAGTCTGCTTGAACCGGGTTTCCTCCAACAACAACGTCTCTTCGATCAGAGCCTGAGCACGACCCAGCTCGGAATACTGCGCGCCCATCAATTGAACCAGTGTCGGAACAAGTTTGTGCATGACCGGATCCTTGGCGCCCAGAAGATGCGCGTGGCGCATGGCCCGGCGCATGATCCGGCGCAGGACATAACCGCGACCATCATTCGAGGGCATGACCCCGTCGGCAATCAGGAAAGAGGTCGACCGCAAGTGGTCGGCAATTACCCGATGGTGCACATTCTGATCGCCGTAGGGGTCCACATGCGTGACTTCGGCCGAGGCCTCGATCAGTGTCTTGAAAAGGTCGGTGTCATAGTTGTCATGGCTGCCCTGCAGCAACGCGCCGATCCGTTCCAGACCCATGCCGGTATCGATCGACTGCATGTCCAGTTCACGCATCGAGCCGTCTTCGAACTGCTCGTTCTGCATGAAAACGATGTTCCAGATCTCGATGAACCGGTCACCGTCTTCCTCGGCCGATCCCGGAGGTCCGCCCCAGATGTGGTCGCCGTGATCATAGAAGATCTCGGTACAGGGGCCGCAGGGACCGGTCGGGCCCATTTGCCAGAAATTGTCGCTGGTGGCGATGCGGATGATCCGGTCTTCGGGAACGCCGACTTTCTTCCAGATCTCGAACGCCTCGTCATCGGTATGATAGACGGTCGTCAGCAGACGGTTCTTGTCGATCCCGAACTCCTTGGTGATCAACTCCCAAGCGAACGGAATCGCTTCCGATTTGAAATAATCGCCGAACGAGAAGTTGCCCAGCATCTCGAAGAACGTGTGGTGGCGGGCCGTGTAACCGACATTGTCCAGGTCGTTATGCTTGCCGCCGGCGCGCACGCATTTCTGCGCCGTGGTGGCACGTGTGTAGTCGCGGGTCTCAAGGCCGGTGAACAGGTTCTTGAACTGCACCATGCCCGAGTTAACGAACATCAGCGTCGGGTCGTTGCGCGGCACAAGCGGGCTCGACGCGACCACTTCGTGCCCTTGTTTGGCAAAGTAGTTCAGAAAGGTTGAGCGGATATCGTTCAGCGTGGGCATTGGGCTCTCTCAGCGCGCATTCATGATCTATCGCGACGGTTTAGCCCCCTGCCCGCCGATAGTCCACAGGATTGCTGCACCGCAAACGAAACAAGGTGAACCCGAAGGCTCACCTTGCCAATGTTCTCTCGGATCTTCCGATCAGGCTTCGAGGATATCATCCTCATCCGCCGCAGGCGGCATGTCGAAATCAAGTCCGTGCGCGGCACGGATCTTATCCTCGATTTCCAGCGCAACCCGACTGTTGTCCCGCAGGTATTGCTTGGCGTTTTCACGCCCCTGCCCGATCCGCTCATCCCCATAGCTGAACCACGAGCCGGACTTTTCGACCACACCGGCTTTGACGCCAAGATCCAGCAGTTCGCCCATCTTGCTGATGCCCTCACCATACATGATGTCGAATTCCACCTGCTTGAACGGCGGGGCCACCTTGTTCTTGACCACCTTCACGCGGGTCTGGTTACCGACCACCTCATCGCGGTCCTTGATCGCGCCGATGCGGCGGATGTCCAGACGGACCGAGCTGTAGAATTTCAGGGCGTTGCCCCCGGTCGTAGTTTCCGGGCTGCCGAACATGACGCCGATCTTCATGCGGATCTGGTTGATGAAAATCACCATGCAGTTGCTGCGGGCGATCGAGCCGGTCAGTTTGCGCATCGCCTGGCTCATCAGCCGGGCCTGCACACCCACATTGCTGTCGCCCATGTCGCCTTCCAGCTCGGATTTCGGCGTCAGCGCCGCCACCGAGTCCACAACGACCATGTTGACCGCCCCGGAACGCACCAGCGTATCGGTGATTTCCAGCGCCTGCTCACCCGTGTCGGGCTGCGAGATCAGCAGTTCATCCAGATCCACCCCCAGCTTGCGGGCGTATTGCGGGTCCAGCGCATGTTCCGCATCGACGAATGCACAGACGCCGCCGCGTTTCTGCTGCTCGGCGATACAATGCAGGGTCAGGGTCGTCTTGCCCGAGCTTTCCGGGCCGTAGATTTCGACAATCCGACCCATCGGAAGTCCGCCAATGCCAAGGGCAATATCCAGCCCAAGCGACCCGGTTGAACTGGCTTCGATCTCCTGCCGGGCACCATCGCCCAGTTTCATGATCGAGCCCTTGCCGAACTGCCGCTCGATCTGCGCCAACGCGCTGTCCAGCGCCTTTTGCTTGTCGGGGTTTTTCTTGTCGTTCATTGTCAGAAGATCCGCCATTGTCCTGTCGCCTTCCCTTTTGTCACACCCATCACCGGGCGGCAATCGCTGCTTTGTTCGCCTCTTGTTCCTTATGAGATCAAAAAGAGAACATTTCAACAAAAACTTTCATTCCTTACCATTCGATGAAGAGGTTAAAAAGTCGTTTACTCTGATCTCGAAACTGCTCAATCATGCCCAAGGCCTTGTCTTTTCGATGAAACTTTGCTTGCGCAGGCTGGCGATTTTGTGCGGAAGCAATTGACCTTGGCTGCCGGGGCGGACAATCATGTGGCACGACAGCCTTCGGCGCAGGAAAGACATGAAATGCTGATCTTCTTCAAGGAACGCCTTGCGCTTTTGTCCCTGCCCAAAACCGGAAGCACCGCCTATCAGGTCGCGTTGCGGGACCGGGCGGATATCGTGGTGTCGGGTCCACCGGATCTAAAACATGCGCCGGTGCGTCGCTACGACCGTTTCTTCCAGAACATTTTCCGCAAGATGTACGACACGGAAATGGAAATCATGGCCGTCGTGCGCGAACCCGTTGATTGGCTGGGCAGCTGGTACCGGTACAGGACGCGTACCGAATTGACGGGCCACCCGCATTCGACCGACGGCATGTCTTTCGACAAGTTTGTCCAAGCCTATATGCAGTCGCCCCGTCCCGCGTTTGCCGATGTCGGCAGCCAAACTGAATTCTTCCGGACCCGCAGCAACGGCGCCGGTGCTTCGCATATCTTTCGCTACGAACACCAGGACGAGATTCTGAACTTCCTTCAAGATCGCCTGAACGCCCGGATCGATCTGACCCGCGAAAATGTATCGCCCAAGCGGGAACTGATACTGTCTGACCAGACCTTGGATACATTCCGCAAGGCTCATGCCGCCGAGTTTCGTCTGCATCAGCAGGCGCGTTAGTTGAGGTACTGAAACACCGCCTCGGTCAATTGTGTCAGTGAAAAAGGCTTGGGCAGGAAGGTCGAATGTCTGATCTCCGGCCCAGCATCGCCAAACGCGCCTTCGGTATAGCCCGACATGAAGACCACACGCACATCGGGCCGGCTTTCAAGCGCCTTGGCAACCCAGGTTGGACCATCCATTCCGGGCATGACCACGTCCGTGACGAAGACGTCGACGTGCAGGTTCTGATCCTCAAGAATGCGCAACGCGTCCTCGGCCGAGCCCGCCTCAAAGACGGTATAGCCCTTGAGGCGCAAGGCACGGGTGGCAAAGGCGCGTACCGGCGCCTCATCCTCGACCAGCAAAACGACACCTTCGCCTTGATGCGCGTTCGGTTCCGGTTGTGCCGGCGGTTCGATCGCAACCTCGGTGTCCCGTGCCAAGCAGACCGGCAGCATGACGTTGAATTCGGTCCCACGCCCTTCGGTGCTGTCCACGAAGATGAAGCCGCCGGTTTGCTTGACGATGCCATAGACCGTCGACAAACCCAGCCCGGTCCCCTCGCCTGTCCGTTTGGTCGTGTAGAAGGGTTCGAAAATCTTCTGCAGCTTGTCTGACGGAATACCGACGCCACTGTCGATGACCTTGACCGAAACATATTCACCCACCGGAACCGTCGCCCTGTCCCGCAACAGCGGCTCGGTCAAAGAAAACACCTCGGTTTCGATACGGATTTCTCCGCCGTCGGGCATCGCATCGCGCGCGTTCACCACCAGGTTCATGACGACCTGTTCCAACTGCCTCTTGTCTGCGCGAACGGGCTTGAGAACCGGATCATGACTGAGGATCAACTTGACCTTCTCGCCCACCAGGCGGTTCAACAAGTGGATCAGGTCGGAAATGGTATCGCGCAGATCCAGCTCTTCGGGTCGCAGAGTCTGTTTTCGGGAAAAGGCCAGCAACTGGCTGACCAACGCAGCGGCCCGGTTGGCATTCTGGTTTATCTGGACGAGATCGCCGTAGTTCGGATCACTTTGATCATGGCGCAACAGAAGCAGGTCGCAATGTCCGGAAATGGCGGTCAGTAGGTTGTTGAAATCATGCGCCACACCGCCCGCCAGCTGCCCGACCGCCTGCATCTTTTGCCCCTGGACGAACTGAGCCTCCAGCGTCTTGAGTTCAGTCGCGTCGTTCAGAACGGCAACAAGGCGCACCTCACCGTTCTTGACGATGCGGGTCAGGGTCAGTTGAACGAAGACCTCTCGGTCCTTTCCACCCAGCCGCAGGAATTCGGAACGTGGTGGCCCATCGCACGCGGCGACCTGAAGCAGCCAGTCCCGCAAGGGTTGCCCCAATCCGCTCAGAATCGTGTCGATATTGGTCTGACCAAGTTCAACATCACCGATCAGTTTGCGCGCCAACCGATTGGCATCCAGAATCTCACCGCCCGGAGCGATGTGCATCATGGGTACCGGGACGTCGGCGAAAGTCGTGGTCCACTGATCTGCAGGCGCGTCGTCAAGCACGACCAGCGCTATATCCCGACCCGCGCTGGTTTTTTGAACCTCGCAGACGAGTACCCGCCGCGAACCTTCTTGAGCAGGCAGGCGCAGAACCGTTTCACCGGATATGACCTCCGGCGTCAGAGCCTCGGCCGCGCCCACCTCGCTGCCTCGGAGCATCGCCTCGGCGGCGGCATTCATGTTCAGGACCACGTCATTTCGCCCGAGCGTCACGATTGGAAGCGAAGCAGACGCCCAGGGTTGCCGACCCGAGGCCTTGATCCGCCACAGGTACAGATCATCGCCAAGGTCGATCGCCAGAACTGGAATTGTCGTACCCTTTGTCACGATGTCTTCTGCCGCGCGCCCTTCGACTTGCGCCAATGACTGCATCCGAACCAGTATCGCCGCAGGATTGGCGAAAACGGACAGCAAACACATGTCCAGCCTTGTGCCTGTCGAGGCGTTGAACCTGTCCCGCGCTGCGGAGTTCACGATCAGCACCCGCCCGTTGGCATCCGTGATGAAACCCGGAGCGGGCTCTTTTTCCAGAAACGACGCGAGAATGGTCTGCGCCTGTTTGTCAACGCGATACGAGAACCATCCGCGCAACAGAACAAACGCGCCAACGGCCAGAAAAGACCCTCCGACCGCCAGCAGGCCCGAAACCAACTGAGGTGAGAACGGAAAGAGTTGGGCGAGAATGACCAACAAAAGCGCGACACCGACCAGAGAAATGGCCCGCGACCAGCTCGGAAAATGTCGCCCGGTCAAGCTTAGCGTAAATTGAGCGACTTCGGTCATCAACAACTCGATTCAAAATCAATCCACGGCATATCGTGGTACAAAGAGTTAATATCCGCTTAAGAAATCCAGCGGACATTCTCCTTTAAGTTGTTTTCAGCGTATCAGCGTCGCGTCAAGTGGGCGGAATAGAAGCCGTCGGTGCCGTGTACAACCTGCCACAATCGGCTGAACGTGCATTGCCATTCCGGATGCGCCGACAGGAACGTGTCTATGACGCCTCTGTTTTCGACATCCAGCATCGAACAGGTGGCGTAGGCCAATACACCGTCATCACAGACGAGGGGTGCGGCCGCGTCCAGAATGGACAATTGTGTCTGAGGCAACTGGGCCAATTGCTCGGGCGTCAATGCCCATTTGCCCGCAGGTGCGCGCCGCCACGAGCCGCTCCCGGAACAGGGGGAGTCAGTCAGCACCACGTCAAACGGGCCGTGTTCTTCCAGGTCATCCGTAGACAGGATGGAAATGTGCGCTCCCGCCCGTTGCGCTCGGTCAGGAAGGTCACGCATACGCCCGGGGTTGGCGTCATGGGCGAAGACTTCGACACCGCCAGAGGCGGCCATGGCCAACGCTTTGCCGCCACCCCCGGCACAATAGTCCAGAACCCTCATGCCGGGTCTTAGGTTCAATGCAGCAACGACAGCCTGGCTCGCCGCATCCTGCAACTCGACCAAGCCGTCACGATAGCTTTGGGATTGCGAAATCTTCCGGGCACCTTCGACAACTTCAAGCGCTGTCTCGCAGGCCGGGTGAGGCGCAGTGGAAATCCCTTCCCGCGACAGTGCATCCACCGCCTCTTGCAAACTCGTGCGGGCCAGATTGACCCGCAGGTGAACCGGAGCGCGTGATTGCAGCGCGGCGGCGGCCTCTCTGGCACTTTCACCAAGCGACCGCTCGAACACCGGCCAAAGCCACTCGGGTATGTCAAACTGTTCGGCTTCCGTTTCGAATGGACGTCCGACCTCGTCCGCCGTGACGGGGTCTGGGGCGTGACCAACTCCGTTGAACAGATCGACCGGGTCCTGGCCCCGGGACCGCAGAGCGCCCAACATCAGGCCTCGCCCGGTACTTGCACCGCCGATCGCAGCGAAAGACCGAAGATGCCGAAGCGCGTCAAAGACATGGTCGCGGATCGCCGCCCTGTCCTTCGATCCCGCAAAACGGCTGCGCCGCGCCCAACCCGTCAACGCTTTCTCGGCGGGAGTTCCGCCCAGAAAATCGTCTAGGATTTCGATAGCGGCCTGAACGCGCGCGCCTGGGGTCATGTCGAGGTCCTGAGTTCGACGGAAACCATCACATCACGCGGTAGTTGGGGCTTTCGCGTGTGATCTGCACGTCATGCACGTGGCTTTCCTTCAGACCCGCTCCGGTGATCTTCACGAACTGACAATTGCGGCGCATTTCATCAACAGTCGCGCAGCCGGTATAGCCCATGGCCGCACGCAGACCGCCGACCAGTTGATGAACGACGGCGCTGGCCGAGCCCTTGTAGGGCACCTGTCCCTCGATCCCCTCGGGCACCAACTTGTCATTCGCGGCGTCTTTCTGGAAATAACGATCGGCCGAGCCGCGCGCCATCGCGCCCAGGCTGCCCATGCCGCGATAGGATTTGAAAGAGCGGCCCTGATACAGGATCACCTCGCCCGGGCTTTCGTCGGTGCCGGCGATCATCGAGCCAACCATAGCGCAGGACGCGCCCGCCGCGATGGCCTTGGCGAAATCGCCCGAGAACTTGATACCACCATCGGCGATGACCGGCACGTCGCCAGCCGCAGCCGAGCAATCCATGATTGCCGTCAACTGGGGCACGCCGACACCGGCCACCATGCGCGTGGTGCAGATCGAGCCCGGCCCGATCCCGACCTTGACCGCATCGGCGCCAGCGTCGATCAGGGCCTTGGTTGCGTCGCCCGTTGCGACGTTGCCCGCGATGATCTGCACTTCGTTCGACAGGGCCTTGATCCGCTTCACCGCGTCCAGCACCCCTTGGGAATGGCCGTGCGCCGTGTCGACCACGATGATGTCGACGCCAGAGTCGACCAATTGCTCGGATCGTTCAAAGCCGGCATCGCCAACCGACGTGGCCGCCGCAACCCGCAGCCGACCCAGATGGTCTTTGCAGGCCGTGGGGTTCAGCACCGCTTGTTCCGTATCCTTCAAGGTCAGCAGACCGGTCAGTTTGCCCGATCCGTCGACGACCAGCAGCTTTTCAATCCGGCGAGCCTTCATCAGGCTCTTTGCCTCTTCCAGGTCGGCCGGCTCCTGCAGCATCGCCAGATTATCAGTGGTCATCATCGCGCGGATCGGCTGGTCGTCCGACGTGGCAAAACGCATGTCGCGGTTGGTCACGATACCCACGACGCGGCCTTCGTCATCCACCACCGGGAAGCCGGTGAAGTTGTAGCGCTCGACCAAGGCCTTGGCATCGGCCAGCGTTTGATCGGCGCGCAGGGTGACTGGGTTGTAGACGATGCCGGATTCGAAGCGTTTGACCCGGCGCACCTCACGCGATTGCTCCTCGACGGTCAGGTTCTTGTGGATCACACCAATGCCCCCGGCCTGGGCCATTGCGATGGCCATCCGCGCCTCGGTCACCGTGTCCATGGCCGAGCTGAGCAGCGGTATGTTCATGGTGATCGCGCGCGTCACGCGCGTCGACGTGTCCGCCGTTGCCGGCAGCACCGACGAGGCCGCCGGAACCAAAAGAACGTCATCAAAGGTGAGTGCCTCACGAATCTGCATCTGCTAACCCCATGCAAAACCCCGTTTGGCGGTGACCCTATTGCATGGTTTCGACCAAAGGAAAAGCCCCTGCCCCAACTTGTTCACCCACAAACCGCCGCGATGGCGCGGAAAACGACGCAAGCCGCGCAAAACCTGCCGCGGATTGGCCTTTCCCTTTGCCGCGAAACCCATATCTTGCCGCCATACGCGCGAACACCAAAAAGGCAGGCCATCCATGACCACCGATCCCCTTGTCGTCTTTACCCCATCGGGCAAACGCGGACATTTCCCCGTTGGCACTCCGATCCTGACGGCGGCCCGGCAACTGGGGGTCGATCTGGATTCGGTCTGCGGTGGGCGCGGGATCTGCTCGAAATGCCAGATCACACCCAGCTATGGCGAGTTTCCCAAACACGGCGTCACGGTCCGCGAAGACGCGTTGAGCGAATGGAACGCGGTTGAGCAGCGCTATGACGACAAACGCGGTCTGAAACCGGGCCGGCGTCTGGGCTGCCAGGCCACCGTTCAGGGCGACGTGGTGATCGACGTCCCGCCTGAAAGCCAGGTGCACCGCCAGGTGGTGCGCAAGGCCGCCGCCGCGCGCGCCATCACCATGGACCCGGCCACGCGCCTCTATTTCGTGGTGGTCGAAGAACCCGACATGCACTCGCCCACCGGCGATCTGGAACGGCTGGAGCGTGCCCTGCGCGAGCAGTGGCAGATCGACGCCGTCACCGCCGACCTGTCGCTTCTGTCCAAACTGCAGCCGACCCTGCGCAAGGGTAAATGGGAGGTCACGGTCGCCCTGCACAAGGGCCACAAGGACAAAGTGGCGCGCATCGTCGAAATCTGGCCCGGACTGCACGAAAACGGGCTGTACGGGCTGGCCATCGATTTGGGCTCGACCACCATCGCCGCGCATCTGACCGATCTGGAAACCGGCGAGGTCAAGGCCTCCTCGGGCATGATGAACCCGCAGATCCGGTTCGGCGAGGACCTCATGAGCCGCGTCTCGTACGCCATGATGAACCCCGGCGGTGATCAAGAGATGACCCGGGCCGTGCGTGAGGCGATCAACGATCTGGTCACCTCGATCGCCGACGAGGCCGGGATCGACCCGGCCCTGATCGTGGAAACTGTGTTCGTCTGCAACCCGGTCATGCACCATCTTCTGCTGGGTCTGGACCCGGTTGAACTGGGCCAGGCGCCGTTTGCGCTGGCCACGTCGGAAAGCGTCACGCTGCCCGCGCGCGAGATGGATCTGACCACGATGAACCCCCGTGCGCAGGTCTACATCCTGCCCTGCATCGCGGGCCATGTGGGAGCCGACTGCGCCGCCGTGGCGCTGAGCGAAGAGCCGGGCAAGTCGCAGGATCTGGTTTTGATCGTGGACGTCGGAACCAATGCCGAGATCCTGCTGGGCAACACGACCCGCGTGCTGGCCTGTTCCTCGCCCACCGGACCGGCCTTCGAAGGTGCGCAGATCAGCTCGGGCCAGCGTGCCGCGCCCGGCGCGATCGAGCGCATTCAGATCGACCCGGTGACCAAGGAACCCCGGTTCCGCGTGATCGGCTCGGACAAGTGGTCCGACGAAGACGGATTCGAGACCGATATCGCCACTACCGGCATCACCGGCATCTGCGGGTCGGGCATCATCGAGGCGGTGGCCGAACTGCGCATGGCCGGCCTGCTGGACGAGAGCGGCCTGATCGGCTCGGCCGAGCAGACCGGCACCAGCCGCTGCATCCCCGAGGGCCGAACCCATTCCTATCTGATCCATGACG
Organism: Ruegeria sp. CI8; assembly: GCF_056536865.1. Classification (NCBI taxonomy): domain Bacteria; kingdom Pseudomonadati; phylum Pseudomonadota; class Alphaproteobacteria; order Rhodobacterales; family Roseobacteraceae; genus Ruegeria; species Ruegeria sp. CI8. Next base: position 1,221,483 of record NZ_JBQFQL010000001.1, read on the forward strand.
CCAGCGCCGAGGGCGGCCCGCGCATCACCGTGACACAGGGCGACATTCGGGCGATCCAGCTTGCGAAATCCGCGCTCTATGCCGGGGCGCGGCTGCTGATGGACGAGATGGGCGTGGACCGTGTGGATCGCGTAGTGCTGGCCGGGGCGTTCGGCGCCCATATCTCGACCAAACACGCGATGGTTCTGGGCATGATCCCCGACGCGCCGCTGGACAAGGTCCAAAGCGCGGGCAACGCCGCCGGTACCGGCGCGCGCATCGCGCTGTGCAACATCGCCGCCCGGGCCGAGATCGAACGTGTGGTGCGCGAGATCACCAAGGTCGAAACCGCGATCGAGCCGAAATTTCAGGAGCATTTCGTGGCCGCCAACGCGATCCCGCACAAGACCGACCCGTTCCCGGAACTGGCCAAGATCGTCACCCTGCCCGCTCCGTCCTTCAACACCGGAGGCGATGCGGAAAAAACTGGCCGCCGTCGCCGCAGAAAGGCATAGTCCGAAAAACTGTGGAGGACCCCCATGCAAACAGCAAACGAAGATCAGGCTGAATACTGGGGCAACTCCGAATCCGGCACCAAGTGGCTGACTTTTGAGGACAAACTGGACCACATGCTGGCCCCGGTTCTGGACCTCGTTCTGGATCAGGCCGAACTGGAACCCGGAATGCGCGTGCTGGACATCGGCTGCGGGACCGGCGCCAGCACCATCGCGGCCGCCCAGCGTGTCGGACCGCAGGGCCATGTTCTTGGCGGCGACATTTCTGAGCCGTTCCTAAGCCGAGCGCAGGAAAGGGCCTTTTCCGCGGGTGTTGAAAACGTCGATTTCCAATGCGTCGACGCTCAGGTCGCCCGGTTCCCCGAGGGCGCGTTCGACGCTGCGATATCGCGGTTCGGTGTCATGTTCTTTCAGGATTCGGTTGCGGCGTTCGCCAACATCGCCAAGGCTCTGGCCCCCGGCGGACAAATGACTTTTGCCGCATGGGGACCTCTGGCTGACAATCCCTGGTTCAGGATTCCCCACATGGCCGCCACATCGCATCTGGGCCACCCACCAAAATATGGTCGGTACGCACCGGGACCACTGGCCTTTCATGACATCGACCATGTGACCGGCATGATGGCAACGGCGGGTTTGGATGACATCTTCGCCAACCCCGTAAGCCTCCGACTACCGGGGCTTGGATCGGTGGAGGCCACCGCTGAGCTTTGCACCCGGGTCGGGCCGGCCGCGCGCGTGATAGCGCATTTTGAAGGCGATGAGGCCGACGAACGAAAAATCCAGAGCGCCGTGGCCCAGGAGTTTTCGAGTTTTCAAACGGCAGATGGGTTTGGCATCCCGGCAGTCATCAACGTCTTTCAGGCCCGTAAGCCCTCCTGAAATACCAGAGCGTGTCGCCCTTGGCCAATCACACCCGCTGACTGTTATTGTTTCTGACCGTCAACTCTTTTCAGCCTTTTGAGCCTAATTGTCTGCTTTTTTCGTGTGTTTTTCTCCCAATCCGGAAACTTAATAAGATTCTTGGTGATTTTTGCGTAAAAATCGTAAAATATGAATGTATTGGGCAGAGTAATTCAAATCTACAGAAGCCGCTGAACCGGCTCGCTTTAGTGAGTAAGACGTTTACCAGTTGGTGCTACATGGACAGGGGGATGGGCCGTGCAGGTGCGTGGCTACCGAACACGCAACACACACGCGCATTGATCAATTTCATTCAATGGAGCCAGGGCGGAGTGGTTCTGGACGCTGCGTTGACCGAAGTTGTCAACGCGTTTGGAGCCGATTGCGGTACCCTCAGCCGTGTCTGGCTCAATAAAGTTGGCAGCCGAGTAGCTGCGCGCGCAGATACCCGTGACACGACAATAAGTCGGCCGCTTTTTCTTTCCTTCACGAATGACGTGATTGGTCCGTTTGCAAGCAAGCCAAAGAAAGGCGTCGTCTTCAGCCTCAAGGATCACGGGAAACCCGTAAACGAGTTTTCTGCCGTTGTTCTGGACTGGATCTCGCACCGCAAGCTGCACGATATCCTGTTCGTCTGTCTCGACAACCAAGGCTGCGAAATCGATTTTCTGGAGCTGCATTTCGCCAAAGGTCTCGAACCCGGCTGGCGCGAAGCGATAGAGACAGTCGCACCCGAAATTTCCGAAATCTACCGCAACAGACGCGCCGGTCTGATTACCGAAGCAATTTCCCGCCAATCCGTAACGACCATCCAAAGGGCGGTGAATGACGCGCCGCTGATGAGCCTCGAAAACCCAGCGGGCCTGACACGGGCCGAATGGCGGGTCTGCGTTCTGATTTCCCGGGGACTGTCGCAACAGTCCATTGGATCCGAGCTCGAGATTGGTCCCGCGACTGTGAGAACGCATCTCAAGCATATCTACGGCAAGACAGGAATGGAGAACTTCCACATGTTGGCCAGACGGCTGGTTTCGATCGAAGAACGCGAAGCCTTGCACGGCAGACACAATCAGGCACGCGCATGATGATTGATCTGCCTTGGCATAGTTGGGTACCTCTGTGGTTGATGGTGCCGCTGTTTGTGGCGGTGGCGTGGACGGACCTAACCGAATACCGGATACCGAACCTGTACTGCCTGATAGGGGTTGCCCTGTTTCTGGTAGGGTCCCCTGCCCTCGGTTTGCATGAAGTTGGATTGCGATTGATCGCCGCCGGGCTTTGCTTTGGGATCTGTTTTGCCCTTTTCGCCGCCGGTTGGCTGGGGGGCGGAGACGCCAAGATGCTACCGGTGGTCTTCCTGGCGATACCGACCCAAGCCCTTTCGACATATATGCTGCTGCTTTCTGCCGCGATGGCGTTTGGACTGACCAGCTTGACCCTGCTGCGCCTGTTCGTCCGACAACCGACAGGAAAGCTTGCAGCAACGCTCAGCGGACGCGAGTTTCCTCTTGGGATTGCCATAGGCCTTTCGGGCCTGATCCTGGCCGGCTGGACGATGCTGCTTTACAGCGCCTGAAAGAACGCGACCCAAGTCGGGGACGCACAGTTGACCTCGTGTGGACCCGGGAGCGCCGCACCCACAAAAACAACGTCATTTCACGAAGGTTTCGACGTATCGAATGATGATCGGTGCAAGGATCAGCCCCGCGATCGAGGGCAACATCAGGCTCGCCATGACCGCGGACATCTGCACCGGCAACTTGTTGGCTTTCTCCTGCGCGCGAAGCTCTCTCAGTTCGCGCATTTCTTCGGAATACGTAGTCAAGGCGGCCGACAACGGGACGCCGAACCGGGACGACTGGAGGACGACGCTCACGAACGAACTCATTTCGTCGATCCCCGTCCGGCGCGCCATTCTCATCAACGCGACTTCACGGTCGCGCCCGGCCTGAATCTCGCTCAGGGCAATCAGAATTTCCTCGGACATTTCGGGCGATACAGTCTGCATTTCCACTGCAACTTTGAGAAGCGCCTGGTCAAAGCCCATTCCCGCCTCGATCCCAATCTGGAGCAAGTCCAGCATGTTCGGGAACGCATTCTCCATCCGACGTTTACGCTCCTTGATCCGAGCGCTCATCCAAAGTTGGGGAATGAAAAACCCGATGCCGCAGAGGATGCCAAGGTTCCGCAAGATCTGAAATGAATTCAGTCCAGACACATAATCGTTGATCGTGGCGCCGATACTGGACGCAGGCTGCCAAGACATGAGGACAAGAAAGACGAGCGGCAGAAACGTCGCCAAGCCCAAACGGATCAGATAGAAATTGGCGATTGCATTCCGGCCGCGAAACCCTGAGCGCGCAAGCACTTGGCCAACTTCGAACCTGACACTTGCATCGCTGGGGATAAGTGCGGCGCTCAGCCCGGTCGGTGTATCGCCCTCCACCTTTTCCGGCACAAGACGTGCAAGGCTCTGGCCCCTTGTTCGTTTGGGCAGCATCCGTTCGGCTGCTGTAGACCGATCGCCGAGCGACGATGATATCCCAAAGAATGCAACGATCGCGCCGGCGGCAACAACGCCCAGGATCATAAGTTGGGAAAAAAGACCGGTGTCGAGTAGCGAGTTCACGATTTCCATTTCGACAACCCTCCCTCAGATCCGGAAATTGACAAGCTTGAACAAAACGATGGCGTTCAGAACGATGGCCGCTGAAATGACGCTCATGACGGGCCAGAAAATCGGGTATTGCACCACGCTTCCGTAATAGTCCGGCGTCATGACCGTCATCACGAGGGCAATCCCGACAGGAATGAACGACAGGATATAGGCGGTCATCCGACCCTCGGCAGAAATGGCCTTGATCTTGCGCCGCAGAGACATGCGGGCACGGATGACGCGCGCCAATGTCCGCAGAATGCCGGCCAGATCGCCGCCAGTACCGTGCTGCATCGTCAGCGCGACCGAGAGGTACTGGATATCCTCTTCATCTACCCGGTCTGCCATGTTGCGAATAGCGGTCGTCAACTCTTCCCCATAAGCGACTTGGTCGACGACCAGACCGAATTCAGTTCCGATCGGATCGGGCATTTCGTTTGCCACGCTCTGCAAGGTCGTGTTCAAAGGATGTCCGACCTTCAACCCACGCGACATCAGGTCCAACGCATCCGGCAATTGCTTGATCAGCGCAGCCTTGCGCCGTCTGAGGTTGGCGCCAAGGTAGACCAACGGGGCCAACAGGAAGCACACAGCGCTCACAGGTATGACCGTCAGTGGGTTGGCCACCATTGAGCCTCCGATCGCCGAAACCAGAAAAGCACCACTACATCCCAACAGGAACATTTCCGGCACCATGTGCAGGCCCGATGCCGCAAGGGCACCCGGCAAGTCGCCGACCAGCGGAAACGACTTCATGAGAGGTTTGCTCTCCCGCGGTTTGAGCAGTTCCAGAACGTCCTCGCCAGTCTTTCCCTGGTTCAGCATCTGGATGCGCCGGTTTATTGCCTCTTCCCGGTTTTCTCCGCGCTTCAAAAGCTGACGGACCCCTTCGAAGGCAATCAGGGCGCCGAGAAATATCAAGAGTGACAGAACAAAGCGGACATCGTAACCGCCCACTTCCATCTCTGGTCCGATCAACGAGTCTATGCTGTGCGTCGAAAAGAAGGATCTGAGATCTTCCAACATGGCCGGGTCCCTCAGTTGAACTTGATCGATGAAAGGTCGACACCCGCCGCCGCCAGCGCATCACTGGATTTCGGCCGGATACCGGTCGGCATGAAGCGCCCGAGGATGTTGCCGGCCTCGTCCTTGCCTTCACGTTTGAAGACGAAGATGTCCTGCATGGTCACGATATCGCCCTCCATGCCGGTGATCTCGGCAATAGAGGTGACACGGCGGGTACCATCAGACAGGCGGTTCAATTGCAGAACAAAGTGAATTGCCGAAGCGATAGTCGCGCGGATTGCTGCATGCGGCAGCTCCAGCCCGCCCATTTGCACCATCTGCTCGACCCGGGAAAGTGCATCGCGTGGGCTGTTGGCGTGTACCGTCGTCATCGACCCGTCATGGCCGGTATTCATCGCCTGCAACATATCGAATGCTTCGGAGCCGCGCACCTCGCCGATGATGATCCGATCCGGACGCATCCGCAGCGCGTTTCGCACAAGATCTCGTTGGACAACGGCGCCAGTACCGTCGAGGCCAGCAGGCCGCGTTTCCATGCGCAAGACATGTTCCTGCTGAAGCTGAAGTTCGGCCGCGTCTTCAATCGTGACGATCCGCTCCCGAGGGCTGATATACGACGACAATGCATTCAGCATCGTGGTCTTGCCCGATCCGGTTCCGCCCGAGATCAGCACGTTCATCTTGGCTTCAACCAATCCCCGCAGCAGTTTGGCCGCGCTTTCGTTCAAGGCCTCGTTTTTGATCAGGCGTTCCATCGTCAGCGGAACCCGCGAGAATTTTCGAATGGAAAGCGCCGGCCCGTCCAGTGCACAGGGCCGAATGATCGCGTTGACGCGGCTGCCATCTTCCAACCGCGCATCCACCCACGGTTGCCGTTCATCAATACGGCGACCGATCCGGCTGACGATCTTGTCGATGATCCGCAGCAGATGACGTTCGTCACGGAAACGTGCCGATGTCTTTTCGAGGATGCCCGATCGCTCGACAAAAATCTGCGTGTGGCCGTTCACGAGGATATCGTTGATCGTGGGGTCGGCCAACAACGGTTCCAGCGGGCCCAAGCCAAGCACCTCGTGCATCAGCTCTTCGACAAGCTGCTTGACCTCCTCGCTGCGCATCGCACGGCCTTCGGCGCGCAGCAGTTCGGTGACATGTCGCCCAATTTCGCCCCGCAGTGTTTCTTCCTCGACCTTTTCGATAACGGCGAGGTTCAGCTTGTCCAGCAACGAGTTATGCAGTCGTGCCTTGAGATCTATCCGATCGTTCTGGATGTCATGCATCAATACGAGGTCATCGCCGGAGCCATGAACCGGCTTGCCGATCTGAGCAAACTGCTTGGTGTCCAACGGCACAACTTTCGAAGCGTCCGGTTTTTCCTGGCCTGGTCGGTCGAATTCTCGAAACATCTACTTAACCTTCTGCAAATATTTAACTATTCCGAAACACTCTGCCTCAGTGCTGGCCGACCCGAGGCGGCAATGACAGGCATGTCTCATGTGCCAGCTTTCGGATTGCGCGGGTCATGGGTGCACGGGATGAAACATCTTCCAACGGTACGCCCCGATCGACCGACTCGCGTACTGTGCGCTCGTCGCGCGGCACCCAAAATGCAAAGTCCTTTTCAAGGAGTTTCGCCGCCGCTCTGTGGTGCGCCGCCGGAATGATGGGTTTCTTTTCAAGGTTGGCGACCAGTTGAATTTCCAGTGCGGGGTTTTCCGCTTGGTAGAAATCCATCAGCTTGCGGGCCGAGCGAACGGACGGAACGGCAACGTCCGTCACCAAATATAGACGGTCCGCTTGCGTCAGGACGGGCGTAATCCATTCCACCAGCGCCCGCGGCAAATCCACCACGACGTAGTCATGGGTACGTTTCAGGGAATCCAGAATGGCCGATATCTGCTCTTCTTTGATCGCAGTCAACGGACCATAGCGCGACGGAGCCGCCAGGATATCGACCCCGCAGGGCGACTTGACCATCGCCTGTTCCAAAAAGGCACTGTCGGGAATGCTGCCTTCCATGGCCATACGCCACATCGCGTCGCTTTCGGCGACATCCATCAAGGCAGCAATCGAACCGAACTGAAAGTCCAGATCCACCAGCGCAACCGAGTTCGACGCCGTCTTTTTCAGGAATCCGGCCTTGGATTGAAGCTCGTTCGCCATATTGGCCGCAACCAAGGACGATCCGACGCCACCACGAGATTTGCCAACCGCGATCAACTTGCCAAGTGTGGCTTGTCCACCCCAAACGGCGGGAAGCTGCGCCTGCCGCCGGGCACGGATCGCATCCACCTGCGGAATGATCTCCTCATGGATTGCATTGCGCGGCAGCACGTCATCAACTCCAAGCTTTTTGAGCTGTCGGGCCTTCTCCAGCGGCAGATCTTCGGACGCCAGGGCGATAATGATCGCATTGGGCATGCGCGCGTCACATATTTGCTGTGCGGTCTGCAACAGCTCGGGCGAACTGTCATCCACATCAAACAGAACCACGTCATGACGCGCTGACAAGGCAACAGCCGTCCCGTTGACCCGCGCGACAGTGTCCTTGCGGCCCGTAAAGCGGCAATTGCTCAGCCCCTCCAACGAGGTTTCGATTGCCGCGAAAATCTCTTCGTCCGGTGAAATCAACAGCACTGAAATCTGCTTGGCACTCATGACTCTTCTCCTTACTCAACGGCACCGATGGCAAGATCCTCGGCCGGGACGGATGTGCTCATCGTTGGGATTGAAATGGTGTTGGGGCTGCTGGCGGATATGGCAGGGTTGCCAGCAGCAAGGGCGACCAACGGCCCAATTGGCAGCGCGAAATCGTAGTCCAGGTTTACCAGTTCGGCTGTAACCACCGGCGTATAGGGTCCACCAAGAAAACCAAGACGAGGATCGTGCGAATAGGTGATTTGCACATTTGCCGCGGTGGCTCCGGGCGGCAGCAGCATTTCGATCTCGTCCCAGATCCGGCTGCCATAGGCGGTTGATGCGTCAAGCTGACACGGCGCCGGCAGGTTCGGAGTGGCGCAGATGCTGCCGCTGCGGCACAGCGCGCCGAACTTGGTTGTTGCGGGGGCGCCACCGGCCAGCGTGTGCGTGGCTGGCATCGCGCCACACAGTGGCGGCCCGACCGTGGCAAGCCGAGAGGCTTTTTGCATCGCTTTCTGCGCCATCGTCGTGGACCAGTAGAGCCGTCCGTACTCGAGAATTCCAAACACGAGCACCAGGAACAACGGAACGACCATGCCCAGCTCGACCAGGGCCGATCCGTTTTCACGTCGCCAGAAAGCGCGCAGCATATGCAGGCTACCCGTCATACCCCAAACACCCGGCTCTGATCCGAGATCTCGGTGTCGAGAGGCCCCAGCGCTGCCCCGAAAAGGCTGAAAACGTTTCCAAAAAGGTACTCGATCCGGATCTGAGCCGTGACCTCGACCACCGAAGTCGGATTGATCCGGTACACGCCAGCCCGCGAGATACAGCGCGGTGTGACGTCGATGACGGTTGTGCCATGCGGCATGATCGACGAACCGCCCAACTGGTTCTGGACGATGTCCGTGGCCAGCGCGTCATAGCTGCCGACCCCGCCCGCTGCGCACAAGTCCAACGGCGCGATCCGCGCGATCATACGCGAGGCATCGCGCACCCCGGCCGACGTTGCCTGATGAATCCAGGTGATACGCCCACCTTCGATGATCACGGCAAAGAACAGCAGGATCAACGGAAGTACGATCCCGAACTCGACCATCGGGGCGCCGGCCTCGCACGACCGCAACCGTCGGATATGCCGAACAAGCCGAGTCATCGATACAACCTCACGACATCGCGAAAAATGCCGTCATCGCTGCTGCCACCGACTCCACCACCGACCTGCTCGACCACTTCGACATAGATGTCAAAATCCGTCCCCGAGGATTCTTCGAGCGGCTGGATCAGGAAAACCTTTACAAACTCCTGCACCGGAACGTTCTCCGCGCGTCCCGCGACGGGATTGGTACCGCAGTTTATGGCGGCTGCGATAAATGTGCGGCGGTCAGGGTCGTCCAGCGTTGTGCTCGCGCATTGCGGGCGGCCGGACTCGCTGCGCCCAAACAGCACATCACCCGTACCAGCCCTGGTGATCTCGTCGAGATACATTTCGTATCGCGTGTTACCCGTCGGGTTACCCAGCGGGTGCGGCGTCAGATCATTGGCCGGACCGTCGCCATAGTTCATGTCCAAATAAGCCGCTTTGCCGGAGGTCCAGACACCGTTTCCAAAACGGCCGCCATGCGCGCAGGTGCCGGCGGCGAAGCAATCGTCGGGCGGAAACGGCATCGAGTCGGTCGAAACCGCGGGATTGTTCTTCAGGCAGCTTCCGCCAGAGTTTTCCCAGCCCGCGATGACCTGCGGTCCGGGCGCATAGTCTTCATCGTTCTTGAGCTTGCTCATCGTCGAGTGAAAAATATCGAACCGTGAATTGTAGATTGCGCTGCCAATGCCATTTCGCTGACCGGGTTCGGTATCGACCCCGCGCTGAGACACGCATTGCGTCAGGTTTCCATGCGCCGCGATCAGGCAGATATAGAGTTTGGATCCGGTCTGCCCCGCGCAAGGACCGTTGGGGTTTATGCCGATGTCCGTCGGGTCGAGGAAACCAAAATTCCCCGGCCCCCAAGCGGCACCGTTACCTCCAGTACGTAACTTGATGGTCGATCCCTTGTTTGCATTCGCTGTCCAGCCGGGAGGGATGCAGAACATCAACGGCGTCACATCACAGGCATATTGGGTGTAACCCGCAATCGCGACGGCCTCGACATCCTCATCCGGGCGAGTCACGCCCAACAAGTCAGCGAGCGCCCGACCGAACGGAAGGAAAACGGTTCTAGGGGTCGCGGTCACCTCAACCAGAACGGCCAGAGCGGGATCGGTCGTCACAAACCCATCGACTGGATCATTGTCATCCGGATCGGCGGCAGGATCGGGCAGTCCCGACAGAAACCGCAGCGAATAATCTGCGGCCGTCCCCAGATCTTGGCTGCCCTCGGCAAAGAACTGGGAGTCTTCGATCATTCCGGCTGCAGCGGCCGTGGCGCGTGTGATCGCGTCACTGCCGCCATCCAGTTCTCCGGCGGCGGCCAGAGCCACGTGATCGGTATAAGCCTGCAGGTCGGTCTGCGTAGAAGCCAGTCGCCCAAGATCAAAGGTCAACGCCGCCATGCCAACGATCACGGTCATGCAAATTCCGACGAAAACCAGAATGGTCCCCTGTTCGTCGTCCTTTATGTTGCGCAACGTGGGCATGAACAGACCTCGCGAGCGATCAGTTGGACACGGTTGCATTCGAGGGGTTGCCGGCAACAGGAACTTCCTGGACGTCCGTGGTACCCCGACGCACCTTCACGATCGGCTTGGGCGCGCCCTCTGCAACCGGCGACTTTTCAAGCAGAATGTCGCTGAGGCGGATAGCCTCCAACGGCTTGTCTTCCTGGATTTGCAGGGACCGCAGTGACAGGCTGAGTTGCCCGGCCTTCTGAGCCAATGCCAACCGCTGTCCCTGGTCCGGCGTGACTTCGACAGTCACCGTTCGGGCAATCCCGGGCTGGTCGACATCTTCATCAGCCGTCTGATCAACCCCAATGACACGGATGTTTTGCAGGATCGTCACCGCCCGCAGCGACTCGTTCTTGCCCTGCGTCAGCACGATATCAACAAAGTCACCTGGTGTGACGAACCCGCCAACACCGGTCTGCGCATCCACATTGATGGCCATTGCACGATTGTTCTCGCCCAAGGTCTGAACGATGGTGACCTTCTCACCGAAGTCAGAAACCTTTGACGCCAACAGGATTTCACCCTGCGCCAACGCGCGCTTGGCGCGTCGCGGGTCGACACCTGCTGTGGGCAGAACATCTTCGAAACTTGTAAATACACCTGCCGGCACGGAATCCGCCGGCCAGTCGATGGCGGTCAGCTTGTGACCTTCAATCGGAGATCCGAACGGGATCTCTTCTGCTGCTGCGACCACGCGAACGATCGTCGGATCAGCGGCGGCCTGGCTCCGTCTCAGCTGCTCCTGCGCGATCATCACGGCGCCACCCGCCAGACCCACGCCAAGAATAGTCATCATCAAGGATTTCAATCGCATAGATCCCTCCAAATAGCCGGGGCGGTCATTTTGAAAACGTGGGGCCAAGCCTCGGCCGAAACTGAGTCACGCGGGACGCCGAATGCCGAGACTGGGTTGTTTCTGGCTTCCCGCCGTCCTCGCGGCGGAAAACCAGTTGCTTTTCAGGCTAAAACAGCAGGATTACGGCCGTGTCGCAGCCGTGTTGGCGTCATTGAAGTTGGTGTTGGTTGTGCCGCCCAGACCGGTCAGCAGGGTCCCGCCAACAGCGATCGCAATGAACAGTGCGATACCGTATTCGACAAGAGTGGCGCCACGCTCGTCACGGCGCAGACGAATGAAAAGACTACGAATTGCCTTCGACATGATTTGAACTCCAGTTTGTACTCATTAATGTGCGAATTTCGCACAGGAACGAGGGTTCCCCCGTCAGTTCAAATCGTATCGAGCCCGCATCTGGCAAACCTCCCCACAAACGAAAAGGATTTCCCGTTTAACGCGAGAATTCGTTCATTTTGGCTTTTTTGTGGCGGGATTTTGGCGCGAAATGGCCCCAGTCCACCTCAGCTTTTGAGCTTCAAGCGGGCCAATATCAAAGTGTTTTGGAGCGGGTAGCGGGAATCGAACCCGCGCGTTCAGCTTGGGAAGCTGACAGGCTACCATTACATCATACCCGCCGCTCGGTGCTGAATATCACCCGTCCTTCGCCGAATTCAAGATGCTTCGACCAGCGCGGCAAACAAAAAGGCCGGGCAGATTGCCCGGCCCGTTGACAAAGCAGCCTGCTCAGGCCCGGCGACGTCGAGCACCGCCCCGGCGGCCGCGTGCACTCTCGCCTTCGGCGCCTGCAGCATCGGCCGGTTTGTTGAACTTGATCCACTCGCCGCCATGCGGGTCGTTGTTGGTCAGCAGGTTGGCGGCGCGGATGGCCTCCATTTCCTTGCCGGCACGCGGCTTGGTCGAGCCCAGTCCGAACATCTGAACGAAGGTTTCATCGTCCATGCCGTCGGGCAGGATGATGCCCGCCGCCGCAACCTCGGCCTTTTTCTCGGCGATCTTCTTCTGCGTCACCGGCAGCGCCACCGGGTTCATGATGGCTGACGTCATGCCCGCGCCCATCGCCATCGGCAGGAAGGCGTTGTTAATGCCGTGACGGTTCGGCAGACCGAACGAGATATTCGACGCACCGCAGGTGGTGTTCACGCCCAGCTCCTCGCGCAGACGACGCACAAGGGCAAAAACCTGCTGGCCGGCAGTAGCCATTGCGCCGATCGGCATCACCAGCGGGTCCACCACGATGTCGTGGGCCGGAATGCCATAGTCGGCCGCGCGCTGAACGATCTTCTTGGCAACCTCAAAGCGCACGTCGGGGTCTTCGGAAATGCCCGTGTCGTCGTTCGAGATCGCCACGACCGGCACGTTGTATTTCTTGACCAGCGGCAGAACCAGTTCCAGGCGGTCCTCCTCGCCAGTGACCGAGTTCAGCAGCGGGCGGCCTTCGGCGGCCTCCAGCCCGGCCTCCAACGCACCCGGAACCGAGCTGTCGATGCACAGCGGCACGTCGACCAGACCCTGCACCAGCTCGACGATCTGTCGCATCAGCGGCGGTTCGGTCTCGTTCGGGTTGGGGTTCGAGTTGTAAACCACGCCTGCGTTGATATCGAGCACGGTCGCCCCGGCCGCGACCTGCGCCAGCGCGTCCTGTTCGACGGTCGAGAAATCGCCCGCTTCCAGCTCGGCGGCCAGCTTCTTGCGGCCGGTGGGATTGATCCGCTCGCCAATCACGCAGAACGGCTGATCGAAGCCGATGATCGCGGTTTTGGTCTTTGATTCTACGACTGTACGGGTCATGTCCGGTCCTTAGGAGTTTGCAGGCTTCGCCGAGGCGCCGCCGTTTTCGATGGCCCAGTTGGCATTGGTCTTGATGCCGCCAAGCGGGAAGAAGTGCACGTTGGTGATGTTAAAGTCGGGGTTGGCCGCCTTGTGCTCGGCCAGCGCGGTGATCACGTCGGTCGGCTCGTAGGGCAGCAGCAGCTTGGACACGTCCATGGCGCGCTTCTGCAGCACCTTCAGTGATGGGCCCACACCGCAGGCGATCGCGAATTTGATCAGGGTCTGCAGCTTGGCTGGGCCAGCGATGCCGATGTGGATCGGCAGGTCGATCCCTGCCGCCTTCAGGCCGTCGGCCCATGCGATGATCGGCTTGGCGTCAAAGGCAAACTGGGTGGCCAGCGCCATTTCGGCGTCGGTGGTTTCGCTGAATTTCTGCTTCCAGCGCAATGCCTCGTCCACGTTTTTGGTCGAACCGTCCGGGTCGATATCCTTGTTGCCCTCGGGGTGGCCTGCGACGTGCAGACGCTTGAAGCCCGCCTTGTCGAACAGCCCCGTTTCCAGCAACTGCATCGAGCTGTCGAACTGGCCATGCGGCTTGTCCACGCCCCCGGCCAGCAGCAAGGCCTGCTCGACACCCGCCTCGCCCTGATACATGGCGATCCAGTTCTCCAACGTCGCCGCGTCCTTTATGATGCGGGCCGGGAAATGCGGCATGACAGGATAGCCCTCGGCCGCAATCCGCTTGGCGGTCTTGACCATGTCCTCGATGGGTGTGCCCTCGATATGGGCGATGTACACGCGCGTGCCTTCGGGCAGCAGGTCGCGGAAATCCTCGACCTTCTCGGCTGTGCGCGGCATGACTTCGATCGAATAACCCTGCAAAAAGGCTTCGACGGTCGGGTTCACCGGGGCCTTATCGGCCGCATCACGTTTCTTGAAGTTCAGCAAAGCCATTGCGGCCTCCCATAAAGATCTGGGGCTCATGCCCAACCGTCATTTGCGATCAGGGCCTTGATGCGGTCCTGATCGTATTCCGTTTCCAGGCGTAGCGCTTCAGCCTCGGCGATCTCGGTCGGGTCACCCTCAACCTCGAACGGCTCGGCTTTGCGCCACTCGGCCAGATAGGCATCACTGTCCTTGGCGTTCACCTTCATGGCTGCGCGATCGATGGCTTGCTCGAACCGCACATCCAACTGTCGTTTTGCGCCACGGCGGCCCTTGCCCACGATGACCTGAGCGGGGATGTCGCGCCAGTAAACGATGGTGACGTCAGGCATTGATCTTGATTCCTCCTAACCAGATGATCCGGTTCTAAACGGCTATGTGGGGCCGGGTCGGTCGGATTTCGACACCCGGGGCTTTTACAGCGACGTTTTGCAGTTCGGGATACAGGCCCTGCACCGGTTTCTCCAGTCTCGGGGTCCATCAAAATCCTCATGACTTTAATGAGCGTCTTGCACGACGCGCGCCCGCGACCTAAGGTCGGGGTAACTCGAAAATCGGAGGGCGTGACGATGGCGCCCAAGCGTCCCAAAGGTGCGGGCGCGTTCCCGAAGGTGGTCGAAAGCCCCGCGCCGGCAAGACCCGATCCAGATGCCCTGTATGCCGCGCTGGATTTGGGGACAAACAGTTGTCGCATGCTGATCGCCCAGCCCAAGGGCAGCGGCTTTCATGTGGTCGACAGCTTCTCGAAGTCCGTGCAGCTTGGTGCCGGGCTTGAAAGGACCGGACGGCTGTCGCGGTCTTCGATGGCGCGCACCATCCAAGCCCTTCGGATTTGCCAGCAAAAGCTGAAACGCAACAAGGTCAAGCGTATGCGGCTTGTGGCGACCGAAGCCTGCCGCCGCGCCCGAAACTCACGCGACTTCATACGTCAGGTGAAGCGTGAGACTGGCCTGACCCTTGAAATCATCCAACCCGAGGAAGAAGCCCGTCTGGCGGTCATTTCCTGTGCTCCGCTGGTCAGCACCAAGACCGAGCAGTTGCTGGTCGTCGATATCGGCGGCGGCTCGACCGAGCTGGTCTGGATCGACCTGTCCTCGGTGCCGCGACGCGACCGTTCAACGGCGATCATGCGGCTGCACAACGGGTTTCACACGGTCGACAGTCCCTTTCCGGCGGCCAAGGTGGTGGATTGGATCAGCGTTCCACTGGGCGTCGCCACACTGCGCGATCAGTTCCACGATGTCGAAGACGATGCTGCCCGCTTTGCCCTGATGAGTTGGTTTTTTGAAGAAAACCTCGCTGATTTTGCGCCCTATAAGGACGAACAGGCCCGCGAGGGGTTTCAGATCGTTGGCACCAGTGGCACCGTCACAACCGTCGCTGCCTCTCATCTGGGCCTGAAGCGCTATGACCGAACCAAGGTGGACGGCCTGCGCATGACCAGCGATCAGATCGACAAGGTCATTCGCGGCTATCTGGAGCTTGGTCCTCAAGGCCGCCGTCGCGATCCGCGCATCGGCGAGGACAGGCAGGCCCTGATCATGTCCGGATCTGCCATCTTGCAGGCGCTGTTGCGCTGCTGGCCGACCGACCGCCTCTCGGTGGCGGACCGCGGGCTGCGCGAGGGTTTGCTTTATGCACAGATGAGCGCCGATGGCGTCCTGGAAGACGGGCCGTTTTGAGAAAGCTCTGCGCTGAATGCCGCTTGCGACCATAGCGATTGCCTACCGGGTTTCGACGGCCGCAACCACGATCTGTGCGCTTGAGGCTGCCGGGTTCAAGGTATTCAGCCCGAGTTTTCACATCGCCAACACCGTTCCGCATTATGCTTTGGCGATTGGCGGCATTGGGATCGCCGTGCCAGCGGTCGACTCGGCAGAGGCACTAGAACTGCTGCACAGTTTTTCGGCGTCACCGCCGACATCCGGCACCCTCGGCGGGAAGGTCTTGAACGGTCTGGGATGGGCGGCATTTGGTGTTTCTACGCCCTGGCCCGATCTGCTATTGAGGGAGCGGTCGATATCATCGGCTTGATGCCACATGAACAAGCGGGTAAAGGCCTCGCAGTCTTCAGGAGACCTTTTCAATGGCCAAGAAACCCAGCGGCAAAAACACTTCGGGACGCGGGCAGCGTGACCTGAAGGTCAAGGTCAAAACCGCGCGCGGACGCAAGCTCAGCTCGACCCGCTGGCTCGAGCGGCAGCTGAATGATCCGTATGTCAAGCGTGCGCAGGCCGAGGGGTATCGGGGTCGCGCGGCCTACAAGATTCTGGAGTTGGACGACAAGTTCCGCTTTCTGGTTCCGGGCGCACGCGTGGTCGACCTTGGCTGCGCGCCCGGTGGCTGGTGCCAGGTCGCGGTCAAACGCGTGAATGCGCTGGGCGAGAAATCGGGCAAACGGATCGGGACGGTTCTGGGCGTCGACCTGCAAGAGGTCGAGCCCGTGGCGGGTGCCGAAACCCACGTTCTGGACTTCATGGAAGACGATGCCGACGAGAAGGTAAAACAGTGGCTTGGCGGCAAGGCCGACGTTGTCATGTCGGACATGGCCGCCGCGTCCTCCGGGCACAAGCAGACCGACCACCTGCGGATCATGGCGCTGTGCGAAACCGCCGCCTACTTCGCCTTTGACGTGCTGGAGGTCGGAGGAACCTTTGTCGCAAAAGTTCTGGCCGGTGGCGCCGAGGGCGACCTGCAGAAACTGCTGAAGCAGAAGTTCGAGAAAGTGGCAAATGTCAAACCGCCAGCTTCACGGTCGGACAGTTCGGAAAAATTCGTGGTGGCAACCGGTTTTCGGGGCTGATCAGTCGTCGTCCAGCGCGATTTTGTCGGCTACAATCCGCTGCGGCCGCAACGACGCCGCCGCCATCCCCTGCAGCAGCAACGCCTCGCCATGGTTGAGATACGTGGCCGGCTTGTTGCGCAACTCTTCGATCCGCTGATCCAGCGAGACCCGGCGCGTGGCCACAGGTTGATCGAGCTTTGTTGATGGGCGTTTCAAATACAACATGGATTACCACATCCTGAACTGGTCAATGACTTAACCATGGAAGTTAGCCCGTAAATGGGACTGCAAAATGGCGCAACTGCGTCGCTTCGATGCCGATTTACCGGCCCAGTTGCCGCGCAAGATCCTGAAGCGCTGGGCTGTCGGGCAGAGTCCGAAGACCCTCATCTAACACCTGACGGGCTGCATCCGTGCCGCGGTTGATTTGGGCCAGCTGGATCAACATGGGCCAAGCATCCTCGCGCTGGGGATCCATGGATACCACCTGACGAAAGGCCTGTTCGGCGGCGACAGGGTTTCTCAGCGTCAGCGCCATCCCCCCAAGGACCAGGTGGGTTTCCGGGAAATCCAGACGGTTGGACAACGAGCGCTGCCAATCCGCCATGTTCTCACGCGCGTTGTTGCGCTGCAGGGGTGTCAAAGCCGCGGCGGGAATGGGCAGGAACTCCTTGGCAGCTGCAAGGCGTACACTTCGCACTGGGTCGGACAACAGCGGCGACAACCGGGCCACCCTGTCGTCCAGCCCTGCCGCCCGCTGCAACACCGCCGCGTTGGCGCGAACCAATGGGTCTTCGTCCGTCAGCATCGCTGCTGTTTGCTCGGCCATTTCGGGGGTCGCGAAGGGTTGCAGCAGATAGGCAGCCGTCGCCCGCACGATGCCGGGTTGCGCGCCGTCCTGAGCAACAGCCAGCAACGCGGCCGGGTCCTCGACCTCTCCGGCAAATGCGGGGGCGAATGCAGTCCCGAAATGGGGCGTACGATGATCGGAGTCCGGGAACCAGTCGTTGATCGCGGCGGCGGCCCAGGGCTGATCCTGATCCGTGTGGCAATCAGTGCAGGCATCCTCTCCCAAGCCCAGATCGGGGCGCGGCACACGGAAACTGTGATCGCGCCGACCATCCACGCCCATATAGAGGCGTTCGATCATGTGGCAGCTTTTGCACTGCGCCCCCTCGCCTCCCTCCGGGTGGTGGTGGTGTGAGGGATCGTCGTATTGCGCCTTTCGCAGTGACGGAAAATCGGGATTGCCAGCCGGGGAATGGCACTGCGTACAGACCGCATTGCCCTCGGCTTTCAAGGTTGCACTGTGCGCCTCATGGCAGTTCAGGCAGCCGACGCCTTGCGCATACATTTTGGACTGCAGAAACGATCCATAGACATAGACCTCGTCCAGTATCTGGCCGTCGGGCTGGTACAGACCCGGACGCAGAAGCGCCAGATTGTAGGCATCGTGGAATGGCGTGCCGGGCAGCGGGTTTCCGTCCTCCAGCGCTTCCCGGCGGGAATGACAGCCGGCGCATTGCTGAATCTCGATCTCGGTGTCGCCCGTACCCCAGATGGCAGGAAAGCCAAACCCGTTCAGCCCGGCAGGCGCAGGCTGACCTTTTGTCCAATCCAGATGGGCCGAGCCGGGGCCGTGACAGGCCTCACAACCCACGCCGATCTCAACCTGCTCGGAAGCAAAGGACTGGGTCTGCGGCTGAAAGTTCTTTTCGAACCCTGTCGCGTGGCACTCCGCGCAGCGGCCGTTCCAATTCTTGTAGGGGCCGGTCCAGTGCAGCCCATCGTCTGGCGGCAAGTCCTGATCCGGATACAGGTGGTACCAGCGCCCGGCCTGCGTGTCCCAGACCACATCAAAGCTCTGCAATCGGCCGGGCTCGGTTTCAAACAGGTATTGCTGCAACGGCTCAATCCCCGCCACGGAATGAACCCTGTATTGCTGGCTTTGGCCGTCTTTCTCGGTCACGTCGGCAAGATAGTCCGACCCCTCCCGTCGAAACGTGACGGTCATGCCGTCATGAGAAAAGTTCGTATCATCGAAATCGGCCACAACGGTGTCAGGCGTGGGCTCTGTCCAGGCCAAGGCGTGGTGAGATCCCGCCCAGGCTTGCACCTGTTCGTCATGACAATCGCGACAAGCGTCCGAGCCGACATAGTCCTGCGCCCAAGCCCAACCGCCGTTTTGCAAAAGGGCGCATCCGGAAAACGCGATGATCCGGGCGATGCGGTGCCAATTTCTCATGAAGCCCCGACCTCGCCCTGGTTGTCGATGTCCATCAACGCGCCGTTGAACTCTGCGCCGAAAATTAGGATGGCAGCGCACAGATACATGAAAATCAACGCGGCCATGGCCCCCGCCAGGCCAGCATAGGTGGCGCTGTAGGTCGCGAATTGCGCGATATAGACCGAGAACCCCCACCCTCCGGCCGCCCACAACAGAAGGGTCAGCACCACTCCGGGCAGGATTTGCATGATGCGGTGACGCTTGGTCGGCAGGATAAGATGGGCCAGCAGGACCGTTCCCGCCGGCACCGCCACCGTGAAGGTCCAGCGCAAACGGTCAACCGACAGCCACTCGCCCACGTCCACAGCCGTATTCTCGGACACCAGACGTGTGTAGACAGGCAGCACCAGCTCAACCGCCGCGATCAGCAGGATCGCGGCTCCGCCCAAAATGACCAACCCGAGGCACAGCAGGCGCGTTTTCCAGAATGGCCAACTGTCATTGTCATGATAGGCCTGATTCATGGCAGCACGTACGGCCGCCACTCCGTTCGAGGCAAAGTAGACGGCCAGCAGACCGCCCAGCGTGATCACACCCGAACCCGACCCGTCCAGAACCGCGCGCAATTCGGCCACGATGGGTTGGGCTACGTCCTGTGGCCACGCACCGAATATCAACTCGATCAGTTCGTCCGTCACATATCCCTGCGACAACGATCCGGCCAAAGCGACGGTGAACAGAACAAACGGAAACAGCGCCAGCATCAGCGACATCGCCACATGGCTGCTCATGACGAAACCGTTTTTGTCGCCAAAGCGTTGGACCGCCAGCCACAGCGCCCGGCCAAACCGGCCAAAAACGGGAATCGAAAGACGTGTCATTGGGAAACTCTAGCCTGCAATCCGCGTTGGAAGAACCGGCCAATGTGCCAATTGCACGAGATTCTACCGAATAACTGTCTGGCCCGATTGCATAAAGCCCGCTGCCTGTGCAGGATTGCCCCACAAAACTTCAATCGCTGCCGGCTTGCACCGGTATAGCCGAGGCCCCGCATGACGCCATCAGAGCCCCCCACCCGCACACCGCTGAGGTTGAGTGTCGTTCGCGACGTCACCATCGTGCTGACGCTTGTGGTTTTGGGGCTTTACGCAGGCGCCAGCTTTCTGGTTCCACTGACCATGGCCTTGCTGATCAACGTGCTGATCATCGCACTCAGTGATCGGGTGATCGCACTGACCCGTGCTCCGGTCTGGCTGGCCAACCTGGCCGCCGTCACAGTGGTTCTGGCGGGCCTGTTCATGATCACCTACATCCTCGGCAGTCAGGCCACACAGTTCGCGCGAACTGCGGGTACCTATGAAAGCCAGTTCGACGGCGTGATCAACCGCGTCACCGGTCTGGTCGGGAATGATGTCACCGCTTTTGTCCGGGACAACCTGATCAGCATCGACATGACCTCGGTCGCGCGGATTCTGCTGGGCAGCGCCACCTCGATGCTAAACCAGTTCTTCCTGATCAGCCTTTATGTGGCCTTCCTGATGGCCGAGCGGCTGGCCTTCCGCAAAAAGCTGCGGATTGCAGCGGGCAACCCCGTCACCGGAGCCGAGCTTTCTTCGGTTCTGGATGCGATTACCTTCAGCTTGCAGCGCTACGTCGGGGTCAAAACCTTCATCAGCCTCGTTACCGCTGGAATCAGCTATTCGGTTTTTCGCGTGTTGGGTCTGGAATACGCGGAAACCTGGGCCGTTCTGACGTTTGCCCTGAACTTCATCCCATCAATCGGGTCGATCATCGCGGTGATCTTTCCCGCGATGATCGCCCTTGTTCAGTTCGAGACGATCGGCCCGTTCCTGATCATCGTCTTCGGGTGCGGCACGATCCAATTCCTGATCGGCAACTTCCTTGATCCGGCCCTGCTGGGCCGCTCGCTGAACATGTCGACATTTCTGGTCATCCTCGCACTGACCTTCTGGACCACGGTCTGGGGCCTGATCGGCGCGTTTCTCAGCGTTCCGTTGACCGTGTGCATTCTGATCATCTTCAGCCACATTCCGGCCCTGCGCCCGATCGCCGTCCTGATGTCGCTGGATGGACGTCTGGCCGACGACGTCAAGTCGGCACGGCCCTGATCAGGGATGAACACCCTGAAATCGGGGGTGGATCGGTCACGAGTGCGCTGCTAACTTTCAAATATTGCAATGGATTGACCGAAAAAATCCAGCGGGTCCGGCGCAAACGCATGATTGACCGTTTCTGATGATTGGACCGCCATGACACCGCTTGACCAAATCAACGATCTCAAAGCCCGGATGGCCAAATCGATCATTGGACAGACACAGGTCATCGACCGCCTTCTGATCGGGCTGCTGGCCAACGGGAACCTGCTGATCGAAGGTTTGCCGGGCCTGGCCAAAACCCGTGCCGTCAAGGCGATGGCGCGCAATCTTGATGCCGAGTTCAGCCGCATCCAGTTCACGCCCGACCTGCTGCCGTCCGACGTGACCGGGACCGAGGTCTATACCCAGACCGAAGCGGGCGGCACCTTTCGGTTCGAGCCCGGCCCGATCTTCGCCAACATCGTCCTGGCGGACGAGATCAACCGCGCGCCGGCCAAGGTTCAGGCTGCGCTACTTGAGGCGATGGAGGAGCGGCAGGTCACCGTATCCGGCACCACCCATAAGATGGAGCCGCTGTTCATCGTGATGGCCACTCAGAACCCCATCGAGCAGGAAGGGACCTATCCGCTGCCCGAGGCACAGATGGACCGGTTCCTGATGCATGTGCAGATCACTTACCCCCCGGTCGAAGACGAGGTGCTGGTGATCCGTCTGGTCCGCGGCGAGGACACCGCCGCCAATTCCGGGACCACCGCCGAGAAACCCTCACCGATCCCGCAGGATGCCGTTTTTGCAGCCCGGCAGCAGATCGGGCAGATCCATGTCTCGGATGCGATGGATCGGTACATGGCCGATCTGGTTCAGGCCACCCGGACGCCGTCCGCGCTCAGCGATGAGCTCGCCGCGTGGATCGAGATCGGCGCCAGCCCGCGGGCGTCGCTGGCGCTGGACAAATGCGGCCGGGCCCATGCCTGGATGAATGGGCGCGATTATGTCGACCCGGCCGACATCCGTGCCATTGCCCATGACGTGTTCCGCCACCGCATCACGTTGAGTTTCGAAGCGCAGGGGGACGCCAAGACCGCCGATGACGTGATCGACGAGATCCTGAAGCTCGTCGCCCTGCCCTGATCGCAACAAAGGAGAGCCGCGTGTCCCCGACCGCAGCGACATCCCGCGACCCACGCATCCACGTCGATGCCCGCCACCTGCTGAGCCTCGGCGGGCGCAGCGGCGCGCTCAGCCTTCTGCCCCGACAGCCTGCCCGTTCCGTGCTGAACGGCCGCCATGCCTCGCGCCTGCGCGGGCGCGGCCTGAATTTCGAGGAACTGCGCACCTATCTGCCCGGCGACGACATCCGCACGATCGACTGGAAAGTGACGGCCCGAACCGGCGAGCCGCATGTGCGCGTCTATACCGAAGAGCGCGACCGCTCGGCGCTGCTGCTGGTGGATCAGCGGGTCTCGATGTTCTTCGGCACACAAGTCTACATGAAATCGGTGGTGGCGGCCGAGGCTGCGGCCATCGCCGCCCATCGGGTTCTGGCGCAAGGCGACCGCGTCGGCGGGATCGTGTTCGGCGATACCGACCTAGCCGAACATCGGCCACAGCGCCGCCCGGCGGCCTTGCGGAGATTTCTGTCCTCGCTCGGCGCGCTCAATTGCAGCCTGCACGCTGGATTGCGCCCACAGACCACGGTCTCGCTAAACCAGGTGCTGCAACAGGCTGCCCGCATCGCACATACCAATGCCTTGGTCTGCGTGTTCTCGGACTTTGACGGCCTGACCGACGGGTCCGAACGGCTGCTGCGCCGCCTGGCCCATTCCAATGACCTGATCCTGTTCGACATCTCCGACCCGATCTCGCGCCACATGCCGCCCGAGCTTCGCCTGACGGTCTCGGACGGCGACCAGCAGATCGAACTGGACGCGTCAGACCGCCAGATGTCGGACCGCGTGACACAGGCGATGGAGCAACGGCTGGCGCAGCTGCAATCCTGGTCGCGCCGATACGGGTTTCCCGTCGTCCAGCTGACCACCGCCGAGCCCGCTCTGGCCCAGATCCTGAGACTGTTCGGCCACCAACGGGGGCGGTCATGACCCCGGACACCGAAGGCAAATCGCTGGTCGAGCTGCTGGACATGCTGAAACCCGCGCCCGAGCCGGCTCCGATTTCCATGGTACCGCAGACCTGGGGCTGGGTTGTTCTGGCAGTGGCACTGTTGCTCGTGGTTGGTCTGATCCTCGTGGCGATCCTGCGGCACCGGCAGTCAAATGCCTATCGGCGGTATGCACTGAAGGAATTGGACCGGTGTCAGAATGACCCGGCCAAAGCCGCCGAGATCGTTCGCCGCGCGGCGCTTGTCGCCTTTCCCCGGTCTCAGGTGGCCGGTTTGACCGGTGACGACTGGACGAATTTTCTTGGCCAAACCGCTGACCTGTCCGGGTTTTCCGCCTCGGCCCTCGGCAATCTGGCGGCCGCCCCATACCGCAAGGGGGGCACCGACCCGGATGCCGCCGAACTGGCGCGGCAATGGATCAAGTCGCATCGTTCCAAGGGGGCGGTCTGATGTTCAGTTTCGCCGCGCCTTGGGTGTTTCTTCTGCTGCCACTGCCGGCACTGGTCTATTTCCTTGCTCCGCCGCACAGGCAACGGGTCGATGCCATTCGCATCCCGTTCTTTCGCCACGTCGCACATGCAGCCGGGGCCGAGCCGGAATCCGGCTCGGTAACCCTGAGACGGACGCGGATGCAAACCGGTCTGGCGATCCTGATCTGGGTGCTTCTGGTTCTGGCAATGGCCCGGCCCGAACGCTTGGGCGACCCGATCGTCATCGAGAAATCCGCCCGCGACGTGGTGCTGGCCGTGGACATCTCGGGCTCGATGGACCAGCGCGATTTCAAGGCCGCAGACGGCACACCCAAGCAGCGGCTGGAGGCCGTGAAGGACGTTCTGCGCGCCTTCATCGCCGCGCGCGACGGTGACCGGATGGCGTTGATAATCTTCGGCACTCGCGCTTTCGTTCAGGCCCCGTTCACCGAGGATTTGCAAAGCCTCACCGGCTTTCTGGACCAGACCGCCGTCGGCATGGCGGGTCCGAACACGGCGCTGGGCGATGCGATCGGGCTGGGCATCCGCACCTTCGAGTCGAGCGAGGTGGACCAACGCCTGATGATCGTGCTGTCGGACGGTGCCGATACCTCAAGCCGCATGACGCCGGTCAATGCCGCGTCGATTGCGGCGGACAAGGGGGTCGTGATCTACACGATTGGCGTCGGCGACCCGAATGCCACGGGCGAAGACCGGGTCGATCTGGATGCGCTCAAGGACATCGCCAGCAAAACCCAAGGCCAGTATTTCTTTGCCGATGATGAGGCCGCCCTGACAGAGGTTTACCAACAGATCGACGCCCAGAACCCCCGCGTGGTGGAAACCCAAAGCTACCGCCCGAGGGTCAGCCTTGCGCACTATCCGCTGGCGGCAGCGCTGCTCCTCATCTTCGCCAGCACCCTAGGCTTTCGCCTTTCAATGGGTCGGAGGCGCGCGGCATGATTGACGCTCTGGCCCAGTTCCATTTCCTGCGCCCCTATTGGCTGTTGCTGTTGCTGCCTATAGCCGCTGTCTGGTGGCTGACCCGGCCGCGCAGATCGGGCAATTCGGACCTGCCTGTGGGCATTGCACCCCACCTCGCGCAGGCACTGCGTCTGGGGGCCGAAGATCAACGGCGGGTCGGTCCGCTGGACCTCGCCGCGCTCGCCGCTAGCCTTCTGACCCTTGCCGTGGCAGGGCCGACATGGTCACGGGCGCCGAACCCTCTGATCGCGGACACCGCGCCGCTGGTGATCGCGCTCAAGGTCACAGACAGCATGGAGGAGGCAGACCTCGCGCCGTCACGTCTGGACCGTGCCAAGTTGAAGATCACCGATCTGATCAACACCCGCGCAGGTGCGCCCACCGCCCTGATCGCCTATGCCGGAACGGCGCACCGGGTCGCGCCGCTGACCGAAGACGCCAACATCCTGCGCCCCTTGCTCGAAGGCTTGACCCCGGCGGTCATGCCGGTCGCGGGCGATGCCGCCGGTGACGCGCTGACGCTGGCGCAGGACATTCTGGGCGATCAGACAGGCACAGGCGCGGTTCTCTTCGTACTTGACGATATCGATCCGCAACAGGTTTCCGCGTTGGGACAATCTGATACCCCTTTGTTTTTTCTGACAATGCTTCCGAATGGCCGCCAGATTCCGCAACTGGACGGCCTGCGCAGCGCCACGATCGTTCCCTTCTCGGGCGACGACCGTGACATCTCCCGGCTGAACCGCGCGATCACCCGCAGTTTTTCCGCAGCCCTGGGCGAGGATGATCGCGTCGACTGGCAGGACCGCGCCTGGATCCTGGCCTGGCCCGTCGCCTTGATCGCGCTGCTGTGGTTCCGACGCGGCTGGGTCATCCGCTGGGGGTTTGTGACATTGCTGTTTCTGCCACCGACCGGCGCGCGCGCAGACGGTTGGCGGGACTGGTTCCTGACCCCGGACCAGCAGGGCCAGATCGCCATGAACCGCAAGGACTACGCCGCCGCCAGCACGCTGTTTCAAGATCCGTATCACCGAGGCTACGCCCAGTTGAAAGCCGGGCAATATGCCGAAGCCTCCGAGACCTTTGCCCAGCAGTCCACGCCCGAAGCAGCGTTTGCCGAAGGCATGGCCCGCATCCGAAATCGAGAGTATCGTCCGGCCATCGCAGCCTTTGAAACCGCGCTGGAGCGCCGCCCGGACTGGCCGGAGGCCGCGTACAACCTGACCGTCGCCCAGGCCATTCTGGCCGAGGTCGAATCCACCCGCGAGCAATCCGATACCGGCGAGGAAGCAGGCATCGGCGCTGATGATGTGGTGTTCGACAACGAAGCCGGTCTGGGCGCGGACACCACGCAACAGGCCGAGACCGGGGACGCCGCACCCCTGTCGGCCGACCAGTGGATCAGCGCCATCGACACAGACATGCAGGACTTCCTGCGCAGCCGGTTTGTTCTTGAAAATCAGGAGCGTTCCCAATGAGGTACTTCGCGCTCTTGATGCTGCTTCTGTGCCCCACTGAGGTTCTGGCGCAAGCAACAGACATCCAGCCCCGCGTCACGATCGAAGTGCCGCCGGATCCGACAATCGTCGGCCAGCCCGCCATCGTTCGCCTGAAGGTGCTGGTGCCGACCTACATGCCAAATCCGCCGGTCTTTCCATCGCTTGAACAGGAAAACCTTCTGGTACGCCTGCCCGATCGCGCTTCGGGGCCGGTCAGCGAGAGCGTCGAAGGCCAAACATGGTCCGGGGTGCAGCGCAGCTATCGGCTGTATCCGCTGGCCCCCGGCACGTATGATTTCGCCGCGGCCGAGGTGCAGGTGACATTTGCCGATCCCGAAACCAACGATCCCGTTCAGGTCTCGGTTCCCCTGCCCGCCGTTCGCCTGACAGTCGAGGTTCCTGACGCAGCCCGGGGATTGGATCCCCTAATAATCGCTGACGGGTTCGAACTGTCGCAGGAGATTGAGGGCGATACCAGCCTTCAAACCGGAGACGCACTGACCCGCACCCTGACGGCAAAGATCACCGGAACGACCCCGATCATGATCCCGCCTTTGTTGCCCCAGATCGAGGACCCGTTGTTGCGGGCCTATCCCAATGAGCCCCGATTGACGGAAACCGAAGACCGGGGCGTTCTGTCCGGCCAGCGCACCGACCGCGTGACCTATGTGGCCCAGGACGGCGGACAGACCCAATTGCCGCCTGTCGAGATCGATTGGTTCAACCTCAAGACCAACAAGGTCGAAACTGCGCGCGCCGATCCCGTCGACCTCGTTCTTGCGCCGCCGCCTTGGCAGCCTCCGGACCGGGAAACCGTTCTGCAGCTGGTCGGCTATTTCTTCATTGGGGTCGTGATATTATGGTTTGTTTTTCGCAAACTACATCCGGTTCTTTTGGCACGCTGGGCAGCGGCCAGGCAACGCAGGCTGGCCTCGGCAGCGCATGCCTTTTCGGAACTCAAGCAGGCTGTGCGCGAACAAGACTTGGCCCGTATCTATGAAACGTTGGAAGACTGGAAGCGGCGGCTGGCCGACCCGCCAGACACTGCTGAATTCGAGGCTTCTCTGGCCGAAATCGGCGCGTCCAGATATGGCGGCGGCGATCAACAAGCGGAAAACTGGAGCAAGGTCCGAGATTGCCTTGACCGTATCGCCCGCCCCCTAGGCCACTCTAAATCCGCCTTGCCCCAGCTCAATCCCTGACGCGGCTGCCAATTACCTACCTAACGTCAACCCAATCTGAGCCAAATCCCAGGGCGCTATCTTCAAACATAAGTATTTTTAGATTGGTCTTTGTGATAGTTATCAATTGCCTAGAGGGGCTTGTCTTGATTCCCCCTTTTTGCCGAACCGCCTGACCTGCGAAGGGCGTGTTGAATGATTGACGGATCGGGGGACGCATTTCCCCTTTTTGACTTTCCTGCAAGGCCGTTTTTGCCTGACCACATAAGGAGAAAAAGATGTCATCACAGGGAAATTTAACGCATCTATGGCGCAGAGGACTGCGACGATTGGCAGTTGCTACGGTTTCTGTCGCGCTGGCCGCGCCGGCCTGGGCGCAAGATCAGAAACCCAACATTCTGGTCATCTGGGGCGACGACATCGGTCAGTCGAACATCTCGGCCTATACCAAAGGCATGATGGGATACCGTACGCCCAATATCGACCGGGTCGCGAATGAAGGTATGATCTTCACCGACTATTATGGTGAGCAGTCCTGTACCGCAGGGCGGTCGTCTTACATCATGGGTCAGTCAGTGTTCCGCACAGGGCTGTCGAAGGTTGGCCTGCCAGGTGCCGATCTTGGTATGCAGGTCGAAGATCCGACCATTGCTGGGTTGTTGAAGGACCACGGCTATGCCACCGGTCAATTCGGCAAGAACCACCTGGGAGACAAAGATGAACATCTTCCGACAAACCACGGATTTGACGAGTTTTTCGGAAATCTCTATCACCTGAACGCGGAAGAGGAGCCCGAGAACGAAGACTATCCGGGTGACACCGTTCTGCCCGATGGCCGGACTTTCCGCGAAGCCTTCGGTCCCCGTGGCGTCATCAAGTCCAAGGCCGACGGAACCATCGAAGATACCGGACCGCTGACCAAGAAGCGGATGGAGACCGTGGATGAAGAAACGGTGGCTGCGGCGATCGACTTCATCAAGCGGGCCCACGAGCAAGGCCAGCCCTTCTATGTCTGGTGGAACGGAACGCGCATGCACTTCCGCACTCATGTCAAAGACGAGATGCGCCAGCAGGCCAATGACATGACCGGACGTGTGATGGACGAATACTCGGCCGGCATGATCGAACATGACATGCATGTGGGCCAGCTGCTCGATCTGCTGGACGAGCTGGGCATCGCCGACAACACGATCGTCCATTACTCGACAGACAACGGACCGCACTACAATACGTGGCCCGATGCTGCGTCCACGCCGTTCTGGGGCGAAAAGAACACCAACTGGGAAGGCGGCTGGCGCGTGCCCTCGATGGTGCGTTGGCCCGGCAAGATCGAACCCGGATCGGTCACCAACGAGATCGTGCATCACATGGACTGGCTCCCGACCTATCTGGCGGCGGCCGGAGACCCCGAGATCAAGGACAAGCTGAAGGCAGGCTATTCGTCCTCGGGGATGGGTCGCGACTACAAGGTGCATCTGGACGGCTACAACATCCTGCCACTCTTGACGGGTGAAACCACAGAAAGCCCGCGCAAGGAGATCTTCTATTTTTCGGATGACGGCGACATGACGGCGCTGCGCTTCGGAGACTGGAAGCTGATCTTCCTGGAGCAGAAGGCTTGGGCCACCCTGCGCGCCTGGATGGAGCCATGGACCGAACTGCGCGTTCCGATCATCGTGAACCTGCGCCGCGATCCCTATGAACGCGGATATCGCACGTCCAACACCTACTATGACTGGATGATCGACCGCGTGTATTTCCTGGTGCCCGCGCAGCAATACGTGGCGAATTTCCTCGCAACCTTCCAGGAGTTCCCGCCGCGCCAGAAGGCGGCGAGCTTCAGCCTGGATCAGGTGATGGAAAAGATGCTGACGCCGACCAACAACTGATAAAGGTCGGTTCTACTCTCGAGGGTCGCCGGCTTGATCGGCGACCCTCATTTCTTTGATGCGAAAGGATATTTCATGTTCCGCCTGATCTTCTTAGCCGCCGTTTTCGCGTTGCCTGCGGGCCTTGCGGCGGACCCTCTGCCCAGTTGGACCGACAGTCCGGCCAAGGAACGGATCATCGCCTTTGTCGATACGGTGACGACGCCGAACTCGGACGACTATGTCACCCCCGCAGACAGGGTGGCGGTGTTTGACAATGACGGAACGCTCTGGGCCGAGCAGCCGGTCTATTTCCAGTTCATCTACGCCATGGATGAGTTGGCCGAGATGGCGCAGGACGATCCCTCGGTCCTGACCACGCCGACCTTGGAGGCCGCGGCCAAGGGCGACGCCGAAACCGTGCTGAAGGGCGGTGAAGATGCCTTGATCGAAGTCGTCAGCGCCACGCATTCGGGGCTCAGCGTCGATGCGTTCCAGGCTTCCGTCGCCGAATGGCTTCAGACGGAACGCCATCCCGATACGGGGCTGGCCTATGACCAGATGACGTATCAGCCCATGGTCGAACTGCTCCGATATCTGCGTGACGAGGGGTTCACGACCTACATAGTTTCGGGCGGAGGCCTGCATTTCATGCGCGTGTTCGCCGAGGACGCCTATGGAATACCGCCCAACCAGATTTTGGGAACCTATGCGGACAGCACCTACGATATTGTTGACGGCACGCCCACGATCATGAAGGCGCCCGCGCTGGCGTTCATCGACGATAAGGACGGCAAACCGATCAATATCGAGCGTACGATCGGGAAACGACCGATCCTGGCGGTCGGGAACTCGGACGGTGATTTTGCCATGCTGGAATGGACTACCGCTGGCGACGGGCCGCGGATGGGCGTTCTGATCCACCACACAGATGCCGAACGGGAATGGGCCTATGATCGCGACAGCCACATCGGGCGGCTTGTCGACGGGCTGGACAAAGGCCCAGAAATGGGCTGGGTTATCGTGGATATGGCCAAAGACTGGTCCCGGGTTTTCACCGGCTCGAACTAAAGCGCGGAAAGGTCGGCACACACATGTGGACATTCATCGCCTCGCTGTCCGTCTTTGCCATCTACTGCGTCGCGGTTTTTTTTGCAGTACGGGCCGCTCAGACGGCGCGCACCCCGCAGGGCGCCGTGGGATGGGTGGTGTTTCTGCTTTCCGCACCGTTTCTGGCGGTGCCGTTATACCTGTTCCTGGGACATCACCGGTTCAAAGGGTATCGGATCGCCCGCAAGGAAAGCGAGCGCGTGGTCGAAGGGATCCGCAGCTTTGCCGATCACTCAAAACCCGATCCCGCGACGCTGACCGTCAATCCGCGCCCGTTTGAGGCGCTGGCTCACCTGCCCCTGTCCCGCGGCAACGGGGCCGAACTATTGATCGACGGAGAGGCGACGTTCCAATCCATCTTCCGCGCGATCGATGCGGCCAAGAACTATGTCCTCATTCAGTTCTACATCGTGCGCGATGACGCGCTGGGGCTGGAGCTGCAAGACAGGCTGATCGATGCGGCCAAACGCGGGGTCAGCGTCCGGTTCATGACTGACGCGGTGGGCAGCTATGGCCTGCCGTCCTCATACCTGGAGGAGCTGCGCTCGGCCGGTGTGGATGTCGCTGATCCACGGGACCAGCGCGGGCCGAAGTTCCGGTTTCAGCTGAATTACCGCAACCACCGCAAGACCGTGATCATCGACGGCGAAACCGGGTTCATCGGCGGGCACAATGTGGGCGTCGAATACCTGGGGCAGGATCCGTATTTTGGCCGCTGGCGGGACACCCACATCAAGATGACCGGCCATATCGTTCGTCAGTTGCAGCTGATTTTCACCGAGGACTGGCACTGGGCCCGCGGAGAAGACCTGATTGACGTGCTGGACTGGGCCGGATCGGAATCCGATCAGGACATGAACGCGCTGCTGGTCGCCACCGGACCGGGCGACGCGACTGAAACGGGGTCGTTGATGTTCTTTTCCACGATCGCTGCGGCACAGGAGCGGCTGTGGATCGCATCACCCTATTTCGTGCCGGATATCGACGTGATGACGGCACTGGAACATGCCGCGCTGCGCGGCGTCGATGTCCGCATTCTGGTGCCGGACATGATTGACCACCGCCTGCCCTGGTTGGCCGCCTTTGCCTATTTCGATGAAATCCGGGATTCCGGCGTGCGTGTATTCCGCTACACCGACGGGTTCATGCACCAAAAGGTAATTCTGGTGGACGACACGTTGGCCGCAGTTGGCACCACCAACCTGGACAACCGCTCGTTCCGTCTGAATTTCGAAGCGATGGCGCTGTTCTTCGACAGCCGGGCAGCCGCTGCCGCCGAGGACATGCTGAAGACCGATTTCGAAGCCAGCTACGAAATGTCCAGAAGCCTCGCCCAGCAACCGCCGCATATCCGCTATGGCGCGCCTTTGGCGCGGCTGTTCTCGCCGATCCTCTAGGTCAGGAACCGTTCCTGGAATACGCGCGTCATCAGCGCGACCATGAATGCCGTGGAAAGACCGAAGGCCAACAATCCGGTGACCGAGGCGAAGGCCCCGAAAATCCGCAAGCCCTCGCCCAATACAATGTCGCCATAGCCCAGCGTCGTGAAGGTCACGAGCGAGAAATACAAGGCCGAGTTCCAGTCCGGCAGGACATCTCCCATCACCCAGACGATCGCCCAGATCCACACCTGAATCGTATGCGTCGCCACGATGACGGCCAGCGCCAAGGCGATCGGGCCTGCCGTGGGCAGAAAGGTTCCCTGCCCTTCCCATCTGTCGATCACCTTGCGCACCATGATGGTGCACCATGTGAGCAGCCCGATCTCGATCAGGAAACACAGCCCCAGATAGAAGCTGCCCCAAAAGATCTGCTGCGACAATGTCATGGTAATACCCTGCATCGGCCCGGAAACTGAAACTGCACAATGGCGGCTCTGCCCTCAAGGCACAAGGCCGGACAGCGGGCAGTCGTGCGACGAAAAGAACCGAAACTTTTTGAAGGCTGGACAGCGGATCGGCGCGCCGCACATTGTAGAGCGCACTAGGTGAGACTGATCATGTTGTTGGAAATACAGAATATCCACAAAACCTACCCGCGCGGGCGGCCTGTCCTGAACGACGTATCGTTGTCGCTGGAACGCGGTCAGACGCTTGCCATCACCGGCGAAAGTGGCAGCGGCAAAAGCACGTTGCTGAACCTTGCCGGCGCGCTGGACAGTTTTGACAGCGGTGAGATCGTTCTGGATGGCACGGCGTTGTCGCGACTGGACGATCGCGGCCGCGCATTGCTAAGGCGCGAAGACGTGTCCCTGGTGTTCCAGCAATTCAATCTGATCCCGTCGCTGACGGTTGCGCAGAACCTGTCATTTCATGCCCGGCTGGCAAATCGCGTTGACCCCGAGTGGCTCGCGCATCTGACCGCGACGCTCGGTCTCGCCGATTTGACCCAACGCTATCCCGAACATCTGTCGGGCGGCCAGCAACAGCGGGTCGCGATTGGCCGGGCCCTTGCCGTCCGGCCCAAGCTGCTGCTGGCGGACGAGCCGACGGGAAACCTGGACGAGACTGCAAGCGCGGCGGTTCTGGAGCTGATGCTGTCCTTGGTTGCAGATACCGGGGCAGCCCTGCTGTTGGTCACGCATTCGCCCGTGATCGCAGCCCGGCTTGATCAAACGGCACACCTGGCAAACGGGCGGATCGCATGACGCGCACCGTGATCCAGGCCCTCTGGTCGCATTGGCGTTGGCACCGTATCCAACTGGCCACGCTGCTGATCGGAATCGCGCTTGCGACAGGCCTTTGGTCGGCGGTCCAGGCTATCAACGCCGAAGCCCGTGCCAGCTATGCGCGTGCCAACCAACAATTGGCGTTTGGGCAGATGGAGATGCTGCGGCATCCATCCGGCCACATTTCTTTGGAAACATACGTAAATCTGCGTCGCGCCGGATGGCAGGTCGCGGCCGTTCTGGAAGGTCGGTACAGGGTTGGGGACCGATCGGTTCTTTTGACCGGAGTAGACCTTGTCTCCTACCCGCCGCTTCCGGCGGTAACGCGACTGGAACAGGAAGAGGCCCCACCCGACCCGGCGACCATGCTGACCGCGCCCGGCCGACTGCTGGCGCCACCAGACTTGGTGCCTATGCTGGAGGATCGGCCCGATCTTCCACCGGCAATCGCCAGCACTGCGCTTCCCCCCAATGTTGTTCTGACCGATATCGGCGTGGCTGAGACGTTGCTGAACAAACCGGGTGAGATTTCGCGACTTGCCATCCTGCCCGATCAGCCTCGCGGAGTTGCGCCCCTGTCCCAGATTGCGCCAGAGCTGAACCGCCAGCCACCCGGAAACAACGTCGACACTGCCCGCCTGACCGACAGCTTTCACCTGAACCTTTCTGCGTTCGGCCTGTTGTCCTTCGCCGTCGGGCTGTTCATCGTACATGGGACGGTTGGGCTGGCCTTTGCGCAGCGCCGCGGAATGGTCCGCAGTCTGCGTGCGATGGGTGTCCCGATGGGGACGCTTTCCCGCATCATTCTGGCCGAACTTTTAGGTCTGGCTTTGATCGGTGGATCCATGGGCCTGCTGCTGGGTTTTTTCCTGGCCGGAGCGTTGTTACCCGATGTCGCCGCAACCCTGCGCGGGCTCTATGGCGCTCCGGTGGATGGTCAGTTGCAACTGAGGGGCGGTTGGGTGCTGGCCGGGCTGGGTATGTCCATCGCAGGAACCCTAGCCGCCAGCGGATACGCCCTGTGGCGTCTGAGCCGAATGCCGATACTGACCGGCCCTGGCCTGCAGGCATGGCGTGGACGCAGCACACGAGCCGTCGTGACCGGACTGGCGGGTGCGGGGCTCGCTCTTGGCGGAGTCGTGATCTTTCTTCTCTTTGACGGGTTGGTCGCTGGTTTCGCTCTGATGGCAGGCATTCTGACGGGCAGCGCCCTTTTGCTGCCTCTGGTGCTGTCCTGCATATTGCACCTGTGCGCGGGGCGCGTCCGTGACCCGGTCCGGCAGTGGGTGCTGGCCGACATGCAGGCCCAGCTGCCGGGCCTGTCGCTTGCACTGATGGCTCTGCTGCTGGCCCTGGCGGCCAATATCGGTGTCGGAACCATGGTGTCGAGCTTCCGGCTTACCTTCGTCGGCTGGCTGGACCAGCGCCTGATGGCCGAGCTGTACATCACGGCAAAGGACTCGGATCAAGGTCACGAGATCGAGACATGGTTGACCCCGCGCGTGGACGCTGTCCTGCCGATACGGAATGTGGAGCTGGATCACCCCACAGGCCTGCTGTTTCTGTACGGAGTGGTCGATCACGCGACCTACCGGGACAACTGGCCCCTTGTCGCCGCGGCCCCGGACGTATGGACCAAGGTTCTGTCCGACGGCGCCATCCTGATCAATGAACAGCTGGCCCGCCGTGCTGATCTGTGGCCCGGGGATTCAATTGCGCTCACCGCCGATCATACTTTGGCAATCGCTGGCGTCTATTCCGACTACGGCAATCCGACCGGGCAAGCGATCGTCTCAATGGACCTGTTCGGCAGGATCGCGCCAAATGCCGAAAACCGACGGTTTGGTATTCGTATCGCTCCGGAGCGCGTAGATGAGCTGGCGGCGGATCTGCAGAACAGGTTTGATCTGGATCCCGGCGCGATCATCCGGCAGGCCGCGCTGAAGGCGCAGTCCATGGCGATCTTCGAAAAGACATTTGTCGTGACATCCGCTCTGAACATCCTGACGCTTGGCGTGGCCGGCTTTGCCATTCTGACCAGCTTGCTGACCCTCTGGACCCAGCGGCTGCCTCAGATCGCTCCGGTCTGGGCAATGGGGCTGACACTGTCGCATTTGTCCAAACTGGAACTGGCGCGGAGCATGGTTCTGGCTTTCCTTACCGCCTGCCTCGCCTTGCCGCTGGGTCTGGCACTGGCTTGGATTCTGCTGGCCGTCATCAATGTCGAGGCGTTTGGATGGCGGCTACCCATGCACCTTTTCCCGTCGTCATGGGTGCAGCTCCTTCTGTGGACACTTGTGGCCGCCGCCCTTGCCGCGGCGCTGCCTGCCTGGCGGCTTAGGCGGGTGCCGCCGGCCGATTTGCTGAGGGTCTTTGCCAATGAACGCTAAACTACTCGTGTGTGCGCTGTTCTGGCCCCTTGCGGCAATGGCGCAGGGGTTTGCCGGTTTGGGTGGTTCCGCCGACGGGTTTGACGTACCACAGCCGGAGTACCAGTTCGATTTTCCCGCCGACCACGGCCCGCATCCATCCTATCGGATCGAATGGTGGTACCTGACGGCCAACCTGACCGGAGAAGACGGTCGGGACTACGGCATACAGTGGACCCTGTTTCGCTCTGCCTTGAAGCCATTTGAAACCGCTGGCTGGCAAAGCCCACAGATATGGATGGGCCATGCCGCGCTGACAACTCCGGAACGCCACTTCTTTGCCGAGCGCCTGTCTCGTGGAGGAATTGGGCAGGCCGGTGTCACGGCTGACCCGTTCGAAGCATGGATCGACGAATGGCGCATGGCAGGACCAACGCTCCAGACCCTGACCCTGACTGCAAATGGAGCCAATTTCGGGTACGACCTGAACCTGTCTGCTTCGGGGCCGCTGGTTTTTCATGGTGAGAATGGCTTTTCCGTGAAATCCGCTGATGGGCAGGCCAGCTACTATTATTCGCAGCCGGGCTACGCCGTCCAAGGCACGCTGCATCTGCCCGACGGCGAGGTAGCGGTCACCGGGAACGGATGGCTGGACCGAGAGTGGTCTTCGCAGCCTTTGGCCGCCGATCAGTCAGGATGGGACTGGTTCTCACTCAGTTTCGAGGACGGCGACAAGTTGATGGCGTTTCGCCTGCGCGGCGGACGTGGGGACAATACTGCGGCCACCTGGATCAACGCGGACGGTTCCAGCCGCAGCCTGCCGAACGGGTCAGTGACCTTCACACCACTGGAAACCAGCCGGGTGGCGGACCGCGATGTTCCGACGGATTGGCGTGTGTCCATCCCGGGCGAGGATCTGGACATTCGCGTTCAGGCTCAGAACACCCAAGCCTGGATGGGAACGCGCTTTCAATACTGGGAGGGTCCGGTCACCGTGTCAGGCAGCCACAAGGGGCGCGGCTACCTTGAGATGACCGGGTACTAGCGAGTTTAGCGGACCACGTAGACCGAAACGTTCGAGTGGCGCACCACTCGCGCCGCGTTCGGCCCCAGCAGGTAATCCTTGAAATCGGGTTTGTGTGCGCCAATCACAATCAGGTCGCTGCCCGCACTTTCGGCGGTCTTCAGGATCTCCTGATAGGCCGTGCCGGTTGCAACGACATGGCGGATCGTGGCGTTGCGCTCCGACCCGACCGCATCGACACACAGCTCAACCAGCTTGTCATGCGCTTCGTGCTGCGCCTTGTCGTGGAAGTCGGGCCGGAAAAAGCCGGACACCCAGCTTTCACCGAAATCCGGCAGAACGGTCACCACGTCCAGCTGCGCCCCGTCGAGATCGGCCAGTTTCGCGGCAATTTTCAGGACAGGAGCATCGATATTGCCGTTGCTGATATCAACGGCGCACAGGACGGACTTTGTCATGCGGGCACCTCTTGTCTGGCGGCACGGCCGCGTTGCAGGAAGGCGATCAACCCCAGCAGCAGCATGGCCGGGATATAGATCAACTGTTTTGGCGGCTGGCTGACCGGAAGATCGGCGGATGCGATACGCACCGGCTCGTCCGCGTAATAGTCGAAATTGGCCAGGTCATCGGCGATGGGCGAGCCGAACATAGGTTCGTCCATCTTCACCAGGCCATCTTCCTCGATCAGCAAAAAGCCCATGGCGTCAACACGCGCCGCACCATCAGGTTCGGACCCCACGGTGACGACGACCGTGGTCTCGGTCATGTTGCCGGTGTCGAAATCCGGACCACTGACCACCACCCGCACGTCGGTGCCGGGTTCAGCCTCACCAATGGCCTGAACGAATCCGGCCGGCTCGACCTCGAGGTGCGAGGGCGAGATTCGATCCATGAAATAGTCCGGCCGGAATAGCGCGAAGGCGATCGCAATCAGCGCAACGCTTTCGTAGATGCGGCTGTGGGTCAGGAAGTAGCCCATCGTTCCGGCCGTGAACACGAGGATCGCAATCGTGGCGAATATGGCCACTATGATCCCCTCAACCCAGGTGACATCGATCAGCAGCAGGTCGGTGTTGAAGATGAACACGAAAGGCAGCGCCACGGTACGCAGGCTGTAGAAGAACGCAGTGAAGCCGGTCTTGATCGCGTCACCGCCCGATACGGCGGCCGCAGCAAAGCTGGCCAGACCCACAGGAGGCGTCACGTCAGCCATGATGCCGAAGTAGAACACGAACAGGTGCACCGCGATCAGCGGCACGATCAGGCCGCTTTGCGCGCCCAGTTCGACCACAACGCCCGCCATCAGCGAGCTGACGACGATATAGTTTGCCGTGGTCGGCAGACCCATGCCCAGGATCAGGCTGAGCAGCCCGACCATCACCAGCATCAGGATCAGATTGCCGCCGGACAGGAACTCGACCAGATCGGCCATCACCTGCCCCACACCGGTCAGGGTCACGGTACCGACGATCACGCCGGCCGTGGCCGTGGCCAGCGCAATGCCGATCATGTTGCGCGCGCCGTCGATCAGGCCCTGCCACAGATCGGCAACCCCATCGACAAAGGAGTTTGCCAGATCGCTTTGACCCCGGAAAATCGCCTTGAGCGGTTTCTGCGTCAGCAGGATCACGAACAGCAGCGCGGTTGCCCAGAAGGCCGACAGACCCGGCGACTTCTGTTCGATCATCAGGAAGTAGACCAGAACGATGATCGGCAGCAGGTAATGCAGGCCGGCCTTGTAGATCTCGGAGATCACCGGCAGCTTCACTTCGGTCGCGTTCGGGTCATCGGGCTCAAGGTCGGGAACCTGAGCCGCCAGGTAAAGCAGTGCAACATAGACGGCGCACACCGCCAGGCTCAGTATCAGACCAGCGCTGGACGGCGCCCAGCTTGTGACGGCGTCCACCGGGAACTGCGAACCATAGCAGAGCCCCGCGAACACCAGGAAGAACATCAGCATCCCCACGACCGTACGCGCCAGATGCACGTCGCGGTCGCCCAGAGTGGGCATGTTCCGCTTCACGGCCTCGAGATGCACAATGTAGACCAGCGCGATGTAGGAAATCGCCGCCGGCAGGAAGGCGTGGGTGATGACCTCGACATACGAGATGCCCACGTACTCCACCATCAGGAAGGCGGCGGCGCCCATCACGGGCGGCATGATCTGGCCGTTGACCGAGCTGGCGACCTCGACCGAGCCCGCCTGCTCGCTGGTAAAGCCTACGCGCTTCATCAGCGGGATGGTGAAGGTGCCGGTCGTCACGACGTTGGCGATGGACGAGCCCGAAATCAGGCCTGTTGCGGCCGAACCGACAACGGCGGCCTTGGCCGGACCGCCGCGCAGGTGACCCAGCGCGCCGAAGGCCATCTTGATGAAGTAATTCCCTGCCCCGGCCTTATCCAGCAAAGCGCCGAACAGAACGAAGAGGAACACGAATTTCGTCGAAACACCCAAGGCGATACCGAACACGCCCTCGGACGTGATCCACATGTGGCTCATCGCCTTTTTCAGGCTGGCGCCTTTCCAGCGGATCACCTCGGGCACCCATTCGGACGAGCCGAAAAACACATAGGCCAGGAAGATCGTCGCAATGATCGCCATGGCGGGGCCAAGCGCGCGCCGGGCGGCTTCGAACAACAGGATCAAGCCACCGAGGGCGATCCATTTGTCGACATCATCCGCCAGACCGCCCGCATTGACGATCTTGTCGTAGAAGAAATAACCGTAAAGGGCGACACCGGCCCCCAGAACACCCATGATCCAATCCTGGATCGGAATGTAGTTTCGCGGACTGGATTTAAGCGCTGGATAAGCCGCGAAGGCCAGGAACATCGCGAAGGCCAAATGAAACTGACGCGCGTTGTTCACAACGCTGCCGGGCAGCACGTAGTTGGCAATCGGTGACGCCAGAACGACTTGAAAGATCGACCAGATCGCGGCCACGATCGCCAGGAACAAGCCGACATTGCCAGCCGGGTCCCGCGCCCCCGCATCCGAGGATGCGACCAGTTCCTGTAGTTCTTCTTCGGATAACGGGCGATTGCCCTGTTGATCAGCGCTCATCAAATGTCTCCCCGTCCAACGGCCGGTTTCCGGCGCAGTTTTGGTATTACCGGCCTCTCACCGGTGAAAACGAGGCGCGAACAGCGCCTCGTTTCTGGACTTGAAGGTGGATTACTGGATCCAGCCTTTTTCTTTGTAGTACTTCTCGGCGCCCGGATGCAGCGGAGCCGACAGACCGTCCTTGATCATTTCCTCAGGCTTGAGGTTGGCGAAGGCCGGGTGCAGCTTTTTGAAGTCGTCGAAGTTCTCGAAGACCGAGCTGACAACCGCGTACACCGCATCGTCAGACACGTTTGCCGAAGTCACGAAGGTCGCGCCCACACCGAAGGTCTGGGTGTCAGCGTCCGAACCGCGATACATGCCGCCGGGGATGGTGGCCGTACGGTAGAACGAGTTGTCGGCAACCAGCTTGTCAACGGCTTCGCCGCTGACGTTCACCAGAACCGAGTCGCACGCAGTGGTGGCTTCCTGGATCGAACCAGACGGGTGGCCGACGGTGTAGACCATCGCATCGATCTGGTTGTCACACAGCGCGGCCGACTGTTCCGCGGCCTTCAGCTCGGTTGCCAGTTCGAAGTCATCCGTGGTCCAGCCCAGGGCTTCCATCAGAACTTCCATGGTGCCGCGCTGACCCGAACCGGGGTTGCCGATGTTGACGCGCTTGCCCTTCAGGTCTTCGAAGTTCTTGATGCCGGAATCGGCACGGGCCACTACGGTAAACGGCTCGGGGTGAACAGAGAAGACGGCGCGCAGCTCTTCGAACGGGCCGTTTTCCTCGAATTTCGACGTGCCGTTGTAAGCATGGTACTGCCAGTCGGACTGGGCCACACCGAATTCCAGCTCGCCTTCGCGAATGGTGTTGATGTTGTAGACCGATCCACCCGTCGATTCGACCGAGCAACGCACGCCATGTTCTTTGCGGCCCTTGTTCACCAGGCGGCAGATCGCGCCACCGGTGGGATAGTACACGCCGGTCACACCGCCGGTGCCGATGGTGATGAATTCTTCGGCATAAGCCGCCGGAGCCATGAGGGCAGCGGTCACGACCGCGCCGAGGCTGAGCTTGCTTTTCTTGATCATTTAGGAACTCCCAAGATTCTTATTGTGGACGGAAGACAGGCCAAAGGCCCCTTGTCCGGGGGACGAGCCATTATGACAATCCGCATGAGCAGGCAACGGATGAGCTCAAATTTTCCCGAATTCTCCCAACAGTCACGATGGTTTGTTGCGCGTACCGCTGTTGTCAAGCGTTAAGCGCCCGACCCCGGCGCCGGGACGCACATATGACGTAGAACCCGAAAATTTCCCCGGCTTGACCCCGCAACTATGGGTGTCGCACCGTGTTGACCGGTCCGCGGCGCGTCAAGTATGATCTATCAGGTCGCTGAGTTCGAAGATTTCTTGTTTTCTGACAATCGGTTATTTGTTTTTTTCCTGTTCGTGTGAGTTCACAGCGTGATTGGTTATTCTTCATTGCAAAGCAAATCGTCATCAATCAGCGAGTTCCGCTGGCATTTGTTTCTGGCGCTGGTCTTTACGGTCGCCGCCGGAGAGATGTTTTTCGACACATATCGCGTCGTTTACTTCGGCGCGGTCTCTTTCGACGACTATTCCCACTACCTGCTGTATCTTCTGGATGAAGAGCGTGGCCGCGTTCCCCCTTCGCCGCATGTTTACCGCATAGGCTCGGTCATACTTGCGCTGCCGTTCTACAATCTGCCGTTCGTGTCACTGTCTACCGGGTCAGGAGAAGTCTTTCTTCCTGACAGCGTTTCCGACGCCAAGGCTCTGGCCGCGATGTGTGCCGCCAACGTCTTCTACCTGGTCCTGACGGCGCTTCTGGTTTACGCCTATTTGCTGCGGCGTGTTGGAACCACTGCGCAATGGGCATTCATCGGCGCCGCGTCAGTTCTGTTTCTGGGGCAGTTTCTGGCGCTGGAAGGCAATGACGGCATATCGGTCTTTCCATTGACGGTGGCCCTTTTGTTGGCTGCCGAGAAGAAATGGAAGTGGTTAGTTCTTACCGTGTTTCTTGGCGCGTTCATCAATGAAAAGATCATCATCGTGACGCTGCTGATCTTTGGTCTGCGCGCATTGGCAATGATGTCCTTGCGCAGCGACGAGGCCAAAGTCACAGCCGCCCTGTTCTGCCTGTTCGTTGGATTTCTGGTTGTCATTACCGCATTTCCGTTTCCGGGCGTGAACGACAATCAGAGACAGGTTGGGCGATTCATCACCAGCGCGCTGTCCACGCTGAGAGGCAGCACAAGTGTCAAAGGGCTGTATCTGAACGTCTGGCCGGTGTTGGTTCTGACCGCCTGCTGGTGGATTGCCGTGACCGGTCAAGCTGCAAATCAGGTCCTGCGCCGGACGGACGTTTTGGCGCTGCTGGCGTTTTTCTCGCTCATCGCCATGTTGAACGTACAGTTCAATATCGGTCGGCTGGTCACGTATTTCATGCCGTTTTTTGTCGTGGGCTGCATTCAGGCCCTCGCAGCCAGCGACAGCCGGCGCGCGACTACGCCCAGAGACGGCAACGGGTGACCGGATCACCCGGCAACGCGAGGTCAGATGCTGAGCTTCTTGAACACCGGCTCGGGGATGTTTCGGATGATCGCCATGATCAATTGCCAAATCGGCTTGACGTAGATTACGTTCCGACCGCGCTCGACCGCCCGGGCCGTTGCGGCTGCAACCTCGGACGGCTGCGCGGTCAGACGCTCGGGCAAGTCCATTCCTTCGGTCATCTGCGTGTCGACGAACCCCGGAAGAACCGTCACGACATGCACGCCTTTCTTGGCGAGCCGGTTGCGCAACCCTGACAGAAATGCGGTCAGGCCGGCCTTGGCTGATCCGTATACATAGTTGGTCGCCCGACCCCGATCACCAGCCACGGAACTGACACCCACGATCGTGCCCGATCCGCGCTCTTCGAACCGGTTGGCAAAGGCTCCGAGGATCTGAGCCGGCCCTTCGAAGTTGCTGCGCATCACCAGAGAAGCCGCGGCGGCGTCCCTTTCGTTCTCGGCCTGCTCGCCCATGTACCCGACAACGCAAACGACGATGCCCGGCAATTCAGGCAACGCATCGATGAACCCATCGAAGCTGTTGGCTTCCAGAACGTCGAACTCGTGCAAGGTTGCCCCAATACCATAGCGCAGTTCGATATCGGCCTTGTCGGCCTCGAGCGTCTCAGCATTCCGGGCGGCCAGCTGGACCGGGTGCCCCCGCTCGGCAAACTCATGAGCGATGGCCTTGCCGATATCCGACCGGGCACCAAGAACGAGAACGGGTTCCATTGTCATATTTCAAGCCTTTCTGACTGGGCCGAGCGGAACCGGTCCCGCCAACCATTGACGTTGCGCGCCTCGCGGAATCGGGTCACGCGATCGTCTGATCTGTTCAAAGTATTGGCCGACATCCTGCTGTCTTTGGCCAGGTAGAACCGTCCACCATGTTCCAGAGTTATCCGATCCAGCTTGTCCATGAGAATGAGAGTTTTGTCGGAAATCGGGAAATCTAGCGCCAGCGTGTATCCCTCCATGGGGAAGGAAAACGGACTGTCCTGCGGGCCGAACCGTTTCAGCACGGACAGAAACGAACCCATGCCCTTGCCAGCGATGGCTTGCAAAAGCTCGGTCAGGCCGGCGCGTGAACGATGAATAGGCAACGCGCATTGAAACTGGGCAAAGCCGCTGCGACCGTAGATGCGGTTCCATCCCAATATGGCGTCCAGCGGATAAAAGAACGTATCCCAGTTCACCAGCTTGGTGTCGCCGTTTCGAACCCCCATCCAGTAGTAACCGGCGTTGAATGCCCGAACCGTATGGCGGTTCAAGGCAAACGACGGCAGATCCATCGGAACGGATTTTTTGCGCTTGGTCGGGCAGATCAGGGGTTGCCGGGCATACCGCCCCGGCAGGTCCGAGACCGCAGCGTGTTCTCCCAGCATCACCAGAGACCGCCCCAGGTTTCGGCCTGTGGACAAGCAGTCGATCCACGCGACCGAGTATGTTGCATCCT
Organism: Ruegeria sp. CI8; assembly: GCF_056536865.1. Classification (NCBI taxonomy): domain Bacteria; kingdom Pseudomonadati; phylum Pseudomonadota; class Alphaproteobacteria; order Rhodobacterales; family Roseobacteraceae; genus Ruegeria; species Ruegeria sp. CI8. The sequence goes on from NZ_JBQFQL010000001.1 coordinate 1,264,945, forward strand.
GTGCGGCCTCGAATGCATTCATCGCATCCTGAAGGCTGGGTGCGGCTATGGTCTTTTGCTTGATCCAACCTGACTCGACCGGCTGCAACCGAACCGCCGCCCGCACGATGATCCCGGTAAGGCCCATGCCGCCCAAGGTGTGATCGAACAATGCGCTGTTCGACGCGCGGCTGCATCGGGTGATCTCCCCGTCATCGCCCATGACCTCAACCCATTCGACGCAATGGCGGAAACTACCGACACGGTGGTGGTTCTTGCCATGAACATCTGCGGCGATGGCACCGCCGATCGTGACGAATTTGGTGCCCGGTGTAACGATCGGAAACCAACCCCGGGGCAGAAACGCTGCGATCACGTCGCCCAGCAGAACCCCCGCCTCGGCAACCAGCACTCCGATCTGGTTGTCGAAGGACACCATCCTGTTCAGATGCCGGGTATGTACGGTTGTCGTGAGGCCAATTGCGCTGTCCCCATAGGCGCGCCCATTGCCGCGCGCGATCACATCTGGTCCTTCCCGCACGACCGATCGAAGGCTTTCGACGCTGCGCGGCGCGATCACTCTGGTCTCAAGAACGGGGTACCTGCCCCAGCCGGAAAGCCTCATGCCCGCGCCTCCGCCGAGACGGTGTTGAATACGAAGCGCTTATCCAGATGGTACTTGATCACGTAACCCACTGTCAGCCCGATAACCGCGCCAACCTCGCGCATGAGATCGGTTTTCCAAACCACCCAAAAGGCCGTCTCGGTGCCCCAAAAAATTGCGGTGGTGACCACACCCATCGCCGTATACAGCGAGAATTTCTGACCGTGGGCTTTCAGTCCCGTCTGCCGGTCGTAGAAAATCCAGTGCTTGTCGAGGGCATATTTGACCACAAGTCCGACAAGTGTACCCGCAAACACTGCAGCCGCGAAGTACCAGCCACCCTCGCCAAGCGACAGGACTGCGCGCTGCGCAGCCAGGTTCAAGGCCATCGCCACGATGGCAAAGGCGGAATAGCGCAGAATCAATCCCTGAACCGTCACAGCATTGACCCCGCGACGATGAACAGCAGAATTATGGCAAAGCAAAGCAGGCTGACCGGGTCCTTGGCCGCGTAGATCACGGGATCATCGTGCATGTTGCCACGATGCGTAATCATGACGGTCCGGGTGATCCAGAACAGCAGAACAGCACACACGCCCCATAAGGCTTGCGGGTAGGAGTAGAGCTGCACCACCGCCGGCGAGCTGACATAGAGTGCCATCACCAAAACGGCGACATAACCCGCGCTGACGGCGATCATGGAGATAATCGGAAGGTCATCTACGTGATAGCCGCGCCCGGTTGCCGACAATTTACCGCGTGCCGCATAGTCCACCAACTCGGCCTGCCTTTTGACCGCGGCAAGTGACAGGAACAGAAACATCGAAAATGCCAGGAGCCACACCGAAAGCTCCAACCCTGTTGCCGCTCCACCCGCCACGATCCGGGTCGTGTAAAGGCCGGCCAAGACACAGATGTCGATGACCAACTGGCGCTTTAGATACAATGAATACCCGGTCGTCAGTGCATAATACGCCACCATCACCAAGAAAAACTCCAACCCGACCATGGCCGCAATGACCGAGCCTGAAATCAGCAGACCGGTAGCCATCCACGTTCCGGACGAAATCGGAACGCTGCCCGAAGCAAACGGCCGCGCGCGTTTGCGCGGATGCGCCCGATCTGCCGCAAGGTCCAGCAAGTCATTCAGGACATAGACACTGGATGCGATCAGGCTGAACGATATGAAAGCCAGCAGCGACAACCAAAAGACCTGCCCCGTCAGTTGGTGGGCCGCCAGCATCGGCAAAAAGACCAGAAGGTTCTTCATCCATTGATGCGGACGCAAGGCCTTGAGGTAGGACCGGGCGGTCACTTCGTGTGTATGCAGATGCTCGACCTTGGGTGCGACCGCTTCCGCTTGTTTCGCCAGTCCCGGCCCCGCGTTCACGGAAACCGCCAGATTGGCCCTTCGCCACACCGCAAGGTCGGCGTGGGAATCGCCCATATAGGCGTATCCGCCCGGACCAAAGCGTTCGTCCAGAAACTCGGCTTTGTTTTCACCTTTCAGGTTCAGCGACCCGTCGGAGCCATAAACCTCGTCGAAAATACCCAGATGGGCTCCGATGCTTTGGGCAATGCCCTCATCCGAGGCCGTCACAAGAGCGGTCTTGCCGCCATCAGCGCGCCATTTCTCGACGTATTCCACCACCTTGGGATCATAGGGCAACGAGGTGACGTCAATTTCGGCCTCTTCGGCCAGGTAACGTTTCAATGAAGCGCGTCCACCCAACAGAGCCGCGGCGGAGTGAAACGGGCTGCGCCAGTTCCGTCCGAAAGCCGACCAAAAGCTTTCGTACAGCATGTCACTCTTCAAAAGAGTGCCATCCAGATCTACCACAAGGATTTTGCACATAAATCAACCAACTATAATCATTACCCGGGACTGGGAACTATGAGGTCCGTTATTGCAAAGCTCAAAAGGCATGGCAACTGCACAGCCGTGCCAGCCAACCCTTCTCGTCATAGCCTGCTTCGATATCACGTCAGTGCCTGTCACGGCTCTTTGTTTCACCAATTTCTATGGCCAAATGATGGCGTCACGGCCTGTCCCGGTGACGCTGTACCATAATCGCGTTCTTTCAAGTGTTTGACGGCTCTGCACCCAAAGCGGCCGTATTCATATTGCGCGAGCTTAAAGGATCACGTCACTCTGGAATGCGCCCACTTCAGCGCCCAGACACGCGCGGATACGCTGCCAGAGACACCGTGCAGCGGAGACACAGACGACCCTTGTTGTAGCTATAGTTGACGATCTGGAAACTCTACCGCCGCGCCCGATATTGCATCGAAGACGGTCCGGATCCCACTGTTCCGTGTACAGTTTCGTCGCACCAATTCGAGGCCGGATGCCCGTGCCGCAGTCAGCCGCACACGCGACAATTGACAGAGCAAATGCCCTGAACACTATAGCAAAACGGTTGCGGTGGTGGTGCCCAAGGAGAGACTCGAACTCTCACGCCCGTGAAGGCGGGGGATTTTGAATCCCCTGCGTCTACCATTCCGCCACTTGGGCCACGCGCATTGAATTACCGCCCATCTCGCCGAAGGTCCAGAGGCAAAAATCGGTCAATCGACGATCAGCCCGGGACAGATCGGTTGACGCCCCGTCGGACGCGTGGTTTGCCTCGTCATGACAAAGCTTGGGAACACGCGCTGATGCTGCAATCGCTTTATGATCGGACGATCCGACTGGCCGACCACCCGCACGCCCTGTGGGTGTTGGCATTTGTGGCATTCATCGAAAGCTCGGTCTTTCCGATTCCACCCGACGTGCTGATGATCCCTATGATTCTGGCCCGCCCATCGCGGGCATGGCTGATTGCCACTGTCGCGCTGGTGTTCTCGGTCCTGGGCGGGCTTTTGGGATACGCAATCGGCGCGTTTTTCTACGACAGCATCGGACAACCCATCCTCGAAGCGATGGGCAAGGGTCACGCGATGCAGGAATTCAACCAGCGGTTCAACGATTTCGGGTTCTGGGCCGTTCTGACCGCCGGTGTCACGCCTTTCCCGTACAAGGTCATCACGATCATGTCCGGTTGGACGGGAATGCCGCTGGGAACTTTCATCGCCACTTCGATTCTTGCCCGCGCTTTGCGGTTCTACATCGTCGCCGGGTTGCTTTGGGGCTTTGGCGAGCCTATCCGAGACTTCATCGAAAAGCGGCTCGGGCTGATGTTCACATTGTTCATCATTCTTCTGATCGGCGGATTTCTGGTGGTGAAATACATATGACGCGGAAACGGACACTCATTTTGCTGGCCGCGGGTGGGTCCGCCGCATTACTTCTTGCGGCTTGGGGGTTCCAGTATCTGGGCGGCATGGCCCCGTGTAAATTGTGCATCTGGCAACGCTACCCGCATGGTGCGGCTGTGCTGCTCGGCGTGCTGGCTTTTGCATTTCCGGGCGTTCGACTGCTGCCCCTCCTCGGCGCAGCCGCTGCCGCCGCCACGTCCGGCATCGGCGTCTATCACGCCGGGGTCGAGCGCGGCCTGTGGGAAGGTCCGTCCAGTTGCACATCGGGCAGTATCAGCGGCCTGTCCGCCGAGGAGTTGATGGAGCAGATCATGGCCGCCCCGTTGGTACGGTGCGATGATATCCCGTGGGAAATGTTCGGGCTGTCCATGGCTGGGTGGAACGCACTGCTGTCCGCAGGTCTGGTTCTGGTGTGGCTGGCCGCCTGGCGCGCGCGCTGACCCTACTGTGCGTCCAGTTCCGCGTCCCAGTACAGAAAGTCGATCCAGCTTTCGTGCAGGTGGTTCGGCGGAAATTTCCGTCCGATATTCTGCAGCATACTGGCGTCAGGCTGCCGAGGCGGCTTGCGCAGGCTCATCCCCGCCTGACGCAGCGATTTCGACCCCTTGCGCAGATTGCATGGACTGCAGGCGGCCACCACGTTCTGCCAACTTGTGACACCCCCTGCTGCACGCGGCACGACATGGTCGAAAGTCAGTTCGCCCCGGCTGCCGCAGTACTGGCAGCGGAATTCATCCCTCAGAAATAAATTAAAGCGCGTGAAGGCCACGCGCTTTCTGGGTTTCACATAGTCTTTCAGGACAACCACCGACGGTATTCGGATCACCGTACTCGGGCTGCGGACCACTTCGTCATACTCGGCGACGATATCGACCCGGTCCAGCCAGGCGGCCTTTATCGCCTCCTGCCAGGGCCACAGCGACAGCGGATAGTAGGAAAGCGGGCGATAATCGGCGTTCAAAACCAATGCCGGATGGTGCTTGAGGGCACCTGGCTCCCTGACAAATTCGGTCCTGAAATCTCCGTCCATGGCTGAATCGCTCCTCGCTCTCGGCTGCCTGTATGGGACACCAGAGCGGGGAGCACCCGCCCCGGTCTTAACTTAACTATATATCGTGTTAAAACTCTGACAAGTCCTGTTTTTCCACAACATCTCGGTAACGGACTATTCTGAATTCGTAACAATCACGTGACAGTTATCCACAGCTTGCGCAGGTCCGGAACTGAGAGTATGGCGGAGCTCATGTCATGGTTCATCCGCTTCAACAAACCCTTTGACGTGCTGCCGCAGTTCACCGACCGGCAAAATGCCGACTCGCCCCGCAGCACCCTGTCGGATTTCATCGACCTGCCGGGGGTCTATCCGGCCGGGCGGCTGGACCGTGACAGTGAGGGGCTGATGCTGTTGACCGACAATGGGCGGCTGCAATCCCAGATCTCGGATCCCAAGCACAAAATGCCCAAAACCTATTGGGTCCAGGTCGAGGGCATCCCGGATGCGGCTGCCATTCGGGCCCTGCGCGACGGGGTCGAGTTGAATGACGGCATGACCCGCCCAGCCAAGGCGCGGCTGATCGACGAACCCGAGGGTCTGTGGCCACGCACGCCCCCAATCCGCGAACGCAAGACGGTGTCGGATTGCTGGCTGGAACTGACCCTGCGCGAGGGGCGCAACCGGCAGGTGCGCCGCATGACGGCCGCCGTGGGCCACCCCACCCTGCGCCTGATCCGCGCCCAGATCGGAGACTGGACACTGGACGATCTCGCACCCGGCAGCTGGGACAGCTTGCCGATGCCCGTTCTGGAAACCGCCCCCCAACGCAAGCGGGACCGGCGACCGCGGCGGTGACTTTTTCGGCGATTTCCGCTATCATATCTCCATGAAAGTAGCAGCCGGAATCCCGTCGCCTTCGGGCATTCTCGAGGCCGCGCTGTATGTCGATGATCTGGACGCCGCCGAACGGTTCTATGGCGAGGTACTGGGCTTGGAACGCATTCAGCGCGTCAAAGGTCGGCATGTGTTCTTTCGGGTCGGCGCCTCGGTGTTGCTGTTGTTCAACCCGGACCAGACGAAACAGCCCACGACCAACCCTGACCTGCCGGTGCCGCCGCATGGCGCACGCGGTCCGGGGCATGTGTGCCTGATCCTGACGCGCGACCAGATCGCGTTGATGCGCAAGCATCTGCTGGACTGGAACGTCCCGGTCGAGGCCGAGTTTGACTGGCCCAACGGGGCACGATCGCTCTATGTGCGAGACCCGGCCGGAAATTCGGTGGAGTTTGCCGAGGGGCACCTGTGGGGGTGACCCTGCCGCGTTACAGGCTCAGCTTGTCCCGCATGAAGGCCAACGCGACGCCCAGCCCGTCGGGCGCGATACCGTGGCCGGTGCCCTTCATGACATGAGCAAAGACCTCCTTGAAGCCCGCACGCTGCAGGGCCTCGGCGGCCTCGGGCAGCGATTGCGGGGGCACCACGTCATCGGCATCGCCATGGACCAGCAGCACCGGCATCCGGCTGACCACCTCGTCGGCCAGCAGGTCAGGCTCCAGCAGGCGGCCGGAAAACGCGATCACGCCAGCCACCGGATCTTCGCGACGCGGGGCCACGTGCAGGCTCATCATGCTGCCCTGGGAAAAGCCGAACAGCACCACCTGCTCGGGCAGCACGTCTTCGTCCACCATCAGGGCGTCGAGAAATGCGTTGAAATCCTCGACCGCCATTTCCATGCCGCGCCGGGCCTCCTCCTCGGACGAGCCGTCGATCCAGGGGATCGGAAACCACTGATACCCGTTGGGCATGCCGGGGATCTGCTCGGGCGCGTCGGGGGCCACGAACAGCGTGTCGGGCAGGTGTTCGCCCAGAACATCCGCAAGCCCCAGCAGATCGGCCCCGTTGGCGCCATAGCCATGCACGAACACCACGACCGAGCGCGTGTCGCCCGAAACCGGCTCTTTGCGGAGCGCGTTCAAAACCCGTGTCATCTGATCCCTTCCCTATCCTTGGCCACGCGGTAATAGGCCCACAGAACCCGGGCTGCAACCGACCGCCACGGCGACCACGCCTGGGCCATCTGCCGCAGCGCCTTGTCGGTCGGCCGATCCGGCAGGCCGTACAGCATCCGTGCGGCCTCCTGCAGGGCCAGATCGCCCGGCGCAATCACATCCGCCCGCCCCAGCGAGAACATGGCATAGATCTCGGCCGTCCAGACCCCGATGCCCGGCACCTGGGTCAGGCTCGCAATGACCACGTCATCGGGCGCCTCGCGAAGGGCCTTGTAGTCGATCCGCGCATCGGCCAGCGCCCGTGCATAACGGATCTTCTGACGGCTCAGCCCCACTGCGCGCAGATCGTCGTCGGCGGCCCATTTGATCTTGCGTGGCCCGGTCAGGCCCGCCTGCTGCATCCGCCTCCAGATCGCGTTGGCCGAGGCCACGCTGACCTGCTGGCTGACGATGGCGCTGAGCAGTTGCGCAAAGCCGTCGGGCCGGCGGCGCAGGGGCAACGGGCGGGTCAGTTCGATCGCATGCGCCATGCGCGGACAGGCACCAGACAGCCACGCGGCCCCTTCCGCAACGCATTCTGGTGTCTCGATAATTCGACCAACGGTCATGGCTGCTCCCGGGGGGCGGTTCGAGGCGCAGGTTAGGCTGCTTTGTCGCATATGCAACCCGCTTGTATGTCCGCAGGTTCGCCGATACCCATTTGCGCATGACGATGACCAGCACCGCCCCCGACGATACCCGCGCCAAGCGCAACGTTGCCGTTCTGGTGGCGGCGCAGGCGATTCTGGGCGCGCAGATGCCGATGATCTTCATCGTCGGTGGATTGGCGGGGCAGTCGCTGGCCAGCAACCCTTGCCTGGCCACGCTGCCGATTTCGCTGATCGTTCTGGGTTCGATGCTGGCGGCCACGCCGGTCTCGGCCATCATGCAGCGCTGGGGCCGCCGCGCCGGGTTCCTCGTCGGCGCAACCGCCGGAGCGGTGGGCGGCGCCGTGGGCGCCTATGGCCTGTACCTGGGATCGTTTCCCGTCTTTCTTGTCGGCAGCCTGCTGACCGGCATCTACATGAGCGCGCATGGCTTTTATCGCTTTGCCGCCGCCGATACCGCGTCGGACGCGTTCCGGCCCAAGGCGATTTCCTACGTCATGGCCGGCGGTCTGGCTGCGGCCATTATCGGGCCGCAGATCGTCAAGCTGACCTCGCAGGCCTATGTCATTCCATTCCTGGGCACCTATTTCGCGGTGATCGCGGTGAACGTCATCGGTTCGGTCCTGTTCTTGTTTCTGGACATACCGACCCCCGACCGCCCGTCACAGGATGCACCCAAAGGCCGGTCGCGGCTCGAACTGCTGAAAACCCCGCGCATCGCCGTTGCTATCATCTGTGCCATGGTCTCATACGCGCTGATGAACCTGGTGATGACCTCAACGCCGCTGGCCGTTGTCGGCTGTGGCTTCTCCGAAGGTGATGCGGCGGATGTGGTCACCAGCCACGTTCTGGCGATGTATGTTCCCAGTTTCTTCACCGGCCATCTGATCGCCCGGTTCGGGGCCGAGAAGATGGTCGCCATCGGGTTGGCGATTTTGGGCGGCGCGGGTGTCGTCGCGCTGCAGGGCGTTGAGATCGGGAACTTCTTTCTGGCACTCGTGCTGCTTGGCATCGGCTGGAACTTCGGCTTCATCGGCGCCACCAGCATGCTGGCGGCCGAGCACGATGTACATGAACGCGGCCGTGTGCAGGGCCTGAACGACCTGTTGGTGTTCGGAGGCGTGACGATTGCGTCGCTGGCCTCGGGCGGATTGATGAACTGTTCTGGCGGGTCCCCGGTCGAGGGATGGACCGCCGTCAACCTGGCGATGGTGCCGTTGCTGACTTTGGCGGGCGGCGCGCTGCTGTGGCTGGTGCTCAGACCCCGCGAGGCCAAACTCTCCTGATCACCACCGACCGGTGGTCGCGGTCCAGATCAGTGACACGCGCCGTCGGATCTCGCCCACGTTCAGCGCACCAGCAGCGACCCGACCGGGCTCAGCCAGCACATGACGCAGGACGCGGTCTGCCTGCCAGCCGCCATAAAGCGCAGGGCGCGCCTGATCCGAAACATCGGCGCGACGCGCCCGGGCCGCGGCCATCCGGTCCAGCGCGCGCTCGGCCAATTGGCGCACCCCGTCCGGTGTCCCATCCAACAGGGGGACGCGCCCGCGGGCTTCAAGCTCGGGGATGGCACGGAACCAGTTCGCCACACCGACCGCGTAGCCAAAATCGCGCAGGACCGTTTCGTCGGCGGCACCCAGGGCTTGCGCCGAGGCGACCATCAGCGACCCGGCGCTGTGGGTCAGGTAGGCCTCGAAGTGTTCCTCATCCTCGAACGGATCCCGGTAGATATCCCAACGCCTTACGGCCACATATTCATCCAGCATCGCCGCCAGATGCGGGGACAGGACGCGCGACAGGGGCGTGACCACCTCGTGCCGCCGCACGGAGGGTCCTTCGGCGATCTCCTGCAGCGCGTCGCGCCACCATTGCAGGCGCATTTCCGCGATCATCGGCTCTTGGGTGACCCACGGCGCGCGGGCGACCTCGATGTTCATCGCATAGATCGGAAACAGCACGGCCCGCGCCTGAACCGGCGCCGCCATCGCGGCCATGAACCGATCAGGGTCGGCCCGGTGGACCAGCGCCGCGCAGGCCTTGACGTCGTCGTCGAAGGGCACGCTCACCCGGCCACCACCGATTGCGGGCTGCAATCGCGCACCAGCTTCCACTGGATGGCCTCCAGCAGAGCCTCGAACGAGGCGTCAACGATGTTCGCGCTGACCCCTACCGTGGACCAGCGCCGCCCCTGCCCGTCTTCGCTGTCGATGATGACGCGGGTCACGGCCTCGGTCCCGCCCTGGGTGATGCGCACCTTGAAGTCCACCAGGTGCATATCGTCCAGAATGGGCGAGTACTGCCCCAGATCCTTGGCCAGCGCCTTGGCCAGCGCGTTCACCGGGCCACGGTCGCTGCCGCTCTCGTCCATCGACTCACTGACCGACAACTTCTTCTCACCGTCCACCTTCACCACGACGACCGCCTCGGACAGGCTGACCATCTGGTTGTACTTGTTCTTGCGCCGCTCGACCGTGACCTTGTAGCGCTTGACCTCGAAGAATTGCGGCAGCTGGCCCAGTTCATCGCGGGCCAACAGCTCGAAACTGGCCTGCGCTGTGTCATAGGAATACCCCTCGGCCTCGCGCGCCTTGATCCGTTCAAGGATGCGCCCCAACGCCGGGTCGCCCGACTCGACCTGCAATCCGGCCTCGGTCAGGCGTTTGCGCAGGTTCGACTGGCCCGCCTGGTTCGACATCGGAATGATCCGCGCATTTCCCACGGTGGCCGGATCGACATGTTCATAGGTCGAAGGGTCCTTGAGGATCGCGCTGGCATGCAGCCCCGCCTTGTGCGCAAAGGCCGAGGCGCCGACATAGGCCGCCTGTTTGCTGGGCACCCGGTTCAGGATGTCGTCCAGCATGCGGCTGATGCGGGTCAGACCGTTCAGCGCGTCGCGGCTGACCCCGATCTCGAAGGTCGAGGCATAGGGTTCTTTCAACAGCAGCGTCGGGATCAGCGCGGTCAGGTTTGCGTTGCCGCAGCGCTCACCCAGCCCGTTCAACGTGCCTTGGATCTGGCGCGCGCCGGCATCCACGGCCGCCAGGGAACAGGCCACGGCATTTTCGGTGTCGTTGTGGGTGTGGATGCCCAGCCGGTCGCCAGGAAAACCCGCTGCGATCAGCTCGGACACGATCCGCCCCACTTCGGCCGGCAGCGCGCCGCCATTGGTGTCGCACAACACCACCCAGCGGGCACCGGCCTCCAGCGCCGCCTGACAGACCTGCATGGCATAGGCGGGGTTGTCCTTGTAGCCGTCAAAGAAATGCTCGGCATCGAACAGCGCCTCGCGCCCCTGCGCGGCGATATGCGCGACCGAGGCGCGGACGTTCTCGACATTCTCCTCCAGCGAGATCCCCAGCGCGTCGGTCACGTGATAGTCATGTGACTTGCCCACCAGACAGACCGCCCGCGTACCGGCGTTCATGACGGCGGCCAGCACGTCGTCATTCTCGGCCGAGCGCCCGGCCCGCTTGGTCATGCCAAAGGCGGTCAGGCAGGCGCGCGTCTTGGGCGCGGCGTCAAAAAACGCGCTGTCGGTGGGGTTCGCGCCGGGCCAGCCGCCTTCGATATAGTCCACCCCCAAAGCATCCAGCGCCTGCGCGATCTTGACCTTTTCGGCGGTCGAGAACTGAACGCCCTGCGTCTGCTGCCCGTCGCGCAGCGTGGTGTCATAGAGGTACAGGCGCTCTTTGGTCATTCCACGCCCTCCAGCCTGCTGGCATCAAAGCCAGCGCCGGGCAGCAGTTCGACCGCGTCCTTGCTCATCCGCACTTCCAGACCAGCCGCCAGATAAGCGGCCTTCAACCGATCCACTTCCGAGAAATCCTTGGTCTGCATCGCCTCGGCCCGAACACGGGCCAGCCGGTCGGCATGGGCCGACAGATCCACGTCGTCGGTTTCGGCCCAGGCCCCCATGTCAGGCTCCAACAGGCCCAGGACCCGCGCACTGGCCAGCAAGGTCGCGGTGTCGCCGTCCGAGGCCAGCCGATGCAGCTCGGCCAGGGCGCCCGCCGTGTTGAGGTCATCGGCAAGCGCCTCGATCACCTCGGGCGCCGCGCTGGGTGCGGGCTCGATGCCCGCAGTCAGCGCCCGCCACTTGCGCAACGTGGCCTCGGCCTCGCGCGCCTTCTTCTCGGTCCAGTCCATCGGCTTGCGATAGTGGGTCTGCAGGAAGACGAACCGGATCACCTCGCCCGGCACGCCCTGATCCAGCAGGTCATGCACGGTGAAGAAATTGCCCAGTGATTTGGACATCTTCTTGCCTTCGACCTGCAGCATCTCGTTATGCAGCCAATAGCGCGCAAATTCGCCGTGCGGATGGGCGCATTTGCTCTGGGCAATCTCGTTTTCGTGGTGCGGGAACATCAGGTCATTGCCGCCGCCATGGATGTCGAAACTCTCGCCCAGCAACTCATAGCTCATGGCCGAGCATTCGATATGCCAGCCCGGACGCCCCCGACCCCAGGGCGACTCCCAACCGGGCAGTTCATCGTCCGAGGGCTTCCACAGCACAAAATCCATCGGGTTCTTCTTGTAGGGCGCCACCTCGACCCGCGCTCCTGCGATCATGTCGTCGACCGAACGGCCTGACAGCTTGCCATACTCGTCGCGCCAACTGTCCACCGCGAACAGAACATGCCCCTCGGCCTCATAGGCGTGACCCTTGGCGATCAGGTCCTCGATCATCACGATCATCTGGTCGATATACCGCGTGGCCCGCGGCATCTGGTCGGGCTCCAGCGCCCCCAGCGCGCCCATGTCATGCAGGTACCAGCCGATCGTCTCGTCCGACCGCTCCTGCACCAACTGCTCGAGCGTTCCTTCGGCCCCGGCCTGCTTGCGCGCCAGGGCCGTCGCGTTGATCTTGTCATCGACGTCGGTGAAGTTGCGCACATAGGTCACATGCTCGGGCCCGTAGACATGACGCAGCAGGCGGTACAGCACGTCAAATACCACCACGGGCCGCGCGTTGCCCAGATGCGCCCGGTCATACACGGTGGGTCCGCAGACATACATCCGCACGTTGTCGGGATCGATCGGAACGAACTCTTCCTTCGTCCGGGTCCGCGTGTTGTGCAGTTTGATCGTCGTCATGCGTCTGGCTCCTGGATACAGCAATAGCGTGCGCGTTGACGCGGGCTTAGCAACTTGTCTCAGGGAAGAAAACGAAAGAAACCGGCCCGCGTGAAAGTTCAGCAGGGAATGCAGCAGATAATGATGCAGGTCTTCCGGTTCATGGCCCATCGCATAACACGCCCGGTCCCGCGCGCCAAGACTTCTATTGCCGGCGGGGGAAGCTGATTGACAAATCACCGCGGCTCTGACCCATTCGGCGGACTTGCTGCAACGGAGGCGCGCCATGAAACTTTCGCACCGCATCACACATCTGACCGGAGGCGGTTCGGACGGGTGGGACGTGTTCTATCGTGCGCGCCGCATGATTGCCGAAGGCCAGGCCGTGACCGAGCTGACCATCGGCGAGCATGACATCCGAACCCACCCCTCGATCCTGGCCGAGATGGATCGGTCGGCGCGCGCGGGCCATACCGGATACGCCATGGTGCCGGGCACCGATCTGCTGCGCGATACCGTGGCCGCGCGGGTGCAGACCCGGACGGGAGTTCCCACCACGCGCCACAACGTGCTGATCACCCCGGGCGGACAAGCCGCACTGTTCGCCGCGCATATGGCCGTGTGCGACCCGGGGAATGTGGGCCTCTATCTCGATCCGTTCTACGCCACCTATCCCGGCACGATCCGCGGGGCGGACGCTGTCGCGCGCGCGGTTCAGACCCGGGCCGAGGACGCCTTTCAACCCGACGCAACCCTGATCGCCGAACGGGCCGAGGGTGCCGCTTCGCTGTTGATCAACACGCCGAACAACCCGACCGGAGTCGTCTATTCCCGCGAGACCCTGACCGAGATCGCCGATCTGTGCCGCGAACGCGACATCTGGCTGATTTCGGACGAGGTCTATGACACGCAGGTCTGGGACGGCGCTCACCTGTCGCCCCGCGCCCTGCCCGGTATGGCCGACCGCACCCTGGTCGTGGGCTCGATGTCGAAATCCCACGCCATGACCGGGTCGCGCTGTGGCTGGATCGTTGGCCCCGAAGAGGCCATCGACCATTTGATCAACCTCGCCACGCACACCACCTACGGGGTTCCGGGATTCATTCAGGACGCTGCCAGCTTTGCGCTGACCGCCGGGGACGAACTGGAGGAAGAGGTCGCGGCCCCCTTCCGCCGCCGCCGCGCCTTGGCGATGCAGGTTCTGGCCAGACAGAACACCGTTGGCCTGATCCCGGCTCAAGGCGCGATGTATCTGATGCTGGACATCCGCGCGACCGGGCAAAGCGGCGAAGACTTCGCCAATGCGCTGCTGGACACCCACGCCATCGCGGTCATGCCCGGAGAAAGCTTCGGCCAAGCCGCCGCTGGGCATGTGCGCGTGGCCATGACCATTGACGATGACCGGTTCGCCGCCGCCCTTCAGACACTATGCGAGTTCGCCGCCCGGCTGGCGGGTCAGACGGCGGCCGAGTGACCGAGACGGGTTTCGCTCAGAACCGGAAGGTCGTGCGCAGATTGAAGGTGTTGGTATCCAGATCGCCGCGCGACCGCGTGACATCGTTGAAATTCTGCCGCAAGGCTTCGCCACTGATGATCAGCCGGTCGCTCAGAGGATAGGCAACGCCGATCCCGTACACGGCGGCCGTGTCGCTGTCGCCCGAAGTATTCGCCCGCGCGGCACCCACCACGACGTAGCCCAAAGCGCGCCCGAACTCGTACCCGCCGCGCAGTTTCACGCGGGATACGCTGTCCAAACTGCCCTCTGAGGCGCCCAGGTCGAGGTTCAGCCGGTCATATTCCAACTCACCCCCGACGACGAAGCTGCCAAGATCCAGATCGTATCCGATATTCGCGCCGATGCTGCCCGAATTGCTTCCACTGCCGCCGGGGCCGTCCGCGTCGGTATAACCGAAGGTGAACCCTGCATAAGGCCCGGTCCAATCCTCGGCCAACGCCACCTGCGCCGCTGGAATCAGCAGGACCGACAGCAAGGCGCGGATCAGTTTCATGCAGACCTCCAGTTTTTGTTCAGCACCCTTTGCGATTGCAACAGATGCGGTGATGTGCACCTCAATTAAACATGTGCTTTGGTGCCGTCAGATCAATTCAAGTCACGCAAATCTTAACAATAAGTAATGGAAGCATAACATATTTCGCCCTTGCGTGAGGATTTCCTGCGGCGTTCATCGAAGTTCCAAATTTTCGGGGCCAAAAGCGACATCGGTCGCAAACAGGACAGATTGCTTGCGCGGACCCTGACACCATTCGTCACAGGAGTTGAGGACCACATGCCAAACGATATCTGGAAGATCTGCCTGATCAGCCGCACCATCGGTGCCGATCGGGGGCGTGCGGCACGAGGACGGCCGTGACGGGTTGAAGCTTCCCCCTTTTTGACCTGACTTTCAATTTGGAATCCTCACCATGAACGACCACTCCCGCTCAACGTCCCGCAGTGGCGGCCGCGCCGCCCGACGGGCCGCCCGTGCCGCGGCCCTGCCCGAACATCTGCGCCCCGTCCGCCCGGGGCTTGAGGGCGGCACCTACAAACCGCTCAGCCAACAGGACATGGAGCGTATTCACTCCGCCGCTCTCGATGCGCTCGAAACCATCGGTCTGGCCGACGCGCCACCCAGCGGGATCGATTACCTGGTCAATGCCGGCTGTACGCTGGGCGATGACGGACGCATCCGTTTTCCCCGGGCGCTGGTCGAGGACACGATCGCCCGCGCCAACCGGTCGGTAACGCTGTACAGCCGCGACGGCAAAACCGATCTCGAACTGTCCGGCGGACGCGTTCATTATGGAACCGCCGGTGCAGCCGTCAGCATGGTCGACGCCCAAGGCCGCAACTACCGCGACTCAACTGTGCAGGACTTGCACGATGCCGCGCGGATTTGCGAACAACTGGACAATATCCATTTCGTGCAGCGCCCCATGGTATGCCGTGACATCACCGACAACCGCGAGATGGACCTGAACACGATTTATGCTTGTTGTTCTGGAACTTACAAACACATCGGAACATCCTTCACAGATCCCAGCTATGTAGCTCCGGCCATGGAAATGCTGCATATGATCGCTGGCGGCGAGGACAAATGGCGTGAGCGGCCCTTCGTCTCGAACTCGAACTGCTTTGTCGTGCCTCCGATGAAATTCGCGACCGAGAGCTGCCAGGTGATGGAAGAATGCATCAAGGCGGGAATGCCGGTCCTGTTGCTATCCGCTGGGATGGCGGGCGCCACGGCCCCGTCAACGGTGGCCGGTGCGATTGTCCAGGCTACGGCGGAATGCCTGGCAGGTCTGGTTTATGTAAACGCCGTAAGCCCAGGCGCCCCAGCGGTTTTTGGCACTTGGCCCTTTGGTCTTGATCTCAGGACCGGTGCGATGAGCGTCGGGTCTGGCGAGCAGGCCCTGTTGACGGCAGGTTGCGCCCAGATGCACAAATTCTACGACCTGCCTGGCGGCGCTGCAGCCGGTGCGTCGGACTCCAAACTGCCCGACATGCAAGCCGGATGGGAGCAGATGTGTTCCAACGTCATGGCCGGGCTGTCCGGCCTGAACATGGTCTACGAAGCAGCCGGCATGCACGCTTCGCTGCTGGGTTTCTGCTTTGAAAGCCTGATCCTTGGTGACGATCTGATCGGTCAGGCCCTGCGATGCGTTCGTGGGATCGAGGTCACGGAGGACACGCTGGCGCTGGACCAGATCGCGTCGGTCTGTCTCGGTGGCCCGGGTCACTACCTGGGAACCGACGCAACACTCAGCCGGATGCAGGCCGACTATGTCTATCCAGCGCTTGGCGACCGGACCTCGCCCAAGGAATGGGCCGAGCTGGGCAAGCCGGACCTGGTCGAAAAGGCCACCGCGCGCAAAGAAGAGATCCTTGGCGCTCCGTCTCCGGCGCGTTTCGATCCGGCGCTGGATGCGGAACTCAGAAGCAGGTTCAACATTCACTTGCCTGCATAACCAATTGAAAAGCAGCCCAGATCGCTCTGGGCTGCCTCGTACTTCAAGCTGTTAACCGTTGCTGGGCGGCAGCAGACCGGCTTCTTGCGCGGCTGCGATTTCGGCCTCATCCAGAGCGCCGTCACCATTCGCGTCCAAAAGCGAGAACGCATCGGCATCCATGTCGGGCACAACGGCCTGAACCTCTTCGATGGTCAGAACGCCGTCGCCATTTGCGTCAGCCGAGCTCTGCGCGAATGCAAGCGCAGGGAACCCGAGGGCAACTGCGGCCAGAACGGCCAGTTTCTGAGAGTTCATTGTCAGTCTCCTGATACGGGGTTTGTGGTAGTCTGTCCGGACAGGCACACAAAACACCTGCTCAGCCGCACTGTCATCGACCGCAAAGATTTTCCAGCAATTCGCGCCAATCCCTGCCCGTTTGGGCCATTTGGAGTCGCAAGCTTTCGCTGCGCCAAGCCGCTTGCCGGCCTATCGGCACAACTTCCCTCATCCGTACCCCTGTTCCCGGCAATCTGTCGCTCAGTCCGACCGAGTCGCAAAAAAGAAAGGGGGCCGAAGCCCCCTGTCAGTTTTGCTGTCCAGGCTCAATTCGTTGACCGCCCGGTGTTTTTTTGCCTGCGGCCTGGACTGCACATGGGACGAGCGCACCCGCCCCGTGAGAGAGTGGGAAGGACCGATATTCCGCCCCACCCTGTTCCCGGCCAGCACGGGCATGCCGGCCGAGTGGACCAGGGCGACCTTGGGTAAGTCTCAACGCCCTGATCCGTATTCGTCGGGACCGGAAGTCCGGGGGGAAATCCAGGTCCCTACACCCCGCCTGGCGGGGCGTTTGCCTTAGCTACACCCGCTGGTTGCCCCGCAGGTGTTGCATTTCATGCAGGTGCCGTTGCGCACCAGCGTGTAGTTTCCGCATTCGCCACAAGGATCACCCTCGTATCCCTGCATTTTGGCTTTGGTCCGGGCATCCATCCCGGTAGCCGTTTCGGTGACGACGGTGGTTTCGCTCTTGGTTTCAAAGGTCACGGCCGCTTCGGACAGTCCGGTCGCTTCGCCGGCGGCGCCGTTGAACATCATCAGGTCCTGCGGCAAACGCTTGCGCAAATAACCGGTCGAGCTGATCTGTTTCAGAACCTCCAAGGATTTCGAAGCCGCGCTGTCGCTGATCTCCGAGACGTTCGATACACCCTCTTCTTCGCCACGACCCAAGTCGTCGAATGTTGCGCCCTCGGGTTTCACATGCGCCAGGTCGGTGCGATCGAGGTACGACACGGCCAGTTCGCGGAAGATGTAGTCGAGGATCGACGTCGCGTTTTTGATCGAGTCGTTGCCCTGAACCATCCCGGCCGGTTCGAACTTGGTGAAGGTGAAGGCATCGACAAACTCTTCCAGCGGCACGCCATATTGCAGACCGACCGAGACGGCGATGGCGAAGTTGTTCATCATCGCACGGAAGCCAGCGCCTTCCTTGTGCATGTCGATGAAGATCTCTCCCAACTGCCCGTCTTCGAATTCGCCGGTGCGCAGATAGACCTTGTGCCCGCCCACGATCGCCTTTTGGGTATACCCCTTGCGACGATGCGGCAGCTTTTCGCGGTGGCTGCGGATGATCTCTTTGACCACCACCTTTTCGACGACCTTCTCGGCCAGCGTCACGGCCTTTTCCTGAATCGAGCCGCTTTCGAGGATTTCAGCCGCTTCGTCATCATCCTCGACCAGCGCCGCTGCCAGCGGCTGGCTGAGCTTGGACCCGTCGCGATACAGCGCGTTGGCCTTGACACCCAGGCTCCAGGACAGCTCGTAGGCCTTCTGGCAATCTTCGATCGTAGCGTCATTGGGCATGTTGATCGTCTTGCTGATCGCGCCCGAGATGAAGCTTTGCGCCGCAGCCATCATGGTGATGTGGCTGTCAACACCCAGGAACCGCTTGCCCTTCTTTCCACACGGGTTGGCGCAGTCGAAGATTGCATAGTGCTCGGGCTTCAGATGCGGGGCCCCTTCCAGGGTCATGGTGCCGCAGACATGGTCGTTGGCCGCGTCGATATCCGACTTGCTGAAACCCAGATGGCGCAGCATGTCAAAGGTCGGATCGTTCAGCTTGCTGGCCGGGATGCCCAGGACGCCGGTGCAGAAATCCTCGCCCAGCGTCCACTGGTTGAAGACAAACCGGATGTCGAACGCGCTTTCCAGCGCTGCGTCGATCTTGGCCAGCTCGTTCGGGCCGAACCCGTGACCGGTCAGCGAGGTGTGGTTGATCCCCGGCGCGTTGCCGATGGTGCCATGCCCGACTGCGTAGGACACGATCTCCTCGATCTGTGCCGAGGAATAGCCAAGCTTTTCCAGCGCCGACGGCACCGAGCGGTTGATGATCTTGAAGTAGCCGCCCCCGGCCAGCTTCTTGAACTTGACCAGCGCAAAGTCGGGCTCGATGCCGGTGGTGTCGCAGTCCATCACCAGTCCGATCGTGCCGGTCGGCGCGATCACCGTGGCCTGCGCGTTGCGGTAGCCGTTCTTCTCGCCCAGGCTCAACGCTTCATCCCAGGCGCTCATGGCCAGATCGATCAGGCGTTTGTCCGGACAGTTGGCGTGATCCAGCGGCACCGGCTTGACCGACAGCTTCTCATAGCCCTCGGTCACACCCTGGGCAGCGCGACGGTGGTTGCGGATAACCCGCAGCATATGCTCGGCATTGCGCTTGTAGCCGGCGAACGGCCCCAGCTCTCCGGAGATCTCGGCCGAGGTGGCGTAGGCAACGCCGGTCATGATTGCGGTCAGTGCGCCACAGATCGCCCGACCCTCGTCCGAGTCGTAGCCATAGCCCATGTTCATCAGCAGCCCGCCGATGTTGGCATATCCCAGACCCAGCGTACGGAAGTCATAAGACAACTGCGCGATCTCTTTCGACGGGAACTGCGCCATCGTCACCGAGATTTCCAGCGTCAGCGTCCAAAGACGGGCCGCGTGCATGTAGTCGGCCGCCTGGAACTCGCCATCCTTCAGGAAGGTCAGCAGGTTCATCGACGCCAGGTTGCAGGCCGTGTCATCCAGGAACATGTATTCCGAGCACGGGTTCGAGCCGCGAATCTCGCCGTCTTCGGGGCAAGTGTGCCATTCGTTGACCGTGTCGTGGAATTGAATGCCCGGATCGGCGCAAGCCCAGGCCGCGTGGCCGACTTTTTCCCACAGATCGCGTGCTTTGACCGTGCGGGCAACCTTGCCGTCGGTACGATTGATCAGCTCCCAATCGGCATCTTTCTCGACCGCCTTCAGGAAGGCATTGGTCACACGGATCGAGTTGTTCGAGTTCTGCCCCGAGACCGAGCTGTAGGCCTCAGAGTCCCAATCGGTATCATAGGTCGGGAACTCGATGCTGTCGTGGCCCTGCTTGGCGTAGTCCAGCACGCGCTTGATGTAAGTCTCGGGGATCGCGACCTTTTTCGCCTCTCGGATCGCCGTCTTCAAGGCGTCATTCTTCTTGGGATCATAGGCATCCGCTTGCGCGCCGTCCCAGGCGCGGATGGCCTCGAAAATGCCGTTCAGCATCTTCTCGTGCATCTTCGATCCGGCAACGATCGAGGCCACCTTCTGCTCTTCGATCACCTTCCATTCGATGAATTGCTCGATGTCAGGGTGATCTGCATCGACGATCACCATCTTTGCTGCCCGACGGGTTGTCCCGCCTGATTTGATCGCGCCAGCGGCGCGGTCGCCGATCTTGAGAAAGCCCATGAGGCCCGAGGACTTGCCGCCACCCGACAGAGCTTCGCCTTCCGCGCGCAGATGGCTGAAGTTGGTCCCGGTACCCGAGCCGTATTTGAACAGGCGCGCCTCGCGCACCCACAGATCCATGATGCCGCCTTCGTTCACCAAGTCATCGTCGACCGACTGGATGAAGCACGCATGCGGCTGCGGATGTTCATAGGCCGATTTCGACTTGGTCAGTTTGCCGGTCTTGTAGTCCACATAGTGGTGACCTTGGGCCGGGCCGTCGATCCCATAGGCCCAGTGCAGACCGGTGTTGAACCATTGCGGGCTGTTCGGCGCGGCACGCTGTGTCGCCAGCATGTAGCGCATCTCGTCGAAATAGGCGCGCGCGTCCTCCTCGGTCGAGAAGTAACCGCCCTTCCAGCCCCAATAGGCCCAGGCACCCGCGAGGCGGTCAAACACCTGCTTCGAAGACGTTTCGCCACCAAATTCGGCATCGTCGGCCGGAACCGAGCGCCACAGAAACTCGGGCACGTCCTTCTCACGGACTTTTTTCAGTTTGCTGGGAACGCCGGCCTTGCGGAAATACTTCTGAGCGATCACGTCGCTGGCGACCTGGCTCCACCGAGAGGGGACCTCGATGTTATCAAGGCGGAACACGATCGTTCCATCCGGATTGCGGATCTCGGACGTGACGGACACGAAGTCCAATTCTGCGTATGCGTCCTGCCCTGCCTTGGTAAATGTTCTTTCAATCTTCATGTCCGCCGCCCTAGATCAATCAGCCCAAATTCGGTTGTCCGGCACCAATTCCGTTTTCTGGCGGGGTGCCGCCCGCCTTGACCGCCGATCAGGGACGCAGAGGACCGGGCGCTGCCTTTGGCAGCGCAAACCCGTTTGCACGGTTGCACGTCAGTTTGGAGTGCTTTCCGACCCTCGCCCTATGCCAATTCCGGCTATTCCTACCAGATTTAGTGGCAACTCACTCGGCCCATACAATCTGGCGTATCTACCCATAGTTGGTCAACGGCATTTTTTGGCTTCTAACCAAAACTTTTCTGTTGACCGCAAAACCGCAGGATGGGCCAAGGCACAACGCGCCGATTCCTCCACAACGCTGTCCACAAAACCGTGCAGATCGGTCAAATCGGATTTTCTTTTTTCCCGGCCCGGTTACGAGAAAATGGTCACCTGCCCGCCCGTGCCCCATACTGTGAGGAGAATCACCAATCTTCGTGGCAGCGCAACGCGACGCATCACGACACACAAATGACGGAGTGCGCCGTGAAAACCTCGATTATCCGTTTGTTTCCGGTCCTTACCTTGCTGGCCGCTTGTGCGACGCCCGAGCCGGAACAATCTTCACGCAGCGCTCAGTTCGCCGAATACCCCGATCAGTTATTCAGCACGTTCGAGATCAGCTGCGAAGGTCCGGAGGAACGGTTCACACGCCCCGAGCGCAGCAGTTTCGAGTGCCGTTCCTCTCTGCCTCCGGAAACCACCGCGTTCTTGATCCTCAACTATGACGGTTACCCGCAGGACTTGCCCAAAGGGGTGCGCCGCATGTCTTCGACCCGCAATCAGGCCGGTTACCGGGTCGATGCCGAGTTGTTTTTCCTGGTCCCCCAGAAGGACGGAGCGACGATCAAGGTTCCCGTCGAAAGCTCGGTTCTGGATGATGAGTTGACGCGGCTCTACCGGTATTTCGGTGGAACTCCGTTGTAAGGAAAGTGGTCGGGGCGGCGAGATTCGAACTCACGACCCCCTGTACCCAAAACAGGTGCGCTACCAGACTGCGCCACGCCCCGGACCGTGCGCCTTCCTAACGGCGTCATTCGGATTTGAAAAGCCCTAACAGGGCCAGATTGCAGGGCCTTGCGAAAAAATTTCGTGCCGCATGACCGTACCTGGTGCGATCGAGTAACGGGCGGCAAGCCCCGCATTCACCTCAAGAACCGCAAAGACCGAATCGCCGCCCTCGATTGGGGTCAGATCCCCCGGTACGGCATCGGAATGAACACGGGTCACCAAACCTGTGCGATCCAGAAAGATCATGTCCAGCGGGATCAAGGTGTTCTTCATCCAGAATGCGACCGGCTGGGGCGGATCGAACACGAACAGCATCCCTTCGCCCTGAGGCATGCTTTCGCGGAACATCAAACCCTTTGCCCGCTCCTGCGGGGAAACTGCCAATTCGACCAGAAACCGGACCTGTGCCTTGTCATTGCGAAGGTCCACCCGGTCAGACCGGCATTCAGCAAAGGCGCCTTGTGACAGAAAAATACTCAGAAGAAGACCGGCCAGAATCCGCATCACGCGCAGCGCTCAGTCATTGAGCGCGGATTCCCACGCAAGCACTTGTGCGGCCATGCGGCCCCGCTTGCCGTCGATGACCCGCATCGCCAGCGCCTCGCCCGGTTGGAGATCCGCCAACCCGGACCGGCGCAGAACTTCGATATGCAGAAACACGTCCTCGCTGCGACCAAAGACATTGGCAAAGCCGAAACCCTTGCTCTTGTCGAACCACTTGACCCGCGCGGCCTCGAGCGGCGCATGCGCGATCTCATTGGGATCCATTTCGGCGAAATCCGCCAGCATCACCGAGTCGGCCCGCTCGGGCGGATCAATGCTCACGACCTCAACCGCTTGAACGCCACGATCGGTGCGGTGAGTCATGATCTCAATGCCCGCGCCATCCGCGACCGAGCTTTGCCCGAAGTTCCTCAGAACGTTCACGTGCAGCAGGATATCAGGACCGCCATCGTCGGACACGACAAAGCCATACCCCTTTGCAGGGTCAAACCATTTTACGTGTCCACGAACGCGGTACATGCTGTTCAGGTCTTCTGGCACGGTGTTCCCATCACGAGATTCAAAGGGTCGTTAGGGGTCTGATGTGTATGGAAACGTCGGGCAAATTCAAGCTGAAAAAATTCAGACATTTCCGGGTGTTGCATTTCACGATACGCGAACGTCATGGATTCAACCTCTGTACGTTCCACTTTTGCTCGGACGGGTCGCGCCGCCAGCGGAACCTGTCGTGCAGCCGAAAGGCACCATCCGCCCAAAACTCGATTTCAACCGGCGTCAGCCTGTAGCCACCCCAGAATTCGGGCCTCGGCGGGTTGGATCCCAGCTTTGCCGTCACCTTTGCAACTTCGGCCATCAAAGCAGCCCGGCTGCTCAGAGGTTCCGACTGTCGCGATGCCCAGGCACCCAGCCGGCTTTTCAGCGAGCGTGACGCATAATATTCGTCGGCCAAGGGACCGTCTTCTTTGGTGATTGTACCACGAACCCGGATCTGACGCCGCAGTGATTTCCAGTGCATCACAAAGGCGGCTTTGCCGGCCGCATCCAACTCTTGGGCCTTGGCACTGTGATAGTTGGTATAGAAAACGAAGGAGTCCGCCTCGATATCCTTCAGCAACACCATCCGTGCGTTCGGCATACCATCGGGGTCCACGGTCGCCAGGGCAATCGCGTTCGGATCGTTCGGTTCCGTCTTTTCGGCCTCGGCCAACCAACGGGCCGCGATCACGAACGGATCGTCACCGGCAAAGATGCCGTTTCGCTCACTCATGTCCATCCCCTGGAACGAATTGAACATGACCCTACGGCGAGAACCCGCCCCGGGCAAGAGTGCATGGCCTTGATGCAGCGCAATCAATGGCATAAACCAACGCAACACATCGCGACGACAGGCGGAGAACCGAACATGTCAAATCAGTTGATGGCCGGCAAGCGCGGCCTCATCATGGGACTGGCCAATGACAAATCAATCGCATGGGGAATCGCCCGCGCCTTGTCCGAAGCCGGAGCCGAACTGGCTTTCTCTTATCAGGGGGATGCACTGAAAAAACGGGTCGACCCGTTGGCGGCCCAACTGGGAAGTGAGATCGTCCTTCCCTGTGACGTCAGCAACGAAGAGTCGATCGACGAGCTGTTCGCGGCACTGAAAGAGAAATGGGGCAAGCTGGATTTCGTCGTCCACGCCATTGGTTTCTCCGACAAGAACGAACTTCGCGGCCGCTATGTCGACACGTCGCGCGCGAATTTCAAACTGACGATGGACGTGTCGGTCTACTCTTTCACCGCAGTGATGCAACGCGCCGAAAAGCTGATGACCGACGGCGGCAGCGCCATCACCCTGACCTATTACGGCGCCGAGCAGGTCATGCCGCACTACAATGTCATGGGTGTGGCCAAGGCCGCGCTCGAAGCGTCGGTGAAATACCTGGCCGAGGACCTGGGCAAGGACAACATCCGCGTCAACGCGATCTCGGCCGGACCGATCAAAACCCTCGCCGCCAGCGGCATCGGCGACTTCCGCTACATCATGAAGTGGAACGAATACAACTCGCCCCTGCGCCGCAACGTGACCATCGATGACGTGGGCAAATCGGCCCTTTATCTTCTGTCCGACCTCAGCAGCGGCGTGACCGGTGAAAACCTGCACGTTGACTCGGGTTATCACATCGTCGGCATGAAAGCCGTCGACGCGCCGGACGTGGAAAAGGGATAAGACCATGAGCGCAAAGGACCGCCTGCCCCACGAAAAAGGCTTTCATATCAGCTGGGACCAGATTCACCGTGACTCGCGCGCGCTGGCCTGGCGGCTGGACGGTCAGGGCCCCGATGACGGTGCTTGGCGCGCCGTTGTCGCGATCACGCGCGGCGGCATGGCACCGGCGATGATCGTCAGCCGAGAGCTGGACATCCGCACCGTCGATACGATCAGCGTCAAATCCTATCACCATCAGGAACGTGGCGAGGCCGAGGTGCTCAAAGCCCCCGATGCCGATCTGATGGGGGATGGTGAGGGCGTGCTGATCATCGACGACCTGGTCGACAGCGGCAAGACGCTGGAACTGGTGCGCAAGATGTACCCCAAGGCCCATTTCGCCACGGTCTATGCCAAGCCCAAGGGCCGCCCAATGGTTGACACCTATATCACCGAGGTCAGCCAGGACACCTGGATCTTCTTCCCTTGGGATATGGCGCTGCAATATGTCGAGCCCTACCGCGGCACCGACTGATCCCACTTATCCACCACAAATCAGCAAGACCGGACACCCGATGACATTGACCCGCACCGCCGCCACCTTCGCCCCTCCGGTGATGGAGGCGCGGCGTTGGCTCGAAGGGGTCACGTTCTCGGAAGACTGCCCGCTGATCAATGTCAGCCAGGCGGCACCAGTTGATCCGCCGCCGCTGGCGCTGCGGCAGGCGATGGCTGATTTTGCGATCAATCAGGACGCCGCACATCTCTACGGCCCGGTACTGGGCAACCCCGATCTGCGCGCGGAGCTCGCGCGTGAGATCGGCGATCACTACGCTGCCGAGGTTCGGCCGGAGCAGACAGCCATCACCTCGGGCTGCAATCAGGCCTTTGCCTCGGTCATCTCGGCGATCACGGATCAAGGCGATGAAGTCATCCTGCCAACACCTTGGTATTTCAACCATAAAATGTGGCTGGATATGGCCGGTGTGCGGGCGGTTGATCTGCCGACCGGGTCGGACCTGCTGCCCGATCCGGAACAGGCCCGCGCGCTGATCACCGAGCGCACGCGCGCGATCGCGCTGGTCACGCCCAACAATCCGGGTGGGGTCGAATACCCGGCGGATCTGGTCCGTGCCTTCTATGACCTTGCGCAACAGCATGGCCTGCGCCTGTTGGTCGATGAAACCTATCGTGATTTCGACAGCCGCAGTGGCCCGCCGCACGCGCTGTTTCAGCAGCCCGACTGGGACCGGACGCTGGTGCATCTCTATTCCTTCTCGAAGGCCTACCGCCTGACCGGCCACCGCGTGGGCGCGATCGCCACAGGTGCGCCGCTGCTGGCCGAGGTTGAGAAATTCCTCGACACCGTCGCCATCTGCCCCGGCCAGATGGGCCAGTTCGCGGCGCTGTGGGGGATGCAGAACCTGTCTCAATGGCTAGCGGGCGAACGCGCCGAGATTCTGGATCGCCGCGCCGCAATCACCAAGAACATGCCCCGCCTGACCGACAAGGGTTGGCGGCTGCTGGGCCTGGGGGCCTACTTCGCCTATCTCGAACATCCGTTCGACATGCCGTCGGACGAACTGGCGCGCAGATTGGTCTCCCAGGCCGGTATTCTGCTGTTGCCGGGTACGATGTTCATGCCCGATCACGACCCCGCCGGGAAACGCCAGGTGCGTATTGCTTTTGCCAATCTAGACCGTGCCGGAATCGGGCTATTGTTCGACCGCTTGCAGGCTCTGTCCTTCTGAGCTTGCCCCCCGGCATCCCGCGTCGTATTCAGGGCCGCAACAGTCACGGCAGAACCCTGCCGCAAGATCCAAGAGGGCACTATGGCCGCAGGCATTAACAAACTCTCCAAAACCTTCGTCTGGATTCTCATGGGCATGCTGATGCTGGGTCTTGCCGGTTTTGGCGCCGTCAACCTCAGCGGAACGGTACGCACAGTCGCCCAGGTCGGGGATGAGGACGTTTCGGTCGATGCCTATGTCCGCGAGCTGCAGCGCGAAATCCGCGCGGTCGAGGCGCAGACCGGTCAACCGATGCAGATGTCACAGGCCCGCGAGCTGGGGCTGGATCAGCGGGCCTTGGCGCGACTGGTTTCACTGGCAGCCCTGAACAACGAGGTCGCACAGCTAGGCGTTTCGATCGGTGATGCCAACCTGCAGAAGGAAATCGTCGGCATTCAGGCCTTTCAGGGCCCTGACGGATCTTTTGACCGCGAAGCCTACCGGTTCCAGCTGGAACAGATTGGCATGACCGAAACCGAGTTCGAGGAAGACCTGCGAAAGGAAACAGCACGGACAATCGTCCAAGGCGCGATGATGGACGGTGTTGAAATGCCCGCGATCATGACCAAAGCCCTGGCCGACTATGTTCTCGCTCGCCGCAGCTTTACCGTCGCAACTCTTTCGCCGGACGCTCTGACGACCCCGATCTCCGAGCCAGCAGACGCCGATATCCAAGCATATTACGACGCGAATACCGATCGGTTCACCCTGCCGCGCACCAAAAAAATCACCTACGCCGTTCTGTCGCCAGAGATGCTGCAGGATACGGTCGAAGTAGACGAAGACGCACTCAAGCGTCTGTATGAACAGCGCAAGGACCAGTATCAGCAAGCCGAACGTCGTCTGGTTGAGCGGCTGGTCTACCCCTCGGAGGAAGAGGCGACTGCGGCGATGGCACAGCTGGAAGTCGGCGGGGCGGATTTTGAGCAGCTGGTACGCGAGCGCGAACTTGAACTGAGCAGTGTCGATCTGGGTGATGTGACCCGCGAAGATCTGGGCGAGGCCGCGGATGCCGTTTTTGCCGCAGAGATTGATCAGGTCGTGGGTCCCCTGCCCTCGGTCTTTGGTCCGGCCCTTTTCCGGGTCAACGGATCGCTGGCCGAACAGAACGTGAGCTTTGAGGACGCCGAACCGGAACTGCGTGCAGAGCTGGCCGGCGAACGCGCCCGGCGCCTCATCGAGAGCCAGGCCGAAGACATCAACGACATGCTGGCCGGCGGCGCCACGCTGGAAGAGTTGGCCAACGAAACCGAAATGGAGCTTGGCAAGATTGACTGGACCCGTCAAAGCGATGACGGCATCGCCGCGTATGACGGCTTCCGCCAGGCTGCGCAGGCCGTCCGCGAAGATGACTTCCCTGAAATCGGATTCCTCGAGGATGGTTCGATCTTTGCCCTGCGACTGGATGAGGTTCTGCCGCCGCGCCCCGAGCCGCTGGAGTCCGCACGCGACCGCGTCGCCGCCGCATGGATACAGGAACAGACAGCCAAGGCGCTTGAGGAACAGGCCAACGGCATCGTGACTCAACTGGCCGTCGACGGTGATTTCACGGCGACCGGGCTGCCATTCCGCGTCGAAAACGCGCTGACCCGGACTGCGTTTCTGGATAACGTCCCGGCCGATTTCATGACCCAGATCTTTGAGATGGAACCCAATGAACTGCGTGTGATCGCGGGACCGGATGCGGCATTCATCGTGCGGCTGGACGAGGTTCTTCCGCCTGCGGAAACCGACGAACAGCGCCTGATGCAAGAGGCCGCTGCCGCTCAGCTGAACCAGGCACTGGCCCAAAACATCTTCGACATCTATGTGCGCGACGCTCAGACACGCGCGCGGCCGACCCTGGACCAACGCGCGCTGAACGCGGTTCAGGCCAACTTCTGACCGGAACGAAAATGGCTCTGACACCCGATTTCGACAGCTTTGCACGCGCCTACGAGGCCGGACAGAACCAGGTCGTTTATACCCGTCTGGCCGCGGATCTGGACACACCGGTTTCGCTGATGCTCAAGCTGACGGGCGCTCAGAAGGACGCGTTCGTCCTTGAATCGGTGACCGGAGGCGAAGTTCGCGGCCGGTATTCGATCATCGGGATGAAGCCGGATCTGATCTGGCGCTGTCGGGGCGAAACTTCGGAATTGAACCGTTCGGCGCGGTTTGATGCGGATGCGTTCGACGCGCAAGATGGCAACCCGATGGACAACCTGCGCGCGCTGCTCGCCGAAAGCCGCATCGACCTGCCCGATGACCTGCCCCAGGCTGCGGCCGGCCTGTTCGGTTATCTGGGATACGACATGGTGCGCCTTGTCGAATACCTGCCGGATGTGAACCCCGATCCTTTGGGCCTGCCGGATGCGATACTGCTGCGCCCGTCGGTGGTTGCGGTCTTAGACGGCGTGAAAGGCGAAGTCACCATTGTGTCTCCGGCCTGGGCCAGCGACGGGCAGTCAGCTAAGGCCGCATATGCACAGGCGGCCGAGCGTGTGATGGACGCGGTGCGCGACCTGGAACGCGCAATGCCCTCGGAGTCTCGAGATCTGGGCGAAGCACACGAGATCGCGCCGCCGGTATCCAACTTCACCAAGTCGGGCTACATGGAAGCCGTGGAAAAGGCCAAGGAGTACATCCGGGCTGGTGACATCTTCCAGGTGGTTCCGGCACAACGCTGGACGCAGGATTTCCCGCTGCCGCCCTTTGCGCTGTATCGTTCCTTGCGCCGCACGAATCCGTCTCCGTTCATGTTCTATTTCAACTTCGGTGGCTTCCAGGTGATTGGCGCCAGCCCCGAGATACTTGTGCGCGTGTTCGGGAACGAAGTGACCATCCGGCCGATCGCCGGAACACGTCCTCGCGGTGCCACGCCCGAAGAGGACAAGGCGAACGAGCTGGATTTGCTGGCCGACAAAAAGGAACTGGCCGAGCACCTCATGCTGCTGGACCTGGGCCGCAACGACACAGGACGCGTGTCCAAAATCGGCACCGTTCGCCCGACCGAGGAATTCATCATCGAGCGCTACAGCCACGTGATGCACATCGTGTCGAACGTTGTGGGCGAGTTGGCCGACGACAAGGATGCCCTGGACGCCTTCTTTGCCGGGATGCCAGCGGGCACAGTGTCAGGTGCACCGAAGGTCCGGGCGATGCAAATCATCGACGAGTTGGAACCCGAAAAGCGCGGTGTCTACGGCGGCGGTGTCGGCTATTTCAGCGCCGGTGGCGACATGGACATGTGCATTGCGCTGCGTACGGCCATCGTGAAGGACCAGAAACTGTATATTCAGGCCGGTGGTGGTGTCGTCTATGACAGCGACCCCGAAGCTGAATACATGGAAACCGTGCACAAATCGAATGCCATCAGGCGAGCTGCGGCGGATGCGGCGCGGTTCACCGGATCCGGGAATTCATAAAAAAAGGCGGCCAACCTGGCCGCATTTTCTTCTTTTTCTTCACTGATTACTGGATCTGGCTTTTCATCACCGCCGAGATCGGGGCTAGGGCAACTCGGTTGCCGCGATCCTCAAGCCCCCAGAGCAACAACGCCGAAATTGTCTCGGGCCGCAATCGGCCCAGCATCACAACCGCGCCTTCCTGCCCGGCACGAAAAGCGGCCTGGTCCAGAAACCGGCGCATGACCATTGGATCCTGACGCGCACCGTCGATGTCGCGGAACACCACACTGGATGGAATGCCGTTCCGCGCGGCCAGCTTTTGGACGGTGTTCAACCCGTTGTCCTGCACCACCAGCCCACGGCCAGTTCCTGCCGCGATGGCAGCCACCTGGTCGGCCAACTTGCGGTTGCCCTGTATCCCGGTGTTCACGCCCTCAAGCAGGCCAACGGTTTCAGGCAAGGTTTCAAGCCAGACCGCCAGCGAAACTTCGGCATCCTGCGCGCTGGCCGCCTTTGGCAGGTCGGTCAAGGCCAGAACTTCGAACCCAGCCTCGCGATAGCGCTTCATCTTCTCCGCCGCTTGCGGATCCGAAGGGCTGACCGCAAAGCTAAGCGGATACGGAAAATCCTTCAGCGCCTCAGCCCCGAACGCACCTTCGTCATCAATCAGGATGATCGACATCAGCGGTTTGGCATCCGGGTTGTCAAAGGCGGCGGCATAAGCATCGATCGGCTTACCGGGCATGCCCTCACCCTCTGCCGGCTGATCGGCTGGGGCATCATCGCGTTCGGTCAGCGGGATCACGCGTTTGCCGGCAATCGAAGATGAGGCCGTTGCCTGTTCGCCGCCGATCTGGGGCAAGGTCGCGATCCGGGCCCGTTTGCGGGGCTGCGTGTCTTCGTCCCCCTCGACCGCGATCGGGCTGTCGCCGGTTCCGGTCGGTTGATCCGGCTCAGGTGTCGACGGCAGCGCGGCTGTTTCCGGCGCCGGGGTCGCCTCGGGTTCCGCATTTGCCGCAGTCTCTGGTTCGGCGGTCTCTGGCTCGACGGCCGTGACCTCTTGCGCCGGGGGCTGTGGCGCGGCCGGCGGTGTCGCGTCCACGGTGACGGGCTGGACCTCTTCGTCCGGGCTCGACGGAACCGGTCCAGGCGCCGGGGGCGCGGCTGGCGCGTCGGTCGTCACATCGACCGACGCGGCGTCTCCCGCACCCGGGTCGTTCAAACCTGCCACGGTGTCACCGACCTGCGGACGATCATCCGGCTCGGCCTGAATGCCATCCAGTCCAGTGGACCCATCCGCCGTATCGTCCAGCGCCTCCAACGCTCGTGGTGCGATTTCGACAAGATCGGAATCCGGACCAGCGCCCTGCACTTCCGTATCCGCCTTGGGCAGATCGGCTTCCGCCGCCGCTGGCGCCGCTGTCTGAATATCCGGTTTGCTGCCAAGTGGCGTGTTCAGGGAAAGCACTGCGCCCAGAACCAACACAACGACCGCGCCGGCGATCATTCCACCGATAAATCCGCCCATCTGTTCTTGCCTCTCGTCTTTCATCCTGCCTCGGCAGCCCGTGCACCGTCTTTGCGGCACTCACCCGTCCGGTCGCCTTGTTGGGGTTGTCCCCTTGACGCTGCCGCACAAGCCTGAGCATGTATGTCCCAACACTATACCGTGGCGCGGGGCTGTATCGCCAGTCCGAATTGCCCAAACACAAGACAAGTGCCAAATGCTGCTGCTGATCGACAACTACGACTCGTTTACCTACAACCTTGTCCACTATTTGGGCGAATTGGGCGCGGAAATGGTCGTGCGCCGCAATGATGCGCTGGATGTGCAGGAAGCGATGGCCATGAACCCTGCCGGCATCTTGCTGAGTCCCGGCCCTTGTGATCCGGACCAGGCCGGGATCTGCCTCGCCCTGACCGAGGCAGCTGCGGAAACGCGCACGCCTTTGATGGGTGTTTGTCTGGGTCACCAGACCATTGGTCAGGCCTTTGGCGGCAAGGTCGTGCGGTGCCACGAAATCGTGCACGGCAAAATGGGAACCATGCATCACACTGGCAAAGGCCTGTTCGCCGGCCTGCCGTCACCGTTTGAGGCGACCCGCTACCACTCACTGGTCGTCGATCGGGATACCCTGCCCGATTGCCTTGAAATCACGGCAGAGTTGGAAGACGGCACCATCATGGGCCTGCAACACAAAGAGCTGCCGATCCACGGTGTTCAATTCCACCCGGAATCGATCGCCTCGGAACACGGCCACGCGCTGCTGAAGAATTTCCTGAACGAAATGAAAGTCCCCGCATGAGTGACGCGCTGAAACCGCTGATCGGAGCTGCGGCCGATCGCGCCCTGACCCGTGCCGAAGCCGAACAGGCCTTTGAGATCCTGTTTGAGGGTCGCGCCACGCCCAGCCAGATCGGCGGTCTGTTGATGGCCATGCGCACGCGCGGCGAAACGGTCGAGGAATATGCCGCCGCCGCCGCCGTGATGCGCGCGAAATGCAACGCGGTCAAAGCACCAGCGGGCGCGATCGACATCGTGGGAACCGGCGGCGACGGGAAAGGCACGCTCAATATCTCGACCGCGACGGCCTTTGTCGTGGCTGGCGCGGGCGTGACCGTGGCCAAGCACGGCAACCGGAATCTCAGCTCGAAATCAGGGGCCGCCGATGCATTGGGACAGATGGGAATCAACATTATGGTCGGGCCGCAAGTCGTTGAAAAGGCTTTGCAGACCGTCGGCATCGGGTTCATGATGGCGCCCATGCATCACCCGGCCATCGCCCATGTCATGCCCACCCGGCAAGAGCTTGGCACCCGAACCATTTTCAATATCCTTGGCCCCCTGACCAACCCCGCCGGTGTCAAGCGGCAGCTGACCGGAGCCTTCAGCCGCGACCTGATCCGACCGATGGCCGAGACTCTTGGCTTGCTCGGGGCCGAGCACGCCTGGCTGGTACATGGCTCGGACGGGACCGACGAGTTGACGATTACTGGCATCAGCTGGGTCGCGTCGCTTGAGGACGGGCGCGTGAAAGAGGTTGAATTGCATCCCGAAGATGCGGGCCTGCCGGTTCATCCGTTTGAAGATATTCTGGGCGGAACACCCGAGGAAAACGCCGTCGCGTTCCGCGCATTGCTGGATGGCGCGCCGTCG
Organism: Ruegeria sp. CI8; assembly: GCF_056536865.1. Taxonomy (NCBI): domain Bacteria; kingdom Pseudomonadati; phylum Pseudomonadota; class Alphaproteobacteria; order Rhodobacterales; family Roseobacteraceae; genus Ruegeria; species Ruegeria sp. CI8. Next base: position 1,298,020 of record NZ_JBQFQL010000001.1, read on the forward strand.
GCCTACCGGGATGCGGTCCTGCTGAACGCGGCTGCGGCCCTTGTGGTCGCCGAAGCTGCACCGGACCTGAAACAAGGCGTCGAAATGGCCGCCGAAAGCATCGACAGCGGCAAGGCGAAAGACAAGATTGCTGCTCTGGCACAACTCACACAGGAAGCCGCATGACCGAAACCGTTCTGGATAAGATCAAGGCCTACAAGCTGGAAGAAGTCGCCGCCGACAAAGCCCAAGTTCCCCTTGACGAGGTCGAGCAACAAGCCCGCGAAGCGTCTGAAACGCGCGGCTTTGTGGATGCTCTGCGCACGGCCAGTCGCCGCGGTTATGGTCTGATCGCCGAAATCAAGAAGGCAAGCCCGTCCAAGGGTTTGATCCGTGAGGATTTTGATCCGCCCGCGCTGGCAAAAGCCTATGAAGAAGGTGGCGCCGCCTGCCTTTCGGTTTTGACCGACACGCCCAGCTTTCAGGGTGCCAAGGAATTCCTGACCGCCGCCCGGGCTGCATGCTCGCTTCCGGCACTGCGCAAGGACTTCATGTATGATCCCTATCAAGTGGTCGAAGCGCGGGCACTGGGTGCCGACTGTATCCTGATCATCATGGCATCGGTCGACGATCAGCAAGCCGCCGAACTGGAACAGACCGCGTTTGACTGGGACATGGATGTCCTGATCGAGGTACATGACGAGGCCGAGCTTGAGCGCGCGGCCGATCTCAAAAGCCCTCTCATTGGAATAAACAACCGCAATCTCAAGACGTTCGAGACCTCGCTTGATACCACTCGCCGCTTGTCCAAGCTGGTTCCCGCTGACCGCATGATCGTGTGCGAAAGCGGGCTGAATACCCCGGAAGACCTTGCGGATATCGCCCGCTATGGTGCCCGGTGTTTCCTGATCGGAGAAAGCCTGATGCGGCAGCAGGACGTCGCCGCCGCGACCCGTCACATCCTGTCGAACCCGCTGGTGCCGGGGGTCATGTGATGCCCTTGACGCATTTTGACAGCGACGGCCAGGCCCATATGGTCGATGTATCGGACAAGGACACGACAAACCGCGTCGCGGTTGCCGCGGGTTACGTGAAAATGGCGCAACAAACCTTTGAAATTATTTCCGAAGGCCGCGCGAAGAAGGGCGATGTTCTGGGGGTTGCCCGGTTGGCCGGGATCATGGGGGCAAAGAAGACACCGGACCTGATTCCGCTGTGCCATCCCTTGCCTGTCACCAAGGTGTCGGTTGACCTGACATTGGACCCGGACCTGCCGGGCGTGCAGATCGAAGCGACGGTCAAGACCACTGGACAGACTGGCGTCGAGATGGAGGCCCTGACAGCCGTGTCTACCGCAGCACTGACCGTCTATGACATGGCCAAAGCCGTTGACAAGGCAATGGAAATCGGCCGCATCCGCGTTCTGCTGAAAGATGGCGGCAAATCAGGTCGTTACGAGGCGAAATGATAACGGTTGAAGAAGCCCGACAGCTGCTGTTCGGCCTGGTAGCCACCATGCCCGAAGAGCAGATTGCGCTTGCTGACGCGGCCGGTCGAGTGCTGATGCGGGATGTAAAAGCCGAGCGGGACCAACCCCCGTTTGCTGCCTCTTCAATGGATGGATATGCGCTGAAGTCGGCCGAGGTTGAGCGTCACGCAATGTTCAAGGTCATCGGTGAGGCCGCCGCTGGCCAGCGTTTCACAGGTACAGTTGGCCCGGGCCAGGCAGTTCGGATTTTCACCGGGGCTCCGGTCCCCGAGAGGGCAGATTTCGTCGTCATCCAGGAAGACACCGACCTGCGCGGCGATCTGTTGACGATCACGGAAGAACCCGGCCAAAAAACCAACATCCGACCGGCAGGCGTGGACTTCACCATCGGCGATACGGTTAGTGCACCGCGAGTCCTCTCGCCTGAGGATCTTGCATTGCTGGCGGCGATGAATGTTCCGACCGTCTCCGTGGCCACCAAACCCCAGATCGCGCTGATCGCCACGGGAAACGAGCTGGTCATGCCGGGCGAAACTCCGGGACCTGACCAGATCATTGCCTCGAACTCGTTTGGCATCAAAGCATTGCTTGAGAATGCTGGCGCACATGTTCGCATGTTGCCAGTGGCACAAGACACACTGTCATCGCTGGAAACCGCATTTGGCTTGGCCGAAGGCTCCGATCTGGTCGTGACAATTGGCGGAGCGTCGGTGGGAGACTACGACCTTGTGGCCGAAGCATCGCAACGGCTGGGGCTCGAACAATCCTTCTACAAGGTCCTGATGCGCCCCGGCAAACCACTGATGGCGGGGCGGCTGGGTGATGCGACGATGATCGGGTTGCCCGGCAACCCGGTCAGCGCGATGGTTTGCGGATATCTCTTCCTGGTCCCCTTGGTCAAAAAGATGCTGGGCATCCAGACTGTTGATCCGACTCTCCATCAGGCCATCCTGTCGGAGGCCCTGCCACCGAACGGCCCGCGCGAGCATTACATGCGCGCTCGATTGGAAAGCAATGGGATACGCGCGTTCGAGGATCAGGACAGTTCGCTGCTCAGCGTTCTGGCGCGGTCGAACGCCTTGCTGATGCGCCCTCCAAACGATCCTGCGCGGGCTGCGGGGGAAACGGTGTCCTACCTGCCCATCTAGGTTCAGTCGGCAAATCCATTGACACAAAACGTGAACATGCGTAGAACAAAAGAAAACGCATGGGCAACGAGGTGTGAGCGATGCTGACCAAGAAGCAATTGGATTTGCTGGAATTCATCCACAAACGCGTTCAGGCGGACGGTGTTCCACCCAGCTTTGACGAAATGAAAACGGCGTTGGACCTGAGATCCAAATCCGGCATCCATCGGTTGATCACCGCGCTGGAAGAGCGTGGGTTCATCCGGCGTCTCGCCCACAGGGCGCGCGCGATCGAGATCGTGAAACTGCCCGAAAGTCTGGGAGGCGAGCCGACCGCTGGCTTCACGCCTCGCGTGATCGAAGGTGACAAGCCCAGCGTGCCCCGCCCTGCCAATGTCGAGCCTGTGTCGGTGGACGCTCTCGAACTTCCGGTGATGGGCAGAATTGCCGCCGGTGTTCCGATCGAGGCGATCAGCCACATTTCCCATCATGTTGCGGTACCGGGCACGATGGTATCGGGCCGTGGCGAACACTATGCCCTTGAGGTGCGCGGAGACTCCATGATCGACGCCGGTATCAATGACGGGGACGTGGTCGTGATCCGCGAAACGTCTTCGGCAGACAATGGCGACATCGTCGTGGCTTTGGTCGAAGATCAGGAGGCAACCCTGAAAAGGTTTTTCCGGCGCGGCCAGGCGATCGCGCTCGAGGCCGCCAACCCCGCTTACGAAACGCGGGTATTGCCCGAGGACAAGGTCAAGGTTCAAGGGCGTCTCGTCGGACTTATTCGGACTTACTGAAGCCGTCGGGCCGAGCCGGTGACCAAAGGCGTGGCCCCGTCGCATCAGCGCTGCTGAACATCTTTCCTTGGCGGATCGCAAGGCTGCCGGTCTTTCGCAGTCGGTCAGGATCAAAAACGGCGCAGTCACCGGTCAGTTTGATCGGCACGGCAGAGACCACGAGTTCGCCCGGTCGGCAAACGGTGACCTGCTGCGCCGCGCGCTTGCCCGTGATGTGGACCAGCTGGAAATCCTCTAAAGGATATCGCTGAACAAGATCTGGGGCCGATGGCCACCGGCCCGCAGCCTCCGGCTGGGTTGCTCCGTCTCCATCGTTTTCAAGCCAGACCGAAGCGACGAACCCAGCGCCTTTTTCCTTGCTCAACGCGCGGCCTTTCTCGGTCATCACCCCGACCAAACCACCTGAATCGGCGATCAGCGCCTCGGGCCGCTGGCCTTGTCCCCAGAATACTGCGGCGAACGCCATCGGAAAAACTCCAACCCAGCGGCTGCGTCCCTGCCACAAAATGACCCACAGCGCACCCAAGGAAAACAGCGGCAGGACAAAACCGGGCGAGCTGGCAACGAAGCCCCGTGCACCATCCAGGCCGGACACCCAGTCCGAGACGGCCAGGATCCACGCCAGTCCGATACCCATCACATGGATCGCAACGGCCTCGAGCCCGAAAGGCGCGAGGATCGCTGCCAGAACTGCCGAGGGAACCACGACGGATCCCATAACCGGCACGGACAGGGTGTTGGCCAGCAAGCCGTAGTGCGACACCATGTTGAAATGTGCCGCACCAATTGGGGCCGTCGCCAAACCAGCGACCGCCGAGGAGCACAGAAGCCCACCCACCGGGCGCAACCACTTGGGCACTCTTGGAACCTCAACGTCGCGAAGGGCACCGAAAACCGCGACCAGTGCTGTCGTGGCGGCAAAGGACATCTGAAATCCGGGGCTGAGCAATGATTCGGGGCGAAGAAACAGCACCAACAGCGCCGCAACCGCGACGGCCCGCAAAGATATGGCACGCCGATCGATCAAAACCGCCCCAAACAGAACCGATACCATCACGAAGGCGCGCTCGGTCGCGACATTGCCCCCAGAAAGCAACAGATAGAGCGTTGCAGCGATCAGCGCGCAGACCGCGGCAACCTTGCGAACCGGCCACCGCAACGCCAAGGCGGGCAAGGCCGCAAGCAGTACCCGGCAAGTCACAAAGACGAACCCCGTCAACAACCCCATATGCAGGCCGGAGATTGCAAGCAGATGGGCAAGGTTCGACGTGCGCAAATTGTCCAAAGCGGCGGCGCTGATGCCGCTGCGATCCCCGGTCGAAACAGCTGCGGCAAAGCCGCCGACATCACCTGGCAGCACTTCTCTCACTCTGTCGGAAATGGCCATGCGCACGGCAGCGACACGCACCCCGGCCTCAAAGCGGGACGGAGCGGCGGTGACCACTGGCGTGCGCGCGTATCCGACCGCGCCCAAGCGCTGAAACCAGGCGTGTCTGCGAAAATCAAAGCCGCCGGGTTCGACGGGACCTTGCGGCGGTGACAGATGGGCCGTCGTCATAACGCGTTGCCCTGGCACAATCGGTACATGGTCGCCATGCAACGAAAGTCGGATGCGCCGCGGGGCTTGGTCCGACGGCACGTCCCCGATCCGTACCTGGTCCAGCGTAACCCGCAGCGCATCCGAAGCAGAGCGATCCAACGCCACGACCCTCCCCTCAACCGGGCCGTAATAGCGCCATTTCAAAACCGGCTCTGCAACCATGTGAGCGCGAGCACCCGCCAGGATGAACCCAACGGCGACCAGCGCCCCCCCTATTGCCAACGGAGCCCAGGCAGACGACATCCGGCGGCTGGCCCAAATGGCAAGCAGGGCCAACCCGGACAGGCCCGAATAAATCCGCGCATCCGGCTCGAACCGGATTGCGAAATACAGGCCTATGCCGATGGCCAGACAAACCGGAGACCAAGGCAAAAGGTGCCCTCGCTGGTTTAGCAACGCACCTTCGACCCACGCCACAACACGCATGGTTGCCCCCGTCCTTGAGGCTCGTTAGACAGGCTCGACTCTACGCTCAACGCGGTTACCAAAAGGTTAATCACTATAATGTCCGATCAGGTCGTCACCCGATTTGCACCCTCGCCCACCGGCTATCTGCACATTGGCGGAGCCCGTACTGCGCTGTTCAATTGGCTTTACGCCCGTGGTCGAGGCGGAAAGTTCCTGCTGCGGATCGAAGACACGGACCGCGAACGGTCAACGCCCGAAGCGACCGAGGCTATCCTCAAGGGCATGAGCTGGCTCGGGCTCGACCACGACGGAGATGTCATCAGCCAGTTCGAAGGCGCAGCTCGTCACGCCGAAGTCGCGCATCAGCTGCTGGCAGAAGGCAAAGCATACAAGTGCTTTGCGACCCAGGAAGAAATCGCGGCCTTTCGTGAACAGGCCCGGGCCGAGGGCAAGTCGACCCTGTTCCGCAGCCCGTGGCGCGACGCCGACCCCAGCACACACCCCGACCGCCCCTTCGTTGTGCGGATCAAGGCTCCGCAGGATGGCACAACCGTCATCCGCGACAAGGTCCAAGGTGACGTAACCATCCGAAACGATCAGCTGGACGACATGGTCCTCCTGCGTTCGGACGGCACACCGGTCTATATGCTGGCGGTGGTCGTTGATGACCACGACATGGGTGTGACGCATGTCATTCGTGGCGACGACCACCTGAACAACGCGGCGCGGCAGATGATGATCTATGAAGCCATGGGCTGGAAAGTTCCGGTCTGGGCGCACATCCCGCTGATCCACGGCCCTGACGGAAAGAAACTCAGCAAGCGGCACGGCGCATTGGGCGCGCAGGAGTATCAGGCCATGGGCTATCCTGCCGCCGGTATGCGAAACTATCTGGCGCGCCTGGGCTGGAGCCACGGGGACGACGAGTTCTTTACCGATGAACAGGCCAAGGAATGGTTCGACCTGAACGGAATCGGGAAAAGCCCGGCGCGGTTCGATCTGAAAAAGCTCGAGAACTTGTGCGGACAGCACATCGCCATATCCGATGATGCTGCATTGCGGCAAGAAATCGAAGAATATCTGGACGCCGCTGGCCTGCCTGCGCTGACAGAAACACAATCGGGTGATTTGGAACGTGCGATGTATTGCCTCAAGGATCGGGCGCGTACATTTCCGGAACTCCTTGAAAAGGCGCATTTTGCACTGACTTCGCGACCGATCGAGCGCGATGAGAAGGCAGAAAAGGCGCTGAGTTCTGTATCCGACGGTATACTGGATCAATTGACGCCGCAGCTGCAAAATGCTAGCTGGACCCGGAACGAACTGGAGGAGACCCTCAATTCGTTTGCCGAGGCAAACGGGTTGAAGTTCGGCAAGCTGGCTGGCCCCCTCAGGGCTGCGTTGGCGGGTCGGGCCGTCACACCTTCGGTTTTTGACATGATGCTCGTGCTGGGTCGGGATGAGACCATTGCACGGATTTCTGATGCAGCGGCACAGTCCTGACTTCACATTCGGGTAACGCTGCTCCGCTACGACCTGACTCGCGCAGACTTGCGCGATCACCGCCCGTTTTGTCGGTCAGCGAGCCGGCATTCGTATGATTGAGGAAGGGAAAACATGACCGAGAGCAACAAGACAGCGACTCTGACCGTCCACGGAAAAACCTATGAGTTGCCGGTTCATTCGCCAACGGCCGGACCCGACGTAGTCGACATCCGCAAGCTCTACGGTCAGGCCGGCGTGTTCACCTACGACCCAGGCTTCACTTCGACCGCAAGCTGCGACAGCACCATCACCTATATCGACGGTGAAAAGGGCGAATTGCTGCACCGTGGCTATCCGATCGACCAACTGGCCGAGAAATCGCACTTCCTCGAAGTGTGCTTCCTGCTGCTGTACGGATACCTGCCCAAGGCCGACGAACTGGAAGAGTTCGAAACGACCATCACCCGCCACACCATGATCCACGAGCAGATGCACTATTTCTTCCGTGGCTTCCGCCGCGACGCGCATCCGATGGCTACGATGGTGGGCGTGGTCGGAGCCATGTCGGCTTTCTATCACGACTCGACTGACGTGGGCGACGAGCGCCAGCGCGAAATCGCGACGCACCGCCTGATCGCCAAAATGCCGACAATTGCGGCGATGGCATACAAATACTCGATCGGTCAGCCGTTCATCTACCCGCGCAATGACTTGGACTACGCGTCGAACTTCCTGTACATGTGCTTCGCCGTTCCGGCCGAGGACTACGTCGTCAACCCGATCCTCAGCCGCGCCATGGACCGGATTTTCACCCTGCACGCCGATCACGAGCAGAACGCCTCGACCTCGACCGTGCGTCTGGCTTCGTCGTCGGGCGCGAACCCGTTCGCCTGCATCGCGGCCGGTATCGCCTGCCTCTGGGGCCCGGCGCACGGCGGCGCCAACCAGGCCTGCCTCGAGATGCTGGAAGAGATCGGCAGCGTCGACCGCATCCCCGAGTTCATCGAACGCGCCAAGGACAAGAACGATCCGTTCCGCCTGATGGGCTTTGGTCACCGCGTGTACAAGAACTTTGACCCGCGCGCCAAAGTGATGAAGCAGTCGGCCGATGAGGTTCTGGACTTGCTGGGCATCGAGAACAACCCGAAACTGCAGGTCGCCAAGGCGCTTGAGAAACAAGCACTGGAAGATCCGTATTTCGTCGACAAGAAGCTGTTCCCGAATGTCGATTTCTACTCGGGCATCATCCTCGAGGCGATGGGTTTCCCGACCTCAATGTTCACCCCGATCTTCGCGCTGTCGCGCACCGTTGGTTGGGTCAGCCAGTGGAAAGAAATGATCGCCGATCCTCAGAACAAGATTGGCCGCCCGCGCCAGCTGTATCTGGGCGAAACTCTGCGCGACTACGTCGACATCGAAAACCGCTAAGACAGACAAAAGGCCCCGCCATCGAGCGGGGCCTTTTCTTATTGGAACAGTGACAATTGATCCCCGGCCCGCGCAGGCCGGGCAAAGAGGTCGCAACGCAGTTTGGGAGTTGTGGTCGCCAAGCCAAGTCGCGCAATCGCAGCCTTGAACCGCTTGGCGACCATTTCGGCGTAGACCCCCTCGCCGCGCATCCGATGCCCCCACCGCGGGTCATAGTCCCTGCCCCCGTGCATTTCGCGCAACCGCGCCATGACCTTTTCGGCGCGACCAGGCTCGTGCTCGGACAACCACTCCTGCCACAGTTGAGAGACTTCGCGGGGCAACCGTAGCATGATCCAACTGGCCGCATCCGCGCCTGCGTCGCAGCCCGCCTCCAACAGCGCTTCAAGCTCGTGATCGGTCAGTCCCGGAATGATCGGGGACGTCATGACGCGCACGGGAATCCCGGCCTGGGTCAACTTTCGGATCGTGCGCAGCCGGCGTCTTGGTGCAGGGGCACGCGGTTCCATCCGCCGCGACAGACCATCATCCAACGTAGTCAGCGAGATGCCAACCCTGACCAGCCCAAGGGCGGCCATGGGCGCGAGAATGTCGATATCCCGTTCGATCAAAGCGCCCTTGGTCACGATCGCAACCGGGTGGTTGAAATCTCTCAGAACCTCCAGGCATGCCCTTGTGATCGAACGTGTTTTTTCAATCGGCTGATACGGGTCCGTATTTGTACCCAGCGCAATCGGCGCCACCTTGTACCGCGCGGACGAAAGCTCGCGCGCAAGCACATCCGGAGCGTTCGGACGTGCGATCAGACGCGTTTCGAAATCCAACCCGGCAGATAGACCGAGATATGCATGGGTGGGTCGGGCAAAGCAGTAGACGCAACCGTGTTCGCACCCGCGATACGGGTTGAACGACCGGTCAAATGGCAGATCCGGTGACTTGTTGTAGGTGATCAGAGACTTCGCGACCTCGTCCCGAACCGAGGTTCGCAGGGGAGGAAGAGGCTCGGGATCCTCCCAGCCGTCATCGACCGCTTCGTGCGCATACGCCTCGTACCGACCAGCGTCGTTCGATACGGCACCTCGCCCGGAAATAGTGTGGCGCAACGGCATATTTGTTCCCTCTTTGTTCACGTAATTTCTAGCATCTGCAGGTTTCCCCGGCAAGTCCGCCATCACAATCGCTGGCTTTGTCTCATGCACAGACCCCATGAATACCGCTCAGAAAGATCATGTGAAATTTGGCGTCGAGCGCGGCAAGATTTTCACCTATAGGTCGGTCTCGGAACCGCCGAGGTCGCAATCGTCACAGTCTAACTGCGACGAAATGGCCAAAACGGGAAAAACAGCCACCAAGGGCGCAAGGCCCGCCAGCTCAGGGAAATGACCCATGTCCGATGAAGAAGACATCGTCCTGTCGGAACTCAACGACGACGAACTCGTCGAACAGATGTTTGATGACCTCTACGATGGCCTGAAGGAAGAGATCGAAGAAGGCGTGAACATCCTGCTGGAACGTGGATGGGCACCGTATGACATTCTGACCAAGGCGCTTGTCGGCGGCATGACCATTGTCGGCCAGGATTTCCGCGACGGCATCCTGTTCGTGCCCGAAGTTCTGCTGGCCGCCAACGCGATGAAGGGCGGCATGGCCATCCTCAAGCCTCTGCTGGCGGAAACCGGCGCTCCGCGCGTTGGCAAGATGGTGATCGGCACCGTCAAGGGCGACATCCACGACATCGGCAAGAACCTCGTCTCGATGATGATGGAAGGCGCCGGTTTCGAGGTTGTCGATATCGGCATCAACAATCCGGTTGAAAACTACCTGGAAGCACTGGAAACCGAGCAGCCTGATATTCTGGGCATGTCGGCCCTGCTGACGACGACCATGCCCTACATGAAAGTGGTCATCGACACGTTGGTCGAACAGGGCAAGCGTGACGATTACATCGTGCTGGTCGGCGGCGCCCCTCTGAACGAAGAGTTCGGCAAGGCGATCGGCGCTGACGCCTATTGCCGGGACGCGGCGGTTGCGGTCGAAACCGCCAAGGAGTTCGTCTCGCGCAAGCATAACCAACTGGCGGGTTGATCCTGCACGCCTTGTTATGTCAAAGCCGCCTGTCCGGGCGGCTTTTTCATTTCCGGGCCGTGGCATCACAACGAGATTGTAACTCGGGTGCCAAGTGTGTGATCCCAAAGGACGCGAACTTGCATCGGGGGCTATTTCGCGGTCATTTGACATTGGAACCTTGCGGAGGCGACACATGCCGCAGCACGACATACCTGACGACAAACGCCTGACGGAACAGGGGTTTGACGAGATGGATGCGCAGCAAAGCATCCTGTTGATCGCCTGCGGTGCGTTGGCGCGCGAGATTCTGGACATGAAGACACGCAACGGCTGGGACCACCTTGCACTGACGTGCTTGCCTGCCATCCTGCATGTCCATCCCGAACGGATCACTCAGGCCGTGGAGGATGCCGTCGCCAAGCATCGCGACCGGTATGACCGGATTTTTGTCGTCTATGCCGATTGCGGGTCCGGCGGACTGTTGGAGCAGGCGTGCAAACGGCTGGGTGTCGAAATGGTGCGGGGACCGCACTGTTACTCTTTCTTCGAGGGAAACGACAAATTCGCCGAACGCGGCGACGATGAGACGACGGCCTTCTACCTGACCGACTTTCTGGCCAGGCAATTTGATGCGTTCGTCTGGAAGCCGTTGGGGCTGGATCGGCACCCGGAACTGCGCGACATGTATTTCGGAAATTACACCAAGCTGATCTACCAGGCGCAGACAGATGACCCCGAACTGACCCGTCGGGCACAGGAATGCGCGGATCGGATGGGGCTGGAGTTCGAACGGCGTTTCACCGGATATGGCGATCTCGAGACCACGCTGAAAGACTGGGCCGGCGCAAGCCCCAAATCCTCATGATTGGCCCCCGAGTGGCGAAACCGGCTCAGGCGTTTTCGCGCGCTACGTCTCGTATTCGGTCGATCATCGCACGCACACCGTTCGACCGCTGGGCCGACAGATGTTCATTCAACCCCAACCGGGCAAGCTCGGCCGCGGCGTCGGCCTTCTCCACTTCGGCAACGGGTAAACCGTTGTAAAGCGAGCGCAATACAGCGATCAGACCACGAACGATCAGCGCGTCGCTGTCGCCGTCGAACCGAAAAACGCCATTTTCGATTACCGGATGAATCCAGACCTGACTGGCGCAGCCATGGACTTTGGTTGCCGGCACCTTCAGGGCGTCATCCAGCGGCTCCATCGCCTTGCCCTGCTCGATCACGTGGCGGTACCGGTCTTCCCAGTCCTCAAGGAACTCGAAATCCTCGACAATCTCCTCAAAGGCAGGCGTGGCCATGAACGTGGGTCCTCTGGTTGCTGTTCTGGTTCTGACCTAAGTCGCCCGATGTCCGGTGTCCACCCCCATGGGCGGCTTTTCAAACGACCGAAAGTAGGCTAACCCAGTGCGGGTAATACCTTGCAAAGCTTTGGGTCCATGCAAAAAACTGTTTCCGTCCTTCTTGTCGCCCTGTTGACCCTGTCCGCCTGCAGCAGCTGGCGCGATTCCCGGGCAAACCCGTCGAACTGGTTCGGGAAGAGCACCCCTGCCCCGGTCGAGACATCGGCCAGCGACGCAGATGCGCTGGTGCCGAAGCAAAGCTCGGGCCGGGGACTGTTCGCGCGCCCTGAACCCGAAGATACCAGCGTACCGATCACCACCATCACCGAGCTGCGGATCGAACCGAACGCCTCGGGTGCCATCGTTGTCGCGCAAGGCACCGCATTCCGACAGGGCGCCTATGACGCAAAGCTCACCTTCGTCGATTCCGAGGAAAACCGGAAGAACGGCGTTATGGAGTTCGTTTTCCGCGTGAACTACCCGACCTATGCCACTGCGCAGGGGCCCGAACGTACGCGTGAAGTGACCGATGCGGTCAATGTCAGCCGTCAGGACCTTGAAGGCATTCGTCTGATCCGCGTAGTCGGTCAGCAGAACGCCCTGGAATCGCGTCGGCGCTGAATTCGATCTTACAGGGGGACGACCTGAACAGTTTGTCCCTTCGCTGCCAAGGCGATCTCGCCTCTGCAGAGTTTGAGCGCGTCCTCGCCAAAAACCTCGAACCGCCAACCGGACATCGCAGCAACGTCACGGTCCCCAGCCGCGATCTGATCCAGCTCCGAGCTGGTCGCGATGAGCTTGGCCGCGACCCCTGCGGTTTCCGTCTTTGACTTCAGCAATACCCGCAGCAGGTCAGCCAGCGCGGGGTTCACCTTGATCTTGTCCCGGCTGTTGTCCACCCGCGGGAGATCCTCTGGAGGGCAATTCATACCGGCCTGTACGGCGGCCAGAATACCGTCGGCGATGGCACCTTTGCGCGCTTCGCGCAGCAGCAAACGCGAGCTGCCCAGATCAGCATGCGTACGTGGTTTGGTCGACGCCAGTTCGACCAGCGCATCGTCCTTGAATACGCGGCTGCGTGGCACGTTGTTCTGCTGGGCATATTCCTCACGGAACCGGGCAAGCTCCCGCACCACCGCAAGGAACTTGGCCGAGTTGGTCCGGGTCTTGACCCGCCGCCATGCCTCTTCGGGGCGGATGTCATAGGTTGCGGGATCGGTCAGAACGCGCAACTCCTCCGCCACCCAATGGCTGCGCTTGGATTTCTCCAGCTCGGCGGCCAGATGTTCATAGATTTTGCGCAGATGCGTCACGTCCGCCAGCGCATAGGTCTGCTGGGCCTCGCTCAGCGGGCGCCGCGACCAATCGGTAAACCGCGAGGTCTTGTCCAGACCCTGTTTGCAGATCTTGCGAACCAGCGTTTCATAGCCAACCTGTTCCCCGAAACCACAAACCATTGCAGCGACCTGCGTATCGAAAAGCGGTTTGGGGAAAATACCGGCCTCCACCCAGAAAATCTCAAGGTCCTGGCGGGCGGCATGGAACACTTTGACGACGTTTTCGTTCTGGAACAATTCGTAAAGCGGCTCAAGCGACAAGCCGTCTGCCAGCGGATCGACCAATACCGCGCTGTCCTCGTCTTCAGAGGGCACGGCCAACTGGACCAGACATAACTTGGAGTAGTAGGTCCGCTCGCGCAGGAATTCGGTGTCGACGGTCACATAGGGGTGTTGGGCGGCAGCCTTGCAGAAGTCAGCCAACTCTCGCGTGGTTTTGAGGGTCTTCATGCGCTTGCTATTCTTGCTCTTGCTCTGGTCATTGCCCGTTGGTTTCTTCTGCCCCGAGCGCTTGGCCAGACCATAGGCCGAATTGGCCGCTCATGTAAATCTCTGGCGCAAGATCAGGGGAGTAACACCGGTGCGCGATCGCCACGGGCAAAGCGCTCCAGAACCGCCGGATACAGCTTGTGTTCCCAGGCCAGCACCTTCCGAGCAAGCGAATCCGGGGTGTCGCCGGGTTCGACCGGAACCCGGGCCTGCCCCAAGATCGGACCATCATCCAGCGCCGCGGTGACCTCGTGGACGGTGCAGCCGTGTTCGGCATCCCCGGCGGCGATGGCGCGGACGTGGGTGTTGAGCCCTTTATACTTGGGCAGCAGCGAGGGGTGAATATTCAGCATCCGCCCCTGAAACCGAGACACGAAATCGCCCGTCAGCACGCGCATGAACCCCGCCAGGCAGACGATGTCTGGCTGCGCCTCGAGCAGCGGCTTGCACAGCTCGGCCTCAAACGCGGCGCGGTCACCGCCGAACGGTCGGTGATCGACCACGGCTGTGGCAATCCCGCGATCCGCCGCCTTGGCCAGTCCGCCCGCATCTGCATTGTTCGACAGAACCAGACAGGGGCGCGCCGGATGATCACCGGTCATGCTGTCGACCAGCGACACCATGTTCGACCCGCCCCCGGAAATCAGGATGGCGACGCGCTTGTGGCTCACAGCAGCTTGCCTGCGTAGCTGACGCCCGCCCCTTCGGTGACCGAACCGATGCGCGCGACGCTCTCGCCGGCATCCGACAGCAGGGCGGCCAAGTCATCGGCGCGGTCGGCGGCACAGACGACGATCATGCCGATCCCGCAGTTGAAAGTCTTGAGCATTTCCGCCTCGGCGATGCCCCCGGTTTCCGCCAGCCAACGGAACACCGGCGGCAGATCCCAGGCGTTCAGGTCGATTTGCGCACCCAGGTCGTCGGGCAGCACGCGCGGCAGGTTCTCGGTCAGCCCACCGCCGGTGATATGCGCCAGTGCATGAACGCCACCCGCCCGGATCGCGGACAGGGCGGGTTTGACGTAGAGCCGCGTGGGCGTCAGCAACGCGTCTCCCAATGGCCCGTCGCAGAAGGGCGAATCCGCATCCCATCCCAGCCCCGAGATCTCGACCAGTTTGCGCACCAGCGAATAGCCGTTGGAATGCACCCCGTCCGACGCCAGCCCCAGCAGAACATCCCCGGCCTGCACACCGGCGGGCAGATCGCTGCCGCGCTCCATCGCGCCGACAGCAAAGCCTGCCAGGTCGAAGTCGCCATCGGGGTACATCCCCGGCATCTCGGCGGTTTCACCCCCGATCAAGGCACAGCCCGAGCGGACGCAGCCCTCGGCGATGCCTTCGATGATCCGCGCGGCGGTGTCGGTGTCCAGCTTGCCAGTGGCGAAGTAATCCAGGAAGAACAGCGGCTCGGCGCCCTGACAGATCAGGTCGTTGACGCACATGGCCACCAGATCGATACCCACGCCATCGACCACGCCCGTGTCGATCGCAATCCGCAGCTTGGTGCCCACGCCATCGGTTGCCCCCACCAGGATCGGGTCGGAATACCCTGCCCCTTTCAGGTCGAACAGCGCGCCGAACCCGCCAAGGCTGCTCATGACGCCGGGGCGGTTCGTCCGCTTGGCGGCGGGCTTGATCCGGTCGACCAGCGCGTTGCCCGCATCGATATCCACGCCCGCATCTGCATAGGTGATGCCGTTCTTGCCCGCTGTCATGGCCGTTCCCTCATGAATGCTTTCAGCGCGGGTTAGTCGATTGTGCGCCGCGTTGCAACGGTCAGGCTTGACGCGGCTGTTCTGCGTGGTACGCAAGCGCTCAGGCGGGCCTGTAGCTCAATTGGTTAGAGCAGAGCGCTCATAACGCTTTGGTTGGGGGTTCGAGTCCCTCCGGGCCTACCATATACGGCCGAAATTACCGCCCGATGATGATGTCTGCGCACAAACCGCCCAAGCGTTCGCTTTGTCCCAGGCGTAAAACACCGCCGTGTACACGAGCGATATCTGCAACGATCGCCAGCCCGAGGCCCACCCCGCTGCCCTGATTCTGGTTCCGCGACGGGTCCAACCGGCTGAACGGCTTCACCGCCTCGGTCCGCTGCTCGGGCGGGATGCCGGGGCCATCATCCTCAACCCGAATGCGCAGCGATTTGTCAGTCAGGGTCATGCTGACCATCGCGTGCGACCCGTAGCGCACCGCGTTGCCGATCAGGTTTTCCACCGCGCGGCGGATCGCAGTCGGACGCAGCATCACTGCACCCTGCCCTTCGGGCGGCAGCAACTCGACGCTTTGCCCGGCCCGTTGCGCATCATCCACGATCGAGCGCAAAAGCTCATCCGGACGAACCTCGACCTGCTCGCCCTCGGACGCGCCGCGCGAGAAATCAAGGAAGGCATCCAAGAGTGACTGCATTTCGTTCACGTCCTGAAGCAGCGGCTTTGCATCTTCCTCCGGCAACATCGACAGGCCAAGCTTGAGCCGGGTCAGAGGCGTTCGCAGGTCATGGCTGACACCCGACAGCATCAAGGTCCGCTGCTCGATCTGCCGCTCGATCCGGGCACGCATGTCAAGAAACGCGCTGCCAGCGGCCCGCACCTCAACGGCCCCTCCGGGGGTGAACGGCACGACCCGACCGCGACCAAAAGCCTGCGCCGCGTCGGCCAGCCGAGTGATCGGCCGCAACTGATTGCGCATGTACAAGAACGAAATCGAGGTCATGATCACCGCAAAGAACAGCATCGTGACGATCAACTGGTGCGGAGCGACCGTCGACAGACGCCGGCGATCAAAGCCAAGCTCCAACACACCCAGATGGGTGTTCAAGAACAAAGTCGCGACCTGACTGTCCGGCAACGATACCGCCACGAGGTTCGGCAGCAGCTCTCGAAGATCAGCGTCGATCTGCGGTGCGATGAAATCATACCAGCGCCGCGGTTCAATCGTAGGCGTTTCGTTGATCCCCAGAAAGCGGGCCTGCATGTCCAGCACCCTCAAATCCGGGCGCACCGCGGCCAGCGCCTGCTGTTGGGTTTCGGCGCCCTGAATGTCTTCCAGAACCAGCCGCACTTCGCGCGACGCCGCGCGGGTCATCTGACCGGTCACATCCTCGAGGTGTTCACGCACGAATGCCACCGACACCACCAACAGAACCACGATCACCGGCAGCACCAGAATCAGGGCCGCCCGGGCATACAAGCTGCGGGGCAAATAGGATTTGAGCCAGCGCGAGGACATGCGCTAAACCTAGCGGGCTGCTCCGCCAAGAGAAAGAGGCCAAGATGCTGCCAGCAGACGATTTCAACCCGAAACCGGGCATCCCTGTCGCCCTGCAGCCGGGCCTCAGGCTCTTGCTGGCCCCAAACCCGTCGCCGATGACCTATCTGGGGACAAATACATACCTCCTGGGCACCAGCGACCTTGCCGTAATCGACCCCGGACCGTTGAGCGACAGTCACATGCAGGCCATTCTGGATGCGCTGCAGCCCGGGCAAATGATCAGCCATATCGTGGTCACCCACAGCCACCTGGACCATTCGCCGCTGGCTGCTCCGCTGTCAGAGCGGACAGGTGCCCCGATCTACGCCTTTGGCGGGCCACAGGCAGGGCGCAGCGCGATCATGTCCCAACTGGCCGAGCAAGGCCTCGCCGGCGGCGGCGAGGGAATCGACACGGAATTCCGCCCGGACATCGAGTTGGCGGACGGCGACAGGATCGAGGGGAACGGATGGGGCCTTGAGGTCATTCACACGCCGGGTCATCTGGGCAATCACATCGCGCTGGCCTGGGGAGACGTGTGTTTCACCGCCGATCACGTGATGGGCTGGGCCAGTTCGCTGGTTTCGCCTCCGGATGGTGATCTGACAGACTTCATGAAGGCCTGCCACCGGCTACGCGCCCGCGACTGGTCCATCTTCCATGCCGGACACGGCGCGCCGATCACAGACCCCTCGGGAAGGCTTGACTGGTTGATCCGCCATCGGCTGGAACGCGAGGCACAAATCCTCGACGCGCTGGCCGAGCGCCCGGGCACAGCCCGGGATCTGGCCCAGCGGATCTATGTCGAAACCCCGCCTGCCCTGCTTCCAGCGGCCGAGCGCAACGTGTTTGCCCATCTGGTGGACCTGACAGGAAAAGACCGCGTCGCCCCCCGGGGCGCGCTGTCGGTGCAGACCAGTTTTCATCGCATCGCCTGAACGCCCAAAAAATTCGTCTTGTGTGCTTTTCCCCTCTGGACGCCGAAAAACCGGATTGCTATACGCGCCTCAGTTCCGGCGTAGCTCAGCGGTAGAGCAGTTGACTGTTAATCAATTGGTCGTAGGTTCGATCCCTACCGCCGGAGCCAAAATCCTCTGATTTCAGAAGTTTGTGGCGCACCCAACCGCTCACGTCCCGTGTGCAGTCGGTTTCCGATCCGACACGCGGAGTTTTCAGCCGGTTCAACGCATGCGATCAGACTGCCCCCAAGGACCTGCGCCGTTAGTTCGGAGTTGGTCTTTCGATCAGCCCAATCCTGTCAACCACACTCGGGAAACATCAGAGAATTTTCCAGCGCCTGTGACTCAAGTTTGGTCCGCCTTGCATTTGCACAGCAGACCGTCCGCTACAGTTCGTTTTTGTAGATCACCCCGCCCTTCATGATCAGATCGAAGCGCTCTTCGTATTCGGTCATGACAGACATGTCCTCAAGGGGGTTGCCGTCGATCAGAAGGATATCCGCATGAGCACCTTCCGCAATGACACCCAGCGCCCCGGGATAAGGATTGCGCGGCCCCGACAAGGCAAGCAACTCGGCTGATTTCGAGGTTGCCTGACGGAGTATTTCGACATTGTCGAACCATTCCGTTCTCAGCACGAACTCCTCGTTTGCGCGCTTGATCATCTCAGGAGAAGTGATCACGTCCGTGCCGAAGACGATATTCTCGAATCCAAGCTCCTTGGCCATGGTGAACATCTGGTTGATGCCGTCATAGGCTTCGTCATGCTTGGCTTTTTGTTCGTCGTTGTAGCCGGCCGGATGGAATGTGTAGACGATGACCTGCGGCGACAGCCAGGCATCATGCTCCATCATCACGCGCATGGCCTCTTCGCTCATCAGATTGCCATGCTCGATGGACTTCACCCCATTCTCGACGGCGCGGATGATGCCATCCGAGTTGTAGACATGGGCGGTTACGTAGGTGTTCCAGTCTTCTGCCGCTTCGACGGCTGCACGGATTTCGTCTGCCGTGTACTGCGTGGTGTCCAGTGGATCAGCAAATGACCCGGTACCGCCACCGACCGAAATCTTGATCTGCGAGGCCCTGCGGCGCAACACCTCGCGTACGGTCTTCAGAACCTCGTCACGCCCATCGGCAACTGCGACATGGAAGTATTTCATCGGAATGCTGGGCTCGAACACCAATGAACCGGGCTCGTTTGCGTCCGTCCGATGATCCGAGTGGCCCGAGCTCTGCGAGATCATGGGACCCGAAGGATAGACACGCGGCCCCACCAGAATGCCCTCGTCTATGGCGCGTTTCAGTGAAAACGAGTTCCCGCCGACATCGCGGACCGTCGTGAACCCCTGCATCAAGTATTGTTCGGCGACGGTTGCGGCAACATAGGCCCAATATTCGCGATCGGCATTGAATGCGATTCCAAACGGCATCTGAAACATCAGATGCGCATGCATGTCGGCAAATCCGGGCATCAGGAACCGACCCTGTGCATCGATCACCGTCGCCCCCTCCGGCGCATCCAGATCAGGACCAAGGGCGGTGATCATGCCGTCTTGGATCAAAACGTCCTGACCCTCGATCAGGTCGGAACTGACCCCGTCGAAAATCCGAGCGCCGGTGATCAGGGTTCCGGCCTCTTGGGCGATCCCCGGCGCGGCAAGAACAAAGAAGAAAAGCTTCGCTACAATCCTGCAAGCTGTCCGCATCTTGGGTTCCTTTCCGGTTTCAACAGGTTCACCGAAGTATGGTGCATTATCGAGAGGCTAATCTCTTTCTGATCCGCATGAAACGATCACGTTGCGGCCAGAGCGTAGATCAACGTAACGATTCACTGCCGCACGCAAAAAAAAGCTGTTCAGCCAGATTGAAATCCGAAACGGAAACCTGGGGCGCGTAATTCGTCCAAAGAAAGCAATTTTCGTCTGGACCTCGTCTTTGCAGATTGGTACACGCCCCTCAGTTCCGGCGTAGCTCAGCGGTAGAGCAGTTGACTGTTAATCAATTGGTCGTAGGTTCGATCCCTACCGCCGGAGCCAAAAATCCTTAGAAATCAAGCGTTAACCTGCCAAGGCGCCCTTGAATTCATCCCGCAGTTTGCGTTTCAAAACCTTGCCCGTTGCATTCAGTGGCAGCGCGTCGACGAAGACCACTTTGTCCGGCACCTGCCACTTGGCGATCTTGCCGTCGAAAAACCCCAGCAGCTCAGCCTCGGACGGATCCTCGCCCTCGGCCTTGACGGCCACCAGCAGCGGGCGTTCGTCCCATTTGGGATGCGGCACGCCGATCACGGCCGCGGTGGCCAATCTCGGGTGCGCTACGGCGATGTTTTCCAGCTCGACCGAGCTGATCCATTCACCGCCCGACTTGATGATGTCCTTGGAACGGTCGCGGATGGTCATGTAGCCATCGGGGTCCAGCGTGGCCACGTCGCCGGTGGCGAACCAGCCATCCTGCAGAAGCTCTTGATCCTGCAGCTGGAAATAGCTGTCCAGCACCCAGTGTCCGCGTACCATCAGGTCGCCCTGCGTGACCCCGTCATGCGGCAGGTCGTTGCCGTCGTCATCGACGATCTTCAGTTCGACCCCAAAGGGCGGACGGCCCTGATTCTCGCGCAGTTTGTGCTGCTCCTCGATCGGCAGCTTGCGATGTTTGGCCAGCGGGATGTTGGCGGTGCCCAGCGGGCTCATCTCGCTCATCCCCCAAGCGTGCACGGTGTCGACGCCGTATTTTTCCCGGAAGGTCTCGATCATCGAGGGCGGGCACGCCGCGCCACCGATCACCGTACGTTCGAGGCTTTCCAGCTTGGTGCCGCATTTGGCGGCATGGGCCAGCAAGCCCTGCCAGATCGTGGGAACCCCCATCGCCAGCGTCACGCCATAGGTGTCGATCAGGTTCACCAGCGCCTCGCCATGCAGGTCCGGCCCGGGCAGCACCATCTGCGAACCGGACATGGCGCAGCCATAGGGCGACCCCCAGGCGTTGACGTGGAACATGGGCACGACCGGCATCACCACATCCATCGCCGAGTATCCGATCACGTCGCGGGTGTTCGAGGCAAAGCTGTGCAGAACGGTCGAACGGTGCGAATACAGCACGCCCTTGGGGTGGCCGGTCGTGCCCGAGGTGTAGCACAGGCTCGAGGCGGTGTTTTCATCGAAGACGGGCCATTCGAAATCGGCGTCGCCGGTCTCGATCAACTCGTCATAGAATTCCAGGCCCGGGATCTGCTGCAGTGCGTCCTCGTTGCGCGGTCCCATCAGGACGAAATGCTTCACCTCGGTCAGTTGATCGCGGATCGCAGCAACCAGCGGGATGAAGGTGGCGTCGAAGAACAGCACCCGGTCCTGCGCATGGTTGATGATGTAAACCAGCTGTTCGGGGAACAGGCGCGGGTTGATCGTGTGGCAGACAAACCCGGCACCCGAGGCCGCATAGTAGATTTCCAGATGACGGCGGTTGTTCCAGGCCAGCGTGCCGATCCGATCCTGTAGCTGCAAGCCAAGCTTGGTCAGCGCCGACCCCATGCGCCGGGCATTGGCAGCGATCTCGCCCCAGGTCGTCTGTGTGGCGGTTCCGTCGGTTTCGACCGAAACGATCTCGGTCTGACCATGATAGCGCGCAGCATGATCGATCAGTGACGAAATCAACAGCGGCTGCGTCATCATCTGTCCCAGCATGGACATCCTCCCATTCATCGCGCCGGCCTGATGCGGCGTCTGTTGCGGCCAGGCGGCGCGGCGGCGTGGCCGGCCCCGGGGCTTCTCCTCGGGGCCGATCCTGCCAATCATTTAATTGTCTGACAATAAAAGAATGCGGCCTGCCGTGGCGGCAGGCCGTCAGATTTGCAGGGCTTCAGCCCCGGTGCCGCAGCGCATAGGCCACAAGTGCGGCGGTCGAGCCGTCCTTGCCCTCGGTGCCCGCATCGCCATCGACGATTGGCCCCAGCGAGGTGGCCAACTCCTTGCCCAGCTCCACGCCCCACTGGTCGAACGAGTTGATGCCCAACAGCACGCCTTCGACGAACACCCGGTGTTCATAGAGCGCGATGATCTGGCCCAGAACGAAGGGCGTCAGCTGCGGATAGATCAGCGTGGTCGAAGGCCGGTTGCCCGGGAACACGCGATGCCGGGCCTGACGCTCCAACTCGTCGCCCTGCAGGCCCTTCTCGGCCATGCGCGCCCGCGCTTCCTCAAGCGACCGGCCGCGCATCAACGCCTCGGACTGGGCCAGGCAGTTGGCCAGCAGCAGGCGGTGATGATGGGCCAGCTCGGGCTCGTGCCCTTCAGCGGCCACCATGAATTCGCAAGGGATCACGTCGGTGCCCTGGTGGATCAGCTGGTAGAACGCGTGCTGCCCGTTGGTGCCGGGCTCACCCCAGACCACCGGTCCCGAAGGCACGCTCAGCGCCGAGCCGTCCATGGCCACCGATTTGCCGTTCGATTCCATCTCGAGCTGTTGGAAATAGGCCGGCAACCGCAGCAG
This sequence comes from Ruegeria sp. CI8, assembly GCF_056536865.1. NCBI lineage: Bacteria > Pseudomonadati > Pseudomonadota > Alphaproteobacteria > Rhodobacterales > Roseobacteraceae > Ruegeria > Ruegeria sp. CI8. The sequence continues at coordinate 1,320,267 of NZ_JBQFQL010000001.1, forward strand.
CCGTTGGTCATAGGGCAGCACCGCGCGGCTGGCATGCCCCAGCACCTGACGGTGCCAGATGCCCACCAGAGCCAGCATCACTGGCATGTTATCGGCCCAGTCCGCGGCGCGGAAATGCACGTCCATCGCCTGCCCGCCCCGCAGGAACGCGTCGAAGGCGTTCGAGCCCACCGCGATCATCACCGGCAGTCCCACCGGCCCCCAGACCGAATAGCGCCCGCCGACCCAATCGGCAAAGCCGAACACGCGGTCCGACGGGATGCCGAAGTCTGCCGTCTTGTCCACGGCGCTGGACACGGCCGCAAACTGCCGCCCCGGGTCGCCGCCGCCGTCCAGCATCCAGGCCCGCGCCGTCCGCGCGTTGGTCATGGTTTCGATGGTGGTAAAGGTCTTGGACGCGACGATCACCAGCGTCCGCGTCGGGTCCAGTTCGCGCAACGTATCAGCGATGTGCGCACCATCGACGTTCGAGACATAGTGCAGACGCGGCCCATCGTGATAGGGCGCAAGCGCCAGCGTCGCCATCACCGGCCCAAGGTCCGAACCGCCGATGCCGATATTCACGACGTCGGTAAAGCTACCCCCTGCCCCCTGGGCCGTTCCGCCCCGGACCTCTTCGGCGAATACGCGCATGCGCTGCAGGGTGTCCAGAACGTCGGGCATCACGTCCTGGCCATCAACTTCCACCGGGCCGCCGTCCAGATTGCGCAGCGCCGTATGCAGCACCGCGCGGCCCTCGGTCTCGTTGATCTTGTCGCCCCGGAACATCGCGTCGCGTCGCTCGGCCAGACCAGCCTGATCACATAAGTCGATCAGCGCCGCGCGTATGTCCGCGTCGATCAGGGTCTTCGAATAGTCGAACAGCAAATCGCCGGTCGAGGCCGAGAATCTCTGCGCCCGGTCGGGATCCTGCGCGAACAGGTCGAGGATGCGGGTATCCGCCGCCTGCGCGGCAAGGGTTCTGAGAGTGTCCAGTTGCATGAGATCAATCCGCCCAGTGTACCGTCATTCCATCCAAGACTGCCGCAATTGGCGCCTCCTCGGGCGGCAGGCTCATGGCACGCTCAAGCGCTGCACGCTTTTGTTCCCCATAGATGACCAGGTGTTTGGACAGCGCCCCATCCAGAACCGGACCCGTCAGGGTGATCCGCGTCTCGGGCTGCGTCTGCGGGCGAGCAACGGCCAATGCCGGTGCGTTGCCGGCCAATGCCTGCGCCAGCCCCTCCATCCCCGGAAACAACGAGGCCGTATGCATGTCGTCGCCCATTCCAAGAACCAGCACCGCCAACGGGCGCAGCGGCTCGATTAGAGCTTCGATTTGGGGCAGAACCTCTTCGGGCGCCTTGCCCGGAATATAGAGCGGGACATAGTCCGCTGCCGCCGCCCGGTTGGTCAGAAGACGGTCGCGGATCAAGCGTTCATTCGACCGGTCACTGTCTGCCGGGACGCAGCGTTCGTCGGTGGGCAGCACCCGGACACGCTCCCATTCAAGATCCGCGGCGCACAGGCTGTCGAAGATCGGTCCGGGCGTGGTGCCGCCGGGAACCGCAAAAGCCACGACATCGTTGTGCAGCAGCGCGGCCTCCAACTCTCCTGCCAGAACGTTGGCAACATCAATGGCCAGCATGTCCCTATCGGCATATTCCTGAATCTTCATGGCTTGATCCCTTGCCAATGGCGACCGTCGCGTTTCATCAGCAGTTCGGCGTCGCCGGGACCGGTACTGCCGCTGTCATAGGGTTTTGGCACGTCGCCGCGTGCCTGCCACCCCGCAATGATCGGGTCGGTCCAGGCCCAAGCGGCCTCGACCTCGTCTCCGCGCATGAACAGGGTTTGATTGCCCCGGATCACGTCCATCACCAAACGCTCATAAGCATCCGGCGCTTCCTGGTTTTCGGGCCCGAGCGCTTCGGCAAAACTCATATCCAACGGGACGTCGATCAAACGCATTCCGCCCTGCCCCGGCTCTTTGATCGTGACTTTCAGCGTTATGCCTTCGTTCGGCTGCAGCCGGATCGACAGCGTGTTGGCATGCCGCCCGGCCTCGGCCCCGAAGATCGAATGCGGGGCGTCCTTGAAGATGACGTTGATCACCGAGGACCGCGCCACCAGCCGCTTGCCGGTGCGCAGGTAGAACGGTGTACCCGCCCACCGCCAATTGCTGACATGCGCCCGAAGCGCAACATAGCTTTCGGTGGTCGAGCGCGGATTGCCCACCGCTTCGCGGTAGCCCGGCCCGTCGGGACCACCCGAATACTGCCCACGCACGATATGGTGCGGCTGCACCGGGTCCAGCGCGCGGATTACCTTGAGCTTTTCATCGCGCACGGCGTCCGAATCGAACTTGGCAGGCGGCTCCATCGCGATCAGGCACAGAAGCTGCATCAGGTGGTTTTGCACCATGTCGCGCATTGCCCCAGCGCGCTCGTAATACTCTTCGCGACCATCCACGCCGACGGTCTCGGCGACGGTGATCTGGATATGGTCGACATACTGACTGTTCCACAGCGGCTCGAACAGCATGTTGCCGAACCGGACTGCCATCAGGTTCTGGACGGTTTCCTTGCCCAGATAATGATCGATCCGGTAGATTTGGTTTTCGCTGAAATATGAGGCCAGCGTGGCATTCAACGCCCGCGCGCTGTCCAGGTCGTGACCGAACGGCTTTTCGACGACGATCCTCGTCTGCTCGTTTGCCAGACCGTGCTGGCGGATTTTTTCCGCCAACGGTGCGAACAATCCGGGTCCGACCGAGAAATAGAAGGCGCGGATCCGCGAATCCGTCAACAGACCTGAAAGGTTTTCCCACCCATCATCAGAGCTGGCATCCAACCGCAGATACTGCAGCCGGTTCAGGAACCCATCAAGGTTGCCGGGATCTGCCGCTTGACGAGGTGCGTGCTGGGCCAGCGACTCGGTGACGATCGCACGATAGCCCGCCTGATCATGTGCGGACCTTGCTGCGGCGATTATCCGAACATCGTCATTCCACTGTCCCGCGCAATAACGACGAAACAAGGCAGGCAAAATCTTGCGCTGCGCCAGATCCCCGGTGCCACCAAAAATGACCAGATCAAATGGGTCGACGGGTATAACGCGAGAAACCATGAGCCGTCCTTAACGCGCCATCGCCGGCATGTCCAATGTTAGCGCAATCATATCCTGGACTTTCTCTGGTTTTCCGATCTGTACCAATCGTGTGCGCCGCACCGGACCGCCACCGAAACGCACAAGAATATTCAACCGCTCAACGCGTCCGCCGTCAACGGATTGCCAAGATCTGGTTGTGTTCAGAAATTATGAGAGTGAGTAACCTGCGCCGAAACGCAGGTCGGCCTTCATTCGATGATCCATCGGCCGGATCAAGGCGCATTGGCCTTTACCGCAACCTGACCGAAACGCTAGTTCAGCCGGTATTCTCCGACGACGTTCCGCCATTCTCCGGGTGCGATCATCTTGCGGTGGGTAAAGCGCACCGAATGCAGCGGACCCTCGATTTCGCGCTGCCAGAACTCGATGAAATTGAACAGCTTGGGATGATCCGGCGCCAAGTCGTAATCCTGCCAGATGAACGTGTTCAGAACATGGATGTAATCCGGCATGCGATAGAAGATTTCAGCCGTTGTCAGGCCATACCCCTTCAGCATCAATTCGGTTTCGTTTTTCTCCATTCAGACCTCCAGATTTCCTCAAAGGTCCCTTCAGGGTAACATGATTCCTTTTCAATCCGTATTAAAACAATGTGTTACCCGAAAAACACCGCGGTTTCAGGCCACTTCCGGGTTGCTTGCTTGCACCCTATGTGCCGGGTCTGATAAGATGCATCCACAAGATATAGACCCAGCACAAAAAACGGGCAGTTTACGTGAGCGATACGCCAGAAATCCCCGAAAACATGGATGAAACCCCGCCCGAGCGCCCGGTTTACGACGGCCCGACGGTATCCATCGAATCCGAGATGCGGACGTCCTATCTGGACTATGCGATGTCGGTCATCGTGTCCCGTGCGATCCCCGATCTGCGCGACGGCTTGAAACCGGTGCATCGGCGCATCCTCTATGCGATGCACGAGACCGGGAACACCCACGACAAAGCTTACCGCAAATCGGCCCGTCCCGTGGGCGATGTGATGGGTAAATACCATCCGCACGGTGACAGCGCGATCTATGACGCGCTGGTGCGGATGGCGCAGGATTTCTCGATGTCGCTGCCGCTGCTGGATGGTCAGGGCAACTTCGGCTCGATGGACGGCGACAACCCGGCGGCCATGCGCTACACCGAGGTCCGCATGGACAAGCCCGCCGCCGCTCTGCTGGCGGATATCGAGAAAGAGACGGTAGATTTCCAGGACAACTACGACGGCAAGGACAAGGAACCCACCGTCCTGCCCGCGCGGTTCCCCAACATGCTGGTCAACGGCGCCGGCGGCATCGCGGTGGGTATGGCCACCAACATCCCGCCGCACAACCTGGGCGAAGTGGTCGACGCGACGCTGGCGCTGATCGACGATCCGGACCTGACCAGCGAACAGCTGATCGAATACATCCCCGGCCCCGATTTCCCCACCGGCGGCGTGATGCTGGGCCGGTCCGGTGCGCGCAAGGCCTATCTGGAGGGCCGTGGCAGCGTCATCATCCGCGCCAAAACCCGCGTCGAGGAGCTGCGCAAGGACCGCTATGCCATCATCGTGGACGAGATCCCCTATCAGGTGAACAAGGCCTCGATGATCGAGAAGATCGCCGAAGCCGTGCGCGAAAAGCGCATCGAAGGCGTCAGCCACGTTCAGGACGAATCTGACCGCAACGGCGTGCGGGTGGTGGTCGAGCTGAAGCGCGACGCAACGCCCGAGGTGGTGCTGAACCAACTTTACCGGTTCACGCCGATGCAGACCTCATTCGGCTGCAACATGCTGGCGCTGAATGGCGGTCGCCCCGAGCAGCTGACCCTGCGCCGGTTCCTGACCAGCTTCATCGACTTCCGCGAAGATGTCGTTGCCCGCCGCACTGCATACGACCTGCGCAAGGCACGGGAACGCAGCCATATCCTGTGCGGTCTGGCCGTAGCGGTCTCGAACGTGGACGAGGTCGTTGCCACGATCCGGTCCTCGGCCGACGCAGCCGAGGCGCGCGAAAAGCTGATGACCCGCCGCTGGCCCGCAGCCGAGATCGAGAGCTATCTGCGGCTGATCGACGATCCGCTGTCAAAGATGAACGACGACGGCACCTACAACCTGACCGAGGTTCAGGCCCGCGCGATCCTTGATCTGCGCCTGCAACGCCTGACCCAGATTGGTGTCAAAGAGGTCACGGACGAGCTGGAAGACCTGGCCGCCAAGATCAAGGAATACCTGGACATTCTGTCCTCGCGCGAGCGCATCATGAGCATCATCGCTGACGAGCTGCGCGAGGTTCGAGAGCAGTTCGCAGTGCCGCGCCGCACTGAAATCGTCGACTGGTCCGGCGATATGGAAGACGAGGACCTGATCGAACGCGAGGACATGGTCGTCACCGTGACCTCGGGCGGCTACATCAAGCGTACGCCGCTGGCCGACTTCCGCGCGCAGAAGCGCGGCGGCAAGGGTCTGTCGGGGATGCAGACCAAGGAAGAGGACGTCGTAACCAATCTGTTCGTGGCGAACACGCATACGCAACTGCTGTTCTTCACCACCGACGGAATGGTCTACAAGCTCAAGACCTGGCGCCTGCCCCAATCGGGGCGCACCGGCAAGGGCAAGGCCATCGTCAACATCCTGCCGATTCCCACCGGTGTTTCGATTGCGGCGATCATGCCGGTCGATGTGCCGGATGAAGAATGGGAAAACCTGCAGATCGTCTTCGCCACCAGTGCCGGTGACGTGCGCCGAAACGCGCTGAGCGATTTCACCAACGTCAAGCGCAACGGCAAGATCGCGATGGATCTGCCCGAGGGTGTGGAACTGGTCAACGCGCGCATCTGTTCCGAGGATGACGACGTGATGCTGGTCACCAACTCCGGCCGGGCAATCCGCTTCCCGACCACTGCCGTGCGCGTGTTCAAGGGCCGCAAATCGACCGGTGTGCGCGGCATCAAACTGACGAATGGCGATCGAGTCGTCTCGATGTCCGTCATTCGCCACTTCGAGGCCACGGCAGACGAGCGCGCCGCCTACCTGAAGATGCGCCGCCTGATGGCAGGCGTCACCGAAGAGACCGAAACCGACGAAGACGAAGGCAACGCAGACAGCATCCTGCCTCAGGAGCGCTATGCCGAGATGTCTGCGGCGGAAAACCTTATCCTGACTATCACGGCCGGCGGGTCGGGCAAGCTCAGCTCGTCGCATGACTACCCGGTGCGCGGCCGCGGTGGAATGGGCGTGATGGCGATGGACAAGGCGATGCGGGGCGGCCCGCTGGTGGCCTCGTTCCCCGTCGAAATCGACGACCAGATCATGCTGGCCACGTCCAAGGGGCAGTCGATCCGGGTTCCGGTCGACGGTATATCGTTCCGGTCCCGCAGTGCGGGCGGGGTCAAGGTGTTCAACACCGGCAAAGGCGAGGAAGTCGTCAGCGTCGCTTGGATCGCAGACCAGGGTGACGAGGAAGACGATAGCGAAACGTAAGGATGGCCGCCTCTGATCGGCGGCCCTCATTTCAACGACGACGGAGCGGCTCTGCAACAGCAGCCGCTCCTTTTCGTTTCGGCGAATGTCGAAGCGTTCTTTCTGGGGTCAAGCCGGGTTTTGCGGTAGGCTCATCCAATGAGACCCGAACCCAGACTGGACATCATCGGCGCCGCCCTCGCCGACCCAACCCGCGCACGCATCCTGTGCAAACTGATGGACGGGCGGGCGTTCACCAACAAAGAGTTGTCCTGCGCAGCCAACATAACGCCACCAACTGCAACGGCCCATCTCAAGCAGTTGGAGCGGGCCGGCCTGACCACTTCGATACGCAGCGGCAGGCATGTCTTTCACCGGATCGCAAGCGCACAGGTCGCATCGGCTTTGGAAAAGCTGTCCACGCTAACTCCCAGCGACCATGTCCGGCGGGCCGCGAAACCGGACTCGGGCGTCCTGTTGGCCCGTTGCTGCTATAATCATCTTGCCGGGCGTCTCGGTGTGTGGATCACCTACAACCTGCTGGATACGGGTGTTCTACAACTGGCACATGGGGCACTGGCGCCGGGTCCGCGATATCACGCGTTTCTGACCGATCTCGACCTGGACCCACCGCGGGTCAGCGCCCACCGGCCGGTCGCCAAATTCTGTCTGGATTGGACGGAGCGCCGCCATCACATCTCAGGTCCCTTGGGAATCGCGATTCTGGAAAAAGCTCTGAAAGACAAATGGTTGACGCGCCAAAGGTCCAGCCGCGCCCTGACCGTAACACCTGAAGGCAAGATCGCTCTGGCTCGCCATTTCGGCCTGTCGGACTCCGCGTTTGATTGCCTCCGGCCGGCAATTCGGTCGATGGCGAAGCGATAAGTCACACTTGAGGTGCAAACCCGGCCATTCTGACGTTGCTTGGTTAGGAGACTGGAATGACCCAAAAACCACAGGACACCGAACGATATCTGACAGACGAAGGTTGGCGCGTGATCGTTCAGGTTCCCGAGGACCGCGCGCAGGCGGTGATTGATGCTGTTCTGGCCGAGGCCAACCTGGTTTACGGCGATTATGATCACGTCAGCTTCCGGTCGACGCCCGGAACTCAGAGCTTTCGGTCACTCGGGACCGGACGAAATGCCGTCACCTGCGACACGGTCGATGTTCCCTGCGTCGAAGTCTCGTTCTTTCTGGATGTATCGAACGGCGTGCGTTCGAAGGTGCTGCGCGCAATCTACGCGGCCCATCCCTATGAAGAACCGGTGATCTATCTGCACACGTGTTTTCGAACGCTGCACATCCGCGGGCAGGACGAAGACAACCCGAACCGGTTCTGGAACCGGCCTCTGGAAGACTGGGTGCCTGATGCACACCGCGGCTAGATGACCCCTACCATACCCATAGCGGTCATCTTTCCAGGTCAAAGGCCGTAGAGCGTGCCGAATTTGTCTTCGAGATAGGCCAACAACGGCTCGGGTCCGGGCTCAATGCCGCTGGCGCGGCGGATGACATCGCGTGGGGCATACAGACCGCCGTGCTGCTGAACATGCTCGCGCAGCCAGCCGGTTGCAGTGGCGGTATTGCCCTGCGCCAATTGATCATCCAGACCTGGAATTGCCGCCCGCAGCGCCTGATACAGACAGCCCGCGTACACATTGCCCAGCGAATAGGTCGGGAAGTAGCCAAACAAGCCAACCGACCAATGCACATCCTGCAGGCACCCGTTCGAAGGCTTGTCGACCGCATAGCCGAAATCGGCATGGAAGCGGTCGTTCCACGCGGCCTCGAGGTCCTGCACCTGCAGATCGCCCGACATCAAGGCGCGTTCCAGATCGAACCGCAGCATGACGTGCAGATTGTACTGAACCTCGTCCGCCTCGGTGCGGATGTATCCGTTGTGCACCCGGTTGACGGCGGCATAGAAGGCATCTTCATCCGCGATGCCGAAATCACCGAAGGTGTCTTTCATCTGCCGGAACAGCCAGCCCGTGAAGGCGCGCGAGCGGCCCAGCTGATTTTCGTAAATGCGGCTCTGACTTTCATGGGCGCCCATCGACACGCCCTGGCCCAGCGGTGTCAGCGCGTAAGCCGGGTCGATGCCCTGCTCATAGCAGGCGTGTCCGACCTCGTGGATGGTCGAGTAGAAGCAGTTGAACGGGTCGGTTTCGCTGGTGCGGGTGGTGACGCGCACGTCGTCGCCGCTGCCCGAACAGAACGGGTGTACGGCCTTGTCCACCCGCCCCCGGTTCAGGTCGTAGCCGAAAGTCTCAGCCAGCTTGTGCGTCAACTTCATCTGCGCCGCTTCGTCGAACGTTCCGGTCACCCCCGCGGGGGACGGCCGGTCAAGAACCGCGGAGCGCAGCGCAACCAGACGCGGGCGCAGGGCGTCGAAGATGTCGGCGATCTGGGCAGCGGTCGTGTAGGGCTCGTAATCCTCGACCAGCGCGTCATAGACATCGCCGCTCTGTGCCAGAGCCGCCCCTTCCTCACGCCGCAGCGCCACGACTTCCTCCAGAACCGGAAGAAACGCGGCAACATCCTCGTCAGCGCGGGCCTGTGCCCACTTGCCCTGCGCGGCCGATGTCACGCGGGCGATGGCCGTGGCAAGATCGGCGGGCACCTTGACCGTGCGCTCGTATGTGCGACGGATTTCGCGCAACTGCGCCTGACCAACCTCGGTGTCGGCATGGGCATTCTCCAGCCACTCGGCCACGCGCGGATCCGAACGGCGCGCATGCAACACGGCTTCGATTGCGGCCATCTCCTCGGCGCGCTGGTTGGCGGCCCCGCGCGGCATGACGGTCTCCTGATCCCAGCCCAGGCGCCCGGCGATCTGTGCCAGGGCCGAGGTTTCGCGCTGAAAGGCCATCAGGTCATTGAATGCAGTCATTGGGTCAAGCTCCGCGCAGCGAGGTTGCGATGGGATAAGCGGTCAGGAACCGGGCGCGCAGGATCAGGGTCCAGACGACCACGGCCATAAACTGGTGAAAGATGGCGATCTGCCAGGGCGCGCCATAGACCACGGTGAGGATGCCCACGACCACCTGCAGCGACAGCGCCGCGAACATGGCGTTGAAGGCGAACCGGGTCTGCGGGTGGGCGCTGCTGCTGCCGCGCCGCCAGACGAAGATGCCGAAGGCGAACAGCACATAGCCCACGCAGCGGTGGATGAACTGCACCAGCCCCGGACTTTCGAAAAAGTTGCGCCACATCGGTTCAAGCGCGGTGGCGTCCGGCGGCAGCAGTTGCCCGCCGATCAGCGGCCAGTCGGTATAGGACCGGCCGGCGTCGATACCCGCCACCAATGCGCCGATCAGGATCTGCAGAAAGGCAAAGTGCAGCAGCCCGGTCGACAGGGAGAACAGCCGCGCCTCTTTCGCGCGGCGGGCCTGCATCAGGTCGCGTTCCTCGCGCCCCAGCATGAAGATGTACCAGGCCAGAAAGCCCAGGATCACGAACGCGAGGCCAAGATGGGTGGCCAGACGATAACTGGCAACGGCGGTCATCCCTTCGCCCTGCGTCACCCCCGAGGCCACCATCCACCAACCGACGGCGCCCTGCACGCCGCCCAGCAGTCCGGGGATCGCAAGGCGCCCGGTCCAGCCTGCGGGGATCTTGCGCAGCACCAGAAAGCCAAAGAACCCAAGCGCCCAGACCAGGCCGATCACGCGGCCCAGTTGCCGGTGACCCCATTCCCACCAGTAGATGGTCTTGAAGTCATCCAGCTCCATCCACTGGTTCATGATGCGCCACTGGTCGATCTGTTTGTACTTGTCGAACTCGGCCTGCCAGTCGGCCTCGGACATCGGCGGGATCGCTCCGGTGACCGGTCGCCATTCGGTGATCGACAGGCCGCTGTCGGTCAGGCGGGTCAGCCCACCCACCGCGATCATCACGACGACAAGCGCGAACAAGATCATCAGCCAGATACGGATGGCCTTGCGTGCACCGCCCCGGCCGCGGTCGATCATGCCGGGCTGGACCGTTTCCTGCTTTTGTTCACCCGAGACTTCTTCGAAGATGCTGCGCTTGCCGCTCATGCCGTCCTCATGTCCTTGATTTTCCCGCAAGCTAGGGCCAGTGCCCGGGAAGGTCCAGCCTCAGCCCTTGTCCTTCCAGCGGACCATCTGACGCATGATCCCGTGCAGCATCTGCACATCGGCCCGCGTCATGCGCATGCGCGACCACAGGTTGCGCAGGTTCACCTTCATCCCTTCGGCCTTTTCCGGCGGGTAGAAGAACCCGGCCTCCTCCAGCCGCTGTTCGTAGTGTTCTACCAGTTTCTCGACCTCGATGCCGGTGGCCCAGTCGCCTTTGCCCAGATCGGTGGCCTCGTGCACCACGTCGCCGGTCTGGCGCATCCACTCATAGGCGGTCAGCAACACGCACTGCCCCAGGTTCAGCGAGGCGTATTCGGGGTTCACCGGCACCGAGATGATCGCATTGGCCTTGGCGATGTCTTCATTCTCCAACCCGGCCCGCTCGGGCCCGAACAGCACGGCCACCTTTTCGCCCGCCGCCACCTTTTGGGCCGCGATCTGCATGGCACGCTCGGGGCTGTAGACGGGTTTGGTCAGGCCACGCTGACGGGCGGTGGTGGCGAAAACGTATGTGCGGTCGCCCAACGCGCCGGCCAGATCGTCGAACAGTTGCGCCTCGTCCAGCAGACGCCCGGCGCCGCTCGACATGGCCACGGCCTTGGGGTTGGGCCAGCCGTCGCGCGGGGCGACGATACGCATCCGGTCCAGGCCGAAATTCCACATCGCCCGGGCCGCGGCACCGATGTTTTCGCCCATCTGCGGGCGGACAAGCACGAATGGGGGCTGGGGTCTGTCGCTGGGCATTCTGATCTCCGAAAGTTGCGCCTGCCATACTGCCGCCGCTGGCACAGGGCAAGCCCGGCCGCCCTGCCCGATTGCAAATCACGCGGTCTGCGGGCAATAAAGTTTGCTTCGCCGCCGCAATCGGCTAAACCGCGCCAAAGACCAACCGCGAAGGATCCGCCAATGGACACCCCCGAGCAGCCTCAGATCTATCTGATCACCCCGCCGACCATCGACCCGGCCACCTTTCCCGACCGGCTGGCCCGCGTTCTGGACGGGACCGAGATCGCCTGCATCCGGCTGGCGCTGGCCGGCAGCGACGAGGACGCCATCGCCCGCGCGGCCGACGCCTGCCGCGAGGTGGCCCATGCGCGCGACGTGGCGCTGGTGATCTCGAACCATGTCCTACTGGCGCAACGGCTGGGGCTGGACGGGGTGCATCTGGAGGATGCGGCCCGCTCGGTCCGGGCCGCGCGCAAAGAGCTGGGGGCGGATGCCATCGTCGGCAGTTTCTGCGGAACCTCGCGCCATGACGGGATGACCGCGGGCGAAGCCGGGGCCGACTATGTGGCCTTTGGGCCCGTTGGAGATGTGTCCTTGGGCAAAGGGACCCGCGCCGAGCGTGATCTGTTCCAATGGTGGTCCGAGATGATCGAGGTTCCGGTTGTCGCCGAAGGCGGCCTGACACCCGAACTGGTTGCCGAACTGGCTGAATGCACCGACTTCTTCGGTATCGGAGACGAGATCTGGACCGCAGAGGACCCGCTCAGCGCCCTGCACACGCTGATCGCGCCGATGAAAACCGGCGGTTAGGACACAACCGCCCAGTACAGCCCTAAGCCCGCCAACAACAGCGAGGCGACTGTGGAGATACGGCCGCGCAGCCTGGGCGAATCCGGCAAGAGCACGGTCAGGGTGGCGAGGATCAGGATCGCGACACCGCTCAGCGCCAACAGGATGCCAGCGGCAAAACCCAGCACCGCCGGCGCGACATGGTGCGGCGGCACACCCAGGCGCGACGATGTTTCTGACAGTGTCAGGCCAAGGACCGCACCGGTCGCCAAAAGGAACAGCACGCGCCAGACCCCCAACCGGTCGGTGACGAGGTTCCAAAGCGCCAACAAGGCGATGGCCGCCGGCACAACCGGCCACGGCAGGAACGGCCTCGCATTCAACACGTCGAACATCCCAAGCGGCAGCGTCACCAGAACGCCCAGCCCCAGCGCGGCAAGTTGAACAAGGACCGGGCGCAACTTCAGTGACAAGAAAACCAGAACCGAGGCCAGCGCTAGAAGCTGTGCCCCCGCGCCCGCGACATGCAGCAGCCCGGCCCGGAAAAAAGCCTCGGCCGCTTGCTGGGCACCCAGCCCGGCTCCGCCTGCCAAGGGAATGCGAGGACTGACCTCGCCGCCACTCAGAAACCCGGTATAGGGCGCCTCGACCCCTTGCTGGCGCAAGACCACGGGGCCGATCCCTTCGGGCCACGTCAGGCGCAGGCTGCTTACATCGGGTGGCAGAGGACCGGCCAAAAGCACTCGGGAAATTCGCGGAACGTCCGGGTTGCCGACCACCGGAATACTTGCGCCTTCATAGGACAACGCAACCGGCCCGTTCACGTCGATCCGCAAGGATTGCTTCCAATCCGTTACAAAATCGTGGACGTGTTCCTCAAGCTCGGACGAGACAAGCCGGCGCAACTGCGCGTATCGCGCGCTCCCGCCGTCGCCCCCCTTCGCGACCTCTTGCGGATCGACCCCGGCCAGAACGGCCTCGGCGTTCAGGGCGATTTCGACCAGAAGCCGACCGTCCCGGACCTGAAAGTCAACGATTGTCCGTCCGCTCCGTTGCGCCCATGCCGGCATTGCCAAAAAAATACATGCCAGAAATGGCGCAATGATCCAGGCGCGAAACCTCAGGAAGGTCAGCAAACGGATATTGAGACCCATCCGAAAATATCCAAAAGAACCAAAAAACACTGTTTCCGAGTGTTTCTTCCTTCCAAACAATTGGCAAGCCAAATCGCCGACGCGGACCCCGCCCGCGCAGCTTCCGGCTTGCACGCGCCCTGCGCCTGCGGCATGACGAGGAAATGACTCAGAACAGCGACATCCTGTGCATCGGATCCGTCCTGTGGGACGTGATCGGACGATCCGCCAGCCACATGCGGCAAGGGTCGGACGTGCCCGGCCGCATCACGCGCCTGCCCGGTGGTGTGGCGATGAACATCGCCATGACCCTTGTGCGCTTCGGCATGACCCCGACCCTGCTGACTGCCATCGGCAGCGACCCCGAGGGCGACGAGCTGGTCCATGCCTGCAAGCGGCTGGGCATGGACACGACCCATATCTATCGCTCGCAGGACCTGCCCACCGACCGTTACATGGCGGTCGAAGGCGCAAACGGACTGATCGCCGCCATTGCCGACGCCCATTCGCTGGAGGCCGCCGGCGCCAAGATCCTGCGCCCGCTGATCCATGGCCCGCTGGGCTATGAAAACACCCCGTTCGAGGGGCAGATCGCGCTGGACGGCAACCTGACGCTGGACCTTCTGGAAGAAATCGCCGTCAGCCCGGCCTTCGCCCGTGCCGACCTGCGCGTAGCCCCGGCCTCGCCCGGCAAGGCCGAGCGGCTGCTGCCTTTCCTCAAGCACGGCCGGGCCACGCTGTATGTGAACCTCGAAGAAGCCGGGCTGCTGTGCCAGCGCGAGTTCGCCGATTCCGAAACCGCCGCCCGCGCTCTGCTGGACCGGGGCGCGCTGCGTGCGCTGGTGACCGACGGGGGCAACTCGGCCACCGTGGCCAGCGCCCAGGCGGTGATCACCCAGAAACCCCCGTCGGTTCTGGTCACGCGCGTGACCGGCGCGGGCGACACGTTCATGGCGGCCCATATCGCCGCCGAAGCCAATGGCGCCAGCATCGACGAGGCGCTGACCCGCGCCCTGCATGCCGCCGCAACCTATGTATCCGGAGAGACCCCCCTGTGATCGACATCCAGTATTCCGCCGAAGTGCGCGCGGCCAAGGACGATGGAACCCCCATCGTTGCCTTGGAAAGCACCATCATCACCCACGGCATGCCCTACCCGCAGAACATCGAGGTGGCGGCCCAGGTCGAGCAGGACATCCGCGATGCGGGCGCCGTTCCGGCCACGATCGCTGTGATCGACGGTCGGCTGCATGTAGGTCTGGAACCCGATCAGCTGAAGGATCTGGGACAGGCGCAGGGCGTGGCCAAGATTTCGCGCGCGGATATGGCAGCCTGCATCGCTTCGGGCGGAACCGGGGCCACCACCGTTGCCGCCACGATGATCGCCGCCCATTTCGCGGGGATCCAGGTCTTTGCCACCGGCGGCATCGGCGGGGTGCATCGCGGCGCGGAAACCAGCTTTGACATCTCGGCCGACCTGCACGAACTGGCGCAGACGCCGGTCACGGTCGTGGCTGCCGGGGCAAAGGCCATCCTCGATCTGGCCAAAACGCTCGAAGTGCTTGAGACACTGGGCGTGCCGGTCATCGCCCATGGGCAGGATGAATTCCCAGCCTTCTGGTCGGCCAAGTCGCCCTTTGCCGCGCCCCTGCGGATGGACACAGCCGAGCAGATCGCCAAGGCCCATGCGACGCGCCGCGCTCTGGGTCTGCCAGGCGGGCAGCTGGTGGCCAACCCGATCCCGCTGGCCGATCAGATCCCGTCCGAGGAACTTGACCCGATCATCGCCTCGGCCCAGCAGGACGCCGAAGCGCATCGCATTACCGGCAAGGCCGTCACGCCCTATCTTCTGCAGCGCATCTACGAGCGGACCCAGGGCCGATCCCTGATCGCCAACATCGCCCTGGTGCGCAACAATGCGCGCCTTGCGGCTGGCATAGCCAAGGCATTGAAGGCTCAGGCTGACTAAGCGTCAAACGGACCTATTGTACCAAGGCGCCGGACTGATTAACTAGTCCGGCAAACCGCTCGGAACCGCGATGAACACACCGTTTGATGAAGAACCCCACCGCCGCCCCGGCCTGCTGTCGCGGCTACGCGCGTCGTTTCTGACGGGTATCGTCGTCATCGCACCGGTCTGGCTGACGCTGTGGCTGATCCTGTCGGTAGTCGGCTGGATCGACAGCGCGGTCCTGCCCCTGATCCCGCACCAGTTCCGGCCCGAACAATATGTGGGTATCAACCTGCGCGGCGTGGGCGTCCTGTTCTTCCTGATCTTCACGGTTCTGGTCGGCTGGATCGCCAAAGGTATCCTGGGCCGGTCACTGATCCATTTTGCCGAAAGCCTGGTCAACCGGATGCCCGTCGTCCGGTCGATCTATTCCGGGATCAAGCAGATATCGGAAACCGTCTTTGCCCAGACCGAGCGGTCGTTCGAGAAGGCCTGCCTGGTCCAGTATCCTCGCCGGGGCATCTGGGCCATCGGCTTCGTCTCGACCGAGGCAAAGGGCGAGATCAACAAACGCGCCGAAACCGGCGGCGGCCTGCTGAGCGTGTTCATCCCAACCACGCCGAACCCAACCTCGGGTTTTCTGCTGTTCTTCCCCGAGGAAGACGTGATCCTGCTGGACATGACGATCGAGGATGCCGCCAAACTGGTGATCTCGGCCGGGCTGGTCTATCCGAACCAGAAAGACCCCACGCAGCCGCCCGAGTGATCAGCCGAACATCGCGGGTAGATCAACGGAGCTTCGCGCACCCAGATCGGGTTTGTGATCGGCCAGAAACTGGTCGGCCGCGGCCCGTCCCGCCTGTTTCAGGCTGTGCAGAACCACCGGGTTGGGCACTGTCTTGGTCGCCACCGACAGGCTGTTCATCAGCGCGTCATCGGCGATCATGTGCACGAAGACCCGGCTCATTTCACCCGCCTTCAGCTTGCCCTTGACCAACAGGCGCTGCACGAAGTTGATCGCCCGCAGCTCGCGCAGAAGGGAAGAATTGAAGCTGATCTCGTTGATCCGGTTCTGAATCTGCTGCGGGGTCTTGGGAACCTCGTCGCGCTCCAGCGGGTTGATGTTCACGATCACCACATCTTCGGGCAGGCCCGCGTTGAACAGCGGAAACAGCGCCGGGTTGCCGGTATAGCCGCCATCCCAATAGGCTTCGGTCCGGTCGGTTTCGGGGTCGTGGATTTCAACCGCCTGGAACAGGTTCGGCAGGCAGGCCGAGGCGAGAATCGCATCAGTCGTCACCTCATCGCCCGTGAAAACACGGATCTTGCCGCTGCGCACACAGGTGGCGCAGACGAACAGGCGTGGCCCCTGATCGGCGCAGACCTCGCCAAAATCAAACGCCTCGACCACCGGGGCCAGCGGATTGCGGTAGAACGGTCCATAGGCATAGGGCGACACCATCCGCGACCAGGTATCGGCCACCGAGAACGGCAGGGAATACTCCATCGCATGCGCGATCTGGGCGGGTTCCATCCCGGCCAGCCAGTTGGCGATGCGCATGTCGCCCACGGCACCCATCCTCTCCCACAGGGCGTTCAGGGTCTCGCGCGCGCCATCGCGACCGGCATGAACCATGCCGGCTTTGAACGCGGCTCCGTTCAGCGCCCCGGCCGAGGTTCCGGTAATCGCCGCAACCTCAATGTCTTCGTCGTCCAGCAGACGGTCCAGCACGCCCCACGTAAATGCGCCATGCGCGCCGCCGCCCTGCAGGGCCAGATTGATGCGCTTCACCATATCGGCCGGCCCCGGCGCGCGCCGCGGATCACAACGCGGTCCAGCCGCCGTCGACCGAGATCGTGGTGCCGGTGATCTGGGCCGCGGCGTCCGAGCACAGGAACACGGTGGTTCCGCCCAGCTGTTCGACGGTCGCGAACTCTTTCGAGGGTTGCCGTTCGAGCATGACGTTCTTGATTACGTCCTCGCGGCTCATGTTGTATTCCTTCATCGTGTCGGGGATCTGCGCATCGACCAGCGGTGTCAGCACATAGCCCGGACAGATGGCGTTGCAGGTGATCGGCTCCTGCGCGGTTTCCAGCGCAACGGTCTTGGTCATGCCGACGACCCCGTGCTTGGCCGCCACATAAGCCGCCTTGTAGGGCGATGCAGTCAGCCCATGCGCCGAGGCGATATTGACGATCCGCCCCCACCCGGCCTTGCGCATCATCGGGAGCGCCGCCGCCATCGTGTGAAAGGCCGAATTCATGTTGATGGCGATGATCGCGTCCCATTTCTCGACCGGGAACTGGTCGATCGGCGCGACGTGCTGAATGCCTGCGTTGTTGACCAGGATGTCGCAGGCTCCGGCCTGTTCGATCAGCGCGCGGCACTCCTCGCCCTTGGACATGTCGGCCTTGATGTAGCGCGCGTTGGTTCCGGTTTCCTTGCTGATCTCGGCCGCCAGCGCATGATCTTCATCGCGATCAGTGAACGAGTTCAGAACCACGTCGGCCCCCGCCTTGGCCAATTCGCGCGCGATGCCCAACCCGATGCCCGAGTTCGATCCGGTGATGATTGCTGTTTTTCCCGACAGGTTCATTTGGGGTCTCCCACAGACTCATGATTTGGAGACACAGTGCCATGCTGCACCTGCAAAATAAACGGGAAAGACCCGGTTGCGGATACGGTCGATTTATGGGCTGGAATCACGGAGCTCGAGGCAGAAAAAAACGCCCGCACGAAGCGGGCGTTAAGTTATTGAGGCAGGTTTCATACAGGCAAGAAACCTATCGAGCAGTGGAACCTTTATAAGCAATTCCGCGCCGTCATCCAAGCTAAAAGTTTGATAATAAGAAAAATCATCGGTACGGTGAATCCCAACAAAATAAGGCCAGAGCAGGATTGTTTCCAAAATGAGCCCCGATATTCTCCGTCCCATCCGCCCGTTGATCGCGGGAATCGCTGCCTCGGTTGTCGCCACGTTAGCGCAAGCAGAATCGACCCATGGCATAGCTATGTATGGAGACCCGGCCCTACCACCGGATTTTGTGTCGCTGCCTTATGCCAACCCCGACGCGCCCAAGGGCGGCAAGGTCGTGTTCGGCAACACCGGCGGTTATAACAGTCTTAACCCGTTTGTGCAAAAAGGCACCGCCCCGTGGCAGCTGAGATTTTGGACCCACGAGGGGTTGATGGGCCGTTCCTGGGACGAACCTTTCACTCTTTACGGGCTTTTGGCCGAATCAATCGACACCGCACCGGACCGATCCTGGGTCGAATTCACCCTGCGCGAGACTGCCCGATTCTCTGACGGATCGCCGGTCACGGTTGATGATGTGATCTGGTCTTACGAGACCCTCGGAACGCAGGGGCATCTGCGCTATCGCGGTTTGTGGTCCAAGATCGACAGCATTCAGCAGACCGGACCACGCTCGGTCCGGATCATCTTCAACGAGCCAGACCGCGAGCTGGCCCTGATCGCAGGGCTGCGGCCGATCCTCAAGAAGGCCCAATGGGAGGGCAAGGATTTCGCCGAGGCAGCGCTGCAAGATGTCCCGATCGGCACCGGCCCCTATGTCATCGATGACTACGAGGCCGGGCGTTTCGTGAACCTCAAACGCAATCCGGATTATTGGGGCAACGATGTCCCGTTCCGCCGGGGTACCATGAATTTCGACGAGATGCGGTTGGAGTTCTACGGCGACCAGACGGTTCTGTTCGAGGCCTTCAAGGCCGGCGCGCTGTCGGCCGTCCGCGAGTTCAACGCCGACAAATGGGCCACGCAATACGATTTCCCGGCCGTTCAGCGCGGCGATGTCATCAAAACCGAGATTCCGCATAAAAAGCCCTCGGGCATGACAGGTCTGGTCATGAACACGCGCAAAGCGCCTTTTGACGATTGGCGCGTGCGCGAGGCGCTGACCCTTGCGTTCAATTTTGAATTCATCAACGGCACGATCACGGGCGGTGCTCAGCCTCGGATCACCTCGTATTTCTCGGGGTCTGAACTGGCGATGCAACCCGGACCGGCAACCGGCCGGGTGGCTGAGATGTTGCAACCCTACGCGGCTGATCTGCCTCCGGGAACTCTGGAAGGGTATGTTCTGCCCGAGGGCGACGACTCGGTTCGCAACCGAAAGGACATCCGCAAGGCCGCTGATCTGCTGGAGCAAGCCGGGTGGACTATCCAGGACGGCGTGCTGAAGAACGCAGCGGGCGAGCCGCTCAAGATAACCCTGGTCATCAGTCAGGGAAGCTTGAATGTGGTTCAGAATGTGGATGCGATCGCCGAGATGTATGCCCGCGCGCTGGAACGGCTGGGGATCGAGCTGACCGTCGACAAGGTGGATGACGCACAATACACCCAGCGGGTGTCCGAGCTGGATTTCGACATGACCCCGTTCCGCCGCGCGCTGTCGCTGTCGCCGGGCAACGAACAACGCCTCTACTGGGGCAGCGAAGGCGCGGATGCTTCAGGGACACGCAACCTGATGGGGGTCACCTCTCCGGCAGTGGATGGGCTGATCGATGCGATGCTGGCCTCGGAAAGCCGTGAGGATTTCGTGGCCGCCACCCGCGCGCTTGACAGGGTTCTGACCGCCGGACGGTATGTCATTCCAATCTGGAGCTTTGATGTTGGCCGCATCGCCCATGTGAAGGAAATGAAGCATCCTCAGATCTTGCCAATCTACGGCGACGGACCGCAGTTCATGCCCGATGTCTGGTGGTACGAGGAGTAGCAGGCAACCAGTAGGGGCTTGTGCCCCTGCCCATTTCAAGTGATGCACTTAGCTCGGATCGGACGCCGCGCGGGCGTCGGCAATTTTCGGCACATGTGACCAAACACCAAAAGGCGATCGAACAAATCCGCTGGCCGCTATTTCTAGAGCATTTGACTACTTTTTGCGGGTGGAACGCCTATTACCACGATATCTCGCAATCCAAGTGAGGATCGACGCAACGGACACCTGCACCGAAAACAGATTTCTTTGATAGAACAAAGCCCTGTATTCGGCGCAGTCCAGAGTGCGAGCATTTGAACGATCGCCAAAACCGACAGTGAGTGGGAAAACGAGCCGAGCACGGCGTGAAAAACCGCTTTGATTTTGCAGCACCCACACCTGCGACATTTTGTCATGTCTTCGCGCGGGCTGCGCGCTCCGTACGCTGGTCTGGGGAAGAGCAGTCCTGAAACCCGAACCACGGAAGGCTCGCAGATGTTGAACTGGACTGATTTGACACAAGACTGGAGCGCGTCCTACGCACGTGCCAAGCGCCGTTTTCCGAACCTGCGCGATCAGGATATGGCGCGCGTGAGGACGGACAGGAAACGCTTTGAGGCCTATCTGGCCGAGCGGCACCACCTGACGGTGAACGAGGCCCATGAAGAGGTCGAGGATTTCCTTTACACCGAAGGCCTGAACCGCGAGCTTGCCCGGCGTTAGGCCAGCGACGTGACCCACAGGATGGTTGCATCCTCATCGCTTACCGAGATCACGTTGTGCCCCATGCTGCCGTCGTAATAGGCGCTGTCGCCCCGACGCATCTCAACCGGTTCATAAAACTCGGTGTACAGGCGGATCACGCCGGTCAGCACATACAGGAATTCTTCGCCATCGTGACGCACCCAGCCGTCGAACTCGTCCATTGACCGGGCGCGCACGCGGGCCCGATAGGGCAGCATCTGCTTCTTGGTCAGCGTTTCGGCCAGCAACTCGTGCTCGTAGGTCGTAGTGGCGTGCGCGGTGCCTTCACCCATCTTGGTCACCGCCATGCGACCGATCACTTGATCCCGCTCGGGCGGGGTGAACAGCTGCGGTACAGAGATTTCGAGACCGATCGCCAGCTTCTTGAGCGCATCATAGGTCGGCGACATTTGGCCATTTTCGATCTTGCTGAGCGTGGACCGGGCCAACCCGGCCTGGTTCGCCGCCTGCTCGAGGGTCCATTTCCGCGCCTTGCGCAGTTCACGCACGCGGGCACCCAGATCCACCGGCTCCAGCTCGGTGCGGGAACCGTTGTCGCGGGCGATGCGTACGATGGATTTGTGGTCTTTGCTCGTCATGCGTCATTCTATAGGGCCAGCGCCGCGCGCTTGCAACGCGTGACAAAGGGCAATAGCCAAGGCGCATGTTGTCGATCTTCGATCAGGGGCCGCCGACGCCCTGCCCCGCGCTGTTCAACCTGGCCGCCCATGTGTTGCGCCGCGCCGATGCCACGCCCGACAAGGTGGCCCTGTCCGTGCTGCGCCCTGACGGTTCGGACGACTGGACCTTTGCGAAGTTGAAATCCGCGGTTCTGGGCACCGGAACCGGGCTGCTGCGTGCGGGCCTGGTGCCCGGCGACATCGTGCTGATGCGTCTGGGCAATACGGTCGATTTTCCCATAGCCTATCTGGGGGCGATCGCCGTCGGGCTGATCCCGGTACCGACCTCCTCGCAACTGACCGAGCCGGAAACGGAGCGGATGATCCGGGAACTGTCTCCAGCCGCCATTCTGCGCGATCCGTCCGTGGCCTGTGCCGCGCACCCCAACCAGATCGGCCTGGCCGACCTTGCCGCCATGCGCGACCTGCCGCCCGCGTCGTTCGACATGGGCGATCCGGAACGCATGGCCTATGTCGTCTATACCTCGGGCACCTCGGGCAAACCGCGCGCCGTGGCCCATGCGCATCGCGCGATCTGGGCGCGGCAGATGATGGTCGATGGCTGGTACGGCCTGCGCGAGGCTGACCGCCTGTGCCACGCGGGCGCGTTCAACTGGACCTACACGCTGGGCACCGGCCTGATGGACCCGTGGACCATCGGCGCCACAGCGCTGATCCCCGAACCCGGAACCGACCCGGCCGCCTTGCCCGGGTTGCTGCGCCGCCACCGCGCCTCGATCTTTGCGGCCGCCCCCGGCGTGTACCGAAAGATGCTGAACGCGGCGGACACGCTGCCCCTGCCCGATCTGCGCCACGGCCTAAGCGCCGGCGAGAAACTGTCGCGCGCCCTGCACGAACGCTGGGTACAGGCCACCGGGACCGAGCTGTACGAGGCCTACGGCATGTCGGAATGCTCGACCTTCATCTCATCCAGCCCGTCCCACCCCGCGCGCGGCGATGCGCTGGGACAACCGCAACCGGGGCGCCGCGTGGCGATCCTGGGGCCCGACGGGCCGGTTCCGCAGGGGCAGGAAGGCACCATCGCCATTCACCGCTCGGACCCGGGGCTGATGCTGACCTATCTCAACGCCCCGGACGAGGCCCGCGCGCGCATGCAGGGCGACTGGTTCCTGACCGGCGATCAGGGGGCGATGGCCGTGGATGGGCAGATCACCTATCTGGGACGCGACGACGACATGATGAACGCCGGCGGCTACCGGGTGTCCCCGGTCGAGGTCGAATCCGTCCTGTCGCGCTTTCCCGGAATCGCTCAGGTCGGCGCGGCGGCGGTCGAGGTCAAACCGGATACTTTCGTGATCGCCGCCTTCTATTCCGGGCCGGAAAAACTGGACGAAACCGCCCTGCGCGCTTATGTCGAGGCCAACCTGGCGCGCTACAAGCAACCCCGCGCCTTCATCCACCTTCCCGAACTGCCCACCGGGGGCAACGGAAAACTCCTGCGCCGTGCATTGCCGGCCTATTTGAAGGCACCCGAAGAATGACCCAGACCGTCAAGCTTGATATCCTGTCCGACCCGATCTGCCCGTGGTGCTATATCGGCAAGACCAACCTGGACAAGGCGCTGGCCTCGGTCCCGGACCATCCCTTCGTGATCGAATGGCATCCGTTCCAGCTGAACCCCGACATGCCCGAAGGCGGCACGGACCGGCGCGAATACCTGGAACGCAAATTCGGTGGCAAGGAGGGTGCGGTTCGCGCCTATGCGCCGGTGGTGGAGCATGCCGAAAAGGCCGGCCTGAACATCGATTTCGAGGCCATGAAACGCACCCCGAACACGCTGGACGCCCATCGCCTGATCCATTGGGCAGGGATCGAGGGTAAGCAGAACCAGGTGGTGGATGCGCTGTTCACTGCGTATTTCGTGCAGGGCCGCGACATCGGCGACCACGAGGTTTTGGCCGACATCGCCGACAGCGTGGGCATGGACGCCGCAGTTGTTCTGAAGCTGCTGAAATCCGACGCCGACCGGGACGACATTCGTCAGCGGGATACGCACTCGCGTGAGATGGGCGTAAACTCGGTCCCCACCTTCATCGTCGCCAACCAGCACGCGGTCCCTGGGGCGCAACCACCGGAATTGTGGGCGCAAGTGATCGGCGAAATCATGTCTCAGCTTGAGCCTTCCTCTGCAGAATAGCACAGAGTTCTGTGCGCGATTGCACCTAGCCCACCTTGCCCCGTCGTGTTAGCGCGTTGGGGCAAGGAGTCCCCGCATGGCTGACCGTATTTCCAAGGCCGAATTCATCGCGCTGATCGCGATGATGTTTGCCACGATCGCATTTTCGATTGATTCAATGCTGCCTGCCCTGCCCGAGATCGGCGCGCAGCTCAGCCCTGATGACGTGAACCGGGCGCAGTTGATCCTGACCAGCTTTGTTCTGGGAATGGGGATCGGAACGTTCTTCACCGGCCCGATCTCGGATGCGGTCGGACGCAGGCCGGTGATCTTCGCCGGAGCAGCAGTCTATATTCTGGCATCGGCCGTGGCCTGGGCCAGTTCGTCGCTGGAGTTGGTTCTGGCTGCCCGGGTGGTTCAAGGACTGGGGGCCGCCGGGCCCCGCGTAGTCGCGATGGCGATCATCCGCGATCTGTTCTCGGGCCGGGAAATGGCGCGGATCGTGTCCATCGCGATGATGATCTTCACCCTGGTTCCCGCCATCGCGCCCATGGCCGGAGCCGCCGTGATCGCCTTCGCCGGTTGGCGCGGTGTGTTCATGTCGTTCATCCTGTTTGCGCTGGTGATCATTGTCTGGATGGGGTTCCGACTGCCGGAGTCGCTCGCGCCGGAAAATCGCCGCCCGTTCCGCCTGCCGCTGATGGTCGGTGCCGTGAAAGAGATGTTCGCCCATCCCACCGTGCGCCTGTCGATCTTTGTCCAGACCCTGTGCATGGGCATGCTGTTCACCATGCTGACCATGGTGCAGCCGGTCTATGACGTGATCCACGACCGCGCCGACAGCTTCCCCTTCTGGTTCGGATTCGTGGCGCTGATGTCCGGCTCGGCCAGCCTGCTGAACGCGGCCGTCGTGGTGCGCGTGGGGATGCGCCGCATGGTGACTTGGGCGTTGGCTGGACAGATCCTGATCACCGCGCTGGTGATTGCCCTGAACATGTCGAACCTCTCGCCGCAGGCCTCGTTTGCCCTGTTCGTGTTTTGGCAGACCACGGTCTTTTTCATGGCCGGCGTCACCATGGGCAACCTGAATGCCATCGCGATGGAGCCGATGGGCCATATCGCCGGCATGGCGGCCTCGGTCATCGGGTCGATCTCGACCGTGCTGGCCGCCGCGATCGCCGCACCGGTGGGGCTGCTGTTCGACGGTACGCTGGGGCCGCTGAGCATCGGCATCCTGATCATGTGCGTGCTGGCCTTCGGACTTATGGTTCACATGGGCCGGATCGAAGACCGCGTCCCCGCCTGACCTGTCCCGCGTGCCCGAACTGCGCTAAACTCGCCCCAGTCAGGGGGGAATTTGGCATGAGCGACTATTACGATCTGGGCACGCATGGCTGCCCCGTCACCACGTCCTCGGATCAGGCACAGCTTTGGTTCGACCGGGGCCTTGTCTGGACCTACGGCTACAACCATGAAGAGGCGGTCGTGTGTTTCCAGCGCGCGCTGGAGCATGACCCGGACTGCGCCATGGCCCATTGGGGCGTGGCCTATGCCGCCGGGCCCAACTACAACCTGCCCTGGGATCTGCTGGACGACCGCGGTAAGGCCAAGGCCCTGAACTGCGCCTATGACGCAACCCAGTGCGCACTGGCCCTGCTGGATCGCTGCACGCCGGTCGAACGCGAACTGATACGCGCCCTGCCTGCCCGCTATCCTCAGCGGGACCCGGCGCCCGACATGCACCGCTGGGACCATGATTTTGCGGACGCCATGCGCGCCGCCTTCGCGGCCCGACCCGACCATCTGGACCTGCGCACCATCTATGTGGAGTCACTGCTGAACCTGACCCCCTGGCAGATGTGGGACCTTAGGACAGGCCAGCCTGCCGAGGGTGCCGCGACGCTTGAAGCGAAGGAAGCGCTGGAATGGGCCATGGCCAACGATCCGGCGGCGATGTCGCATCCGGGTCTGCTGCACCTCTATGTGCATCTGATGGAGATGTCGCCCACGCCGGAAAAGGCGCTGAAGGCCGGTGACGTGCTGCGCACGCTGGTGCCCGATGCCGGACATCTGGTGCACATGCCCACCCATATCGACGTGCTGTGCGGCCACTACCAGAACGTCGTCCACTGGAACGAACAGGCCGTCATCGCCGATCTGAAATATTACCAGCGCGAAGGCGCGTTCAACATCTATACCGGCTATCGCCAGCACAATTACCACTTTGTCATCTACGGCGCGTTGTTCCTGGGCCAGATGGAGCCCGCCCTGCGTGCCAACAAGGGCCTGTGGGACACCACCCCCGAAGAGATGCTGCGCATCGAAAGCCCGCCGATGGCGGATTACTTCGAAAGCTACATGGCCATGGGGCCACATATCCTGATCCGTTTCGGCCGGTGGGAAGAAGCCAAGGCTCTGTCCCTGCCTCCCGATCCCGACCTGTATCTGACGGTGACGGCCACCACGCATTACGCCCGCGCCATCGCCCATGCCGCCACCGGCGACGTGGCCGAGGCCGAGGCCGAGGAACAGCTGTTCCTCGCCGCCAAAGACCGCGTGCCCGAAACCCGCCTGCTGCACAACAACCGCGTGATCGACTTGCTGGAGATCGCGCGCGAGATGCTGCGGGGCGAGATCGAGTACCGCAAAGGCAATTTCGACACGGCCTTCGCCCATCTGCGCCGCTCGGTCGAGTTGGACGACAATCTGCCCTATGACGAGCCCTGGGGCTGGATGCAGCCCACCCGCCACGCGCTGGGGGCGCTGCTGTTCGAGCGGGGCCACGTGGCCGAGGCCGAAGCCGTCTATCGCGAGGATCTGGGTCTGGGCGGCACCCTCAGCCGCGCCTCGATCCATCCCGACAATGTCTGGAGCCTCAAGGGCTTGCACGATTGCCTCAAGGCGCGTGGCGCGGTAGAGGAATTGCAGCTGATCCGACAACGACTTGACCTGGCCCTGGCGCGGGCCGACCGCAGCGTCGGCGCCTCGTGCTTCTGCGCCCAGGCCGCGATGAGAGCCGCTGAATGAAACTGTTGAACGCTGCGCTGATCGCGCTGTGCTGCGGTCCCGCCTGGGCCGACCGTCAGAGCTTTCCGCCTGTGGACGAGGCCAGCCAGGACCCGACGCTGGAAGCCTTCCGTGCGGACCTGCGCGCCAAGGTCGCCGCCCGCGACCTTGAGGGCGTCATGGCCGCCACCTGCCCCGAGATCTACACCAGCCACGGCGACGCGGACGGCCCCGAGACGTTCCGCGCCAACCTGACGATCGATCCCGAGACCCTGCCCGAATCCGACCGCCGCCACGCCGACACCATCCGCGACGACTACTGGCGCGACCTTGAGACCACGCTGGCCCAGCCCGGCTATTTCGACGAGGATGGCGAATTCTGGATGCCGCACCAGTGGCGGCTTACCTTGCCAGCGAAGCTGGATCCGTTCACCGCCTATTTCGTGACCGGCCAGGATGTCACCCTGCGCCAGGCCCCCAACCGCGGCGCGCCCATTCTGGACCTGATCAGCCACGAGGTGGTGATCGTGCCGGACTATCTGGAAGAGGCCGAATATCAGGGCGTCATCCTGACCGACGGAACGCGCGGCTATATCTATTCCGAATTCCTGTGGTCGATGGTCGGCTATCGCGCGGCCTTCGTGAAGTCGGACAGCGGTAACTGGCAGCTGTGTACCTTCGTGGCCGGGGACTAGGCCGCGCCCTCAGGCGCTGGCCTTCTTCTTTTTCTCGGCGGCGACCTTCTCGGCCAGATCGCGGGCAATGGCAAAGGCGCCCTTGATCTTGTCGCTGTCCTTCTTCCAGTCGCGCCGCACCACGATCTTGTTGTCCTTGACCTTGGCCAGCCCGCGCTGGTTCTGGATGAACTCGACCAGACCTTGCGGCGAGGCGAACTTGTCGTTGTGGAACTGGATCGTCGCTCCCTTCGGTCCGCCGTCCAGCTTGGCGATGCCGGCGCGTTTGCACATGGCCTTGATCCGCACCACCAGAAGCAGGGTGTTGACCTCTTTCGGCAGCGGGCCAAACCTGTCGATCAACTCGGCGGCGAAGCCCTCCAGCTCGACCTTGGTCGACAGTGACGACAGGCGGCGATAGAGGCCCAGCCGCACGTCCAGATCGGGAACATAGTCTTCGGGAATCAGCACCGGGACGCCCAGGTTGATCTGCGGCGCCCACTGGTCGTCGGCTTCGCTCAGCCCCTCCATCTCGCCGGCCTTGATCTTGGCGATCGCCTCTTCCAGCATCGACTGGTAGAGCTCGTATCCCACGTCACGCATCTGGCCCGACTGTTCCTCGCCCAGCAGGTTGCCCGCGCCGCGAATGTCCAGATCCTGGCTGGCAAGCGTGAACCCCGCCCCCAGCGTATCGAGCGACCCCAGAACCCGCAGCCGCTTTTCGGCGGCCGGCGTCAGCCGCGCGCGCGGCTTTGTGGTCAGATAGGCATAGGCGCGGGTCTTGGACCGCCCCACCCGGCCCCGGATCTGATAGAGCTGCGCCAGCCCGAACATGTCGGCCCGGTGTACGACCATCGTGTTGGCGGTGGGAATGTCCAGCCCGCTTTCCACGATCGTGGTGGCCAGCAGGATGTCATACTTGCCGTCGTAGAAGGCGTTCATCCGATCATCCAACTCGCCCGCCGCCATCTGGCCGTGGGCCACCACATAGGTCAGCTCGGGCAGCTGTTCCTTCAGGAATTCCTCGATCTCGGGCAGGTCCGAGATGCGCGGCACCACATAGAAACTCTGCCCGCCGCGATAGTGCTCGCGCAGCAGCGCCTCGCGGATGGTGACGGCGTCGAACTCGCTGACATAGGTGCGTATCGCCAGACGATCGACGGGCGGTGTGCCGATGATCGACAGGTCGCGCACGCCGGTCAGGCTCAGTTGCAGCGTGCGCGGGATCGGCGTCGCGGTCAGTGTCAGTACATGCACGTCCGAGCGCAACTGCTTCAGCCGCTCCTTGTGGGCCACGCCGAAATGCTGCTCTTCGTCGATGATCAGCAGGCCGAGGTTCTGGAACCGGATGCCCTTGGCCAGCAGCGCATGGGTGCCGATCACGATATCGACCGTGCCCTTTGCCAGCCCCTCGCGGGTCTGCTGCGCCTCTTTGGCCGAGACGAAGCGCGACAATTGCCGGACTTCCAGCGGGAAGCCCCGGAACCGGTCCTTGAAGCTGGCGGCGTGCTGACGGGCCAGCAGCGTTGTGGGCGCAATCACCGCCACCTGCAGGCCGGACATGGCCGCAACAAAGGCCGCGCGCATGGCGACCTCGGTCTTGCCAAAGCCCACGTCGCCGCAGATCAGGCGATCCATCGGCGTGCCCGAGTGCAGGTCCTCCATTACGTCGGCGATGGCGCGCAGCTGATCCTCGGTTTCCTGATAGGGGAAGCGGGCGCTGAACTCCTCCCACGCGTGGGGCGGCGGGTCCATGATCGGGGCCTTGCGCAGGGCGCGTTCGGCGGCAATGCGGATCAGCCGGTCGGCCATCTCGCGGATGCGTTCCTTGAGCTTGGCCTTCTTGGCCTGCCACGCACCACCGCCCAGCTTGTCGAGCAAACCTTCCTCGTGCCCGTATTTCGACAACAGTTCGATGTTTTCGACCGGTAGGTACAGCTTGGCGCCTTCGGCATATTCCAGCAGCAGGCATTCATGCGCGGCGCCCAGGGCGGTCACAACCTCCATGCCCATGTACCGGCCGATGCCGTGATCGACATGCACCACCAGATCGCCGGGGCTGAGCGACTGGGTCTCGGTCAGGAAATTCTCGGCCTTGCGGCGTTTCTTGGGCTGGCGGATCAGCCGGTCGCCCAGCACGTCCTGTTCCGAGATCACCGTCATGTCGGGCGTCTCGAACCCATGCTCCAACGCCCAGACCGCCAAGTGCAGACCGCGTTTGCCGATGCGCGAGCCGTCCGAAACGGGAATTGCCTCGGCCAGGCCCTCATCCTCGATCAACCCGGTCAGGCGTTCGCGCGCGCCCTCGGAGTACGAAGCGACCAGAACCGGCCCCTTCACCAGCTTGTCCTTGATGTGGCTGGCCAGCGCGCCGAACAGGCTGATGCTTTCCTGCTGGCGCTCGGGGGCAAAGTTGCGTCCGATCCGCCCGCCCGCGTCGATCACCCCCGGCCCGCTGGCCTGCGGCAGGGGGCTAAACTGCAGCACCCGCCGCTGCGCCACCGCCCGGGTCCAGGCGTCATCGTCCAGATACAACAGACCCGGCGGCGTGGGTTTATAGACCGAATCCATGCGCGAGCGGTTCTCGAGCGCCAGGCGTCGGGTTTCGTATTGATCGGCGATGCTGTCCCACCGGGCCAGACGCGCGGGCGTGACCTGATCGTCCAACGTGATCGTCGCGTCCGGCAGATAGTCGAACAGTGTTTCCAGCTTTTCGTGGAACAGGGGCAACCAGTGTTCCATGCCCTGATGCTTGCGCCCGGCGCTGACCGCCTCGTACAGCGGATCATCCGTGCCGGCCGCGCCGAATTCGATGCGATAGTTCTGACGGAACCGGGTGATGGCGGCTTCGTCCAGGATCACCTCGGAGACCGGAGCCAGCTCGACCAGATCAAGCTTTTCGGTTGTGCGCTGGGTGGCCGGATCGAACCGGCGCGCGCCGTCCAGCACGTCACCGAACAGGTCCAGCCGCACCGGCCCTGCTTCGCCCGGCGGGAAGATGTCGATGATCCCTCCGCGCACGGCATAGTCACCGGGCTCCATCACCGTGGGGCTTTGGCTGAACCCCATGCGCACCAGAAAATCGCGCAGCGCGGCCTCGTCGATGCGCTGACCGACCCGAGCGGTGAACGCCGCCTGCCGCAGCACGTCGCGCGCCGGCACGCGCTGGGTGGCCGCGTTCAGCGTGGTCAGCAGAACGAACCGCTCGGGCATCTGGTGCACCAGTGCCGCCAGGGTCGCCACCCGCGCCGCCGCGATGTCGGGGTTGGGCGACACCCGGTCAAAAGGCAGGCAATCCCAGCCGGGAAACAGGATCACCGGCATGTCGGGCGCAAAGAAACGCAGCGCGGCGCGCATCGCCTCGGCACGTTTGTCGTCGCGCGCCACATGCAGAACCGGCCCGCCCGAGCGGGCAACCTCGTTCAGCACCAGCTGCGCGTCAAACCCCTCGGGGGCGCCGCCGACTGTCACGTGGTTCGGAGCCTTCATCACGCTGCCTTTCTGAATCCGCTATCCCAGAACGCCTATCGAAAGGTTCTGATACATGCCCCACATCGAAGTGACCAGTATCGCAAACATGCCGATGACCTGCGTCGCCAGCCGGCATCGATGCAGCGCCTTGGACGCAGCTTCAATCGTCAACTCCTGCCGCCGCAGGTTCCGGGCCACCCGCAGGCTGTTTGCGCCGACAAGAACCATCGGGAACAACAGCAGGAACACGGCCTGGGCGAACTCGACCTGATAGTAAAACCCAAGCGTCGCCAGCCCTGCGAACAGGAAACAGCACAGCGCCAAGATTACGACCCCCGAAACGTCGGCAATGTAGAGGATGCGATTGGTGTTGATCCGCACGATGTCCAGCAGGTCGGTCTCGGCCTGGCCTCCGACGCGGCGGGCGCGCACGACCAGATCATAGGGAACGCCCATCACCCAATGGCTGGCTGTCGACCACAGCACCGCAAGCGCGATCCAGTACCACAGATTCGAGAAACTGCGCATGTCGATGAGCTCGAAGATCGTGGAGTACCAGTCCAAACTTGCCTCATTGTTCAAAATTCTCAGGCGGTTCTATCGCAACGGCGCGGCCATTGGTACCCTTGAGACCTGTGCAAATTCATGCCACCCAATGCGCGACTGTTCAAGGAGAACGCGCCATGAAACCGACAATCGCCCCCTACCCCCACGGCCGCTTTCGTCGCGCCCGCCAGTCCGAGGCGATCCGGGGCTTGGTGCGCGAGAACACCCTGACCGTGGATGACCTGATCTGGCCGGTTTTCGTGCGCGACGGCGAGGGCATCGAAGAGCCCGTGCCCTCGATGCCCGGCGTGGTGCGCCGCTCGGTCGATCTGATCGCCGAAGCCGCGGTCGAGGCACAGGCGCTGGGCATTCCGGCGATCTGCCTGTTTCCCTATACCGATCCCGCCCTCAAGACGCAGGATTGCGCCGAGGCGTGGAACCCCGACAACCTGTCGAACCGCGCCATCCGCGCGATCAAGCAGGCCGCGCCCGAGATCGCGGTGATGACCGACGTGGCGCTGGACCCCTACAACATCAACGGCCATGACGGATACGTGGTGAACGGCAAAATCGTGAATGACGAAACGGTCGAGGCGCTGGTCAAGATGACGCTGGCCCAGGCCGAGGCCGGAGCCGACATCATCGGCCCGTCCGACATGATGGACGGCCGGATCGGCGCGATGCGCCAGGCGCTCGAGGCCGCCGGCCATCGCGACGTCATGATCCTCAGCTATGCCGCGAAATATGCCAGCGCCTTCTACGGACCCTTCCGTGATGCGGTGGGCGCCTCGGGCGCGTTGACCGGCGACAAGAAGACCTATCAGATGGACCCGGCCAACTCGAACGAAGCGCTGCGCCTGATCCAGCGCGACCTGACCGAGGGCGCCGACATGGTGATGATCAAGCCCGGCATGCCCTATCTGGACATCTGCCGGAGGGTCAAGGACACGTTTGGCGCACCCACCTATGCCTATCAGGTGTCGGGTGAATACGCGATGATCCAGGCCGCGGCGCAGAACGGTTGGATCGACGGCGAAAAGGTGATGCTGGAAAGCCTGCTGGCCTTCAAACGCGCGGGCTGTGACGGCATCCTGACCTATTTCGCACCGCAGGTCGCCCGGCTTCTGCACGGCTAATCCCGCGGGACTCCGCGATTTTTCGCCGATCGGCCGGCCTTGGCCTGCCGGTTTTCCCGTGACACCCGACGCCGTTCGGCGTATTCTTGCACACAAGACCGGGACCACCCGGCTTTTCAGGCACATCGACAGAGAAAAAGAAACATGAGCAGTTCCAACACACCACGACTGAGCCGTCGCGGCTTTGCCTTTGGCATGGCCGGACTGACCCTGACCGCCGCTTGCGGCAACGGCGTCGGAAACTCGAACGCGGCAACGATCGATGCCCGCGTCGATGCCACGCTGACCGAGATGTATACCCGCTACCCGAACACCCAGGAAATCGCCAACAAGGCCAACGGGATGCTGGTCATGCCGCTGATCACCGAGGCGGGCTTCGTCTTTGGCGGTGGCTACGGAAAAGGCGCCTTGCGCATCAATGGCGCGACGGTCGACTACTACTCGGCCGTTAAGGGTACCGCGGGGCTGCAGATTGGCGCCCAGCAATACGCCCATGTCCTGTTCTTCATGACCGAGGACGCCCTGAACGATTTCCGCCGCTCAAGCGGATGGACCGCCGGCGCGGACATTGGATATGTCGTCAGCGACCAGGCGGACCAGTTGTCGACCGACCTGACTACCCTGCGCAAACCTGTGCTGGCGGCGGTCTTCGGTCAGGCTGGGCTGCAATTGGGCGCGACGGTCGAGGGCATCAAATACACGCGCATTATTCCCTGACCCCCTGCCCCCCTCAAGAAAACTCCGTCACTGGCCAATGCCGTGGCGGAGTTTTTCGTTTCAGACGCAGATTCCGCGGCGCGGCCTCTTTCGGTCGCCAGAGCCATGAATTAACCTTCGCCTGATCTGCAAATTCAAATGGTGCGCTGCTGATGGGTGTCGTCTTTCGCTGGTTGATGCGTATCGCCTCGGGTCTGGTCCTGCTGACCCTCGCGGCGATCGGTCTGGTGTATTTCCTGGCCAGCCAGTCGCTGCCTGACTACGATCAAACGCTGCAGGTCAAAGGCCTGAATGCCCCGGTCGAGATCGTGCGCGACACCGCCAACGTGCCTCACATCCTGGGGCGGACCGACCCCGACGTGTTCTTCGGTCTGGGCTATGCGCATGCCCAGGACCGGTTGTGGCAGATGACAGTCATGCGCCGGACCGTGCAGGGGCGCCTGTCCGAGGTTTTTGGCCAGCGAACCGTGCATATCGACAAGCTCATGCGTCGGCTGGATCTATACGGGCTGGCGCATCAGTCCTTCGAGGTTCAGGACGATTACACCAAGGCCGCTCTTCGCGCCTATGCCGCGGGTGTCAATGCACGGCTGGACGAAATCAACGAAAACGCCTTGGGCCGCGGCGCGCCCGAAATGTTCTTGTTCAACGCACCGGTTGCTCCTTGGCAACCGGGTGACAGCATAGCCATGATCAAGCTGATGGCGGTTCAGCTGTCCGGGCACTTGCAGGACGAAGTGCTGCGGGCGCGCACCTCGTTGATGCTGAACGATCCGCAGCGGCTGTCAGATATTCTGCCCGACGTGCCTGGTGCGGGCATTGCAGCGCTGCCCGAATATGCGGCGTTGTTTCCCGACCTGCCCCGCTATGCCGCCAGTTCTGAACCCGCGGCGGCATGGCTGAACCCGGTCCCGCAGCGCGGGTTGGCGGGTGCCTCGAATGCATGGTCTGCGGCTCCTTCGCGTTCGGCCACCGGTGGAACCCTGTTGGCCAACGATCCGCATCTGGGCCTGACTGCGCCGGGGATCTGGTATCTGGCGCGTCTTGAACTGGCCAAGGGCGGCGTGATCGGCGCCACCATCCCCGGCATTCCGGCGGTTATGTCCGGCCGCAGCGACCGGCTGGGATGGGGCCTGACCTCTTCCTATCTGGACGATCAGGACGTGCATATCGAGAAGGTCAACCCCGACAACCCCGAGGAATACCTGACGCCCGACGGCTTCAAACCCTTCAAGTCGCGCCCTTCAATCATCGAGATCAAGGACGCCCCCCCGATCACCCTGACCCTGCGCTGGACCGAGAACGGCCCCGTCCTGCCCGGCACCCATTACAACCTGGAAACCATCACACCGCCGGGGCATGTCGCCTCGCTGTCCTGGACGGCGCTCAGCCCGCGCGACACTTCGATCAGCGCGTCGATGGCGCTGATGAACGCGGATACCGTACGTGAAGCGATCGAAGCTGCCGAGCGGTTCATCGCACCGTCGCAGAACCTGTCCGTGGTCGACAAGACAACCGTAGGCATGAAACTCATCGGCGCAATGCCCAGCCGCGATCTCAACAACCAAAGCCGCGGCCGCATCCCGACGCCGGGCTGGATCGCGGCAAACCGCTGGCAGGGGCGTTTGCCCTATTCCGACAACCCCGAATTCGTGGCTCCGGTCGGCGGCGTACTGGGCAACACCAACAACAAGATCATCGACCGGCCCTTCCCCCTGCATGTGACCTTTGAATGGGGCGATACGCAGCGCGTCCACCGCTGGGAATTCCTGATGCAATCGCGCGAGGTGCACACCCGCGACAGCTTCATCGAGGCGCAGCTGGACACGGTCAGCTTCACCGCGCGGTCGCTACTGCCGTTGATTGGTGCCGACCTGTGGTTCACTGGCGAGGCCGCGCCCGAAGGCACCCCCGAACGCCAGCGCCAGATCGCCTTGACCCTGCTGGCCGAATGGAACGGCGAGATGAACGAGCACCTGCCCGAGCCGCTGATCTATGCGGCCTGGGTCCGCGCGCTCCAAAAACGCCTGATCGCCGATGACCTCGGGCCTTTGGCCAAGGAATTCAAACATGTCGAGCCCCTGTTCATCGAACGCGTCTTCCGCGACATCGACGGAGCCTCGGCCTGGTGCGACGTCCGGCAGAGCGCACCGGTGGAAACCTGCACCGACATGGCCCGGCTGGCCTTGGACGATGCATTGGTCTGGATTTCCGAGCGTTATGGCAGCCAACTGGAATCCCTGCGCTGGGGCGATGCCCACCAGGCCACCCATGACCACCCGGTGCTGGGCGAGGTTCCGGTGCTGCGCTATTTCGTCAATATCCGCCAATCGACCAGCGGCGGCGACAACACCCTGCTGCGCGGACGCACCTCGGGCGAAGGACCGGACCCGTTCCAAAACGTGCACGGCGCGGGCTATCGCGGGGTCTATGACTTTGCCGACCCCGACAGCTCGGTCTTCATCACGGCCACCGGGCAATCGGGCCACTTCCTGTCGCGCTACTATGACGATCAGGCGCAGCTGTGGCGCCGGGGTGAATACATCCCGATGTCGCTGGATCTGGATCTGGCCCGCGCCGCCGCCGTCGGGACCACCCGTCTGATGCCGCAATAGGCGGGGTTTCGGCGGACCCCCGCCCCTTTTTTGTCGCCCCGTGGACGTGGCCCCGTGGCTTGGCCTACCATTCCGGAGCGCCCGGACCGCAGCGCGAGGGGGA
Organism: Ruegeria sp. CI8; assembly: GCF_056536865.1. Taxonomy (NCBI): domain Bacteria; kingdom Pseudomonadati; phylum Pseudomonadota; class Alphaproteobacteria; order Rhodobacterales; family Roseobacteraceae; genus Ruegeria; species Ruegeria sp. CI8. The sequence continues at coordinate 1,356,097 of NZ_JBQFQL010000001.1, forward strand.
AAATCATGGCCAGTTTGCGCGACACCCTGAACAATCTAGCCCGCGACTATGCCATCGCCTGGAGCTCGGGTGACGCCGATGCCGTGGCCCAGTTCTTTACGTCAGATGGGCAGATCACCATCAATCGCGGTGACCCCATCGTCGGGCGGACGGCCATCGCGGAAATGGCCCGCGAGTTTCATACCGACTTTCCCGATCTTGAAGTGCGCTGCGACATGCTGCGATGGGCCGGTCCCCATGCCATCTTCGTCTGGACCCTTGAAGGGCACCATGCCCGGACCGGCAATGCAGTGATCACGCGCGGCTGGGAGGAATGGGAGCTGGATTCAGAGTACAAAATCCAGTCGTCGTTGGGCTGGTTCGATGCCGACGACCATCAGCGCCAGATCGACGGGGCCTGATCGTCAGAGGCCCGCGAACTGATTGGCCTGCTTGTCGGTCCACAGAACGGTGATTTCGAACCCGTCCTCGGTCTGTTTTTCGCCGCGCACCACGTCCTGCCGGAAGAGCCAGGCGCGTTTGTTGCCGTCTGCAAAGCCCAGTCTCAGAACCTCTTCCCGGCGCACGCCCTGCAGGATCGTGGCGATCTCGGACAGCAGCGGATCGATGCCCTCGCTGGTCACGGCCGAGATCGGGAACACCGCCGGATCGCGCTCGGCCCGGGCCTGCACGGCCTGCCGGTCTTCGTCGGACAGCAGATCAATTTTGTTCCAGACTTCAAGCTGAGGGCGGGTATCGTCCACACCCAGCGAGGCCATGATCGTACGCACATCCTCGGCCTGATCTTCGGTCTCGGCATGGCTGATGTCGCGCACATGCACGATCAGGTCGGCAGCCAGAACCTCTTCGAGCGTGGCGCGGAAGGCCGCGACCAGTTCTGTCGGCAGGTTAGAGATGAAACCCACCGTGTCGGAAAGGATCACCTCTGGTCCGTCGGGCAGTTCGATCCGGCGCATGGTCGGGTCCAGCGTGGCAAACAGCATATCCTTGGCCATGACTTCGGCCCCGGTCAGGCGATTGAACAGCGTGGACTTGCCCGCATTGGTATAGCCCACCAGCGCCACGATCGGATAGGGCACCTTGGCCCGCGCGGCGCGGTGCAGGCTTCGGGTTTTCACGACTTTCTGCAACTGGCGGCGCAAGCGCACCAGTTGATCGTCGATCGCACGCCGGTCGGCCTCGATCTGGGTTTCCCCCGGTCCGCCGACGAAGCCCAGCCCACCGCGCTGACGTTCCAGGTGGGTCCAGGCCCGCACCAGGCGCGTACGCTGATAGCTGAGTGCGGCCATCTCGACCTGCAGCACACCCTCGCGCGTGCGGGCGCGGTCCGAGAAGATTTCCAGAATCAGCCCCGTCCGGTCGAGGATCTTGACCTTCCACGCCTTCTCCAGGTTGCGCTGCTGAACCGGGGTGACCGGCCCGTCGATCAGAACCAGCTCGATCTCGTTTTCAGCAAAACGCGCGCCCAGTTCCTCGATCTTGCCGCTGCCGAACAGCAGGCCGGGCTGCGCCCGCGGCAGGCGCACGATCTCGGACCCGATCACATCCAGCTCGGGCAAGGCGGCAGCCAGAGCCACCGCCTCTTCCAGCGCCGGAACAGGGTCGCGGCGCTGGTCATCTGACTTGATATCGGGATGCAGCACCCAGGCCCGGGTGCGCCTCCGGTCATGTTCCATCAAGAGGCGTCTTCGCCCTCATACAGGTTGATCGGCTGCGACGGCATGATGGTCGAGATCGCGTGCTTGTAGACAAGCTGCGACTGTCCGTCGCGGCGCAACAATACGCAGAAATTGTCGAACCAGGTGATGACACCCTGCAATTTCACGCCGTTGATCAGGAAAATTGTAACGGGAACCTTTGCTTTCCGTACATTGTTCAGGAAGGCATCCTGAAGATTCTGTCTGTCCGAAGCCATATTTTGTTATCTCGCCGTTGTTCTTGCTTACGCGCTGCGGACCAACGCGCTCCCTCCGCGCGAGTATGGAGTGACGCGCAGAGATATTCCAGATGAAAAATCAGGCAGTAACGTGAAGGCCCGAATTGGCGGTTCAATCCCGCCACAGGGCCGGAGTGATCAACGCGATGATCGCCAGAGTCTCCAGCCGGCCGATCACCATCCCGGCGCACATGGTCAGCTTGGCTCCGGCCGACAAATCGATCAAACGGATCGGCAGATCGGTGGCCAGTTCGATCAACGGACCGGTCGTGCTCAGCACCGCGACGCTCAGCACCATGGCGCGTTCAAACCCAACCCCCTCGGCGGCCAGAACGACATCAAGCAACGCGAGCGTCAGCGCGAACATCATCAGAAAGACCCACGCGATGAACGCGCCCTGGCTTTGGATGCGGCGGTTGCCACCGCCCGCCCCGCTGACCGATGACGGGTGGATCAGCCTGTCCAGTTCACGCGCGCCATTCAGGTACAAGGCATAGACCCGCAACAGCTTGACCCCGCCGGCGGTGGTGGCGACCCCGCCCCCGATAAGCGCAAGCCCCATCAACACTAGCCCCGGTGTTCCCAGACCGGACAACTGTTGCGCGTCGTTCCAATAAGCGCTTTCGAACCCGGCCGTCGTCAGGAACGACATCACCGTGAACAACATGCCCCAGATGACGTTCAGCGTTTGCAGGCCCGTCACCTGCCCGCCGATCTCGGCAACCCCGGCCAGCACCCGGAAGACCAACAATGCCGCCACGCCAACGACGATCATCAGGCCGATCCGGAATTCCGGATCGTGGTCCAGTCGGGAATAGCCGGTTGTTGCGGTGTCCTTTGAGAAGGTCAGGCGGGACAAGGCAAAGAACAGGAACAGAAACAGGATGGCCTCGCCGGTGATCCCGGCGGTGGACCCTTCCAACCCGCCCACTGGCGATATGCCGGACGTGGCCATCACCGACATTGCGTGGCAGATGGCCGTCAGGCCCTTTTCTCCGGCGATCAACAGCAAGACCCAGATTACCGCTGTGAGGCTGGCATAAACCGGCGTCAGTGTCGCCGTCACACGGAGCAGTCGCCCCCGCGGGTCGACCTTTTCGCTCTGGGCTACGCCCGAAACCGGGCGGCCCGGCTGCCCGCGCGCGGTAATCTCGAACCCACCCAACGACAGTGGCGCCAGGATCGCAGCTGCCGAGATCCACATCAGCAGCCCACCCATCCAGCCGACGAGCGCCCGCCACAGGTGAACCGGCGCCGACAGGCGCTCGGGGTCAGGAAACAGGTCCGCTCCGGTGGTGGTGATGGCGCTGACCATGTCAAAATAGGCGTTCAGAAAGGTCGTGTTCCCCAACGCGTCATGGACCGGAACGGCCAGAAACAGCGGCAATACCGTCAGCGAGCCCAGCAGGACAGCCAACTGTCCCAAGGTCCCGCGCCGCGGTTGCCTGCTGGCCGTCGCCAGGCCAACGATCGTGACCAGGAACAGCCCAACCAAACCCGAATAAAAGAACGACCGCGACGTGGGGTGGTCATCCAAGGCAAGGGCGTAGATTGCCGGGATCCACATGGCCAGGGACACAACCGCCGTGATCAACAGAAACAGCGGCAGCCGCCGAATAACGCTGATTTTGGGTGCGCGGGCGACAGCCATCAGAAAAAGTCGATCGAAACCTGCATCAGGCGTTCGACCTCGGGTACATCATTGGCCATTGCGAAGATCGCAACCACGTCCTTTTCGTCAATCCGCAGACTGCCAGTGGGCCGCAGGACCTCGTCGCCCTTGCGCACCGCGCCGACCAGGACGCCTTCGGGAAAGTCGATGTCGCGCAGTTTCTGCCCGGCCATTGGCGAGGTTGATAGCACTTCGGCCTCGATTACTTCGGCCTCGGCATCGCCGATCGAATAGACCTGTCGCACCCGGCCATGCCGGATATGGCGCAGGATCGAACTGACGGTCGTGGCCCGCGGGTTGATATAGGCGTCAATCCCCAACGGCCCCATCAGGGCCACCATGCTGGGGTCGTTGATCAACGCAATCGCCAGCGGGCAACCTTCGGCCTTGGCCCGGACCGCAGCCAGCATGTTGGTCCGGTCGTCATCGGTGACGGCCAGCATCGCGTCCGCGCGCTCGATCCCCGCTTCGCTCAACAGCGCTGAATCCAGACCGTCGCCGTTCAGAACGATCGTACGCTCCAGCGACTCGGCGGCCAGTTCCGCACAGCGCCGGTCACGCTCGATAACCTTTGCACGGATGCGGCCCTCGCGTTCTTCCAGTGTCCGGGCGACTTCAAGGCCGACGTTCCCGCCACCCACGATGACCACGCGATCCTGCTTTTTCTGTGATTTACCAAAGACCTCCATCGTGCGGTCAACGTCTTGGACGCTGGTAAAGACATAGCATTCGTCACCGACGAACAATTGGTCCTCGGATTCCGGCGCGAACAGCGTTCCGTCGCGGCGAATACCCACCACGATGGCGCTGAGCGTTGAAAACAGGTCTGTCAGTTGGCGCAGAGGCGTGTTGACGATCGGGCAATCCTCGGCGATCCGAATGCCCAGAAGCTGCGCCTTGCCATCCATGAACAGTTCCGTGTCAAAAGCCGCAGGTGCCGACAGGCGGCGCATGGCTGCGGCGGCCACTTCACGTTCGGGGCTGATCACCACGTCGATCGGAAGATGGTCACGGCGGTACAGGTCGCGATGGATCGCTTCGAGGTAGGATTTCGACCGCAACCGCGCGATCTTGCGCTGGATCGAGAACACCGAGTGCGCCATCTGGCAGGTGACCATGTTCACCTCGTCCGAATGGGTCGCGGCGATGATCATGTCGGCGTCACGGGCTCCGGCCCGCTCGAGCACGTCGGGATAGCTGGCAAAGCCGGCGATGCCCTGAACGTCCAGCGTCTCGGTCGCCCGGCGTACCAGGTCAGGGTTGTTGTCCACAACGGTGACGTCATTCAACTCGCCCGAAAGGTGCCGAGCAATCTGCCAGCCCACCTGGCCGGCGCCACAAATGATGACCTTCATGCCTTTGGCCTTTCTGCCTGAGCGTTTTGAATGACAGATGCCCACAGAGCGGTCAATCGAATTGTCATGACGGCCTGTGTGATGCAAGATAAGCGAATGAAAACAGTGCTTCGATTGCTTGTTCCCCTTGCCCTGCTGGCCGGATGCGGGCCGTTGTCGATGTATTATCGCGAAGGCGAAAGCGTCTCGCGGATGCAGGCCGAAACGACCGAATGCCAAGTGCAGGCGCTGAAGGATGCACCGGTTGCAAACCAGGTGCGCCAAAGCCCGCCCACCTATTGGCCGGGCCGCACCTATTGCGACGGGCGCGGGCGATGCTACCGCACCGGAGGATGGTGGGAGCCGGGCCGCGTTTACACCGTAGATGTAAATCAGGGGCTGCGAAACACGGTCGAGGCGCAGTGCATGGCCAAGAAGGGCTACCGCCCCATCAGCCTGCCGCCCTGCAAACAGTCGGTCAAGTCGGGCGTTCCACCGACCCGAACAACCGTCCTGCCGCCATTGGGCACGGCCTCTTGTTTCGTCAAATTCGACGACGGCTCATTCCAGATCATCACGCCGGGGTTGCCGGGCTGACCGGCTGACCTCAGGCCAGATCGCCAGGCGACGATCGCCGGCGGAGTGACAGGAACAGATGTGCTGCGATGGCGGCTGCATAGAATACAAGTACGGCCACGAACATCGAGCCTTCTCCGGCACGCCATAGGATTGCAAGCAGAACAGGTGTGCCCAGCAGGTTGCCCGCATTTCCCATCTGCGCCATCGCCCCATAGCTCAGCGCCTGATCCCGGGCCGAGCCATTCAGTTGAGGAACCGCCGCGAAACTGCCGCCCTGTACCAGGCCCAACACCGCAAACAGCGCAATGCCGACAATGGGCAGAGGCGCTCCGAAAAACAGCAGGGCAAGGGCAGCCATCCCGGCCGCAAAACCAAGATTTACAACCGTGACCGCGGTCAGGAACGTCAAAAGCACGGGCACCGCGATCCACGACAGCACGATACCTGCCAGCGGCATCAGACTGGCTACAAGAACCGACTGATCTTCGGGCATACGGCCGGGCAGGATCGCCAGCAACGACACGAAGGTCAGAGTGTAAAAGAACCATCCGATCGCCGGTGCTGCCATGCGGGGCGAGCGATAGGTTTCTAGATGCGTCTGCAGGATGGATCCCAGCCCCCACCCATTCCATTCCGTCGCGATGGGCGGAACCTTTGGCGGAAACAGGGCGACCAGTCCTGCAATCAGCGCCATCACGAACCCGTGGCCCATGAAAAAATCCGCCAATCCAAAACGCTGGATCAACGGAAGGCCGAACCAAGCGTTCAGCGCAAAGGCAACTCCAAAGAAAGAACTCCACAACACCATGGCGGCATTGCGCGAGGCTCCGCGTGTGATCTGTGCGATCAGCGTTGGAGCGGCAACCACGATCGCCAGATGCGAAACGCCCTCGATGATCCGGCTGGCCAGCATCACTTGAAAACCGGGCATGGTGGACTGGAACACCGATACAACGCCGCCCAGCAGCAAACCGAACACCAGCAGGCGGACCGGTCCGAACTGCGCGGTAATGGCGCCTGACATGGCCCCCAACACGGCGCCCATCAAACTGATGATCGACAACAACCAGCCGATCGAATCCCCATAGCCTGGGTACAATGCACCGACCGCGTCGAAGGCAACGGCGATCTTGGCGAACTGCGTGGCCGCGCCCAGTCCGGCCACCCATAACAGGATCACCTGCAGGAATATGCGAAAAGATTGATTCACACCCACGTTCTACCCTCGGCCTCCGGCGAGGTGAACGCATATATTATGCGGCGCGTACGCGCGTGCCGCTGACAAGGCGCACTGGAGTTCCATCGGCCAGATACAGCCGCTCCCATACGATTTGGCCTGCGCTGATGGTGATCTGGTCGTGCACGGCCTGAGAAGTAATGAATGCTTTGGGATTTGGCACCTGCAGGTCCCACCAACCCTCGTCCGTCAGCTCCATTTCGGCCTGGCGGATCTCGTCGGTCGCAAACTGCCACAGCGACACCCCCAACAACGAGTGCTGGCTGGTTGACCAATCCCGTGCGCGGCTGGGTGAATAGGCCAGACAAACATGGCTCGCTTCGTCCACCAGATGCAGACAGGCTTGCGAACTGCCGACAAGCCGCTTCAGTGCTGCATCGTCGGCGCGGTGATCCGAAAGCGCCGAGAAAACCGCAGCTTGTTGTTCAGGGCTTGGGGTCTGTACCCCGTTTTCCCAGCGCGACACCGTGGCCTGATCGACGCGCATCACATGTGCAAGCGCCGACTGCTTCATCCCGGTGGCCCGCCGAAGCCGTTTGAGACGACGACCAAAGGCGGGAAATCCCTGCTGGATCATCGATAGCGTCATGGCCGGGCGCCTCCCGTCGTCCTGCCTGTATGGCCGGCCCCTATTCCGCCGGTTCAGGCTCGTCCAGTTGCGCCACCCGCGCGCCCGACTTGTTCGACGTCACCACACCCAGCGATTTCAGCTTGCGGTGCAAGGCGCTGCGTTCCATTCCAACGAAACTGGCCGTGCGGCTGATATTGCCGCCAAAGCGATTGATCTGGGTCAGCAGATACTCACGCTCGAACGCCTCTCGTGCCTCGCGCAGTGGCAGCGTTGCCAGAGCGCCCGACAGCACGACCCGGCCGGAATCGTCGGCCTTTTCCTCCTCATTCGGCAATTCCCGCGCTTCGATCGGTCCGGTGCCATCACCAAGGATCAAGACCCGCTCGACCAGGTTCTTCAACTGGCGCACGTTGCCGGGCCAACTCATGGTCTGCAGCAGAGCGACGGCCTCTTCCGACAACTCGCGCACGGGGAGGCCCTGGGTTTCGTTGCACATCTCGATGAAATGCTTGGCCAGGACAGGAATATCTTCGCGCCGTTCTTCCAAAGACGGCACCGCGATCGGGACGACGTTGAGACGGTGATACAGCTCTTCGCGGAACCGGTCCGCGGCAATCTCGGTTTCAAGGTCGCGGTTGGTGGAAGAGATCACACGCAGATCGACACGGACGTTGTCCGAGCCACCCACCCGCTGAAACTGCTGATCAACGAGAACGCGCAAGATCTTGGACTGCGTGCCCAACGGCATGTCGGCGACCTCGTCGAAATAGACCACACCGCCATGGGCCTGTTCGAGCAGACCGGATTCAACGCCGCGTTCGGCGGATTCACGGCCGAACAGAACTTCTTCCATGCGCTCGGGTTCGACGCCGGCGCAGTTGACCGTAACAAAGGGCGCGTTCGCCCGGTTCGAGTGCGCATGAATGTAGCGCGCGGCGATTTCCTTGCCCGATCCGGCGGGACCGCGCAGCATGACCCGACCGTTGGATTTGGTCACCTTGTCCAACTGGCTCAGCATCGCGCGGAACGCAGCCGACTTGCCGATCATATCGGAATTGCTGACTTCCTTGCGCTTGAGCGAGGCATTCTCGCGACGAAGGCGCGACGTTTCCATCGCGCGGCGGATCACCACCATCAACTGATCGATGTTGAAGGGTTTTTCGATAAAATCATATGCCCCCTGCTTGATCGCAGCGACGGCGATTTCGATATTTCCGTGCCCCGATATGATCACCACCGGAACATCCGGATTGTCGCGTTTGACCGCCTTCAGAATGTCGATCCCATCCATGCGGCTGTCCTTGAGCCAGATGTCCAGGATCAACAGCCCGGGTGGTTCCGCGTTGATCGCAGCCATGCACTCGTCCGAGTTGCCGGCCAGCCGGGTGGAATATCCTTCGTCCTCCAGAATGTCGGACACCAGTTCGCGAATATCGCGCTCGTCATCTACGATCAGAATGTCGCTCATCTTTGGCCTGCTTTCAGTGTCTTGGATTTAATTGCCTGCTTTTGCGGCGCTGCGACCGGGGCCGTATTGGCCTTCGGCAACCGGATCACGGCCATTGCGCCAAAATGGTCCTGTCCGTCGAACACGGGCGCGTCCTCAAGGGTCAGCGTACCGCCGTGTTCTTCAATAATTTTCTTGACGATGGGCAGGCCCAGGCCAGTCCCTTCGTCGCGCGTCGTCACATAGGGCTCGAACAGCCGCGCCCGGTCTTCCGGCAGCCCGATGCCGTTGTCCGCGATGGTGATCAGTGTTCCGTCGTCATCCGTGGACAGGCGCACCTTGATCTGCGGGCTGAGGTTGTCGGGCGGACCCTTCTTTTTCAGGGTTTCGATCGCTTCGCCGGCGTTCTTGATCAGATTCGTGAGCGCCTGGTTCAACATCGTCGCGTCCACATCAGCCAATACTGGCTGGTCCGGGATATCCGCATCGATCTGAACGTCTGGCTGACCGGCCTGCTGCAGCAAAACCGCCTCACGCACCAAGCCCGCGATGTCTTCCTCGTGCCGGTCGGGCTCGGGCATGCGGGCGAACTTCGAGAACTCGTCGACGATCCGGCGCAGGTCGTTGGTCTGGCGAACGATTACGTCGGTCATGGATTCCAGGCTGGCGCTGTCCTCTTCATCCAGCTTCCGCGCAAACTTCCGCCGGATGCGTTCGGCGCTCAGCTGAATGGGGGTCAGCGGGTTCTTGATCTCATGCGCGATGCGGCGTGCTACGTCCCCCCAGGCCGCCATACGCTGGGCGCTGACCAGATCGGTCACGTCGTCAAAGGCGACCACGTAACCTTCCAGCCTGCCGTCCTCGCCGCGCCGGGTCGCCATCCGGACCAGCAGGTTTTCCAGTTGCCCCTTGCGGGTGACCTTGATTTCGTCCTGAATTGCTTCCTGGTTGCCTTCTTTCAGCGCTTCGAACAAAGGCAGGAACTCGGGCACGGCGATGCCGATTGCCAGTTGTTGCTCATGGCCTTTCCAGTCAAGCAAGCGCTCGGCCGAGCGGTTGACGAATGTCACCTGACCATCCGGATCCACCCCGACCACGCCCGAAGTCACCGAGCTGAGCACCGAGTCGAACAGCCGGCGGCGGCTTTCGATCTGGCGGGTGTTTTCCAGCAGCGTACCCCGCTGCGCCTTCAATTGCCGGGTCATCTGGTTGAAATACCGCCCCAGCATGGCGATTTCGTCGTCGCTGGCCTCCTCGATGACCTGCACGTCCAGATCTCCGGCCCCGACCCGCTGCGCGGCCGTGGTCAAACGACCAACCGGGCGCGAGAGCCGCTCGGCGAACCACATGCCCAGCGAAACGGCCGCCAAGATGAGGATTACCGCGAACCCCAGATACAGCAGCCCGAACTCGAACAGCACCCTGCCCCGTTCGTTTTCCAACTGTTGATAGAACTGCGCGGTTTCCTTGGTGTCATCCAAAAGGGTCAACAACTGGCCATCTACGGCGCGGCTGACATACAGGTATCGGTCCAGATAGGCGCGCAGCGGCACCAGAGCCCGGAATTCGTTGTTTGGCCAGTCCGCGATGATCAACAGCCCCTCTTCTCGGGCCTGCTCCAACTGCTCGGGTGTCGGCGGTTCGTAGTTGAACAGATAAGACCTGTCTCCGCGGGCCCGAATTTCGCCACTGCCGTCAATCACGTAGGCTTCGCGCAGTCCACGCTGAATCTGTGCCTGCCCCTGTGCCAGCACCTCGCGCAGCTCGGCATCCGAGATGTAGAAGTCCAGCTTGCGTGCATTGTCCAGAAACCGCGCAAGAACCGTGGCATCCTGCGTCAGACCCTGTTCGTGCTCTTGTTCATATGCCTCGGCCGCCGTCAGCGAAGATCCGACCACCTGCCTGACCCGGTCCGAGAACCATCCCTCAAGCCCGATATTCACGGTCAGACCGGCAAATATTGCAACCGTCACCGTGGGCACCAGCGCCAACAGCGTGAACGCCCCGATCAGCCTCAGGTGTAGGCGAGAGCCCGCCGATTTGGCCCGGCGCGCCGCAACCAGATTGCCCAGCTGCCCCAGAACCAGGGCCGCCACGACCAGAATGTAAACAAGGTCTGCCAGCAGAATCAGCCGAAGCGTGGGCGCATTCGCACCCAGGTCAAACGGCCCGATTACAAGGTAGGTCGCAAGGGTCAGGACCGGCCCCAGCACAACCAGCCCCAAGGTGCCGAAATTGCGCAGTTTCCGGGACTTACGCCACCGATTCAGGGATAATACCGGCCGTTTCTGTGCCCGGGATACCACCGTCTGCCCTCATCCTGATGTGCCGCTTTCGCGGCGTACCGCCATATGTCGTGGTCTTTTCCGGGACTGTGCCCGGATGCCACGGTTTGTGTGGCGAGATTACATCAGTTTGCGCCGACGTGTCACCTGAATATCGAGATCAGTGATTTTTTTGCGCAGCGTATTCCGGTTGATCCCCAGCAAATCGGCACATTTTGCCTGATTTCCTCCGGTCGCATCCAGCGCGATTTCGATCAGCGGAGCCTCGACCTCGCGCAGAATACGCTGGTACAGACCCGGTGGCGGCAGCATGTTTCCATGAAGGTCAAAGTAGCGCCGCAGATGCCGCGCGACCGACGACGACAGCTTCTCTCGTTCGCTCCCGCTCAGCAGTGGTTCGGCCTCGGGCTGACTGCCCAAAACGGCCTCGACCTCGGACTTGGTGATTTCGTCGGATCGGCTGGTCAGGCTCAGCCGCCGGATAGCGTTCTCCAGTTGCCGCACGTTGCCGGGCCAGGAATACCGGCGCACAAGTTCGATCGCGTCAGGACCCAACCGCCGCTTTGTGCCGTTTTCGCGTTCTTCGCGGGCCAGAAAATGCTCGGCCAGCAACAGGATGTCGTCGACCCGCTCGCGCAAGGCTGGCACATGGATGGTGGCACCGCAGAGGCGGTAATAAAGGTCCTGCCGCACCCGCCCGCTTTCCATCGCCTCGGTCAGGTCCGACTGGCTGGTCGCCATGAAGCGCGGAACGTGGTCGCCGGGCGTGTCCATCATCCGCACGATCCGGGCCTGGATTTCATCGTCCAGGTCTGCAATTTCGTCGATCAGCAAGGTACCGCCGCGCACCCGGGCCATGACCCGGGCCGGACCCTCCAGGTCGCGCAGGTCTGCTGCAGTAGCAGTCACAAAAGGCAGTGTCCGCCGGTCTGAGAAATCGTGAATTGCCCTCGCAATCAACGACTTGCCCGTGCCACTTTCACCGGAAATCATGACCGAAAGATCGGTGTTCATGACCCGGGCGACCAACCTGTACAGGGCTTGCATCACCGGAGTTCGACCGACCAATGGCAACTCGTCGGGGCGGTCTTCGGATGTGTCCGCGGGTTCGATCTGAACCCGCTGCTTGCGGTCCAACGCCCGGGCGGTGCGCTTCATCAGATCCGGCAGGTCGAACGGTTTGGGCAGATAGTCATAGGCATCCGCCTCGGCCGCCTGGATCGCCGTCATGATCGTGTTCTGGGCCGAGATCACGATCACCGGCAGGCCCGGCCGGTCCTGTGCGATCTTGGGCAGCATTTCCAGCCCGTTGCCATCGGGCATGACCACGTCCGAGATCACCACGTCGCCCTTGCCCTCGCCGACCCAACGCATCAGCGTCGTCAGGGACGAGGTCGCATGCACCTTGCAGCCCGCCCGCGTCAGGGCCTGGGTCAGAACCGTCCGGATTGTTCTGTCATCATCTGCAACCAGTACCGTGCCATCCATCTGGTGTTCTCCTTGATTATTCTTTGTCCTGCCCTGCCTCGCGCGGCGCGCGGCGCAGTGACAGCCGGAAGACTGTCCGCCCCGGCACCGACTCGGCCGTGATCCAACCGTCGTGGTCGGATACGATCTTGCTGACCAGTGCCAAGCCAAGGCCGGTGCCGTTTTCCTTGCCGGAAACGAACGGGTCGAAAATATCGCCGCGGATGTCCTCGGGCAGGCCCGGGCCATCGTCGATGATCTCGATCTGCAACGGCAACGAGTGACCCGAGCCATCACTGCGCCGCAGACGGAAGGAATGTTCGAAATAGGTGTGCAGGCGGATCGTCCCGCCCTCGGGGCCGGCGGCCTCGGACGCGTTCTTGAGCAGGTTCAGAACCACCTGTAACAGCTGATCCGGATCACCATAGGCCAATGGCAGCGACGGGTCGTAGTCCTCGATGATAGTCATGTCCGCGCCAAAGCCCAGCAGCGCCGAGCGGCGCGCGCGGTCCAGAACATCGTGGATGTTGACCGGCTTGAACTCGGGCCGCGAGAGGTTTCCGAACTGCTCGACCTGCTCAAGCAGCTTCACGATCCGGCGACTCTCGGCCACGATAAGGTCTGTCAACTCAAGATCTTGCGGGCCGATATTCATGCTCAACAACTGTGCAGCACCGGTGATCCCGGCCAGCGGGTTCTTGATTTCATGCGCCAGCATCTCGGCCATGCCGATCGCCGACTGCGCCGCCGATTTGACCGTGTTGCCGCGAGTCATGCGGGTGGCCAGTTCGCGCGGCGAGACGATCATGATCATCGACCCCGGATGCCCCAGCAGAGGCGCGATCTGCAGCGCGCATTGCAGCGGCGCGCGATTGCCCGAACCCACATCCACGTCATTCACGAACAACGGCGTGCCCTGCGCGCGGGCGCGCGTGAACGCCTCTTCCAGCGGCGCGTCCACGGCGATCTGGTCCCAGACCGGATGCCCGACCACCGATTTGCGCGAAGCGTTCAGGAACCCCTCACCCGAGGAATTGACATCCGCGATGCGATCCTCGGGGTCGATGATGAAGGCGGGAACCGGCAGCGAAGCCCAGATGACCTGATCCGAAATCATGCTGCCACCTCGGCATTTTCCGTCAACGCGTCGCCGATCAGCCGCAGAACCTCGGCCGGATCGCGTGAGGTCAGGACCGCGCGGCGCAGGGACGCCGGCGTTCTGGCCTCGTCCATGTACCAGCCCAGATGCTTGCGCGCGACACGCAGCCCCAGGTCGGCGCCGTAGAACCCCAGCATCGCCTCGTAATGCGCCCGCACCATATCGGCCAGATCGTCGCCCTCGGGAACCTCTGGCGCCGGCGTTTCCCACAGCGCGTGCGCGATCTGCGCCAGCAGCCAAGGTTTGCCCTGCGCGCCACGGCCCACCATGACGCCATCCGCGCCCGACTGCCCTAGCGCTGTCTGCGCACGCTCGGGGCTGGTGATGTCGCCATTGGCCACGACCGGAATGCTGACGGCCTCTTTGACCGCCCGGATCGCGGCCCAATCCGCCTCACCCTTGTAGAACTGACAGCGCGTGCGCCCGTGGATCGTCACCATCTGAACGCCGGCCTCCTGCGCCCGCCGCGCCACGTCCGGCGCGTTCAGCAGCGTGTCGTCCCACCCCAGCCGGGTCTTGAGCGTCACCGGAACGTCCACTGCGCCCACGACCGCATCGATCAGGGTCAGGGCGTGGTCGGGCGTCTTCAGCAGGGCCGAGCCGGAATAGCCGTTCGTCACCTTCTTGGCCGGGCAGCCCATGTTGATGTCGATCACCCGCGCGCCCCGGTCGGCAACCTGCCGCGCGGCCTCGGCCATCCAATAGGCGTCGCGACCGGCCAGCTGTACGGCGGTGTTTTCCACATCCGCCGATAACTCGGCCCGTTCGCGCACGCCGGGCTTGGCCTGCACCATCTCTTGGCTGGCGACCATCTCGCTGACCACCATCCCGGCGCCGAACCGCATGACGAGGTCGCGAAACGGCCGGTCGGTGATTCCGGCCATCGGCGCCAGCAGAACCGGCGGGGTCAAAGTTTTCTCGGCTATGCGCAGCGTCAACGTGCCTAATCCTTGAGCAATTGCGGTTTTCATATCGAATACGGGGCGTATGAACAACAAATCCGCGACCAACAAGCCCGCAAAATCATCATATGCCTATTTTTTAATCAGCTTACCGCGAGTGATTGCCTCTGCTTTCACCGCCGCCTAAACACGGAAGCCAAACGAAGGTCGGAAATTCAAACATGACAACCGCCGCCATCATCGTCGCCGCCGGGCGCGGCCTGCGCGCCGGAGGAGGCCAGCCCAAGCAGTGGCGCCCCTTGGCCGGGCGGCGTGTGGCCGACTGGACGATCGAACGGATCAAGGCGCAGGTCCCGCTGGTCGTGCTGGTCCTGTCCCCCGACGACCCCGAGGCCTGGACGGGATTCGCCGACAGCGGCCTGATCCTTGCGCCCGGCGGCGCCGACCGAGCCGAATCCGTGCGCAACGGGTTGCAGGCGCTGGCCGACCGCGGCGTCAGCAAGGTTCTGATCCATGACGTCGCCCGGCCCTGTGTCAGCGCGCGGGTCACTGGTGACGTGCTGGCGGCCCTCGACACCCACGCCGCTGCGGCGCCGGGGATGCCGGTCACCGATGCGCTGTGGACCGGGGCCGACGACCAAGTTACCGGCACCCGAGATCGCGCGGGCCTGTATGCCGCGCAGACGCCGCAGGGGTTCCGCTATGACGCCATCGTCGCCGCGCATGCGGTGCATCCCGGTGGGGCCGCCGATGATGTCGAGGTTGCCCGCGCCGCCGGGATCAACGTGGCCATCGTGCTGGGCGACGCGGACAATCTGAAAATCACACGGCCCGAGGATTTTGTCCGGGCCGAAAGGATATTGAGGTCAGACATGGATGTAAGGCTGGGCAACGGATATGACGTCCACCGGTTCGGGCCAGGCGATCACGTTATCCTGTGCGGCGTCGAGGTCCCGCATGATCGGGGGCTGCAGGGCCATTCCGACGCGGATGTAGGCATGCACGCCGTCACCGACGCGATCTATGGCGCGCTGGCGCAGGGCGATATCGGCCAGCACTTCCCCCCGTCCGACCCGCAATGGAAAGGCGCCGCCAGCGAGATTTTTCTGCGCCACGCAGTGGATCTGGCCGCGCGCATGGGCTTTCGCATCTCGAACGTCGACTGCACGCTGGTCTGCGAATACCCCAAGATCGGCCCGCACGCTTTGGCGATGCGGCAGAAAATGAGCGAATTCATGGGGCTGGAGGCCGACCGGGTGTCGATCAAGGCCACCACGTCCGAGCGGCTGGGCTTTACCGGCCGCAAGGAAGGCATCGCCGCGATCGCGACCGCCTGTCTGGTGAAACCATGACCCTGGCGCGCCTGATCGGAACCGTCGGCGGGATCGGTTATCTTCGACCTGCCCCCGGCACCTGGGGCTCGCTGGCCGCCCTGCCTTTGGCCTTGGCGCTGCATCTGCTGGGCGGCTTCCCGCTGCTGGCCGTCGCAACCGTCGCCGTTTTTGCGGCCGGCACCTGGGCCACGGGCGTCATGACCGCCGGGCAGGACGATCACGACCCTTCGGAGATCGTCATCGACGAGGTCGCGGGCCAATTCATCGCCATCTGGGCCGTATCTTATCCGGCCTGGGCGCATGACATCGCGGTCACCGCCCTGTGGCCGGGCTGGATCGCCGCGTTTTTGCTGTTCCGCCTGTTCGACATCAGCAAGCCAGGCCCCGTCGGCTGGGCCGACCGTCGCGGCGACCCCTTGGGCGTGATGCTGGACGACGTGATCGCGGGCGTGTTCGCGGCCGTGGGCGTTTTGATCCTGGCCGGGATCACACACGGAGTACTGGGCCTATGACCGTCGCCGAACTGCTCGACCGCGCCAAGGCGCTGAACGTCATGATCGCCACCGCCGAAAGCTGCACGGGCGGCATGGTCGCTGCCGCGCTGACCGACATTCCCGGCAGTTCGGCCGTGGTTGACCGAGGCTTCGTCACCTATACCAATGCCGCCAAGCAGGACATGCTGGGCGTGCGCGCCGAGACCTTGGCGGCCCATGGGGCCGTCTCTGAAGAGGTCGCCCGCGAAATGGCCGAGGGTGCGCTGGCGCATTCCCAGGCGCAGCTTGCGGTCTCGATCACCGGCATCGCGGGGCCTGGCGGGTCCGAGTTCAAGCCCGAGGGCCGGGTCTGTTTCGGCCTCGCCCTCACAGGCCGCCCCACCCTGACCGAAACCGTCGAGTTCGGCGCCGCGGGCCGCGCCAATGTCCGACGCGCGGCGCGGGATCATGCGCTGAAACTGCTGAAAAAGGGGCTTTCCGAACTCGCCTAATTTTTCGGCACCTGCTCGGATTCGGCGCACTTTTTGTCACCACTTGGAAAAAGGACGCCAAAACAGGCACCTTTTTCGCACCCTGCCTCTTTTTTCCTCGGCCGCCGTTCGGTTGAACCCACGGCACGTCACTCACACCGCGCCCGTTGGCGCAGCTTCAGGAAAGAGGAGAACGGCCCAATGAACGGAGCCGATACCGCCTGGATCATCGTCGCGACGGCGCTGGTCCTGTTCATGACTTTGCCGGGCCTGGCCCTGTTCTATGGCGGACTGGTGCGCGCCCGCAACGTGCTGAGCGTTTTCATGCACTGCTTCGCGATCGCCTGTCTGATGAGCATCCTGTGGCTGGTCGCCGGGTATTCAATCGCCTTCGGTGACGGCGGTTCAGGGCTGTGGGGCGGGCTGGGAAAGGCGTTTCTGAACGGCGTCGATGCCGACAGCCTGTCGGGCACCCTGCCCGAGGTGCTGTTCTTTGCCTTCCAGATGACCTTTGCCATCATCACTCCGGCCCTGATCGTCGGCGCCTATGTGGAGCGCGTGGGCTTTGGCTTCGTGCTGGTCTTCTCGGGCCTTTGGATGCTGATGTGCTACGCGCCGGTGGTGCATTGGATCTGGGGGGGCGGCATCCTGACCGATGGCGGCATTCTGGGTGAAATCGGCGTGCGCGACTTTGCCGGTGGCATCGTGGTGCACGAAACCGCCGGTCTGGCCGCTCTGATCATCGCGTGGGTCCTGGGGCCGCGCAAGAACCGCACCACCCCGCCGCACAACCCCGGATACGTCATGATCGGGGCCGCGATGCTGTGGGTCGGCTGGTTCGGCTTCAACGGCGGCTCGCAGCTGGCCGCGGATGGCGGCGCGGCCATGGCGCTGACGGTCACGCATATCTCGGCCGCCACCGCATCGCTCAGCTGGGCGCTGTGGGAGCGGATCAAATACGGCAAGGCCTCGCTGGTCGGTCTGGTCACCGGGACCATCGCGGGTCTGGCCTCGATCACTCCGGCCTCGGGCTATGTCGATCCTATTCAGGCGCTGATCATCGGCGCGGTCGCCGGCATCCTGTGCCAGGAGGCGGTAAACGTGGTCCGCAACGTGTTGAACATCGACGATACGCTGGACGTGTTCGCCGTGCATGGCGTGGGCGGCATTTTCGGCACCATCATGATCGCCGTCTTCGGCCTGGGCGCCTGGACCGCGCAGCTGGGCGGGCTGGTGATCGTGGGTGTCTTTACGTCAGTTGTCACGTTTGTGCTGATCAAGGTGGTTGCGCTTGTCACCCCGCTTCGCGTAGACGCCGAGACCGAAACGAACGGGCTCGACCTGTCGGTCCACGGCGAACGGGCCTATGACATGAGCAGCTAAGCCCACCTTGGCTGACTCGACTGCCCATCCGGGCATCAAGCGGACCTCTTGGGAGGTCCGCTTTTCTTTTGGGCCAACCCCTCTCGACATCGGGCCGGTCGGCAGGCTATCAGCCCGCAACGTCATTTCAGCACCGAGGTCCCGCCATGATCCCCAGTTCCTTTCCCGACAACTCGGAAATCGCCCGCCTGACCGCGCGGATGCTGCTGGAGATCAAGGCGGTGCATTTCAACGCGCGCGAGCCGTTCACGCTGGCCAGCGGTCTACCCAGCCCCACCTATATCGATTGCCGCAAGCTGATCTCGTACCCGCGCATCCGGTCGACCCTGATGGATTTCCTGACGGTCACCGTCATGCGGAATGCCGGGTTCGAAGCCTTCGACAACATCGCTGGCGGTGAAACCGCGGGCATCCCCTTCGCCGCGATGGTGGCCGAGCGCATGGCCCTGCCGATGACCTATGTGCGCAAGAAGCCCAAGGGCTATGGCCGCAACGCCCGGATCGAAGGGGCCATGACCGAAGGCCAGCGCGTGCTGCTGGTCGAGGACCTGACCACCGACGGCGGCTCAAAACTGTCCTTCGTGGACGCAATCCGCGAAACCGGCGCCACCTGTGGGCATACGGCGGTGATCTTCTATTATGGCATCTTCCCCGAAACCGAAAAGACGCTGGGCGATCATGGCGTGCAGTTGCACCACCTGTGCACCTGGTGGGACGTTCTGGCCGAGGCCAAGGCACAGGGCACGTTCGACGCCGAAACGCTGGACGGGGTCGAGGCCTTCCTGAACGACCCGCGCGGCTGGCAGGACGCCAACAAGAGCTGACTGTCGAGCCATTGTTGCCGGCCAGGAAACACTGGCCGTCAGCCTTGCTACCTATCCACAAGATGTTGACGAATGACCGATCCCTGCGGCAAGATGCAGGAGCGGAAGATATGCACAGCATATCCCCAGAAAACATACAATTTGCCCCGACTCACGGGGCCGCGATATGACCTTTGTCCCATGGGGACAGCGAGAGCAGCAATGAACGAGATCAGCAGTATCGAGCAGGCAGCGGCGCAGATTCAGAACGCCGAGACCATGCCGCATTCCATCGAGGCCGAACAGCAGCTTCTGGGCGCGATCCTGACCAACAACGACCTGTATGACCGGGTCGCCTCGATCATCGGGCCCGAGCATTTCTATGACCCGGTCCATGCCCGCATCTATGAGGTCGCCGCCGCGCGCATCGCCAAGAACGCGCTGGCATCGCCGGTGACGCTGAAATCCTTCATGGCCGAGGACGAGGGTTTGAAGGAACTCGGCGGCCCGGCCTATCTGGTCAAGCTGGCCGGGGCCTCGATCAGCGCCTTCGCCGTGCATGACTATGCCCAGATGATCTATGATCTGGCGATCCGGCGCGAACTGATCCGGCTTGGTCGCGACATCTCGGACAAGGCCGCGCGGGTCGAAGTGGCCAGTGAGCCCAAGGAACAGATCGTCGAGGCCGAGCAAAAGCTCTACAAGCTGTCCGAACAGGGCCAGACCGAACAGGGGTTCAAATCCTTCCTCAAGGCCGTGACCGAGGCGGTGAATGTCACCAACGAGGCCTATCAGCGCGGCGGCGGCATGGCCGGGATTTCGACCGGGCTGGTCGATCTGGACAAACAGCTGGGCGGGTTGCACCCGTCGGACCTGATCATCCTTGCCGGGCGTCCGTCGATGGGTAAGACCTCGCTGGCGACCAACATCGCGTTCAACGTGGCCAAAGCCTATAAGCGGGGTCAGCGCGCCGATGGCACCGAGGGTGCGGTGGACGGCGGCGTCGTCGGATTCTTCTCGCTGGAAATGAGCGCCGAGCAGCTGGCCGGACGGGTTCTGGCCGAGGCGTCCGAAATTTCCAGCCACAAGATCCGTCAAGGCGACATGACCGAGGACGAGTTCCGCCGTTTCGTCGATGCGGCCAAAGCGCTGGAAGCCTGTCCGCTTTACATCGACGACACACCGGCTCTACCGATCTCACAATTGGCGGCCCGGGCGCGGCGGCTCAAGCGGACGCATGGGCTGGACCTGCTGGTCATCGACTATCTGCAGCTGTGCCGCGGCATGTCCGACAACCGCGTGAACGAGATCGCCGAGATCTCGATGGGCATGAAGGCCATCGCGAAAGAGCTGAATATTCCCGTCATCGCCCTGTCGCAGTTGTCGCGTCAGGTGGAAAACCGCGACGATAAGCGCCCGCAGCTGTCCGACCTGCGCGAATCCGGGTCGATCGAGCAGGACGCCGACGTGGTGATGTTCGTGTTCCGCGAGGAATACTACAAAGAGCGCGAAAAGCCCGGCGATCACGAGCTGGAGAAGATGGAAGAGTGGAAGCAGGCGATGGAGCGCCTGCACGGCAAGGCCGAAGTCATCGTCGGCAAGCAGCGCCACGGCCCCATCGGCACGGTCGAGCTGTCCTTCGAGGCGCAGTTCACCCGATTTGGCAACCTTGTCAAACCCTGGCAGCAGGGTGGCCAGATCGAAGGCTACTAAGCCCATCAGGCCCGAATCCATGTGCCGCGGCCCAATGCGCCGGATGAACGATCTGGATCAGCCAACGGTTTTGGCCCGGATAGGCGGACAATGCTGGCAGGCTGTCTTGCCCGCGTTCAAGCCCGCAAGGACCTGCGCAACCCGGCTACAAGCCGCCCATGGCAAGGACTTTACGCGCGTTTGCAGCGCATTCCCCCTTGACCTCGTGCGGCGCAATGTCATGAACGGGTCATGAGTACTGCACGTTTGACGATCAACCTTCATGCGCTGGCCAGTAACTGGCGGGCGCTGGACGCAAAAACCGATGTCGAGACCGGAGCCGTGGTCAAGGCCGACGCCTATGGTCTGGGCGCCGGACCAGTTGCCAACACGCTGGCCGAAGAAGGCGTCCGCAAGTTCTTTGTCGCCGTTGCCGAGGAAGGTGCAGCCGTCCGTCAGGCGATTGGCCCCGGCCCGCTGATCTGCGTCTTTTCAGGCCATATGGAGGGCGACGCCGACCTGTTGCGCGATCACGACCTTGTGCCGCTGATCAACTCGCCCGAGCAATTCCAACGCCACCTGCAGGCGCTGCCGGTCCATCCGTTCGGGATTCAGTTGGACAGTGGCATGAACCGCCTCGGGCTGGAGCCTTCCGACTGGGCCGCTCTGCGCAGCCGGGCCGAGGCGCTGAACCCTGTCGTGGTCATGTCGCACCTGGCCTGTTCGGACGAACCGGACCATCCCATGAACCGGCAACAGCTGAAAACCTTCCGCGAGATGACCGGTGGCGTATCGGCTCCGCGTTCGTTGGCGGCCACCGGTGGCCTTCTGCTGGGGCCGGAATTCCACTTTGATTTCTGTCGGCCCGGCATCGGCCTGTATGGCGGCTTGCCCTTTGCGGGCGCCAAACCTGTGGTCACCGTCGATCTGCCGGTGATACAGGTGCGCGACCTGGCAGTCGGAGAAACCGTCGGCTACGGCAACACGTGGAAGGCCCGGCGCCCCTCGCGGATCGCGACCGTGGCCGCGGGTTATGCCGACGGGCTGCATCGCGCCATCGGTGGCGGCATCGACACGTTTGCCGGCGACCTGCCCTGCCCCGTCGTCGGACGTATCTCGATGGATCTGATCACCGTCGACGTCACCGACCTACCGCACACGCCCGAACGTCTGCGCATTCTGAACGGCCATCAGACGGTGGACGACCTGGCCGAGGCCGCAGGCACCATCGGGTACGAGATCCTGACCTCACTCGGCAGCCGCTATTCGCGGGGCTATGTCGAATGAATCCACTCGCATGGCTTGGCGAACTGGGCCGCGCGGTCCTGAACCTGCTGGCGGCGTTCGGCCGCGTGGCGCTGTTTGCATTGGATGCTCTGTCACACATCTTTCGACCGCCGTTCTACCCGCGTGAACTGGGCATGGCGCTGCTGAACATCGGCTGGCTGTCGTTGCCGGTGGTGGGGCTGACCACCATTTTCACCGGCGGGGCGCTGGCGCTTCAGATCTACGCCGGCGGCGCGCGTTTCAACGCCGAGGCCGTGGTGCCCCAGATCGTCGCCATCGGCATGGTGCGCGAGCTGGGTCCCGTCATGGTTGGCCTGATGATCGCAGCCCGCGTCACCTCGTCGATCGCGGCTGAAATCGCCACCATGAAAGTGACCGAGCAGATCGACGCGCTGGTCACCCTGTCGACCCACCCGATGAAATACCTGGCGGCCCCGCGCGTTCTGGCCGCATTGATCACCGTCCCTGTTCTGGTTGCCGTGGGCGACATCATCGGCATCGCGGGCGGCTACGCCGTGGCGACGCAGAACCTCGGCTTCAACCCGGCAGCCTATCTGAAAAACACGGTCGATTTCCTCGAGCCGCTCGACATCCTGTCCTCGCTGGTCAAAGGAGCGGCGTTCGGCATGATCGCGGCCATCATGGGCTGCTATTTCGGCATGCATTCGGGGCGCGGCGCGCAAGGCGTGGGCCGCGCAACCAAGGGCTCGGTCGAGGCCGCCGCTGTCCTGATCCTTGCCGCCAACTTCGTTCTTACAGGGGTGTTCTTCTCGCTATGATCCGGATGGAGAACGTACACAAGGCCTTCGGCGACAACCACGTGCTCAGGGGCATGAACCTCGAGATTGCCAAAGGCACGTCCATGGTGATCATCGGTGGCTCGGGCACCGGAAAATCCGTGGCGCTGAAATGCATCCTTGGTCTGATCAAACCCGACAGCGGCAAGATTTTCGTCGATGGGCAGGACGCCCAGACCGGTGACCGAGACGCCTTTCTGGCCAGGTTCGGTATGCTGTTCCAAGGGGCGGCCCTGTTTGACTCGCTGCCCGTCTGGCAGAACGTGGCCTTCCGCCTGCTGCGCGGCTCGCTGAAACGACCGACGGACGAGGCACGTGAAATCGCGATCGAGAAACTGCGCCGCGTGGGCCTGCGCGCCAAGGTGGCAGATCTCTACCCGTCCGAACTGTCGGGCGGCATGCAGAAACGTGTAGGTCTGGCCCGCGCCATCGCCGCCGAACCCGAGATCATTTTCTTCGACGAACCCACTACGGGGCTGGACCCGATCATGTCGGGCGTCATCAATGACCTGATCCGCGAGATCGTGACCGAAATGGGCGCCACCGCAATGACCATCACGCACGACATGAGCTCCGTCCGCGCGATTGCCGACAACGTGGCGATGCTGCATGACGGGGTGATCCAGTGGACCGGACCGGTCAGCCAGATGGATTCCTCCGGCGATCCTTATGTCGAACAGTTCATCAGTGGGAGTGCGGAAGGGCCGATTGAGGCGGTGCGTTAAACGGCCTCTGCCGCGCGCTCGTGTTTGATCTGGTCATAGGCGCGTTTTGCATAGTCGTATCGCAAAAGGTATTGACCGCTGGCAACAACAAAGTCAGGTGCCTGAATGCGGATAGCGTCCAGCATTTGCATCAGGTGTGTTCCCGACACCGGAACATAGTCGGGGTCCGCGCCAGAAAACGTGTTGTAGATTCTGCCACCGAACCAACGGGCTCTTTTTCTCGCATGTTCTGTTTCATACAGACGGAAGTGCAGAACTCCAAAAAGCTGCTCGCGATCGAAAGGCAATCTGTCTGCCGCAGCACTACCAGCCGACAGCAAAGTGCCCAAACCTGCCGTAACCGCATCAGACGTTCCTTTACCGAGCGTGGAAGGTCCGCTCACGATTTTGATGACTGGAATAGGCATTTCAACTCAAGAGAAAAAAGAGAGCTTTGATTGGTTAAACTGGTGTTTAGATACATACAACGAGAAAGTTGCAGCTTATTTCGGTGCCTATTAGATATTCAGTTGTTTTGCTTTGGATTGTTTATGACCCTCCGCCTCGCCACCCTCTCGCTGCTGATCCTCTACCCCATCGCGTGGTTCGCCCCGCTGATGCGCGCGGGCCTGCTGCCGATCTTCGGCCTCAGCGAGATCAGCGTCATCACCGGCCTCCAGTCCTTGTGGAAATCCGACATCTTCCTCGCGCTGGTCGTCACCGTCTTTGCCCTGTTCGCCCCGTACATCAAAACCATCGGCACCGCGCTGGTCCAATGGGACCTGCTGGACCCGCGTGTCCAACCCGCGCTGAACATCATGGGCAAGCTCGCCATGGCCGATATCTTCCTCATCGCGCTCTACATCACGTTGGCCAAGGGCATCTCATACGCAACGATCGAAACAGCATGGGGCCTGTACCTTTTCACCGGCTGCATCCTTGCGTCGATCGCGCTGGGATACGTTACCGAAGTGAAACTTGGTTCACGAAACCTCCGGACCTGATTGATTGAAAACGCATTTCTGGCTATGATGGCCAGTATTCGAGCAGCCAAGTCATTTTTGTTTCAGGGTCCGACGCGGACCGTCTTGCACGTTTGATGGATACTCCGCCCGGGCCCGGTTTTGCCGGTTTCCAAAGGAGTAGGACTGCCATGGCCGCCCTCCATTCGATTTCAATTCATTTCCAGAACGTATTCCTGCGACTGACTTTTTTCCTGATCTGCGCCGCCGCTCTGTTTGCCGTATCCGCCACCCTGCTTGCCGCCGTGAATGTCTGGCCTTGGCTGACGATGCAGGCTGGATTGGGCGGTCAGGACATTCCGAACGCCGGCGTCTACATCCAGATCGGCCTGACCGCTCTGGTTCTGATGCTCGCCTTCTATCTGCCCTCCAGCGCGCGCATGATGGCGTTGGAAAACGCGCATCGGAAGTTCTCGCTGCAGATGCAGGACGTGGTCGATGCCTACCAGATCGCCCATGCGGCCGACCGCAGCGGCGTGTTCGCGCTGGCCTCGGAGTTTGACGCGGTCAAGGAACGCATGGCCTTCCTGCGTGATCACCCCGACCTGCAATCGCTGGAGCCCGAGATCCTTGAATTGGCTGCGCAGATGAGCCAGGTCAGCCACGAACTGGCCGAAACCTACGGCGCGGCCAAAGTCGCCCGAGCGCGGGCGTTCCTGCAACAGCGGCAGGAAGAGATCGAACTGTTCCAGCAACGGATCGAAGACGCCCAGACCATACAGCATGAATTGCGCCAGTGGACCCGCGACATCGAGATCGAGGAGTCCATCGCCAAGGCGCAATTGGCCCGTCTGCGCGAAGAATTATTCGAGCTTTTGCCCGAGCTTTCCGCCCAGTTGCAGACACCGCCGGACGACAGCGACCCGACCGCGTCGAGCGTCATCGCCATGCCCCCGCCCCGCGCCGCCGAATAGCCACTCACTCACCAGGTGCGCCAGCACCCGCCGCGAAGGATGGCCCGCCCGGGCCTGACGCCGCGGCCCGTCAGTCCGGATTGAACACCGGAAGGGCTTGAAGAACCGCGCAAGCTCGGGCACGAATTGCGCCATGGCAAAGACGACGACTTTCACCTGCTCGGCCTGTGGCGCCTCGCATTCCCGTTGGTCCGGCCGCTGCGACGGCTGTGGCGAGTGGAACACCATAGTTCAAGAGGCCCCGTTGTCGGCGGGTCCAGCCAAGAAATCGCTGGGCGGCAAACGCGGCCAGGCCGTCACTCTGACCGACCTGTCTACAGAAGAGGCCCCGCCCCCCCGCACAATCTGCGGTGTCGAGGAACTGGACCGTGTCCTGGGCGGCGGGCTGGTCCCGGCTTCGGCCCTGCTGGTGGGCGGCGATCCGGGCATCGGCAAATCCACCCTGCTGTTGCAGGCCGCCGCGCGCTTTGCCCGGTCGGGCCTGAAAACCATCTATGTCTCAGGCGAGGAAGCCAGCGCCCAGGTTCGCATGCGCGCGCGCCGTCTGGGGCTCGAGGACGCGCCGGTGCAACTGGCCGCCGAGACCAACCTGCGCGACATTCTCACCACGCTCGAGGCCGAGAAACCCGGCCTTGCCATCATCGACTCGATCCAGACCATGTGGGCGGACAATGTCGACAGCGCACCGGGATCGGTCAGTCAGGTCCGTGCCGCCGCGCACGAGCTGACCAGCTTTGCCAAGCGCCACGGCGTGTCCATCATCATGGTCGGCCACGTCACCAAGGAAGGCCAGATCGCCGGCCCCCGCGTGGTCGAACACATGGTCGATACCGTCCTCTATTTCGAGGGCGAGCGCGGCCACCAGTTCCGCATCCTGCGCGCGGTCAAGAACCGCTTTGGCCCCGCCGACGAAATCGGTGTGTTCGAGATGACGGGCAAGGGTCTGGCACAGGTCACCAACCCCTCGGCCCTGTTTCTGTCGGAACGCGGCACACCCAGCCCCGGCTCGGCCGTTTTTGCAGGCATCGAGGGCACCCGGCCGGTTCTGGTCGAACTGCAGGCGCTGGTCGCGCCCTCGCCCCATTCACAGCCCCGCCGCACGGTCGTCGGCTGGGACAGCGGGCGGCTCGCGATGATCCTCGCCGTGCTCGAAGCGCGCTGCGGCATCCCCTTTGCGGGGCTCGACGTCTATCTGAACGTGGCCGGGGGCCTGAAGATCAGCGAGCCCGCAGCTGACCTTGCCGTGGCCGCCGCCCTGCTGAGCGCGCGCGAGGACACCGCCCTGCCCGCCGACACCGTGGTTTTCGGAGAAATCTCGCTATCCGGGGCACTTAGACCAGCGCCGCAGACCGAAAACAGGTTGAAAGAAGCGCAAAAACTTGGTTTCACAGCAGCAATTGCTCCGGCAGGCGGCAAAACCGGTACTGTGGCAGGTCTGACACTCACCCGACCCTCTGATTTGGTTGGGTTTGTTGGCGAAACCTTCGGAGCAGGTTAAAGTCGCGCCCCGAGGGGCAGAAAAAGAACAGGCGAGGGCCATGGAAGGTTTTACAATAATTGACGGGCTCGTTGCCCTGATCATCGTGCTGTCGGGGATTCTGGCCTATTCGCGCGGCTTCATGCGCGAGGTCATGGCCATTGCAGGTTGGGTTGCCGCCGCAGTTCTGGCCTTCATCTTTGCACCGCAAGCCGTGCCGCTGGTCAAGGAAATCCCGGTGGTCGGAGACTTCTTGCGTGACAGCTGCGAATTGTCGGTGATTACGGGCTTTGCCGCAGTGTTTGCCATTGCGCTGATCGTGGTCAGCATCTTCACCCCGTTGTTCTCGTCACTGGTACAGCGCTCGGCGCTGGGCGGGCTGGATCAGGCGCTGGGTTTCTTCTTCGGCATAGCGCGCGGCATTCTGCTGGTTGCCATCGCCTTCTTTGTCTACGACACCGTGATGACCGGCCAGTCCTACACGATCGTCGACGAAAGCCGCTCGGCCAAGGTATTCGAGCAGTTCAGCGACAGGATCGAAGAGCAGAACCCCGAGGCCGCCCTGGGTTGGGTGACCACCCAGTACGAAGAACTCGTTGCATCCTGCACAGCGGATTCTCAGGGCCAGTAACAGCTTCCAGCCAAGCAAAACGAAGCAGCCCGGCGGCCAGCCGGGCTTGTTTTTTGCCAGAGGGTCAGACGAACCCTTCGCCCCCACAAACCGAGCAGCGGTTGGTTTTCAGACCAAAGCATCCGTCACACCGGCTGAACTGGGGCTTGCCCAAGTGATCTCGGCCCTTCAGGACTTCGCCCTTGCCATTGCATATCTGGCAAGGGGCACGTCCCATTCCGCGGCACCGATGGCACCGGCGCTTGACGTGCTCGTCCTTTTTCTGGCTCGGTCGTCCCTGCCACATAGTTGTTTTGCCCTCGGTCAAATGCTGCCGGCATCATTCCACGCAGCGCGTTCAAAACACGGGAAACACTCATGTTCGCGGCCCCATCAAACCAGAAACCCGGCCTGCGGCAAAACGAATTATGATCCTTTGGTGACATGGGGGGCATTAGGCATTATGTGAGGGCCAACTCGCCATGGAATCGGAGCTGCCTGTCTTGCATAGCCCGCAGATGCCCCCCGCCCACCCGTTCGATGATGACAAGCTCCGCGAGGAATGCGGGATTTTCGGGGTCGTCGGCGTCAAGGATGCCGCCAATTTCGTTGCTCTTGGTCTGCATGCCCTGCAGCACCGCGGGCAGGAAGCCGGCGGGATCGTCACACATGATCCTGAACTCGGCTTCAACTCGGCCCGTCGATTTGGCTATGTACGCGACAATTTCACCTCGTCCGACGTGATGGAAAGCCTGCCCGGGCCGATCGGGATCGGCCATGTGCGCTATTCCACGGCCGGGTCCAAGGGCCAGACCGCCATCCGTGACGTACAGCCATTCTTCGGCGAGTTTTCGATGGGCGGCGCCGCGATTGCGCACAATGGCAACATCACGAACGCCAATGCCCTGCGGCGCGAGCTGATCGAGCGCGGCTCGATCTTCCAAAGTTCGTCTGACAGCGAATGCATCATCCACCTGATGGCCCGCTCGCTACAGCGCAACATCCCCGAACGGATGGAGGACGCGCTGCGCCGGGTCGAGGGTGCCTTCTCGGTGGTCGCCATGACCCGCACCAAGCTGATCGGCGTCCGCGATCCTTTGGGTGTGCGCCCGCTGGTATTGGGCAAAATCGGCGATGGCTGGTGCCTGGCCTCGGAAACTTGTGCCCTGGACATCATCGGTGCCGAATTCCTGCGCGAGATCGAACCCGGCGAAATGGTTGTGATCAATGCCCAGAACGGTGTTGAGAGCCACTTCCCGTTCCGCCGGCAACCCAGCAAGTTCTGTATCTTCGAGCATGTCTACTTCTCGCGCCCAGACTCGATTCTGGGTGGACGCTCGGTCTATGAGACACGCGAAGCCATCGGGCGCGAGTTGGCCAAGGAAAGCCCTGTCGAGGCGGATCTGGTCTGCCCCGTGCCCGACAGCGGCACACCCGCGGCCATTGGGTACTCGTTGGAGTCGGGCATCCCCTATGCGATGGGGATCATCCGCAACCAATACATGGGCCGTACCTTCATCGAACCCACCGAACAGATCCGCAACATGGGCGTGCGGCTCAAGCTGAACGTGAACCGCGCCCTGATCGAGGGCAAGCGGGTGATTCTGGTCGACGACTCGGTGGTGCGCGGTACGACCAGCCGCAAGATCAAGGAAATGATCCTAGATGCCGGCGCGAAAGAGGTGCATTTCCGCATCGCCTCGCCGCCCACGGCCTGGCCTTGTTTCTACGGCGTGGACACGCCGCAGCGCGAAAAGCTGCTGGCCGCCACGATGACCGAGGAAGAAATGACCAAGCATCTGGCGGTCGACAGCCTCAAGTTCATCTCGCTGGACGGGCTGTACCGGGCGGTCGGCGAATCGCAGGGCCGCAGCAAGGACTGCCCGCAATACTGCGATGCATGCTTCTCGGGCGAGTATCCCGTCACTCCGGCGGACATGGTTGAACAAGGGTTCAAGATGCAACCGGCGGCCGAATAAGGCCGGAATTCAGAGACTTCTCCAAGGGGCCGCAGGGCCCCTTTTTTCATGGGCCGGATCAGCGTGGCAAAACATGGCCGAAAGCTGGTGCACCGGCTTTTCCTTCCCCTTTGGCTCTGCTAGCCAACCGGCTGCTCACTCACGCAATCACACGGAGGCCGGGCCACCGGGCCGGCCAGTTTACATGGCAAATCCCAGAGTCGACAGCGCGGCCACCCAAAACGGCGCGCTCAGCAAGAATGGTACGACCGTCCTGGGCGTCTTTGGCCCGCAGAACGACATGCGCGCCCTGATGCGCTCATCGTCTGGACGGGTGAAAGAGGTCAAGACAGGCAGCCGCTTTGGTTCGGGCACGATCGTGGCCATCGACAAAGACGGCATCATGCTGCGACAAAGCGGCCGGACCCAGCGCATCGCCATCCCCGGAAGCTGATCCGGGCTTGACGGGCTGCGCGCTTGGGTTCAAACCCCGCGCATGACCGATCACACCAAAACCGCACTTGTTACCGGCGCGTCGCGCGGCCTTGGTGCCGCTCTGGCCGAGGCGCTGGCGCCCGAGTATCACATCGTCGCCGTTGCCCGCACCACCGGCGGGCTGGAAGACCTGGATGACCGCATCAAGGCCAAAGGGGGCGCGGCCACCCTGGCGCCGATGGACATCGCCGACCCCAATGCCATGGCCACGCTGTGCCGCGGCATCCATGACCGCTGGGGCAAGCTGGATCTGTGGCTGCATACGGCCATTCACACCGCACCGCTGACGCCCGCAAATTTCATCGACCCCAAGGATTGGCAAAAGTCCGTGGAGGTGAACGCCTCGGCAACTTCGGTGCTGATCCCCTATATCGCGCCCTTGCTGGGTGAGGCTGGACAGGCCGTGTTCTTTGACGACCCGCGTGCCGGCGAGAAGTTCTGCGCCACCTACGGCGCAACCAAGGCCGCGCAGATCGCCATGGCGCGCAGCTGGGCCGCCGAAACCGTGCGCACCGGGCCGAAGGTTCATGTGTTGCAGCCCGAGCCGATGGCCACAGCCCTGCGCGCGCGTTTCTTCCCCGGTGAGGACCGGTCTAAGCTGGCCAGCCCCTCGGACGAGGCAGCGCGCCTGCTGTCGATGCTGGGCTGAGATTTTTCGGCCAGATCGACGGGAAAGATGTTGCGGCGCCCCTAGCGGGCGCCGTTTTCATTCGATGTGAACGCCCTTTCGGCCCGCCAGATCGACAAAGAACTGCCACGCCACGCGGCCCGAACGCGCGCCGCGCGTGGCCTGCCATTCGATCGCCTCGGCCCGCAGAACGTCGGAATCGACGCTAACGCCATAAGCCGCGCAATACCGGTCGATCATCGCAAGGTATTCGTCTTGATCGCAGGGGTGGAACCCCAGCCACAACCCAAATCGGTCGGACAGCGAAACCTTTTCCTCGACCGCCTCGGACGGGTTGATCGCGCTCGAGCGTTCGTTCTCGATCATGTCGCGCGGCATCAGGTGGCGGCGGTTCGACGTGGCATAGAACACCACGTTTTCGGGCCGGCCCTCGATCCCGCCATCCAACACGGCCTTCAGCGACTTGTAGTGCTGGTCGTCATGGCTGAACGACAGGTCGTCGCAGAACAGGATGAACCGGTAAGGTGCGGCGCGCAGGTGGTTCAGCAACCGCGCGACCGAGCCCATGTCCTCGCGCTGCAGCTCGACCAATTTCAGGTCGGGAAACTCGGGCTGAAGGGTCCCATGCACCGCTTTGACCAGGCTGGACTTGCCCATGCCGCGCGCGCCCCACAACAGGGCGTTGTTGGCCTTGTACCCGGCGGCGAAGCGGCGCGTGTTGTCCAGCAGCGTATCGCGCGACCGGTTGATGCCCACCAGCAGGTCAAGATCGACACGGTTGACATGGTGCACCGGCTCCAGCCGGTCGGGCGCGACATGCCAGACAAAGGCGGGGGCGGCCGAGAAATCGGGGGCGGCCAACGGCGCCGGGGCCATGCGCTCCAAGGCGTCGGCGATGCGGTTCAGGGCTTGGTCGTCCATGGGTCCTCCGAAGTCTTGCGGCCGATTTCAACCACGTTCACGGGCCGCCAACAAGACCCGCATGAAGAAAGGGCGCACCCGCCAAGGCACGCCCTTCCCCATTTACTGCTCGGGTTTATTTGCCGTCTTCTGCGTCAAACTCGTCCATCATCGCATCATCGGCGGCTTCTTCATCGTCATAGTAGCCTTCGGCCCGCAGCTGTTCTTCGCGCTTTCTCTCGACCCGGGCCACCAGGAAGATCGAAATCTCGTACAGGCCATAGACCACGACGAACAGGATGATCTGGGTGATCACGTCCGGCGGGGTCACGATGGCGGCCAGAACCAGAATGCCCACCACGGCATATTTGCGCACCGCGCCCAAACCTTCGGCGCTGACCAGCCCGGCCTTGCCCATCAGGGTCAACAGAACCGGCAGCTGGAAACACAGGCCAAAGGCCACGATGAACTTGATCGTCAGGTTCAGGTATTCCTGTGCTGAACCCTGGAAAACCACGCTCAGCGGCGCAGTGGCACCATCCGCTAAGGCCTCACCCTCGGCCCCGAATTGCTGGAACCCAAGGAAGAAGTCATAGGCCAGCGGCGTGACCACGTAAAAGGCAAAGCTCGCGCCCAGCAGGAACATGAAGGGCGAGGCCAGCAGGAACGGCAGGAAGGCGTTCTTCTCGGATCGATAGAGCCCCGGCGCCACGAACCGCCACATCTGCATACCGATATACGGAAAGGCCAGAATGAACCCACCCAAGAGCGAGACCTTGATCGCCACGAAGAAGCCCTCCTGCGGCGAAATGAAGATCAGGTCGCAGTCCTGTCCCCGCTCGGACAGAACATCGCACAGGGGCTGGGTCAGAAAGTTGAAGATCGGCGTGGCTACCGTGAAACAGATGATCATACCGATCAAAAATGCCACAACGCTGTGGATCAGCCGCGTGCGCAGCTCGGCCAGATGCTCGATCAGGGGGGCCGAGGTATCTTCGATCTCGTCGGTCTTGCTCATGTCTTGCCTTCGGTTCTCAGCGCGGCTTCGGCCTCTTCGGCCTTGGCCAAGGCCTCGGCGGCTTCTTTCGCTTTGCGCTCGGCGGCGGCACGGGCGGTTGAGGCCTGGATCTTCTTGGCCTGCTCGGCCCGCTCAGCGGCCAGTTTGCCGGTTTCGCTGTCGGGGTCGAACTTGGTCGGGTCCATGCTCTTGGCCATGTCCTGGGCCGCCTGCTTGACGCCGTCCATCGCACTGCCCACCGGGTTGGTGGCCGCGTCCAGACCTTTCTTGATGTCGTTCACACCCGCCTGGTCGGCCGCTTCGTTCATGGCGCTTGAGAACTCGCGCGCCATACCGCGGGCCTTGCCGACGAACCGTCCGACATTGCGGAACAGAACCGGCAGGTCCTTGGGCCCCACGACGATCAGAGCAACGATGCCGATGACCAGAAGCTCGGTCCAGCCCAGATCAAACATGGGCGATTAGACCTTGTCTTTGTCGGACTCGGGCGTGACATCCTTGGCCAGCTCGGACGCGTCCTGTTCGATCTCCTCGCCGCCTTCCTTGACGCCTTTCTTGAATGCGGTGATGCCCTTGCCCACTTCACCCATCAACGAGCTGATCTTGCCGCGGCCAAACAGCACCAGCACCACGACGGCGATCAGCAGCAGGCCGGGAAGGCCGATATTGTTGAGCATGTCTCTTCTCCTTCTACGTCGGCGCGTTGCGCCGGGAATGTGATCTGGAAGCCTGTCTACGCCCACCGGGCCGTCGAAAAAAGTGACGCAAGTCAAATCCGCGTTCAAATCCGCGCTGGTCAGGTGGTTTTTGCGGGCTGGCAATTTCCAACTGACAGGTTTATGTCAGTTGCAGGCGGCTAGGAACAGGGCATCGAAACCTGGTCAACGGAGACTCAAATGACCCATGTTGCTGAAATCGTCACCTTCACCCTCGCCGATGGCACCACGCCGGAAGAGTTCGTCAGGCTCAGCCAGACGACCGAGGCCTTCGTGCGGGCGGCACGCGGCTTTGCCCACCGACAGTTGAGCCAGGGCGAGGATGGCCGCTGGACCGATTATGTTATCTGGACCGACATGAAGGCCGCGCAGGACGCCGCCGCGCAGTTCCCGCAGCAGGATTTTGCCGCCGGCTTGATGGCGGCCATCGACCCCGCCAGCATCCAAATGCGCCATGAGAAAGTGCTATGGAACATGACCGCCTGATCGCGGTCCGGACGGCGTGTCATGCGCCGCACTGACCGCCTGTTCGACATCATCCAGATCCTGCGCGACGGCAAACTGCACCGCGCGCAGGACATCGCGGACCGGCTCGAGGTTTCGGTCCGCACCATCTATCGAGACATGGATACGCTGGTGGCGTCGGGCGTCCCGGTCGAAGGCGAACGCGGCGTGGGCTACATGGTGCGCGAACAGATCACCCTGCCCCCGCTGAACCTTACCCCGGCCGAGCTTGAGGCGCTGAACCTCGGGATGGCGATCGTGGCCGAGGCCGCCGACCCCGACCTGAAGGCCGCCGCCGAGGCGCTGGCCGCCAAGATCGACGCGGTACTGCCCACCCAGGTGGTGGCCGAGGCGGATGCGTGGAAATTCGCCGTCTACCCCTTTGCCGATGCCGCGCGCGGGCTGGCGCATATGGCTCCGATCCGGGCGGCCATCAAATCGCGCCAGAAACTGCGGCTGACCTACCGGCGCATCGACGGAACCCTGACCGAACGCACGATCCGCCCCCTGCACATGGAATACTGGGGCCGGGTCTGGACCCTGACCGCCTGGTGCGAGCTGCGCGACGCCTTCCGCGTGTTCCGCATCGACCTGATCGAAAGCGTCACACCGCTGCCCGAGATATTTGCGGACGAGCCCGGAAAGCGGCTGGCTGACTACAACCCGACCGCCTGATCCCGTTTTTCGCGCAAGGCTACTTGGAACGGCGCTCAGACCCTCAGCGCAGATAGGTTTCGGGGTCGACGGACTCGAACCCTTTGCGTACCTCGAAGTGCACATAGGCGTTCTCACCCCCGCGCAGCTTGGCAATGCTCTGGCCGCGGCTGACCCGGTCGCCCTTCTTGACCGAGATGTTCTCGACATTCGCGTAGACCGTCAGCAAATCGTTGGTGTGCTTGACGACGATGATCGGGATCTGATCCGCATCCGCCGTAATGGCCGCCACGGTACCGGCTTCGGCCGCCTTGACCGATGCACCGGGCGAACCAGCGATGTCGATCCCTTCGTTCTTGCCTTTGGCATACGGGCGAATGATCTTGCCGGTTACCGGCAGAGCCAAGGCTGACGAGCTGGAATTCGTCGGGGCCTCGGCCGTCACGTCCGGAGCGGGCGTCAACGGCGCAACTTTTTCGTCCGGCAACGGCTGCGTTGCACTGGGCGGCGTCGGGGTGGGCGATCCCTGCCCCGGTTCGGTGGTCGCCGTGGGCGCTGCGGCGGCAGCTTGGCGCGGTGCAGCCTGATTCTTGACGGGGATCAGCAGAAACTGCCCTTCGCGCACGGCGAAGTCCGAACCCAAACCGTTCCATTCAGCCAGCGCATCGACCGGAACCTGATACAGGCGCGAAATGGTATAGGCCGTCTCACCCCGCTTGACCTTGTGCCGGATCGGCTCGTCCGTCGAGGTGACGGGTGCCGGTTTGGCCGGCTCAAGGTTCGTGACCCGCACGCCGCCCGTGTCCGGCGCCTGATCAATCGCGGTCGTGGCAATCGAGGCGATATCGACGTTCCCCGCTCCGGCGCCGACGGACCGTGGCAAGGCCAGCACCTCGCCCTCGCGCAGCTGGTCGGTGGGCTTGAGACCGTTGAACCGGGCCAGCTCGGCCTCGGGCAGACCGACCCGCGCAGCCACGGCGGCGACGTTGTCACCCCGTTGCGCGACGGCAACCTGATATGTCGGATAGGTGATCACGCCACGGCTGTCCGGCGCCGGCCGGTTCGTCGTGGCTGATTGTGCGGCCGGAGTGGTCGAAAAACCGCCGACCTGACCGCGCAGGTCGTAATCCAGCGGTCCTTCGCAACCGGCAAGCACCAGCGCGGCAACCATCGCCGTTGTTCCACGACCCAAGACTGACTTGGAAACTGCTCTCATATCACTGTCCTCAACACCTGCCCCTGTTTGCCGGGGTTCTGGCGCCCAATTCCTAAACCTACGTTACGCCTCGTCCTTTCCAAGCCCTTCCAGCAAGGGCACGAACCGAACAGGCAACAGTTCGTCATATTCCAGCCCGGTCTCGGTTCTGGTGACCCGTATCAGGGTCTGAACCGCATCCGACTGCCCAACGGGCAAGACCATGATACCGCCGATTTTGAGCTGCGCCAAGAGCGGGCCCGGCGGGTCCTCTGCTGCGGCGGTGACGATGATGCGGTCAAAAGGAGCCTGTTCGGGCAATCCGAAAGATCCATCCGACAGCATCGCCGTGATATTCGTAAGACCCAACTCGCGAAACAGCTCACCGGTTTCGCGTACCAGACGCTTGTGGCGTTCCACGGTGTAGACCCGCCGCGCCAGCTTGGACAGCACCGCAGCCTGATACCCCGAACCCGTCCCCACCTCGAGCACCTTGTCGCGCGGCGTGACCTGCAGCGCCTGCGTCATCAGACCTACGACCGAGGGCTGGCTGATCGTCTGGCCGCATGCAATCGGCAGTGGCGTGTCCTCGTAGGCTCGCTCGGCGAACAGGCCCCGCACGAACTTGCCGCGGTCGATCTGCTCCATCGCGTCAAGAACACGCGCATCCGTCACCCCGCGAGACCGCAGGGCGAACAGGAACTGCATCTTGGTTTCGGGGTCCAGTCCGGTCATTCGATCGTCTTCAACGCCTCCAGCGCATCATCGGCGGTCAGGTCGGCCCGCATCGGCGTTACAGAGATATAGCCGTCCAGGTTCGCCGCCGCATCCGTTCCCGGAGCCGTCGGGTTGTGCTGATAGCCCCCTTTGATCCACAGGAAACGGCGGCCCGAGGGCGAGCTGTGCGGTTCCACCCCAAAATGCGTGTCGCGTCGGAACCCCTGACGCACCACGCGGGTGCCCAGAACTTCTTCGGCGGGCACCGGAGGGAAATTTACGTTGTAAAACAGGCGGTAGTCTTCCTGCGCGGGCGGATCGGCCTCAAGAATGCGTAGCACCAATTCCGCTCCGAACCGCGTGGCGGCCTCGAACGGGTCGTCCAACCCAAGATTGCGTGGACCAAAATACTGCGACAAGGCGATCGCCGGAATGCCCTGGAGTGCCGCCTCCATCGCGCCGCCGATCGTGCCCGAATACAAAGTGTTCTCGGCCGAATTGTTGCCCCGGTTCACACCAGAAAGAACCAGATCAGGTCGCGCGTCCTTCATCACGTCATGCAGCCCGGCCAGCACGCAGTCGGCCGGCGACCCTTCGGCCGCGAAACGACGCTCGCCCAGTTTGGCGACCATCATGGGATGGGTATAGCTGATGCAATGCCCGACCCCTGACTGTTCGAAAGCCGGAGCCACGATCCAGACCTCACCATCCGGGCCAGCCACATCCGCGGCAATCGCCTCGAGCGCGATCAGGCCCGGGGCGTTGATCCCGTCGTCATTTGTCAGAAGTATGCGCATTGCCTGCCTGTGCCCCCGCGTTTCGCCCTTGATAGACGGCCCCAAAGGATGCGGCAAGCGATGCCCCGGCGCATTCTGCGGCATTCGCGCACCACTCGCCGGGAAATCGACCTGTTGCGGCGTCTAGGCTGGAAAAACGAAGCAGCGATCCCGCCGGATGGTCAACCACATCACCCGGCCCGGATTGGGCACGAACACGTTCGGGACGGTCGCCTTGAGGATCGAGCCGTCATAGTCCATCCGAAACTCGATCAGGCTTTCGTTGCCCAGAAAGCGAGCGCGCTCGACCACGCCGCGGGCCGCAACGCCATCGGTCGCCGTCGGCAGCGGCCCCTTGCCGTTGCGATCAAAGTCCAGCCGCACGTGCTGAGGGCGGAAAACGATTTCGACGTCGGTGCCATCAGGAACACCCGGCGCCAGGAATTGACCAAATGGCGTTTGCGCCAATGCTCCATTCACCTGGGACTGCAACACATTGACATCACTAAAAAATGCCACGGCAGCCTTGTCTACGGGTCGGGTGTAGACATTGTAGGGCGCGCCCTGCTGCACGATCTTGCCGCGGCGCATCAGTGCAATTTCGTCGGCCATGCGCATCGCCTCTTCGGGCTCGTGCGTGACCAGCAACACGGCGGCGTCCTCTTCCTTGAGGATGGCGAGGGTCTCGTCGCGGATGCCGTCGCGCAGACGGTTGTCGAGGCCAGAAAACGGCTCGTCCATCAGCATGATCCGCGGACGCGGCGCCAACGCTCGGGCCAGCGCGACCCGCTGCTGCTCGCCCCCTGACAGTTGATGCGGAAACCCGTCGATATGGCGGATCAGGTCGACCTTTCTCAGCAACTCTTCGACACGTTCCCGTTTTTGCTCTTTGGCCCCTTTCAGGCCAAAGGCAACGTTGTCGGCCACGCTGAGGTGCGGAAACAAAGCGAAATCCTGGAACATCAGTCCGATCTCGCGCCGTTCGGGCGGCACCCTGAACACCGTGTCACAGACCAGCTTGCCATCGACGTAGATTTCGCCCGAGTCCTGCATTTCGACGCCGGCAATCATCCGCAGAGTAGTGGATTTGCCGCAGCCCGACGGACCCAGCAGACAGGTCACCTGCCCTGCCTGAACGGTCAACGAGACGTCATCGACCACCGTGCGCCCGCCGAACCGACAGACCAGATTGCGGATTTCCAATCGCGGAGGAGCTGTGTTGATTGCCACCGACGGACCCCAATTGCCTTTTCCCGATCAATTTCATCGGGCTTGCGCCGGGATAACAACCCCGCCCATCGGGCGCAAGAGAGGCGCTAGGCCAGCAGCTCGAACGGCACGCCCGCGCGGACCTTGCCGTTGACCTGAATCTCAAGCCGATGCGACCCCGGCACCAACCGAAACGTCGTGGCGTCGCCCTTGAGTTTGTGCCGCTTGTTCAGCCGCAGGCAGCCATCTGAAAGATTGGCTTGCTTGAGCTTGTGAACCTTGGGTGAGATTTTCCCGCCAGGTCGCTGAAAATGCACGATATAGTCAATCAAGACCGGATGATCATCGGGGCCTGAAACCGAGACGGCGAACTCCAGAACCCCGCCGATGCGGGCCTCGCCAATCACCTCAACACTCACCTCCAGCGGTGCGTCGGGATC
Source organism: Ruegeria sp. CI8 (assembly GCF_056536865.1). Classification (NCBI taxonomy): domain Bacteria; kingdom Pseudomonadati; phylum Pseudomonadota; class Alphaproteobacteria; order Rhodobacterales; family Roseobacteraceae; genus Ruegeria; species Ruegeria sp. CI8. Next base: position 1,394,883 of record NZ_JBQFQL010000001.1, read on the forward strand.
ATAACCCAGCAGCGCCATCGCCCCGCCATGGCCGGACTTTACCAGCCCGCGCAGCGCATGTGCGGTGATCCACCGCATCTCGCCGGCCTCCTGCGCGCCCGAGGCATGCCACGCCTTCAGGCGGTCCAGCGCCAGGTCGGGGTCTTTCTTGGTAATGTCGTTGAGATGGTTCGCCACCGACCGCGTGACATAGCGCGTCGGATCCGAGTGCAACCGATCCAGCAGCGGCAGCGGGTCCGACAGGTCCAGACCGACCGCCTGCCCCCAGGGCAGACGCGGGCGCGTGCCTTCGGAGACCAGCCGCCGGACGTGATAGCTGGAATGCCCGCACCAGTCCTGCATCCGGTCCAGCACCAGATCGGGATGGCTACTCAGAAAGGGCCGGATCGCCCATTCCATCGAAAATCGCTGAGTGATCTCTGCAAGCACATCCAGCGCCAGGTCGGGGTGGTCCGCGCCGACCTGCGCCACCCACTCGCCCAATGGGGCAAAGATGAAGTCACCGAAATCGTCATCGCTCAGGGATGGGTCCAGAGGCGGCGGCAAGGCGCGCAGGATCACCGGTGCCACGTCGGGCAGCGCGCCGGGAAAGGCCGTCTGCAAACAATCGGCAATCCACGCGATCCGCTGCTTCAGCTCCAGCTCCGGCAGGCGCGACATGACCCGCGCCACGAATGCGTCGCCGTCAAACCCGGCGTCGGCCTGCGTGAACAGGCCGGCAAGGTAACGGGTCTTTTCCGCGTTGAACAGCTGATCCTTCAGCGAAAACCCCTGCGCCACGATCACATCGTCAGGTTGGTTGCGCCACCATCCAGCAGGATGTTCTGCCCTACGATGAACCCGGCATGTTGCGAGCACAGAAACGCGCAGGTCGCGCCGAATTCCTGCCGCGTGCCATAGCGCCGCGCCGGAATCGTGGCCGCGCGCTCGGCCCTTGCCTCGTCCAGCGAGATGCCCTTCTGTGCCGAAACCCCGGCATCCAGCGAGTCCGCCCGGTCGGTGGCATGAATGCCGGGCAACAGGTTGTTGATGGTCACGCCATAGGGCGCCACCTGCCGCGCGGTTCCGGCTACATAGCCGGTCAGCCCGGTGCGCGCCGCGTTCGACAGGCCCAGCACCGCGATGGGGGCCCGCACGGATTGCGAGGTGATGTTCACCACCCGGCCCCAACCCTTGTCCATCATCGACGGCAACAGCGCCTTCATGAAGGCGATCGGCGTGAGCATGTTGGCATCCAGCGCCTTGATGAAATCATCCCGATCCCAGTCTGACCACAGGCCCGGCGGCGGGCCACCGGCGTTTGTCACAAGGATATCAACGCCCTGCGCGGCCTCGATCACCTGCGCCTGGCCTTCGGCCGTGGTCACGTCGCAGGCTACGGTCTGCACGTCGACGCCATGTTCGGCGCGCAGCCGGCCGGCCTGCGCCTCCAGCGCATCAGGCCCACGCGCGTTCATCACCAGATCAACGCCCTCGGCAGCCAGCGCCTCGGCGCAGCCCAGCCCCAAGCCCTTGCTGCTGGCACAGACCAGCGCGCGTTTTCCTTTTAGTCCAAGATCCATGTGATCCCCCCTGTCAGTTGTTACCCGCATGTCTAGCACCGGCCAGACAGGGAAGACCAGATTGGCGTCGGCAAATCAGTAGAAGAACTCTTCCCGCACGATCTTGCCGTTGACCACGTGATAGACTCCGACCTCGCGCATGTCGAAAGCTTCACCGCTTTCCTTCACCTTGCCCTGCACTTCAAAAATCACGGCAAAGCTGTTCTCACCATGCAGGAACGGGTCGCTGACTGACGCGCCCGAGACCTCGTGTGCGCTTTCCCACCAATCATGTTTGCCGCGGATGCCCTCGATGCCGTGGGTCTCGCGGCCCATGCCCTGCATGTCCATCGCTTCGACCGAAACGGCATCGGCTGCATACAACTTGTCCAGATTCTCCTTGGCGCGGTTTTCGCGGCAACCTGCCACCAGTTCCTGGGCGATTTCTTTCAAATTCATTGATCCACTCCATTATTTGTTCACTATATGTTCTTATTGGCATATCCACCCGATTCGAACCACCCCCTTTGTCTTGCCTCAGCAGGATTCCCCGCCTATACGCGCCTTCATGCTTGATACCGCCTCGAACCAGCCCACCCTGCCGCCCGAGATCGCACGGCGCCGCACGTTTGCCATCATCTCGCACCCGGATGCGGGCAAGACGACCCTGACCGAAAAGTTCCTTCTGTATGGGGGCGCGATCCAGATGGCCGGACAGGTGCGCGCCAAGGGCGAGGCACGGCGTACGCGGTCGGACTTCATGCAGATGGAAAAGGACCGGGGCATTTCGGTCTCGGCCTCGGCCATGTCGTTTGACTATGGCCCCTACCGGTTCAACCTGGTGGACACGCCCGGCCACTCGGACTTTTCAGAAGACACCTATCGCACGCTGACGGCCGTTGACGCCGCGGTCATGGTGATCGACGGGGCCAAGGGCGTGGAAAGCCAGACGCAGAAGCTGTTCGAGGTCTGCCGCTTGCGCGACCTGCCGATCCTGACCTTCTGTAACAAGATGGACCGTGAGAGCCGCGATACGTTCGAAATCATCGACGAGATCCAGGAGATGCTGGCCATCGACGTGACACCGGCCAGTTGGCCCATCGGCGTGGGGCGCGATTTCATCGGCTGCTACGACATGCTGCGTGACCGGCTGGAATTGATGGACCGCGCCGACCGCAACAAAGTGGCTGAAAGCATCGAGATCAACGGGCTGAACGACCCCAAACTGGCCGAGCATGTGCCCACCGAACTGCTGGACAAGCTGCTGGAAGAGGTCGAGATGGCGCGCGAATTGCTGCCCGCGCTGGATCCGCAGGCGGTGCTTGAAGGCCACATGACCCCGATCTGGTTCGGCTCGGCGATCAACTCGTTCGGCGTCAAGGAACTGATGGAAGGCATCGGTGCCTATGGACCGCAGCCGCAGGTGCAATCGGCCGAACCTCGCCAGATTTCGCCGGATGAGAAAAAGGTGGCGGGCTTTGTCTTCAAGGTGCAGGCCAACATGGACCCCAAGCACCGCGACCGCGTGGCCTTTGTCCGCATGGCCAGCGGCCACTTCAAGCGCGGCATGAAGCTGACCCATGTGCGCAGCAAGAAGCCCATGGCGATCACGAACCCGGTTCTGTTTCTGGCCTCTGACCGGGAACTGGCCGACGAGGCATGGGCCGGCGATATCATCGGCATCCCCAACCACGGCCAGCTGCGCATCGGTGACACTCTGACCGAGGGCGAGGCGATCCGCGTTACCGGAATTCCATCCTTCGCGCCCGAGCTGTTGCAGGGCGTGCGCGCGGGCGATCCGATGAAGGCCAAGCACCTGGAAAAGGCGCTGATGCAGTTTGCCGAGGAAGGCGCGGCCAAGGTGTTCAAACCCTCGATCGGCTCGGGCTTTATCGTCGGCGTGGTGGGCGCGCTGCAGTTCGAGGTGCTGGCCAGCCGGATCGAGCTGGAATACGGCCTGCCGGTGCGGTTCGAGGCCTCGCAATTCACCAGTGCGCGCTGGGTGTCGGGCGACAAGGCTGAGGTCGAGAAGTTCGTAAATGCGAACAAGCAGCACATTGCCCTCGATCACGATGGCGACATCGTCTATCTAACCCGCCTGCAATGGGACATCGACCGCGTGGTGCGCGATTATCCCAAACTGACGCTTACCGCGACCAAGGAAATGATGACCTGATGCTGACCCCGCCCCCCGCCAAAGCAACAGAGGCCGTCATCGCATGACCGCAGCCGGGCCGAGCTGGGGCATCGTCTCGACGGTGCGTGGATCGGCCCGCGACATTCTGAGTTTTGCGGCCTACCACCTGGATTTGGGCGCGGATCACCTCTACCTCTACCTTGATGAGCCCAACCGGCGGGCTTTTCGCCCCCTGCGCCGCCACCCCAAGGTAACCGTCCGCATCTGCGACGATGCGTTCTGGGCAGCGCGCAAACGAGACAAGCCCGAGCGCCACCAGGTCCGCCAGACCGTTCATGCGACCTTTACCTATCGCCACACCGATCTCGATTGGCTAGCGCATATAGATGTGGACGAGTTCCTGTGGCCCACGGCCCCCATCGCGGACTTGCTGGGCGAAGTGCCCGAAACGGTGCACGCGGTTCGGGTTCGTCCGATCGAGGCCTTGGCCTGCGGCGACGATCTCTACAAAGCGTTCATCCCCCAAGGCCCCGAACGCGAAGCGCTTGTCGAGACGATCTATCCAAACTACGGCGCTTTCGTTCTGGGCGGCTTTCTGAGCCACGTACAGGGCAAGCTGTTCGTGCGAACGGGGATGGAGAACCTCAATTATCGCATCCACAACCTGTTTCAGAACAAGGTCATCTTGCCCTGCAAGACCGAAATGCCGCAGATCGACCTGTGCCACCGCCATGCCACGGATTGGGAGCATTGGTGGTCACACTATCGGTTTCGACTGGAGCGCGGCTCGTACCAGCCCGGCATGGCTCCGAACGTACATCGCGATCGGGGTGGGCTGAACATGAACGAACTGCTCAGTTGGATCGAGGCCGAAGAAGGCGAGAAAGGTCTGCGCAAGTTCTTCGACGAACTCAGCGCCACCGACCTGCAGGTCCGCGCGCGCCTGCAGGAACGGGGTCTGATCAAGCACCGACCGCTTGATCTTGAGGAAAAGCTGCAGAAACACTTTCCCGGAAGCTTCTGAATTGTTGCACGAAATCGCCAGTGACGCGATGTAGCGGTACAGATGAAACTGTCTTCATTTGACCCTGCCACACCTTTTTGTTATGTCCGCATCCAAGCCGAAACGCGCATGGTGCGCATGGCCATCCGGGCCCGGCATTTTTCATACGCGCGGGCCAGGTCAGTGTCCGCATGAACCGGACATACATGACGAAATTCACCGATCTGAATCTGAACCCCAAGGTCCTCAAAGCTATTGAGGAAGCCGGCTACGAAACCCCGACCCCGATCCAGGAAGGCGCCATCCCGCCAGCCCTGGAGGGACGTGACGTTCTGGGCATCGCCCAGACCGGAACCGGCAAGACGGCCAGTTTCGTCTTGCCCATGATCACCCTGTTGGCGCGCGGTCGTGCGCGGGCGCGGATGCCGCGTTCGCTGGTGCTGTGCCCGACGCGGGAACTGGCGGCGCAGGTGGCCGAAAACTTCGACACCTATACCAAGCATCTAAAGCTGACCAAGGCGCTGCTGATCGGCGGCGTCAGCTTCAAGGAACAGGATGCCCTGATCGACCGCGGCGTGGACGTGCTGATCGCCACACCCGGCCGTCTGCTGGACCATTTCGAACGTGGCAAGCTGCTGCTGACCGGCGTGCAGATCATGGTCGTGGACGAGGCTGACCGGATGCTGGACATGGGGTTCATCCCCGATATCGAACGCATCTTCTCGCTGACGCCCTTTACCCGGCAAACGCTGTTTTTCTCGGCCACCATGGCGCCCGAGATCGAGCGGATCACCGACACGTTCCTGTCCGCCCCGGCCCGGATCGAAGTGGCCCGTCAGGCCACCGCGTCCGAGACCATCGAACAGGGTGTCGTGATGGTCAAAGGCGGCCGCCGCGACCGCGAGGGCAGCACCAAGCGCAAGGTCCTGCGCGCACTGATCGATGCCGAAGGTGACAAATGCACCAACGCCATCATCTTCTGCAACCGCAAGACCGATGTGGACATCACCGCGAAATCGCTCAAGAAATACGGCTACAACGCCGCACCGATCCACGGCGATCTGGACCAGTCGCAGCGGATGAAGACGCTGGACGGGTTCCGCGACGGCTCGGTACGTTTGCTGGTGGCGTCTGACGTGGCCGCGCGCGGGCTCGACATTCCGTCGGTCAGCCATGTGTTCAACTTCGACGTGCCCAGTCACCCCGAGGACTATGTGCACCGCATCGGCCGCACCGGCCGCGCCGGGCGCGAGGGCAAGGCGATCACCATCTGCTCGGCCCGCGATGAAAAGGCGCTGGATGCGATCGAGAAACTGATCCAGAAGGAAATCCCGCGTCTGGACAACCCGGTTCAGGCCGAACCGGCCGAGGCCGAGGACAAAAAGCCCGAAAAGAAATCGCGCGCCTCGACCCGCAAGGACGAGGTCAAGAAGGACAAGCCCGCCAAGGACGCCGCGTCGAACGACAAACCTGCCAAGGAAAAGCGTGGCAAAGGCCGTGGACGTCGTGACGATGGCGGTCCGGCCGTCGTCGGCATGGGCGATCACTTGCCCAGCTTCATCGCACTCAGCTTTGACGAACGCCGCGCGGGCTGACCCGCCTGCATGGCAAAAAGTTCAGAAGGCGCACGGGCCTCCGCGCGCCTTTTTGCATCTCAGATCGCGGCGACCAGGATCAGGATCGAGAGGCCCAGCAGGACCATCCCCGCAATCTCGCGCCGGGTCACCGTCTCGCGGAAGACCAGGACCGAGGCCATGAGGCTGAAAATCAGCTCCACCTGCCCCAGCGCTTTGACGTAGGCCGCGTTCTGCAGGCTGAAGGCCCAGAACCAGCAGAACGATCCGCCGAGGCTGGTCAGCCCGACGAAGACGCCGGTGCGCCGCGTGTCCCACACCGCGCGCAGCTCGGCCCGGTCGCGCCAAACCAGCCACAGCGCCATCGACAGGAACTGGATCGAGACCACGACCGCCAGCGTCACCAGCGCCCGGAACCAGGCCTCGCCATCGCCCAGTTGCAGCGACGCGCCGCGATAACTGACCGCAGAAAAGGCGAACAAGACGCCCGATCCCAACCCCAGTTGCGAGGCGCGGTTGGTTAGGTGACGCCACCACGCCCCACTGCCGCCCGGTGTTTTCGACAACAGGAGAACCGCCAGCAGCCCCAGCAGGATGGCCCCGAACGCACCGGTTGAAACCCGGTCGCCCAGCACGACGAAACCGACGATTGCGGTCTGGATCACCTCGGTTTTCTTGAAGGTGATGCCGACGGCAAAGTTGCGCTGTTTGAACAGCGCCACGACGCAGATCGTGGCAAGGATCTGGGACAGCCCGCCGATGGCGGCATAAAGCCAGAACAGAGGCGGCAGCGCCGGCAGCGGCAGACCGCTGAGCCGGATCGCTCCTGCCAGACCCAGCAGCACCAGAGGCATCGAGTAGGCAAAGCGCGCAAAGGTCGCGCCGGTCGCCGACAGCTTCACGCTGCTCAGCGATTTCTGCAGCATGAAGCGCACCGTCTGAAAGGTTGCGGCGGCCAAGGTTACGGGAATCCACAAACTCATGGCTTCCCTTCTGTCGTCAAATCAGGGTTTTGGCCAGAGCGGATGTTCTACAGGATCCTTGGCACGCCAGAAATACTGCCGGAAAACCTGCCCGTACGAGCGATAGACATAGGCCTCGTTGCAGGCCAGATAGCGCTCTTTCCCTCGGCGATAGAGCGCGGGCAACCGATACCATGGCGCCGCCGGGTTCATGTGATGAACGACGTGCAGGTTGTTGTTCAGAAACAGAAAGGCAAGCGGTCCGCGGTCTTCGACGATCACCGTTCGGGCGCGCGACTTTTCGTGCGCGCGGTGTTCCAGAAAGGTGCGGATCTTGACCAGCGCCAGTCCCAGATAAGCCGAAAGGACAAAGGCCCAGACCGGCATCGCTGATTGCGCCACGACCCACAGAACCACCGCCACGCCGAGCAGATGGAAAGCCCAGGCTAGCCAGATGTCGCGGTCCCCGCGCACCGCACCGCGCCAGTCGTCGCGCAGAAAAGCCAACTGGCCGATGATCGGACCCAGCGCCATGCGCCCCAACAGCGTGTTGTTCGCCTGATAGACCCACCGCTGCCACTGCGGCAGCCTGATCCAGACCGCCGGGTCCAGATAGTTGGACTCCGGATCGTCATAGGGGTCGGTCAGGTTGGCATCCTGATGGTGCGCCAGATGCAGATCGCGGAAGCGGTTGTAGGGGATGAACAGGGTCAGCGGCAGCGCCATCAGCGCCTCGTTCAACCACTTTGCGCGGAACGGGTGGCCGTGCAGCGCCTCATGCGTCAGGGACGAGTGCAGCGCCGCGACGACCCCCATCATCGGCACCGCCAGCCACAGCGACCACGCCGCAACGCCGAAAATCGCAATCAGCCAAAGGGCATAGCAGGCAACGATCAGGGCAAAGGTCGGCCATTCGGGGGATTTTGGGGTGGTCGCTTCAGCCATGCCGCCCCCAGGAAATTCCGGCCCAGATGCGTTCGTAAATCACGTAGAGCGTCAGCCCGATGGCCGTGTTCACAACCGCCAATACGCCTCCGACGGCGGCCGAGCCGGTGGCGACCAGCCCCACCACGGTCATGACCGCAAGGCCCATCGCATTCCAAATGATTGCCTTCACGACAGATCTTCGCCGCGTTTCCATTCCGGTCCCCAGTCTTTTTGCTTTTCACACAAGCGTTACCTGCCAGTGGCCCTGTCGAGAATTCCGAATATGATTAACAAATCTCAGCGTTCGTGATATTTATCACCACATGCAGGAAAATTTCGACAAACGCGACCGCGCCGCGCAGTTCCGCCTGCGCCTGGCCCGCGCAATGGACCAGCGGAAGATGAGCCAAAGCGCGCTGGCGCGCACCATCGGGGTCGATCGCTCAACCGTTTCCCAGTTGCTGACCGATACGGGCGCACGCCTGCCCAACGCCCATGTCGTGGGCAGCTGCGCCTCGGCTCTGGGGGTGTCGGCGGATTGGCTGCTCAGCCTCTCGAACCGACCCGAGAGCGCGGCCGAGCTGCTGGCCAGTTCTCTGACCATGACCGAGGCACCCCGCGCCCTGGTCGACGAGCGCATCTTTGAATGGCATCAGGAGGCCGCCGGCTACAAAATCCGCTATGTTCCGGCCACCCTGCCCGACATGCTGAAAACCCGCGCCGTGCTGGAATGGGAATATGCGCCGCATCTGGGCCGAACCGCCGACCAGGCCATCGGCGCCTCCGAGGACCGCCTGACCTGGATGCGCGGGGCCCAGTCCGACTATGAAATAGCCATGCCGCTGTATGAGATTCACAGCTTTGCCCATGGCACCGGCTATTATGACGGGCTGCCCCTGAATGAGCGGCTGGACCAGATCGATCACATGCTGGAGCTGTGCGAGCAGCTGTATCCGCGCATGCGCATCTACCTGTTCGATGCCAAGCGGCTCTATTCCGCGCCGGTCACCATCTTTGGTCCGCTGCTCTGCGTGTTCTATGCCGGCAGCCATTACATGGCCTTCCGCGACCGGGACCGAATCGAGGTTTTTACGCGCCATTTCGATACCTTGGTCCGCGAAGCTGATCTTACTGCCCGGCATTTTCCGACCCATCTTCGCCAGCTGCGCGCGGCCATTTCGGCCGGGTAACGCCAGTCCACGGGTGCAATTTCCCACCTGATCCCCTATATTGAGGTGCGCGAAAATCCGAACGATCCGACCCAAAGGAGGATATCAGGAATGGACGCTCTCAAAACCGCTCAATACGCGCGCGCCCTGTATTCGGCGCATGGCGACAAGGCCGAGGCCGAAGCCGCCCAGAAAGCCCGCGAATTCGAAGCCGCAGGAAACGTGGAAGAGGCACAGAACTGGCAGGCCGTCCGCGCCTCGATCCGCCAGATGCGCGGCCCAAACCAGGGCTAAAGCTTGGGGTCGGGGTTAACGGTATGTCCATCGACGGCGATGACCTGCCCCGACACCAACCGTGCCGCATCCGAGGCCAGGAACACCGCCATGGCGGCAATGTCATGCGCTTCGACGAAGCGGCCCATCGAAGTACCCGCCGCATAGCCCCGATAGACCTGATCGCGGGTCATGCCCTTGGCGGCCGCTTCGCGCTGCAGCACGCCCTCCATCCGAGGGCCTTCCACCGCGCCGGGGCAGATGACGTTGCAGCGCACGCCGTGCGGCCCCAGCTCCATCGCCAGGGTCTTGCCCAGCCCGATCACCGCCCATTTCGCCGCTGCATAAGGCGCACGGTTGGGATAGCCGTACTGCCCGGCGGTCGAGGATGTGATCAGCACCACGCCGCGCCCCTGCCGTTTGAGCATCGGCGCCGCGTATTTCGCGCTCAGAAACGCCCCGTCCAGATTGACGGAAATACATTTTTGCCAATCGCTTAGCGCCACATCTTCGATCAATGCAGTCGGCCCCGCGATACCCGCATTCGCGCAAAGAACGTCCAATCCGCCCCACTGCGCCGCGATCTCGTTGAAAAGCGCTGCAACGGCGCCCTCATCCGACACATCGACCTGCGACCGCCCCCAGTGATCCGGGCAGGCCTGAAGCGCCTCGGCGTCCACATCCGCCACCCAGACCTGCGCGCCGGCGGCGTCGAACGCCTCGGCCATCGCGCGTCCCACGCCCAAGGCACCGGCGGTGATCAGAACCCGCCCGGTCATGCCGGTTTGCGGATCGCCGCCCCTGCGCCCTCGGGATAGGGCAACCCGGCCTGCGCTTCGGCGATGCGGGCCATTGCGGCTTCGATCTGCGGCGACGGCGCACAGGGCCGACGGGTTTCCAGGCTGACATGCAGCAGAAAGCTCTCGCCCGTGGCCAGCAGTTTGTCGCCCTCGTACATGCTGTGGAACAGGTGCAGCTTCTTGCCCTGCCCCAACAGCATCTGCGTGCGCACCTCGATTTTCGCCCCGGCATGGGCCTCGTCCAGATACCGGATGTGGTTTTCAGCCGTGAAATAGCTGCCGCCCGAGGCGATGTAGTCGGCATCGCAGCCGATGATCTCCATGAAACGGTCGGTCGCTGCGGCGAAGGCCTCGAGATACCGCGCCTCGTTCATGTGACCGTTGTAATCGGTCCAGTCCAGCGGCACCGCGCGGGCCAGCGTCAGGATCGGCTGGCTCAGATCCGCCTGATCCAGCGTCGGCAGAGCATCCGGCTTCAGCAGCGCGTCATGCTGGTTCAGCACCGCCCCCGCGCCCCAGTCGCGCGCCTTCAACGCCCGCATCATGCCCACCAGATTGTTGTCGCGAATGCGCTCCAACTCGCGGATCGAGTGCATCCCGGATTGCGCATCCGACTGGTCGGCGATCATGTCGACCAGCTCGTCGGTGAACTCGGGCACGTCCATCAGCTTGGTCCAGGGCCATTTCAGCGCCGGGCCGAACTGGGCCATAAAATGCCGCATCCCGGCCTCGCCCCCGGCCACGCGATAGGTCTCGAACAGGCCCATCTGCGCCCAGCGGATGCCAAAGCCCATGCGGATCGCCTCGTCCACCTCCTCGGTCGTGGCCACGCCGTCCTTGACCAGCCACAGCGCCTCGCGCCACACGGCTTCGAGGAACCGGTCGGCGATATGCGCGTCGATTTCCTTGCGGACCTGCAGCGGGAAAAAACCGACCGAGCGCAACACATCCTTGGCCTGCGCGACCAGTTCGGGCGGGTTGGCGACCGAAGGCACCAGTTCGACCAGCGGCAGAAGGTAGACTGGGTTGAACGGGTGCGTCACCACGATCTGTTCGGGCCGCAGCGCGCCTTCCTGCAGCTCGGAGGGTTTGAACCCGCTGGTCGAGGACCCGATGATCGCCCCCGGATCACAGGCCTCCTGCAGCCCCTTGTAAACCTTCAACTTCAGATCCAGCCGCTCGGGCACGCTCTCCTGGATCCACGTTGCCCCCTTCACCGCGTCGGCGATGTCGGCATGAAAGCTCAACGCGCCTTCTCGCGGCAGCGGCACATCGCTCAGCCCGGGCAACGACCGCCGCGCGTTGTTCAGGACTTCGCCGATCTTGCGCTCGGCCTCGGGGTCCGGGTCGAACACCCGCACGTCCCAGCCATTCAGCAGAAACCGCGCGGCCCATCCGCCGCCGATCACGCCGCCACCGATGATCGCTGCCGTCTTCATCTTCTCTCCTTCGCCCCGAACGTTCACGCCGCACCGGGTGCCATCGTTGTTCGACAGATTTTGCGAGGGTCGCCCCGCCGTCAGGTCGCCACAGGCGCCCGTTTGACCAATCCCAGTTTCTCGCGCACCTCGGCCGGGCCGATCACCCGCGCGCCCATGTTCTCGATGATCGTTCCGGCGCGCTCGACCAGTTGCCAGTTCTCGGCCAGCACCCCCTTGTCCAGCCACAGGTTGTCCTCGAGCCCCACGCGCACGTTGCCGCCCGCCAGAACCGAGGCCGCCACATAGGCCATCTGATGCCGCCCCAGCGAGAACGCGCTGAATGTCCAGTCGTTGGGCACGTTGTTCACCATCGCCATGAAGGTGTTCAGGTCATCCGGCGCGCCCCACGGCACGCCCATGCACAGCTGCACCAGCGCGTTCGGGGCCAGAACGCCCTCTTTCACCAGTTGCTTGGCGAACCACAGATGGCCGGTGTCAAAGGCCTCGATCTCGGGCTTCACGCCCAGATCGGTCATCATCTGCCCCATCGCCCGCAACGCGCCCGGCGTGTTGGTCATCACATAGTCGGCCTCGGCAAAGTTCATGGTGCCGCAATCCAGCGTGCAGATCTCGGGCAGACATTCGGCCACATGGGCCACGCGTTCCGACGCACCGATCATGTCGGTCCCCTCGGCCACGGGAAACGGGGCTTCGACTCCGCCGAACACGATGTCACCGCCCATGCCAGCGGTCAGGTTCAGAACCACGTCCACCTCGGCGTCGCGGATGCGGTCCGTCACCTCGCGATACAGGTCCAGACGGCGGCTGGGCGCGCCGGTTTCGGGGTCACGCACATGGCAATGCACCACTGCCGCCCCGGCCTTGGCCGCCGCGATGGCGCTTTCGGCGATCTGCTTGGGTGAACGCGGCACATGTGGGCTGCGATCCTGCGTTCCACCCGAGCCGGTCACGGCACAAGTGATGAATACTTCGCGGTTCATTTCCAAAGGCATGGTGTTATCCCCAAGTTATACACGGCTTCGCCATGGGTTTTCCCCAGGCTTCTCCCCGGATTCCGATTTGCGTCTGGCCCCGACTCTGGCGCAGCCTTGACCAGACAACTTGCCAGAATGCGAATCAGACTTGATGAAATCCGCAAAAAACATCCTCCAGCCCGAGCACCGCGCGCTGAAAACCGCCGTTCTGGTGCTGGACGAGTGCAACACGCTCAGCTTCGCCTCGGCGGTGGACCCGATGCGCGCCGCCAACCGGCTGGCCGACCGCCCGGCCTTCGACTGGGACTACGTGACCGCCACGCCCGAGCCGGCGATGCTGACCAGCGCGTTGCAGGTGCCGGGCGTCCCGCTGGCGCGCCTCGACCACTGCGACCTGATGATCGTGATCGCGGGGTTCAACCTAGTGCGCCACGCAACGCCCAGCCTGCTGGCCGGGCTGCGCCGCATCGCCAATACCGGCGCCACGATGGCGGGCATCGACGGAGGCCCCTGGCTGCTGGCCGAAGCAGGGCTGCTTGACGGTCACGCCGCCACCACCCACTGGGAAGATCTCGAGACCTTCGCCACCCGTTTCCCCGAAGTCGACGTGCGCCCCGACCGGTTCACCGTGTCGGGCAACCGCCTGACCTCGGGCGGCGCGATCCCCGCGGTCGAGATGATGCTGCACATCATCGCGGCACGCCACGGCGCCGGCTTCGCGGCCCGTGTCTCGGGCCTGTTCCTCTACGAAGGCGCCCCCGAACCCGGCAGACCACAGAGCCGCACTGGGGCGCCACACCGCCACAGTGCCCTGACCGCCCGCGCCAACGTGATCATGCAGGCCGCGCTGGACGACCCGCTGCCCCTGGCCGAGATCGCAAAGGCCCTGGGAACCAGCCCGCGCACCCTGCAGCAGCAATTCCGCCTGCGGCTGAACACCACGCCACAGGACCACTACCTGCAACTGCGCCTGGCCGAGGCCCGCCGTCTGGTCACCGATACCGACATGCCGCTGATGGATGTGGCACTGGCCACGGGGTTCACGTCACAATCCAGCTTTGCGCGCGCTTTCCGCACGGCGCATGGACTATCCGCCCGCGACCTCAGGCAGGACCGCACCCAGCCCACCCATCACTGACGGGCGAGCTTCATCTGGTCATAGATTTGGGGGGAGTTGGCCACGGCGACGGGCGCAGCGCCCCCATCCCTCAATACGGCATCGGATGCGCGCGATGGGCCGCGTTGATCTCGGCCATAACCTCATCGGACAGCACGACATCCCGCCCCTCCAGGATCCGCTCCAGCTGCGCCTGCGTGGTCGCGCCGAAGATGACCGAGGTCATGAATGGCCGCGCCTGGCACCAGGCCAGCGCCATGTGCACCGGGTCCAGCCCGTGTTTAGCGGCAATCGCCAGATAGGCTTCGACCGCGTCGAAAACCCGGTCGCCTTTGCGCCCGCCCATCTGCGGCACGATCGACATGCGCGATCCCTCGGGCACCGCCCCGCCCTGATACTTGCCGGTCAGAAATCCGGCGGCCAGCGGCGAGAAGGCCAACAGACCCACATCCTCATAGGCGCTCAACTCGGCCATGTCGGTGTCATACAGGCGGCACAGCAGGGAATACTCATTCTGGACCGAGGCCACCCGCGGCGCACCCATCTCTTCCGACAAGCGCAGCCACTGGGCGGTTCCCCAGGCGCTTTCGTTCGACAGGCCGAAGGCGCGGATATTGCCCTTGTCCACCTGCGCCTGCAGCGCCTCGAGGCATTCGCGCATATTGTCCAGAACCGCCTGCCTGTCGCCGCCCGAGGGGTCATAGTCCCAGTTCTGCCGGAACATGTAACTGCCGCGGTTGGGCCAATGGAATTGGTACAGGTCGATGTAGTCGGTCTGCAGACGCCGCAACGATCCCTCGATGGCCCCGGGGATCGTGCTGGCCGAGATCGGTGCTCCGTCCCGCGCATGCGTGAAGCCGGCCCCCGAATGCTTGGTCGCCAGAACATAGCTTCCGCGGCGGGCCGGATGTGCCGCATTCCAGTTGCCGATGATCTGCTCGGTCTTGCCTACGGTCTCCTTGGTGATCGGGTTGACCGGGTACATCTCGGCGGCATCAAGGAAATTGATCCCGGCTGCCAGCGCCGTGTCGATCTGACGATGCGCATCCGCCTCGGGGGTCTGCGTGCCGAATGTCATGGTTCCGAGGCACAGGTCCGAGACCTGGATGCCCGTGCGGCCCAACGGTTTCATTTTCATCAATCAATCTCCTGTCGCGCGGATCGCCACGCCTGCAATCTGATTTCGGTCCCGAGTCAGCCGGATTCGGCCTTTTTCTCCCAGCGGCCGGATTCCTCCGACCAATACTGCGCCGCGCAACCCGCCGCGGTCAGAGTCTTCCATTGACCACGCGCATGATCCACCGCGGTTGGGTCGTTGCCATCGAACAGGATGCAAACCCGCTCCGAGGCGGTCACCTCATCCGGCGTCACCTCGGCCCCGTCCACCGCCATCAGGCAAGACGGGTTGTTGGCAGCGTCCGCCTCGGTAGTCAGCAGGATCGGCTGAACCGCGTCATGCGGCCCACCTGCCTGCCCATGCGGCAGAAACGCGTCTTCGGGGCCCAGCCAAAGCCTTTCGTCCAGCCAGTCCATCCGCGCAGGGTCAGTGCCTCGCACCGCAATCCGCCACCCGGCCTGACGTGCCTTGTCCAGCAATACCGGCAAGGTCTGCTCAAGTGGATGGCGGGTCAGGTGGTAGAAGTAGACGGCACCCATCGACCTACTCGAAATAGTCCTGCACGAAACGGCTGAGCGCACGAACGCCCCAACCCGTGGCGCCCTTGGGCGCATAGGACGTTTCCGCCGCAACCGAGGCCACGCCCGCGATATCCAAATGGATCCAGGGTGTTTCTTCCTTGACGAAACGCTGCAGAAACTGCGCTGCGGTGATCGAACCGGCCGGCCGGCCGCCCACGTTCTTCATGTCCGCGATGCGCGACTTCAGCAGATCGTCATAAGCCTGCCCCAGCGGCATACGCCACGCGCCTTCATCCTCGGCCCGGGCCGCCTTCAGGAACGCGTCGCAGAAGGTGTCGTTGTTGGAAAACACGCCTGCGTTTTCATGCCCCAGCCCGATGATGATCGCGCCGGTCAAAGTGGCTAGATCGATCATGCCGACCGGATTGAACCGCTCCTGCGCGTACCACATGACGTCACACAGCACCAAACGCCCCTCGGCGTCGGTGTTGATGATCTCGACCGTATCGCCCTTCATCGACTTGACGACGTCGCCCGGCCGCGTGGCACTGCCCGAGGGCATGTTCTCGACCAGCCCGACCAGGCCCACGACATTGGCCTTGGCCTTACGCTTGGCCAATGCACGCATGGTGCCTGCAACGACACCTGCGCCGCCCATGTCCATGGTCATCTCTTCCATACCAGCGGCCGGTTTGATCGAAATACCGCCGGTGTCGAAAACGACCCCCTTGCCGACCAGAGCCAGCGGCGCGTCATCGGCATCGCCGCCATTCCACTGCATCACGACGACTTTCGAGGGGCTGTCCGACCCTTGCCCGACGCTCAGCAGGGTCCTCATGCCCAACTCGGCCAGTTTGTCTTCGTCCAGCACCTCGACCTTCAGGCCCAACTCCTCCATCTCTTTCAGACGGTTGGCAAATTCGGTCGTCGTCAGGATGTTGGCGGGTTCGTTCGTCAGGTCGCGGGTCATGCGCACACCATCAGCAACCGCATAAAGCGGTGCGAAGGCGGCCTCGGCGTCTTCGGGCTTGGCGTGGCAGATGGTCACCGCGCCGTCTGCGTCATCGTCCTTGGTTTTGTGTGCGTCGAAATCATAGCTGCGCAGGGCAATGCCCAGGGCCAGTTCCTCGGTCCGCATTTGGTTGCCCGCCATGACCAGCAGGTCCTTGCCACCTGCCAGCTTGGCCAGCGCGGCACCGCCTTTGCGGGCTTCGTCCGGCTCGGGGCGGCGTGGCAGGACGAGAATGTCCAATGCCTCTGCCTCCATCCCGCCGGGCCAAGCCAACGAGATCACGTCGCCAGTCTTGACCTTGGCGAAACGGTCGCTTTCCACCAGCCGGGCCACGGCACCACGGGTCAGTCGGTTTGCGCGGCGCGCGGCGGGGTTCATCTTGCCATCGGCGGGTATGAGAATGGCCACCCGGCCTTGGGCCTGTGCCATCAGGTCCAGTTCGAAGGCTTGAAAACGGATCGGTACCAAACTGCTCATTTCTTGCTCCTGAAAAACTCTGCCCACAGACCTAGCCCGCGCCGCCGCCATTGACCAGATAGCAGTTTTCCCCGCCCGCCAATTGCATTAAGGTCGCGCCAAAATGACCGGCAGGCTCGGGGGAGAAAACTTGGCATCATTCGGCAGGCATAGGCCGTCGCGCATGTTTTTGTGCCTTGGCGATTCTGGCAACAGGCCTGCTGGACGCCCCGTGCCGGGGATGCGACCGTGATTCTGGACCGGTACTTCGCCCGCCGCTTTTTGCAGAGCTTTCTGGTGATTGGGGCCATCTTCCTGACACTGATGATCCTGATCGACCTGATCGAACAGGCCCGTCGGTTCAATGACGCAGACCTGTCCTTTGGCCAGGTTCTGCAGCTGACGCTTTTGAACACACCCGCTGCGATCAGCGAGATGCTGCCGCTGTTGATGATCCTGTCGACCATTGCCCTGTTTGTCGGCCTCGCCCGCAGCTCGGAGTTGGTGGTGACCCGAGCGATCGGCCGCTCGGGTATCCGCGCGCTGGTGGCACCGGTCCTTCTGGCGCTGATAATCGGAACTCTGGCGGTGGCCCTGCTGAACCCGATTGCGGCGGCAACGTCCGAGCAGTACCGGCATTTCTCGGATCTATACAAAAACGGTGGCAGTTCCGCCCTCTCGATCAGCCGCGACGGGCTTTGGCTGCGTCAGGGCTCGCCGCAGGGCCAATCGGTGATCCATGCCCGCGCATCGACCAACGACACCGAGCTTGAATTGATCGACGTGACCATCATCACGTTTTCGCCCGAAGGTCTTCCGACCCGTCAAATCATCGCCGACGGCGCTCGCCTCGACGACGGGGCCTGGATCCTGCGCAACACCAAGGAATGGCCCCTGTCCAGCGACACCAACCCCGAGACCCACGCCGTCACGCATGAGACCCTGCGGCTGCCCACTTCGCTGACCCGTCAGCGCATCCTTGAAACTTTGGGCCAACAGGACAGCGTCTCGGTCTATGACCTGCCCCAACTGATCCGCGACCTGCGCGAGGCGGGTTTTTCGACCAAGCAATACGAGGTTTGGCTGCAGGTGCAGCTGGCGCGCCCATTCTTCCTGATTTCGATGGTGTTGATCGGCGCGGCTTTCACCATGCGGCACGTGCGGTTCGGCGGCACCGGCGTCGCCGTGCTGACGGCTGTTCTTCTGGGGTTCGGCGTATACTTCGTGCGCAATTTCGCTCAGATTTTGGGAGAGAACGGCCAATTGCCAATTGTGATTGCGGCCTGGGCACCGCCGTTTGCGGCCATATTGCTGTCGCTCGGCCTTCTGCTGCACGCGGAGGACGGCTGATGCGGCGCCTTCTGCCCCTTCTTTTGTCCAGTGCTGTGTTCTTTTCCGGTCCGGGGCTGGCATTGGCCCAAACCTCGGAGACCAGTTCGCCCGCGTCTGACACGGCACAACAACAGGATCAGCCTGCCTTGCTGGTGGCTGACAGGATCTTCATCACCCCGGATCGCAAACTGGTGGCCGAGGGCAATGTCGAAGCCTTTCAGGGCGACGTCAAGCTGTCCGCGCAGCGCGTGGTGTTCGACCGCGAGTCGGGCGAGCTGACGCTGGAAGGTCCGATCCGGATCGATCAGGGTGGACGCTCGACCGTCCTTGCGGACTCAGCGCAACTGGATGACGGCATCCAGAACGGGTTGCTGACCGGCGCACGGCTGGTGTTCGACCAGCAGGTACAGATCGCGTCGGTTCAGGCGACCCGTGCGGCAGGACGCTACACGCAGTTCAGCAAGGTCTCGGCCACGTCCTGCCATGTCTGCGCCGACGGTCGGCCGCCCCTCTGGCAGATCCGGGCCCGCAAGGTCACGCATGATCAGCTCGAACGGCAGTTGTATTTCGAGGGCGCCCAGTTCCGCATTCTGGATGTGCCGGTTTTCTACTTTCCAACCCTGCGGCTGCCGGACCCGACACTGGATCGGGCAACCGGGTTTCTGGTGCCGTCAATCCGCACGACCTCGCAGTTGGGTACCGGCGTCAAGACGCCGTATTTCTTCAAACTGGGCGATCACAGGGATCTGACGCTGACCCCCTACCTGTCGTCCAAGACCACGACGCTTGGCTATCGCTACCGGCAGGCCTTCAAGAACGGCCGCATCCAGTTTGAAGGGGCCTATACCCGCGACGATGTCCAGCAGGAGCAGGATCGGGGCTATTTCTTTGCAAATGGCTGGTTCAATCTGCCGAACGACTTCCGGCTGACCTTTGACGTCCAGACCGCATCGGACGACTCATATCTGGCGGACTACGGGCTGCCTGACTATGACCGCTTGCGCAGCGAGATCGCGCTTGAGCGCATCAAACGCGACACGGCGTTTCGGACCAGCTTCATTCACTACAAGACCCTGCGCGACAGCGAGGAACAGGATGAGATCCCCTCGCAGGTCTTCGATCTGTTCTACCAGAAACGCTATTTCCCCGCGTCCGCTGTCGGCGGCGAGGTGCGGTTGGGCTTCGTCACCCACACCCACACCCGGACCAGCGACGAGGATATCATCGGGCGCGATGTGGCCCGCGCCACATTCGACGCCCAGTGGCTGCGCAGCTGGACCTTTGCCTCCGGGCTGCGCGCGGATGCTGAACTGGGGGCTTCGGTCGACACGTTCGACATTCGCAACGACAGCGCCTACCCCGACCGGATCACCCGGTCGACCCCGCGCGCGGCTTTGACACTGCGCTATCCGATGACCCGGCGCGAAGCCTCTGGCGCGACCCAGTTTCTTGAGCCGATCGCGCAGTTTGGCTGGACCCATGTTTCGGACACCGATGTGCCCGATGACGAAAGCACCTTCCAGGAATTTGACCAGGGCAACCTGTTGTCCCTGTCCCGCTTTCCGGCCGAGGATCGACGCGAAGACGGCACGACCGCGGTCGTGGGCGTGAACTGGGCGCGGTATGCCCCGGGCGGTTGGCAGGCATTGGCCACGGTCGGCCAGGTCTTCCGCTCGACCGCCGATCCGAACTTCACCGCTACGTCCGGCCTGCAGGGAACTTCGTCCGACCTGCTGCTGGCAGGGCAAATCAAGACGAACAATGGCCTGACGCTGGCCGCACGTGGATTGATGGATGGCGATTTCAGCTTTACCAAGGCTGAATTGCGCGGAACGTGGGCCAACGAGGGGACCCAACTGGGCGGAAGCTATATCTGGCAGCAGCCGGACCCGGCCGAAAACCTTGACATGGAAACATCCGAGATACGGTTGACCGCACGTCAACGATTGGATGAAAACTGGAGAGCCAACGCCCTGGCCCGCTATGATCTGGCAGAATCCGAACCGCTGCGGCTGGGCTTGGGTGTGACGTATGAAAATGAATGTGTGCAGGTTAACATGTCCGTCAGCCGGCGATATACTTCGACATCAAGTATTGAGCCTTCGACGGAATTCGGCTTTACCGTTGCACTGACAGGATACGCCGTTGAAGGCGGGGGCAAGAAGTATAAAAGAAAATGCAGCTGATTTCAGGTTTTTCCAGGTTCTTTCGTTCCCGTTGGCTGACGGCATTTGCGCCCGGCCTCGCGGTCGCCATGCTGACAGTTGCGCCTCAGCAAGCCCCCGCGCAAAGCTTGTTTTCACCGGCTATCCGCGTGAATCAGGACATCGTCACCTGGTACGAACTGGATCAGCGCCAGCGGTTCCTCGAAGTTCTGGGTATCCCCGGCAGCTCTGAGGCCGAAGTCCGCAAAGCGCTGATCGACGAACGCCTGCGCAAACAGGCCATGCGCGAAGCCGGCATCCAGCCCACACCCGAAGACATTCAGGTTGCGATCGACGAATTCGCCTCGCGCGGTCAGCTGTCCCCGGATCAGTTCCTGAAGGCATTGGCCGACGCGGGCATCGACCGGGAAACCGTGAGGGACTACGTATCCAGTCAGCTGGCATGGCGCGACTATGTCAGCGCCCGCTTTATCTCTCAGGCCCGTCCGACGGACGACGAAATTGACCGTGCAATGGGTCAGACCGGCGGTGGCGGTCTCCAGGTTTTGCTGTCCGAAATCATCATCCCCGTGAATGCGCAGACCTTGGCGCAGGCCGAGGCCTTGGCCGACGAGATCGCCCGTGTCGAAACTATCGATGCGTTTTCGGCCGCCGCCACGCAGTACTCGGCAGCGCCGACACGCGAAAATGGCGGACGCCTGGACTGGTTGAACGTCACCAACCTGCCTCCGGCGCTGCAACCGGTTATCCTTGGCCTGAAGAATGGCGAGGTCACGGCGCCGCTGAGCCTGCCCAACGCCGTAGCCCTGTTCCAGATGCGCGGCCTGCGAGAAGTGGCCGCCAGCACGCCGCGGTTCTCCAAGATCGACTATGCAGCCTATTACCTGCCTGGCGGACTCAGCCCCGATACGTTGCAAAGAGCCTCCGAACTGAAGGAAACGGTGGATACCTGCGACGACCTGTACGGCATCGCCAAGGGGCAACCGCCCGAGGTACTCGACCGGGTCTCGGCCAGTCCGTCCGAAATCCCGCGCGACATCGCGCTGGAGCTCGCCAAGCTGGATCCCAACGAGGTGTCGACAACTCTGACCCGCAACAACGGCCAGACGTTGGTGTTCCTCATGCTGTGCAATCGGACGCGCGATCTGGGTGAGGACACGTCACGCGAGGACGTGGCCAACGCGTTGACGCAGCAACGCCTGCAGGCATTCGCCAACAGCCTCGTCGAACAGCTGCGCGCCGACGCCACCATCATCGAGCAATGACCGCGCCCATCGCGCTCAGCTGCGGCGAACCCTCGGGCATCGGTCCGGAAATCGCCGCCAAGGCCTGGGCTGCGATGCGCGACAGCTGTCCGTTTTTCTACATCGGCGATCCCGGCCACCTGCCGGACGATATCCCCACGACCGAAATCGTAGACCCCGCCCAGGTGGCTGACATCTGCGCAGAGGCGCTGCCCGTGCTGCCGCTGACCTTTCCGGCCCCCAACATGCCCGGCCACCCCGATCCGGCCAATGCACCTTCGGTGATCGACGCCATCGAAACCGGCGTGTCGCTGGTGCAATCGGGCGCGGCCTCGGCCCTCTGCACGGCACCGATCCACAAGAAGGCCCTGATCGACGGCGCCGATTTTGCCTATCCGGGCCATACCGAATTTCTGGCGGCGCTGGCAGGCCGCTCCCGCGTGGTGATGATGCTGGCCAGCGAGCAACTCCGCGTGGTGCCCGCCACGATCCACATCCCGCTGTCGCAAGTGCCCTCGCGGCTCACGCCCGACCTGCTGCGCGACACGATCGCGATCACCGCCGACGGCCTGCGCCGCCAATTCGGCATCCCGAATCCTCGCATCGCGGTGGCCGGGCTCAACCCCCATGCCGGCGAAGGCGGCAAGATGGGCCGCGAGGAACTCGACTGGATCGCCCCCCTGCTGGCCGATCTCACCCCCGACGGTTACACCGTCACTGGCCCACACCCGGCCGACACGATGTTCCACGCCGCCGCGCGCGCTCGCTACGATGCCGCCATCGCCATGTATCACGATCAGGCGCTGATCCCGATCAAGACGCTCGATTTCGACCGTGGTGTGAACGTGACCCTGGGCCTGCCCTTCATCCGCACCTCGCCCGATCACGGCACCGCGCTCGACATCGCCGGGAAAGGCATCGCCAACCCCACCAGCCTGATCGAGGCGCTGAAACTCGCCCAACGCATGGCACAAAGCACTTGATCCTTCAACTGGCGCCAAATATCCCCGCCGAAGGCAAAAATTCTCTGGCGCGCCGCCTGCACCCTGCGCCACGGTAACCGGATCATGAGCGCAATCGACACCCTCCCCCCGCTGCGCGAGGTAATCGCCAAGCACCAGCTCTCGGCCCGCAAGTCGCTGGGCCAGAACTTCCTGCTCGATCTCAACCTGACGGCCAAGATCGCCCGGCAGGCCGGCGACCTGAGCCAATGCGACGTGCTGGAGATCGGCCCCGGCCCCGGAGGCCTGACCCGCGGTTTGCTGGCCGAAGGTGCGCGCAAGGTGGTGGCGGTGGAAAAAGACACCCGCTGCATCGCCGCACTTCAGGAAATCGCTACCGCCTATCCCGGGCGGCTCGAGGTCATCAATGGCGACGCTCTAGAAATCGATCCGCTTGAACATCTGACCCCGCCCATCCGCGTGGCGGCCAATCTGCCCTACAATGTCGGCACAGAACTGCTGGTGCGCTGGCTGACCCCGCCGGAATGGCCGCCCTTCTGGCAAAGCCTGACCCTGATGTTCCAGCGCGAGGTGGCCGAACGCATCGTGGCGCTGCCCGGCACCAAGGCTTATGGGCGGCTGGCGATCCTGGCCCAGTGGCGGGCCGAAGCGCGCATCGCCATGTCCCTGCCTCCCGGTGCGTTCACGCCGCCGCCCAAGGTCAGCAGCGCCGTGGTCCACCTGACCGCCCTGCCCGAACCCCGCTTTCCAGCCGATGCCGGTATTCTGTCACGTGTCGTAGCCGCTGCGTTCAATCAGCGCCGCAAGATGCTGCGCGCCTCGCTCAAGGGGATGGCCCCCGATATCGAGGACCGCCTGAACGCCGCCGGCATCAAGCCGACCGACCGTGCCGAGCAGATATCACTCGAAGCGTTCTGCGCGCTGGCGCGTGAGATACAAAAAACCTGATCCCGAACGAAAACGGCCCCGGACATCTCTGACCGGGGCCTTTGAACTCTGTGCGCAACCGCTATGGCTTATTCGGCAGCCTCTGGTGCATCACCGCCGCCTTGGGGGGCCTGCACTTCTACGGCCTTAGGCTTGCGTGCGCGCGGTCTCCGGGCAGGTTTGTCCTTGCGCTCGGCCGCTTCGGCCTTGGCGCCCGCGCTTTCGGGCGTCTCGACAAGCCCGGATTCAGGAGTATCCGAATCGGCGTTCAGATCAACGATGTCCGGCTGCGGAGCCTCGGCCGGGTCCGCCTGGCGTGCGGCTTCACGTTCCTGCCGCTCCGCCCGCTCCCGATCGCGCTCGGCCTGACGCTCGCGGTTCTGGCGTTCCTGCTCTTCCCGACGCGCCTCCATTTCGCGTTGCGCCTCGCTCAGTAGGCGCAGGTAATGCTCGGCATGTTGCTGAAAGTTTTCGGCAGCGACGCGGTCATTGGCCAGCTGTGCATCGCGCGCCAGCTGG
The DNA here is from genome assembly GCF_056536865.1 of Ruegeria sp. CI8. NCBI lineage: Bacteria > Pseudomonadati > Pseudomonadota > Alphaproteobacteria > Rhodobacterales > Roseobacteraceae > Ruegeria > Ruegeria sp. CI8. The sequence goes on from NZ_JBQFQL010000001.1 coordinate 1,419,057, forward strand.
TTGTACTTGTCAATGATCTGCTGCGGCGTGCCGCGCACCTTGCCCTCGGGCCCCGAGCTGTCGAAAACCCGGTTAACGACGTTGCCACCAGAGGGACGATTGCGGTTGTTCTTTGCCCGCGAGCGGGATTTGGAGGATCTCATCTTACTGTACGTCAGCCTTGTCTTGCACTGTCGATCCACCCGTATTCTGCGCTGCTCTGTGGCCTGTGCCGTCACGGGATGTCGACTTTTTTGGGCTTGGCGTCAGGGGTGCGCCGAAAGGGCGTCAACCGCGCTGACTACTCTGAGTAAGCATGTCCTGACGGCGCAGACAAGGGGTTAATACACCAAATGCCGGGTTTTTTACCCCGACCGGCGTAAATCGGCCTCAGAATCCGCGGCTAGCCCGGCATTCTAGCGCTTACCACCCGATCCCGCCCGTCCAGATCAGGAACGACACGGATATCCGCCAGCCCCGCCGCGTCGAACAACGCGCTGACCGCCTGCGCCTGTGTCGGGCCGATTTCCACCAGAAGTCGTCCGCCGGGAACAAGGTGGTCCGGGGCGCCGGCCGCAATCCGACGATAGGCGTCCAGCCCGTCCGCTTCATCCGTCAAAGCCAGACGCGGCTCGTGCTCGCGTACTTCGGGCGACAGGCCATCCATCTCATCCAGCGCGATATAGGGCGGATTGGAAACGATCAGGTCGAAATACCCGCCAATGTTCTCAAACCAGTCCGAGCGCTGGATTTCTGCCCGATCCTGCACCCCATGGGCCACCGCATTGGCGCTGGCCTGCAGACAGGCGGCCTCGCTCAGATCGACGCCCAGCCCGGTTGCGCTGGTGCGTTCCGCCAGCAAGGTGATCAGGATGCAGCCCGAGCCGACGCCCAGGTCCAGCACGCGGTCAAACGGCTGGCTCAGGGCCGCTTCGATCAGCGCCTCGGTTTCGGGGCGCGGGTCCAGCACGTCGCGGCTGACGCGGAAGCGTCGGCCGTAAAACTCGCGCTCACCCAGCAGATGGGAAACCGGAACCCGGATCGCGCGCAGCGACACCAGTTGCTCATAGCGTTCGGCGATCTCGGGCGAGAGCTCTTCGGGAGCGATCAGGGTCACGCGGCTGGCCTCGATCCGGGCGGCATGGGCCAGCAGGACCCTAGCGTCCCGCGCCGGGTCGTCCACACCTGCGGCCCGCAGGCGCGCGGTGGCGGCCACCATGGCCTGTGCCGCTGTCAGCGCCGCGATCATTGCGCCATCTCCGCCAACAGGCGCGCCTGATCATCGGCGGTCAGCGCGTCGATCACCTCGTCCAGATCGCCCTGCATGATCTGGTCGAGTTTGTAGAGCGTCAGGTTGATCCGGTGATCGGTCATCCGGCCCTGCGGGAAATTATAGGTACGGATGCGCTCGGAGCGGTCGCCCGACCCCACCTGGCTGGCCCGGTCGGCCGAGCGTTCGCTGTCGATCCGCTGACGTTCGAGGTCATAGAGACGCGTCTTGAGCACCTGCATCGCGATCTCGCGGTTGCGGTGCTGCGACTTCTCGGAACTGGTCACCACGATTCCCGTGGGCAGGTGCGTGATCCGCACCGCCGAGTCGGTGGTGTTCACATGCTGTCCGCCTGCGCCCGAGCTTCGCATCGTGTCGATACGCAGGTCATTGGGGTCGATCTGGATGTCCACGTCCTCGGCCTCGGGCAGAACCGCCACGGTCGCCGCCGAGGTGTGGATGCGCCCACCGCTTTCGGTTTCGGGCACGCGCTGAACGCGGTGCACGCCGGATTCGTATTTCAGCCGGGCAAAAACGTTGTCGCCCTTGATATGGGCCACCACTTCCTTGATACCACCCAGTTCGGTCTGCTGTTCTTCGATGATCTCTAGCTGCCAGCCGCGCGCCTCGGCATAGCGCTGATACATCCGCAACAGGTCGCCCGCGAACAAAGCCGCCTCGTCGCCGCCGGTGCCAGGGCGGATCTCCAGCATCGCCGGCCGCGCATCGGCCGCGTCCTTGGGCAGCAGCGCCAGTTGCAGCGCGTGTTCGGCCTCGGGGATGCGCGCCTTGAGCTGCGGGATCTCCTCCTCGGCCAGCTCTTTCATGTCGGGGTCGTCCAGCATCGCCTCGGCCTCGGCCAAATCGGCCCGCAGCTGGCGCCAGGCTGCGATCTGTTCGACCACCGGCTTGAGGTCAGAATATTCCTTGGCCAAAGCCGCGATATCGCCGCCCGAAGCGCCATCGGACATGGCCGCTTCGAGGTACTGGAATCGCTGGGTGATCTGTTCAAGACGTTCTTCGGGGATCATTGGGGCGGTGTCTATCATCCGACGGCTTTGGTCAAGGCCTCGGCTTGTGCTAAGCTATGCGCATGAAACGGATCATTGCCCTGCTGATCGTCTGCGCAACGCCCGGTCTGGCCGATGTCATCGGCCCCGGTGGCAAGGTGCAGGATTGCTATTGCACCGACACCTCCGGCGCACGGGTGGAACTGGGCGAGATGGTCTGCCTGCAGGTCGATGGCCGCATGTTCATGGCTCAGTGCCAGATGTCGCTGAACGTGCCGATGTGGCGCGAGGTGTCCGAGGGGTGCCTGTCTTCAGGACTGCAAAGCCGCCAGCCAACCGTCGACCCGGGTGCGGTTGACGTCGAAATCCCGTCGGCCAAATCGTAACCGTCCATGGATGCGCAGCGTGTCGCCGACCTGCTGGGCGGTGGTGTAGTCGGGAAAGCCGAACACCCGGCTGCGGGTCACATAGGTGATCAGGCCCTCATCGACCGATCCAGCCAGCACCGTTGTGCGCGGCGTCGCCCGCGCCATCTTGTCCAGCCGCGCAAGGCCGTCCGGTCCGGTCTGCACCATGCGGATCACGCCTCCGGGCAGGTCGCGATCTGCCTCGGCCACGACCGGCACATGCCAGCGCGCGGGATCGGACGGTGCCAGCCGCACATAGAGGCCAAGCCCGACAACAGCGGCGACGACCAACCAAAGAACCATGCGTTTCATTCCATTCAGACCTTCCGGCAGAACCCTAGCCGCCAGCCGGTAAGTGGCAAGACCCGCCGGCCTCGCCTACCGTGACGTCACGCCGGGCAGGATGCACAGCAGCTCGAACAGCAGGTTTGCCGCCGTCAGCGCGGTATTGCCCGACGGATCATAGGGCGGAGAGACCTCGACCAGGTCGCAGCCCACCACGTTCATGCCCCCAAGCGCGTGGATCAGCTGCAGCGCCTGCGGCGTGGTCAGCCCGCCGATCTCGGGCGTGCCGGTGCCGGGGGCATAGGCCGGGTCCAGGCTGTCGATATCGTAGGTGACATAGACCGGATGTTCGCCGATTTCCTTGCGGATCAATGCCCCGATCTGGGTCAAGTTCTGTTGCCACAACTCCCACGCAGGAAACTGCCGGAACCCCCAACCCTTGGCCTCGGTGAAATCGCTGGTCGCATAGCCCGAGCCGCGGATACCGACCTGAAAGGTCTTGGCGGGCACGATCAGCCCCTCTTCATACGCGCGGCGAAAGACGGTGCCGTGGGTTTCGCGCTCGCCGAACATTTCGTCATTGACGTCGGCATGGGCGTCCACATGCACCAGGGCAACGGGCCCGTGTTTCGCGGCAACGGCCCGCAGAATCGGCAGTGTGATCGAATGATCGCCCCCCATCGCCACCGGGATCACGCCCTCCGCCAGGATCGCGTCATAGCTTTCCTTGATGATCCGAAGGCTGTCGGCCAGCGAGAAGGTGTTGATCGCCAGATCTCCGATATCGGCGATCTGGAGGCTGTCGAAAGGCGCGGCGAAGGTGGCCATGTTGTAGGGCCGGATCATGGCGCTTTCGGCGCGGATCTGCTTGGGGCCGAACCGGGTACCCGACCGCCACGAGGTTCCGATGTCCATCGGCACGCCCAGCACCGCCACGTCCAGCCCCGCCAGCGTATCGGCCGCGGGCAACCGCATGAAGGTGTTCGGCCCCGAAAACCGCGCCAGATCATTGCCGCTGATGGGTTGGTTGAATTGGCTCATGGCGTGCGCGCCCCCTGTCCCGTTGGTTCACCTGATACCGGCCATAGCAAAACCATGGCTAACCAATGGTTAAAGCCGCCCGTCTTTCCCCAGCTTGGTCCATCCCAGCAGGCAGATGATCTGGGTCGCCACATGCGCCCCCGCAATCGCCGTTGCGCCGGACGTATCGAACGGCGGGGACACCTCGACCACGTCGCCACCCTTGATGTTGATCCCGGCGATGTCGCGCAGGATGATCTGCGCCTGAATCGAGCTGAGCCCACCCCAGACCGGCGTGCCGGTGCCAGGCGCAAAGGCCGGGTCCAGCCCGTCGATGTCAAAGCTCAGATAGACAGGACTGTCGCCCAAAATGCCTTTGATCTTCTGCGCCACGGCGGCGGGGCCGGATTCATAGACCTCGCGCGCGTCGATGATGTTGACGCCCAGCGTGTCCTCGTTGGTGGTGCGGATCCCCACCTGAACCGAGCGTTTCGGGTCCACGATTCCCGACTTCACCGCCTTGTAGAACATGGTGCCGTGGTCCACCCGGCTCATGTCGTCATCGGCCCAGGTGTCGGTATGGGCGTCGAACTGCAACAGCGACATCGGCCCGTATTTCTCGGCATAGGCCTTGAGAATGGGAAAGCTGATATAGTGGTCGCCCCCCAGCGTGACCGAGGCCACATCCGCCGCTAGAATGGTACGGATATGATTGGTCAGCGTGTCGGGAAAGGCCGGGATGTTGGCATAGTCATAGGCCATGTCGCCATAGTCGATGATCGCCAGCTCGCTGAGCGCATCGAAGGGCCAGCCATAGGGCGCATCGGGCGATTGCAGGGCGCTGGCCTCGCGGATCGCGCGCGGACCCAGACGGGTGCCGGGGCGGTTGGTCACCGCCTGATCGAACGGCACGCCGGTCACCGCGATATCGGCCCCGGTCAGATCCTTGGTGTACAGCCGCCGCAGAAAGGACGTCGCCCCGCCAAAGGTGTTTTCATAGCTCAACCCCTTCAGGTCGGGGTTGGTAAAGGCCTCATCGACCTGATTTTTTGCGTCTTCCAATGCCATTTTGGCCCGTTTCCTTCCTGATATCGACCGGACCGTCAGGTCAACGGCTGCGCCTTTTCGACGATGCGCGCAAAGAACGAGGCACCCACCGGTGCGATCTCGTCGTTGAAATTGTACTTGGGGTGGTGCAACCCCGGCCCGTCGCCCTGCCCCAGGAACAGATAGGCGCCCGGACGTTCCTGCAGCATGTACGAGAAATCTTCGGCCCCCATCTCGCGCCCGGCTTCGGCGATCACCCGATCGGCGCCCGAGACCTCGCGCGCGACCTCGGCGGCAAAGCCGGTTTTGTCCGCATCGTTGACCGTGGCCGGATAGCCCACGACGTAGTCCAGCGTCGCCGTCACCCCGTAGGACGCCGCCTGCCCCTGCACGATTTCTTCAAGACGGGTCATCACCATCTGCTGCACCGCCGGGTCGAAGGTGCGTATGGTGCCGTTCAGATAGGCGGTGTCGGGGATCACATTGTTCACGGTCCCGGTGTGGATCTGGGTGACCGAGATCACCAGATCGTCCAGCGCATAGTGGTTGCGGCTGACGATGGTCTGGATCGCCTGGGCGATTCCGCAGGCGGCCATGACCGGGTCGCGCGTCTCGTGCGGCATGGCGCCGTGGCCACCCACGCCCTGAATGTGGATGTCGAACGTATCGACCGCCGCCATGATCGGCCCGGGCGTGGTATAGAACGCGCCCTCGGCAAAGCCCGGCGCATTGTGCAGCGCATAGACTTCGGCGATGTCGAACCGGTCCATCACACCCTCTTTGACCATGATATCGGCACCGCCGCCCTCTTCCTCGGCGGGTTGGAACAGCAACGCCACCCGGCCGCGGAAATTCCGCGTTTCGGCCAGGTACCGCGCCGCGCCCAGCAGCATGGTGGTGTGCCCGTCATGCCCGCAGGCATGCATCATGCCCGGTGTCTTCGAGGCATAGTCCACACCCGTTTCCTCAGCGATCGGCAGCGCATCCATGTCGGCGCGCAGCCCGATCGTGGGGCCATCGCCCTGCCCGGTGATGATCGCCACGATCCCTGTTTGCGCGATCCCTTCGTGCAATTCGTCCACGCCGAATTCGCGCAGCCGCTCGGCCACGAAGGCGGCGGTCTGGTGGCAGTCGAACTCCAGTTCCGGGATCGTGTGCAGGTGCTGGCGCCATTCGGCCATGTCGGCGGCGTAGTCGGCGATACGGTTGACGACGGGCATCGGGGGTGGACTCCTGATCCAAGCTGCGGGATGGATGCATCTGACACCGGAACAAGGGGCTTCGCAATGGCTGAAAATCCACTGATCCACGATACCGACGCCGGAATCGAGCGGCTGCTGGAAATCATGCGCCGCCTGCGCGACCCGGAAACCGGCTGCCCGTGGGATATCGAACAGGATTTCGCCACCATTGCCCCCTACACGATCGAAGAGGCTTACGAGGTCGCCGACGCCATCGAACGTGAGGCTTGGGACGAGCTGAAGGGCGAGTTGGGAGACCTGCTGTTTCAATCCGTCTTTCACGCGCAAATGGCTGAAGAGGCTGGGCATTTCACCTTTCAGGACGTGGTGCGCACCATGTCGGACAAGATGGTCGACCGCCACCCGCATGTGTTCGGCGACGAGTCCCGCGACAAGTCCGCCGAACAGCAGACCCGCGACTGGGAAGCGATCAAGGCCGCCGAGCGCGCGGGCAAGGAACAGAAAGGCGCTCTGGACGGGGTGGCCGCCAACCTGCCCGCCCTGCTGCGCGCCTACAAGCTGCAGAAACGCGCCGCGCGGGTGGGCTTCGACTGGCCACATGCCGGCCATGTACTGGACAAGATCACCGAAGAAGCCGCCGAACTGACCGAGGCGCGCGACCAGATGGACGCCGACGCGCTCGAGGATGAATTCGGCGACCTGCTCTTCGTGATCGTCAATCTCGGTCGCCATCTGGGCGTCGAGCCCGAGGCCGCGCTGCGCCGCACCAACGCCAAGTTCACCCGCCGGTTCGAACAGGTCGAAGCCCGGCTGGCCGCTCGTGGCAAGACGCCGTCAGACAGCACGCTGGAAGAGATGGACGCCCTGTGGGACGCGGTGAAAACCGAAGAACACCGGGCAAATGGCAAACTCCCGCCGGTGGCCACCGGAACGGGGGCCTGAAACCGCTGGACAAGCCGGGCCGCGCTTGCCAGTGTCCGCCCTTCAAGACCCCGGAGGCCCCATGACCGCGCGCAAGATCATCATCGACACCGACCCCGGACAGGACGACGCCGTCGCCATCCTGTTGGCGCTGGCCAGCCCCGACGAAATCGAGTTGCTAGGCATCACCGCCGTCGCCGGCAACGTGCCGCTGGAGCTGACCGCCAAGAATGCGCGCATGGTCTGCGAACTGGCCGGGCGCACCGACATTCCGGTCTTTGCCGGGTGCGACCGCCCGTTGAAACGTCCTCTGATCACCGCCGAGCACGTGCATGGCAAGACCGGGCTGGACGGCCCCATCCTGCCTGACCCGCAGATGCCGTTGGCCGAGGGGCATGGCGTTGATTTCATCATCGACACCCTGCGCGCGCAGGATCCCGGCACCGTCACCCTCTGCCCGCTGGGGCCGCTGACAAACATCGCCACGGCTTTTCAGAAGGCGCCCGACATTGTTGAGCGCGTGCAGGAAATCGTGCTGATGGGTGGCGCTTACTTCGAAGTCGGAAACATCACACCCACCGCCGAATTCAACATCCATGTCGACCCCGAGGCCGCTGATATCGTGTTCAAATTCGGCGTTCCGATCGTGGTGATGCCGCTGGATGTGACGCACAAGGCCCTGGTCACCAAACAGCGCAACGACGCGTTCCGGGCTCTTGGCACCAAGGTCGGCATCGCCGTGGCCGAAATGACTGACTTCTTTGAACGTTTCGACAAGGAAAAATACGGCAGCGAAGGCGCGCCCCTGCACGATCCCTGCGTGACCGCCTATCTGATCCGCCCCGAATTGTTCTCGGGCCAACACGTCAACGTCGAGATCGAAACCCAGTCGGACCTCACGCTTGGCATGACCGTTGCCGACTGGTGGGGCGTCACCGACCGCAAGCCCAACGCGCTGTTCATCGGCGACGTGGACGCCGACGGGTTCTTTGCCTTGCTGACCGAACGGCTGGCGCGGCTATGAGTGCCGCTCTGCGCCTTGCCCGTCCCGAGGACCTTGATCGCCTGATGGGCCTGGTCGCCGCCTTTCACGCTGAGGCCGGGATCGAACAGGACCCCGACCAAAGGCGCGATGCGCTGACGCCGCTGCTGGAAGGCATCCCGCATGGCTGTATTTATCTGATCGGCCCGTCGCGCGCACCGTTGGGCTACATCATCCTGACCTTCGGTTGGTCGGTCGAGTTCGGGGGGATGGACGGGTTCGTCGATGAAATCTACATCCGGCCCGCCATTCGCGGCCGCGGAATCGCCACCGAGGTTCTATTGGACTTGCCCAAAGCGCTGGCGGGTGCCGGCCTGACGGCCCTGCATCTGGAAGTGGATCGAACCAACGAGGCCGCGCAGAAACTCTACCTTCGGACCGGCTTCAAACCGCGCGACCGTTACATGTTGATGAGCAAAAAGCTCTAGCGTGACTCACCGCGGAAGATCAGCCCGGGATTGTAGTACATCTCTTGCACCGGATCGTTCTGCGACACCGGCTCGCCGGTGATCGGGTAGGTGTCAGGCCCTGCGCAGGCCGCCAGAACCCCGACGGAAAGCACGGAAATAACGAGAAGGATTCTTGAAGCGGACATCACGTTCTCCTTTTCTGCTGTACCGTCAAGCTACGCCCGACAACCTCGCACTTGTAGGAACAAGTTCACACATAATCACATTTATGCTTGCATTTTTTCTTCCTGCCTGAATCAAACCCTGGGGTAATGGGAAATTACCCTGCAATTCCATCGGATTCGGAAGAGTCACCCGTCAGTGACATTTCGAAGAACAACAGCTGGCCCTGGGCGATCTCGGGTATATCCGAATAGGCATCGCGCAGCTTGAACCCCAGCGACAGATACAGCCGAGTCGCCGCTTCCAGCGGTTTTCCGGTGTCCATCCGGATCATCTCGAACCCGTCTTTGCGGCACTGGGCAATCAGCGCCTGCATGATCGCACACCCCGCACCCGTACCCCGAGCGTCATCGGTCACGAACACGCGCTTGATCTCGGCAATACCCGGACCGATCGTCTGGAACATCCCGCAGCCCACCGCCCGCCCGTCCAGCATCGCCAGCCGAGTCCCGCCCTTGGGCGGCATATGCTCGATTTCGATGGCGGACAGAACAGCTGCATATTTCTCGGGTGGATAGAACGTGTTCACGACCTGCCGCGACCGTTCGTCCAGCGTCAGCAGATAAGCGTGATAATCCCAACACAAACGCCGGACAGCATCGAACTGGTCCGGCGTTTTAGGTTCAACGATACTTAGCATGACGGACCCCCGGCCAATGTCGGGGGACAGCCTAGCAGCTTGTGCCTTACTTGCGAAGGATCGAACGCCCCGCGTATTCGGCGACCTCGCCCAGCGTTTCCTCGATGCGGATCAGCTGGTTGTACTTGGCCAGCCGGTCCGACCGCGCCAGCGAGCCGGTTTTGATCTGACCGCAGTTGGTGGCCACGGCCAGATCGGCGATGGTGGCGTCCTCGGTCTCGCCCGAGCGGTGCGACATCACGTTGGTATAGCGGGCGCGGTGCGCCATATCCACGGCGCGCAGGGTCTCGGTCAGCGAACCGATCTGGTTCACCTTGACCAGCATCGAGTTGGCGCAGCCCTTCTCGATCCCTTCGGCCAGACGCGCGGGGTTGGTCACGAACAGGTCGTCACCTACCAGCTGCACCTTGCCGCCCAGTTCGTCGGTCAGCGCCTTCCAGCCGTCCCAGTCATCCTCGGACATGCCATCCTCGATCGAGATGATCGGGTAGTCCTTCACTAGGGCTGCCAGATAGGCCACGTTCTCGTCGCTGCTGAGCGTCTTGCCCTCGCCCGCCAGAACGTATTTTCCGTCCTTAAAATATTCGGTCGCGGCGCAGTCCAGCGCCAGATAAATCTCGTCACCCGGCTTGTAGCCCGCCTTCTCGATCGACTTGAGGATGAAATCCAGCGCCTCGCGGGTCGAGGCGATGTTCGGGGCAAACCCGCCCTCGTCGCCGACGCCAGTGGCCAGCCCGGCGGCCGACAGTTCCTTTTTCAGGGTGTGGAACACTTCCGAACCCATGCGCACGGCCTCGCGGATGTTGCTGGCGGCCACGGGCATGATCATGAATTCCTGAATGTCGATCGGGTTGTCGGCATGTTCGCCGCCATTGATAATGTTCATCATCGGCACCGGCAGGACGCGCGCCGAGGTACCACCCACGTAGCGATAAAGCGGCTGGGTGGTGAAATCCGCGGCCGCCTTGGCCACCGCCAGCGAGACGCCCAGAATTGCGTTCGCACCCAGGCGGGCCTTGTTGGGGGTGCCGTCCAGCTCGATCATCGCGGCGTCGATCGCCACCTGCTCGGTCGCGTCAAAGCCCACCAGCTCTTCGGCGATCTCGCCATTCACGGCGGCCACGGCTTCAAGCACGCCCTTACCCATGTAACGGGACTTGTCGCCATCGCGCTTTTCAACCGCCTCATAGGCGCCGGTCGATGCGCCCGAAGGCACTGCCGCCCGGCCCATGGTGCCGTCTTCCAGAACCACGTCCACCTCGACGGTGGGGTTGCCCCGGCTGTCCAGGATTTCGCGTGCGTGGATGTCGATGATGGTGCTCATGATACCGGTCCCTGAAAATGCGTTCGGTTGCATGCCTCATACCAGCACGCGGGGAAAAGTAAACCGGGTCCGTTATCGCTAACACGCATATTTTCCGGCCTTTAGCGCCAACAGCGGCGTGTTTGCGCCAACAGGTCAGCAGACCGCCGGGGCCATGGACCGCGCGATGCGCCGTTCGCGGATGAACATGTACATGCCCGACCCGATGATCAGAGACGCGCCGATCATGGTCATCAGGTCCGGCCGTTCGCCGAACATCCACATCCCGGCCAGAATCGAGAACAGCAGCCGCGTATAGCGGAACGGCGTCAGGGCCGAGGCCTCGCCCACGCGCATTGCGGTCACGATCCCCAGATAGCCTAGAACACCGAAGCCAACGGCACCGACATAGGGTCCGATCTGCCCCATCTGTAGCGGCGCCAAAGGCTGCGCCGAGGTCAGCATCAGCACGCCGCCGGCAATCGCGACCGCCGCATAGGCCTGCAGCGCCACCACGGCCGAGGCCACCCGCGCGTCCAGCCGGCGGGTGATCAGGTCCCGCGCGGCAATCGCAATGACGCTGGCCACCACGAACAGAGCCTCGGGCCGAAACCCGTCCAGACCGGGGCGGATGATCATCAGAACGCCGATGAACCCGACGCCGATTGCGCTCCAACGGCGCCAGCCGACTTGCTCTCGCAGGAAAAGTGCGGCCCCCATCGTGACCACCAGCGGCATCGCCTGGAACACGGCGGCAACGGTCGACAGGTCGACAAGGGACAATGCGGTGACAAAGCTCAGCGCCCCGACCGCCTCGGTGCACGCGCGGATCACGAACAGCGGTTGCCAAGCGGCCGAGTCAAAGATCGGTTTGCGCGTGACGATGGCCATGGCGGCAAAGACTAGCGCGCAGAACAGCCCCAACACGATCATGACCTGACCGGTCGGCACGGTGACCGACAAATGCTTGATGAACATGTCCTCAAGCGTGAAGGCGGCCATAGCGCCGATGACCAGCAGGATGCCGTTCGCGTTGTTCATGACATTGCCTATTGAATTCGGACGGCTTAATTGCCGCGTCGCAACGCAGAAGACCCGGATCGCGCGCCCGTGGCAAGCGCGAAGAGGGCTTGGAATCATGAATAGATTTTAGATGACCAATCGCTTTTGGTGATGTGTCCCGGCCGGATCAGTCCTTGTCCAGCGGAACTCCGTACAACTCCAGCCGATGACCTTTCAGGCGATAGCCCAGCTTCGAGGCGATCTTTTCCTGCAGGGCTTCGATCTCGGGGTCCACGAATTCAATCACCTCGCCCGAGTTCATGTCGATCAGGTGATCGTGGTGGTCGCGCTCGGCGTCCTCATAGCGCGCACGCCCGTCGCCGAATTCCAACCGTTCGAGAATCCCGGCCTCTTCGAACAGTTTGACGGTGCGATAGACGGTTGCGATCGAAATGCCCGCATCCAGCGCCGAGGCGCGGGCGTACAATTCCTCGACATCGGGATGATCATCACTGTCCTGCAGTACCTGCGCGATGGTTCGACGCTGGCCGGTCATGCGCAGGCCTTTGGCTTCGCAACGCGCGATGATCGTGTCCGCCATGTCATCCCCCAGAATCCGTTCGGGTTTCTGTCTTAGTACGTCCGCGCGGATTTCGCCACTGTGATTTGCGCCCGCTGCGCCTTAGCCCGCAAGCCGCAGATCGGCCCAGACCGGCAGGTGGTCCGAGGCGATATGCGCGGGCCGTTCCCCATGCACGCCGTGGGCCAGCGCCTCGAGCCCGCCGCCCAGCGCGATCCGGTCCAGCGCGCCCAGAGGCTGCGCGGCGGGAAAGCTGGGTACAGGCGGCAGGAACCGCATGTCGGGAGCTAGGCGGTCAAGAATCGGCTGGCGCGACCATTCGTTGAAATCCCCTGCCCAGACGGTTGGCATCCGGTCCAGCGCGCGGCCGTCCTGACGTAGGTGGATGATCTGCTGGCGGCGCCACGCCGAGAACAGCCCCAGATGCATCCCCATCACCCGCAAAGGCCCTATATGGGTGTCGAACTCGACCCGGACCGCTCCGCGCGGCTCCAGCCCCGGCAGATCGTGATGCGCGGCGCGGCGCACCCGGATGTGGTCGCCCCGCCAGATCACCGCGTTGCCATGCCAGCCCAGACTGCCCGCACCGCCCAGATCGACGATCTTCCACCCGGCCTCGTCCAACATGAAATGCGGAAGCGCCGCCGGGCGCGGCGGCAGGCGTTTGTCGGCCTCTTGAAGCACCACGATATCGGCGCCCAGCCGGTCCAGCACCTGCAGGATGCGCTGCGGCTGGCGTCGTAGGTCCAGTCCGACGCATTTCTGGATGTTGTAGCTGGCAAGGCGCAGCTTGGGCAAAGTAGTCATCGGTTTTCTACGGTTGTACCCCGTCAGGATTCGCAGGATCGCGCCTGGACGCAAGCCGATAGTTCAGCACAGATGCCGAAACCCGCTCAGGTCCCGCAAAAGGTGGCATGCACCACCTCGTCCTGCGTGGGCGGGCGTATCAGGTCGGCGGCGTCGGGCTGGTCGTCATAGGGCCGGGTCAACACAGCGTTCAGCCGGTGGAACGGGGCATAGTCGCCCTGAACGGCGGCCTGGATCATCTGCTCGACCCGGTGGTTGCGCGGGATGAAGGCCGGGTTGGCCGCGTGCATCACCGCGGCCGGGTCCGCCTCGCGCGTCAGCCGCGCGCGCCACCCCTCAGCCCAGCTGTCAAAAGCCGCTGGATCGGAGAACTGGTCCCGCGCCGCATCGCCGCCCAGCGCGCGGAAGGTATTGGTGAAATCGGCCTGGTTCTGCGCCATCCGCGTCAGCAGGTCCGAGATCAGCGCAAGGTCGCCATCCTCCTCGATGGTCAGGCCGATCTTGGCCCGGAACCGGCGCAGCCAGTGCTGCTGCATCAAATCGGGCATGGCGTGCACGATCTCGGTCGCCTCTTCCACGGCGGCCTGCTTGTCCTCGATCTGCTGAATCAGCGCCGTCGCAAGCTGTGCAAGGTTCCACACCGCGATTTCGGGCTGGTTGGAATAGGCATAGCGCCCCATCCGGTCGATCGAACTGTAGACGGTGTTCGGATGATAGCTGTCCATGAAGGCGCAGGGGCCATAGTCGATGGTTTCGCCCGAGATGGCGCAGTTGTCGGTGTTCATCACCCCGTGGATGAAGCCCACCGCCATCCACTGCGCGATCAGCGCGGACTGCGCGTCACGCACGGCGCGCAGCAGGCCCATCGGCCCGACGGCGTCCGGGTAGTGGCGCGCGATGGCATAGTCGGTCAGCCGCTGCAGGTCGGCGATCTGGCCGCGTGCGGCGAACACCTGGAACGTGCCCACCCGCAGATGGCTTTGCGCAACGCGGGTCAGCACCGCGCCGGGCATCGGGCCCTCGCGCAGCACGACCTCGCCAGTTTCTACCGCCGCCAAGGCGCGCGTGGTGGGAATGCCCAGCGCATGCATCGCCTCGGACACGACATATTCGCGCAGAACCGGCCCCAGCCAGGCCCGCCCGTCGCCCTGCCGCGAAAACGGCGTGCGCCCCGAGCCCTTGAGCTGAATGTCGCGGCGAATCCCGTCCGTGCCCACCACCTCGCCCAGAAGCACCGCGCGCCCGTCCCCCAGCTGCGGGTTGTAATTGCCGAACTGGTGACCGGAATACAGCTGCGCCAGCGGCTCGGCCCCGTCCGGCAGGGTGTTGCCCGCAAAAACCTGGGCCATGTCCTGCGCGTCACCGGGCGAGATACCCAGCACCTGCGCCAGATCGTCATTGAAAGCCACCAGCCGCGGCGCGCGTACGGGCTCGGGCGACTGGCGCGCATAAAACGCACCGGGCAGCCGGGCATAGGAATTGTCGAACGGGATCGTCAGGGTCATGGCGCAAACATATGATCTGTGCACAGTATTGCCAGCACCAAATCCCATCGCCGTGAAAGGCCCGCCATGACCGCCGACCAGATCATCGACCACCTGCAACTGCAGCCCCACCCCGAAGGCGGCTGGTATGCCGAGACCTGGCGCGCAGACAACACAGGCCGCCCCACCGCGACTTGCATCTATTTCCTGCTGAAACGGGACGAGGCCAGCCACTGGCACCGGGTCGATGCAACCGAGATCTGGCTGTTTCACGCCGGCGCGCCACTGATCCTGTCGATCAGCGAAACCGATACCGGACCTGCAAGCGATCACATGCTGTCCCCCGACCTGAGCGAGGGCGCGCCGCAGGTCATCGTACCCACCGGGCATTGGCAGGCCGCCCGCAGTACCGGGGACTATACGCTGGTCAGCTGCGTCGTCTCGCCGGGGTTTCAGTTCGACAGGTTCGAATTGGCGCCGGCGGAGTTCGACATTCCCCGGGGTTAAACCTCAAGCCCCTGCCGAACCATGCTTGAACTTGCCCTGCCCGATGCGGCAAGGTTCGCGTGTGTATGATTGGGCAAAGACGAGGGCGCGATGCGGCTGATCAAGACTTTGGTGACCGTGGCTGTGATCCTCGGCCTGGGCGTGCTTGGGATGCGGTTGGCCTTTCCGCTGCCCGAGACCAATTTCTCGGAGCGGACATACCGCCAACCCGCGGATTGGACTGGTCCGCTGGGCCAAGCCATCGAGCCGGCGATGCAGCGCAACCCCGGACTGGACGGCGTCCGCCCCCTTGGTCAGGGGCATACCGCATTTGCTGCCCGCGCCATTCTCGCGCGTGAGGCGGTCTCGTCCATAGATGCCCAATACTACATCTGGCAGGATGACGTGACCGGCCTGATGTTGCTGGACGAATTGCGTGCGGCGGCGGAACGCGGCGTGCGCGTGCGCCTTCTGGTCGATGACAACGGCATCTCGGGGCTGGACCCGCTTCTGGCTGAACTGGATGCCATGCCAACGGCCCATGTCCGCATCTTCAACCCGTTCACGCTGCGCAATCCCAAGCTGCTGTCCTATGTGTTCGATTTCGGCCGGTTGAACCGCCGCATGCATAACAAGTCCATGACGGTGGACGGTGTGGCCACGATTGTCGGGGGCCGAAACATCGGCGACATTTATTTCGACTACGGGGCCGGGACGCATTATCTGGATGTCGATACCATCGCGATCGGTCCGATCGTGGACGAGGTGGCCGAGTCGTTCGATGCCTACTGGAACAGCGGATCAGCCTATGATGCCGCGTTGTTCCTGCCCGCTGCGACCGACCCAAGCCTGAAAGTACTGGCCGAGGCCGCGCGTCAGACCGCGGCCGGGGCCGGATACCAAAAGGCAATCCGCGACAATGAACTGGCCGACCGCATCGCCGCCCGCGATCTGCCGTTCGAATGGAGCGCGGTCGAACTTTTTGTCGATGACCCGGCCAAGGGGCTTGGAGAGGTCGAGGACGAGAACCTCATGGTCGAGCGTCTCATCACCTTTGCCGAAAGCTCGGAGACTTCGCTCGATCTGGTCTCAGCCTATTTCATTCCCGGTCCCCGCGGGGCCGAGCTGCTCGAACGGCTGGCGTCATCCGGGGTCAAAGTCCGGGTCCTGACCAATTCACTGGACGCGACCGATGTGATGCCGGTTCATGCAGCCTACATGGCCTATCGCGACGACCTGCTGGCAAGCGGGGTTCAGTTGCTGGAGCTGCGCGCGTTGCGCGACGAGCACAAGGAACGCAGCCTGCCCGAAATTCTTGCGGGCTCCGCCTCGGGCCTGCATGCAAAGGTGTTTGGCTCGGATGGCAAACGGATCTTCATCGGCTCATACAATCTGGACCCGCGTTCGGCCCGGCTGAACACCGAGATGGGGCTGCTGATCGAGAGCCCCACGATCGCGACAGATCTGGCCCGGCAACTGGACAAGCCGGAATTTGCCTATCGCGTCGAGATGGATGATGACGGTGGGCTGGTCTGGGTTCAGCAGACCAAGGACGGGACGACCACGACCTTTGAGACCGACCCGAACACCTCTCGGTTCCAGCGCGGCCTAGCCGCCGTCGTCAGATGGCTGCCGGTCGAGTGGATGCTCTGACCACCGCTGGCGTCAGTTCAGGACCGCGATCGACAGGTTCAGAACGGTCGCAAACGCCACCCATGCCAGATAGGGCACGAACGCCCAAGCCGAAACGCGATCCACCGGGCGGACACGTGTGATGAACAGAACAATCACCACCAGAAGCGCCAGGATCACTACCAATGCCAGCCAGGGTTGGTGCAGCACGAAGAAGGCGGGCGACCACAGGAAGTTCAGGCCAAGCTGCGCCCACCACAGGCGCATTGCGGGCGATCCCCGGTCGCGTTCGAACTGCCGCCATCCCGCCGTCGCAATCAGCACGTACAGAACCGTCCAGACCGGGCCGAACACCCAGCCCGGCGGGTTGAAGACCGGTTTGTTCAGGTTCGCGTACCACTCACCCGGCCCCGTCAGGGTACCGATCAGTATGCCGCCTCCCAGTACCAGAACCAGAAATGCGATACGTGTCAGGGTCTTGGTCATGCCGGTTCCATCCGCAGGTGCACTGCCGCTCAGCAGGTCCCGACCGGTATAGCCGCGCGGGCCGCCGACGAAAAGACACCACGCTGCGGGTTCTTCGCGCCTTCCAGAGAGACCGTCGCACCCTGAATCTCGGCCCCCGACACGGTGATTTCGCGCCCGCCGCCCGTGTCATCCACGTCGATCGTAAAGGCGATTTCCGCACCGGGCGGCATGGCCCGGATGTCCAGATCGACCATCGACTGTCCGTCCTGAACCTGCGGCAACCCGTTCAGATACTCGGACCCCGAAACCATTTCAAAGGGCTGAAACACTTCAACCCCTGCCCCCGCGCCGGTGACATCAAAGATCAGACCGCCCTGCGACGAGGACAAATCCAGACGCACCGTTGCAGCAGACAGGCTGCAATCGCTGGCGTTGCGAAGAACGAAGCGGTCCTTTGGCGCTCCCTCGACGAACTCAACCTGCACGTCGGCCATGGCGGGCACTGCTAGCATGAACGCGACGGCACAACCGGCCGCATTTTTGACAAGGGAACCGATCATCTTCATCTCCGGCGTTGTTGTGGCTACTGCTACAATTACGCCCGAGCGCCTTGGCAGGATCATTTTTCGCCGCGTTTCAGCGCGGTGCGCCCTGCGACACCCGGCTGACCGTGCCCCCGCCGACCAACGCCTTGACCCCGGTGGTACCCGGGCAAGAGGTCGGCATTCCCCGCGCCACACGCACCGCCAGATAGGCAAAAGCCTGCGCCTCGAGCATGTCGCCATCCAACCCTACGGCTTCGACAGGATCGACCGGGCAGTCCAGCGCCACGCGCAGCATCTCCATCAAGACCGGGTTCCTGCGCCCGCCGCCGGTGACCAGTACCCGCGCGGGCGGTTTGGGGCAATGCTCCATCCCCTGCACCACCCCGGCGGCGCTCATGCCCGTCAGGGTGGCGACGGCGTCGGCGTCGCTCAATTCCTTCACCAGGCCGATCATCTCGGCGAAATCGTTGCGGTCCAGCGATTTGGGCGGCAGGCGGTTGAAATACGGCTCGGCCAGGAACAGCTCAAGTGCTCCGGTCTCGACCGTGCCCTGCCGGGCCAGCGCACCGTCGCGGTCCATCGGCAGCCCCAGACGCGCCTGCACCAGGTCGTCGATCGGCGCATTGGCCGGGCCGGTGTCAAAGGCCAACAGCGCACCCGGTGCCTCGGGTCCGTCAAAGGACGGGTCCACATAGGTCAGGTTGCCGACACCGCCCAGGTTCAGAAAGCACACGGGCGCCGTGGCCCCGACGTATTTTGCGCAGGCAAAGTGGAAGAACGGCGCCAGTGGCGCGCCCTCGCCGCCCATGGCCACGTCATCGCTGCGGAAATCCCAGACCACGGGCACACCCAGCGCGACCGCCAGCCCTTCGCCATCGCCCACCTGCAACGTGCCCTTTCCCCGCGGCTCATGCGCAAGGGTCTGGCCGTGAAAGCCGATCAGCTCCACGTCCTCGAATTCCGACAGCAACTCGGCATGGGCGCGGGTCACCAGGTCTTCGGCGGCGTGCACCTCGGGGCCGCTCCATTTTCCCAGCGCGGCGCGCAGCAGCTTGCGCTCGTCCTCGGTATAGGGCCGGTAGGCACTGTCGCCGAACCGCAGGATCTGCCGCCCGTCGGTTTCCACCACCGCCGCGTCGACCCCATCGAGCGAGGTGCCCGACATGGCCCCCAGTGCCCGCACTGCCCCAACTTTGCCTCGGGCCTTATTCATGGCCTTTTCCTTCCCTCGTTCGCCGCCTATAACGTGCCCCGCAATTCAACCCCGAGGCAAGACATGACGTATCACCCCAAATCGGATTTCATCGCCACGATGATCGAGCGCGGCTTTTTGGCCGATTGCACCGATTATCAGGGCCTTGACGATGCTCTGACAAGTGGGGTGCAGACAGCCTATATCGGGTATGACGCCACCGCCCAGTCCCTGCATGTCGGGCATCTGATGAACATCATGGTTCTGCGCTGGTTCCAGAAGCTGGGGCACAAGCCGATCACCCTGATGGGTGGCGGCACCACCAAGGTGGGCGATCCGTCTTTCCGCTCGGACGAACGCCCCCTGCTGGGCCCCGAGCAGATCGACGCCAACATCGCCGGCATGCAGAAGGTGTTCGACAAGTACCTGTCCTATGACAACAGCGACACCGGCGCGCTGATGCTGAACAATGCCGAATGGCTGGACGACCTGAACTATCTCGATTTCCTGCGGGACATCGGGCGGCATTTCTCGGTCAACCGGATGCTGTCCTTTGAATCGGTGAAATCGCGGCTGGACCGGGAACAGTCCCTGTCGTTCCTCGAGTTCAACTACATGATCCTGCAGGCCTATGACTTTCTGGAACTGAACCGCCGCTATGGCTGCATCCTGCAGATGGGCGGATCGGACCAGTGGGGCAACATCGTCAACGGCATCGACCTGACCCGCCGCGTGCTGGATCACGAGATCTATGGCCTGACCACGCCCCTGCTGACCACCAGCGATGGGCGCAAGATGGGCAAAAGCCAGGGCGGCGCCATCTGGCTGAACGGCGACATGCTGTCGCCGTACGAGTTCTGGCAGTTCTGGCGCAACACCTCCGACGCCGATGTGGGCCGCTTCCTGAAGATCTTCAGCGAGCTTCCCGTGGACGAATGCGACCGCATGGGCGCGCTGCAGGGGTCCGAGATCAACGAGGCCAAGATCCGTCTGGCCAACGAGGTGACGACCCTGCTGCACGGTTCCGAGGCCGCGGCCAAGGCCGAGGCCACCGCGCGCGAAGTGTTCGAAAAGGGCGGCGTGGGCGGCGACCTGCCTACCCTGACTCTGACCGCCGAAGATCTGGGCGACGGCATATCGGTCGTGCAGCTGATCGTGAAGTCGGGCCTGGCAAAATCGGGCAAAGAGGCCAAGCGCCTGATTTCGGAAAACGGCGCCCGTCTGGACGACGCGCCACTGACCGATGCGGGGCTGATGATCGACGCGGCGGCCTTGTCCTCGCCCATCAAGCTGAGCGCGGGCAAGAAGCGGCACGCGCTGGTGCAGCTGGGCTGAACCGCTTGACCCCGAACACGACACACGACGGCCGCCCCTGGGCGGCCGTTTTTCTATATGCGCTCGACCGAGCCCAGCGGAAGGTCCAGACCGGCCGGCGTCACGAACAGCTCGATCTGATCGCGCGACAGCGCCCAGTGATCGGCCGCCAGCTGCCCCGCCGCCGCCTCGTCGCGCGCCTCGATCGCGGCGATGATGGCGTCATGCTGGGCGCAGGCCAGATCGAGGCTTTCGCCCATCCCGCCTTGACCCGGGCGGTAGAAGGTCATGCCGATGCGCGCATGGTCGATCAGCAGCCGCTGAAACGACGGCAGCAGGTAGACATTCGCCGCCATCTCGCCGGTGATCTCGTGGAACTGGTTGTTGGCCAGCGCGCGATCTTCGGCCGAGCTCGCCCGCAACGTTTCCCGAAACGCCGCCTGCGCCGCCTTCAACCGATCGATCTGGTCACCTGTCGCGTTCTGCGCCGCCAGCCGAAGCACCGCGCCATAGATCATCGGCGCCACCAGGAAGAAATCGCGCAGCGTGGCATAGGACATCTGCGACACCCGCGCGCCCCGGTTTTCACGCAGTTCAAGATAGCCCAGCCCGGCCAGATGCCGGAACACTTCGCGCAGTGGCGTGCGCGACAGGCCGAACGCCTCGGACAGCTGCGCCTCGTCCAGATCATCGCCAGGGCGCAATTTCAGCGTCATCACCGCCGCCTTCAGATGCGCGGCCAGCGCCGCCTTGCGGCTTTTCGTGTCGTCTTTCATCCCCAACCTTCGCTTTGGTCGAATCGCGACACCCAGGATGTCGCCTCTGCTCTTGCCCGATAAAATGCAACTTGTACACAATCAACCTGACCGCCCGTGATAGACTGAGCGCATGACCCGCCCGCAACATTTCTGTTTCATCCTCGTTCCCGAGTTCTCGCACCTGGCCTTCTCCTGCGCGGTCGAGCCGCTGCGGATCGCCAACTGGGTCAGCGGCGAGGAACTGTACCGCTGGTCCTTCGCCTCGGAGGACGGCGCGCAGGCGGTGTGTTCGAACGGATCCGTGACGCTGGTGCATGGCGGGTTGGCGGACCTGCCGAAATGCGACCAGATCTTTGTTTTGTCGGGCATTCACATGCGCGATCACGTCAGCCGACCCCTGCTGGCCGCGCTGCGCCGCGAACGGGCGCGCGGCACGGCCATCGGGGCGCTGTGTTCGGGTGCGTGGCTGCTGGCCGAGGCCGGGCTCCTGAACGGGATGCAGGCGGCGATCCATTGGGAATATCACGACGCCTTCATGGAGGCTTTCCCGGACGTGAATCTGGTGCGCAGCGTCTTCGTGGCCGATGAAAAGCACATGACCGCCTCGGGCGGTACCGCAACGGCCGACCTGATGCTGCACCTGATCGAGCGCGACCACGGGCAGGACCTGTCGATCGCGGTGGCCGACCAGATGGTCTATAACGCCGTTCGCAACGCGACCGCCGATCAGCGTGTGTCGCTGCAATCGCGCAACGGCATGCGCAACGCGCATCTGGCCAAGGCGATCCAGATCATGGCCGACCGCGTCAACGACCCGATCTCGCCTGCGGTGATCGCCGAACAGATCGGCATCTCGACCCGCCAACTGGAACGGCTCTTCGGCAAATACCTCAACGCCTCGCCCAAGAAATACTTTATGGAGCTTCGGCTGGACCGCGCGCGAAACCTGCTGTTGCAGACCGAATCTTCGGTCACCGACGTGGCCTTTGCCTGCGGCTTTGAAAGCCCAGGCCATTTCTCACGCGTGTACCGCGCCGCCTTCGGCGTCACCCCGATGCAGCAGCGCAGCCGGCTGGACTGAGTCACTGCCGACTGGACAGGACGTGCCATCTCGGATTATTTGAACGAACGTTCAGATCACTGGGGAGGAGCCCGCCATGCAATTGTCCACCACCGCCGCCGTCATCACCGGTGGCGCCTCGGGCCTCGGAGAGGCCACCGCCCGTTACTTTGCCGAGAACGGCGCGCAGGTCACCATCCTGGACCGCGATGCCGAGCGTGGAACGCAGGTCGCGGCCGAGATCGGCGGACATTTTGCCCAGACCGACGTGACGGACGAGGCGTCGGTGGCCGCGGCCATTGCGCTGGCGATGGAAAAGATGGGCAAGATCACCGCCTGCGTGAACTGTGCCGGCATCGCCTATGGCATCAAGACCGTCGGCAAGGACGGCCCGCACCCACTGGACGCCTTCCAGCGCACCATCGACATCAACCTGGTGGGCACCTTCAACGTGTCGCGTCTGGCCGCCGTCGAAATGGCCAAGAATGACCCCGAGTCGGATGGCGCGCGCGGTGTGATCATCAACACCGCCTCGATTGCCGCGTTTGACGGGCAAAAGGGTCAGGCGGCCTATGCGGCGTCCAAGGGCGGTGTTGTGGGCATGACGCTGCCGATGGCGCGCGACCTGGCCTCGACCGGGATCCGGGTGATGACCATTGCACCGGGCATCTTCATGACGCCGATGCTGGCCGGCCTGCCCGAAGAGGTGCAGCAGCAGCTGGCCGCCGACGTTCCGAACCCCGCCCGCCTGGGCGACCCGCGCGAATATGGCCGGCTGGCCGGATTCATCGTCGAGATGGGCTATCTGAACGGCGAAGTCATTCGCATCGACGGCGCCCTGCGGATGCGCTGACCGTCACTGACGATTTCCGGCCCGGTCGATCTTCGTCCGGGCCGGCCATTTTCGTTTGGTACAAAACGGAAGACCTCCGTCCCGGGGCCGGTACAAAACAGACGAATTGGCTCAGCCCGCCTCGGCCTTCTCTTCCAGTTCCAGCCATTCCTCCTCAGCGGCGGCCAGCTTCTCCTGCCGCTCGACAAGGGCTTCGGTCGCCTTCTGGAATTTCACCGGCTCGCGGGTGAACAGCTGGGGGTCCGACATCAGTTCCTCCAGCTTGGCGATCTCGGCTTCCAGCCGCGCGATCTCGGCGGGCAGCTTCTCCAGCCGGTGCTTTTCGGAAAAGGACAGGCCGGCTTTCGGCTTGGTTTCCTGCTTGACCTTCGGCTTGTTCTCTTTTGATTTCTCGGACTTTTTCTCGACCAGATCGCCGCGCTGCGCGACATAATCCGACCAGCCGCCCGCATAGACGGTCGCGCGGCCGTTGCCCTCCATCGCTATGGTGGTGGTCGCCACACGATCCAGGAAATCCCGGTCGTGACTGACCAGCAGCACCGTGCCGTCATAGTCGTCCAGCAGTTCCTGCAACAGGTCCAGCGTCTCGACATCTAGGTCGTTGGTCGGTTCGTCCAGCACCAACAGGTTCGACGGTTTCGCCATCAGCTTGGCCAGCAGCAACCGCGCTTTTTCGCCGCCCGACAAGGACTTGACGGCCGCTCTGGCCTGCCGTTCGTCGAACAGGAATTCCTTGAGATAGCCGACCACATGCTTGGGCTGGCCGCGCACCATCACCTGATCGGCCTTGCCCGAGACGCGCATCTCGGGGTCGCCGGTCAGGCTGTCCCACAGGGTCATCTCGGGGTCCAGCTGCGTGCGGGTCTGGTCGAAAACGGCGATTTCGAGGTTGGTGCCCAGCGTCACCGCCCCCTCGTCCGGCTCCACCTCGCCCAGCAGCATCTTCAAAACCGTTGTCTTGCCCACGCCATTCGGCCCAACAAAGGCCACCCGATCGCCGCGCTGCACCAGCAGGTCCAGGTTACGCACGATGGGCTTGCCGTCGAATGCCTTGCTGAGACCGCGTGCCTCGATCACCTTGCGCCCCGATTTCGGACCGGAGTCCAAGGACATGGCCGCCGACCCCTGACGCTTGATCTGCGCGGCGCGTTCGGCCCGCAAGGCCTGCAGCGCCCGCACCCGGCCCTGGTTGCGCTTGCGGCGGGCGCTGATCCCTTCGACAGCCCAGCGGGATTCGGACTTGATCAGCCGGTCCAGCTTGTGGCGTTGCTGATCTTCCTCTTCCCAGATCTTGTCGCGCCAGGCCTCGAAGGCCTCGAACCCCTGCTCCTGCCGGCGCACCTCACCGCGGTCGATCCACAGTGTTGCCCGGGTCAGCGCCCGCAGGAACGCGCGGTCATGCGAGATCAGGACAAAGGCCGCCCGTGTCGCGCCCAGTTCACGTTCAAGCCAGCCGATGGCCTCGATGTCCAGATGGTTGGTCGGCTCGTCCAGCAGCATCAGGTCGGGGGCCTCGGCCATCAGCTTGGCCAGCGCCGCGCGCCGCCTTTCACCGCCCGAGGCGGTCTGAACCGCGCGCGAGGGGTCGAATTTCAACCCTTCCCCGGCCCGTTCCACCTTGTACAGCTCGCCGGGTTCAAGCCCGCTGGCCGCATAGTCGCCCAGCGTGGCAAAACCCTCCATCGTCGGGTCCTGCTCCATGTAGCCGACGGATTTGCCGGGCGGCACCACGATCTCGCCCCGGTCCGGTTCGACCAGACCGGCCATAACCTTCATCAGGGTGGATTTACCCGAGCCGTTCCGCCCGACCAGCGCAACGCGGTCGCCGGGCTGAACCACCAGGTCCAGGTCGGAAAACACCGGCTCGCCCCCGAAGGTCAGCGAGATACCGGACATCTGCAACAAAGGAATACGTGCCATAAGCGCCAGCTAAACCGGCAGGCATTGGGCGTCAACGCCCCAGCCTCACCTTTTGACAGCAGACCGGCTTCAGCCCGCGATCATCCGCAAGAGGCGTTTCCGCGCCGCGGGAATCGTGCCGATCTCGACGCCGGTAAAGACATGCAGCGTGTTCAGCTGGCGGTCTACCACTGCGTGATCGCTGACCCAACCGCCCATCATTAGATAGGTACGCAGCAACGGTGGCATCCGCAGCATGGCCTTTCTGGCATCCGGGCGTCGCCGCAGCCGCGCGGCAAAGCGGAACACGTCCGGCGCCTTGACCCGCGGCAACCAGCGCTTGGGCGCAAGGTGGCGATGTTTGAGCATCGCGAAGGCATCCAGGTATTCCGCGGTCTCAGTCCCTGCGAAGGACGAGCATCCAAACAGCAACTGGACGCCGTTGCGGTCGACGAAGGCCGTCATCGCGCCCCAGGCCACCCTCAGGATATCTGGATCCGTCCAATCGGGATGGATGCAGAACCGCCCCATTTCCACCATGCGCCCATCAAAGCTTTGCAAAGCGGAAAGGTCATAGAACTGGGCCGAATAGCTGCGGCTGATTTCTCTGCCGCTGTCCATGACCAGCATCCGGAAACAGCAGACCAACTGGCCGCCTGCCTGCGAATCCTCGACCAGAACATGGGCGCAGGAAACGTCGAAGTCGTCCTGATCCGTCTCGGCTGTTCGGAATGCAAGTGTACGAAGATTCTGGGCCGCCCGCACGTCCTCGGGACACCGCGCCAGGCGCGCGCGGTAGCGGCCCTTGTCCAGCAAAATATCATCGGCCATGGTCGCACCCTCCACGGTTTCTCACCGATTGCGATCTGCCTGATCCCATGCACCAATAGTGTGACCGCCGTGTGAAGCTTTCAACCGGCGGCCGGATATTAGCTGGCTCCCGGGATGTTCGACGGGCTGAATTGGCCGATGTTGCCCAGCAGTTGCCGCAGGAAGCCTTTGTCCTGAACACTGGAGTCCGTCACACGGCGATCCAGCACGATGACATAGCCGTCTTCGAGACCGAATTTCTCGATATTGCGGACGACGCCACGCTGGTCAAAGCTGATCGCCACCAATTCGCGCGAGACGACCTCGGGGCGTTTGGGGCCATAGTGGCGAACGCGCGACGCCACATAATAGAAACCCGAATCCTTCAACACACCTGACGAGCTGGGCGCGCCAGCCTTTTCCAGAACCGTGTCGCGGGTATCGACGCCAACCTTGATCTCGGCCAGCTCTTCCGGGGTGGGGATATAGCCGTGTTTCTTGTAGACCGGGGTACAGGCAACAGCGGTGGCCAGAACAAGCGTGCAGGCAACCGCCCTGGACGCCGGTTTCAGCCTGTTCAGTACTTTCAACATGTTCACCCTCTTGCCTTGGTCCCTTGCGGCTTCTATCCGATTACAGAAACCCATGCCCCGGTTCAACACAGGAAAGGGTCACAATGTCCGACCTCTCAACATTGCGCGTCGCCGATCTGCCGCAAAACAGCCCGACCGCGTTCGAATTGCGCCCCCCTGCCCGGCAACTCGAGGAAATTCGTGATGCGTTGGGCCTGCTCGGGCTGCGCAAGCTGAGTTTTGTCGGCGAGCTGCGCGCGAAGGGCAAGCGTGATTGGGTGTTGACCGCCAAGCTGGGCGCAACCGTCATTCAGCCCTGCGTGGTGTCGCTGGACCCGGTCACGACCCGGATCGAGGCCCCGGTGCGGCGCGTTTTCCTGGCCAATTGGACCGAACCCGACGAACCCGAATTCGAAATGCCCGAAGATGACGAGACCGAAGCCTTGGGCCCGGAAATCGATCTGGACCAGGTGATGCGCGAGGCATTGTCCCTTGCGTTGCCCCAATACCCCCGGAAAGACGGTGCACATTTGGGCGACGCGAACTATACCGAACCGGGCAAACAGGCGATGACCGACGAGGATGCCAAACCCTTTGCCGGGCTGGCGTCCCTGCGTGACGCACTGAAAAAAGACGAGTGACAGGGGATCGATTTCCTGTCATAGCAGGCGCTCAGAAAAATCGCTTGAACATGTCGAGAATCGCAGTATTTTCGCGCGCTCATCGGAATTTGGGTTGGACATCGCGGGGCTTGTTCCCTAAACGCACGTCACACCACGAGAAAACGAAGAATGAAACCCGGCCTGCAGCGAATCTGCTGGCCCTTAGTAGACAAAGGTTGAGACCATGGCCGTCCAACAGAACAAAGTTTCCAAGTCGCGTCGCAACAACCGCCGCGCACACGACGCTCTGGTTGCTGCAAACCCGAACGAATGCGCGAACTGCGGCGAGCTGAAGCGCCCGCACCACGTTTGCGCAGCCTGCGGCCACTATGACGATCGTGAAGTCGTCGCTCAGGCCGACGACATCGACCTGGACGAAGACGCGGCCTAAGCCTGATTGAACGCAGGTTCTGGCATGACAGCGCAGCCCACGCAGACCGGAAAGATCATCATCTCGGTTGACGCAATGGGCGGGGATTCAGGTCCCGGCGTGGTCGTGGCTGGAATCGCGAAGTCAGCAAAGAAGAACCCCGAGATCGGATTTCTTCTGCACGGCCCGGAAGATGTGCTGAGCAAGCTTGTATCGAAACGGCGTGTCCTCGACGGACGCGTCGTTTTTCGTGATTGCCCGGACGTGGTCACGATGCAGGACAAGCCCAGCCAGGTGGTGCGCAGCGGCAAGAACACCTCGATGTGGTCGGCGCTGGAATCGGTGCGTCAGGGCGAGGCCCATGGTGCCGTGTCCTGCGGCAATACCGGCGCGCTGATGGCGCTGTCGATGATACGACTGCGCAAACTGCCCGGGGTAAACCGCCCCGCCATCGCGATTCTGTGGCCATCCCGCAACCCTCAGGGTTTCAACGTCATGCTGGACGTGGGCGCGGATGTTCGGGCCGACGCCAAGGATCTGCTGCAGTTTGCACTGATGGGCGCTTCTTATGCGCGCAACGGCATGGAACTGACCCGCCCGCGTATCGGACTGCTGAACGTCGGCACCGAAGAGCACAAAGGCCGCGCCGAACTCAAGGAAGCCCATGCCCTGATCACCGAATTCGCGGATCAGGCAAACTTTGATTTCGTGGGCTTCGTGGAAGGCAGCGACATTCCAGGCGACAAGGCGGATGTCATTGTTACGGATGGGTTTACCGGAAACGTTGCCATCAAGACCGGAGAAGGCACGGCCAGCCTGATCGGTGACCTGCTCCGCGAGGCCTTCAAGTATTCGCCCCTATCTCGCCTGGCCTCGGTTCTGGCCATCACCTCTCTGCAGCGATTGAAGAAACGCATCGACCCGCGCCGCGTCAACGGCGGGGTCTTTCTTGGCCTGAACGGCACTGTCATCAAATCCCACGGAGGCGCCGACGCCACCGGCGTGTCTGCCGCGATCAAGCTGGCTTTCACCCTGGCCAAGTCCGGCTTTGCGGAAAAATTGGCAGCACGGGTTGCATCCACGGCTGAGCTTGAACAAGATGCGGCGCAATCTGCGCTGCAGACCAAATAAGAACAAAGAAGGCAGTACCCCAGATGGCAGGCCGTTCAGTCGTTGTAGGTGTCGGGCATTACCTGCCCAAGCGGGTGGTTCCGAACTCCGAATTCGAAAAGACGCTTGATACGACCGATGAATGGATTCGCACCCGTTCTGGTATCGAGCGTCGGCACTTTGCGGCCGAAGATGAAACCACGTCCGATCTGGCAACCTATGCGGCCAAAGCCGCTCTGCAGGACGCCGGCCTTGCAGCCGATGACATTGACGCAATCGTTCTGGCGACCTCGACCGCGGATCTGACGTTCCCATCGGCCGCCACCATGGTTCAAGCCAATCTGGGCATGACCCAAGGGTTTGCCTTTGATGTTCAGGCGGTCTGCGCCGGTTTCGTGTTTGCGCTGAGCAACGCCAACGCCCTGATCCTTTCGGGTCAGGCCAAGCGGGTGCTGGTGATCGGCGCTGAAACTTTTTCGCGGATCATGGACTGGACCGACAGATCGACCTGCGTGTTGTTCGGGGATGGGGCCGGTGCCCTCGTGCTCGAGGCGCAGGAGGGTGCTGGAACAAGCGATGATCGGGGTATCCTGTCCACGGATCTGCATTCGGACGGACGTTACAAAGACCTTCTGTACGTGGATGGCGGGGTGTCGACGCAATCGACGGGCCATCTTCGGATGCAGGGCAACCAGGTGTTCCGCCATGCGGTCGAAAAGCTCACCGCTACGGCCGAAACCGCCCTGGAGCGCGCCGGACTGAACAGCCAGGACGTCGACTGGATCGTGCCGCATCAGGCCAATATCCGCATCATTCAGGGCACCGCAAAGAAGATGGGCCTGCCCATGGATCACGTTGTGGTGACCGTTCAGGACCACGGCAACACATCGGCCGCCTCGATTCCCCTGGCCCTGTCGGTGGGCAAGGAACGGGGCCAGATCAAGCAAGGTGATTTGATCGTGACCGAGGCGATTGGCGGCGGATTGGCATGGGGCTCGGTGGTCCTGCGCTGGTAACCGGCGCATTCCGGCTTACACAGCCGCCCGCAATTCATTGATATTGACAGCGAATTTGCGCTACCCCTATGCTCGAAAATCAATAGGGGAAATGTCATGGGCGATAATACACTGACGCGAATGGATCTGAGCGAAGCCGTGTTTCGCGAAGTTGGGCTGTCACGCAACGAAAGTGCACAGCTTGTCGAAAGCATTCTGAACCACATGTCGGACGCGCTGGTGCGTGGCGAACAGGTCAAGATTTCGTCCTTCGGCACTTTCAGCGTTCGTGACAAATCAGCCCGTATTGGACGCAACCCGAAAACCGGTGAAGAGGTTCCGATCCAGCCGCGCCGCGTGCTGACTTTCCGCCCGTCGCATCTGATGAAGGATCGCGTCGCCGCCGGGAATCGCAAGTAAACCCGGGGCCAGGAGGATATGAGCAAGTCACCCGACGCGTTTCGCACCATCAGTGAAGTTGCGGATTGGCTCGGTGTTCAGGCCCATGTCCTGCGATTCTGGGAAAGCCGGTTTGCACAGGTCAAACCGGTTAAACGGGCTGGCGGTCGCCGTTACTACCGCCCCAACGACATGCGCCTGCTGGGCGGCATCAAGAAGCTGCTGCACGAGGACGGCATCACGATAAAAGGCGTTCAACGCATCCTGAGGGAACAGGGCGTGGCCCATGTGGCGGCGCTGTCACCCGACATCGATGTCAGCGCAGAATCACCACAGACGCCACAGGACGTGGTGGTGTCCTTTCCGCCCAAATCGACCGGTCAGCAAATCGACCTCGATCTGCAGGCCGGCACTGATGGTCCCGGATCGCCAGAGCCTCAGGAAACACCCAGTTCCCCAGACCCCGAGCCGGCGCCCGCGCCCACTGCGGTCAACGGGGACGATGGCATCAGCCCTGCCCCGCTGTTCGGCGGCATCGCCTCCAAAGCTTGGCAGACTACGGATTTTGACGCTGAGGCGCTGCGCCAGATCGCCCCGATCGCGAGGGACCTCAGGGCATGGCTCAGCCGGGTCGAAGGTCAAAAGGCGGGATAAGAAGAAAGGCAATGTTTTCCTCTTGCCCCTGCCGGGAAAATCATTATGAACAGCCCAACGTCGGGCTATGGCGCAGCCTGGTAGCGCGTCCGTCTGGGGGACGGAAGGTCGCAGGTTCGAGTCCTGCTAGCCCGACCAAATCACACCGACGTTTATGGCAGACAGGCCAGATCCCGCTCTGGCACCAGGGGGGATCGGAATGACAGGTGTATGCCCGAACCAGCAAATCGAGGCGATGATCGCGCGCGGTGAGATCTCCGCCGAGCCGGCCATTCTGCCCGCTCAGATCCAGCCCGCCAGCCTTGATCTTCGTTTGGGAACAGTTGCTTACCGCGTCCGTGCGTCATTTCTGGCGGGCGAAAGCCGTTCGGTGTCCGAACGGCTGGCCGAGTTCGAAATGCACCGGATCGACATCACCGACGGCGCCGTTCTCGAAAAAGGTTGCGTCTACCTTGTGCCCCTGATGGAAGCGTTGTCCCTGCCCGGTGACGTGACCGCTGTCGCCAACGCCAAAAGCTCGACCGGGCGTCTGGACCTTCTGACCCGTACCATCACCGACGGCGGAACCGAGTTCGACCGGGTGCCCGCAGGCTATTCTGGGCCCCTCTACGCCGAAATCTGCCCGCGGTCCTTTTCTGTTCTGGTGCGTCCGGGGATGCGGCTGAACCAGATCCGTTTCCGGCAAGGCCAGGCGGTTTTGTCCGATGCGGACCTGACCGCTCTGCATGCGGAATCACCATTGGTCGATGGTCCGGCCGTCATTCAGGACGGTCTGGGGTTTTCGGTCGACCTGCGCCTGCCCAACACTGACCTTGTTGGCTATCGCGCGAAACCGCATACCGGCGTGATCGACCTTGACCGGATCGGCGAATACGACCCACAGGAATACTGGGAAGAGGTGCGTACCAAGGACGGGCGGATCATTCTGGATCCGGGCGCATTCTATATCCTGGTCAGCCGAGAGGCGGTTCACATCCCACCGATGTACGCGGCCGAAATGGCGCCCTATCTGGCGATGGTGGGCGAATTCCGGGTGCACTACGCGGGCTTTTTCGATCCGGGCTTCGGTCATGCCGAAGCCGGAGGCGCCGGTTCACGTGGAGTTCTGGAAGTTCGCTGTCACGAAGCGCCCTTCGTACTGGAGCATGGACAGGTCGTCGGGCGGCTGGTCTATGAGCGTATGGCCGAGATGCCGACACAGCTGTACGGCGCAGGAATTGCTTCGAACTATCAGGGCCAGGGCCTGAAATTATCGAAGCATTTCAAGTCCGCACAGTAAACCTCAGAACCGCATGAACCGCCGCATCTGGCGGGTCAGCTGCTTGGCCTGTTTCATGCTCGGGCTCTGTCCGCCTGCACTTTGCGCCATGCGCCGGTCGGTCTGAGGATCGCGTGCCTGGCTCTGTTGGCCCGGCTTGCGGGTCGCACGATCGGCAAGGTCAAAACCTTTGTCGACACCACGCGTGACCAGCCTGCGCATGACTTGCCGAACGATCATGTCGATGATGCGGTTTGCGTTCATTTCGGTCTCCGTTCCTCTGCGCCGAACCTAGCGGCGATAAGCGCCGACAAAAGGGCGGCGCAATCAATCTTCCTCGAACAGTTCGGACTGATCTTCGTCACCCGTGTCATCTTCGTTAGCCTCGCCGATCGGCATCGCCCCCGGCGGTGGCCGGTTTTCCAGCAAGCCAGCAGCGCGCAGCTCCTTAAGGCCCGGCAAGTCACGCGCGCTTTCCAGACCGAAATGGTCCAGGAATTGAGGCGTTACCACAAAGGTCACCGGGCGGCCCGGCGTCATGCGGCGACGGCCTAGCCGGATCCACTCCATCTCCAGCAGCTGGTCGATGGTGCCCCGCGACACGGACACGCCGCGGATTTCTTCGATCTCGGCGCGGGTGCAGGGCTGATGATAGGCCACGATCGCCAGGGTCTCGATGGCGGCTCGGCTCAGCTTGCGGGTCTCGACCGTTTCCTTCTGCATCAGGAAGCCCAGATCGGGGGCCGTGCGGATGGCCCACGCCTCACCCACTTTGACCACGCGGACCCCGCGCCCTTCATAACGTTTCTGCAGCAGTTCCAGCGCTTGCGCGGCGTCGCAGCCATGCGGCATCCGCGCCTCAAGATCGGCCACTGTCACCGGCTCAGCGCTGGCGAACATTACCGCCTCGACCATACGCTCCTGCTCAGCCAGCGGAGGCGCTTCGAACAGGGTGCCGGTGCCGTCGTCTTCGGGGGCGTCAGTCACGTTTGTCAGTCCTTCTGCGCAGTTGGATCGGAGCAAAGGTCTCGCTTTGCTTGATCTCCATATGTCCTTCCTTGACCAGTTCCAGCGAGGCCGCAAACGTCGCCGCCGTGGCCGAGCGCCGCCGCACCGGGTCAACGTCCCATCCGTCGGGCAGGTAGGTTTCCATGTCGGTCCAGGTTCCGGCAAATCCGATCAGCGGGCGCATCCGTTCCAGCGCCTGCTCCATCGTGAAAACGGCGTCGCGGTCCATCACGAAGGGCCGGAACTCGTCGCGGG
This sequence comes from Ruegeria sp. CI8, assembly GCF_056536865.1. Classification (NCBI taxonomy): domain Bacteria; kingdom Pseudomonadati; phylum Pseudomonadota; class Alphaproteobacteria; order Rhodobacterales; family Roseobacteraceae; genus Ruegeria; species Ruegeria sp. CI8. The sequence goes on from NZ_JBQFQL010000001.1 coordinate 1,451,988, forward strand.
TGCGGATGCGGGCATAGCCCTGCATCAGGTCCAGCAAGGTCGCGGAATAAGTGACCGTGCGGATGCGGGTGACATCCTCGCCCTGCCCGCGCTTGAAGAAATCGCGCCCGAGTTGGTCGCGCGCCATCAGGCGCGCCGCCGCGTCGCGCATCGCCTGCAGGCGTTCCAGCTGAAAGGCCAGGTGAGCGGCCAGTTCCTCACCCGTCGGCCCCTCTTCGTCGGGGTCGGGCGGCAGCAACAGCCGGGATTTCAGAAAGGCCAGCCACGCGGCCATCACCAGGTAGTCGGCGGCCAGTTCGATCCGCAGGGCGCGGGCCCGTTCGACAAAGGCCAGATATTGCTGCGCCAGCGCCAGAACCGAGATCTTGCGCAGATCGACCTTTTGCGTCCGTGACAGGGTCAGCAGCACGTCCAGCGGGCCTTCAAACCCGTCGACGTCCACGATCAGCGCCTCGGCGGCCAACCGATCGGCGACCGAAACCGGGTCTTCGCTGAAAAGGTTATCCGTCATATACCTGCCCGCCCATCAGACGGGATAGTTCCGTCTCGGCGGCACGGATGTCAAGTTCCTCGGGCGATTGCCGCTGTGCCAGCGCCTTGTCTGCGCGGGCTTGTGCCGCCTCGGACATCTCGCCCGCAGCTTCCATGACCGCCGCCCTGTCGGCAAGCGAGCCGTTGCAGTGCAGCACAACATCGCATCCTGCGGCCAGCGCATGACGTGACAGGTCGGCCAAAGACCCGCTGAGCGCCTTCATCGAGATGTCGTCGGTCATGATCAGGCCGTCAAAACCGATCTGATCCCGGATCACAGCCATCATCTGCGGAGAGATCGTTGCCGGTCGTTCATCGAGCTGCTCAAAGACCAAATGGGCTGTCATGCCCATCGGCAGGTCGTTCAAGGCGCGAAACGGGGCAAAATCGGTCTGCAACAGATCGACCAACGGCGCATTGACGTGTGGCAGCTCGAAATGGCTGTCCAAGGTCGCCCGCCCGTGGCCGGGAATATGCTTGACGATGGGCAACACGCCACCGTCCAAATGACCCTGCGCAACGGCCCGGCCGATTTTTGCGACCGTAGCAGCATCGCCACCGTAGCACCGGTTGCGCAAAAACGCGTGGGTGTCTGGACGCGCCAGATCCACCATCGGTGCGCAGTTGCTGTCGATCCCCATGGAATACAGTTCATGCGCGATCAGGCGGTACCGCAGGTACATGGCCCGCTCGGCATGGTCGCCGGCACGTTCCGCATGATCCAATGGGGGCATCCATTGCCGGGCAAGTGGCGCGCGCAAACGTTGGACCCGTCCGCCTTCTTGATCGATGGTGATCGGACAGTTTCGGCCGACAGCCTCGCGAAAGTCGCCACACAAGGCACGGACCTGATCCGCGGTTTCGATGTTGCGGGCAAACAGAATGAACCCGAACGGGTTCATTTGGCGAAACAACGCCTTTTCTTCGGGTGTCAATCGCAGCCCGGCCGCATCCGTGATCGTGGCGCCAAACCTCACCGCACGGCAACCGGGATACAGTCAGCGTCCTGTGCGACCAGGGCGGCGCAGAACTGGCGCGAGTCGCTCAGGTCATCGAACCCCAGGACCCGCAGACGGTAAAACGTACGGCCTCCGCTTGAGGTTTTCTGGATAACCCTCTGCTTTCCATCCATATATTCGCCAAACCGACGATACAGCCTGTCCCATTCGGCCTGCGCGACCTCGGGGCTTTCAAACGCACCCAGCTGCGCCAGCCGGGTACCCTTGGTCAAGGTGTTCGGGTCGACATCCAACCCTACAGCAGCCTTGACCGCGGCGTTGATCGCGTCTTCGTTGACCGCAGGGCGCACAGCGGAAGCCGCGCGCGCCGGGCGGCGGAGCGGACGCAGGGACCGGCGCACGCCCGGCAGGGCCGCGATTTCGGGATCCGGCAACTGAGCGGCGAGATCGGCCGGATCAATGGCTGGCTCGTCATCGGCCAAGTTCAGGGATGCAAGCTGCACACCCGCTTCGGTCTGCGGTGTCTCAACGGCAGGCGCGCCGGACAGTTCGGCCACCACGGCGTCAACTGCGCCTTGACGCAGTTCGGCCGCTTCCTGGTTCGAGATTTCTTGTTCGACAACATGCACGGCGGGGGTCGGCTTCAGCTCGCCCATCGCCACGTCTTCATCCGTCAGGGAAACGGGCCGCGGCGCAAGGATCAGCCGGTCGGCCGGAGGCGCCGCGGTTCCAACCGCCGCAACTGCATTGACCGCAAGACCCTGGTGATCGGCGGGTGTGCCCCCGGGAGTTTCCGGCTGCACCCGCATCGGCCCCTCGGCCGCGCGTACGACCGGTACGCCGCTCACATCGCGCATGACCAGCTTGTACCCCCAGATCGCGACGCCAGCGACAAGCGCCAGAGACGCGGCAGCACCCAGCAGGTTGACGACCCGCCCGAGGGCCGCGCCCGCCGGCACACCCTCAGCCTGGTCCATCATGTCGTCGGGAAATTCATACCCATCTTCGGGCTGGAACTGATTCGAGTAATGCGCGTGCTCGGGGCTGGTCTGCCCCGAGAAATCGTAACTGGTCATATCCGCCTCACTGCCCGTTTCGCGCCTGAAATTGGGGCGCGCGGGTCATTTCTTGCCTACCTCGGGCCGGCGGTTCGGGCAGTGTTGGTTACCGCATCTCCTGCGCCGGCGTGACACCAAGAATACCCAAGCCTGCTGAAATCACAACAGAAACGGCCCGGGCCAGCGCGATTTTTGCCTGGCTTGTTGCCGCGTCACCATCTTGCAGGAAGCGCAGCGACATTTCTTCGTTGCCCTTGTTCCACAACGCATGAAAATCCCCTGCAAGTTCATACAGATAGAAGGCAACGCGATGCGGTTCGTTGGTACGCGCAGCGATCTCGACCAGCCGTGGCCATTCGGCCAGCTTTTTGGCAACAACCAACTCGGCCGCGTGGTCGATCTTGCTCAGATCGGCAGCTTTGAGGGTTGCATCGTCCGCGGCAATGCCCGCTTCGGCGGCCCGGCGCAGCACGCTCATGACCCGGGCATGGGCGTATTGCACGTAGAACACGGGGTTCTCGCGGCTCTGCTCAAGCACCTTGTCGAAATCGAAGTCCAGCGGCGCATCGTTCTTGCGGGTCAGCATCACGAACCGGGTTACGTCCGGGCCAACCTGGTCGACCACATCACGCAGCGTGACGAAATTGCCGGCCCGCTTGGACATCTTGAACGGCTCACCGTTTTTCCACAGTTTCACCAACTGGGTCAGCTTGATGTCCAGCGGCACCTTGCCGTCTGACAGGGCCGAAACGGCGGCCTTCATCCGCTTGACGTAACCACCGTGATCTGCGCCGAACACGTCGATCAGCGCGTCGAATCCGCGGCTCACCTTGTCGTAGTGATAAGCGATGTCCGGGGCAAAATAAGTCCAGCTGCCGTCGGATTTCTTGACAGGGCGATCCACATCGTCGCCATGCGCGGTGGACTTGAACAGGGTCTGCTCGCGCGGCTCCCAGTCTTCGGGGGTTTTGCCCTTGGGCGGCTCAAGAACGCCTTCATAGATAAGACCCTTGTCGCTGAGCGACTTCAGTGCAGCCTCGATCTTGCCGGTTCCGTACAGCGACTTCTCCGAGAAGAACACGTCCATCTCGACGCCCAGCGCCTTCAGATCGGCGCGGATCAGATCCATCATCGCATCGGTTGCGAAAACGCGGACCTCGGCCAGCCACTCGCTTTCAGGCTTGTCCAGCAAGCTGTCGCCGTATTTTTCCTTCAGCGCCTCACCGATCGGGATCAGGTAGTCGCCCGGGTAAAGGCCTTCGGCGATCTCCGGGCTCAGGCCGTTGGCCTCGCGGTACCGCTCGAACGCGGACCGGGCCAGCACATCCACCTGCGCGCCGCCATCGTTGATGTAGTATTCGCGGGTCACGTCGTGGCCTGAATAGGCCAACAGGCTGGCCAGCGCGTCGCCGAACACTGCGCCACGTGTGTGGCCCACATGCAGCGGTCCCGTGGGGTTGGCCGAGACGTATTCCACGTTCACCTTCAACCCCTGCCCCATGGTCGAGCGACCATAGTCCGTGCCCTGTTCCAACACCGCACCCAGAACGCCCTGCCAGACCGACGGGGCAAGCCGCAGGTTGAGAAAGCCCGGACCTGCAACCTCGGCACTCGTGATCCGCGCATCGGCGGCCAGTTTCGCGGCCAGCGCATCGGCAATGTCACGCGGCTTCATCTTGGCCGGCTTGGCCAACACCATCGCGGCGTTGGTCGCCATGTCTCCATGGGCGGCGTCGCGCGGGGGTTCGACCGCAACGTTGTCAAAGCTCAGCCCCTCGGGCAGCGCGCCTTCGGACTGCATCTGCGTCAGCGCGTCCAGAACAAGGCCGCGGATCTCGGAGAACAGGTTCATTTCGGATGTCCTTTTGCTTGCGCAGCGGTTTACCACGCAAGGCGGCAAGGTCAATGCAGGCGAGCGGCCCAATCCAGCTTTCGCAACATGCAGCCCTAAACCTGAGGGGGCTGTGCGCCGGTCAGGCGGGCATGATCCTGCAGGGCAAACCGATCGGTCATGCCCGCAATATAGTCTGATACGATCCGGGCCAGCGCGGTCTCGTCCGGCGCCGCTTCGATATCCGAATGCCAATGCCGAGGCATCTGGCGCGGGTCGCTCAGATAGATCGGGAACAGCTCCTCGACTACGCGACTGACCTTGGCGCGCACCTCCATGACGCTGGGCGCCCGGTACATGCGGGTGAACAGAAACGCCCGGATATCGTTGAGCTGCGCCCAAAGATCATCCGAGAAGCGGATGACAGGAGCCCCGAGGTGACGAACATCTTCGACTGTTTGCGCGCCCGATCTCTCCAAAACCTCGCGCGAAGTGTCGATTACATCCGAAACCATCACGCCGAACACCCGCCTCAGCGCCTCGTGACGACGCCGGTAGAAATCCAACCCGGGATACTTGCGATCTACCTCGGCATAACACTCCCGGACAATCGGCAATTGGGCGATCTCGTCGTCGGTAAAAAGTCCGGCCCGCAGGCCGTCGAACAGGTCATGATTGTTGTAGGCGATGTCGTCGGACAGTGCCGCAACCTGCGCCTCTGCGCTGGCATGGGTGTGCAGTTCAAGGTCAAAATCGGCATTGCACTCGGCCAGCGCCCAGGGCAACTCGCCCGTAACCGGGCCGTTGTGCTTGGCGATGCCCTCAAGGCATTCCCATGTCAGGTTGCACCCGTCGAAATCCGCGTAATGCTGTTCCAGCTTGGTGACGATGCGGATCGCCTGGGCGTTGTGGTCGAAGCCCCCGTAGGGCGCCATCAGCGCATGCAGAGCGTCCTCGCCGGTATGGCCAAACGGCGTGTGGCCCAGATCATGCGCCAGGGCCACGGCCTCGGTCAGTTCGGGGTTCAGCCCCAATGCCCCCGAGATCGTGCGCGCGACCTGCGCCACCTCGATCGAATGGGTCAGGCGCGTGCGATAGCTGTCGCCCTCATGCTCGACAAAAACCTGTGTCTTGTGCTTAAGACGTCGGAACGCGCTGGCGTGTATGATCCTGTCCCGGTCCCGTTGAAAGCACGACCGGAAACTGCTTTCTTCCTCTGGCACCAGCCGCCCGCGCGCCCGGCCCGGATCGGCAGCAAATCCTGCTCGCTCCAATGGTCTTGTCCTTGTCGCCTGTCTCCGGGGTTTCTATATTGTAGACCAACGAGGAAATAAACCTTTGGAGCATGGCATGAATCTGCCTCCGAGAGTCACAGAACGCGCCTTCGAGAGGCTTGCCGAGATCGGCGCCGCCGACAACGGCAAGGCCCTGCGCATCGCCGTTGAAGGCGGAGGGTGTTCAGGCTTTCAGTACGAAATCGCATTGGACGAGCCCAAGGACGATGATCTGGTGCTGGAAGGCAAGGGCCAGAAGGTTGTCGTCGACGAAATTTCTTTGCCGTTCCTGGAAAATGCGACGATTGATTTCACGCAGGAACTGATCGGCGCCCGGTTCGTGATCGACAACCCCAACGCAACCTCTTCCTGTGGGTGCGGCACCTCTTTTTCGATGTGATCAATCGTGGGGGCGTTGCGCCCCCGTCCTCTGAATTTCTCTTTGATCTGCAGGAGCGCCCGCTGTCCCGCGATCAGGCCTTAGGGCGCGGGTTGACCGTGTTTGGCCCCACGCCCACTGGGCCAGTTCATCATGGCGTCATCCGTCCCCGAACGCCCCGGCACCCGCGGCAGACCTGACTGACACCTTGTGATGGCCTCCGTTCTGGGCGATAGGTTTCGGCAGAGCTTCGGAGGGACCGGGATGAAAATCGCAACATTCAACATCAACGGCATCAAGGCGCGGGCCGAGGCTCTGCCCCGCTGGTTGGACGAAGCCCAGCCCGATGTGGTCCTGCTTCAGGAAATCAAATCCGTCGACGAAAACTTTCCCCGCGAGATCTTTGAGGAACGCGGGTACAACGTCGAAACCCATGGTCAGAAAAGCTTCAACGGCGTGGCGATACTTTCGAAGTATCCGCTTGAAGATGTCTCGCGCGGGCTGCCCGGGGATGAACAAGACGAGCAGGCGCGATGGATCGAGGCAACCGTCATCGGCAAGCGGGCGCTGCGGATTTGCGGGCTTTATCTTCCCAACGGGAACCCTGCTCCGGGGCCGAAGTTCGACTACAAGCTTGCGTGGATGGAGCGGCTGTATGAGCGCGCCCGCGATCTTCTGGCCACGGAAGAGCCGGCCCTCATGGCCGGGGACTACAACATCATTCCGCAAGCCGAGGACGCGAAACGCCCGGAGGCCTGGCGCGAAGACGCCCTGTTTCGGCCGGAAAGCCGCGCGGCGTTTCGCAAGGTGCTGAACCTTGGCTTCACCGAAGCGTTCCGTGCGCGGACACAAGGCCCGGGCCACTATTCGTTCTGGGATTATCAGGCCGGCGCGTGGAACCGGAATGACGGCATTCGCATTGACCATTTCCTTCTGACACCGCAAGCGGCGGACCTGATGCGCGATTGCCAGATCGACGCCGCAGTGCGCGGACATGAAAAACCGTCCGATCACGTCCCTGTTTGGGTGGACCTCGACATCTGACCCGTCAGGCCGTCGGATCGTAGTCGTAGATCCAGTCGTATCGACGCGTCAGGCGCGGACCGATCAGGGCCAAGGCCGCCTGCGCGGCCAGTCGTGCAGGACCGCGCAAATGAAAGTTCCGCGCGTTGGCACCGGCAGCTGCGACCACCTTGCGCGCGCGGGGTTTCCTCGTGCTTTCATAGGCTTCGAGTGCGCGGCGGACACCCGACTGTTCGTCAAAAGATCGGGCCAGGATCCAAGCATCCTCAAGCGCGAGGCACGCCCCTTGAGCCATAAACGGCAATGTGGGATGCGCGGCGTCCCCCAGAAGGACAACGCGACCATTCTGCCATTTCTGTGCCACCGGGCGCAGAAACAAAGCCCACAGATGGACATCCTGCACCTGCGCAAGCGCGGCGCCGGCCGGACCGCCGAAATCGGAAAAACGGGCCCACAGGTCCTCGGGGTCACCGCGCAGGCGCCAGCCCTCTTCCCGCCAGTCGGACCGCTCTTCTACCGCCACGATGTTCAACATGGACTGCTTTCGCAGCGGATAGGTCACAACATGACGCCCGGGGCCCATCGTCAGCGATGCCATGGGCTCGGCTTCGTGGTCGGTCCAGGGCACCGTTGCCCGCCACGCCACCTGATGCGTGAACGCGGGCGCTTCGGTTCCATTCAGGATGGGCCTGATACCGCTGCGCCCGCCATCCGCTGCAACGGCGAATTCCGCGCGCAGCCGGGTGCCATCCTGCAGCGCAACCTCGGCTTCGGCTGGATGCTTCCGAACATTGGTGACGCGGGCATTCAGCCTGATCGACACCCCTGCGCGCTCGGCCGCCTTTTGCAACACATCCAGAAGGTCAGCGCGATGGAAATACCACGTGGATCCGGCCGAAGGTGCCGGAAGACGGCTGACGACGCGGCCCCGCCGATAGTCGCGCAGAACAGTGCCGTGAGAGAGTTGTGCGACCCGACCGGGATCATCCACAACACCCAGCGCACGCAGGACCGCCATGCCGTTGGCGCTGATTTGCAGGCCGGCCCCGACCTCGGTCAAGGCCTCGGCCTGCTCGAGCACGGTCACCCGTGCACCGCGTTGCTGCAAGGCCAGCGCAGCGGCCATGCCGCCGATCCCGCCGCCGATGACACAGATTTGCAAACCGTCGATCTTCATGACACCGGCCTAACGCAAAAAGGCCGGAGCCACAGGCCCCGGCGCATGTCTCTTTTGAAAGAACCCAGCGATCAATCGTCGCGGTGAACTTTTTCGCGACGCTCGTGACGCTCTTGCGCTTCCAGCGTCATGGTCGCGATCGGACGCGCATCCAGACGCTTGAGCGAGATCGGGTCGCCGGTTTTTTCGCAGTAACCGTATTCGCCCTCGTCGATCCGGCGCAGAGCGGCGTCGATCTTGGCAACCAGTTTGCGCTGGCGGTCCCGGGTGCGCAGCTCCAGCGCACGATCGGTTTCCTCGCTGGCGCGGTCTGCAACGTCGGGAATATTACGGGTGCTGTCCTGCAGCCCCTCGATCGTATCCCGGCTGCCTGCCAAAAGTTCGTGTTTCCAGTTCAGCAGCTTGCGGCGGAAATACTCAAGCTGGCGTTCATTCATGAAAGGTTCATCTTCGGCCGGACGATAGTCCTCCGGCAGAAAAACTTCCTGCTTCATATTGGCTCCCTCGGTATGGCCAGAAACGTCTTTTGCGGTCGTGTCGCCTGACATTTGGCACCCCCTTCTGCGCAGCGTTTAACTGACGGGACGGGGAATGTCACTATCCAAACGCAACCCCGACGCGCCGTTATGAGAACCGGTATAAATATGAGACTTTGGACACCAAATCGTTGCCATTCTGTGAAAGCGAAACGACCATTTTGCGGCAGAACACCCGCGAGCGGATGATGGAATCAGTGCGATTCGTCCCTCGCGCCCGTCGTTGGCAGCCCGCGACGCTGCGGCCCGGCTTGTCATTCGGCCCCGCCCTAGGTAACCCGGTTCCCGTCTCCTGTTGCTGCGACCATCATACGAGGGCCCCATGACCGCACGTTTCAAAGGCACAGCCGAATACGTTGCCACCGACGACCTGACCATTGCCGTAAACGCAGCCGTCACGCTGGAACGACCGCTGCTGGTCAAGGGTGAGCCCGGAACGGGCAAAACCGAACTGGCCAAACAGGTCGCCGGCGCGCTGGGTCTCAGGATGATCGAGTGGAACGTCAAGTCGACCACCCGCGCGCAGCAGGGTCTTTACGAATATGACGCCGTCAGCCGTCTTCGCGACAGCCAGCTAGGCGACGAACGTGTGCACGACGTGTCGAACTATATCCGCAAAGGCAAGCTGTGGCAGGCCTTCGACGCCGATGAAAAGGTCGTGCTGTTGATCGACGAGATCGACAAAGCCGATATCGAGTTCCCCAACGACCTGCTGCAGGAGCTCGACAAGATGGAGTTCCATGTCTACGAGACCGGCGAAACGATCCGGGCCAAACACCGCCCAATCGTGATCATCACCTCGAACAATGAAAAGGAACTGCCAGACGCTTTCCTGCGCCGCTGTTTCTTCCACTACATCCGCTTCCCCGACGAGGCCACCATGCGTCGCATCGTCGAAGTGCATCACCCAGGCATCAAAGAGGCGTTGCTGACCACCGCCCTGACCCAGTTCTACGAAATTCGCGAGACGCAGGGGCTGAAGAAAAAACCCTCGACCTCCGAGGTGCTGGACTGGCTCAAGCTGCTCCTGGCTGAGGATCTGGATGCCGAGGACCTGAAACGCGACGGGGTAAATGCCCTGCCCAAGCTGCACGGGGCATTGCTTAAGAACGAGCAGGACGTGCATCTGTTCGAACGGCTGGCCTTCATGGCGCGCGCCAAGCGCTGAAGCCCGCCCATTCATGAATACTTGGTGATCACGGCTTGCCTTGCGGCAAGCCTGATGCCAGCATTGCTGCAACAAAGATCAAAGAACACGACACCGAGCACGCTGTAGAGCAGGACCACCCGAATTGACCCAAGCGCCGCGCATTCGCCCCCTCAAGCCCGAAGACCGGCCGAGCTGGGACTTGTTGTGGCGGGCGTATCTTGAATTCTACGAAACGGTCTTGCCCGACGAGGTCTACGACAGCACGTTTGCGCGCCTGCTGGGGGATGATCCGCAGGACTTTTCATGCCTTGTGGCCGAGTTGGACGGCGAATTGATCGGGCTGACCCACTTCCTGTTTCACCGCCATGCCTGGAAGATCGAAAACGTCTGTTATCTGCAGGATCTCTATGCCAGCTCGCATGTACGCGGCACCGGTGTCGGTCGAGCGTTGATCGAGGCCGTCTATGCCGAAGCCGATCGAAAAGGCGCGCCCGATGTCTATTGGTTGACGCAAGAGTTCAACCATACGGCGCGCCAGCTTTATGACCGCGTCGGCCAACTGACGCCTTTCCTCAAGTATCGGCGTCCATGAAACGTCTTGCTGGCATATTTCTTGGCTTTGTCCTTGCCGGCTGCAGTTCGGTCGACCGGATTGAGTTGCCCGATGAAATCAAGGTGACCGAGGCCGCGGCACCGGTGACTCAGGCTTTCGGCACGCCGCGTCCTTTCCCGCCGGCCCGGTCGAATACGAACATCGCGGCGGATTTCGTGGAGCTGCATTTCTCGCTGGAAAGTGGCACTGCCCTGCCGGTGTTCACGCGGTTCGAGGGTCCGATCACAGTTCGGCTGACGGGCGCCCCTGCCCCCACGATGCAATCCGACCTGACGCGTCTGCTGACCAGACTGCAGCGCGAAGCCCGGATCGACATCCGCCAGATCAACGATGGGCAGGCCAACATCACGATCGAAGCAGTGACCCAGCGCCAGATCCAGCGGCTGCTGCCGCAGGCCGCGTGTTTCGTCGTGCCCAACGCGTCCAGCCTCGAGGAATACAATCGCGACAAGCGCAAGACCAAAAGCAGTTGGCGCGCACTGCGCAGCCGCGAGCGATTGGCGATCTTCATTCCCAACGATGTCAGTCCCCAAGAAATGCGGGATTGCCTTCACGAAGAACTTGCACAGGCGATCGGGCCTCTGAACGACATGTACCGCCTGCCGGATTCGGTCTTCAACGACGATAATTTCCACACTATCCTGACCGGGTTCGACATGCTGATCCTGCGCGCGACCTATGTGCCGGAGCTTCAGACCGGCATGACCCGGGAACAGGTGGCGCAGGTCATACCCGGGGTCATCGCCCGCCTGAACCCGCGCGGCGCCAATCTGCCCGTCCAGCCAATCTCGGAGACCCCGCGTGAATGGATCGACGCCGTGCAACTGGCGGTCGGCAAGGGCCGAGCCTCGCCGCGGCAAATGCGGGCCATCGACCGCGCGATGCGGATCGGCCGAGAGCAAGGTTGGACCGATCACCGCCGGGCGTACCCCCATTATCTGAAGGCCCGTTTGGGTGAATTCGACGCCCCCGAGGAAGCGCAGCGCGAATATGCCATCGCTCTGCAATACCTGCGCGCGACCCCCGGAACCGAGCTTCAGCGCGCGCATATCTCGGTTCAGACGGCGGCCTATGCCCTGACCCAAGGGCGCGGCCCCGCAGCCCTGCAGGACCTCGACCGGGCCATCGCGACAATGACGCGGGCCGAAAACGCCTCGATGTTGGCGACGCTGCTGCTGCTGAAGGCCGAGGCCTTGAAGCAGGCCGGCAAACCCGAACAGGCACGCTCCGTCAGGCTGGACAGTCTGGGGTGGGCGCGCTACGGGTTTGGCTCGGAATTGGTGGTCAGCTCGTTGATGCAGGACGTCGCACTGGGGGCCCCATAACATCGCAAAAGGCGGATGACTAACACATGCTAGTGGTTGTGGGAATGGCGGTCCTGGGGGCGGCTCTGGGCGCGCTGACGGCACGAAAACGCAAAGGCAGCGGCGCGGATATCGCCCAGTATGCGGCCGGCTACGGCATTGCATTTGCATTGGCGGGACTGGCCATTTCGCTTGTTCTGGTGCGGGTGATAGGCTGAGCCGATGTTCATCCCCTTTTTCGAAAACCTCAGAAAAGCAGGCATCCCCGTCTCGTTGCGGGAATACCTGACTTTTCTGGAGGGGATGAAAAAGGGGCTGGCCACCTACGACATCGAGGCGTTCTACTACCTCGCCCGTGTCTCGATGGTGAAGGACGAGCGCAACATCGACAAGTTCGATCGCGCCTTTGCCGCCAGCTTCGAAGGGCTGTCCGAGATCACCTTCGATCAGGTGCTCGAGGCCGTGGACATCCCGGCCGAGTGGCTGGCCAAGATGGCCGAGAAGCACCTGTCAGACGAGGAAAAGGCTGAGATCGAAGCGCTTGGCGGTTTCGACAAGCTGATGGAGACGCTGCGCGAGCGGCTGAAGGATCAGCAAGGCCGCCACCAGGGCGGCAACAAGTGGATCGGAACGGCGGGCACCTCGCCCTTCGGCGCTTACGGCTACAATCCCGAGGGCGTGCGCATCGGCCAGAAGGAAAGCCGCCACCAGCGTGCGGTCAAGGTCTGGGATAAGCGCGAGTTCCGCAATCTGGACGACACGGTCGAACTTGGCACCCGCAACATCAAGGTCGCGCTGAAACGCCTGCGCCGCTGGGCCCGTGAGGGCGCCGCCGAAGAACTGGACCTCGACGGCACCATCCGCGCCACGGCCGAGCACGGATACCTGGACGTCAAGACCCGGCCCGAACGGCACAATGCGGTCAAGGTGCTGCTGTTTCTCGATGTGGGCGGCTCGATGGACCCGCATATCAAGGTGGTCGAGGAATTGTTCTCGGCCGCGCGGTCCGAGTTCAAGCACCTGGAATATTTCTATTTCCACAACTGCCTGTACGAAGGCGTCTGGCGCGACAATCGCCGCCGGTGGGATGCGCAGACCCCCACGCATGAGGTGCTGCGGACCTACGGCCCCGACTACAAGTGCATCTTCGTGGGTGATGCGTCGATGTCGCCTTACGAGATCGCCTATCCCGGCGGCGCCAACGAGCACTGGAACGCCGAGGCCGGGCAGGTCTGGCTGCAGCGCGCGCGCGAACAGTGGACGTCGAACCTGTGGATCAACCCGGTGCCCGAGAAATACTGGGAATACACCCATTCCATCGGCATGATCCGCGAGATCTTCGAAGACCGGATGGTGCCGATGACGCTGGCCGGGCTGGAACGCGGCATGCGCGAGCTGACGCGATAGCGCCAGCCCGGCTTTGCTTTTATCCGGCGATTGCCTGAATCCCCAGGAACAGCAGACCTGACAGCAGGGCCGCCGCGGGCACGGTGATCACCCAGGCCGCGATGATCGTCAGGAAATGCGACCGGCGCACCAGCTTGCGGCGGCGGCGCTCTTCGGGGGCCAACACCGGGCGTTCCGGCACAGCGCCGCGCGCCTTGATCAGGCGCCGCTCGGCGTCCCATTCCCGGAAGAACCCGACACCGAACACTGCGCCCACGGCGATGTGGGTCGAACTGACCGGCAGGCCAAGCCAGCTGGCCACGATCACGGTGATCGCCGCCGACAGCGCCACACAATAGGCGCGCATCGGGTTCAGCTTGGTGATCTGGCTGCCGACCACCCGGATCAGCTTGGGCCCGAACAAGAACAGACCGAACGAAATGCCGAAGGCGCCGATGATCATGACCCAGGGCGGAATGTTCACCGCATGGGTGAAATCACCCACCGCCGAAGCCTGAACGATGGCGGCCAGAGGTCCGACGGCATTTGCCACGTCATTGGCCCCATGCGCAAAGCTGAGCAGCGCCGCCGAAATGATCAGCGGGATGCCGAACAGGATCTTCAGCGACTTGTTGCGGTTCTCCAGCCCTTCAGCCTGACGGCGAATGACAGGAATCGTCACCATCCAGATCAGCACTCCGCTGACCAGACCGATCACCAGGGCCGTCTGCAGGTTGATCTTGAACAGATGTTTCAGGCCTTTCAGCGCAAGGTACGAGGCAAACGCCCCGGCCATGATGCCGACCAGAACTGGAACCCATTTGCGCGCAGCGGCGATCTTGTCGTCCTGGTAGATGATCCGCGCCTTGATGAACCACAGGAATCCGGCGGCGATGATGCCGCCCAGAAGCGGCGAGATGACCCAGCTTGCAGCGATCTGGCTCATCTTGACCCAGCTGACCGCGCCGAACCCCGCCGCCGCGATCCCTGCCCCCATGACGCCCCCCACGACCGAATGCGTGGTCGAGACCGGAGCGCCAACCCAGGTGGCCAGGTTGATCCAAAGCGCAGCAGACAACAGCGCGGCCATCATGGCCCAGATGAAGACGGTTGCCGTTCCCATGCTTTCGGTATTGATGATGCCCTTGGCGATGGTCGAGACCACATCTCCACCCGCGATCAGGGCCCCGGCGCTTTCGAAAACTGCGGCAATCGCGATGGCGCCGCCCATGGTCAGGGTGTTCGCGCCCACCGCCGGGGCCATGTTGTTGGCCACATCGTTCGCCCCGATGTTCAGCGCCATGTAGGCTCCGAACATGGCCGCGATCACGACGATCATCGTGTTGCTGGCCTGTCCGAACAACAAAGCAGCCGTGATCCCGGCGATCACGATGAACACGAAGGCGATGCCCGATCCGACGAACGGCCGCCCGACCTGCGCCGTTGCAACCTCGAGGCGGGAAAACCTCCGCAGGTCACGATCCAGTGTTTCAAGGTGCCGGGCTTCTAAATCATTGTTGGCCATTTGTCCCTCTTGCATAGCGCGCGCTCGCACCGCGTGCGCCGTGCCCTAGAAGGCTTTTGCCTTCATTTCAACCTTTGAAATATGCAAACTGCGATCTGACGCCGCGCGAATTCCGTCTCATGAACTGCCCCAAGTCGCCCATGTTGCCCGAAAGTGATGAGGAACGACTTGCCCCCGCATCCCGATCCGCCCATATCTGAGATATGTTGCGTCTGACCCCAATTCTGCTGGCGATCGCCTATGCCATTGTGATGTATCGGATTTCCGTCTGGCGCACCCATCGCGAGCTGGATGCGAAGTCGACCGAACTGGCCGATCCGGAATTGAAACGCATGACCGACCGCCTGGCCGCCGCCTTGGATGTGGCGCGCGTGCCGGTCTATATCTACGAAATCGACCCGGTGAACGGGCTGGCCGCGCCGGACGGGCGCATCTTCATCACCCGTGGATTCTATCGCAAGTTCCGCAACGGCGAGGTTTCGGCCGAGGAGATGGCCAGCGTCATCGCGCATGAACTGGGCCATGTGGCGCTGGGCCACGCCCGGCGGCGGATGATCGATTTTTCCGGTCAGAACGCGATGCGGGCGGCGCTGATGATGCTGCTCAACCGGTTCATTCCCTTCATCGGCGCGTGGATCGCAAATGCGCTGACCGCGCTGCTGGCCTCGCGCCTGTCGCGGGCGGACGAGTACGAGGCGGACGAATACGCAGCCGCCCTGCTGACCAAGGCCGGAATCGGGATCGGGCCGCAGAAATCCCTGTTTCACAAGCTTGAGGATCTGACCCAACAGCGGGCGGGCGTGGTTCCGGCCTGGCTGATGAGCCATCCCAAGACGGACGAGCGGATTGCCGCGCTGGAGGCACTTGAACAACGTTGGGAGCGTGGCTGAGGGTCAGAGTGCGAGAGGCCACACTCTCGCGATATTTGGAGCCAGGGGAAGAGGTCAGGCCGCCAAAGCCTTGCCGAGACGCGGCAGGCGGGCTTTTTTCATCAATGCGCGCAGAGTCCATCTGTCGCCCGACAGACGGTTGGCTTCGGTCAGGACCGATTGAGCCATCTCTTCGACACTGCTCGGGTCACTCTGCCAGATGCCGTGAAGGAAGCTGTCGGGGTCGATGCGGGCAAGGCCCTCTTCCGCCAGAATATTCCTTGGAAAGTCTTTGGCATTCACGGTGATGATCGTGTCGGCCGAAGCGGCGACCGCGGTGGCCAGCACATGGGTGTCGGCCGGGTCGGGAAGCCAGAGGCGCTGTTCGAGACCGGGTGCCTCGGGGCGTACGGCCTGCGGCCAATGTGCCTGCACCAAGGCGATTTCGGCCCGGGCCTGCGCCTCGCCCTCGGGGCCGAGTTTGCGGGCGGCGCGGGCCCATTCCTCGAGGATGCGAGCCGACCAGAGCGGGGTGAAGTGGCCCCGCGCCGCCACGCCCAGCAGCATCTCGCGCATCACCGTCGGATAGATGACGCAGGTGTCGAGAACCGCCTTCACAGCCGGTAGAACACGGATTTCAGATAGCCGCTCTCGGCCAGTTGCGGCAGTTGCGGATGGTCGGGGCCGGCAAAGCCAGTATGGATCATCTGCGCCTGGCGCCCGGCCCGACCGATACCGCGGGCACAGGCCTCGCGAAAGCGGGTCAGGTCGGCGGCATGCGAGCAGGAACACAGGCCCAGATACCCCCCCGGTTTGACAAGCGGCGCGGCCAGGCGGGCGATCCGCTCATAGGCCCGCAGCCCGGCATCCAGCGCCTGTTTCGACGGCGCAAAGGCCGGCGGATCGCAGATGACCACGTCGAACTGCGCACCGTCCTCACCCAGCTGGGTCAGAACGTCGAAGGCATCGCCCTGTCGGGTTTCAAAGCGGTCACCGAAGTCCGATGCGGCGGCGCCCTGCTCGGCCAGAGTCAACGCGGCGGCCGAGCCATCGACCGACAGCGCATGATCTGCCCCACCGGCCAGCATGGCCAGGCCAAATCCGCCCACGTGGCTGAACACGTCCAGCACATGCGCGCCGGGGCCCGCCAGCCGGGCGGCAAGAGCGTGGTTGGGGCGCTGGTCGTAGAACAGCCCGGTTTTCTGGCCCCCGGTCAGGTCGGCCATGTAGGTCGCGCCATTCATCGGGACGGGCAACGGAGCATCGGGCGCGGTGCCGCGCAGTGTCTGGTTCACGTCATCCAGACCTTCCAGCCCGCGGGTGCGGCCCGAGGCGTTCTTGAGCACGGTCGTCACCCCCGTCACCGCGACCAACGCGCCGGTCAGAAGGCCCAGATGCGCCTCGGCCCAGGCGGCGTTGGGCTGGATCACGCAGGCATCGCCAAAGCGGTCGATGATGACACCGGGAAAACCGTCGGCCTCGGCATGGACCAGCCGGTAGAAAGGCGCATCGAACAGCCGTTCGCGCAGGTCGAGCGCGCGGCGCAGGCGGGTTTCGAACCACCCGGCGTCCAGCTGTGCCGACAGGTCACGATCCAACACCCGGCACATGATCTTGGAATCCGGGTTCACTGCCACCAACGCGATCGGGGCGCGTTTGTCATCCTCTAGCACGGCCAGCGCACCAGGCGCGATCTTGCGGGTGCGCCGGTCGGTAACGATGTCATTGGCATAGACCCAAGGAAAGCCGTGGCGCAGACCGCGCGCATTGGCTTTGGGTTTCAAACGGATTCTGGGGCGGTCGGGCATGTCGGCATGGGTCATGGCGCCCTCATAGTCGCGATTGCGCGGGCAGAAAAGCCCCTCTGGCTATCCGTCAGCGTTGGCGCGCCCGCCAGCCGCCGCGCCGGCGCGGAGCCTGCGCGGTGTCCAGCCCTTCGCGCAGAACCTGTGTCATGGGATGGTCGGCATCCTGTGCGGTATAGACAGCATGCAACTCGGTCAGCGCCTGCTTCTGGTCGCGCCCGTCCGGCAGGCTGAGCGCCCAGTCCAAAAAGATGCTGCGACACTCGGGCAGCGTGATTCCGTCGATGCGATAGGCCTCGCGGATCAGGCCCTTGGGGTCGTTCGGGTCGTCACTGCGCGCCATCCGCACTCTCCTCGATCACCGCGCCGATCACTTCGGCTGCGGCAGCATAGCTGTCCTGCAAGGCGGACTGTAACTGTTCGACCTGCTCGAACCCGGTCGCCCGGCACAGAAAGGCCGTGCCCCCCTGCCCGATCTTGTCGGCCTCGATCACCTTGCCAGACAGTAGCCGCGCCGCGCATTGCACCGACCAGCATAGGTCATATGCGTCCTTCAACACCTGCGCCTGAGCGACATCCAAAAGACCCGCAGCGACCGCTCCGTCCAGGCCCGAGTCGACGTCGCGCTGTGGCGCTCCGGACAACAGTGCGCCGGTTTCGGCCATCAGCTCGATATCCAGCAGACGGCCGGGGCCGTTCTTGACATCCCAGACACCGGCGGGAGATTTCGCGGCCGCGAGGCGTGCGCGCATGTCGGACACTTCGCGCAGGGCTTGATCCTTGTCGCGCGGGCGAGACAGGAACTGCGTTCGGAAAGCTTCGAAATCGTCTGCCAGATCCGTGTTGCCTGCAACTGCGCGCGCGCGGGTCAAGGCCAGATGCTCCCAAACCCAGGCTTCCTCTTGTTGGTAATGAGTGAAGCTGGCCCAGCTTGTGGCGACTGGCCCCTGATTGCCGGACGGCCGCAGTCGCATGTCGACCTCGTACAACCGTCCTTGCGCCATCGGTGCCGACAGGGCGGTAATCAGCGCCTGTGTAAAGCGCGCATAGTAGGTGCGCGTGGCCAGTGGCTTGGGGCCGTCGGACATGTCCACCGCTTGCGGGTCGTAGATCACGATCATGTCCAGATCGGATTGCGAGTTCAGCCGAGCGGCCCCCAACGACCCCATGCCCAGCACCACAGCGCCACGCCCTGGGGGGGAGCCGTGCTTCTGCGAAAACTGCCGCTCTACGCAGGGTAAGATCGCGGCGATGACAACCTGCGCGAGGTCCGCGTATTGCCGCCCGGCCTGCAACCCGTCGATCAGACCGCGCAGGTGGTGCACACCGATACGGAAATGCCATTCCTTGCACCAGCGCCGCGCCAGATCCAGCTGCGTTTCATAGTCCGACTCAGCCGCCAGCGCGTGGGACAGTTCAGCCTGCAAGGCGGACTGACCGGGCCAATCGGCAAAGAAGCTGCCACCGATCACCGCGTCGAACACCTGCGCATTGCGCGACAGGTGCGCGGCCAGTGCATGCGAGGTGCCGACAATATCGACCAGAAGGTCGATCAGATGCGGGTTGGCTTCGAACAGGGAAAACAGCTGCACACCGGCGGGCAAACCGGCAAGAAACCCATCCAGCGCCAGCAGCGCCTCGTCGGGCCGGGCGGTCTTGGCCAGCCGGGCCAGCAACTCGGGTTTGAGCCGCTCGAAGATGCGCGCGCCCCGTTGCGAACGCAGCGCGGGATAGGTTGTCCAACGGGCCAGAACGCCGGCGTCGAACTCGACCGGGGGCGCTGCGGTCGGCGCGGGGCCGGCGCCGGGCGCGAAAAAGCCCTCGGTCAGCTCGTGCACCTCGGTCAGGCGGCGTGTCAGATCGGCCGTCAGCTCGGCGCTGGTGGTGCCCATCAGGCAGGCGATGCGCTCGATCCCGTCGGACGACTGCGGCACCTTGTGGGTCTGCGCGTCATGCACCATCTGGATGCGGTGCTCGACCTCGCGATGTGCGCGGTAATGGTCGGTCAACTTGTCGGCCACGTCCTGCGGCACCCAGTCCTTGGCTGCCAGCGCGGCCAGTCCCGGCACCGTGCCGCGCACCCGCAGGTCGGGGTCGCGGCCCCCGGCAATCAACTGCCGCGTCTGGGTAAAGAACTCGATTTCGCGAATGCCGCCCTGCCCCAGCTTCATGTCATGGCCGGGGATCGTCAGAGCCCCCCCGGTGCCCTTGTTCTCGCGGATGCGCAGGCGCATGTCGTGGGCGTCCTGGATGGCGGCGAAATCCAGATGGCGGCGCCAGACAAAGGGGCGCAGGGTTTCCAGAAACCGCTGCCCGGCGGCGATGTCGCCGGCACAGGGGCGGGCCTTGATATAGGCGGCACGCTCCCATGTGCGGCCCAGGCTTTCGTAGTAGCGCTCGGCCGCCTCGGTCGCCATGCAGACTGGGGTGACCGCGGGATCGGGGCGCAGCCGCAGATCGGTGCGGAACACGTACCCATCGGCCGTCTTGTCGCTGAGCGTGGCGCAGAAATTGCGCGTGGCCCGCACCATGCCCTGCCGCGCCTCGTAGAAATCGTCGGGATCGTACCGGGTTTCGTCGAACAGCACGATCAGGTCGATATCCGAGCTGTAGTTCAGCTCGTGCGCGCCCATCTTGCCCATCGCCAGGATCACCATCCCAGCGGCGGTTTCGACGTCGTCATCAGTCATGCCGGGCAGCTTCTTGCGCCGGATCAGCGCCGCAATCTCGGCCTTGGCCGCGATGTCCACGGCAAGCGCCGCAAAGTCGGTCAGCGCCGTCGTGACCTGCTCGAGGTTCCAGGCTCCAGACAGGTCGGCGAGGGCCGTGAGCAAGGCAAGCCGATGCTTGGCCAGCCTCAGACCCGGTTTCAACTGGTCAGGAGCCAACGCGCGCGCGTCGTCCATGATCTGCGCAAGGGCGTGCTGCGGCCGATCCAGCGCCGGGGCCAGCCAATTGCGCTCACGGTCGATCAGGCTCTTGAGGTACGGGCTGCTCCCTGCGGCACCGGTCACCAGTTCGGACTGATCAGCGTTCAGATCCGACACTGCGGCGCAGGCCTCTCGCCCCAGTTCGGGGTCGTAGGGGCGCGGGACGCGGCGAATGGTAAGATTGTCGGTCATGGGCGAATTCCGGTCAGGTAACGTCGACTGGAGTGTCCTGGCTGAAGGTATTGATCCAGCCATCATCCCGGCGTTCCCACAACGAAGAGATCAGCATCGCCTCGCGCGCGGACGCACCCGGCCGCTGATAGTCCGCCCGGTAGGACAACAGGACGATATCCGATGTCAAAACGCGCAATTGCGCCGCGCTCAACTCATATGACTCCATGGTCGGGCTGACTGCGAACTGACCCACATGATCGTCGCGATTGGCGAAACCGGATGGGTAGACGCCCAGAAAATCGGCGCTCAGCAACGCCCGGTCCGCCCGCGCATCACCTTCGACCAAAGCGGTCCAGACCTGCTGCTCGAGGTTCAGGATTTCTTCAAGCGTCGGGGCGGGCTTGTCGTTGTGCGTGTTCATGCCCGCACGTTGCGCAGGATCAGAACTGCCGTCAACCGGGGCACTAAATGTAAATCTTTTTCACATCGCCCCTTGCATCCGGGCCGGGCCACCCCATCTAGATCAATGTGAACACAATTTACATCAACCTGGAGAGCCCAAATGACCGCATTGTCCGAACACGCCGTCCCCCGCAACCCGGGATGGTTGCACCGTGCAGAGGCCTGGCTTGACGACAAGGGCAAAGGCGCCTGGATCGCTGCCATGGTCCTTGGTTTCATCTTCTTCTGGCCCGTCGGCCTGGCCCTTCTGGCCTATATGATCTGGAGCAAACGCATGTTCAGCAAATCCTGCAGCCGCCGCCATTCCTGGCACAGCCACATGAGCGCGATGAAGCCCTCGGGCAACAGCGCATTCGACGCCTACAAGGCCGACACGCTGGCCCGCCTGGAACGGGAACAACAGGATTTCGAAGCCTTCCTGCACCGCCTGCGCGAAGCCAAGGACAAGGCCGAGTTCGACCAGTTCATGAACGAACGCGCTCAGGAGAATACGGCGGACGACAAGGACGAAACCGCCTGATACTCTACCGCCCTGCCCCCTCTCTGTGGGACAGGGCAAACCTCAACAACCGACCGGAAATTCCTTCATGTCTCATCTGCCCGACCCGGATCGTCAGCCGGACTTCTACAAATCCGTGGCGATCAAACGTTTCTTCGCGTGGCTGTTTGATATCGCCTTCATTTCGCTGCTGTGCACGGTTGCCATTCTGCTGACCTTCGGCATGGGCCTGTTCGTCATCGCGCTGATCTATGCGGTCGTCAGTTTCATCTACCGTGTCGTCACCATCGCAAACGGGTCTGCCACGCTGGGTATGCGCTTTATGGGGATCGAACTGCGCGACGCATTTGGCGAACGCATGGATACCGGCAAGGCCGTCGCGCATACAGCCGGTTACTTTGTCAGCATGGCGTTTCCGATCCTGCAGATCATCTCGGTCATCATGATGCTGACCAGCGCACGCAACCAGGGCCTGACCGATGCCTTCCTCGGCACCGTGATGCTGAACCAGCGCGCCTGACACGGCCCGTTTCTGGGACTTGGCGACCCCAGAAACGGTTGCTATCATCGGCCCCGAGGAAACACGGGGCCTTCATGCGACACACGCTGCCGATTGCGCCGCAGTTCTATGTGACTGCACCACAGCCTTGCCCTTATCTCGAGGGCAGGATCGAGCGTAAGCTGTTCACCGCCCTACAGGGCGAAGGCGCGGATCAGCTGAACAACTCTCTGTCGCAGCAGGGTTTTCGCCGGTCTCAGAACGTCCTTTACAGGCCCTCCTGCACAGATTGTGCGGCCTGCCTGTCGGCCCGGATCGACGTCTCGGCCTTTTCCCCGACCAAAAGCCAGAAACGCGCGGCGCGGCGCAATGCGCACCTTCAGCGACGCGCGACCTCACCTTGGGCCACCGACGACCAGTACGAACTGTTTCGGCGGTACCTGGACACACGGCACGCCGATGGCGGCATGGCGGATATGGACGTGTTCGAGTTCGCCGCGATGATCGAGGAGACTCCGATCCGTAGCCGCGTCGTTGAATATGCCGACCCCAAGACCGGAAACCTGATCGCCGTCAGCCTGACCGATGTTCTGGATGACGGGTTGAGCATGGTCTATTCGTTCTATGATCCGAACCAGCCGCAAAGCTCACTGGGAACCTATATGATCCTCGATCATATCGACATCGCGCGCGAGGCCGGTCTGCCATATGTTTATTTGGGCTATTGGGTCCCCGGCAGCCCCAAGATGGGCTACAAGGTGAAATTCGCCGGGCTCGAGGTCTATGTCAAAGGCGGGTGGCAGCGTGTGGACGACCCGGAGGCGTTCACCGACTCAACGCATCACCCGCTTTCGACCGCTCCGATTGCCGAGCAGGTCGCGAATATCCAACTTCCCGATCGCCACCCCACCAAAGGTTGAATTCTGATGCAGCAAGGTTTGCACGCCGTCACCCTGGTGGTGCCGGACTATGATGACGCGATCGCGTTCTACACCAAGACGCTTAGGTTCCGGCTGACCCAGGACATCGATCTTGGCGAAGGCAAACGATGGGTTTTGGTTACGCCCCCCGGCAGCGATGGGGCTGCTCTGCTGTTGGCCAAGGCTGACGGAGACCGCCAACGGGCCGCAATCGGTAATCAGACCGGTGGTCGTGTCGGGTTTTTCCTCAGAACCGATGATTTCGCCCGCGATCACGCAGACATGCTGGCCAACGGGGTCCGGTTCGAGGAAGAGCCCCGCCACGAACCCTATGGCATCGTTGCCGTCTGGCAGGATCCGTTCGGGAACCGTTGGGACCTGATCCAGTTCACCTGACAACCGGCGTCAGCCGGGACCAAAGCAAAGGGGGCCTCGCGGCCCCCTTTTCAGTTTGACAACGCCATCACCGATCAGTTCGGGATCAGGTCCGGCACGATCGTCACGATCGACGGGAAGAACCACAGGATTCCGATGCCAACCACCTGGATCAGCACGAAGGGGATGATCCCGCGGTAGATATGGCCCGTCGTTACCTCTTTCGGCGCCACGCCGCGCAGATAGAATAGCGCAAAGCCAAATGGCGGCGTCAGGAACGAGGTCTGCAGGTTCACCGCCACCATGATCGTCACCCATTTCGGGTCGAACGACCCGCCATAGATCACCGGACCCACGATCGGGATCACGATGTAGATGATCTCGAGGAAGTCCAGCACGAAGCCCAGGATGAACAGCACCAGCATCACGATCAGGAAGACCGTGAACTCGTTGTCGAAGCTCTTCAGGAACTGCTGGATATAGTGTTCCCCGCCGAACGAGATCACCACCAGGTTCAGCAGCTGCGAGCCGATCAGGATGGTGAAGACCATCGAGGTCACCTTGGCGGTTTCCCGCACCACCGGTGTCAGAACACCGCTGGCATACAGCACCCAGCAGGCGAACAGCAGGCCGAACAGCGCATAGAGGTAGGTGGCATAGGCCAGGATGAAAGCAATCCAGGTCTCGACGCTTACATCGCCTTGGTTCACGCGGAGGTCAAAGTTGACACCCAGCAGAAGACAGATGATGACGGCGAAGGTGGACCAGATGATCACTTTGCCCGACCGCCCCTGATCCTGCAGTTTGCGATAGGCCGCCAGCATGATGGCCCCGCCTGCCCCCAGCGCTGCGGCCGGAGTCGGGTTGGTCACACCACCCAGGATCGACCCCAGAACCGCGATGATCAGAACCAGCGGCGGGAATACCACGCGGATCAGATCATTGGTGGCACAGCGCGCCGCCGCTTCCTTGCAGCCATACATGGCAAGCCCGAAAGGCAGCGCCAGCAGCAGGAAGGTGGCCCCAGATGAAGTGGTCGGCGCAATCAGCAGAACATCGACCAGCAGCATCAGGATCAGCCCGATTGCACCCACGATCAGCGGCTGCGGCGATCGCGAGGGCGCGATGCCGCGGCCCAGAACCAGCGTCAGACCCAACAGTACGACCATGACCGCAACACCGGTGCCGATCGGGGCGGCAGCTGCAATCTTGGCTTCACGGGCCGAGGCGAGTTCTTCTTCGCTCAGCCGTTGCGCTTCGGTTGCGCCGCCGGCAGCATCGATGGCTTCCTGCTCGGCCACGGCCTTGTCCCAGGCCGCCTGACCATGCAGGTCGATCATCGAGGCCTTGCACTCCTCGGACACGTTGGTGCGCAACGAGGCTGCCTCACCGATGTCGGAAAAACCCGAAACGGTGATGTTCTGGCTGCCGATGACACCGGCGCTTCCCAGCAGAACCGCGCCCACGATCAGTGCAACCGGGGCACCCAGCAGCCAGGTCAGGCCTTCCGAGCGGGTGATGGTCTCGCCGCTGCCCCCTGACAGTTCGACCGCAGGTGCCTTGTGCGGGTTGAGCAGCGCGTAGCCAAAGGCATAAAGCGCATAGAGCAGCGCCAGCATGATCCCCGGTAGCAGCGCCGCCTGGAACAGCGTCCCCACCGAAACCACGGCAGGCTCGCCCAGATAGGTCAGCGCGTCGGTACATCCAGCTTCGACTGCGCGGGTCTCCTGCGCCGTCGAATACAGGTCACCCGCCAGCGTGCCCAGCAGAACAATCACGATCGAGGGCGGAATGATCTGCCCCAGCGTGCCCGAGGCCGCGATCACGCCCGTCGCCAGCTCTGGCGAGTAGTTGTTGCGCAGCATGGTCGGCAGGGCCAGCAGGCCCATCGTCACCACGGTCGCGCCCACAATACCGGTCGAGGCCGCAAGGAATGCCCCCACAACCACGATCGACACCGCCAGACCGCCCGGCAGCGGGCCAAAGACGCGCGCCATTGTGGTCAGCAGGTCGTTGGCGATTTTCGAGCGTTCCAGCGTGATGCCCATCAGCACGAACATCAGCACCGCCAGCAGAGTCTCGATCGACTGACCGGCCAGAACTCGTTCGTTGATACGGTTCACGATGAAGGACACGTTGCGGTCCAACGCGGTTTCCCAGCCCTGAACAAAGACCGGCTCGGCGATCCTTGGCAGGTCCGGGTATCGGAACACGGATATCACATCGGGTTTCACACCCGAATTCACGATGTCCCGATAGGCTTGCGAGCTTGTGTCGATCGCCTGGTGGATCAGCAATCCGGCGCTGTCCAGCGCGGCGATGATCCCGAAAGAGATGATGCCGGCCCCACCGATGGCAAACGCCACCGGAAAGCCGCTGAGAATCCCGCCGAACAGGCAGAGGAATACGATAATGAGGCCTATCTCGACGCCATCAAGTCCGAATAGCATTGTTTTGGTCTCCGTCCTTAATGTGTGCCTTCGTAGGCTTCTTCACCCTCGCCAAGGCTGTCCTTGTCGAGGTATTTTCCAGCGCTTTCCGGGCCTTCGACATATTCGAGATAGGACCGGTAGAAGAACGCGATCGCGTGCAGGAACACCATCGCGGCAAAGGCCACAAGCAGGATCTTGAACAGGAAGTAGGCATTGAAGCCGTTGGGGCTGAAGCCGATGGTTTCGACGTTCCAGCGCAGCGCGCGGGATTTCATCACCAGCCGGTCCAGCGTGTCGCTGGCCGAGGGCTTCGGCACGATCAGGTGACGCCACATGAAGTACCAGCCATACATCCAGGTCAGCACGGCGATGGGCATCATGAACAGAATAGAGCCCAGCATGTCGACCACGCGCTTGGCCCGATGCGAGATGCCGGCATATACGAGGTCCACGCGGACATGGCCGCCCTGCACGAAGGTGTAGGTGCAGCACAGACAGACGACCAGCGCGTTGTACAGCTTCAGCTCTTCGGCGTACCAGCTGATATCCATCTGAAACGGGATACCCAGACCAAACGCCATGTCAGGTCGCGCGAATACGCGCTGCATGAATACGATGACGATTTGCTGGATCACCATCAGCAGGCCCGCCCAGGCAAAGAAACGCCCGGTCGTGTTGGCGAACCCTTCCAGAACGCGCACCATGCCCCACATGAAGCCGCGGAAGTAAAGCCCGATCGCGGTCAGCACGAGGAAGATCGTGAAAACCACGAAAAAGAACTCGACCGACCCGCCGTAATAGACAAAGCGCATGATCGCTTCTTTGTCCGACCAGTTCAGCCACAGCTGCGGATGCGTGATGGCGTATCCGAAATTATAGAAGGCTTCGGCGATGCTTTGAACGAACCAGACCAGTCCGTTCCACAGGGCGCCGAAGAACGAGATACCGTTTTCGTCCTGCATAATGTCCCCAGGTCCCGTTGGTTGCGACGCTGATTATAGCGGAAAACCGTGCGATCCGCGCATCTGCAACAGGAAAGGTTTCCCCGCACGTGGCGGGGAAACCGTTTGATTGCCAGACGGCCAGTTAGCCCAGAACGCGGTCGCGCTGCGCGGTGTAGACGCCCGACGACATGTTCAGCCACGACGACGAGGCTTTCATCGATGCCATCGCGCTGTCGTGGATCTTCTTGAACAGCTCGTCGCTCATGTTCTCGGCCAGAACTTCCTGGCTGGCTTGTCCGAAGGCATCCCAGACACTGTCGGGGAATTCCATGACCTTCACGCCACCGGCCTGCAGACGCTGCAGCGCCGCGCCGTTGTTGGCCAGGAACTGTGCCAGGTTCCACTGGTGCGCTTCGCCGGCAGCGATTTCGATGATCTTCTGGTGCGCCGGCGAGAGGCTTTCGAACACGTCGCGGTTGGTGGCCAGCGACAGGCCTGCGCCCGGCTCGTGGAAACCGGCGGTGTAGTAGATCTTGGTGATCTCCTGGAAACCGGCCTTTTCGTCGGCCCAGGGACCGATCCACTCGGTGCCGTCGATGGCACCCGAGGACAGCGCCTGATACACTTCCGAACCCGGAATGTTCTGAACCGATGCGCCCAGCTTGCCCAGCGCCTTGCCGCCCAGACCCGGCATACGGAACTTCAGGCCGTTGAAGTCTTCGGGGCTATTGATCTCTTTCGAGTACCAGCCGCCGGCCTGCGCACCGGTGTTGCCTGCCAGGAACGATTTCAGGCCGAAGATCTGGCCCAGTTCGTCATGCAGCTCCATGCCGCCATCGAAATAGTACCAGTTCACCAGTTCCTGCGCGGTCATACCGAACGGAACGGCCGTGAAGAACGCGTAGCCCGGGTGCTGACCGACAAAGTAATAGTCGGCGGCATGGTACATGTCAGCCTGACCCGACGAGACGGCGTCGAACACTTCGAACGCGCCCACCAGTTCGCCCGCTGCCTTGATGTCAACCGTCAGGTTGCCGTCGGACATTGCGGTGATGCTGTCGGCGCAACGCTGCGCGCTGTCGAACACGCCAGCCAGACCGCGGCCCCACGAGGTAACCATGGTCAGCGTGCGCTTGCCCTGCGCATAGGCGGGTGCCGCCAATGCGGTTGCCGCTGCGGCCGAGCCGCCCAGTGCCGACGTCTTTAGAAACTTACGACGATCCATAAGAGTAATCCTCCCCTTCATAGTCACGACTCGGGCAGCGCCCGAGCCAGTCGTTTACGGTAGCGTCACCCTAATGAAGGCCGTTTGAAAAGGAATACCTATTACTACGTAGATCGGATGGTTTTTTCTGCGGAACGCGCAAATGAGGGGCTCATTTTGGCCCGCAAACCGCGATTCCTGGGCGTTTCGAGCGCCGGAATGCCCAATCTCTTTGCAATTTCACCCCCGCTTGCGTATCGATTCGACCATGGGGAAACTCCGCGCTCTGCTTTCACTGACCTACGCTCAGAAGCTGTCGCTGGTTGCGGCCATTCCGCTGGTCGTGGCCGTGGCCGCGATCGCGGTCATGGTGGCCTACGAAGCCCGCGCGACGGCTGAACGCGAGATCAAGGCGTTGGAGCGTCGGCTGATCGAGGCCAAGAAGGAAGAGCTGCGCAATTACGTGACACAGGCCCGAAACGGCTTCGCTTATATCTACGGACGCGCGTCTCCGGATGACAAGGTTGCCCAGAATCTGGTGACCCAGATCCTGTCGGCGATGATTTACGGAAAGGACGGGTTCTTCTTCGTATATGATTATGACGGCAACAACCTTGTTAGCCCGCGCCAGACCGAGTTCATCAATCAGAACTGGGAGGGCCTGACGGACAGCGAGGGTGTTCCGGTCGTCGACGAGTTCATCCGCCTGGCCCGGCAGGGTGCCGGATGGCACAGTTTCATGTGGCAGAAGCCCTCGACCGGCGAAGAGGCCATGATGATCGCCTATGTCGTCGGCCTGCAGGATTGGCGTTGGGCCGTGGGAACCGGTGTATTCATCGACGACATCGTGGCCACCGTAGCCAATGCCCGCGCCGAGGTCGAAGCGCGGGTGCAACGCACGTTCCTGTATATCGGCGGTATCGTTCTGGCGGCGGTTCTGATCGTCTTCGCCTCGGGGATGCTGTTGAACATCCGCGAACGCCGGCTTGCGGATGCCAAGCTGAAGGAACTGACCAAGCGGGTAATCGACGCGCAGGAGGAAGAGCGTGGCCGCGTTGCTCGTGAGCTGCATGACGGGATCAGCCAGATCCTGGTCGGGGTGCGCTATGCGCTGGACAATGCCCGGCGGCGCCTGTCCAAGGGCGATCATGACGGCGCACGTGCGCCGCTGGACAAGGGCATCGACAACCTGGGCACCGCGATCACCGAAGTGCGCCGCATCAGCCGCGACCTGCGGCCCGGCGTATTGGATGACTTGGGCCTTGGCCCGGCCCTGAAGGCGCTGACCGACGATTTCCGCGAACGGACCGGGATCGAGACCGAATTCTCGACCGTCGTGTTCCGCAATCGTCTGGACCAGGACAGCAAGATCGCCCTCTACCGTATCGCGCAAGAGGCGCTGACGAATATCGAACGCCATTCTGGCGCAACCCGCGTCACGATCGACCTGCGCGGCCACAAGAAGGGCGCGACCATGCGCATCACCGACAACGGCCGTGGCCTTCGGTCACGACCGGGCCGGGTCAGCACCGGGATCGGGCTGCGCAACATGCAAGAGCGCATAGAACAGCTTGACGGGTCCCTGCGTATCCTGTCATCACGCGGCGCACAAAGTGGTACAGTGATCGAAGTCAGCCTGCCGCTGAGCCACCTGTTGCCGCCGCAGGAAGACGCGACACCCAAAGGAAAGGCCGGTTCCTGATGACCGAAACGATCCGAGTCCTTATCGTCGACGATCACCCCATGGTCGCCGAGGGCATCCAGTCGATCCTCGAAAGTTTTGACGACATCAAGGTCGTCGGCACGTTGGGCAATGGCCGTGACGCGGTGGATCAGGCCGCGCGCCTGCAGCCCGATGTCATCCTGATGGATCTGAACATGCCGGGGCTCGGGGGGCTCAGCGCCACTGAACTGATCCTCGAACGGTTGCCCGACACCCGCATTCTCATTCTGTCGATGCATGACAGCCCGGAATACATCTCGACCGCATTGAGCCACGGGGCCAAGGGCTATGTTCTCAAGGATGTGCCGACTGACGAAATCAAGCAGGCCATAGACGCGGTCATGCGTGGAGAGCGCTATTTGTGCACCGGGGCGATCGGATCGCTGGAACCGAAAGAGGATGCGGCGCGCGAAGCGCTCACCGGGCGTGAACAGACGATCCTTCTGGAATTGGCGCAGGGCAAGTCGAACAAGGAAGTCGCGCTGGCGCTGGATATCTCGGTTCGCACGGTCGAAACCCATCGCAAAAACATCAAGCGCAAGCTGGGCATCTCATCAACTGCCGGCCTGACCCGATACGCGCTGGAACATGGCGTTTTGCAAGGAACCGGCGTGGCCTTCTGACGGCCGCGCCATCAGCGCACCTTCCGCGCTTCAACGGATTCCTTCGCCGAAAAAGATCAGCGTGCCGTCCTCATCCAGAACGTGAAACTCTCGCTGTTGATATGGCTGATCAAATGGCGCACGAACCCGCCCTTCGGGGAGTTCTTCGAGTTTGGGACGCAGGCTTTCGTACAAATCGTCAATATCCTCGACATCGATATAGAAGGATTGCTCGTGGCCCAGCGGCAAGCCATCCGCGCGCGGCGGGCATTCCAGCAGGCGAATTGCAACCGGGCCAAGCCTGAGAAAAGCATAGTTGTCTTGCGTGAACCCACACGCGAAACCCAGACGATCGCAGTAGAATGCAATTTGCCGGCTCAGCGAGGAACACAGGACGAAAGGGGTCAGCTGAAGAATACGTGGCACCTTGCACTCCCTGGCAGGATCTGACTGCTCCACCCTAGCACGGGTCAGTCCAAAAGCTCATCGTTTCGCAACCCCTCCCTGTCGCGATGACACGGCAGCACACGGCCGTAGAGCTGCCGAGTACGCTCGATCCCGCCACACATGCCTTCGGCCTCGACAAAGGAGAATATCCCCACGTAGCGCGGCCGTGCACCCGACACCGGCGCCACGCGATGCAAGGAATAGCGCCCCCGAAAGATCTGCAGATCACCGGGATTGAGCTCCAACTGGCGTACCATTCCCATATTGCCGTCCAGAACCGAGGCCACCTTGTCAAAGTTCTCATCCTCAGCGGTGCGCAGGTTCGGCGCGTATTCAAAGGCGCCGCCTTGCTCGCCATTCTGGATCGCCAGAGTAACCGTGTAGTTGTTCGTGTCGAAATGCCAAGGAAAGCCCTGCCCCTCTTCGACCACGTTGATGATCACATCCGCCAATGGATCATCGTAGCGAAAGAACCGATCCGCGGGTTCATTCAACGCTTCGCGGATGAAGGGCAGAAATCCTTCGAACTCGTAGATCCTGCGCAGGGGGCCGGTAGACGGGAAATTGTCGGCCGGAACAAAGGCGTTCGACCGGTCATAGAACCGACGGATCGGGTGGGCGATACCAAAGCGGGGATCGTCCTTTGTGAAATAGGCGTTGGTCCGGTTGAAACTGCGATGCGCACTCGGCGCGACGGCTTCGGCTTCGGTCAGCAACTGACCCAACCCGTCTTCGTGGACAAATCCGGGCAAAACTGCGCAACCATCCTTGTCGAGGTCACGACGAATGTCATCGATCAACCGATCATACGCCGCCGAATTCGGACGATCGATCGGATAGCGCCCGAGGTCCACCAGATCCACCAGCATGCCGTCCTCCCTGACTTGTTCGCAGCCCCAGCCTGACCCAGCCCGGACCCCGCATCATGCCCGTTTCAGACATCGCTCTGACGCATTCTGACCTCGACCACCGCTGAGAACTCGGCAAAACTCGGCCAGTATTTTCGGAAATTTCTCCACATGCGGCAATCTGCGCAACAAAATGTCGCAAAATTCGACATCAGAGTCAGGAAATTGGCCAGATTGCCTGTTGACGCCCCTTCGCGCCGCCCATAATGTCTGCCCCACGCAAAAAGGAGCCTCTGGCGATGAGAACGCTAGTCGTAATCGTAGGAACCACGCGCATGGGCCGGTAACGGTAAGCCATAATCGAACCCATGCGCCTCCGAAACTTCGGGGGCTTTTTTTTGTCAAACGCAAGACACATGTCGCGAACGGAGCAAAGCAGATGACACGTGAGATGACCGGCGCAAAGATGGTGGTCCAGGCCCTCAAGGATCAGGGCGTGGACACGGTATTCGGATACCCCGGCGGCGCCGTGCTACCGATCTATGACGAGATCTTTCTGCAAAATGACATCCGTCACATCCTGGTGCGGCATGAACAGGGCGCGATACATGCCGCCGAGGGCTACGCCCGTTCAACCGGCAAACCCGGTGTTGCACTGGTGACCTCGGGGCCCGGCGCGACCAACGCGGTGACCGGCCTGACCGACGCGCTTCTGGATTCGATCCCGATCGTGGTTCTGACCGGTCAGGTGCCGACGTTCATGATCGGCTCGGATGCGTTCCAAGAGGCGGACACGGTGGGCATCACCCGGCCCTGCACCAAGCACAATTGGCTGGTCAAGGATACTAACTCGCTGGCGGAAACCATGCACGAGGCGTTTCACGTCGCCACCGCGGGCCGTCCCGGTCCTGTGTTGATCGACATCCCCAAAGACGTCCAGTTTGCCACCGGCAAATACACCGCGCCGAAACCATCGACCTCGCATTATCAACCGGCGCTCAAGGGCGACATCGAAGAGATCACCGAACTGGTCGCCGCCATCGAAACCGCCAAGCGGCCGGTGTTCTATACCGGCGGCGGCGTGATCAATTCGGGTCCTGCCGCCAGCCAACTGCTGCGCGAGCTGGTGGACGCGACCGGGTTCCCCATCACCTCGACCCTGATGGGCCTGGGCGCCTATCCGGCATCGGGCAACAACTGGATCGGGATGCTGGGCATGCACGGCCTTTACGAGGCGAACATGGCCATGCATGACTGTGATCTGATGATCAATGTCGGCGCCCGGTTCGACGATCGGATCACGGGGCGTATCGACGCGTTCTCGCCCAAGTCGAAAAAGGCGCATATCGACATCGACCCATCCTCGATCAACAAGGTGATACGGGTGGACATCCCGATCGTGGGCGACGTGGCGCATGTTCTGGAAGATGTGCTGAAGGTCTGGAAGGCGCGTGGCCGCAAAACCAACACCGAAGCGATCGCCAAGTGGCAATCCCAGATCTCGGACTGGCGCAATGTCAACTGCCTTGCCTACACCAACAGCGAAAAGGCGATCAAACCCCAATACGCGCTGGAACGGCTCGAGGCGCTCACCAAGGACCATGATCGCTATGTCTGTACCGAGGTGGGCCAGCATCAGATGTGGGCCGCGCAGTTCCTTGGGTTCGAAGACCCCAACCGCTGGATGACCTCGGGCGGGCTGGGCACCATGGGCTATGGCTTCCCGGCTTCGATCGGGGTGCAGATGGCGCATCCCGACGCGCTGGTGATCAACGTCGCGGGCGAGGCCAGCTGGCTGATGAACATGCAGGAGATGGGCACCGCCGTCCAATACCGCCTGCCGGTGAAACAGTTCATCCTGAACAACGAACGCCTGGGCATGGTGCGCCAGTGGCAGGAACTGCTGCACGGCGAACGCTACTCGCATTCGTGGTCCGAGGCCCTGCCCGATTTCGTCAAGCTGGCCGAGGCCTTCGGGGCCAAGGGGATCATCTGCAAAGACCCCGCCGATCTGGATGACGCGATCATGGAGATGATCAATTACGACGGTCCGGTGATCTTTGACTGCCTGGTCGAAAAGCACGAGAACTGCTTCCCCATGATCCCGTCGGGCAAGGCCCATAACGAGATGCTGCTGGGCGAGGCTGAAACGAAGGGTGTCATTCAGGCTGGCGGCGCGGTGCTGGTTTGATATTGCTTGCGGACACAGGGCCAAACTGTCGGCCCTGATGGACGCGCACAGGACAGGACGGAATATGCCCGGCATCCCCACTCAGACATCTCCACGCGAGAACCTGCAGATTTTTGCGGGGCGTCGCGGCTGGCAGTTGGGCATTCTTGTCCCGGCGCTGGTGCTCGGGGTCTTTGTCATCTGGCTCGGCCTCAGCTGGAGCGAGATCGCGGCCAATGGCAGCGCCGGCTTTCCAATCGACTTTCGGGTCTTTTGGGCCGCTGGGCGTCTGGCCCATCTGGGCGAACCATTGTCGGCCTTCAGTGTCGACAGCCTGACCGCCATGCACAACGTCATCAAGGAAGATGACTGGATGCCCTGGTCTTACCCGCCGGCGTTTCTTGCAACGCTGCAACCCTTGGGCGCCCTTCCCTTCCCCATTGCCTGGCTGGTCTTCTCGATCGCGTCGATCGTTGCGATGATATTCGCAGCCCGGCCGTTCGCGGAAGGCATCACACCGGTCTGGTTTGCGTTTGCGCTGCCGCCCGCGATACTGCCGACCCTGTTCATGGGGCAGACCGCTGCCCTGTGGATGGCCGGTTTGCTGGCGGCGCTTGCGGCGTTAAAGAACCAACGTTTGGTTCTTGCCGGCTTTTTCATCGGCCTTCTGACGCTCAAACCTCAGCTGGGCATCCTGATCCCCTTTGCTTTGCTGGCGTGCCGGGCGTGGCCGACCATCATTTCGGCCGGCGTCACGACCCTGGTTATCTCGGGATTGGCGACCGCGCTCTACGGTCCGGAATACTGGCTGGAAATGCGCAACATGATGGCGGTCCACTTTTCGGTGGTGCGTGAAACCATCGTCGAAAACAATCTGATGCTCAGCCCTTATTCAACACTCGCCAGCTTTGGGCTGCCCGAGCCTGTCGCGTTGGCCGTTCAGTGGACGATCACAGCCTGCGCAGCCATCATGGTCACGATCACCTGGCGCAGCCCCCGCATCGGTTTTGACCTGCGTGCCGCTGTGCTTGCGCTGGCGGTCATGCTGTCCACCCCATACCTGTGGTTCTACGAATCTGCCCTGATCGCCGCTGCGGGACTATTCCTTTTGCGCGCAGGTGTATTGACGAACAGCCCATGGGGCCTGGTGCTGGCCGGAGCGATGTGGCTGGGTGCCGCCCCCGCTTTCTTCGCCTTTCTGTTCCGCGGCGAGGCCGACATCTCGATCCGCCTGCTTTTTGCACCGCTTTTGTATCTTTCCTGTCTGGTCTGCATCGGCGCCGTTGTTCAACGGCTACGGGCGCCAGACTATTCCTCTGCCAACGATGAGGTCTTCCAATGACTGCACTCAAGATCCGAAAAGGTTCCACCCGCCACTCGGCCTACAACCTGCGCCCGACCTTCTCGGACGTGCAGGAACGCCACACGATTGCTGTTCTGGTCGAAAACGAACCGGGGGTTCTAGCCCGGGTCATCGGGCTGTTCTCGGGGCGCGGCTACAACATCG
Organism: Ruegeria sp. CI8; assembly: GCF_056536865.1. Lineage (NCBI taxonomy): Bacteria > Pseudomonadati > Pseudomonadota > Alphaproteobacteria > Rhodobacterales > Roseobacteraceae > Ruegeria > Ruegeria sp. CI8. The sequence goes on from NZ_JBQFQL010000001.1 coordinate 1,487,144, forward strand.
AAAGCCTGACCGTGGCCGAGGTCGACCATACCGGACACCTCAGCCGCATCACGATCGTCACCACTGGTACCCCGCAGGTGATCGAACAGATCAAGGCTCAGCTGGGCCGCATCGTCCCGGTGCATGACGTGCATGACCTGACAGTCGAAGGCCCTTCGGTCGAGCGGGAACTGGCGATCATCAAGGTCGTCGGCGAAGGCGACAAGCGGGTCGAGGCGTTGCGTCTTGCCGACATTTTCCGGGCCAATGTCGTGGACAGCACGTTGAATTCGTTCATCTTCGAAATCACCGGCGCGCCGGACAAGATCGATGCATTCGCCGATCTGATGCGCCCGCTGGGCTCTGTCGAGGTTGCACGGACCGGTGTCGCGGCCCTGCTGCGCGGCAACTGATTTTTCGCGAACCCATCAAAACGCCCCGTCGCGCAGATCGACGGGGCGTTTTGCGTTTTCGGATCGAATTCCGCGGGTGCGTAACTGAGCACTGATAGGAAAAAGACCATACAAATAGGCTTAATGCCTATTGCGTTCGCGCCTGAGCGCGTTACGCTTGGACCAGAATACGCAAGCTGCGTGTTCCATGGGGTCAATTTTACGATTTCTTGACTGGCAACCGGCCTTTCTGGCCGCTCCGGTCGTGTTTCCCGAACCGTTGCAAACCAGAGTGAGACATGGCCGTAGACACTCGCACGCCCGCCGAGCTGCGCAGCATGCTGGGGGCGAATCTCAGGCAACTTGCCGACCGCTATCCTTCGGTCGCCGAACTGTGCAGACAGCTGGGCGTCAACCGAACGCAGTTCAACCGGTATCTTTCTGGCGAGAGTTTTCCACGCCCGGACGTTCTGGACCGCATCTGCCGGTTCTTTGACGTGGACGCCCGCATTCTGCTGAAACCGCTTGAGGAAATCCCCGCGCCCCGGCGCTGTGACCTGCCCGAAAGCGTGGTCCAGTTCCTTCGGCCCGGACTGGCAGCCTTGACCGAGGACACGTTTCCAAGCGGCGTCTATCTTGTGACGCAACATGGCGGCGAAGCCGGTCCACGCGCCTATCATTGGCTGGTTCAAACCCGGCACCTGCATCAGTGTGCTGTCCTGCGCGGCTTCCTGCCGCCGGCCATGGCCGGTACGCGTTCCGCCACGGGCCGTGAACTTCGTGGCTTCGCCGCCTGCGCCGGACCCAATATCTACGCAGTCTTGTCGCGCGAGGCTGGTCGTGACAGCAAGACGATGGTGATCCGCAAGGACATGACCGATGGCAACGGCGTCTGGATCGGTTCGTGCATGGAGCACTCTGCGGCTACTCCGCACATCTACAGATTGGAAATCCGCCATCTGGGCCACGATTTCCGGGCAACGCTGGAGGCAGCAAGACTGGCGCGCCGGACATAGGAAACCGCCCAAACTCCCGTGCATGTCGTTGTGAGAAAAGCCGGAGTCGCAGAAGTGTAAGCGAGGGCCGGTCCCGGATGCCTAGGCTGGTGGGGAAGCGAGGAGAACCAGATGGCCAGCACCCCAACCGATCTGTCGGCTGTTCGTCAGAGCATTGAAACCGCTCTGGGTCTGCCCAATGCACATTATACCGACCCTGCCCTGCACGCCGAAGAAACTCGAGCCCTGCTGCTGGATGGCTGGGCCGGTCTCGCGGTCACCGCCGATGTCCCCGAGCCAGGTGACGCGGTTCCGCTGGAGTTCATGGGTATTCCGCTCCTGTTGCTGCGTGACCGTTCCGGTACGGTCCGTGTGTTTCAGAATATCTGCCGTCACCGCGGCATGATCCTGGTCGAAGAGCCCCGCAAGATCGAAGGCGCCATTCGCTGCCCCTATCACAGCTGGTGCTATTCCACCGAAGGCCGGCTGGTCGCCACGCCGCATGTGGGCGGCCCGGGCCAGAACGCACATGACGCGGTCAGCAAATCGGAACTCGGCCTGATCGAGGTGCGTAGCCATATATGGCGCGACGTGGTTTGGATCAACGTCTCGGGCGACGCGCCGACGTTCGAGGATGCCAACGCCAGGCTGATTGAGCGTTGGGCCGAGTTCGACAAGCCGCTGTACCACGGCGGCCCGGAAAGTTCCTTTCGGTTGGACGTCAATTGCAACTGGAAGCTAGCGGTCGAGAACTACTGTGAAAGCTATCACCTGCCGTGGGTGCATCCCGGGTTGAACAGTTACTCGCGGCTTGAGGATCACTATCACATCCAGGAGCCCGGCCTTTATTCCGGTCAGGGAACCTTGGTCTATCGGCAACTGAAAACTGAGGACGGTCGGGTTTTTCCCGATTTCGAAGGTCTCAGCGAGAAATGGGACACCGCAGCCGAATACATAGCCGCCTTCCCCAACGTGCTGCTGGGCGTGCACCGGGACCACGCCTTCGCCATCATTCTGCGGCCCGAGGCCCAGGACCGGACCTCGGAGCACATCCACCTGTTCTATTCGGCGCCGGATACCGATGCGGATCTGCGCGCCCGCAATGCCGAGCAGTGGAAAGTGGTCTTTGAAGAGGATGTGTTCGTCGTAGAAGGGATGCAGCGTGGCCGCGCGGCGCCGGGGTTTGACGGCGGACATTTCTCGCCGGCGATGGACGGGCCGACCCATCTGTTCCACGACTGGGTGGCGCAGCGTCTGATGGCACATCGCACCGAACTGGCCGCTGAATGACCGACCTGCACACCCGCCTTCTGCAGGCGCATGCGGCGGGTGACATCACGGCTTTGGCTGAATTGTACGAACTGGCCGCCGCCAACCAGCAGGACGACGACGCCCGGAGCTTTTTTCTGACCCACGCCTATGTCCATGCGCTTGAAGCCAACCTGCCCGGCGCGGGACGTCTGCGTCAGATGCTGGTCGACATGGGCCGCGAAGTGCCCGATTCCTGACCCCGAAAACCTAGGCTTGGGCCGCTTCGATAACCGGCTCCGCCGCTGCGTCGTCTTCGGTGATCTGCCGATACAGGTGCCAGCTGGCATGGCCGAACAGGGGCAACACGATCAGCAATCCCAAAAACCAGGGCACCATGGCGACAAAGGTCGTGACCGCAATGAAGGCACCCCAGCCCAGCATGACCCGCTTGTTCACGCTGACATAGGCATAGCTTGAGATCATGGCAGTGACGAAGTCGAGTTCCCGGTCCAGCAGCATCGGGATCGACAACACGGTGATCATGTAAAGCAGGATGGCAAAGATCGCGCCTACAGCAGTGCCGACAGCCAGCATGGCCAGACCGTTGGGTGTCAGAAATACCTCAAGCGATGACGACACGTTTGTCATTGTCGACAGCCCCATGAACAGCGCAAAGATCATGTGGCCGAGAAAGAACCAGAACAGAAACATCACGACGATGATCGCGCAGATCGACGGCAACTGACGGCGGCTCTGCTGGATCACGACACCGAAGATGGCGCCATAGTCCAAAGGCTCATTCCGCTCGAGCCGGTGCGATACCTCGTACAAACCCACGGCGGCGAATGGCCCGATCAGAGGAAAGCCGATGGCAGCCAGCACCAGCCAGAACGAGGTGCCCGTTTGCACGGTTACCCAGGCCATCAACCACCCGACCAGAACGTAGAAGCCGCCGAACAGCAGGCCAAAGACCGGTGCGCGGCGATAATCCTGCCAGGCGCGATGCAGCGCCGTGCGCAACATGCCGATATCCGCCGGTTTCAGCGTTGGCACTCCGAATGGCTTTTCCATGTTACGTTTCTCCTCCCCTTGCCCTCAGGCCATGGCCGGGCGTTTTTGCGGCCAATGCGTCACGGCGTGATAGGCGGCCCCCAAAGCCAGCAGTTGCGCGTCGCTGCCGCGCGGCCCGAACAGTTGCATTCCCATCGGCAGTCCTCCGGGGCCAAACCCCGCCGGTATCGAAAGGCAGGGCAGACCAATCAGGCTGACCGGCGTGACCACCTGCATCCAACGATGATAGGTGTCCATCGCGACCCCACCAATGCTGCGCGGATACGGCTGATCCACAGGGAACGGCCACACCTGAGCCGCCGGCAACACCAGCGCATCATACTCGGCGAACAGTTCAACCGCCCGACGGTACCAATCCGAACGGGTGACGCTGGCTGCATGGACCTCCATCGCTGTCAGGGCCAGACCTCGCTCCAGCTCCCATTGCGCGGTGTCCTTCAGGGCGTCTTTTCGGTCGGCCAAGGGCAGCAGACTTGCTGCTACGCTCCACGACCGCAGGGTGATCCAGCTGTTCCACAGGCGTTCGGCATCGAAGGGCGGCGGTACGTCCTCGACGGTTGCGCCAAGTCCCTCAAAAATCGCCAACTCGTTGCTGCATTGGGTCAAAATCCCTTCCTCAGTCGGGAATGCGCCTCCCCAATCTCCCAGCCATCCGATCCGCATCCCGTCCAGGCTTTCGACAGACAATGGGGTGACGGGGTCGCAGGAAACGCTCAAAGGCTGCCTCGGATCGAGGCCAGAGATCACATCCAGCAATAGTCCGATATCCTGCGGGCTGCGGGCCATCGGCCCCAAGGTCGAGAGCTGGTGCAGGAACAAATCACCCTGTGGTTCCGACGGAACCCTGCCCCAACTGGGCCTGAAGCCGTACACGTTGTTCCACGCGGCCGGATTGCGCAGGCTGCCCATCATGTCCGACCCATCCGCCAGCGCGACCATCCCTGTGGCCAGGGCCACCGCTGCGCCACCCGAAGACCCACCGCAGGACCGGGCCGGATCGTATGGGTTCCGGGTTGCGCCATAGACCGGATTGAAGGTGTGCGAGCCCAACCCGAACTCCGGTGTGTTCGTCTTTCCGATCAGAATAGCCCCGGCAGCCCGCAACCGTGCTGCGATCAGGTCGTCGACGGCTGGGACGTGACCGCGAAAAACCGGCGACCCCTGGGTCGACGCGATGCCAGCCACATTGACCAGGTCTTTGACGGCAATCGGAAGCCCATGCAGCGGCCCGCGGCCCGACTTGTCGTCGGCGGCCCGAGCTTGTGCCATAAGCACATCCTCGTCCTGCAGCGCCACGATCGCATTGACCTGCCCGTTCACCTGGGCAATCCGGTCGAGCGTCGAGCGCATCAACTCGGCGGCCGACAAATGCCCTGTCGCGAGTTTCTCGAGAAGATCAGCGGCTGAAGTATCGCTTAGGTTCATGGGGTTACGTCCGAGCTTTGCTTGCGCTCAGCCTAGCGACCCCATGTGTGCATTTAAACCCGGTGTTTTGGATATATCTTTTCCACGCAGTTCAACTGCGCGGCATCAGTCGTCCGACTGCGCCTCGGCCCGGCTTTTGCCCGAGACCTTGAGGGCCAGAGTGGCTGCCATGAATGCATCCAGATCACCGTCCAGGACCCCTTTGGTGTCCGACGTGTCGTAGCTGGTGCGCAGGTCTTTGACCATCTGATAGGGCTGCAGGACATAGGACCGGATCTGGTTGCCCCAGCCGGCATCGCCCTTGGCTTCGTGCGCGGCGTTGATCTCGGCGTTGCGGCGGTCCAGTTCCATCTGGTACAGGCGCGATTTCAGCGCCTTCATAGCGATGTCGCGGTTCTGGTGCTGCGATTTTTCCGAACTGGTCACCACGATGCCGGTCGGGATGTGGGTGATCCGCACCGCCGAGTCTGTGGTGTTTACGTGCTGACCGCCCGCCCCCGAGGACCGGTAGGTATCGACGCGGATATCGGCCGGGTTCACTTCGATCTCGATATTGTCGTCCACCACCGGATAGACCCAGACCGAGCTGAACGACGTGTGCCGTTTGGCCGCCGAGTCATAGGGCGAGATGCGCACCAGCCGGTGCACGCCGCTTTCGGATTTCAGCCAGCCATAGGCGTTGTGGCCCGAGATCTTGTAGGCCGCCGACTTGATCCCCGCCTCTTCGCCCGGGGTTTCCGACTGCAGCTCGACCTTGTAGCCCTTCTTCTCGGCCCAGCGGACATACATCCGCGCCAGCATCGAAGCCCAGTCGCAGCTTTCGGTGCCCCCGGCGCCCGCATTGATCTCCAAAAAGGTATCATTGGCGTCGGCCTCGCCGTCCAGAAGCGCCTCAAGCTCTTTTTCGGCCGCCTTGTCGCGCAGCTTCTTCAGGGCCTCTTCGGCATCCTTGACGACCTCTTCATCGCCCTCCATCTCGCCCAGCTCGATCAGTTCGATGTTGTCGTTCAGATCGGTCTTGATGGACTCGTAGGTTTCGATGGCATCGACCAGAACCTGCCGTTCGCGCATCAGCTTCTGCGCGTTTTCGGGGTTGTCCCACAGGTTGGGGTCCTCGACGCGGGCGTTGAACTCCTCCAGCCGGTGCGGCGCGGTTTCATAGTCCATACGCTGGGCCAGCAGCTCTAGCGATTTTTGGATCTCGGCCACGATGTTCTGGATTTCGGCGCGCATGGTCAGGTCCCAACTTGCTCAATCAGGCCTGCGTGATAGCAAGAGGTTCAGGCCACCACAAGATGACCCGAAAGGCAAATGCAGCACGGACCGGAGCAGTTCCTGAAGAAATGGCATCTGGCCGACCCGCGGCTGGCGGCGGATACCGGCGCGGCGCGTGTCTGGCGGGCCAAACGTGAGGACGGGTCTGAAGTCGCGCTCAAACTCTATCGCCGCGCCGATCGCGGCAACGAGGCGCCGGGATGCCGCCTGCTGGCTGCCTGGCGCAACCGGGGCGCCGTCGCGATCCTGGCCCAAGACCGTCAAGCGGTCATGATGGAGTGGCTCGAGGGTCCGACCCTGGGCGATCATGCACGGACGGGCAACGTAGCCGACGCCTTGACACTACTGGCTGAAACGGCGCGGAACCTGCACGCTGCACCGGTGGTTGAAGTGAGCGGACTGAGGCCTTTGGAGCAAGTGTTTGCACCGCTTTTCTACGTCGGATTTGCCGATCAATGTACGCGGCCCCTGCAAGCCGATATGCGGCGCGCCATAGCTTTGGCTCAGGACTTGCTGCAGACGCAGCCCGTGCATCGCCCCCTGCATGGAGACCTACACCCCGACAATGTCATCCTGACCTCATCCGGCCCGCGCGTGATCGATGCCAAGGGTTATGTCGGGGATCCGGCGTTCGAACTGGCAAATGCGCTGCGGCACCCAAAAGGCATGCCGGACCTTGTGCGCGAAGTCGGGCAGATTTCCGCGTCCCTGGATCTGTACGCCGCCGCGATGAATGTATCGCGGGCGCGTCTGGCCCGGTGGGCGGCGGCCAAATGCGCCCTGTCCATATTCTGGCGGTCCGGCGGATCGGTCGAGAGTGACCCGGAGGCCGATCTGCTACGCCTGTTTATAAGCGCTGCAGATCAGTAAAGTCCGCCGCCCTGAAGGTCGCCCTGGCTGGCCTTGGGCCCCACGATTATGGTCTGCCCGGTCGAGGTCTGGACCTGGCGCCCACCATTGGTCACCTCTTCGAACAACGGCAGATCGGACCCCATCGCAAAACCACCGTCATAGACACGGTCGATGAACCCGTCGACGCCATCACGGAAGTACTCGGCCACCACATAATCACCCGATGCGTCATCCGGCAGACGGGCACCGCTGAACCGGTCGATCTTGATGAACTGCCCACCCGGCGGCACTTCGAACGGACCGCCACCGTATTTCTCGACGGCCTTTTCCATAAAGCTCTGGAATACCGGACCGCACAGCGTACCGCCGTAAGCACCCCGCCCCATCGGGCGCGGGCGGTCGTACCCGATGTAGCACCCGGCGACGATGTTCGAGGTGAAGCCGATAAACCAGGCGTCCTTGGATTCGTTGGTCGTACCGGTCTTTCCAGCCGTCGGAACCGGCAGATTTACCACGCGAGACGCGGTGCCGCGATCGACCACGCCCTTCATCATCGACGTCAGCTGATAGGCCGTGATTGCATCCATCACCTGCTCTCGGTCGGTCACGATCGTGGGTGAGGCATCGGGCTCCAGCCAGCTGGAGTTGCAATCCAGGCACTGCCGGTCATCATGCCGATAGATCGTTTTGCCGAACCGGTCCTGGATCCGGTCGACCAAAGTTGGTTCGACGCGCTCGCCGCCGTTGGCGAACATCGCATATGCCGCCACCATCTTGTAGAGCGTCGTCTCCTCGGCCCCCAGCGCATTGGCCAGGTAGGGACCCATGTTGTCATACACACCGAACCGCTCCGCGTATCCTGCAACCACCGGCATCGAAACCTCTTGCGCCAGTCGGATGGTCATCAGGTTTCGCGACTGCTCGATCCCGGTGCGCAGGGGCGTCGGCCCGTAGAATTTGTTGGTCGAGTTCTTGGGCGTCCAAAGGCCCTGCGGTGTGTTCACTTCGATCGGGGCGTCCACGACGATGGTCGCGGGGCTGTAGCCACTGTCCAGTGCCGCCGCATAGACGAAAGGCTTGAAGGCCGATCCCGGTTGGCGCTGCGCCTGCGTGGCCCGATTGAACACTGAGTCCTGGTACGAGAACCCACCCTGCATCGCCAGAACGCGGCCCGAGTTCACATCCATTGCCACGAAGCCGCCTTGGACCTCGGGAACTTGACGGGCGGACCATTGGCCCTCTTCCCCGGCAACGACCAGGATCACGTCGCCGCGTTTGAAGTTTGCCTTGAAGTCGCCCTGCATCCATTTGATGTCGCTGCGCGGGATGATGCCGTCGGCCGGACCGTTCTCGATCCCCACCGTCAGCTGTTGTTCAGCAACATCCAGCACGACCGCGGGGTACCATTGCGTGGGCAGCACCACGTCGCGCGGGATTTCCATGATCGCCAGAGCTTCGCGCCACTGGGCTTCGTCTTTCAGTTTTTCCTCGGGGATGGTTTCACCCGTGCCGCGCCACTTGCCGCGCGATCGGTCATATTTCTGAAGCGCCTCGCGCAGGGCGCGCGCGGCTTCGACCTGCATCTCCTCGTCAACCGAGGCCCGGACGGTGAAACCACCGGTAAAAAACTCGCCCTCCCCGAAATCCTCGCTCAGCTGGCGGCGGATTTCGTCGGTGAAATAGTCGCGCGGTGGCAGTGCGGTGCGGAAGCTTTCGAAATCACCGTTCTGAACCGAACGCAGAGGTTGCGCCACTTCGGTCTCATAGGTTGCCTGATCGATGTATCCGTTCTGGTACATCTCGCGCAGCACGTAGTTGCGGCGATCCAACAGACGCTGTTTCTGGCGCACCGGGTGATAGTCCGAAGGCGCCTTGGGCATCGCAGCCAGCGTCGCGGCCTCATGCGGGGCCAGTTCCTGCAAAGTCTTGTTGAAATAGGTCTGGGCAGCGGCGGTCACGCCGTAGGAGTTTTGGCCAAGAAAGATCTCGTTGAGATACAGCTCAAGGATCTGTTCCTTGTTCAGCGTTTTTTCCAACCTGGTCGCGAGGATGATTTCCTGAATCTTGCGTTCGACCCGCCGGTCGCCTGACAGCAGGAAGTTCTTCATCACCTGCTGGGTGATGGTCGACGCGCCGCGCAGCGTCTCGCCCTTGGATTGGACCGCCTCGATCCCGGCAGCGATGATCCCGCGCGGGTCGTACCCCTGATGCGAATAAAAGTTCTTGTCTTCCGCCGAGATAAACGCGTGCTTCACGAGGTCAGGGATTTCCTCGGACGGGGTGAACAGGCGGCGCTCCTGCGCGAATTCGTCGATCAGTTGGCCCTTGCCCGAATAGATACGGCTGATGGTGGGCGGCTTGTACTGGGCCAGCGACTCGTGGCTGGGCAGGTCGCGGCCATACATCCAGAAGACCGCGCCAATCACCAGCGCGACCATGAAAATACCCAAGGTGACGAGGCTGAAAACCGCCCCGAAAATCGAAAGAATGAACCGGATCACGTTGCTGCCTTTTGTTCGCGGTGACGCCTATATAGTGTCGCTGCACCCAAGGGTCAAAACACACGGGCGCATTCTAGCCACTTTGCGCCGCAGGGTCACTGCCCAATCAAGCCGCGGCGGATCAGATCCTGCTGGCGCCAGGCTTCAAGACCTTGGTGAATTCCTTGCGCCATTCCGATGCGCCACTCGGGATTTACGAGGTTTTTCAAGTCTCTGGGGCTGGAGATGAATCCGATCTCGACCAGAACCGAGGGAATGTCGGCAGCCTTGAGGACGGAAAACGACGCACTGCGGATCGGGCGCCGATTCATGGGGCCGCCCTGCTGCCCCATGCCGTGCGCCAGCGCATGGGCCAAAGCTTCTGAGCGCGGCTGGGTCTCCTGCCGTGCCATGTCCAGCAAAACGTCAGCGATCTGGTCGTCCGAGCCGCTCAGGTCGATACCCGCGATCAGGTCGCTGCGATCGTGCCGTTCGGCCAGTTTCTGGCTGGCCACGTCCGAGGCCTCATCGGAGAGGAAATAGACAGTGGCCCCATGAGCCTGCCCCTCGGACAATGCATCCGCGTGCAACGAAATGAACACATCGGCGCTGGCCCGATGGGCCAGAGATATTCGGCGTTCGAGCGACACGAAGTGATCGTCCACCCGGGTCATCACGACCTCGTATCCGCCAGCGCGCAGCAAGTGTTCCCGCAGTTCGCGCGCAAACGTGAGCATCAGGGTTTTTTCGTTAACGCCACCCGATTCCGCGCCGGGGTCGATGCCACCATGCCCCGGGTCCAGCATCACGCGCAGCGGTCTTTCGCCATCTCGCGGCACGACCGGGGGCGTGACGGCAGGCGCAGGCAAATCCCAACCCGGATTGCGCGGCGCACCCGCGCTGGCGGCAAAATTGTCGAAATCCGTACCTTTCAGATTCAGCGTCAGAACCGCGGCCCCGCTGTCGGGGTCCACGCGCATGGCCGCCTTATCGACGGCCAAGGGCGCCCCCAAATCCAGCACCATCCGGGACCATCCGGGCACATAGGCGCCGAACTGGACCCCGCTGATCCGACGGGTCTGCAACAGCTTGGCCCGATCAAGGCCGCTCCAGTCGACCTCCTGGAAATCGATGACCATACGGTAAGGGTCTTGAAGCGTGAAAACGCGATACGGGACGCCCTGACTGAGCCCCAGCTCAAGCGTCACCCCCGCACCCTTGCCGTCAGTGATCCGGCTCTGCTCGGGCAGGACCCGCGCCAAGGCGTTGAATTCCTGCGCCCAAACGGCTCCGGCCAGCGCCCAAATCAGCGCACATACGAAGAAGATCCTGCTCATGGCCTCAAGTTTTCCCGAGATCGTTTGGCAGGAGCCTATCGCAGCGTGGCCGGTTTGTGAACGCCTCAGGCCGACTTCTGCGCGGTCTGGCGATCCGCCATGAAGCTGCGCAACCGTTCAAGGCCTTGCTCGATGTCCTCGGTCGACCGGGCGTAGGAAAAGCGCAGGGTCGTGTGGCCGCGCACCGGGTCGAAATCAAGCCCCGGCGTCACGGCGACGCCAGCCTTGTCCAGGATCTCGGCGGCAAAGGCGCGGCTGTCCTGGGTCAGGTCCGAGACATCGGCATAGACATAGAACGCCCCGTCGGGTGGCGCGATGTTGGTGAACCCGGCCTCGGGCAGGCCCTTCAGCATCAGTTTGCGGTTGCGGCGATAGACGGCCAGGTTGCCCTGCAGTTCGTCTTCGCAATCCATCGCGGCCAGCGCGGCGACCTGGCTGGCATGGGGCGCGCAGATGAACATGTTCTGGGCGATGCGCTCGACAACGCGCACCTGATCTTCCGGCACCACCATCCAGCCGACGCGCCAGCCGGTCATCGAGAAATACTTGGAAAACGAGTTGATGACATAGCACTCGTCGGTCAGTTCCAGCGCAGTGACCGCCTTGGCCTCGTATTCCAACCCGTGATAGATTTCGTCGCTGATGAACGAGGCCCCCTGCCCCCGCGCGGCCTCGATCAGCGCGCCCATGGCGGCGTGGTCCAGCATGGTTCCGGTCGGGTTCGCGGGCGAGGCCACCATCAGCCCCTGCAGGTCGAGCCCGGCAAAATCCTGAGGCACCGGCTGCAGGCGGTTTTCCGGCGCAGTCGGCAGATCGACCGGCACCAGACCCAGCGCCCGCAGAATCTGCCGATAGGACGGATATCCCGGCGCGCCGATCCCCACCCGGTCGCCGCTGTCGAACAGCGCGGTGAAGGCCAGCAGGAATCCGCCCGAGGATCCGGGAGTGATGACCACCCGCTCGGGGTTCAGATCGACGTCGTACCATTCGCCGTACATCCGTGCGATGCGTTGCCGCAGCGCCGGCAGGCCCAGCGCGACGGTATAGCCCAGCGGGCCTTGCCGCATCGCGTCGGCCAGCGCATCCAGCGCACCTTGCGGAGCGCCGGTTCCGGGTTGGCCGACCTCCATGTGGATGATGTGGCGCCCGGCCTCTTCGGCGCGGCGCGCGGCCTCCATCACGTCCATCACGATGAAGGGATCAACGCCCGACCGGGTTGAGTTTCGCATGCCCATCTCCCATGTTGCGACCATGGCTTTTGAACGCGGATCCCGGCTGGCGTCAATCCCGGCAATTCTGCTGGCGGTGGCGCTGTGGATGGCGTCGACCGCGCAAAGCCACGCGCAAAGCCTGATCCGCGACCCCGATATCGAACACGGGTTGCGAGAACTGGCCTTTCCGATCTTGCGCGCCGCCGGCTTGAACACCAACCGCGTGCGGGTGATGGTCGTCAAGGACGGGACGTTCAACGCGTTCGTCATCGACTACAACACGATCTACCTGAACCACGGACTGATCCTGACGGTCGACAGCCCCGAGATGCTGCAGGCCGTGATCGCGCATGAGGCGGCCCATATCGCCAACGGGCACCTTGCCCGCCGGGCCGAGAACCTTCGGGCGGCTCAACGCGCGGCCGGTTTCGGTACCGCGCTGGCTCTGATTGCCGCCGCTGCGGGCGGCGGAGAGGCCGCCGCGGGCATTGCCGCCGGCACCCAAGGGGCCGCAATCCGCAGTTTTCTGGGCCACACGCGGGCCGAAGAATCCTCGGCGGATCGCAGCGCCGCCAGCTACCTGCGTTGGGCCGAGATTTCCCCCATCGGCATGGTCGAACTGCACCGCAAATTCGCAGGCCAGGAATTGCTGAGCGAGATCAATCAGGACCCCTATATGCGCTCGCACCCGACCAGCCGTGAACGTCTGCGCGCCGCCGAGGAATTTCTGTACCAATTCGGGGATCGGGCGAAATCTAACCCCAATGCCGACTACTGGTTTGCGCGGGTCAAGGGCAAGCTGTCCGCGTTTCTGCGCTCTCCCGGCTGGACCCTGCGGCGGGCCAAGGAAGAAACGGCGCAGGATATTCGCCTGATGCGCGAAGCCGCCGCCCATCATCAGAACCGCAACCTTTCGGCTGCGCGGGCAGCCATTGATGGTGCGCTGGCCATCCGCCCTGACGATCCGTTCTATCACGAACTGAAGGGGCAGATCCTTTTGGAGAACCTTCGGGTCTCGGAGGCGGTCACGGCCTATGCCAGGGCGTCCGAGCTGGCTCCGACCGACGCATTGATCATGGCTGGCTACGGGCGCGCCCTGCTTGCTGACGGACAGACGAAAAAGGCGCTGCAGGTGTTGGAAAGCGCACGCGCCCGCGACTACCGGAACGGCCGCCTGATGCAGGATCTGGGAATGGCCTATTCCAAGGTCGGCAACAACGGTATGGCATCCGCCGTCACTGCCGAGCGTTTCGCTCTTGAGGGGCGCCTGCTGGATGCCGGCATACACGCAAGACGAGCCATCGGTCAGTTGCCCGAAGGCTCGACGGGTTGGCAACGAGCACAGGATGTGCTGATTGCCGCAGAACAAGCTGAGAAATCGAAAAGGAACCGGAAATGATCCTCAGACACGCAGCACCTGCCCTTCTGGGGCTTTCCCTGATTGCCGGTCCGGCCAATGCGCTGGATCTGTCCTCGATGACCGAATCCGAAAGAGCAGAGTTCGGCGCGCAAGTGCGGGAATACCTCCTGGAAAATCCCGAAGTCATTCTCGAGGCGATCAACATCCTTGAGCAACGCAACGCCGCAGCCGAAGCACAGGCCGACCAGCAATTGATCGCTGAAAACGCCGACGAGCTGTTCAATGACGGCTATAGCTGGGTCGGTGGCAACCCGGACGGCGACATCACCCTCGTCGAGTTCATGGATTACCGTTGCGGATACTGTCGCCGCGCGGTCCCCGAAGTGGACGCGCTGCTGGCCGAGGATGGCAACATCCGCCTGATCATCAAGGAGTTCCCAATTCTGGGCGATGCGTCGGTTCTTTCGTCGCGCTTTGCCATCGCCACCAAGCAGGTCGCCGGGGATGACGCGTACAAGCAAGTCCATGACGCCCTGCTGGAATTCACGGGCGAGCCTTCGGAAGTGACGCTGCGCCGGATCTCGGACGGGCTGGGACTGGACAGTGACGCCATCCTTGCGGCGATGGACAGCGACGAAGTGACCGAAGAAATTGCCAAGACGCGGGCACTGGCGCAGCGCATGCGGATTTCGGGCACCCCATCCTTTGTTCTGGGCACCGAGATGCTGCGGGGCTTCCTGCCCGCAGATCAGATGAAACAGATCGCTGACGGTGTGCGGGCTGAACGCGGCTGAAGAAGCTGGGGCGGCTTGATCGCCGCCCCGTTGAAACGACGCCCTAGTCGTTTGGATACGGGGCGTCGCATTTCATCGACACGACCCATGTCGGAGTTCCAGTTTTTCTAAATTGGGTCGCGGGTACGGATTTGCCCCGAATTCCCGATGGAATGACGTCACGCCCCTGCCGTTTGCTTTCAGCCAGAATTGCCTGCAGGTCCTGGGGATTGTCGTACTTGCGAATACCGGTGTTTTCAGAAATTGGGCCGGTTGGGCAGTAGGTCGCCCTGGCGATCTGTTTCGCCAAAGCATAGGCCGCCTGGGCATCCTGACCGGTTTTGAACGATACCGCGACCCGAGACGCCAGCTGCGGGTCGACATTCATGATCGGGGTCAAACGGCCCCGCGGTTTGCCGGTCCCGCCCGGGCTGAGCCGGACGTCTGCGCGCGTTGTCACTCCGTCATTTCCGAAACCGGACACATGCACCGACATATACCCAAGTTGCGTCCCCGGTGCAGACTGCGGAACTGGAACACTGAAGAAACCGGGGCGTTTGTCCGACCCGGTAGAGGGGCTGCTGCACGCAGAAAGAAGGACGACGGCAAGGGCCGTCACGAAAGGCATTGGTTTCAAAGAATCGAACTCCGGTCCAGACAATCGATATCGCGATTGATACCGCAAAAATGGGCCTAAAAATGGCTTATAATGAATTAGTTCCGGATCGAAGTTAAAGTACTACTCCGCCGCCTCGGCCGCGGCTTCCAGCTCGGCCGCCTTCTTTTCCACCTGCTCGACGATGTGGTCGATCATCTGTTCGTTCGACATCTTGTGGCTGGCCTTGCCCGCCAGATACACCATGCCCGAGCCTGCGCCGCCGCCGGTAAAACCGACATCGGTCATCAACGCCTCGCCCGGGCCGTTGACGACGCAGCCGATGATCGACAGGCTCATCGGCGTCTTGATATGCTCCAGCCGATGTTCCAGCGTCTCGACGGTTTTGATCACGTCGAACCCCTGCCGCGCGCAGGACGGGCACGAGATGATGTTCACGCCCCGATGGCGCAGGCCAAGAGACTTGAGGATCTCGAACCCGACCTTCACCTCTTCGACCGGATCGGCGGACAGGCTGACGCGGATCGTGTCGCCGATGCCCATCCACAGCAGGTTGCCCAGCCCGATGGCCGACTTGATCGTGCCGCTGACCAGCCCACCGGCCTCGGTGATGCCCAGATGGATCGGGGCGTCGGTGGCCTCGGCGATGCCCTGATAGGCCGCGGCCGACAGGAACACGTCGCTGGCCTTCACGCTGATCTTGAATTCGTGGAAATCGTTATCCTGCAGAATACGGATATGCTCCAACCCGCTTTCCACCATCGCTTCAGGGCACGGCTCGCCATATTTCTCCAGCAGGTGCTTTTCCAGGCTGCCCGCGTTCACGCCGATGCGGATCGAGCAATTGTGGTCGCGTGCGGCCTTGATGACCTCTTTCACCCGCGCCTCGTCACCGATATTGCCCGGATTGATGCGCAGGCAGGCGGCACCGGCCTCGGCGGCCTCGATCCCGCGGCGATAGTGGAAATGGATATCCGCCACGATCGGCACCGGGCTTTCGCGCACGATCTCCTTCAACGCTTTCGACGACGCCTCGTCCGGGACCGAAACGCGCACGATATCGGCCCCCGCCTCTGCCGCAGCTTGTACCTGCGCCACGGTCGCGGCGACATCGGTCGTCAGCGTGTTGGTCATGGTCTGAACGGCAATCGGCGCGTCGCCACCTACCGGGACATTGCCAACCATGATCTGGCGGGATTTGCGGCGATAGATGTCGCGCCAAGGGCGCACATGGTTCAGAGACATGAAAACGGATCCGCGTCAGCCTGGGGTCTGGCCTTTAGATAGTCCGGGGGCAAGCCCGCCGCAATGGCAAGATCACTCGGCCGGCGCCTCGGCGGATTGTGTCTGAAGCTCAGCCACCAGCTGTTTGAGCGCAATGTTTTGCTCAGCCTCAAGATCCGCCACGGCATAAGTCTCGGCCACAGCGTCCTTGGACAGAACCACACCCTTGGCGACGGTTCCCGGTGCACCAGCCGGCCCATAGAGCTCGCCGTTCATCGAGAAATACACGTTGCCCGACGCACCGGCCCGCAGTTGCGGCGGCTCTTCCGTCAGGGGAACCTCAAAGCTCTTGCCGTTTTCGACGGTTCCCAACGTGCCTTCGAAGATCACGCTGCCATCCGCTGCGGTGACCCGCATCCAGGCCGGTTCGACCGCGACGATTTTCAGCGACGTGTCGACCTTTTCAACCACCTGTGGAAGGGTCGCGGCAGTTCTTTCGACGGTATGAATTTCAGCCAGCGCGATTTCCGGGACTTCCGGCGGACGGAACGTGCCTACGGTCCGAGGATCGAGTGTGGAAATCGGGGCATCCCGTGCAACCATCACCGGTACATCCAGTGCTTGGGGGCGGTAGAGACGGTCCAGCGCTTCGGGGCTGGGAATTTCAGCGGCCGCAACCTCGGTCGTTCCGGACTCGGTCCGGATGGCCGACAGCGGGTCAAGATCGGACAGCACGACCGGGGCCTGTTCGACGGGCGAGACCTGAACCTGCTGGATCTTGTTCAGAACCGACCAGCCGCCATATCCGATCCCGGCGATCAGCGCGAGCAGGACAAGCGACGAGCCTACGGCGCGCGGCTCGATCTGGCTGAACACGGACTCGCGGCCGGGAATGTAGGGCGTGTTCGGCGAAATGAACGGATCGCGCCCCATCGGGCCACGGTTCGGAAGGTCCCCGACCGATTTCTTGACGACCGATGCCTGTGCGGACATTCCATGGGCCACTTCGAACCCGCTTTCCTTGCAGAACGCAGCAAAAGTGTCGTCAGGGTTCATCCCCAGATAACGGGCGTAAGAACGCACATACCCGGCGATGAAGCCGGGTGTGTCGAATGCGTCGGGATCGGCATTCTCGATGGCAGCGATGTAGTTGGCCTTGATCCGCAGTTCGCGCTGTACGTCGAGAAGAGACTTGCCCATCGTCGCGCGCTCACCGCGCATCACGTCGCCAAGCCGTACTTCGTAGTCGTCGAACCCCTTGGGCCTGACGTCCACGTCTTCTTCGGAATTGCGCTGTGTTCTGCGCCCAATCATTCCTGCTGCCCCATTCTGCCCATCGCGTGTTTCACGCTAACGGCGAATCATCCCCATAACGATTCGTCCGCTACTTTTGTTAGCGTAAGCTTAACACGCGGCAAACAAGTTGCACATGTCGGCGTTAGGTTAACCAGCAAGTTCGGCGCGATTTAGCGCACAATGTGACCAAAGTTCGTCCATGGCCTGGACCAGACGGTTCATCTCGTTGGGTCCATGAACCGGCGAAGGCGTAAAGCGCAGACGCTCCGTCCCCCGCGGAACGGTCGGGAAATTGATCGGTTGCACGTAGATCCCGTAGTCGTCCAGCAGCATGTCGCTGAGCTTTTTGGTGTGCACCGGGTTGCCCACGATCACCGGAACGATGTGGCTGCCGTGATCGATCAGCGGCAAGCCCAGACCCTTCAGTCGCAGCTTGAGGATCTTGGCTTGGGTCTGATGCTGCTCACGCAGTTCGGGCGCTGTCTTGAGATACGCCACCGAGGCCGCAGCACCCGCCGCAACCGATGGTGGCAGCGAGGTGGTGAAGATGAAGCCCGGGGCATATGAACGGACCGCATCGCACATCTTCGCGCTTGCTGCGATATACCCACCCATCACGCCGTAGGCTTTGGCCAAAGTGCCATTGATGATGTCGATGCGGTGCGCCAGGCGGTCCCTCTCGGTCACACCGCCGCCGCGCGGGCCGTACATCCCAACCGCGTGCACTTCGTCGATATAGGTCAGCGCGCCAAATTCGTCGGCCAGGTCGCAGATCTGTTCGATCGGACCGAAGTCGCCATCCATCGAGTAGACCGACTCGAACGCAATCAGCTTCGGCGCCGCCGGATCGTCGGCTTGCAGCAGCTCGCGCAGGTGCTCAACGTCATTGTGACGGAAGATCCGCTTGGCCCCGCCATTGCGGCGGACCCCTTCGATCATCGACGCGTGGTTCAGTTCGTCGGAATAGATGATCAGCCCGGGAAACAGCTTGGGCAGCGTGCTGAGCGTGGCGTCATTGGCGATGTAGGCGCTGGTGAAAAGCAGGGCCGCTTCCTTGCCGTGCAGGTCGGCCAGCTCGGCCTCGAGCCGCTTGTGGTAGACGGTCGTCCCCGAGATGTTGCGCGTCCCGCCAGAGCCCGCTCCGGCTGCGTCGATCGCCTCGTGCATCGCCGCCAGCACGACGGGGTGCTGCCCCATGCCAAGGTAGTCGTTGCCGCACCAGACGGTGATGTTCTGCTGTGACCCGTCCGGACGCGTACGCACGGCATGGGGAAAATGTCCGTTGCGGCGTTCGATGTCGATAAAGGTCCGGTAACGGCCTTCGTCGTGCAGCCTGGCAATCGCTGAGTCGAGCTGAGCAGTGTAGTCCAAAGGACCCTCCTTCGTGACCCCGCCGCAGGGTGATTGCACGGCAAGGCTGTGTTCCGATGCGTATCATAACCGATTTTCGGCCGCATCCGCGCCTATTTTCAGGTTTCCTGCCTAACGCCCAGACAGGGGTCGCAACTTTGATTTGCATCAATTATCGCCTTGAACCCGCAGCGACAAGTAAAGTTGAGACCATAAGGCGCGAGGAAACGACGCAGGTTATGTGCCGTTTAGCGCAGAATGTTTCCGATCAGACGCGCGTTTTCCCGCCGCTACGGGCTGGACGGCGCTGCCAGCGCTGTTAGGGTCCGCCGCAATATCTCATCCATTCAGGAGTACACCCATGTCGCTTGACGCCACTCTGAGCAAAATCGACTCTGACCTCTCAGCCTCCATCGAGCGGCTGATGGAGTTTCTGCGAATCCCGTCGATTTCCACCGATCCGGCCTTCAAGAAAGACGTGGACAAGGCGGCCGACTGGTTGGTCGACGACCTCAAAAGCATCGGGATCGATGCGAAAAAGCACCCGACCCCGGGCCACCCGATGGTCGTGGGCCATGTCGGCGACGATGCGGACGCCCCGCACGTGCTGTTCTACGGCCATTACGATGTGCAGCCCGTTGATCCCTTGGACCTGTGGAACCGTGACCCGTTCGACCCGGCGCTGGAAGAGACAGAACACGGTCAGGTCATCCGCGGACGGGGCTCTTCGGATGACAAGGGCCAGTTGATGACTTTTGTCGAAGCCTGCCGCGCCTGGAAGGCGGTCAACGGCAAGCTGCCTTGCCGCATCACGTTTTTCTTCGAAGGCGAAGAGGAATCCGGTTCACCTTCGCTGGTCCCATTTCTTGAGGCCAACAAGGAAGAGTTGAAGGCCGATCTGGCGCTGGTCTGCGACACCTCGATGGTCTCACGCGGTGTGCCCTCGATCGCATCGCAACTGCGCGGCATGCTCAAGGACGAATTCACCATCATCGGTCCGCGCATCGACCTGCATTCCGGCCACTACGGCGGCCCCGGCTTGAACCCGCTGCGGGAAATCTCGCGGATCGTTGCCTCGTTCTACGATGAGGAAACCGGACGGGTCGCTGTGGAAGGTTTCTACGAAGGGGTCCACGAAGTCTCCGCCGAGCAGCTGCGCCAGTGGGAGAACTGTGGTTTCGACGAGGCCGAATACCTCAACTCGGTGGGTTACACGCGACCGCATGGTGAGAATGGGTACTCGACCCTGGAACAGCAGTGGGCGCGCCCGACGCTGGAGATCAACGGATTGTGGGGCGGCTACAACGGCGCCGGTTCGAAAACGGTGATCCCCAGCCAGGCACATTGCAAGATCACCTGTCGCCTGGTCGGTGAAATGGACCCGGACAAACTGCGCGACAAGATCCGGAAGCATGTTGAAGACCGGCTCTCTGCTGACGCCAAAGTCGTCTGGGACAATGATCTCGAAGGCTCCCCCGCATCCGTGATGAACCTGGATCGCCCGGAATTCGAAGCGGCACGCGCCGCACTGTCCGACGAATGGGGGCGCGAAGCCGTTTTCACCGGCATGGGAGGATCGATCCCGGTGGTGGGGTATTTCAATACGGTCCTGGGTCTGGATTCAATGTTGGTCGGCTATGCCAACGACGATGACGCAATCCATTCGCCCAATGAAAAATACGACGTGAAGAGCTTTCACAAAGGGATCCGCTCGTGGGCCCGAATTCTGGACGCTCTGAGCCGATAGCCGCGAATATCGCAAGGCGCTGCCTTGCGCTCCGGGATACTCCGAGCCGGGTGAAGCGCGGATGCGAACTTCATCTGGCCGGCAGTATCCCGGGGGTGTCGCGGGCAACGCGGCCGGGGGCACCGCCCCCATAAGCCGCAGCCCGCGGACAGACCGTTTTACATGTGGATCACGCGCCCGTAGGCGTCCAAAACCGATTCATGCATCATTTCCGACAAGGTCGGGTGCGGGAAGACTGTATTCATCAGGTCTTCTTCGGTAGTCTCCAACTGGCGACCGACGACATAGCCCTGAATCAGTTCGGTCACTTCCGCACCAACCATATGGGCGCCCAGCAACTCGCCGGTTTTCGCGTCGAATACGGTTTTTATCATGCCTTCCGGCTCGCCCAATGCAATTGCCTTGCCATTGCCGATGAACGGGAAGCGGCCCACCTTGACATCAAAGCCAAGCTCCTTGGCCTTGGCCTCGGTATAGCCAACCGACGCGACCTGGGGATGACAATAGGTACATCCAGCGATGCTCTCCGGTTTCACGGGATGGGCATGTTTGCCAGCGATGAGTTCTGCGACCATCACGCCTTCGTGGCTGGCCTTGTGCGCAAGCCAAGGCGCCCCGGCGATGTCGCCGATTGCATAGAGGCCATCGACCCCGGTCCGGCAGTATGCATCCGTCACCACATGGGTGCGGTCAATTTTGACGCCCAGCGCCTCAAGCCCGAGGTTCTCGACATTTCCGACGATCCCAACGGCAGAGATGACAGTATCGAAATCGTGCTTTTCGACCTTGCCGCCGGTTTCGATATGAGCCGTCACCTTGCCTTTGCCGCGATCCAGCTGCTTGACCATGGATTTCTCCATGATCTTCATGCCCTGTTTGACAAACGATTTCTTGGCGAACGCGCTGATCTCGGCATCTTCGACCGGCAAGACCCGATCCATCACTTCGACCACGGTCGTGTCTGCGCCCAACGTATTGTAGAAGCTGGCAAACTCGATCCCGATCGCTCCGGACCCGATAACAAGCAGCTTTTTCGGCATCCGGGCCGGTTGCAGCGCATGTTTGTAGGTCCAGACCAGATCGCCATCTGCTTCCAGGCCCGGCAACTCGCGCGCACGGGCACCGGTGGCCAAGATGATGTTCTTCGCCGTCAGATCCTCGGTGCCCTTGTCGGTCTTGACCGTCACCTTGCCTTTCGACGGGATTGTCGCCTCGCCCATCACGACGGTGACTTTGTTCTTCTTCAGCAGATGACCGACGCCGCTGGTCAGTTGCTTGGCAACCCCGCGCGAGCGTTTGACGACCGCGTCCAGATCGTAACCGATCTTGTCGGCACTCAGACCGAAGTCCTTTGCGCGCTCCATCAGGTGGAACACTTCGGCCGACCGCAGCAAGGCCTTGGTCGGGATGCAGCCCCAGTTCAGGCAGATGCCGCCCAGATGCTCGCGCTCGACCACGGCGGTCTTGAGGCCCAGTTGGGCCGCACGAATGGCAGCCACATAGCCGCCGGGGCCCGCACCGATTACGATCAGATCAAAGGATTGTGCAGCCATGTTTACCTCTCGGCGCAGGTCGATTGAAAACTAGTTTACCGTTAAACTATATTTTTGAACGCATCAATATGCTGCCCCGCGACATATGTGACGCAGGGTCATCAAAACAAGAGCGCGCGGTATTCAGCCTATACCCCGCGTCCCTTGAAGGCTAGAAAAGACCTGCAACCATGTTCGAATTTCGGATCTGCAGATTTTAGGGAAACCAATCATGGCCAAGACTCTCAAAGATTTGTTGCTTGCCCTTTTGAACGCCACACTGATCCTTGTGGCTCTGTGTCTGTTCCTTGGTTGGAAGCTGGCGCGAAGCGTCGAGAATATTCAGGACAACTTCAGAGAAAGCCTGCAAATCGTTCAGCCGCTGCGTGAACAGGCGCAGGGCGTCCGAGAGGATCTTGCAAGTCTGCGCGCTGATCTGTCCGGTATTCGCATCCTGGGAGATGATGAGCCGGAGTTGAAGCAGAAGCTTCAGCAGGCGCTGGTGCGATTGGACGAGGTCCAGGCCAAGCTGGAAACCACGCAGGCCCGCCTCAACGAACTGGTCGAAAACCCTCAGCTACTGATTGATTACGCAATCACCACGGCCGTCGATGCCACAACGGCCAGGCTGATCGAATTGCGCGGATGTGGAGAGGCGGCTTAACCCGCCGCCTGCAACTCACGCACCGTTGTGCCGTATCCGCCGCCGCTGACATATGCGGCTTCGGGTGCCGTGGTCTCACGGGCAAGCGCCGCGTTGCGGTATGGGAAACGCCCAAACTTGCGGATCACCTCACGATGGGCGCGGGCATGCAGCAGATTGCTTGCACCATGTTCCGGCATGCGCTGGCACATCAGGCGCACACAGCGCTCCTGATCGCACAGGTTCTCTGAGTGCATCATCGGCAGGTAGAAGAACTGTCGGGCTGGCTCGTCGATCTTCAGATCCCATTCCTTGTCGACGGCACATTTCGCCGCTGCCAGTGCCGCCTTGTCGGACGAGAAGGCTTTGCCGCTGCCCCGGAACATGTTGCGCGGAAACTGGTCCATGAGGATGATGTAGGCCAGCGATCCGCTGGGATATGTCAACCACAGAGAGAACTTACCCTCGCACGCGGCTTGCCATGTCTCAAGGAAGCGGTCCCGTATCTGCGCATCCAGCGCTTCATCTTCGCGGTACCACCCCTCGGGGCCTACTTCATCCAACCAGAAACTCAGTACTTCTTCAGGACCAACCATTGCCCTTGACTCCGTCTGTTCCCCCCCGAGGGACGTAACGTCATATAAGTCGGTTTTACAGACTTGTTACAGTAACATATTGCAACATTGACGACATAAATCCGGCGGTCAGGCAGGTTGGTGTTCTTCCTCTTCGTCCTGCGCCGCTTCGATCGCGACTTCTTGCGCAACTTCCAGTGCGACCGGCGATGCCGTCGGGTACAGCGGCGACATGGTGCCGGTCTCGTCCACGGGCACCGAGGCCCGCTGGGTCATCCGGTAGACCGCATAGACCGCCATGGCAAACAGTAGTGCGGCAATGAACAGGAAGAAGCCGGACGGCCCGAACACGGCATCCCCCATCAACCAGCCGGTGATCAGCGGGCCGGCAATTGCGCCGAGCCCGTTGATGAAAATCAGCCCGCCGGACGCGGCCGCCATATCTTCGTGTTCGAGGTAGTCGTTGGTGTAGGCGATCAGCAGGGAATACAGTGGATTGGACATTCCACCGATGACAAAGGCCGCAGCCAGCAAAACCGGGAAGTCGACCCCGAAAACCATGCCCACCGCCGCACTGATGCCGCCCACGACCGACACCAGCAGGATCAACAGGCGCCGGTCCATACGATCCGAAAACCAGCCCAACGGATACTGCAGAACCAACGCGCCGATGTAGAATGACGCCACGAAGGTCGAAATCTCGACCAGTGTCAGCCCGGCCCGCGCGCCGTAAACCGCGGCCATGCCGAACTGAGCCGAGAAGATGCCACCCAACAGGAACATGCCGACACAGCCCAAGGGCGACGTGTCCATCAACTGCCTGAGCGTCATCGGCTTGGTCGTATCAAACGCCGGCGTCGGTGAAATCGACAACAGGATCGGAGCAAAGGAAACGGAAACCAGGATCGAGGCAATCACAAAGGTTTCGTACCCGGCCGGGTCACCGACAAGCATCAGTGCCTGCGCGCTGACAATACCGATCATCTGGACGATCATGTAAAGCGACAAAGCCTGGCCACGGTTTTCGTTGCTCGCGGCGTTGTTCAGCCAGCTTTCGGCGGTCACGTACACGCCGGAAAAGCAGAACCCGATCACAACACGGCCCAGCGACCACGCGATTGGATCGGTCAGCATCGGATAGCTGATCATCACGGCAGAGATGAAGGACGCCAGCGCCGCGAAGACCCGCACGTGCCCGACCCGCCGTATCATCTCGGGTGCAAGACGGGATCCGCCCAGAAAGCCCACGAAATACGCGGACATGACAAATGACATCTGCAGGGTCGAAAACCCTTCGATCTCGCCCCGGACACCCAACAGGGTACCCTGCAGGCCGTTGCCGATCATCAGCAGACCCATTCCGAGTAGAAGCGCCCACGCGCTGGCAAGTACCTGAAGCATGTTTGCACTCCAAATCCGCTGAACAATGGCTTTCGTTAAAGGATCAAACGATGTCCCGGTCGCGCTTGTCTACGACATTCACCAGATTCGATCCCGCGATCCCGCCCTCTAAGGGATCAAAAGCGACGCGTCACCATAGGAAAAGAAGCGATAGCCACTTTTGATCGCATGATCATAGACCCGCAGCATCCTGTCCCGGCCCATCAGCGCCGAAACCAGCATCAGAAGCGTCGATTTCGGCAGATGAAAATTGGTCATCAGCGCGTCGGTGACCTGAAACTGGAAGCCGGGGTAGATGAAGATGTCGGTCTCCCCCTCCCAAGGCCGGATCGATCCATCGCGCGCGGCACTTTCGATCAGTCGCAAGGCCGTGGTGCCAACCGGGATGACACGGCCACCTAAGGCTTTGGTCGCCTGAATCTCGGCTGCGGCCTTCGGACTGACCTGCCCCCATTCGGCGTGCATCTTGTGGGTCGTCACATCCTCGACCTTGACCGGCAGGAACGTTCCGGCCCCGACGTGCAGGGTAACATGGGTGAACTCGACTCCCCGATCCACAAGGGCCTGCAACAATGGCTCGTCAAAGTGCAGAGAGGCGGTCGGTGCCGCGACGGCCCCGGCCTGCCGTGCCCAAACGGTCTGGTAATCGGTCTTGTCACGCTCATCCGCCGGCCGTTTGGCCGCGATGTAGGGGGGCAAAGGCATTGCTCCGGCCTGCTCGAGCGCCCGGTCGAAATCATCGCCCTTCAGATTGAAGCGCAGATTGGCCTGGCCGTCGGCGACCCCTTCCAGAAACGCGCTGAGGTCGTCGGAGAACACGATCTCTTCGCCCACCCGGATCTTCTTGAGCGGTTTCAGCAATGCGCCCCAGGTGCCGTCCGCGCGGGGCTCCAGCAAGGTGGCCTCGATCGCGGCCGAGACCGGACCCTGGGCGCTGTCACGGTGGCGCCGGCCGCTCAGTCGGGCCGGGATGACGCGCGTGTCGTTCAGCACCAGCCGATCACCGGGGCGAAGCCAGTCGGGCAGGTTGAACACCCGATCATCCGAGATCGCGTCACCCTGTGCCACCAGCAGGCGCGCCGAAGACCGCGGACTGGCGGGCCGCGTGGCAATCAGGTCATCAGGCAGGTCGAAATCGAAATCACTCAGCTTCATGGCCGCGCCATACATCGCCCGAACAGATTCGGCCACACTCTGCGTCAGCGGTCCTCGCCCCGGCTACCCACCGACGGGCTGGGTCCGTCCGGTGCGACAGGCGTTGCGTTGGGGCCGTCGGAAACGGTTGGGGCAGGTTCTCGTAGCAAGTTGCGCAGAAACAGTGGCGCCAGACCGGACAGCGGGTTCACGGACACTTGCGGGGCCGAGATCGGGCCCACCAGCGTATAGTTGAACGCGAATACGCCCTCGCCCTTCTTGGTCAGGACGCTGCCAATCGCGTTCACCATATAGATCGGAGAGATCGCGCCGCGCAGGTTCAGGAACTTTCGTTCGGTATCCACAGTCCCGTCGAAGGACAGCCCCATCGACGGTCCAACCGCACTGCCGCTGAGAATCTTGACCTCGGTCGGCGTGATCCGCATCTCGCTGTCGATTGATGAGAAGTAGATCCCCTGCCCGGCCATCTCGGTCAGTAGACCGACCAGACTGATGGCATTCAGCAACGCCGCCATGGCCGGAGCATCCTGGATCCGCGTGTCCGTGATTTTCAGGGTCAGATCGTAGTTGCCGGGGCCAGCCACCGGATTCAACCGGAGTTGCAGCTTTCCCCCTCTGGCCTGGGTTAACAAACCGGCAGACCGCAGTACCGCACCGGCGTCCACGGACTGCAGGCTGACCGCGCTGCGCGAACCGCTGGGCACAACCTGCCCCTGGACCGGGGCGCCTCCGTTGACCTGAGCGGAAAATCCACCCTTCAACCCTCCGGTCGTTTCGAAATTGCCCTTCAAACCGGTCAGGGCTACTTCCTCGGTCACCTGCAGCCGGTCCAGCGCCACGTCAAGGTTCGGGCCTCGACCGGATGACGCGCCGCCGCCGCTGCTACTGCCGAACGTCGCTTTGCCCAGGTTGAGAACGCCCCCCAGAACGCGGATATCCGGCGCCGCGGCGCCACGGCCGATCAACTCGGCCGGAACAGCCAACCAATCGCCCAGTTCAAAAGAACTGAACTGAACCCGATCCAAAGCGCCATTTGCGATCGAGATCGAAGCCACCGCGCGCAATCCGGCGGCATCAATCCGCAGGCTGTCCACTCGCAGTTGATCGCCCAGCGTCGCCTCGGTGACCAACGTCCCGGCAGTGGCTGCGGATTTTTGCCAACCCAGTTCGGGAATTGCCATTCCGACGCCGACCAGATCAGAGGTCGCGGTCAGCTTTGTCGGCTCTCCCCCTCCAATTCCAAGACTGATCTCCGCCACGCCTTGCCCAGTCAGCATACCGGACGGCAATCCGGCCTTCAGTTCATCCATCAGCCGCGGGGACAGTTCGATCTGCCCGCTGAGTGTGCTGCGTTGTGCTGTCTTGCCGCCGATCAGTTGTCGCCAAGTTGCCTTTATCGGCACCTCTCCGAACAGACCGTCTCCGTCTATGGCCACCTGGGTCTGATCCCCGCTCAGGCGCAGTTTGGCAGCGCTGATGCGAAAGCCCGGAACCAGTTTTTCCGTATCCAGATCAATCAATTCACCCAGAAAGTGAAATTGCGTGTCCTCGAATTTCAGCCCCTTGATCAAGGGCAGAGACAGAGTGCCGCCCAGTCGCACGCTGCCCGAAGCCAGATCAACCGGAAGGTTTGCCTTGGTCAGCAATTGCAGTGGCGCCCGGTCAAGCAACGACAAGGCCGAGGTCACACTGCCACTGGCCTGAACACGCACGATGCCCGGTGTGTTCTTTTTGATGTCGGTATCTGGGATGATGAACGACGTCCCAGAGGCATCAACCGCGCCACCGTCATCAGCGATCACGACGCCCTTGCGGGCCGTCACCGTGAACCGACGGCCAATCAGCGTGGCCTGCCCACGCCCGCCTTGGATCGGCGGCAAGGTCTTGGCAAACCGAACCAGAGCATTATCGAAATCGAAATCAAGATACAGTTCGGGCTTGGAGTCTCCGGGCCGCAGCCTCAGAACAAAGTCCATGTCCGACAGATTGCCTTTGTACAGGTTCTCGGTCACCCATTTGCGCGGCTTCGGAGCCAATCGGGGCGGCCAGTAATGCAGCAGCTTGTCCGAAGCCATGTGCCCCAGCCGCGCGTTCAGATCCACGCTCCACCCCTCCGGCAGGCCCACAAGCTCGCCCGAAGCGCGCAACAGGTCTTCGCCATCTTCGACCACGACCTGCCCCAGCTGCAGCCGGAACGGGTTCAGGCGCACTTGGAAGTCCAGATCGGCCTGCTTGACCTCTAGCGCATCAACGAACAGGTCGGCTGGGTTCACCCGGATACCGTTCAGACGGAACTGCACCGCCATGCTTTCCAGCGCGCCGGCCTCTACACCCTTCAGATAGGCTTTGCCCTCGCCCTGTACGCTGCCCCAGCCCGACACCACGGAAACCTCGTTGAAATCCAGAACCTGCTGCGCCGGGTCATAGGTGAAATACGTGCGGGCCGAGTCGAACGGAACCGGTCGGGTCTCGGGGTTGGGCTGAACGGCCCCGGCCCCAAGGTTCAAGGTTGCAAATACCGGCCCGAGCGCCCCGGCCCCGTCGATACTGCCGCGCAATGCGCCCGAGATCGGCGTGTCCAATACCTGCAACCAGGCCAGTGCCGGGGATTGCGCCGCCACGTCGGTCGCCGGAAGATCGGTGATCGAAATCCCGAACTGCGCCTCGGGTGAGCCGAGCGTGCTGGTGTAGTTCGCTTCGATCATGCTGACATAGTCACGGCCCGCCAACACCGAGAACCCGGTCGCCAAGCGCAGGGCGCCTTCGCTCCGCGTCGCCAGAATATGCCCGCCGTCCAGAACCCAGGACCGCCCAAGGCGCAGATCCCGATAATCCAGCGTAATGGCGTCAAGCTCGACCGAGGTCAGGGCCGACAGGACCGGTGACAGGAACACCTGATCGGACTGTTCGATCAATTCGGCCAAGGTTGGCGCATTCTGCACGGGCGCGCTGCCGGAACCGACGGTCAGCGAGAGCGATCCGTCCTCGGCTCGGGTCAATGCGATCTGCGCGCCGTTGAGGGTGATCCGCTTGGGCCGGACATGGCCGCGCAGCAGCGGGCGCATCGCCAGGCTGGCCTGCATGCTTGAGACCTGAGCGATTTGGCGCCCCTCGGCGTCGCTGATCGAAACATCGCTGAGCCGCAGACGCGGGCGCCATTCCTGATTGATGATAAAGCTGACATCGCCGAACCGGATCTGCAGGCCGCCCAAAGCGTTTTCCAGACGCGTTTCGACCCGGTCGCGCAGCCATTCCGGCGCGTGGATCCGATGGCCAAACACCATGACCCCGGACAGGACGGCCAGAAACACCAGCAGGAACACCCCGCGCAATGCCCACAGCCCGGCTGTCCGCCGACGGGATCGGGGGCGCGGCGGTTTCCCGCCCTTCTCAGCCTCGTCCTGTTCGTCTTGCGCCAATTTGCCGTCCACGTCTTTCAACCTGCCCGAGCCGCCCTATGATACGCGGCATCACCTACAAATCCTGACCGGAGTTCAAAATGCCTGACGTTGCAGACATCGCCCCCGATTTCACCTTGCCCCGCGATGGCGGCGGCACGGTTACCCTGTCGGACCTGCGCGGTCGTCCCGTTGTTCTGTTCTTTTATCCCCGCGATGATACGCCGGGCTGCACCAAGGAATCCATCGGTTTCTCGGAGCAGCTTCAAACCTTTGCAGACGCCGGCGCACAGGTTTTCGGCATCTCTCGCGACAGCGTTGCCAAACACGACAAGTTCGTCGCCAAGCACGGGCTGACCACTCCGCTGCTGTCCGACGAAGGTTCGACCGTGTGCGAGGATTACGGCGTCTGGGTCGAAAAAAACATGTATGGCAAGAAGTCGATGGGGATCGAGCGCTCGACCTTCCTGATCGACGCCGACGGAAAGATCGCCCGCGTCTGGCGCAAGGTCAAAGTTCCCGGCCATGTGGATGAGGTGCTGGAGGCCGTACGCGCGCTTTGACGCTGCGGGCCATCCGGTCTAAGAGGCGGCAGTTTTCATCCAACCCGAGGATTACCGTGGCCAAAACCCTGACCCAGATGGCAACCGAGGTTCTGACCACTGCGGATGGGCGGTCCAAGACCGCCCTTTCCAAACGCTATGCCGCCGAATGGTTTGCAGCGCGCAACGGCGACGCCCCCGCGATCGAAGTCGGAACAGCCACGCCACCGTTGCATCCGTCGCGTCCTGACAAGCCCGAGCTGCTGTCGCCGCGCGACGTGCCGCGCCGTCGCCCCGGCTCGGAGGCTGGACGCATCGCGCTGCTGCACGCTGTGGCCCATATCGAGTTGAATGCCGTGGACCTGCACTGGGACATCATCGCCCGGTTCGGGCATGTGCCGATGCCGGTCGGTTTCTACGACGACTGGGTAAAATGCGCCGAGGAGGAATCGCGCCATTTCGAAATGGTCTGCGACTGCCTGGAAGCGATGGGAAGCCACTACGGCGCCCTCCCGGCCCATGCCGGGATGTGGCGTGCGGCCGAGGACACCGCCGAAGACCTGATGGGCCGGCTGGCGGTGGTGCCGATGGTGCTCGAGGCGCGCGGCCTCGACGTGACACCGGGCATGATCGACATCTTCCGCAAGGCCAAGGCCGATCAGGCCGTGGCCGCGCTTGAAGTGATCTATGCCGAAGAAGTCGGGCATGTAGCCTATGGCTCGAAATGGTTCCACTTTCTGTGCGGCCGCGAGAATGCCGACCCCAAGGACGTGTTCCACCAACTGGTCCGGCGCTATTTCCATGGCGCGCTCAAGCCGCCCTTCAACGAGGAAAAGCGGGCCGAAGCCGGCCTGCCGCCCGATTTCTATTGGCCTTTGACCGAGGATCTGCCGCCCCCGGGAGACGCGTAACGCTGACGGAAACGCGCCGCTTTCGGCAATTTTCTGCCGATGACGTGCGGGAAAACACCGTAATTGTCGACCAATCGGTTAACAAACTTGCCCAACCGGGACCGGCCCTTTAAGCAATCGGCCCAAGGGGCGGCGATCCACTCACGACCGGTCCCGACATTGGGGATGAGAGGTAAGGCGCGTGAGAACACGTCTGGCAATCAAACTACACTCACTGCTCGAACGGCACTTCCCGGAACGCCGGGTCTTCCTGAAATCCGACAATGACACGCGCTTCATCCGGCTCAGTTCGGAGACACAGATCGTGGCCGCACTTGGCGTTTCGATCATGGTCGGCTGGACGGCGGTCGCCACGGCGATCCTGCTGATGGACAGCATCGGGTCGGGCAATTTCCGTGAACAGGCCAAACGCGATCAGGCGACCTATCAGGAACGGCTGAACATCCTGTCGCAGGAACGCGACGCGCGGGCTCAGGAAGCACTGGCCGCACACGCCCGGTTCAACTCGGCGCTTCAGCAGATCTCGGCGATGCAGTCGGAACTGCTGGAATCCGAAAACCGTCGACGCGAGCTGGAAACCGGCATCGAGGTCATTCAGACCACCCTGCGGTCGACCATGAAGCAACGTGAGGAAGCCCGGGCGCAACTCGCCGAGCTTCAGGAGAAATCCGATGGCGCATCGGTTGCGATGTTCGCCTCTGCCGCTCCGGCACAGATCGAATTCATGGCTGACGCCCTGACCCGGACAGCACAGCAGCGGGACCAGATCGCAACTGATGCACAGGCGGCACTGGACCAGCGCGATGAGCTTGAGCTGGAAATCCTGCTGATGCAGGAACGCAATGACGAGATCTTCCGCCAGTTGGAAGAAGCCATGGTGATCTCGGTTGAACCGCTGGACAAGATGTTCCGCGAGGCCGGAATGCCCACCGACCGGATGCTTGACGAAGTGCGGCGCGGCTACAGCGGCATGGGCGGCCCGCTGACGCCGATTTCCTTCAGCACCCGCGGCGAAGAGCTTTCGGCAGATGAGGTGCGCGCAAATCAGCTTCTGCAGCAGATGGACCAGCTGAATCTGTATCGCATAGCGGCCGAAAAGGCCCCGTTTGCCACACCGGTCAAATCGGCGTTCCGGTTCACCAGCGGATATGGTTATCGCCGCGACCCCAAAACCGGCGGGCGCCGGATGCACAAAGGCACCGACTTTGCGGCTCCGACAGGCACGGATATCTTCGCCACCGCCGACGGTGTCGTGGCCCATGCGGGCTGGCAATCCGGCTATGGCCGTCTGGTCAAGATCAAGCACGCCTTCGGGGTTGAGACACTTTATGCCCATAACTCGAAGATCCGCGTGAAGGTCGGCCAAAGGGTCTCGCGCGGGGATCACATTGCTGATATGGGTAATTCCGGACGGTCGACCGGAACGCATCTGCACTACGAGGTGCGCGTGAACGGAAAACCTGTAAACCCAATGGACTTCATCAAGGCTGCGAACAATGTTTTCTAAAAGCAAAATCAACGAGCCCGCACCCAAGGCATCCGAAACGGCCAAGCCGGCAGCCCCGGCGCCTCAGGCGACCCCTGCCCCGACCGAACAGAAGGCCGCAAGCACCGCGCCCAAGCCCAAGCCGCCGGCATCGGTTCTGTCGTCGGACCTGCACATCACCGGCAATATCAAGACCACCGGTGACATCCAGGTCGAAGGAACCGTCGAAGGCGACATCCGTGCGCATCTGCTGACTATCGGCGAAACCGCGACCATCAAAGGCGAAGTGACCGCGGACGACGTGGTTGTGAACGGCCGCATCGTGGGTCGTGTACGGGGTCTGAAAGTACGTCTGACCTCGACCGCCCGGGTTGAGGGCGACATCATCCACAAGACCATCGCCATCGAAAGCGGCGCGCATTTCGAAGGCTCGGTTCAGCGTCAGGACGATCCGCTGAACCCGGGACGCAGCGGCAAAACCGGAGCCAATCCGGCGGCTGAAGTCAGCCAGTAAACCGCTCCGAGTACCGAATTCCAAGAACGCCGCGGCCACTGTCCGCGGCGTTTTTCTATGCCCATCAGGCAACAATCCGGACCCCTATCAGGGCCGCAAAGCCCTGCACGCGCGATACATTTTCACAAAAGGTGTTTTTTGAATTAAACTTCACCTCGTTGAAATTGGGAGGTTTTATCATGCGAGCAAAACTGATGGCCGAATTCTTCGGCACGTTCTGGCTGGTTCTCGGCGGTTGTGGCAGCGCAGTGCTGGCTGCCGGGGTCGCCGATGTGGGCATCGGATGGCTGGGCGTGTCGTTCGCCTTCGGCCTGACGGTCCTGACCATGGCCTTTGCGGTCGGCCACATATCGGGTGGTCACTTCAACCCCGCCGTCAGCCTCGGGCTGATGATCGGTGGGCGTTTCCCGTCCAAGGATCTGCTGCCCTACTGGGCTGCGCAGGTGCTTGGAGCGATACTGGCCGCAGCCGTTCTGTACGTGATCGTCAGCGGCGCACCCGGCTTCGAAGGCGTTGGCAGCTTTGCCTCGAACGGGTATGGCGAGGCCTCGCCCGAAGGATACTCGATGATGTCGGCGCTGGTGATCGAGATCGTTTTGACCGCCTTCTTCCTTATCATCATTCTAGGCGCGACATCCGAAAAGGCTCCGGCCGGGTTCGCGCCCATTGCCATCGGTCTTGGGCTGACGCTGATCCACCTGATTTCGATCCCGGTCACCAATACGTCGGTGAACCCGGCCCGCTCGACCGGGGTGGCGCTGTTTGCCGATGGCCCCGCCTTGGCGCAGCTGTGGCTGTTCTGGGTCGCCCCGCTGATCGGCGGCGCTTTGGGAGCCGCGATCTGGAAGATGATGGCCTCGGACGAATAGAAACTCGTCCTACTAATGCAAGACCCCTCCCGGCCCACGCCGGGAGGTGACTCTGTTATACGGTTGCGTGGGCCACACCCGCGGCAAGAATTCGACCGGTCGGATCAGGGTGGTTGAATTTCCGGAACGAACCGCCAGAATTCGCAGAACTCTGTGAAAGACCTGATCATGATTTCCTGGCCAAAGTTCCGGCGCCCCGCTTCCGCAATTCCCGCATCCACCGCCTGGATTGCGATGGCCAGTATTCCGCTGGTTCATTATCTCTGGCCAGACCTCGGCGCGGTCTCTGATCGGGATCAGACTGTTCTGTTCGCTCTGACGATCTTTGCCATTCTGGCCCTATCCGAGATTTTCATAGCGCGAATTCATCGCAAGCCGGGCAGCGGCTTGGTCTACAACCCGGAAAACTTCAAAGACCCGGCGTATCTGGCTGATTTCTGGATCAAACTTATTGGTCTGTCGGCCAGTCTTGCGCTGCTTGCGCTGTTCTACTCCACCGCCGACCTCTACCGGGATGAATGGTATCAGCCGTTCTTTTCGCTGTTCGGCGACTACTGGCCGCTGATCCTTGCGATTGTCCTTTCCGTTGTCACGGCGGTTCATTTCTCGATGCGACATCCTCGCGACGGCATGTGGCATCTGGGGCGTGTGGTTTTGTCTTTTGGTCGCCAATCCACCGGGGCCCGCGAGTTGAAATCCTTTCTTCTTGGGCTGGGCGTCAAAGGGTTCTTTCTGCCACTGATGTTCTGCTATCTGGTTTATGACTGGAGCTTTCTGCAGACCCGTTCGCTGTGGGATGCGCAGGACTTTCAGCAGGTCTATGCATATCTCTACCGCTTTGCCTTCTTTCTGGACCTGACAATCGTCACCATCGGCTATGCCACCGCCACACGGCTTCTGACCTCTCACATCCGCTGGACCGAGACGACGGTGAGCGGATGGCTGGTCTGCGTGATCTGCTATGCCCCGTTCTGGCAACTGCTGTCGCGCAGCTATTTCAACTATGTCGAGGATGGCTTCGCCTGGGGTGTCTGGCTGTGGGATTACCCTGTCCTCTACGGATTGTGGGGCGGCACCATCCTGTTCTTCCTGGCGGTCTATTGTCTGACCGCCGCGCGCATGGGTCTGCGGTTCTCGAACCTGACCTATCGCGGGCTGGCCTGCGACTTTCCCTACAACATCAGCAAACACCCGTCCTACATCAGCAAGAACATCACCTGGTGGATGATTTCGATCCCGTTCATCGCGGTCGACTTCTGGGCAGGTCTGGCCAACTGTCTGGCCCTGCTGGGTGTGAACCTGATCTATTTCGCACGGGCCTGGCACGAAGAGCGCTGCCTGTCACGCGCACCGTCCTACCGAGCCTACAAAAAGCATGTGAACGAATACGGTCTTTTGGCCCGCATCCGACGCGGCCTGAGCGGCTGGACGCGGAGCGTTGCCAGACAGGTGAATTGATCGCGCGGCGCGCGGGTCAGCGCCCTGTCATCCAGATACCGTCGGGCCAGAAGGCGTGGAAGGCAAACGCGAACATCACATCATGCACGACATCCCGTCCGGCACCATCCATGACGCGGATCGATCCTATGTCACGTCCCTTGTCGACGCGCCCGGCGTCCAGAGCCGAAGCCTGCCCCGCCGACCAAACGATGACAACGCCTGCTTCTAACAATCGCCCAGCCGCACGCAATCGCGTCAGAGGCCAGGCCCGCTCACCGACACGCACCACCCGTTCGAGCGGTTGAATACCATGCGGAGGCAGCGCGCCGTCATACAGGAACGGTCTGCGCGCGCTGTCATACCCGCGATAAGGGTTGCGCCCGTAGTCCCGCGCAAAATTCGGCTCGGCCATCACCAGACCGTCGGGATTGCGCTTGCGGAACTGATCCCACCCTTCCATCCACGCTGGCAGCGCTGTCAACTGAGCACCGGTCAACTGGCCCACAATCGCCTCGCCGGTGGCTTGCTGCCACCAGCTTTCGGTTTCGCGGTCATACATGATCATGTCCGAATTTCGCAGCTTGCCGGACACGCCGAAACTGAGAACCCGTCCCGGGATACGCCGATCAAAAACCAGCCCCGAATTGCACAATGGGCAATATGTAACCGCGACTGGACGGTTGCCGATCCGATCATTCACGATTTCATGCCAGATCAGGTAACGCAGGGGATAGGCGCGCGGGCGCGTACCGGGCAGTTCCACCGTGATCACGGCCTCGGTCAGCCCCAGCACGGTTTCCGCCGTAGCTGGGCCAAACTCGGGCTTGTCGATGGCCGGGATGCCGTCTTTCGGCGGTCCGCCGGACCGGACTTCGGACCAGTCACCGATCGTGGTGACCGAAAAATCGGTTTTGGGCCATTCGTCGCGCCACAGGTTCGGGTCCGCGGACACCGCGGTTGCGCAGAACAGCAGAAGGGCAAACAGACGGCATCGCATGAGGCACCTTTGGCTACCTGCCATCGTGCGTCAGGCCGTGCGGCCGGGCCAAGCCCCTTACACAGGGACGTGAAGCGCCGTGCGCGGGCAACCCGGCGCGCAATCCGCGCCGGGTCTAGAGATCATTCGGTGACGGTCACCTTGGTCATGACGTCCGGTTGACCGACCACAGCGCCGTTCGGGCCTGTGCCGCGTTTGATCGCATCAACCACATCCATGCCGTCGGTCACCTTGCCCACCACCGTGTACTGGCCATTCAAGGTCGGGGCCGGTTCAAACATGATGAAGAACTGCGAATTTGCGCTGTTTGGATTGCTTGCGCGAGCCATTCCGACAATTCCGCGCTCGTATGGAACTTCGGAAAACTCGGCAGGAAGGTCCGGACGGCTTGAACCGCCGGTACCGGCGCGACGCATGTCGCTGCCCAGTTTACCGTATTCCACGTCCCCGGTCTGTGCCATGAACCCCTCGATCACGCGGTGGAACACCACCCCGTCATACTTGCCTTCGGCGGCCAGAGCGGTGATCTGCTCGACATGCTTGGGCGCGACGTCTTCGAACAGGTCGATGGTGATCGTGCCGTTGGCCTCACCCTCGACTTCGATCTGCAGGCCTGCGGCCAGCGCGGGGCTGGCCAACAAGGTAAAAACGGCGGCCAGCTTATACATCGGCGGCCACCTTGACGCTGATCATGCGGTCGGGGTTCGCAGGCGGCTCGCCCCGGGTGATGGCATCGACATGCTCCATCCCCTCGATCACACGGCCATAGACGGTGTATTGGCCGTTCAGGAAATGGTTGTCCTTGAAGTTGATGAAGAACTGCGAGTTGGCCGAGTTCGGGTTGGCCGAACGGGCGGCACCCAGCGTGCCTCGGTCATGCGGCAGCTTGGAAAACTCGGCCGGCAGGTTCGGCAAAGACGACCCGCCAGTGCCTGCCATGCGGATGTTGAAGCCGTCTTCCATGTCGCCGTGCTGCACGTCGCCGGTCTGCGCCATGAAGCCGTCGATCACCCGGTGAAAGGCCACGTTGTCATACTCGCCCGCGCGCGCCAGTTCCTTCATGCGCTCGCTGTGCTGAGGCGCCACGTCTGGCAGCAGCTCGATGACGACGTTGCCGTCCTTCAGCTCGATGATGATGGTGTTTTCGGGATCCTTGATCTCGGCCATGGGGCCCTCCTGTGGAATTGATTTGCGCAAATACCTATGCGCCGGACGCGCGAAAGCCAAGTGACGCATTGACCTGAGGGCAAAATGCAGGAAAAGAACCGCTTACGCGTGGTGACAACGGCGAGGATGACACGATGGGCTGGAAAACTCTGGACGACATGGATTTGCAGGGCAAACGCGTTCTTGTGCGCGTGGACATCAACGTCCCGGTTTTGGATGGCGCCGTGACCGATGACACCCGGATCCAGCGGATCGTGCCCACGGTGCGCGACATTCTGGCCGCTGGCGGCAAACCCATCCTGCTGGCCCATTTCGGCCGGCCCGGCGGTGAGCGTCGGCAGAACCTGTCGCTGAAACAGCTGGTGCCCGCGCTGGAAGCCGCCTTTGGAACCAAGGTCCGCTTCGGAGAGGATTGCGTCGGATACGAGGCTGAAATCGCTGCCGCAAACCAGGGCGACGGCGAGGTCTTGCTGCTGGAGAACACCCGCTTTCACGCCGAAGAGACCCAGAACAGCATGACCTTGGCCGAAGGTATGGCCAAGATGGGAGACATCTACTGCAATGACGCTTTCTCGGCGGCTCATCGGGCGCATAGTTCGACCGAGGCACTGGCGCGCCTTCTGCCCTCCTGCGCCGGGCGCCTGATGCAGGCAGAGCTCAGCGCACTCGAAGCCGCTCTGGGCAACCCTCAGCGTCCGGTGACCGCCGTGGTCGGTGGGGCCAAGGTATCAACCAAGCTGGATCTGCTGGGCAACCTGATCGAGAAGGTCGACAACCTGATCATCGGCGGCGGCATGGCCAACACCTTTCTGCTGGCCAAAGGGCTGGACGTTGGTAAATCGTTGGCCGAGCACGCGATGACCGATACCGCAGCCGAAATCATGGCAAAAGCAGACAAGGCAGGCTGCCGGATCGTCCTGCCCAGCGATGTTGTCGTTGCAGAGAAATTCGAAGCACACGCCCCACACAAGGTCGTCCCAGCGCACAAGTGCCCCGCAGATTCGATGATCCTCGACGCCGGGCCGGACAGCGTCGCCGCAATCTGCACCATCTTCGAACAGAGCAAGACTCTGATCTGGAACGGCCCATTGGGGGCATTCGAACTGGAACCCTTCGACGCGGCGACAAATGCCGCTGCATTGAAAGCCGCAGAACTGACGCGGGCGGGCAAACTTGTGTCGGTCGCCGGTGGCGGCGATACGGTTGCAGCCCTCAACGCCTCGGGTGCCGCGCAGGACTTCACCTACATCTCGACCGCCGGCGGTGCGTTCCTGGAATGGATGGAGGGCAAAACTCTGCCCGGTGTGGCAGCGCTGGCCCAATAAACCCATTCTAGTTGGTGATCTGCATTCGTGGTATTCTCCTACAGACCGGGAGATGGGCCATGAAAGCCGTTGCCACGTTCGCTGTTATCCTCTTGCCCAGTGTTTCTGGCGCGCAGTCCCATTGCGCCGGTCAAACTCAGATCGACGCCACTTTCTGTGCCAAAGAGAAATGGGAAATCGCTGATAAAGAACTGAACCGCCTCTGGAAAGAGGTCAAATCAGCGGCGGACAGGCGCGGAAACGGTGAGGCTTTGTTGAACGAACAGCGCGCTTGGTTGAAACGCAGGGACGCAACTTGTGACCCCGAACTCAAAAGCGATGGCAGTGCCGCGCAAATGTTCTATTGGTCTTGCATGGAAGAACAGACCCTGAATCGAAATCAGGAACTGTCCGCTTTGCGTTGAGCGGATACCTACGCGGTCATGGCTCTTCGAGCATCACTTTTTTCGTCGAATTACAAAAAGTGCGAATCGGGGGATTCACAACCCGAATCACCTGTGACATAGTGCTGACAGATGCCCGCAAAGGGCACGTTTTTGAGGCAGTATTCATACGGCGGTCAACAGAGTGTCCCGTTCCAATCGGCCCGGTCTGGGCGCAGTCGCATTCTTTTCGGTGGCTTTCATGCTGGGTGTCTATTTCACCTTTGCTGCCGTTCAGGGCGACTACGGCCTGTTCCGACGGATCGAGATTTCAGCGGAACGGGACGCTCTGTCACGCGACCTTGCGGCGCTGAACGCCGACATCGCTCGGATGGAAAACCTGACCCGACGCCTTTCAGACACCTACCTGGATCTCGACCTGCTGGATCAGCAGGCCCGAACCGTTTTGGGAATGATCCGGGCTGATGAAATCGTCATCCGTTAATAAAATACCCATGGCTGTAAGGCACGTTATAATCTAGTGCCGCTATTTCAGCGGAGAAAACATCAGCAACCAAGTCTACGTTTCTGCTACGCCAGTTTCTTCCATAGAACAGGTCCAATCGCCTTGTTTTCCGGATACCCGCTTTTGCTTGAACCTCATTTAGCGACACATCACCAATTCCGACTTCTTGCATAAGCTCACCGAATTCTGCTGCAAGTCTTTCGTACCTAATTACACGATCAACAACTATTTCTCCATCCGTCGAGTATAGGTCGAAGTCAGAAAAGAATTGTAACTGCTCTTGGCAAAATCGCGTGAACATCGCATGGGGATCGACGACTTCAATTCCACGTCTGTACATCCAAAAGTAGAAAGCCGAAACGGCCTTGTCCCACGGATTGCGTTCCACGCAAAAGCTGAAACATCCCTCCGCAATATCTGACAAATAGGTCGCGACCACTGAGTGGGGGTTGTGGGGTTGACGGGCCCGAACCTGGCCGTTTGATCGCTCTCGCAACAGTCGGACCGATTGACGCACAATGGGTCTTTTTCCGGGCCTTTGAGCCTCCTCCTCCGGTAAAAGCGGGGACGCGAAGTCACCATTTTTCAGATGCTTGCTCAGTGCAATTTCGATGGATGATCCGGCGGTTTTCTTCGTTTTGATGAAAACCAGCTTCGGCTCTCTGAGGATCATCATGCCAATTTGTCTCCGGCGCCTGTTCAAAACTGCCTGCCAATGGAAGCATACTAACCGTGCATAGGGCGAACCAAAAGGCGAAAACCTGCCGGATTTCGGGTGGAAACAGATACTCCTATCCGGTCCAGGACGCTGCGTCACATTTCCGCTCGCCAGAAAGCACGAAATGCTTTATGAGATAGTTTAACGCTAAACTATCTTGCCGGAAGGGAGAGGTCGCCACGATGGCTGCGCGAAAAACCACAAAGAAACCAAACGTTTCTGCGGAAGAACTCAAAACCTACTACCGCGAGATGCTGTTGATCCGCCGATTCGAGGAAAAGGCCGGTCAACTATACGGCATGGGTCTGATCGGCGGTTTCTGCCACCTCTACATCGGTCAGGAAGCCGTCGTCGTGGGGCTCGAAGCTGCGGCCGAGGATGGCGACAAGCGCATCACCTCCTACCGCGACCACGGCCATATGCTGGCCTGCGGGATGGATCCGGGCGGCGTCATGGCTGAATTGACCGGACGCGAAGGCGGCCTGTCCAAGGGCAAAGGCGGCTCGATGCACATGTTCTCGAAAGAAAAGCATTTCTACGGTGGCCATGGCATCGTCGGCGCACAGGTTCCGCTGGGTGCAGGCCTGGCCTTTGCAGACAAGTATAAAGACAACGGCCGCGTGACCTTTACCTATTTCGGTGACGGCGCAGCGAACCAAGGTCAAGTCTATGAAACCTTCAACATGGCGGCCATCTGGCAATTGCCGGTGGTCTTCGTGATCGAAAACAACCAGTACGCGATGGGCACGGCGCAGTCGCGCTCGACCTCGACCAAGGACATCTATCACCGCGGTGAGGCGTTCGGCATCCCCGGCGAGATCGTCAACGGCATGGACGTTCTGGCGGTGAAAGAAGCCGGTGAAAAGGCCGTGGCGCACTGCCGGGCTGGGAAGGGCCCGTACATCCTCGAGGTTAAGACCTACCGCTATCGCGGCCACTCGATGTCGGACCCCGCCAAGTACCGCACCCGCGAAGAGGTGCAGAAGGTGCGCGAGCAAAGCGACCCGATCGAACACGTGCGCGAGCTGCTGCTGACCGGAAAGCACGCCACCGAGGATGACCTGAAGGCGATCGACAAGGAAATCAAGGAGGTCGTCAACCAGGCCGCCGAGTTCGCCAAGGAAAGCCCCGAGCCGTCGCTGGACGAGCTCTGGACCGACATTTACGCCTGAGAGGACGAATAAGACATGGCAACCGAAATTCTCATGCCCGCCCTTTCGCCGACCATGGAGGAAGGCACACTGGCCAAGTGGCTGGTCAAGGAAGGCGACACTGTAAGCTCTGGCGACATTCTGGCAGAGATCGAAACCGACAAGGCCACGATGGAGTTCGAAGCCGTCGATGAAGGCATCGTCGGCAAAATCCTGATTGCCGAAGGCACCGAAGGCGTGAAGGTCAACACGCCGATCGCGATCCTGGTGGAAGAGGGCGAAGACGCCTCGACCGTGACCGCGGCTGCCCCCGCAGCCGCAGCGGAGGCCGAAGCCGCCCCGGCGGCGGTTGAGGCCCCCGCTCCTGCCCCTGCTGCACCGGCCGCGCCTACCGTGGACCTGTCGCCGGACTGGCCAGCAGATGCGGAGATGAAATCGATGACTGTCCGTGAGGCTCTGCGCGACGCGATGGCCGAGGAAATGCGCTCGGACGAAGACGTCTACCTGATGGGCGAAGAAGTCGGTGAATACCAAGGCGCCTACAAGGTGAGCCAGGGCCTGCTGGACGAATTCGGCGCAAAACGCGTGATCGACACGCCGATCACCGAGCATGGCTTTACCGGCATTGCCGTGGGTTCCGCCTTTGGCGGCCTGAAGCCGATCGTCGAGTTCATGACATTCAACTTCGCCATGCAGGCGATCGACCAGATCATCAACTCTGCTGCCAAGACGCTGTATATGTCCGGCGGTCAGATGGGCTGTCCAATCGTGTTCCGCGGCCCCAACGGCGCCGCCGCGCGCGTGGCAGCCCAGCACTCTCAGGACTATGCCGCCTGGTACATGCAGATCCCGGGCCTGAAGGTGGTGATGCCCTATTCGGCAGCCGATGCCAAAGGTCTGCTGAAATCGGCCATCCGCGATCCCAACCCGGTCGTGTTCCTGGAAAACGAAATCCTCTATGGCCGCTCGTTCGACGTGCCGCAGGTCGATGATCTGACCGTGCCGCTGGGCAAGGCCCGCATCTGGCGCGAAGGCACCGATGTGACCATCGTCAGTTTTGGGATCGGTATGCAATACGCATTGGAAGCCGCCGACAAGCTGGCTGAGGATGGCATCAGCGCCGAGGTGATCGACCTGCGCACCATCCGCCCGATGGACACCGGTGCGATCATCAACTCGGTGATGAAAACCAACCGTCTGGTCACAGTGGAAGAAGGCTGGCCGCAAGGCTCGGTCGGCAGCTACATCAGTTCCGTGGTCATGCAGGAAGCGTTCGACTATCTCGACGCGCCCGTCATCACGCTGACCGGCAAGGACGTGCCCATGCCCTATGCGGCGAACCTGGAAAAGCTGGCGCTGATTACCACCGACGAAGTGATCGCCGCCGTCAAACAAGTGACCTATCGGTAAGGAGCGACTGACAGATGCCCACCGAAATTCTGATGCCCGCCCTTTCGCCGACCATGGAGGAAGGCACGCTCGCCAAATGGCTGGTCAAGGAAGGCGACACCGTCTCCTCCGGCGACCTGCTGGCCGAGATCGAGACCGACAAGGCCACGATGGAATTCGAAGCCGTTGACGAAGGCGTCGTCGGCAAGATCCTGGTTCCTGAAGGCACCGAGGGGGTCAAGGTGAACACCCCCATCGCCGTGCTGCTGGAAGAAGGCGAAAGCGCCGATGACATCGCCGAAGCCCCGACCAAGGCACCCGAGGCTGCGCCCGCAGCCGACGCGGGCAACGAGGCTGCCGCCCCTGCGGCATCCGAGGCGCCCGCCCCTGCCCCGGCACCGGCGGCCCCGGTCAAAGCCGATGGCGGACGCATCTTTGCCTCGCCGCTGGCCCGTCGCATTGCCGCCCAAAAGGGTCTGGACCTGGCGCAGATCAAGGGCTCGGGCCCGCATGGCCGCATAGTCAAAGCGGATGTCGAAGGCGCAACCGCTCCGACAGCGGCACCGGCTGCTTCGGCAAGCGCGGCGCCCGCCCCTGCCGCTGCTCCTGCAGGCCCCTCGGCCGACATGGTGGCCCGCATGTACGAAGGCCGCGAGTACGAAGAGGTCAAGCTGGACGGCATGCGCAAGACCATCGCCGCCCGTCTGGCCGAGGCCAAGCAGACCATCCCGCATTTCTACCTGCGCCGCGACATCAAGCTGGACGCGCTGCTGAAATTCCGCAGCCAGCTGAACAAGCAGTTGGAAGCCCGCGGCGTTAAGCTGAGCGTCAACGACTTCATCATCAAGGCCGTCGCCAACGCGCTGCAGCAGGTGCCCGAGTGCAACGCCGTATGGGCGGGCGACCGGGTTCTGCAGTTGAAACCTTCGGACGTGGCCGTGGCCGTGGCGATCGAAGGCGGGTTGTTCACCCCGGTCCTGCAGGACGCCGACACCAAATCTTTGTCGGCCCTTTCGACCGAGATGAAGGACCTGGCCGCGCGTGCGCGCGAACGCAAGCTGGCCCCGCATGAGTATCAGGGCGGCACCTTCGCGGTTTCGAACCTGGGCATGTTTGGCATCGACAATTTCGACGCCATCGTGAACCCGCCGCACGCAGGCATCCTGGCCGTCGGTACCGGCGCCAAGAAGCCGGTCGTGGGCGAGGACGGGGAACTGACCGTGGCGACCGTGATGTCGGTCACCATGTCGGTGGATCACCGCGTGATCGACGGCGCGCTTGGAGCACAGCTCCTGCAGGCCATCGTGGACAACCTGGAAAATCCGATGGTCATGCTGGCCTGATCCACGCCACAAGAATCAAAAGGCCGCCTCGGACCCCGAGGCGGCCTTTTTCGTACCTGAGAACAGGCTTACTGATCCTTGCCCAGCATGTGATCCATCGAGATCGAGGGCTGGTCACATCCCGCCTCACCCACGATCTTGGCTGGGATACCCGCCACGGTTTTGCAGGGCGGCACGTCCTGCAGCACCACCGAACCGGCGGCGATGCGGCTGCAATGACCGACGCGGATATTGCCAAGAACCTTGGCCCCGGCCCCGATCAGAACGCCATCCTCAATTTTGGGATGGCGGTCCTCTTCTTCCTTGCCGGTCCCGCCCAGGGTCACCGAATGCAGCATCGAGACATTGTCACCCACAACC
The DNA here is from genome assembly GCF_056536865.1 of Ruegeria sp. CI8. Taxonomy (NCBI): domain Bacteria; kingdom Pseudomonadati; phylum Pseudomonadota; class Alphaproteobacteria; order Rhodobacterales; family Roseobacteraceae; genus Ruegeria; species Ruegeria sp. CI8. The sequence goes on from NZ_JBQFQL010000001.1 coordinate 1,531,582, forward strand.
GCAGTTTCACCGATTACGATAGAATGCGCGTGGTCGATCATGATGCCCTTGCCGATCTTCGCGGCGGGATGAATGTCGATCCCGAAGATTTCCGAACTGCGCATCTGGAAGAAATAGGCCAGATCGTGCCGGCCCTTCTGCCAAAGCCAGTGGGCCACGCGATAGGCCTGCATGGCTTGGTAGCCTTTGAAATACAGAATTGGCTGCAGCAGACGGTGGCAGGCCGGGTCGCGCTCGTACACGGCCATCAGGTCCGCGCGGGCGGCATTCATCAGCGCCTTGTCATCGGCATAGGCCTCTTCGACGATTTCACGCAGAACCATCATCGACATCTCGTTCGAGCACAGCTTGGCAGAGATGCGATAGGACAACGCACGTTCCAGAGACTTGTGGTGCAGGATACAGGCATGCACCAGTCCGCCCATCAAAGGCTCTTTTTCGACGGCGGCCTGTGCTTCGGCCGTGATCCGGTCCCAGACGGGGTCAACTGACGTAACTTGGGTGCGCGTTTCAAACATGGCTTTTGATCCTCTGCTGCGCCTAGAATAGCCATCTAGGCCCAAAAAGGCCAAACGCAAACCCTTGATGGGCAACACAACAGAAAATGAACCGGTCCGAACTCAGGGAATTTGAAACACTTATCCTGTCCCGGCTGGAGGAATTGGAACGCAATTCCCTCGCCGGTCAGGACGCTCAATCCGTGGTCGAGCTTGACCAGCAGGCGGTCGGGCGGCTCAGCCGAATGGATGCGTTGCAGAATCAGGCCATGGCCAAGGCGCAACAAACGCGACGAGATCTCGAAGCCCGACGGCTGAGAGCCGCCCTCGACCGGATGGCCGAGGGCGAATTCGGGTATTGCGAGGATTGCGGTGACGACATTCCGCGCAGACGGCTGGACCTGGATCCGGCCGCCAGCAAGTGCGTCAGCTGCGCGGCTGGTTGAGTTGAAATCGGATAAGTTGGCGCAGTACCGTCTCGAAGCACCGGCAATACTCGGTGTCGCTGAAGCTCGGCTCATCTGCCGGCGGGCGGCTGCGTGCCGCTGCCATCAATGCTCCGTTCCCGTAAACGGGATGCAAACGACCCGTCGCGGTCACGTGACGGTCAGCCAACTCGGCCTCGGCGATCATGCGCGCGCACAGCCGCTCACGCTGGGCTTGCGGCACGGTCAGCAAAACCCGCGCCGCAGAACTGACATCGCCGTGCAAAACAGGGCGCATGGTCCCTCTACCCGACACTCAGCCGCGCGGCCGCGCCCGGCCCGTAGCTGGCCGAAACCTGCGCGACCTCGACCTCGTAGAGGCCCGCGACACCGTCCGAAGACTTTGTTACCGCGGAATAGGTCCAACCTGGCGTCGTGGCGATCTCTTCCCGAACAAGGGTGCCACCTGACCGAATGCGGATCAGATAGGTCTCGGACTCCTCGCCCAGCGGCACATCCAGCACGTCCCAATCGTCGCCGTCGATCCGGGCTCGGCGTACCCAGGTGAACAGGTCATCGCCCTCGTGTCTTTCGACCTTAAGATGAACTGGCGCGTAGGGGCGCAGACCGTTTCCATCAAACGCCTCGACCTTATGGACATAGGAATCGTCGTCGTATCCGCGGGTTGCAGGCCCGATCCGGTAGTGCCGGGCAATTCGGCGTTCGGTCCGCAGCAGACTGGTCTGAAGAACCCTCTCGTCAAGCAACACGAACACGGAACCCTCCGGCCAGATTTCGGGCATGACTGCGTCCGTACCCAATTGGCCACGCAGGCGGCCAGACAGGGCATAGACCCCGGGTTCCTGCAAGACGGCATCCGCGAATTGAAACACTTCCCAATTTCCGGGCGTGCCGTCTCCGATCGCGGCCAAGTTGGCGCCGGTTAGAAGTGAGTCACGCGACCGCGACTGCAAGACGCCATCGACAAGGCGCACGCGCAACGGCTCACCTTCATCCCAAACCCCTGCGCTCGCGGAAGGCAAGGCGGATTCGGTAAACCCGATCACAGCCTGACCAGTCACCAGATCGCGCAGCGCGTAGCCCTCGTCGCTGTCCGAGGAATAGACGGCGACGCTGCCTTGCCAGGGATCGGCCGTGACGGCCAGATAAGGGGCGTGCGGCTCTTCGGCGCCTGTAATGAGTGGCAGATCAAGAAAAATCGGAAGAACCGGGACTGGGGCCACAAAGGGTTGTGACACAAACCCATCATCCGCCATATCGGACGGCGAATAGACCCCGGGCTCGATCCGCACGGCATCTGCCAGCTGGATGTCAGCCTGTTCCAACCTGTCTATGCGATACAGCGCACCGGCTCCCCCATTCCAGGATGGAAGTCGAACAATGTCGCCGGCGCCCAGATTCATCTGCGACGGCGGCAGCGCAAAGCGAGCAGTATTGCGCGCGACGCGGGCCTCGGCCAGCCACCGTTCGACCGTCTGCCGTCCTTCGGCGCGAGTCATCGACAGAGGCATTTCGTTCACGGCTACAGAATGGGTCCGATCATCGGGCAGCACGGCCTCCTCCGCGACCACATCGTGGTCCGCATCCGACTGAACAAAGCGCAGACGCACGCGGCCGGCCATTTCGGCCTCGGCTTCGCGCTGGTACTGGACCCTGCCATCGACCTCGGGGCTTTCCGCGACCTGATCCAGCGACAGATCAAATGCCTGGCGCCCGGCCCTCATGCGGAATGTCAGGACACCGTCTCGCTCGATCGCATCAAATCCGTAGCGCAGCATCAGGGGTTGCAGGGCCGCCCGCGCGTCCGAAACATCTTCGATCACGTATCCACGGACAACTCCGTCCAGCGCAGACACATCAAAATCGGAAACGCCTGCAGCCTGACAAATCTCGGCCACCACCGAGGCCAGTGTCCTGGCACCAGAACGTCCGTTCAACCAATGACCACGGGCGTAGTTTTCGCCGTCGCTCCACTGTGAACGCAGGTTCGGGAATGTCGGGAAAGGTCTCGCGTCCCACACCCATACATAGGCGTTCGAAACGTCCACCATCGGACCATCGTAGATGTCCGAAACTGGGTTGATCTGCGGATCGGTCCAATATCCAAGAACTGCCTTCAAATACTGAACCTGAATGAAATCGTCGCGTTGACCGTTCGAGAATTTAGGCAGATCGGATTCCGAGGATTTCGGATCCAAAAACTTGTTGGGTTGGTTCGTTCCCTTGTCTATGGCCGCACAGCCCAATTCCGTGAACCAGATCGGCTTTGATCCCGGAACCCAATCGGTCGGGTCAGCTTTGCGCACTCCTCCGATCCGTTCGTGGTGCAAGTTCGACCACCAGTTGCGGATGTCTTTGTATCGCCACACCCATGGCTCTGCATGTTCGCCGTCCTCGATCGGATACCTTATCTGCGCGTCCTGTTCTTCGGGTGTTGGATAGTACCAGTCGTATCCTTCACCGCCTTCGATGTTGCCGCGCAAATAGTCCAGGTCGTAGATTGACCTAGCACCATCCAGCGCATCCAGATGCTCGTTGCCATCCCGCCAGTCCGAGACCGGCATGTAGTTGTCGATCCCGACGAAATCGATGTTTTCGTTTGCCCACAGAGGGTCCAGATGGAAGTATCGGTCACCGCTGCCACCGGCAGGCTGGTACCCGAAATATTCCGTCCAATCCGCGGCGTAGCCTATCTTGGTGTCTGGCCCCAGTATCTGCCGCGCTTCCGCCGCCAATGCCTTCAGCTGAGCAACGGCCGCGAACCCGGACGCGCCGCGTATCTGGGTAAGGTCACGCATTTCCGAGCCGATGCAGAACGCCTCGACCCCGCCTGCTGCCTTGCACAACGCCGCGTAGTGAAGAATGAAACGGCGCATGCTCCATTCTTCCGGTCCGGTATAGGTGACAGTGCCATTACCGATGATGAAATCCGAGGCTTGGGCTGCACCAAAAAAGCTTGCCACCTGAGCGTCCGCACCTGCGGTTCCGTCCAACGACCCCGGACGCCCTGGAGCCACGTCCAGCGTGATCCGGCCGCGCCACGGCAGATGCGGCTGATCGCCGGCATCCGACCATGGGTCTGGAAGACAATTACCCTGCATCTGATCCATCAGGATGAAAGGATAGAACATTACCCGGCTGCCGGAGCCCTTGAGGTGTTGAATGGCCTGAACCACCGACGCATCGGCCGGGGTACCGCCATAGATCGGTCGCCCGTCCACATACTGCACGACCTGGGCCGATTTGCGCTTCAGCCCAGAGACTTTCCACGGCATGTTTGCGCCGTCCACGTCATCGCGGATCACCTTGGGTCGAATGCTGCAAGTGCCGCAACGCAAGTCATCTCCGAACCAAGAGACCACCAGCGACGCAGCCTTGCAGCCCGGAAGTTCTTTGTTCAGGGCACGCACCGAGGCCACCAGATCGGGCTCGCCCGAGGGCGAATTGACGTTGGCGGCCCAGCTTTGGCCCGACCCTTTGGAATAGTTTACCTGCGTGCTGGCCAGCGTGTATTCCCCGGTGCCAGGCATCAGGGCCACGGCCCGGACAATCTGTTGCAATTCGGATTCGTAGTCTGGTGCGGATTTCTGATCAGGCCGAACAACCTCGAAAGAGAACTGGGGAACGCGATTGCCAAATTGCGCCAGCGGCAGGTCTTCAATCACAACATACGCAGTGCCGCGATAGGCCGGAACCGTTCCGGCACCTTCGATCGTTTCGATCAGTGGATCCGGCAGCTGATCCTGGCTACCGGTATAAACCCGCATGTTCAGACTGTTGCGCTCAAGCTCTTCCCCATCGGCCCATATCCGCGCGATGTCCGCGATCTCTCCGACGCCGACAGCAATCGCCAGTGATATCGAGTAGCTGTAGCTATGGGTGGTCGTGGTGACTTCGGCTGGTTTTGGCGTTCCTTTGCCGCCAGCAGACTGCGTAGACGTCGTGGTTTTGCGGGTCTCAAGGAAATCCGACGCCCAGATCACCTGCCCACCGACCCGCATTCGGCCGAACACGGTGGACAACGGCGCGCCCTCGCCTGTTTCCGTAAGTCTGAACCGGTCCAGCCGGCCAGACTCGACCACCTCGCTTCCGGCACCCATGACCGACTGGCTCATCAATCGCTGGTCGATAACCCGCCCGAGCGTCGCGCCGACTGCCCGGCCCACGATGGCCGTTGACAGCCCAGCAACGGTTCCACCGATGGATCCGCCCAGTGCGGCCCCCGCCGCAGATAAAACTATCGTCGCCATCAGTTGCCCTCCAAAGGAAATTCAAAGCAGGCGACCACCCGGCGGCGCCAAGGGTCGCTCAGTGCGTTTTCGACAACGCCATGTCCGGAATAGGCATGGATGAAGCGTGGCACGGCGCCCGCTTCACTCACGATACCAAGGTGTTTGGCCACACCGGCATCGCGCATCCGGAACAGCAGCACGCATCCAGGGGCCAGAAAGTTGCGCGGACATTCGACCAGATTGCGCCGCGCAGCCGCCCACATGCGCTCTTCGCCCTGCGGTTCGGACCAGTCCATGCTGTAGGTAGGCACCGCCTCGGGCTCGCGGCCGATGACGGATCGCCAGACGCCGCGCAGCAATCCCAAGCAATCGGTTCCCGCTCCCTTGACCGAGGCCTGATGCACATAGGGCGTTCCCAGCCAGCCTCGCGCTTCGTCCACGATATCCTGCGCCGTCACCATGACCGCCTGCTGCCTCCATTGTTCGCGTTGCCCTGTTTCGGCACGGCCATCACCCAGTCTTCGCTCGGCAGATCCGGAAAACCCTGGAAATTTATGATGTTGTTGAATTTCAACCGACAGGTCTCCATCCGCTTGTCGCAGCCCGCCAGCACCCGCACACGGTCACCGGCGGCCAGACCCGAGCCCAGAGCGGTCCAAAGGTGCAATTCCCGCCCGGTCTTGATGCTTCGGTCCGTCTTCACCGAAGCCCAAAGACCCTGAGAGCGGCCGGTCAGCACATCGACGCGGCCACGTTCGAACCAGCCGTCCTCAAACGCCTCCGCCCCCTGCAGTCTGAGGATCGGACCCTCGTCGATCTCGGCAATCTCGGCCTCGGCCCAGTAGCCGGGCGTCAACCTGTCGAAGCCGCAGGCTTTGTCACCCAAAACGGCCGTACAGGGTTTTTGGTAGATCCGCCCCAAGGGTCGGTTCAGCAGATCGGTCAGCCCGCGCAATTCGGCGTGAAACGCGCCCCCTGCGCGGCGCAGCTCGCCGATTGAGCCACGAAACTGCAACATGCGCTGTTCCGGCGCGGCCCAGTTGACCAGCCATGCTCGGACATCGGCACCGTCAAAGCGGCCGTCTTCGATATCCTCGTCGCGCACGGCCGCATCAGACAGCGCCCCCATGGCCTCGGAATTGTCGATCGACAGGCCCGTCGCCTGTTCGATGGCCGAGGCTGTGAGACCGGTGCTTGCCTTGAAAACCAGCCCGTCAAAGGCCAGTTCGCGGTCATGGTCGGTGAACCCGAAGGACATGCCATCGGTTCGGGTGATCGCCCAACAGCGGCAGACCGTAGTCATGCCGGACTGAAGATGGGTCAGCAATGCCTGCTTGTCGCCGCTCATCAGACCCGCACCTCCACCACCGGAACATTGGGTACGTCGCCTGCCTGAAAGCTGGCCACGCTGACTTGGATCCTGTCGGTGTCAAACCGCACCGGCACATCGAATTCAAACCCGGCGGTCACGTCGACCCCCTCGGATGGCGGGACGACGAATTGGATCAGACCGCTATTCAGGTCCACCTCGAAATCGACGCCTTCTCGGGCCTCATCCTGATCCAGCCCAATCTTGACCGTACCCAGTACCGGCTTGACGATGGGCCTGACATAGCTGACCCCGCCCGAGGCATAGATCTTGACCAACTGGAACTCGGTCGTGACCCCGTCGCCTTGCCCGATCACCTGGTCGCCCTTGTCGACCTCGGCGGATGCGGCGCAGGACTTGTAATCCGACCAGTCCTTCCAGCGGAACCCGTACATCTGCCCCTGGCGCGCCTCGAAAAAGGCGATCAGCGTCTGGATGTCGTCCAGCGACCGCATCCCCAAACCGGCGTCATAGCGCCGCCGTGAATGCGCCCAGGGCGTGTTGCGCTCCTCGAACCCGTTGGCCAGCGTCACGATATCCGTGCGTCGCTCGGGTCCGCCGACCGAGCCGAAACTCAGGCTGGCGGGAAATCTGACTTCGTGGAAATTCATGTCCTGCTCCCCAAACTACCGGTTGCGATTGCCGCGCCCCAGGGCGCGGCTCATCTGGGCCGCGATCTGGCCCTGGCTGCGGCGGAAACCCTGCACGTCGGGCGTGGTGATGTTCATCACCACGTTCACCGCCCGTCCGCCGCCCGAATTGCGCACGCCCAGCTTGCCGTCGGGTCCGCGCGCCAGCGGCATGATCGCCTCGGGGCCGGCCTCACCCATCAACCCGGTCGCACCGCGCATCGGAAACATGGTGGGCCCGGTAACCACGCCGCCATTGGCAAAGGGCATGACGCGCCCTTGAACGAAACTGCCGCCATCCGCAAAGGGCAGCAGCCCCTGCACCAGGCCGCCGACCGTATTGGCCAGCATGCCGCCGAAGTGATCCGTCACCGGCTTGATCGCCGCCGAATAGGCCGTGCGGATCATCGAGTTCTTCAGCACGTCCAGCGCATCCGACAGGTTCATGCCGTCCAGAACCACGCCGTCGAAGGCCTTGCGCAGGCCGCTCGACATGCCGCGCTCCAACGTGGCGACATCCTTCCCGGTCTCTTCAAAGGCGGCGCTGATCCGCTTCATCTGGGCGTCGAAGGCCGCCGCCATCGTGGCGGCATCGCCCAGGGCATCGCCCAGCGCCTCGCCGCGCTCCTGCAGGTCGTCAAACCCGTCCCGATCCGTCATCACGCTCTCCTTGTATCTTGTCGGGCCAGGCGGCCAGCAGCTTGTCCAGCCGTGCCCGGTTCATCGCCGGAATCCCGCGGCCCTGCCCCAGCATCAGCCGCAGTTCCGCCGGGGTCAGACGCCAGAACTGATCCGGCGTCAGCCGCAACCCGTGCAGGCCGGCCCGCATCAGGCCGGGCCAGTCAAAGCCGCTCATGACTCACCCGGCACCATGAAGGCCCGCGCCAGCAGCTCGGCCGCCGCCCGCGCCGCGGCCATCGGTCCGCCCTCGATCTCGGCCCGCAGCATGTCGGCGCGGGTCACATCCGTGCCGCCTCCGCGCAGCCCCGCAACGATCAAGCCCAGCACGTCGCCACTGGAATAGGCGCCGCTCTCGAACCGCTGCACCAGTTCCACCAGCGACCCTGCGCCCAGCTCCTGCTCCAGCTCGGCCAAGGCACCCAGCGTCAGCTTGAGCACCCGGCGCTGGCCATCGACCACCAGCGCCACCTCGCCCGTCCACGGATTGACCATCACAGCGCCGTAAAGGTCAGGGCGCCGGCGCTGGCCAGGCTCATCTCATAGGTCGCCTCGCCATTGTGCGAACCGGCATATTCGATCCCGGTCACCTGGAACGGGCCTTCGACGATGCCGAAATCGGGTATGATCACCTGGAAGGCGGGCGTTTCGCCGTCAAAGAACAGCTGCCGCGCGCGTTCATCCGTTCCGGCGTCTTTGAACACGCCCGATCCCGAAATCGAGGCCGACTTGACCCCCGCCCCCGACAGCAACTCGCGCCAGCCGCCCTGGCTTTCCAGCGTCGTGACATCCACGCTTTCCGCGTTGAAGCTGATCCGCGTGGCCCGCAGCCCCGCGATGGTCTGGAACAGACCCGTGCCGTTCATGTCCACCTTGACCAGCAGGTCCTTACCGTTCTGGGCACCCATATGCTCTCTCCATTGATTGCTTAGTTGTCTTCCACGCGGGCGCGGAATCTCAGGTCGATCTGGCGGATCGCACCGCCCGTTCCGGTGCGCCGGGCCGAGGCCCGCTCGAACCACAGCCCCACCAGCCGCCCCCGATCCAGAGTCAGCGCGGCGCCGTCCAGCGCGTCGCACACCGCACCGGCCAAGGTCTTGGCCGCACCGAACCCGGCGGCCTCCGAAACCACCGATACGGTGAACCGATGCAACGTACCCTGCCCCGTCTTGTCCGAGGCCTCGCGCACTTCTTCCGGGCCGAGGGTGATGTAGGTCTGCGGCAGAACCCCCGAAGGCACCGCGTCAAAGACCGCGTCGCCGACCTGGGATGAAATGCCCCTGTCATTGACAAGTTGCTGAAACACAGCGGCCTGCAGCGCCGCCGAAACGCCATAGCTCATGCCGCCACCTCCTCATCCGCGAAACAGGTCAGATAGCGCCCGGCCGCGTCGTATTCGGCCACCGCGCGGATCACGAAACGCCGCTCACCCTCCCGGAACCTCTGATCGGGCGCCGGACGCATCGACGACCCCTCGGGCGCGCCACGCACCACGATGCGGTAACTCACGCGCGATACCGGAACATTCGCGACCGAGCGCTCGGTCCCGGTCCGGGCAGACACCTCGGCCCACAGCGTGCCCAGCGGCGCCCAGGTCTCGGCATAGCCGCCCGCGCCATCGGCCACCCGCATCGGGGCCTCCAGCACCAGTTGCCGGTTCAGACGGGGCGCGTTCATTGCATCACCCCCGCGCCAAAGCGCACCATGCGATAGCGCTGGATCAGGCTGGTCACACCGAAGGGCATGCAACCGTCGCCCAGGCTGGTCTCGTCGCGATACTCATAGTAATGCGCCGCCAGCAGCAGCACCGCCTGCCCCAGATCCGCCGGCAGCCCGCCCCAATCCGCCGCCATCCCGGCGGTCAGGGCAATGGTCACCTCTCCACCGGCGGGAATGGAGGGCAGGCAAGCCCCCATCGGGCGCAGGCAAGGGCGCTGGTTGTCGCGCTCCAGGCGATAGGCCCCGGGCGCCACCACCTGCTGGGCGCCCTGCGCGTCGGTCAGCGTCACCGCGTAGATACTCGTCACCGGCGCGACCGGCAGAACCTCGCCCGCGTCGTTGCGCCAGCGGCTCAGGGTCCAGGTGAAACTGCGCGATATCAGCACCTTGCCCGTGCGCGCCTCGATCGCGGCCATCGCCGCCCTCAGGAACCCTTTCAACACGTCGTCCTGCAGGCTGGTCTCGGCAAATCCCGTGCCCAGCCGCAGATGCGCCTTGAACTGATCCACCGGCAGCGCCGCATCCGCGATGGCGGTTTCTTCGATCAACATCATCCATTCACTCCGCAATCTCGGACCCCTCCGGGGGCCGCATCCTTGGAAAATGGCGGGCACGTGCCGCCCCACGTTGCTCGGACGGAGGGGAGCAGCTAGACAACGCGGGGGATCTCACCCCGGCCCGCGCCCGCCTACCGAGGGACCGGCCCACCGGCCCCCCGGATCCGTCACCGCTTATGCGATGCCGAATTTCACCAGCTTGATCGCGGCAAAGTCGCTGATGTCGCCGCCCACGCGCTTGGTGGCATAGAACAGGACATGCGGCTTGGCGCTGAACGGATCACGCAGCACGCGCAGGTCGGGGCGCTCGGCAATGGTATAGCCGGCCGAGAAGTCACCGAACGCGATCGAGAAACTGTCGGTGCCCGGATCGGGCATGTCCTCGGCGATCAGCACCGGATAACCCATCAGACGCGCGGGCTCGCCGGCCGCCAGGCCGTCCGACCAGAGGAAGCGACCATCGGCATCCTTCAGCTTGCGGATCACGCCCGCGGTTTTCGAATTCATCACGAAGGTGCCGTTCACGCGGTACTGCGCGCCCAGCGCATAGACCACGTCCACGATCGCATCCGCATCGATGCCGCCTGCGACACCGGTGGGCACATAGCCCAGGTTGCCCCAGGTCCAGACATCATTGTCCACCGCCGGATGGCTCAGGATGCCCTTGGGCTTGTCGATGCCGTCACCGTTGATGAAAGCCGCCGCCTCGGCGCGGGCGAACTTGTCGGCGATACGGCCGGCCAGCCAGCCCTCGACGTCGAATGCGCTGTCATCCAGCAGCCGCTGCGAAGCCTTGGGCAGCGCGCTCAGCTCGTGCAGCGGGATCGAGATGCGGTCGATCGACGGGGTGCCGGTCTCGGCGGCGGTGGCGTTCTCGGCAGCCCAGCCCGCGCCCACATCGGTATGATCGATTAGCACGTCGAATGAATTCGCCTCGACATTCACGACCGACGCGATCGAGCGGATCGACGCGGTGGATTTCAGCACCGACTTGATCATCTCGGCAGTCTGCGGATCGACCAGGTAGCCGCCATCGCTGTTGACGGCCGTCGACAGCGACTTGGCCTCGATTTCCAGCCCGCGCAGGGCATCGTCATCGCCCGAGCGCACATAGGCGTCAAAGGCCTTCTGGTGCGGCGCTTCCTCCAGGGTCGAGGCCGCAAGATGCGGGCGCGCCGCGATGGTTGATTTACGATCCAGCATGGTCAGTCGCTCTTCTGTTTGTTGCATTTTCTGTTGAACTTCAGTCTTCAAGCCCTTGAATTCACTAACGAAGCCAGCCATCGCCTGCTTCACCTCCTGAACCAGGGGCACACCCTCTCCGGTCAAGGCCGCGGTCTCGGTCTTGCTCATCAGCACTTCCTTTCTGGGTGGGGGTTGAGGCGCGCTAGGGTCGCGCCAGCTCCTGCCGGGCGCTCTGGAACACCTCGGCAATACTGCGCCAGGTGTCCTCGGCATCGGGGTCCGTCCCCTTTGCCGCCACCCGCGCACTGGGCAGCATCGGGAAGGTCACCAGCGACACCTCCCACAGCTCCAGTTCCGTCAAGAGCCGCCGGCCCTTGTCATCCTTCACGGCCCGCTTGGTGCGATAGCCGATCGACAGCCCGTCCAGCGCACCCGCGCGGATCAGCTCGGCCGCTTCGCGCCCCTTCTGGGTGCTCTGCAGCAACCGCCCCTTGACCCACAGGCCGCGCTCATCCTCGCGCACCTCGTCCCACACGCCGATGGGCTGGGCCGGGTCGTGCTGCCACAACATCTTGACCCGCTGACCGGCCGCCTTAAGCCCGGCCAGCGACGCGGCATAGGCACCTTTCTGCACCACGTCGCGGCCCTGATCGACCTGGCCGAACAGGCTGGCATAGCCCTCGATCACCGCGTCTTCGGTCACCGACAGCCCATCGCCGAACCGCGCGAACTTGCGTTCCAAATCCATGAACAACTCCTCGTAAGCCACTGAATTCATGGCGCTACCGTCAGGAAAGACTGGAACGCCTGCGCCAGGATCACCGCCGCCACGCCATAGACCGTCAGCCACAACCGCCGCTCCAGCCGTTCCATCATTTCCTCGATCTGATCCAGTCGCCTGCACAGATGCGCATGCTGGATCTCGGCCACCCTCTCGTGCGCGGCCAGACGCAGGCCCGGCGCGCAGTCAAAGGGCGGGTATCCCGGCGTGTCAGCCATCCGCCGTCTCCGCCAGCGCCGGCAGGCCCAGCAGAGCACGCTTTTCGGCATCCGTCAGGAAATCGGCATTGGCCACCCGCGCCCATTGCGCGTCACGCTCCGTCGCCAGCGCCGGCACCTGGTCCAGATCGGGCTTCAGCACCCGATCTTCGCCGGTAAAGCCCGACAACCAGTCCGACAACGCCGCCGCCACCCGCGTCACCAGGGGCAGAACGGTCAGGCGATAGAACGCCCGGTTGGCCTCCTGATAGTTCGAATAGGTCGCGTCCCCCTGGATCCCCAGCAGCATCGGCGGGACACCGAAGGCCAGCGCGATCTCGCGGGCGGCGGCTTCCTTGGTCTTCTGAAACTCCATGTCCGAGGGGGAAAAGCCCATCGGCTTCCAATCCAGCCCCCCTTCCAGAACCATCGGACGCCCGGCGTTGCGCGCCCCGCGATAGTTCGCCTCGATCTCGTCGCTCAGGCGGCGGAACTGTTCCTCGGTCATCGCGCCCTGCCCGTCGCCGCCCTTCCACACCAGCGCGCCCGAAGGCCGCGCGGCATTGTCCAGCAGCGATTTCGACCAGCGCGAGGCGCTGTTGTGCACGTCGATCGCCATCGCCGCCGCCTGCATGGGCGAGAACCCATAATGGTCATCCTGCGGGTGGAACGACTTGATATGGCAGATGGCTTCAGCCGGGAACCGGTGCGTCTTGCCCCCGGCGGTATAGTCATAGGCCTTGGGCCAGCCATCCGCCCCCGGCACCACGCTCATCCGGTCCGAGCGCAGCACATGCAGCTCGACCGGCAGCCCGCCCTCGGCCCGCACCGCCTCGACATAGGCGTTGCCCGACAGCAGCAGCTGCCCGAACAGCGCCTCCAGCAGCTCGGCCTTGCCCTGCGCCGCGTTCGGACGGCGCATCAGGCGCAGAACCGGGTGCGTCTCGTACCGCTGCGCATCGTCCTGCAGGACCAGAGGCAGCGCCGCCGCGGCCTCGGCAATCAGCTTGACCGACCGGAACCCCACCGGGTTGCCCGAGAACCCCGTGCGCGTCAGCGAGACGGTGTCCCGCGGGCTCCAGGCCACGCGGCCGCCGGTCTGCCAGGCCACCACCGGCCCGGCTGCGCTTGCTTTTGCCTCAGGGGCTTTCTCAGCCGATCCACGACGCAAGAAATCGAATACCATGTCCAGATGCTCCTTTCTGCCGCCGCTCTGCCCGGCTTGTTGAAAGGAGTTATGACGGAAAGATCTTTAAGCCTCGGGAATGGGGCGTTCGGCGGTTGCGCAACGGCTCTGGAACGTGTGCCCGCAGGATAAACCTCGGCATCCGACGGAAATGCGCTATCCTCTGCATTTGAGCATCACGAGGGGCCAGCCATGTATGAAAGCGCAGTGAAGACCGGAGGGATCGCTGTCGTGACCGGCGCCGCCAGCGGAGTCGGTCGCGTCGCGGCACAACGTTTTGCCCAGGCCGGGCTGGACGTCATACTCGCCGACCTTCCGGGACAGGCGCTCGACGCAACAACGGAAGACCTGAAGGCAGGTCTTGACGCAGTAAACATCACCGCGGTGCCGACGGATGTCACCTCGCAAGCCGACATGGAAAACCTGGCCGACACAGCTTTCGCCGCCGGGCAGGTTGCCGTCTTGACGAACAATGCAGGGATCAGCCTGCCGACGAAAGCATGGGAGTCATTCGACAACTGGCAGAAAATTCTCGACGTAAACTTTCTAGGGGTCCTGCGCGGCATCCACGCCTTCCTGCCCCGCATGATCGAGGCGGACCGCCCGGCCGTCGTCATCAACACCGGGTCAAAGCAGGGGATCACCGCCCCGCCGGGCAACCCCGGCTACAATGTCTCAAAAGCCGCCGTCAAAACGCTGACCGAACAGCTCGCGCACGAGCTGCGCGAGTCCGGCGCGCCGATCACCGCGCATCTCTTTGTTCCGGGCTTCACCTATACCGGCATGATCGCGTCATTCCTGCCGGAAAAACCAGCCGCAGCCTGGACCAGCGAGCAAACCGTTGACTATTTCCTCGACCGCATGTCCCAGGGCGATTTCTACATCCTCTGCCCCGACAACGACGTCGATGCCGAACGCGACCGCCGCCGGGTTCAATGGGCTGCCGAGGACATCATCCACAATCGCCCCGCCCTCTCGCGCTGGCACCCCGACTACGCCGAGGCCTTCGCCAAGTTCGAAAAGCCCGAGGGCTGATCACAAAACCCGCACCCTCGGCCGCCGGTATGCCGCTGCCGGCGCCACCACCAGCTCATGCAACGCCCAGACCAGCGCATCGACCCGGTCGGGCGAGCCCTGCCCCTCGAACCCCCGCGCGGTCATCTGGCACATCTGCTCCTCCAGCGCGTCCAGCCCGGCCACATGGAACACCCGTCCCTGTTCATACAGCGCCGCCACCGGCTCGGCCCGCGCCACCTTCCCGCGCGAGGCCCGCACCGCCCGGAACGGAACCAGAGGGTCCACCTGCCGCACCACCTCTTCCACCAACTGCCCGCCCTGGTTGACCTCGGCCACCAACCGTTCGGCCCCGAACTCGTCCATCGCGTCGATCGCCGCGCGCGCCCAGCCCGCCGGGCCAGCGCCCTGCACCGTCCGGTCGGCCAGCACATAGGCGCGCCAGTCCTCGGGCGGCCCCTGCACCTGCGCGCCGACCACCACGATCCCGCAGGCATCCGCGCCCGATCCGCTCGTCACCGCCGGGTCCAGCGCCACCACCACGCGGTCCAGCTCGGGCACCGCCTTGACCCGCGCCGCATCCAGCATCGAGCCAGTCCACAACGCCCCCTCGGCATCGGCCAGCAGCACCCCGTCCAACTCCTGCCGCCCCAGCCGGGTGCCCGCATAACGCGCGCGCACCTCCTGCAAAAAGGACTCCGCCAGGTTAGCCCGGTTCGCCTCGGTCGGCGCATGGGTCATCACCGTCGACGGTGCCGCCAACAGGTCCTTCAGCACCTTCACGTTGCGCGGCGTCGTGGTCACGCAGACCCGCGGCCGCTCACCCAGTCGCAGCGCGAATTGCAGCATGTCCCAGGTCTCGCCTGCCTTTTTCCACTTGGCCAGCTCATCCACCCAGGCCGCATCGAACTGCGGCCCCCGCAGCCCCTCGGGGTCATGAGCCGAAAAGGCCTGTGCCTCGGCACCGTTGGGCCAGACCAGCTTGCGTTCCGACGCCTTCCACTGCGGTCGCCGGTCAGGCGGAGAGCACTGCATGATTCCGCTGTCGCCAAAGATCATCACGTCCCGCACCTGGTCAAAGGTCTCACCCACCAGCGCCACGCGCCGGGCCTCACCCTCATCAAACGGCTTGGCCCCCTCGACCACGGATCGCACCCACTCTGCCCCGGCCCGCGTCTTGCCCGCGCCACGCCCGCCCATGATAACCCAAGACCGCCAGTCGCCCTCGGGCGGCAGTTGATGCGGCAGCGCCCAGAACTCGAACAGGAAAGGGAGGGCACATAGCCCTCCCTCCCCGATCTCACTCAGAAACCTGTCCCGCACCGCAGCAGGCGCGGAGGCGAGCCAATCGGCACCCGATCTCAGATCGGGCCCGCTCCAGGTCGAGCGCATAGCCCCCTTGGGCAATTCCCGCTTGTCTGTGACATTGTTCGACAAAGCTTGTCTCCACTTTCTGGCAACTTCGGATCAGCCCCTCTAGCTGCCCGAGTTGTCTGGCTGAACTCGCCAGGTCTGCATCCTCCCCGGTCTCGATCCGCTTGCGCAGGTCTTCCGCCGCTTGCCGCAAACCGCGAATAGACACCTCCAACGACTGCAACAGCTCGGCCGTCCGGGACATCCGCTCTTCCGGGGTAATCAAAGTCATGTTTGCCTGTGACCTCATGCGTGAGTGATCTCCGCACGAGAGAAATGAAAAACGGCCGCCGGGTCGCCCCGGGGCCGTTGCCCACTTCTTCTAGCATGACACAACTTATACGCGAAATCGGGCGCTCAGTCAAGCTCCGACGCAACAGCGCGCAACAAGTAACGCACTGCCAGTGTTAACAAAATCCTTATCCAGCTCAGGGACCGCAACCAATTCTGTGATCGGCAAGATTTCCGCGACGGAGTAATTCCCGTCGTGCGTTTCAAAAACGGATTGCACACGCAATCTGCATAAACACCAAGAACCGCAAACATACGAAAAACTTCTGAAGGACAAAAAATGTACCATCCCCTCAGCTATGTCTCGGTAATCTGTCTGGGAGGCCTGATGCTCTTCGGCACAGTGGCGCAGGCTCAGACAGGGCACCGCGGACCTGATCTTGGCAAGATCGCCAGCGAGATTGGCGTTCCGCAATCTGCGCTCCAAAGCTGCCTGGGCGATCGTCCCAAGCCCGGCAAGCGCCCCGAGCGCCCTGACGCGGGTATAATTGCTTCGTGCCTGTCCAAGGCCGGGCACCCCTCCACCGCACAGGCAGTCGAAAAGGCGCTGGCTGCCGCCGCCTCGACGCCTCGTCGTTGACCATCCATTTGCAACGGATAGGACACCGGCAGCCTTGACTGCCGGTGTTGGCTTGACATTCGCCTCAGCAGCGCTCATCTACGCCACAGCGCTGCCGCGTGAGCACGCGGACCGAACCGAGGTCCGAGATAGCGCCCAATTTTCCCAGTTCCCATTCACGCAGGGTTCTTGACGCAAAAGCCGGATGTTGCGGGACTCGCCCGCAAATCCTGAGGCTGCGCACACTCCCTGCCGGTCGTGCAATCCGCACGGCCAGCTACTCTTGTTCGCGCACGGCCAATGCCGGCGCGGATTACAAAGGAAGACGACTTGTTCGATTTCGACATGCTCGGCCTCGCGCCGGCACTGAACGACGCGCTCGAGCGCGCAAATTTCACTCAACCCACACCGATCCAGAACCAGGCCATCCCGTTGGCCTTGGAAGGACATGACATTCTGGGCCTTGCCCAGACCGGCACCGGCAAGACGCTGGCCTTTGGCCTGCCGCTGATCGACCACCTTCTGGCGCAGCCCGGCAAACCGGCGCCGAAGACTGCCAAGGCCCTGATCCTCGCCCCAACCCGCGAACTGGTGAACCAGATCGCTGAAAGCCTCCGCACGCTTACCAAAAAGACGAAACTGCGCGTGGCCACAGTTGTTGGCGGACAGTCGATCAACAAACAGATCATGTTCCTGTCGCGTGGGACCGATATTCTTGTCGCGACCCCCGGTCGTTTGATCGACCTGATGGAACGTGGCGCGGTCGATCTCGGCTCGGTTCGGCACCTAGTTCTGGATGAGGCCGACCAGATGCTGGACCTCGGCTTCATCCACGCTCTGCGCAAAATCGCGCCGCAACTGGGCACTCCGCGCCAGACCATGCTGTTCTCGGCCACCATGCCGAAGCAGATGGAGGAACTCAGCCGCGCCTACCTGACCAACCCGCAACGGGTACAGGTCTCGCCTCCGGGCAAGGCGGCCGACAAGATCACCCAGTCGGTGCATTTCGTTGAAAAGCCGGGAAAACCCGCTAAGCTGCGCGAGATCCTTTCGCGTGATACCGACGCCCTGACGCTTGTGTTCTCCCGGACCAAGCATGGTGCGGAAAAGCTGATGAAAGGGTTGGTGGCCGACGGCTACAACGCAGCATCGATCCATGGCAACAAGAGCCAGGGCCAGCGGGATCGCGCCATCAAGGCCTTCCGCGCCGGCGAGATCACAGTTCTGGTTGCAACCGACGTGGCAGCCCGTGGCATCGACATTCCCGGGGTGGCCTATGTCATCAACTATGACCTGCCGGACGTTCCTGACAACTATGTGCACCGCATTGGCCGCACCGCTCGGGCCGGCCGCGAAGGCGAAGCCATCGCCTTCTGTGCACCAGATGAATTTGATCTGCTGCGTCAGATTCAGAAATTGATGAAGATCGAGATCCCGGTCGCCAGCGGAGCGGCACCCGAAGCCGCAGAGGCCGCCAAGCCCGGCAATCGCCAGCGCAATCGACGCCGTGGCCCGAAACCGCAGGGCACAAATGGCCCCGCCAACCGTCGGCGCCGTCCGCGCCGCAAATCGGCCGCATAAAAAAACTGCGCGCATGTCTCCATGCGCGCAGTTTTTTTCCAGGATTTTGACTTTTTATTTCTCAGGCGGGTTGTCCGCCTGATTTATGCCGGCTCTGCTCTCGACCAGCGAGCGGATCAGTTACCCGAATTGTTCCGCTCGGCTTCGATCTCACGCCATTTGGCAACGTTTCGGTTGTGTTCCTGCAGTGTCTTGGCGAAGGCATGGCCGCCGGTTCCATCTGCGACGAAGAACACGAAATCGGTCTCGTCTGGCGCCACGGCAGCTTGCAAGCTGGCCAGACCCGGGTTGGCAATCGGTGTGGGCGGCAACCCATCGATCAAATACGTGTTCCACGGCGTATTCCGCCGAAGCTCGCTGCGGCGAAGGCCTCGGCCCAGCGTGCCCTGACCCTTGGTCACGCCGTAGATCACCGTGGGATCTGTCTGCAGCTTCATGCCTTGCTTCAGGCGGTTCACAAAGACGCTGGCAACCTGACCGCGCTCTTCCGGAATGCCTGTCTCCTTCTCGATGATCGAGGCGAGGATCAGCATTTCTTCGGGGCTGGACAGGGGCAAACCGTCTTGACGCGTCTCCCAAACCCGCGCAATCCGCTCTTGCTGTCGGTCCTGCATCTTTTGCAGCAAAGCCGTTCGCTCATCACCCGGTGAGATTTCGTAGCTGTCCGGGGCCAACATGCCTTCAGGCGGAATTTCCGAGACCTCTCCGGTCAGGGCATCCACCGCCTTCAGCCCCTCAACGACCTGCCAACTGGTGACACCTTCGGCCAAGGACACGCGGTATCGCGTATCGGCTTGGTTACGCTTTTCCTGATAGACTTCAGGGACTTCGTCCTCACCAACGACAAATGACGCGACTTCGACGAAATTCAATGTTGCAGGGTCCAGCTCGCGAACCCGCGTCTGAGTGCGGGTCACACCGATGCGGTACTCGACCTCGGTTCCGCATGTGCTGGCGCCGCTGCGGGTGACTTCGTCGATGATTTCCGCCATCGAAGCGCCTTCGGGGATCAGGAAACTACCCGCTTTCAGCTGCTGCGACTTGTCGGTGTAGTCTGCCGCCATACGAAAGATCGTTGCGCTGCTGATCGCGCCCTGATCTTCAAGATCACGGCTGACTTTGTTCATGTTCGAACCACCCTTCACCCTAAGGCAAATGGCGGTATCGAGCGGGCCCTCGGCCTTGTACTGCGACTGCCCCCAAAGGATCAGACCGCCAAGAAGAAACATGGCGACCACAAGAAAGGTCAGCGCATTGGATGCCAGAGCCCGCCACATTTACGATGCTTTCCCGAAAATCACGCTGGCATTGGTGCCACCGAAGCCGAATGAATTCGACAGCGCCACGTTGATTTCCCGCTCGCGCTTGGCATTCGGCGCAAGGTCGATCGGCGTTTCCACCGCCGGGTTGTCCAGATTGATCGTCGGCGGGGCGACCTGATCGCGGATCGCAAGGATCGAGAAGATCGCCTCGATCGCGCCCGCGGCCCCCAGCAAGTGCCCGGTGGCCGATTTGGTCGAACTCATCGTCGCCTTGCTGGCATGTTCGCCCAGCAGCCGTTCAACGGCCCCCAGTTCGATCGTGTCGGCCATGGTCGAGGTGCCATGCGCGTTGATATAGTCCAGATCCTTCGGCTCGAGCCCTGCGCTGCGCAGTGCCGCCTTCATCGAGCGTTCCGCCCCGTCGCCATCCTCGGCCGGCGCCGTGATGTGATAGGCATCGCCCGACATCCCATAGCCCAGAACCTCGGCATAGATTTTGGCGCCGCGGGCCACGGCATGCTCGTATTCCTCCAGAACCACGATGCCGGCGCCCTCGCCCATCACGAAACCGTCGCGGTCGACGTCATAGGGGCGGCTGGCGGCCTTGGGGTTGTCGGCATATTTGGTAGACAGCGCCTTGCAGGCGTTGAAACCGGCAATCCCGATCTCGCAGATGCAGCCTTCGCCGCCGCCGGCGATCATCACGTCGGCATCTCCCGACCGGATGATCCGGCTGGCATCGCCGATCGCGTGGGCACCGGTCGAACAGGCGGTCACCACCGAATGGTTCGGACCCTTGAAGCCAAAGCGGATCGAGACCTGACCCGAGGCCAGGTTGATCAGCGCGCCCGGGATGAAGAACGGCGACACGCGGCGCGGGCCCTTGTCACGGATCAGGTTGGCGGTTTCCGCGATCGAGCCCAGACCACCGATGCCCGACCCGATCAGAACGCCGGTGCGCAGACGTTCTTCCTCGTCCTCGGGCAGCCAGTTGGCGTCCTTGCAGGCCATCTCTGCCGCAGCGATCGAATACAGAATGAAATCCTCGATCTTGCGTTGTTCCTTGGGCGGCATCCAGTCATCGGGGTTGAAGGTCCCGTTGGTCCCGTCACCGCGGGGCACCTCGCAGGCATAGGTCGTGGTGACCCCTGCGGCTTCGGCATCGAACAAGGTGATCGGGCCGGCACCTGACTCTCCGGCCAGCAGCCGCGACCAGGTTTCCTCGACCCCACTGGCCAGTGGAGTGACCAATCCCAGACCGGTTACAACGACTCTGCGCATGAAATGCCTCTTGCCTGCTTCCTGTTTGAGAAACGCTCATACCCCGGCCCGGGGTCCGGGGGCAAGAGCAACAGCGTATTCCGCACCGGCAGCTTGCCGCCTGCCCCCGCGCCATACGCCGCGCCCGGCCAGAGGAGAACTACGCGGGTCGCCCCCGACGACCTGTCAGGGGCGGCTCGGATGGATTAGGCTGCGTTACTGGAACTGTGCCACTGGTTCATGGGCGGTTTTGGCCACTGCCAATGCCTCGGACAGGTCGACCGTCTTACGGAACAGCGCCCGCCCGACCAACGCGCCCGAGATATTGGGAATGTAGGCCAGACGCGAGATGTCGTCGCTGCTGCGCACGACGCCGCTGGCGATCACCGGTGTGCGCGAATGCGCGGCCAGCCCCGAAATCAGGCCCAGCTGCGCCTCGACATC
This sequence comes from Ruegeria sp. CI8, assembly GCF_056536865.1. Classification (NCBI taxonomy): domain Bacteria; kingdom Pseudomonadati; phylum Pseudomonadota; class Alphaproteobacteria; order Rhodobacterales; family Roseobacteraceae; genus Ruegeria; species Ruegeria sp. CI8. Next base: position 1,552,882 of record NZ_JBQFQL010000001.1, read on the forward strand.
CACCATGTCGCTGTCGATATCGGTGACCAGAATGGCAGCCATCGGAGCATCCGCAAAAGCTTCGATGAAAGCCTCCGGGGTGAACGCGCTTTGGGTGCGCCAGCCATCCGTCATCACGTAGCCCTGCCACACGTCCACCGCCAACACGATCTGGTCTGGGTATAGCTTGGCCAACTCTTTGAACAGATGGGGATCACGCGCCGCCAAGGTGCCGATCACGATGCGGCCCGCCCCTTTGTCGATCCAACGCTCGACCTGCTCGCGCGAGCGGAACCCGCCCGCCAGTTGAACAGGCAGCTCGGCGCTGCGGATGATCTGTTCGACCAGCGCAGAGTTCGTGTCCCGCCCCTCGATCGCATCGAAATCGGTCAGGTGCATCCACTCGGCACCTGCGGCGGCCCAGCCTTGGGCCGTTTCCACCGGATCGACATGCCAGATCATCGGTTCGTCCAGACGGCCCTTGTCCAGCGTGACACAGCGGCCGCTCTGCAATTCCATTGTAGGATAAACCCTCATGAGCACACTCCTCCGCTCAATCGTTCCGGATATCCACAATAGCATACTGGTCGCGCGCAGGTTCGCGTTTCTCAGTTTCGGCAAACGACGATCCGTTTGCGTCACCGCGAAAAAAGAAGCGTTTCAGTTCCGGGCCGGAGGGCCGTCGCGTCGAAACAGTTTCACCGGGCTGTCCCGATACTCTGTCTCGCGCAGCAATTTATACCCAAGCTTGGCCGCCAACTTTTGCGAGGCCTCATGATCCGCGTCAATCATCGACACCAACGGCCCGGGCATGATCCGGTCGAACCAGTCATGCGCGGCCTGAACGGCCTCGTGCCCATATCCCAGGCCATGCGCCTCGGGCGCCAACACCCAACCGGCCTCGGGGAAGGTGTCGAAATCCTCGCCCAGACAGCGGTTGCCGTAAAAGAACCCTGCCTGACCTATCAATTTGCGATTCGCCTGCAAGAACACGGCCCATTGCCCGAATCCAGCCATCTGCCAGTGTCCCGCATTGCGCAGGAACGCGTCCCACGCCTCGCCACGGGTGCGGGGTTTGCCCCCGATATGACGCACCACGCAGGGGTCACGCCAAATCTCCGCGAACCGTTCAAAGTCCTCGGGGCGCATTGCGCACATCATCAGGCGCGCGGTGTTGATCATCGGGGCGGATCTTTTCATGCCCTTACCCGGTGTTTTGTTGCCTCATCGCAAACAGTGCAAACCGATTTTCCACGAGGCAAGCGGGAATTCGAGCGGGCAAAAAAAAACGGCGCTTCCGTTGCCCGGAAGCGCCGTTTTCGGTCAAATTCAAAGCGATCAGGAAGCTTCGCTGATGAACTTCACGGCGTCGCCGAAGGTTTGGATGGTCTCGGCTGCATCATCGGGGATCTCGATGCCGAACTCTTCTTCGAAAGCCATGACCAGCTCAACGGTGTCCAGGCTGTCCGCGCCCAGATCGTCGATGAAGGACGCGTTCTCGGTGACTTTGTCCTCTTCAACACCCAGGTGCTCAACAACGATCTTTTTAACGCGATCTGCGACGTCGCTCATGTCTATTCCTCATTCCATTTCAGGGCGGTCTGCCCGGTTCTGCCCTTGCCCGCTCGGGGTGGCCTTGGTTTGCCCGATCCGGGCGGTTTGGGTCCCGGGTCTCCGGGAAAGTAGAAGGCCGACCTGAACGACCGGCCCCTGATTACATGCGCCGCCTATAGCACAGACGACGCAAGAGGCAAACGCTTTCGCATCTGCCCCTGGCTGCGCCTACAACATGGCCATGCCGCCGTTCACATGCAAGGTGGTTCCGGTAACATAGCCCGCTTCGGGGCTTGCAAGGTACAGAACGGCCGCCGCAATTTCAGATGGCTCGCCCATCCGACCGGCGGGAACTTGCGTCAGGATGCCGGATTTCTGCTCATCGGTCAGCTTGTCGGTCATCGCGGTCGTAATGAAACCCGGCGCGACGGCATTGGCGGTGATGCCACGGCTCGCGACCTCGTAGGCCAGCGACTTGGTCATGCCGACCATGCCCGCCTTGGACGCGGCATAGTTCACCTGACCCGGGTTGCCGGTTGCACCAACAACGGACGAGATGTTGATGATGCGGCCCCAGCGCGCCTTCATCATGCCCCGCAGCACACCCTTGCACAGCTTGGCGGTAGCGGTCAGGTTCACGTCGATCACGCTCTGCCATTCCTCGTCGGACATGCGCATGAAGATGTTGTCGCGGGTGATGCCTGCATTGTTGACCAGAATATCAACGGACCCCATGGCATCGGCGGCCTGTTTCGGCAACGCGGCCACGGCCTCGGGATCACCCAGATTGCACGGCAGGACATGAGCGCGCTCGCCCAGTTCATCCGCCAGCTTCTGCAGCGGTTCGACGCGCGTGCCGGACAGACCAACAGTAGCCCCTGCGGCGTGCAAGGTGCGTGCAATCTCGCCCCCGATCCCGCCCGAAGCCCCGGTGATAAGGGCGCATTTTCCAGTCAAATCAAACATACCGGTATCCTTTTCGAGTGTCCTGTCGGACCAGCTTTGAGTTAATCGCCTGCCTGCAGCGCTTTTTGAACGTCTTCCGGCGTGCCAACGGCGGAGCAGGCCACGGACCGATCGATCTTGCGGATCATGCCCGACAGAGCCTTGCCCGCACCGATCTCCCACGCTTCGGTCACACCCTGCGCCACCATGTACTGAACGGATTCGCGCCACCGGACCGAACCGGTGACCTGCTCGACCAGCAATTGCCGGATCAGGTCGGGATCGGTGACCGCCTCGGCGCGGACATTGGCAACCAGTGGAACCGCCGGCGCCTTGATTTCGACTCCCGCCAGAGCTTCGGCCATCACGTCGGCGGCAGGCTGCATCAGGGCACAATGGAACGGAGCGCTGACCGGCAGCATCACAGCGCGCTTCGCGCCCTTTTCCTTGGCGATTTCAGCGGCGCGTTCAACGGCAGCTTTGGCACCCGAAACCACGACCTGCGTGGGGTCATTGTCATTGGCAGCCTGGCACACCTCGCCCTGTGCGGCCTCTTCGGCCACGGCGCGAACGGCGTCGAGATCCAGTCCCAGGATCGCGGCCATCGCGCCCTCGCCCACTGGAACGGCGCTCTGCATGGCTTGACCGCGAGTGCGTAGCAGGCGGGCCGTATCGGCCACGCTCAGCGCGCCGGCTGCGGCAAGGGCCGAGTATTCGCCCAGCGAATGACCGGCCACGAAGGCGGCCCGTGTCACATCGACCCCTTCGGCCTCAAGCGCGCGCATCGCCGCCATCGATGTGGCCATCAACGCCGGCTGCGCGTTCTGCGTCAGAGTCAGGGTCTCGATGTCGCCATCCCAGATCAGGCTGCTGAGGCTTTCGCCCAGCGCTTCGTCCACCTCGTCAAACACGGCCTTGGCGGCCGGATAAGCGTCGGCCAGCGCCTTGCCCATGCCGATGGTCTGGGCGCCCTGCCCCGGAAAAACGAACGCAAGTGTCATTGCAACCTCTTGGATGACGTTAGGTTGCGCCGGGGTGTAAACCGAGTGAGGTTCCGGCACAAGCACTGCCTGCACTCTGCGTGACGGCACCGGGTCTGTGCGCCACACGCTATTGTCTATGTGCGTCACACGGTTACCTTGGCCACAGCAGAAAACCCGGAGCGCAAGATCAATGTCCCTAACCAACACCAATGTCAGCTATGGCAGCGTGACCAAGACATTCCACTGGCTGACCGCATTGTTGATCTTCACCGCCTTGCCCTTGGGGTGGTTCGCCAACAACCTGGCCCATGCAATCTATGACCCGACCATCCCCACCACCGAGGCCGATCTTGCCCAAGCCGCACGGCTGTTTTCCCTGCACAAAACCGTTGGGATCACCGTCTTCTTCGTTGCGCTGGCACGCATTCTCTGGTCGCTCACCCAAACCAAGCCCGGACTGCTGAACGCCGACAACAAGCCCGAGGCCTTTGCGGCTGAAACGGTCCATTGGCTGCTGTACGGGTCCTTGGTTCTGGTTCCTCTGTCGGGTTGGATCGACCACGCTGCTACCGAAGGCTTTGCGCCCATCCTCTGGCCATTTGGGCAGAACCTGCCACTGGTGCCCAAGTCCGAGCATCTGGCCGAGGTGATGGCAACGCTGCACTGGCTTTTCATGCTGGTTCTCGTCGCAGCTTTGACCCTGCATATCGCCGGAGCACTGAAACACCACGTCATCGACAAGGACAGCACCCTGCGGCGAATGTTGCCCGGGGCGTCCGCTGCGCCGGTTCCGCCGGAACAGAAGCACTCGATGGTTCCCGCCGCGGCTGCTGGGCTTGTCTGGGTTGGCGTTCTGTCAGCCGGCCTACTGACCGGCAGTTTTTCAGGTAAGCCTGATGCCGAGGTTGAAACGGCCGAGTTGGCGGCGGTTCAATCGGATTGGCAGGTGGAAGAAGGCACGCTTACCATCACGATCACTCAGTTGGGCAACCCTGTTACCGGTCAGTTTTCAGACTGGACCGCCGCAATCACGTTTGACGACCCCGTCGAACCCGGTCCGGCCGGGTCGGTAGAGGTCAGGGTCTCCATCGGGTCTTTAAGCCTGGGTACGGTAACCGATCAGGCCATGGGAGCTGATTTCTTCGACAAGTCGCAATTCCCGACGGCCCAGTTCGATGCCGAGATCTACAAAACCGAAACGGGGTATGAAGCAAGGGGCCCGCTGACCATCCGCGATCAAACACTGGACGTTGTATTGCCCTTCTCTTTGGACATCAAAGGCGAGACTGCCAAAATGTCCGGCAGGATGGACCTCAACCGCCTCGACTTCGGGGTTGGCCAATCGATGCCGAAAGAGGATTCGTTGGCCTTCGCCGTCACCGTTTCGGTCGAGTTGACGGCAACACGTAACGCTCAGTAAGCCGACGACACGAAAAAACCGCCGGGGCATCGGCCACCGGCGGTTTCTCTAGTTCTGAAGCCCGGATCAGTCGGCCTTCTGCGCCTCGACCGAAATCGCGATGGCAACTTCATCTCCGACGAAAGGCGCGAACTTGCCCAGTTCGAAATCGCTGCGCACCAGGGTGGTGGTGGCATCGAACCCGGCCCAAGGCTTGCCCGCCATCGGATGCTCGCCGACCTGATTCAGCTTGGCGTCCAGAACCACTGGCTTGGTCACACCATTCAAGGTCAGGTCCCCGGTGATCTTTGCGGTGTTCTCACCCGTCACCTCGATCGAGGTCGAGGTAAATGTCACCATTTCCTCGGCGGTCGCCGCGAAGAAATCTTCGGACATGAAATGATCTTCACGGGGCTTCCAGCCGGTGATCATCTCGACCACGGGCATCGAAACCGTCACGCTCGACGCTGCAGGATCTTCCTGATCAAACATGATTTCGCCCTCGAAACCCGAGAACATGCCGGTGGTGGTCGAAAAGCCAAGATGGTTGTAGCTGAAAACAACCTGGCTGTGGCTCGGGTCCAGAACGTATTTTTCCGGGGCCGCGATGGCCGAGGTCGCCGCCGTGGCAAGTGCTGCTGCAATAAGGGTGGATTTCATGACAATCTCCGAAAGTTTTCAAAGCGCAAACCGGTTGGGTTGCTCCAAAACAAAGATGTGCCGCCCATGGGCGGCACACAACCTTCATTCTCTCACAAATTCTGTTCCTCAATGAACAGAATAAAATTCAGGCGAAAATTGTTACGCTTCCGCTGAGTTGCCCTTTCAGCGCTCGGCTGACATCCGCCGATTCCAGCGGCAGCTTCATCAGAAGGCTGCCATCGACTTCAAAGAGTTCAACCTGGTCGTCCACGAACCGGGCTCCGCCCAAAGTATCGTAGCTGCGGCGCAGTACGGTCTGCGGACGCCCGTTTTCGTTCTTCTGCAGCACCCGAACCTCGCGGCGGATCGGGTCGAAATATGCGTCGGGGCGCGGATCCAGAACCTCGATGGTCAGCAGGCTCACCCCGAGGATCAGGAACATCAGAGACGCGGCCAGCTTGATGGTCCAGACGTCGGCCCCGATGACCGAACCCGGCATCAGCCACATCGAAAAGGCCGATACGATCAGAAATGCACCCAGCACACGGAACAGGACCAACCGGGCCTTCCAATTCGGTGCAAAGGAAATAAGCACGGGCACGGATTTGTCGTATGCTGCGCCGGCTGCGGACTGTTGAAATGTGTTCGTGTTCATGACGGCCATCGCTTTTGCCCTGTCCAAGTTTCTTGAGACCCCCCGGGTAACGCCGGGCTTGCAAACAACCTCAAGCCGAAAAGCGTCAGGATTTGGGCAGCCCAAAGGTAATTGGGCGGCGTGAGAAAGGCATTCATGGCAGGGCTTGCCCCCCATCCAGAAACGTGTATACGGGGCCATCCTTCGCAATACGCATGAACCGCGCAGCCTCTCGTGGCAGGGTCGCGAAGGGTTGCTGGCCCCGCCTATGAAATGCGCCTTGATATAAACAGGAGTGAACATGCCACTGTATGAGCATGTAATGATCGCGCGTCAGGATCTGTCCAACGCGCAGGCCGAGGGCCTGATCGAACACTTTGGCACCGTACTGGCTGACAACGGCGGCAAGATCGTCGACAGCGAGTACTGGGGCGTCAAAACGATGGCCTACAAGATCAACAAAAACCGCAAGGGCCACTATGCCTTCCTGAAGACCGACGCACCGTCGGGCGCCGTTCAGGAAATGGAGCGCCTGATGCGCCTGCATGAAGACGTGATGCGCGTTCTGACCATCAAGGTCGACGAACATCCCGAGGGCCCCTCGGTCCAGATGCAGAAGCGCGATGAGCGCGATGGCCGCCGCGAGCGCCGTTGATCAACGCCTGAGGAAAGGACACCAAACCATGGCCGCAAAACCGTTTTTCCGCCGCCGCAAGGTCTGCCCGTTCTCGGGCGAGAACGCGCCGAAGATCGACTACAAAGACACCCGTCTGCTGCAGCGCTATATTTCCGAGCGTGGCAAGATCGTGCCTTCGCGCATCACCGCCGTTTCGGCAAAGAAGCAGCGTGAACTGGCCCGCGCCATCAAGCGCGCCCGCTTCCTCGCCCTGCTGCCCTACGCCGTGAAGTAAGGAGAGACTGATATGCAAGTTATCCTTCTGGAACGCGTTGCGAAACTGGGTCAGATGGGCGATGTCGTCGACGTCAAGCCCGGCTACGCCCGCAATTTCCTGCTGCCGCAAGGCAAAGCGCTGAGCGCGTCCGAGGCCAACATCGCCTCGTTCGAAGCCCAGAAAGCACAGCTGGAAGCCCGCAACCTGGAAACCAAGAAAGAAGCTGAAGCTCTGGCTGAAAAGCTGGACGGTCAGCAGTTCATCGTGATTCGCTCGGCATCGGACGCCGGTGCGCTGTACGGCTCGGTCACCCCGCGTGACGCAGCCGATGCCGCGACCGCTGCTGGCTTCACTGTTGACAAGAAGCAGGTCGTTCTGGTCTCGCCGATCAAAGAGCTGGGTCTGCACACGGTTTCCGTCAAGCTGCACCCCGAGGTCGAGGTCGAAATCAAACTGAACGTTGCCCGCTCGGAAGAAGAAGCCGAACTTCAGGCATCGGGCAAGTCGATCCAGGAACTGGCCGCTGAAGAAGAGGCTGCCGCAGATTTTGAAATCGCGGAACTGTTCGACGACATCGGCTCGGCCGCTTCGGAAGACGAAGAATTGGTTGCCGCCGACGCTTCGACCGAAGAAGACGAACCCAAAGCCTGATCCGATCAGGTCTGTTGATCTTAAAGGCCGCGCTGCATTGCGCGGCCTTTTTCTTTCTACTGGCAATTTTTGGCCACCGCAGCGCGCCGGACTTGCGACCCGGGGCCACTTTCGTATCATCCAGCCGCGTAACAACCCGGAGAAGTTGCATGGCAAAGGTCCTGCGTCGAATATTGCTTTCAGTGCTTCTGGCTGCCCCGATTGCCGCCTGCAGCGACCCATCTGGCAAAGCGACGAAGGAACAGGCATTCGAGCCGCCGCTCTACCCTAACGAAACGCCTGAATTGCGCGAGTCGATCAACAAATGGGCTGATCACTATGAACTGCCGCGGGAACTGGTCCATAAGCTGGCGATCCGCGAAAGCACGCATCGCCCCTGGGCGACGAACCGGCCATACTACGGCCTGCTGCAGATCCTTCCCGCCACCGCTCGTTCGATGGGCTACAAGGGCGACGCCAAGGGGCTTCTGGATGCGGACACCAATCTGGAATACGCGGGCAAGTATCTTCGCGGGGCCTGGATGCTGGCCGACGGCGACCAGCAGCGCGCGATCTTCCTCTATGCAAAGGGGTACTACCCCGAAGCCAAGGCTCGCGGAATGCTGGTTGAAACCGGCTTGCGGTCAGAATAGCGTCAACGGGGCAATCGACACCTGTTTATACAGCGTCCAATTTGACCGCGAATACCTCACAGGATGAAATAATCCGGAGGTTGTCTGTTGCCATTAGCACTCAATAACTCCATGTGATATGTACAAATGGGTTGCGCAATCTGTTCAGATTGACGCAACGTAGGCTGTGATACGGACAGATACGGCATTTTTCGGGGGAAATGCCGATGGGACAAAGGTTGGACGAGTGAAACTTATTGACTTGGCCACAATTGATCATGATGAACGGTCGGCTTACGACATAATTAATTCTGTCTGCAACGAACTTGGATTCGACTATGCGTCCTATGCGACGACCCATCCCGTGAATGGTGACGTCCAAGGTTACGCAAACTACCCGGATGAGTGGAAGATCCACTACGCCACGCAAGGCTATCATCACCTTGATCCCACCCTGTACCAGTCGGCGCTCAGCATCGCGCCGGTTGACTGGGGCCGCTTCAATCACGACGACAAGTTCAACGCGGTGTTCCGTGACGCTCATGATTTCGGGATCACCGACCGCGGCCTGACGGTTCCGGTTCGGGGGCCTTATGGCGAAACTGGCTTGCTCAGCGTGACCAAGGATTGCACGGACGAGGAATGGAAAAAGCTTAAAAAGCACGTGATGGGCGACCTCCAGATGGCCGCGGTTCACGCACATGACACCGTCATGCAATCTGGCCTTTTGGCCAAGGCTCTATACCTTCCGACCCTATCCTCGCGCGAAAAAGAAATCCTGCAATGGGTCGCCGAGGGCAAGTCCCAGCAGGATATCGGAGATATTCTGTGCATTTCGCACCGGACGGTCGAGGTGCATATGCGTTCCGGGCGAGAGAAACTGGGCGCACTTACGACCGCCCAGGCGATCGGTCGTGCCATTGGTCTGGGGTTAATTTACCCCGGTTAACAATTAAGGCAGAAAAATACGGGATATCCCCAATAGTCTTGTTTCGAAACTTGGTTAATCTGCTCCTTACGGTAACCAAACTGTAGGGGGATGGAATGATCATCGTTATTGATGGCATCAACCAGCATAAGTTCAAAGACGTCTTGGATGAGATGTTCAAGCTGCGAGCACGCGTGTTCGGGGATCGCTTGGGCTGGGAAGTGAACATCCAGGACGGGCGCGAATTCGATCAGTTCGACTCGCTCAATCCTGCACACGTGGTCAGCATCAACGACGAGGGGGACGTCGTTGGGTGCATGCGCCTCTTGCAGACGACCGGCCCGCACATGCTGGCCGATGTTTTCAGCTCAATCCTTGATGGCGAGCCGCCGATCCGCAGCGCCCAGGTCTGGGAAGCCACGCGGTTCTGCGTCGACACGAAACGGCTCGGCCGGGGACGTGGCAAGAATTCCGTATCCTATGTGACCAGTGAGGTCATGATTGGGTCATTCGAATACGCCCAGGAAGCTGGCGTGCTCGACTCGGTCGCGGTCATTGATCCGGTTATGAACCGGGTGCTGCAACGATCCGGAAATGCTCCGTACGACTATGTCGGAACGGCCAAGCCGATGGGCAAAGTGGTCGCAATGGCCGCTCTGATGGATTGCTCGGACGACCGTATCCAATCGATCCGCGAGTATTCGAGCATCGACTACGACGTGTTCCTGAGCGACGATCAGGCGCTCGACCTGTTCAATTCGGGTCAGCAAGCCAAGCTTGCACAGGCCGGTGCCGCAAATCTTGACCACCAGCCACTGACCGATCTTGAGAAATACTTCGTCGAGCAGATGCACGCTGCGACGACGAAAGAAGAAGTCCAGGCCGTACTCAAATTGATCGAGAGCCTGTCGGACCGCTTCACCCCAGAGCAGAAAACCGCTCTGTTGCAAACCCCCCGTGCTTTTGCTCATGAGGCCTGACCCCCTCACCTCATAAGTCCAAAAGCCACCCATGCGGAGCCGTCTCATTCCAGGCGGCTCCGCTCTAATTTTGGCAACCGATCCGCCGCTGGCGCCATACGTTCCGGTTCTCGGCGGCAACGAAAAAGGCCCTCCGAAGAGAGCCTGTTTTCATTTCATTCTGTCCGGACAATCGCCATTTGACAGACCGGGTGCGGCGGCACCCGGACCGACCAGTAAACGCGGCTTATTCCTCTTCGAGGGCTTCGATTGCCTTCTGCAGCTCTTCCTTGCTGACTTCCTTTTCGTTCACTTTGGCCAGCTCGACCACGTAGTCCACAACCTTGTCCTCAAAGATCGGCGCGCGCAGTTGCTGCTGCATCTGAGCGTTCTGCTGAACGAACTCGAAGAACTGACGCTCCTGACCCGGGTACTGGCGAGCCTGGTTCATGATCGCCTGGGTCATCTCGGCGTCGGTGACTTCGACTTCAGCCTTCTGGCCCAGCTCGGCCAGCAACAGGCCCAGACGCACGCGGCGCTCAGCCAGTTTGTTGTGCTCTTCGGTCGGCTCGATCTCATCGTGGTTGTGATCGGTCACCTCGGGGTTTTCTTCGTGCCACAGCTGATGTGCGATCTGCTTGGCTTCGGCTTCGACCAGGGTCGGCGGCAAGTCGAACGACACTTTCTCGTCCAGCGCGTCCAGCAGGGCGCGCTTCATCACCGCGCGCGACGCACCCGCGTATTCGGCTTCCAGACGTTCGGCAATCTGTGCCTTCAACGCAGCCAGATCCTCAGCGCCGAACTTCTGTGCCAGTTCGTCATTGATCTCGGCGGCAACAGGTTCCTTCACCTCTTTGATCGTGCAGGTAAACACGGCCTCTTTGCCGGCCAGGTGCTCGGCGCCGTATTCTTCGGGGAAGGTAACGGTGACGTCTTTGACTTCCTCGGCCTTCACGCCAACCAGCTGATCCTCGAAACCGGGGATGAAGCTGTTCGAGCCCAGCACCAGCGGGTAATCCTCGGCCGAACCGCCTTCGAAGGCCTCGCCGTCAACCTTGCCGACGAAATCGATGACGACCTGATCGCCTTCCTTCGCCTTTGATCCCTTGCGGCGGGCTTTGAAATCCTGAGCGGTTTCAGCCAGGTTCTGCAGGGCTTCTTCCACGGCTGCGTCGTCCGCCTTGACGACCAGCTTTTCCAGCTCGACCGATTTCAGGTCAACTTCGGGGATTTTCGGCAGGGCTTCATAGGACATTTCTACGTGAACGTCGTCGCCTTCTTTCCAGTCTTCGTTGGTCATCTTGACCTGGGGCTGCAGCGCCGGACGATCACCACTGTCTTCGAAGTGCTTGTTCATCGCACCGTCGATGGTTTCTTGCATTGCTTCGCCCAACAGGCGCTGGCCAAACTGCTTTTTCAGCAGTGCCATGGGAACCTTGCCCTTGCGGAAGCCTTTCATCTCGATTTCCGGCTGAGCTTCGATCAGTTTCTCATTGACCTTCTCGTCCAGCTCGGCGGCGGTGACAACGATGTTGTAGCCGCGTTTCAGACCCTCGTTCAGCGTCTCGGTAACCTGCATTCTGGTAGTCCCCATAGGATTCGGGGCGCGCAAAACGGGCGCGCCGGGCAAATTTGACGCCTTCTATTTGCCTAGCCGCCGAAGGGCAAGGGGCAAGGTGCCAGATTGGCCTTGTTTTGCCACCCTGCCCCACAAAAAACGCCCCGGACAGAGCCGGGGCGCCACGAATTCACAACAACATCAGGATCAGAACTTCCAGCGGGCCCCCAGGACCCAAGCTTCGTTCTTGTCAAACGACGTTCCGTCGTTGAAGTCGTGGTTGCGATATTTCAGGTAGGCATCGGTGTTGATGCTGTCGATGCGCTGCACCACTGCGATACCCCAGGACTCGGTGCTGGACCCGTCCGTGTTGAAATCGGAACCATCATAGTAGTCGATGCCGATACCAGTCTTACCCCAGGACACCCAATTATCCTCGTAGGCGATCTTGGTGTACCAGAAGTTGGGATCGCTTTCGCCCGACACGTTGTTTCGAGTACCGGCAGCAGCGGTGAAGCTGAAGCCGCTGGGCAGCAGCACCGATGCCGAGCCGATCGTGTCTTCACGGTCGCCGGAACCATCGTCGAAATCACGCACTGCATAGGCCACGCTTGCCGCGAACTCGACGCCACCGGCAAAGGTGTTGTTGTAGTTCAGAGCAACGTCGTAATAGTCGTCGTCATCACTGCTGGACAGGATGTTCTGACCATAGGCGAAGCTTGCCGAAAAGCCGCTGAAATCCGGCGTGTCATACCGCACGCGGCCACGACGCGCGCCGTCAAAGTTGCTGCTGGAGTCGCCGACGGTGATGTCGCTGAGGGTTCCGTCGGTTCCGCGGTAGAAGAAGCCCGAGTTTTCATCGTTGGTGAACGAATACAGCGCGGTGCCGACATAAGACAGGTCAGTTTCCGCTGCACCGTCAGACGCCATGCTGCCCTGACCGGCCGAGAATTTACCCCAGCCACCTTTCAGCGCAAAATCCACGTGACGAATGTCTTCCCGGGTCCAGCCGCTGAAATCGGTACCCAGCTGGTTCCACTCACTGGAGTTCGGCAGACCCAGCGCGGTTTCAAAGCGGAAGGTGAATTCGTTCTGGCCAAACGGCTGCATCAGGCTCAGGCCGACGCGGCTGTTGGACAAGTCGTTGTCCAGCAGGCGGGTATCGGTCTCTTGGCCGTCGTCAACCGAGATAATTGCCGGGTTGAACTGCCCATATAGCAGAACATAGCCACCGCTGTTGTTCTCGTATTTCAACTCTGCCGCGGCGGGGATGGCCGTGGTGGCCGCAAGAACAGCGGCGACTGAGGAGAGTTTGATATTCAATGTCATAGCACTCACCATGAAAGGTTCGGGTTTCAGGTACTGCCCAGATGTTCAGTGGAACTGTCCGGTTCCAGAGGCCCCTACGCCATTCAGCTCGATCATTGCAAATCCGCCACAAAGACAGAGTGGCAGCAAAGCAAAATTTCCGTGTTATCAATATTTTAACAACAAACGCATGCAGGCTTCAGACGGCCCGCAAGAGAATTCTGCCATCCGGCCATGCGTTTGGCAAACACTCGCTATGCATTTGCGCAGTCTTGACAGCAAAATCCTGCCGATATTCTAGCCTTGCGCCTTGGGAACACGCAAGAACTTCATATCTGAAGACGTTTGAGCACACCGGGCAGTTGCTCGGGAAGGTCTTCCGCGATCAATCCCGGGCCAAAAGCGCGCGCGCATTCCACGTGAAGCCAGACGGCGGTTTCGGCGGCATTCAGCGGGTGCAATCCACGTGCCAGCAGCCCGGTCAAAAAACCCGCCAACACGTCGCCCGCTCCTGCGGTCGCCAGCCACGGCGCGGCCCGATCATAGTGGGCTGAATGGATCGAGCACCGACCGTCCGGACCCGCAATCACAGTGTCCGGTCCCTTCAAAAGTACCACGCAACCTGCCCTGCCGGCCGCCTCGCGCACGGCATCAACCTTTGAGAAAGCTGGGCCATCCTTGGGGTGCAAGGAAAGCTTGGCCGAGATATCGGGGAACAGGCGGGCGAATTCGCCGCCGTGCGGTGTCAGGACGCAGTTTTCATGCAGGATCGCCATCAGTGACGCTTGATCTTCAGCAAATGCCGAAAGAGCGTCGGCATCCAGCACGGTTGCCCTTCCGGACTCCAATGCCACGGGGACCAGCGATCGGGCCTTGTCCAGGCCCAATCCGGGCCCGAGGCACAGCGCGTTCAGGCGTTGGTCCCGCAATGCAATGGCCAGCCCATCCGCGCCTGCGATCTGCTCAATCATGAGGGCGGTGACTTGGCTGGCGACTTCCTGCAATGCGGCGGGAGGGACACCCAGCGTGACAAGACCAGCGCCCACGCGCAACGCTCCGCGGGCAGCCAATCGCGGGGCACCTGTTCTACCTGTGTCGCCTGTCAGGATCAGCGCATGACCGTGGCCGTATTTGTGATCGAGAGCCGATTTCCGCAGATCAGGCAGATTTTCGGGGCCCAACAACACGCTCGGCCGTTGATCTGGCGTTTCTTCAACTGACAGAGCCGGCAGACCGATATCGACAACGGACATCCTGCCACAGCACTCTGGTCCCTCGGCCAGATAATGGCCCGGCTTTGCGGTATGAAACGTCACCGTCAGGTTGGCCGAAACGGCGCAGTCTTCGGGGGCAAATCCCTCGGACACCAGACGCCGACCACTGTCGGCACATAGGCCGCTGGGAATGTCCACACAGACGACACGTGGGCAACCACCTTCCGACTGTGACGCTCTCCACTGGCCCAGTTTACGCATTGTGCGGGGCAGCCCGGCTACCGGTCTCGTCAGCCCGGTTCCGAACAAGGCATCAACCGTCAGAACAGTATCTGAGCGGGCCGCGGCATAGGCATCAAGCGCGTCATCGGACAGCGCATGGCACGAACCCATCGCGCACCAGCGCTCATAATTCGCCCGCGCGTCTGCAGGCAACTTCTCGGGGTCGCCCAACAGGAAGAGGTCCACGACCCACCCCCACTCTTTCAGAATGCGCGCAACTACAAAACCGTCGCCGCCGTTGTTGCCCGGCCCGCACAACACCGCGGCCCGCCCAGACCCCGCCGCCAGGTCAGGCCATGTTTCAAAGACGGCCTCGACCACACCACGACCTGCGCGCTCCATCAGTTCCAGGCCGGTGACAAACCCGGATTCGATTGCGGCGCGTTCAGCCGCCCTCATCTGGGACGAAGTCAGCAGTTTTGGCATCCGAAACCCTCGCAAGATTCAAATCTGATTACTTTTTGTGCAACTTGCCTAAAATTTGGCCCATCACCCAGAATCCCTTCACCAGCAGACGGTCAATTCGGCAATCGCATTGCCGCCCGATCTTAGACGTGATCACTGCCATTCTGACAACCATGCGAGGTGAGCCCGGATGAAAAAGATCGAAGCGATCATCAAGCCGTTCAAATTGGACGAAGTGAAAGAGGCCCTGCAGGACGTTGGTGTCCAGGGCCTCAGCGTGATCGAAGTCAAGGGCTTCGGCCGCCAGAAAGGACACACCGAACTGTACCGCGGCGCGGAATATGTGGTGGACTTTCTGCCCAAGGTCAAAGTTGAGGTCGTTCTGGATGCCGATCAGGTCGATGCGGCCATCGAAGCCATCGTGTCGGCCGCCAAGACCGACAAGATCGGGGACGGCAAGATCTTTGTCTCGTCCGTTGAACAAGCCATTCGCATCCGGACCGGCGAGACCGGCTCGGACGCGCTGTAAAACCAATTCTGCAATCTAGAGGAACATAGTAATGAGCAAGGACGCAGTTCTTCAGCTGATCAAAGACGAGGGTGCCGAGTATGTCGACATCCGCTTCACCGATCCGCGTGGCAAGCTTCAGCACGTGACCGTCATGGCCGACCAGGTCGACGAAGACTTCCTTGAGGAAGGCTTCATGTTCGACGGCTCGTCCATCGCCGGCTGGAAGTCGATCGAAGCATCGGACATGAAACTGATGCCCGATACCGAAAGCGCGTATGTCGATCCCTTCTATGCGGAAAAGACAATCTGCCTGCACTGCTCGGTCGTGGAACCCGATACCGGTGAAGCCTATGAGCGTGACCCGCGCGGCACCGCGCAGAAGGCCGAAGCCTACCTGAAGTCTTCGGGCGTCGGCGACGTGGCTTACATGGGCCCCGAGGCCGAGTTCTTCCTGTTCGACGATGTCCGTTTCTCGAACAGCATCAACAAGGTGTCCTACGAAGTTGATGCAACCGACGCATCGTGGAACACCGACACCGAATACGAGATGGGCAACATGGGCCATCGTCCGGGCGTCAAGGGTGGCTACTTCCCGGTCAACCCGATCGACGAGGCGCAGGACCTGCGTTCGGAGATGCTGTCGACCATGAAGCGTCTTGGCATGAAGGTCGACAAGCACCACCACGAAGTGGCCTCGTGCCAGCACGAGTTGGGCCTGATCTTCGACAGCCTGACCAAGCAGGCGGACGAGCTGCAGAAATACAAGTACGTCATCCACAACGTCGCACACGCCTACGGCAAATCGGCCACTTTCATGCCGAAGCCGATCGCGGGTGACAACGGCACCGGCATGCACGTCAACATGTCGATCTGGAAAGACGGCAAGCCGCTGTTTGCCGGCGACAAATATGCCGACCTTTCAGACGAAGCCCTGTGGTTCATCGGCGGCATCCTCAAGCACGCCAAGACCCTGAACGCCTTCACCAACCCCTCGACCAACAGCTACAAGCGCCTGATCCCGGGCTTTGAAGCGCCGGTTCTGCGCGCCTACTCGGCCCGCAACCGTTCGGGTTGCGTCCGTATCCCGTGGACTGAATCGCCGAAAGCCAAGCGCGTCGAGGCCCGCTTCCCCGATCCGTCGGCAAACCCCTACCTGGCGTTTGCGGCACTGCTGATGGCCGGCCTGGACGGCATCAAGAACAAGATCGATCCGGGCGAAGCCATGGACAAGAACCTGTACGATCTGCCCGCCGAAGAACTGGCCGGTATCCCGACCGTCTGCGGCAGCCTGCGCGAGGCGCTGGAATGTCTGGCGGCCGATCACGACTTCCTGCTGCAGGGCGACGTGTTCACCAAAGACCAGATCGACGGCTACATCGCACTGAAGATGGAAGAGGTCGAAACCTACGAGCACACTCCGCACCCGGTCGAATACGGCATGTACTACAGCTGCTGACCCCGGTCGGAAGTCCAATGAAAAGACCTTGGGGGCGTCCTGTCGGGCGCCCCTTTTCAGTGGTGCAAGGCCCCGATATTTCCCTTTGTGACAGGCGCCTTTGCCGCTAGGCTGAAGATCAATTCAATTATCAGGATTTTTCATGCGCCTTCTCGCCCTGACCCTCTCTGCTGCACTTCTTGTTTCAGGCGCTGCGGCGCAGACGATCGACCGGATCAAAGAAACCCGCGAAATCCGATTTGGGTTTCGGACAGATGCCGCCCCGCTTTCTTACATCAACGACCAGGAGCGACCCGACGGGTTGTCCGTGATGGTCTGCGATCAGGTTGCCCGAGCCATCGCCAGCCGACTGGGTGCGGATGACCTCACCGCACAGTTCATTCCGGTGCAGTCGGATACACGCTTTGACATGGTCGCCTCTGGCCAGATCGACCTGTTGTGCGGCGCGGCGACAATCACCCTGTCGCGGCGGGAAACCGTTGATTTCTCGATCCCGATCTTCGTAGACGGAACATCCGTTTTGCTGCCGATAGATGCGGAAACCACGATGGCATCGCTTTCCGGCAAGAAAGTCGGCATGCGCAGCAGCACGACCACCGAAGAAGCCGTGTTCAACTCGTTCGGATCAGCGGGGATCGAGGCAAAGCTCGTTCGGTTCGCCTCGCATCCCGACGGGATCAAGGCTTTGCGGGACGGAGAGATCGACGCCTATTTCGCCGACCAATCCATCCTTTTGGTGAATTATCTAGCAGCTGGATTGAAGGACGACTTCAAAATCTCGCAGGAGATTCTGACGATTGAAAAACAGGGCCTGGCCCTTGCACGCGGCGATGATGACTTTCGCCTGATGGTCGATGAGATCCTGTCGCAGATGTATGCACAAGGCACGATGGAAGAGATATTTCGCGCCGCACTCCCCGGGATTGAACCCAGCGAGGCCCTGAAAGCCCTGTACGTTATCGCACCCACCCTGCCCTGATTTCCAGGAGGTCTCCATGCGCCTTACGGTCCTGTCCGTTTTCATTGCACTGAGTGCACCCATTGCGGCGCAGTCCGCTCCCTGCGGGAACACAGGCGCTGGTTTTGAAGCCTGGAAGGCCGATTTTGCCAAGCAGGCGCGCAAAGCCGGAGTAAAGAAAAAAGGGCTGCAGGCTCTGGCGCAAACCCAATACGCCACGCGAACCATCGCCGCGGATCGGGGGCAGAAAAGCTTCAAATATTCCCTCGACAAGTTCATGAAGGTCCGAGGGGCGGATACGATCGTGGCCCAGGGGCGCAAGCGAAAGGCCCGAAACCCGGAATTCTACGCGGCGCTGGAGCGTCAGTATGGTGTCCCGGCTGGCGTTCTGATTGCCATTCACGGCATGGAAACCGGGTTCGGAAACTTCATGGGCGACAGCCAGGTTGTTTCCGCAATCACAACATTGGCCTACGATTGTCGCCGGTCCGACTTCTTTGTTCCCCATGCCATCGGAGCGCTGAAACTGGTCGATCAGGGGGCGATCACGGTGGCAACAAAAGGGGCAAAACATGGCGAGTTGGGCCACACCCAGTTTCTGCCCGGCAATGCTCTGACCTATGGCGTGGACGCCACGGGTGACGGGCGCGTGGACTTCTACAACATGACGGATGCGTTGGCCTCAACCGCAAATTTTCTTCGGCAGAAAGGGTGGAAACCCGGCCGGGGCTATCAACCCGGCGAACCGAATTTTGCGGTGATCCAGCAATGGAATGCCGCATCGGTTTACCAAGAATCAATTGCGATCATGGCCGCTCGAATCGACAACTGAGGCTTTGTCAGCAACCTGACCGCCGCACTCAATTCCGCCACATTGCTGCCACAGTGTCGGGCGGAAAGCTCTAATTTCTTGGTTTCCAAAGCGTAATCAATCGTCGCAAAAATTCATTTTTTTGCAATATGGTCAAAATTTGACCCTCATCACCGACTAGAGTGTTGGTTCAGTATTCGTACGGCAGAGGGCAAGACTGTGACCACGAAGCACAGATACCACGGTGGCCTGCAATTCAACGGCGACACGAACGGCGCGTTGGAGCGGTTCGGCCATATCGTGGTGGCAACTCTTGAGGACTACGGGCATCTTGTGGAACGCAAGACCCTGCTGAGCCAGACCGAGGCAACCATCGTGTCCAGCCAGTACCTTGTCCGTTTGACCCTCGAGTCCGAACCCCGGGAGACCAGCGACCGCTATGGGCGTCTGGACCGTACGGTTGGTCTGAAGACCATGGTGCGCCCATCGGCGGCACGACCGCGCAACCGATTGGTGATCTCGGTCTCGCCTGTTTCCGGCCTGGTGGATGACCCCGAGATCTCCGAATTGATGCTTGTCGTCATGCTGTATCGGATGGTCGACATCTGCTCGACGCAACGAGTGGAATGGCTGTCGCCGAAAACCGTTTTGACGATCGAACAGTTCATGGGCGCGTTTGACTCGTTGATGCCACGCAAGCAGCGGAACCGCCGCGAGGCGTTCGAGGCGGTCAGCGGACCTTTCGCGGGCCTTGAGCCCGCTGCAACTGATGACCAGGAGGCCGTCAAATCGCCGGCAAAGCCGCCGCGCCCGATTCAATTGACCGATGAGCAATTGCTCAGCATCGCCTTCCGTTCCGACGAGGCCGACGCACCCGTTTCCGATGCACCGGCCGCGACGGATGGCGATGAAGACCGGCCCAGTGACGCGTTGCGACTGACCAGCTGGGCCCTGACCGGTGCCGTTGCCAGCCTGTCGGCGCCGATCGCTCTGTCGATGGCCGCTGTGAACCTCATCCGGGGCGAAGACTTTCGCCTGAACACTCAGGTCCTGGCCTATACGGTCGCCATCGTGTCGCTGAACTCAAGTGGTGCCTTTGCCGATGTCGCCAATGCGATCGGACTGTAACTGAATTACCAGAAGACCCTCCTTGGAGGCCCCGCCATTAGGCGGGGTTTTCCATTTCTGGCAGGTGCTCGACCGGCACGACATAGGTGTGGATCGAGAACACCACGGCCCGTGTCTCGGGCAACCGCAAAAGCGTTTGCCGCTCGCTGCGCAGATACCGGGTGGTACCACGGTCACGGATTTCGCGCGGGGCGCTGGCGCTGCGGGGCTGGTGCAGTTCGGGGTCGTCATACCACAGCGCGTTGAAGCGCCACAAAGGCCGGCCGACCTGAATTCCGTCGAACAGGCGCTGTACCCGGCGCGCGATGTTGGGATCATAGCTGTCGACCGGCGCGTGAATGGCGATCAGTGGTCGCATGAATTTCTCGGACAGACGCCAGCTGGCGGGAAAGCACAGGATGGCCCCGCTCAGCACATGCTCGTCGCCCTGTTTCTGCAGGATGCAGAAATCCTCCTGCGCCAGCAGGCAAAGCGTATCCAAAGGATTGTCCCGGTCAATCGGCACGGCGGCCCCATCCGGGCGCTGCGCGGTGTCGGCCGCCTCGGGATAGGCCTGCGCCAAGACCAGATCCAGCAGTTCGACAGCCGCCGGGTGGGCCTGCGCGTCCAGCGCCAGCACGTCGTCCCGGCGGGTTTCCAGCAGATGTTGACGGTGTCCCATCTGCGCGGCGAAGGCATCATCGCGATGCAGCCAGTCCTCCATCGTGGTCGGCGCGATGCCCGGCAGCGGACGCTGTTGGGTCGGATCGTAGGGCAGAGTCTGTTGCAGAATGGCTGTCATGGCCTTGGGTTAGCACTCCGAACCAGCCTTGTCGGTCAAAAAGCGACTGGCAAATCGTCGCAATTCACCCAGACGGGGCCGCCCTGCCCCGTCAGGCTGAACCGGCATGCAGGGAGGCGCGCCGTGAACCACCACTATCGAGATACCCGCAAGATCGACCCAAGCCGCGGCGCGACGCTGGGCGACGGCACGCCGAACGACAATGACCGGATCGAGATCGGCCCCACCCAACTTGCATTCAGCGAATGGACCGCCGCCGGGTTGCAACTGCCCAACCTGAACCGCATGCGCGACTATCGCTGGAAACGGCTGACCCAGGCGATCGTCGACCGGGGCTATGGCGGGCTGTTGATGTTCGACCCGCTCAACATCCGCTATGCGACCGACAGCACCAACATGCAGCTTTGGAACACGCACAACCCGTTCCGGGCGGTGCTGCTGTGCGCCGATGGCTACATGGTGATCTGGGACTACAAGAACTCGCCCTTCCTGTCGAAATTCAACCCGCTGGTGCGCGAGCAGCGCTCGGGCGCGGACCTGTTCTATTTCGACCGGGGCGACAAGGTGGACGTACAGGCGGACGTGTTCGCCAACGAGGTGCGCGTGCTGATGCAGGACCACGCCCCCGGCCACACCCGGCTGGCGGTGGACAAGATCATGCTGCACGGCCTCCGCGCGCTCGAGGCGCAGGGTTTCGAGATCATGGAGGGCGAAGAGGTCACCGAAAAGACCCGCGCCATCAAGGGCCCTGACGAGATCCTGGCCATGCGCTGCGCCAGCCACGCCTGTGAAACCGCCGTGGCCGAGATGGAGAAGTTCGCCCGCGCCCATGTGGGCGACGGCAAGACCTCCGAAGATGACATCTGGGCCGTTCTGCACGCCGAGAACATCAAGCGCGGCGGCGAGTGGATCGAAACCCGTCTGCTGGCCTCAGGCCAGCGTACCAACCCGTGGTTTCAGGAATGCGGGCCGCGGATTACTCAGAAGAACGAGATCATCGCCTTTGATACCGATCTGATCGGCAGCTACGGCATTTGCGTCGACATCTCGCGCACCTGGTGGATTGGGGATCAAAAACCCCGCCCCGACATGGTCTATGCCATGCAGCACGCGCACGAGCACATCATGACCAACATGGAGATGCTGAAGCCCGGCGTGATGATCCCCGACCTGACCGCCAACTGCCACAGGCTGGACGACAAGTTCCAAGCACAGAAGTACGGCTGCCTGATGCATGGCGTGGGCCTGTGCGACGAATGGCCGTTGGTGGCTTATCCCGACAAGGCAGTGCCAGGCTCATATGATTATCCGCTGGAACCCGGCATGGTGCTGTGCGTCGAGGCCGCCGTGGGCGAAGTCGGCGGCGATTTCTCGATCAAGCTGGAAGATCAGGTTCTGATCACCGAAGACGGCTATGAAAACCTGACCCGCTACCCGTTCGATTCCGCTCTTATGGGGCTCGACTAGGTCTCAATCCCTCCAGTGAGAGCGACGTACATTTCCGTGCCAATCCTCAAGCACCGGCTCTGCCGATGCGCCCGGCGAAAACGTGTCTTGGGGCCAGTGCAGTCCGGCGGCAAATCCGATGGCCGTGGCCAGAAAGACGGCAACCGCCGTACCGACCTGTGCAACTTCGAAATGCGCCACGTTTGTCGAATGTGTCATCTCCGCGCTCCTTGATCCTTTGTTTCGGTTAGGCCGAACATGGGAGCTTCTGACTCATTATTAAAACGAATTGTTGTTCGCTCCGACTTCACATATTGTGATCAACGACCTGACAAAGGGCGCCTCACGATCACCGCCTGCGCCCTCACCTTCCCGTGACGGTCCTGTCACAAGGGTTGAGACTGCACTGCCTTGTTCACAGTATTGCGCCTAGCATCACAGCCTGAGGACCCGACATGCCAACAGAACGCGTCACATTTTCCGGTCACGATGGTGGCAAACTGGCTGCTCGTCTGGATCTCCCCGATGGGCCGGTGCTGGCAACTGCGTTGTTTGCGCATTGCTTTACCTGCTCCAAGGACATTCCCGCGGCCCGACGCATCAGTGCACGGCTGGCCGCGATGGGATTTGCCGTTCTCCGGTTCGACTTCACGGGCCTTGGCCATTCCGAAGGCGAGTTCGCCAACACGACGTTCACTTCGAACGTTGAGGATCTGATTGCCGCTGCGCAGTTTCTTGCGGGCCGGAACATGGCGCCCGACCTGCTTGTCGGGCATTCTTTGGGCGGGGCCGCGGTCTTGCGGGCGCGGGCCGGTATACCCTCGGTAAAGGCGGTGGTCACGATCGGTGCCCCGGCCGATCCCGGCCATGTGGCTCATCACTTTGAAGACGCACGGGGCCAGATCGAACAGGATGGCAGCGCCGAAGTTCTGCTGGGTGGGCGCCCCATCCGCATCGGTCGAGAGTTTGTGCGCGACATCTCTGAATCCGAACTGACGCCCTCGATCGCCGAGTTGAAGGCCGCGCTGCTGATCCTGCACGCGCCGCGCGACGAAACAGTCAGCATCGACAATGCCAGCACGATCTTTCTGGCCGCCAAACACCCCAAAAGCTTTGTGACGCTGGACGATGCAGACCACCTGATCACCCGTCCGAAGGATGCAGAATACGCCGCCGACGTCATCGCCGCCTGGGTATCGCGCTATGTGCCGCTGTCGCCGCCCGCCCCGCCGCCGGGCGCGCCCGAAGGCGTGGTGCGCGTGACCGAAGTGGACCCGGGCGGATTTCTTCAGGACATTCAATCAGGTCCCAGCCATCATGCCGTGGCGGATGAGCCGGCCTCTTACGGCGGGACCGATCGCGGCATGTCGCCTTATGGCTTCGTTTCTGCCGGGCTTGGGGCGTGTACTTCTATGACCATCCGCATGTATGCGCGACGCAAGCAATGGCCCCTGACCGGGATCAGCGTGGATGTCTGTCACAACAAGGTGCACGCGCAGGACGCGGGGTTGGCGGGGGATGGAAAGGTCGACCAGTTCCGCCGCAAGATCCGACTGGACGGACCGCTGGACAATGACCAGCGGACCAAGATTCTTGAGATTGCCGACAAATGCCCGGTGCACCGCACGCTTGAAAATTCGGCGCATATCACCACCGAACTGCTGCCGCCGGAACCTGTTGCGGCTCCGGCGTGAACCGATATCCGGTCCGGATGGCCTATCGCCGAGGCGCAGGCCTGTGGATCGGGGGCCGTGCCGCTGGTGGGCGGGCCACGGGCGGTCGAGGACGCGCCGGCGGCTTGGCGATCGGAGGTTTGGGCCGCGCAGGCGGTTTCGCAATTGGCGGCTTGGGTTTGGGCGGCGGTTTTCCACCCGGCGGTTTACCCGGCGGTGGTGGGCGGTCCACGTCAATGTCGACATTCACGTTGCGGTAATAGTCGTTCCACAGCATCGAGTCATAGAACGGGTCATATCCGTATCCTACACCGACCGTGACGCCTTCACAGCCCGAGAGGGTGAATCCCCCGGCCCCAAGCCCCAGAACGATGACGGATCGCTTCAAAAAGGTTCCTGCCATTTTCACGCCCTCACTGCACTGACCGGAATGACGCGAAGATGGCATTCAGATCCTCGACATAGCCAGGATCTGCACCGTCGCGCAGGATGGTCACCACAACCGCAACACGGTTGCGCGGCAGGTCGATCACCGTCGCGGTGAAGTTGATCCCGCGCCCGTCACGGGTGCCGGTGCCGCGAATGACCCGGGCCGGCAAACCGCCGATGCGCATGTTCGCATCACTTGTCACCTCTGGGTTTTTCACCAGAAACTTGTCGACATCCTGCAAGTAACGGACCCCGTCCTCGATGCTGGCAACGCCGAACGGCGAAACGAACCCGATCCAGACCGAGTCATCTGTGACCGGGCGCGCAGCCATCACCCGGCTTACGGACCGGGTATCGCCCAGTTGTGTATCCTCAAGATCGCGTGGGCCGCCCGTGCGCAGCATCCAGAAATCCGGGACATCGAACTGAAACAGCGCACGCCCCCCTTCGGTGTAGGTGACCGGCGTATCGCTCAGCCCCGCACCCGTCATGCCGACCCAAAGAGCCGCGCCGATGGCAAAAAGGTTTTTCTTAAACAAGCTGATATCTCTATTTGTTAGTGTCATCGTCCTGAGGATGAGCGATGCAACCCGCGCTTGTCCAGTTTTTAAAGAGTTTTGCTCAGGGGGCCCGCCCGACCTGCGTTGCCGCCTAGTCTGCATATACGCCGACTGTCGCATCGCCGGCCTCTCCCACAAATCGGATCCGCGTACCGTCCGACTGAACATCGTAACAGGCCCAAAAGTCAGACGGTGGCCAGATCGAACAGTATCTGTCATCCCGCACCGCCCAGCGCCCCGAGCTGGGTCGACCCGAGAAATACTGCGTGGCCATAGACGGCTCGAAGACCTGTGTGGCTCCGTTGTCATAAGCCAGCGTCCGGCCCGACAGGACGTCGAGAATCTGCGCGCCCGTCAGCGGTCGGAACGTGTCGGCCGCCAGAATTCCGGGCCAAACCAACAAAATCAGGGCAAACCGTCTCATCCCGCGTCTCCTGCCTTGTCCCAACGGTCCGGCGAGTCTATCACCCGCGCCAACACCCATTGCCAACCGAAAAAGGTGCCGCCGCCCATGATTCCCCGCTATTCCCGCCCCGAAATGGTTGCCGTCTGGTCGCCCGAGACCAAGTTCCGCATCTGGTACGAGATCGAGGCCCATGCCTGCGACGCGATGGCCGATCTGGGCGTCATCCCGCGCGAAAACGCCGAGGCCGTCTGGAAGGCTAAGGACGTGGAATTCGACGTGGCCCGCATCGACGAGATCGAGGCCGTGACCAAGCATGACGTCATCGCCTTTCTGACCCATCTGGCCGAGCATGTCGGCAGCGATGAGGCCCGCTTTGTCCACCAGGGCATGACCAGCTCGGACGTGCTGGATACCTGCTTCAACGTGCAACTGACCCGCGCCGCCGACATCCTGATCGCCGATCTCGAAGGCCTGCTGGCCGCGCTCAAGCGCCGCGCCTACGAGCACAAGGACACCGTCCGCATTGGCCGCAGCCACGGCATTCATGCCGAGCCCACCACCATGGGCCTGACCTTCGCGCGCTTCTACGCCGAGATGGACCGCAACCTGTCGCGGATGCGCGACGCCCGCGCCGAGATCGCCACCGGCGCCATCAGCGGCGCGGTCGGCACCTTCGCCAATATCGACCCCCGCGTCGAAGAACATGTCTGCGAAAAGCTGGGCCTGGTGCCCGAGCCGATCAGCACGCAGGTCATCCCGCGCGATCGCCACGCGGCCTTCTTTGCCACGCTGGGCGTGATCGCCAGCAGCATCGAGAACATCGCGATCGAAATCCGCCACATGCAGCGCACCGAGGTTCTGGAGGCCGAGGAGTTCTTCTCGAAAGGCCAGAAGGGCTCGTCGGCGATGCCGCACAAACGCAACCCGGTGCTGACCGAGAACCTGACCGGCCTGGCCCGGTTGGTGCGCATGACCGTGATCCCGGCGATGGAGAACGTGGCCCTATGGCACGAGCGCGACATCAGCCACAGCTCGGTCGAGCGCAACATCGGCCCCGACGCCACCGTGACCCTGGATTTCGCCCTGTCGCGCCTGACCGGGGTGATCGACAAGCTGGTGGTCTATCCGGACAACATGCTGGCCAACATGAACAAGTTCCGCGGTCTGGTCATGAGCCAGCGCGTGCTGCTGGCCCTGACTCAGGCCGGCGTCAGCCGCGAGGACGCCTATCGCCTGGTGCAGCGCAACGCGATGAAGGTCTGGGAAGAAGGCAAGGACTTCAAAACCGAACTGCTGGCCGACCCGGATGTGACCGCAGCGCTGAGCAAGGAAGAGATCGAAGAAAAATTCGACCTTGGTTATCACACCAAACATGTCGACACGATCTTCGAGCGGGTGTTCGGCGAGTAACCCTCGACGCAGGAACGGCTTTTGCCGGGGCCCGGGTCGCGCTGCGCGATCCGGGCCCCTGTCTTTTGCGGAAACGTCCGAAATCGGCTATGCTGAATGGGCAATTTCCGTTCAAGGAGAGCCCATCATGACCCGCACGACACTCTGCGCACTGGCCCTTGCCCTGTCCGCCTCGTCCGCATTCGCCTGCCAAGGCCACAGCAAGCAATCGCAATCCTGTGCGCCCGGTACGACTTGGGATTCGGCCTCGGAAAGCTGCGTGAAAAACGCCAGCAGCTGAATTCTTGTCCTACTTGTGAATAAAAGCGAGCCATTGGCTGTTAGCTTTTTTGAAGAACGCACTATGCTTCTTGCGAGCAGCCCTTGGAACGGAGTAGGACAATGCGCCTTTTGATGGCCACGGCACTAGCCCTTCAGACATTTGCCTTTGCCCCCGCGGTCAGTGCCGCCGGCGGTGACAGCAGCCCCCCAAAACCGACGAATACCACCAAGAAATGCCTGTTCGGCCGCGTCTATGACGAAGCAGCCGGCCGTTGCGTCAAGCCGAACAAGACCAATTTCAGCGAAGAGCAATTGTATCAGGCCGTGCGCGAGCTTGCTTATGACGGCCAGTTCGAAAATGCGCAGAACGTGTTGCGGGTCATGGATCAAGACGATGATCGCGTTTTGACGTATTGGGGTTTCACCTACCGCAAAATGGGCGAAGCCGAGCTGGCCAACACCTATTACCAACGCGCAATCGAAACCAATCCTGACAACATTCTGGCCCGCAGCTACATGGGTCAGGGATATGTCACCGAAGGGAAAACCGAACTGGCCATCGCGCAATGGCGCGAGATCAAGGCACGTGGAGGAGAAGGCACCTGGGCCGAAGCGTCTCTGCGCGAGGCGATCCGCACGGGGCTGACTTACAGCTACTAGGTTCAGTCTTTCTTTACTCGACTCTCGCTAATCTGCCTGCGGAACAAAAATTGACACCGCAGGCAGATGCAAGATTCACATGCTTTGGTACAGACCGCGCCGGGCAATTCTGCTCCGGCCGAGAAACAGACGGATGACGCCCCTCGCGTCGTTCCTCGTCAACTCACGCCCGGCCAGAAGGCCGCCATCATCGTACGCCTGCTGTTGAACGAGGGGGCCGATCTTCCGTTGGAGGAGTTGCCCGACGAACTGCAGGAACGGCTGACCCTCCAACTGGGCCGGATGGGGCTGGTTGACCGTGTAACCCTCGCTGCGGTCGCGCAAGAATTCGCAGATGCGCTGGACAGCGTCGGACTTGCCTTCCCGCACGGCTTGGCCGGGGCGCTGGACGCGGTAAATGGCAAGATTGCCCCGGCGACCGCCGCCCGGCTGCGCAAGGTCGCGGGTGTGCGCCAGGTCGGCGATCCATGGCTGCGCCTGCGTGACACCCCTGCCGAAGACCTTGCGCGTATGGCTCAGGCCGAAAGCATCGAAGTTGCGGCCGTCATGCTATCCAAGCTCGAAACGGCGAAGGCAGCACAGTTGTTGGCGCAATTGCCCGGGCCGGTGGCCAGACGGATTACCTATGCCGTTTCAAAAACCGCCAACGTGACGCCCGAGGCGGTGGAGCGGATCGGCTGGTCCCTGGCCGCGCAACTCGATCAACGCCCAGTTCCGGCCTTCACCGATTCACCCGACACGCGCGTCGGGGCGATCTTGAACCAATCCCCCCCATCCACGCGTGACGGACTGCTGCACGCGCTCGATGAGGAGGATACTGAGTTCGCCAGCGCTGTTCGCAAGTCCATTTTCACCTTTGCGCACATCGCCATGCGTATCGCTGCACGGGATGTGCCTGCCATCCTGCGCGAAGTCGATCAATCACTTCTGATAACCGCTCTGGCTGGCGCAAGAGCCGAGGATGACAAAGCCTCGGTCGACTATCTGTTGTCCAACGTATCCGCACGGATGGCCGACAGCCTGCGCGAAGAAATTGCTGAACGCGGCAAGGTCAAGCAGGCCGAAGCAGAGGAGGCCATGACCCAGATTGTCGGGGCGATCCGCACACTTGTGGACGCAGGCACTATCACCTTGGTCGAAGCGGATGCCGACGGCAATGACGACTAAGGGCTGCCTGCCGCTGGCTCGGATGCCGTAGAACCCGGGATCGGGACAATACTTGTGGTTGTTGCGCGCCGGCTGTATGTCTGAATCCGCAATTCACAACACCCGGTGAGATCCCCCGATGCCCGTCGAAAAGTCGGAACTGAGCCGTTTTGAGCTTGGTCAATACTATGTCGCCAACCTGTTCCTGAAAGGCATGATCGGCGCAATGCGTCTTTTGCCCTATGAGCCGCGCATTGCGACGATGGGGGCGTTCGTGCGCGGGTTGGCTCCGGCGGTTGGGTTCACCAAACGCGTGCGCAGCAACCTGAAACTGACCTGCCCTGACCTGCCTGAAACCGAAGTCAAACGCATTTGCCGTGCAGTGCCCGACAACGCGGGCCGCGCGATCATGGAACACTTCTCGCCCGAGGATTTCACCGAACGGCAGAAGAACGCAAAAGTATCTGGTTCAGGAATCGCCGCCTTTGAACAAGCGGTGGCCGACGGGCGGCCGGTGATGATGATCACCGCACATTTCGGCCACTACCTTGCTGCGCGGATCGCATTGCAGGCGCGCAGCGGCAAGCCGATTGGCTGCCTGTACCGCCGCATGGCCAATCCGTATTTCAACGAGATGTATGTCGACGCCTTCCACAAAACCGGCGAGCCGATGTTCGAACAAGGTCGGCGCGGCATGGTGGAAATGGTTCGGTCCCTCAAAAAGGGCGGCATCATCGCCATCGTATCGGACCTGCACGCCCATGGCGGTGAAGAGTTGACGTTTTTTGGCAAACCCGCTGTCACGTCTGTTTTGAACGCGGAATTGGCGATGAAATACGATGCCGTTCTCATTCCTTGTTATGCGGTGCGCCAAGCCAACGGTATCGATTTCGAAATCGTTCTGCATGATCCGGTGCCACATACGGACCCCAAGACCATGACCCAATTCATCAACGATGACCTCGAAGGCATGGTGCGGAAACACATGGGCCAATGGTTCTGGATTCACCGACGGTGGAAAGCCTGGAATGGGCTGGGTGTGCAGCCTCAGGACATGCCCTGAGCCGCCCTCTACTTTACCCTTGTTGAGGCTATGATCGGGCCACTGCCGGTGCCCTGAATCAGAACCACCGCGGGCAGGTCCGAAGACAGTTCGATCTGAAAATCCTGTTTAGCCGACCCGTTCCATCGGCCGGCTTCGTGCCATTCCTCAACGACATTCGCGTAGTCCAGATCGTGTCCGGCCAGCTCGCCCCGTCGAATCGACGCGTGGCGCAAGGGCGTGTATTGTACGACCACCACGTCATAGTTTTCCGCGGCGGCGAGATCGACCGGGGCAACGCGGACCGTAACCATGTTCCCGGACCTCTGCGCCGAAACCGACGCGGTGGGCGCAGCGGTCAAATGCGCGTCGATCAATCGGTTCAAGTCACGGGATTTGGCGCCGACGACATCCTGCTGTCCGTTGATCACCATCTGAGGGGTGTAGATCATCGAGCGGCCGCCGCGCCGCGCATAGGCGCGCTGACGGTCCGTATGCGCCGGATCGGCATACTCGTCCTTCCACCCGATGTAGTCCCAATAGTCCACGTGCAGCGCCAAGCCGATCACGTCGTCGCGCTTGGCCAGATCGTGCATGATCGCATCTGCCGGCGGGCAGGACGAACACCCCTGCGAGGTAAACAACTCGACCACCACCGGGCTGTCCGCCCAGGCCGAAGACGCCGACAGGAATACGGACGCAAGAACTGTGGTCAGGGCTGATCTTTTCATTTCACTCTCGGTTTGAGGAGCCTGCAAGTACCGGTGTACTCCGCCACCGGATCAAGCGCCAATCAAGGTTTCTTGAGACAGGTTTCGGCGGCAATCCGCAAAAATGTGTGCAATGGTATACAAAAATTGCCGCACCCGCCCTGTTGGACCTTGAACCGCAGGCCTTGGTGATGCAGATACCGCTCAGCGAATCCCAATTCCACGTCATTTGAGAGGGAGGCCAAAGATGCCCATCAAAGTCGGACAGGATACCGCCAAGACACGCCGCAGCCTGAGCGTGAATGGCAAGTCCATCTCGTATTACTCGATCCCCGCCGCGCAAGAGGCCGGCCTGGGCGATTTCTCTAAGCTTCCCGCCGCGCTGAAAGTGGTGCTGGAAAACATGCTGCGGTTCGAGGACGGCGGTTTCTCAGTCTCGGTCGATGACATCAAGGCCTTTGCCGAATGGGGTGCCAACAACGGGAAGAACCCGCGCGAAATCGCTTACCGCCCTGCCCGCGTGCTGATGCAGGACTTCACCGGCGTTCCGGCCGTTGTGGACCTGGCCGCGATGCGCGACGGCATCAAGGCGCTGGGGGGCGATCCGCAGAAGATCAACCCGCTGAACCCGGTTGACCTGGTCATCGACCACTCAGTCATGATCGACGAGTTCGGCAACCCGCGCGCGTTCCAGATGAACGTGGACCGCGAATATGAACGCAACATGGAGCGCTACCAGTTCCTGAAATGGGGCCAGAGCGCGTTCAACAACTTCCGCGTGGTACCGCCGGGCACCGGCATCTGCCACCAGGTGAACCTGGAATATCTGGCCCAGACCGTCTGGACCGACACCGACCAGAACGGCGAAGAAGTCGCCTATCCCGACACGCTAGTCGGCACCGACAGCCACACCACCATGGTCAACGGCATGGCCGTTCTGGGCTGGGGCGTCGGCGGAATCGAGGCCGAGGCCGCGATGCTGGGTCAGCCGATCTCGATGCTGATCCCCGAAGTGATCGGGTTCGAACTGACCGGCGAGATGGTCGAAGGCACCACCGGCACCGACCTTGTTCTGAAGGTCGTGGAGATGCTGCGCGCCAAGGGCGTGGTGGGCAAGTTCGTTGAATTCTACGGCGAAGGCCTGGACCGTCTGCCGCTGGCCGACCGCGCAACCATCGCCAACATGGCGCCGGAATACGGCGCGACCTGCGGCTTCTTCCCGATCGACAACGAAACCCTGCGCTACCTGCGCAACACCGGCCGTGACGAGGACCGCATCGCGCTGGTCGAAGCCTATGCCAAGGAAAACGGATTCTGGCGTGGGGCGGACTATGCTCCGGTCTACACCGACACGTTATCCCTGGACATGAGCACGATCGTTCCCGCGATCTCGGGCCCCAAGCGTCCGCAGGATTATGTGCCGCTGACCAACGCCAAGGCCGCCTTCCGCCAGGAGATGGAAAACACTTTCAAGCGCCCGATGGGCAAGGAAGTGCCGGTCAAAGGCGAAGACTACACCATGGAATCGGGCAAAGTCGTGATCGCTTCGATTACGTCGTGCACCAACACCTCGAACCCCTATGTGATGATCGGTGCGGGCCTTGTCGCACGCAAGGCGGCGGCTTTGGGCCTGAACCGCAAACCGTGGGTCAAAACCTCGCTGGCGCCGGGATCGCAGGTCGTATCCGCATACCTTGAGGCCGCTGGCCTGCAGGAAGATCTGGACAAGGTCGGCTTCAACCTCGTTGGTTACGGCTGCACCACCTGCATCGGCAACTCGGGCCCGATCCAGAAAGAGATCTCGGAAGCCATCGCCGAGGGCGACCTGGTGGCGACCTCGGTCCTGTCGGGCAACCGCAACTTCGAAGGCCGGATCTCGCCCGACGTGCGCGCCAACTACCTGGCTTCGCCGCCGCTGGTGGTGGTCTATGCGCTGGCCGGTACGCTGGACATCGACCTGACCTCGGAACCGATCGGTCAGGACAAGGACGGCAACGACGTCTACATGAAAGACATCTGGCCGACCCAGAAAGAGATCGCCGAACTGGTCGAGGCAACCGTAACCCGCGAGGCATTCCAGTCGAAATACGCCGATGTCTTCAAGGGCGACGAGAAATGGCAATCGGTCGAAACCACCGATGCCGAGACCTATGACTGGCCGCCAACGTCGACCTACATCCAGAACCCGCCCTACTTCCAGGGTATGGGGGCACAGCCGGGCACCATCTCGAACATCGAAGGCGCCAAGGTTCTGGCCATTCTGGGCGACATGGTCACCACCGACCACATCTCGCCGGCTGGTTCGTTTGCAACCACCAGCCCCGCGGGCAAATACCTGCTGGAGCGCCAGGTGCAACCGCGCGAGTTCAACTCGTACGGATCGCGCCGTGGCAACCACGAGGTCATGATGCGCGGCACCTTCGCCAACATCCGCATCAAGAACGAGATGCTGGACGGCGTCGAGGGTGGTTACACCAAAGGCCCGGATGGTCAGCAGACCTCGATCTATGACGCATCGATGGCCTATCAGGCAGAAGGCACTCCGCTGGTCGTGATCGGTGGCGAACAGTACGGCGCCGGTTCCTCGCGGGACTGGGCGGCCAAGGGCACCGCGCTGCTGGGCGTCAAAGCCGTGATCGCAGAAAGCTTCGAGCGTATCCACCGCTCGAACCTGGTGGGCATGGGCGTCATCCCGTTCGAGTTCACCGCGGGCGACAACCGCAAGACGCTGGGCTTGAAAGGCGACGAGACCTTCTCGATCCACGGTCTGGACACGATCCAGCCGCTGCAAGAGGTGCCCTGCACCATCACCTACGCAGACGGGACCGAGAAGACCATTACGCTCAAGTGCCGCATCGATACCGCGCCCGAGATCGAATACATCGAAAACGGCGGCGTGCTGCACTATGTGCTGCGGAACCTGGCCAAGGCCAGCTAAGCCGGCACAAAGCCAAGAACGCAAGGGCGCCCCGAACGGGCGCCCTTTTTCGTTTCAGGTCTGGCCACTATCGCGTTGTGTTCCGTGCAGATAAGCGGTCTGCTGGGGGCATGGAAAAAGTTGCCTTGATAACTGGTGGTGCTCGCGGAATTGGCCGGGCCATCGCGGTTGATCTGGCCGTGGATCATCGCCTCGCCCTGACGTGGCACAAGACCGAACCGCAGCCCTTGCCCGATGACCGACCGGCCCTGACCCAGCAAAGCGATCTAACGCAAGAAGGTCAGCCCGAAGACGTGGTGCGCCGCGTCATCGACAGGTTCGGCCGGCTGGATGTGATCATCAACAATGCCGGGTTGGTTCAGGCCACGCCGAAGGACAGCTTCAGCCAAAAGGACCACAGGGCTATTCTTGATCTCAACCTGCTGGTACCGGCCGCGCTGCTGGCCGCCGCGTTGCCTCACCTGCAGCGGGGAGCGTCGATCGTCAGTATCTCGTCAGTCAACGCCGAACTCCCGCCACGCGACGCCGCTACCTATGGGGCCAGCAAGGCCGCGCTGAACCTGTGGACCCGCGCCATGGCGAAAGAACTTGGCCCAGACGGCATTCGCGTCAACGCGGTGGCACCCGGAGCGATCAACATCCCCGAAGCCCCAAGACCCGACGATCTGACCGACCTATTCGTTCAGAACACGGCGCTGGGGCGTGTTGGGATACCCGAGGACATAGCGCGCGCAGTTCGCTTTCTCGCATCCGAAGACGCGTCCTTCATCACCGGAGAGGTGCTGACCGTCTCTGGCGGGTATCGCCTTTAACCCCGGCGTTACTGCGCGGCGGCTTTTTCCAATGCGGGTCGGATAGTGCTCTCGATCACGCGCTGGGTGATCGGACCGGCAAACCGCAGGATGATCGTGCCGTCACCATCGATCACATAGGTCTCGGGCACGCCGTAGACGCCCCAATCCAATCCCATGCGGCCATTTTCATCGCGCCCGATGGCGGCATAAGGATCACCCAGTTCGCTAAGGAAAGCGTCGGCGTTGGCCAGTTTGTCTTTGTAGTTGATGCCGTAGACCGGAATACCTTCCTGCGCCAGTTTCTCGAGGTTCGGATGCTCGGCGCGGCAGGGAGCACACCAGCTGGCCCAATAGTTCACCAGCTTGACCTGGCCGTCGCGCAGGGTTGCGTCGTCGAACCCCTGTTTGCCTGGAAACTCGGCCAGGACAACGGGCGGCGCGGGCTGGCCTTCGCGGGCCGAGGGCAGCGCGTTGGGGTCTTCGCGGAACATGCCGATGGCCGCCAGCACGGCGAAGGCACCGAAGATCAGCGGCGGAGCAATCATCAACGGCGAGATCTTAGCCATTGCGCGAAATCCTCTGTTCGATCTTTTCCATCTCGGCCCGGACCTTGCGGCCACGCAGGATGCTGAAAACCACCAGCGCCACCAGCAGGGCGATCGAGGCCGCGTAGGAGGACAGAACCGTTTCGGCGTATTTTCCCAGATCAGGCATCATCCGTTTACCCTTTCCCGTGCCAGCAGCGCCTTGATGCGCCGCGCGCGGATTTCGGTGCCGGTTCGGTACAGGACCAGCGCGATGAACAGCAGCACGAAGCCGATGATGCAGGTCAGCAGCGGGTAGAAGAACACGTTGCTGACCTTCTCGGTGGTGTCCGTGCCGGTGATCGCACCTGCGCGCATCACCGATGCGCCCTGATGCAGGCCTTGGTTCCAGAAATTCACCGCATAGCGGCTGAGAATGGCAAAGACCGAGCCCACGATGCACAGGACCGAGGTCAGGTCCGCCGCCGTGTCGGGGTCTTCGATCGCCTCCCACAGGGCGATGTAGCCCAGATAGAACAGGAACAGGATCAGGAACGAGGTCAGGCGCGGATCCCAGGCCCACCAGGTGCCCCACATCGGCTGCCCCCAAATGGCGCCGGTGGCCAGCGCGATCAGGGTCATCACGATGCCGATCGGCGCTGCGGCGCGTGCGGCAAGGGCACTGACATGGTGCCGGCGCACCAGCCAGACCAGCGAGGTGACCAGCATCATCAGCCAGCAATTGATGGCCATCAGCGCCGATGGCACGTGTAGATAGATGATCTTGACGGTCGACCCCTGCTTGTAGTCATCCGGCGTGAAGAAGAACCCCCACACCAGCCCGACGACCAGAAACAGGGCCGAGCTGATCCAGAAGAACGGCAGGACCCGCTCGCTGGTGGCGAGGAACTTGCGCGGGTTGGCGTATTCCCACAGGGCGTTGGCTTTGGCTGCTATCGACATGGGCCTTATCTAGTCCGAGTCGGGGGCGTTCTCAATTGACATCGGTCAACGTGCCCCAATCATCTGAGGTTGATGCGCAGCACCGCCGCGCTGGCAAAAGGCAGAAGGGCGACCGCGGCGGCGGTGATCCCGGCCAGCATCAGCAGCGGGGTCTGGACCTCCATCCCGGTGGCACCACGGCGCGCGACCTCGGCCCCGAAGATCAGCGTGGGCACGTAAAGCGGCAGCACCAGCAGCGACAGCAGCAGGCCTCCGCGTTTGAGCCCAACGGTCAGGGCTGCGCCGAAAGTGCCGATCACGCTGAGCGCGGGCGTGCCGATCAGCAGCGAGACGACCAGCCAGCCAAAACCGGGGCCGGGCAGGTTCAGCAGCACACCCAGCACCGGCGCGGCCAGCACCAGCGGCAGGCCGGTGGTGATCCAATGCGCCAGCGCCTTGATCGTGACCACCGATTCCAGCGGCAGCGGCGCGGTGGCCAGCAGATCGAGCGACCCATCCTCCCAATCCAGTGCCAGCAGGCGATCCAGCGACAGCAGGCAGGCCAGCAATGCGCCCAGCCACAGCACCCCCGGCGCGATGGTCGCCAACAGCGAGGATTGCGGACCCACCGAAAACGGCACCAGAACGGTGACGATCAGGAAGAAGGCCAGCCCGAGGCCGAACCCTCCGCCCGCGCGGAAGGACAGTTTCAGGTCACGTAACAGCAGGGCGATCACAGGAAGCCTCCGTCGAAGTCATCCAGCGCCTTCGGGCGCGCCTTGTTGGGGCCGACATCCAGGACCTCACCATCGAGACCCAGGTCGATATGGGTGGCAATCAGGGCCGAGCCGCCCTGCCCCAGATGCGCCCGCACTGCATCGGCGAACATTGCCACGGCGGTCTTGTCCAGTGACACGGTGGGTTCGTCCAGCATCCAGATCGGTCGGCCGGTCACCAGCATTCGGGCCAGACCCAGGCGGCGTTTCTGGCCCGCCGACAGGTTGCCTGCGTGACGATCGGCCAGTTCGTTCAGGGCGAAGGCCTCCAGCGCCGGCTGTATGTCACGCGTGCCAAAGACCGAGGCCCAAAAGGTCAGGTTCTCGGTCACGGTCAGGGTGGGTTTCAGCCCGTCGGAATGGGCGGCATAGGCGATCCGGTCTTCGGCCCCCTCGATCCGGCCCGAGAGCGGCGGTTGCAGACCGGCCAGCGTGCGCAGAAGGGTGGTCTTGCCGATCCCGTTCGGGCCGCGCAGGATCAGCGCCTTGCCCGGGGGCAGCGCGAAACTGAGGCCTTCGAGCACGGGCACACCCCCTCGGGCGATGGCAAGGTCGGTCACGGTCAGTGTCATGAGACCCGCTTATCCGATTGGTTGCGGGGGAAAAAGGACGGATTTGCCGCAGGGCCTTTTGGCGAGGTGGGATGTGAGGGGCCAGATGAAGCGGTCAGACCGGCAACAGGGCCAGAGCGATACGGCGCCCCTCGGACAAAAGCACGTTGTAGGTGCGGCAGGCGGCGGGCGAGTTCATGATCTCGACCCCGATGCCGGCCTCTTCGAGGGTCGACCGCAAATCAGATGGTATGTGAGAAAGATCAGCGCCGGTGCCGATGAACAGAACGTCAACCTGATTGGCCAGCCCTAGAAGGCTCTCGCTGTCCGCAAAACCGCCCCACGGTCCGGTCCCTCCGGGGCCTGTCAGAACACTGCCTTCGTGAACCTCGCCGCCTATGCGGAAAAATCCCGGCCCATAGCCATCAATCGGAACTGCGTTGGTATATGTGATCTCGTTCAGGCGCATGTGATCTTCTATCCCCAAAGCGGCAAGCCCGACAAGGCCGCAGCAGCGATGACTGCATACGCGATCACGCGGTAGACCCGTTCCCTGGCAGGCTGAAACATCCAGCCGCCCAGCCAATTTCCTGCCAGATTCGGAACGGCAAGCGCCAGCCCCAACCCAACCGTGGACCAGGTCAATTGCCCGAACGCAGCGAGATACCCGAAGATCAGAAAATCAAAGGCCAGAAGGAACAGCAGGATCGTGGCCCGAACAACTGCCACAGGCAACGGGCGAGACATGTAGAACAGAATTACCGCCGGACCCGGGATGCCTGCAACGCCCCCCAAAAAGCCGGCCGCAGCGCCGATGGCAGTTACCATGTTGCGCCGGACTTCGCCGTTGTACCGCAGCCCCGAAATCAGCACGACCAGCATGAACAGGGTCACGAGGCTGACGGCGTAGCGAAAAACCTCAGGCTGGACTCGGGTCAATATCGACAGTCCGACCGGCAGCAAAAGTGCACACCCGACGACAAGTCTCACGAGATCGCGTTTGTCGACATCAACCCAGGCGCGGCGCAGATTGGGAAGTGGCCCGAAGACATCCATGCAGGTCAACGCGATCAAAGCCCCGAACGGACCAAGATAAGGCGTCGACAGCGGCAGAAAGATCAGCGCGGTGCCGAACCCGGAAAACCCTCGAACGATTCCACCCGCGAGGGCTGCAAAAATGATGACGGCCAATCCCGTTGGGGATTGGCCGAACACATCAGGCATCAATGTTGGCAAACTGGTTGCCGGCCGTGTTCGATGGCTTGGACCAATCGCGTTTGACCCCCAGCCACAGCAGGATGGTCGAGGCCACGAAAACCGACGAATAGGTCCCTACGATCACGCCCCAGATCATCGCGAAGACGAACCCGCGGATCACGTCACCGCCGAGCACGTACAGCGAGACAAGCGCCAGCAACGTGGTGACCGAGGTCATGACGGTTCGGCTGAGCGTTTCATTGATCGAGAGGTTTAGCACCTCTTTCAGGTCCTTCTTCTTGTATTTACGCAGGTTCTCACGCACCCGGTCGAATACGACCACGGTATCGTTCAGCGAGTAACCGACGATTGTCAGAAGCGCGGCGATAATCGCGAGGTCGAAGCGGATCTGCAGCTCGGAAAAAATACCGATCGTCAGCAACACGTCATGCACCAGCGCGGCGACCGCCCCCAACGCGAACTGCCATTCGAACCGCAGCCAGATGTAGACCAGCACCGCTCCGATCGCCAGAACCACAGCAATCACGGCTGTTTGGATCAGCTCGCCCGATACTTTCGGGCCCACGGATTCCACCGAAACGAACTGGATATCTGGGATTACAGCCTGCAAGGCGCCTTCGACTGCCGCGATGGTTTCGGCCGTGACAGATTCGGCACCGTCCTGCGCTTGAATGCGGATCATTGCCACGTTCTCATCAGGCCCGAATGTCGGGTCGAAGATTTCGGTGATGGTGACATCCCCGAGGCCCAGCGGCGCAATGGCGTCGCGGTAAACACCGACATCCAATTCCTGCGTGCTCTGGGTCCGGATCGTGGTACCGCCCCGGAAGTCGATCCCGAAGTTCAAACCTTGGAGCATGAACGAAGCGAATGCGATGACCATCATCAGGCCCGAAATGCCCAGCCAGACCTTCCAGCGGCTGAAGAAATCGAACGAGGTGTTTTCGGGTACGAGTTTCAGTCTCATGTCAAACCTCGATCGTTTTCGGGCGGCGCCGTTCGAACCACATGATGATCATCAGTCGCGTCACGAAGATCGCGGTGAAGACCGACGTCAGAATTCCCAGGCCAAGCGTGATGGCAAAGCCGCGAACCGGGCCGCTGCCGATAGCGAACAGGATAACGGCGGTGATGAAGGTCGTGATGTTGGCATCCAGAATGGCCGACAGGGCCTTTTCATAGCCCAGGTCGATTGCCCGAGCGGGGCCTTTGGCCGATTTCAGCTCTTCTCGAATACGTTCGAAGATCAGCACATTGGCATCCACCGCCATACCGACCGTCAACACGATCCCGGCAATGCCCGGCAACGTCAATGTCGCGCCAATCAGTGACAACAGCCCAAAGATCAGCCCGACGTTAATCAGCAAAGCGATGTTGGCGAAGATGCCAAAAAGACCATAGCTGAGCGCCATGAAGATCAAGACTGCTGCAAAAGCGACGGTGGTGGCGACCTTACCCGCGTCGATGCTGTCCTGGCCCAGCTCGGGGCCGATCGTACGTTCTTCGAGGAACTCAAGACCCGCCGGCAGCGCACCTGCACG
Organism: Ruegeria sp. CI8; assembly: GCF_056536865.1. NCBI lineage: Bacteria > Pseudomonadati > Pseudomonadota > Alphaproteobacteria > Rhodobacterales > Roseobacteraceae > Ruegeria > Ruegeria sp. CI8. The sequence goes on from NZ_JBQFQL010000001.1 coordinate 1,592,499, forward strand.
CAGCAGAACAGCAAGGTTCGTGCTTTCTTCGACGGTGAAGTTGCCGGTGATGATGCCGGATCCGCCGGGGATATGGCTTTGGATCACCGGGGCCGAGATCACCTCGTCATCCAGCACGATCGCAAACGGAGCACCGATATTGTCGCGGGTGTAATCGCCGAATTTACGGGCGCCGGATGTGTTGAACCGGAAGCTGACCGCCGGGCGTCCGTTCTGATCGAAGGAAGGCTGCGCGTCGACCAATTCCTCGCCCGTCACGACGGGTGCGGATTCGATGGTGTAGTACACGCCGTTTTCGTCGATCGACGGCACGACCTCTTCACCGACGCCGGGCACGACGTCCGGATCGGTGCCGCGGGCCACGACCGGATTGAAGGTCAGTTGCGCCGTGGTACCAATGATGTCCTTCAACTCGCTGGCACTGCCGATCCCGGGCACCTGAATCAGGATCCGGTCGGTGCCCTGACGCTGGATGGTCGGCTCACGAGTGCCAACCTCGTCGATCCGGCGGCGCACGATTTCAAGTGCCTGACGCACCGTTCGATCATCCGAGGCCAGTTTCTCCGCCTCGGACAGTTTTACGATCAGGGTGTCGCCGTCGGCGCTGACTTCGATATCCGTGGCGCCGACCCCGGTCAGCGTCTGCACCTGACGGGCCAGCCCGCGCACCGCTTCCAGAGCGCTTGGCATTCCGTCCGGCTGGCTGATACGAACGCGAATCTCATCCGGGGCCGAGGGTTGACGGCGGATCGTTCCGACCGTCGCCCGTTCGTCCCGCAGGGCATCACGAACTTCGGGCCACATGGCCTCCATCCGCGTCTCGTAGACATCGCCAACCTGAACTTCGGCCAACAGATGCGCCCCACCGCGAAGATCAAGCCCCAGGTTGACCAATGACGACGGCAGCCAATCGGGCCATTGCCCCGCTTGCGCCTGCATCTCGGGCGTGTCGATGCCCAGTTCGATGGCGGCCTTGGCGTCGTTCGATTGTTCGACCCGCGTGTAAAACGCGTTCGGCAGGGCCATCAGCAGGCCAACCACGCAGACCAGCCAGATCAGGACCCGTTTCCAGGTATCAATTTGCAGCATTACCCTGCCTTTTCAGGAAGTTGCGACGCGAATTTACTTCGCCGGTTCGGTCTTGTTCAGCACCTGAGCGATGGTCGACTTGACCACACGAACCCGGACGCCGTCCGCGATCTCGACCTCGATCTCGTTTTCGCCTTCCTTGACCTTCGACACTTTGCCGATGAGGCCACCCTGAGTGACGACCTGATCGCCGCGGCGCACTGCCTCGACCATGGCCTGATGTTCCTTCATCTTCTTCTGCTGCGGACGGATCAGCAGGAAGTACATGATCGCGAAGATCAGGATGAGCGGGAGAAACTGGGCGATTGCGCCACCTTCCATGGGACATTCCTTTTTTCTTGAGGTCGCGGAGTGAGCACCGCGAATTTGCCGGGAAACTATGCCTTGAAATCAACCTTTGCAAGCGATGGCCGACTTGGCATGCCGTGCAACAGTGTCACGATCCCCGAAGATGATGAATTACACCGCAGATATCCACTAGGATGGTGCGGGGCTTTGGGTATAGTCAAAGTCAGGGAGGACCCATGCGGAGTATCGTCAAGGCCCCATTTCCATTGGGTGTTTTGCTGTCCATGCTGTTTGCGGCTTGGGCCTTTTCGGTGCCTGTCATGGCGCAGGATGCCCCGCAGGACGGACCCGAAGCCGACAGCGCCGCCGCCGAGACCTTCATGGCTCCGGTCATCGTTGACGGCGACACCTTGTTCCACATTCGAGGCTCCAGCGCCCTGCCCGCGCCGGAAAGGGCCGAGAACATTCAGGACGCGATCATCAAGGTCGCCGAATCCTCGGATGCCACGGATGTCGACATCACCTATCAGGACACCGAGATAGGCACCCGCATTCTGGCGGACGGTCAGATGGTCACCATCGTCACCGAGGCCGATGCCGAGCTGGAGCAAATGGAACTGAGCGTCCTGACGGTCTTGCATGGCGACGCCATCCGGGACGCGATCATGGCTTACCGGGCAAACCGCACGGACGAGGCACGTGTGTCCGGTGCGATCGAAGCGGCGGCGTGGACGTTGGGGTTCATCGTCTTCGTCCTGGTGATCCTGTGGCTGCACAGGCGCATTCGGCGACGCACGCTGATCTTTGTCCGGCGATACCTTAGGGACGTGGAGGAAGCCACCGCGAAAAGTGTACAGGCCGAGGCGATTGCCGCACTGATCCGATACGGGCTGAATTTTGGCCTGCTGATCATCTTCTTTCTGGGTTTCTATTACTATCTGTCGTTCGTTCTGCTGGCATTTGCCGAGTCGCGGTACTTTGCGCAGCTGCTACTGACCTACCTGACCGAACCGGTTCTGCTGATCTTCCGGGGTATCCTCAGCTACATCCCGAACATGATCATGCTGGCGTTGATCGCCTGGGTGACGATGTACATCATCAAAGGCATGCGGGTGTTCTTCGACGCGGTCGAGGCCGGCACTTTCGACATGGGCGATTTCGAGAAACACTGGGTCAATCCCACGTTCAATATCGCGCGTGTCGTGGTGATCCTGATCGCCCTTGTCTTTGCGGTTCCCTACATTCCGGGCTCGGATTCGGCGGCCTTTCAGGGTCTGACCATCCTGGTTGGCGCAATGCTCTCTCTTGGCGCGAACTCGGTTGTCAGCAACATGCTGGCTGGACTGTTCGTAATCTATCGCCGGTCGACCTCGATCGGTGACCGCATCCAAATCGGTGAACACATCGGTGATGTGGTGCAGATCAAACTTATGGAAACCCACCTGAAGTCCATCAAGAACGAGCTGATCTCGATCCCCAACGCCCAATTGATGAACTCGGACGTGGTCAATTTTTCCAAGCAGACCGACGGCAAGGGCCTGCTTTTGCACACGACCGTTGGGATCGGCTATGAAGAGCCCCCCGAAAAGGTCGAAGCGATGCTGATCGAGGCAGCCCGTCGCACCGATGGCCTTCGCGCCCGCCCCGAGCCCTTTGTCCTGTGGACCGCGCTGGCCGATTACGCGATCAACTACCAGATCAACGCCTACACGACCCGTGGCAACTCGATCCCGCGGATCAAGTCCGACCTGCACCGCAACATCGTGGAAGTGTTCAACGAGAACGGCGTTCAGATCATGACGCCATCTTACGTTGCCGACCCGCCCGAGCCGAAGATTCCAACCCATCCATGGGACGGTCGACTGGCACATGAAGCGGTTGAAGACACGGACAACTAGGCCGATTTTCCAACCCAGTGCTACACCCTGCCCGTCAGATGGTGCATAAGCGGCCCTAGTGATTCACTTGCCAAGGATCTGACCTATGCACGACATCCGCGCAATTCGCGAAAACCCAGCAGCTTTCGACGCCGCGCTCGCGCGCCGGGGTGAAGCTCCGGTATCGTCAGACCTGCTGCGCCTGGATGAAAGCCGTCGGGCCAAGATCCTGGCAGCCGAAACGGCGCAGGCCGAACAGAACAAGGCCAGCAAGGAAGTCGGCGCAGCCAAGGCGCGCGGCGACGAAGCCGAGTTCGAGCGTCTTCGGGCACTTGTGGCCGAGAAAAAGGCCGAAATCGCCCGTATGCAGACCGAGGCCAAGGATATCGACGCCCTTCTGACTGACCAGTTGGTTCGCATCCCCAACTTGCCGGCCGCGGACGTACCCGACGGCAAAGACGAGAATGACAATGTCGAAGTCAAACGCTGGGGCACGCCGCGGGACTATGACTTTGAACCGAAGGAACACTTCGAGATCGCCTCGGTTCAGAACGGCATGGATTTCGAAACCGCGGCCAAACTGGCAGGATCTCGTTTCGTGCTGCTGTCGGGCGGTGTGGCGCGCATTCACCGGGCGCTCGCGCAGTTCATGCTGGATACGCATACCAACGAGAACGGTCTGACCGAAGTGAACGGCCCGGTTCTGGTGCTCTCCGAGATGATGCAGGGCACCGGCCAGCTGCCGAAGTTCGGCGAAGACAGCTACCAAACCCGCGAGGGGTGGTGGCTGATCCCGACCTCCGAGGTGTCGCTGACCAACATCGTCAACAATTGCGTCATCGAGGAAAGCTATCTGCCGCGCCGCTACACGGCACATTCGCTGTGCTTCCGCTCCGAGGCGGGCTCGGCCGGCAAGGACACGCGCGGCATGCTGCGCCAGCACCAGTTCGAAAAGGTCGAAATGGTTTCGGTCACGCATCCCGACAAATCGGACGACGAACAGCAGCGCATGCTGCGCTGTGCCGAAGGCATCCTGGAAAAGCTGGGCATTCCTTATCGTACCGTCGTCTTGTGCACCGGCGACATGGGGTTTGGCGCGCGCCGGACCTTCGACATCGAGGCCTGGCTGCCCGGCCAGAACACCTATCGCGAGATCAGCTCGGTTTCGACCTGCGGAGATTTCCAGGCCCGTCGCATGAATGCGCGCTTCCGGCCTGAAGGTGGGGGCAAACCTGAATTCGTGCACACGCTGAACGGATCGGGCCTGGCTGTGGGTCGCTGTTTGATTGCGGTTCTGGAAAACGGCCAGAACGCCGATGGCACCGTGACCTTGCCCGAGGTTCTTTCGCCGTATCTTGGCGGCAAGCTGACCCTGCAGGCTGACGGCACGCTGGCGTAACCTTTGGCGGTCACCCCAGCCGCGACCGCATTGCTTCAGATCAAGGCAAGGAAGTGACTAATTCTTTGCCTTTTTCTTGGCCTTCTTGTCCTTTTTGTCTTTCTTGGACTTACCGTCGGCCTTCTCTTTTGCCTTCTTGGACTTCTTGTCTTTTTTCGACTTGGCCTTGGATTTTATCTTTTCCTTCGCCTTCGATATCGCCGCTTCCATCTCTTTCTTTTTCTTCGCTGCCTTTTCGGCCTTGGCTTTGGCCTTGGCCTTCTTCCGGGCCTTGGCCTCTGCTTCGGCTTTCTCGGCTGCCACCTCGGCCTCTGCCTCGGCCTTGCGCGCAGTAGCTGAGGTCCGAGATTGCGCCGTCTTGCGCGTTGGGGCCTTCGGTGGGCGGGTCTTGGCCACGGGTGAGGCGCCGGACGTGGTCTGTTTGGCGGCTGCGATCAATCCGGGCGCCCGGCGCGCTCCGATACCGGGAACGGCGACCAGCGCAGCCGGCTTGGCCTTGGCCAGGTCCTCGGCCGTCTTGAAGCCATTGTCGTTGAGAGCGCGGCCAAGTGCTTCTCCGATGCCGCGAACCTTGGTCACCGCTGTCATTCCAAAACTCCTAAACGATCCAACTTAGAAACTACGCCCGACAGGCCGCAAGACAAGGCTTCGGTCCGCACAACCTTTGGAAAACCGCCTTTAACTGCCCCGGGCCAGCTCACCGGTTTCACCCTGCCGCGGAAAGGGAACCAACCGCTTTGCATCTTCATCCCACAGCTTCAGGTTCAGCGCGGCTACCGCCTCGGGAAACTTGATCCGGCGGGGTGTGTATTCGGGTGGCAGGTTGTAGTGACAGGCGCGCAACCGGTAGGACGGGATGCGGGCATTGAAATGGTGGATGTCATGCAGCGTGATGCAGGCGACCGCATTGTCGAACCACCATCCAAAATCCAGCGCTGACGAGCCCTGAAGCGCCGCCAGTTGCGGGTCCAGATCCGGGCGGCGATCCCAGTAGGTGTCCTCGAAATTGTGCTGAAGATACACCAGAAACACACCTAGCATTCCGCCGAGGAACGAGAAGGCCAGCCAGACGAGTATGCCTGTCATGCCAGCAATCCAATACAACAACCCGAGGAAAACCACGATGGACAAGTTGTGCAGCACGACCCCACGAACGCCGAACCGCACCGTGTTTTTGGGCCAGCGATAGCGGATGAAATACGTGAACAGGGCCCCGACCGGCACCAAGATGAAGGGATTGCGGTAAAGCCTGTAGAACAGACGGGTTTTCCAATCCGCTTCATTCCATTCCCGCAAGGTCATCGTGTTGATTTCCCCGGTCTCCCGATGTTCGAGATTGCCGATGCCCGCGTGATGCAGATTGTGGTTCTGTTTCATCACTTCGAACGGAGCGAAGGTGAACGGCGACAGCACGTGGCCAGCCCACTCATTCTGCCGTCGGGTTTCGAACAGAGAATGATGACCGCAATCATGCTGCAGAACATAGAGACGCACTGCCGAAAAGGCGAACACGATCCCGGCCGGGATCATGATGAACCACTGATCCACATAGACGATCGCCAGCGTCAGCGATGCGAAATACACCACGAACGTCCCGAAATAGCTGAGCGCGGCCAGCCGATTGTCCTGCACCGCGTACTGTCTCGTATATTCTCTCAGGTCCATCCAGCCCGCTCCCCACGATGGTCCGGTTCAATAGTCCTTGCGAAATTTTGCACGTCACAGGCACGCGCAAATCGCGCGCGAAATGAATGCACGCATGCGAATGCTAGCGCGATGCTTGGGGGCTGTCACGCCCCAAGCCCGAAAATGCTGAAAATTGGCGCAGTTACGCCTTGCCCTTGAGATGTTTGGCCAGCGCACCCGCGTTTTTCTTGCGGCGCCCCTTGTAGGGGTTCTTGTCCCCCTGCCCGCGCAGCGTCAGCCGGATCGGGGTTCCGGGCATGTCGAAATCCTCGCGCAGACCGTTGACCAGATACCGCGAGTAGCTTTCCGGCATCTTGTCCGGGTGCGAGCACATGACGACAAAACCCGGCGGGCGCGTCTTTGCTTGAGTCATATAGCGCAGCTTGATCCTGCGCCCCTGGGGGGCTGGCGGTGGGTGCTGCTCCAACATGGCGGTCAGCCAGCGGTTCAAGGCCGCGGTGGGAACCCGACGGTTCCACACATCGTGGGCGCGCAGGATCGCATCACGCAGCCGCTCCAACCCCCTGCCCGTCTTGGCCGACACGGTCACAAGAGGCGCGCCGCGCAGTTGGGGAAGCAGGCGTTCGAACGAGGTCTTGAGCTGGCGCAGTTTCTCCTGCTTGTTATCCTCGACATCCCACTTGTTCACCGCGATCACCACGGCACGTCCTTCACGCTCGGCCAGATCGGCAATGCGCAGGTCCTGCTGCTCGAACGGGATCGCCGCATCCAGCAGGACAACCACGACTTCGGCGAACTTGACGGCGCGCAGGCCGTCCGACACCGAGAGTTTCTCGAGCTTTTCCTGTACCTTGGCCTTCTTGCGCATACCGGCGGTGTCAAAGATGCGCATGGGGGTGCCACCCCAGTCCAACTTCAGACTGATGGCGTCACGGGTAATGCCGGCCTCGGGACCGGTCAGAAGTCGATCTTCACCCAGGATCTTGTTGATCAGTGTGGACTTGCCCGCATTCGGACGCCCAACAACGGCCACCTGCAACGGCTTGTCCGGCGTAATTGCAGGGGTTTCGCCCTCGGTTTCCCCATCCTCGTCCAGATCGATATCCGTTTGCGGAACGTCCTCTGGCTGCTTTTCTTCCATGGCGTCAGCCAAAGGCATCAACGCCGCGTAAAGGTCGGTCATGCCTTCGCCATGCTCGCCCGACAGACGGATCGGCTCGCCCAGACCCAGGTTGTAGGCCTCGAGAACACCGGCATCCGCCGCCGCCCCCTCGGCCTTGTTGGCCGCCAGGATCACATGCTTGGAGCGCTTGCGCAGAATCTCGGCAAACATCTCGTCGGTCGGGGTCAGGCCCACACGGGCGTCGATCATGAACAGGCAGACATCGGCCATGTCTACGGCACGCTCGGTCAGGCGCCGCATCCGGCCCTGCAGGCTGTCGTCGGTGGCATCCTCCAGCCCGGCCGTGTCGATCACGGTAAAGCGCAGGTCACCCAACCGCCCTTCGCCCTCACGCAGATCGCGGGTAACGCCGGGCTGGTCGTCCACCAGCGCAAGGCGCTTGCCCACAAGGCGATTGAACAGGGTGGATTTGCCCACATTGGGGCGCCCCACGATGGCGAGGGTCAAAGACATGATACTCAACTTTCAAGACTCAGACGCGCCGTTTAACGCATCTTGTCGTCAACGGAAAGCGTGCAGTTGCCCTTTGGTCGAAACCACGTAGAGGGTCTGGTTCGCAACCACCGGTGCCGTTGTCGCCCCGCCCGGAACCTCGACCTGATGCACCAGCGTGCCGTCGACAGGGTTGTAGAACCGCAGATAACCGTCGTTCGAGCCGATGACGATGCGTCCACCCGCCATGATGGGGCCGTAATGCGCAAAGATCGGTCCGCGACGGTTGGGCTTGTCCTTGACGAAGCCCGGCAGGTCGATGGCCCAGACCACAGACCCGTCTGACACGTCCAACCGCACCAACTGGCTGCGGTCGCTGATCAGGAATACGCTGTTGCCGACCGGCCAGACGGTATCGACCGCGCCTTCGAAAGCGGTCCAGATCCGTTCGCCCGAGCTGGCGTCGAAGGCGACCGTGCGTCCTGAGTGGTTGCCGATGTAGATCGAGTTTCCGGATACGATCGGGCCGCCCGTCACATCCACGATCTGCGCTGCGGCCCGCCCCCTGCGGCCGCCGGCGACCGACGCGTTCCAGCGACGGATTCCGCCTTTTCGGAAAGCGGCCGCCACATCACCGGACCCAAACGCAAAGACTGCGAACTCGTTCGCCAATACCGGCGCCGGAGCCCCCAGGACATTGCCGACGCTGGGCGTGCCCTCGATCTGCCAGGCAATGCGCCCGTCCTTTGCATCAACCGCCCAGCCGGTCTGATCCCCCGCCACAAGGTAAAGCAGGCCGCCAGAAACCAGCGGTGCTCCGCTACCGGTCGCGTTCAGTTTCTTTTGCCAGCGAATACCACCGGTGCGCGCATCCAGAGCGGTCAGACGGCCGAAACCGGACGAAACGTACAAGGTATTGTCTGCATAGGCGATGCCGCCCCCGGTCGCCTGCTCTTCGCCATCCGTGGCAGGGACCAGGTTTGTGCTCCAGACCAGTTGCCCCTGAGGAGAAACCGCGGAAACGGTTGCCGCCGCGTCTAGGGTGTAGATCAGGCCACCTGCGACAACCGGATCAGCGGTGATCCTTTGCTTGCGCCCGTCGCCGGCCCCGATCGAGGTTGACCAGATGCGCTGCGGCGCGGGGCTGAGCGCCGCGTTGGTGGTACGGAAAGCCGCGGTGCCCGGGCTTTGTGACCATTCGGCATTGCGCTTTGCGGCCGGCAGGCTGATCGGTTTGGCACCGGTTGTCTGAACGGTTTCCAGATCCTGGGCCGGGCGGATGTCTTCACGCTCGCCCGGCAGGATCACTTCGGGTTCCTCGCAGGCGCTCAGCGCCGTCAGCGCCAGGGCTGCGACCGGCAAACCAAATCGGGAAAATAGTTTTTTTGCCATGAAACTCCGAACTCGCCTGTATTGGTTCACTGAAATGGGCCGCGTATCAACCCTGCTGTGCGGTGATCGGTTCGGGCGTTCCGCCCAGCGCGACGATCAATTGGGTTGCACGCTGCTGGATGTCGGCACTGACCTCTGCATCCTGACGGATGGCCTGCAGACGTTCCAGCGCGGCCTGAGTGTCGCCATCGGTGAGGTCGATCAGGGCCAGTTGTTCTTCTGCCAGCAGACGCAGCGGCGCGCCCGGAGCGGCCAGCGCCTCGAACTGTTGCCGGCGCTCGGCGGCGGGCATGGTTTCGGACTGCAACAACAGGGCCTTGAAGGCAGCGATCGAGCGGTAGATTTCCGGCAGGTCACCCTGAACTGCAATCGCATTCAGCTGTTCAACCGCCTCTTCGGCCGATCCCGACTCGGACAATGCGCCCGAGAGGAGAAAGCCCAAAACAGCCTGCTCGCCGGCCGAATTGGCCATGACCTGCGCCAACGCATCCGCACGTGCGGAAGCGTCGTTCAGCTGCATCGCGGCCAGAATATCGTCGCCCAGCTTCTGGGCCTGACTGGCGTCGCGCGCCTTGCGGTATTCATTGAAAGCCGCACCGCCCACGATCAGAACAACGGCCAGAACTCCGACCCAGCCCCATCGACGCAGCTGCAGATAGAGCCGGTCGCGGCGCACCTCTTCGGTGACCTCATCAATGAAACTGTCGACGTCGCTCATTCCTGCCCCCGGGCGTTGCATTCAGCTTTCTGGCGCCATGTCATACCCCGGCACCATCAGCAAGCCAAGTACCCGAAATGCACAATTGCTCAGCGTCAGGGCGCTCTTGCGAAAAAAATCAAACCAAACTATTCAGTTCAGTATGGACTTCGCGCACGCACGCCCCCATGTCATTGCGTGCCCACCGGCATTTGTGCGGACATAATATTTTAAGGAGAATAGCGGCATGCGATTGATATCCCTCGTCAACGCCGTATTGGTCATCGTTGCATTGTATTTCGTGGTTTTCGAGCGCGATGCCCTGTTTGCATTTGCCGGTCGCGAAGATGCTGCGAGCCAGTCTGACGCTGGCGCTGAGGCAAACGACGCCTCGGCCGTGCAGGCCGTTGGGGTTGTTGCGTTGCGCTCCACTGCGCGCGAAATCGACAGCGCGGTTTTGCTGCGCGGTGAAACCAAAGCAATCCGTCAGGTCGAAGTTTTGGCGGAAACCACGTCAACCGTCATTTCGGAACCCAAGCGTAAGGGCACCTTCGTCGAGGCCGGCGATCTGCTGTGCGAATTGGATCCCGGCTCACGCCCGGCACAGCTTGCCCAAGCCAAGGCTGCCAAGCTGGAGGCGGAAAGCCGTGTGCCCGAAGCCGAAGCACGGCTGGAGGAAGCGCATGCGCGCGTTGCCGAGGCCGAAATAAACCTGATTGCAGCCCGCAAACTTTCGGAAACTGGCTTCGGCTCCGAAACCCGGCGGATCGCGGCCGAGGCCGAGATGAGTACCGCAAAGGCCGGTATCAAGGCGGCCGAGGCCGAGTTGAAGGCTACGGAGGCGGGCATCGAGGCGGCGGAGGCGGCGGTTGCGGCTGCCGAACTGGAATTGGACCGCATCACCATCGAGGCCCCGTTTCAGGGCCTTCTGGAAAGCGATGCCGCCGAATTGGGCAGTCTGATGCAGCCCGGATCGTTGTGCGCGACCGTGATCCAGCTTGATCCGATCAAGCTGGTTGGCTTTGTTCCCGAAACCGAAGTGAACCGTGTCACCGTCGGCGCTCCGGCGCAGGCACAATTGGTGACCGGATTGCAGGTCGAGGGCCGCGTGACCTTCCTCAGCCGTTCGGCGGACGACACCACCCGCACGTTCGAGGTGGAAATCACCGTTCCCAACCCCGAGCTTCTGATCCGGGACGGGCAGACCGCAAGTATCCGCATCGCGGCCGAAGGCGCCAAGGCTCACTTGCTGCCGCAATCGGCGTTGACGCTGAACAATGAAGGTCAGCTGGGCGTTCGGACGGTCGGAGCCGGTAATGTCGTCGATTTCGTACCCATCCGCCTGTTGCGTGACACGGCCGACGGTGTATGGGTCGGCGGTCTTGCGGAAACCGTAGACATCATCGTGGTCGGACAAGAGTTCGTGACCGCCGGTGTGGTCGTAGCGCCCACCTACAAGGACGTTTCCCAATGACTGGCATAGTCAGCTGGGCCGCCGACAGGGCCCGAATGGTTCTGGCATTCATTGCCATCTCGCTGATCATCGGCGGGTTTGCCTATGTCAGCCTGCCCAAAGAAGGCGAGCCGGACATCGAGATTCCGGCCCTGTTCGTGTCGGTTCAGTTTCCGGGCATTTCGGCCGAAGACAGTGAAAACCTGCTGATCAAGCCGATGGAAACCGAGCTTGCGGATCTGGACGGCCTGAAAGAGATGACCGCCACCGCCGCCGAGGGCTATGCGGGTATCGCGCTTGAGTTCGACTTTGGCTGGGACAAGACAGCCATTACCGCTGACGTGCGCGACGCGATGAACAGTGCACAGGCCGACTTTCCCGAAGGCGCCGAGCAATACACGCTGACCGAGATCAACTTCTCGGAATTCCCGATCGTCATCGTGAACCTGTCGGGTGCCGTGCCTGAGCGCACGATGGCGCGGGTCGCCAAGGACCTCCAGGATGAGCTCGAGGCGCTGGATTCGGTCCTTGAGGCCGGGATCGCCGGCAATCGCGATGAAATGCTGGAAGTGGTCATCGATCCGCTGCGGCTTGAGGCGTACAACGTCACCGCGGCCGAGCTGATCAACGTCGTGCAGAACAACAACCAGCTGATCGCCGCCGGTGAGGTCGAGACCGAACAGGGTGCGTTTTCGGTCAAGATTCCTTCGTCCTTCAAGACCGCACAGGATGTCTACGGACTGCCGATCAAGGTCAATGGCGACCGGGTCGTGACCTTGGGCGAACTGGCCGAGATCAACTACACCTTCGAAGACCGCGAAGGGACCGCCCGGTTCAACGGCGAACCGACCGTGGCGCTGCAGGTCGTCAAACGCAAGGGTTTCAACCTGATCGACACCGTGGCGCAGGTTAAAGAGACCGTCGCCAAGGCCGAGACCAAGTGGCCGGCCGAGCTGCAGGCTGCCGTGAATGTCGGCACGTCGAATGACCAGAGCCGCATCGTCGGCTCGATGGTCAGCCAGCTGGAAGGTTCGGTCCTGACAGCCATCGCGCTTGTGATGATCGTGGTACTGGCTTCGCTGGGTACACGTGCGGCACTCCTGGTGGGCTTCGCGATTCCGACCTCGTTCCTGCTGTGTTTCGCATTCCTGGCCATCATGGGGGTCAGCATCTCGAACATCGTCATGTTCGGCCTGATCCTGGCCGTGGGGATGCTGGTCGATGGCGCCATCGTGGTCGTGGAGTATGCCGACAAACGCATCAAGGAAGGCGTCGGCCCGATGCACGCCTATGTCGAGGCAGCCCAGCGGATGTTCTGGCCCATCGTCTCGTCAACCGCTACGACGCTGTGCGCCTTTCTGCCCATGCTGTTCTGGCCGGGCATTCCGGGCGAGTTTATGGGGATGCTGCCGGTCACGCTGATCTTCGTTCTGTCGGCCTCGCTGATCGTGGCGCTGATCTACCTGCCGGTGATGGGCGGTGTCTCGGGCCGGTTAAGCCGCGTGTTCGACCGCAGCTCGGATTGGTTGCGCGCGCGGACGCCGTGGTGGGTGCGTGCCGTCTTGGTTCCGCCGTCGGTCTACATGATCTTCCTGGGCGCAATGCAGCTGCTGAACCCCACGTATCTACTGCCGGAAGGCGCAGGCGGTGGGTTCTTGCTGGGCGCGGTTCTGTTCCTGTTCGGCGCCTTCGCCGGATCGGTCACGCTGAGCGCAGCCCGGATCGAGCGCAAGCCGGACGAACGTGTCCACACAGCCAAGGAGCATACGCCCTTCGGCTATGTCATCAAGTTCCTGGTCGGCAATCCGATCATGCCGATCGTCTCGATCGTGGCGGTAGGCTTTGCGGTGATGACGGTGATGACCATGTACGGTCAGAACAACCGCGGTGTTGAATTCTTCGTCGAAAGCGAGCCGGAACAGGCCACCGCCTATGTCCGCGCACGGGGCAACCTGTCGCTGGCCGAAAAGGACGCGCTGGTCTTTGAGGCCGAACAGGTGATCAGCCAGCATCCGGCGGTGATCAACGTGTTCTCGTTCGCCGGTGAAGGCGGCCTGAACCAGAACAACGGCGGGGCGCAGGCTCCGGCGGACACGGTGGGCCGCGTGCAGTTCGAGATCATCCCGTGGGAGGATCGCCCGAACGTGTCAGAACCTGTCGCAGGCGGATTGTTCGACAAGCACACCGTCGCGCCAGAGTATGACGGCGATTTCGTGATCGAGCAGTTGAACGCCGAACTGGCCAAGCTGCCGGGTTTCGTTGTCGAGATCCTGCCGTTGGAACAGGGTCCGGCATCGGCCAAGCCCGTGCACCTGCGGATCAAGGGCGACAACTGGGACGACCTGACCGGCGCCACGCTGACCGCGCGCGAAGTGTTCGAAAACACCCCAGGCCTGATCAAGATCGAGGACACCCTGCCCTTGCCCGGCATCGATTGGCAGATCGACGTCGACGTGGCCAAGGCCGGCCGGTTCGGGGCCGACGTGGCAACCGTGGGCGCGATGGTGCAGTTGGTGACCCGTGGCATCCTGCTGGGCGAAATGCGCCCCGAAAGCGTGGATGAAGAGATCGAGATCCGCGTCCGCCTGCCCGATCAGGATCGGGTCCTGTCAACGTTGGATACGCTCAAGGTGCGTACACCGGACGGGCTGGTGCCCTTGTCGAACTTCATCACCCGCAAACCGGTGGCAAAGCTGGCCGAAATCAATCGCGTGGATCAAGAGCGCTATTACGACGTCAAGGCCGATGTGGAACCCGGCCTGAGCAAAGTGGTGATCGACACCCCGGACGGAGAGCAGCGGCTGGCCGTGGTGCGCGAAGTGACCGAAGGCTCGGAACCTGAAGGTGCGACGGTCAACGGTGCCGATGGTACGGCCTATTCTCTGGTTCAGTTGACCGGTGAGGACACCCTCCAGGAGGTGCAGGCCGCCATTGATGACGGCGACGCCCGCCTGACGCTGATCAACCCGAACGAGCGGATCGCGGTACTGACCGAGTGGCTGGACACTCAGCCCTTTGCCAACACGATCACTTGGGAATGGACCGGAGACCAGGAGGACCAAGCCGAGAGCCAGGCCTTCCTCTCCAGCGCCTTCCTGGCCGCGCTGGGTCTGATGTTCGTGATCCTGCTGGCGCAGTTCAACTCGTTCTACAACTCGGTGCTGGTGCTGCTGGCGGTGGTTCTGTCCACCACCGGCGTGCTGATCGGGATGATGGTGATGCAACAACCCTTCTCGATCATCATGACCGGGACGGGCATCGTTGCGCTGGCGGGGATCGTGGTGAACAACAACATCGTTCTGATCGACACCTACCAGGAATACAGCCGCTACATGCCCCGGATCGACGCCATCGTGCGCACGGCCGAGGCGCGGATTCGTCCGGTTCTGCTGACCACGCTGACCACGATGGCGGGCCTGACGCCGATGATGTTCGGCCTGTCACTGGACTTCATCAACGGCGGCTATTCGATCAATAGCCCCACCGCGCTGTGGTGGAAACAGCTGGCGACGGCGGTGGTGTTCGGCCTGGGCATCGCCACGGTTCTGACCCTGATCGTGACGCCCTCGTTCCTGGCGTTGCGGGTGTGGGTGACCACCTATGCCGTGTGGCTGGGCAAACTGATGGCGCGGGTCACTGCAGGAAAGTCCAGCCAGATCGCGCAGGACATGGCGATCGGAGACTCGGCCCGCCGGATGCAGGCAACCGAGATCATCTGGACCGAGGTCGAGGCCACCGATGCCGAGGAAAGCGCGGGCGACACACCGGGACATCCGCTGAAAGCGGCAGAGTAACACAGGAAACGGGCCGGTCCTGCCGGCCCGTTTTTTGTTTGAGACCTTAGCCGCAGAGGTTTCAGGCCGCCTGCGTATCCGATTGTTGGCGATTCCACAGCTGGGCATAACGCCCTTCACGGCGCAGCAACTCGTCGTGGGTGCCCCGCTCGATGATCTCGCCCTTTTCCAGAACGACGATCTGGTCGGCCTCGGCAATCGTGCTCAGGCGGTGGGCGATGGTGATCACCGAACGCCCCTCGCCGGCGCGGGCCAGGGCATCCTTGATGTCCTGCTCGGTGTCGGTATCGAGCGCGCTGGTGGCCTCGTCCAACAGAAGGATCGGCGGGTTCTTCAACAGCGTCCGCGCAATGCCCACGCGCTGCTTCTCGCCGCCAGAGAGCTTCAGGCCACGCTCTCCCACCTTGGTCTCGTACCCCTCGGGCAGAGAGATGATGAAGTCGTGGATTTGGGCGGCTTTTGCGGCGGCTTCGATCTCGGCCTGCGAGGCCCCCTCGCGGCCATAGGCGATGTTGTACCGGATCGTATCGTTGAACAGCACTGTATCCTGCGGCACCACGCCGATGGCGGCGTGCAGGCTTTCCTGCGTCACGTCGCGCACATCCTGCCCGTCGATCCGCAACGCGCCCTGGGTCACGTCGTAGAACCGGAACAGCAACCGACCGATGGTGGATTTGCCCGAGCCGGTCGCGCCCACGATGGCCACGGTCTGCCCCCCCGGCACCACCAGAGAGACGCCGCGCAGGATCTCGCGGTCCGGGTCATAGCCGAAATGCACATCGTCCAGTTCGACCCGGCCTTCGGTAATCTGCAGCGGTTTGGCGTCTGGCTTGTCCACTACCTCGGCCGGCTGCTCCAGCAGCTGGAACATCTGGCCCATATCAACCAAGGCCTGCCGGATCTCGCGATAGACGGTGCCCAGAAAGTTCAACGGCACGGTGATCTGGATCATGTAGGCGTTGACCATCACGAAATCGCCCACCGTCAACTGCCCGTTCTGAACGCCGATCGCGGCCAGAACCATCACTCCGATCAGGCCACAAGTGATCAGGAAGGACTGACCAAAATTCAGGAAGGCCAGCGAGTATGCCGTTTTCAACGCGGCCTGCGCATAGGCCTTCATCGACACGTCATATCGTTCAGCTTCGCGCCGTTCGGCGTTGAAATACTTGACGGTTTCGAAATTCAGCAGGCTGTCGATGGCGCGCTGGTTGGCCTCGGTATCCTGGTCATTCATCTCGCGCCGCAGCTTCACGCGCCATTCGGTGACCGTGAAGGTGAACCAGATGTACAGCGCGATGGTGACGGCCACCACAACCAGGTACCAGACGTCGAACAGCCACATCAGAACCACCGCCACCAGCAGCAGTTCAAGGATCAGAGGGCCGATCGAAAACAGGAGAAAGCGCAGCAGGAACTCCACGCCCTTGACCCCGCGCTCGATGATCCGGCTGAGGCCGCCCGTCCGGCGGGTCACATGATAGCGCATCGAGAGCTGGTGGATGTGCTGGAAGGTTTCCAGCGCCAGCGCCCGCAGCGCGCGTTGCCCCACCGGCGCGAACAGCGCATCGCGCAACTGCTGGAACCCCACCGTCATCATCCGCGCCACGCCATAGGCCACGGTCAGCCCTACGGCGCCCAGCGCCAAAGGCGGCACGCCCTCGCCCGCCAACGCGTCAACCGCGCCTTTGTACAGGATCGGCGTATAGACCGCGATCAACTTCGCCAGAACCAGCATGGCCATCGCGAAGACCACCCGCCGTTTGACCCACGGCTCATCTTCGGGCCACAGGTACGGAGCCACTTTTCGGATAGTCAGCCAACCCGACTTGCGTTCGTCCATCTGTGGCATGTCTGCGGAATGCATAGGCGCAAGTCTTCTCATGTCTGACCCGGAAAGCTTCGAGGCCGGGCGAAAACCCGGCCCCGCAAGACCTAAGCCTTTATTCCGGGATGGTGAAGACCTGGCCCGGATAAATCAGGTCGGGGTCGCGGATCAGGTCGCGGTTCGCATCGAACAGGCGGACATACAGAACACCGTCGCCAAAACGCTCTCGCGAGATCGCCCACAGGGTATCGCCCTTTTGCACGGTAACGGACCGGATCGGCGTGCTCTGGTCGGCGCCCGGCACCGCATCCTGCGCCTCGGCCGCCTGCAGAACTTCAACCGGCTCGCGCTTGAACGGCGTTTCCAGACGGCTCAGCACCGTTCCGTCCGTGTCGACTTCGTCAACGCGCAGCGTATAGACACCGGGATCGACTTCTTGGATTTCCCCGCGCCAATCACCGTCCTGCCCTGGCGTGATATCGGCCACCAGCTTGTTGTTCAGATAGAGCCGAACCGCAGCACCCTCGGACACACGGCCGGACAATTGGACATCGCCAGCGTCGGAATAGCCGATCGTATCAAGCGCAACCTGCTCGGGCGACGCGTCTTCGGACGACGGCGACTGGACAAGCTCAACCCCTTCCTCACCGGACCGCAAAACGGCCACCTGCTGGCTTTCGCTGGATTGAGTCTCGGTCGTGGCCTCGGGTGAGGTTGCTTCTTCGTCCTGCGCCCCGGAAACGGTCTCGTCCGCTTGCGCGACCTCGGTGTCCTCTGCGACTGCGGCCGCAGACGGCTGTTCCGCCGTTTCGTCCTGCGCTTCGGTGTCCGTGCTGGCGACTTGCTCGTCCTTAGCGGGTGGCGCAGGCGGCTTGGGCAACGCGGCAATCAGATAGTCATCCGATTGCGCAGACCGGGTACCGTCACCGGCTTCAAGAACCAGACCTCGCGCGGCCTCGCTGAAGGGGATGGTGACGAACTCGGCGAACTGGCCGCTGCCATCGACAGTGAAGCTGTGGATCGGCTCGCCATCCAGCAGGATACGAATTTGACTGCCCGGGTCGCCTTTGCCGGACAGAAGCGCATTGCCGTCGGGCTCCACGAATATCTGGTCGAGCGTCGGAGCAATTGCGGCCGCGTTAGCCTCGGGTGTGGGAGCAGCCTCTGCCGGCTGTTCTTCAACCGTCGCGTCCTGCGCAGTCTGCTCGTCGGCCGAAGTTGTCTCTTCGGCTTCCGGAGCGGTTGCTTCTTCGGTCTCGGTCGAGGTCTGAACCTCGTCCGCGTTGTCAGGTTCCGCAACGACCTGCGAGTCCTCTGCATCCGGGCTTGGTGCCGGTGCGGCGGCTGGCTCAGTCGCCTCTTCGCTGGCGCTTGCGGCGACGGCCTCTTCTGTAGTGGACGGTTCAGACTGCGGCGCAGGACCGAAAACACCCGAAAGATACAAGCCCCCGGCGCCAATCACAGCCAAGATACCCGCAAGGATACCCCAGACGAATGCACCCGACCTACCGCTTCCCGATTTGGCGTCCATGTTTTTTCCTTCACTCCGCAGCGCAAATGCCTTGACTCAAAAGCTTTCCGCCGAACGGTTGAGCCAATTTACCAATCCCGCTATCACGGGTCAAAACCTCTGACACAACCCCGGAGTCGCTGTTTGATGTCCCAGAAATCGATCTGTGTGTATTGCGGGTCACGCAATGGCGCGAATTCGGCCTACACAAAGGCCGCAGGCACCTTTGGACGGCTGCTGGCCGCCGAAGGCTGGCGGCTGGTCTACGGTGCGGGTGACGTGGGCCTGATGGGCGAAGTCGCCCGGGCCACGCAAGCGGCCGGAGGCGAAACCTTCGGCGTGATACCGGTTCATCTGCTCCGGCGGGAAGTGGGAAAAACAGATCTGACGCGTTTCGTGGTCACCGAAACGATGCACGAGCGCAAGAAAGTCATGATCATGAATGCGGATGCCGTGGTCGTGCTGCCCGGCGGACCCGGGTCGTTGGACGAGCTGTTCGAGGCGCTGACCTGGCGCCAGTTGGGCCTGCATGACAAACCCATTCTGGTGATGAATGTGGACGGATACTGGGACGCGCTTCACACGCTTTTGAATCAGGTGATCGACGCAGGTTTTGCGGATGCCTCCTTGGCCCGTTTCATTACCTGGGTCGACGACGCCGAGTCCGCGATGGACGAATTGCGCAAGTTATTGAAATAATAGGACTCACGGGCGGCTTCCCCGCCCGTGAGTCCCGAACCAGTAAGATCAGGCGGTCGAGGTGCGCAGTTGGCGTTGCAGCACCTTTTCGACCTTGTGCAGTGGATGATTGGTCAGGGTCTTGTCGACTTCGGCTACGACTTTGGCCAGAACTTCGCTGTGTAGGCGCCGGCGCAGCAGGCCCAGGACCTGTGGGCTGGCAACCAGAACAAGCCGCTTGTACGCGCCCTTCAGCCCTTTTTTGTTGAGCAGATTGGCCACATCCTGAACGAACAGGGACTTGGCATGGGTGCGCCAGGTGTCTTCTTCCACCGCAGATTTCTGGTTCGGCCCGGTATCGTTTCGTCGTCCCGCCCGATCCGAGGGCTTGCCCCGCGCGGCGAGATGATCCTGTTCCTCAACCGATACGACCACCAGATTGGGGTTCTCAGCATCCGTCACGTTTTCCGTGAACAGCGCTTTTTCCCCGTCGGCGATGATGACCCAAGTACCCTGTGCAAGTGCGACCATTGCGATCTCCCGTTGTGGTTTTCGTGGCCGTCCCCCGCCCGAACAAGAACAGCCAACACCTTGCACCCACGGCACAATTTGGCAGCTATTCCCTCATTGTTTTGGTTTTGGCGGTTCTCTCCTCCCGCAACTAACAGCTAATCACTCTTTGGCGTCTTGCAACGGCGCATGCGCGCAAAAGTTGACGTATCGGCAAGTTTCCACCCGAAGCGCGGATCAGGCAGAAATCTCGACAAGCGTAATCTCGGGTGTAACACCAAACCGGACCGGAAGGATCGAGCACCCGATGCCGCCGGAAACTACCAGATCCCTTCCACCTTCACGCACAGGGCCGTAGGCATAGCGATTGCCAAACCGCGAGGGCACCACGGGCGACCACCCAAACAGTCTGATTTGACCACCATGCGTGTGACCGGACAGTGTCAAGGCAACGCGATCTGGCACTTGGGGAAATATGTCCGGTTCATGCGCCATCAGGATGACGGGCGCGTCATCGGTAATCTGCCGCAACGTGCCGGACAGATCGTCCAGGCCGCGGTATCGCCCATTGCCCTCCACGATGGCCAGTTGGTCTTCGAGGCCCGCCAGCCAGATTCCCGGACCATCCAGTTTCTGCGCAGAATTGGATAGGACCGGGATGCCACTCGCGGCCAACGCATCGGCATATAAGTTGGGCCCACCGCCCCGGCGTTGAGCGGCCGTATCATCCCACCAGTCATGGTTTCCCAGCACCGCGAAAACCCCATGGCGCGCGGTCAGTCCGGCAAGAACCGGGGTGATGTCCGCCATCGCGACAGGTTTCGAAACCATCCTGTGGCTGGCGGTGAAATCCCCCAGCAGCAAGACCAGATCGGCATCCAGCGCATTTGTGCGCCTTACGACCTGCTTGATACGCTTTATGGTAACGAATGGCTCGCCGGCATGAAGGTCGGCGATGACCGCGATCCGCAGCGGAGGCGCCGTCCAGTCCGCGCGCTTGAGCTTCCATTTGCGAACCCGCAGCCGCATAGCCGGTTCGATAAAGAACCCGTACAGCGAAACAACAAGGCCTGCCAGCGTCACCGCCAGCAGGCCCTTGATGAACCCTCGTCGCGTCAAGAGTTACATCCGCGATGCAACGTTTTCCCAGTTCACCAGGTTGTCGAGGAAGTTCGAGAGGTAAGCCGGGCGCTTGTTGCGGAAGTCAATGTAGTAGGAGTGCTCCCACACGTCGCAACCCAGCAGTGCCGTCTGGCCGAAGCACAGCGGGTTCACACCGTTTTCGGTTTTGGTAACCGCCAGCGAGCCGTCGGCATTCTTGACCAGCCACGCCCAGCCCGAACCGAACTGACCGGCTCCCGCCGCGCTGAACTGCGATTTGAACTCCTCGACCGAACCGAAGCTTTCAACCAACGCCTTTTCCAGCTCGCCCGGCATCTTCGACTCGCCCGGACCCATCATTTCCCAAAACTGGTTGTGGTTCCAAAGCTGGCTGATGTTGTTGAAGATCCCGTTCTGTGCGACGGCCGACTTGTCATAAGTGCCGACGATGATCTCTTCCAGCGTCTTGCCGTCCCACTCGGTCCCGGCGATCAACTTGTTGCCGTTGTCGACATAGGCCTTGTGGTGCAGATCATGGTGATATTCCAGCGTTTCCGCCGACATGCCCTTGGCTGCCAGCGCGTCATGTGCATAAGGAAGATCAGGAAGTTCAAAAGCCATCTCGGCCCCCTGTAAATTTGTGTTGCGTTCCCAAGGTTAAATGCTTTGGCATCCGCCGCAGGTCAAGGCCCGAGCGCAGAAAACCCGGAGGTCCGCGATGCTGACGCAGGCGCGCAAGATGTTCTACCGTGCTCGCGGTCATTATGCAGGCAACCTGAATGGCGAGGTGTTCCGGCTGGACCCCTACCATTCGAAATTCTGGCGCAAGGCCTCGGCCGGCAACTGGGAGCCCGAAACCTTCGCCGTGCTCGACCGCCATCTTTCGCCAGACCGCGACTATCTGGACATCGGCGCATGGATCGGGCCGACGGTTCTGTATGGCGCTCGCAAAGCCCGGCATGTCTGGTGTTTCGAGCCCGACCCGACCGCCTATCGCCATCTGGCCTGGAACCTCGACCTGAACGACATCCGCAATGTCTCGGCCTTTGGCGTGGCCTTGTCCGACCGGTTCGGCGTGGCGCGCATGGCTTCAGTCAGGGGCGAGCGCGGCGACTCGACCAGTTCGCTGCTGCATGACGGCGCGCATGGAACCGATGCCCTGACCATCACCTGGGACCAGTTCGCCACAGCGACGGACCTGACAGGCATTTCGCTGGTCAAAATGGACATCGAAGGGGCGGAGTTTGCGGTTCTGCCGACGCTCGCCGACTGGCTGCAGGAGCAGAAGCCAGCCCTGTATCTGTCGCTGCACGCGCCCCTATTGGACGAAAACAACCGCGCCGAACGGGTCGAAGCCCTGCTTTCGACGTTGTCTTTCTACTCGAACATGCACGATGAAGCCGGGCGCCCAATCTCGGCCCAGGACTTGCTGGGCCCGAGCGCTTTGACCCAGTACCGCAGCGTCCTGTTCACGGAATAGAGTTCCGTGACGGAAACTCTACCCAAACGAGAGTTTACCCTTGAACACCCGACGACGCGGTGTTCATTTTCCTGTATTGATCATTGAAATTACAGGAAAATTGACTTGCGACTTATTCCATTTCTCGCCGCGGCCCTGACAGCACAGGCGGCTGCCGCATCCCCCACGGCTTACAAGTGCACGATCACGAAAAAGGATAGCCACGGCTGGATCGCGCCCGAATATGCCTTTCAAATCGACCCCGAGGCCGGCACGGCCCAAGCCGCCAGCAACTACCATGACTGGACCAACGCGCAGCTTCGGGCTCGTGGGGCCAAGGGCTATCGGATGATCTGGAACGTGACGCTCAAAAGTACCGAAGGTCAGGCCATTCGCATGCGCTATCAGGCGAATTTGGCAACAGACAGTGGGCTGAAGGTGAGCGGCAGTTTCGTGAATGTCGGGGCATCGAACAAACCTTACGGAACCGGCAGATGCGAGGTCGTCAAATAATGAAAAGCCCCGGTAATGTCCGGGGCTTTTTCTGTCTGCCAAGGTGGGGTCGGGTTCAGTAGTATCCGACCTCGCTGCCGGGCTGCGCCGCAACCTTCAGCAGCTTTAACACGTAATCCGCAACTGATCGGAAGCACACCACGCGAAAGGATTCCGCGTCGTCCATCCAGAACGCACCCGCAACCTGCGCCAGGCGCGTGCGCCGGATCTGGCCGGGCTGGAACGTATCGGACGAGAAATCGACGGGCGCAACCTTGCCCAGCACCTCACGCGCGGTCGGTCCCGAGACCCGGAACACCGCCCGCGCGTCCGAGACATTGACCGCCAAGGCATGCACACCGCTCAGCGCGTCCTGCATGGCGGCCAGTTTGGCCTCGACCTCGGCGTAGGGAACAAGCACCAGCAGCTCGTCCGGCGACATCCAGCAGACGCCGGTCTCGCCATCGACGAAAGCCTCGCGCTGGCCGGGCATCTTCTGGCCGGTGGCATCCTTGACCGCCTTGGTCACCAGCTTGTCGGACAGATCTCCGCGCAGGGTTATCATCCCCTGCAAGCCGCATTCCTCGATCCGGGCGATGCCGTCAAAGCTTGCGTGGTTCAATGCGCTGATGGGTTCAGACATTCTGCTTCTCCCCGTCCTTGTCGTAGAACACAGGGTCCACGATCTTGGCCTTGTAGATTTTCTCGTCGGTGCCCGGGAATTCGATCACTTCGCCCATTCGGTTCGGTCCATTCTTGACCAGCCCCATGGCGATGCCCCGGCCCAAATTGGCCGAGTAATAGGTCGAGGTCACACGCCCGATCACGTTGCGCTGACCGTTGGCGTTCACACCCTCGCCCACCGCATAGGCGCCGTCGGGCAGAACCGATCCATCCACAGTTTCCAGACCCACCAGTTTCCAGCGATCAGGGTCGGTCATGTGAGAGCGTTCCTGCGCGCGCTTGCCCAGGAAGTCCTCTTTCTTCTTCGAGATCGCCCAGTGCAGCCCCAGATCCTGCGGGATCACGGTGCCGTCGGTCTCGTCCCCGATCATGATGAAGCCCTTCTCGGCCCGCAGAATGTGAAGACATTCCGTGCCATAAGGCATCACACCGAACTCTTTCCCGGCCTCCATCAGGGCATCCCAGAAGGCCTGACCCTGGCTGGCAGGCACCGCGATTTCATAGGACAGTTCGCCCGAGAACGAGATGCGGTAGGCGCGGCAATCAAAGCCGCCGATCTGGCCGTCGCGCCACTCCATGAAGGGCAGCGCCTCGCGGCTGACATCCATGCCGCCGAGCTTCTCCAGCACCTTGCGGGCGTTTGGGCCCACTACGGCGACCTGGGCGTATTGCTCGGTCACGTTGGCGACATAGACCTTCCAGTCCCACCACTCGGTCTGCAGCCATTCCTCCATGTGGGCATGGATGCGCTCAGCCCCGCCGGTGGTGGTGTGGCACAGCCAGGTGTCCTCTTCGATGCGGGCGACGACGCCGTCATCAATCAGGAAGCCGTTTTCCGAGCACATCAGGCCATAGCGGCATTTGCCGACCTTCAGCGTGGACATCATGTTGGTGTACATCATGTCCAGAAACTTGCCCGCGTCCGGACCCTTGACGATCAGCTTGCCCAGCGTCGAGGCATCCAGCAGGCCGAGGTTCTCGCGGGTGTTCTTGACCTCGCGGTTCACGGCATCATGCACGGATTCCCCGGGACGCACATAGGCGTAGGGGCGACGCCAGTGGCCCACCGGCTCCCAATCGGAACCATTCCGGTCATGCCAGTCATGCATGGGCGTGCGGCGGATCGGCTGGAACACCTCGCCGCGCGCCTCGCCCGCGATGGCTCCCATCGAGATGGGCGTATAAGGCGGGCGGAAAGTGGTGGTGCCGACCTTGGGAATCTCCGACTCCAGCGCATCAGCAAGGATCGCCAGACCGTTGATATTGCTCAGCTTACCTTGATCCGTCGCCATGCCCAGCGTGGTATAACGCTTGGTGTGCTCGACGCTTTCATAGCCTTCGCGCGCGGCCAATTGCACATCCGAGACCTTCACGTCGTTCTGGAAGTCCAGCCACGACTTCATGCGCAGCTGCACCTCGGCCTTGGCGGGCATCAGCCAAACGGCCTGCATGGGCGCTTCGGTCTCGGCCTCGCCCTGCGGTGCCTTGGTGTTCTTCGGCTTGAAGCCGGCTGCCTTGGCCGCGGCCTTGCCCGCGGCGTGGGCATCGGCCAGCACCTCGCCCAGCGCCAGCGGCCCGCTTGCCGAGCCTGCGGCCACAACAAAGCCTGCGCCATCCGCGCCCAGCGGCGGACGGTCGGGGTCGGGGCGGAAATGGGCGTTGGCTTCGTCCCAGATCAGCTTGCCACCGCAATGGGACCACATGTGCACCACCGGAGACCAGCCGCCCGACATGGCGACCGCATCACATTCGACCTCTTCCCGAGCGCCGCCGATGCCTTCCTGGTTGCAGATCGCGACCTTCTTGACCCGCTTGCCGCCCTTGACCTTGGCGATGGCCTTGCCGGGATCGACCCGGATACCGAGGCTGCGCGCCTCGTCCGCCAGCGGCCCGGCCGAGGGACGGGCATCGACGACGCGCAACACATCCACGCCAGCCTGTTTCAGGATGATCGCGGTGCGGTAGGCGTCGTCATTGTTGGTGGCGACGATCACGCGCTCGCCCGGGGTCACGCCCCAGTTGACCACATAGTCGCGCATGGCTGAGGCCAACATCACCCCCGGCACGTCATTGCCGGCAAAGGACAGCGGGCGCTCGATCGCACCGGTCGCTGTAACGACCTGTTTGGCGCGTATGCGCCAAAGGCGGTGGCGCGGGCCCTGGGTGCCCGGTTTGTGGTCGTTCAGACGCTCGTATCCCAGCACGTAACCGTGATCATAGACCCCAGCCCCCATGCAGCGCGACCGCATGGTGACGTTGTCCATTGTTTCGAGTTCGGAAACCAATTGTTCCACGAACTTATCCACAGGCTCGTCGTTGACGGTGCCGCCGTCGACAGGCGCGCGCCCCCCCCAATAGGCGGTCTGCTCGATCAGCATGACCTTGGCGCCCGATTGCGCGGCGGCTTTGGCCGCCTGCAGGCCCGCAACACCGCCGCCGATCACCAATACGTCGGTGAAGGCATAGAAGTGTTCATAGGTATCCGCGTCGCGGCTGTCCTTGTCGGGCGCCTTGCCCAGACCGGCGGACTGGCGGATGAACGGCTCGTACACATGTTTCCAGAACGGCTTGGGGTGGATGAACGTCTTGTAGTAGAACCCCGCCGGCAGGAACCGCGCCAGCGCCGTGTTCACCGCACCGATGTCGTATTCCAGGCTGGGCCAGTGGTTCTGCGAGATCGCGGTCAGGCCGTTGAACAGCTCGGTCGTAGTGGCGCGCTGGTTCGGCTCGAACCGGTTGCCCTGCCCCAGACCGACCAGAGCGTTGGGCTCTTCGGCGCCGCTGGCCACGACGCCGCGCGGACGGTGGTATTTGAATGACCGGCCGACCATCATCTGATCGTTGGCCAGCAGGGCCGAGGCCAGCGTGTCACCCTGATAGCCCTGCATCGAGGTACCGTTGAAGGAAAACGTGACCGGTTTCGATCTGTCGATCAGGCGACCTTGATTTGCGAGACGGGTGCTCATGTTGCGGACCTTTCGCAGGTGGAGGCACCAAGACCTCCGGCGGATGTGTTCTTGAAAAGACGAAGCATCAGGAGAACTCTCTCCACGTCCAACCCGGCCGTTTGGCCGAAATCGCATCGCGGATCTCCTGCGGCGGCTCGGTGACCTGGGCCGAATAGGTGCCGAACACCTCGAGCGTCGCGGTGCAGCGCGCGGCATGGAACCACTTGCCACAGCCGTTGCTGTGGCGCCAGCGTTCAAAATGCACGCCCTTGGGGTTTTCGCGCATGAACAGATAGTCATGGAAATCGTCGTCCGACGCCCCGGGACCGAAGCGTTTCAGATGCGCTTCGCCACCGGCGGTCAGTTCGGTCTCTTCGGCGTCGACGCCGCAATAGGGGCACTTCAGGATCAGCATGTGGCTACTCCTTGCTTGAATTCTTTCGACCACACGCCCAAGTCGAGGGTATGGATATTTTGACCATAATTCTGACCGTTGCCGGCACGCTTGCCGTCTTTGGGCTGATCGCGTTTTTCATTTTCCGGTCTGAGGAAAAGAAGGCCATCAAGCCAAAATCCGACAGCCCGAAAAGTTCTGAGACCATTAACGGAGCACATTGGGGCGACTGACATCAGTGCGCGACCCCGGCGGCAACGCTTTCGTCGATGAAGCGACCCTCTTTGAACCGGTCCAGCGAGAACGCCTCGGTCAGCGGGGAATGCCCGGTGGCCATCAGCTGCGCCATGCCCCAGCCCGAGCCCGGGATGGCCTTGAACCCGCCGGTGCCCCAGCCGCAATTGATGAAGCAACCGCCCAGCGGCGTCTTCGACAGGATAGGCGAGCGGTCGCCGGTCATGTCGACGATCCCACCCCATTGCCGCAGCATCTTCAGCCGCGAGATCATCGGGAAGGTCTCGACCAGGGCGCGGACGGTTTCCTCGATATGATGGAACGAACCGCGCTGGGTGTAGTTGTTGAACCCGTCGGTGCCGCCGCCGATCACCATCTCGCCCTTGTCGGATTGCGACATGTAGCCGTGCACGGTGTTGGCCATCACCACCACGTCCATGCAAGGCTTGATCGGCTCGGACACCAGCGCCTGCAGGGCCAGCGCCTCGACCGGAAGGCGGAAGCCCGCCATCTCGGCCAGTTGGCCCGAATGGCCCGCGACCACGATGCCCAGCTTGTCGCACTCGATGGCGCCCTTGGTCGTCTCGACCCCTGTGACGCGACCGTTTTCAGACCGGACGCCCGTAACCTCACACTGCTGGATGATGTCCATACCCATATTCGAACAGGCACGCGCATAGCCCCAGGCCACCGCATCGTGGCGTGCGGTGCCGCCGCGCTCTTGCCACAGCGCGCCAAGGACCGGATAGCGCGGGCCGTCTATGTTGATGATCGGAACCAGCTGCTTTACGCGCTCGGGCTCGATCCATTCGGTCTTGACCCCCTGCAGCGCGTTGGCATGCGCCGTACGCTGATAGCCGCGTACCTCGTGCTGGGTTTGCGCCAGCATCATCACGCCGCGCGGGCTGAACATCACGTTGTAGTTCAGATCCTGGCTCAGATCCTCGTACAGGCCGCGGGATTTTTCGTAGATCGCAGCCGACGGGTCCTGCAGATAGTTCGAGCGGATGATGGTCGTGTTCCGCCCGGTATTGCCGCCGCCCAGCCAGCCCTTTTCGATCACTGCGACGTTCTGAATACCGTAATTCTTGCCCAGATAATACGCCGTCGCCAAACCGTGCCCGCCGGCACCGACGATGATCACGTCATACCGTTTCTTGGGTTCTGGCGAACGCCACGCGCGCTCCCATCCGGTGTGATAGCGCAGCGCCTCTCGCGCTACGGCAAAGGCTGAATAGTGTTTCATGAGCGAATCCGTCCGGTTCGTGATTGGCCGAAGATATGCCGTGCGGCGACAGATTACCCCTGCCGTGCAGCGCCGCAATATCGCACTATTGCGACATGTAGGCCATTCGCGGCCATTTGTCCCTTTTTTCCGGGCGCGCGCAGGTCTAAGTGAGGGCAACAATTCCGGAGAGATCATGACATTCTGGGTTCTGCTTCTGCTCTTTGCGCTGTCGATCACCGCATTCCTGGCCTTTGGCCTGACCCGAACCCGCCGGCGACAGGAACATCCGGCGGCCTACGATTTGCGGGTCTACAAGGAACAGCTGGCCAGCGTTGATCGCGATCTGGCCCGCGGAGTGATCGCTAAAGCCGACGCCGAGCGGGTTCGGACCGAGATTTCGCGCCGTATCCTGGCCGCCGACGCGCAAATCCGTACCGGTGACGCGACGACCGGGCCGTCGACCACTGTTCGGTTGGCCGCCATCGGGTTCGTTGCCCTGGTTCTGATCGGCGGAGCGTTTGCTTTGTACCGCCAACTGGGCGCTGCCGGATACCCTGATCAGCCGCTTTCAGCGCGCATGGAAATGGCCGCCGAACTGCGTGAGAACAGACCCGGCCAGGAAGAGGCCGAGCAGATGGCCCCGCCCGTCGAAGCGCCTCAACTTGAAGACAGCTATGCCAACCTTCTGAACCAGCTGCGCACGACCGTGGCCGACCGACCGGACGATCTTCAGGGTCACATTCTATTGGCGCAGCACGAAACCAACGCGGGCAATTTTCAGGCCGGTTATGAAGCCCAGCGCCGTGCAATCGAGTTGATGGGGAATGAGGCCCCGGCGGACGCCTATTCTAACCTGGCAGAAATGCTGATCCTGGCGGCAGGGGGCTATGTCTCGCCCGAAGCCGAAGCGGCCTTGCGTCAGGCACTGGAACGCGACCCGCAATCGGGACCGGCGCGCTATTACTGGGGACAGATGCTGCTGCAGATCGGACGGCCGGACCAGGCTTATCGCGTCTGGATGGACACGCTGCGCACTTCGCCGCCGGGCGCGCCTTGGGCCAACGCCATTCGCGCCCAGATCGACGAACTTGCCTGGCGCGCCGGCGTGTTCAACGCGCCCGAAATCGCAGCTGCTCCGGCGGGTCCGGGCCCCAGCCAGTCGGATATGGAAGCAGCGGCGGAAATGACGCCCGAGGAGCGTCAAGAGATGATCCGCGGCATGGTTGACGGATTGTCGGACCGGCTGGCGACCGAAGGTGGTTCTCCGCAGGAATGGGCTCGACTGATCTCGGCGCTTGGGGTGCTGGGAGAAACCGAGCAGGCCGCCGCGGTCCGCGACGAAGCCGCGACCAAGTTTGCCGAAGACCCTGCCGCGCTTGAACTGATCAACTCGGCCGCGCAACAGGCTGGTCTGTCGCAATGATCCAGGACGTGTTCGAGGATTTCGCAGCCGCACTGCCCCCGATGCAGGCGTTGATGGGTCTGGACCTCGGCGAAAAGACGATCGGCGTGGCTGTTTCCGACCGCATGCGCGGTGTGGCGAGCCCACTTGAGACCGTGCGCCGCAAGAAATTCAAGCTGGACTCTGCCCGCCTTCTGGAAATCGCTGCCGACCGCGGGATCGGAGGGATCGTTCTTGGCCTGCCCATGAATATGGACGGATCCGAGGGTCCAAGGTGCCAATCAACCCGCGCGTTTGCCCGCAACCTTTCCCAACTGACCGACATCCCGATCGGGTTCTGGGACGAGCGTCTGAGCACAGTTGCGGCAGAAAAGGCACTTTTGGAGGCGGATACGACACGAAAACGTCGCGGACAGGTTATCGACCACGTCGCGGCGGGTTATATCCTGCAAGGAGCGCTGGACAGGCTGCGCTTTCTTTAACGAGCCCGGAGACCGGCGATGACGAACATGATTTGGAAAAGGAACGAGGTCGAAAGCCCCTGTGTCCAGATCTGCGTCGTGCATCCGACCGAGCGTATCTGCACCGGCTGCTATCGCACCATCGACGAAATCACGCGCTGGTCGAAAATGGACAGCTCGGAACGCGCCGAAATCATGAATGACCTGCCTGCCCGCAAGCCTCGCTTGGCCAAGAGACGGGGTGGTCGCGCGGCCCGTCTGGACAAATCCTGACACTCAAAGGGCTTTGTCGGTCTTCCGGCTGTCTTCTTCATCACTCGCTGTGTCTGCGCATGTCTTCACACCGGATCGTTGCCCGGCCTTCAATTCACTGCGGAACAAACGGGTGATTTCCGACTTGCTGGTCTGCGACCGCCGAAGACTGGCTTCCTGAAAATCAACTTCGACAGCCGCGTTGGTCATGGATTTTCTTTTCAAAAACTTGATCAGCCGCATACGAGCCTTCCTGAATAAATCTGCGTCGCTGCGGGCCGGTCGAGAGCTCGGGAAAAGGGGGATCGAGCCGTATGACTATGCGTGAGTGAGTGGCGGCCCGCAGCGACGATTTGCGCATACCGGAGTCAGGCTTTTGAGAAAGGGGGAAAACCTGCCGTCGCGCTTCAATTTTTTTACCAATTAGACAAATCAGCCGGAGAGACTCAACAGTTACAATGCCTTCGCGCCTCGCGGCTGGGCGAAAAGGACGTAACGTAACAAGTTGGACCGGCCCGCGACAGCGTCATGTGTCAATCCAGGATTTGCCCCCGGACGCGCAGCGCGGCCCAATCATTCGGGCCGCGCGCCATCGTCATCCGGCAGCCAGCCACGCCTTGGCGTTTTCAATCTCTTCTGACGGGAAAAACTGGGTACGTGTACCCAGAATGTGCCCCCCCACGCGCTGCGCGATGTTCTGCCAGGCCTTGTCGCCGACGATGGCTGCCCGATCCAGCATTCCCACGTGACCGCGGGCCAGACGGAAATGCGCGGCCAGAGCGGTCAGCCCTTGCCAGCCATCGAACTCCCTCAGATCAATCAGCAACCGGAACGCATCCCGGTCACCCAGGATGGCATCCAAATCGGCTTCGGCCTTTTCGTATTCCTCGGGGTCCAGCTTACCCATCAGGCTGACCTGCACGCATGGCCCGCCTAAATCCACAATGTGGATCGCGCCCAGAGATTCACGGATCCAGCGGCGCGCTTCTTCCAGCTCGGCCAGCTCGAACACCTGCACCGGACAGGGCATCAGCGGCGCAGCCAGACGCACGCTGGTCTGGACCCAGCCCTTGTCTGCGACGACCGCGGCGCGATCGAACCCGCGCCAATGGCTTAGGCCCAGCTTGGTATCTTCCCAAGCAGCGCCCAAATCGTAGCCTTTGAACTCGGGGCCGACGATAACCAGCAGGCGGACGGCGTCATGTTCCGCCAGCGCAGCCTCGATTGCGGGAACCAGAGTGTTTGTGTAATCGGCGCTTGTTACTTCGCCCGACAATTCGATTTCGATCAATGCACCGTCGGAATTCTTGTGGACCGTAATCATTTTGAGCCTCCAAAGCCAAAGAATGGCAGAAGGTTACGGGGATTCGATCCATTCGGCCACACCGCCCGGCAGCTCGGGCCGGAAATAGGCAATCATCCGTCCGTCCGGCCCCGCCGTTGCGCCCGCCCCCCAAGGCGCGACCCCATGCAGGCAATGGCGATGCAACACGTAGGTTTCGCCGGGCGAAGCCGACACTTCGATACGCGGGCAGGTTTCGAACACTTCGCGACGAGCAGCCTGATAGGCCTCGGTGATATCGGTCTGCGCCCACTGAGCGCGAGGAACACCGGCCAACGCAGCCTTGAAAGCCGCGCCCATGATCCTGTGGCTACCATCCCAAACGACCAGAGGCGCGGCATCTGCGCTCGCCTGTGTCAGTGGGATACCCAGGACATATGCGTGAGGTTCGTCGATCTTGCGCCGACGGTCCGGGCCGCCGGGTTTCAGACCATCCACATGCGCCGCGTCGCGCTTGGCCCGGTATCGGGCCGCCGCCTCGTTCTCGCCCCTGCGCGGGCACAGATAGCCGGGATAGACGACCGAGACCTGCCCCTTGTGCAATTCGATCGATCCATAGTGTTCGACCAGAAACGCGACAGCCTGCCCGCTCAACGGGGCTGAGGCGCCGACACGCCCTGCCCCGTCATTGGGCAGAGCATCGACGCCGATGAACCAGGTGCCTTCGCAATCCAACCACTGCCGGTGGGCTGGGTCACTGGCGGCGTGCTGCGCCAGTGGTAGGGCGTGGGCCACCCAGTCGGCTATGGTCTTGTCGTAGGGGAATACTTCCCAACCCCGCGACCAGAAAGGCCTTACCACCCTACTGCCTTGCGCAGCATATTCAGGGCCACCAGCGTGAGGAACACGGCAAACACCCGTTTGAGCGGCTTGGGGTCCATCGCATGGGCCAGTTTCACCCCCCAGGGCGCGGTGATCATCGTCATCGCAACAACCACACCAAAGGCCACAAGATTGACGGCGCCGATTGTCAGCGGCGGACGGTGTTCAGCTGCGATCGGCAGAAACAGAAAGCCCAGTACCGAGGGTACGGCGATGATCACGCCAAACCCCGCGGCCGTCGCAACGGCCCGATGGATCGGTGTGTTGTAGAGGCTCATCAGCGGCACCCCAAAGCTGCCGCCGCCAATTCCCATCAGCACCGACAGAAACCCGACCAAAGGCGAAATCACCAACCGCTTCAGCCCGCCGGGCATGGCATCACCCAATCGCCATTCGGACTTGCCAAGTCCCAGATAGGCGCCAATCACCATTCCAAGGATACCGAACAGCGCCTGCAACGCTTCCGTGCGCAGGGCCGAGGCGACCAGTACGCCAACAATCGCACCGACAGCGATACCCGGACCCCAACCGCGTAGAATATCCCAATCGACAGCGCCTTTCTTGTTGTGACTCAGCACCGAACGAACCGAAGTCACGATGATCGTGGCAAGTGACGTCGCAAGACACAGCTGCATCAGCTGCGGGCCACCATATCCTAGCGTTTGAAACGCGTAGAAGAAGGCCGGCACCAGAACGATCCCGCCACCGACTCCCAAAAGGCCAGCCAGAACACCGGCCAGCGCGCCGATCACAAGCAAAAGGCCCAGCATCTGGGCCAGCAACATCGTATCGGGCATCCGTCCCCCTTGGTCCCCGGCCCTTGAGCCGTCTTAAATTACCTGCGCCGCCTCGGCATCCGGTGCCACGCGGGACAGCGCGCCCAGAACCACGTCGGGTCCGGCATGGTCTTTGACCGCGCCTTCGGACAAAGCACGCCTCCAACCACGAGCGCCCGGGCGTCCTGTGAACAATCCCAGCATATGTCGGGTGATCTGGTGCAACCGCCCCCCGCCGGCAAGATGCCGATCGATATAGGGCAGCATTTTCATCACGACTTCAACCGGATCCGCCTTTTGCCCCGACCCGTAGATCAGCGGGTCGGCATCGGCCAGAATATCGGTCGGCTGATGATAAGCAGCCCGGCCGATCATCACTCCGTCCAGTCCGGCGTCCAGATGCACCTGGGCTTCGGCCAGTGTCGTGATGCCTCCGTTGATCGAGATGTGGAGATCCGGAAAATCAGCCTTCATCCGGTGAACCAGGTCGTAGTCCAGCGGCGGTATGTCCCTGTTTTCTTTGGGGCTAAGCCCCTGAAGCCAAGCCTTGCGGGCGTGGATCGTCACGCGCCGACAGCCGGCAGCGCGAATCCGATCCAGAAAGTCGGGCAATACGTCCTCGGGGTTTTGGTCATCCACGCCGATCCGACATTTGACCGTGACATCGACATCAACAACTTCCCGTATGGAGGCCACGCAATCGGCGACCCGGCCCGCCTCTTTCATCAAGACGGCTCCAAACGTTCCTGATTGAACCCGATCCGACGGGCAGCCGCAGTTCAGGTTGATCTCGTCATATCCGGCCTCAGCCCCCAATGCGGCCGCCTGAGCCAGCTCCTGCGGGTCAGATCCGCCCAATTGCAGAGCGACGGAATGTTCCTCGGGGCTATGGTCCAGAAGATGCAGCGCTCCACCCCGTACCAGAGCAGGGGCCGTCACCATTTCCGTGTACAAAAGCGTTTCAGCACTGAGCAAACGGTGCAGATACCGACAGTGCCGATCGGTCCAATCCATCATCGGCGCAACCGACAAGCGCGCAGCGCGAGTGACTTCGCTGCGATCAGCATGTGCCCGAGATTGAAACCCAGCCATCAGTGCACGTTCCTTTTTGTGGCCCAGACAAAAGTGCGGCGCCCGGCCAAGCCGGGTCCGCGCTAGGCGTCTACCACTGTTTGACGCCAGATTTCCACCATCGGATTGCTAGGCCCGGACGTCCTTTGGAGATTGCTCCGAACGCTCGGCAAAACTGCCGCGCGTCCGGTTGGCAAAAGCCACCAGCGACAGCATTACCGGCACCTCGACCAGAACGCCCACCACCGTGGCCAGAGCCGCCCCCGAATTCAGGCCGAACAGGCTGATGGCGACGGCCACCGCCAGTTCAAAGAAGTTCGATGTGCCGATCAGTGCGCAGGGCGCCGCAATCCGGTGCGGCACGCGCAGGGCAAAAGCCGCCGCATAAGCCACCGCAAAGATCCCGTAGGACTGGATCAGGATCGGCACGGCGATCAGCGCGATAACCATCGGGCGGTCCAGGATCACCTGCCCCTGCAGGCCGAACAGGATGACGACGGTCGCGATCAGGCCGACAACGCCCCATGGTTTGATCCGGTCGCGGAACGCCTCGATCCGCTCGGCCGAGCCCAGCCGGTTGCGCGTCCAGACACCTGCCGCCAGGGGCAGCGCCACGAACAGGACAACCGACAGGACCAGCGTCTGCCACGGAACCGAAATGTCGGTCACACCCAGCAGGAAGGCCACGATCGGAGCGAACGCAAAGACCATGACGATGTCATTCACCGACACCTGCAGCAGGGTATAGTTCTCGTCCCCCTTGGTCAGATGCGACCAGACGAACACCATTGCCGTGCAGGGCGCCGCACCCAGCAGGATCAGCCCCGCGATATATTGCTGGGCATCGGCGGGCGCGATCAGGTCGGCGAAGACGTATTCGAAGAACAGCACGCCCAGCGCCGCCATGGTGAAGGGCTTGATCAGCCAGTTGACCACCAGCGTGATCGCCAGCCCCTTGGGCTGTTTTACCACGTCGCGCAGGCTGCTTGGGTCCACCCCCACCATCATCGGATAGACCATGGCCCAGATCAGCA
Organism: Ruegeria sp. CI8; assembly: GCF_056536865.1. Taxonomy (NCBI): domain Bacteria; kingdom Pseudomonadati; phylum Pseudomonadota; class Alphaproteobacteria; order Rhodobacterales; family Roseobacteraceae; genus Ruegeria; species Ruegeria sp. CI8. Next base: position 1,627,976 of record NZ_JBQFQL010000001.1, read on the forward strand.
CCGCCACCACCAGGTTGACATTGGCCACCTCGGCCGCCGCGATGGCCTGGACCAAACCCGGCGCGAATGAGCCGATGGCGATCCCGGCGGCCATTGCCAGCGCGATCCACAGGGACAGATACCGTTCAAATACGCTCATGCAGAGATCTCCGAAGTTGTGTGGGGCTGCAAGCGCCCCGCAGCCAAGGCGGATAGCGCGACCATGGCGGCCGCCGTCCCGAGCATCAAGGGCAACCCGCCCCATTGATAAGTCAGGCCGGACAGCAGCGTACCCAACAGCCGCCCGCCCGCATTGGCCATGTAGTAGAAACCCACATCCATCGTCACCCGCTCGGCCCGGGTGAAGGCCAGGATCAGATAGGAATGCAGCGAGGAATTCACCGCAAAGACCGCGCCAAAGGCCAGCAGGCCACCCACCAGCGTCAGCGTCAGCCAAGGCGCGGGACCAGAGGACATCAGTACGGCCACCGTCAGGACGGCCGGCACGCAGGCCAGCCCCCAGGCCCAGCTGCGCGCTGCTGCGACAAGATCGGCCTCATCCCGCGCCCCTGCCCGCAGCAAACGCGGGGCGGCAGCCTGAACAATGCCGTACAGAATGATCCACAAGGCCATGAACCCGCCGATCAGAAAAAAGGCCGAGCGGTTGCCCGCTTCGCTGCCATCCGACAGCACGGCGTAGAAATAGATCGGTATGCCGACGACGAACCAGACGTCGCGCGCGCCGAACAGGAAGACCCGCGCCGCGGACAACCAGTTCACATTGGCCGATTTCGAAAAGACCTCGGAAAACTTCGCGCCCTTGCGCCCCTTGGGCAGCCCCGGCGGCATCGCCAGCAGCACCGCCACCAGGATCAGGAACAACACCCCCGCCATGCCCATCACGGCACCCGTGAAGCCGAGCCCTGCCAACAAGGCCGCTCCCAGCAGGAAGCCCACCCCTTTGACCGCGTTCTTCGACCCGGTCAGCACCGCGACCCAGCGGAACAACCCGCCACCTTCGGTGGGGGCCAACAGCTTGACCGCCGATTTCGACGACATCTTGGTCAGGTCCTTGGCCACGCCGCTGGCACCCTGCACGACCATCACGAAGGCGACGGACATACCGATGGTCCAGCCCGGATCCAACTGCGCTAGCGCCAGCAATGCCAGCACCTGTATCGTCAGCCCCGCGTACAGGGTCGCGGTCAGACCGAACCGCGCGGCGATCCACCCGGCGGCCAAGTTGGTGGCCATCCCGGCGATCTCGTACAGCACGAACAGATAGGCCAGCTGAACCGGCGAAAAGCCCAGCGTGTGAAAATGCAGCAGCACCAGCATCCGCAGAGCGCCGTCGGTCAGCATGAAGGCCCAATAGGCTGCCGTGACGGAGATATAGGCCGACAGCCCGTCCGGACGTTGGGAAGCGCTGGTCAAAGTGATGCCCCGACCATCATCGCGACATCCACCAGACGGTGCGCATAGCCCATCTCGTTGTCGTACCAGGCATAGACCTTTACCTGCGTTCCGTTCACCACCATGGTCGACGGTGCATCCACGATGCTGGACCGGGTGTCATTGGTATAGTCGGTCGAAACCAGAGGACGCTCCTCATAGCCCAGAATGCCGACCAGAGGCCCTTCGGCCGCGGCCTTGAACAGGGCGTTCACCTCTTCGGCGGTGGTTTCGCGTTCAACCTCGAACACGCAATCGGTTAGAGAGGCATTCAGCAGCGGCACCCGCACCGCATGCCCGTTCAACCGCCCCGTCAGTTCGGGATAGATCAGGGTGATCGCCGTGGCACTGCCAGTGGTCGTGGGGATCAGCGAATTCAGCGCCGACCGGGCACGGCGCAGGTCCTTGGCCGGACGGTCCACGATCGTCTGCGTATTGGTCACGTCATGAATCGTGGTGATCGAGCCGTGCCGGATGCCCAGGCTCTCGTGGATCACCTTGACCACCGGGGCCAGGCAGTTCGTGGTGCAGCTGGCCGCGGTCACGATGCGGTGGCGCGCCGGGTCATAGGTGCCCTCGTTCACGCCGAAGACGATATTGGCCGCATCACCATCCTTGACCGGCGCCGAGACCACCACCTTCTTCACTCCGGCGTCAAAGTATGGGGCCAGCTTGGCCTCGGTTTTGAAGACCCCGGTGCAGTCGATGACGACGTCGACGCCTTCAAGCGGCAGATCAGACAGGTTGCGGGTTCCGATGAAGGGCAACCGCACGCCGTCGATGGTGACCGAGTTTTCGTCATGACTGAAATCGGCGGCCCAGCGGCCATGCACGGTGTCGAACTCCAGCAGATGCGCGTGCATCGCGGGGTCCCCCACCGCGTCATTGATCCAGGCGATCTGCGCGCCTTTCTCAAGCAGGGGTTTCAAGGCCAGCTTGCCGATGCGGCCAAGGCCGTTGAGAGCATAAACGGTCATGCGGTTTCTCCGGTATGGGTCTGGCCGATGTCATCCACGGCCTTCTGAAGGGACATACGGTCTAGGGTTTCGAACGGCAGCGACGAAAAGGTCAGGATCCGGTTGCGCAACGCGCCGTAGGCCTGCTGGAAGGCAAGGCGTTTTTGGGCCTCTGTTCCCTCGGCCTTCACCGGATCGGGCATACCCCAATGCGCGCTGACCGGCTGCCCGGGCCAGGCGGGGCAGTCTTCGTTCGCAGCCTGATTGCATACGGTGAACACGAAATCGAACTTCGGCGCGCCCGGGGCCTGGAACTCGCTTACATTCTTGGCGCGCAGGTCCGAGATGTCGTGCCCATTCTGCCGCAGCACCTCAAGCGCCGCTGGGTTCAACTGGGACCGCGGACGTGTACCGGCAGAAAACACGTTGAACCGGTCGCCGCCAAGCTGCTTCAACAGGGCCTCGGCGAAAATCGAACGCGCGGAATTCCCGGTGCATATGAACAATACGTTGTAGGTACGCGGGGCCTTGGCCGCATGCGCGTCAACGCCGTTGAGTGGACTGGGCGCGCAGAGTTCCGGACGCCCACGGCAGCAATCCAGCAGAAGGTAATCGAACGTCTGCCGCACGGCGTCCATATCCACCGAGTAGCGCAAGGACGTCCCGACCCTTTCCTGCGTCACAAGGCCGGCCTGCATCAGCGCGTTTACGTAGTTGGAGAGCGTATTCGGCTTGAGGTCCAACGCCATGGCAATCTCGGTCGCGGGTATGCGATCGGGATACCGGCGCATCAACAGCCGGAAAACGGCCAACCGAGCCGGATGACCCAAGGTGGACAGGCGGTCGGGAATCACTTTTTCCATTATTCATGGATATTCGAATTAATGGTGAAATCAAGTGCCCGTTTTTTGGCGCGTTTAAACCGCAGGCAAGATTTTACGATTGGCCACAAAGATGCCCCTCGCCCAAAACGGAACGACGGGTGAATTGATATTGAATAAAATGGTGCGGCCGAGAAGACTCGAACTTCCACGGGTGTTACCCCACAGCGACCTCAAGTAAACCGCGTGTAAACACTCCGTCTAACGCACTGTAAACTTGGTGACTTTGACCGCGTGACCTTCTTAGGTTCTTCGCGCAGTTAGGTACTGCGAGTACGACTGTTACTGTAACGGAATCCTTATGGTCAACCCTTACATGTAAGGGTGAAACAGATTGACTCAGTTGGAGGGCGCAGAGTCGGATAGTATAGTCAGTGGCAGCCAGAAATTTTGAGTTAAGCTCATTCGAGCTTCCTTAAGCGGGGGATAATTCTGTGTCGCAACCACTGGAAAACATTGACAAGGCGATAATCTCCATCCGCGCCTTCCTAAGAGAAGGCTATACAGAGGCTTTCCTTCGAGGAGGCCGTTTTGACCCAAATGAGGGTTGGGCGCCTATGGTCCAAGCTTGTTCGGTCATTTTAGCAAACGACCAATGTCTGAATGAAGAACAGAGGCAAAATCTTCGACAAGCAGTGGACACGCTCCAAGAGGATTCAAATCGGTTGGTTGAATTACTTAGGGCTTACTCTTCCAACGAAGACAGGACAGACGCTGAACTTGAGGGCATGAAACTCCAGATCAACGTTGCTGTTGACACTGTACGACAAAACTTTGGGGAAGCGTCAGCACGACACTACGAGTTGCTCGGAAAGACCAGTCGTCAAAAGATAGAAACCGACGACGCCGAAGCCCCGAAAATTGTCAAACAACTCAACTGGATCAAGGGTAACTGGCGAAGATCTCCAGTGGTCCTTTTCCTGGCTGCCCTCATAGTGTCTGCCACGGTCGCGTGGAGTTTCAGGTCTGAAATTTGGGAAAAAATGGTTGAACCAAAACCGATTGGCGAATTTGAAATCGAATTCACAAATCATACTGACGATACTTTCCAACTGAGCAACCGCGCAGAGGTCTACGGTTGCGCTCCGTATGTGCCCGGAACAAATACTCGGGTTGCATCCGGCTTGCTAAGCGTTCTGAACAACAACGAACAAATACAACTCGGCCCCAGTGAATCCCTTAAGGTGCAAGCTCTGTTAGCGAATGAACCGAAGTGGCTATCACTGGCAGAAGAAGCAGATCTTTTTCTTCAAGTATTATTTAGCGCATCCCCGCATCCAGTTGGTCAGGAGTTTGTATTGGAGCGTTCACTCTTCGAGAACGGTATTAGACTTACAATTGAGGGGCCCCACAATTTGAATCTTTGCGCCGCGCGTTAATGGGTCCGGCGGGTTAAGGATGCAATTGAGTCCGTTCGCACAGGGCACCTAGTCACAACTCCAAATCCTCCCTTGGCAGTCTAGCCAAAAACTCGAGCTCCCCATTCTCCCAACCTGTCCGCAAACGCTTGCTTAAACCGCCGCTTCTCTGAGACCGACTTCGAGCAAGGAAGACAAAGCCCTACTAAGTTCTGGTGCATGTGCTGTGCCCTAGTCTTCTCGTCGCCGCAGAAGAAGCGTTTTTTCCGCCTACAGCGTTGAATATTGGACGGCTTCGCTTAACCGCCACAATCATCTGTGGACATTGCTTCAATTTATTGTTGGACCAGCTGGCCTTCTCCAAAAGTTCAGAGCCAAGGATTGTTAAGGCGTCGTCAGGAAATGCGCTCAGTGAAGCTCTGCAAAGCTCGCGGAGCGGGGTTGCGAGTTGAGTAACAGGGCGTGGGCGCGGCCTGAGGTGATCCTGAGCCTACTCGCGGTCTCCGAGCGCAGCCATCTAGACCTTTGACGTAACTTGATATTTCTTGCGTTTGTTGGGTGCTTGCCAGTGAGGTGAAGGGTCTTCCATCTGTTGAAAAATTATGTTGCTAATGCGGTCGAGTAGCAAAAAAGTTGAGAAAAATGCGTTTCCTTCCCCCCGAAGAACCAATTGACCTCTACAAAACCGGGTTTAGCGAAGACCTTCTAGAACGCGAAAAAACCAACAAGATGCTTTCACAGGTCTTGGACCGGATCGAGGACCCATTGGTTGTCGCGCTTGACGGACGATGGGGTACAGGAAAGTCATACTTCCTGAAAAGATGGGTTGGTGCGCATCGACTTCAAAATGAAGGACGGGCGCTAACGGTATATTTCGATGCTTTTGCCAATGACTATCAGAGCGACCCTCTTGTCTCACTAGTCAGTGTGTTGGCAACCCGAATCCCAAAAGCAGATGAATCTAAGATCAAGACCCTTATCGGCGTGGCCGGAAAGTTTGTTCGACCGGTTTCAAGAATTGGCCTGGCGCTGGCAAGCTATGGCGCGACAGAAGCTCTTGCTGGACTAGGGGAAGCAGCGGTTGGAGCTCTAAAAAGTGAAGCCGACAAAGCATTGGACGACTTTTGGTCTCGTGAACAAGGGCGTCATGCTGCAATGATCGAATTTCAATCTGCGATCGTGGCACTAACTGAGAGCGACAACACGGATGACCCCACGCCTCTGGTAATAGTGGTAGACGAGTTGGACCGTTGCCGCCCAGACTACGCTCTCGAGGTTCTTGAAGTAATAAAACACTTCTTCGCCGTACCTCACGTTCACTTTGTATTAGGTGTAAATCTAGAAGCACTAGAGAATAGCGTTAAAGCACAATACGGCGCTGGAATTGATGCTTCTGCCTACCTGCAAAAATTTCTCAGCTTTACGGTTAGCTTGCCTGAGACTATGGCCGACTATCGACGCACGCCAGTTGCGGTAACTTACGCCAACCACGCCGGTAACAAGATGGGCATTCCAAACCAGCTCCAGACTGAAATCAGTACGCAGATAGAAGTTCTATCAAGGTGCAATAACATTTCAATAAGGGACGTTGGCAAGATTCTGTCGGCCGCTGCATTGCTGCCGGATAGGGCGAGGAGCGACAGGCTCCTCAAGGGTTGGAGAACGACTCTAGTTTGCCTACTCATCACTAAAGTTATTCGACCAGATTTATATCCCAAACTTCAAAACGCTTCTCTTTCTCAAAGAGAACTCAAAGAATACTTCTGTGCAAATACAGCGGCGATCACCCGCTATCTAGAAACAGGCGACCCCAACCAAGACTTCGATTCTGATATCTACAATCTGTTTATTACGTGGTCATACATCTGCAGCGGTGGAGTGCCAGCAGAAAAATACGAAAAGTTAGGAATAGCCGGAGCTTTCGACGGTTACGGAATGGGATACGATATAAAGGACATACCGAATAGCGCCCACGAAAAGTGGTTGAGCGTCTTTCAGTTACCTTCATAGGTCCGCGCTTCATAACAGCGTTATGCTCGGAACCTGTTTCTCTTCTTTGGCTCCGAGCACTTTTCACTTAAGTATCTACATTCACAGGGTAGTCTAAATCCTCGTGCGGTATTTGGTTGTGATAGGAAGTGGCAGGAAGCCTTGGGTCGATAGGCTCAACCTTGTGTTCCTTCATCAGTTTAGCCGCCGTTGAAAGGTCGGTACCAGTGGCGGTACCTTCCTTGATCTTTGCAATCAACTCTCGAACGAGAAGCCCATTGAGTTCTTCGAGTTCACCCTGGGTGGCATTCTTGATGCTTTCGGTTTTCATCGGCTTACGCATAGGGTGCCCAAAGATGATCAAAGGCTTCGATTGCAGCTTCACGAGTCAATTTACCAGTCGCCGCTTTGAACCAGACGTTTCGAACAATCTCCTGTTGCTCGCGTGTACCGGTCTCTGCAAGATCGACAAGGAAACCTAAACGTTCCCCTCCGAGGCCATCACCAACTTCTAGGTATTGGCTCATCACACGTCCGCCGACTTCCTGCATCTCAGAATAGGCTTCGTGGTATCGCGCTTCTGAGACGCCCATCTTCTCATTCAAGAAAGCGAACCCTGCTTCGCTAAGGTCTCCGTTTTCTACGATATCCTGACCGATCAAATTCAAGGCGTGTTCGCCGTTCTCACCAAAAGCAAGCTCGAAGCGATCGCTGAGCAGTACCGCCTCTGCAGGTCGATTATCTGTTGGCTGCGGTTGCGGGGCGTTCTCAGCGTCCCGATAGAATTCATCTTGTGGGGCGGAGACTTCTCCATCCAAGATCGCACCAATCGCTTGAGCGGTCTCGTATTCCATCGTCATCCCATTCACCATCACAAGGTCGTTGGGTCGAAGCTCTCCACCCGAGTGGACCCGAGAACCATCCCGGATTACTACGTTGAGGTTGTTGTTGAACTCGCTATCCGGGATGAAAGTCGAAACTTCGTTGAAGTGGCCTTTTGCTCGGTTCTCTGCAGTAACGTCCCGCGCAGAGGTTGTAAGGTCATTGGTGTTCATCAGGTTTGAGCTGGGCGCAGCTGCGTTGTCAGTGTTGAGTGTCATTAAGTATTTCTTTCGTTTGTAGAATTGTCTTTTGGTAGGCCAAGGGCCACGTAGGCCTTCTCAAGAAGGCGAGTGTCGGACTTCCAAGCCTTGCCCATCGCATGATCGACAGCGGCATGGAGTTCCTTTCCAATGGCTCGGACTATGGGTCCAGCCTTGAATGGGTTGAGTGTGACGTTGGTGGTCACCTGTTCTGTGATAGGTCGGGGTTGGTTCTGGATAGGATCATCAGAAACATACCAAGGCATCTCCAAACGGATGATCTTCTCTTCCGTTCTGGTCTTGGTGAACCCAGAGTTGGCCAGCACGAACTTCCCTGCCCATGTGTTGACAAAGAAGTTCCGAGTTTTGACTGCCCCTCGCTTACCGTCAGGCATTTGCCAAAGGAACTCCGACCAGAGACGACAAGCCATATACCGAACCATCGCATCAGAGAGCGAGTTCTTTTCTCGATGGACGTAGTTGGAGAGGATTACCCAGGCTTTAGCCTTTTGGGTGTACCCCATGTCTCCCTCTAGCCGAAAGAACGGTAGAGCGAAGGCAGGGTTGTGCGTGATGGTACGCTGGGCTGAACCCCAAGAGGACTTGAAGGAACGCTTGGCAAAGTAGGTGGAGAGATAGTCATCTTCAAGCCAAACTTTGATCGCACCTTCGATGGACCTGAGTTCACCTTGAGTGGGCAAGCGTCCTGTTGGGTGGCCGTAGCGTCGATTTCGTTGGTAGTGACCCCGGCAATAACTGGACAAGTTGTAGCGTTTGTTCTCACAGCCAACGACAGAACACTCTTGGTCCTTGTTGGCTCGTTCCTGAGCAACCCGGCGTTGCCTGAGCGCCTCGCGTGAAGCCGTGCTACGTCTCCCTGCCGGGATGGTAGACAAGGGTAGCTTAGCCACTCCCTGCCCCGTCTTTGAGGAATAACGAGTTGACCCGAACTTTGCCGCTTCTGAGGCGTTGTAATGCTTCTGGGATCACAACAACCCCAACAGAGGCCAAGGCTTTACGTCCCTCGCTACCCTCGGGGTACACAAAGGATTTCATTGCGACGCGCCAAAAGTTCTGAGACAGGTTCAGGTCATTGCGGACTTGAAGCGGATGATAGGGACCGGCTTTCGCCAACGAGAAGTATTCAACCAGTAAAGGGATAATGGTCGAGTATTTTGAGACATACTCCATAGGTAATTTTCCAATTTTTTAAATGTCTTAGGTGTGTGTGGACGAGGCCAGAAATTGCCTCACCGATTTACAGAGTCGAGAATATGAGTAGGAATGCTGTCCTCCCATAACCAACTCAGAAAGAGGTTACGCATCCTGCGACTTGGCAGGTACAGCGTGATAGGTTTCTTGTCCCGGATCTGAGACCGCCAAACCCACTGGATCAATTCAGTGAGTGCGTAATCGTCTTGGCTAACTGACCCGGCCCCGAGAAACCTGAGGATGTTTGAATTGATGTACTGGTTATAGAGGTAAATCAGGTGGGTAGCGTTCTTGTAGTCGTTTGTTCCCCGTGTCGTGTTTGGTAACCAATGGATACGACCGCCACGGCCTTGAAGCCTTGAACCTTTGGCATATGGGCCAGGTTGATACCTGCCCATTTCGACACCATCTGAACCGACCTTCGGACTCTTTCCCCCGGCAAACCATTTGTTCTTCGGGCAGGTCAACAGAATGTTCTCCAACGGTACATCTCTAAGTGGACGTCTGGCCATCGAACAAAGCGCCTTGGGCACCAGTCGGTCATATTCACCGGGTTGCCCTTCCTTTCGGTCTGTCTGATCAGTGTAGCTGAACCGCAGGTGGCCGAGAGATTGGACGCTCTTAACAGTGATCAGTTCACGCACTTCTCGAACAAACTCTTGCTCGATTGAGGGTGCGCCCCTGTCGTGCTTTGGGTCTAACCCGAGGCGCTGTAGGTACGCTGCCATGATCGAACCTTCTGCCTTGTAGGTATAGATCGTCAGAGATTTACCCGCCTTGAGAAGCTTCTCGGGCATGACCGCCACATTGTACCCACCATGAATGTTGAAGAGACGCCCCGCCTTGGCGGCTTTGTAGTATTTCAAATTCACATGCTCGGTCAGATCAGAGCATTCATCATCCCATGCCACAGTCGGGATCACTTGAGAGGTTTTTGGATCGACCGTACAAAGGCCAGCCTTGATAAAGAGACGATCCCAAGCCTTAGCCTCGACTTTGTAGTTTGCATCGATGACCGAAAGAACTTCATCAATGTGGACGTGACAAGGGTCAATCAAGCCTTCGTCTGCGACCTCAGCCAAGGTGTCGAACATCGCATGCGTAGTGACAACATTCTGCCCCTCTGAGAGTAGTCGTCTGAGTGAGTGGATTTTCTTAGTGGTGACGACTTCATCACCATTCTCATCAAATTCGATTTCGGTCTCGGCCTCAGGTTGCTCAAAGGTGATACCTCGCTGCTGTGTCGCGGTTATCACTCGGTCGCATTCGCTCAGTAGAGGAACAACGACTAAATATTGTTTGTGATGCTCGAATGAGTTGAGCATCTCGGTTGTCTTGCCGAAGCCACAGGGTCGGTCTTTGATAACTATAGGTTGAACGTGGGTAGCGGACCCCAAGTCAAAATTTGGGTCATGTTTCAATGGAATGATCCTTTGTCGTGAATGTCAGAATTTGTAGAAGTGTTATTAACAACGGGGCCGAAAACCCCTTATTTTTATGGCTAAAATTGAGGTGTGTACCACTTCCGAATGGTACGGCTGTCTTGTTGGCTCGTGTGATAGGAACGGTCGGCACTCTTGGAGAACCCGAGGATGACCATAGCAATCTCTCATTTGCTGTCGGTGACTTTGAGTGGACCTGAGGAAACCTGAGTAGCGTTCATAAAAAAAGAAAGAACGCGAACAAAACTCAGAGCGTAGTACTCCATATGAAGGTTTAATTGGTTGCCCCTCAGAGCCCACAGAAGGCCCCTCAGAGTCCAAGAGATCCCCTTCCACCCCAACCTACCTGAAATCGATAGATGTACTCAGTGACTCTCCTAGCGGCTCTGTGGGCATCCAGCCAAATAAGAGCATCATCACCAAACCTCAGGATGTAGTAGTGTTATGACCGGGCTGGCTTTGGGTGCCGTGAACCGACAGATCACCCAAACCCGTACACTCTGCACTTACAGATCACCGTAAGCTACTGAAAGTAAACAGACTGCTACGAGTAACGATACCCGAAGCACTGATGATCGGGCGTGTATGTTGTGCCATATGACGACTTTATTCCCGCGCCCTACCCCACAGTGGATCGAAGGTTGGCTGTCGGTTGACCTGGGTGAACGGTCGGTTGGGCTGTGAGTGTGCTGTAGGGGGTACGGGGGGGGTAGACCGGCGCGGACCTACCGATAACACCCTCACAGATTTTTCGTAATTTTAGCCATGCTTATGATTTTCTGATCATAAGCGCCAACCAACAGAGCACTAAGTTGGGCAATCAAGTCTCTTCTGGATTTCCGAAACGAGCTTCTCAAAGTTACCGATACCTTCGGGATCCAAGTCGATTTCATTCGCTCCGGCGACTGCTGCTGAAAAGTACTTCTGGATGTGAGACTTACTACATCGCTTTGCACCGAAGTACTGTGCAATGCGTTCCTTGTCATGCTTTGATAACAACCCCTCGATTTCTTTTGGCATCTGTTTCCCAGAACCAAAGACATCCTCATATTCGATAAAATGGCTGGCGCTAGGGTCAGGACTCATAACCAAAAGATGACGGTAGCGGCGATGTAGATTGCCGACAGAAACAGTTCACCGCATCGGTCATAACGGGTTGCGATGCGCCGCCAGTCTTTCAGCCGGGCAAACAGGTTTTCGACACGATGGCGTTTGTGATATAGCTTGGCGTCGCGGTCGGCGGGATTCCTTCGTCCCCGGCGCGCTGGAATACACGCATCGATACCGCGTAAGGTCAGCGCCTCCCGGAACCAGTCTGCATCATACCCCTTGTCCCCTAAAAGCACCTTGGCCGGTGGCAAGGTGCCCAGCAAAGCCAACGCACCTTTGGCGTCATTCATTTGCCCGGCTGACAGGAAGAACGTCAGCAGTATTCCCTGGCCGTCACAGACCGTGTGCAACTTGCTGTTCAGGCCGCCTTTGGTTCGAACGATGGCCCTCGGGCGAGTCCCCCTTTTGAGAGGCTTGCCGCCGTTCGGTGCGCTTTCAGGAGGGTGCTGTCGATCATGATGGTTTCCCCGTCCGGTCCCGGTTGTGCCAGTTCCCGGAAGATACGAGCGAACACACCAAATCGGGACCACCCGGCAAACCGATTGTAAAGTGCCTTGTACGGCCCATACTCAGCCGGAGCATCTCGCCAGCGAAGGCCATTGCGAATGACGTGGATAATACCACTGAGAACCTTACGGTCGTCGGAACGCGCCGCCCCACGCGGTTTGGGGAACAGGTGCTGGACGCGTTTCAGGTGCTGTAGGTCGAGCCAGAACAAGTGCAACATAGACAATCCTCTTGCCGCCCTTGAATCATGACGGCGTTGCCGATGGAATCGGCCAATGCAATGGCCGCTCAGAACGCCGAACCGGTCTTCCGACGAAAGGCTTCAGATGACGGCAGTGAGCCCCTTGCGGTCATCGCTGCGCCGCTGGGGCGCTGCGGGTTCTTTGGACCGCTAGCAGCCCTAAGCAGAAACCATTCCGTAAGGCGAGCAAAATTGCCTCTCTGGAGAATCTGGCCGTTAGAGTGGCTCAGTGCGAGATATCTACTACTCGATCACCGCCTTGGCTTTGAAAAGTATGCTCCTCTCCACGCGCCAAACTGATCTGCATATCTATGGTTGTGCCAATCAGCTCTTAACTTTGAGTAGCTTAGAATCCGATGTTGATTTTTATTGAGTAAGGGGTCTCGAATAAAAACAACTTTACGCGCATCATCGTATCCGATCACAACAAAAGTGTGCCCTTCTGGGCCTTCTAGATCAACATCTATCATTACTGGATAGCCTTTTCGAAGGTGTCGCTGGATGTCCCTGAGGCCCTGCGAAAAACCAGCGCTAGTTTTTTTATACCACTTTTGCTGCCACCTATGCCCGACCCTCTTGAGCGCAACATCCATGTCCGACCAAAGAGTAAAACTGTTTCTTTCGCTTGGTGGCTTGTGGTTTTCCGCAAGGGTTTTAAGTTTGCGTGGCTCATGGTTTTCACCGTAATATGCCAAAATCATTGAACTAGAAGTCGGAACGCACATGTCGTGTCCTTGCTTCATGTGAGGAACGTCCAATAATACAATAGACTTCGCTTTTTGTGGTGATGGCAGTTTCTTCGAAGACACAACACCTTCACGTAACCCAATTTCAGAAATGGATGCGGCCGGAAACACAAACGTGAGACACACAACTAAGGAGAGAAGTGCCAGCTTGGGGCGGTGTTTCATTTTTCATCTTGCTCCTGAACAATGTTCTATCCAACTAGTTGAAAGGTTTTTGCACCATTTGGAAATTCGCAAACTCTAACACAAAAGCATTTGCATTTCCCCAGTAATCGCCCCATCTGTCGGAGACCTTGGGTGCGGAATCCTCGCTAATTGCTCCTGTACTGTTCATAAAAACAGCAATGTGCTCTTCGTTGTTCCAGTTGTTTGGCTGGCTCGGCAACCAGTTTGTATAGTCAGTTTCCTCACCACTTTGCCAAACCCACCCCTGATCAGGTTCACGGTAACCAACTTTTTGGTGAAACCCTATCGCGGGGCCAATCCAGGATGTCTTGATCCCGTCTGGATGCCAGAACGCTGGATCCTTGGATATCATTTCAAATACAAACTGGTTCTCGGCGCGGGAGGTAATCGAAACTATGTGGCCATTAAGATCGCTAGCGAGTTGGGCAATTTCTTTCCAGGACCTTAGGGTTGGAGCTTGAACCGCGACATAGAGGTTGTCTTCAAAGACTTCGAAAGTCAGTTTGGAGTGCTCAAAGACCTTCGCAATCTCGACCAATTGTGGGGAAAACCCCGCCAAAGCTAGGTGGTCAGGCTTTATTGGCCTGGCAATTTTTTCAGAGACTAGCTCGGCCATTGAAAGGCTTCCGTCCAGAGGGTTCTTTAGACCTAAACGCTCAATGGTTCGTGGCGTCAGTACTCCAGTCTCTGGGAGTCCGTTTTCCGATTGGAACTCCAAAACTGCCGACCGCGTTTTGTGGTCAATATCGCCTGAAGCTAAGCCGTCATAGAAGCCCAATTTCGTTAACTCTTGTTGGGCCTTCGAAACGACTTGCGAAAGTAGGTCTATGCTGGAAGGCTTCGTAGATGAACCTGTAATCCATACGAATATAGAAACACCTAGCAGAAAAACGAAGAAAGACACGGCAAAAAGATGGTTAGCTGTTACCAGCCTTGAGCTTGCGTATTGCTGGTTACTGCTGTCGGTGGCTAAGTTAACAGCGTAAGCTCGAACAGGTTTAGCTATATTCTTCAGTCGTTTTTGACCTAGTGAACGATAAGAGACCTCAACTTGATTTTTTAACAGATCGTAGGCAGTCCCTGAGATGATCAAGCCTCCAGGGTCTGCTAATGGCTCAAGGCGAGCGGCTATGTTGACGCCATCTCCATAGACATCACCTTCATCGAAGATCACATCACCTAAGTTTATCGCCATCCGATAGCGAATTCTCCGTTCCGGCGCTTGATCGGATTCTCGTTCTCGCAATTCTTCTTGGATCTGTACAGCACATTGAACAGCTTCAACAACGGAAGGAAACTCTGCGAGCCATCCATCTCCAGTGAACTTGATAAAGTTCCCATTGTGCTTTTTGGTGAATGGTTCAACGATTTCTAACCTGTACCTTTTTTGCCTAGAAATGGTCCCTGTCTCATCAAGCTCTGTTAGGCGACTAAAGCCAAACATGTCGGCAGCTAGAATGGCTGAAACCCTACGCTCCAAGGCTGGACCTCCTGTCTAAAAATAGTCTTTCTAATGCGAAAACCTAAATTCCTCGCCTAGCTCCCGACTTAACACAAATCCGCCATCTCCTTCGACGGTATACGCGACTAGATCCAATACTGGCATCGATGAACCTTACTTTGGCCTACGACAGAGACGAGTGCCGCGATCAAATACAACCACACTACAACCGTTTAGTGTGTGCAAGTTTCCACTATATTTTTTTTGCCACGTGAGCCTCCCCATCTGAACTGGTCCGCCGTTATGTTTAGGAAACGAAGGACTACGAATGGCAAACAAGCGACCGAAGCCCGAAGAGATTGTCTCGAAGTTACGGTAGGTTGAAGTTCTGATGGGGAGGCTCAGTGGGTCTTCTGCACTTCGCTAGCATTAATGCACTAAGCTGCAATTTTGCACTTTGGGCTCTCCAGTACCGAACGCTAACGCGGCACGCAGTCCAACCACGGCGCTATGCGACCAGCCGTACGCAAAAACGGCCAATCTGTTGACTTTTTTAACGCTTGATCCGGCACCCCGCCGTTCGCATTTTGGCAACCGCCGTTCATGCCAAGAGTGGCGAAACCGGGTAGTTGAGCCCAATGTTGCCGGAGATTTAGCTGCATCCCCCGTACGCTTGACATGCGTCCGCCATCTGGCAAATTTACTAGTATTTTTTGTGGAGGGTTACTCTTTGAAAGAGTTTTGTGCGGGGATAGCAACGGCCATCTTGACTTCAGTGACTCCGACTTTCGCTCAGGATATCGCAGCTGGTTCCCGAGTTACTGTGACTTCAGACTGGCACTCGCAGAACGGGGGGCCATACAGTCCAAACATCGTATCTTGCAATTCGAACAGCGGCTTGTGTCTGCGAGACACCAATACTTCTCCTGTCAACAATCCTATGACAAAAACTAAGAGTGGCTTGCAGGTCGTCTTCAAGGATATTGGCGTTGTCTATTTGTTCAGACCGGGTGGAAAGGGCTCTTTTCACGATATGACCGGCAAACAGACTGGAAAATTCAAGTGGACACAGTGACGATTTGACAACTGGATAGATCGCTCCACTGCTCAACATTGATGAATACCCACTTCGTCCGCGTCTGAGTTATCGGACCAAGCTGCGGCGAAAGAACGGTATAGGTTCGGACGAATTCTACATCCGCGAATGACCAAAATGGTGACCCACGACGCGCCGCAACAACCCTCGCGCTTCGACCGCAAACTGATGCTGCGTTAGCGGAGCCCGAAGGTCCAATGCTGGAAAAGTCCCGCACTGTGGTCCTTGCCCCGTTTTCAGCCAACGTCCGCTGTCTAGAGAAGCGGTCGCTCGTTTATAGGTCCTGACCCTAGTCATGTGAGCGGCTCAAAAATAATTTTGCCGCTTGGGTTTTTCTGAACCGGCGAAAAAGGGCCTTTGGTTGGGTTCTTTTCGCCAGCACAAGGAAATAGCGCCGCCCTCCCCTTGATTGGGGCAGCCCTAAAGAAATCTAGTGGTTGAGTTTCGGTTTCTGGAAGTGACCCTCAGGCTTCTGTGTGTCCCGTCGCAAGGCGCAATGGGAAAGCCCCCATGCCGCGATGGTCAAACACACGTCCCCCATCAGGTTTACCCAGAGGTGGAGAGTTTTGAGATCATCATTCACGCATTATCAAAAAGACCCGTCAGCCTCTTCTAGCCACCCCACCATGAGACCTAGAAATCTCTCGCCGGATACATCCCGTCCGACTGGTCAAGGGTGATGACCTGATATTCAATTGTCAAAGAGCGCGGCCCCCAAACGGTGACCAGCCAACGAAGCTAGATCACCCCGTCAACCGAATCCATTACTATCCGTTATCGGAGTAATTGGAAATCAATAAATCACAACGTATTGTTAATTAACATTCTTACGCCTAACCTACTAACGATATTCCCTCCTGTAACGAAGATTGGATGTTTATGCATAACGAAATTCAACCTGGAATCGAGTTTCTACGACGCTTCGCAGATTATGACGTCAAGATGCAGTTGAGCACCGCTCTCACGCTATTGTATATCGCCAGACACCAAGACCGACCTCAGGGCGTCACGACTGCGGATATTCACAATTGGATTGGATTGGGGTCGGCAGCGGCTAGTCGAAATACAAACTACTGGGCGGAAGGAACTACTGACATGCCCAATGCAGGGTTCAATTTGGTCAGCGTCAGCATCAACAAGCAAGACAGGCGAAAACGTGAGCTTCGATTAACCCCAAGAGGTGAAAACTTCGTTGCCGAACTAGAAGCTATTCTTTCAGGCAACAGAGGAAATCGATCCGCTTGACGCAAAAAAGGGGCCAGCCACTTTGCTAGCCCCAACCAATGTTGCCGCAAGATCGTGCGTTAAACCGGCAGGGAATCTAGCTCCACTTCTACTGGATGCGGTTCCCCCGATAGTTCCTCAAAGGCGCAAAGGGCCATAACCAATCGCTTTCTGATACTTTCCCTGTCGTATTTTGAGCGAAACCAAAACAAGACTCGGCTTCGAACTGCGCAACCAGCATGGGGTTCTTTTTATCTAGTGACATCAGATAGAGCATCAAAACCCGTTCGTGCATACTCTGTGTCGGGGTAAGTGTTCCTAGCATTCTCATAAAGTGGTTCCTTCTCTACTCGTTTGGTTTCTTGGGGTTTAATTTCAGTGTGCTTCAAGTCGAACCGAGCGTGACACAAGGCTTCCGCCAAGTTCATCATAAAGCGCCTTGAAGGTTGATAGGATCACATCATCCAACCCTGCCCTCCTGGCGTAGACGCTAATACCAATGTCGTCTTTGTTGGAATGACCAACCGCTAGGTTCCTGGCTTCTCTGGCGACACCAGCGTTTACCAGAGCGGACACAGCAGTTCGCCTGAATGAATGCATGTCCCAATTGGACGTGTCGCCATCCAAACTCTTCCTCGCCTTCTCCAAGGCTTTCCCGAGGTAGTGACTAGGTTGTTTGTCGTACCCACCCAGGTTGATCCTAGGGAACAAGCGACCTTCATTCTCGGGACAAGACGGTTCAGCTATCGCCGCCTGCTTGATGGCTTCTCTGAGCAACGCACAATCATCACTACCAACGATCATAACCGACCGCTTCCCCGCCTCAGTCTTACTCTCTGGGATATTGATGCAGATGTATCCTCCCTTGTCGTCAATGTCCGAGAGGTAACGCCCACAGATTTCATTAAGTCGGCATCCGGTGACCCAGAGTAGACGCACGGTTACGAACATTTCGAACTGGTATTTCAGGGAAGAGTTGCCAGCGATGTAGGCCAGAAGGCGTTCAGCTTCCTCTCTGGTCACCGGCCTCAGGTTCTTCTTTCTTGGGTCAACCTTCTTTTTCTGCCCCGCAACACGCCTCAAGAGCGACGAAAAGGGATTGCGCATTTCAGGATCGACCAAACCCCAGTGATCCAAAACGCGCCAGTAGGACGCCAGACAGCACTGATAGGACTGCAAAGACCGGGCAGAGAGAAGTTCGCCTGTACGTTCAGATGGCGTCCTTTTGAGGTACTCCATGAAATCCAGAGCCAACGTCCTGTTGATCTCTGTAACCTCAATGTTCCCCGCGAACGCCTTGAAGCCCTCAAGGTGCTGTCTGTACCTTACCTTGGTGGACTCTTTGATACCGTCTGCTTCGGTCATCCAGCGGTGAGCCGTGTCCCTGACGGTATTTCCTTCTTGCGGGTTGTGTCGTGCAACTTGTTTGAACACAGGATCAGGCGCTGAACCCTCACCAATCGACGCAAGAATTTCCGGCAAGACTTCTTTTCGCCTGACCAGAGCTTCAGCCAAGTCCTGCGTTCCAAGACCCCGCACGATCTCTTTCTTACCAATAATAGCTTGATACTCATTGGGTACTGCGACTCTGATCGCGTATCCCTTGCCCCTCTTAAAGAGGCCCTTTGGCACCCGTACATCCATCTCAAAAGGCTCCAATTACCGTTACATTCGGCGAAGAAACCTGTTGAAAATCAAGTACTTGGTGCGGCCGAGAAGACTCGAACTTCCACGGGTGTTACCCCACAGCGACCTCAACGCTGCGCGTCTACCAATTCCGCCACGGCCGCACTGCCTGTGACTTGGTAGGCGGCGTATAGACGCTTGGCAAAAGGATGTGAAGAGGCAAAAGCAACCGCATTGGAATTCCAGGCCCGCAACCATATCTGTGGGGTCATGAAACCCGAAGCCACATCGCAGCAGGAGCATCCGATGACCACACCCGATCCCCGCCCCGTCATCCAAGTCGACATCGTATCCGATGTCGTATGCCCGTGGTGCATCGTCGGGTTTCGCCAGCTTGATCTGGCGCTGGAGCAAGAAAACGTGCTGGCGCAGCTCCGGTGGCACCCGTTCGAGCTGAACCCGACTATGGGTCCGGAAGGCCAGAACCTCCGAGAGCACATCATGGAAAAGTACGGCTCGACCGCCGAGCAGAGCCAGCAAGCCCGAGACCGGCTGACCGCGCTGGGTGCGGATTTGGGTTTCACGTTCAATTTCAATGACGACAGCCGCATAGTGAACACCTTCGCTGCACATCAACTTCTGGACTGGGCCGAAACGCAAGGCAGGCAACACCCTCTGAAGCTGGCCTTGTTCAAGGCCTATTTCACAGATCAGCGGGATGTTTCGAAAGTTGAGGTATTGCTGGATGCCGCTCAGACCGCCGGCCTCGACCCAGACGCCGCCCGCGCGGCATTGGAATCGGGCGCGCATGCAGGCCCGGTAAGGCAAAAGCAACAATTCTGGACCAGCCGAGGCATCACCGGAGTTCCGGCAATGGTTTTTGGCGGCAAGTACCTGCTGACGGGTGCGCAGGGCACCGAGACCTACGCTCAGGTCCTGCAGCGATGCCGGGCCGAGGCCGCCTAACCTCTTTCGCTTGGACAGCAGGACGGCTATGAGGCGCGCATGGAATGGAAGATCACCGACGGACTGACCGACTATGACACCGCCGTCGCCTTCATGGAGGCGCGGGTGGCCGAGATTGCGGCCGGAACCGCGGACGAGTGCATCTGGTTCTTGGAGCATCCGCCGCTCTATACGGCCGGAACATCAGCCAAACCCCAAGACCTGACCGACCCGGATCGATTCCCGGTCTATGCCAGCAAGCGCGGGGGCGAATACACCTATCACGGACCTGGCCAGCGGGTCGTCTATGTCATGCTGGATGTCGGAAAGCGCGGCCATGATGTCCGCCGCTTTGTCAAACAGCTGGAAACCTGGGTGATCTCGGCACTGGCCGAGTTCAACGTCCACGGAGAAATCCGCGAAGGCCGTGTCGGTGTGTGGGTGCCGCGTAAGGACAAGCCGCTGACCGTCAGCGGCGAACCAGCCGAGGACAAAATCGCTGCGATCGGCATCCGCTTGCGGAAATGGATCAGCTTCCACGGCATCTCGATAAACGTGGAACCGGACCTGGAGCATTTTTCGGGCATCGTTCCCTGCGGCATCCGGGAGTTCGGCGTGACTTCGTTGGTGGATCTGGGATTGCCGGTGACAATGGCCGATGTCGATGTGGCTCTGCGCAAAACCTTTACTGAGGCTTTCGGCCCCGAGGCGGCCTGACCCCCTCGCATCGACCATGGTCTCGAATCGCAGAATCTGACCCCGCGGAACGACAATCCTCGATGCAGGGTTCTTCTGTTTCTCAATATGGTCGCAAATTTCCGAAGATTGCCGCGAATTGCCTTAAAATTTAGGGAATCTCCTTCTTCCTTCCACACAACAGCCGCAGTTTGAGGTATCATGAATATACCGTTCAAGAGTGAGTGGTATGTTAACCGGTGATCGCGGCCAGCCCGCGAAAATCGATCAAGTGTTTGGTTACGAGTCTGCCGTTCCGACCCCATATCGGAACGGCAATTCTCGTTTATGGGGCCTCAGTTTTCGCCTGATTGGTCCGCGGCATGGCCGAACCGCATGGTCTTTGGGCAGGACCGAGCGGCCATTTCCACCTCAAGCGTCAGGTGGCCGATCCCAAAACTGTCGCGCATTGCCTGTTTCACCAGACCGCGCACCTGTTCAGCCTGCGACCAGGCGCAGTCTTCGACCACCAGATGCGCGGTAAGAGCGGGCTGGTTTTCCTGCATGCTCCACAAGTGGACATGGTGAACCTCGCGCACGCCGTCCGTTGCCTCAATGGCCGAGGCGACCTCCTCGGGGTCCAGATCGGGCGGCGGGCCAAGCATGAGAACACGGATCGTTCCTCCGATTTCGCTTTGGACATGCCAAAGGATGTACAGCGAAATCAGAATGGTGACGGCCGGGTCGACCCAGGTCCAGTTGAACAGGATCACAGCCACCCCGGCCACGATCACTGCAACCGATCCCAGCGCATCAGCAACGTTGTGCAAAAAAGCCGCGCGGATATTCATGCTGGTTTTGGCCATGCTATAGGTCAAAAGCGCGGTGATCAGATCCACCACCAACGCCAGCATGGCAATCCAGACCACAAGCCAGCCGTCAATCGGCTCGGGCTGAAAGAACCGGGTCACACCTTCGTACAT
Organism: Ruegeria sp. CI8; assembly: GCF_056536865.1. Classification (NCBI taxonomy): domain Bacteria; kingdom Pseudomonadati; phylum Pseudomonadota; class Alphaproteobacteria; order Rhodobacterales; family Roseobacteraceae; genus Ruegeria; species Ruegeria sp. CI8. The sequence continues at coordinate 1,649,107 of NZ_JBQFQL010000001.1, forward strand.
CAGGTACACGGCGATGACGATCAGTGTGGTATAGTTGACCAGCGCCGCGACCACTTCGGCCCGACCGTATCCGAAGCTCATGCGCGGGTCGGCTGGGCGCCGGGCAATCTTGCGGGCAAAGAACGCGATGATCAGTGCAATCGCGTCGGAAAAATTGTGCAGAGCGTCAGCGATGAGCGCCAGCGACCCCGAAAAGATCCCGCCGACCACCTGTGCCAGCGTCAGAAACATGTTGACCGCGATGGCCCATGCCACCCGCGCGTCTCCGGCATCGGCGTCGATTTGGGCGTGGTGTTTGTGTCCGGCGTGGGAATGATCATGCGCCATGATGTCGTGTCCTTGTCTGGGTCATGGTCCATACCTAATTCCTCTAGTGACTAGAGGTTCAAGGGGGATTGCAGAAAATGTTCTCGATCGGGGATTTGTCCCGGCGCACAGGCGTCAAAGTCGCCACGATCCGGTTTTACGAAGAAAGGGGCCTGCTGCCACCGCCGGAACGGACCGCCGGCAACCAAAGGCGTTATGACCGCGCCGCGCTCGAGCGGCTGCACTTTGTCAAACACACGCGCGATCTTGGACTGCCATTGGCCGATGTCGAGGCCCTGCTGTCATTGGAAGGCGCCCAAGGCGCCGATCTGAACCGGGCACACGAAATCGCCGAGCGGCAACTGGCGGACCTGCAGGATCGGATTGCAAAGCTGCGCCGGCTCGAGACCGAACTTGCCCGGATCGCAGCGGCCTGCGACGGGCAGCACGACCACGTCTGCTCAGTCTTGCAGGCGTTTGGGGATCACGATGCCTGTTCAGGGACGCATCAGGCGCCCCCACCTGTCACGCCAGCGCAGCCCTGATGCGCTCGGCGTGTTCGGCGATCTCGTCGAAATCGCCCATTTTGCCGGGCGGGCGCAGAGAGACGCCCTCGTGCCGGGGCAGGACATGGAAATGCAGGTGAAACACCTCCTGCCCTCCGGCCGCCTCGTTGAACTGCTGGATGGTCACCCCTTCGGCGTCAAAGGCGCGCATGACCGCACGCGCCAGTTTCTGAACCGTGGTCATGACTGCGGCCAATTGCTCGGGTGTGGCATCCAGCACGTTGCGGCAAGGCGTTTTCGGGATCACCAGAAGGTGCCCGTCCGCACGCGGCATGATATCCATGAAAGCCAGCGTGTCCTCATCCTCGTAGACGCGGGTCGAGGGGATCTCGCCCCGCAGGATCTTGGCAAAGATGTTTTCGGGATCATAAGCGGTCATGGTGGGTCTCCGACAAAGGGGCTGCGTGCTGTTCTGCGGCCAAGCCCGCAGCGGGTCAAGGCGTGATTCCGCCCTTGGACAGCCCCTGTCCTTGCAATTCGCCCGATCATCCCCAGATACCGGTCATCCAAGGCCGATATCGCGCGGGTGTCCTCCTGCCCCGCGACAATTATTCTTGATCCAGATCAAACTCGGCCATTGAAGGCCGCCCCCTTGCATTCTAAAACCAGCAGGAATCCCGCGCGCCGGTGAGGTCCGGCTGCGCGGTCTATTTGCAACAGGAGGCACCTAAATGGCAGACGCAGCCATTCATGGTCACGATCATGAAGACCAGCGCGGGTTCTTTACCCGGTGGTTCATGTCGACCAACCACAAGGATATCGGGATCCTTTACCTGATCTTCTCGGCCTTTGCCGGGTTCATCTCGGTCGCGATGACCATCTACATGCGGCTTGAACTGATGCATCCGGGCGTTCAGTACATGTGCCTGGAAGGCTTCATGGCCGACCCCTGCACGCCCAACGGACACCTTTGGAACGTGATGATCACCTATCACGGTGTCCTGATGATGTTCTTTGTGGTCATTCCCGCCCTGTTCGGCGGTTTTGGCAACTATTTCATGCCGTTGCAGATCGGTGCGCCGGACATGGCGTTCCCGCGGATGAACAACCTGTCCTTCTGGCTGTATGTCGCCGGCACCTCGCTGGGCATCGCGTCGCTGCTGGCCCCCGGCGGCAACGATCAGGCCGGCTCGGGCGTGGGCTGGGTTCTGTACCCGCCGCTGTCGACGACCGAAGGCGGCATGTCCATGGACTTGGCGATCTTTGCCGTGCACGTATCGGGCGCCTCCTCGATCCTCGGCGCGATCAACATGATCACCACCTTCCTGAACATGCGTGCCCCGGGCATGACCCTGTTCAAGGTGCCGCTGTTCAGCTGGTCGATCTTCGTCACCTCGTGGCTGATTCTGCTGTCGCTGCCGGTTCTGGCGGGCGCGATCACCATGCTGCTGATGGACCGCAATTTCGGCTTCACCTTCTTTGATCCGGCCGGTGGCGGTGACCCGATCCTGTACCAGCATATCCTGTGGTTCTTCGGACACCCCGAAGTGTACATCGTGATCCTGCCAGGCTTCGGCATCATCAGCCACGTGATCGCCACTTTCTCGCGCAAGCCGATCTTTGGCTATCTGCCGATGGTCTGGGCGATCATCGCAATCGGCGCGCTGGGCTTTGTCGTGTGGGCACACCACATGTACACCGTCGGCATGTCGCTGCGCCAGCAGGCCTACTTCATGCTGGCCACGATGGTCATCGCGGTTCCGACGGGGGTCAAGGTGTTCTCGTGGATCGCCACCATGTGGGGCGGCTCGATCGAGTTCAAGACGCCGATGCTGTTCGCCTTCGGCTTCCTGTTCCTGTTCACCGTCGGCGGTGTGACCGGTGTGGTTCTGTCGCAGGCCGGTATCGACCGTGCCTACCACGACACCTACTATGTCGTCGCACACTTCCACTACGTGATGAGCCTGGGCGCAGTCTTCGCAATCTTTGCAGGCGTGTACTTCTACTTCTCGAAGATGACGGGCCGGCAGTACTCGGAGTTCTGGGGCAAGGTGCACTTCTGGATGTTCTTCATCGGTGCAAACCTGACCTTCTTCCCGCAGCACTTCCTGGGCCGTCAGGGCATGCCGCGCCGGTATATCGACTATCCCGAAGCCTTCGCTCAGTGGAACTTCGTGTCTTCGATCGGTGCGTTCGTCTCGTTCGCTTCGTTTCTGCTGTTCTTCGGGATCGTGTTCTACGCCCTGTTCCGTGGCGCCAAGGAAACACGCCCGAACCCGTGGAACGAATACGCGGATACGCTGGAATGGACCCTGCCCTCGCCGCCGCCCGAACACACGTTCGAGCAGCTGCCCAAGCAGGAAGACTGGGACAAGGGCCACGCGCATTGATCCCTTCCCGAAAGCAGGAAACCCCGCCTTCACGGCGGGGTTTTTCTTTTTCTGTTCGCGCTCTACCGGCCATCGCATTCCGCGGGCGGTCGCAATATCGTTGAAAATCGGGTATCCTTGGCGCGCCGAATGTCCGGCCAATCTCCGAGGTCACCATGCCCGATATTGATTTCTGGTACTCCATCGGCAGCACTTACAGTTTCCTGACCATCATGCGTCTGGACGACTGGTGCGCAGAACATCAGGCGCAGGTTAACTGGCGCCCTTTCGACGTGCGCGCGGTCATGTCTGAACAGAAGAACATTCCGTTTGCGGGCAAACCCGTCAAGTCGGCCTATATGTGGCGCGACATCGAACGCCGGGCAGCCAAGTACCATATCCACGCCAAGCTGCCGGCCCCCTATCCGATTTCGAACCTCGAATTGGCCAACCAGGTCGCGCTGCTGGGAATCCGGGAAGGATGGGGCAAGAGCTTTACCCAAAACCTTTACAGGATCTGGTTTGAGGACGGTATCGAAGCCGGCAGTGAAACCGCCATGTCCGAGGCTCTGTTCCGCTGCCAGCTGGACCCGCTGCCGGTCCTAGCCCGCGCGCGCAGCCCCGAAATCGAAACCGCGTTGAAAGCTGAAACCGAAACGGCGGTGGGCCTGGGCGTATTCGGCGCGCCCAGCTTTGTCACGCGGGGCGAAGTGTTCTGGGGCGACGACCGGCTTGAGGATGCGCTGTCCTGGGCGAGGGTCGGACACGTCGTTTGAAATTGGCAATCGACACCGGATCAGCAGGCGCTATTTTTGCAATATGCCCTACCATTGGAACGACAGCTCGAACTCGGAACAGGAATTGCGCCTTTGGCCGCACAATTCCCTGCCACCGCGCGGCGCGATGGCCGTCGTGCTATCGGTTTTCCTGTTTGGACTGATCCCCCTGCTTGCAGTTCTGGGATCGGTTCTGCTGTGGGGGCTATTGCCGTTCCTTCTGTTGACGGTGGCAGGCCTATGGCTTGCGATCCAGGCAAACTATCGGTCCCGAAACGTGTTTGAGGTACTGACCCTTACCGGAACCCAAGCACGCCTGATCCATCACAGCGCCCGGACCGGCCAGCAGGAATGGACTTGCAATCGATACTGGGCCCGTCCGGAAATGCACAAGGCCGGCGGACCCGTCCCGAACTATGTGACCCTGTCGGGTGAAGGACGGGTGGTCGAGATTGGCGCGTTCCTCTCAGAGGAGGAACGCATTGCCTTGTATGATGATCTGGTAAAACGGCTGCGCGAACCGGCGCTTGAATAAAGCGCGTCAGCAGTCGCCGTTCGACGCTGCGCACAGGTGGTCTTTGACCAGCGGCCCCACCTTTCCAAAGTCCATCTGGCCTGTGTAGTTGGCCTTGAGCTCGCCCATGACCTTGCCCATGTCCCGGATCGACCCGGCACCGGTCGCCGTGATCGCCGTCTGGATGGCCTTTGCGACCTCATCATCATCCAACTGCTTGGGTAGGAATTCCTCGATGATCTTCACCTCGCGCAGCTCGCGCTCGGCCAGGTCCAAACGACCGCCTTCCTCATAGACCCGCGCGCTTTCCTTGCGCTGCTTGCTCATTTTCCCAAGAATTTCAAGAACATCCGCGTCATCGCAGCCCTTGGCCTCTTCGTTTCCGGCCGCGCGCAGCGCGATGTCCCGATCCTTGATCGCGGCATTGACCAGCCGCAGCGTCGACAGACGCTCGGCATCCTTGTCCTTCATTGCTTGCTTCAGGGCAGTGGTCACCCGAGTTCGCATATCCATCTGTTCTGTCCATCCCCATGGCAACGGAACCCCGAACATATCTAAACAAAATCCGAGGCACAACAGCAGACAGATAAGGCTAAATCATTGAAAAACAACAATAGCCCAAAATTTGAACAGGGTTGACCCGAGGCACCAACCCCCTTAGTTATGCGCCGATTTACCCGATAGGAGAGTCGCGCCATGGCCCATCAAGCCACGTCCAAGCCCACCGCATGTCTGGCTCTGGCCGACGGAACACTCTTCTTCGGAACCGGGTTCGGCGCCACGGGACAAACCGTGGCCGAGCTGTGTTTCAACACCGCGATGACCGGATATCAGGAAATCATGACCGACCCGTCCTATGCCGGGCAGATCGTGACCTTCACTTTCCCACATGTCGGCAATGTCGGCGTCAATCCCGAGGATGACGAAACCGCCGATCCTGTCGCCGCGGGCATGGTGGTCAAGTGGGACCCGACCGAGCCGTCGAACTGGCGCTCGGCCGAGCGGCTGACCGACTGGCTGGCACGCCGTGGCCGGATCGCCATCGGTGGGGTCGATACCCGCCGGCTGACCCGCGCGATCCGCCAGCAAGGCGCTCCGCATGTCGCGCTGGCCCATGACCCGCAGGGCAACTTCGACATTGAAGCCCTGGTTGCAGCGGCGCGTGGTTTCGCCGGGCTGGAGGGCATGGATCTGGCCAAGGACGTGACCTGTGCCCAAAGCTACCGCTGGGACGAGATGCGTTGGGCCTGGCCGGACGGATACCAGCGTCAGGAAGCGCCCGTGCACAAGGTCGTCGCGCTGGACTACGGCGCAAAACGGAACATCCTGCGCTGCCTGGCCTCGGCCGGTTGCGACGTGACGGTCCTGCCTGCAACCGCAACCGCGGCTGAGGTGCTGGCGCACGACCCCGACGGCGTGTTCCTGTCCAACGGCCCGGGAGACCCGGCGGCGACAGGCACTTATGCTGTGCCGATGATCAAGGAAATACTTGAAACCACGGATCTGCCGATTTTCGGGATCTGCCTTGGTCACCAGATGCTGGCACTGGCGTTGGGCGGCAAGACCATCAAGATGAACCACGGACACCACGGCGCGAACCACCCGGTCAAGGACTTGGAAACCGGCAAGGTCGAGATCACCTCGATGAACCACGGATTCGCGGTCGACGCCCAATCGTTGCCTGCGGGGGTGGTTGAAACCCACCGGTCGCTGTTCGATGGCTCGAACTGCGGCATCCGCATGTCCGATCGCCCGGTGTATTCGGTTCAGTATCACCCCGAAGCCTCGCCCGGCCCGCAAGACAGCTTTTACCTGTTTGAACGGTTTGCCGCGGCCATGGCCGACCGAAAAGTGCGCGCTTAATCCCGCAGGTTTGCGGGCCGCGTCAACGTTAACCCGGAATTAACCTTGATTGAGCAACTCTGACCCGACACTTCGGGCAGGGTGCTATGATGGTTGAATTGAATTTTCTGGGTCACGGGCCTGCGACCCCGGTTTCCGGCATTGGCCCGCGCAAACCTTTGGGCACTTGCCTGATCGACTTGGGGGTGATCACCCCCGCTCAACTGGATCACGCCCTGAAACTGCAGGAGCGGCAGAACGCTCCTCTGGGCGAAATTCTGGTTGGCGAGCATATGGCCTCGCGCGGCGATGTGTTGTTGGCGCTGGGCCAACAACATGGGCTGCAGATCGCCGATCTGGAAAACACGCCGCCACCCGCTGACCTTTGCGCGCTGCGCCCGATGCGGTTCTGGCTGACGCACAACGCCATTCCGTGGCTGCGAGTCGGGCCCGTGCTTTTGGTCGCGACGGCATACCCAGACCGCTTTGATGAAATACGGTACGGGTTGGCAGATTGCGCCCAGACAGTCCTGCCTGTGCTGGCCGCACCCGATGACATCGACCAAGCCATCGCCCGACATTACGCAAAACCTTTGGCTGAGGCGGCGGAAACGCGGGCGCCGCTATCGCAAAGCTGCCGCTCATGGACTGCGAGTTCACGTCTCCTGCCGACCCTCTTGGCGCTGGCCGCGCTTGTGGGCCTGGGTCTGCAACCGAATGCCGGGCTATCCCTGCTGTTCTGGGCAGCAGTTTCAACGCTGATCCTTTTCCTGATTCTTCGGCTGGCCGGGTTGATATCGTATCTCTTCCCCAAAAAGGCCGAGAAACCAGACGGTCTGCTTGCGCAACACCGCCTGCCCTGCGTGTCCATTCTGGTGCCGCTGCACAAGGAACGGGAAATCGCCGGTGCGCTGATCCAACGGCTGACACGCCTGACCTATCCAAAGGCGCTGTTGGACGTGATCCTGGTCTTGGAAGAGCATGATGACGTCACCCGGTCAGCGCTTGCGCAGACCACCCTGCCTAGCTGGATCCGAACGCTGGAGGTGCCCGATCTTGGCAACCTGACCACCAAACCACGGGCGATGAACTATGCGCTGGATTTCTGCCGAGGAGAGATTTTGGGCGTCTGGGACGCCGAGGATGCGCCTCTGCCAGACCAAATCGAGACCGTGGTGGAGCAATTCGCCCGCGCGCCCGATGATGTGGTCTGCCTGCAGGGTGTTCTGGACTACTACAACCCGCGCACCAACTGGCGCTCGCGTTGCTTCACCATCGAATACAGCGGTTGGTTCCGCGTGATCCTGCCCGGAATCGCGCGGTTGGGTCTTGTGGTGCCGCTGGGTGGAACGACGTTCTTCTTCCGCAGGGACAAGCTGTTGGAATTGGGAGGCTGGGACGCTCACAACGTGACCGAGGACGCGGATTTGGGGGTTCGGCTCAGCCGCGCGGGCTATCGCACCGAAATAGTGAAAACCGCCACGTATGAAGAGGCCAATTTCCGTGCCTGGCCTTGGGTGAAGCAACGCTCGCGCTGGCTCAAAGGGTTCATGGTCACATACCTTGTCCACATGCGCTCGCCCCTGGCATTGATGCGCGATCTGGGGATGTGGCGCTTTCTGGGTGTCCAAGCCTTTTTCCTGGGAACGGTCGGACAATTCCTGCTTGCCCCGGTGCTGTGGGTCTTCTGGCTGACCTTCTTGGGGCTGACGAACCCATTTGAAGCTGTATTGGCACCGCAAATCTTGAACGCCTGTGTCTACCTGTTCCTGACCGCCGAGGCCGCGAACATCCTAGTTGGAGGCTTGGGCGTGGTGGCCGGCGGTCGCCGTTTCCTGCTGCCGTGGGTCCCGACCATGGCACTCTACTACCCCTTGGGCGTGGCAGCAGCATACAAGGCGCTGTGGGAACTGGCGGTCAGACCATTCTTCTGGGACAAGACCCAGCACGGACAGGCCAGCGAAGAAGTGCAGCCAGACGAGGAAGCTATTTCTCGCGCCGGATTGCATCCTGCTTCAGCCGGGTCATGAACGCGACCGAGATATGTTCCTTCAGAGCTCGGTCGGCGGCTTCTTCGTCATGAGCCGCGATTGCCTCGACGATCCCCTTGTGCTCACTCTGAGCGATCTCACCGCGGCCCTGCGCGGCCAATGAAGTCGTTGCCATCAGAGCCATGGTGCGATGGACAAGGTCCAATTGCTGAACAAGGTAGCGGTTGTGCGACGCAAGGTGGATCTGCTCGTGGAACCGCCGGTTGGCCCGGGAAAGAGCCACTGGATCATCCACAAGCGCGTCATCGGCTTCGACCATATCCTGCAGGACTTTGATTTCCTCATCCGTGGCGTGGCGCGCGGCCAGTCGGGCCGCCAGCCCTTCCAACTCACGCCGCACGACATACAGCTCGGCCATCTGGTTGTGGTCCAGCGAGGCCACGATGAGCGACCGCCCGTCACGTTCCAGCAGCGACTGCGTCTCGAGCCGCTGCAGCGCCTCGCGGATCGGGGTGCGCGACACGCCGAACCGCTCGGCCAGTTCGCTTTCCACCAGCCGGTCGCCGGGTTTGTACACACCCACGTCGATCGCTTCGAGGATCAGGCTGTAGGCATCGGTCTGGGGCTGTCGGGACTGGTTCATTGGGTCGGGTCTCTCCTCGTTCGGACCTGTCTATCCGGGCCATGGGCCTGCAATCAAGTGCGCCATTGAAAACCCGATGGCCGCGGCCTAAACCCAAGCCTATGGTCAAGCCCGCATTTTCACATGTCACACAATGGGTGTTCGATCTGGACAACACCCTGTATCCGCCTCACATGCGCCTGTTCGATCAGATCGAGGTGCTGATGACGGAATACGTGGTCGAAGCCCTGCGCGTCGACCGGGCCGAGGCCGACCGGCTGCGCCAGCACTATTGGCGCGAACACGGCACCACGCTGGCCGGACTGATGGCTGAACATGATCTGGACCCCGAGCCCTATCTGCACGCGGTTCATCAGGTCGACCTGAGCCACATGGAACTCGACCCTGCGCTGGCCGCGCATATCCGGGCCCTGCCCGGGCGGCGCATCGTCTACACCAACGGCAGCGCGCCCTATGCCGAGCGGGTTCTGGCCTCGCGCGGGTTGGACGGGCTGTTCGACGCGATCTATGGGGTCGAACATGCGGGGTATCGGCCCAAACCGGACAAGGCCGCGTTTGAAACGGTGTTCGCCCGCGACGGCATCCACCCCGACCGCGCTGCGATGTTCGAAGACGAGCCTCGCAACCTGAAGGCCCCGCATGACATGGGCATGCGTACCGTGCATGTTGCCCCCGATCCGCATGACGCGGATCATATCCACCACCACACCGATGACCTGGCCGCCTTTCTAGCGCGCCTGATCTGAACCACCCGAGACTGCGACGAAATGCACCTGCGCGCGGCCTGAAACTGCGACGATCCGCGCATTCTGCGGGTGCAAAGTCGTTCCTACATCAGGCCCAGCGACGAACAGAACTGGAGACCCCGATGACCGTGATCGAGATGCCCGGCCGCCTGCCCTTTTGGCAGCGCCTGCTTTTTGCAATTCCCCTGTTTGGCTGGCTGGCCCGCGATGCGGCCAATGGCAAGCCCGAGGATCTTGGCTATACCGTTGCGGCGCTGGTCAGCATGTGGGGCTGTTCGGCCCTGTTGTTCGGCCTGCCGGGCCTGTATCTGCCGGCCCTGGCGATGGTGCCGGTGATGTTCCTGATTCTGGTCCTGATTTCACGCGGCTAGACCACGGGACAGGATGTCACTTGGCGCAAGCCCCAGAACCGCACTAGGGTCCGCAGGCAACGGAGAGTGACGCGATGACCGACAGTTGTGACATCCTGATTTCCGGCGGCGGCATCGCCGGGCTGACCGCGGCGGCCGTATTCGGCGCCGCAGGGTTCGACGTGATCTGCGTGGACCCGACCCCGCCCGTCACCGACCGCGACGCCGACGGATCCGACCTGCGCACCACCGCGTTTCTGCAACCGGCGCACGGCCTGCTGCAGCACTGCGGGTTGTGGGACCGGCTGGAACCCCATGCCGCGCCGCTGCAGATCATGCGCATCGTGGACGCGGGCGGCGACATCCCCGAGCCGCGCGTGGTGCGCGATTTCAACGCCGCCGATATCTCGGATCAACCCTTTGGCTGGAACCTGCCCAACTGGCTGCTGCGGCGCGAGATGGTGGCCCGGCTGCACGCACTGCCGAATGTCGATTTCCGCCCCGGCCCCGGCACCGTCAGCCTGTTCACCCGCACCGCCGAGGCGCGTGTGGGCCTGTCCGACGGCACGCGCATCCGCACCAAGCTGGTAATCGCCGCCGACGGCCGCAACTCGCCCATGCGCGAGGCTGCGGGGATCAAGGTCCACACCACACGATACGGGCAAAAGGCACTGGCCTTTGCGGTGACGCATCCGATCGCCCATGAAAACGTCTCGACCGAGATCCACCGGTCCGGCGGGCCGTTCACGCTGGTCCCCCTGCCCGACTGGCAGGGCCAGCCCTCATCTGCGATCGTGTGGATGGAGCGCGGCCCGCGCGCGGTCGAACTGCTGAACCTGCCCGAGGCCGAGTTCGAGGCCGCGATGATCGAGCGGTCCTGCGGCCTGTTCGGACCGCTGAAACTGGCCTCGCGCCGGACGATCTGGCCGATCATCAGCCAATCGGCCGAGCGTCTGTCGGCCCAGCGCGTGGCGCTGATGGCCGAGGCCGCCCATGTGGTGCCCCCGATCGGCGCGCAGGGGCTGAACATGTCTCTGGGGGATCTGCGCAGCCTGCTGGACCTGGCCCAGGCCCGGCCCGAGGGTCTGGGAGATGCCCAGATGCTCGAAGCCTATCACAAGGCCCGCCATGCCGAGATCGAACTGCGCGTCAAGGGAATCGACCTGCTGAACCGCGCCTCGATGGTCGAGGCACGGCCGTTGCGCGATGCGCGCGCCGCAGGGCTGAACGCGCTTTATTCGATGCCGGTGGTGCGCAAGACGTTGATGCAGATGGGCCTCGGCGTGCGCTGAGGCCTGTACCGGCCTACAGCACCTGATCCAGCACCCGCTTCAGCCGGGCCACCGTGCCATCGACATCATACAGCTTGTCCAGCCCGAACAGGCCCAGGCGGAAGGTGCTGAACCCCTCGGGCTCGTCACATTGCAGCCGCACCCCGGCGGCGATCTGCATGCCCAGCGCGGCGAATTTCTGGCCGTTCTGCACCTCGGGGTCGTCGGTATAGCTGACCACCACCCCCGGTGCGCCAAAACCTTCGGCCGCGACCGAAACGACCCCCTTGTCGCGCAGCATCGCCCGCACCGCATTTCCCAGCCGCCATTGCGCTTCGCGCAGCTTGTCGAACCCATAGTCCCGGGTCTCCTGCATCGTATCGCGGAACGCCCGCAGCGCATCGGTGGGCATGGTGGCGTGATAGGCATGGCCGCCGCCCTCATAGGCCTGCATGATCTGGCGCCATTTCTTCAAGTCCAGCGCGAAACTGTCCGAGGTGGTCTCGGCCAGCCGCGCTTCGGCGCGGTCGGACAGCATGACCAGGCCGGCGCAGGGCGAGGCGCTCCAACCCTTTTGCGGGGCCGAGATCAGAACGTCCACGCCGGTGGCCTTCATGTCGATCCAGGCACAGCCCGAGGCGATGCAGTCGAGCACCATCAACGCGCCGACCTCGTGCGCGGCGGCAGCCATCGCCGATACATAGTCATCCGGCAGAATGACCCCGGCCGAGGTTTCCACATGCGGCGCGAACACCACGCTGGGTCGCTGGCTGCGAATGGTTTCGACCACCTCGTCGATCGGCGCCGGCGCAAAGGGCGATGGGCTGGAATTCCCCGTTTGACGGGCCTTCAATACGGTGGCCGAGGCCGTCAGCCCCCCGGTTTCGATGATCTGGCTCCAACGATACGAAAACCAGCCGTTGCGTACCACCAGCACGTTGGCGCCGCGGGCGAACTGTCGGGCCACGGCCTCCATCGCATAGGTTCCGCCACCCGGCACCACGGCCACGCCGTCCGCGCCATAGACCTTGCGCAGCATCCCTGAGATGTCGCGCATCACCTGCTGGAACGCCTGCGACATGTGGTTGAGCGAGCGGTCGGTGAACACGACCGAGAATTCTTCGAGCCCGTCCGGATCGACTGTATTCAACAATGCAGGCATGCTGTCTCCTTTTCTGGGTTGCTCACTTTCTGAAGGCTTTGCATCTGTTGGTAAAGTGCTCATTGACCCTCATGCGCTTCCCTTAAGTCAACGGTCAGAAGCTCGGCTGCACACCCGATTCAACAGCCTGATAGGCCGAATTGACGCCAATTAGTGTCACCTCTCTCTTTACACCTTGACGTGTTTCTGAACAGATACACACATCTTGAGCTTGAAAGGATATTTTAGACCGTGAACGTTCAAAAGCGGATCAGTTTTCAATTCGTTCGGGACGAAGTGAAGCGGCGGATCGAGACACGGGTCTGGCCCCAAGGTTCCTTGCTGCCGACCGAAACCCAGCTTGCCGAAGAGTTCAACTGCGCGCGCGCAACCGTCAACCGTGCGCTGCGCGAACTGGCCGAACAAGGGTTCGTCGAGCGCAAGCGCAAGAGCGGAACGCGGGTCAAGAAATCACCCAGCAAACAGGCCAAGCTGGAACTGTCGCTGGCCCGTCAGATCGTCGAAGACCAGAACCAGACCTACCGCTATGCCCTGGTCGAGCGCAGCATCGACAAGAGCCCCGGCTGGCTCAGTTCGCAACTGGGTCTGCCGCCGCAATCGCAGATCCTGCATCTGGTGTGCATGCACTATGCCGACAACCGCCCGTTTCAGCACGAAGAACGCTGGATCAACATTTCGGCCGTCCCCGAGGTTGAAGATGCCAATCTGGAAGAGGTCGGGCCGCATGAATGGCTGTTGAATGCGAACCCCTTCATTGACGCCGAGCTTGCACTCTACGCCATTTCCGCCGACAGCCACTTGGCAGATTATATGGGAACGACGACCGGGGCCGCGATGATTCAGCTTGAGCGCACGACATGGAAAGACGGACAGCCGGTTTCGTTTGCCCGCCTGACCCACCATCCAGGCTATTGCATCCGTACCCGCTACTGACCGCTAGCCTATCGGCCCGGGCAGGCGTTCTTCGCTTAGCAGTACATTTGCTTCGACGTCCCCGGCCCCCGGCAGGGTCATGATACGACGCCGCAGGACCCGTTCAAAGTCCGCCAGATCGCGTGCCACCACCCGCAGTCGGTAGTCATACAGGCCCAGTACGTGTTCCACGGTTTGGACTTCGGGAATGGCGCTGACGGCGCGTTCGAAATCCTCGAGGCTGACCTGCCCTTTGCGCGCCAGCTTGACGCCCAGAAATACTGTGACACCGAACCCCAGTGCCTCGGCGTTCAGGCGCAGCCTGCGCCCTTTGATGATGCCCGCCTGCTCCAGCCGCCGGATCCGGCGCCAGGTGGCAGGCTGCGACAGACCGAAACGCCGACCCAGCGCACCTGCACTCTGCGTCGCGTCCTGAGCCAAAGCGCGCAGCAGTTTGCGGTCCAGTTCATCCAGTTCGATCATACCGGCAGCACCTCGTCCCGCTTGACCCGCGCGATGTGCATCAGGGCCTCGATATCGGCGATATGCGGCAGGGTCAGGATACGATCGCGATAGACCTGCTGATAATGCGCCATGTCCCGCGCGATGACGGACAGGCGGACATCCACCCGCCCCAGAAAGGTCTGGATCTCGATCACCTCGGGCACTTTGCGGGCGGCTTCGGTGAATTCGTCGAATGCGCGCGGCTGGGTTTTGTCCAGCGTCACCCGCAGCGACACCTCGACCGCATAGCCCATGGCGGACCAGTCGATCACGGCCTCCTGTCCCTGAATAATCCCGGCGGCCTGCATCTTCTCGATCCGGCGCCAGCACACGCCATTGCTGATCCGGCACCGCTCGGCCAGCTCGGCGGTGCTCAGGCTTGGGTCAGCCTGAAAATGGCGCAGGATACGGCGGTCGATGTCGTCAAGCATGACTTTTTCAAGTTTTCCGGTTTCTAAGAATTATTCTTCGCTTCTGTCGTCAATATCCAATGCCATCGCTCTCGCCAATAGCAATCACTGCAGATAGAACCGCAGCAATCGAAACAGAAAGGACCGGCAAAATGCGCGTCTATTACGATCGCGATTGCGACATCAACCTGATCAAGGACAAGAAAGTGGCCATTCTGGGCTATGGCTCCCAAGGCCACGCCCACGCGCTGAACCTGCGCGACTCGGGCGCCAAGAACCTGGTCGTCGCCCTGCGCGAAGGCTCGCCCTCGGCCAAGAAAGCGGAAGCCGAAGGCCTGCAGGTAATGGGCATCGCCGAGGCCGCGGCCTGGTGCGACGTCATCATGTTCACCATGCCCGACGAGCTTCAGGCCGAGACCTACAAGAAATATGTGCATGACAACATCAAGCCCGGCGCGGCCATCGCCTTTGCCCACGGCCTGAACGTGCATTTCGGCCTGATCGAGCCGAAAGAGGGCGTGGACGTCATCATGATGGCCCCCAAAGGCCCCGGCCACACGGTGCGCGGCGAATATGTCAAAGGCGGCGGCGTGCCCTGCCTGGTGGCCGTTCACACCGACGCGACCGGCAAGGCGCTGGAAATCGGCCTGTCCTATTGCTCGGCCATCGGCGGCGGCCGCTCGGGCATCATCGAGACCAACTTCCGCGAGGAATGCGAGACCGACCTGTTCGGCGAGCAGGCCGTTCTGTGCGGCGGTCTGGTCGAACTGATCCGCTGCGGCTTTGAAACCCTGGTCGAGGCCGGCTATGCGCCCGAGATGGCCTATTTCGAGTGTCTGCACGAGGTGAAGCTGATCGTGGACCTGATCTATGAAGGCGGCATCGCCAACATGGACTACTCGATCTCGAACACCGCGGAATACGGTCAATACGTGACCGGCCCGCGCATCCTGCCCTATGAGCAGACCAAAAAGGCGATGAAAGAGGTTCTGAACGACATCCAGCAGGGCAAGTTCGTGCGCGACTTCATGCTGGAAAATCAGGTCGGTCAGCCCACGATCAAGGCCTCGCGCCGTGCCAATGACGAACACCAGATCGAAGAAGTCGGCAAAAAGCTGCGGGGCATGATGCCCTGGATTTCGGCCGGCAAGCTGGTCGATCAGGAAAAGAACTAAGCCCGAACGGCTTGAACCCAAGGGCGGCCCCGGAGGCCGCCCTTTTCATGCAGAACGGATGAACAGGCAGCGATGGTGCCTCAACCCGACATACGCGACTGGAGCGGCGTCATTGCCCTGGGCCTGATCTGGGGCGGCACCTTCATGGTCGTCGCGATGGCGTTGGAAGACTATGGCCCGATCACGGTGGCCACTGCGCGGACGACGCTGGGTGCGGTGATGCTGTTGGCCTTGATGGGGCTGACCGGGCGGCGTATCCCCAGCCTGACACCAAGTCTGGCGTGGTCGGTGATCCTGATCGGCATCCTGTCCACCGCGCTGCCTTTCGTGCTGCTCAGCTGGGGGCAGCAATATGTACCCTCGGCCTTTGCCGGGTTGTCCATGGCCGCAATTCCGCTGATGGTTCTTCCGCTGGCGCATTTCTTCTCGGATGAACCCCTGAACGCACGTCGTTTCGTCGGGGTATCCCTGGGTTTCACCGGAGCGCTGGTGCTTATCGGCCCGGGACTGGCGCAACTGGGCAGCGGGGCCGAGCCGCTGGCCCAACTGGCCTGCATCGGGGCGGCGTTCTGCTATTCGGTGGCGTCGATCCTGACCCGGCGCTGCCCGCCGATCGACCCGGTGGTTCTGGCGGCACTGACATTGGTGGTGGGCGCGGTGATCCTGCTGCCGATCATGATGGCGACCGAAGGCGTGCCCACCCCGCGGGGTCTGCGCCCCACGCTTGCCTTGATCGTGCTGGGGCTTGTGCCAACGGCCTTTGCGACGTTGCTGCGGGTGTCGATCATTCGCAGCGCCGGGTCGGTCTTCATGACGCTGGTGAACTATCAGGTGCCGGTCTGGTCGATGATCTTCGGCGCATGGATCCTGTCCGAGGCGCTGCCGCTGCGGTTCTACATCGCGCTGGCGCTGATCCTGACCGGAATGGCGATTAGCCAATGGTTCAGTTTGCGCAGGATGCTGTTGGGCTACTGACGCGCGGCGGCTTCGACCTCGGCCACGATCCCATCGACGACCTGCGCCAGAAGGACGTCGTCCTCGCATTCCGCCATCACGCGGATCAAGGGCTCGGTGCCCGACTTGCGGATCAGCAACCGCCCCTGCCCGTTCAGCCGCGCCTCGGCATCGGCGATCGCGGCCTTGACCGTCTCCGCTTCCAGCGGGGCCTGACCTTCGCCGTATCGTACGTTCTTCAGCAGTTGCGGCACCGTCTCGAACTGTTGCGCCAGATCCGAGGCTTTGCGCCCCGAATTCACCATCTCGGCCAGGAAATGCAGCCCCGCCATCAGGCCATCACCCGTGGTGGCATAGTCGCTCATGACGATATGGCCGGATTGCTCACCGCCAAGGTTGAACCCGCCTTCCCGCATACGCTCGACCACATAGCGGTCACCGACCGCCGTCCGTTCCAGCCGCAGCCCGCGCGCGCCCAGAAACCGTTCCAGACCCAGGTTCGACATGACGGTCGCAACAAGCGCGCCGCCTTTCAGCCGTTCGGAAGTGGCCCAGGCGGTAGCCAGAAGGGCCATCAGTTGATCGCCATCAGCGACCTGCCCGGTTTCGTCCACGATCACGACCCGGTCGGCATCGCCGTCGAGGCAGATGCCCACATCCGCCCCATGCGCCACGACGGCCTCGGCCGCCACGCGCGGCTGGGTCGAGCCGCAACCCAGGTTGATGTTCTTGCCGTTGGGTGCCGTTCCCACCGGGATCACCTCGGCCCCCAGCTCCCACAGGACCTCGGGCGCGGTGCGGTGCGCGGCGCCGTTGGCGCAGTCGATCACCACCTTGAGGCCATCCAGACGCAGCTCGCGCGGCAGAGATGACTTGACCCGCTCGCCATAGCGGAACCGCGCGTCATCGACGCGCCGGGCGCGCCCGATATTCTGCGCCTGCGCGGGTTTGACCCCCTCTTCGATCAGCTGTTCGATTTCAAGTTCGGCCTGATCGGACAGTTTGAACCCATCGGGGCCGAAGAACTTGATCCCGTTGTCCTCGGCCGGGTTGTGGCTGGCCGAGATCATTACACCCAGATCGGCCCGCATCGACCGGGTCATCAGCCCGACTGCCGGTGTCGGCACCGGCCCCAGCAGCAGCACGTTCATGCCGGTCGACGTCAGACCCGCCGTCAGCGCGTTTTCCAGCATATAGCCCGACAGGCGCGTATCCTTGCCGATCACCACCCTGTGAACGCCCGAGCCATCCCGGCGGAAGTACCGCCCCACCGCCGCGCCGATCCGCAACGCCATCTCGGCCGTCATCGGATAGGTGTTGGCGGTGCCCCGCACCCCGTCGGTTCCGAACAGCTTGCGCATACCTGCTACTCCACAAAGTCCTGCCTGCGACCCGATTACCGGACAGCGGCCCACAGGCGCAAGGCCTGAGCGGTCTCGGCCACGTCATGCACCCGGATGATCTGCACACCTTGCGACAATCCTGCCAACGCAACGGCGATTGATCCCGGCGCGCGGGCATCCTTGCGCGGTTCCGCGCCGATCCGGCCGATGAAGCCCTTGCGTGACACACCCAGCAGGATCGGGCAACCCAACCCGTGAAACAGGCTGAGATTGCGCAGCAGGCTTAGGTTGTGGTCCTCGGTCTTGCCGAAACCGATGCCTGGATCAACGATGATCCGGCCCCGATCCAGCCCGAGGCCTTCCAGCCGGGCCACCTGCCCGGACAGGAAATCGTAGACGTCCAGCAGAACGTCGTCATAGGTCGGGTTGTCCTGCATCGTGGCCGGGTCGCCCTGCATGTGCATCACGCAGACCGGCGCATTGATTTCAGCGCAGAAAGCCCCAAGCGCGGGATCGAAGGTAAAGCCTGAAACATCGTTGATCAGCCCTGCCCCGGCCTCGACTGCGGCCCTGGCCACGGCGGATTTGCGCGTGTCGATCGAGATCAGCGCCGGTGTCTCAGCCCGGATCGCGCGGATCAAGGGCTGGGTGCGGGCGATCTCTTCGTCCTCGGGCACAAAATCCGCACCGGGGCGAGTGGATTCACCACCGATGTCCAGAATGGTCGCACCGTGCGCGACCATTTCCCGGGCTGCTGCACACGCGGCGTCGGGGGTGTTGTGCTTGCCACCGTCGGAAAAGCTGTCGGGCGTGGCGTTCAGAATGCCCATGATCTGCGGCTGCGCCATATCCAGTCCGGCAATCGCGGCGCGCGGTTGCGTCAGCCGGTCCAGCCACGTTTCAGGGATATCGGCAGCCGCAACGATCCGGGGTGCCGCGTCACGCTGCAGACATTCGGCATGGGTGAACCACAGGTCCTGCCCCGCCAGCAGCAAGGCCCCGTCCGGGCGCACAGGCCCGTGTTGCACCAATGGGCGATAGTAGCTGGTCACAGTTGCGCCTGCTCCACCGGAACCGCCCGAAGCGGCGTTTTGGGCGACTCGGGCAGTTCCCCGCCAATGACCAGCATTTCGCTGGCCTCAAAGGTGGCGGCGAACCAGGCCGCCAAGGCCACCGCATCGGACGGCGCCGCCGAAGGCCCATCGACCGCATCCAGCACGATCTTGGACGGTGCCCAGACACAGATCTGACCGTTCTTCATGGCCCAGTCCAGTTCGGTCCGGGTCGAGACGACGACGCAGCGATGATCACGCGCGGCCAGCACCCAAGCGTTCTGCTCGATCGCTAGCAGGTCGATCCGGCGCTGGGTCATGGCATGGCCGGTCTGCGGCACCGGCAGATCGGAGGCGCCCACGCAAAGAATCAGCGGTCGCTGCCGGTTTTCCAACTGGTCGATCCAGCCCGACAAATTTTTGGACTCAATCGCTGCGTTCGACAGAAAGACCAGCCGGGGATGTGGGCGCTCTTCTTCGATGACATCGTGATGGACGGCATCCTTGCCACGAACGATTTCGACGCCCAAAGCACCCGGACCGCGATCCAGTTTTTCAATGCGTACAAAAGCTCTTACCGCCTGAGGTTCAAGCAAGATCCGCTCAGCTATTCGATCCGCCAGCGTTTCGAGCAAGTTCAGACGCTCGGCCGCCAGTTCATAGGCGATGGCCTCGGTCACCCGGTCATAGGACAGGATGCGATCGACATCATCGTCGATGTTTTCGGTCAGCGGACGCACTTCGACCACAATGTTGAAACAGATGCGCTGGGTGGTGCCCCGTTCGGCCTGAAAGGCGCCGATCTCAACCTCGACAATGTGGTCGCGCAACGAGATACGATCCAGCGGCCCGCGTGGCGCAGTCGCCTCGGACCGTTCGGACGGATGCGCAAAGGCAAGGCGGATTTCAGTACTCATGGCACGGGCCTTTTCGGGCAGCTTGGACAGGTTTGCCCAATTTAGTGGTTCCGCGCGGCTATAGCATTCAAGCAAACGCCATTCCAGCCGCCGAATGCGGCGTCAGGTGACGCGGTACCAACTCATCATACCCGATGCGGCGTGTCCAAGCATATGGCAATGCAGCAGCCAGTTGCCCGGGTTATCGGTGACCAGCGCGATCTCGCGAGTCTCGCCACGTTCGACCAGAACCGTATCGCGCCATGGCCCAAGACTGCCGTCCGGCAAGATCAGCCGAAAGTGGTGACCATGCAGGTGCATCGCGTGCGGGAATACCGTTTCATTCACGAAGGCGATCCGGTGAACGCTCCCCAAGGGCGCGTCCATAAACGGGTCATCGGGTCGCTCGGCGTAGCCATTCAGCGCCCAAAACCGGCCCAGCTGAGCCAGCTCCCGGCCCGAGAGCTCGGTCTCGCCAATCCGCGCGCTTTCAAGCCAGCGCATGGCACCGCCCTGCAGCCTCATCTCGTGCCGCGGTACGTTGTTGATATCCGTCAATTCCGGAAGCGGGTTCGGCGGCAATGGCCGAACTCCCGACCGGGGAGTGGAAGCCGCCTGCCCCGCCACTGAAAATCGGGCCAAACCAAAGGCGCCGTCACGTTCCTGACTGAACAGGCTGGCCGTTTCCGCATCCGCAGCCAGCACATCCACCAACAAATCCGCACGTTGTGCCGGGGCCAGCGGGAACGTGTCCTCAATCGGGATCGGCTCGGCCAAAGGCATTCCATCCAGCGCAACGATCCATCCGGACATTCCGTCGAGGCCCACGGTGAAGACACGCGCATTCGCGGCGTTGACCAACCTCAGACGCAGGCGTTGGTTTTGTTGAACAGGAAAGGATGGGTCGAATGCTCCATTGACGGTAGTGAGGTTTCCCAGCCGACCAGCATGGCTGAGGTCATGACCGTTGTCGAAGTCTTGGGTAATCTGGGCCGTTTCCGGATCAAGTCGCCAGTCATCGAGCATCAGCACCAGATCCTGCTCCACATCCGGCGCTTCGGACTCGTGCACGATCAAAGGGCCATACAGGCCACGGGCCACCTGTTCGACTGACTTGTTATGCGCATGATACCAATAGGTTCCGGCGTCCGGCACGATGAAATCATAGTCGAAGGTCGCGCCGCTTGGAACCGCTTCCTGAGTAAGACCCGGCACGCCATCCATAGCGTTGTCGATGCGGATACCATGCCAATGAACCGAGGTGGCTTGCGGTAATTCGTTCACCAAGCGGCGCTGAACCCGCTCGCCTTGCTGCAGATGGATTGGGCTGCCTGGCACCGACCCATCAAAGCCCCAGATATCGGTTTCCGGATACCCCGGAGGGGCAATCAACTGAGCGCCCTCGCGCGCAGTCAGGGTCAGCGGCGCGGAGCGCGCCAGCGTTGGAAACACCGCAAGCGCGGCGGCAGATTTCAAAAGGCTTCGGCGGCTCAGATTCATTGCGGATCTCCTTGACCGCAATATAGCCCTTGGTTTCACCCGCGCCATCAACGTTCCAGCGCGGGTGCGTCAATGCGCGCTAGTTGCTCGCAGTGCGGTAGTTGTGGCGGTAGAAGATATGCACACCGATGCGCGCAGTTTCCTTGTAAACGCGCGACCACGACGGGCGCACCGCCTTGGTGTGGTAATGCGTGGCCCCCGACGTCAGCGGGTCGCTGACCCCCTCGATCGCCGCCTTGGCAACTTTGGCCACGCGCTCATAGGCTTTCTTCTCGTGAATGACTTCCTTGCGGCCGTCACAGGTATAGGTGAACTGGCACTGATATTTCTTGCCTGTTCCCTGACGGATCACGCCGCAGA
This sequence comes from Ruegeria sp. CI8, assembly GCF_056536865.1. Classification (NCBI taxonomy): domain Bacteria; kingdom Pseudomonadati; phylum Pseudomonadota; class Alphaproteobacteria; order Rhodobacterales; family Roseobacteraceae; genus Ruegeria; species Ruegeria sp. CI8. The sequence goes on from NZ_JBQFQL010000001.1 coordinate 1,670,689, forward strand.
CGGTGTTCGGGAAACGGGTGCTTTCCACCCGGTTCAAAATCACCTCGGCAACCGCGAATTGGCCGCGCACGCTCTCTCCGCGCGCTTCGAAATACAGGGCCTCGGCCAAGCATTTCAGATCTTCGCCACCGCTGGCTTTGGGCTGTTGGTCCAGCCAGGCCTTGGTGTAGGAAATCTCAACCGGTTGGACCTCTTTCCTAGGTTGGAACAGCTTCAGATAGTCGCGAAAGCTTTGTCCCGGCACCTCGTTGCGCGACACCAGTTCGCGCTTGGCAGTCTCGGTGGCTTCCCTCTCGGCAACGGACGCACTCGGCATCACGGTTGCCGCCGCAATGGCAACAGCCAGTATATATCGTAGCATCAGATAACCTCGCACAGGCACTTCACGCGCCATACCCTCCCCCGGCGGGCGCGACGGGGTCTTAACGCAGAAGGCGCGAAAGGTCCAGTTCTGAGGAAAAAGCAAGAAAAATCTTGCCCGCGGGGCCAAAATTAATCAGCCACAGGTCCATCCCGAAACCACTATTCCTAGGGCTTTGACGGCCTGTCAACCCCCAAGTTTTGACGAAATCGCCAACTGAGCGGCAGCCAGCCGAGCGACCGGGACTCGGAAGGGTGAACAGGACACATAATCGAACCCCAAATCCCGACAAAGGGCGATTGATTCGGGGTTGCCGCCATGTTCACCACAGACCGAAAGCGTGACATCGGGCCGAGCTGTACGCCCCCGCTCCGAGCCCAGCTTGAGCAGTTCGCCGACCCCATCGGCGTCCAGAACATGGAACGGATCCTCGGTGAACACCCCCTGCCGAACATAGGCTGACATGAAGCGTCCCGCGTCGTCGCGTGACAGACCATAGGTCATCTGCGTCAGGTCATTGGTGCCGAAACTCAGGAACGAGGCATGAGGAGCGATTTCCTCGGCGCGCAAACAGGCCCGGGGCGTTTCGACCATCACACCCAACCGGTATTCGAACTCCTGACCACGCTCGGCCGCAACGGCTGCGGCAACCGTGTCCACCCGCGCCTTGATCAGTTCGACCTCGCGCTTGGCCGAAACCAGCGGAATCATGACCTCGGGCACCACCGGCGCGCCATTTTTGCTGGCTTCGAGCGTCGCCTCGAAGATCGCGCGGGCTTGCATGTCATAGATCTCGGGCACCGTGATACCAAGGCGTACGCCCCGCAACCCCAGCATGGGGTTGTATTCGCTCATTTCGTCCACCCGACGCTCCACATCCGAAACCGGAAGATCCAGCGCTTCGGCCAGTTCGCGCTGCCCGCTGCGCGTGGTCGGCAGAAACTCGTGCAGAGGCGGATCGAACAGTCGGATGCAGACGGGCTGCCCTTCCATGATCCGGAAAAGCTGCACAAAATCATCGCGTTGCATCGGAAGCAACCGCTCCAGAACCGCCGCGCGTCCCGATGAAGTCTGAGCGAAAATCATCTCGCGCATCACGATCAGACGACCGGGGTCGAAAAACATATGCTCGGTTCGGCACAACCCAATCCCCTGCGCCTGGAAGTTTCGCGCAGCCTGCGCGTCGGCAGGAGTGTCGGCATTGGCACGAATTGATATGTCTCGCTCGGCGTCGGCCCAGCTCATCAAGGTCTGAAAACAGTCATCCAGTGCAGCTTCGAGCATCGCCGGCTCGCCCGCCAACACCTGGCCCGAGCTTCCGTCAATCGTCAGAATGTCGCCTGTGGTGAAAACGCGGCCGTCCGGAACGGTAAGCTGCTTTTTCTTGGTCTGGAACCGCATCTCGGACGCGCCGACGATACAGGGCAGCCCCAGCCCGCGCCCGATCACGGCCGCATGGCTGGTCATGCCACCCTTTTCGGTCAGTACGGCGACCGCGGCGTGCATGCCGCGCACATCCTCGGGCGAGGTTTCACGGCGCACCAGAATGCAGGGCTCGCCGCGCGCGGCGCTGGCCTGTGCCTCGGCCGAAGTGAACACGATCCGGCCGGTGGCCGCCCCGGGACTGGCCCCGATACCCGTGGTCAGCACGTCACGCTTGGCCTCGGGATGCACCTGACGGTGCAGCAACTCATTCAGCGAATGCGGATCGATCCGCATGACGGCTTCCTGCGGGGTGATGATGCCATCCTCCGCCAATCGAACGGCGATCCGCATGGCGGCGCGGGCGCTGCGTTGAACGCGGACCCCGTCCAGAATATGCACCTTGCCGTTTTCGATCACGAATTCGACCTGCATCTCTTCGCGCAATTTGCGCCGCATCAACGCCGCATGGGTCTTGAGGTCGGCAAAGGCCTGAGGCGCAACATCCTCGAGCGCTTGCCCGCGCGGGTCCTTTTCAAGGTAGAGGGCCGCAACCCCCTCGCCCAGCGCATCACGCCCCTGGCTTTGGCTCAGGTAGCGGCCTGTGATCTGCGGCATGCCGGTCGAGGAATCCACCAGTTGCAACACCCCCGATCCGCATTCGCCCTGGCCGACGCCCGGGATCATCTCCTGAATGACAAGGCCCAGCCCGGCATCCGCCGGAGCGCCCTTGGCCTGCCGCAGAAGACGGGCGGACGTACCATCCCACGCCCGCGCCATCGAGCGCAGGACCGCCAGCAACTGCTCGCCCCGGTCCTGGGGGAACGCTTCGTCGGTTTCGTCCTCATAGGCGCGCAGGGTCTGGCGCAGGCCTTCGCGGCCGTCGGCTTCGATGTCGTCGAAAACATCCGCGTCCAGACGCGCAACGTGGATCGCATAGCTTTGGACGAACCGCAGATACAATGCGGCGGCGGCCTCGGGGCCCATCTTGTCGGACAATTCCACGAAACGGGCATCGTTCATCCCGATGTTCAGAACCGCGCCGGGGCCACCCCAGTCAGGGTCCTCGGAACTGGGGCGCACGCACAGCAACGCCGATGCGTCGAACTGTTCTAGTATGGCTTCGATTGCCGGGATATCGCCGTCAGCGATCCGCCGCACCTGATCGAAGGACAGAGCCACCGTACGCGGTACGGGAAGGTCCAACCGCACAAGGCGCTGCAGACATTTCGCCCGGCCGCCATGCGTGTCGGCGGCGACAGGAGCATCAGGAGTGATGAGCGTGGTATGCGGATTATTCTGCACTGCGGCACCTTTTGGTTTCACCGCAGCATAAGCGCCCCAGCCTTCCGCGCAAGGGCCTTGTGGGCGCGCCAGAGCGCGCCCTTTGGGTCAGCCTTCGGTCTTGGTCAGGTCCGCGACGCTGGAGCAGATCTGGCGGATCTGGCTCAGCAGATTCAGGCGGTTGCGGCGCAGCACGGCATTGTCGGAATTGACCTGGACGTCCTCGAAGAACGCGTCGATCGGCCCGCGCAGCGCGGCCATGGCCGCCATCGCCGCCGGGAAATCCTCGGCCTTGAGTGCCGGTGCAATCTTGGCCTGTGCCTGATCCAGCGCGGCGAACAGGGCCTTTTCGCTGTCGGTCTCGGCGAATTTCAGGTCGGCACCGAAAGAGTATTCGACCCCGTCCTTCTCCTCGGCCTGGGTCAGGATGTTGTTGGCGCGCTTGAAGCCCTGCACCAGGTTTTCGCCATCTTCGGTCGCGATCACCGCATTCAACGCGCGGGCGCGTTTGACCAGCAGGTTGAGGTCGTCATTGCCGTCCATCGCGATGCAGGCGTCGATCACGTCGTGGCGAATGCCCTCGTCGCGGAGGAAGACTTTGAGGCGGTCGTGGAAAAAGGAGAGGAGATCGTCAGATGCGTCTGGGACCTTTTTTTCAAGTTCAAGAAAGGCCGTGGCAGGCAATCCTCCGATTTTGTCCTTGACCGCTTGGAATGCAGCACCAAAGACACCTCGCTCTGCAATTTCTTCCAACAGATCAAGAACGTTAGCTTCCGGCAACGCCTCATTGATTACGCTTTCTGCTCGAATAAGTTGGCTGTCAAAGAAGCGATCCAACGACAGCCGCAGATCGTTTTCGAGAACCAATCGAGAGATACCCAAAGCAGCGCGACGCAAAGCAAACGGGTCTTTTGAGCCGGTGGGCTTTTCATCAATCGCCCAGAACCCGGTCAGCGTGTCCAGCTTGTCGGCAAGCGCCACGGTCACCGAGAGCGGCGCGGTTGGCACGTCATCCGACGGGCCCAGCGGCGAGTAGTGCTCCTGCGCCACGGCGGCCACGGCGGCGTCTTCTCCAGCCGCCTCAATGTAATACCGCCCCATAAGCCCCTGAAGTTCGGGGAATTCATAGACCATCTCCGAACTCAGATCGGCCTTGGCCAGCCGCGCGGCCTTCTCGGCCTGGTCCGGGTCGGCGCCCGTGACCGTGGCCAGTTCGCGGGCCAGCGCGGCAATGCGGTCGATCCGCTGCGCCTGGGTGCCCAGCTTGTTGTGGAAGGTCACGTTTTCAAGTGCACGGGTCCATTGCGTGATGTCTGCCTTGGCAACCCGCAGGTCGTTCTCCCAGAAGAATTTCGCATCGGCCAGACGCGCCGACAGCACCTTCTGGTTTCCAGCCAGGATGGTCGCGCCATTGTCGGTGGTCTCGCGGTTGGCCACGGTGATGAACCGTTCAATCCGCCCCGTCTTGGGGTTGCGGACCGAGAAGAATTTTTGGTGCTCTTTCATCGAGGTTTGCAGCACCTCGGGCGGCAGGTCGAGGAATTCATCGTCGATCTGCCCCATCAGCACAACCGGCCATTCGACCAGCCCGGCCACCTCGGCCAGCAGGCCCTTGTCCTCGACCAGCTCCAGACCGGCAGCAAAGGCCAGGTTCTGTGCGTCGTTCCAGATGTGCTCGGCCCGTTCCTCGGGCGGCAGCACGACAAAGGCGCGTTTCAGCTTGGCGGCGTAGTCCTCGAACCCGGTCACGGCAAACCGGCCCGGCGCCATGAAGCGGTGGCCCTCGGTGGTGTCGCCGGCGGTGATCCCGTCGACCTCCATCGGCACGACCTGCGCGCCGGCTTCATCGCTAAGGATGCACAGGATCGAATGCAGAGGGCGCACCCAGCGCAGGGCCCCACTGCCCCAGCGCATGGATTTCGGCCAGGGGAAGTTGCGGATCGTGTCGGCCAGAACCTCGGCCACGATCTCGGCCGCCGGGCGGCCCGGTTTCTCGATCGTGGCGAAATAGACCGCACCTTTGGGCGTGTCCCGTTCCTCGAGCTGGTCGCGGCTAATCCCCGCGCCACGCAGGAAGCCCTCGATCGCCTTGTCCGGCGCGCCGACCTTGGGGCCCTTGCGCTCCTCGCGGATGGTGGGGCTTTCGGCCAGTAGCCCCTCGACCGCCAGCGTCAGGCGGCGCGGCGTGGTCAGGGCGTGGGCATGGGCATAGGTCAGACCGGCCTCGACCAGACCGTCGGTGATCCGTTTTTTCAGATCCTCGCCGGCGCGGGTCTGCATGCGCGCGGGGATTTCCTCGGAAAACAGTTCGATCAGCAGGTCGGGCATTTTCGATCCTTAGAAATTGACGATCGTCTGGATGACGATGGCATTGGCGATATCCACGAAGAATGCGGATACAAGGGGGAGCACGATAAAGGCAATAGGCGAAGGCCCGTATCGCTTGGTTACGGCGGTCATATTGGCAATTGCGGTCGGTGTCGCGCCCAGCGCGAAGCCGCCGAACCCCGCCGCCAGCACGGCCGCGCGGTAGTTGGCGCCCATGACCGGGAACAGAACCCAGATCACGAAAGCCACCGCAAACAATGTCTGCGCCGTCATGATCACCACGATCGACAGGCCCAGATCGGCGATGGTCCACAGCTGCAGGCTCATCAGCGACATGGCCAGAAAGGCGCCCAGCGCGAATTCCGAGATCAGCGCCAGCGACGGCGTGCGCGACACCGGCGCGGCGCGCGGGGCCAGCAGCGGGCGCAGGTTGCCGATCACGATACCCATGATCAGGCAGGGCACGAACAGCGGCAGTTTCAAACCCGCGGCCAGGATCACCTCGGACAGAGCATAGCCTGCGATAATGGCCATGTTCAGGTACAGCAGCACCCGCATCACCGTCAGGTGGTCGATCTTCGCGGCCGCGTCTGACGGCTCGTCGGGCACGCCGATTGTATGTTCCTCGTCCGGGCGGTTTGGCGACAGGTCGCGTCCTTCGATCAACAGACGCGCGATGGGGCCACCGACCAGAGCGGCCAGGACCAGGCCCAGGGTCGCCACGGCCACCCCCAGCTCGGTCGCGCCCTCAAGCCCGGTGACCTGCGCGACCTCGGGCGCCCAGGCGATGGCGGTGCCGTGGCCGCCGATCAGGGCGGCCGAGCCGAACAGAACGCCGGACTGCGCCGGATAGCCGAAGGCCGCCGCCCCCGCCGCGCCGATCAGGTTCTGCGCCACGATCGTCAGCAGCGTCAGGATCAGCAGCAGCACCAGAGGCTTTCCGCCCGCGATCAGATCGGACAGCCGGGCGTTCAGGCCGATCCCGGCAAAGAACAGCACCAGCAGGAAATCCCGCGCGGTCAGGTCGAACTCCAGTTCCATCCCGAACAGCAGATACAGCGTCAGAACCACCAGCGAGGCCAACAGACCTCCGGTCACGGGTTCGGGAATGTTGAACCGCCGCAGGACCTCGGCGCGGGCGTTGATCTCGGCGCCCATCAGGTAGACGGCAAAGCCCAGCGTTGCCGTCAGAAATCCGGGGATTTCAACGATGAACCCCATCCCACCCACTCAGTTTTCCGGTTGGGGCGGGCACTCTTCACCGACAACCGTTCCGTCATAGGCCTTTTCGCCGCAGTTGTTCAGGGCATGCCAGGCAAAGCCCGAACCGTCCTGCGTTACAGCTACGATCCGATCAACGCCGTAGTGGATGTTCTTGACCCCTACGAACGCGCGGGCGGATCCGTTCGCCAACGCCTCGGCCAGAGTAGCCGCATCATAGCAGTCGAACCAACCCGGGGCCGTCAGCGGCTCGGCCTCTTCGGCGCTCATGTAGCGGACGGCCAGTTGTTCCGGCTTCAGATCTGTCTGGAAACAAGCCCGATACCGGATCGGAGAGCTGTCGGCGTCGATCGCCTGAAACGCGCTGTAGGCAATTGGCACCGGTTGGCCGGTCGCGGTTTCGGTCAGAACAACATCCTGACCGGGTGAGGGTTCGACCTCGTAGTAGTAGCCGTAGACCTGCAGGTAATACATGCTGACGCCAGCAATGACGGCGCAAGCGACCAACAGAATTGCCAGCATTTTCCCGGTCATGCGCGATCCTCCTGTGGGGTGCGACGAGCCATCAGGCCTCGAAACCCGCGGCCTCGGTCTGCACGAAAGCATCGGCGCATTGCTTGGCCAGCGCGCGCACCCGCCCGATATAGGCCTGCCGCTCGGTCACCGAAATCACGCCGCGCGCGTCCAGGAGGTTGAAGATATGGCTGGCCTTGATGCACTGGTCATAAGCAGGATGCGCCATGATGATCCGCTTGCCTGTTTTGGGGTCAACGTTTTCCTGGCTCAGGATCGCGGCGCATTCTTCCTCGGCCTCTTCGAAGTGGCGCAGCAAAACCTCGGTGTTGGCCACATCAAAGTTCCAACGGGCGTATTCCTCTTCGGTTTGCTTGAAGATGTCGCCATATGTCAGCGGGCTGGGCGATTGCGGGTCGTTGAAGGGCATGTCCATTACGTGGTCGATGCCCAGAACATACATCGCCAGCCGTTCCAGACCATATGTCAACTCGCCCGAGACCGGCGCGCAGTCATGGCCGCCGACCTGCTGGAAATAGGTAAACTGGCTGACTTCCATGCCGTCGCACCAGACCTCCCAGCCCAGGCCCCATGCGCCCAAGGTCGGGCTTTCCCAGTCATCCTCGACGAAACGGATGTCGTGCAGGTCCATGTCGATGCCGATGGCCTGAAGGCTCCCCAGATACAGCTCTTGCAGGTCCGGAGGGCTGGGTTTGATCAGCACCTGGTACTGATAGTAATGCTGCAAGCGGTTGGGGTTCTCGCCATAGCGCCCATCGGTCGGACGGCGCGACGGTTGAACGTAGGCCGCAGCCCAGGGTTTGGACCCCAAAGCCCGCAGGGTGGTTGCAGGGTGGAACGTACCGGCACCGACCTCCATGTCGTATGGCTGCAGGATGGCACAGCCCTTCGAGGCCCAGTAGTTCTGAAGCCGCAGGATGATTTCCTGAAATGAACGTGGTGCGCTGGACGGTTCGGTCATGACATTCCCTTTGGGCGCGGATTTGCCCGGTTCCGGTCGGTTTTGCCCTTCCTATGCAAGGGGCCAAGGGGCGTCAACGGGCCAATGCCCGCCTGCTGTCACTGTGCCGCCACACCAGAAATTCCCCGTATCGTGGGCATAGCGTTTTCACCCCTGAATCGCGTAAGTTGAGGCAAAGCCAAAACACTGCATAAAACGGGCAGAAAATGACACGCATATTCGTTGCAATTCTTTTAATGATTACAGTCGGCCTGCGCGCTGCGTATGCTCAACAGGGGGCCGACGCAGGCGTCTGGGTTCAGGTCGAAGCGCAGCCATCGCTGCGCGAGGCACAGGACCGGGCGCAAGTCTATGCCAATGCCCTGCCTGACGTGAACGGGTTCCGCCTGAACAGCGGCTGGTACGCCATAGTGATCGGCCCCTACCTGCGGGCCGACGCCGAGCAGGTGCTGCGCGTCTACCGGGCCGAACGGCAGATCCCCTCAGACAGTTTCATCACATTTTCAGGCGCCCTGGGGCAGCAGTTCTGGCCAATCGGCGCCAATGTCCTGAACCGCGGCGCAATCACAGCGCCCGTTCAGCCCGAGCCGCAGCCAGAGCAGCCTCAGGCCGGTCTGACACCGCAACCTTCGGACGAGACGAGATCACAGGCCCTGCAGTCCGAGCGGCTGCTGAGCGGACAGGAACGAAAAGACCTGCAAACCGCATTGCAGGCTGCCGGGTTCTACAGTTCGACCATTGACGGGGCATTCGGCCAAGGTACACGCCGGTCGATGGCGGAATGGCAGCGGTTCAACGGCTTTGAACCGACCGGTGTCCTGACGACGGCACAGCGCAAGGCTTTGATGGATGACTACAATGCCCCGCTGATCAGCGTCGGCATGGCGCGTCACGTCGATGATCGCGCCGGGATTTCCGTCGACCTGCCGCTTGGGGTAGTTGCCTTCGACCGATACGAGGCGCCGTTCGCGCATTTCAATTCCAGCGGTGATCTGGACGCACGGGTCGTTTTGATCAGCCAGGAGGGCAGCAAAACCACTTTGCGCGCGCTGTTCGAGGCGATGCAATCGCTCGAGATCGTGCCGCTGAACGGCCCGCGTGAGCTGCGTGGCGACAGGTTTACCATCGAAGGCCGTGGCAACGGGATCGTATCCTATACACAGGCCAATCTGAGCGACGGCAAGATCAAAGGCTTCACCCTTGTCTGGCCTGAAGGCGATGACGCACGCCGCGCCCGGGTTCTGGCCGCAATGACTGCCAGCTTTGAAACCACCGATGGTGTTCTTGATGCTGCGGCTGGCGCCAATGCCGAGCAAAGCATCGACTTGATGTCCGGTCTGCAACTCAGAAAACCACGGTTGTCGCGGTCGGGCTTTTTTGCCGATCCCAACGGTCTGGTCCTGACCGTGGCCGAGGCGGTGCAGAACTGCACCCGCGTCACCCTTGAGGACGGTCAGGAACTGCAAACCGCGTGGAGCGATCCCGAACTGGGCGTGGCGGTCCTGCGCCCCAACAAGACGCTGGCACCGATGGCCGTTGCGGCCTTGAATGAAGCCCAGCTTCGCCTGCAATCCGAAGTGGCCGTCGCGGGATACTCATATGAGGGCGCTTTGGGGGCTCCGACGCTGACCTACGGCAAGATCGCCGATATCCGCGGGCTGAACGGAGAGGCCGGTGTGACCCGCCTGAGCCTGACCGCACAACCCGGAGACGCCGGCGGCCCGGTATTCGATGATCACGGCAACGTGGTCGGAATGCTGCTGCCTGCGCGGACCGAGGGGCGCACCCTGCCCCGCGATGTCAGCCTGGCTGCCGCGGCCGATCGCCTTCACGAGATCCTGTCAAAGGCCGGGGCAACGGCCCAGACCGCGCAGGAAACCGGCCAGGTTTCGCCCGACGAGTTGAACCGCCGCGCAACTGGCATGACCGTGCTGGTGAACTGCTGGGGCTGACCGCATAGTCACGAACAGAATTTGAAGGCGCCGCAGGACATTGCGGCGCCTTTTTTATCCCTTCAAGATATCGGGCGTGACGTGCACAAGGGTCGGCACGGGCGCGTCAAGGGCCGCACGAACGGCAGCCTGCATTTCCGGCAGCGAGTTCGGAGCGGCTGACCGCGCACCGAAAGCCTCGGCCAGCTTGCAGAAATCAGGGTTGCGCGCGACGACCGCATTCGGAGCAATCTGGCTGCCGACCATGCTGTCCTCGATCTCTTTCAGCTTACCGTTGTCCCAAAGGATGATGGGCAGCGACAACCCCAGCTCGACCGCCGCACCCAGTTCCTGCATCGTATAGTGGAACCCGTAGTCACCCGCGATCACGGCAGTTGGCTTTCCGCGCCGCGCAACCGCGCCGCCGATCCCGGCCGGCAGTGCATAGCCCAGGGTGCCGAACCCGGTCGGGTGGTGCCAGTGGTATGGGCGCGCCATGTCCCAGACCTCTTTCGCGACATAGGCGAACTGGGTCATGTCGGAATAGATCATGGTGTCGGCGGGCATCGCTGCACGCAAGGCGTCGGCAACCGGCACGATACCCGGTCTTTCCGCGTCGACCTCGGCGCGCCAGCGTGCTCGGGCTTCGGCCACCTCTTCCGGCGACCAGCCGGTGGCCGGTTTGCAGTCTTGGGTCGCGGACCACAGTGCATGGGCAAAACTTTCGCCGTCGGCCTGCAGCTTGACCGACGCCCGGTGCCGGTCGGCCAGCACCTCGGGGTCGAGGTCAACCCGCACCAAGGTCGCCTTGTGGCCCAACCGGTCGCGCCAAAGGTCGACCTCACCCAATTCGGCACCGACCGCGATGACCAGATCGGCCGACCCAATCACCTCGGCACTGCCGGGTCGCGGCAAGCTCGCGCCGAAATCAAGGGCATAGCCGGTGCCGACCAACCCACGCCCCGCATAAGAGGTGAAACAGGCCGCACCGAGCTGAGACAGAATCTGGCGCCACAGGTTAGACCTCGACCCACCACCCAGTATGAACAGCGGCCGCCGTGCGATGTTCAGCAGCGACAGAACCGGCGCAATGTCCGGCGCCAGAGCCTTGACCCGCACCGCGTCCTGGTTCGGAAAAGGAGCGGGGTCGGCCTCGGCCTCCAACTGCGCGATCGGGACCTGGATATGCTTGGGACGCGGGCGTTTCAGCGCGAACTCCTCAAAGGCGCGTTCGATCAGGCCATAGGCCGATTGTGCGTCGTTTGCCTGGCAGGACCAGTCGGTCACGCATTCAGCGGCCGCGCGCTGGTCTTTCATCTGGTGCAACTGGCCGCGCTGAGCCTGCGTTTCGCTCAGACAGGACGACAGAACCAGCATCGGAACCGAGTCGGTATAGCCCTGCCCCATCGGCGTCATGACGTTGCACAGGCCAGGACCGGTGATCACGTAGGCCACGCCGGGCTTGCCCGTCGCCCTTGCATAGCCGTCAGCCATGAAGCCCGCGCCCTGCTCATGCCGCGCCAGCACATGAGTAATGCCCGCTTCTTCGATTCCACGGTACATTTCCTGATTGTGCACACCGGGAATGCCGAAAATCACTTCGACCCCCCGATCCTTGAGCATGTGCGAGATTTGGGCGCCCAATGGTCTTTTCATCAGCCTCTCCAGAACCGAATGGTGAACAGGACATACACGGCCATCAGCTCCAGCCGGCCGGTCAGCATTCCGAAGGTCAGCAACCACTTGGCCGTGTCGTTCAGCCCGGCGAAATTCCCGGCCGGACCGATCTGATCACCCAAGCCGGGGCCGACATTGGCAAGCGCCGTCGCTGCACCGGATACCGCTGTGATGAAATCCAGACCAGTCAGCGCCAGCGCCCAGGACAGCGCCCCCAGCGACAGCGCGAAGAACATGAAAAAGCTCATGACCGATGTCAGGACATCGCGGCTGATGGCGCGGCCATCGTATTTGGGCACGAACACCCCGTGCGGGGACCGAATCCGGCTGATCTGAGCCTTGATGGACGCAATCAGCAACTGATAGCGGAAGATCTTGATGGAACAGGCCGTCGAACCGGCGCAACCACCGATCAGACCGATCATGAAGAACATCATGATCGGAAAACTGCCCCAGGCCATGTAATCGACACTGGCGTATCCGGTGCCGGAAATGATCGAGGTGATGTTGAACAGCGACTCGCGCACCGCCTGTTCCCAGTGGTGCGGAAAGACCGATGTCAGAAAGACCGCCATGATCACCACCAGAACGGCAATCGTGGCCAGAAAGGCCCTGATCTGGCTGTCTTCCAGGATCGAGCTTGTCCGGCCGTTGACGAATTGTACATACCGCACGAACGGCAGTGCAGCCAGGATCATGAATACGGACGCGGCATATTCCGCGGGCCCCGAGAACGTACCGAACGACGCGTCATAGTTCGAGAACCCGCCGGTGGACATGGTTGTGAACGCATGAACAACCGCGTCGAAAAAGTTCATGCCCAAACCGGCATAAACCAGTGCGCAGGCTACGGTCAGGAAAACATAGATCAGCGAAATCTGGCCCGCGATCTCTTGCGCGCGAGGAAGGATTTTTCCCATGGTTTCAAACCCTTCCGAGCGGAAGATCTGCATACCGCCGACCTTGAGCTCGGGCAGGAAGACCATGGCCACGACAATGATACCGATCCCGCCCAGCCACTGCAGCAAACCGCGCCACAAAAGCAGGCCACGCGGCAGATCATCCAACCCGGAAATTACGGTCGAACCGGTGGTGGTCAACCCGGACATGGCTTCGAAATAGGCATCGACAAATCGCAGCTCGGTCTCACCGAACACGAAGGGGATTGCCCCGAACAGCGGCAGCGCGACCCAGACGCCGGTGGTCAGCAAAAAGGTCTGACGGATGGTCAGCCCCTCGCCCACACCGTTTGAGCAGCTCATGGCCAGAACCACGCCAGTCAGGATCGTGATGACGCCGCTTTCAAAGAAAACGTTCCACTCGCCCCGACCCTCGATGATGTCCGCAAGCATAGGCAACAGCATGGTCGCCCCAAGTATGGCGACCAGCAAGCCAATCACATATCCGACCGGGCGAAGATCCATCATGACGGGCAGCGTTGGCGCGCCGGCCCGAAACTGTCAAGCAGATGATCTGTGATCAGTCGTCCATTTTTTCAGCCACGGGCGGCATGGCCGGTGGCTTGGACGGCGCACGCGTGCGGCGTGTGGCCGGTTTCGGTGCCTCGGCGGGTTTGGTTGTTGCAGCCGCTACGGGCTTTTTGGCCTTGGCTCCAGCGATTGAAGCCGCGGGTTTTGCCGCGCTGGGCTTGACCTTGGGCGTCACCGCCGGTGCCGGTTTTTCCGATGCGACCGGAGCAACGCGCTGTGTGGGGGTGGCCGTCGCGACGGGTTGCGACGGTTTTTTGGCCGGTGCAGGCGGCGTTTTGGGCTTGGCTGTAGCCTTCGCGACCGGTTTCGGTGCGGCTTTTGCGGGTGCCTTCGGCTTCGGAGCCGACTTTGCGACCGTTTTGGCCTTGGCCCGGACCACAGGTTTCGCCTTCTTCGCTGCGGGTTTGGCCGTGGTTCGCGCCACCGGTTTCTTGGCCGGCCTTGTTGGTTCGGTGACCGACGCAACCGGCATCGGGAACACGGTTTGGGCAAATGCCTGCATCATTTTCATCTGGCTGGTCACGGCATAGCCGGCCAGACGAACGGCGGCGGCCTGCAGCTCAAGCTGTTGGGCAATGGGATTCATTCCAAGTCTCTCCTGTACCAATGAAGCAGCCCGATTTCCGAGGTAGAAAAGCCCTTGCCGTTCCGATCGCGCGGACGGACGAAGGTGTATTGCAGTCCAAGGCGTGACACGTCCCGGCTTCCTTTCGGGGTGGTGCGCCACAACTGACATGGCGCGCCACAGCTGCATTCATCTTCAATGTATGCAAATAATCGCGCGCATGCAGCATTTTTCGCTGCATTGCGGCAAAAAGGCGCCTACCGCCCAATATACGCCGGTTTTCTCGGCGCTTTTCGGGTCAGCCGACGTGGAACAGCGTCGTGAACAAGCGCGGGTCCAGGCTGGTGGATGCAAAAGTCGGCCCCTCGGTCAGAATCGACACCGCATCGTGGCTGTGCAGACTTTCCTGATGGCTGGCAATGACGCGGAAGTCACCCACGTGGTGATCGGCCAGAAGCTCGGCACAGAACAGACGCGCGGCGTCTTCGACAAAGATGGGGTTGGCGGCGTTCAGCTCAGCAAAGGCCTGTTCGTCCTCGCGCTTGACCATCACCTGGGTTTCGGTGGGGACGGCACGGCGGCACAGGGCGATCAGATCCTCGAACCACAGGCAATCGGCGTCACAATCGACCACGACCGAAATGCGAGCCACGGAACGCTGCGAATGCGGCGTCGCAAGCTGTCCGCGCACCGACCGGGCGTGTTCGCTGAGTTCCAGCGAGCATGGGCAGGTCGAAGAATAGACATAGTCGAGATGCATGATCTTCTGCCGCACCCCGCCCTGTTCGACCAGTTCAAGCGCGATGTCGTAATACTGATATCCCTCAAGCCCCGAACGCAGGCTTTTGACCCGATCGGGATAGGAGAAGCGCATCTGAAGCCTTGCATCGAAACTGTCGAGGTCGGTCAGATAATCGCTCAGGGCGGATTCCATCACCTCGAAACTGAACGTACGCTCGGCATGCTTGTAGAAGGACCGCATGATCCGGGACATGTTGATGCCCTTTTTCTCGGCCTCGAGGCTGACGGTGCCCGTGACCGAGGTTTCCAGCGTTAGGTCCGGACCGTTCTTGCTGTGAAACCGGATCGGCAGGCGGAAATTCGAGATGCCCACATGCTGGATCTGCTGTTTCGCACCGCGGATCAGGCTGGACGGGCCGTTCTGGAGATCGGGCAACGCGGATTTGTAGGCTTCGTCGACTTTGAAGTCTTCGGGGTATTCACGTGACATCGAAGGGTAGTTGTCCGGCATCAACCCGGGCACCAAGCGCGCCACGGCTGGATCAAGCTGGCTGATCTCGGCCTCGCTGGCGCCCTTTGCCCATTTCCGCAGGACCTTGAGAGCCTCAGCGGCCTCGTCCCGATCAGGTTTTTCGTCAATGTCGCGCGAATGAATGTTCATCGGCTGCGTATCCTCGGTGTGTCGTCAGGTCATCTCTGACTGCGGCGGAAACCGCAGTGTAACCCAATACGGTTGAGATAGCAGCCCGGATCGAAAAAACCATCGCAAAACCGCCATTTCCGAACGGATTGCGCCCTTTTACCCGGGCGACATTGCGCGGTTGCCGATGTGTTCAACGGCGCGTGTCCGCCGTCACACCGCAGCAGCCGACAATGCTTGCCGGATATCTTCCAGCAGATCATCGGCATCCTCGAGCCCGACAGAAAAGCGGATCAAACCGGGCGTGATCCCCAATTCGTCTTTCTGCGCATCGCTCAACCGCTGGTGCGTGGTCGTTGCGGGATGGGTTGCGATCGACTTGGCGTCGCCCAGGTTGTTCGAAATCACCGGGATCGTCAGCGCGTTCAGGAACCGGAAGGCCGCGTCCTTGCCCCCCTTGATGTCCAGCGACAGGACCGTACCGCCCTTGCCCCCCAGCTGGCTCTGCACCAGAGCGTTCTGGGCATGAGATGTCAGGCCCGGATACATGATCCGCTCCAGCGCCTCATGGCCTTCCAGCGCCTCGGCCAGTTTCTGCGCCGTCTCGGCCTGGGCATTGACCCGCAGGGCCAACGTTTCCAGCCCCTTGAGCATGATCCAGGCGCTGAACGGGCTGAGTGCACCGCCCGTGTGTTTGAGGTAAGGCTCGACCGTTCCGCGAATGAATTCCTTGGTGCCCAGGATCACGCCGCCCAGCGCGCGTCCCTGCCCGTCGATATGCTTGGTGGCCGAGTAAACCACCACATCCGCGCCCTGCGCGATCGCTTGCGAGAACACCGGGGTCGAGAACACGTTGTCGACGATCACGGTGGCCCCCACCGCATGGGCCAGTTCTGCCACCGCGCGAATGTCGATGACTTCGAGCGTGGGGTTCGACATGGATTCGAAGAACACGGCCTTGGTGTCGGGCCGGATCGCGGCCTTCCATTGGTCCATGTCCGTACCGTCGACAAAGGTCACCTCGACACCATAGCGGGTCAGGATATTCTCCAGAATGTACAGGCACGACCCGAACAGGGCCTTGGCCGAAACCACGTGATCGCCCGCCTTCAGCATCGAGGTCAGCGCCCCGTTCACGGCCGCCATACCGGACGCCGTCGCAAAACCATCCTCGGCCCCCTCAAGCGCAGCGATGCGCTGTTCGAACATCGCAACCGTCGGGTTGCCATAACGGGCATAGATGAACTCGTCCGGGCCAGTCTCGATGAACCGAGCTTCGGCCTGCTCGGCGGTGTCGTAGACAAACCCCTGCGTCAGGAAAATCGCCTCGCTGACTTCGTTGTACTGGCTGCGACGGATACCGCCGTGGACGGCTTGGGTGCGTTTGTTCCAGCTTTCGCTCATGTCTTTACCTTTCGGCCCCAAAACCCGAGGGCAAATCAAAAAAACCCCATACGCGGTCAAGCGAAAGGGGTCTTTCATCCTGACCTTTTAGCGGTGTTGTTTAGCGTGGCCCGCAATCCGGTAACAAATCGCCACGTGGTTTCTGGATTGCGCATACGCCTCGGGCGCGCGGGCGTCAAGCCGCGACATCCACCGCGCACTTGCCCTTTGCGGCGAATGGCTCATGATCGTCTCGCAACACGGAGGCCCCATGACACACCCGATCGACCTGTATTTCTGGCCCACGCCAAATGGCTGGAAAGTATCCATTGCCCTTGAAGAGATGGGGCTGCCCTACCAGACTCACCTCATAAACATCGGCAAAGGCGATCAGTTCGCGCCCGAGTTTCTGAATTTCTCGCCCAACAACCGGATGCCTGCGATCGTCGACCCAGACGGCCCGGATGGCGCACCGATCTCGGTTTTCGAAAGCGGCGCGATCCTGATGTACCTTGCCCGCAAGACCGGCCAGTTCTACGGGTCGACCGAGCGTGACCGGATCGCGGTCGAGGAATGGCTGATGTGGCAGATGGGTGGCGTCGGACCGATGGCCGGTCAGGCACACCACTTTCTGAAATATGCCCCCCAGTTGGACCCGCCGCAGGACCTGCCCTATGCCAAGGACCGCTATCGCACCGAGGTTGCGCGCCTGTACGGCGTTCTGGACCGGCGCCTTGCCGACAACGAGTATGTTGCCGGCGACTTCTATTCGATCGCCGATATGTCGATTTGGGGCTGGGCGAGCCTGTGGGAGGGTCAGCAGCAGACGCTGGAGGACAAGCCCCACTTTGCCCGGTGGCTGGAAGCCGTGGGAGCCCGCCCCGGAGTTCAGGCGGGACGTGCCCTGCATGCCGAGCTGCGCGGAGATCATCGCAGCAAAGACGCGCAGAACGTTTTGTTCAAACGGTAGAGTTCACCAAATGCTGAAATTTCAGGCAACTAGGTGCGAATCGCACCTCTTTCTGCATCAAGACCCTGACGACAGTTGAATTGCGCGTTGGCCGTTCTGTAACTACAAGCGGTAACAAGGAGTTAAGGTTTGGCGACATTCAATTTCACGGTTCCGATTTACGGGTTCGACCAATGGACCGGCGCATCGACGAACAACACTGTCGGCTATCCTGTCGGAACGACCTTTTCCTTGAATGCCGGTGCCGCACTGACCGTGATCAACGTCGAGGATGACGACGGCACGGCCAGCCAGCTGTTTTCGGACGGTTACATCGACACGCCCGGAGACGGGTCGTCGCCCAGTACGGCCAACAACGACCAGGTTTTGAGCCAGGCGGTGACGATCAACGGACAGACCTTTCAGCCCGGCGATCAGGTCGAGCTTGAGTTCGGTTTTACGACAACCTCCGGCGACACGTTCTGGGTCATTCGCATCGACGGTGTGAATGTCGGCATCAGCGGTCCCGTCCTGCCAACGCCCGGTACGACCTAGGAGGTTGCCGGCAGCAGTGATGGTCAGGCATCGCCGATTTCGAATGTCCCATGCTTTACCGCCGGCACACTGATCACTACCAAGAACGGGACAAAAAAGATCGAAGACCTGTCGGTCGGAGATCTGGTTCTGACCTACGCCGGCAGCTATGAACCGATCCGCTGGATCGGGCGCCGTGAGCTGGACAGCGTCGACTTCTCCGCCAATCCGAAACTGGTTCCCATCCGGGTTTCCGCCGGCGCGCTCTGCGCAGGGCTCCCAGCACAGGACCTGGTCGTTTCACCCCAGCACCGCATTCTGGTGCGGTCAAAGATCGCGCAGCGCATGTTCAACACCAACGAGGTGCTGGTTTCGGCCAAGTCGCTGCTGCCGCTGGACGGCATTGACCGGGTCTGTGCCACGGAGTCCGTTTGCTATTTCCACCTTCTTTTCGACACGCATCAGGTCATCTTTGCCAACGACACCCCAAGCGAAAGCCTCTTCGCCGGTCCCCAAGCGCTGAAATCCATCCCCGAGGCGGCTCGCGCCGAGATATTGGCCCTGTTCCCCGAGCTTGAGGACCCCGGCTTTGAACCGCGGCCAGCCGCCCTGATTCCAAAAGGTCACAAGCAGCGCGGTCTGATTTCGCGTCACCTCAAGAACGGTCAGGCGCTGTTGGCCTGATCGTCATTGGGTTTTTTCTGACCCGGGCCGGATTGTGCGCGAGCTACCGTCAGGTCTTTCGGCAGACGAACGTGGTTGCTGACAGTGGCATCGTCATGCCCTGCGGACCAAAGACGCGCTTCAATTCAGAGAACATCCGCGCCGCCAAGTCCGTGGGATCCACGCCGCCGCGCTCTCGTACTTCATCGACCAACGGGTTTCCAAAAACCAGAGCGTGGGCAAAGGCTTCCGGGTTGACGATGGTCTTCGTCAACCGGATCGTTTCGTGTTCGATATCCGTCCAGCCTGCGGCCCTCAGATCAGCCCGGACAGCCTCGGGGTCACCATAGTGAAACGGTACCTTGTAGAATCCCGGCGGATCCTGCGGAAAGAAATGCGCCCCCACATCGTGCGCGACTTGCGAGAACGGGTTTTCGGACATCGGGCTCCACACGTTGAAAACATAGCGCCCACCCGGTCTGAGCACCCGCGCCGCCTCATGGAACGAAGCGGGTTTGTCGGGAAAGAACATGACCCCGAACTGGCAGGTAATCAGGTCGAACGCGCCGTCTTCGAACGGTAGATCCATCGCGTTGACGACCGCGAACTCGACGTTGTCCGCCGCCGAGAATTTGGCCTTTGCAACCTCCAGCATGGGCGCGTTCAGGTCCGAGATCAGAACTTGGGCCTCGCTCGGCAGCACATCGCACAGCTTGCGGCTCAGGATCCCCGTACCCGCGGCCAGTTCAATGGCCTTGGCCACCGGCTCTTCGGCGCAACGGGCGGCAAGTCTGTCTGCGTAGTCAGTGAAGATATTCGGGCCCAACCCCGCGTCGTAATGACTTGGAATATTGCCCACGAAACCAGCCGAATTTGTTGACATCTGCGCTCCCCCCCCGGCAACCGCATGATGCAAAAGACTAGCCGAAATTGCGCGTTTTGGCGAACTCATTGTGCTCTGCAGTCGGCTGGGGCCGGTAGGCATCCGCCCCGTCACCCCGCACCAGCAGGTCCAGCATGCCCGATATGTCCTCGATCTCCTCCGCGATCACATGGGTCACCGCATGGGCCCGCTGCATCCGCCCGGTTACCCGCAGCAACCGCCCCGAGATCACCGCTCGGCGGAACCGCTCATAGATCTTGCGCCAGACAATCACGTTCACGATGCCGGTCTCGTCTTCGAGCGTGATGAAGATCACCCCTTTGGCCGTACCAGGCCGCTGCCGCAGGATCACCAATCCCGCCACAGCAACCCGCGCACCCTCGGGCGGGTCGTCCAGTCGGTTGGCTGGAAGGCAAGCCGGTGGTCTGGGCCATGGGCGGCCCGAACTGGGCTGTGGTGTCGATGCGATACGCATAAGAACAAAAATAGAACAAATGCCCTGAATGTCCAGATGCAGGGGACCGAAACCACAGCCAGAAAGGTCATGCGCTACGCGCGACCGCAGCGCAGACAAGGGTCACTTGGCGTCATGCGCGTTGAACGTGGCCAAACCTTCCCGCAGAACCGCCTTGGCCTTGGCCAGGTCATCCCCGTCCAACGCATCCAGCGCCCGCAAAACGTCACTGCGCAACCGCAGAGCCTTGGGGCCCGGTGCTCCGACCGGATGAAGCTCATCGTCATTCGCTGCTGCCAATGCACCATGGCTGATCCCGTCGATCACCTCCACGATTTTCGCCTGGCTTTCGCCAAACCACGCGGCAATGTCATGCTCGGCATCGCCCCGCTCGTTCATCCCAACCACAATCTTTGCGTCCTGAACCGTCAACGGCATCTGCTCACTCCCTTATCAAATCACGGTCACACGACCAGAACACAAATCCATGCACGCAACAATCGAAACCGTTATCCGCGCCTCAACCTTTGATGGAAAAAACCGGCCAAACCATTCGGTTGCGGCGCGAACGCGTGGAATTTGGGCGACAATGACGGACCGTTTGCCCGATCACGCCCCGATTGGTCGCAAATGGCACTGGAAAGACCTAAATCCCTTGACTAATGAGGAACCTGAACACCGCAGAAGGAAGACGCGAGCAATGGCAAAGATCACCTATGTCGAGCATGGCGGCACCGAACACACAGTCGAGGTCGCCAACGGCCTGACCGTCATGGAAGGCGCCCGTGACAACAACATTCCCGGCATCGAGGCCGATTGCGGCGGCGCCTGCGCTTGCTCGACCTGTCACGTCTACATCCATCCCGATTGGGTCGAGAAACTGCCTGCCAAGGACGACATGGAAGAAGACATGCTGGACTTCGCCTACGAGCCCGACCCGGCCCGTTCGCGTCTGACCTGCCAGATCAAGGTGACTGACGAACTGGACGGGCTGGTCGTCCAGATGCCGGAAAAGCAGATCTGATGCGACGGCGCATGTCCCGCTCGTCCGGCGGCATGCGCTGCGGCTTCAAAGCGCCGCGTCCGGCGGTGCGCTTTTGGCCGTGCCACGTACGCGGCGCGCTGATGGCTGTGTGCCTGTGGCTGGCGGGTCCAGCCTTGGCCGCCGAAACCATTGTGACCGCCCGCTACACGGATCCGACCACCCGCTATCCCCACGGCGTTCTGGGTGACCAGATCGAATGGGGTTCGATTGAACTCACGCTTTCAGATGGTAAACACCGCAGCTTCACGCTGCCCGATCATCTGGTCTTCGAAGACCTAGCGCCCCGCGTGATCGACGTCACGGGCGACGGGCTTCCAGAAGTCATCGCGGTGGAGAGTGGCGCGCAGCACGGCGCGCGTCTTGCCATCTACGGCCCGCACGGCCGCATGGCGGCGACACCGCATATCGGCACCCGTTTCCGCTGGCTGGCTCCGGTCGGAGCGGCAGACCTGAATGGCGACGGGCATATTGAAATTGCCTATGTCGACCGCCCTCACCTGGCCAAGACCCTGCGCATCTGGCGCTTCTCAGACGGCCGACTGACGGAAATCGCCGCGCTCCCCGGCCTGACCAATCACCGGATCGGAGAGGATTTCATTTCAGGCGGGCTTCGCTCCTGCGACGGCCAGCCTGAGTTGATCGTCGCCAGCGCCGATTGGCGCCGGATCATTGCCGTCCGCTACGATGGCGGCTGGCAAACCCAGGATCTTGGCCCGTTGAAAAACCGACAAGCCCTTATAAGCGCGCTGAACTGCTGATCCGGGGTTCATCTGGTCAAGAAATCCCGAGGTGAGGCCGTCGGCCGAGGTCCCCCGTTCCCTGCAGGCCGTCAAACGTCAAAGCGCCCGCCAACCGATATCGCGGCGATAGAAGCCGCCCGGCCAATCGATGGCCTCGACCATCGCATAAGCGTTGTCACGCGCCTCCTGCAGTGTTGCTCCGCGCGCCGTCACGTTCAGAACCCGGCCCCCTGAGGCCACAATCTGCCCGTCCTGCGCTTTGGTGCCTGCGTGAAAAACCATATGGCTGCTGTCCTCGGGCAAGTCATCCAGCCCGTTGATCACGCTGCCTTTTTCATACGCCCCGGGATAGCCCAGCGCGGCCATCACTACGGTCAATGCGTGATCGTCGGCCCAATTGACCCGCACCTCGCCCAGCCGTCCCTCGGCCGCCGCATGCATCAGGTCCAGCGCCTGCGCCCCCAACCGCATCATCAGCACCTGGCATTCCGGATCGCCAAAGCGCACGTTGTATTCCACCAGCCGCGGTTGTCCGTCCTTGATCATCAGACCGGCATACAGCACCCCCTGAAACGGCGTGCCGCGCCGTTTCATCTCGGCCATCGTCGGGCGCACGATCTGTTCCATCGCTCGCTCCTCAATCTCAGAGCTCAGAACCGGTGCCGGAGAATAGGCGCCCATGCCGCCGGTGTTCAGGCCGGTATCACCTTCGCCCACGCGCTTGTGGTCCTGCGCGGTGCCGACCGACAGGATGTTCTCGCCGTCGCACAGCACGAACAGCGAGGCTTCTTCACCGTCCATGAACTCCTCAATCACCACCTCAGCCCCGGCCCCGCCGAAGGCGCCGCCGAACATGTCGTCCACGGCCTCCAGCGCGGTCGCCTCGTCCGTCGCCACGATCACGCCCTTGCCCGCGGCCAGACCGTCGGCCTTAACCACGATCGGCGCACCCTGCTGGCGAATATAGGCCTTGGCGGGCTCGGCCTCGGTAAACCGGGCATAGGCCGCGGTGGGCGCACCGGCCGCATCGCAGATTTCCTTGGTGAAACTTTTCGAGGCCTCCAGCCGCGCCGCCTCGGCCGAGGGGCCGAACACCAGGATGCCCGCCTCGCGCAGCCGGTCGGCCACCCCGGCAGCCAGGGGCGCTTCCGGCCCAACGATCACGAAATCAATCGCGTTTTCCTCGGCAAAACTGACCACCGCGCCGCCATTCTCTATATCCAGCGCCGCGCAATCGGCGATCTGCGCGATCCCGGCATTGCCCGGCGCCACGATCAGGCGGTCGCATTTGGGGTTCTGCATCACCGCCCAGGCCAGGCTGTGTTCGCGCCCGCCGCTGCCGAGAATGAGGATGTTCATGAAAGTCTCCGATCTGCTTGGCCTTGCCTGCGCGGCGTTCTAAGCTGCGCGAGCTATCGAAACAAGGCGCTGAAATGTCCGACCTGCTTGACGATCCGATTCCCGGCCAGAATACCGCCGAATACTCCGTGTCCGAGATCTCGGGCGAGGTGAAACGCACGCTGGAAGGCACATTTGGCCGAATCCGCGTACGGGGCGAGGTCGGGCGTGTGTTCAAGGCGCGCTCGGGGCATTTGTACTATGACATCAAGGACGACCGGAACGTGCTGGCCTGCACCACCTGGAAGGGCCAGATAGCGGGCCTGTCGGTGGTGCCGGAAGAGGGGCTCGAAGTCGTCGTCACGGGCCGCCTCACAGCTTTTGGCGCGCAGTCGAAATACAACCTGAACGTCGACGAGGTGGCCGTAGCCGGGCAAGGCGCGCTGATGGCGCTGCTGGAAAAACGCAAGAAACAGCTCGAATCCGAAGGGCTCTTCGCGCCCGAGCGCAAGCAGCTCCTGCCCTTCCTGCCTCAGATCATCGGCGTCGTCACCTCGCCCTCGGGCGCGGTGATCCGCGACATCCTGCACCGCCTGCGCGACCGTTTCCCGCGCAAGGTGCTGATCTGGCCCGTGGCCGTGCAGGGCGCCAATTGCGCGTCCGAGGTCGCCAACGCCATTCAGGGCTTCAACCGCCTGACACCCGGCGGCGCGCTGCCCCGCCCCGATCTGATCATCGTCGCCCGCGGTGGCGGCTCGATCGAGGATCTGTGGGGATTCAATGAGGAAATCGTCGCCCGCGCCGCCGCCGAGTCCGAGATTCCGCTGATCTCGGCCGTGGGGCACGAAACCGACACCACATTGATCGACTATGTCTCGGACCGCCGTGCGCCCACCCCCACCGCCGCCGCCGAACTGGCGGTTCCCGTGCGGATGGAACTGCTGGCCTGGACCGGCGAACAGGGCGCGCGTCTGTCCCGCGCAGCCACCGACGCCGTGCAGCGCCGGGCCCAACGCCTGCGCGATCTGTCGCGCGCCCTGCCGCGCCCCGAGACCCTACTGGATGGTCCGCGCCAGCGACTGGACCTGATTGCCGATCGTCTAGCCCCAGCGTTGCAACGCGGTGTGCAAAACCGCCGCCTGCAGGTGGTGGAACTGTCCGGGCACCTGCGCCCGTCAACGCTGCGCAACCTCGTGGCCGCGCGGCGGGACACGCTGCACAACCTGTCCTCGCGTCTCTCGATCCGCCCGATCCAACGCGACATTCAGCAGCAGCGCGACCGAGTCAACCAACTGGCCCAGCGCATGACGGCCGCGCAGACCCTGCGGGTGGACCGGCTCCGCCAGCAACTGGATGCGACCGACCGGTTGCGCGAGACGCTCAGCTACAAAGCCACGATTCAACGCGGCTACGCCGTGGTGCATTCCGAAAGCGGCGTGGTCACCACAAAGGCGCAAGCCAGCAAGCACGCTGCACTGACCATCGAGTTTGCCGATGGAGAATTGAAGACCGCACCGCTGTCCGGGACGACCCCGACCGCCAAGAAACCGTCCAAGCCACCAGCCCCGGATCAAGGGTCGCTGTTCTGACGAAGGCCAATGTTCAGACGCCGACCTCGGGCCCGTAACAGATCATATCTTCGTCGACGTCGGCTGCTTCGTACAGTTCGGTGGCTTCGGGGTTGCCCTCGAACTGCGCGATTAGTCCCTGGGACGAGCGGTTAAAGACCCAGCATTGCGGGTCGGGGCGATCTTCGTAAACAAAGCAAATCTGGCCGTTCTGTTCGTACCAGATGCCCTCCTTGCAGTCGCCATCCAAAAACGACCAGACCACGCGCCGGTTGGGCAAGTACCGTTCGACGCCATAGGTCGTTCCACCGAAGCCGTAGAACAGGGTTTTGCCGCGTGTATAGGCGTCAAATTCTGCCCCTGACAAAGACTGCGCGACGACCGGCTGGGCCAGCAAAGATCCGAGAATCAACGAACGTATCCACATCGTTTCATTCTGGCAGATGCCACGGCCGCGCGCCAATCTTGGAACGCCCTGCCCCAACGTTATGGGTTGAGCGTAAACTCAGTTCGCGGCGACACTGCATTGCATCGGTGCCATCGGAAGGCAGGACATGACGATACTCGTACTCGCAGCGCTGGCCTGTGCCCTGGCCTACCTGGCCCTGACGGCCCGTCCGGCCAGCCTGTTACGCACGGCGTTGAAAACCGCCAGCGTCGCCCTGCTGGCGGTCGAGGCGGCGGTGCAGTCCGGCCCTCTGCTTCTGATCCTCGCGCTGTCTCTCTGCGCCTTCGGCGACGCCCTTCTGTCGCGCGAAACCGACGGCACCTTCATGGCAGGCATCGGGACGTTCGCCGCCGGGCATCTGGTATACATCGCCTTGTTCCTGACCCATCCGGCAAGCGACACCGACCTGATCCTGGACAAACCCGGATACGCCTGGACGCTGGTCATTCTGGGCATCGTGATGGCCACGCTGCTGGCCCAGCGGGCCGGTGATCTGCGCGGACCGGTCCTGGCCTATATCCCGATCATTCTGGGCATGGGCATCACCGTTCTGGCCCTGCCCGAGGCCGGAGCGCTGCGATGGGCGCTGCCGGCCGCGATGGCCTTCATCGCCTCGGACCTGATCCTGGCAACCGAAAGGTTCCTGCTGCCGTCCGGCCACCCGGCCCTGCGGCTGGCCCCCTATCTGGTCTGGCCGCTCTACTGGGGCGCGCAGTTCGGCTTTTTCCTGGCCTTCACCTGACCCTTTGCAACTGCCGCCATTCCGCATTAGGTGAAGGGAACACCTGCGGAGACCAAGATGGCGTTTTTTACCAAGCTCAAGGACCGGCTGTTCAAATCCTCGTCCCGCCTCGAACAGGGGCTTGAGGCAATCGTCGAGGACGGCGGCGAAGAAACCACCGCCCCTGACCCGGTGATCCCCCAGCCCGAGCCCGAGCCGCAACCCGTCCCGGAAATCCCCGAACCCGCGCCCACACCGCAACCGGTCGAGACACCTTCGCCAGAGCCTGCCGACCCAACGCCCGCCCCGCCTCCGCCGGAACTGCCGGATCAGCCCCAGTCCAAGGGCCTGATCGGGCGTCTCTTCGGTCACGGCGATGCCGGGCCGGTGGTGCGCCGCACGCTGGACGACGACATGCTCGAACAGCTCGAGGAACTGCTGATCGCCTCGGACATGGGTGTCGACACTGCCCTGCGCGTCACCGCCAACATGGCCGAGGGGCGCTATGGCCGCAAACTCTCGACCCCGGAAATCAAGCAACTGCTGGCGCAGGAAATCGCCCGCGTGATGGAGCCGGTCGCCAAACCGATGCCCCTCTACCCCAAGCGCCCGCAGGTGGTGCTGGTGGTGGGCGTCAACGGCTCGGGCAAGACGACGACCATCGGCAAGCTGGCCAGCCAGTTCAAGGCAGCAGGCAAAAAGGTGGTTATCGCAGCGGGCGACACCTTCCGCGCAGCCGCCGTGGAACAGCTGCAGGTCTGGGGCGACCGCGCCGGAGTTCCAGTCCTGACCGCGCCCGAAGGCTCCGACCCCGCCTCGCTTGCCTTCGACGCCCTGACCAAGGCACAGGCCGAAGGCGCCGACCTGCTGATGATCGACACAGCCGGCCGCCTGCAGAACCGCGCCGACCTGATGGAGGAATTGGCCAAGATCGTCCGCGTCATCCGCAAGATCGACGAAACCGCCCCGCACAACACCCTGCTGGTGCTCGACGCCACCACCGGCCAGAACGCGCTCAGCCAAGTGGAAACCTTCCGCAAGCTGGCTGATGTCTCGGGGCTTGTCATGACCAAGCTAGACGGCACCGCCAAGGGCGGCGTGCTGGTGGCGCTGGCCGACAAGTTTGGCCTGCCGATCCACGCCATCGGAGTCGGCGAACAGATCGACGATCTGGCCCCCTTCGACCCCGAGGAATTCGCCGCCGCCCTGACCGGCCTCGACAGCAACTGACCTTCATCTGGCCCCAAATATTCTCGGGGGTCTGGGGGTGGAAAATCCCCAGATTCTCCACCAGCGAAAGACCCGCAGCGTGAGCGACTGGCTGATCTCTCTCGAAGGCACCGAGGCCGGGCACAGGCTGGCCCTTGGCCTCGCCCTGATGGCGGCCTTTCTGCATGCGGTGTTCGGCGCGCTGCAGAAGGGTCGGCACGACCCCTGGCTGTCGCGCGGCGCGATCGACGCCTGCTATTGCCTGATGGCCGCACCCTTTGCGTTCTTCGTCGTGCCCTGGCCCGAACCTTTCATGTGGCCGATATTCGCCGTGGTCTGGCTGATCCATGTCGCCTACAAGACGCTGCAGGCGATGGCCTATACCAAGGGGTCCTACACCGTGGTTTACCCGGTGGTGCGTGGCACCGGCCCGCTGTTCACCGTCATCGGCGCCTATCTTCTGTTCAACGAAACCTTCTCGCCCACCCAATGGCTGGGCGTTGCCGTGCTGCTGACCGGCATCTTCGGGCTGGCCGCCTACAATTTCCGCTTCCTGGAAACCAACCGCGAGACTTTAGGCATCGCATTGGCCCTTGCGGTTGCAACCGGCCTCTTCGTGGCGCTCTACACCACGTATGACGCCTACGGCATCCGCGCCACGGCCGATCCGTTCACCTTTCTGGCCTGGTTCTTCATGATCGACGGGGCGACAATGCCGATCTACGCCTTCCTGCGCTGGCGGGCGATGGTTCACCGCCCGGCAATCGGGCCGTTGATGCTGCGGGGGCTTGCAGGCGGGCTTATCGCCCCCATGTCTTTCGGAGCGATCATGCTGGCCACCCGGCTGGACAAGGTCGGCGAAGCCGCGGTGCTGCGCGAAACCTCGACCGTCTTTGCCGCCTTGATCGGCTGGCTGGCCCTGAAAGAGACCGTGGGGCCTCGGCGCATAATCCTGATGGCATTGATTGCATTGGGCGCGGTAATAGTTGAAATGGGCGGGTGAACAGCAGGACGACAGGCATGGCAGACAAGAAAGAGATCAATCCGTTTCTGAAACAGGTGCTGGAACTGGGACCACCGCTGGCCTTCTTCTTCATCTACCTGCGCCTGCGCGACGACAGCTTTCTGATCGGCGGCACCGAATATTCCGGCTTCATCGTGGCCACCATCATTTTCGTTCCGCTGATGCTGGGGGCGATGGGCGTCCTGTGGTATCTGACCGGCAAGCTCAGCCGGATGCAGATCTTCACCGCCATCATGGTCATCTTCTTCGGTGGCCTGACCGCCTGGTTCAACGACGAGCGGTTCTTCAAGATGAAAACCACGCTGGTCTACGGGTTCTTCTCGCTGATGCTGGGCATCGGCCTGCTGCAAGGCAAATCCTACCTCGCCTATGTGCTGGACGAAATGCTGCCCATGCGCCACGAGGGCTGGATGATCCTGACCCGCCGCCTTTGCGCCTGTTTCGCAGTGCTGGCGGTGGCCAATGAACTGGTCTGGCGCACCCTGTCCACCGATTTGTGGGTCAAGATCGAAACCTTTGGCTTTCCGATTGCCTTGATGGGGTTCCTGATGCTGCAATTCAGCATCCTGCAAAGCTATATGGACGATCCGGACAAGCAGTAATGCGTCCCTGACACGGGCCGGCGGACCTTGGGGAAACCTTAGGAAAACCGGATAAAATCCTTGGCTTAGCTCCAAAGCTGTGGAAAGCTGGGAAACCACCCACACCACTCATCCGGAGAACCGTGTCTTCCATGACCGCCTTTCCGAACAGCGGGTTCCTGTCCGAAGCTTCAGACCGGCTTCGTGATATGCTCTCTGCGCTAGCCACTTCTGTCTCGCTGGACCGCGGCGAGGTCTTGTTCGAACAAGGCGACGAGGGGGACGCCCTCTATGCCTTGCTGGAAGGCGCTTTGGAGGTGTCCTTCCTGGCCATGAGCGGGCGCAAGTTGGCGCTCAGCCTGATGCGCCCGGGCGAAGTGTTCGGCGAAATCGCCCTCTTCGACAGCGGCCCGCGCACCGCCACCATCACCGCAGCCGAGCCGTCGCGTGTACTGCGCGTGCGCCGCAAGGATCTGATGGAACAAATCCGCAAGCACCCCGAACTGGCCGAGGACATGATCCGGCTGGCCGGACTGCGCATGCGCTGGATGGGGGCGCAGTTGAACGAGCAGGTATTCCTGCCGATGCCTGTGCGACTTGCGCGAAAGCTTCTGCTTCTGGCCAACCAGCAGGACGCGCCGTCCGAACGCATCGCCCTGTCGCAGAGCGAGCTAGCGGAATTCGTCGGCGCGACGCGCGAGGCGGTATCCAAGACGATCTCGACGTGGAAACGCTCGAACGTGGTCGAGGCTTCGCGCGGTGGGCTGCAGATCCACGACTTTGACGCCCTGCGCCAACTCGCCGAATCCGATCTGATCTGACCTGCTGCCCGGAAAATGACCCGGATGTGATCCGCTTCACATACAACGGGATTCGCTTCTATTAGGTAATGAATTGTTACCGTAGGGTGCCAGAGTATCATCCCCGATATCTGTCCACTGGCATCTCCCTGCACCAGAGCCACGCGCCTCCCCGGCGTGTGGCTCTTTTGATTCATGCAGCCAAAACGAAAATCGGCCGGAGCATCTGCCCCGGCCGATCATGTTGACCAAACTGGCTGCCCTACTCTTCGAGGCTCAGCGCGACGAAGCGCGGATCGCCACCGCGGCGCACCAGCAGCAGCAGCGACTTGCGCCCTGCCTCCCGAGCCTCGTCCATCCGATCCTCGAGATCGGAGATCGACGACACTTTCTGCTGACCAGCCTCGGTGATCAGGTCGCCTGCCCGCAGGCCCTTGGCGTAGGCTTCGGAGGCCTCATCCACATCCGTCACAACCAGACCATCTGCGTCCGCGTCCAGACCCAGATCTTCGCGCAACGTGTCGGTCAGCGGCGAAATCGTCAGGCCAAGGATGTCTGCATTCTCGTCCAGCGGCGCCTCTTCCGCACCATCATCATCGCCGGTTTCCGCACGCTCGGCATCCTCGCGACGCCCAAGAGTGACAAGCACGGTCTGAGTGCTGCCGTCCCGCTGAACAACCACGCGCACGGACTTGCCGACCGGTGTCTCACCGACCTGCCGCACCAATCCGCGCGTGTCCTTCACCTCGACACCATCAAAGCTGAGAATCACATCCCCTGCGAGCAGACCCGCTTCTTTGGCAGGGCCGTCCGGCACATCGCTGATCAGCGCGCCGCCCGGCTTGTCCAGGCCCATCGCCTCGGCCATATCCTCGGTCACGTCCTGAATGCGGACACCCAGCCAGCCGCGGCGGGTTTCGCCGAATTCCCGCAACTGATCGACAACCTTGGACACCACGTTCGACGCCATCGAGAACCCGATACCGATCGACCCGCCATTCGGCGACAAGATCGCGGTGTTCACACCGATTACCTGACCGTCCATGTTGAACAGAGGACCGCCCGAGTTGCCCCGGTTGATGGCCGCGTCCGTCTGGATATAGTCGTCATAGGAACCGCTGAGCTCGCGATTGCGCGCCGACACGATCCCGGCAGATACCGAGAACCCCTGGCCCAGCGGGTTGCCCATAGCAACCACCCAGTCCCCTACAAGCGCTGTGTCGCTGTCGCCGAAAGTGACGTATTTCAGTGGACCCGACGCGTCGACCTTGAGCAACGCGATGTCCGTTTTCTCATCCGTTCCAATGACCTTGGCCGGCAGCTCTTTTACAGGCTGACCATCGCCGGGAAAGAACTCGATCAGAATTTCATCCGCCTCTGCGATGACGTGATTGTTCGTGACGATGTAGCCATCCTCGGAAATCACGAAGCCCGATCCCAACGCATTGCTGCGGCGCGGGCGATTGTCCTGGTCGCCATTGCGGTCCTGAAACTCGCGAAAAAAGTCCTCGAACGGGGACCCTTCGGGAACGATCCCCTGCGCGCCCGACTGCCCCTCGATCAGAGTCGTCGTGGTGATATTGACCACGGCCGGGCTGATCCGGTTGACCAGCGGCGCCAGGCTTTCCTGACGGGCCTGTGCAGCCAACGTCTGGAGCAACAAAAGGGAAACCGCGGCAAAGGCCAGCCACAAAAGCCGCGCCATCGTCACCACATCGTCCCGGCGGACGGATACACTGCGTGCTACTGCCTGCACTTGGTCTCTCCTTGTCGACATTGTTCTGTTGGTGGCTGCCTGAGCAGCTTGCTGGGAAACAATGTAGTCAGTTTGTGACCGCCCGCAACTCGGGAAGTTGAGGAATTCACTGCCAGTTTACTTCAACCGATCAAAACCCCAGCCGATTGGCCGTCCACAACAGGACGAAGCCGCTGACCACACACAGAAGTCCGACCAGTCTGCGGGCCGGTTCGGGGATGCTGCGCAACGCCTCAAGCATCCGCTCCACAAGCGAAGGGGCCAGCGCATAGGCCAGCCCCTCGACGATCAACACCAGCCCGAAGGCCAGCAGGATCATACCCATTACTGGGAGGCCGGCGCGGCGGGCGCCGAACGGCCTTGCGGAGATCCGAGGTAGTTGAAGAACTCGGAATCTGGGCTGAGCACCAGCGAGCTGTTGCCGCCTTTCAGAGCGTTCTCATAGGCCGAAAGCGAGCGGTAGAACTCGAAGAACTCCGGGTCCTTGCCATAAGCTTCCGCAAAGATCGCGTTCCGTTCGGCATCAGCCTCACCGCGAACGATCTCCGCCTCACGGCGGGCCTCGGAGACCAGTTCGACCACGGTCCGGTCAGCCTGGGCACGGATCCGCTGTGCAGCTTCTTCACCGCGCGCCACTTCGTCGGCCGCCTCGCGTTCCCGCTCGGCGCGCATCCGGGCAAAGGTCGCTTCGAGGTTGGCCTGCGGCAGGTCGGTACGTTTCAGGCGAACGTCGATCACCTCAAGGCCCAGATCGCGGGCCTCGGCGATCGCGCCGTTGCGAATGCGCAGCATCAGCGCCGCCCGGTCCGAGCTGAGAATGTCATTCGAGCTTACCGAACCCAGAACCTCGCGGGTTTTGGCGCGCAGGATCGAATCCAGACGCTGCTCCGCTGTGTCGATGCCACCGGCACCCACGGCCTCACGGAACTGCCGCACATCGGTGATCCGATAGCGCGCGAAGGCGTCGACCACCAGGCGGCGGTCATCCAGCGGCGTGACTTCCAGCGGCCCGACCTCGCGGCTTAGAATACGGTCATCGTAGCGCACGACCTCCTGAATGACCGGAATCTTGAAGGCCAGGCCCGGGTCTTCCTTGACGTCGATCACGCGACCGAATTGCAGAACCAGCGCTTTTTCACGCTCGTCCACGATGAAGATCGCTGAGAGGGCGATCACAATAACCACGAAAATGGCAGGTAGGAGAAAGGTTGATTTACGCATGTCTTAGTTCCCCTCACCCGAGTTGCGGCGCAGTTCGTTCAGCGGCAGATAAGGCACGACGCCCTGCCCCTGGCCTGTTGCGCTGTCATCCAAGATGATCTTGTCCACGTCGCCCAGAACCTGCTCCATCCGTTCAAGGTACAGACGTTTGCGGGTCACATCCGGAGCTTTCGAGTATTCTTCGAGAACCGCGCCAAACCGGCTGGCCTCACCCTGAGCTTCGTTCACGACCTGTGCCCGATAGCCTTCGGCCTCTTCCAGCACCTGCGCGGCTTCACCACGCGCGCCGGCCAAAACCCGGTTCGCATAGGCATCGGCCTGCTTCTCCAGCCGGTCGCGTTCCTGTCCAGCCGACTGAACCTCGCGGAAGGCATCCTTTACCGGTTCCGGTGGGTCGGCGCCGTCAAAGTTCACACGGACGATGTTGATACCCGAGTTGTAGCTGTCCAGAGTCGACTGGATCAGTTCCTCAAGCCGTTCGGCGATGATAGCACGGTCGCGGTTCAGGATCGGCGCGAGGTCCGACTGCGCGATGATCTCGCGCATGGCCGACTCAGACACGGCCTGGATAGTTTGTTTCGGGTCGCGCAGGTTGAACAGATAGTCCGCAGGATTCGAGATATTCCAGACCACCTGGAAATCGATATCGACGATATTTTCGTCGCCCGTCAGCATCAGACCGGCGTCCGAACCGCGACCGCCAGATCCGATGGTTTCGGTCTGTTCGACCTTCACCGGGATGACTTCGGCCGTGACGACAGGCCACGGGGCAAAGTTCAGGCCTTCGGTGCCGATTCCGGTAAAGCGACCGAACAGCAGCTCAACCGACTGCTCTTCGGGCTTGACCGTATAGGCGCTGGCAAAACCCCACAGAACCAAGGCGGCAACCCCGCCCAACAGGATCGTGCCCTTGGTAATCGCCGGGCCGCCACCGCCGCCCTGACCGGATCCGTTGCCGCCTCGGCCACCGCCGCCGCGCCCGCCCATCAGCACGCGCAGCTGCTCCTGGCCTTTTTTCATCAACTCGTCGATCTCGGGGATCTGCGGCCCGTCGCCTTCGGGCGGGCGTCGCCCGTCCCCATTGTTTCCCCGGTTTCCTCCGCCACCGGATGAGCCTCCGCCCCCCCAGGGGCCTCCGCTGTTGCCCGCCATGTGTTTCATTTCCCTTGTTTTGGCCCGTGTGCTTACGGGATCACTTGTAACCTGTGTGCGCGCGCTTGCAAATCAAGCGGTACGCACGGGTTGCCGCATGGTTACCAGTTCTTCGGCCATCACCGGATGAACTGCAACCGTGCGATCGAAATCTTCCTTTGTCGCGCCCATTTTGACCGCGATTCCCGCCAACTGGATCATTTCACCCGCGCCGGGGGCGACAATGTGACAGCCCAGCACCTTGCGGGTGGCCTGGCTGACGATCAGCTTCATCAACACCCGTTGCGTGCCGCCCGCGAACGCCTTCTGCATCGGCTTGAACGAGGTCGCGTAAACCTCGATCGGCTCCTGCTCGGCAGCGGCCTCCTCGCTCAGGCCCACGGTGCCCATCTCGGGCTGGGTGAAGATCGCGGTCGGGATCAGTTCATGATCCACCGGGGTGGGGTTGCCCTTGAACACGGTCTCGACAAAGGCCATCCCCTCGCGGATGGCGACCGGCGTCAGGTTCACCCGGTCGGTCACGTCCCCGATGGCATAGATCGAGGGCACCGCGGTCTGGCTGTATTCATCCACGATGATCTGCCCCTTGCGGCCACGTTCGACGCCCAGCGCCTCAAGGCCCAGATCATCCGCATTTGGCGCCCGGCCCGTGGCATACATCACCACATCGAACAGCTGTTCAGACCCGTTGGTCGCCTTGACCCAGATCTTGTCACCCTGTTTTTTCATCTCGAGCACATTGGTGCCCAGATGCACGTCGATCCCGTTTTGGCACATCTCTTCGCAGATCAGCCCGCGCGCCTCGTCGTCGAAACCCCGCAGGATTTGCGCGCCGCGATAAAATTGCGTGGTCTTGACGCCCATGCCGTTCATGATCCCGGCGAATTCACAGGCGATATAGCCGCCGCCGACGATCAGCATGGTCTCGGGCAGCTTCTCAAGGTGGAAGATTTCATTCGAGGTGATGGCCAGATCTGAACCGGGGAATTCCGGCACCACCGGTCGCCCGCCGGTGGCGATCAGGATGTGCTTGGCCGTCTTGCGAGTGCCGTCGGCCAGTTCAACCGTATGCGTGTCGACCAGTTTCGCGCGCTGGTCAAAGGTTTCGACACCGTTGTTCTTGAGGATATTGCGATAGATGCCTTCCAGCCGGTCGAGTTCGGCATGCAGCTTGCCGCGGAACTGCGGCCAGTCGAAAGCGCCTGGCTGAATATCCCAACCATAGGCACGAGCGTCCTCGACCATTCCCGCGTATTCGCTGGCAAACACCATCAGCTTTTTGGGAACGCAGCCACGGATCACGCAGGTTCCGCCATAGCGGTCCTCTTCGGCCAGCGCGACCTTCGCGCCGTTTTCGCCCGCCGCCACACGCGCCGCGCGGACACCGCCCGAGCCGCCTCCAATGACGAAAAGATCATAGTCAAAGCTCATGCCGCGTTCCTTTTGTCAGCCTGCCTGAAATTGCCCTGAGTATTTGGGGGCGTGAATGATCGTGCCAACCCCTTGGCCTGGAAATCGCACACCGCTGTGAAGCCGGGTGCGCGGTTGGCTCAGTCGGCCAGGTCCGAAAACAGGTTGTCGTGTTCGTCGCCCAACCGATCCAGCTCGATCGTACCGCTGTTGAAATCGCGCAGCTCGACCCGGCCGTCGCCGTGGCCGATCACGACCTTGTCGCAGATGTCGATGAACAGCCCGTTTTCGACCACACCCGGTATCTGGTTCAGCACCAAAGCCAGTTGCCTCGGGTTGCCGATGCGTTGCAGGTGCAGGTCGAGTATGTGATTGCCCTCATCCGTCACGGTCGGCGCCTCGCTGTTCATCCGCAGGGTCGCCGAAGTACCCAGCACGTCCATCGTGTCCAGCAACTCCTCAATCAGCGTGCGCGTGGTCTGCCACCCAAAGGGAATGACCTCGACCGGCAGCGGGAACGCGCCCAGCGCCTCGACCTCTTTCCCTGCATCGGCGATCACGATCATCTGGTCGCTGGCCGTTGCCGCGATCTTTTCCTGCAGCAACGCCGCGCCGCCGCCCTTGATCAGGTTCAGCTCGCCGTCGAATTCGTCGGCGCCATCGATCGTCACGTCCAGCCAACCCGCCTGATCCAGCGAAACAACCTCGATCCCGACCTCGCGCGCAAGCTGTGCCGTAGCCGTCGACGTTGGAACGCCTTTGATCCGCAGACCTTCGTCCCGAACCCGCTCTCCCAGACGACGCACCAACCATGCCGCGGTCGATCCGGTACCCAGACCCACGCGCATCCCGTCTTCGACCATCTCGGCCGCGCGATAGGCGGCGACGCTCTTGGCCCGGTCGATGGGTGACAACTCTGCTGTCATTGCGGCTTCCCCTCAGTTCTTTGGGGAACTTATACGGAAAGCCCTGCCCGACTGCGAGGCCCAAAATCCGCGGGACCGGCGCAATAATCGATACACGAATACGCGTTTCCCATCGGAAACGTCGCAATCAAATCTTCAGTGGTCGGCTCGGTTGTGTAAATAAAGCGCATACAGTTTCCCAGCGGTTCGGGCAGTTCAAAACGACCCGGCCGCCAACTCGCCACAAGGCTCAGCGACCAGACATGTTTCTATCCGTCTTCGATATGTTCAAAGTGGGCGTTGGCCCATCCTCGTCCCACACGATGGGGCCGATGGTGGCGGCCGCGCGGTTCCTCGATCTGATGCGCGCATCGCCATTCGAATTCGCTGGCTTGCGCGCGTCTCTGCATGGATCTTTGGCCTTCACCGGCGTCGGCCACGCCACGGACCGCGCCACGATCCTGGGGCTGGCTGGGTTTGTCCCCGACAGCTATGACCACGATCATGCCGAAGCAGCACTGGCTGCAATTGCCGTAACCGGCACTGTCACACCCGAGGGTCTGCCGACCCTGCGGTTCGACCCAAAGGCCGATCTGATCTTCGACTACGACAATACCCTACCCGGCCATGCCAACGGTATGATCCTGATGGCCACCGACGCGCAGGGCGACGTGATCTTGCGGCAGGTTTATTACTCGGTCGGCGGCGGCTTTGTCCTGACCGAAGAGGAACTGGCCGAAGGCAAGGACACCAATGACGGCCCGCCGGTGCCCTTCCCGTTCAAGACCGCCGCCGAAATGCTGGAAATGGCGCGCAGCAGCGGCAAGACGGTCGCCGAGATGAAACGCGCCAACGAGATCGCGCGCGGCTGCGCCGACAGTTTCGCGAAGGGCACCGCTCGATTGTGGGAGGTGATGAACGCCTGTATCGAGCGCGGGCTGAGCACCGACGGCATCCTGCCCGGCGGCCTCAAGGTGCGGCGCCGGGCCAAGGCGATCCACGATGCCCTGATGGCCGAGCGCGGCATGAACCTGAACGCGCCGCACACGATCAACGACTGGATGAGCGTCTATGCGATGGCGGTGAATGAGGAAAACGCCGCCGGCGGTCAGGTCGTCACCGCCCCCACCAACGGGGCGGCGGGCGTGCTGCCGGCGGTGCTGCGCTATTACCTCGACCACGTTCCAGGCGCGTCGGGAAGCCATATCGAGGATTTCCTGCTGACCGCCGCCGCGATTGGTGGGTTGGTGAAGTACAACGCCTCGATCTCGGGTGCCGAGGCTGGTTGCCAGGCCGAGGTCGGCAGCGCGGCCGCAATGGCCGCGGCGGGTCTTTGCGCAGTGATGGGCGGCACACCGGAACAAGTGGAAAACGCCGCCGAGATCGCGCTGGAGCATCACTTGGGCATGACTTGCGACCCGGTCGCCGGGCTGGTTCAGGTGCCCTGCATCGAGCGCAACGGGCTGGGCGCGATCAAGGCGGTTTCGGCGGCGTCGCTGGCCCTGCGCGGAGACGGGCAGCATTTCGTGCCGCTGGATGCGGTGATCGAGACCATGCGCCAGACCGGCCATGACATGCACGAGAAGTACAAGGAAACCTCGCTGGGCGGACTGGCCGTCAATGTGCCAAACTGCTGAGGGATCGAACCGGGAGGGCAGCTCAATGCGTGGACATTGCCTGTGCGGCAGAATCGGGTTCGAGGTCGACCCTCCGGTCCTGTCTTGTGTTTCCTGCCATTGTGACAGCTGCCGCCGCCAGTGTGCCGCGCCGATGACCACATATTTTGGGGTCCGCGACGGTCAGTGGCGTTGGACCGGAGAGGAACCGAAGCGGTTCAACTCTTCCCCCGGTGTCGAGCGCAGCTTTTGCCCGCATTGCGGAACGCCGATCTCGTTCCGATCCACTACGATGTCCGACGTTTTGCACCTTTATGTAGCGACGCTGGAGAACCCCGAAGCCCTGCGGCCAACGCTGCATGTCGCCCATGAAGAAAAACTGACGTGGCTCAAACTGGGCGACGGGCTGCCCACTTGCCTCGGTCCGGACTACACAAAGGTACAGCCCTTGCCCGAGGGCTGACGACGGGCCTTTCCCATTCTTCGGGAAACGTCTAGCGTCGCGCCCATGACACAGGATCGTCCCGTCTTCGGCATCGTTTTGATGCTTGGTTTCTGCGTGCTTGCACCGCTGGGCGATGCCTTGGCCAAGCTGTTGGGAGAAACCACTCCGCTTGGCGTTCTTGTGCTGGTGCGTTTTGCGGTGCAGGCGGCCATCCTGATCCCGCTGGTGGCGCTGACGGGTCGGACCTGGCGAATGCGCGGGCGCGTGCTGCGGCTGACCGTGCTGCGCACTCTACTGCACATTGTCGGAATAGCCGCGATGTTCAGTGCGCTGCAATATCTGCCGCTGGCCGATGCCGTCGCCATCGCCTTTGTCATGCCATTCATCATGCTGCTGCTGGGCAAGTATGTGCTGGGTGAAGAAGTCGGGCATCGTCGTCTGATCGCCTGCATTGTCGGTTTTGCTGGCACGTTGCTGGTCATCCAACCCAGCTTTGCCGAGGTTGGTGCTCCGGCCCTTTTGCCGCTGATCGTGGCTGTCGTCTTTGCCCTGTTCATGCTGGTGACCCGGCAGATTGCCAAAGAAACCGATCCAATTGCCCTGCAGGCTGTGTCAGGGCTGCTGGCCACCGCGGTCCTGGCTCCAGTGCTTGCGATCGGGGCCCTGACAGGTCTTCCGGATCTGGCATTGACCCTGCCGCAAGACAACGCTCATTGGTTGCTGTTGGCGATCGGTGTTCTGGGAACCGTGGCACATCTGCTGATGACATGGGCGCTTCGGTTCGCGCCTTCGGCAACGCTGGCGCCGATGCAATATCTGGAGATTCCGGTGGCGACGTTGATCGGCTGGCTCATCTTTCACGATCTGCCAAACGGCCTGGCGGCCCTGGGGATCGCCATCACGATCGCGGCCGGGCTTTATGTCATCCTGCGCGAGCGGGCCAGTGCCCGGTCTGCGCCGACGCAAACGCCCGCATGACAGCATCAAGAGCATCGCGCGGCACCATGACCAACAACCCAGGTCCGTCGACCTCGAGGGCAACCTGAGCCAGCGCACGGTTCGATGTTCCGACCCGCCCGTCCGGCTCAAGCACCAGACCGTCGATCGGCCATTCCAACCCCGAACTGCGTCCGGTTACACGCTGAAATGGAAACAATGACACTGTGTCGCCCGGCGTGAGCGACAGTGATATGCTGGGCGGGGCGTGAAAGACCACTTCGCGTGCGCCCAGCAGGACGCACGGCCTGTCTTGGTGGCAAACCAGCGTATTGAGCACCGCCAACTGGTGGTCCAGCCGACCTCCGAGAAACCCGACGCCCAAGACCAGCGGCGCTCGGATATTGCGCAGGGCTTTGTCGAAATCAGTGCTGTCCTGTTCCCGGATCGGAAACAAACGGTCCTCTGGTATCCGTGCAAGATAGGCGTGTTCCAACGAATCGAAGTCGCCGATCACCGCATCCGGAACGCGCTCCGAATCGATCAATGCGGCGGCCCCGCCATCCGCAGCTACCGCGCCGTTGACGCGATTCAGCGCCAGATTCAGGTCATCGGGGCCGATTTCCCCTCCTCCGAACAGGGCAATTGGTCTTTTGGAATGAACAATTTCGCCGTTTTTTCCAAGATTGACCATTTTTCCCGCTTTTGGACACATTGAGACCACAAAATGATAGGTTCTTTAGAACAGGTTCGAGCTGACAGACGCGCCCAGCGTCGCGCGGGTTGGCTCTGTGTAGTTTGTAGAGGACGTGCGTCTGATGGTACAGAACAACAAGGTATTGACCGTTTCCTACGGAACCTTCTCATGCACTTTGGAAGGCTTTGACGATTCCTTTGAGACGATGAAGGCGATTGCCGAATACTTCCGCGATCTTGCCGCGGATGACAGGTATTTCGGCTCCGAGCCTCCGCAACCAGACGCAGAAATGTTGACCCGTATCGCTCAGCGTGACGCTTCGCGCCGCGTGGAAGCCAAGCAAAACGACACCGGACTGCTGCTGCGCGCCACGGACGAAGCCCATGATGCGGCCCCGCAACAACCCGCACCCGCAGCTAGCACACCGGCGCCCGCCAGCCCTGACCTGAGCGTGGTCGACACAGCACCGGCGGCTGGTGCTGCCGCATTCTTTGCCGATGCCGAGCCAGTCGAATCCGCAGCCCCCCAAGGCGCCGACAGCATCGCCGCCAAGCTGCAGCGCATCCGCGCGGTCGTCTCGCATAATGACCAGACGCCCCCCGCCTACAGCGAAGACGAAGACAGCGGTTTTCTAGCGTCGCCCGAGCCCCAGATTGACGCCATCTCGGCCGCATTCGAAGCCGGAGCGCTCAGCCCCGACGATCTGGATGCAACTGAAGAGGTGATACAGGAAGATGCTCCGGTAGAGGCCACACAACAGCCCACGGACCCGTTTGTCGACCTGGCCGAGGAAGAACCTCAGGCAGCGGTCGAATTCGAAGCGGAAGAAGAATTCCAGGCAGCACCGGAAGTCGAAGCGGAGGCTGAGGTTGTAGCGGAGGATGATGAAGGCGCCGAGGATGCTCCGGAAGTTGAAGCTGATCTGGAAGAGGCTGAGGAAGCCGCAGCGGAAGAAACGTCCGAAGACGACAAGTCCGCCAGTGATGAAGAAACCTCGTCCGAGATTCTCTTCGCGGATCTTGAAGAGGACACCGACTCGGAGCCCGAGGCTGACGACATCCTCAACATTCTGGGTGATCAGCCCGAAGATGCCGATGGGGAAGTCTCTGAACTCGCGGAAGACGGCGTCCTGACCGCCGAAGACGAAGAGAGCATCCTGGGTGAGATCTCGGAAATCGAGGCGGAAATGGATGCGCGCTCGAAACGCGACGCAAACAAGCCTCAGGACGTGGACTCGGACGTGTTGCGCCTGATGGAGAAGGCCGACGCCCAAATGGACGACCCGGCCACTTCGGACAAGCGGGAAACTTATTCCCACCTGCGCACAGCTGTAGCAGCCACCGAAGCTGAAGGCGGCAAGGCCCGCGATGCGGATGAGGACGAAAACCAGAAATATCGTGGAGACCTGGCCTCGGTCGTCAGCCCCCGTCGTCCCGAAATCCATGTCACCAGCATGCGCCCCGAGTCGGATACGGCCGCGCCGCTCAAGCTAGTTGCCGAGCAGCGCATCGATACGCAGGACGCGGACGCCGGTCCGGTCACCCCGCGCCGCGTGACCGCAGCACAAGACGACGACCCATCCGAAGAAGGCGGCTTTGCCCATTTCGCTCAGGAGCAGGGCGCACAATCCCTGCCCGACCTGCTGGAGGCGGCGGCGGCCTACCTGTCTTTCATCGAAGGTCAGGAGCAGTTCTCGCGTCCGCAGCTGATGAACAAGGTGCGTTCACTCAAGCAGGATGAGTTCAACCGCGAAGAAAGCTTGCGCTCGTTCGGCCAGCTTCTGCGCGATGGAAAGATCGAAAAAGCCGGCGGAGGGCGCTTTGCCGCCTCGAACCAGATCGGCTTCCGCCCCGACGACAAGCGCGCCGCGGGCTGACAAGACCCCCCAACTGCCCAAGACAGGCCGGAGATCCTCTCCGGCCTTTTTTGCATTTTACGAAAAAGCTCAGAACTTGAACGCCAACGCCACGTATGGGCCAGTAAGTATAAGATCGACAACGTTGCGGCCGTCCTCAAAATCAACGCTCAGATGACGGTAGCCGGCTGCAACATCGATGGTCTCGGTCCAGCTCCAATTGGCTTGAACGAGGGCTTCCCACTGGAATTTCGACCCATAGCCAAAACCACCGATGTTGCCCATGGCCGCAAGCTTCCAACGCTCATTCAGCGCGCGAGAGTATCGTGCCCCAATGATTGGATCTGTCCAGCTTTGGTCAGTGCTTGCCGTGAAACCGGCTACGGTTGTCGACAGATCAAGATCCCAATGGCGCAGCCCGCCCAGCACCTCAATTCGGGACCGGCTGTCCTCTGCCACCGCGTAGCTGCCCGCGAGCGAGGTCATGATCCCGTCCAGCTCCCAGCTCGCGGCGTTGCTGAACGGTCCGATGGAAACGGTGTCGCCCAAATTCAGATAGTTGAACTCGCCTCCGATCGTCCAACGCCCTTTCCGGGCCTCGCCCGCGATCAGGAAAGCACTGTTTAGAATGTCGAAGATGGATTTGCTGCCATCAACCGGAGGGTTCGGCCCAATGTCCAGAGAGGTTCTGAAATCCGGCCCCCAGAGATAAGGGGCAATGACGAACTCCCAATCATCAGCCCAGACGGCGCCTGAACTCAGGGTTGCGAGACTGGTCAATGTGACCAAAACAGCATTTTTCATCAAGGATCCACCTGCCGACTTGTGCTTACCGAAACTGTTTTTCGGACAAGCCTGTCACGTCGGCAGGTTTCTTACAACGGTCCGGTCTATTGCTGATCTTGATCCGGGTCTTCTTTGCCAACGCCACGAAACACAAATTTGAATGGCAGCGCCCACAGAACACCCAAAACCACATAGACCAGCAGTTCGACCAGGATTGATGGTCGGTCCAGCCAGTTCACGATGGTGACCACCGCCACAATGTACAGCGGCAGCCCCACCAGCAACAGAACCAGCGACCACCGCCTGCGGGCCTTGTAGCTGAGGCCGGGTTTGTCCGCGCCTGCCATCAGTCGGCAAACGGGTCGGTCACCAGGATGGTGTCGTCCCGCTCCGGGCTGGTAGACAGCAGCGCCACCGGGCATTCGATCAGTTCTTCCACCCGGCGGACATATTTGATGGCGTTTGCCGGCAAGTCTGCCCAGCTGCGCGCTCCTTCGGTGGACTCGCTCCAGCCCGGCATTTCTTCATAGATCGGTGTGCACCGCGCCTGCTGATCCGCAGCCGTGGGCAAATAGTCCAAACGCTTGCCGTCCAGTTCGTAAGCGACACAGATTTTCAGCGTCTCGAACCCGTCCAGAACATCGAGCTTGGTCAGGGAAATGCCGTTGACGCCACTTGTGGCGCAGGTTTGCCGCACGAGGCAGGCGTCAAACCAGCCGCAGCGCCGTTTGCGGCCTGTCGTGGTGCCGAATTCATGTCCGCGCTCTCCCAGTCGCTGCCCGTCGGCGTCGTGCAGTTCGGTCGGAAACGGGCCTTCGCCGACACGGGTGGTGTAGGCCTTCACGATACCCAGAACGAAGTCGATCGACCCCGGACCGATCCCCACGCCCGTCGCCGCCTGCCCTGCAATCACGTTTGACGAGGTCACAAACGGATACGTGCCGAAATCGATATCCAGCAATGCACCCTGAGCGCCTTCGAACAGGATGCGCTTGCCCGCTTTGCGCTTTTCATTCAGCACTTTCCAGACGGGGGCCGCAAAAGGCAGGATCTGCGGCGCGATTTCCTTCAATTGGGCGATCAGTGTGTCACGATCCACGGCGTCGATACCCAAACCCTTGCGCAGCGGGTCGTGGTGTTGCAACGCCCTATCGACCCGGGCCTCGAGAGTCGCCTC
Source organism: Ruegeria sp. CI8 (assembly GCF_056536865.1). NCBI lineage: Bacteria > Pseudomonadati > Pseudomonadota > Alphaproteobacteria > Rhodobacterales > Roseobacteraceae > Ruegeria > Ruegeria sp. CI8. Next base: position 1,714,140 of record NZ_JBQFQL010000001.1, read on the forward strand.
ATCCGCAAGATCGGCCACACGCACCGAGCGGCGACCAACCTTGTCTTCATAGGCCGGGCCGATCCCGCGCCCGGTCGTGCCAATCTTGGTGCCCTTGCTCGCTGCTTCCTCGCGCGCGCGGTCCAGCTCGCCGTGGATCGGCAGGATCAAGGGTGTGTTTTCCGCAATCATCAGCGTTTCAGGTGTGATCTCGACGCCTTGCGCGCGGATCGTTTCGATCTCTTTCAGCAGATGCCAGGGATCCAGGACAACCCCGTTGCCGATGACGCTCAGCTTGCCACCACGCACCACACCAGACGGCAGTGCATGCAGCTTGTAGACCTCACCATCGATGACCAGCGTATGCCCGGCGTTGTGCCCGCCCTGAAAACGCGCGATCACGTCTGCCCGCTCGCTGAGCCAGTCGACGATCTTGCCTTTTCCTTCGTCACCCCATTGGGCGCCGACAACAACCACATTGGCCATATCCGGTCCTTTTTGCGCTGAATTACCAAACCCGGCCCATATAGCGGGGCGCAGGCAACAGGGAAACCGGTAATTCGCCGCAGCCACCAATCGCGCCGACGCTCAATGCTCTTGTCGGGGATCATGGCCACCGGACGGAGTCCGCGCCGTTGTTCATCTGGCCGGGAACACACGTGGAAAAGGCCCTGAACGGGCAACACCTTGAAAGCCAACTTGCGCTACAGGCGCACCGGCATTCCGTGAGGCGTCTTTAGATACGCCTCCTCCCAAGATGCGCGCATTTCGTGGATTTCTTCGGGCAATGCCGTTTCCTGCTCGGCCAAAACGGACTCGAGCGTTTCGAGCCATGCCATGAAATAATCGTCGCCCCCGTCCAGCTCGCGGTTCAGCCCGTGGCGCCGCAAAGTCTCGGAGAACCGAGCGGCCCAATCGCTCCAGGAAATCCGGCCGGCCTCATTCAACGCCACCGTCACCGCAAACAACTGAGCGTGCCAGGGGCTCTCAAAAACCGGACTTGGGGCGTTGTGATCGGGACAGATGCTCATGCGGGTTCCAGATAGCTTTGCCAGAGATCCAGAATCACCTCGTCGTCCGGGTGTTCGGGATTGGCCCACAGTTCCGACGCGGGAAAAGCAACGGCATAAAGCGGCTCGGGCGCTTCACCCAGACCATGCGCGCTGGAGTCCGGCAAGACATGTGTGCCGTGAAACCGCAAAATGCGTCCGGTCGCGCCCGCTCCGTATGCGGGCAGCCGCGTGTGCCCCCCTTCAACAAGACGATTGGCCGAAGGGCGCAGCGTGCGAACGGTCTGGCCGACCTCAAAAGCGGCAGGGATGTTCGACGGGCGATCGGCCGGTCCACCTTTGGCCAGAACTCTGGCCACCGCATCTGCCGGCAGTTTTCGCGGAGCAAGCGGATGTGGCTCGTCAACGCCCTGCCCGCGCAGATCCTCGATCCGCAAAACCCCGGTCTCGATCAACAGGTTGGCCAGGGCCGAAATCCATTTCTCGTAATAGCTAAACCGGGCATAGTCCTTGGGGGACAGCCTTTCCCGCGCATGGCGCGACGTGTCGATGTTCCATTGGCCCAACGCGCCCGCAGCCAGCGTCACGGCAAGGGCCCGCGCGTGCCAGCCTTCGGCAAAAACCGGCGCGTCCTCAGGCTCGGGGCGTACCGGCCCGTCACCGAACCGCCCGCCCATGTCGTGGACACGGGTCATGCCGACACCTTCGGCAAACCCGTGCCGATCATGCTGTCGCGCGTGACCAGCGCGGCCAAGTCCTCTTCGCTCAAACCGTCAGTGCCTTCTGGGCGCATGGGCAAGACCAGATACCGTACTTCGGCAGTCGAATCCCAGACACGAACCGTGGTACCTTCGGGCAGTTCAACTCCGAACTCAGCCAGGACGCGGCGCGGCTCGCGCACGGCTCGGGCGCGGTAAGCGTCAGATTTGTACCAGCCCGGGGGGATACCCAACAGCGGCCATGGGTAACAGCTGCACAAGGTGCAGACGACCATGTTGTGCGTCCGGGGAGTATTCTCGACCACGACCATATGCTCGCCCTGCCGGCCATAATACCCCATCTCAGAGAGCACAGGCGTAGCGTCGTCCAGCAGGGCGCGTTTGAAGTCCGGGTCAGACCAAGCTTTGGCGACAACCTTCGCACCGTTCTGCGGACCGATCCGGTTCTGATAGGTGTCGATGATCTCGTCCAGAGCGGCCGGATCGATCAAACCCTTGCGGGTCAGGATCGTCTCAAGCGCTTTGACGCGCAAAGCGGGGTCCGGGGGCAGCAACGCGTGCGGGTGGTCTTGGTCGTCATGTGGCATGGCCGCAGCCTGAGCCAGGCACCGCCGGGTGTCCAGCCCCATTTGGCCTGTTCGGCACAATCCCCTGCGGTGATGGCAACTCGTGGCTTGCCCCCGGCCTCAAACTTGCTTAAGTACCCGGCGATACACGCCACGCCGCACAGGAACACCATGGAAAACGTCGTTCTAATCATCCACCTTCTTTTGGCTTTGGGCCTGATCGCCGTTGTTCTGCTGCAGCGGTCCGAAGGCGGTGGCCTGGGCATGGGTGGCGGCGGTGGTGGCGCCATTGCAGGACGTTCGGCAACGACGGCACTGGCAAAGGTGACCTGGATCCTTGCAGCCTGCTTCATCGTCACCTCGATCACCCTGACGATTCTTGCCGCGGAAAAATCGGCTGGAAGCTCGGTCATCGACCGACTTGGCGTTCCGGCTCAGGACGCGACCGAAGAGAGCACACCTGCTGTTCCTTCGGCCGAGGACCTGCTGCCGCCGGCGCAGGGCGACAACGCGCCGCTGATCCCACAGGCCGACTGATCCACAAAACCTAGAAATCTGAAAGAGAACCACAACAGCATCTTGCGGTTCTCTTGCGCTTTTTGCGCGAATCCTTTATACGTGAAGTCCCGTGATGCTGCGGTTTTTTCGAACCGCCGGGCAGTTGATGTTGACGTCTCACGGGGGCAGCCGAAGAAACATGGCGCGATTTATTTTCATCACTGGTGGTGTTGTTTCATCCTTGGGCAAAGGGCTGGCGTCCGCTGCTCTGGGTTCGCTTCTGCAGGCTCGGGGATACTCGGTTCGGCTGCGCAAGCTGGATCCCTACCTGAATGTCGATCCGGGCACGATGTCGCCGTTCGAACACGGTGAAGTTTTCGTCACCGACGACGGAGCCGAGACCGACCTGGACCTGGGACACTACGAACGCTTCACAGGTGTTGCCGCACGAAAGACCGACTCGGTCAGTTCGGGGCGGATCTATTCAAACGTTCTGGAAAAGGAACGCCGCGGCGACTATCTTGGCAAGACCATTCAGGTGATCCCGCACGTGACCAACGAGATCAAGGACTTCATCGCCATCGGTGAGGATGAGGTCGATTTCATGCTGTGCGAGATCGGCGGCACCGTGGGCGACATCGAAGGCCTGCCCTTCTTTGAAGCCATCCGTCAGTTCAGTCAGGACAAACCGCGCGGCCAGTGCATTTTCATGCACCTGACCCTGTTGCCTTACATCAAGGCCTCTGGCGAGCTGAAGACCAAGCCCACCCAGCACTCGGTCAAGGAACTGCGATCGATCGGCCTGGCACCCGACATCCTGGTCTGCCGTTCCGAAGGACCGATTCCGCAGAAAGAGCGCGAAAAGCTGGCCCTGTTCTGCAACGTGCGCCCCGACGCGGTGATCGCCGCGCAAGATCTCTCGACCATTTACGACGCGCCGCTGGCCTATCACCGCGAAGGTCTCGATCAGGCCGTGCTCGACGCATTCCAGATCAGCCCAGCGCCCAAGCCCGACCTGTCGAAGTGGGAAGACGTCAGCGACCGCATCCACAACGCCGAGGGCGAAGTGAAGGTCGCCATCGTCGGAAAGTACACCCAGCTGGAAGACGCCTATAAGTCCATAGCCGAGGCGCTGACCCATGGCGGCATGGCCAATCGCGTCCGGGTCAAGGTTGAGTGGGTCGATGCCGAGATCTTTGACACCGAAGACCCCGGCCCGCATCTGGAAGGGTTCCATGCCATTCTGGTGCCCGGCGGTTTTGGCGAGCGCGGCACCGAAGGCAAGATCAAGGCTGCGCAATATGCCCGCGAACACAAGGTGCCGTATCTGGGCATCTGTCTGGGCATGCAGATGGCAGTGATCGAGGCCGCGCGCAACGTGGCCGGCATTTCCGGCGCGGGGTCCGAGGAATTCGACCACGAGGCCGGCAAAAAACGCTTTGAACCGGTGGTCTATCACCTCAAGGAATGGGTTCAGGGCAACGCCAAGATCGAACGCAAGGTTGGTGACGACAAGGGCGGCACCATGCGTCTGGGTGCCTACAACGCGGTTCTGACCGAAGGCTCGAAAGTTGCCGAGGTCTATGGCAGCACCCAGATCGAAGAACGACACCGCCACCGCTATGAGGTGGACACCAAGTATCGCGAACAGCTTGAGAAAGCGGGTTTGAACTTCTCGGGGATGTCACCCGACGGACGCCTGCCCGAGATCGTCGAATGGTCGGATCACCCGTGGTTCATCGGCGTGCAGTACCACCCGGAACTGAAATCCAAACCTTTCGATCCGCACCCGTTGTTCCGCGACTTCGTTCGCGCGGCCAAGGACACGTCGCGTCTGGTCTGAAGCGGACTGTACCGCTTGGTCTTGCTTTGCAAAGCGTTCCGGTTCAGTTTGAGCCGGAACGGACAAAAGGAGCAGACCGCGTGAGCAAAGGATACTGGGTGGCCCATGTCGATGTAGACGACATGGAGACCTACAAGACCTACATCGCTGCCAATGGCGAGGCTTTTGCCGAATACGGTGCCCGTTTTCTGGTCCGCGGTGGAGATCGGCAGGTGCGGGAAGGCGCAGCGCGGGCGCGAACCGTCGTTATCGAATTTCCCAGCTACGAGGCCGCCCTGGCCTGCTATGAAAGCGACCTGTACCAAAAGGCAAAAGCCTTGCGCGATCCAGTTTCATCCGGTGATCTGGTGATCATCGAAGGGTATGACGCCTAGCACGGACACGGTGACAGAAATACGGATTCCCCAATGCCACTGCTAAAGAACTTCCTGCAGGCTTTGCGCCCTCCTCAGCAGACCACGCTGCCGGACCCCGATGCGGAACTGGCGCTTGGCGCTTTGCTGGTGCGTGTTGCGCAGGCCGACCGCGACTACAAGATCGAGGAAATCAGCCTGATCGACCGCATCCTGGCACGGCTGTACCAGCACAACGCGATCGAAGCCGCCAAGGTCCGCGCCACCTGCGAGAAGCTGCACGCCGCAGCCCCCGACACGGATACGTTCGGCAAACTGATCCGCGAAACGACGGATTTGCACGAACGTCTGGCCGCGATGGAGGCCCTTTGGGAGGTTGTGCTGGCCGACGGCAATTCGGACGAGGGCGAGATCAAGATCGTCGAAGAAGCGCGTATCGCCATGGGCCTCAGCTACAATGACAGCCAAGCCGCGCGCGAACGGGTGCAAAGCCGCTTGGACGCGGGCTGAGTGGCCGCTATATCTAGGCCATGTTCAACGCCTTCCTGTCCCGGCTGACCCAGCCGCAGCCCGACCCACTGACCGATGACGACGCCCGGCTGGCCTTGGCCGCCCTGCTGGTTCGCCTCGCTCGGTCCGATGATGACTATGCCGATACCGAGATGTCGCGCATCGACAAGGTTCTGGCCGAGCGCTACGGCCTGTCCCCGTTCGAGGCCGCAGGGCTGCGCGCCCAGGCCGAAGATCTGGAGGCCGAGGCCCCTGATACCGTCCGCTTTACCCGTGCCATCAAGGATGCGGTGCCGTACGACCATCGCCTCGGCGTGGTTCAGGCGCTGTGGTCGGTGGCGCTGGCTGACGGTCAGCGCTCGCAGGACGAGGACTCGCTGCTGCGGCTGGTCGTCAGCCTCCTGGGCGTCAGCGACGTGGATTCAGCTCTAGCCCGGCAGAAGGCCGCCAAATCGTGACGGCGATGCTGGGCATGTACGACATGCCCGCTTTGCAACCGGCCAACGATCGCTTTTGGAGTTTGATTCGCGCACATTTGGGCGAAGGTCCGAACCATCTGACCCGTGATCGCGATTTCTGGGAGATCTGGCAGGACCCTGACCTTGTCTTTGCCCAGACCTGCGGCATGCCTTATCGCACGCGCCTGCACGGCAAGGTGCATCTGGTCGGCACTCCAGATTATGACCTGCCGGGCTGTCCGCGGGGACACTACTGCTCGGTTTTCGTGGCCCGCGCTGAAGACGCGCGCGATCTGCCTGAACTGGCGGCCGGTTTTTTTGCTTTTAACGAGGCGCTGTCCCAATCGGGTTGGGCCGCGCCGGTCACGCATCTGTCCGAACTGGGCCTTGCTCCGGCGCGCCTGCTGGAAACCGGTGGACACGCTTTGTCGGCGCAGGCCGTGGCCGATGGACATGCCGATTTCGCATCGCTGGACGCGCTTACATGGGTGCTGCTGCAAGAGCATACCGATCTGAGCAAGCGCCTGCGCCAAGTGGCAATCACGCGCCCCACCCCGGCGTTGCCCTACATCACCGCGATCAAGCGCGATCCGGGCCTGGTCGCCTCTGCGGTTCGCGCCGCGATCTCAGACCTTTCCCCGGCTGATCGGGCAGCGCTGCACATCCGCGGGTTGATCGACATTGCAGATGATCTCTACCTGGCCGTTCCCAACCCGCCATCGCCTGCGGCTTTGCTGCCTGAAAGCTGACCAATTTGACCACTGACCGTGGCCGAATCGGAGGTTTCGGGACTTGAACTTGTCATTTGCACATTGCATTGCTCTTGTTTTTCGGCCCTAGTACCGCACCAACGCAATCAACAACACCAGGACGACCCGTGACAGACAGCACTCCCGTCATCGAGATCAAGAACCTGCACAAAAGCTTTGGCAATCTCGAAGTCCTCAAAGGAGTGGACATCACCGCCCATCGCGGCGACGTGGTGTCGCTGATCGGATCATCCGGGTCGGGCAAATCCACCCTGCTGCGCTGCTGCAACCTGCTGGAAGACAGCCAGGAGGGCGAGATCCTGTTCAAAGGTGAGCCGGTGCGCTGGACCGGAACCCGTGATCACCGCCGCCCCGCCGATCCCAAACAGGTGCTGCGCATCCGTACCAACCTGTCGATGGTGTTCCAGCAGTTCAACCTTTGGGCTCACATGACCATCCTGCAGAACGTGATGGAAGCCCCGATCACCGTGCTGGGCCGTGACCGGCATGAGGTCGAGGACAGCGCCCGCAAATACCTGGACAAGGTTGGCATCGGCGACAAATGCGACGCCTATCCCGCGCAACTGTCGGGCGGCCAGCAACAACGCGCCGCGATCGCGCGAGGCCTGTGCATGGAGCCCGAGGCGCTGCTGTTCGACGAGCCGACCTCGGCACTCGATCCCGAGCTGGAACAGGAAGTGATCAAGGTGATCAAGGATCTGGCCGCGGAAGGCCGCACCATGATCATCGTCACGCACGACATGCAGATGGCCGCCGACATCTCAAGCCACGTGGTGTTTCTGCACCAGGGCCTGATTGAAGAAGAAGGCTCGCCCGAAGATATTTTCACTGCTGCCGAATCCGAAAGGCTTCGGGGCTTTCTCTCCGCCACAAAGGCGGCATAAAATCAGGACAGAACCAAACAGGGGAGTTACCAATGAAAAACCTGATTCTGACCACTGCAGCGCTGGCGCTTGGCGCTGGTATGGCCATGGCCGACACGGTCCGCATGGGCACCGAGGGCGCCTATCCTCCGTACAACTTCATCAACGACGCCGGCGAGATCGACGGCTTCGAGCGTGAGGTCGGCGACGAGTTGTGCAAACGCGCCCAGCTGGAATGCGAATGGGTCAAGAACGACTGGGATTCGATCATTCCGAACCTGGTCTCGGGCAACTACGACACCATCATCGCGGGCATGTCGATCACGGCCGAGCGTGATGAGGTCATCGACTTCACCCAGGACTACTATCCGCCTACCGCGTCGGCCTATGTCGCAACCTCGGCGGATGCTGACGTGACCGGCGGTGTGGTCGCCGCACAGACCGCCACCATCCAGGCCGGCCACGTGGCCGAGTCGGGCGCAACTCTGGTTGAGTTCGCGACGCCCGAAGAAACCATCGCCGCCGTGCGCAACGGTGAGGCTGATGCCGTTCTGGCCGACCGCGACTACCTGGTGCCGCTGGTCGAGGAATCGAATGGCGAACTGGTCTTTGTCGGCGATCCGGTCCCGCTGGGCGGTGGCGTCGGCATGGGCCTGCGCGAAAGCGATGCCGAACTGCGCGGCAAGTTCGATGCCGCCATCACCTCGATGAAAGAGGACGGCACCCTGAACGAGATGCTGAAAAAGTGGTTTGGTGAAGACACCGCCACTTACGCACCTGACGGCTCGGTCGTCACCAACTAAGCATCCGGTCCTGCGGTTCGGCGCCACGCGCGCCGAACCCACCCCGGCCCGCGCCGGACCCGACGTTCGAAAGACGCCCCATGTTTTCCTACTGCGCTGATCCCGACACGCTCGGCACGTTCCGCTGGTTTTCATGCTATCTGACCAACGGCGTGCACTGGTCGTTCTACCTGTCGTTCATCAAGGTTCTGGCCTTGCTGGCGGTGACGGCCCCGGTGGCGTTGGCTTTCGGCTTTGCGGGGGCCATGGCGGCGCGGTCGCATGTCCCGCCACTCGGTTGGCTGGGCAAGGGCTATATCGCCATCGTGCGCGGTGTGCCCGACATTGCGTTTTTCCTGTTTTTCGTGATCGCCCTGGACCAGGGGTTCGAGTGGATGCGGCATCAGGTGCTGTGTCCCGACTGGACCGATCCGATCCGCCAGGGCAACGATTTCCTCGTCTGCCCCCAGGCCAAGCTGCCGCTGGGCACCGCACCGGAATGGGTGCACGAAACCTACGGCTTTTTCCTGGCCGTCATCACCTTCTCGATCGTGTTCGGTGCCTTCGCCGCCAACGTTCTGTTCGGCGGTATGCGCGCCGTGCCGCTTGCGCAGCTTGAAACCGCCGAGGCCTATGGCATGACCCGCCGCCAGACCTTCTGGCGCATTCTCGTGCCGCAGATGTGGGTCTATGCCCTGCCGGGCCTATCGAACCTTTGGATGGTGCTGATCAAGGCCACGCCCCTGCTGTTCCTGCTGGGGGTCGAGGACATCGTCTATTGGGCGCGCGAGCTGGGCGGCACCAAGACCTCGAAATTCACCGCCTATCCGCATGGCGACTGGCGCATGTGGTACTTCCTGTTCCTGCTGGTTTTCTACCTTGGCATGACCCGCGTTTCCGAGATCGGCCTCGAACGGCTGATGCGCCGCCTGTCGCATGGCCAGGCCACATCGGGCGGAGAGCTGCTGCGCAAGGAGACCACCGCATGAGCTGCCTGCAGACCATCCAGGATTACGGCCTGCGTTCGATCGGGTTTGGCGAGCGCCTGCTGCCGCGCAGCGATTTCACCCTGTGCGAACAGTTCACCCTGATCGGTTCAGGGATGATCTGGAACATCTATTTCGGCGTGATGGCGCTGGCCACCGGGTTCTTCCTGGCCACGGCCGTGGCCCTGGGCAAGGCGTCCAGCCGCAAGTGGCTGCGCAAACCGTCCGAGTGGTTCATCTTCATCTTCCGCGGCTCGCCGCTGTTCATCCAGTTCTTCTTTGCCTACTTCTTGTTCCTGTCGCTCAAGAAGACCTACCCGATGTTCGACGCCTTCACCTCGGCTTGGCTGGGGGCGCTGATCGTGTTGTTCCTGAACACCGCCGCCTATTCGGGCGAGATCTTCTATGGCGCGCTGCGGTCGATCCCCAAGGGAGATATCGAGGCCGCCGATGCCTATGGCATGTCGGGTTGGTCGCGCTTCCGCCGGATCGTGTGGCCCACCATGCTGCGGTTGGCCTGGCCCGCCTACACGAACGAGGCGATTTTCCTGTTCCATGCCACAACGCTGGTCTTCTTCTCGGCCTTTCCGGCCTGGCAGCAACGCGGGGACGCGCTGTACTATGCCAGCTATTTCGCCGACAAGACGTTCAACCCGTTCGTTCCCTACCCGATCCTGGCGTTCTATTTCATCCTGCTGACACTGGTGATCGTGGGCGTGTTCGGCCTGATCAACAAGCGGCTGAACCGGCACCTGCCGGTGGCGCGCAAGGCCAAGATGCGGTTCCGCCTGAACTTGGCGCGCTAAGGCGCCAAGCCCTTCAACTGTCGTTTCACTTAAAGCGCGCCATCGCGGAGTCAAAAGCCTCGGACATGTTGTCCCATGCCTTGTCGAATCCGGCTTTCATATCAGCCCAGGCCGCGTCACTGGCCTTGCGCATTTCCTTCAATTCGGCTTCGGCCTTGTCCCGCTGCGCCCGCATCTCTTCCAACTGCTTTTGGTACTGGGTTTTACTGTCCGCCGCGGCTTCGTCGATTTTGGCCTTGGTCTTGTCGATTTCGGCGTTCCACTGGTCCAGCATGGCCTTGGCTTTTTCGACGTAAACATCTCTTTCCGACATCCGAACATTCCTTTCTTGTGAAAACTTTCCTGACTGCGGATCAAAGCGTAACCCAGCCCTCGCGATTCCCACAAATACGCAACCGAGTGTTGATCCGAGCCGGCCGATTGAAGTTGCAAAAAACCGTGCAATGCATGTGCTGGAATGGGTACATATCCTGATGTTTCGTTTATTCCTGCCGCGCCCGAGATTGTCACCCGAATAATTTGATCAAAAATCGTGACAAGGGCAGAAAGCTCGACTAGGTTTGCCGCAGCACAGCTACGGAGCCCCAGATGGACCTTGCCGCCCTGCATACATTTCGCGTCGCCGCCTGTGACCTGAACGGCCAGATGCGCGGCAAACGCGTGCCCCCGTCTTACGCCGACAAGCTGGACAGCGGCGCGGTGCGCATGCCGTTTTCGGCGCTGAACGTCGATCTGTGGGGCGCCGATATCGAGGGCAGCCCGCTGGTGTTCGAAACCGGCGACGCCGATGGCGTGCTGCGCCCGACCGAGCGCGGCCCCGTGCCGATGCCCTGGCTGACCACACCCACGGCGCTGGTGCCCATGTGCCTGTACGACGATCACGGCACACCCTTTGCCGGCGATCCCCGCCATGCGCTGGCCGCAGTCCTGTCGCGCTATGCCCAGCGCGGATGGAAAGTTGTTGCCGCGACCGAGTTGGAGTTCACCCTGCTTGACTCCTCGGACGCGCAACCAAAACCCCCGCACAACCCGGTCACCGGCCGTCGGCTGCGCGGCGAGGCGGTGCTGTCGATGGCCGAAATGGACGCCTTCGACGCCTTCTTCACCGAACTTTATGATGGGTGCGCCGAAATGGGAATTCCCGCCCAGACGGCAATCTCAGAGAGCGGCATCGGCCAGTTCGAAATCAATCTGAACCATCAGAATGCCATGCGCTGCGCCGATGATACGTGGCTTTTCAAGGCATTGACCCGAGGGCTAGCCCGCAAGCACGGCTTTACCGCGACCTTCATGGCCAAACCCTATGCCGATGATGCGGGGAACGGAATGCATGTTCACTTCTCGGTGCTGGATGACCAGGGTCGCAACGTCTTTGACAATGGCGGGCGTGAAGGGACCGAAATCCTGCGCTCTGCCGTCGCCGGCTGTCTGGCCGCCATGCCCGGCAGCACGCTGATCTTTGCTCCGCATGGAAATTCTTACACGCGGCTCGTGCCCGGAGCCCATGCCCCCACTGGCGCGGCCTGGGCCTATGAGAACCGGACCGCGGCAATCCGCATTCCGGGCGGTGCGCCCGCCGCCCGCCGGATCGAACATCGCGTGGCCGGCGGCGACATCAACCCCTATCTGATGCTGGCCGCGGTTCTGGGCGCGGCTCTGATCGGCATCGAGGACGGCCTTCAACCCCTGCCCCCGATCACGGGAAATGCCTACGAGATCGAAGGGCTACCGCAATTGGCAGGAGACTGGGATTCGGCCATTTCGGCATTCGAGACGGACCCGATCATCGCGCGCATCTTCTCCGAGGATCTGATCCGAAACATGGTGATGACCAAAAGGCAGGAATCCGCACGCTTTGCCGACATGGACCCCGACAGTCACTGGCTGAGCTATCTGGAGTCCGTATGATCCTCTTGCCCGTGGATCAAGACTCGGGTAGATTGAATTTGATCAAATTTGGTGACTCATGAAAATCGGCATACTGCAGACCGGCCACGCGCCCGAACCGCTGGAACGATCGTTCGGCGACTACGACCTGATGTTTCAACAGCTTCTGGACGGCAACGATTTCGAGTTCGTGACCTATGCGGTGGTGGATGATGTGTTCCCCGACAGCGCAAGCGACTGCGATGGATGGGTGATTACCGGCTCGCGGCATGGCGCCTACGAAGATCATCCGTGGATCCCCAAGCTCGAGCAACTGATCCGCGAGATCCAAGCGGCACGGAAACCGTTGATCGGGGTCTGTTTCGGCCACCAGATCATCGCTCAGGCGTTGGGCGGCAAGGTTGAAAAGTTCGACAAGGGTTGGGCGATCGGACGCACGGAGTATGACTATGACGGGCGCAAGGTGTCATTGAACGCATGGCACCAGGATCAGGTGACGGCCTTGCCCGACGGCGCCCAGCTATTGGGTAGCAACGCGTTCTGCAAGAACGCGATGGTTGCCTACGGGGACACGATCTGGACGGTGCAGGCACATCCCGAATACTCCAACGATTTCATTCAGGGCCTCATGGAGACACGCGGTAAAGGCGTGGTGCCCGACGCCCTGATGGACGACGCAAAAACCCGATGGAACGCTCCGGATGACAACGCCAATATCGGGCGTTTCATGGCAGAGTTCCTGAAGAAAGAGAGGGCCTGATGGCCGACTGGACAGACCAACTTCCACAAGCAGCACGGGATTACATCGAAGGGCACCGGCTGGACGAGGTCGAATGCATCATCTCAGACCTGCCGGGGATTGCCCGCGGCAAGGCAGTTCCGGCATCGAAATTCGCCAAGCAGGCCTATTTCCATCTACCCGACAGCATTTTCTACCAAACCATCACTGGTGACTGGGGTGAGGCCGCGGGTGAGGATGGGTTCATCGAACGCGACATGATCCTCAAGCCCGATTTCAGCACGGCCTCGGCGGCACCGTGGACCGGTGACTGGACCCTTCAGGTGATCCATGACGCCTACGACAGGGACGGCGATCCCATTCCGTTCAGCCCGCGCAACGTGCTCAAACGCGTGGTCCAGCTGTACAAGGACAAAGGGTGGAAACCGGTTGTCGCGCCCGAGATGGAGTTCTTTCTGGTTGCCCGCAACGTGGACCCGGCCAAGGGGATCGAGCCGATGATGGGCCGGTCGGGCCGTCCGGCTGCCGCGCGGCAGGCCTATTCCATGACCGCCGTGGATGAATTCGGCCCCGTGATCGACGACATCTATGATTTCGCCGAAGCGCAAGGGTTCGAGATCGACGGCATCACCCAAGAGGGCGGCGCCGGTCAGCTTGAGATCAACCTGCGCCACGGCGACCCGGTCAAGCTGGCCGACGAGGTGTTCTATTTCAAACGCCTGATCCGCGAGGCTGCGCTGCGCCACAACTGCTTTGCCACCTTCATGGCCAAACCGATCGAGGATGAGCCGGGATCGGCCATGCACATCCATCACTCGATCATCGACATGGAGACGGGCAAGAACCTGTTCTCGGGGCCTCAGGGCGGCGAAACGGACGCGTTCTACAACTTCATCGCCGGTCTGCAGCTGCACCTGCCGGCCGGGCTGGCGGTGATGGCGCCCTACGTCAACTCGTACCGGCGCTACGTCAAGGACCATGCCGCCCCGATCAACCTTGAATGGGCGCGCGACAATCGCACCACGGGCATCCGCGTGCCACTGTCAGGCCCCGACAGCCGTCGGGTGGAAAACCGCATCGCCGGTATGGATTGCAACCCCTATCTGGGCATCGCCGTGTCGCTGGCCTGTGGCTATCTGGGGCTGGTCAACCAGGACCGGCCGCGCCGTCAGTTCTATGGCGACGCTTACGAAGGTGACGGCGACATCCCGCAGGTCATGGGCAACGCGCTGGATCTGTTCGACGAGGCCGAAGCCTTGCATCAGGTTCTGGGCCCTGAATTCGCCCGCGTCTACAGCATCGTGAAACGCGCCGAGTACGAGGAGTTCCTGCAGGTGATTTCGCCGTGGGAGCGTGAACACCTGCTGCTGAACGTCTGAACCATGTGCGCCATGAACCTGCTGTACAGCAATGACAAACGCGGCACCTACCCGCCCAGCTGGTATGCCGCCACCGCGCACCCGCGAACCCCGACCGAGCCGCTGCGCGGCGAGGTCACCGCCGACGTTTGCGTCGTGGGTGGAGGGTATACGGGCCTCTCGACCGCGCTGCACCTGGCCGAGGCCGGGTTCAGGGTGGTCCTGCTTGAAGCGCACCGCGTGGGCTTCGGCGCCTCGGGGCGCAACGGCGGGCAACTGGGCAGCGCCCAGCGCATGGATCAGGAAGACCTGGAGAAGCTGGTGGGGCGCGACGACGCGGCCAAGCTGTGGGATCTGGCCGAAGACGCCAAGACGCTGACCAAATCGCTGATCGAACGCCAGGGCATCGATTGCGACTTGAAACCGGGCATCGCCACGTTGGGCTTCAGCGACGGCGAACGGGGCGAATTGCACGCCCACGCCAAGCACCTGAAAACCGCCTATGGCTATGACCAGATCGAGCTTCTGGATGCCGAAGCCGGGCGCGCGCTCTGCCCCTCGCCGGCCTATGCGGGCGGATATCTGGACATGGGCGCGGCCCATCTGCACCCGTTGAACTATGCGCTTGGCCTGGCCGAGGCCGCCTTGGCCGCCGGCCTGACGCTGCACGAAAACACCGAGGTTCTGGGCATCGAGGAAGGCCCGCGCGTCACCGTTCGCACCGAACAGGGTTCGGTCACGGCCGACCATCTGGTTCTGGCTTGCAATGGCTATCTGGGCAACTTGAACCGCAAGGTCGCCGCGCGGGTCATGCCGATCAACAATTTCATCGCCGCGACCGAGCCGCTGGGCGCCGAGGCCGCAAAGGTTCTGACGCAGGACGTGGCAGTGGCCGACACGAAATTCGTGGTGAACTATTTCCGGCTCAGCGCCGATGGGCGGCTGTTGTTCGGCGGAGGCGAGAGCTATGGCTATCGCTTTCCATCCGACATCGCCGCCAAGGTCCGCAAACCGATGACCGAGATCTTTCCGCATCTGCGCGATGTTCGGATCGACTATGCCTGGGGCGGTACGCTGGCCATCACCATGCGGCGGATGCCCTACCTGACACGCCTGGCACCGAACATCCTGTCGGCCTCGGGCTATTCCGGTCATGGGGTCGGCACTGCAACCCATGCCGGACAGTTGATGGCGCTGGCCATCCAGGGCCAGGCCGAAGGGTTCGACACGATGGCCCGCGTGCCTGCCATGCCTTTTCCCGGAGGCTCGGCCCTCCGCAGCCCTCTGCTGGTGCTGGCGATGACTTGGTATGCCCTGCGTGATCGGCTGGGCCTTTGACCCGCAACTTGTGACGGTTCGGTGAAATTTCGCCCAACAGGCGAATGAAGACTTGGTTTGCTCAGCTTTTCATTTTATCTTTTCCAAACATAGAATTTGGGATTATCAAATATGACGCTGCCACCCAACGTCCATGACGCCGAACCGATCCCTGCCGCCGCCAAAGACGCGATCGAGTCCCTGATGCAATCCGGGGACCTGTTCCGCTATACCGCGCCGCAGGACGCGCCGGTTGCTTTGCTTGAGGCAGAGTTCGCCGAGTTGCTGGGCAGCAAATACGCTCTGGCGGTGTCGTCCTGTTCGGCGGCTCTGTTCCTGTCGCTCAAGGCGCTGGGGCTGCCGCGGGACGCGCGGGTGCTGATCCCGGGCTTTACTTTTGCGGCGGTGCCCTCGTCGGTGGTGCATGCAGACTGCGTTCCGGTCCTGTGCGAGGTGGGCGACAATTACCGCATCGACATCGACGATTTCGCGGCCAAGCTCGACGACGTTCAAGCGGTGATCATCAGCCACATGCGCGGCCATACCTCGGACATGGACGCGATCATGGCGCTGTGCGACGCGCGCGACATCCCGGTGATCGAGGACGCGGCCCATTCGCTGGGCACCACTTGGCATGGCCGCAACATCGGCACCATCGGCAAGGTGGGCTGTTTCTCGTTCCAGTCCTACAAGATGATCAACGCGGGCGAAGGGGGCATCCTTGTCACCGACGACGCCGACCTAGTCGCACGCGCCGTAATCATGTCGGGCGCCTACGAGCACAATTGGAAGAAACACAAAGGCCCGCACGGCCAGAATACACCTGATCTGGAGCAAGCTTTTGCGCGATGGCAGAACAAGTTGCCGCTCTACAATCTGCGTATGAGCAATCTCAGCGCCGCGGTGATCCGCCCCCAACTGCCCGAACTGGCGCGGCGGGTGCGGGACGGGCTGGCCAACCACGATTATGTCGCGCAGCGCCTGAACTCCTCACCGCATATCCACGTCCCCGACCCGTTGACACCGGAGCGACGCGCGCCGGATTCGATCCAGTTCAACCTGGTCGATCTGGACAAAGACCAGATCAAGGCATTTGCCGCTGCCGCCGAGGGCCGTGGCGTCAAGGTGCAGGTGTTTGGTCTGAACGAGGACAATGCCCGCGCCTTCTGGAACTGGCAGTTTCTGCCAGAGCAGGTCGAGTTGCCTCGAACGCGCGCAATGCTGATGTCGGCCTGTGACGTGCGTCTGCCGGTGCGCCTGACCCGTGCGGAACTGGATGTAATCGCCGACATCATCCTGGCCTCGGTCGGCGAGGTTACCGCGCCCGAAGTGGCCTTCGGCACCTGACCCCAACACAGGAAAGAAAAAGCCCGGGTTGTCCGGGCCTGTCCGACATCAGCTGAGCTTGGAAAGCTTCTGCTGCAACTCGGCCAGTTGTTTCTTGATGTCGTCCAAGTCTTCTTTGGACTCGGACTTGCCTTCTTCGTCCTTGTCCGGCCCGGACCAATTACCCGACAGCCCGCCTGTCATGGCCTTCAGGAACGCCTGCTGCTGCGCCTGCATTGCTTCGAACCCGGGCATGCTGCTCATGGGGTTCATCGCATTCATGTTTTCCATCATCTTGGCCTGGCTTTCGCGCAGCATCTCAAAGCTGGATTGCAGGAATTGAGGCATCATGCCCCCGCCCGGCACCATGTAGCTGCGCACCAGGTCATTCAGAACGTTCACAGGCAGAACGTTCTCACCCCGGCTTTCATGTTCGGCAATGATTTGAAGTAGATACTGTCGTGTCAGGTCGTCGCCGGTTTTCAGGTCGATGATCTGAACCTCGCGCCCGTCGCGGATGAACCCAGCGATGTCCTCGAGCGTGACGTAGTCGCTGGTCTCGGTGTTATACAGCCGACGGCTGGCATACCGCTTGATCAGCAGAGGTTTATCTTTGTCCGACACCGTTTACCCTCCCCAAGGATGATGCGTTGCAGCAGAGGTTATGCGACTGCAGAACAAAAAGAAAGGGCAGGTCAATGGACCTGCCCTTAGCGATTGCACCAATTTGGGAGGGATGGGTGCGTTTCGCGGATCCTGCTTACTTGGCAGCCGTTGCTTTCTTGGCAGCAGCGGTCACTTCGTTGGTGGCTTTCTTGACGGCCGCGGTGGTTTCTTCCGCAGCTTCTTTGCCAGCAGCCATCAGCAGCTCGACAGTTTCCGACTGAACTTTCTTGGCGATTTCAGCGAAAGCAGCCAGGTTCTCGGCAGCAACTTCAGCCGAAGCGCTGGCGAAATCGGTTGCTGCTTTGGCGTAGTCGGCCGGCTCTGCTTTGGCTTTCGACATCTCGCTCAGCTTGGCCAGAGTTTCCTTGGTCCATTTGTTCGAGATTTCAGCCGATTTCTCGGCAGCTTCCAGAGCAACACCCGACAGCTTTTCGTTCAGCGAAGCGGTCGATTTGAATGCATTTTCAACGGCGGAGGTGTCCACCGGGAACGCGCCCATCATGTCTTTCATGATCGCGGTAAAGTCTTGGGTCTTTGCCATTGTCCTAATCCTTTCAGCCGGTCCGGGCCCACCCCGGGTTTCATCAGCTTGAGGGCAATATGATTGCTGCGTCGCAGCATTTCAAGTTTTTTGTTGCTGCACCGCAGAATTTTTTAGTTTCAATGTGAAATCAAGACTTTGGTTCGGCGACTACATAGGTTCCCGGCGCCGGAGCCAACGGTGGATGGCTCGAATCACCCGGTTCGCGTGCCGGAACCTGCTTGCCAGACCGCTTCTTCAACCAAGCCTCCCAGCGGGGCCACCACGAGCCTTCGTGGAAGCTTGCCTCTTTCATCCAGGTATCGGCACCCGCCTTGAGATCGGGGTTGGTGTAGTGACCGTATTTCTTTTTGCTGGGCGGATTGACGATGCCTGCAATATGTCCCGATTCCGAAACGATGAAGGTTTTGCTGCGCGACCCCATTTTCTGCACGCCGCGATAGCAGTCTTTCCAAGCGGCGATATGGTCCGTCTCGCAGGTGATCGCCATCAACGGCACATCCACATCGCGGACATGCAGCTTGTGGCCCATCAATTCGAACCCGTCCGAGGCGAACTCGTTGCGCTGACACAAGCCACGTAGATACTGCACGGCCATTTTCGCGGGCAGGTTCGCGCCGTCCCCATTCCAGTACAAAAGGTCAAAGGCGGGTGGCGTCTCGCCCAGCATGTAGCTGCGGATCGCCGGTCCATAAACCAGGTCGCGAGACCGAAGGAACGACATCGTGCGCGCCATGATCCATGACCGCAGCACACCTTCCTTGTTCACCTCTTCCTCGATCCCGTCGATGAAATCATTCTGCAGGAAGGGGGTAAACTCGCCCTGATCCGAAAAATCGGTCAGCGCCGTGAAGAACGTGGCGGATTTGATCGACTTGTCACCGCGCTGTTTCAAAAGCGACAGAGTGAGGCTCAAGGTCGTTCCGGCAATGCAGTACCCGACCGCATTGACCTGTTTGACCTTGCAGATCTTCTTGGCCTCTTCGACCGCCGTCAGGAATCCGTCCTGAACGTAGTCTTCCATTCCCGTTTCGGCATAGCTGGCATCCGGATTGACCCAGCTGACGACGAACAAGGTATAGCCCTGATCGGTGATCCACTTGATCAGGCTGTTCTGTGCCTTCAGATCCAGGATGTAGAACTTGTTGATCCAGGGCGGGAACAGAACGACGGGGGTTTCATAAACCGTCTCAGTCGCAGGACTGTACTGGATCAGTTCCATCATCCGATTTCGATAGACGACTTCTCCGGGTGTTGTGGCCAGGTTGCCGCCCACCTTGAACGCGTTTTCATCCGCCAGCTTGACGATCAGCTCGCCATCATTGGCTTCGAGATCGGCAACAAGATTCTCCAGCCCCTGGATCAGCGACTGGCCATCGGTTTCTATCGCCTTCTGCAGAGCGTCGGGGTTGGTCGGCAGGAAATTCGTCGGCGACATCATGTCGACAATCTGCTGCGAGAAGTATTTCAGCCGCCGCTTGTCCTTGGCGTCCAAGTCCTCGACCGACTCCACCGCGTTCGCGATGGCTTCGGCATTGGTCAGGTATTGCTGTCGGACGAGACGGAAATAGGGGTTCGTATCCCACAGCGGGTTCGAGAAGCGTTTATCCTTGCTCGGAGCCTCGTCCGCTTCGCCTTCACCCGCCAGCAGGGCCTGCTGCGCCGCAGCAAAATTCAGGACGGACTTGCCCCAGTATTCCAGCTGTTGTTCCAACAACTTGGCCGGGTTCTGCAGGGCCTCGGCCCAATAAGCAGTTGCTGCTCTTGCAAAAAGTTCCTGATTCGGGCCGTCCAGCGCGGGAGTATGAGCTTTTTTCGACGCCATCACCTCGATCAGCCGCTTGGACAGATCTTCGACTTTCAGCATGTTTTCCTTAAGGCGTTCAACGTGTTCGTCGCTTAAGTCGGGCATGTGGCCTTCACTTGTTGTCATTTTAACAAATCCCCCCTAACCTCGCTGCTGTGCAGAATATCGTCGTGGGCACCGGGGGGCAAAGCGACGAATGGTCCGAACTCTCAGGCTGACATTTAGGAGGCCATTCCCGTGCGTTACATGATGACCTACGACCTGATGGAAACCATGCGCAACACCAACCAATGGCTTGGTGCAACCGCAAGCGCGATGGCGTCCTACCCCCAGTTTTCCATGATCCCCAATCCGGCATTCAACTGGATGGCCGCGTGGGGCGAAGTAACCGAACGCACGTTTCAACGCATGGTCGTGAAACCCGATTGGGGTATCCGAACGTTTACCTGCGAAGACGGCAAAGATCATCTGGTGGATGTCACCTCCGTGCTTGAACGCCCGTTTGGCGATCTGGTCCACTTTCGCGTGAATGGCCGCAAAGAGCAACCGCGCAAGGTGCTGTTGGTTGCGCCGATGTCCGGACACTACGCCACCCTGCTGCGCTCGACCGTCAAGAGCCTGCTGGTCAATTGCGAAGTCTATGTGACCGATTGGCATAACGCGCGCGACATCCCCGTGTCCGAAGGCAAGTTCGATGTCGAGGACTACACCCTTTACCTTGTCGATTTCATGAAGGAGCTGGGGCCGGACACGCATGTCGTCGCTGTCTGCCAGCCCGCGCCCCTGACCCTTGCGGCGACGGCGTACCTTGCCGAAACCGACCCAAAAGCGCAGCCCAGCACGCTGACGCTGATCGGTGGCCCGGTTGACCCTGATGCGACCCCGACCGAAGTCACCGATTTCGGCCGCCGGGTGACCATGGGCCAGCTTGAGGAAACGATGATCCAGCGGGTGGGCTTCAAATACAAGGGCGTGGGACGCATGGTTTATCCCGGGCTTCTTCAATTGGCATCCTTCATGTCGATGAATGCCGAGCGCCACGGCAAGGCTTTCTCCGACCAGATCCAGCGCGTCATGCGGGGTGAGGCGTCGGATCATGACGCCCACAACCGTTTCTACGATGAATATCTGGCCGTGATGGACATGACGGCAGAGTTCTACCTCTCGACGGTCGAGCGGGTGTTCAAGAACCGTGAGATCGCCCGGAATGAGTTCATCGTGGCTGGCCACAAAGTCGACATCGGCAAAATCACGGATGTGGCGGTCAAGACGGTCGAAGGCGCCAATGACGACATCTCGGCCCCCGGTCAGTGTATCGCGGCGCTGGACTTGTGCACCGGCCTGCCCGACAGCAAGAAGGCCAGCCATGTCGAACCCGGCGCGGGCCACTACGGTATCTTCGCCGGACGCAGTTGGCGTGACAATATCCGCCCGCTGGTCATAGATTTCATGAACGAAAACAGCCGCAAACCGCGCCGCCGCGCGGCCAACAGCAACAAGGTTGCTTGATGTCCGCAGACCCGGCGCCTGCCCTTCCGTTTGCCTGCAACTGCGGTAAGCTTAGCGGCGAGATCACGGCCAAAGGGGTGTCCAGCGGCACCCATGTCGTCTGTTTCTGCCCAGATTGCCGCGCCGGACAGCTGTATTTTGGTCAACCTGACCCCGCACCCGGGCCGGCCGATATTTTTCAGATGTCGCCCGAATATATCCGCATCACCAAAGGCGCCGAGAACCTGGCCGTGATGCGGCTAGGACCCAAAGGTCTGTTTCGATGGTACGCCAAATGCTGCAACGCGCCTGTGGCTACCACCACCAGCAGCATGAAATTCCCCTTTGCCGGATTTGATGTCGCCAGGTTTTCCGATCCATCCCCTCTGGGGCCTGTGAAGACCCGCGCCCATGTCCCGCAGGCGAATGGGAAATGGAAACACGAGAATGTGGCTCCTGCTGTTCTCGGCATGATCCGCAGAGTCATTTCGGCGCGCCTTTCCGGTCGTTGGAAGCAGACTCCGTTCTTCGACGTCGCAACCGGCAATCCGGTTGTGGCTCCGCATGTCATCAGCCTTGAAGAACGCAAGGCGCTGTACGACTAGAAAGCCCGCACGGGTATGTCCAACCAGTCGGACAGCGCGTCGGTGGTTTCACTCGGCGCTTCAAGCGTTGGTAGATGCCCCGCCATGTCCACCACATGCAAGGCTGCACCGGGGATCAACTCGGCCATGAAACTGTGTTTTCTGACCGGCGTTAAAGTGTCGTGTGCCCCGCACAGAACCAAGGTCGGCATCTTTATTCGCCGCAAGGTGCCCTGCTGATCCGGGCGGCGCTGCAGAGCGCGCATTTGGCGCACGAACAGTTCCGGTCCCAGCTCCAGCGCCATTTCCAGCATGTCGTTCAATATCGGGATCCGCTGCGGTCCGGGGGCCAGCGTGTCCGAACCCAGAACCTTGCGCATGACATCCTCAAGACGGCCAGCCTGTGCCGCAACGATCAGCTCTTCGCGGTCAGCGGCGATCTGGGGGGTATCGGCCTGCGCATCCGTCGCCATGAGGCAAAGGCGGGTCACGCGTTCCGGGGCGCGGCGCACCAGTTCCAGCGCGACAATGCCCCCCATGCTCAGACCAGCCAACGCAAAGCGGTGCGGCAACTGGTCCAAAAGCGCCGAGGCAATCTCTTCGATCCGATCACCGCCTCCGATCGGCGCGACCATTACCGGCCGGGTCTGAGACAGCCGGGTTGTCTGTGGCTGAAACAGCCGTGCATCGCACATCAATCCTGGCAACAAGACCAGCGGCTCGATCACGCAGGGCCTCCTTGTACTGGCCGATCGGCTCGGCCGTTTTGTTGATCAGGATGAGAGTTTCGGCGCAGACGGGCAAGAAAAACTTTAAGGATAGCGGATTGCGCGAAATTCGGGAAAGTCCGCATAGCGCCGCCGGCGTTCGCTCAGAGTCTCATCCGGATCGGCACCGGCCCTGAGCAGACTGCCACGGGGCGCAATGTAGCTGTCGATCCGGCGCAGCGGGGTGGGCCGCCACACCAGATTGAAGGCGCAGAGTTTGGGAAAGAACCAGATCTCGGAATAATCCAGATGATCGTGCATCCACCAGGCCAGATCGCGCCAGTCCCTGCCTTGTGCGTAACGGTCGGCAAACCATGGGATCACGATCGAGGCTCCGGCAATTCGCGCCTCGCCTGTGCCGCGGTCCCAGATGTGGCATTCAAGGGGATGATCGTTGCGGGCGCAATTCAACTTGTTCTCGTTTCCAAACCGGTTCAGCGAGGGCGACCGGTATCCAGACCGGACGGCAACACGCCCGAATGTTTCCTCCAACGGGTCCAGAAGGGTTTCGCAAAATGCACGGCCGGTTTCGATGGCAAGACCCGGGTTGTCCGGCAGGTTCTGTTTTTCGTGAAAGCTCCCGATCTCGGAATACAGGAAATCGCGCATGAAGAAATGGCGCGACAGGCGCACGCGGCCCAAGGTCTCGAGGCTCCACATGCTGCCTGGTCTGCGCATATTCAGTACCCGTTCCAGCGAAAGGCCCCATCCGGCGCGAGGGCCGAGTACGGGTTGAACGCAACTTCCCAGATCGTGCCATCCGGTGCCCGAAAGTACCCATGGTGCCCACCCCAGAACACGTCCGAGGCTGGTTTCAGGATTTCGGCCCCCGCTGCCTCGGCAGTTTGCAACAGTTCGGCGACACCCTCCTTGGATCGGCAATTGTGGCTGAGCGTCATCGCGCCGCGACCCAGGGTTTCAACGCCAACCCCGATTTCTTCGGCCAGCGCGGTCAATGGGTACAGACCCAGCGTCTGGCCGATCAGGTCAAAAACGATCACCCCGTCCGGGCTGTCGGTGCGGCGCCAGCCCAGCGCCTCGTAAAAGCGGGCTGCGGCTTCGGGATCTTCGGCCCCGATCGTGATCAGGCTGACGCGTTGCTCCATCACTCCACCCCAAAACCGTTCAGCCATTGCAGAATACCTGCCACCGTCGCATCGGTCTGCCCCGGCGACATCAGCCGTCCGGCAATGACGTGCGATTGCGGGTCGTCACCCGACCCCATAGTTACGGTCTGAACGGTCGCAGGTGCCCCCCAGTCTTCTGCAACTTTGTGAGTCAGGTCGGGCCGAACCACCTGATCGTCATCCGAGAACCAGAACAGAGCCGGCACCAGTGCGCCCGAAAAATCCAGCTCGTAGACGGTATCGACCAGCACTGACATCGGAACCACCGCCTCCCACGGATAAGAGGACGACCAGTACAGGTTCTTTTCCGGATCAGGGCCCGACACGTCGCGGGTTTCGCCCATCAGCAACGGCAGCCAGCTGCGCGCCCACGGCAGCGACGGGATCCAGGATCCGGCCGCCTGCACCCCGAAATTGGGCGAGATGAACACCATCCCGACCACGTCCTTGCTCAGTTCGGGGTCCAGCGCCGCGGCTGCCGCCAGGGTTCCCCCGGTCGAGGTCGAGATCACGATAACCTTGTCGCCCACGGCGCGGGCGGCGGCCAGGCCTTCGGCCATGTCCCGCATCCAGCCCGAGGCCGTCCCTTCGTCCATTGCCAGCCCGTCGCGCCCGTGCCCCTGCAGGCGCGTATAGACCAGATTAGCCTCCAGTGCCTCGGCGATCCTGTCGGGCACCGGGCGGATTTCCTCGGACGAAGCCGAGAACCCGTGGACATAAAGCACCGAATAGGGCGTGCGCCGTTCCTTGAATCCGTCCTGCCAGATCACCCGCTTTTCGACACCCGGCACGATATCATCATAGGCGGACTCGATGCTTTCGAAATAGACCTGAACCCCCTCGCCGAACTTGCGCGGATCGAACCGCGGGTGCAGATCCACCTCTTCGCGCGGGCCGAACCAATAGATCAGCCCGCCGACCACCACCAACGCCAGCAAGGCCCGCCCGAGAAACTGCCCCAGCCGCCGCATCAGTTGGCCCCCATCACGTCGCGAACCGCATCCTCGATCAGCCCCAGACACGGCCCGTCCGAAAACCGGTGATCCGCATCCTTGACCAGCAACAGCCGCATGTCCGGACCGCTGGCATGGTCGAGCAGCCGTACCGCCGTCTCGGTGGAAACCGCCGTATCCGCTGTGCCTTGCAGGAACCGCACCGGAAACGGCAGGTTCAAGGGCGACCGCAACACCAGCCGCGTCCGCCCATCCTCGATCATCCGCTTGGTGATGATGTAAGGCTCCATGTAGTCCGAGGGCAGTTCAACATGCCCGACCGTCTCCAGCGCCTGTTTCTGTTCGTCGCTGAACGAGGCCCAATAGCCGTCCTCGGTGAAATCCGGCGCCGCAGCGATGGTGACCATCCCCGCGATCCGCTGGGGCATGGCCCGCGCCAGCAGCAACGCCTGCCACCCGCCCATGGACGAACCCACCACAATCAGCGGCCCTTCGGTCAGCGCTGAAACCGCCGCAACCGTGTCCTCATGCCAATCCCCGATGCACCCCTCCTCGAACTGGCCGGAACTTTCGCCATGCCCGGAATAGTCGAACCGCAGATAGGCCTGCCCACGTGTCCGCGCCCAGTCCTCGAGATGCACCGCCTTGGTGCCCTCCATGTCCGACTTGAGGCCACCCAAGAAAACGACCGTGGGGCCCGCCCCTTCGCTCTTGTGATAGGCCAGCCGCCGCCTCTGTGGCGTATCCAGAAATGTCGTCGCTGCCATGAAATCCTCACATGCTTTTCCAGCATCATGCACGCGCCGCGTCCAAGTGCAATTCCCGCCCTTCCGTCATCTGGCGGCAGATATCCCGCGGCACGCTTGGAGCAGAGCCCTCTGCCCGCCAACGCTTGACACAGCCACCACCACCTGCCAAACGGACCCGACACCATAACCCGCAACCGGGCGTTCAGTGGGCGCCAAACCGACGAGGAGAGCCAGACCATGGCCCTGGATTCAAAATCCGTCTCTCTTACCTTCCCTGATGGCAATTCCCGATCCTACGCGGCAGGCGTCACGCCGGCCGAGGTCGCTGCCGACATCTCCACCTCGCTGGCGAAAAAGGCCATCTCGGCCACCGTCAACGGCCAGCATTGGGACCTGCAGTGGCCCATCGAACAGGATGCCGAAATCGCTCTCCATACGATGAAGGACGAGGCCCAGGCCAACGAGCTGATCCGCCACGACTTCGCCCACGTGATGGCCCGCGCGGTGCAGGAAATCTGGCCCGACACCAAGGTCACCATCGGCCCGGTCATCGAAAACGGCTGGTATTACGACTTCGACCGCGCAGAACCCTTCACGCCCGAAGATCTCGGCCTCATCGAGAAAAAGATGAAAGAGATCATCAACAAGCGCGATCCCGTCACCACCGAGATCTGGGACCGCGAGCGTGCCATCGCGTTCTACAAGGCCAACAACGAGCCCTACAAGGTCGAACTGATCGAGGCGATTCCGGGTGACGAGCCGGTGCGCATGTATTGGCACGGCCATTGGCAGGATCTCTGCCGCGGCCCGCACCTGCAGCATACCGGCCAACTACCCGGCGACGCGTTCAAGCTGATGTCCATCGCCGGCGCCTACTGGCGTGGCGACAGCAACCGCCCGATGCTGCAGCGTATCTATGGCGTTGCCTTCACCGGCAAGGAAAAGCTCAAGGCGCACCTGCACATGCTGGAAGAGGCCGCCAAGCGCGACCACCGCAAGCTGGGCCGCGAGATGGACCTGTTCCACATGCAGGAAGAGGCCCCGGGCCAGATCTTCTGGCACCCCAACGGCTGGACCATCTACACCCAGCTTCAGGACTATATGCGGCGTGCCCAGCACCGCGGCGGCTATGTCGAGGTCAACACCCCTCAGGTGGTCGACCGCAAGCTGTGGGAACGCTCGGGCCACTGGGACAAGTACCAGGAAAACATGTTCATCGTCGAAGTCGACGAGGAACACGCCCGCGAAAAGGCCGTGAACGCGCTCAAACCGATGAACTGCCCCTGCCACGTGGAAATCTTCAAGCAGGGCCTGAAATCCTACCGCGACCTGCCGCTGCGCATGGCCGAATTCGGATCCTGCGCGCGCTACGAACCCTCGGGCGCGCTGCATGGCATCATGCGGGTCCGCGGCTTTGCCCAAGACGACGCGCATATCTTCTCGACCGAGGACCAGATCGGCGATGAATGTGCCCGCTTCATCGGGTTTCTGACCGATGTCTACAAAGATCTGGGTTTTGACAGCTTCAAGGTCAAATTCTCGGATCGCCCCGAACAGCGCGCCGGCTCGGACGAGGTCTGGGACAAGGCCGAAGAAGCCCTGCTGACCGCAACCCGCGCCGCGGGGGTCGAGCCGGAACTGAACCCCGGCGAAGGCGCCTTCTATGGGCCGAAGCTGGAATTCGTCCTGACCGACGCGATCGGGCGTGACTGGCAGTGCGGCACCTTCCAGGTGGATTTCGTCCTGCCCGAACGGCTGGACGCCACCTATATCGGCGCCGATGGGGCCAAACACCGTCCGGTGATGCTGCACCGCGCCTGCCTGGGGTCGTTCGAAAGGTTCATCGGCATCCTGATCGAAGAACACGCCGGCAAACTGCCGTTCTGGCTGGCGCCGCGCCAGGTCGTCGTGGCCTCGATCACCTCCGAGGCCGATGACTATGTTCTGGAAGTGGTCGAAACGCTCAAGGCTGCCGGTGTCCGGGCCGAGGCCGACATCCGCAACGAGAAAATCAACTACAAGGTCCGCGAACATTCCGTCGGCAAGGTCCCGGTGATCCTGGCCGTCGGCCACCGCGAGGTCGAAGAGCGCACAGTCAGCGTACGCCGTCTGGGCGAGAAGCAGACCCAGGTCCAGCCGCTTGACGCTGTAACAAAAGAGCTGGCGCACGCGGCAACGCCCCCTGATCTTCTGTAACAATCGGCACAGTCTTGCCGCCAATCCGGCCCCCAGCACGGGGCCGGATTGAAACATTTCTGGATTTCCTAATTTATTACAGTGTGTTAACTTGCAAGGGGCATTAACGCTCCCTGACACAGCCGTGAGACACGGGCTCGTGAATTCAACAGAGCAGTGTCAGCCGTTACCTTTGTCACTGTCACAAGCAGACATACGCAATCACGAAAAGGATTACCTGAGATGTCGAACACCGCCAAAACCCTCGTAATCGCAAGCGCCGTTGCCGCAGCCGTTGCGGGCTCTGCAACCACCGCCGCCGCTCAGGCCAAAGAAAAATGCTATGGCGTATCGCTGGCAGGCCAGAACGACTGCGCCGCCGGACCGGGCACCACGTGTGCCGGCACCTCGACCGTGGACTACCAAGGCAACGCCTGGACGTTGGTCGATGCGGGCACCTGCGCCGACATCGAGCTGCCCAAATCCGCGGACGGAACGCCCCGCAAAGGCTCGCTCGAGCCGCTGGAACGCGATCTGCCGGCATAAGGCACGGGAAGGAATGTCAGGGGCGGGCTAAACCAAACAGCCCGCCCTGTTTCTTGCTGAGAAGGATCACGCGATGTTGGATGACGCCCGCAGAATGCAACGGCTGCCCGCCGCGCCCGGGGTCGGCTACAAGCCACAGCATTATGCCGAAATCCTTGCGCAGCCCGGGCCAGTCGGTTGGCTGGAAATCCACGCAGAGAACTACATGGGCGACGGCGGCCGACCGCTGGCGCAGCTACGCCACCTGTCCGAACGGTTTCCCATCTCGGTGCACGGCGTGGGCCTGTCCATCGGTGGCGAAGCCCCCTTGGACGCCGAGCATCTGGCCCGCCTGAAGCATCTTGTCGGCTGGCTGAACCCGGCCAGCTTTTCGGAGCATCTGGCATGGTCCACCCATGACAGCCAGTTCCTGAATGATCTGCTGCCCCTGCCCTATACCGACGCCACACTGGCTCGCATCTGCGATCATATCGATCAGGTGCAGCAGGCGGTGGGCCGGCGGATGCTGCTGGAAAACCCGTCCAGCTATCTCGCTTTTTCCGAAAGCACGTGGTCTGAACCCGACTTCTTGCGCGAGGTTGCGCGCCGGACCGGATGTGGCCTGCTGCTGGACGTCAACAACGTGTTCGTCTCGGCCACCAATCTGAATTACAGTCCGCAGGCCTATATCGACGCCTACCCTCTGGACAAGGTTGGCGAGATCCACCTTGGCGGCCATGACGAGGATCAGGACGATCACGGCCAACCCCTGCTGATCGACAGCCACGGCCGCGCCGTCGTCGATCCGGTCTGGGCGTTGCTGGATTATGTGCTCGACCAGTCAGGCCCCAAACCCGTGCTGATCGAATGGGACAATGACGTTCCCGACTGGCCCACCTTGCGCGCCGAGGCCGAGCGCGCGCAATCCGCGCTGGACCGGATCCCGGCATGAGCGTTTCGCAATCAGAATTCCGGGCGGCTCTGCTGGACCCGGCAGCCCCCGTGCCCGAGGGGCTGCTGGACGACCAGGCCCGCCCCGCCGGGCGCCGTTTCAGCGTCTACCGCAACAACGTGGCCGTGTCGCTGACCGAAGCCATGCACCAGGCATTTCCGGTCATCACCAAGCTGCTGGGTCCGCAGAACATGGACGGTCTGGCCGGGATCTATCTGCGTCGGAACCCGCCGACCTCTCCGCTGATGATGTTTTATGGCGAGAACTTCCCCGAATTCCTCGCCGACACCGAGCAACTGGCGCATCTTGGCTATCTGCCCGACGTGGCACGGCTGGAGCTGGCCTTGCGCCGGTCCTACCACGCCGCCGACAGCCAACCGATCGCGCCCGACGCGCTGGCCGCCCTGCCGCCCGAAGACCTGATGCAGGCCCGGCTGGGCTTTGCCCCGGCCATGCAGTTGATCCGGTCCGACTGGCCCATCCACTCCATCTGGCGGTTCAACACCGAAGACGGCGCGCCAAAGCCTCAGCCCGGTGCGCAGGACGTGCTGATCACGCGCCCCGAATTCGACCCGTCGCCACACCTGCTGCCGCCCGGCGGGGTCGACTGGATCACCGCCATGCAGGCCGGCCAGACCATTGGTCAGGCCTTCGAGGCAACCACCGCCCGGACGCCCGCGTTCGACCTGGGAACCACCCTGGCACTGCTGTTGCAGGGCAGTGCAATTACTTCAATGACTATCGAAAGGCCGGAAACATGACTGCCCTGATCTCTATGCATAATTCCGCACTTGGAAAGCTGGACCACGCCTCGAACTGGCTGACACCGACCGTGGCGCGGCTGACTTTCATAGCGGTTCTTCTGGTCTATTACTGGAACTCGGCCATGACCAAGTTGGGCAGCGGGTTTTTCGGGTTCCTGTTCCCCTCGGATGGGGCCTATGTCCAGATCTTCCCCAAGGCCATGGAGGCCGTCGGCTACGACAGCTCGCAGCTAGGGTTCTTTACCTGGCCCGTTGCCGTCGCCGGAACCTGGGCCGAATTCATCCTGCCTGCGTTGCTTCTGGTGGGGCTGCTGACCCGCATTGCCGCCCTGGGCATGATCGGGTTCGTCTGGGTCCAGACCTTCACCGATGTCACAGGGCACGGGGTCAAGCTGGGCGGTCTGTTCGACAACACCATCACCCTGATGGATCAGCGGGTCATGTGGACCTTCCTGTTCGTGGTGATCGTGATCAACGGCGCGGGCCCGCTCTCGCTCGACCGGGTTCTGCGCCTGAAATGATCTAGAAATGCGCTTTGGGTTCGTCCGGCTTGCCCGCGGCGATCCCAAGCAGCCCGGCGACGCCGGCGAAGGCAATCGGGAACATGGTGAACACGCCGAAGCCAAAGGCATAGTACATCCCCGCCGCGGAAATCAGCAACAACACACCGGCCAACAGAGCACGCGCATGCGCCATGGCCCCCCCGGCAATCGCCAGCAACGGCGCCAGAAGCGATGCTGTCTTGATAAGCTGGGGGTTTTCCACCTGCTCTGCCAACCCCTCGATCTCGCCGTAACGATCCACAAGCTCGACAAACCCGTACCCAAAAAAACCGACGATCATTCCGACCAGACCGGCAATGACACCCAATATCATGGCTGCGTTTCGCATGAATTATTCCTGATTGTTGCGCCGGTTCAGATAGTCACCCGATCAAGCAATGCCAAGGGCTGCGCAGGTTTGCGGGGTCCAGCCCAGGAACAAGTGACCGTCACGTTCGATCAGCGGACGCTTCATCAGGGCAGGATGATCCGCCAGCAGTTCCAGCGGTGGTCGCGAGCGTTGATCGTCGTCCAATCCACGCCAGGTTGTCGAGCGGGTGTTGAGCAAGGCTTCGCCGAACTGGTTAAACGCTTTGGCCAGCACCTCCGAAGGAACACCCGCACCTCGGACATCAATGAATTCGGCATCAGGCAGTGATTTCAATGCCTTACGGCAGGTATCGCAGGTCTTCAGGCCAAAAAGGCGCATGATGTATCTACTCCGGTCGTTGCAGCAATTTCGGGCAAAACGAATAGGTTAACCCAGTATTCCTTGATTTTTTACTTCACCGTGCAATGTTGAAAAAGGCGAAACACACAATTTACGCCGTCTCGTTCGTTCGGAACTGCGTGGGTTTGTGGTCGCTTTGACTATGCCCTGCCGATTTGCTGGGTGACGCGCAAGGAGAAGGAGACACGGGAAATGCCAACCGGCACCGTGAAGTGGTTCAATACGACCAAAGGCTATGGTTTTATTGCCCCCGATGAAGGGGGTAAGGATGTGTTTGTGCATATCTCGGCCGTAGAACGATCCGGCCTGACCGGACTCGCCGACAATCAGAAAGTCTCGTACGAGTTGCAGGACGGACGTGACGGCCGCCAAATGGCGGCTGATTTGAAGCCATTGTAAAAGGGCCCGCCAACTGGCGGGTGCGACGAAACAAGGTCAACGGCCAATTGACAGGCCGTTGTCCACCCTCTTCCCGGATAGTCTAACCTCGCGTCGGGTCGGCCTCGTTGCGGTTTGTCCAGTTATCGCCCATGGCCACAATGCAGGACGTCCCGGTCGCATAGGTTACGACAAGGGTCCAGTCACCGCGACGGCTGGTCCACACCTCCATGATCTGCTCGGGTCCCCGAACACCGGAGGCGGTCTGCTGCGCCCCGAATTGGTGGCGCAGTTTGTCATGCATCCGCGCCGTGGGCTCACAGATCACCTCGGCGATTGGCGACTTTGCGTAGGCCGGCTGGCACAGCAACAAAGCGATCGCCGCAGTTCTAAACATCAAGCTGAACGTCATGCCCAAAGTGTAACAGGATCATGACAATCCGAACAGGTGGCGATCAGCCTTCGCGGATCACCGCTTCGAACTCGCGCCATTCGCGCGCGGTCATGCCCGAGTTTTCCTGCGTCACCTGCTCGCCCTTCAGCATCCGACGCAGCGCTTCGACCATCTGCGCCGACAGGTTGACCGCACCCAGCCGATAGTCCTCGAACGCCTTGTACGCGAACGGTACCCAGTCGGCCACGATCTTGCACATGGTTTCGGCATAGACGCGGATCTCGTATTGCGCATGCGGATCTGCCCGCAGGCGCAGGAAGTGGAACAGATTGTGCAGGTCCACCTTCCAATACCACTGCGTGTAGATGTTTGCCGGCAGGTTCATCCGCGCCAGTTCGCGCGCCAGACCCTGCTGGCCATCCTGGCCGATCATCGCTTCGTAATTGTCGTAGCAGCGGGCGCTGTCGGCCTTGAGAATGTCCAGTACGCGCGCAGCCTCTTCGCCCTGCAGCGCCTCGCCCCGCCCCTGATTGTTGATCGCTGATTGCGCCGCAAGCTGATCCGGCGCGGGAATGTAGAATTCTCGGTCTAGGATCGAATAGCGGGCCGAGTATTCGTTCACGTTGGCCGTCCGGTGGCGGATCCACTGACGGGCCACGAAGACTGGCAGTTTCACGTGCAGTTTCACTTCGCACATCTCGAACGGGGTCGAATGCCAGTGGCGCATCAGATAGCGGATCAACCCCTCGTCATTCTGTACGGACTTCGTACCTTTGCCATAGGACACGCGGGCCGCCTGGCAGATCGCAGCATCATCGCCCATATAGTCGATGACCCGCACGAATCCGTGGTCCAGAACAGGATGCGCAGTGTAGAGGTGCTGTTCCATACCCGGAGCCACAACACGGCGGGTCGACTGCGTTTGTGCGCGTTGCTCTTCGATCTCGGCCAGTTGTTCGGCAGACAGCGGCATGGACATACCTCGTTTTTGAAATGAGTCGCCAACCACTATATATCGGCAACATCAGCACTGAAACCGCCATATGTGTGCTGCGTCGCGCATTTTTCGGTTTCTCTGCGACCGCCCCCTCGACACGCCCCTGCAGCGCGCTAAGCTGCACACAATCATCAACACCGAAAGGATCGCCGAGATGGGGCTGAGATACCTCCACACCATGGTGCGCGTGAAGGATTTGGAAAAATCCATGGCCTTCTACAAGCTGCTGGGACTCCAGGAAACCCGCCGTTACGACAGCGAGGAAGGGCGGTTTTCGCTGATCTTCATGGCCCCTCCGGGTCAGGAGGACAGGCCGATCGAGCTGACATGGAACTGGGATGGCGATGAGGGTTTGCCAAGCGACAGCCGCCATTTCGGCCACCTAGCCTATGGGGTCGACAACATTTACGAGACCTGTCAGCACCTTGCCGACAATGGCGTCGTCATCAACCGCCCTCCCCGCGATGGGCGTATGGCGTTCGTGCGCTCGCCTGACAACATTTCGGTTGAACTGCTGCAGAATGGCGATGCCTTGCCCCCGGCCGAACCTTGGGCCAGCATGGAAAGCACCGGCCACTGGTGATCCACTGGCTGACAGGATTGGGGCTGGCCGTTCTGGCCAGCTCTGCTGAGGCCCAAAACTGCCGGCTGGCCTTGGCGCTTGCTTTGGACATCTCCGTTTCGGTCGACGCCAAAGAAGACGCCCTGCAGCGGCAGGGCCTGGCTTCAGCCCTGATCGCTCCTGAAGTCCGGAAAGCGTTCTTTTCCTCGCCGCTGCCCGTAGCCCTGACGGTTTATGAGTGGAGCGGTCGCGACGCCCAGTACATCGTCCTTCCCTGGCGCCTGATCGAGACCGAGGCTGATCTGCTTGTTGCGGCGAAACAGGTGAGCGAGTCCCAAAGATCTGACAGCGGCTCGGCCACTGCCATGGGATATGCCCTGGCTTTCGGGGCCTCTCTGATGGAGCAGGCTCCGCAATGCCTGTTTCAAACGATTGACCTGTCCGGGGACGGCTCGAACAATGACGGCTACGGTCCGCAGATCGCCTATCGCCACTTTCCCTTCGACCGCATAACCGTGAATGGGTTGGTCATAAATGCGGCGGATTTCGAAGGGGAGCTGTTCCTCATCCCGTTTTTTGAGAACAACGTCTTGCATGGGCCAAACGCCTTTTTGGAAATCGCGCAAGGGTTCGAAGACTTTGAGCGCGCCATGCGACGCAAGCTGGAACGGGAATTGACCAGCCTTCAGGTCGGCGCGTTGGGGCGCAACGCAAAATGATTACCCGTGCGCTGGCTCTGTGTTGTTTGGCCTTGGGCAGCCCGGCCGCTGCTCAATGCCGGCAAGCCCTGGCGCTTGGGTTGGATGTTTCCGGCTCAGTCGACAGCAACGAATACCGGCTTCAATTGGACGGCTTGGCCGCTGCATTGCAACGGCCGGAGGTGAAACGGCTGATCCTGTCGAATCCCGAAGCCCCCGTTCGGATCGCCGTTTTCGAATGGAGCGAAGCAGGTTTCCAGCGGCTGTTGGTCGGCTGGACCGACATTCGATCCCCGACCGATTTGTCCGGGATTGCGCAACGTCTGCAATCCACGCGTCGGTCATCGGCACCACAGGGCACAGCGGTGGGGTCTGCCATGCAGTACGGGGCTGATTTGTTGGATACCCAAGCCGATTGCTGGAAGCGGACGCTGGACCTCTCAGGAGATGGCAAGCACAATGTCGGCCTCCATCCCCGAGAAGCCAAAGCCCAACTGCAGGCAACCGGCATCACGATCAATGGGCTTGTGATCGGAGCCGATGATCCCAGCACCGGGGACAAGCGGTATGTGCAAATCGGAGAGTTGTCGGCCTATTACAACGCTTGGGTCATTCTGGGGCCCGGAGCCTTCGTCGAAACCGCTTTGGGATTTGAAGCCTACGAAGACGCGATGACGCGCAAGCTGATCAGAGAGCTGGATTCGCTGACCCTGTCCCAAGTTTTGCCATTGAACGGCGGTAGTCAGTAGATGTACCGGATCTGATCCGTCCAATACCGTTCAACCCGGCGCAAAGCGCTGGTAATCTCTTCGATCCCTTCGGTGCCAAGGACACCTTTGGCCTGCAGCCCTTCGGCGTGCCGCGAGAAGAGATCGGCCACGATGTCACGGATTTCCCGCCCCCGAGGTGTCAGACGCACCCGCACCGAACGTCGGTCAATCTCGCATCTCTGGTGATGCATGAACCCCATCTCGACCAGTTTCTTGAGGTTGTAACTGACATTGCTGCCTTGATAATAGCCGCGGCTTTTGAGTTCACCGGCAGTCACCTCGTGGTCACCGATGTTGAACAGCAGCAGCGCCTGCACCGCGTTGATTTCCAGAACGCCGACCCGCTCGAACTCGTCCTTTATGACGTCCAGAAGCAACCGATGCAGACGTTCAACCAATGCCAGCGCCTCAAGATAGCTGGACATGAACCCTTTGGTTCCGGGTGCGGAGACCTGCAATTCCAAACTCATCCGATCCTCCGATTCAATCGCGCCGTTCAGGAAACTTTGACGCGAAATCCCGAAGAATCTGTTAAGTCTGTTTTGCCATTATTTTTGAAATACTTGCGAGATATCGAAGATCATGCTCGCGTAGTGTTCAGGGGCGGCGACCTGCCCGGTTACCCATTGGTAGAGGTCCTGATCGTTTTCGTGCAACAAAGCTTCGTACAGGTCCAATTCGGTCGCAGACATCCGCTCAAGCCGCTGGTCGGCATAGGCAGACAGAATTATGTCCATTTCCTTGATGCCGCGCCGCATCGACCGCATCTTCAGCCGCTTGATCCGGATGTCGTTCATTCGCCTTTCTCCAGCTTCAGCCGCAGCGTTTTCTCGACCCGCGCAAGGCGCTCGGAACTGGCGCGCATCTCACCTCGGATGGCGCGCAACTCCGCGACCAGCGGTGCCAGCTCCATATCCGCGGCTTCCGCGATATCCGGAGCATCCATGCCCTCGCCTTCACCGGTTAGCAGCCACATGATCGACACGTTCAACATACCTGCCATCATCGACAGCTTGTTGGCGCGCGGTTCTGACAGGTCATTCTCCCAGGCCACCACAGTGGACTTCTTGACACCCAGCCGGCGGGCCAGTTGGGTCTGGGTCATACCGGCGGCTTCGCGCGCGCCGGCCACGCGGTCTCCGAATGTCGCGGCCTCGGGTCCGAACCAGTCGGTTTCGTCGCTCATCAAACTCTCCAGTTCTTCAAAAGCATATCGCTTGATCGTGTTTCGGCGGCACCCTATGACAGTCCTGAGCAACATACAAACCGGGGCCCACCATGAGCTTTCTGTCTGCGACACTGTCGCGCGTCAAACCTTCGCCGACCATTGCCATGACGGCCAAAGCCGCCGAGTTGAAGGCCGCCGGACGGGACGTCATCGGCCTCAGCGCAGGTGAGCCCGATTTCGACACGCCGCAGAACATCAAGGACGCAGCCGTTGCCGCAATCGCCGCCGGTAAAACGAAATACACCGCGCCTGACGGCATTCCCGAGCTGAAACAGGCCGCTTGCGCCAAGATGAAACGTGACCACGGGCTGGACTACACGCCCGCACAGATCTCGGTCGGAACAGGTGGCAAGCAGACGCTGTACAATGCGCTGATGGCGACGATGAATCCGGGCGACGAAGTTATCATTCCCGCCCCCTACTGGGTCAGCTATCCGGACATGGTGCTGCTTGCGGGCGGTTCGCCTGTCGTGGTTGAGACCACACTGGAAAACAGCTTCAAGCTGACCCCAGACCAGTTGGAAGCCGCAATCACGCCAAACACCAAATGGTTCATCTTCAACTCGCCGTCGAACCCGACCGGCGCAGGGTACAGCCGCGCCGAACTCAAGGCTCTGACCGATGTTCTGATGCGGCATCCTCATGTCTGGATCATGTCGGACGACATGTATGAACACCTCGCCTATGACGGGTTTGAGTTCTGCACGCCAGCCGAAGTCGAACCCGGGCTGTATGATCGCACGCTCACGTGCAACGGTGTCTCCAAGGCCTATGCCATGACTGGTTGGCGTATCGGCTATGCCGCAGGCCCTGTCGAGCTGATCGCGGCCATGCGCAAGATCCAGTCGCAATCCACGTCGAACCCTTGCTCGATCAGCCAGTGGGCCGCGGTCGAGGCCTTGAACGGCACCCAAGTCTTCCTTGCCCCGAACAATGAAACTTTCAAACGCCGACGCGATCTTGTGGTCGGGATGCTGAACCAGATTGACGGCATCACCTGCCCCACTCCCGAGGGCGCATTCTACGTCTATCCGTCCATCGCCGGGTTGATCGGCAAGACCACGCCGGCCGGCACGGTCATCGACACCGACGAGGCCTTCGCGACTGCCCTATTGGAGGAAGCCGACGTAGCCGTAGTGTTTGGAGCGGCGTTCGGCCTCAGCCCCAATTTCCGCGTCAGCTACGCGACTTCAGACGAAGCCTTGACCGAGGCCTGCACCCGCATCCAGCGGTTCTGCGCGTCCCTGAGCTAAGACCGAGGTTCAACATGTCCGCAGCACTGCCCGAATATTACTTTCGCGTCCGCGAGAACGGCGCGGTCGTGTTCAAGATCGACACGGAGAACCGGCAGCGCCGGATCGAAATGGACCAGATCGCGGTGATCAACATCCGCAACGGCGAGGTCAAGCCGCATGGTCAGGGTACCCTGACCGAAGCGGACAAAACCGAAATCGCCCGTTGGATGGACGAACGCAAAGCCCTGCTTGCGCGGCGCGACGTCGACGACATCCACCGCACGATCGATCACCTGAACCTGACCACGCAATGGGCCCAGTCCAAGGCGACCGATACCCAATTGGAAGACATCACGGACCGGTTGCTGCTGGCGATGCACGACTTGCGCACGGTACTGGTGCGCAAGAAGGCCGACCGGCTGGAGAAGGGTTGAGCCTGGCGGTTGTCGCTACGCGGCGGGCGCACCTACCACGCGGACGGATCGCAGCCAGAACCGTCCCATCAGCATGACCGCCGCGCAGGCAAGGCCCAGAACAAGGCCAAGCCAGACTCCGATCCCGGCCATGCCTTGCACGAAACCAAAGTAGTAGGATGCGGGGATCCCCACGACCCAATAGCTGAGGCCTGCCATAACCATGGGCACCTTGGCGTCTTGCAACCCGCGCAGAAGGCCCAGAGCGATTACCTGCGCGCCGTCCACCAGCTGGAACAGGGCCGCCATGGCCAGCAGACCGGTCCCGATGGCCAGAATCTGGGGACGCTGCGGGTCGTCCGGTTCGACAAATACCGAGATGAGCGGCTCGGCGCAGGTCAGGAACAGGATGATTGTCAGCACGGACACCACAAGGGACATGCCCGTGACCGCGATTGCGCCTTTCTCGAGATGCGGTCGATCCTTGCGCCCCAGCGCATTGCCGGCCCGGATCGTTGCTGCATTCGACAGGCCCAGATGCACCATGAAAGTGGCCGAGGCCAGGTTCAGCGCAA
Source organism: Ruegeria sp. CI8 (assembly GCF_056536865.1). Classification (NCBI taxonomy): domain Bacteria; kingdom Pseudomonadati; phylum Pseudomonadota; class Alphaproteobacteria; order Rhodobacterales; family Roseobacteraceae; genus Ruegeria; species Ruegeria sp. CI8. Next base: position 1,752,530 of record NZ_JBQFQL010000001.1, read on the forward strand.
TCCCGTGCGCCGCCAGCGGCACCTGTCCGATCCAACCCATCATGAAGGCGGACATGGCGAACAGAGACACTTCGGCCAACAAGGTCAGACCGATGGGCACACCCAGCTTCAGGACGCTCAGCAACATTTCCCAATCCGGGCGCCAGAACCGCTGGAACAGGTTATGCTCCGGCAGGACTTTCACCGCGTAAATGATCACCGCCACCAGCGACACGGTCTGCGTGACCACCGACGCAATCGCGGCACCCATCACGCCCAGTTCCGGCGCGCCCCAGTTGCCGAAGATCAGCGCATAATTCGTAAGTCCATTGACCACTGCCGCCGCGACGGTAATCCACAGCACGATCTGCGTGCGCTCCAGAGCGGCCAGATAGGATTTAAGAACCATCACCACCAGCGCCGGGAACAGGCCCCAGCCCGCAACCCGCAGATACTCGGACGCGGTTTGCGCCACTTGTGGATCCTGATCCGTGGCGATCAGAATCGGGTAGGACCACCACAGCAGCGGCATGATCAGCATGCCATACAGCAGCGACAGCCACAGACCCATTCGGGTGCTGCGGCGAATGCTGGTTTCATCCTCCTCTGCGGCCGCGGTCGCGACCATCGGCATGACGGCCAGGCCAAATCCGCCTCCGAAAAGAAACAGAACAAAGTAAAAGCTGCTGGCCAGCGTCACCGCGGCCAGTGCCTCGACGCCATACCAGCCCAGCATGATCGTATCCGTCAGGCCAATGGCGAATTGCGCGAGATGACCACCGATCAACGGCAGCCCCAGCACAGCAATGGCCCGGAAATGGGCGGGATATGTCATGACCTTTCTCATCCCGCCAGCCATATGCGCGGCCCCGAGCCGGGGCAAGGGGAGATCTCTGAAATTTCACTTCGAGACCTCGGTGACGCCCGTCGGGCCAATCAGGTGACGCGCGCCTCGGGATGGATCGCCGTACCAAGGATGTGATCCGACCGGTGGACCACATGATGTGCCTGCCCCACGATCAGAGGATCGGGCTGGCCCACGATGTCATGATCCTTGTCCGGATAATCCAGCGTCGACAGGAAATGCCGCATGCAGTTCAGCCGGGCGCGCTTCTTGTCGTTCGACTTGACGATGGTCCAAGGCGCGTCGGCGGTGTCGGTATAGAAGAACATCGCCTCTTTCGCCTCGGTGTAGTCATCCCATTTGTCCAAGCTGGCCTTGTCGATGGGCGACAGTTTCCATTGCTTCAGCGGGTCCGTCTCGCGGCTTTTGAAACGGCGCAGCTGCTCATCCCGTGTCACCGAGAACCAGTATTTATAAAGCTGGATTCCCGACCGAACCATCATGCGCTCCAACTCGGGCGTCTGGCGCATGAACTCGAGGTATTCGTTCGGGGTGCAGAACCCCATCACCCGCTCGACCCCGGCCCGGTTGTACCAGGACCGGTCATAAAAGACCATTTCGCCGACGGTGGGCAATTCCTGGATATAGCGCTGGTAATACCACTGGCCCTTCTCCTCCCAGGTCGGCTTGTTCAGCGCCACCACCCGGGCCTGACGCGGGTTCAGATGCTCCATGAACCGCTTGATGGTGCCGCCCTTGCCGGCGGCGTCGCGACCCTCGAACAACAGCACGAACTTCTGCCCGGTCTCCTGCGCCCACAACTGCACCTTCAACAATTCGGCCTGCAACTGGGCCTTCTGCTTTTCATAAGCCGCCCGGGACAATTTCGAGCGATACGGATACTCCCCGCTTTCAAAGGCCTGCCGGATCTTTTCGCGGGTGGGCGCTTCGGTGTCCGCGTTCGGTTTGGCCATGACGGCCACGGGGGCTGCGGTCGTCTTTTTTCGGATCACTGCGTCCATATGCTCTCTCCTGTGTCACTGTCCGCCGAAACGCCTAGCAGATCTGCATCTTTTCCGCGTTGATCCGTATCAAGTTGACTTCGGCGACGGCTCCGAAAACTCTGCAGGTGTGAACTCAGTCAGGGGCATCCCGCATGGACAGCGAATTCTTCGACCTCAACGGCCACCCGTTCTTCGTCCGCCGCTGGGGCGATCCCAACCTGCCTACGCTTTTGATGTTGCATGGTTTCCCGGAGTATGGTGGCGCGTGGTCCGACCTGGCCCCGCACCTGTCGGACCGCTTTCACTGCATCGCGCCGGACCAGCGTGGCTATGGTCGGAGCTGGGCGCCCGAGGGTATTTCGAACTATGCGCTGTCCAAGCTGGTGTCGGACATGGCTGCGCTGATCGAGCAAGTTGGCGGCCCTGTCATTGTGCTGGGACATGATTGGGGCGCCTCGGTGGCTTACGGTCTTGCCATGTTCCACCCCAAGTTGGTCAGCCGCCTGATCATCGCCAACGGTGTTCACCCTGTCCCGTTCCAACGCGAATTGGCGGCAGGTGGCAAACAGTCTGAGGCTTCGCAATACATCAACCGCCTGCGCGCGCCTGATGCAGCCGAATTTCTTTCGGCCGACAACTTCGCCAAGCTCGAACAATTCTTTCGGCACGGCATGGGGCTGGACTGGATGAGCGACGCGCGCATGGGTGACTATCGCACCGAATGGGCCCGCCCGGGACGGCTCGACGCCATGCTGAACTGGTACCGAGCCTCACCCCTTGTGGTGGCTGAGCCGGGCGCGCCGTGCACGGACCTTCCGGAACTGCCCGTTGACAGATTGAGAGTCCGCTGCCCGCATTTGCTTCTGTGGGGGCCGCAGGACAAAGCCTTGCTTCCCGAATGCACCGATGGGCTGGAGGAGTTCGCACCCAACCTGACCCGCATGCAGATCGACGGTACAGACCATTGGCTGCATCACCAGAAACCTCAGGCGGTGGCCGACGCTATTCTCGATTGGGTTCAGGACAACTAAGCCAACTCTTCGCCCTGCACTAAAGGACGCAAGAGGCAGCGCCTTTCACCGATGGCCCCAGTCATCCGGATTGTCCGAATTGTTCGGAGACAACCCCAAAATGTCGCCCTTGGTCGAACAGCCAAGCCCCAGAACGGTCCGGTTGGCATAGGAGAAATAGGCGCAGACCTGATTGATCTCCAGGATCTCACCATCGTCCCAACCAACAGATCGCAACGCGTCGATATCCGCCGCCGCCAGGTCGGCCGGGTTCTCGGTCAGTTTTCGGGCGTATTCCATCGCCGCCACCTGTGCGGGGTCCAACGGCGCCGTCTCGGGTGTTTCCGCCTCGATCGCCGCGCGGATGGCCAAACCGCGCGGCTCGTCACCCAAGAGTCGCTGCAACCCGCTGAAATGATGCTCGACACAATAGCCGCAGCGATTCAACGAGCTGACCCAGACCCCGAGCACTTCCAGAAACCACTTGGGAACCGAGTTTCCTGAATGGTGCAGCACATTCTTGTAGAGCGCCATGTGACCTTCCATCGAATGTGGACGCAGGGAATGCACCATCATGATGTTGTCCACATTGTTCCCAGGCCCCGTGACCCGGTCATACAGCGTCTTCAACCGACCGCGTGCCTCGTCGAATGGTATCGTCTTGATCCAGCTCATCACCTGCTCCTCCAAGATTTCCGCATCTCAGCGGGAAAACCACCCGTTTTGCAACCCGCCGCCGCCCGCAAGTTTGATACAACACCTCGCGTCCCTCTTCCCCCGACCCACATCACCTGCCATAATGGGCCCAACCCAAAAACAAGAGCAGCACCCATGCCCGACGACCTGTTGACGCCCGAATCCACCACCACCTACGACGCCTCCTCGATCGAGGTCCTCGAAGGTCTGGAGCCCGTGCGCAAACGCCCCGGCATGTATATCGGCGGCACCGACGAACGGGCACTGCACCACATGGTGGCCGAAATCCTCGACAACTCGATGGACGAGGCCGTTGCCGGCCATGCCAACCGTATCGAGGTGGAACTGCACGACGATTACGCCCTGACCGTGCGGGACAACGGCCGCGGTATTCCGATCGACCCGCACCCGAAGTTCCCCGACAAATCCGCGCTTGAGGTGATCCTGTGCACCCTGCACGCGGGCGGCAAGTTCTCGGGGAAGGCCTACCAGACCTCGGGCGGTCTGCACGGCGTGGGCGCCTCGGTGGTCAACGCGCTGTCGGATTCGATGGTCGTGCAGGTGGCCCGCAACAAGGAGCTGTACGAACAGCGCTTTTCGCGCGGCATCCCGCTGGGTCCGGTCGAAAAGGTGGGCTCGGCTCCCAATCGGCGCGGCACCACCGTCACCTTCCACGCCGACCCCGAAATCTTCGGCCACCACAGGTTCAAACCCGCCCGCCTGTTCAAATCGATCCGCTCCAAGGCCTACCTGTTCTCGGGCGTTGAAATCCGCTGGAAAACCGCCATCGACGACGGCGAGACGCCCACCGAGGCCACCTTCCACTTCCCCGGCGGCCTGTCGGACTACCTCAAGGAGACGATGAACGGCTCCTCGACCTATTCCGAACAGCCCTTCGCCGGAACCGTCGATTTCAACGAGAAATTCGGCACCCCCGGCAAGGTGGAATGGGCGATCAACTGGACGCCGTCGCGCGATGGCTTCATCCAGTCCTACTGCAACACCGTTCCCACGCCCGAGGGCGGCACCCATGTGGCAGGCTTCTGGGCCGCGATCCTCAAGGGTATCAAGGCCTACGGTGAACTGATCAACAACAAGAAGGCCGCCCAGATCACCCGCGATGACCTGATCACCGGGGGCTGCGCGCTGGTCTCGTGTTTCATCCGTGAACCCGAATTCGTCGGCCAGACCAAGGACCGTCTTGCCACGGTCGAGGCGCAGCGGCTGGTGGAAAACTCGGTCCGTGACCATTTCGACAATTGGCTGGCCGCCGACACCAAATCCGCCGGCGCCATTCTGGATTTCCTCATCCTGCGGGCCGAGGAACGCCTGCGCCGACGGGCCGAGAAGGAAACACAACGCAAGTCCGCCACTAAGAAACTCCGTCTTCCCGGCAAGTTGGTGGACTGTAGTAGTTCAACACGCGACGGCACCGAATTATTCATCGTAGAGGGCGACTCGGCTGGCGGCTCGGCCAAGATGGCCCGAGACCGCAAGACACAGGCCCTGCTGCCCCTGCGCGGCAAGATCCTGAACGTACTGGGCGCGGCCAGCTCGAAACTGGGCACCAACGCCGAGATCAATGACCTGACGCAGGCCCTCGGCGTCGGGCTGGGCACCAAGTTCAACATCGACGACCTGCGCTATGACAAGGTCATCATCATGACCGACGCCGACGTGGACGGCGCGCATATCGCCTCGCTGCTGATGACGTTCTTCTTCACCCAGATGCGCCCGATGATCGACGCGGGCCACCTGTACCTGGCCTGCCCACCGCTCTACCGCCTGACCCAAGGCGCCAAGCGTGTCTATTGCCTGGACGAAGCCGAGCGCGACGAGTGGCTGGAAAAAGGTCTGGGCGGCAAAGGCAAGATCGACGTCAGCCGCTTCAAGGGTCTGGGCGAGATGGACGCCAAGGACCTGAAAGAAACCACGATGGACCCCAAATCGCGGAAATTGATCCGTGTCACCATCGACGAGGACGAACCCGGCGAGACCGGAGACCTGGTCGAGCGCCTGATGGGCAAAAAACCCGAACTGCGGTTCCAGTATATTCAGGAGAACGCGCGGTTTGTGGAGGAGTTGGATGTTTAGTGGCTAACAAGAAATTCGGCACCTGCCTCCTCACAGGGAAGACCGACAAGCTCGTCAAATGCCATATCTTACCGCAAGCCTTCACTCGTCCTGCAATAAACGGTGAGCCGCTTCTCCAGTCGACGAAAGGTGAAGGCCATATTCGGCGCTGGACGAGCTGGTATGACGCTTCAATAGTAACACGTGCCGGCGAAGATATTTTGAGCGCAATCGATGACTTAGCAATAAAGGAATTGAGACGCGCGAAGTTGGTGTGGTCAGGTTGGGGAATCGTGCCACCGGTTTTCGAGCCGATTGGCCCATATCTGCCGGACCATGGCTTGCGTACCGTCAAAAAGATTAATCAGGAAGCCATCTGGCAGTTTTTTGGAGTATCGCATGGCGAGCTAGTGTTTCCCAAATAGCTGATATGAAACACTTTCAGCTCCCTGAGGAAATTGAGATAATGGCACGAGATGCCATCTTGAAGCAGAGAACCTCATGCTTGGAACTTCCCGTGTCTCTAATCCAGTTGTCTACAAAGGGAGAAGCACACAATCATTCCCCCATCATTGATTCGAAATTTCAACCAAGTTCAGATGGTGAAATCGAGAAGCAGTTACCTTTCGCAAGGATATACGTAGATGGTTTGGTCGCGCACCTTGAGTTCTCGCCAAGATCCAAAACACACGACGGAGACCTCTCAGTCTGGCTTGGCGATCGACCAAATATTGCTGTTAGCACGATTTCATATGAAGCATCATTCACTATCAGAATATGCTGAACGTGGCTTACGAAAGCTATTTTGGGCCTCTAAGTGAGTCCGCTTAACTATTCCCAAGCAATCTTTCTAGCCCATTTGAGGTGGATAACGCGCGACACCTCGACACCCCGTATGCCAGGCTTCAGCCCAGCACACCGCAACCCCTTGCCTAACCTTTTGATCCCGTTCACACTTACCCTCAATCCGTCATCCAAGAACGAGCTTCGAGGTACCGAGCGTCCAAGACCCAATTTGAAAAACGGATATCCGAACGGGAGGACGACATGAAAACTTTGACCCTCGGGCTGGCGCTGACCCTGATGGCCTCGGCAGCCCCCGCGCAGCAGATGCTCAGCACCGCATCCCCCATCCCCGACGGCGCCGAGACCCGGTTCTGCTATTACGAAGGCATGGCCTATTCCGAGGACGCCTTTGTGCTGATGGTCGGTGACAACACCGTCACCAGCACGGTGAGCACGGTGCAGGAACGCCTGTTGCGTTGTTACCGCGAAAGCGACGGCGTGCTGCGTTGGCGGCCGCAGAGCACGTTTCAGGTCAGCAAATAAAGCCTGAACGGCCCCTAGCCCAGCTTTTGGTCCAGCCAGTCCGCAATCTGTGCGGCTGGCTTTTCCCAACCGGGCTCCATGAACAGAAAATGCGCGTGGCCTTCTGCGGACAGAAAAGTCGCGCGGTCGCCATAGAGTTTCGCCAAGGCACGGCAGGTGTTGGGGTTCACCGCCCTGTCCTCCGAGCCTGAAACGATCAGAACCGGGCAGTCGACCTTGTCGATATCAACCTTCATCGCGTGGTGATCGTCGAACATCCAGAAAAACATCTCGAACATCACCCGCCCGCTTTCCGGGCCAAGCCGATCGAACACCGCATGTTGCTGGGCTTTGGGCATTTTGTTCAATGCGAATGGGGCCATCAGGTCGAAATCGACGCGCATGGGCTGCTTCCAGAAGGCCCCGCCCTCCATCAGGGCGCGCGGCACGGCGCGTTCGTCATCGGTTTCCGGCAGGGTGCCCCAGGCCGCGTTCGGGTTGATCAACACGATGGCGCTGGCTAACCCGCGAGACGCAACCTGCTGGGCAACGACGCCCGCAATGGCATGCCCGAGGATCACGGGTTTGCTGTCCAACCCCTGGACGAATTCTGCAATGTCGTTGGCATAATCCAGCACGCTGGTGTCGGTCAGACCCGCATCGGGCTCGGCTGCGGGATCGCCGCCATGAAACCTCAGCGCCGGGGTGTGCACCGTCCAGCCACGGGCGCGGAAGAACCCCGCGTAGTCCGCCATGCACCACGGCCCGGCAAATGCCCCGTGAATCAGCACAATCTCTTTGGTCATCACGTTCTCCCTCCGGCTCCTGACCCGAGTATGGGCATCCTGACACTCGTTACAACTGCACGTGATCGCTGTTGCGTGGGAAGACTGACCACTTAAACTCGGGTGCATGAGCTTCATCACCGACTACCAGCTGCCCCTGCTGTTGCTGTTCTTTCTGGCCGGATCGATTGGCACCGCGTTCCTGTTTCGCAAACCAGCGGGTCACCGGGCATGGAAGCTGGCCGACCTCGTGTGGGTCGTGTTGGGTGGGCTGGGCGCGCTGGTGGCGGTCATGGCGGGGCTCTACAAATCCGACAGCTCAAGGCTGGACAGGCAGATCGACGTTGCCTATGCGGCGACACTGGCCTTCGATCGCGACGCTGCGCGGTTCCGGCTGCGGTTCTGCGATCCGGCCTACGACCCGGACACGGCGGTTTTGTGCGACAAGGTCGAGTTCCTGTCGGCCTCGACCGCCAGCAACGCCGACCTGCCGCTGTTCATCGCCGTCACCAACGAAGTTGCGCCGCTGCAGGGCCTGAACTTCATCTTCGGCGCACGATCCCGAGGCCAGATAGATGACATTCAGGACATGGCCGCCAAGGCCGATGCGTTCGACATCGAGCAATTCCTGGTATTCACCACGCTGGACGCGGAAACGCAGACCGCGATCGACAACATGCGGCGGAAAGTGCCGGCAATCGCCGGAGACTATATGATCCTCGCGCAAAGCTATGATGACCTGATCGCTCAGGTCGCCAAACTGAAGGGAGAGTGGGAGTACCTTCAGGAAAACGCCCACATTCTCGTGCTACAGATCATCGCGCTGTGTCTTGTCAGCTTTGCGGCACCATTCCGGTTGGGCAAATCTGTTGTCGAGTTGCGGTCCAACCTCATCGCCGAGCCGACGGCGCGGCAGCCACCCCCTGAAGCATCTGGGACCGGGGTTACTGAGGTGGCGCCTCAGGACGCGTCCGACCACGGCGCCCGGCACCTGTAATGGCACGCGCCCGCAACAGAGTCGCGCGCGGCAGAGAGCGCACGAGCGCCCCCTCCTTCCCCGGTTGATCCGGATATCCACCGGCGGCCTTGTACAATTGCGCCGGCAGCAGCAGGCCCTGATCAACAGACGCCAGTCCAAAGACCCGGCTGCGCAGATTGGCCCAGCCTGCCGTCAAACTCGGGCTCAGGCCTGTGGACCGGAACCCAAGGCGGAACACACCCGGACGCCGCGTTACAAGGTGCTCGGCCACCGCGTCGGTCCATCCGGGCTCAAGCTCGGTCCCCGGAAGGATGATCAGCAACCAGTCGCCCACTGCGGCGTCGCATCCCACGCGCAGCTGCGCGGTACGGGACCCGGCCCCGGCAACGATCCGGGCACCTGCTTCATCGGCAATACGCAACGTATGATCGGTCGACCCTCCATCGGCGATGACAAGTTCGCGGATCAGACCGGCGTGCAGACCTTCCATCAGGGTCATCAGCGTGCGCGCGAGTTCGGTTTGGGAATCGAATGTCGGAATCACGATACTGATCGGGGCGGACACGTTCGAAACCTCTGGTCTTGGCAACGGGTTCGCTTATATCACCGCTCTCAGGGCAATGACGAGGACCCAAAGATGAGCACCCGCCGCATTTTGCGCCTGAAAGGCACCGATACCAACAGCTTCTTGCAAGGTCTGGTCACCAATGACACCCGCAAGCTGGATGATGGTCTTGTCTACGCGGCCATCCTGACCCCGCAGGGCAAGTACCTGGCCGATTTCTTTCTGAAACGCGATGGCGACTCGGTACTGCTGGACGTGGTTGAGGGGATGGCGGATGCACTGATCAAGCGGCTGAACATGTACAAGCTGCGGGCGGACGTGCGTATCGAGGAAACCAACTTGCACCTGCAACGCGGAACCGGGCCCGCACCCGAAGGCGCCCTGCCCGATCCTCGTCACCCCGATATGGGCTGGCGCGCATATTCTGACGCTCCCGAAGCCGATGATGGAACGGATTGGGACGCAATTCGGGTGCGTTATTGCATCCCGGAAACCGGGATCGAGCTGACACCGGACACTTATATCCTCGAGGCCGGTTTCGAGCCGCTCAACGGCGTTGATTTCAAAAAGGGTTGCTATGTCGGGCAAGAGGTAACCGCTCGCATGAAGCACAAGACCCAGTTGCGCAAGGGGCTGCGGGTTGTCGCCATCGACGGCGCGGCTCCGGTCGGCTCCGAAATCCTATCGGCGGGAAAGCCAGCTGGTACGCTGTTCACGCAATCGAACGGACAGGCCATCGCCTATCTGCGCCTTGATCGGGCGGGCGACGACATGCAGGCCGGAGACGCCCGGCTGCGTCTGCTGGATTGAGCCTGTTGCCCAACCGGCACGACCACTAACCGGGCTGCTTTGCAAACGTTTTATCCAGGCCGGCCACACGGTAAGACTTGAGGCACTTGGCTGATCGGGTGCCTGCATGCTCCAACTGTATTCAGCCATCTGGCGCGCCAGCGCCGGACGGCAAGTCATACTGATCCTGTTGTCCTTGTCGGTCGCGGCTCTTGCCGCGGCCCCGTTGGAGTTTCAACGGGACATCATCAACCATCTGACCTCGGACAATATCGAGGCGCCTCATCTCCTGCTGCTGGGTGCCGGCATGATGGGGGTGATCCTGCTGAGCCTCGCTCTGAAGTGGGTGTTGGGATATCGCGCGGGGACATTGGGCGAAGACATGATCCGTCGCATTCGCCAGCTTTTGCTGGCCCGCACCGTGGACGTGGACGAGTCGGGCGAGAATGTCCGCAAGGGGACCATGACGACGGCCATTTCTGCCGAAGCCGAAGAACTGGGCAAATTCGCAGGCGGCGCGTTCTCGGACCCGGTCGTACAAATCGGAACCTTGGTCAGCGTGATTGGCTACATCTCGTCGACGCAACCCTGGCTGGGACTGATTGCCCTTTCGATGATCGCACCGCAGATCCTTATCGTTCTCGTCTCGCAGAGAAAGGTGAACGTGTTCGTGGCGGACCGCGTCCGCATATTGCGTAGCGCGACCGACCATCTGACAATCGAAAACATCGAGGCCGTGACTCAAGAGGTGCACGACCAGTTCGACGCGATCTACGACACCCGGCGGCGGATGTTCCTGTGGAAATTGTCGGCCAAGTTTCTGCTGAGCGTGATCAACGGTGCAGGCACCGTCGGTGTTCTGATGCTGGGCGGATGGCTGGTTCTGCAAGGAGAAACCGACGTGGGAACCGTCGTCGCCGCGACCAGCGGTCTGGCCCGGATCCAGGGGCCGACCGGGTTTCTCATCGCTTTTTACCGGCAGGTCAGCGCCAATCGCATCAAGTTCGAGCTGTTGCTGGAACTGTTCGGCCCGGACCGCGCCCGCTACCGCCGGGGCGGGGCCGCCTCGCAAGAAAAAAACCGCGCCGAATAGCGGCGCGGTTTCTTGGTCTTTCTCCGAGTATGACGCAACGTTACGCGCGCTCGGAATATTCCATGGTCTCGGTGTTCACGACGATCATCTCGTCCTGCGCGATGAACGGCGGCACCATGACTTTGACCCCGTTGTCCAGAACCGCCGGCTTGAACGAGTTCGCCGCAGTCTGACCTTTAACGACCGGTTCAGTCTCGACGACCTTGCAGACGACTTTCTGAGGCAGCGTCGCGTTCAGCGCCTCGCTTTCATAGAATTCGACCACGATGGTCATCCCGTCCTGAAGGAACGGACGACGGTCACCCAGCAAATCTGCAGGCAATTCAATCTGTTCATAGGTCTCGGCATCCATGAATACCAGCATCCCGTCGCTTTCATACAGGAACTGCTGGTCTTTCTGCTCCAACCGAACACGCTCGACCTTGTCCGCTGAACGGAACCGCTCGTTCAGTTTCGAACCGTTGCGCAGGTTCCGCAATTCCACCTGTGCAAAGGCACCGCCTTTGCCCGGTTTGACGTGATCGACCTTGACCGCCGCCCACAGACCGCCGTTATGCTCAAGCACATTGCCCGGGCGAATTTCGTTCCCATTGATCTTGGGCATGACATATTTCCTTCACACATGGTTGATGCGTCAGTTGTGGTCCCTATATCTGGCGGGACCGATCCATGCAATACAACGAAACCTAGTGCTGCACCTGCAGAGAGCCATGCAAATGACGCAACGCAACTATGCAAATTAGGTGTATCCGAATCGCACTAAATAGGTCATAAGGACCGCCACGCCGAAAATTACAAGAGCAAGAACAACAAGGAAAACGAGATGAGAGATTTCGTTGACGGCACCGCCTTTAACAATGAGCAAGGCAACCGTGCCCGCAAACTTTTCGCGGCCGTTGTGCTGGCTGCACTCGATGATGCCATCGCCGATGACAAGAAATACGGCAATGGCCCGGAACAAATCGCCCGCTGGGCACGCTCGCGCGATGGGCGCGAAGTGCTGTCCTGCGCTGGCATCGACCCGAACGAACGGGTTGTCCACGGACTGATGGAGTTCGTTGGCCGTGGCGTGCGTACCTCCGTCGCCCTGTCGCGCGAAGAAAGCGAACGCCGCAACGCTGCACAGCAGGCCGAAGCCGCCTAAGGCTTTGCCCGACCCAAAAACGCGCGCCGGTACTTTCGGCGCGCTTTTTTTTGCCCTGTACGCAGCGGAATAGTCGCATTCGTCGTGCAAATGGCCCGATCCACGCTTTCGTCGGCTGAATAAATGCGGTCATCTGCCAACATCCGCAGGAGGCTCAGATGGTTCGCGCGATCATGATTCAGGGAACCGGCAGCAACGTCGGCAAGTCGATGCTTGTGGCCGGGCTGGCCCGGGCCTTTGCGCGGCGAGGGTTGAAGGTTGCCCCTTTCAAACCGCAGAACATGTCCAACAACGCCGCAGTGGCGGCAAATGGAGGCGAGATTGGCCGCGCCCAGGCGCTGCAGGCCCGGGCGGCGGGGCGCGCGCCCCATACGGACATGAATCCAATCCTTCTGAAGCCGGAAACCGATACCGGTGCGCAGGTGATCGTTCAGGGCAAGCGGGCGGGAACGATGCGGGCCAAGGACTATCGCAAGGACAAATCCAAACTTCTGAACGCTGCGCTCGAAAGCTTTGCCAGGCTTTGCCAAGATGCCGACCTTGTGCTGCTCGAGGGCGCCGGCAGTCCGGCCGAGACCAACCTGCGGGCAGGCGACATCGCCAACATGGGCTTTGCCTGCGCCGCAAATGTGCCCGTCATACTGGTGGGAGACATTCACCGGGGCGGTGTCATAGCGCAGATCGTAGGCACCCATGCAGTGCTGGAGAACGCTGACCTTGCAATGATCCGCGGCTTTGCGGTCAATCGCTTCAAGGGAGACGTCAGCCTGTTTGATGACGGGCGCGACGACATTGCGGCACGCACCGGATGGCCTTGCCTAGGCGTCGTTCCCTGGTTTGAGGACGCCTGGAAACTGCCGGCGGAAGACATGATGGATATCCGCTCGCACGCAGGCGGCACCTGCAAGGTTGCGGTGCCGCAGTTGGAGCGCATGGCGAATTTCGATGATTTGGACCCGCTATCCGCCGAGCCGGGTGTTTCGGTCGAGATCATTCCGGCTGGCCGCCCCCTTCCCGGTGACGCGGATCTGGTGATTCTGCCGGGCAGCAAATCAACGATCGGAGATTTGACCTTTTTCCGCAAACAGGGTTGGGACATCGACCTGTATGCCCATGTACGGCGGGGCGGGCATGTTCTTGGCCTCTGTGGCGGGTATCAGATGCTGGGCCGGGTGATCGCCGACCCCGACGGAGTGGACGGCAGACCCGGCAGCGTCGATGGGCTGGGTTTGCTGGACGTGGAAACGGTTATGTCCGGGGAAAAGCGGGTCGAACTGCGATCAGCGCAGGCCTTGCCCGGCGGCGAGCCTGTCACCGGCTACGAAATCCACATGGGGCGCACCCAAGGTCCGGATACTGCCCGCGCATGGTTGCAGGTGGAAGGGCGCCCGGAAGGCGCCGCATCGAGAGACGGGCGCGTTCTGGGAAGCTATTTACACGGCATTTTCGCGTCAGACGCCTTCCGCGCGTCGTATCTGCAGCGGTTTGGCGCCAGGTCGGAACTGGCATACGAAGACAGTGTTGAGCAAACGTTGGAGGCGTTGGCCTATCACCTTGAACAGCATATGGACCTTGATGCCCTGCTGTCACTGGCAGCCGAGCCTCGGTTCGGCTGAGCGTCAATCCAAATTCTGAGCGGCCAAAGCGCGGTTGATCTCGCGTCGCACCAGCTTGCGAATGTTGCGGGTGATACGTTCACCCAGCGCGCCCTGCAGTTCCTGACGGACGATTTCTGCGATCAACTCGCGCAATTCGTCTTCATCCATCGTGCCGGTCGCCATCGCCGGCGTTTCCTGATCCAGCTTTACCTCGGCCTCAGAGGCATCCCGGTTGTCCCGGATAAACGTGGCAGGCGTTGATTCCTCGTCGCTGTCAGCGTCCATCTCCGCCTCAGACGCATCCTTTGATGCCGAAAACCCGGTGTCCGAGGCCCAACTGACCTTGTCGGTGCGCGTGCCGGAATAAGCGTCGTCGCTTTCACCGTCAGGCTCCCACTGATCTTCGGTCCGCGCAATCGCAGCCTCAAGAGCTGCGATCTTGGCGCTCAGGCTTCCGGCCAGATCCCTGCGGCCTTCGCGATCATCCGAAGACTCACCGCCAATGTCATTGATTGCCGGAGTTCCGGGGCGAACGATATCGCAAGACCGCAACCGCATAGGTTGTGACAGGTCATTGGCCGGGCGCATCGCCTCGACATTCGCAGCATGCTGCGAGGCCGCCTCAGCCGAGATCTTTTGGGCCAGTTTCAAAGGTGCTTTTGGATCCTCGGCCGGTGTGCCAACCCGCAGGGCATCCGTCAAAACCAGGCGTCCCGGCTTGCGGGCCGCAGTCGCTTTGATCAGGTTCGGGACCTTGCGCCCTTCTTCGCTGACCAAACGCTTGATCGACGACAATACGTCTTCGACACCTGCTTTGACACTGCTATCCGTCATTGTTCTCTACCGCTCTGACCTTTTGGACCAGTGTATCCAATCCGGTCGAACCTAACAACAGATAGTGTGGCTGATCACTCGCGCCGCAAAGCTTTGAGAACTCGATCCAGGTCGCGGCTTTGCTTGCTGATCTGTGCTGGCGCCTTTTTGACCAAGTTATAGTAGAGCGTCGGGTCATAAATCTGGACTGCCAGTCCAAGGCGCTCGGCGGTCAACAGACCTTGCGCCTGCAACAGCTGATAGGCAGCCAGAGACCGCTCCGTCCGCGAAGCAACTTCGGCCAATTGTGCGTCCAGCAAATCCTGCTGAGCGGTCAGAACGTCCAGCGTGGTCCGTGCTCCCAACGTGGCCTCTTCGCGAATCCCGTCAAAGGCGACCTGCGATGCGCGTACCCGTTCGACGGATGCCCGCAGGCTGGCCGTGGCCGTTTCAAAACGCACATAGGCGTCCGTCACACCCTGAGTGATGTCTTTCTGCACATTCAGAAGGTTGGCGCGCGATGCATCCCGCTGAGCCATTGCGCGGCGCACGTTTGCCGCCAATCGGCCACCCGCATAGATGGGCTGATTGAAGTTCAACGAGATGGACGCATCGTTGGTATAGTCGTCGTTGTCATAGCTTTCCGTGATCCCCGCGTCCGCGTTCAGACTGACATTCGGACCAAGGCCCGCGCGCTGCTGCTGCACGGTCAGATCCAAGGCACGCACCTGGTGCTGCGCCGACAGGATTGCCGGATGGTTTCTTTGTGCCAGGCTGATGGCCTCGGCCAATGAACCGGGCAGCTTCGGCAGACGCGGCTGGCCCGCAGTACGGCCCGGCTGTTTGCCGACGGCATTCACGTATTCCGCTTGAGCGGTGCTGAGGTCGCCTCGTGCATCGGCCAGATCAGCCTGCGAGCTTGCCAACTGCGCTTCGGACAGCGCGACGTCGGTCCGGGTGACCTCACCGACTTCAAAACGGTCCTGCGTGGCCCGCAGTTCCTCGCCCGAGAGATTGACGTTGTTCTGGCGAATCTGAACCGTTTCTTCCTGCAACAGAACGCTCAGATAAGCCGTCGTTGCGCGGAACAGAACCTGTTGCTCAATATCGATTAATGCCTGGCGGGTTGCCAGAACTGTTTCCTGAGCCGACTGTTTCCCGAGAATCGATGCACCGCCGTCATAGACCAGCTGGCTCAGCGTTAACCCCGAGAAGAAGCGCGATGGTTCGACCGTCGACACCACAGTTCCGGCGCGGGTCTTGGCGTAATCCTGGCTGACACGGACGGTCCAGTTGATGATCGGGCGCAGGGCCGACAACGCGATTGCAACGTCTTCGTCGGCTGCGCGCAGCAATGCGCGGTTCTGTTCCAACAGCCCGCTTGTGTTGTATGCACCGATGAACGCGTCGGTCAGATTGTCCGCCAAAACCGAGCGCCCCGGCATCACGCTCAGCGCGATTCCCGCCGTCAGAGCGACTGCCTTGACCAGCTTCCCTCCAGCCGTTCCAAGCATACCCAAATCCTCTCAAATCAAAATAACGCAAGCCCGCAGGCAGTTTGCGCCTTTGTTTTCAACTAATCAAGGGACCGCGGAAAACCGCTGATCGACTATAGCGAAAATGCACACTCGGCCAAAAACGCCGGCAGTACCGGGGCGTTTGCGTTGAAGCCATGACGCCATGTCACCCGCCCATCGGACTTTCGACCAATGCGAACGGTGCCCAGATTGCCTTCGACGAACAGGCAGGCGATGCGGCCATGATCTTTCAGTTGATCGAGCAGGGCATCGGGCAGACGTTCCACACCGCCCTGGATGATGATGACATCATAGGGGCCATGCTCGGCCGCCCCCTGCTCCAAAGGTCCGACATGAATGATCGCGTTGTCGATATCCGCCTCCATCAGGCGGGACTGCGCGTCGGCTGCGTTGGCCTCGTCATCCTCGACGCCCACCACAAGCTGCGCCATGTTCGCGGCGACGGCGGTCGAATATCCGAAGGCCGGGGCGATATCCAGAACCACCTCGTCATTCGAAATGTTCAATGCGTCCAGCATCTTCGCCAGAGTCCTCGGCTCCAGCAGGCAGCGCCCATTGCCCAAGTCGATCAGGTCACCAGCATAGGCCACTTCGCGACTGGCGTCCGGCACGAAGTTCTCGCGCTGGACCTTCAGCATGGAATCGATGATCGGGAATTTGGTGACATCAGAGGGCCTGATCTGAGTGTCTACCATCGTGTGGCGTCGGGCTGCGAAATCCGTCATGTGACCGCTCGTATATTTCCCATGGTTGCTCGGCTTTTGCCACATCCGATCCCTCCCGGCAACGGCCAGCCCGGCAAAAATTGCAGGCCGCGACAAAAGTTGCCACTGCGCTGACCGACCATCCAACACCGTGGCCAGCGGATTTTTCAGCAACCCTCTGGACGTTGTTCTGGAAAGCTGCTAGAACCGCGCCTGCACCACGTCAAGTAATTGAAATTGCTTGAAAAGGCGAGTTGGCGGAGTGGTGACGCAGCGGATTGCAAATCCGTGTACACCGGTTCGATTCCGGTACTCGCCTCCAACTTTCTTGCCTCGCACTGCATCGCTGTTCTCTGGTCCTATGATAGTCGCGTGGACCAGTTTGTTGATACGAAACGCCAAAATACGTGCGGAGATGGTTAGCGCAGCCGAGATAACCAGTAACAATCGGCCGCGGATTTAGTCCGCTCCGGGACACCGCCGACGCGCTCGATCCATGCGTGACACCTTCCGAAACCGCGCCTTTTTCTGACCGTCGGTTCAGACCGCGCGCCGGCCTTGCGGAATCACCTCGTATCCCGGCTCTTCCGGTTCATCGTCCTGCATCTCGGCCGGAAAACCGGGCGCGGTAATGCTCAGCCCGGTTGCATCCTCGAGCCGTCGAATGACGTTGGGCGACAGCTCGCGCGCGCCATAGCGGGCGATGGCGTCGTCGAAGATCTTGATCATCAACGGGTTCATCTCCAACGGCACGCCGGCGCGGTCGGCGACCTCCTGGAACAGGCCGATATCCTTTTTCACCAGGTCCATTGTGAAGGAAATATCGCGCGAGCCGTTTAGGATCACCTGGCTTTCGGTTTCATGCACGAAGGACGTGCCAGACGAGATCTTGATCGCCTCGTAGGTGGTGTTCAGGTCCATCCCGGCGGCCTTTGCGGTCACCAGCGCCTCGGCGCAGGTGATCAGGTTGGCGGTGGCCAGATAGTTGGTCAGCACCTTCAGAACCGAGGCAGTGCCCAGATCGCCGGTATGCAGGATGCGCCGGCCCATCGTCGTCAGGAACGGCAGGATCCGCTCGAACGTGGCCCGGTCGCAGCCCGCGAAGATCGAGATATTGCCCGTGGCCGCCCGGTGGCACCCGCCCGAAACCGGGCAGTCCACCGCCGCCCCGCCGCGTTCGATCACCATGGCCCCCAGGCGTTTGACCTCGGCCTCGTCGGTGGTGGACATCTCCATCCAGATCTTACCGTGGGTAACCTCGGGCAGCATCTGCTGCATCACTGCGTCCGAGGCAGCGGGCGACGGCAGGCAGGTGATGACCGCATCGCAATCGCGCATCATCTGGGCCGGGCTTTCACCGGCTTTTGCTCCCTTGGCGGCGAACTCCGCCACAAGATCGGGGTTCAGGTCGTGTACCGTCAGGTCGATACCGTTGCGCAGCAGCGACCCCGACAGCTTGCCCCCCACATTGCCCAAACCGATGAAACCGACCTTCATGTTCTGCCCTCCCGCAGGCGCAATTTCGTTGGCACGAGTATTTCCGTTGCCCATCGACAAAAGAAACGAATAATAAGTCAATCTAAATGCAAAATATTTTGGTGCTGAATGGACCGCCTGCCCAATCCGGCCTGGCTGCGCAGCTTCGAAGCCGCCGCACGCCATCTGAATTTCACCACCGCCGCGCAGGAACTGGGCCTGACCCAGACGGCGGTGTCGCTGCATATCCGCTCGCTCGAGGCGGACCTCGGGCATCCGCTTTTTGCCCGCAACGCCCGACACCTGTCGCTGACCGAGCTGGGCCAGTCCTATGCGCTGACCGTGCGCCGGGCGCTGTCGGATATTGCGCTGTCCACCAACAGCTTGTTCGGCCCCGCCTCGCGGCAGGCGCTGACCATCCGGGCGGCGATATCGACGATGACCTACTGGATCGCGGCCGAGCTGCCCGCGTTCAGCGCCCAGCACCCCGAGGTCCCGGTGCGGCTGGTGTCGCATATCTGGAACGACTCGGCCGCGCCTGCGGATGTGGACGTGGAAATACGGCTGGGCCATGGCGACTGGCCCGGTGTTGCGGCCGAACGGCTGTGCTCGGAACGGCTGGTGCCCGTCTGCCGGGCGCAGGACCCGGCGCCAGACCTGCAAAACGGCCCGTTGATCCACATTCTTGGGTACGAGGACAACTGGGCGCGGTACTTCGAGGCCACGGACACCGACCTGCCCGACCGCCCCGCGCGCCATTCGGCGGATACGACCGTCACCGCGCTGCAACTGGTGATGGCCGGCGCGGGCTACGCCACCGTTCTGGAGCGGTTCGCGCGCAACGCCATTGCCCAGGGCGCGCCGATCCGGGTTGCGGGGCCGGCGATTCCCTTTGCCCAGTCGCACTATCTGATCCGCAGCGTCAGCGCGGCGCCTCCGTCCATCCCTGCCGAGTTGTTCCTAGCCTGGCTACGCGACAGGCTGGCCAGTGATGCCGCGGATTGACCCCGGCAGGTCGCTTTTTCGATCCGACGCAGGGCACTTGGCCCCGCGCGCTTGACAACCCCCCTGCCCGTGCCGCATGTCGCTTGCGTTGGTGTCTGTGCAAACAGATGAAAAGGGAATGCGTCAGCGGTTTTCCGTCAAACGCAGCCGCCCCCGCGACCGTGACCGGAGAGGGTGCCCAAATGCCACTGGCCGCAGGCCGGGAAGGCGGGACATCCGACAGAGCGCCGCTCTGACATCCGCAAGCCGGGAGACCTGCCAACGCCCGAAGACAAACCGGACGGGGTGTTCCGGTGTCGGGCCCATGTCCGCAACGTGGCCCGCGCATACCCCGTCCCCCGACAACCGAGTGAGGGGGGATGAGATACGTGACCGAGACCACACCAGTCGAGCTGCTGGTTTGCACCACCTGCCGACGCGGGCTGCCCATCGAGGATGACGCCCAGCGCCCCGGCACGCTGCTGCACAAGGCGCTGGCCGCTGCCGACCTGCCCGAGGGCATCACCCTGAAGCCGGTCGAATGCCTGTCGAACTGCGATCAGGGCTGCTCGATCGTTCTGCGCGGCGGGCCGTCGCGCTGGACCTTCGTCTATGAAAACCTGAACGAATCCGACCATGTCGAGATCATCGTCGAAGGCGCCACCAAATATCTGGCCGCCGATGATGGCCTTGTGAAATGGCGCGACCGCCCTGAACATTTCCGCAAGAACTGCGCCGCCCGCATTCCCCCGATTGGAGCCTGAGCATGAGCACCCTCGAAAAACTTCCCGTCACCGTCATCACCGGCTTTCTCGGCTCGGGCAAGACCACGCTGATCCGCCATCTGATGCAAAACCCGCAGGGCAAGCGGCTGGCCGTGGTGGTCAACGAATTCGGCGACGTGGGCGTCGATGGCGAAATCCTGAAAAGCTGCGCGATCCCCGACTGCCCGGCGGAAAACATCATGGAACTGGCCAATGGCTGCATCTGCTGCACCGTGGCCGATGACTTCATCCCCACGATCGAGGCGCTGATGGCGCTCGACCCGCGCCCCGATCACATCCTGATCGAAACCAGCGGTCTGGCCCTGCCGAAACCGCTGCTCAAGGCGTTCGACTGGCCCGACATCCGTTCCAAGATCACCGTGGACGGCGTGATCGCTCTGGCCGATGCCGAGGCCGTGGCCGCAGGCCGCTTCGCCCCGAATGTCGCGGCGGTGGATGCCCAGCGCATGGCCGATGACTCGATCGACCACGAAACGCCCCTGTCCGAGGTGTTCGAGGATCAGATCTCGTGCGCCGACATCATCCTGCTGACCAAGCCTGACCTGGCCGGCCCCGAAGGCGTGGCCAAGGCGCGCGAGATCATCGCCGACGAGGCGCCCCGCCCCCTGCCCGTGGTCGAAGTGGCCGAGGGTGCGGTGGACGTGCGCGTGGTGCTGGGGCTGGAGGCCGCAGCCGAGGACGACATGGACGCCCGCCCCTCGCATCACGATGGCCATGACGACCACGAACATGACGATTTCGAAAGCATTGTGGTCGAGCTGCCAGAACAGACCGACCCGGCGCAGCTGGTCGCCAATATCGAGCGTCTGGCGAACGAGCTGAACATCCTGCGGGTCAAGGGCTATGCCGCCGTTCAGGGCAAGCCGATGCGCCTGCTGGTCCAGGCGGTCGGCGCGCGGGTGCGGCACCAGTATGACCGCCCGTGGAAACCCGAGGAAGAGCGCCGCTCGCGCCTTGTGGTCATCGCCGAGCATGACGACATCGACGAGGCCGCGATCCGCGGCATCCTGACGGGCGTCACCGAGGCCGCCGAGTAAGCACCGATGCACGTCGTCTTCCGCGAAAGCCACGGGCTCGAAGAAACCGAGACCCCGACCGATCTGGGCCAGAGCCCGGCGGATCTGGTGGTGCTGTCCTTTTCGGACAGCGACCTGGGTGCTTTCGCGGCCGGCTGGCATCGCGGCGGCGGGCCCGAGGGGCGGATGCCCTCGTTGCGGCTGGCCAACCTGACGGCGCTGAAGCACCCATTGTCGGTCGATACCTATGTCGAGCAGACGCTGGAGGGTGCCAAGGGCATCCTGATCCGGCTGATCGGCGGAGTGCCCTATTGGTCCTACGGGTTGCAGCAGGTGCTGGCGCTGGCGCAGGCCAAGGGCATCGCACTGGCGGTGCTGCCCGCCGACGGGCGCGAGGATATGCGGCTGGACGATTATTCCACCCTGCCGGTCTCGACCCTGCGGCGGCTGGCGCATCTGTGCGACACCGGCGGCGAAGTGGCAGCCCAGGCGGCTCTGGCGCAGATGGCGCTGGCGGCGGGGCTGTATGCCGGGCCGGTGATGGGGGCCAAGACCCTGCCCGACTGCGGCGCGTGGTGCCCGGATCGCGGCGTGATCGCACCCGAGGACACCTTCGCAGGCGAAGGCCGGCGCATCATCGTGACCTTCTACCGCGCCTACCTGACTTCGGCCGATACCGCGCCGGTCGCGGCCCTGATCCGGGAAATCCGCGCGCGGGGTCATCAGGCGGTAGGGCTGTTCGCACCCTCGCTCAAGGCGCCTGCGGCGGCTAAATGGCTGACCGAGAACATCCCAGCGATGGCGCCCTCGGCGATCATCAATGCCACCTCGTTCTCAGGCAAGGGCGCGTCGGGCACATCGCCGTTGGACGTGGCCGGCGTCCCGGTGTTCCAGGTCGCGCTGGCGACCTCGCGCCGCAAGGCCTGGGCCGAGGCCGAACGCGGCCTGTCGCCTGCCGATCTTGCCATGCATGTGGTCCTGCCCGAGGTGGACGGGCGCATCTCGGCCGGTGTCGCCTCGTTCAAGGAACCGGGCAAGCGCGACCCGCATCTGGAATATTCCCGCTTCGCCCACCGCCCCGAGCCCGACCGGATCACCGCCATCGTCGACCGGGCGATGGCCTGGGTGGACCTGGCCGAGAAACCAAAGGCGCAACAGGTCCCCGCGCTGGTCCTCTCCACCTATCCCGGCAAGGACTGGCAGATGGCCCATGCGGTGGGGCTGGACGCGCTGGCCTCGGCCGAGGCGATCCTGTCCGACCTGCAGGGCGCCGGCTATGACACCGCCCCGGCCGAGCCGATTGCAGACACGCTGCTGGACGCCCGGACTTCCTGGCCGGTCTCGGCCTACCGCGCGGCGCTGGCGCAACTGCCCGAGGCGTTGCGCGCCGATCTGGAAACCGTCTGGCGCGCGCCCGAGGACGACCCGGCCTGCGCCGATGGGGCCTTTCACTTCACCGCGCTTCGGCGCGGCAAGGCGCTGGTGGCGTTACAGCCCGAACGCGGCACTCCGGAACTGCGCGACGACGAATACCACGACCTGTCGCGCACGCCCCGGCACGGCTACGTAGCCTTCTACCTGTGGCTGCGGCACGGGTTGGGGGCGGATGCGCTGATCCATATTGGCGCCCACGGCACGCTGGAATGGCTGCCGGGCAAATCGGTGGCTTTGTCGGCCGAGTGCTGGCCCGAGGCGCTGATCGGCGACCTGCCGGTGATCTATCCGTTCATCGTGAACGACCCGGGCGAGGCCGCGCAGGCCAAGCGCCGGATCGGGGCCGTCACGCTGGGCCACATCCCGCCACCGATGAAGCAAAGCAGCACGCCCGACCGCATGGTGCGGCTGGAATCGCTGCTGGACGAGTTCTCGAACGCCGACGGGCTCGACCCCAGGCGGCGCGACCGGTTGCAGGCCGATATCCGTGATGAGGCGCAGGCCATCGGGCTCGAGGCCGATCTGGGGCTGGATCAGGCCACCAGCACCGCCGAGGCGATCACCCGCATCGACCGCTTCGTCTGTGACATCAAGGAAAGCCAGTTCGGCGACGGGCTGCACGTCTTTGGCCGCGCGCCGCAGGTTGCGGGCAATTTCGATACTGCCGCGTCAGCACAGACCGAACGGCGGGCCCTGCTGGATGCCTTGGCCGGCAAACGGATTGAGGCTGGCCCGTCCGGCTCGCCCTATCGCGGGCGCACCGACGTGCTGCCCACCGGGCGCAACCTGTTCACCACCGATCCGCGATCGGTCCCCACCCGCGCCGCCTTTGCGCAGGGGGTGAAACTGGCCGAGGAACTGGTGCGCCGCCACCTGCAGGAGGAGGGCGACTACCCCAAGGGCCTGATCGTCGATCTGTGGGGCTCGGCCACGATGCGCACGGCGGGCGAGGAATTCGCAATGGCGCTGCACCTGCTGGGCGTCAGACCGGTCTGGGATCCGGGGTCAGAGCGCGTGAGCGGGATCGAGGTTCTGCCGATCACCGACCTGGAACGCCCGCGGCTGGACGTGACCCTGCGTGTCTCGGGCCTGTTCCGCGACGTGTTTCCGACCCTGTCGGCGCTGTTTGCTCAGGCGGTCCGCGCGCTGTCAGAACGCGACGAGGCGCCCGACTGGAACCCCTATGCCGGCCACGCTCCCGCCGCCCGCGTCTATGGCCCGGCGCCGGGCAGCTATGGGCTGAACATGACCCACCTGTCGGAAACCTATACCGACGAGGCGCGCGCGCAGGCCGGTCAGGCCTGGCTGGATGCCAGCGCCTTTGCCTTCGAGGGCGAGCACATTGCCCACGACCCCGACGGGATCACCCAGCGCGTGGCGCAGGCCGACAGTTTCGTGCACCTGCAGGACCTGACCGAGACCGACCTGCTGCTGGCCAATGACTATGCGACGCACGAGGCCGGCTTTGCCGCCGCCAAGAAGCTGACCGGCGGCCAGGCGCATCTGTACCACCTGGACAATACCCGCACAGAAACACCCCGCGCCCGCACCCTGCCCGAGGAAATCAGCCGCGTGGTCCACGCCCGCGCCGCCAACCCCGACTGGATCGCCGGGATGCAGCGCCACGGCTTCCGCGGCGCGGCCGAGATCGCGGCGACGCTGGATCACATGGCCTCGTTCGCACATCTGTCAGGCAGCGTCGCCCCGCATTTGTTCGACCTCTACCACGATGCCACCCTGGGCAACCCCGTGGTGGAGGCGTTTTTGCAGCAAGCCAACCCGCAGGCCCATCAGGCCATGCAGGACAGGTTCCGCGCACTTTACGAGGCCGGGTTGTGGAACACCCGCCGCAACTCGATCCGCGCCGATCTGGAGGGGTTGGGATGAGCGCCCCGGTCGTTCAGGGCTGGTGCCCCGGCGCGCATCGCCCGATGATGTCCGGCGACGGGTTGGTGGTACGGGTGCGCCCGCGGCTGGCCCGGCTAAGCGCCGCGCAAACGCTGGGGCTGTGCGATCTGGCCTTGCGGTTCGGCAACGGCACCATCGACCTGACCAACCGCGCCAACCTGCAACTTCGCGGCGTGGCCGAGGCCGACCATCAGGCGCTGCTGGCAGAGCTGTCGGCGCTGAACCTGCTGGATGCCGAACCGGGCATCGAAACCCGGCGCAACATCCTTGTGTCACCGCTTTTCCAACCCGGCGACCTGACCGCGCGCCTGACACAGGCATTGATCGACCGGCTGGGCGATCTGCCCGCTTTGCCCGCCAAGTTCGGCTTTGCGGTGGATACCGGCGCGGCACGGCTGCTGACCGAGGACTCGGCCGATATCCGGCTGGAGCGGGGAGCTTCGGGCCTGATCCTGCGCGCCGACGGGGCCGAGACCGGCCGCTTGGTGAGCGAAGATGAGGCGATCGATCGCGTGATCGATCTGGCCCAATGGTTCTCCGAGCGCTTCACTTCTGACACCCGACGCATGGCCCGCCTGATTGCGGTGCAGGTTCTGCCCGACGAATGGCAGGGCCACGCCCCCGGCCCCACGGCACCGGCGCCGCAACCCGGCAACGGCGCAATCGGCCCGATCTACGGCGCGGCCTTCGGGCAACTGTCCGCCGCCGAGTTGCGCGCACTGGTCGAGGCCTCGGGCGCCGCCGCCCTACGCGTCACGCCCTGGCGGTTGTTCCTGCTGGAAGGCGGGGCGGCGATCCCCGCTCCGGCCTTCGTGACGGACGGCGCCGACCCTCTGTTGACCACCGACGCCTGCCCCGGCGCGCCATTCTGCCCGCAGGCGCAGGCCGAAACCCGGGCCATCGCCCGCGCGCTGGCTCCGAGCGTGTCCGGCAGCCTGCATGTCTCGGGCTGCGCCAAGGGCTGCGCGCGCATGGGCGCGGCCGACCTGACGCTGGTGGGCCGCGATGGGCGATTTGATCTTGTAAAACACGGCCGCGCGGGGGATGAGCCCCTCCAGCGCGGGCTGGACCCCGAAACACTGAAGACCATGGACCTGACCTGATGCCCTATGAATACGAAACCGACGGCGCGGCGATCTACAAGCAATCCTTCGCCACGATCCGGTCCGAGGCCGATCTGGCCCGTTTCGACCCCGACGAAGAACAGGTCGCCGTCCGCATGATCCATGCCGCCGGGATGGTCGGGCTGGAAGAATTCATCCATTTCTCGGACGGATTCGTGCGCACCGCCCGCACCGCGCTGGAAAACGGCGCGCCGATCCTGTGCGACGCGCGGATGGTGTCCGAAGGCGTCACCCGCTTTCGCCTGCCCGCCGACAACCAAGTCATCTGCACCCTGCACGACGACCGCGTGCGCCCGCTGGTCGAGAAGATGGGCAACACCCGATCCGCCGCCGCGCTGGAACTGTGGCGCCCGCATCTGGAGGGTGCGCTGGTGGCCATCGGCAATGCGCCCACGGCGCTGTTTCACCTGTTGAACATGCTCGAGGACCCCGACTGCCCCCGCCCCGCCGCGATCATCGGCTGCCCCGTGGGCTTTGTCGGCGCGGTCGAATCCAAGGACGCCCTGTGGGAGGCCCAGCCGGTGCCCAGCTGCATCGTCAAGGGCCGCTTGGGCGGCAGCGCCATCACCGTTGCCGCGATCAACGCCATCGCAAGCCGGGCGGAATGAGCATGGGCACGATCTATGGCGTGGGCCTCGGCCCAGGCGACCCCGATTTGATGAGCGTCCGGGCCGACCGCCTGTTGCGCGGCGCGAAACACGTGGCCTATTTCCGCAAGCCCGGCCGAACCGGGCAGGCGCGCAAGATCGTCAACGAGATGATCCGCGACGATGCGGTCGAGTTCCCAATGGAATACCCCGTCACGACCGAGATCCCGGTCACCGATCCGCGCTACAACGCTCTGCTGGCCGAGTTCTACGAACGCTGCACCGCACGCTTGAAAGAACTGGCCGATCAGGGCGAGGACGTGGTGGTGCTGTGCGAGGGAGATCCGTTCTTCTACGGCTCGTTCATGCATCTCTACAGCCGCCTGCGCGACGTCGTGCCCGTCGAGGTGGTGCCGGCGATCACCGGCATGTCAGGCGCTTGGACGGCCACGGGCGATCCGATCACCTGGGGCGATGACATCCTCACGGTGCTGATGGGAACCCTTCCCGAAGATGTTCTGGCAGACCGCATGGCGCGCACCGACGCGCTGGTGGTGATGAAGATCGGCCGCAACATCGACAAGGTGAAACGCGCGCTGAAAACGGCGGGCCTGTTCGACCGGGCCTGGATCGTGGAATACGCGCAGATGCCCAACCAGACCGTCCGCAAGCTGAGCGACGCCTGCACCGAGATCACGCCCTATTTCTCGATCATCATCGTGCACGGACAGGGGCGGCGGCCATGAGCGGCTGGGTCAAGATCGCCGGACTTGGCCCCGGAAACGAGGCGCTGGTGACCTCCGAGGTGACCGCCGCCTTGGCCGAGGCGACTGATGTGGTGGGCTATATTCCCTACGTCGCGCGGGTGGCCAAACGGCCGGGCCTGACCCTGCACGCCAGCGACAACCGAGTCGAGATCGACCGCTCGCAGCACGCGCTGCGCATGGCGGCCGAGGGCAAGCGGGTGGTCGTGGTCTCGTCGGGCGATCCGGGCGTGTTTGCCATGGCCGCCGCCGTATTCGAGGCGCTGGAAACCGGCCCGGACACCTGGCGTGAAATCCCTGTCGAGGTTCTGCCCGGCATCACCGCCATGCTGGCCGCGGCAGCCCGGGCGGGCGCGCCGCTGGGCCATGATTTCTGCGCCATCAACCTCAGCGACAACCTCAAGCCATGGGCCGTGATCGAGAAACGCCTGCGGCTGGCCGCGCAGGCCGATTTCGCAATGGCCTTCTACAATCCACGCTCGAAGTCGCGGCCTGAAGGCTTTGTGAAGACACTGGAAATCCTGCGACAGGAATGCGAGCCCGAGCGCCTGATCCTGTTCGCCCGCGCCGTATGTCGCCCAGACGAGGCGATCCACATCGCGACCCTGGCCGAGGCAACGCCCGACATGGCCGACATGCAGACGGTGGTGATCGTCGGCTCGTCGCTGACCCGCGTCATCGACCGGCCCATAGGCCCCATCGTCTATACGCCAAGGTCCACGCCGGAATGAGCCAGCCAGTCCAAAACCCGCGGCACGCTCGTCAACTCGACCCGGCGGGGCAGCCTGGGCCGGTCGATCATCAGCACCGGGATGCCCAGCGCTCGCGCGGCGTCCAGCTTGGCGCGCGCGCCGGTGCCGCCGGCGTTCTTGGACACCACCAGTTCAGTTCGGTGCCGGCGCATCAGCGCCGTGTCTTCTTCAACCGTAAAAGGCCCGCGCGAAACGACCACGTCGCAATCGGCAAAGGGCAGCGAGCCGGGTTCGTCGACCAGCCGCAGAAGATAGTGATGCTGGGGCTGCGCCGCGAAATCCTCGAGATGCATGCGCCCCACCGCAAGGAACACCCGACGCGGCGGCCCGGCCAGCGCGGCAACGGCGCTGGCGATGTCGGGCACGCGCTGCCACCGGTCGCCGGGCGCGGCCGTCCATTCCGCGCGGGTCAACGCGGCCAGCGGCGTCTGCGTCTGCTGGCAGGCGGCGATGGTATTGCGGCTCATCCGCGCGGCAAAGGGATGGGTGGCGTCGATCACATGGGTCACGCCGTTGTCGCGGATGTGACGCGCCAGACCCTCGGCCCCGCCGAAGCCACCTACGCGCGTAGGCAGCGGTTGCGGCCGCGGGTTGTCGACCCGGCCCGCATAGGAATAGGTTGCCGCCACACCCAAATCCGCCACGGCGCGGGCCAATGCGTTGGCCTCGGTCGTGCCGCCAAGGATCAGGAGGTTGGGCATGTCTGAAACTCCGTGGCTGACCATTCTGGGCCTGGGCGAGGATGGACTGGATGGCCTGTCGGCCGCAAGCCGTCAAGAGCTGGAGCGCGCCGAGGTCATCATGGGCCCGCCCCGGCACCTATCGCTGGTTCCCGAAACCGGAGCCGAACGCATCGCATGGCCGGTGCCGTTCGCCGACGGGCTACCCATCCTGCAGGGGCTTAAGGGCCGGCGCACGGTGGTGCTGGCCTCGGGCGATCCGTTCTGGTTTGGCGCCGGATCGGTGATCGCGCGCAATTTCGCCCCTTGGGAGTGGGCGGCACGGCCGGGCCAGTCGACCTTCTCGCTGGCAGCCGCGCGGTTGGGCTGGCCGTTGGAAAGCACTGCCACCTTCGGCCTGCACGCTGCCCCTCTGACCCGCCTGCGTCCGCATCTGTCACGCGGCCTGCGCGCCATCATCCTGCTGCGCGACGGGGCCGCGGTGGCCGAGCTGGCCCGCTATCTGACCGAGACCGGGTTCGGCGACACGACCCTGCACGTGATGGAGGCCCTCGGCGGCCCTCGGGAACGCGCGCGCAGCATGTCCCTGACCGAAGCCTTGCTGGGCGCGTTCGAGCATCCGGTCTGCGTGGCGCTCGAGGTTGCGGGCGAAGGGCCTGCGCTGCCGTTGGCCTCGGGCAAACCCGACGAGATTTTCGAAACCGACGGGCAGATCACCAAACGGCCGGTGCGCGCGCTGACCCTGTCGGCGCTGGCGCCCACGCGGGGCGAGCATCTGTGGGACATCGGCGGCGGCAGCGGCTCGATCGGCATCGAGTGGCTGATGTCCGACCCGTCCCTGACCGCCACAACGATCGAGCCGCGCGCCGACCGCGCCGCGCGCATCCGCGCCAATGCCGACGCGCTGGGGCAGGATCGTTTGCAGGTGATCCATGGCCGGGCCCCCGAGGCGCTGGACGGTCTGCCCCTGCCCAACGTCGTGTTCATCGGCGGTGGGCTGAGCGACGCACTGCTGGACTGGCTCGTGAGCAATCTCCCTTCCGGCACCCGGCTGGTCGCCAACGCCGTGACGCTGGAAAGCGAAGCGGTGCTGAGCCATTGGCACGCCAAGCTGGGCGGCGACCTGCTGCGGATCGAGCTGGCGCAGGCCGGCGACCTCGGCCCCCGGCGCGGTTGGAAATCGGCCTATCCGGTCGTGCAGTGGAGCGTGACACTATGATCGTGGCCGGGCTTGGATTTTCGTCCATCGCGACCTGCGCCAGCCTGCGAGCCGCGTTCGACCGCGCCACTGCCGGGCAGGCGGTGGACGCGCTGGCCACCGCCGCCGACAAGGCCGGCCACCCGGCGCTGGCCGAATTTGCCGCCGCCTGCGCCCTGCCCCTGCATTTCGCGGACCCCGCCGATCTGGCCGGGCAACGCACCTTCACCTGCTCGCCCCGCAGCCGCGCCAGTCATGGCACCGGCAGCGTGGCCGAAGCTTCCGCCCTTGCCGCCGCCGGACCGGGCGCGCGGCTGCTTTCACCCCGACAGATCTCGGACGACCGGCTTGCCACCTGCGCGGTCGCCATCGGAGGACAGACATGACCGTTCATTTCATCGGCGCCGGACCGGGCGCCGCCGACCTTCTGACCCTGCGCGGACGCGACATCATCGCCGCTTGCCCGGTGTGCCTGTATGCCGGGTCGCTTGTGCCCAAAGAAATCTTGGCTCATTGCCCCAAAGGTGCGCGCATCGTGAACACCGCGCCTATGGATCTGGATCAGATCATGGCTGAAATCAAAACCGCCCATGACGCCGGCCAAGACGTGGCCCGCCTGCATTCGGGTGACCTGTCGGTCTGGTCGGCGATGGGCGAACAGATCCGGCGCCTGAAACAGATGGGCATTCCAGTCAGTGTGACGCCCGGCGTGCCGTCCTTTGCCGCCGCAGCAGCCGCTTTGGGCACCGAGCTGACCCTGCCCGGGCTGGCGCAATCGGTGGTGTTGACGCGGACCCCGGGGCGCGCCTCGTCCATGCCCGAGAGCGAAACGCTGGAAAACTTCGCCCGCACCGGCGCGACGCTGGCCATCCACCTGTCGATCGGCAATCTGGACAAGGTGGTGGCTGACCTGAGTCCCACCTATGGCGCCGATTGTCCCGTGGCCGTAGTGTACCGCGCAAGCTGGCCGGATGAGCGGATCATCCGCGCCACGCTGCGCACGTTGAAAGACTCGCTGGACGAGAGCATCTCGCGCACCGCGCTGATCCTGGTCGGGCCGGCACTGGCCGGTGAAGGCTTCGATGAAAGCTGTCTGTATTCAAAGACCTATGACCGTCGCTATCGTCCGCAAAGCGCCGACAGCCCGTGGTCGAGCTGGAGTCACGGCGATGACTAACCCGCCCGGACTGCTGATCTCGGCCCCATCCTCGGGGACGGGCAAGACCACGGTGATGCTGGGCCTGCTGCGCGCTCTGGCCGAGGACGGGCTGACCGTGCAGCCCTTCAAGAGCGGGCCGGATTACATCGACCCGGCCTTTCACCGGGCGGCGGCGGGGCGAGCCTCATTCAACCTGGACAGTTGGGCGATGGGCGCGCCGTTGCTGGGCGCGATTGCGGCGCAGGCCAAGGGCGCCGACATCGTGGTGGCCGAAGGGTCGATGGGCCTGTTCGACGGGGTCGCCAAGCCGGGCGAGTTGGGCCACGGGTCCAGCGCCGAGACCGCGCTGCGCATGGGCTGGCCGGTGGTTCTGGTGCTGGATGTGGGTGGCCAGGCGCAATCGGCCGCCGCAACGGCGCTGGGGTTCCGGATGTACAACCCCGACCTGCCCTTTGCCGGTGTGATCCTGAACCGCTGCGCCAGCCCACGCCACGAACGCCTGACCCGCCTGGGGATGGAGCGCGCGGGCCTGCCGGTTCTGGGCGTCCTGCCCCGGCGCGGCGACCTGACCCTGCCCGAGCGGCATCTGGGCCTGATCCAGGCGGTCGAGCACCCCGATCTGGAAAGCGCAATTGCCAGCTACGCGGCCTTTCTGCGCGAACATGTGGATCTGGAAGCGATCATGCGGGCGGCCTCCTCGGGCCCGATGGGGCCGTCGTCGGCCGCGCTGCCGCGCCCTCCGGCGCAACGGATCGCACTGGCCCGGGACGCGGCGTTTTCCTTTACCTATCCGCATCTTCTGGAAGGCTGGCGGGCGGCCGGGGCCGAGATCCTGCCGTTTTCTCCGCTGGCGGACGAGGCGCCGGCCCCGGATGCCGATCTGGTCTGGTTGCCCGGCGGGTACCCCGAACTGCACGCCGGAACCCTGGCTGCGGCAGAGCAGTTCCTGACCGGCTTGCGCAGACATGCCGAAACGCGGCCCGTGCATGGCGAATGCGGCGGCTACATGGCCCTGGGCGAAGGGCTGATCGACAAGGACGGCACCCGCCACCGGATGGCAGGGCTGCTGGGCCTTGTCACTTCGTACGAGAAGCGCAAGTTCAACCTGGGCTATCGCCGGGCCGAGTTGCTGGCCGACATGCCCGGGTTCTCGGCCGGGACCGCGCTGCGGGGGCACGAGTTCCACTATTCCTCGATCATCGAGCAGCCCGACGCGCCCCTGGCACGGGTTTTTGACGCCGAAGGCGCCGAAGGCCCACAGACCGGATC
Source organism: Ruegeria sp. CI8 (assembly GCF_056536865.1). NCBI lineage: Bacteria > Pseudomonadati > Pseudomonadota > Alphaproteobacteria > Rhodobacterales > Roseobacteraceae > Ruegeria > Ruegeria sp. CI8. The sequence continues at coordinate 1,784,588 of NZ_JBQFQL010000001.1, forward strand.
GCGCCGCGGACATGTCACCGGTACGTTCTTCCATCTTATCGCAGAGGCCAGCGCATGAGCGGTTTCGTTTCCTTCATCGGGTCCGGTCCCGGCGACCCGGAGCTGTTGACCCTCAAGGCCGTGGACCGGCTGCAAAAGGCCGACGCGGTTCTGTTCGACGACCTCAGCAGCGGGCCGATCCTGAGCCATGCGCGCAAGGAGGCCGACCTTGTGGGTGTGGGCAAGCGCGCCGGGCGGCCCTCGCCCAAGCAGGACCATGTCAGCCGCCTGCTGGTCGAGTACGCCCAGACCGGCCAGCGGATCGTGCGGTTGAAATCGGGCGATGGCGGCCTGTTCGGACGGCTAGAGGAGGAATTGGCGGCCCTGCGCGCTGCCGGGATCGCGTACGAGATCATTCCGGGCATCCCCTCGGCCATTGCCGCGGCCGCAGCGGCGGGCATCCCGCTGACCCGGCGCCTGACCGCGCGCAGGGTGCAATTCGTCACCGGCCACGATGTCAGCGGCAAGCTGCCCAAGGACCTGAACCTGCCCGCGCTGGCCGACCCGGGTGCGACGACCGTGGTGTTCATGGGCAAGCGCACCTTTCCCCTGCTGGCGCAGGCGCTGGACGCGCATGGGCTGCCGCTGGACACGCCAGCAATGATGGCCGAGTCGGTTTCGACGCCTGAGCAATCGCTGCACCGGTCCACCGTCGGCGCACTGGCCGAGCGTCTGGGCTCCGAGATCGGCACCGCGCCGGCGCTGATCCTTTATGGCCCGCTGGCGGAGTTCGACGATGATTGATCTGGTCTTGATCGGGATCGGCACCGGCAACCCGGACCACGTGACCTTTCAGGGGGCGCAGGCGATCCGCGCGGCCGATCTGATCCTGATCCCGCGCAAGGGCGCCAACAAGGCCGATCTGGCCGGCGTGCGCGAGGAAATCATTCGCAAGGTCACCGACACACCACCCCAAATCGCCTATTTCGACATCCCCGGGCGCCGGTCGCAGGATGGCTACCTGCGCGGCGTGGATGAATGGCACGACGCAATCGCCCTGCGCTGGCAGGAGGTGATGGCCCGGCGCCCCGAGTCGCGCACCGTCGCCCTGCTGATCTGGGGCGACCCGTCGCTCTATGACAGTTCGCTGCGAATCGCGGCGCGGCTGGACCCGCAGCCGAACACGACCGTGATCCCCGGCATCACGGCGCTGCAGGCGCTGACGGCGGCCCATGCCATGCCGATCAACGAAATCGGCGCGCCTTATATGGTCACCACCGGCCGGCGCATCCGCGACGAGGGCTGGCCCAGCGACGCCGATACGGTTGCGGTGATGCTGGATGGCGAATGTTCGTTCCAGACGCTGGACATGGCCGATTTTGACATCTGGTGGGGGGCTTACGTGGGTATGCCCGAGCAGATCCTGATCAAAGGTCCGCTGGCCGATGTGGCCGATGAGATCCTGCGCAACCGCACCGAGGCTCGCGCCCGGCACGGCTGGATCATGGATATCTATGTTCTGAAAAAGCGCGGGAATTGACGCGAAAGGTCGCAAATGGCGATTGCGCCACAGCGGCATTCACGTCTAAATGGACGAGTCTGGTCCTGCCGGAGACATCCGGATGCTAAGAGGGAATTTGGTGCGGCCTGCGCGCAGGTCAAATCCAAAGCCGCCCCCGCGACTGTAAGCGGTGAGCCCTGTTCAACCAGCCACTCCCGATCCGTTCGGGGGGAAGGCGAACAGAGGCGCTGACCCGCAAGCCAGGAGACCTGCCAGGCGAACAATGAAACACCGGCCGTCGGGTGCGGCGGCACAGGAGGACAGAAAATGACGACACAAACGCAAACCGCATCAACGGCACGCGCTGGCATTCTTTCGGCAGTGTTCGCGGCAGCCCTGGGCCTGGGGATCATCACCCTGGCTGGTCACGTTCAGGCATCGGCGCTGCATGACGCCGCGCATGACGTGCGCCACGCAACCGGCTTCCCCTGCCACTAAACCAATGTTCAGTCGCATTCTGACCAGCGCGTTGTTCGCTGGTGCTGCAGCCGGGTTGATCGTCGCCCTGCTGCAGTTGGTATTCGTGCAGCCCGTGTTGCTGCATGCTGAACTCTATGAATCCGGAGAGCTGGTGCATTTCGGAGCCGAAGCCGTCTCGGCCCATCCCGAACTGCCGGGCATGTTCTCGGACCTGACCCGCGACGGGTTGAGCATGGTGTTCACCATGCTGACCTATACCGGCTATGCGCTGGTTCTGGTCGCGCTGATGTCGCTGGCCGAAGCGCAAGGCCACCCGGTTGACGGGCGCACAGGCGTGCTGTGGGGCCTGGCCGGTTTCATCGCCTTTCACTTGGCGCCGGGCTTCACCCTGGCCCCCGAGGTTCCGGGCGTTGCCGCAGCGGATGTGTTTGCGCGGCAGATCTGGTGGTGGGCAACCGTCGCGGCCGCTGGTGTGGCCATGTGGCTGATCGCCTTTGGCGGCAACATCGTCAGCTATCTGGTTGCGGCCGTGCTGTTGATGGCCCCGCACCTGATCGGCGCGCCGGAACCCGACATGTTCACCGGGCCGGTTCCGACCGAGATCGGGGCCCTGTTCGCCGCACGCGCATTTGGCGTCGGCCTTGTGGCCTGGGTGCTGCTGGGTTCGTTTGCCGGGTATTTCTGGCAAAGTGAGGGCAAGCGCGTCGAAGCCGCGGCCTGATCCCCGAAATCCCACGACCCGCCGGCGCACAACCGGCGGGTCATCTGCTTTTCAAGGAAACAAGATGACACGCTCGCTTGCTCTTTTTGCGATCGGTCTGGTCTTTGGCGGGGGTGCCGGGTTCGTGCTGGCCGCGGCCAACGGCGTCACCTTCGACGGCCACGACCATGCCGACGCCGCCCAACATGGCGGCCATCACGCCGAGGCCATGGCCCATGACCATAGCACCGCCATCAACCTGCCCGCCGGACCGGACGCGCCGGGGCTGGAGATCGCCGTCTCCCCCGACCCGATGGCAGGTTGGAACCTGAATGTGATGCCGCGGAACTTCACGTTCGCGCCCGAGCACGCCTCGCTGGACGACAAGCCCGGCGAAGGCCACGCGCATGTCTATGTGAACGGCGTCAAGCTGGCGCGGCTTTATGGCATCTGGATGCACATCCCGGACCTGCCCAAAGGCGAAACGACCATCGAGGTTTCGCTGAACGCCAACAGCCACAGCCCGCTGGCCGTGGATGGGGTGCCGGTCAGCGCGTCCGTCACGGTTCAGGTGGACTGAAACGCAGGGATCCGCGCCCGCAGACACAAGCGAAGCCGCCCGCACGGCCGGGCGTCTTCGATCCAGCCGTTCGGGCTGTTCAGAATGGTCCGACAGGTCGCCGCAATGTCATTGGCATCGGCAACCGGATCGATCCCTGAAAACACGTAAGACGCCAGGCTTTCCCCCTGCATCGCCACCACGGTCGGCTCGTCGCAACCGCTGAAACAGGCGTGCTCGGCGACCTCGACCTGCCCGTCCAGTCCCGCGGCGCGCAGGGCGTCCAATACCGCCTGTCGCTCGGCCGGCTGGTCGCGCTCGCCCGCGCAGCTGCTGCAGATCAAAACACGCATGCCCCTCGCCTGCCTTTTCCGTTTCACATTGTCGCTTGTGCGGGTTTCGCACCTCCGGCGCAAGCCCGCCGCCCACGATATTGTGACTGTACGCAGCCGGGATTTCGGCAAGACTTGGGCCAACCACGACCTGGAGAGCCCGTGATGAAACATCTTGTGTTTTTCCTCGGCCTGCTGGCGCTTCCCGCGCTGGCGGCCGATATAGAACCACTGTCGGGTTGGGCCGTCCACCCGACGACCAAGACCCATGACGCGCTGGTGGCCGACACGATCGCAGCGGTCAAGGCAAACGGGATGGCCGTGGTCACGCAGGCCGGGCCGACCAAGGCCGCCGCCGCGCGCGGCATCACGATTCCGGGCAACCGGGTGATCGGCGTCTTCAACAACGACTATGCGGTGCGGGTTCTGGAACAATCGGTGCCCGCGATGATCGAGGCACCGATCCGCCTGTACGTTACGGAAAACGAGGACGGGACCGCGACCCTGTCCTACAAGACGCCCAGTCTGGTTTTTGCCCCGTATGTCGAAGGCACTGACACCCTGCCCGCGATTGCCGCAGAGTTGGACGCCAAGTTCGCCGCCATCGCCGATTTGGCTGTCAAATAGTCACACTGACGTGATGCGGCTTGCACCGGCCCGGAACCTCCGCAATCTGCTGCGCAACGGAACTTACGGAGCTTGTTCGATGCAGGACCTGTCCCCCCGCGCTGCGGACCTTCTGGCGCAACGGCTGTACGAGGCCGGGTGCCGCCACGCATTCGGCATGCCCGGGGGCGAGGTATTGACCCTGGTCGATGCGCTGGAACAGGCCGGGATCACCTTTCACCTGACCAAGCACGAAAACTCGGCCGGTTTCATGGCCGAGGCGGTGCACCACCGCGACGGCGCGCCGGCGGTTCTGGTGGCGACCCTGGGTCCTGGGGCCATGAACGGCATCAATGTCGTGGCCAACGCGCTGCAGGATCGGGTACCGATGATCGTGCTGACCGGCTGCGTCGATACCGACGAGGCGCTGACCTACACCCATCAGGTCATGGATCATGCGCAGGTCTATCGCTCGATCACCAAGGGTACGTTCACCCTGACGGCCAAGGGCGCCGACATCATCGCCGACAAGGCCGTGTCGCTGGCCACGCAGCCACGCCCCGGGCCGGTGCATATCGACGTGCCGATCTCGGTCGCCGATACACGGGTGTCGATCACCAAGCGCCGCCGGCTGACCCGGGCCGCCCGGGTCGCCCCCGAGGGCACATGCCTGGAAAAGGCCCGCCGCTGGGTGGCCGAGGCCGAGCGTCCGCTGGCGATCATCGGGCTGGACGTGCTGTATGACGACTCGCGCAGCGTTGTGCGGGCGTTTCTGGAACATTTCGGCATCCCGTTCGTCACCACCTACAAGGCCAAGGGCGTGGTGCCCGAGGATCACCCGCTGTGCTTGGGGGGCGCGGGCCTGTCGCCCCTGGCCGACGCGCAGCTTGTGCCGTTGGTCGAACAGGCCGACCTGGTTCTGTGCCTGGGCTACGACCCGATCGAAATGCGCCCCGGCTGGCGCGAGATCTGGGACCCGGACGAAAAACGCGTGATCGACATCTCGGCCGTGGTGAATGACCACTACATGCACCAGGCGGGGCTGAACTTGGTGGCCGATACCGGCGCCACGCTTGAGGCGATCGCCAAGGGCAACCCTGCGCGACCGACGTGGCCCCAAGGCCAACCGGCGCAGGTCAAGGCCGCCTTGGCCGCGGCCTTTCCCACCGAAGACGACTGGGGCCCCGCCGCCGTGATCGCCGAGACCCGCGACGCCCTGCCCCCCGAAACACTGGCCACCGCCGACAGCGGCGCGCACCGCATCCTCCTTAGCCAGATGTGGCAGTGTTCCGAGGCGCGCGGCCTAATCCAGTCTTCGGCGCTGTGCACGATGGGTTGCGCCGTTCCGATGGCGATCGGCCTGAAACTGGCCGAACCCGGCCGCCCGGTCATCAGCTTTTCCGGCGATGCCGGGTTCCTGATGGTGGCCGGTGAGTTGTCGACCGCCGCAGAAATGGGCGGAAACCCGATCTTTCTGGTCTTTGTCGATGCCAGCCTGGCACTGATCGAACTGAAACAGCGCCAGCGCCAGATGGGCAACCGGGGCGTCGATTTCGACCGGCATGACTATGCCGCGATGGGCCGGGCGTTCGGCGGCAACGGCCACACCGTGCGCAACCGCGCCGAACTGCGCGCGGCGCTGCAGGCCGCGATGACCGCCGACACGTTCACGGTGATCGCCGCCGAGATCGACCGCGGAGGCTATGATGGCCGCATCTGAAGGGCCGCTGAAGGGCGTCAAGGTTCTGGATCTGTCGCGCATTCTGGCCGGGCCGACCTGCACGCAGCTGCTGGGCGATCTGGGCGCCAGCGTGATCAAGGTGGAAAACCCGGCCACCGGGGGCGACGATACCCGCCAATGGGGGCCGCCCTATGTCACCGACGCGGATGGCAACCCGACCGACCTGAGCGCCTATTTCATGGCCGCGAACCGCAATAAGAAGTCCGTCGCCATCGATATCGCCACGCCGGAGGGGCAGGCACAGATCCGGCGGCTGGCTTCCCACGCCGACATCCTCATCGAGAATTTCAAACCCGGCGGGCTGGCCAAATACGGGCTGGACCATGAAACCCTCTCGCGGGACTTTCCGGGGCTGATCTACTGTTCGATCTCGGGCTACGGCCAGACCGGCCCGAACGCTGCCAAGCCGGGCTATGACCTGATGGCGCAGGGCTATGGCGGGATCATGTCGCTGACGGGCGAACCGGACGGAGCCCCTATGAAAGTGGGCGTGGGCATCGCCGACGTGATGTGCGGCATGTACGCGACCGTCGGCATTCTGGCGGCGCTGCGCCACCGGGATCAGACCGGCGAAGGCCAGCAGATCGACATCGCGCTTGTCGACAGCCAGATTGCATGGCTGATCAACGAAGGCGTGAACTATCTGACCTCGGGCCAGGTTCCACAGCGGCGCGGCAATGGGCACCCCAACATCGTGCCCTACGATGTTTATGAAACCGCCGATGGACACGTCATTCTGGCCGTGGGAAATGACAGCCAGTTCCGGCGCTTCTGCGGTTTTCTGGAGTTGAGCCACCTTCCCGACGATACGCGGTTCGCCACCAACCCGGCCCGGCTGGAACACCGCGATGCATTGAACGCCGTTCTGCGGCCCGCGCTGCAGCAGTTGAAGACCAAGGCCGTCATCGACGGCCTCGAGGCGCTCAAAGTGCCGGTCGGCCCGGTTCAGACGCTGGATCAGGTCTTTGCCTCGGATCAGGTGGCCGCGCGGCAAATGCAAGTGGATATGCCAGCCCGGCCCGGCTCGGTGCGTCTGATCGGGAATCCATTGAAGTTGTCCCGCAGCCCGGTGACCTACCGCTCTGCTCCGCCCGAGTTCGGCGCTGACACGCAAGCGGTTCTGAACGTGGAAAACCCCTTCGAGGATTGAAACACTCTGCCTTTTTCGGCGGCAAGTCGCTGAAACATGTCATTGAATCGGCGATTTTTTTCGCTTTTTGCGAACACAAGCTTTCACCAATTCGAGAGCAGACCCGATACTGTTACGTCCCGTCTGCACACTCTGCTAAGTCCAAGAGTGTGAGTTTTTGCAACCAGATTGGACCCAAGCATGCAGCAAGATGTTTTCGGACAGATGAACACCCTGACCCACCCGGACAGCGCCGAAGCGTGGAATGGTGTTCTGCTTGGTTTCATGGCGCACGCAGCGGTTACACCTCAGCATCTGGGCAAGGTGCTTGAGCTTGAACCGGGCTTTGCGCTTGGACATGCCATCAAGGGGCTGTTCATGGTTCTGTTGGGTCGCAGGGAAATGATGGAGGTCGCCCATCAGGCCGCCGCCGCCGCAAAGAATGCGGCCGCTGAGCAGCCGATTTCGGCCCGCGAGACATTGTATCTTGAGGCCCTGGATCACTGGCTGGCAGGCCAGCCCACCCGCGCCGTGCAAATCTTCGAGGCAATTCTGCGCACTCACCCCGAGGACACGCTGGCCATGAAACTCAGCCACGCGACCCGTTTCGTGTTGGGTGACTCCGCAGGAATGCGACGCTCGATCGAACGGGTTCTGCCAGCCTATGCGCCCGATCACCCCGGTCGTGGATATCTGCTTGGGTGCCATTCGTTTGCGTTGGAAGAAACCGGTGCCTATGAAAAGGCCGAGATCGCAGGGCGGCAGGCTCTGTGGATGGTCTCGGACGATGCGTGGGGCCTACACGCAGTCGCCCACGTGCACGAAATGACGGGCAATGCGCAATCCGGTCTGGACTGGCTGGCCGGGCGCGAGGCTGCCTGGTCCCACTGCAACAACTTCCGGTATCATGTGTGGTGGCACAAAGCGTTGATGCATCTGGATCTGGGTCAGATCGACCAGGTGCTTGATCTGTACGACCACGAGATTCGCCAGGACAAGACAGATGACTATCGCGATATTTCGAATGCGACCTCGCTGTTGTCGCGGCTCGAGCTTGAAGGGGTGGACATTGGCACCCGATGGGAAGAACTGGCCGACCTGAGCGCCGCCCGCACCGAAGACGGCTGTCTGATTTTCGCCGATTTGCATTACCTTCTGGCACTGACTGGTGACAACAGGCCCGACTCGACCGCCAAGTTATTGGCCCGCATTCACAAGGACTCCCAACAGCCCGCAACCGACACGGCACGTCGCATGGCCGACCCGGGCTTGGCCGCCGCCATTGGCCTTGAGGCATTTGGAAAAGGCGATTATCTCCAAGCCTTCGAGCATCTTGCAAATGCGCGAAATTCGATGCAATTGGCCGGCGGCAGTCACGCCCAGAGGGATGTTTTTGAACGCATTACAATCGATTCCGGCCTGCGTGCCGGACGCCTCGATGATGTCGAGCGCATTTTGGACGACCGCAAGGCCAAACGGTCCGGCACCGAAGACAATTACGCCCTCGCGCGCCGCGCTCTAATCAGTTCGGCCCGCGACCAATCCGGTGTGCAAAGCGTACCGGCTGAATAACAAGACGACCACAAAGGACAGAGAAACGAATGGCGACCGCATCGCCCGCTTCTGATTTTGCGCCGGTGGCGGCATCCTCCGCCCCCGCTGCCACAACCCGCGACCCGCGGCTGGATTTCTATCGCGGTATTGCGATGTTCATCATCCTGATCGCGCACATCCCGAACGACCCTTGGGCCAGATGGATCCCGGCCCGTTTCGGATTCTCGGACGCGACTGAAATCTTTGTTTTCTGCTCGGGCATGGCTTCGGCGATCGCCTTTGGCGGCGCGTTCGAACGCAAGGGCTGGTGGATAGGTACCGCCCGGGTCAGCTTCCGCATCTGGCAGGTCTACTGGGCCCATATTTGCCTGTTTTTCTTTGTCGCCATGTCCATGGCGGCACTGGATTTGTCCGGAGCCTTCGACAAAAGCTATGTCTCGGGATTGAACCTGCAGCATTTCTTCAACGACCCGATGCCACAGATGGTGGGGCTGTTCACCCTGACTTATGTGCCGAACTATTTCGACATCCTGCCGATGTACCTGGTCGTTCTGGCAATGATGCCGATGTTCATGGGCCTGTCGCGCCTCAGCATCTGGGCGGTCGGGTTGGTCTCGGTCGCGATCTGGCTGGTGGCGCAGACCGGTATGTTGGCGCTTCCGGCCGAACCGTGGTCGGACCGCCAGTGGTTCTTCAACCCGTTTGGATGGCAGTTGCTGTTTTTCACCGGCTTTGCATTCATGCGGGGCTGGATTCCTGCGCCGCCGGTTTCCAAGACGCTGATCTGGGCCGCGGCATTGTTCCTTGTCCTCTCGGCCCCGTTCGGATCGTGGAAAGTGTTCTTGTGGGTCCAGGCGGCCGCACCGGATCTTGCCGAGAACATCCGAAAGGTCTGGCCCCTGACAAGCGAACTGCGCGAAAAAACCGATTTCGGTCTGTTCCGGTACATGCACTTCCTGTCGCTGGCCTACCTGGGATGGGTGGCTGCTGGGCAACATGGGCATCGCCTGATCGCCACCGGCAACACGATGGGCGCGCAGCTGTGGCGATGGATCCTGAAGCAGATCACCAAAGTGGGCCAGCAGTCCTTGGCGGTTTTTGTATTTTCCATGGCAGCAGCACGACTTATCGGCGTTTTCCTCGACGAATTTGGGCGGGATTTTGCCACCGTTCTGGCCGCAAATCTAATTGGATTTGCATTGATCATCGGCGTGGCTTATCTGGCCGCTTGGTTCAAATCACACCCATGGAAATCGAAGTCATGAAGTTCACGCGTCGTGCATTCCTTGCGTCGACTACGGCGCTGGCCTTCGCCCCGGCCACCTTTGCCACCGGTGGCGAGGTGCCATTCGACCGGGCCGACATCATCGCCCTTGCCCGCGATCTGGCCAGCCGCCCCTACGAGGCGCGCGAAACCGTTCCGCAGGCGTGGCAGGACCTCACTTACGAGCAGTACCGCTCCATCCGTTTCCGGCTGGACCGTGCACTCTGGTACGGGACCGATACGCCGTTCAACGTCGATTTCTTCACCCCCGGCCTCTACTTCCCGCGAACCGTTCAGGTCTCGGCAGTTGAGAACGGGATGACCGCGCCGGTTGCCTTCGACCTTGAGATGTTCGACCGGGCCGAGGATGTCCCCGATCTGCCCGTAGACGAAACGCTGGGTTTTTCGGGTTTCCGGCTGCGCACCGAGATGCATCGCCCTGGCAAGACGGACGAGTTCTGCGTCTTTCAGGGAGCCAGCTATTTCCGTGCCATCGGCCTGCACGAGGTCTATGGTCTGTCGGCCCGTGGTCTTGCACTAAAAACCGGGGATCCCGAGGGCGAAGAATTTCCGGATTTCATCCGATTTTGGCTGGAGCGCCCAAAGCCCGGCCAGCGCAACATGATCGTTCACGCCCTGATGGACAGCCCCAGTGTGACCGGCGCCTATCGGTTCGATATCTCGGCCGGCGCTGACTGCATCATGGAGGTGCAGGCAACCTTGTTTGCTCGGGAAGAACTTCCCCATGTTGGGATCGCTCCGGGGACGTCGATGTTCCTGTTCGATCAGACCAATCACAACCGGTTCGACGATTTCCGTCCGGCCGTGCACGACAGCGACGGGCTGATGATCCGAAACGGGGCGGGAGAAGTGATTTGGCGCCCGCTCGCCAATCCCAAGAGATTGCAGGTGTCCTCATTCGTCGACATGAATCCTCGCGGGTTCGGACTGATGCAGCGCAAACGCGCGTTTTCGGACTATGCCGACCTCGAGGCGCAATACCACAAGCGCCCCGGCCTTTGGGTCGAGCCGATGGGCGATTGGGGTAAAGGTACGGTCACTCTGGTCGAAATTCCGGCCGATCAGGAGATCTACGACAACATTGTCGCCTATTGGCGTCCTGCGGAACCGGTCGCCGCCGGTGCTCAGCTCGACTTGTCGTACCGCCTGATCTGGGGCGAGGAACCTCAGCGGACCGCCATGCCGCGGGTGATCAACACCGCAATGGGCGAGAACACTTTCGGCGAAGGGCGGCTTGCTGTGATCGACTTCGAAGCAAGCGAGTTGTTCGACGATCCGGACGCCCTCAGCGTGTTCGTGCAGTCGCCTCATGCGGAAACCTCGGACGGGGTTCTGCAACGCAACCCGGATACGGGCGGCTTGCGTCTGGCCTTTTCGTTTCAACCCGGCGACCGCGACCACGTCGAATTGCGCGCGCAGCTGAGGCTGGGTGACGAGCCCGCCTCGGAAGTCTGGATGTACAGATGGACAGCATGAACCCGGACCTGAAAATCATGCCGCCCGAAGCACCGCTGGCGATGCCGGAGCAGGACTTTGGCGCCGGGTTTCGGGACGCCCAAGCGCCTGCGGATGCCCGCCGGTCGTCGGCGGGCCTTTGGCGCGCATTGGCGTTTTCCCCGGCCATGGCCGCCTCGGTTGCTTTGTTGTGGGTCATGGCGGACTGGTTCGACGCCGAAGGGATAAACGTGGTCGAAGCCATCCTGTTGGCATTGATTTCGTTCAATTTCTTCTGGATTTCCTTCACGGTCTGCACAGTCCTACTGGGCATGGTCTCTCTGGCCCGGCAAGAGCGTCCGGTACGGCAAGGTCGTGCGCAGCCACTGCGGGTCGCTTTGCTGATGCCCGTCTACAACGAAGTGCCGTGGAACGTGTTGGGCAATGCCCGCACGATGCTGGAAGAACTGCGCGCCCGAGGGGGCAAGCATCACTATGCGATGTTCATCCTGTCCGACACCCGCGATCCGGAAATCGCGGCCCAGGAACAGGCCAGCATCGAGGCGCTGCGTACCACGCTCGCCCCGGGGCTTGAGCTATATTATCGACGCAGGGAACAGAATACGGACCGCAAGGTCGGCAATATCGCTGATTGGGTCAGCCGCTGGGGTGGCGCATGGGATGCAATGCTGGTTCTGGACGCCGACAGCCTGATGACCGGGCGTGCGATCGCGCGGCTGACCGACGCGCTGGCCCGCGATCCCGGCGCCGGCCTGATCCAAAGCTATCCGCAACTGATCGGTGCCCAGTCCGTCTTTGCACGGATGCAGCAGTTCGCCAATGGTGTTTACGGCATCGCATTTGCAGAGGGCCTGTCCCGTTGGTGTGGCCAGGAAGGCAACTATTGGGGCCACAACGCCATCATCCGCACCAAGGCATTTGCGACCTGTGCGGGTCTGCCCAAGCTGCGCTCGCTCTCGGGCCAGGAACAACTGATCATGAGCCACGACTTCGTCGAGGCCGGGTTGCTGCGCCGCGCCGGTTGGGGCGTTCGCTTTCTGCCGCGCATCCGAGGCTCGTACGAGGAAACACCGCCGACACTGATCGACCACGCCCTACGCGACCGCCGCTGGTGCCAGGGCAACTTGCAGCATCTGCGTCTGCTGGGGTCAATCGGCTTTCGGGCCGTGTCGCGGTTTCATCTGTTCCACGGTGCCGTCGGATACTTGATGTCACCCTTGTGGTTCGCACTGCTGGTCATGTGGGCGTTGATCGGTCAAGGCAAGGATGCTTCGGTGCTGCACTATTTCAGCCCGGACAATCCGATGTTCCCCCAGTGGCCGGAAATGACCGAAACGCGGCATGTTCTGATCATACTTGTCATGTACGCGATGCTGCTGGCCCCCAAGATTCTGGGTGCACTGGCATTGCCCCTCAGCGGTGTTCGCTATGAAGATTTCGGCGGCCGGACCCGGTTTCTTGCGTCATTCCTGTTCGAGGTCGTGCTGTCGATCCTGTACGCACCGATCCTGATGGTGCAGCAGATGATCGCCGTGTTCCGCACCGTTCTCGGTGTGCAAAAAGGCTGGACCCCGCAGGCACGGGATGGCGGCACTTATGGGCTGCGGACGCTGATTGTGTGTCACGCGCTCGAAACCATCAGCGGCTTCGCGCTGAGCGCGGGTATCCTGGCCGGGTTGGTCTCGGTCTGGTTGGCTCCGATCGCCATCAGCCTAACCTTTGCGGTACCGCTCTCCGCACTCAGCGGCGTATCTGCGGCAGCAGCGCGTCGCATGGTCGGCATGCCCGAGGATTTCCACGAGCCCGCCATCACGCGGGCGGCACGTTCGCATCGCAACGAGTTGAAACGCCTGATCGAGGGCAAAGGAACCATGACCCCGGCGGAATGATCACCCGCCGGGCAACCCTTCGTACCAATCCAGCATCATGTCGGCCCAGCCCCGCGGAACTGTATGACCGCCGGGAAACAGAGCGAACTCCAATGCGCTGCCGTCAGCACAGGCGGTCCACTTGCGGCGCATGAATTGGCCTGTCGTTGAATACCCGTCCGGACGGTTGTCGGCGCATTCGTTGGCCTGCCGCCAGATTTCAAGCCCGGCGAAGATGTCGCCCTGAAGGAACCGACCGCCGCCCAGTGCGCGCCCCTCCAGCGGCACCACGTTGTCTGTCCAGCCATGTGTGTGGAACAGGCGCACGGGCCCCGCACAACTTTCGGGATGCGGGCGCCAGAATCCGCCTGAGACCGGCACATAGGCCGAGAATGCCTCGGGATCGGCGCAGGCCAGATAGTTCACCATGAAGCCGCCGGCCGAGAATCCTCCCAGCACCACGCGATGGTCATCGATCCCGAACCGTTGGACCGCATCCGCAACAACCTCCTTCAGGAACGCGGCTTCGTCTCGCCCGTCCCACCCCGGATAGAAGTTCCAGCTCTTTCGCCCGTTGCGCTCGCCCCCCTCGGGTGCCATGACCGCATATCCCCGCGCCAGCAAGGGTTCGACCATGCCGCGGTTTTTCATGGTTCCCTGCGCGCTACCGCCATACCCGTGCAGGAACACGACCAACGGCGGGTTGGAGTCTTCCGGCAGCTCGATGCGATAGCTTCCGGTTTTAGCCTCGCAAACACCCTGATCCTGCCCACACGCGGCCAATGTCGGAGTTGCGGCGGTTGCGATCAACACAGCCAACAGATCCCTGAGCCTCATCACGCCCCCTCCGAATACGCCTGCACCGGCAGCCCGGCCCGCACCCAGCCCGGACCTGCGGCTGACCCCAGCATCCCTTCGGGCACGTCAAGAATGTTGCCGTAGCCTGCCTCGGTCAACCTGTTGCCAAGCCGCGCTGACCGCACACCACGGGCGCAGATCACGGCAATCGGCCGCCCCTTGTCACCGCCAGACAGGCGATCCAACGCATCCAGAAAGTCTTCACGGCGCATGTCCAGCGGTTGGGCGCCCTGCCCGATGCCTGAGGCACGCCATTCGCGCGGGGTTCGGATGTCGAGCAACAGGATGTCCCCGGCAACAGCCTTTTCGTGCGCCTGAGCGACGGTCAACGTACCGCCAGAAAAGTCTTCGGGGATCAGACGGTATTCACGGATCGCAAAACCCGCGAGAACAGCGGCCGCGCCCCCAAGGAACACGCCTCTGCGGCTGAGCTTGGTTGTGATCGCCAATGTGCACCCTCCGGTTTCTCCAAGCCGGTTTTATCACGGGTCCGCCTCCGACGCTGCGCCGAAAAGCCGGGTACGGATCAAGTTCGCGTCATTTTCGCGCAGGCTTTGGCCAAAAATTCGCGGGGAGTAGTGCAAGGTGAAAAACTTGCAATAGCTGGACAGTCAATAAATTATCCTTACAAAATCAACAGCACCCTGACCGCTCAGCCCGGAGTATCGCAGTTGTCCCTATTCCTTATCGCGGCCCTTCCCTTCCTCGGAGCTGTCTTTCCCGCCCTGCTGATCCGCGCCGGGCGCAACGCAGCCGCGTCGGCAGCGGGATTGACCACGTTTCTGGCCTTGATGGGGCTGCTGATTCATATCCCGGACGTCATGAACGGCACGGTGGTCACCGCGCGGTTCGACTGGATTCCAGGGCTGGGGTTGAATGCCAATTTCATGCTGGACGGGCTGGGATTTCTGTTCGCGCTGCTGATCCTTGGCATTGGTCTGCTGATCATCCTGTACGCGCGGTTCTACCTGTCGCGTGAAGACCCAATGGGGCAATTCTATACCTATCTCCTGCTGTTCCAGGGCGCGATGGTCGGTATCGTTCTGTCCGACAACATACTGCTTTTGCTGGTTTTCTGGGAATTGACCTCGCTCAGTTCGTTCTTGCTCATCGGCTATTGGAAACACCTGCCCGAAGGCCGCCAAGGCGCGCGGATGGCGCTGGCGGTCACCGGGTCCGGCGGGCTGGCGATGATCGCGGGGATGCTGATCCTGGGCAATATCGTCGGGTCCTATGACCTGAGCGTGATCCTCCAGAACCGGGAACTGATCCAGTCTTCGCCCTACTACCTGCCAGCGTTAATACTGATCCTGCTGGGGTGTTTCACCAAGTCGGCCCAGTTCCCGTTCCATTTCTGGCTGCCGCATGCCATGGCCGCGCCAACGCCGGTTTCGGCCTATCTGCACTCGGCCACGATGGTGAAGGCTGGCCTGTTTCTGATGGCGCGCATGTGGCCGGTTCTGGCCGGAACCGAGGCGTGGTTCTACATCGTCGCCACCACCGGCCTGGTGACCATGCTGATCGGCGCGGTGATCGCGCTGTTCAAGGATGACCTAAAGGCGTTGCTGGCCTTTTCGACGGTGTCGCATCTGGGGCTGGTCACGATGCTGCTGGGCTTTGGCACCAAGATCGCGGTCGTGGCCGCCATCTTTCACATCATCAACCACGCCACCTTCAAGGCCGCCCTGTTCATGACCGCCGGGATCGTGGACCACGAAACCGGCACCCGGGACATCAAGCGCCTGGGCGGCCTGCGCCATTTGATGCCGATCACCTTTTCGATTGGAACAATCGCCGCATTGTCCATGGCAGGGATTCCACCTTTGAACGGATTCCTGTCGAAGGAAATGATGCTGGAAGAAACCGTGCACACGGTCTGGCGAAACTCGCACTATCTGGTGCCAGCCCTTGCCCTGGTAGCCGCGATCTTCTCTGCCGCATATTCCTTCCGGTTCGTGTCCCACGTCTTCCTGGGCCCTGAACGCGAGGATTACCCTGCGCACCCGCATGACCCGCCGGTGGGGCTGTGGCTGGCTCCGGCATTCCTGGTCGTGCTGGTCGTGCTGATCGGCCTGAACTCGGCCGCCATCGTCGGCCCCTTGGTTGCGGTTGTGTCTTCCGCGGTGATCGGCGGCGAGAAGCTGCCCTATTACTCACTGAAGCTGTGGCACGGGTTCACGCCTGCCTTGTACATGTCGATCGTCGCAACTTTTGGCGGCCTCTTCCTGTTGGCTTTGCACCGCCGCGGCGAGCAGGTCTGGAATATCCTGCCCCGCCCCGAGGCCAAGACCATCTTCGACGCCGTGATCGGCGGATTGACCGCCGCCAGCCGGTGGATCACGGACGAGCTGCACAACGGTGTCATCAGCCGCTATGCGATCATCCTGATCGCCTTTACGGTCGGCCTTGGATACTATGCCTATTCGACCGGCACGATTGGCGTGGAAACGCGGGTTCCGCTGCCGGCTCCAATCATTCCGATCATCGGCTGGCTGTGCCTGATCGTGGCGACGATGGGCATCATGTGGTTCCACCGGAACCGTTTGCTGTCGCTTGTTTTGATCGGTGTCGTCGGCCTGATCGTGTCGATGGCCTTCAACTATCTGTCCGCGCCTGATCTAGCCCTGACGCAGATCTCGGTCGAAGTCGTCACGATGATCCTGCTGCTGCTGTCGCTGAACTTCCTGCCGACCGAGACCCCATGGGACAGCAGCGCGGCGCGGCGCTGGCGAGACGCGGCCATTTCGGTGGTTGCCGGCATCGGCGCCGGGGGCTTGATCTATGCGCTCATGCTGCGCGATTTCGCCTTCCCGACGATTTCGGAGTTCCACCTGGCCAATTCCTACAAGGGTGGCGGAGGCACCAACGTGGTCAACGTGATCCTGGTGGACTTCCGGGGATTTGATACCTTCGGCGAGATCATCGTGCTGGGGATCGCGGCCTTGATCATCTTTGCCCTGACCGAGGCCGTGCTGGGCACCAGTGTCCGCGCCTACCTGCTGAACCGCAAACCGCACTGGCCCCAGTCAGGTGACTCACACCCGCTGATGATGGTTGTTGCCACACGTGTGATGATGCCGATCGCCCTTATGGTGGGCGCCTACATCTTCTTCCGGGGGCACAACCAGCCCGGAGGCGGGTTCATCGCCGGTCTGGTGGTCGCGATCGCCTTCCTGATGCAGTACATGGCCAGTGGCTATACCTGGGCGATCGAGCGGCAGCGGTTCTACTACCATGGCACAATCGGCTGGGGCGTTTTGATCGCTGCAGCCACGGGTTTGGGCGCCTGGTTCAACGAGCGGCCCTTCCTGACCAGCGATTTCGGCTATCTGCATTGGCCACCGCTGGAAGAGTTCGAATGGGCCACGGCCATGCTGTTCGACACAGGCGTGTTCCTGGCCGTTCTGGGCGCCGTGATGCTGGCTCTGGACAGCCTGTCGCGCTTTGCGTGGCGGCCGGGCATGGCACAGGAATTCCCGATGGACATCAACCCGTTGCGGGATGATCTGGCCGAAGAGCAAGAAAAAGCGAAGGAGCAGGGCTGATGGAAGCACTCGTCGCATCGGCCGTTGGCGTTCTGACCGCCGCAGGGATCTTTCTGATCCTGCGCCGTCGGACCTTTCCGGTCATCCTGGGCCTGTCTCTGCTGACCTATGCGGTCAACGTGTTCCTGTTCGCCACGGGACGGCTGGCCGTGAACGCGCCTGCAGTTCTGAACAAATACGAAGAGGTTCCCTACACCGACCCGCTGCCGCAGGCGCTGGTGCTGACGGCCATCGTGATCTCGTTCGGGATGACGGCGGTGATCGTGATGATCGCGTTGGGCGCCTACCTGTCTTCGAAGGATGACCATATAGACATGGCCGCGCAGGACAGCGTGGATGACGCAGGAGAAGACGCATGAACCACTGGATCGTTGCGCCGATCGTCCTGCCCGCGATCCTGGCCCCCTTCATCATCATGGTTCTGCGGTACCATCTGGACCTGCAGCGTATCTTTTCGGTCGCCGGTGTGGTGGGCCTGCTCGGCATCGCGCTGACCATCACTGCGCAGGCGGCGGGCGGCGAAATTCATGTCTACGAGCTGGGTGATTGGCCGGCTCCGTTTGGCATTGTTCTGGTCCTTGACCGGTTGTCCGCGATGATGGTGTTGCTGACGGCGTTGCTGGCCTTGCCTGTCGTGCTGTACGCCATCGCGTCCGGATGGGACGAACGCGGCAATCACTTTCACCCGTTGTTCCAATTCCAGCTGATGGGTGTCTGCGGCGCCTTCCTGACCGGCGACGCGTTCAACCTGTTCGTGTTTTTTGAGGTCTTGCTGATCGCCTCCTACGGCTTGATGACCCATGGCGGCGGCGCGGTACGCCTGAAGGCCGGGGTGCAATACGTCACCTACAACCTCTTGGGGTCAACTCTGTTCCTGTTTGCATTGGGCACGATCTATTCGGTTACCGGTACCCTGAACATGGCCGACCTCGCCGTGCGCGTCGCGGAAATTCCGGCCGAAGACACCGCCCTGTTGCGCGTGGGTGCGGTTCTTCTGCTGCTGGTCTTCTGCATCAAGGCCGCTGTCCTGCCGCTGCATTTCTGGCTGCCGGCCAGCTATGCCAACGCGCCACTGCCAGTGGCCGCGCTGTTTGCGATCATGACCAAGGTGGGAGCCTATTCGATCCTGCGGGTCTATACTTTGGCATTCGGCCCGGATGTTGCCGTCACCGAAGGACTGGTTGGTGACTGGCTACAACCTGCCGCGCTGTTGACCCTTGCCATCGGCTCGATCGGTATTCTGGGCACGCGGCACATCGCGCGCATGGTTGCGTTTTGCGCCATCGCCTCGATGGGAACGCTGCTGGTGGCTATTTCCTTGTTCACCGAGACGGCCACAGCCGCCGCTCTGTATTACGTCTACCATTCAACACTTGCGACCGCGCTGCTGTTCCTGGTGGCCGATCTGGTGATGGAACGTCGAGGAGGGGCCATTGCGCCCCGCCCGCCGATGCCGCAAAGCGGGCTAATCTCGGCGCTATTCTTCGTAGGAGCCATAGCGATGGCGGGCATGCCGCCGCTGTCGGGGTTCATCGGTAAGCTTCTGGTGCTGGATGCGTCTTGGTATGCGCCGGATGCCACCGCAGTCTGGGCGGTCGTTCTGATCGGATCCTTTGTCACCATCGTGGGTCTGGCTCGCGCTGGGTCCCTGATCTTCTGGAAAAGCTATGACGCCAGCACCCAGATCGAACCGGAACCCGAAACCGAGGCCACCAACGATGATGAACCCCCGCACCGGCCCGCGCCTGAACCGCAGCCGGGGCTGGCGTTCACCTCGGTGTTCGGAGTGGTTCTGGGCCTCGTCCTGCTGACCCTGTTCGCCGGACCCTCGCTGGACTACACTCGCAAGACCGCCGCGCAACTGTTCGCGCCGGAACAGTACATCTCGGCCGTATTGGGAAGGGAAGACTGATGAAACTGCTGCGCCGGATATTTCCCCACCCTCATCTGAGCTTCCTGCTGACTCTGGTCTGGGTGTTGTTGGCCAACGCGCCCTCGCTGAACTCGTTGGTGTTTGGGTTGCTTCTGGGGATCATCATTCCCTTCATCACACAACCCTACTGGCCCGACCGGCCCGTCCTGCGGAACTGGCCCATGGTCGTTGAGTACATGATCGTGGTTCTGTGGGACATCGTGGTGGCCAACGTGACCGTGGCCCGCATCATCCTGTTCAAACGCGACGCGGACAGACAACCGAACTGGATCTCGATCCCGCTGGAACTGCGCACACCCGAAGCGATCACGGTACTGGCTGGAACCATCACCATGACTCCGGGCACCGTCAGTTGCGACCTCTCGGCCCAAGGGCATTGTCTGCTGGTCCATTGCCTGGACGCTCCGGATCCGGGCGCGGTACGAGACCAGATCAAGCAGCGTTACGAGCGCCGCCTGAAGGAGATTTTCGAATGATCGAATATGCAATCTATTTTGCCTTTGCCTGCTTTGGGGCCGCGATCATGATGTGCCTGTGGCGGATCATCACCGCCGACGGTGTGGGAACGCGAGTGCTCGCCCTTGATACGATGGTGATCAACACCATCGCCCTGATGATCCTGTACGGCCTGCATCTGGGCACCGAGATCTTTTTCGAAGCCGCTATGATCATTGCCATGCTGGGCTTTGTTTCGACCGTGGCCTATGCGCGCTTTATGCTGCGCGGCAACATCATCGAGTGAGGCCGCCATGGAATTCATCTTCGAGCTTCTGATTGCATTTTTCCTGATCGTTTCAGGGATTTTCGGCTTTGTCGGGTCTTTTGGCATGATCAAGCTGAAGGATCCGATGTCGCGGCTGCACGCCCCGACCAAAGCCACCACGCTGGGCGTGGGCGGTGTGTTGCTGGCCTCGATCTTTCATTCGATCCTGATCGAACAGCGCCTTTCCATGCATGAACTGCTGATCACGCTGTTCCTGTTTCTGACGGCTCCGATCACGGCTCTGTTCATTGCCAAGTGGCACATTCACCGCCATGAAGCCCCCGAGGATCTGCCGGACGCGGGCGAAGACAAGCTTTGGGCCACCCACGCGGTCGAGCAGGTCGAAGACGTCCCGGATCACAGCGCGAACTGACTTCATGAAGACACCTTCGTTGCCACTTACCCGCGATCTGGTTCTGGTGGGCGGAGGTCATACGCACGCGCTTTTCCTTCGGAAATGGGGGATGAACCCCCTACCCGGCGCGCGGTTGACCGTGATCAATCCTGGCCCGACCGCGCCCTATTCCGGGATGTTGCCCGGATATGTCGCGGGGCACTATGCCCGCCGCGACCTGGACATCGATCTGATCCGGCTGGCACGGTTTGCAGGGGCCCGGATCATTCTGGGTGCCGCGATCGGCCTGGACCTGAACCGGCGGCTGGTGAATGTGGCGGTTCACCCGGATGTCGCTTTCGATGTCGCCTCGATCAATGTCGGAATAACATCGAACATGCCGTCTTTGCCCGGGTTCACGGAACATGCCATCCCGGCAAAACCTCTTGGTCCCTTTGCCTCAAAATGGGCTCAGTACCTGGAGACAACCGACCCTGCTTCGGCGGCGGTCATTGGCGGCGGCGTCGCGGGCGTTGAACTGGCGATGGCCATGGCTCATGCCCTGCGCGCCAAGGGTAGGCAATCAACGGTCACTCTGATCGACAAGGCGCAAATCTTGACCGCGATAAACCCCAAAGCCGCCCAGACCATTCGGCGGACGATGGAACAGCTTGGCATCGACTGCATCGAACAGGCCGAAATTGCGCAGATCACACCAAAAGGCGTGCAACTGACCGATGGGCGTCACATCACGGCTGATTTCACAACCGGCGCGGCGGGCGCCCGTCCCTATGACTGGATCGGCCAGACCGGACTGGACCTGCACGACGGCTTTATCCGAGTGAACGGGTATTTGCAGTCCAGCGATCCATCGGTCTTCGCAGTCGGCGACTGCGCTCATCTGGATGACACGCCGCGCCCCAAGGCCGGTGTCTTTGCCGTGCGAGAGGCTCCTGTTCTCTTCAACAACCTGCGCGCAGCTCTCGGCGCTGGAACCATGCGCCGGTACAAGCCGCAGAAGGATTACCTGAAGCTGGTCTCGCTGGGGGAACGCTCGGCACTGGCCGAGCGCTTTGGGACGTCATTCAGCGGACCTGTGATGTGGCGGTGGAAAAACCATATCGACCAGAAGTTCATGCGTCGCTTTCGTGAGCTGCCCCAGATGCCAGGCCCCGCGCTTCCCCGTCATCATGCGGATGGCCTGCGCGATGCTCTGGGCGACAAGCCCATGTGCGGCGGTTGCGGCGCCAAGGTAGGTCGCGGCGCCTTGCAGGCCGCGCTGTCCGCAGTACAGAGATCCGATCGTCCGGATATCACGCCCCTGTCCGGGGATGATGCCGCAATGCTGACCTTTGGAGGCGTCCGGCAGGTGCTGACGTCAGATCATTTGCGCAGCTTCGTTCCGGACCCTGTTCTGATGACCCGCATCGCGGCCATTCACGCACTGGGGGACATCTGGGCGATGGGTGCGACCCCACAGGCCGCGACGGCCACACTGATCCTGCCGCGCATGTCCTCCCAGCTGCAACACCGCACCATGGCTGAAATCATGCAAACCGCGACCGAAGTCATGCGCGGCGCCGGGGCTGAGATCGTCGGCGGCCATAGCTCGATGGGCGATGAGCTTACCATCGGCTTCACCATCACAGGTTTGTGCCAGTCTGATCCGATCACCCTGTCCGGCGGGCGGCCCGGTGATGTGTTGATCCTGACCAAACCGATTGGCAGCGGCGTCCTGATGGCCGCGGAAATGGTAGGGCAAGCCAACGGCGAGTGGGTAGTGGCCGCCTATGACCACATGACGCGGCCGCAGGGTGACGCCGCACGCATTCTGGCCCAGGCCCAAGCCATGACTGACGTCACCGGGTTCGGACTGGCCGGGCATCTTGTTGGCCTGTGCGAGGCATCCAACTGTGGCGCAGTCCTGAACATGGACGCAGTCCCGGTCATGGAGGGCGCGCTCGAGCTTAGCCAGCAAGGTGTCCGGTCCAGCTTGTTCAACGACAATCGTTCCATCGCGCCCGAAGTTCCAATCGGCGGCAAAGCCGATCTGCTGTTCGATCCTCAGACCGCGGGTGGGTTGCTGGCTGCCGTTTCGGCCGACGACGCACGAAATATCTGCGACCATTTGCGTGCCGCTGGTTACCCGGCTGCAGTCATCGGTGTATTGAGCGACACACCCGGCCTGCGCCTTCAGAGCTGAGCTACAATCCCTTCGATTTCCGACGCGACCTGATCCAGCCCGTCCGTGGTCAAGGACACGGCATGCACGCGCGCAATCACATCAAACTGGTGGTTTTTCCGCGACTTTTCGTAAGCCGGGTCATAGTGCTGCTCCATCAAGGCACGCGTCAGAGCTTTCTTGTTGCCCTCGGCAATCTGAGCCATCCACGCATCCACGACATCATGCCCCCGGTGAAACCGCAGCGGCGACAGGCGGTCCTGCAAACGCTCGGCATCAGACAGGATGTCGTCATAGGCAGCGACCAGATAGTCCGTTCGCGCCTCGATATCTGCCGTGACAAGTATTCGCGGCGCTTGGCCAAGGCTCTGCCAGACCGCTGGGGGCAAAATCAACGAACCGATTTTTGACGACTCGGCCTCGACCAACACGGGCCGTGCCGGATCAAGGGCGCACATGGCCGAGGCCAAGGCAGATTCGAACGCTTTCTGGCTGGGTTGTCCGCCGGGTTGCTCGCCCAGCAGCGAACCGCGGTGATTGGCCAACGCTTCGAGATCCAGAACCTGCACCCCACGTGTTTGCAACTGGGCCAGAAGTTCCGTTTTTGCAGTGCCGGTGTAGCCGTCCAACGCCACCAGCTTGAACGGCAGCGGGTCATCGTAGAGGTACTGCTTCACCAGACGCCGATAGCTGCGGTATCCGCCCTCGATGACCTCGGCTCGCCAGCCGATCTGCTGCAGCATCCAGGTGAAGGATCCCGACCGCTGACCGCCACGCCAGCAATAGACCAAAGGGCGCCAACCGCCCTCGTGGTGGCTGAGTTGCGTCTCGATATGGGTGGCGGCGTTGCGAAACACCAACGCGGCCCCCAGCTTGCGCGCCAGAAACGGGCTCTGCTGAACGTAGATCGTGCCGACACGTGCGCGTTCCTCATTGTCCAGAACCGGGAGGTTGATGGCGCCGGGCAGATGGTCTTCGGCAAACTCTGCCGGGCTGCGCACATCGATGATCGTATCGAACGGATGCGCGTACAGCTGCGACAGGTTTGAGAATTTCAGGGCCATGACAGGGGTTTAGCGCGCAGGATGGCAAAAGAAAAGAAGGCCCCGCTGATGTCATTCATCGGCTTCGGGCGCGATAAGGTCCGGCCCACTGGCCCGGTTGGAGTTTACGGCCGTGCCGACCCTGTGAAACTGCAACACATCCTCGGCGCCGGGTTTCATCAGGCGGGCTGCCCCCTTGCCGACCTCGCCCAGCCACAAGGCCCAATCCGCCTGTTCGATGATCAACGGCATCCGGTGATGAACCGCACGCACATTGTCGTTGGCTGCGGTCGTGACGATCGCGCAGGTCGCCTGCCGCGCCTCACCCTCGCCCCAGTTCTGCCAGATGCCGGCAAAGGCGATGGGCGCACCATTGCTGCGGTGGAAGTACCAAGGCAGCCGCGCACCGTCTTGGGTCTTGGTCCATTCGTAGAAACCCGTGGCCACGATCAGACAGCGCCGATCGCGGCAGGCTGCGCGAAAGGCCGGTTTCTGGGCCAGGGTTTCGGCGCGGGCGTTGATCAGCAGCGGACCGTCGTTTTGGGTTTTGTACCAATGTGGTAAGAAACCCCATCGCAGCGGGTCCAACTGCCGCCCTCCCTCTCTGGCGCGCACGACATGCACCTGATTTGTCGGGCAGATGTTGTAGTTGGGCACCGCCGGCAACGCGTTTGAAGGCCGCGCAGCAAACAGCTGCGCCATGGCATCGTTGGGAAGAGTTATTGCAAACCGTCCGCACATGGGTAATGAACCAACAACAAAAGTTTCAATCAGGCACAGGGTCTCGCGCAGTCAGATGACAAATCAAGCACCAAATTCCCTCAAGGCCAAGGCGGTGGCGGATCTGGACTCCGGCAAGCTTCCTCAGGCTCTGAAGAAAGCTACCCTCGGCATCAAGAAATTCCCGAAAGACGCGGACTACCACGCGATTGCCGGGTTCGTTCTGACCGAGATGAAGCAGTACAAGAAATCGCTGCCGCATTTCCAGGAAGCCGCCCGCCTGAAACCGGACGACCCGCAATTCGTCGAAAACATCGCGAATGCCCTGATGCAGACCGGCCAGATCGCGCGAGCGTTGGCCTATGCCGAAAAGATGGCCGAAAAGATGCCCGGCAACCGCGAGATCGTCCGGGTGATCGATGAAATCACGCTCAAGGGCAAGAACTGGCGCAGCATCATCGAGAACGCCACCAAGCGCCTGATGACAGATCCAGACAACCCCAAGCTGCTGTCCACCCGCAGCAGGGCCTATGGGCGCGTCGGCTTCGTGGATGCGGCCTCGGCCGATATTGCGCGCGCATACGAGCTGGATCCCGACAACATCGAAATCGCCTTCCGCCGAGCGGTGGACCTGCACCAAGCCGGCGACAAGAAGGGCTGTACTGACCTTTTGTGGCGTGTTTTGGACAAGGATCCGTATCACGCCTCGGCGTTGTTCCAATTGTCGTCGATGGTAGACGCCGAACAGGCCGAAGCATTGTTGCCCCGGGTCGAGGCCGCGATCGCAAAGCGGAAACACCCCAACTCGACTCTGGAATTCACGCTGGCACAGCTTCAATCAAAGATCGGTGGGCTGGAGGCCGCCCTTGCGCAGTTTGCAGTCGCAAACAGGGTGCAGCACGACGAAAACCCATACGATTTCGAAGAAGAAGA
Organism: Ruegeria sp. CI8; assembly: GCF_056536865.1. Lineage (NCBI taxonomy): Bacteria > Pseudomonadati > Pseudomonadota > Alphaproteobacteria > Rhodobacterales > Roseobacteraceae > Ruegeria > Ruegeria sp. CI8. Next base: position 1,810,088 of record NZ_JBQFQL010000001.1, read on the forward strand.
GCGCAAACTACGCCGCATCTGCGGCCTGTTTCCCGACAGCACGTCGGTTCCAAGTTCCGGGATCGAGGAGATGCCCCTGCCGATTTTCGTGATCGGACAGCCTCGGTCGGGCACCACCTTGATGGAAATGATGCTGAGTTCCGCCCCCGATATCGCGGGATGTGGAGAACTGAACCTCGGGTCCGACCTTTCGGCGCCATACTCGAACGAAAATAAGGCATTCTCGGACGCAGAAGCTGCGGAGTTCGCCAAGCATTTCCGCGAGTTGATGCCCCCGATCCCCGAGGGCTCGATCGCTTTCGTCGACAAGATGCCGCACAACTACCAGCGGGTTGGTTTTCTTTTGGCAGCCTTCCCCAACGCAAAGATCATCAACATGCTGCGCGACCCGCGGGACGTCGGCCTGTCGAAATGGATCCGGCGTTTTCCTGCCGGAGGAATGCGTTACGCATCGAACCTGAACTCGATCGCGCACTCGGCCAACATGTATCGCCGCTACATGCAGCATTGGGATGCCATCTTCGGTGATCGCATCCTGACGGTGCCCTACGAAAAACTGGTGGCCGATCCCGAGACCTACAGCAAGCAGGTTGCTGAATTCTGCGGGATCGAATGGCGCGAAAGCATGATGCACCCGGAAGAAAACAAGAAACAGGTGCGTACGGCCAGTATCGACCAAGTGCGCAACAAAATCTCGACCAAATCGGTTGGCGGCTGGCGTCAGGTTGCGGATTATATCCGGCCCATGTTGGACGGTTTCGACCCCGAACTGTGGCCCGAGTACGAATTCGATTAAGCCGAAACCCAACAAAAAAGGCCGCATCCGGGGATGCGGCCTTTTCTTTTTCTGTGTCAGCAATCACTTCTGCTGGATACGTCCGTCCAGATAGGGCGTGTAGGGCGCATTGGCCGCAAGGTATTCAGCGGTCACATCCGCAAGATCGGGACCGAAGTCGTAGGCATTCTTGTCCTCGCCAGAGAACATCTTGTACCCGTCGCCACCGTTGCGGACATAGTTGTTGGTCACCACCAAATAGGTCTTGGCCGGATCGATCGGCACATACCCATCACCTTCGGCCACCATGACCTCGGTCACGCGGCCTTCGTTGGGAGCAACCGACGGATCCCAGGTGAATTTCAACCCTGCCACCTGCGGGAAGCGACCCTTGACCTCTTCCACTTGGCTTACGCCGTTTTCCAGCGCATCGATGATGCCCTGCCCACTGATCTCAAAGGTCGAGAGCGTGTTCTGGAAGGGCAGAACAGTCAGCACCTCGCCCATGGTCACGTCGCCCGCGTCGATCGAGGCACGCAGGCCACCCGAGTTGGCGATGGCTATCTGAACGCCCTGATCGGCGACCCGCGCCAGCATGGCATCGGCCACCAGGTTACCCATCTCGCATTCCTGCACGCGGCAGATCGACCGGTCGCCTTCGATCGGAGCCGCGGTGTTGGCCACGACCTTGTTGCGGATCTCATCCAGCGGCTTGGCCAGTTCAGCGATGCGATCAAGGGCAGCCTGATCCTCGGTCACGGTGTTGTCCATGATCAGCGGTTCACCCACCGCCTCGACCACGTTGCCGTCGTCATCGAAGGTCACGTTCAGCTCGCCCAGGAACTTGCCATAGGCATAGGCCTGAACGATCTGCACCCCGTTCACCACGGTCGGGTACGGCCCGACCGCCTTGTCCGATGTATTCGACAGGTAGGTGTTGGAATGTCCGCCCACGATCACGTCGACGCCCGTTGTTTCCTGCGCGACCCGCTGGTCGACGCCATAGCCCGAGTGGCTGAGCACGATGATCTTGTTGATGCCTTCCGCCGTCAGCTTGTCCACCTCGGCCTGAACCGCCGGAACAGGATCAGAGAACACGACATTCGGCCCGGGTGAAGCCAACTCGTCGGTGTCTTCGGGGGTCAGGCCGATCAGGCCGATCTTTTCGCCCCCCACTTCGATCACGGTCGATTTCTTGATCCGGTCGGTCAGAAGTTCCTCGTTCTCGATGTTCGCATTCGACATCAGAATCGGAAATTCGACCGCATCAACGAAACCGGCCAGAACCTCGGGGCCATCATCGAATTCGTGGTTGCCCACGGTCATCGCATCATAGCCCAGCTTGTTCATGAACTCGGCCGCGACCTTGCCCTTGTAATAGGTATAGAACAACGACCCCTGAAACTGGTCACCGCCGTCCACGAGGATCGAGTTTTCGGCCCGCGCGCGGGCGTCGTTGACCGCGGTCACCAAACGCGCCGAACCGCCGAAGCATTTGCCCTCGGCATTGTCCTCGGCGCCACAGCCGCTGTCATATTTGTTGATCGGCTCGAACCGGGAATGGAAGTCGTTGGTGTGCAGAATGGTCAGCTTGTAATCGGCCGCCGCCATGCCTGCAGTCAGGCCAAGGGCCGCCACGGATGTCAGGAAACGGGTAATCATTTGAAACTCCCTGTTATTGATTGTCAGGATCGTGCGCCGAGGGCGGCAAAGAGTCAAAGGGGGAAATGCGGCTTGATTCTACCCCGCGCGCGGGGCATCACGGCGCCATGCTGATCTACAAGATATTCCGGGCCGAGGAATGGGCGGCCCTGCAGGCACAGGGCGAAACCCGGGGCGCGCCCATCGATGTGGCGGATGGGTTTGTGCATTTCTCCACCGCAGAACAGGCGGCCGAGACCGCGGCCAAACACTTTGCCGGGGTCGAAAACCTGACCCTCGTGGCCTGCGATGCCCAGAAAATGGGCGATGATCTGAGATGGGAGGTCTCGCGCGGCGGGGCCTTGTTCCCGCATCTCTATCGCAACATGCGCATGGCGGATGTGGTCTGGGCCAAGCCGCTGTCGCTGGAAAACGGCGCGCACCGCTTCCCCAAGGAGATGCAATGACCGGCCATATCGACCCCGACCGCGCCGAGTTCGAGGCGTTCAAAGCGCTGGACCGCGATCACCCGATCGAGATGCTGAACCTTGTGCAGTTCCGCGCCAAGGCCGTCTATCCCGCAGGCCACGACCTGGCCGGCGCGGGGCTGAGCGGCGCAGAAGCCTATCGCCGGTATGGTGCCGAAACCGCCCCGATCATCGCGCGGCTGGGGGCCTCGATCATCTGGCGCGGCACGTTCCAGACAACGCTGATCGGCCCGAAGGGCGAAGCGTGGGACGAGATGTTCATCGCCCGTTACCCCTCGGCCCATGCGTTTCTGGAGATGGTGACCGACCCGGCCTATCGCGCGGCGGTCATTCACCGGCAGGCGGCGATGGCCGACTCGCGCCTGATCCGCACCGCCCCTACCCCAACCGGAGCGTCCTTCGGATGAAACTGACCGAGAAACTGGCCCTGGCCGCGCTACATCGCCTGGACCCAGAAACCGCGCACGGCCTGTCGATCAAGGCGCTGAAAACGGGTTCGACCCCGGCGCCCGGTCCCGTCACCTCGACGCGCTTGCGCACGCAACTTGCCGGGCTGGACCTGCCCAACCCGGTGGGGCTGGCCGCCGGGTTCGACAAGAATGGCGAGGTTCTGGGCCCACTGTCGCGCGCGGGCTTCGGATTCATTGAGGTGGGCGCCGTGACCCCGCGCCCGCAGCCGGGCAACCCCAAGCCGCGACTGTTCCGCCTGACCGAGGACCGCGCCGCCATCAACCGGTTCGGCTTCAACAACGAAGGGATGGAGGCGATGGCCCGGCGTCTGGCGCACCGCCCCAAGGACGCGGTGATCGGCCTGAACTTGGGCGCCAACAAGGACAGCAGCGACCGGGCGCGGGATTTTGCGCAGGTGCTGGCCCATTGCGGGCAATGGCTGGATTTCGCCACGGTGAATGTCTCGTCGCCCAACACCGAAAAGCTGCGCGACCTGCAGGGGAAAGAAGCGCTGAGCGCCCTGCTGGCAAGTGCGCTGGACACCCGCGACGCCTTGGCACGGCCGATCCCGGTGTTTCTGAAGATCGCCCCCGACCTGACGGATGACGAACTGCGGGACATCGCCGATGTTGCCCGTGACACGGGCATCGACGGTGTCATCGCCACCAACACGACCTTGTCGCGCGAAGGGCTGCGCAGCCCGCACAAGGATCAGGCCGGCGGATTGTCAGGCGCGCCCCTGTTCGAAAAATCGACCCGTGTTCTGGCCCGGTTGAGCCAGTTGACCGACGGGCAGATTCCGTTGATCGGCGTCGGCGGCATCAGCACCGCCGAACAGGCCTATGCCAAGATCTGCGCCGGGGCCTCGGCCGTGCAGTTCTATACCGCGATGGTCTATGGCGGCCTGTCGCTGGCGGCCGAGATCACGTGGGGGCTGGACGCCCTGCTGGCGCGGGACGGGTTCAAATCGGTGGCCGACGCCGTCGGCAGCAAACGAGAGGATTGGCTGTGATCGAATACTGGCACAACCCACGCTGTTCAAAATCGCGCGCCGGGCTGGCCCTGCTGCAGGACCGCGGCGCCGAGGTTACCGTTCGCAAATATCTCCAGGACGCGCCCAGCGCGGATGAGCTGCGCGCGGTGCTGTCCCGGCTGAGCATCCCGGCGATCGAGATGATGCGCCGAGGCGAGGCGCGGTTCAAGGAACTGGGGCTGAGCAGGGAAACACCCGAAGAGGCCCTGGTTCAGGCCATGGCCGAGAACCCGATCCTCATCGAACGCCCCGTCGGGATCACCGCCGACAAGGCCGCAATCGGTCGCCCGCCCGAGACCCTGCTGACCCTGCTCTAGGCCACCTGCGCCTCGAGCCGGGGATAGCGCAGGCCCAGCGTCACCGCGCGGGCGGTGTTCAGCACCATCAGCGCGGCCCACAGCCCGTGATTGCCCATGGTCGGCACCAGCAGGAACAGCGCCACCACATAGATTGCCACCGACTGGATCATGGCGATGCGCATGGCGCGGGTCCAGGTGGCGCCGATGTAGATGCCGTCGAACATCCAGCTGGCAACGCCGACCACCGGGGCCAGCGCCGCCCAGATCAGGTATTCGCGCGCCGTGATCCGCACCTCAGGCGCGGTGGCCATCAGGTCGATCAATGCGGGCCCTGCCACAAAAAACGTGGCCCCCAGCACCAAAGCCCCACCGACGCCCCATTGCGACGCCATGACCGAGGCGCGCCGGACCTGGTATCGGTCCTTGGCTCCGACGGCGCTGCCTACCAATGCCTCGGCAGAAAAGGCGAACCCGTCCAGTGCAAAGGCGGTGATTTCCAGGAACTGCAGCAGCACCTGGTTGGCGGCCAGCGTCACGTCGCCCAGATCGGCGCCCACGAACAGAAAGGTGGTGAAGGACCCGGTCAGCAGGACCGACCGGATCATGATGTCGCCATTGACCTGCATCATCCGGCGCAGGCGGGCGGGGTCGAAGATCCGCGCCCAATCGCGCCATTGATTACCCCCGAACGCATCGCGGCACAGCCACAGACCCAGCGCCAGACCCGTCCATTCGGCAATCAGCGTGGCCACCGCCACCCCTTCGACGCCCCAGCCCAGCCCCAGCACGAACCACAGATCCAGCAGGATGTTCAGCCCGTTCATCCAAACCTGCAGGACGAACACGCCGCGCGTGCGCTCGACCGCGATCAGCCAGCCGGTCACGGCATAAAGCGCAATGGTCGCGGGCGCGCCCCAGATGCGAATCTCGAGGTATTTGCGCGTCAACGCCTCGACCTCGGGGCTGGCGGGCGACAGCGCGAAGGCCCCTGCGAACACCGCCGCCTGCGCCACGATAAAGAACAGCCCCGCCGTGCCGCCCAAGAGCAGGCCGCGCATGAGCAGCGCACCGGTTTCGGCCGTGTCTCCCGCGCCTCGGGCCTGCGCCGCCAATCCGGTCGTGCCCATGCGCAGAAAGCCGAACACCCAGTAGATCGTGGCCAGAATGACCGCGCCAATGCCAACCGCGCCGATCGGGGCGGCCTGCCCCATCTGGCCGACCACGCCGGTATCTACCGCGCCCAGAATCGGCACCGTCGCGTTGGACAGCACGATCGGCACCGCGATCTTCAGCACCCGTCTGTGCGTGATGGGTGCCGAGGCGTCCCGCATTTTGCTCAGCCCTTGGCCGAAGGCTCTTGCGGCATCAGGAAATGCCCTGTGGCCTGTGCGAACAGCTTGGCGTGGTTGTCCTGCCAAGCCTCGACGCGCACCGAGGCATACCGCCGCCCTGCCCGGCTGATGAAGGCGCGTGCATAGGCATCGCGCGGCAGGCCCGAGCGCAGGTAATCCACCGTGAAATCGATGGTCTTGGGAAAGCGGATACTGTGATCGGAGATGATGTCCTCGGCATCGATCTCACCGCTTTCGATGCGCGGGAACAGGTGCTCCCAGCTGAGCGTGATCACCGCCGTCACCTCGAGAAAGGCCGCCGTGACGCCCCCATGAATCGCCGGCAGGAACGGGTTGCCGATCAGCTTTTCGTCGAAATTCAGAACTCCGGTCAGTTCGTCTCCGCGCCGGTCGAAGCTGATATTGAGGAACCGGATATACGGAACCCCCTCGACCAGCGCCTTGAGGGCCGCGTCGCGGCGCTGTTTCACCACCTGCATCGGTTCGGGACGGGGTCTTGCCATCTCACTTCCCCTCGACTGTGAAGGCGCCCGAGGCGGTGGCCACCGGGCGATCCTGATCGTCGTCCATGGCAGTTGCGCGCACGAAGGCCACATTGCGCGTGATGTGATAGCAGGTCGCGCGGGTGGTGATCGTCTGGCCGGGCGTTGCGGCGCGCATGTAGTCGATGCGCAGATCGATGGTTGCTGTGCCGCCCGGCGCCGCCGGATGGCTCATGACCGCAGCCCCGCAGCAAGTATCCAGGCTGGCCGACACAGCCCCGCCGTGAATCACGCCAGTGCGGGGATCGCCGATCAGATCCTCGTTGTAAGGCATGGTGATCTCGGCCTCACCCTCGCCGATATGGGTCAGCGTCAGGCCCAGGGCCCGCGCATGGGGGATCGCCTCGATGAACTGGCGGGCGAGTACTGTCTTGTCGACCATGAGGTTCAGTCCTGTTGTCCTGCCCCTTTATGATCTGCTCTGCGCGCAAAGGGCAAGCCCGCCTGTTGCGCTTGTCCGCACAACGCCCTAGGTTGCAACCGAGGAGAACAGGAATGTCCGACAAGCGTTTGTCATTCAAAGAGATGTGCGCCGAGTTCGACGTGACTCCGCGCACCCTGCGCTACTACGAGTATATCGAGCTGCTGCAGCCAGACCGGGAAGGACGGTCCCGGTTTTACGGTCCGCGCGAGCGTGCGCGGATGAAGCTGATCATGCGTGGCCGAAAGTTCGGGTTTCCACTTGAGGAAATTCGGCAGTGGTTGTTGATCTACGAAGATCAAGGCAACAAGGCCCAGATGGCTACCTTTATCGAAATGGCCGACCGCCAGATGGAAGAGCTGCGTCAGCAGCGTCAGCAACTGGACGAAGCCATGGACGAGTTGCAGCGCCTTCGCGATCAAACGGCCAACTCGCTGACCTAAATCGGCCAGTTCGAGCCCCCAAATCCATCCTTCATTACACCGGAAATCCGAATTTTTCGGCTGGCGCCCTGCCGCCTGCCCGTCGGATTCGAACCGCGCGGGTACAGTGGATTTGGCTGACCTAACGGAAAGAAAATTGCCAACCCGTCGCTTTACGCGACCGGAAGTTACGTCAATTTCTTTGTGACGCAGCGTCTGGATTACGTAAACGTCAATCTCATGTTGTAAAGCGGCCATCGACTGCGCAACTTTCTCATGACGCCAGCGACGAGAGGGTGACCAATGACCGAAGATCTTATGACCATCCGCGAGATGTGCGAGACCTATGACGTCACGCCGCGGACCTTGCGGTTCTACGAAGCCAAAGAGCTTCTGTTTCCGATCCGTGAGGGCCAGAAACGGCTGTTCACCAAACGTGACAGGGCGCGGCTCAAGCTGATCCTGCGCGGCAAACGCTTTGGTTTCAGCCTGGAAGAGATTCGACAGCTTCTGGATCTGTACCATGTCGGCGACCAGCAACTGACCCAGATGACCCGCACCTATGAAATCGCGTGCGAGCGTCTGGCGGACATGGAAGCCCGCCGCGAGGAACTGACTCAGGCCATTGACGATCTGAAGGAGCAGTTGCGCTGGGGCGAGAAGGTCATCGCCTCGATGAAACAGGAAAAGAAGGCGGCCGAGTAACTCCGCGCCGCCTGCCACCCGGACATCTGAATTAAGGGAGCTTCAAATGCCCGTTTACAACGCGCCTACCAAAGATACGCAATTCGTTCTGCATGACGTTCTGAAAATCTCGGCCTCGGATATTCCGGGCTACGATGAGCTGGAGCCCGAGTTCACGGGCGCCGTTCTGGAGGAGGCCGGCAAGGTCGCCGTCAACCTGCTTCACCCGCTGAACGTGGTCGGCGACACCGAAGGCTGCCGGCTGGAAAACGGCGTCGTCTACACCCCGACCGGGTTCAAGGACGCGTTCGAGCAGGTCAAGGAAGGCGGCTGGACCGGTCTGGATATGCCCGAGGAATATGGCGGCCAGAACATGCCTTATGTTCTTGGCACGGCCGTGGGCGAGATGTTCTCGGCCGCAAACCAGGCCTTCACCATGTATCAGGGCCTGACCCACGGCGCGGCCTCGGCCATCCTGGCGCACGGCACCGATGCGCAGAAAGACACATATCTGCCCAAGATGGTCAGCTGTGAATGGACCGGCACCATGAACCTGACCGAGCCGCATTGCGGCACCGATCTGGGCCTGATGCGCACCAAGGCCGAGCCGCAGGGCGATGGCAGCTACAAGATCACCGGCCAAAAGATCTTTATCTCGTCCGGCGATCACGACATGGCCGACAACATCATCCACCTGGTGCTGGCCAAGATCCCCGGCGGCCCCGAGGGCATCAAGGGAGTGTCGCTGTTCATCGTGCCCAAGTTCCTGGTGAACGAAGACGGCAGCCTGGGCGAGCGCAATGGTGTTTCGGTCGGCAAGATCGAAGAAAAGATGGGCATCCACGGCAACTCGACCTGCGTGATGAACTATGACGGCGCAACCGGTTACCTGCTGGGTCAGGAACACAAGGGCATGCGCGCCATGTTCACCATGATGAACGAAGCGCGTCTGGGTGTCGGCATGCAAGGTCTGGCTCAAGCCGAGGCCGCCTATCAGAACGCGCTGGAATACGCCAAGGACCGTCTGCAAGGCCGCGACGTGACCGGCGTCAAGAATCCCGACGGCCCGGCCGATCCGCTGATCGTACATCCCGACATCCGCCGCAGCCTGATGGACCAGAAAAGCTTTGTGGAAGGCGCGCGGGCCTTCATCCTGTGGGGCGCGACCCTGATCGACAAGGCGCACCGTTCGGGTGACAAGGATGCCGACGGGCTGATCTCGCTGATGACCCCGGTCATCAAGGGCTTCCTAACCGACGAAGGTTACGACATGACCGTTCAGGCCCAGCAGGTCTATGGCGGCCATGGCTACATCGAGGAATGGGGCATGTCGCAATACACCCGCGACGCCCGCATCGCCATGATCTACGAAGGGGCCAACGGCGTTCAGGCGCTGGACCTGGTCGGCCGCAAGCTCGCGCAGGACGGCGGCAAGCATGTCATGGCCTTTTTCGACATGGTCAAAACCTTCTGCAAGGAAAACAGCGGCAAAGACGAATCCTATGACAAGGCGTTCATCGAACCGCTCAAGGCCGCCTCGAAAGACCTGCAGGCCGCCGGCATGTATTTCATGCAGAACGGCATGACCAACCCGAACAACGCTCTGTCGGGCTCGTATGACTTCATGCACATGTTCGGTCATGTCTGCCTGGGCCTGATGTGGGCGCAGATGGCCAAGGCCGCGCAGGAAGCACTGGATGCCGGCGCGTCCGACAAGGACTTCTACGAGACCAAGATCGCCACCGGCCGCTACTACATGGCGCGCCGTCTGCCGGCCACAGGCATGCACCTGGCTCGGATCCAGACCGGCGCCGACACGGTGATGGCACTGGACGCGGCGAACTTCTGATCCCAGTCTGGTTCCGGGCGACCCCGCCCGGAACCAGCGCTCATGGAGGAGATGACATGCCCAAACGCTTTCGCCTGACCCGCCGCTTTCCCGTCGCCATGACCGAGGACGGGTATCGAAAACTCAAGGGGTTTGCCCGCGACGCCGGGCTGGACGAAGGAGAGGCGCTGTCATTCCTGTTCGAGAATTTCAACAGCGTGATCGACGAGGAGAACCTGACCCACCGGCTGCGCATTTTCAATTCCGAGCTTGAGGCGCGCAAACGCTAGACGACCCCGATGCCTGGCCCAGGCCCGGCGTGTTTTCAGCAAGACAAGTCCGAACGCGGCTGCTGCCCGCGAGACAGGTCTTTCTTGAAACACGTGCGTGATGAAACCGTACAAACCGCCTTGGGAGGGGTGAGTGCATGACGATAAAACTGCATTGCTTCGGAGAAAGCGGAAACTCATACAAGGCTGCCTTGGCACTTGAGATGTCGGGGCTGGAATGGGAGCCGGTCTTTGTCGATTTCTTCAACGGCCAGACCCGAACCCCTGAATACCGCGCCGAAGTCAACGAAATGGGCGAAGCGCCGGTGCTGATCGACGGAGATTTCCGGACCAGCCAGTCGGGCGCGATTCAGGCCTATGTCACCGAAAAATCAGGGAAATTCGGCGGCAAGACGCGGGAAGAGAACTATAACATCCTGCGCTGGGTGCTGTGGGACAACCACAAACTCAGTTCGATGGCGGGCCTGACCCGTTTCCTGATGAACTTCCTGCCCGAAGAGCACCGCAACCCGGATGTGATCGCCTTCAACCAGGGCCGATTGAAGGCCGCCTATCAGGTGCTGAACGCGCATCTGGAAGGCCGCGACTGGATCGTCGGCGACAGTGTGACCAACGCCGATCTCAGCTGCGGCGGCTACCTGTATTACCCTGAACCCTTCGGCTTTGACCGCGCCGAATGGCCCCATATCGACGCCTGGCTGACCCGCCTGTCCGAGCAGCCCGGATGGAAACACCCCTATGACCTGATGCCCGGCAACCCGTCGGATCGAGCTTGAGGAGAGAAGTATGACCGAAGCTTACATTTATGATGCCCTGCGCACCCCGCGCGGCAAGGGCCGCAAGGACGGCAGCCTGCACGAGGTGACCTCGGTGCGCCTGTCGGCGGTGGCCCTGAACGCCATCAAGGAACGCAACAACCTGGAAGGCCACGCCGTCGAGGACGTGATCTGGGGCAACGTCACCCAGGTAATGGAACAGGGCGGCTGCCTGGCGCGATCCGCGGTTCTGGCCTCGGACCTGGATGAATCGATCCCCGGCCTGGCCATCAACCGGTTCTGCGCCTCCGGGATGGAGGCCGTGAACCTGGCCGCCAACCAGGTCAAAGGCGGCGCGGGCGAGGCCTATATCGCCGGTGGCGTCGAGATGATGGGCCGCGTGCCCATGGGCAGCGACGGCGCCGCCATCGCGGTCGACCCGTCGCTGGCGATGGAGACCTATTTCGTCCCGCAGGGCATCTCGGCCGACATCATCGCCACCGAATACGGTTTCAGCCGTGACGATGCCGACGCGCTGGCCGTCGAGTCTCAGAAGCGTGCGGCCAAGGCGTGGGAAGAGAACCGCTTTGCCAAGTCGGTGATCTCGGTGAAGGACCGCAACGGCCTGACTATTCTGGACCGCGACGAATACATGCGCCCCGGCACCGACATGCAGAGCCTCGGCGCGCTGAACCCGTCCTTCCAGATGATGGGCGAGCAGATGCCCGGTTTCGACAAGGTGGCGATGCTGAAATACCCGCATCTGGAAAAGATCAACCACATCCACCACGCCGGCAACAGCTCGGGCATCGTGGATGGCGCGGCGGCCGTTCTGATCGGCAACAAGGAATTCGGCGAGAAATACGGCCTGAAGCCGCGCGCCCGCATCAAGGCCACCGCCAAGATCGGGACCGATCCGACCATCATGCTGACTGGCCCGGTTCCGGTGACCGAAAAGATCCTGGCCGAAACCGGCATGAAGATCAGCGATCTGGACCTGTTCGAGGTCAACGAGGCCTTCGCCTCGGTCGTGCTGCGGTTCCAGCAGGCGTTTGACGTCGATCCGGCGCTGGTCAACGTCAATGGCGGTTCGATCGCCATGGGCCACCCGCTGGGCGCCACCGGCGCGATCATCATCGGCACCCTGTTGGACGAGCTGGAGCGCCAGGACAAGGAAACCGGTCTGGCCACCTTGTGCATCGCATCCGGCATGGGCGCGGCAACCATCATCGAACGTGTGTAACGGCGGGGATCAGGAGAAGAAAAATGGCTGATTTTACACTGACCAAAGACGCCGACGGCGTTGGCATCATCACCTGGGACGTCCCCGGCAAGACCATGAACGTGATGTCGTTCGACGGCCTGTCCGAACTGAACGACTGCATCGATCAGGCCCTGGCCGATGACGAGATCAAAGGCATCGTGATCACCAGCGGCAAGGTAGGCTCGTTCGCCGGCGGCATGGACCTGAATCTGCTGGCGGTTATGAAGGAACAGGCGGGCGACGACCCGGCCAAGGGCCTGTTCGAAGGCACGATGAAGATGCACGCCCTGCTGCGCAAGATCGAGCTGGCCGGCATGGACCCCAAGACCAAGAAAGGTGGCAAACCGATCGCGGCCGCCCTGCCCGGCACGGCCGCCGGCATCGGCATGGAGCTGCCGCTGGCGACCCATCGCATCTTTGCCGCCGAGAACCCCAAGGCCAAATACGGCCTGCCGGAAATCATGGTCGGCATCTTCCCCGGCGCGGGCGGCACCACCCGGATGGTCCGCAAGGTGGGCGCCATCGCGGCGGCTCCGCTGCTGCTGGAAGGCAAGATGCTGGACGTGAAAAAGGCCAAGGGCGCAGGCTACATCGACGAAATCGCAGCCGATCCGCTGGCCGCGGCCAAGGAATGGGTGCTGAACGCCAAGGAGGCCGATCTGGTCAAGCCGTGGGACGCGAAGGGCTACAAGATGCCCGGCGGCGCGCCCTATCACCCGGCGGGCTTCATGAACTTCGTGGGTGCCTCGGCCATGGTGAACGGCAAGACCCAAGGCGCCTTCCCGGCAGCCAAAGCCCTGCTGAGCGCGGTCTATGAGGGCGCACTGGTCGATTTCGACACCGCGTTGAAGATCGAGGCGCGCTGGTTCACCTCGGTGCTGATGAACCCGTCCTCGGGCGCGATGATCCGTTCGCTGTTCCTGAACAAGGAAGCGCTGGAAAAAGGCGCCGTTCGTCCCAAGGGCATCCCGGACCAGTCGGTCAAGAAGATCGGCGTTCTGGGTGCCGGCATGATGGGCGCGGGCATCGCGCTGGTCTCGGCGCAGGCCGGCATGGAGGTCGTGCTGATCGACCGCGATCAGGCCGCCGCCGACAAAGGCAAGGCCTATACCGAAGCCTATCTGGACAAGGGCATGAAACGTGGCAAGGTCACGGGCGAGAAGAAAGAGGCCATGCTGGCCCGCATCACCGCCACGCCGGATCTTGAAAAGCTGGCGGGCTGCGACCTGATCATCGAAGCCGTGTTCGAGGATCCCAAGGTCAAGGCCGAGATGACCCAGAAGGTCGAGGCGATCATTCCCGAGGACTGCATCTTTGCCTCGAACACCTCGACCCTGCCGATCACCGAACTGGCCAAGGCCAGCAAGCGGCCCGATCAGTTCATCGGCATCCACTTCTTCTCGCCGGTCGAGAAGATGTTCCTGGTCGAGATCATCAAGGGCAAGGAAACCGGTGACCGGGCCGTGGCCAAGGCGCTGGACTATGTCCGCCAGATCCGCAAGACGCCGATCGTGGTCAATGACGCGCGGTTCTTCTACTGCAACCGCTGCATCATCCCCTACATCAACGAAGGGGCGCGGATGATCACCGAAGGCGTCAGCCCGGTTCTGGTCGACAACGCCGCCCGTCAACTGGGCTTCCCGGTGGGTCCGGTTCAGCTAACCGACGAAACTTCGATCGACCTGGGCGCCAAGATTGCCCGGGCGACCAAGGCGGCAATGGGCGACGCCTACCCGGAAAGCCCGGCGGACGATCTGATCTTCTGGATGGAAGAACAGGGTCGCCTGGGCCGCAAGTCCAAGGCCGGGTTCTTCGATTATGACGAAAACGGCAAGCGCATCGGCTACTGGAAAGGTCTGCAGGACAAGTATCCGCTGGCCGAGCAGCAGCCCGACTTGATCGAGGTACAGGAACGCCTGATGTTCGCACAGGTTCTTGAAGCCGTGCGCGCGCTTGAAGAAGGTGTTCTGGAAGACATCCGCGAAGGCGATGTCGGCGCCATCCTGGCCTGGGGCTTTGCGCCGTGGTCGGGCGGTCCGTTCAGTTGGCTTGATATCATCGGTGCGCCTTACGCGGCCGAGCGTTGTGACCAGCTGTCGGAGAAATACGGTGACCGCTTCGCCTGCCCGCCGCTGCTGCGCGAGATGGCCGAAAAAGGTCAGACCTTCTACGGCCGCTTCGACCCCGAAGCCAAGGCTGCCTGAACAAGTGATGCTGGCGCATGATCCCATGCGCCAGCATCTTTCTTAGAGTGTTTGGTCAGGTCTGCCATTCAGGCCGCAGAAACAAGGCCGGCACGTTGGGCCGCCCCGGACGTCCCGGACGCCGCACCCCCGATGGGGGACGTATCGGAAAGATCGGTTCCTGCGGGATGGGTGCAGGCAGTGCACCCAACGGGTTTGCAAGGGCCGACAGTTCGCCGGCCTCTGCGATAGATGTGACGAGGCTCCGCGCCTCGGATTCTTCCAGCACCGCGTAGGATCGTCGGGACGGGCCAGACAGCGAACGGATGCGGCACGAGGAACAGAAGGCTTGAAAGCCACCCTCGATGAAGACCACTTCGTCCTGCTCAAAAAACAGCGATGTGACCTGGAATTCCTCTGCCGGTGTCCGAGAGGAAAAGCTGAAGTGCCCGCTCAGCAGACGCGCCGGAATGATCGCCAGCCCCTCGTCTCTGTTGAAATCAGAAGACAAGGCTACGGCCATTCCCTGCTCGGGCATCAGCCAGACCGCACGACCGTTATATGCCGCGCGGGACGGCACGCGCACGGGCAAAAAGTCAGGTCGAACCTCGCCAGCCGGTACGGCTATTCTGTCGTGGGACACGCGTTTCACTTCCTGAAACCCGTTGTCCATCGTTCTGACCAGATCGCCGGCAACCAATGCCTCGGCCAGTTTCCAGCCATTGGTGGTGGCAACCTTCGTCCCGCGCAGCAATCCGCCACGCCTGACCGAAACGGCGTCACCCGGTACGGTCTGGATATTATTTTCGGAAAACCCCGAAACACTCACTACTTCCAACACGTGCCTACCCCCTTTTGGCACTTTCAAACTATCCCATTGTGCTAGCACGAAGTTTTCGGGAGTGACTTAGTTTTGCCATATTTAGGGCCAATTTGGGCCTTTTTCGCCCCATTAGTCGCGTTTTTTTATAAACAAAAGCCTGTATTTGTCAGCGTTTCGCGCAATTCGGGAAATAATCGACCAGCCTTATTCGAACCGATATTCGAATCTCTCTATGTCTTCGCGACAGGCGTCAAACACAGCCTTTTTTGCCTGGACCCAGTAGTAGTTGGCGTATTCCGCCCCCCGGGCTGACCGGTTTTCATGCGGAAGGTCCAGACGAAACCCCAGATGATCGAACAGTGGGGCCGCATCCCGCTGAAAGCTTTCGATCCGAATGTATGCGCGACAAAGATCGGTTCCGGTGGCGTCTCTGACATAGGATGGGAACGGGTTTTCCCGAAAGGACTGCTGGATTTTAGGGTGCAGAACAAAGGCCTCAAAATCCAGCCGCCCGGCCAGATGGACTGCTGGGTGATCAAAGGACTGATCCCTCAGCCAGTAGTAATAGCTGACCATCCGGTCCCACGGGTTGCGGATCAGCGTGAACACGAACATCTCTTGCATCTGCTGGTCGGGCAAAAGCCCCCGCAAATCGGTCAGACGGGAGTGTTTCCACAGCCTTCCCGCCGTCTTCAGTGACCTGTTGCGTTTGTTTCTGCGCTGCGCCTTGGGGGTGTCGCCCACCAGGATATCGTCCTTCATGGCCCGCTGCTCGAGCGCCAGCGCCAGTGATGTTCCCCCGGTCTTGGGAATATGTATGAAGATGTAGGTCCGCCCTGTTGATAGAATCATTGCGCCGGTTCCCGTTGGGGAACCACGCTCGCCCGCCACGCCAGCACTGCGCCGGCCGCGGCGATCAGGGCGATGCCCGCAATCTGCAGCGGTCCGATCCCCTGCCCCATCACCACCCAGGCAAAAACCGGCCCGAAGATCATGACCGAATACTCGAACACCGCGACATATGACGGCTCGCCCAGTTGGTAGGCCTTGATCAGCATGAATACCGCAGCCGTGGACCCAACCGCCTGCAATGCGACCCACGGCAGAGCGGCCTCCATCGGCCAGACCCAGCCCCGGGTCACAAAACCGGCCGGGCCGTCAGACTCCACAACCGGCAAAACCGAAAACACGGCGAGGCCAAGGGCGCCGGCCAGCCCAAGCGTGACAATCATCGCAGCCAGCAAGGCGACGGTGCTTTCGTTTGCACAATGCGTTCGGGTCAGGATCGCACTGAGCGCATAGAAAAAGCCGCCTGCCACCGGCAATAGGCTGGTCGCATCAAAGGCATTGGGGTCAGGCTGCAAAACACAGAGGATTCCGACAAACCCCATAAGCACAGCCAAGACCCGCCAGGGGCCGATCTTCTGGTCCAGCAACAGCGCGGAAATCAACAGAACGAAGATCGGTGATGTGAACAGCCCCGCAAGGGCCTGAGCAATTGGCATCAAAGCCAGTGAGCTGAAATAGAACAACATCGCCAGGGTGATCAGAACACTGCGCAGCAGGACCGCCCAAAACCTCTGAGGTCGCAGCCCTCCAAACCCAAGAAACGACAGTCCAACGATAAGAGGCAGCATCATCACGGCCCGGCTTAGGTGGAATTGCCACAAACCGATCGTTTCGGCCAGCCGAATGACGAAATTGTCCACGACGCCGATGATTGCCATGGCCGAGACCATCAGAACCGATGCAAGAACCGGTGAAGAAGGATGTGCTGTCTGCATGTGGCCTTGGCCTCCGGGCCCTTTGGCCGAAACTACGCGTCCCGGTTATCGAGCACATTTCCAAATCACCACGCAACAGGTTTGCGCGGATTAATCTCTCCGTGCTAGGAATCGACAAAAGAAAAAACGAGCAGACCTCATCGAAATGACGGCACTGAAACAATACCAGCGGATCGAGGCTACCGGTCTGTGGCGCCCGTCGCCCGACGAGCAGCGGCGCGAAGTGGTTGTTTCGATCGGCGAGGCAACGTTGACCATCACCGATTTCAACGATCGCGCGCTGACGCACTGGTCGCTTGCCGCACTTGAAAGGCAGAACCCGGGCAAGTTCCCCGCAATATTCAATCCAGACGGCGACCCGGATGAGACACTGGAGCTGGAGCAGTCCGAAACCACCATGATCGAGGCAATCGACCGCTTGCAACGCGCCATCGAACGGGCGCGCCCGCATCCCGGACGCCTGCGGTGGGCCAGCGTCGGCGGCGTGGTTGCGGCTGTCGCGGCGGTCTTGCTGTTCTGGCTGCCCGGCGCCCTGCAAAGCCATGTCGAAAAGGTCGTGCCCGAGATCAAACGGCAGGACATCGGGAACACGATTCTGCAACGGATCGAACGGGTTTCGGGCCGGGCCTGCGCCTCGGCGGACGCGCAGCCGGCGCTGCAGAGGCTGGCCCAGAGAACAGGCGTGCGACGGATCGTTGTGTTGCCGGCCGGGGTGCGGGAAAGCCTGTCACTTCCCGGAGGGATCGTGCTGCTGAACCGAGCGCTGGTTGAAGACAGTGAAGATCCCGCAGTTGCCGCCGGTTACGTGATAGCTGAACGCACGCGGGCCAGCCTGCATGATCCGTTGGATGATCTCCTGGACAAAACTGGGACCGTCGCAGCGTTTCGCCTGCTGACGACGGGCGAACTAACACCCCAGATCGTGGACACCTATACCGAACAGGTTCTGGCCGAACCCCGCCCCGCAGTTCCGGAAGACGACCTGCTGGAGGAGTTTGCGTCCGCCTATTTGCCCTCAACCCCATATGCCTATGCGGTTGACATAACCGGCGAAACGGTTCTGGGTTTGATCGAGGCCGACCCGATGGCGGGTCAGCCTTTGGATCAGGTTATGCCCGACCGGGACTGGGTACGGCTGCAGAACATCTGCAGCGACTAGGCGCGCCTATTTGGTGCCGAACATCCGGTCTCCGGCATCGCCCAGACCGGGCATGATGTAGCCCTTGGAATTCAGCTCGCGATCCAGTGCAGCAGTCACGATCTTGACGTCGGGATGCGCTTCTTTCATGCGGGCCACGCCTTCGGGGGCGGCCAGCAGGCACAGGAACCGGATGTCGGTGGCACCGGCCTGTTTCAGAAGGTCGATCGCAGCGGCCGAGCTGTTGCCGGTGGCCAGCATCGGGTCAACCGCAATCACCAGCCGATCTTTAAGGCCTTCGGGGGCCTTGAAGTAGTACTGCACCGGCTGTAGCGTTTCTTCATCGCGATACAGCCCCACAAATCCGACCCGGGCCGAGGGCACCAGTTCCAGAACGCCGTCAAGCATCCCGTTGCCCGCACGCAGGATCGACACCAGCGCCAGTTTCTTGCCCGCCAGGATCGGCGCGTCCATCTCCTCCATCGGGGTCTCGATGTGGCGCGTGGTCAGGGGCATCTCGCGCGTGACTTCATAGGCCAGCAGCAGCGTGATCTCGCGCAGCAATTGCCGGAACGAGGCGGTCGAGGTGCCCTTGTCCCTCATGAGCGTCAGTTTGTGCTGAACCAGCGGGTGGTCGACGACGGTCAGATGTTCGCTCATGTGTTCTCCAGTCTTTTTCTGACCCTTGCGCGGGTCTCTTCATCGCAGAATGCGGCATTCAGGGCGGTGTCGTTCAGCGCGGCGAAATCCTCGGCGTCCCAGCCGAAGGCCTGGGCCAGCATGTCATATTCGCGGCGCAGGGTGGTATGAAAAAACGGCGGGTCATCGGTGGATACCGTGACCTTCACACCCGCCTCGCGCAGCCGCGCGATCGGGTGGGCGGCAAAATCAGGATACAGGCCCAGCACCACGTTCGAGCCCGGGCAGACCTCGAGCGTGACGCCCCGGTCGGCCAGTTCATGTACCAAATCGGGGTCTTCGATGGCACGAACCCCATGGCCCACACGTTCGACCCCCAGCGCGCGGACCGCATCGCGGACGCTTTCAGGGCCGCCGAATTCGCCGGCATGGGTAGTCAGGCGCAATCCGGCCTCGCGCGCGCAGTCGAAGGCCCATTTGAAATCGGCCTGCTGGCCCATGGCCTCGTTCCCGCCCATACCGAACCCGGTGATCCAGTCACCCGCGGTTTCGGCGGCGCAGCGCGCGCTGCGCTTGGCCTTGTCGGGTCCGAAATGGCGCACGCAGGTCACCACGCCGCGCAGGGTGATGTCGAACTTGTGCTCGGCCTCGTCAGCGGCGTCCTGAATGGCGGCCAGATAGTCGCGCCAGGCATACAGATCGCCCCCGCCGCAGAAATCGGGGCTGAGGAAGGTTTCGGAATAGACCACCCCGTTCGCCGCGCTTTCCTCCAGGATCGCCAGCGTCAGGCGGCGGAAATCCTCAGGGGTTTTCAACACTTCGCAAGCGGCCTCGTAGACGCTGAGGAAATGCGCGAAATCGCGAAAGTCATAGCTGCCGTCGGGTTTGAAAATGCCGCTCAGGTCAACCTTCTTTTCATGCGCCAGCTGGCGGATGAAGGCGGGCGGGGCCGCGCCTTCGTGATGCAGGTGCAGTTCGATCTTGGGCAGGTCTGCGACGGTCATAGAAAGGTCCTTCCCGGCCCTTGCGCCGGAATGTTCAGGTGATGGGCGATGCTGGCGGCCACGTCGGCGAAATTGACTTGCCCGATCTGTCCGGCCCCCAGGCCGGCGGTCAGCACCGGCACCTGCTCGCGGGTGTGGTCGGTGCCGATCCAGCTTGGGTCGTTGCCGTGATCGGCGGTCAGCAGAAACAGGTCGCCCGGGCGCAGCCGGGGCAGGATACGGCCGATCTCGGCGTCGAACCACTCGAGCGCGCGGGCATAGCCCGAGATGTCGCGCCGGTGGCCGTACTGGCTGTCAAACTCGACGAAATTTGCGAATGTCAGGCTGCCGTCCTCGGCGCTGTCGACAAGGCGCGAGAGGTGACCCATCAGATCGGCGTCCGAACCCTTGTCAAGCGTATCGATCCCCTGCATCGAGAAGATGTCGCCGATCTTGCCCACGCCATGCACGCGGCGGCCTGCGTCCTGCGCCCAGTTGGTCAGCACCGGCGCGGGCGGCGTGATGGCAAAATCCTTGCGATTGGTGGTGCGGGCAAACCCCTGTTCGGGCGATCCAACGAAGGGGCGCGCGATAACCCGGCCCACCTTCATCTCGTGCAGCATGGGGGCCAGGCTCCGACACATCTCGTACAGGCGCTCCAACCCGAACGTCTCCTCGTGTGCGGCAATCTGGAACACGCTGTCGGCCGAGGTATAGCAGATCGGCCAACCCGTGCTCATGTGTTCAGCACCCAGTTCGGCAATGATCGCGGTGCCCGAGGCATGGCAATTGCCCAGAATGCCCTCGGTTCCGGCGGCCTGCGCGGCGGCGCGGGTCACATCATCAGGGAACGCGGGGACCGTGTCGGGGAAATAGTGCCAGTCCCATGGCACCGGCAGCCCGGCCAGTTCCCAATGACCCGAAGGCGTGTCCTTGCCCGGCGAATGTTCGCGCGCGCACCCCCACAGGCCGGTCGGGTCGGCCTCCAACCCCGGCACATCCGCGCCCGACGCCAGCCGCACCGCCGCCCCCAGCCCCAGCGCATCGAGGTTGGGCAGGCGCAACGGCCCGAACCGGCCATCCTCGGCCCGCCCTGCGGCGCAGGCCTGCGCGATATGGGCCACCGTGTTCGCGCCCGTGTCCGGCACGTCGCCGTTGAAGAACCGGTCAGCATCCGGCGCACCGCCGATACCCACCGAATCCATCACCACAAGGAACGCGCGGCTCATGCGAGGATCCTTTCGTGCACCAACTCCGGCACCGGAACGGGCGCCGGGCCGATGGTGATTGCGGCGCGCACGGTTTGCGCGGCCCTCTGCGCGGCGTCCTCGCGCGCTGCATGGACCACGGCCAGCGGCGTTCCTGCCGAGACCTTGTCGCCCAGCCGCGCCAGCCCCGACAGCCCCACTGCCGGGTCGATCACATCGCTTTCCACCTGTCGGCCACCGCCCAGCGCCACGACGGCAAGGCCCAGCGCCTCGCCGTCCAACGCGGTGACATAGCCTTCCTCCTGCGCCGTGACCTCAAGGATCACGCTGGCCTCGGGCAGATAACGCGCCCAGTCCTCGACCAGACCCAGCGGCCCGCCCACCGCGGCCATCATCCGTCCGAACCGTTCGGCCGCACGGCCATCGCGGATCACCTCGGCGATCATGTCTCGCCCGGCCCGCGCATCGCCGACCATACCGGCGTCAGACAGCAGAACACCGCCCAACTCGGCCGAAATCTCGGCAAGGGGCGAGGGCTGCCCACCGGTCAGCACCTTCATCACTTCGGCGATTTCCAGGGCGTTGCCCAAGGCGGGCGCCAGCGGCTGATTCATGTCGGTGATCAGGGCCGAGGTCCGGCACCCGGCCGTATTGGCCGTTTCCGTCAGGGCCTGCGCCAGCTTGCGCGCCTCGTCCAGCGTTTTCATGAAGGCCCCGCTGCCCACTTTGACGTCCAGCACCAGCGCATCCGGGCTGGCCGCCAGTTTCTTGGATAGGATCGAGGCGGTGATCAGATCGAGGCTTTCAACCGTGGCGGTCACGTCGCGGATGGCATAGAGCCGTTTGTCCGCTGGGGCGATCTGTGCCGTTGCGCCAACGATTGCGGCGCCAGTCTCGGCCAAGATCTGGGCCAGCCGGTCCTGACTGATCTGGGTCGACACGCCGGGGATCGCCTCGAGCTTGTCGAGTGTCCCGCCGGTATGGCCCAGACCGCGGCCCGAGATCATCGGCACATAGGCCCCGCATTCCGCCAGCGCCGGGGCCAGCACAAGGCTGACGCAATCCCCCACCCCGCCGGTCGAATGCTTATCGATCACCGGGCCGTCCAGGTTCCAGGTCAGAACCTCACCGCTGTCGCGCATGGCCAGCGTCAGCGCGGCGCGGCCCTCGGGACCCAGCCCGCCCATGCAGACGGCCATGGCGAAGGCTCCGGCCTGGGCGTCGCTGACGCTGCCATCGGCCAGACCCTGGGCGAACCACGCCAGCTCGCCGGCATCCGGCACTTCGCGGCGGCGCAGTTTCGCGATGATCGAACGGGCGTCCATGGGCGCGGCCCTTACATGAACGAGGCGTCGAAGGCGCCGGGCAGCAGCTCGCCGATGGTCGTGCGGGTCTCAATCCCGTCCACCGTCGCCATGGTGACCACCACATCCTTGTCCCCGAACTCGGCCAGTTTCTGCCGGCATCCGCCGCAGGGTGGCACCGGTTGCGGGCTGGAGGCCACCACATAGACATCGGCCAGCTTGTTTTCTCCGGCGGCGACCATCGCGGCGATCGCCCCGGCCTCGGCGCAGGTGCCTTCGGGATAGGCCACGTTTTCCACGTTGCAGCCCGCGAACACTGCGCCCGACGGGGTGCGGACCGCGGCACCCACCTTGAAATTCGAATAGGGCGCATAGGCGTTTTCACGCACCTTGAGGGCTGCTTCTTTCAACGACATGGCGATTCCCCGATTTTTGATCATCTGGTCAGAATGCCATACCCTACTGGAAATCCGCGGGGGAATTGAAGCCCCCTCTGCACCCGAATGTCCGCGCCTCAGCCCAGATCGGTCTTGAAATACCCCGGCAGCGTGACCTCGAGCAGTTCGACATCGTCGCTGGGGTCGGCCAGCCGCGTGCGCATTCCGGGCGGGATGACAAAGGCATCACCCTGCTCCAGACGAAACGGATCACGTCCTTCACCTTCCAGGGTGACGGCCCCGTTCATCACGAAGGTAAAGTGGATATCGGCATCATGGCTGGCCCAGACCGGGTCGCCCTGCCCCCGGCGCACCACCTGAACGCCCGCCACGCCCTTGGTGTTTTCAGCAATCGTCGTGTCGCGGCATTGATAGCCCGGCAGGCGGAACGGCTGCCACGCTGCCCCTTCGGCCCGGTTGTAGACGAACCGCTGGCCCTGCCATTCCCGCTCGGGGCGGTAATGCGGCGTGGGCAGCTGCATTTCGTGGTCGATCTCGGTGACATGCTCGGCCGGAACGCCGATTTCGATCACCTGAACGTTGTCCGACGCTTCGAGCACGCGGTGCCGGATCTCGGGTGGCTGGATGAAACAGTCGCCAGCGGTCAGGCGCATCTTGTCGCCCTGATCCTCATAGACCACATCCACCCAGCCGTGGATGCAGAAGATCAGCTGGAACCCGACCTTGTGAAAATGCACCATGTCCGGGACCGGACCGCCGTCGGGAATGCGGATATGGCTGGCGATGATCGACCCGCCCAGTCGGTCCGGCACCAGGTCACGATAGTGCATGCCCGCGCGCCCGATGATCCAGGGCGCCTGATCCTTGAGCCTGCGGACGACGAAGGAATGAACCGTCTCGGGCATCACCAGGGGCGGGTTGCGCTCTTCGATCTCGATGCGGGTGCCGTTGGGGGCGACCAGGCTGCGCTGACCGCCGGCAAACCCGTCCGGATCATCAGTGAGGATGCGCAAGGTGCCCGGCGCCTCGGGCGCGTCCTTTTCCACCCGCAGGCGCAGGCCGTGCCCGGAAAACACCGCGACCCGAGGGTCATCCGCCGGATAGATCATGTCCATCCGCATGCCCAGAACCTTGGTGTAGAACGGAATGTCGTCGCGCAACTCTTGGGTCGGAATGCGGAATTCGGCTATGGTGTCGGTCATGCTGGTCTCCTCTGCGCGGGACTGTGAGGGGCCGCTGGGGGATTTGCAAGTCGGGGTCGGATCCGCCTTCATGCGATTTCGAGGTTTCCCCTGCGTCAGAAATAGTTTAGCACTAAACTAAATTCCAAACGGGAAGTTTTGACATGTCCGACACACCCAGCCTGCGCCAGGCCGCACTTGATTACCACGCGCATCCGAAGCCTGGGAAACTGGAGATCAAGGCGACCAAACCCATGGCCAACGGGCGCGACCTTGCGCGCGCCTATTCGCCCGGCGTGGCCGAGGCGAGCCTTGAGATCAAGGCCGACCCGGCGACCGCCGAGATGTATACCGCGCGCGGAAATCTGGTGGCCGTGGTTTCGAATGGCACCGCGGTGCTGGGGCTGGGCAATATCGGCGCGCTGGCCTCCAAGCCGGTGATGGAGGGCAAGGCCGTCCTGTTCAAGAAATTCGCCGGCATCGACTGTTTCGACATCGAGGTGAACGAACCCGATCCCGAGAAGCTGGCCGATATCGTCTGCGCGCTGGAACCCACCTTCGGCGCGATCAACCTCGAGGACATCAAGGCACCCGATTGCTTTGTCGTCGAGAAACTGTGCCGCGAGCGGATGAACATCCCGGTGTTCCACGACGACCAGCACGGCACCGCCATCGTGGTGGGGGCCGCTGCACGCAACGCGCTGCACGTGGCCGGCAAACGGTTCGAGGACACCAAGGTCGTGTCCACCGGCGGCGGTGCGGCGGGGATCGCCTGCCTGAACATGCTGGTCAAGCTGGGCGTCAAGCGCGAGAACATCTGGCTGTGCGACATTCACGGGCTGGTCTATGAGGGTCGCGTCGAAGACATGAACCCGCACAAGGACCAATTCGCCCAGAAAACCGACCTGCGCACGCTGGATCAGGTGATCGACGGGGCCGACCTGTTTCTGGGCCTCAGCGGGCCGAACGTGCTCAAGCCCGAGATGGTCGCGCGCATGGCCAAACAGCCGATCATCTTTGCGCTGGCGAATCCGACCCCGGAGATCCTGCCCGACGCCGCGCGCGAAGTGGCCCCCGACGCCATCATCGCCACCGGGCGCAGCGACTTCCCGAACCAGGTGAACAACGTCCTGTGTTTCCCGTTCATCTTCCGCGGAGCGCTGGATGTGGGCGCGACCGAGATCAACGATGCCATGCAGATCGCCTGTGTCGAAGGCATCGCCGAGATGGCCCGCGCCACCACCAGCGCCGAGGCCGCAGCCGCCTACAAGGGCGAACAGCTGACCTTCGGCCCCGACTACCTGATCCCGAAACCGTTCGACCCACGGCTGGTGGGTGTGGTGTCTTCGGCCGTGGCCCGGGCCGCGATGGAAAGCGGCGTTGCCAGGCGCCCGATCGAGGACATCGAAGCCTACAAGGAAAAGCTGAACCAGACGGTCTTCAAGTCCGCCCTACTGATGCGACCCGTCTTCGAGGCCGCCGCCGCTGCCTCGCGCCGCATCGTCTTTGCCGAAGGCGAAGACGAACGCGTGCTGCGCGCCGCTCAGGCGATTCTTGAGGAAACCACCGAAACCCCGATCCTGATCGGCCGTCCCGAGGTGATCGAGGCGCGCTGCGAACGTCTGGGCCTGTCGGTCCGCCCCGGGCAGGACTTCCAGATCGTAAACCCGGAAAACGACCCGCGCTATTATGACTATTGGAACTCGTACCACCAAATCATGCAGCGCCGGGGGGTGACGCCTGATCTGGCCAAGGCGATCATGCGGACCAATTCCACCGCGATCGGCGCAATCATGGTGCACAGGGGCGAAGCCGACAGCATGATCTGTGGCACCTTCGGCGAGTATCGGTGGCACCTGAACTATGTTGAGCAGGTGCTGAATGACGGCGACCTTCGCCCGCATGGCGCATTGTCCCTCATGATCCTTGAAGACGGCCCGCTGTTCATCGCCGACACTCATGTCCGGCAATTGCCCAGCCCGGAAGAACTGGCTGAGATCACCGTGGGCGCCGCGCGGCATGTGCGGCGGTTCGGGCTGGCGCCAAAGATCGCGTTCTGCTCGCAATCGCAGTTCGGCAATCAGGCCGAGGGCTCGGGCAAGCGCCTGCGCGAAGCGATCGCGATTCTGGACAGCAAGCCCCGAGATTTTATCTATGAAGGCGAAATGAACCTGGACGTGGCTCTGGACCCCGAACTGCGCGAGCGGATTTTCCCCAGTTCACGCCTCGAGGGGGCCGCCAACGTTCTGATCTTTGCCCATGCGGACGCGGCCAGCGGTGTGCGCAACATTCTGAAGATGAAGGCCGACGGTATCGAGGTCGGACCCATCCTGATGGGCATGGGCAACAAGGCGCATATCGTGACACCTTCGATCACCGCGCGCGGGCTGCTGAACATGGCGGCAATTGCCGGAACGCCCGTCGCGCATTACGGTTGACCACGGCGGCCCGACCGGCCTGGCCGCCCTGCCGAGGGAGGTCATCATGAAAGGTCACTGCCACTGCAGCGCCGTGCGATGGGCCAGCGATGCCGAGATCGCCTGGAGCTGTTACTGCCACTGCGCGGATTGCCGTCGCAATTGCGCTGCCCCGGTCACTGCGTTCATCGGGCTGCCCCACGGTTCGGTGACGTGGTCGGGGGAAGCGCCGCGCGTGTACAACTCGTCTAAGGATGTCGAACGCCTGTTCTGCGGGACCTGCGGCACGCCGATGGCTTATCGCAATGCCCGCGACCGGGTGAACATTCACCTCTATACCGCCACGCTGGACAATCCCGAGGATGCCGCGCCCCGGTTTCACGTTTTTCACGCCGAGCATCTGCATTGGCTGAACATCCAAGACAGTCTGCCCCGATATGCCGGAACGGCGACCTGATCCGAATCTGGCAAAGCCACTTTTGCACCAAACGCTTCGCAAATTTGCAAGTTCCGAAATAATTTCCCGTCTAGGCGCGAAAACAAGGATCATTTGCAAAACTTTGCAAGACAAATGGGGCAGTTCTGCAAATATTTCGCGATAAACTGACGCGCCGTCACGCGCGCCGCTTGCTCGGTCAGCCGTCCGCGCCTAACACAATGCGAGCAATTTTTGGGAGGAGGACCCATGGCATACCAGGACGTTTACGAGAGCTGGCAAAAAGATCCAGAGGCTTTCTGGATGGACGCGGCCAAGGGGATCGACTGGTTCCAACCGCCAAGCAAGGCCCTGTTTGACGACAACGCCCCTCTCTATGAATGGTTCTGCGATGCCAAGGTGAACACCTGCTGGAATGCCGTGGACCGCCACGTTGAAAACGGCCGGGGCGAGCAAACCGCCATCATCTATGATAGCCCGATCACCCACACCAAGCGCGAAATCTCCTACATGGAGCTGCGCAATCGCGTAGCCACCCTGGCCGGCGCGCTGCGCGCCAAGGGGGTCGAAAAGGGCGACCGCGTCATCATCTACATGCCGATGATCCCCGAGGCGCTCGAGGCGATGCTGGCCTGCGCGCGGCTGGGTGCGGTGCATTCGGTGGTCTTTGGCGGGTTTGCCAGCAACGAACTGGCGGTGCGGATCGACGACGCCAAACCCAAGGCGATCATCGCGGCGTCCTGCGGGCTGGAGCCCGGTCGTGTGGTACATTACAAGCCGCTGCTGGACGGCGCCATCGACATGGCCAGCCACAAGCCCGAGTTCTGCGTGATCTTCCAGCGCGAACAGGAAGTGGCCAAGCTGATCGAAGGGCGCGACTTCAACTGGCACGGCTTTCAGTACGGCGTTGAGCCGGCCGAGTGTGTGCCGGTCGCAGGCAATGATCCCGCCTACATCCTTTACACCTCGGGCACCACGGGGGCGCCCAAAGGCGTCGTGCGGCCCACGGCGGGGCACCTTGTGGCGCTGAACTGGACGATGAAAAACATCTACAACGTCGACCCCGGCGACGTGTTCTGGGCGGCCTCGGACGTGGGCTGGGTCGTGGGGCATTCCTACATCTGCTATGGCCCGCTGATCCACGGCAACACCACCATCGTGTTCGAGGGCAAGCCCGTCGGCACACCCGATGCCGCTACCTTCTGGCGGGTGATTTCCGAGCACAAGGTCAAAAGCTTTTTCACCGCCCCAACGGCGATCCGCGCAGTCAAGCGCGAGGACCCCAAGGGCGAGATGCTGGCGAAATACGACCTGTCCTGCCTCAAGGCCCTGTTCCTGGCCGGTGAACGCGCCGACCCGGACACGATCACCTGGGCGCAGGACGCGCTGAAGGTTCCGGTCGTCGACCACTGGTGGCAGACCGAAACCGGCTGGACCATCGCCGGCAACCCGCTGGGGATCGAGGAACTGCCGATCAAGCTGGGCTCGCCCGCCAAGCCGATGCCCGGCTATGACGTGCAGATCCTGGACGAAGGCGGCCACCCGATGAAACCGGGCGAGCTGGGCGCGATCGCGGTCAAGCTGCCACTGCCGCCGGGAACGCTGCCGACCTTGTGGAATGCCGAGCAGCGGTTCAAGAAATCTTATCTCGAGCATTTCCCGGGCTACTATGAAACCGGCGATGCCGGGATGATCGACGAGGACGGTTACCTGTACATCATGGCCCGCACCGATGACGTGATCAACGTGGCCGGCCACCGCCTGTCCACCGGCGCGATGGAGGAGGTTCTGGCAGCCCATCCCGACGTGGCCGAATGCGCAGTCATCGGTGTATCGGACCAGTTGAAGGGTCAGGCCCCGGTTGGCTTCCTGTGCCTGAACGCGGGTTGCAATCGTGACCATGCCGAGATCGCGAAAGAGGTCGTGCAGATGGTGCGCGACAAAATCGGGCCCGTTGCGGCATTCAAACTGGCCGTCGTAGTGGATCGTCTGCCAAAGACACGGTCTGGCAAGATCCTGCGTGGAACGATGGTGTCGATCGCCGATGGCAAAGATTACAAAATGCCCGCCACGATCGACGATCCGGCCATTCTGGACGAAATTACCGAAGCCCTGAAATCAATCGGTTACGCCCAGTAACCGGGCATCGGGCGGCCCCGGGCCGCCCGCCCTGCCCTGCGGGGTTGCAACCATTGGCAGACCGCCTACTGTGCCCTTGACGGAGGGCACATGGCAAATGACGACATCTGGCGCCTGAGCGCCACAGTACTCGCAAAACTGACCCGCTCCGGCGAATTGAGCGCGACCGAAGCCGTCCAAAGCGCAATCGACCGGATGCACGCGCTGAACCCGGCGCTGAATGCCGTCGTCGAAGACCTCAGCGCCGAGGCGCGGGAGCGCGCCCGCGCCCTCGATGCCCAGCGGGCCCGCGGCGAACCGACCGGCCCGCTGCACGGCGTTCCCGTCACGATCAAAGTCAATGTCGACCAGAAGGGCCATGCCACGACCAACGGTGTGACCGCTCTGAAAGACGTAATTGCCCCCGACGATGCGCCCGTCGTGTCGAACCTGCTGAAGGCTGGGGCGGTGGTGATTGGCCGGACCAACACGCCCGAGTTCTCATTCCGTGCCGACACCGACAACCCGCTTTATGGACGCACCCACAACCCTTGGGGCCGACATATTTCTCCCGGGGGCTCCTCGGGCGGGGCCGGTGTGGCGGTGATGACGGGCATGGGGGCGCTGGCGCATGGCAACGACATCGGCGGCAGCCTGCGGTTTCCGGCCGCGGCCCTTGGCGCGGTGACCGTGAAGCCGGGCTTGGGGCGCGTTCCCGCATGGAACCCCAGCCAAACCGCCGAACGTGGACTGCTTGCGCAATCCATGTCGGTGCAAGGCCTGATCACCCGCAGCGCGGCTGACCTGCACCTGGCCATGCCCAGCCTGATCGCGCCGGATCCGCGCGATCCGTTTCACGTTCCGCTGCCCTGGCGCGTGACCGAGCCTGACCAGCAGCCGCGGGCAGCTTTCACCAAGAACACTTTCGGTTACGATCTCCACCCCGAGGTCGACAAGGCGCTGGACACGGCCCGTGATGCACTGGTTGATGCCGGGTACACCGTTGACGAGATCGACCCTCCGAACGTTTTTGAATGTGGACGGCTGGGTTATCGCGCATTGATGGGCGAGGTTCTGACCCTGATGAAAGCCGATGTCGAGGCGGCCGGGTCCGAGACAATCCAGCGCATCTTTGCCACTTACTTCCAGGAATTTCCCCCGATCACCGGCCCGGACCTGATCCGAGCACTGGCGCAGCGCAGCCACTATGCGCGGGAATGGTCCCTGTTCTTGGAGGACTACCCGCTGGTGCTGTCGCCTTTCCTGCCGCAGCCCTTTTTCAGACCCGACCGTGATACAGAAGGCTCGGAAGGCGTACACGAAGTGCTGGGCTGCGCGGTCTATTCCTATGCGATGAACTTTCTGGGCCTGCCCGCCGCCTGCGTTCCGGCGCGTTTGGCCGAATTGCCGAGCGGGCGCCAGCCAATCAACGTTCAGATCGCAGCGCAGCGCTGGCGCGAGGACCTGGCGTTGGACGCCGCCATCGCGATTGAAGCCCGGGTTGATCGTATGGCTGATCACCTGTGGGCCGATCTGGCAAGCACGGGCTGAAACACCAACCGCTTTCAACTGCCCAAAATAATTGACCCCGGGACTGAGAGCCCGGGGTCCACGTGCTAAAATATGCCCGGATTGTGATGACGAGCGTAGCACCACCCACCCTCGCCAGCGCGAAAACTGCGCAATCATCCGAAAACACCATTTGGTGGCCACTCACTCCCACCGCGGCGTGTTCTCCGGGCAGGATCAGCTTAGCTGAGAGGTGGTCAGCTTCCTGTGAACTGCTTCACATAAGTCCGAGAATCTCGGGAATTTATGTAAATTGTTCAATCGTTAGACGCTCTTCCAGGCCATGACCGGGATCAAACAGGATCCTGTGACGGATCTTGGGTTCCGACCGAATCTCGACCCAATCGATATCCGGAAAGGATATGGAATCAGCGTCTGCCATCACCGGGCGCTTGTCGGCCTCAAGCACGTCAAAGCGCACATGCGCCGTGCTGGGCAGCAAAGCACCGCGCCACCGCCGAGGACGAAAGGCCGCAATGGCCGTCAGTGCCAGAACATCCGACCCAATGGGCAGAATCGGACCATGTGCCGAATAGTTGTAGGCGGTCGACCCGGCGGGCGTGGACAACAGCGCCCCGTCACAGACCAGTTCGGCCAACCGCACCCGGCCATTCACGCTGATCTTCAGGCGCGCGGCTTGCGGACCGGCGCGCAGCAACGAAACCTCGTTAATCGCAAGGGCTTCGTGCACCTGTCCCGATTGGTCCATGGCCTTCATCGTCAAGGGGTTGATGACCTCTTCCTCGGCGGCTCTCAGACGCTCCATCAGATCGGCTTCGTGGAACTCGTTCATCAGAAACCCGATGGTCCCGCGGTTCATACCATAGACCGGCACATCCAGATGCTGCGTGTTGTGCAGCGTCCGCAACATGAACCCGTCGCCGCCCAGCGCCACGATGACATCCGCATCTCGGGGGGCCGCATTGCCATAGCGTGCAACCAGTTTGTTGCGGGCCGACTGCGCGACATCCACGTCGCTGGCGAGAAAAGCGATTCTCTTTGTCATGTTTTCCGGTTTCCGGTGCTGCGCATTTGGTTCCGAAACAAACATACCTTTCCCCATTAGGCCAGACGTGACGCCGCAGCTGGCCATTTCGTCGCTTTAAAGTCTTTTTCATCCGTACAGTTTCCTATAGGAAATCCGCCAAACCAACCTCAGCCATGCGGAGCGCCCATGAACGCCAATCTTCGTGATACCGGTTTCTTCACCCAGTCCCTCGCGGATCGCGACCCTGAACTTTTTGGGGCAATCACGTCCGAACTGGGACGTCAGCGCGACGAGATCGAGCTGATCGCTTCGGAAAACATCGTCAGCGCAGCCGTCATGGAGGCGCAGGGCTCGGTCATGACCAACAAGTACGCCGAAGGTTATCCCGGGCGGCGTTACTATGGCGGTTGCCAGTTCGTCGACATCGCCGAGAACCTGGCCATCGACCGCGCCAAGCAACTTTTCGGTTGCGAATTCGCCAACGTGCAGCCGAATTCGGGATCACAAGCCAACCAAGGCGTGTTCCAGGCGCTGATCCAGCCGGGCGACACCATTCTGGGAATGAGCCTGGATGCTGGCGGTCACCTGACCCATGGCGCCAAGCCCAACCAGTCGGGCAAGTGGTTCAATGCGGTTCAGTACGGCGTGCGCAAGCAGGACAACATGCTGGACTACGATCAGGTCGAGGCGCTGGCCAAAGAACACCAGCCCAAGCTGATCATCGCCGGCGGCTCCGCCATTCCGCGCCAGATCGACTTTGCTCGCATTCGCGAGATCGCCGACATGGTGGACGCCTATCTGCACGTGGACATGGCGCATTTCGCCGGTCTTGTCGCCGCGGGTGAGCATCCCAGCCCCTTCCCGCACGCGCATGTGGCCACGACCACCACGCACAAAACCCTGCGCGGCCCGCGTGGCGGCATGATCCTGACCAATGACGAGACGATCGCCAAGAAAGTGAATTCGGCCATCTTCCCGGGCATCCAGGGCGGCCCACTGATGCATGTGATCGCGGCAAAGGCCGTGGCATTTGGCGAGGCGCTGCAGCCTTCGTTCAAAGACTACATCAAACAGGTCGTCGTCAACGCTCAGGCGTTGTCGGATCAGCTGATCAAGGGCGGCCTGGACACGGTGACCCACGGCACTGACACCCATGTTGTTCTGGTCGACCTGCGCCCAAAAGGCGTCAAGGGCAACGCGACCGAAAAGGCGCTGGGCCGTGCGCACATCACCTGCAACAAGAACGGCGTGCCGTTTGATCCTGAAAAGCCGACCGTGACCAGCGGCATTCGTCTGGGTTCGCCCGCCGGTACGACCCGAGGTTTTGGAGAGCCCGAGTTCCGCCAGATCGCGGACTGGATCATCGAAGTGGTCGATGGACTGGCCGCCAATGGTGAAGACAACAACGGTGAGGTCGAGGCGCGGGTCAAAGCGCAGGTCGCGGATCTGTGCGCAAAGTTCCCGATCTACCCGAACCTCTGACGCCACAAGTTCAGAAACAACAAAATGGCGCCTTTAGCGGGCGCCATTTTTCTTTGCTGTCAGATGCCCTGATCAGATCAGATCGCGCCACCACAGCACGACCAGAAACAGCGCGACCAAGGCCAGGATATTGAAGGCCAGCCCCCCGAGCATGCCCAGAAACCAACCCCAGCGGCGATCCGCCAGATTGATGGCGCGCAAATGCGACTGAACATCCTTTGCCGCCTTTTCCAGGGTCGGCGAGTCCAGGGTCAGCCGGAGCTTGGGATGCTCGACCAACGGCTCGGCACGGGCCAGTTCCATTGCCTGTTTGTAGACCTTGCGCGGCAAGCGGCGCTTGGCACGGCGCACCGACTCGGCCAGGGTCTTGCCCTTTGCGCCCAGTTTTTTGCGCAACAGAAATATCGTCTGCGCGATCTGGGTCTGAATTTCTGTTTCCTGAGCCATGCGCCCCTCCTGATGGGGCAATCTAACGGTCTGCGCAGGCGGTCACAATGGGGCTGGTTGTCCGGGGCGCCGGAGGCTATCAGAAAGACATGCTGAACACGATCACACATGGCGAACCGACGTCCCGCACACCGCTGCTGATTGCCCATGGGCTATACGGATCGGCCCGAAACTGGGGGGTAATCGCGCGTCGGCTGTCAGACGAACGTCAGGTGGTGGCGGTCGACATGCGCAACCACGCCCACAGCTTCTGGGACGACCGGCACGACTATCCGGCGTTGGCGGATGATTTGGCTGAGGTCATCGAAAGTATGGGCGGCATGGCTGACGTGATCGGACATTCGATGGGTGGCAAGTCGGCAATGACATTGGCGCTCGAGCATGGCGAAATGGTCCAAAGGCTGGTCGTGGCGGACATTGCTCCGGTTCGGTACAGCCACACGCAAATGCCATATATCGAGGCCATGCGCGCCGTGGACATGACACAGGTCGCGTGCCGCTCGGACGTGGAACAGCAACTGGCCGATCTTGGAGTCGAGAAGGCGTTGCAGAGCTTCTTCACTCAGTCGCTGGACGTTCCCGGCAAACGCTGGCGGCTGAACCTGGACGTTTTGGCCAAAGAGATGCCGAATATCATGGGTTTTCCGGACTTTACCTCACACTGGGACGGCCCGGCGCTGTTTCTCGCCGGTGCGGAGTCGGACTATGTTCAGGCAAGTCACCGCGAAATCATCAAATCTTTGTTCCCGAACGCCCGTTTCGCCAAGATTCCGGGCGCAGGCCATTGGCTGCACGCCGAAAAACCGCGTGAGTTCGAAGCTGCTGTCCGGACATTTCTGAACGCCGCCTAAGCTCGCTATTGGTACAGGCGCTTGGCGACCAGCCAGGAAGCGGGCAAGGCCGCGACCGCTCCGACGGCTGCGGCACCCACGATGGCCAGGGTCGAAACCATCCCCGCGGTCAGCACGGCGATAACGGCCGTCCCCGCGAGGGCGGTCGCGATCAGGGAATACAGTAGCGCTGCAAGTCTCATCATGGCCAGTCGTCCTTGTTGATGGCGTCTGACGCGCAGATTGCCGAAGCGTAATACAATCGGCTTTGATGCAGATCAGGCTGGGTCCCTACATCCCAGAATCAACCGGGCCGACGTAGTCGCCCCCGCCGTTTACCCAGTCCGAGAACCCACCCAGGTTGTAGACATGCTGATACCCCATGTCCTTGAGCAACTTGCCCGCAAGTGCCGCCCGTCCGCCCGAAGCGCAATGCAGAATGATCGGGCGATCCTTCCGCAGCTCGGGGTCATGCGATTGCAGCGCAGGATCGGCACGAAACTCGAGCATACCGCGTGAGATATGGTGAGATCCGACGGCGCGACCGGTCTTTTCCAGTTCAGGCGCATCGCGAATGTCCAGCAGCAGCGCACCCTGCTGCAATAGCTCCCTAGCTTGCGCGGCGCTGATACGTTGAACAACGGAATTCGCGGTCTCAAGCATCTCTTGAACGGTCAATGGCATTCGTGCGGTCCCTCCCGGATTTTCACGAATGCTAGCACGGGGCCTTTTGTATTTGTAAGCGCTATGGTGGTCGCCTATTGCTCGCGAAAGGCCCGAGACATGCTGTCGACGATCGGCTTGGCGATATAGGCGGCAAAGGTGCGTTCCTCGGTCTGGATCATGATCTCGGCCGGCATGCCGGGGGTCGGAATGAAACCCCGTACCCGGTCCATCTCGTCAGGCTCCAACGACACCCGGGCCAGATAGACCTCTTGAGGTATTCCGCTGGCTTCTTCCAGAACCGCGTCCGCCGAGACGTAAAAGACTTCGCCAGTCAGAACCGGTGTCGTGCGCTGATTCAAAGCTACCAACCGCACGGTCGCGGTCTGGCCGGTCACAACGCTGTCGATATCGGTGCGCGGGATCTGGGCCTCGATGATCAGCGGGGCATCAGCTGGCAGGATTTCGGCAATCGGCTTGCCGGTCTCGATGACGCCGCCCGGCGTGTAATAGTGCAGTCGCACAACCGTGCCATCGACCGGGGCGCGAACCACCGCGCGGGCAAGAACACTGCTGGCCTGGCGCGATTTTTCCCGCACGCTTTCCAGATCCGCCTCGATTACACCCAGTTCGTCCAGCGCCGCTTCCCGATAGGCGGACCGGGTCCGGGTGATCTGCTCTTCGTATTTCAGCAGCATCTGGCTGGTTTCCGAAGCCTCGGCCGCCAGTCGGGCCAATTGCCCGTCCGCTTCGGCCTGGACTCGTCGGATAGTGTTCAACTCACCCTTTCGGACAAGCCCTTTTTCGAACAACGCGTTTTTGGTTTCGTATTCTTCCTGAAGGATCGCCTTGCGGCGCTCCATGCTTTCCAATTGCGCCTCGAAGCCGCTGGCCCTGATCTTCAGCGCCTCGATATTGCGTTCGAGAAGGGCAATGTCATTCAGGAGCGTCTTGCGCGAGACTTCGAAACTGAGCCGCTGGTTGTCGAGAATGGTCATCACTTCAACGTCGTCGGACGCCTCGATCAGGGCGGGTGAAAACTCCAGATTGTCCTTTTCGGCGTATTCGGCCAGCAAGCGCTCGACCATCGCCTGAAGGCGGATCTTGCGGATGAACAATTCGCGCTCATTTGCCTCGGCCGAGGTCTGGTCGAGTGTCATCAAGACCTGCCCCTCCTGCACGGTCTGGCCTTCGGTGACCAGGATCTGTTCGATGATCCCTCCTTCAAGATGCTGAACGATCTTGTTGCGCCCGGTGGCCACAAAGCTGCCCTGCGCAATCACTGCGGCCGCGAGAGGCGCCTGAAACGACCACAGGCCGAACCCGCCGAAACAGGCGACCAGCAGCACGGTACCCACGACTATGAACTTGGTTATCGATCTCGGAACCTCGGCGTACCAAAGGGCGGGATCGTCTACTTGTACCAACTCGTTCATCTTTACCCCCGTCTACCCTTTCAACTCGGGCTGCTGGCGCGGCCCGTTCAGTTGCTGCAGCACCTGCTCACGCTGACCGAACAGGGCGACCCGCCCGTCCGTCAGCAGCATGATCTTGTCCACCACGTTCAAGAGCGTCGGTTTTTGGGTGATCACGACCACGGTAATCTTGTTTTCCCTCGCCTGCTCGATTGCCCGGGCCAGCGCCTTGTCGCCCGCGACATCCAGGTTCGAGTTCGGCTCGTCCAGAACCACCATCCGCGGATTGCCAAAGAAGGCGCGCGCCAGCGCGATCCGCTGTTTCTGACCGCCAGACAGGGGCGAGCCATCGGCAGCGACCACAGTCTCATACCCCTGTGGCAAGGTGGCGATCATGTTGTGCACGTCGGCCAGAACTGCAGCATCATGAATTTGCTCATCGGTGGCATCGGCGCGCATTCGGCCGATATTGTCCTTGATCGTGCCCGGAAACAGCTGAACGTCCTGCGGCAGGTACCCGATGCTTTCGCCAAACTGGCGAGGATCCCAGTTTCGAATATCCATCAGATCGAGCCGCACACTGCCCGAGGTCGGCAGAATCGATCCTACAAGCGTTTTGCCCAGCGTGGTCTTGCCCGCGCCCGAGTTGCCGATGATCGCCAGCGTCTCGCCCGGGTTGAGCGAAAAACTGATGCCGTTGAGAACCACGCGTTTGGTACCCCCGGGTACAAACAGAAGGCGTTCAACATCCACTCGTCCCTCGGGGCGGGGCAAGCGCAGCTTCTCATACTGAAGCGCCGAATTGGACAGCAATGCCTTGATGCGGCTGTAGGCACCGCGGGTCAGCAGGAATGTATTCCAGCCCTCGATTGACCCTTCGATTGGCGCAAAAGCCCGCCCAGCGATGATCGAGGCCGCGATCACCATGCCGCCCGTGATTTCGCCTTGCAGGGCCAGATAGGCCCCCCATCCCAGAATGCCGACCTGCGTCAGCAGGCGTACGGTGCGCGAGATCGCCGCGAACACCACGTTTCGGTCCTGCGCCCGGACCTGCCAGGTCAGGGAGTTGGCGGTGTCGCGTCCCCAGATCCGAACCGCCTCGGGGATCATTGCAAGTGCGTTGATGATCTGGCTGTTCCGCGACATCGAATCCAGATGCTGGTTGGCCAGAGATTGGGCCATGTTGGCCTCGGCAAACGGTTTGGCCGTCATCCGCTGGTTGATCAGCGCGATAACCATCAGGATCACGGCCGTCACCACCACGATCATGCCCAACTCTGGGTGAACCAGAAAAATCATAAGGATGAACAACGGCGCAAAAGGAACATCCAAAAAGGAGAGAAGGGTGCTTGAAACGAGAAAGCCGCGGATTTGCTGCAGATCACCCAGCGTCTGATACTCGCGTCCCGTCCCGTGCAACGAGGCATGCGCTGCGGCACTGAGGGTCGGAGCACCCAGTCGCGCCGCCACTTCGACCCCGGTGCGCATCAACATGAAGCGCCGCACCGCATCGAAAGCCGATTGAAAGATGATTGCCCCGGCCACGATCGCGGTCAGCATGATCAGCGTGTCCAGCGAGCGGCTGGTCAGCACCCGGTCACTGATCTGGAACAGGTAGATCGGGATCGCCAGGATCAGCAGATTGGTCGCGCAGGTCAGAACCAGAACAAACGCAAGGTTCCGCCATATCGCTCGCATCGAGGTTCGAAGGGTGCGTTGAAAGTCTTCGGGCGGCGTGCGCTTGTGAAAAGATTGGGGTGGCCCTTTGCCGCCGCCATCGCCTGAACCAGTGCGCAGCAGCGGCTTGTTCGCTTCGGCCTCGATAGTGGTGCCCATGCGATCCGTCCCACCCGACCGGGACGAGGGGGTCATGCGCGCG
Source organism: Ruegeria sp. CI8 (assembly GCF_056536865.1). Taxonomy (NCBI): domain Bacteria; kingdom Pseudomonadati; phylum Pseudomonadota; class Alphaproteobacteria; order Rhodobacterales; family Roseobacteraceae; genus Ruegeria; species Ruegeria sp. CI8. The sequence continues at coordinate 1,848,217 of NZ_JBQFQL010000001.1, forward strand.
GTCGGGCTTTCGACGGTTTGCGGTTCCGAGTCCTCGGCATTGGCCACCCCTTCGCCGTCACCCGCACGCCCTTCCACGGCGACGGTCTCCGGCGTTTCGCGCCGTCGGGGAGAAGCGGCGCTGAATGTTGTTTCCAGTGTGTTGTCGTCTGTTGTTTTCTGATCGGTTTCGTCCTGGATCTTCGCTGCCGGAGCCGCAGCATTGCGAGCAACCTCATGCTCTGTCTGCGCCGTCACCTGGCCCTCCTGCGCTGCCTTGTTCTGGCTCTGCTCGGTCGCGGGCACGCGCATCTCCTTGGTCAACCTTAGCCGTGCGGTCAGCCGTTCCGTTGCAAGTGACGAGCCAGACACCATGTCGCTGGGTCGCAAAGTCAGAGGCTGTCCGCTTCCCGACCGGTCCAGCGGGCTGGCATATCGGGTGCGGCGCGACGAAAAAACGATCGACATAAACAAACCTTCCGGTCACTCGTAAAAAAGGGAAAATCAGGTCAGGATGGATTGCATTCCTACATTGGCGTCCAAGTCTTCGGGGGTTAGTGCAGGAGCGGTCGGGCCGCTGGCTGCTTGCCCGACGGTCATTGCCTCCTCCATCAGGATTGCGATGGCTTCGTTGGCAAATTCCGGGCTGATCTCATTCTCGGGCAAATCGATGAGACTGGCCTGGTGCAGCAAAAGCTCGGAATACGCGCCCTGCCCGGCCATGACTACGGAGTCCACGCCCAGCTTGTTGATGTTGGCCGCATTCAGCATCGCGTTGCTGCCGGCCACGACTTCGGTACTGGCCCCATGCGGACCGGACAGGAAAATGTCATCTTGATCGGCAAGCATCGTGACCTGCTCAAGAATATTCACCTGCAGCAGGTTTCCGTCGATCTTCAGAACGCGCATCTGCTCCATGCCCGCGAACATCGGATCGTTCAGCAATGCGTCCTCGAGCGCAGCCATGTTCATTTCATTCAGAGCCATGGCCTCGGCCATGTTCTCCTCAAGCGCCTCCTGCAGGTCCAGGCCGTTGGTCATCACCGAGGCCTGGTTCATCAGCAGGTTTTCGTTCGCACCTCCGGCAGGTCCGGCTAGGCCGCCTGACACCAGGTCGTCATCCATCAGGACAAGCGTCTGGAACAACATGTCGACCGAGATCATGTCGCCGCCGATCATGATCAGGTCATAATAGTTGCCGAGTTGAACAATATCGGCCACGTTGACCATCTGGTTGCCACCCATCGCATACATGGTCGAAGACGCGGAAATCTCGGTCTGGATATGGTCGATATCGGTGGCGTTGATGACCTGCTTGAGGAAGTTGGCAACCACCAGATCGCCATGGATCCAATCGACGGTCAAAAAGGACGGCTGCCCGGCCCCACCAGCGACGGCCGAGGTTCCGGCAAGCCACGGCGCAGGATTCGCCTCTGTTTCAATCTGGGCGGATTGGACGACGTTGGTGCCCGCGCCGCTGCCGGTGTTTCCGACATCAACATCTGATACCAGCGCGACCTGGCTGATCATCGTCAGGCTGATCGCTTGTCCACCCACGGCGATGAAGGGGGCATCCACCCAACCGACGTTCAGCGCGACTTCGTTGATCGCAAGATTGCCGCCGGTGACAACGGTATGACCCTCGTGTGACTCCGGCCCCTCGGACTGGTTCCACTCGGCCGGATAGGACTGTGACACCAGATTTTCCTCAGCCTCCTCGGGCTGGTGGTAGGCCGGCAGAAGATCGCTCCAGACCGGAGCCTCCGACACGTGTTGACCGTTGACGATGATGCCTTCCGCGTCTTCACCTTGGAATTGGTGAACCGTGACACCTTGGACCGATCCGTTCATCGGTGACGTTATCTGTTCGACCAGCGTATCCAGGTATTCTGGCGTCATGTAGTCCGGTACCGCCAGTGAAGGCACCGCCATCGCATGAAGCGACTGCGCCACGTCCAACGCGGCCTCGGCCTGCGCTGTCAGCATCGCCGCATCGCGGAAGTCGCCCGCGCCGACGGTATCATTGTCGCGCAGGACCAATGTCTGGAATGTGTAAGTGACGGCAGACCCTATCAGGTCGCTGACGACCTGCGGCTGCAACATCAAGAATTGCGGCCCGACCGAGATAGGCAATTCGGACTGCGGAACAAATCCGCCCGGCGCCAACGGGTCACCGATCTGGATGCTCGACTCGAGCATCGGGCCGGCTGGTGGCAGCGGCAACTGCGGGTCCGCGGGCGGTTCGGGGAATCGGTAGGGAAGCGGGTCGTAGTCCTTGGGCTTCAGATCCAGATCGGCCTTGACGACAATCCTGATCGGATCCTCCAGGCCTTCAACTTCGGCCAGCCGTCGGAGCGCCGTAAACTCCTCGTATTGCTGCCGCAGGATGGCCTGTTCCATCGTGAGCTGAAAAGTACCGATAAAATGGGCGATCGTTTCCGTAATGCTGTCAAGTGACATCTGGACTATCCCTGTCACCCTTTCCGGCAGAAAATTTCCGGGTCTGGGTTAAGTTGGACCGAGGCCATGAAGCACGGCCCCGGTGTTTTCATCAAAGACCGGAGGCCGAAATCGCGGCCTCCGGGGTCAGGCATTATGCCTCGGTGTCGTCGCTCGCGTAGGTCGAACTCATCGAACCGCCAACCATCGTGGTATCGACCGAGTTGCCAAGCACGTTGGCGCCCATGACGATTGTCTGGTTGAAGGCCGAGGTATCGACCACTGCTGCTGCCGACGCGTAGGATTCACCAGTGACGATACCGTCGCCACCATTGTTGGAACCCCAGGTGCCGCCATTGCCGCCGGCTCCGCCGTCACCCGAATAGGCACCGGCCGCGCTGCCACCGGTGACTGCGCCACCCGTGGTATCGCCGGACATGGCGCTACCCATGGCGTAGCCGCTGGTACCGCCATTGGCCGCAGACGCACCGCCTGCACCACCGGCTCCCGAGCTGGCCGCGCCAGTTGCGCTGCCGGATCCGGTCGAGGTTGCATCGTTGTCGGTGTACGACGCGCCGCCGTATCCCGCGATGGCTTCGGCCAGGCTGTCGGCGGAACCGTTGGTGTCGGCGTCAGCAAAGACTTCTGCCGCACCACCGGTACCTGCCGTGTTGACCGCATCCACAGAACCCGCACCGTTACCGGACGAGGTGGACGTTGGCGTCGTGGTCCCACCGGCTCCGCCAGCGCCTTCTGCACTGGACGAACCCGAACCGGTTCCGTTTGCCGCGCCATTGGCCGCGTTCGAACCGCCGGCTCCGCCGGTTCCGGTCGACGTCTGCGGGTTGCTGGCCGCACCGTTCACGTCACCGGGCGACTGACTGATATTCGGACCGCTTGCTGCCAGATCGCCGACGCCCTGTGCGCCAGAGTTGGCTGCCGAGCTGCCGCCCGTGCCGGCTCCGCCGGACCCTGCGCCACCGGTTCCGGCACCGCCGGTTCCTGCGCCGCCGGTTCCAGCACCACCGGTGCCCGCTCCGCCGGTACCCGGGTTGTTGCCCGTGGTTCCGCCGCCGCCGGTCGCGGCGTCGGTATCAGCCGCATTCAAGGCCGGACCACCATCCGCGATTTCCTGGTTCAGCGCTGCAATGGCTGCTTCGACCATGGCCGAGAATCCGCCGGATCCCTCGCCACCAGAGCCTTCGCCGCCAGCACCTTCACCACCCGAGCCCGAGCCGCCGGAACCCGTGCCACCGGAACCAGGCCCGCCGGTGCCATTCGCGCCACTTTGCGCGCCGCTGCCGGCCATGCCCGCACCCGTGTTGCTTCCGGCCGTCGCTTCATTCGCTTCGGTCGTACCGGTGCTGTTGTTCGATGCAGAACCCGAGTTCGATGACTCGCCGTTGCCGCCATTGGCGCCGTTCGCACCCGACTCGTTTCCGGCCAGTCCAAGGCCCGCGCCGATCGAACCGGTCGCGTTTTCACCACCGTTGGCATTGCCTTCCGAGTTGGCGCCGGACAGTCCCAGACCAAGGCCAAGACCGATCGAGCCGGCATTACCGCCTTCACCGCCAGTTCCCTGACCGTTGGCATTCGAACTGCCGGTGTTGTTGGCGCTGGAGGTGCTGTTGGCGTTGCCGCCATTGCCAGCCGTGCTTTCGCCACTGGCTTCGGCGCCCGACAGACCAAGACCCAGGCTCGTGTTGTTGGCGCCGCCCGAGGCCGCACCGTTACCGCCTTGCGAAGCCGCGCCGGCATTGCCGGTGTGGCCGCCCAGCGCGAATGCGTGGCTGCCATTGGTCTCGCCGCTTGCGGCACCGCCGTAGCTGGTTCCGCCGGAACCCGAGTTACCGCCGCCGGAGGATGAACCGATACCTTCTTCGGCATAGGCCGAACCGCCCGTCGCGCTGCCGTTCTGATAGAACGAGCCGTCATTCGACAGGCTGGGCGAATCCAGCGTGTCATCGTCACTCAGGCTGGCCAACTGGTTGTTGATCGACGACATGTCGTTGCCGTCACCATTCATCGAGATGGACAGGTTCAGATCATCGCCGGGATCATAATTCACGTCGTTTCCGGCCGTGATGACATCACCGATAGATGCCGAGTCACCGATATCCAGATCGACCTGGTCATCGTCGCGCGGGATCCACTCACCTTCACCGAAATCGATGTTGATCGAGTTTGCGATACTGTTGCTGTCATCGCCGCCATTCACGTTCGATTGCTGCTGACCTTGCTGTTGGCCCTGCTGCTGTGCCTGGCCCTGATCCTGACCCTGGGCCTGTTCGTTTGCGACCTCGGTCGCCTGAGCCTGAGCCTGGTTCTGTTCGTCTTCGTTATTTGCAGCGTTTTGAACTTCCTGACCCTGCTGCTGTTGCTGCGCGGTCAGTTCGGCCTCGATATTTGCTTCTTCGACGGGAATTTCCACCGAGATCGGAGCTTCGAGATTTTCAACATTAACTTCGTCAACGGTCGTGACATTGGTATTGTTCACATTGCGTCGCATAACAATCTTCCATTTTTGAAGCGCCAGACCGCCATTCATCTACAAAGCGATATTCGGCGCGGTTGAAAAATATTATTGAGCATCCATTCGCGAAACTGCGCATGTCTGCGGCCTTGTCTTTCGAATGATGTGTTGTCACCCCCCTTTCTCGGCCAAGCCGATTCCGTGACTGCTCAAAATCACGCGAAAATACGCGGGCCGCAGACACGCCAGGTACAAGTACACTTCGCAAATTGAAGCACGACACAGGGTACAGATGCAGTTCCGTCTGCCTAGCTGGCAGAAAGTATTAACATCACTAAAACGCTGATTTGCTTAATGTATTACTTGAACACGCGTTTCAGGGTCGTGTTCGAAGCCAAATTGGCCTGCGACAAAAGCCGGCAAAATTTAGTTATTTGAATCTCGATATTTAAGAGGTCCGACCGTCAAACGACCTTAATCGAAAGTTCTAAAACCCGGCGATTCCCAAAGCCGTGCAGTTGTAGAAAACTGAACTTTCTGGTATGCTCAACACAGATTTTAGATTGCTTTTATTCAGTTTCACCTCGGCCAATAACGGCCAATTCAGGACGTAATCCGGGGTATTTAGGGGGGCACAAGAATGAGCATTTCCGAATTAAGTAACAGTTCGTGCACGATCGACGAAAACGAAGATTTCATGATTGTTTTTATTGGGAAAGAGCTCTTCTACTCCAACCAAACCCTGCGAAGCGTGCAGCACGAATTCGGCGTTGCAGCCCACAGGTTTGAATCCCTCGCGGCATTCTTGTCCGAGGCAAGCAATGCCGTGGGTTCCGGCAAGATTGTTGTCGTGGATCAGATCATGATGGAGGACCTGCTGGCCCGCCCCTCCGATTATGTCCGATCGTCCATGCCGGGATGCCTTGCCTTCGCATACCGCAAAGAGGACGCAGCCCGGTTCGTTTTCGAGCGATGGGACCGATCCCGGTACGGATCAATCGGGTTTCTTCCGATGAACGTCGCTCCGGACGCATGGCGCGCGATCCTGCGGCTGCTGATGCATGAAGAGTTGTACCTGCCGGGATTTGTGGCCAATTGCGTTGCATCGAAGCCGTGCGCGACAGGTGCGACTGCGGCCCGAGAAACTCCGAAATCCCCTGCGGCTGGCCCTCTGTTGTCAAAACTGACCCGGCGCGAGAAGCAGGTTCTGCAACTTGTCTCCGAAGGCAAGAGCAACAAGGCGATCGCTGCCCAGTTGGGTATCACCGAACACACGGTCAAGCTGCACATGCACAACGTGTCGGGCAAGATCGGTGTCAGCAACAGAACGGCAGCGGCGCATTTCTTCTTTGAGGCGGCGGCGCAGGACGCGCACCGAACCTCGATTGACTGACGACTTCGAAGCCAGGTTCGATCGGTTGATCCTTTTGGTCGGCCGCCTGAACTATGTCTGGACGAACACCGAAAGCCTGCTGATTCATCTGATTGCCGGCCTCTCGGGGACCAGCAAAGACGTAGCCGTCATCATTTTCCTGACCCTGAACACAACCCGCGCCCGAATTGATCTGGTCGAGCGTCTGGCAAAGATGGACGGAAGGCCGGCCTCGGTTCGTGATCCGATCCTAGAGCACACGCAGCGGCTCAGCCGTCTGTCTGGCATCCGCAACAAGTTCAACCACTGCATCTATTCCTTCGACCAGGAAACCGGGAACCCCAAAACGATCCTGATGCGCATTGCCGATCGAAAAACGGACATCAAGCTGGGACGCGAAGATACGGTCGACGAACAGGCGATGCAGGACATCGAGGATGTCGTAGCGCAGCTGTCGGCGGCGAACCAAGACATCTGGCGGCTGATCTCCAAGCTGGGTTATCCGGTCTGACGATCGCCCTCGGCCAGGTCGACCATTGTGTTTGGTGCGGGCGGTGGGACTCGAACCCACACGGCGCTAGGGCCTTCGGATTTTAAGTCCGATATGTCTACCATTCCATCACGCCCGCATCCGGCCGGTCTGATGCACCGGCGCCGGATCACGTGCCGAACACTTACACGCACCCATACCGATTGCAAAGACCGCAAGCGGTCAATTCGCCAGCCAGATCAACGCCGTTTGGTTCAGGGCAGGTAGCCACTTTTCCCAGGGAACAGGAAGTGTGCATTTCTCGCATTTCACCCCTATGCCTTGACAGATTGACTGCATTTCTATGACGTCTGCCGGATCGTTGAGGGAGGCCGCGATGAAGTCCGTCACCAACCCGTATCGAGGCGAAGGCAAACTGTTTTCACAGGCCCCCTTCCCTTCAACCAATTCCAGCCGGTTGGCGCAGCTTTTGTCGCTGTGCCCTGCCTCCGGCGTGACACCACTGGCCGAAGCGCAGGGTTTGGCGCCCGTTTCCCGCCTTTGGATCAAAGATGAACGGACGCGGATGAATCTCGGGTCGTTCAAGGCATTGGGCGCGGCCTATGTCATCGCCTACCAAGCGAGCGAAGCCACCGAGACACCCGACAACACATCCCTTGCTGGCCGTACTTATGTAACGGCCAGCGCCGGGAACCACGGCCTAAGCATGGCTGCGGGTGCGCGCGTTTTTGGTGCGAATGCCGTAGTGTTCATTTCTGAAACCGTGCCCGAGAGCTTTGCTCAGCGCCTTTCGGCGCAAGGTGCGCGAGTGGTGCGCGAAGGCGTCGATTACGCCGCAAGCATGAGCGCCGCAAGCCGCGCGGCGAACGACAACGACTGGACGCTTCTGTCAGACAGCTCTTGGGAAGGGTATTATGACCTGCCCCATCTCTTGATGGAGGGGTACGTTCAAATGGCTGTCGAGGCGGTTGATCAGTGTCCCGAACCTCCGACATTGATCCTGCTGCAGGCCGGAGTGGGAGGCATGGCGGGCGCCGTTGCCGCATGTTTCCGAAAGGCTTGGGGAGACGACCCCAGGATCATCGTGGTCGAACCGGCCGCAGCCCCGGCGCTGATGGCCAGCATCCAAGCCGGCGCGCCGGTATTTGCAGACGGTCCGGACAGCATCATGGGACGGCTGGATTGCAAGGAGCCATCGCTGATTGCACTGAATGGGCTGGCGCGGGATGCCGATCAGTTTCTGACGCTGGAGGATGACACCGTGGCCGCTCAGCTTCCAGTCATGGCAGGGGCCGGGTTCGAAACGACTGCGTCAGGCGGCGCCGGACTGGCCGCCGTTCTGGATGCCGATAGCCGCAACTTGCTCAATATCGGACCACAGGACCGCGTTTTGTGCATCGTGACCGAGCAAGCCTCGTGAGAGGGTTCGAACAAGCCGAGTTCGCGGACAGAACTGCGCGTGCACAGGATCTCATGCGAGAGCATGGGCTGGACGCCCTGCTGCTGACGACCGAGCCCGACATCCGGTATTTCAGCGGCTTTCTGACCCGGTTCTGGGAAAGCCCGACGCGCCCCTGGTTCCTTGTCGTTCCCGCGACCGGCAAACCTGTCGCGGTGATCCCGTCGATTGGCGCGGCTTTGATGGCGCAGACCTGGATCGAAGACATCCGCACTTGGACCGCCCCGGATCTGGCAGACGACGGAGTATCGTTGCTGGCCGAAACCCTGCGCGAACTTGTTCCGGACGGCGGTTTGATCGGATGCCCCGACGGGCATGAAACGCACCTGCGGATGCCGCTTGCGGATTTCGGGCGTCTGAAATCCGAAATCGACCGCCGCAGGATCACCGGCGACCTTGGCATTCTGCGCGACCTGCGCATGGTCAAATCTCAAGCCGAAATCAAAAAGATCGAAACCGCCTGCCTGATCGCGGGACAGGCTTTTGAGCGGGTTCCTGAGATTGCATCGGCCGGTGTTCCTCTGGATCAGGTCTTTCGACGGTTCCAGATGTTGTGTCTCGACGCAGGCGCCGATTGGGTACCTTATCTTGCCGGCGCGGCCGACCAAGGCGGATATGGCGACGTGATCTCACCGGCAACCCAACGACCGTTGAAGCCGGGCGACGTGCTTATGTTGGATACCGGGCTGGTCTGGGATGGGTATTTTTGCGATTTCGACCGCAACTGGTCCGTCGGCCCGGCGAGTCCCGCCGTGCGCGCGGCGCACCACGCGCTGATCGATGCGACCGAGGCGGCGTTCGAGCAGGCCAGACCGGGCGCGACGGCCTCGGACCTGTATCACACGATGAGCTCGGTCCTGTCCCGTGGCGGCGGCGGGACCGAAGCCGGGCGCCTGGGCCACGGATTGGGCATGTCATTGACCGAGTGGCCTTCGCTCATCCCAACGGATCACACGGTTCTGAAACCCGGAATGGTGTTGACGCTGGAGCCAGGTATTGAGGTCGGTGGCAAAATACTTGTCCACGAGGAAAATGTGCTGGTCACCGAAAGCGCACCGCGGTTCCTGAGCCCCAAGGCACGACGGGAGATTCCCGAGCTATGACAACACTGCCATTTTCTCTGGACACGGATGACCCGGGTATATCTCCGCTTGGCCTGATCGTTCTGCAGACAGACGAGACGATCGAAGGCGATTTCCGCAGGCTTTTTGCCGGCGACCCTTCACCCATTTATGTCTCGCGCATAACCAGCGACCCGCAGGTCACGACCAAGACGTTGACCCGCATGAAGCATGCGCTTCCAGCGGCGGCAGATTTACTGCCCAAGGCGCGCCCCTTCCGGGCTGTGGGTTACGCCTGCACCTCGGCAAGCTCGGTCATCGGGTCGGAAAAGGTCGAAGAACTGGTAAAGCAGACTTGTGATGTGCAAACGGTGACCAACCCGCTGCGCGCCGCGGTTGCGCAGGCGCGCGAATTGGGTGTGTCACGCTTTGCACTGCTGTCCCCTTATGTGGAGCAGGTCAACACGGCGCTTCGCGCGGCCTTCGCCGATCAAGGGGTCCTGATGGATGTGTTAGGCACCTTTGGGATTTCCGAAGAATCAAAAGTCGTCCGGATTTCAACGCAATCCATCGTTGACGCCGCGGTGAGGCTGGGTTCGGACAGAGCGGTCGAAGCCGTTTTTCTCAGCTGCACCAACCTTCGCACATTGGATGCCATCCCGCAGATCCATGAACAGATCGGCAAACCGGTCCTGTCCAGCAATCAGGCCCTTGCGTGGCACATGCGGCGCCTCAACACTGCGCAAAATCCTTGAATCCCACCCAATGAGGATTGGTTTTTGTCATTGAGTCTTGCCAGCCGGACATTGCTGCGTCTTTAATGTGCTCAGGGATCAATGAAATCCGGACCAACCGGATCAAGAATTGACGCAACAGGGGGTCTTGTGACCGGCACTTCTAGCGACGCCGCGTTTGTCGAATTTCAACGCGTTCAAAAATCGTATGACGGCGAAAGTCTTGTCGTCAAAGACCTTAACCTCGCGATGCCAAAGGGCGAGTTTCTGACAATGTTGGGCCCATCGGGATCTGGCAAGACCACTTGCCTGATGATGCTGGCCGGGTTCGAAACTGCGACGCATGGCGAAATTCTGTTGGATGGGCGACCGATCAACAACATCCCGCCGCACAAGCGTGGCATCGGGATGGTGTTTCAGAACTATGCCCTGTTCCCGCACATGACGGTGGCCGAGAACCTCGCCTTTCCGCTGGAAGTCCGAAAAATCGGCAAATCCGAGCGCGAAGAAAAAGTCCAGCGCGCCCTCGACATGGTGCAGATGGGTGCCTTCGGCAGCCGCCGACCCGCGCAGCTGTCGGGCGGACAACAACAGCGTATCGCCTTGGCCCGCGCGCTGGTCTTCGAACCCGAATTGGTTCTGATGGACGAACCGCTGGGCGCATTGGACAAACAGCTGCGCGAGCACATGCAGTTTGAAATCACGCGTCTGGCCCATGAATTGGGGATCACGACCGTCTATGTGACCCACGACCAGACAGAAGCGCTGACCATGTCGGATCGCGTAGCGGTCTTTGACGATGGCCGGATCCAGCAGCTTGCACCGCCGGACCAGCTTTATGAGGAACCGGAGAACAGTTTCGTTGCGCAGTTCATCGGTGAGAACAACACGCTGGAAGGCGTTCTTAAATCCGTAGATGGCGGGAAATGCGTCGTCACGCTGGACGATGGCTCCGAGATCGACGCGGTTCCGATCAACGTGAGCCAACCGGGGGAACGGACCAAGGTCTCGATCCGACCCGAGCGCGTGGAATTCAACAAGGATCGCCTCAGCCCCGAAGCGCATACGCTCAAGGCTGTGGTCAAGGAATTCATCTACATGGGCGATGTATTCAGGTTCCGCATGTCGGTGGCCGGCAATGATGAATTCATCGTCAAGACCCGGAATGCCCCTGACGCCGTCAGGCTGACACCGGGTCAGGAGATCGAGATCGGATGGCTGGCGCAGGATTGCCGCGCTCTGGACGCCTAGGCGCGCCCAGCTTCGCAATCCGCCCCCAAGCCGAAAGAACCGACCGACGAAAACCCGTGCGTTGGTCGACAAATCATAAAACGGGAAAAACTGGGAGCTACATATGAAACGTACCACCACAATGCTGACAGCTGTTGCTCTGGCAACTGCAGCAGGCGGAGTTTCCGCCGAAGAAATGACGATCGTGTCCTGGGGCGGCGCCTATTCCAAGTCGCAGCTCAAGGCCTATCACGAGCCCTATTCGGAAAAGACCGGCGTCACCATCCTGAACGATGACAGCTCGGCCGAGGCCGTGGCCAAATTGCGCGCCATGAACGAGGCGGGCAACATCACATGGGATGTGGTCGACGTGGTTGCCGCGGACGCGATCCGTCTGTGTGACGAAGGTCTGGCAATGGAAATCGACCCGGACACCCAGCTGGCGCCTGCGCCGGACGGCACCCCGGCTTCGGAAGACTTCGGCGATCTGCTGGTCAGCGAATGCTTCATCCCTCAGATCGTGTATTCGACCACCTTTGGGTATCGGACCGACATGGTCGGGGACAACCCGCCGACCGACATCTGCGCGGTCTTCGACCTGGAGACCTATCCCGGCAAGCGGTCGCTGGAAAAGCGTCCGATCAACAACATGGAATGGGCCCTGCTGTGCGACGGCGTCCCGAAGGACGAAGTGTATGACGTTCTGGCAACCGACGAAGGCCAGGACCGTGCTCTGAAGAAGCTGGACACCATCAAGGACAGCGTCGTCTGGTGGTCCGCCGGCGCCGATACGCCCCAGCTGCTGGCTGACGGCGAAGTCGTCATGGGCTCGACCTACAATGGCCGCCTGTTCAGCGTCATCGAAGAGCAGAAGCAGCCCGTCGCCATGCTGTGGGACGCGCAGGTCTTCGATCTGGACGGCTGGATCATTCCCGCCGGTCTGAGCGAAGAGCGCAAGCAACGCGCGCTGGACTACATCATGTTCGCGACCGACACCCAGCGCCTGGCGGATCAGGCCAAGTACATCTCGTACGGCCCGGCTCGCGCTTCGTCGGCTCCGCTGGTCGGCAAACATGCCGAACTGGGAATCGACATGGCTCCGCACATGCCGACCGATCCGGAAAACGCCAAGAACACGTTCCTCTACAACTACGAGTTCTGGGCTGACTACCGCGATGACATCGACGCCAAATTCCAGGCGTGGTTGGCGCAATAAGCGCTTGAATCTCTGAAGAAACGTCAGGTGGCGGTGCGCCGCCATCTGACCCGGGCACAACCAAGAGGCACTGATGACTGACGCAAGCCAAACCGCAGGACCCATGCTGGCAGCGGACGGAACGCCGCTCAAGCAATCGCTGGCGCGTTCATTGCGACGTCAGAAACTGCGCGCGCTTATGCTGATCGCGCCTTTGCTTCTGTTCGTTCTGTTTTCCTTCCTCGTACCGATTGCATCGATGCTGTTTCGGTCAGTCGAAAACGGAATTGTCTCGGAAACCCTGCCCCTGACGGTCGAAGCGCTGGACAACTGGGATGAAACCAGCGGCGAATTGCCGGGCGAGGACGTCTATGATGCCTTCGTTCGTGACATGGTGGTCGCGATCGAAAACAAGGAACACACCCGGCTTGGCACGCGTCTGAACTACGAAGAAACCGGCATGTCTTCGCTGTTCCGCCAGTCAGGCCGCAAGATCAAACGGTTGGATCCTGAAACCGACGGTCCGTTCAAGGAAAAGCTGATCGAGATCCATGACGGCTGGGGGGATCCGCAGACGTGGCGCGTGATCAAGACCCATGCGGTTCCGATCACCAACGGTTACTTCCTGAACGCAATCGACATGCGGCGCACCCCGGAAGGTGCTCAGGCACAGCCGGAAGACAAACAGATTCTCATCAAACTGTTCGGGCGCACGTTGTTCATGTCGCTGGTAATCACCGGGGCCTGCATCCTGCTGGCCTATCCGGTCAGCTACCTGCTGGCGACCCTGCCAATGCGCGTGTCGAACCTGCTGATGATTCTGGTTCTGCTGCCCTTCTGGACGTCGCTTCTGGTGCGGACATCCGCATGGAAGGTCATGCTGCAGCAGCAGGGCGTTATAAACGACACCCTCGTCTGGCTCGGGCTGGTCGCAGATGACGCCCGGCTGATCATCATCAACAACCAGATCGGCACGATCATTGCCATGACGCATATCCTGCTGCCGTTCATGATCCTGCCGATGTATTCGGTGATGCAGACGATTCCGCCATCCTACACCCGCGCGGCCAAATCCATGGGCGCGACGAACTGGACCACGTTCTGGCGGATCTACTTCCCGCAATCCATCCCGGGCATCGGAGCGGGATCGATCCTCGTGTTCATTCTGGCAATCGGCTACTACATCACGCCCGAAATCGTGGGCGGCACCAAGGGTGTCTTCATCTCGAACCGGATTGCCTATCACATATCGTCGTCGTTGAACTGGGGCCTGGCTGCAGCATTGGGGACGATCCTGCTGGCAGTGGTTCTGATCCTCTACTGGGTCTACGACAAGATCGTGGGCATCGATAACGTGAAGCTGGGGTAACCGACATGGCCGCACTGACACCAATTTCGCGCAAGCCCCTATCCATGGTCCTTCCCAGCGTCGCACTGGCCGGCGCGTTTGCCGGCATGTTTGTCGGCGCCGGAAACGGCTCGGTCCCCCTGGGAATGATCGGCGGCGCGGCGCTGACGGCCCTTTTGGCCTGGATCTACATCTCGGTCCTCAAGAACGAGAGGCTTGCCTACTGGATCAACATCATCGGTTTCGCGTCCGTCGGCTTCGCGGTTTCCGGGCCGATGGGCGGTGTGCTCGGCTTCTTGGGCGGCTGGTTTTTCGCATGGTTCACATTCTGGCTGTACGAGGGCCGATACCGCCGCAAACTGCTGCCTTATCTGACGGCGCAGCAGGTGTTCTATCACTACCTGTTCCGGGTGATCTGCGGCGCGATCTTCGTTTTCCTGATCACGCCAATTCTGGTGGTTCTTCCGCTGTCTTTCAACGCGCAGGACTTCTTTACTTTTACGCCCGAGATGCTGCGGCTGGACCCCGAAGGGTATTCGCTGAAGCATTACCAGGATTTCTTCACCAACAACGAATGGCAGCGCAGCTTCAAGAACTCGCTGATCATCGCGCCCATCGCCACGATCATATCGGTAACGCTGGGAACTCTGGCGGCCATCGGTCTCAGCCAATCGCATGTGCCGGGGCGGCGCGCCATCATGGGGATCCTGATTTCTCCGATGATCGTGCCACTGATCATCTCGGCGACGGGCATGTTCTTTTTCTACAGCGACATCGGCCGCTTCCTTGAAGGCACTTTGGGCATGAACAAGACCTTTGTGGGCTACCTCAAGGTAATCCTGGCCCACGCCGTTCTGGGCATTCCCTTCGTCATCATCACCGTGACCGCCACGCTGGTCGGCTTTGACCGCTCGCTGACGCGGGCTGCTGCGAATATGGGCGCGGGCCCGGTACGGACCTTCTTCAAGATCCAGATGCCCCTGATTCTGCCGGGCGTGATCTCGGGCGGGCTGTTCGCCTTCATCACCTCGTTCGATGAGGTGGTCGTGGTGCTGTTCGTCGGATCGGCCAGCCAGAAGACGCTGCCGTGGCAGATGTTCACCGGCCTGCGCGAGCAGATCAGCCCGACCATCCTGGCCGTGGCCACGATCCTCGTCGTGATCTCGATCGCCCTGCTGACCACGGTCGAGCTGCTGCGCCGGCGGTCGGAACGTCTGCGCGGGCTGACACCGGCTTGACCGGCGGCGTGGCCTGATCTAACGATTTCCTTGTTCGCCCCCTGCTGCGATGGCGTCGCAGCACCTAAGGGGGTGATCGGCTCTCGGACCCCGAGACCGCCTGTCCTGTACGCCGGGACATGTGGCCGGGCTTTGCACGTCCGGCAAAGAAACGAGAGAGCACATGACAGACCTTTCAAATCGCCCCGAATTCTTCACCTGCCACAACGGTGACAAGGCGCCCCTGCCCTTCAGCCGGGCCGAGTACGACCGGCGGCTGGCCAAACTGCGCGCCATCATGGCGCAACGGGACATACCCGTCGTTCTGCTGACCTCAATGCAGAACATCGCCTACTACTCGGGCTTTCTGTACTGCGCCTTCGGACGGCCCTATGGCTGCGTGGTGACTCAGGACAATTGCACCACCGTGTCGGCCAATATCGACGCGGGCCAGCCCTGGCGCCGGTCGGTCGAGGACAACGTGATCTACACCGACTGGAAGCGCGACAACTACTGGCGCGCCGTAGCCAGCCTGATCGGGAATGCCCGCCGGATCGGCATCGAAAGCGACCACATGACGCTGGCCGCGCGCGACACGGCCCTGTCCATGCTGAACCAGCCCGAGCTTGTGGACATCGCCCCCGACACGATGGCCGCGCGGATGGTGAAATCGGCCGAAGAGATCGAGTTGATCAAAGGCGGCGCACGTACGGCGGACGTGGGCGGCGCGGCCATCCATGCCGCGATCCGTGAAGGTGCCACCGAGATCGAGATCGCCATGGCCGGCCGCGATGCGATGGAGATCGAGATCGCCCGCGCCTATCCCGACGCCGAGTACCGCGACACCTGGGTCTGGTTCCAGTCGGGCCTGAACACCGACGGCGCACACAACCCGGTCACCAAGCGGGCCTTGCAGAATGGCAATATCCTGTCACTCAACACATTCCCGATGATCTCGGGCTATTACACCGCGCTGGAACGCACCCTGTTCTTGGGCGAGCCCGACGCCGACAGCCTGCGCCTGTGGCAGGCCAATGTAGCCGCGCACGAGCTGGGGTTGAGCCTGATCAAACCCGGCGCGACCTGTTCCGGCATCACAGCCGAGATCAACCGGTTCTTCGCCGATCAGGGCCTGCTGCAATACCGCTCGTTCGGGTATGGGCACTCCTTCGGCATCCTCAGCCACTACTACGGTCGCGAGGCGGGCCTGGAACTGCGTGAGGACATCGACACGGTGCTCGAACCGGGCATGGTCGTGTCCATCGAGCCGATGCTGTGGATACCCGAAGGTCAACCCGGCGCAGGCGGCTATCGCGAGCACGACATTCTGGTCGTAGGCGAGGATGGGGCCGAGAATATCACCGGCTTTCCGTACGGACCGGAACACAACATCATCAATGCGTGATGCAGAGGGGGCGAGGCATCGGCCTTGCCCCTGTTTCCGCCTGAAACGGGTGTCAGGCCAGGATGGCGTGGATTTTGTCCAGCGTCGCGGCGCTGACACCAACCCCGTCTTGGTTGGCCTGCAGGCGTTTGGTGCGCCGACCATCGCCGGGCAGACGCGCTCCTTCCTGATACCGGATCGCCTCGACAAGTTCCGCGATATTGGCAGCAAACCCCAACCCGGTCGTAGCGCCGGGGTCGATGGCAATGAAGAACTGGCCGGTTTTTGGCGGGCCGCCTACGGTTCCTGAAAAGGGTGAAGCATGGATACCCAAGGTGGCTCCGGTCAATGCGGCGGCCATTACCTCGGTCAGAAGTGCGACGCCCACGCCCTTGTAGCCGCCCGAAGGCGCCATAGAGCCCTTGAGGCCCACGGCGGGGTCAGTTGTCGGGTTGCCATCAGGGTCCAGCGCCCAACCGACCGGAATCGGCTTTGCCTCGCGGGCGTGCTTCATGACCTCGCTTTTTGCGATCGTGCTGGCGCTTTGGTCGATCAAGACGGCAGGTTGCCCATCAGAACCCGGAACGGCCAGCGAAAACGGGTTTGTGCCCACGACGGGCCGTGAACCACCCGACGGTGCAATGGATGCAGGTGCATTGGTGAACCCCAGACCAACAAGGCCCGCCTGAGCCAAGCGATAGGTGTGATACCCCAGCACACCACAATTGTAACTGTTGCGGATGGCCAGCGCGGCTATCCCCTGCTCGCGTGCTGCCGGGATCAACGCATCGAACCCCAAGTCGATCGCCGGGTGAGCGAAACCGGTGGCCGCATCAACCACCACCACGCCCGGTTTTGGGGCGGACATCACCGGCTTTGCTCGCCCGTCCACCTTGCCGCATTGTACATGCTCGCAATAGATCGGGATGTAGGCCAGTCCGTGACTGGCCACCCCATCCGCCTCGGTCGCGGCGGTCGCAACCGCCAATGGCCGGGCATTGTCCTCGGACGTGCCGGCCGCCATCAGAGCGCGCAGCGACAGATCCTCGATTTCGGCAAGGGACAGCGTTCGGGTTTCTGGCATCTCGGCCTCCTCAGTCATTATCGGACAAACCAGCACCGGCACCCAACCGGCGAGACTCCTCGGTTGCGGGGGCATAGGTGCGTTGAGCCAGAGTGTTCAAAAAAGCCAGAGCCGCGGGCGCCGGCAGGGCGCGCGTTTGCTTGGCGCGCAGTTTTTCAGGTGTACCGCCGATCCTTACGATGACCTTTGTGGCGCTTTCCGGCCAAAGATCCGGAGCGTCCACGACCTCCCCATCCGTCGTGGCGCTGAGTTCATCGCAGACGACGGCCACATTGGTCTGCAATCGGTGTGCGGCGTTGCCAGCGAACGGCAAGAGCAACAGTGGAACCGCCACGTCATGCAGAACGATCGGCCCGCAGCCCAAATGTTCCGAACAATCTGACAGCAGCATCCCCGCCCCCAACGGGCACATCTGCCCATGCGCCCGCCAATTCGCCCCGAGGGCCCGTGGCGTGTGCGCATCAAACAGAAGCGCAAAGTCCTGGCGCAGGACCGCCGACAGGGCGGCTGCACCGTCAAAACCATGACGACACAGCCAGCGGGTCGCCTTGGCGGCGTCCTCGGCCGGCCCCCAGTGATGACCCGCCCCACGTGCCGCGCGTTTTGCCAGTCCTTCGACCTCGTTCAGCGACAGGTTCATTCCCGCACCTCCGGATAAATCCAGAAATCGGCATTTTCGGGCGAAAGATCCTCGGGGTACGGCGCGCCTGAATACATGCAGATACGGACCCAACGGTCCGAGCGGGGATCGAAATGTGTCGCGCCGAAAAAGGACAGTTTGGCGCGGAGCATGTCGATCGGCAGAACCGATGCACCAATCGTGTTGTCTCGGATCTCGCTGTAGGGGGCCTTGCGGCTGATCTGCGCCCGGCGGATCGTGTGGCGATGTTCAGGGTGGCGCAGAAGAAATTCCGCGGTGGTCACGGCGGTGTCCCAATCGGCCATTGCCGAATATGCCGCTGCCGCATCCCGCGCCGGGGCAAGCGGTTGTTCGTACTCGGCTACCGGCTCGTCAAAGCGCTCACCCAGTCTGGGTTCCAGCTTTTCTTCCGACACATACCAGACCCGTGCGCAGGCTTCCCGGGCGCCCCAGTCCAGATCCAGGGCCCAACCGAAACCGTCGCGGATCGCCTGCCGCACATCGGCCAGCGGCATGGCACCGTCAATCTCGTACAGATGCGGGCTTGAATCCGCCATGCATCCTGACAAACCGTCCACCAAGTCTGAATAGGGTTCGAGGATCAGGGAAAGAAGCAACTCCTGCCCCTCCTCGCTCAGCACAGTTTCCGACCACTCCGCCAGACGGTTCCACGGTCTTCGGCCCGTAAGATCGTCATGGCGGAGAAAGTCCGCGATCACCCCGAGGTCTGCTTTCAGAGCAGACAGTTTCCGCTCTTGTATCGGATGTTCCGAATGCCATTGGCCAATCGACACTTGGCTGCGAGCAAACACCGACCGGAACACACTGATTTCTTCTTGGGTCGCGGTGTCCAAGGATCGAACCCGGGCGATTGCCTCCTCGCGCGCCATGATCCAGTTGTTCAATAGGACCGGATGATTGATCAGGAACGGCGCCATGCCCAGCCCCGTGGAGTTCCCGATGCCAAGGCGGCGCGCGATATCAGGGGCCATCTTGACGGCCTTGCTTCCCCCTTTGGCGCGCGCCATGTGTTCGACCAGGTCCCGCACGAAGGCGCGGGTGAGGAAGACTGACAGCATCTCGGCCTGAAACGGCCCCTCGGTTTCCGGACGGTTTGCTATGTTTTCCCGGTCCGCGGCCCCGAATTTTCCGGATCCGTACACGGCCGTGGTTCGCATCAGGTAGCCAACCTTTTGGATCTGCTCCAGATCCGGCTGTAGACCGTCGGCCAGGGCTTCGACTACATGCGTCCACAATCGGACCGAGCGATTGGCCCGGGACAGCGACAGTTCGGTTTCGCTGATCCGGCCGGCCTCCTGCAGCGGAACATTGCGGGAAAGCCGGTCAAGGTCGGCTTCGGAAGGGATTCCGTCAAATAGGGTGAAGGTCGCGTCCCAGGCATCCGCGATCACCCGGTCCGACCGTTTTTCTGGTGGAAGATCATGGGCAAAGGCCACCAGAGAATACGCGCGCTCTGGTCCCTGGGCGACATACACGGCCCGTCCGACGCCTGCCTCGTCAATATCGAACACCGGCGTGGAAAACCGCCAGTTGTCGCGTGCCAGGCGGCGAGTCAGAACGCGCATGAAGCTGAGCCTGCACTGGTGCAAAGACCCGAGCCGGCTGAGCCGCATTACGGTTGCCGGATCCCGGCGCGCGATATGCGGCCCCGGTCCGGTCAATTCTGGACCGGTCCGAAGTTGTCCGCAAAGAAGCGGTACCAGTTCTGCCCCATGATCCCGGCGACTTCGTTCGGAGTCATCCCAACTGCGAGGAGGCCGGTCTCGATCTTGTCAAAGTCACGATTGTCCCGGAACCACTTTGGCATCGGCGGAAAACCCGGGTTCGCAGACGATCCTTCGCCGTAATCGATTTCCTTGGTCCAGCGACCCACACGCATCCACTCGACAACGCTGTCGGGTTGGTCCTGGCACAGGTCGGTTCCGATCCCGAGATGCTGTGTTCCGTATTTTTCGGCCGTTCGGGCAATCATGGTGCAAAAGCTTTCCAGCGAGCAGTCGGACTTGTCCTTCAGGTGATGAGGGTAGACCGAAAACCCGAGCATCCCACCTCTTTCCGTCACGGCGCGGATGACGGGGTCACGCTTGTTGCGCAGGGCGGGCGCCCAGTCATGCGGATTGGCGTGGGTGATGGCGATCGGACGCGCGGAAAGGTCGGCTGCCTCGATCGTCGAGCGGTCGGCCGAATGGCTCATGTCGATGACCAATCCCACGCGGTTCATCTCCTTGATCACCTGCCGCCCCATCCGGGTGATACCGGTGTCTTCAGCCTCGTAGCAGCCGGTCGCTAGCAGGGATTGGTTGTTGTAGGTCAACTGCATGAACCGGGCACCAAGGTCGTACAGTATTTCAATCAGCCCAATGTCATCTTCCATGGGTGATGGGTTCTGGAAACCAAAGAAAACGGCCGTACGCCCGGTGTCACGCGCGGTATCGATGTCGTTGGCCGATCGTCCCTTCATGATCAGGTCCGGGAACAACTCGAACCAGCGGTTCCATTTCTCGAGGTTCTGAACCGTTTCACGAAAATTCTCGTGGTAGGCGACGGTGACGTGAATGGCATCCACGCCCCCTTCCCGCAATTGCCGGAAGATCTTCTCCGACCAATTGGCATATTGCAGGCCGTCAATCCGCATCAGATCGGGGTCCCGGCGCTGATATAGGCGGTTTTGACAGTGGTGTAGAACTCGGCGGCCGCTTTGCCCTGTTCGCGCGGTCCATAAGAGCTGTCGCCCCGGCCGCCGAAAGGAACGTGATAATCAGTGCCTGCCGTGGGCAAATTGACGGTCACGACACCGGTTCTTGCATGACGCCGGAAATGCGTCGCGCGCGCAAGATTCTGGGTCACGATGCCCGATGTCAGGCCGAAATTCGTGTCATTCACGATCGCCAAAGCCTCATCATAGCTGTCGACCTTGAGCACGCTGGTCAGCGGGGCAAACATCTCTTCCCTATTGATCCGCATAGTGTTGTTCGTGTTCACGAACACGCCGGGCGACATGTAATACCCGTCATGCTGCAGCTCCAGCCGTTGCCCGCCGCACGCCAGCTCGGCGCCTTCGGATTGGCCAAGTTCGACATAGGCCAGGTTCTCTTGCAGTTGCTGTTCGCTGACAACGGGGCCCATCTGCGTGCCTTCCTCCAAGGCATGCCCGACCTTCAGTACCTTTGAGCCGGCGACAAGCTTCTCGACAAAGGCGTCGTGGATCGCGGCATGGACCACCAACCGCGAAGAGGCGGTGCATTTCTGCCCGGTGCCGCCAAAAGCTCCGCCCAGCGCAAGTGACACCGCCAGATCCAGATCCGCGTCATCCATCACGGCCAACGCGTTTTTGGAACCCATCTCCATCTGCACCTTGGTCAGGTTCTGGATGGCTGCTGCGGCAATGCCCTTGCCGACGGGCACCGACCCGGTGAAAGAGATCGCATCCACCTGAGGGCTCTCAACCAGTCTTTGTCCGATTGCGCCGCCTGACCCCATGACCAAACTGAAAAGACCCTTGGGAATGTCCTGACGCTCAATGATCTCAGTCAACGCCACGGCTGAGGCGGGGGTCAGGTTGGCTGGCTTCCACACTACGGCATTCCCATAACACAAGGCCGGTGCGATCTTCCACGCGGCCGTAGCTGTCGGGAAATTCCAAGGAGAGATTACCGCGACAACCCCGACCGGTTCGCGGCGCACGTCGATTTCGACGCCCTCACGTACGCTGTCCGCGTTTTCGCCGATCTGGCGCAGGCATTCCGCCGCATAATACGTAAAGAACTGCCCCGCGCGGTAAACCTCGCCCTTGCCCTCGGCAAACGGCTTCCCCTCTTCTCGCGACAACAACCGCCCCAACTCTTCGGCGCGGGACATCAACTCGGTCCCGATACTCATCAGAACCGCCTGCTTGCGTTCCAACCCATAAGCCGCCCATTCCAACTGCGCGATACGTGCCCGGTCGAGGGTCGCGGACAGCTGATCGGCGCTTGCCTGGGCGAACAGGCCAATCACATCCGTCAGATCAGAGGGGTTGCGGTTCTCGATCGCGGTGTCGCCGGCCATCCACTCGCCGGCAATCAGGTTCAATTTTGTCACAAGGGGCCTCGGGTCCGGTACGTTTCACGAACAGAATAGACCTCTGCCCGGACATCAGGCAAACTCAAACAAATTTAATGAACTTCAGGAAATCTGAAATTTGTCTTTGAAACTGGAAATGCTCCGCTGCTTTTGCACAGTCGCCCAATCCGGAAATCTGGCCGAAGCCGCAAGCCGTCTGGGTCGCACTCAGTCTGCAGTCTCGATGACCCTGAAACAGTTTGAAGAACATCTCGGCAAACGCTTGTTCCTGGGTGAGCGAAAGAACCAGCTGTCGCCTTTGGGGGCGGAAGTCTTTGCCCTCGCCCAAAATCAGGTCCGCCAATTTGACGACACGGTCCAAAGCATTGAAGCCCTGGCCAAGGCGTCCCAAGGGCTGATCCGGATCGTGTCCGTCCCGTCGGTGGCAGCACTGCTGTTTCCATCGCTGCTTGACCACCTGTCCAGCACCTTTCCCGGCCTGAAGATCGAGCTGAGGGACACCGACACCCGGCAGGTTTTGGACAGCCTCGCCGAGGGGCGGGCGGATGTGGGGATTGCCTCGGGTCATCACCCGTTGAACGGAATACGGGCCGAGCCGCTGTTTCAGGACAGATTCGGGCTTGTGGCCGCCGCCGATCACGCCCTGATCACCGCGCACGAGCCACCAACGCTGAACCAGGTCGCGGCCAAGGAATTCGTGCACAACTCGCTGTGCCAACTCATTGAAAATCCCGGTTTCGAAGACGTAATCGCAGAGTCTGCGATCACGGTGCACAACACTCACTCGTTGATCGCCATGGTCGCAACCGGGCGGTGGGTGACCATACTGCCCGAAACGGTCGCACGGTTTTTGCCGGAAAACACTGCCTTCCGTCCGATCAAGGATTTGTCGGACGTTCGTGATGTCTATCTGTACACCCGCGAGCGAACACAGTTCCCAGAAGTGGCAGAAGAGTGTCGCAGCCATATCCTGAATTGGCCTCGCAATTGAGACCCCAGAGAACAACCCTGCCAAGCGCACCCAAGCGAGCGGGGTAGGTATAATAAATACGATGGATAGAAAACAACGTACCGCACCGCCGGAAAGCCGCTCAGACAAGGACAAGCTTTTTTGCGTTTTCGGAGAAGATGGTGCCCCCACACGGACTCGAACGCGCCCCTACTGTGAAAAACTATCAGTGAAACCAACTATTTACCCTATAATTTTCCGTGCAGGTGGGGGCGAAAGTGTGTCGTGAAGGCCACGTTTTGTGTGTCGTGAAAAGTCGGGTGTGCACTTCGCAATTGGAGGCTGCCCCTAACTTCCAATGCACGTTACTAGCGTCTCATCGTTTGTCTGCCACAGACGCCTTCGAGGTGGCAATTCAAACCATCAAGCGGAGACAGCGACGTCAACACTCCTAGGCGCTTTCACATTTCACCAGTGAATGATAGCGCTCGTTGCCAGTGTCGTGTTCTGTTGGATACAAGGGTTATGTTTCAAGAAGTGAACTTTCGCCGAGTGTGCTTGGCTGTTCTGATCGCATTCAGCGTCTCGGCTTGCACCGACCCATACTACAGCCAGGAATTAGAAGAAATCGGAGCGAAAGCAGATTTGTCTAACGTCTCTTCGGTCGACTTATGTGATGCGGCTTCATACTTCACATACGATGCGCCGTCAGGTGAACGCGAGAAAGCTAAACGTCTTCTGGCAGAGGTTCTAAACAGAGGCGATATCTCACGTAAAGACTACAATAGCGCTTTAACTGGTGACGTTGAACTCGGGATGACCGACTTAGCGGCGACGTGCGCGTGGGGCCTGCCAGATGAGGAAGAAGAATACTACATATCAGGCGGACGGAAATATACCCGTTGGACTTACAGATATGGCGAGTATGGCCTCGATAAAGACACTCTGGAATTCGTCAATGATCGCGTGGTGGCACTAAGCACAGGCGGCTGATTATGGAGGGTCTATTCTCGATAATCTTCGGCCTGATTGCTCTGTTCGTAGTAGTTTGGCTGTATATCCTGCTTCCTGCTGGCATGGCAGAACGAAGGAACCGTAGCCAATTGATCTGGGTGCTAATCAGTCTGGTTAGTTCGCCTGTTCTGGCCTGTTTGCTCTTGTTGGCTCTAGGAGACGCCGAATAACTAAGTCACCGCGGTAAGCCCCACCCAGAAGAACCGAATGGGGCCGGAAGTCTTGCCTGCTATTGATCTTGTTTGAAGGCCGCTTGTTTTGCCAGAGCATCTGCTTCCTCGTTACGAGGGTCTCCAGCGTGACCACGAACCCATTCCCATTGCACCCTCAACCCTTCCGAGACAGCCAGAAGCTTCTCCCAGAGTTCTCGGTTCTTGACTGACTTTCCGCCCGCTGCACGCCATCCTTTGCTCCGCCATTTGGGGAGCCAGTTAGTCATCCCGAGGATGACATATTGGCTGTCCGAAAAGACGGTGATCTTTGCTGGCTCGTTTCTTCTAATTTGGCGCAGCCCCTCAATGGCTGCCATCAACTCCATCTTGTTGTTAGTGGTTTCAG
This sequence comes from Ruegeria sp. CI8, assembly GCF_056536865.1. Taxonomy (NCBI): domain Bacteria; kingdom Pseudomonadati; phylum Pseudomonadota; class Alphaproteobacteria; order Rhodobacterales; family Roseobacteraceae; genus Ruegeria; species Ruegeria sp. CI8. The sequence goes on from NZ_JBQFQL010000001.1 coordinate 1,872,925, forward strand.
GTGCGTTGTTGCTGACGACCCGTTTCTTTATCTCGGCACCATTCTCGTATCGGCGGACAACTGCGGCGAAGCCTCCTTTGCCGGGATTTCCAAGGCAGCAGCCATCAGTGTGAATAGTTTTTTTGTTGTGGTCATTGTTGAGTTTCCTTGCGAGTTTCTTGGGGGTGTCGGTTTGGCCGAACGGTGAGTATTGGGCGGCCTCGCCGGACAAAACGTCCTCCAGCGCCTGCTTCAGTTTTTCAGGCATAAAAGAAGTGTTCGGTTTGGAGGCGGAGATGGGTTAGGCGGCTGTCTTGAGCCACGCTGTCAGAGTCGAAAAGTCATCTTCATCGTCGATGATCAAGTCGTCGTCGAAATCGACAGGGCACATTTGCTGGGATACTTCACAGCCATCTATGGCAAATTCGATTTCGTCACGACGAAGAGGACCAAAGTGACCTAGACCGTGATAGGGCCCAGTTGGACGAAGTGGGTCAAGAAGCTCACCATATTGGTTTTCGTCTTTGACCCTGATCACCTTCCGAAACACTGGCTCTATGGCCGAAGGAATTGGTCGCTTGGGTGACCATGTTTCATCGTTACCTTCGGTCCAGAGGGTCTCGTCCATCCATTGCAAAAAGGCGTAAGCCTTGATCGCGTTGAACCCTTTCACCTTTCCCTCGGCGAAGCGGTGAACCGCCCGAGGGCTTATGAGGCTGCCCCTATTGCGGCGACCATCGGTGAACCTGAAGGGCGTGTCGGTGATCTTAATGATGTCTGGATGGTCAATGCGAGAGAGGCGACGACTATACCCACCCCCAGCGCCGTCTGGTTGAAAGCCCATAGCCTCCATGACTGATGGACCAGAGAGCCAAAGATTTCCGCTGGTCTCGATTACGTCGATGGATGCTCCGGCAACCTCATAGACTGAATGAGTGAAATCATCGGCAAAAAGGGGTTTGCCGTCGTGATCGACAATGTCGGTCATCGTGCTCTCCTTATCTAACTTAAGGGCATTGCGGGGTAGTTTTTGCGGGGTATTTCTGTCGAGGCAGGCCAACGGTCGCATTTGGTCGGTCGGCAAGGCGATTGTCGCTGCCCGTCCCAATACTCTGTGGCAAGTTCCCCAAGTATTGATCGCACCCCCGCGCTCATTGCCGTCTGAAGAACTCTGGCTGCGGTTCTCCGTGTCTGCGGCATATATCTTGAGGTCTCAGTTGCGAGTTTTTGGTCTGACCAAAGTCGCTAGTGCTATAGTCGGGGTAAATCGGTTCGCAACGTCAGTTTCGGTCTTTACTGCTAAGGGTGCAAAGCGAGTTACCTGCACGATGTTGGGGCTGGTATGAGGGTTATTTGAGACAGCTTCCAAGGTGGCAGCCCGGTTCCCCCTTACTGCTATGCTGTGGGTTTCCTGGGGCATGCGACAAGGACCCCGCGACCGGCGCTTTTTGTCGGTGCCAGAGGGGCTATAGGTCGGGACAATGGGCGTAGCGTTTTACTACTGGACAGCCAGATGATTGCCCAATGCCTTCAACGCGTTCCCGCTAGTCCCAGTATTTGGGTTGGCGTTACATCCCCCATTTCGCCAAAGCAGCCTCTGCCCTTGCAGGGTCTTGGGCAATCCTAATCACAGCGTTCCGGTTGATCCCTGTCGCTTTTGCGATGGCCGAATGCCCCTGACCAGCATTCAGCATCGACTTAACCTGCTCGAAGCTGGCCCTGTCAAAAGTCGGCTTGCGCCCCTTAAACTTCTCCGGGGAGACAGCCTTGTGGTGCTCGATACCGGCCCTCTGGGCTTCCTTGGTGGCTTCTGCCTGTGCCTCTGCCATCGCAGCCATGAAGCCTATCAGCGCGTCTCTGATGGCCTTCTGAGTGGGGTCCTTGGTCGTCCCATCAAAGACCATGCCGTTGATCACGGTCTTGATCGTCACGCCCCTATTGATGAACTCCCTAATGGTGTCCGTCACGTCCTGATAGTTGCGCCCCAAACGGTCTACCCAGCGGACCACCAGCGTGTCACCTTCACGCAGGAGATCGAACAGCCGCTTGCCACCTTCCCGGTCTGCCAGCTTGGTAGTCACCCCAGAGGTGCCGTGATCGGTGACCACTTGGTCAACCTCAAAGCCAGCCTTGCGGGCTTGTTCAAGTTGGTGGTCGCTGGTCTGTTCGGTCATGGAGACGCGGACATAGAGGATGGTCTTGGGCATATGGCAACCTGTTCTCAGAACTTCTGTTCACACACCTGTTGTGTTCACAAATGAAAGTCAACCCTAGTGAACATACTTTCCATGTCCGTTGGCATTGTTCTTTGAGGTATACCCCAGAGAACAGTTCTAGAGAGTGGTTCGCCATAGCCGGCAAGCTCTTGCAGTAGTTTTACCTTCTGTCAGTGTTGATAGGGGCCCAACGAAGAGAGGCGTTTCAAAAACAGTCGCGTGAAGCGTCAAAGGATTGGGCATGGCCACCCACGGGGGGTGACCACGCGCAGCTCTTAATGATTCCACTCAGGCACATTTTTTCAGCAAATAGAAGTGGTTTAGTCTCAATCGTTTATTGTCAGCTTGCATTACGCAACTGTAGCAGTCGCATCATTCCAACGCGGAAAGTGGCGTCGCCGCTTTGGGCCACTTGCAAAGAAGGCAAAAATCAGATCTTGATATGCCCCCCAGCTTCGCTATGCTGAAAAGAAAAGTGGTGAGAAGAATGCGAGCAATCGACTTTTATGCCGGTATTGGGGGTTGGAGCCTTGGATTGCGGCTTGCCGGTATCGAGGTCGTAAATTCGTATGAGTGGTGGCAACCGGCCATTGACACTCATAACGGCAACCATGGCACCGAACTAACGCCCGTAAATATTCGCGACCTTACATTGGACGAACTTCCGCAGGACATCGATGTCGTTGTAGGGAGTCCGCCATGCACGCAATTTTCATACTCCAATCGCGGCGGAAGCGGCGATATTGATGATGGTCTGATAGACCTCCTAAAGTTCTTCGAAGCTGTTCAGTTTTTGAAGCCTCGTTTTTGGGCAATGGAGAACGTCCCCAGAGTAGCCAAGGTTATCGAAGAAGGCTTCTCGAACCCCGAACATCCGCTCTACAGGTTTCATGATCTCAGGCCCAACATAGCTATCATGGACTTCTCGAAGTTTGGCTGTGCTCAAGCCAGGCGACGTTGCATTGCTACGAACTTAGACTTGACCGAGATCAACGCATTTTCAACGAAGTCAGCATCGTCAACCCTCGGCGATGTAGTCAACGCGCTGAACAATCCCTCGAGAATAATAGACCCGGTTTGGGGTATCGAGTTGGCAAAAGAACAACTCACTGAAATGGAGAAAGAAGAGTTTTTCAGCGAAGAAGAACAGCGGATGAACCAAGAGGCAAAGACCTTTCACCCTGTTTACAATAATATGTCCTTCCCAGACAAACTCGATGCACCATCTCGAACAGTCACTGCGACTTGCACGAGGGTCTCGCGTGAGAGCATCGTGGTGCCAGACAATTCAAAGCCGAACAAGTTTCGACGCCTCACTGTTCGAGAACGGGCGACACTCCAGGGTTTCCCAATTACATACCAGTTCTTTGGAAAGTCTTTTTCGGAGAAAATCAAAATGGTAGGGAATGCCATCCCGCCTTCATTCACATACATATTGGGCTTGGTGATGCGCGGGGAGAAGTCAACACACTTCGATGGCCACTCAGGAATTGACAAGTCAAAGCCAGAGTTGACCCTCCCGGAAAAGAACGCGCCCATAACTGCTCCTGACACGGTCGGCCGAACCTACCCCGCCAAGAGGCGGTTTAAGGCGGCAATTCCTAACTTGCGTTTTAAGAGTGGCATGCGGTTTGAGTTTTCCAACCACTTTGAGAATGACTTACCTTTTTGGGACGTCCGCTTCTACTCGGGAAATTCGAAGCAGATTTTTACACATATGCTCGATGACGATTGGTATGCGCGGTTGTCTCGCATACCGATCTTGAGTGATTGCTTCGACGAGATCGAAAGTAGGTTCTCGACACTGGTTGTGGACTTCCAGAATTTTGATCCCGTAGAGCTTCAACGGGTATGGACGCGAAGAACTGAGGGAAAGGGTCCCTATTCATGGGTTGATGATTTGGGTGAATGCGCCGAGCAGGTTTACCGGGAGATAACACAAGACATAGAACAGAAAGAGATTGAAAGACTTACTTTGGAGTTTTTTGACATAGGAAGCGGCAGAGGCCGCGCGATGAACGAGGTAAAGATCACCATTCACGCCGCGCGAATTCTTTCAGGTTTAATTGTTGGTTCATGGGCGAACAAGAGACTTAGCTCAAAGAAAGTGGCAGTAGCGGCTTAAGGACCAACTCCAATCAATATTAGCGGAACTGAAGGCACACCCCGGCCTTGACGAATTAGGTTGTTTAAATCCTTCTCAAAAAATGTAGGTCCGGAAGACATTTCACGCTCCAAAACCTTCGAAGGGAGTATCTCCACCCCAACGTCAATTCGGTCGGTCGCATAAAACGCCAAGTGCTTTACGTATAGATCATGTGCTACAAAGCTATATTTTCCGAATTGCACTTCGACTGCTACGCGATCCTTTACAAAATCCGTTTCATTGCTTGTTGGCAGTGGCTCTAGTCCCGCTTCGAGGATACGCTGCTTTTGGTCGTTTCGATTTAGGTTTTGTATACTTCGGTTCACTCTCTCATCCGAGCAAACGAAGTAGGAGAACTCATCTTTCTTCCAGGGCGGATTGCATGCTGCGAACTCTGCCCTGAAGGCCTTGTTGAGTTCAACTGGAGCATAAAAGGTGTGGCCAGCGGTGCGTTGTTCCCGTGACCTTTTCGTCTTGCACTTTGCCGCGTCAACTCTCCGGATAACGCGTTGAATCTCAATCCAAATATTGGGCTTTCGCGCGAGCAAAAATTCCTCGCCGTTCAAGTGCGAGTATATGTTGCAAATTTTCATATGGCTTCCCACGCTTCATCGCTCGTCCAGGAGTATTGCCTCGTGACATTCTGAGGGTGGACTCGACTCCCAAGATATTTTGCCCCAAAAAAAACCAAACAGTCTATATGGGGAAAACCGTTTGTTCTCTGCTCTGTTAGAAAAAGGGTTCCAGATCAAGTTCTGCTCACATGCAGAGGCTATACTGCAGGTAGACTTCCCTCAGGTGGAGGCGGAACTAACTGAAGTCCTCGCAGCCTTTGAAATCCCAGCTTCGGAGATTGTCTCAGGTGGTGGTGGAGAGGCTAAAGGAACCCAACGATTACGAAACTCTTTGAACGGTCTCAATTGGCCGAAGTATCACTTTATCGTTGAAAGAACGATCAACGGGGTCACGCTTGAAAGCCAATCACACGAAGTAGATCATGTTCGTGAATTTGACGACGGTTCTCGCGTTGCGCTTGAGATTGAGTGGAACAATAAGGACCCTTTTTACGATCGGGACCTTGAAAACTTCAAGAGGTTGCATGCAGACGGAGCTATTTCCGTGGGCGTCATAATCACGCGGGGGACCACCTTACATGAGGGCCTAACGGAGATAGTAGAGAGTTTCCTAGTGAGGCACAACGTATCGAGTTTTGAGGACCTCGAGCCGTGGGGCTACTCACCCACAGCGAGACAACGAAAGGCGATACTAGACCTACAGAAGCGTCTTGGCGGGCCCAATCATTTCTGCGAAGCATTCTCAAAGAAGTTCGTTTCTGACAAATTTGGCGAAGCTACAACGCATTGGCGGAAGTTGGATGACCGCGTTAAAAGAGGCGTCGGAAACCCTTGTCCGTTGCTCTTAATAGGCCTTCCTAGCAGCATCATTATGGAGGACTAAGTGTAATCACGGCGACAGTTTTTTTGTTTTTTACCGGTATTTCGGTCACTCCTTCTCGTCGCCTCTAGGGAGCGTGGCTTACTTCGTTTGTTTAGCCAGGGTCCGGTGATTGGTAATTGTCTCGTAAATGGACGGCAGTCTGGTCGATACTTGGGTAAACGGTTGTGGCGTTTATGTTGATTTGATCAAGCTGCCTTAGGATACGTTCCTTTTCTCTGACTGCGATGCGCGTAACAATGAAGTCATTTAAACCGGCATCAGGTAGCACAGCTTCGTGGCCGAACAACAAAAAGGCACCAGATTGAGACTTGATACGTGAATTAGTGCGCTTTGCCTTCACACAAACGATGGAACCAAGATCGTCAGGGACAATCCGTCCCTCGAAAAAGCCTTTTTCTGATTTAATGTGATGAAGCAACTTGCCAACGACTTCGGTATCATTAAAGGCAGACTGATCAAGGCTAAGGTCGATTTTATCCTTCTGTTCATAGGTCAAATTTGAGAGGTTTGAAAGGCAACTCACCGTATCGGAGTCATAATATTTTACTCGCTCTGACGCGACATGGAAAATGATAACCTCGCCATCCACTTCAGAACTACTTGAACAGGCAAAATACAAAGCCATCAACGGATTACTGGTAATATCAAGGAGTCGTGTAGGCAAACCGTAGTGCTGCATGCGAACAAGCCGATCAAAGCAATATTGATCGGTTTGGAAGTCTTCATAATGCGAAATCAGCAACTCCTTGCACAGGCGGTCTTCACTCGGCATGAACTTCCAATCACCATTTCCCCATTTGCGAAGCAGAGACGGTGTTAGTTCATAGCTGGCATCTTCATGGCCTCGAAAGAAGGTTTCGAAAGGCGCTTCGGCCGGATTGTTATAAAGCAACTGGAGAAATGTCTCGACACTATCAGCTGTCCCTATGACCTTTTTGTCTCGCGGCGGCGGCTGAACTGCCGCGCCCTTTTCAATTGCATGTTCCTTTGGGGTAATGCGGTCGGCAAATTCGGGCTTAGCGGCAACCAGCCGAGCTAATACATCTCGCGCGGTATTCACGCGAACCGCCCAATGCGTCCGATAAAGTTGAAACTTTTCAAGATCGAATATCGCTCTGGCGATCTCGATATCGTCGAAAAACACCTCCCCGAAGTCAATTTCGGTTTTGAACGTGAATAAGACCTGATTACGAGTTGGTTTAATACCACTGACGCTACCATACTTAATTAGCATGGAAACTCCGCGCTCTTCCGCTATTTTCGCTTCGCTACAAAGGAATGTGGGTAACGACTCGAGGAAGGCCAACGATGAAGGGTCTAGACTCTCTAGTCGCTTGGCGATGTCGAGTTTTGTGTATTCGAACATGCGCCCGCGGAGCAGAGTTACATCGCTAACCTCACCTTGGACTTTCTCCCAGTTGCCCATGGCAATGTAATTTAAGCACTCCGCCAATTTTCGCTTTCCTATTAGCCGACGCTTGGTCCAGTTCTGGGCTGCAACTTTAGTCTTTCGGCAAAGTTGACCCGGGTCCAACTACGTATTTCAAATATTAAACTCTTTTTGAACCCTACAAAATTCAACCCTTCTTACATCCGGCGGAACGCGACTATGCCGCAAGGGCTTATAGCTCAGCTTTCTCAGCCCACTTTGCGAACTCGATCAATCGCGCCCTAGGAGAGCCATAAGTGCTCTCAGCGATCGCTGACGACGAGTGCCCCAGGAAGCCATGACGGACCTCTATTGGTGCGCCTGCATCTCTTAGTTTGTCCGACACTCGATGTCTCAGACCGTGCACAGTATGCCGCTTATCTTTGGTCTCTGCACGCACCACCTTCATCAAAGCAGCTGAGGCTGCGTCGGCGCCCCTAGCACGTGCATATCGAATAAAGACAGGTTTCCCTGACGCGACGCCTTCAAAGACTTCCTCAGCAGCCCTGAGGGCATCTCCTAAGAGCGGAACTGAGCGGTTGCTTGACGTGGTTTTGAGGTCACGTATTGCATTTGGGCGAACAAGAATGTGAGGAGTTACTGCGTTAAGGACCATGTCTTCTTGTGAAAGACCCGCGACTTCTCCGAGACGCATTCCCGTGCCTTTCAGCAATCGCCACATCACTGTTAGCTCCCTTGTTCGCCCGTCATTGAGCCGCTTCTCTATGCTCTCGATCAAATCATCTGGCAGGGGTAGCTTCTTGCCCACCTTTAGGCCGGTATCTCTTGGCCATGGGAGACCGATGAAGGGGTTCTTCGCATCGATATCACCTTCGCGGATCGCATGGTTCACCATCGCGGCAATGATCTTGCTCTCCCTGGCGCACGTAGCGATAGACAATGGCTGACCGTTTGACTTGGCAGTCTTGAGCATTACGTCCATATAACGCCTGCCGTGATCTCTACGCAGACCTTCTAGGTTCACCTTTTCGAGCGACCCTACGGCTTCCTCAAGGCGGCGTGTAATCCGGTCAAGGCGGACAATCTCATTGTCAGGTAGTCGCTTGTCCCGAGCATACATCATCTTGGCGTCCCGCAGTGACAGCTTAGGAGCATCAGCTTCCGGGTTCAGCAAGGCCTTCAACAACAGAGGGTCGGCATTGGGCTGCTCAGAGAGGCCTTTGGCAATCTCTCTAGCGGCAAACTCTGGGTCTTCTTCAAGGCCTATGGTCTCAGACACCAACTCTTCGCGCTTGAGGAGTGCTTCATGCCATCTTTCGACTGGTGATCTGGTGTCATTGCCGTTGATACGGCTGCGCACCTCGGAGACCATCCGGTCGAACTCTTGCATGATGGCCTGATATTCTCGGTGAAAGGCTAGGCCTTCGCGATTTTTGATGTGAACCTGCAGGGCTGGCTCGCCAAGCACCTCAACAACATCTTTCGGAAATCGTCTTCTAAACCTCAGAACCCCGTTAGGCCGTTTGTCTACATGTTTGATTTTGGTGCTCAGGGCCATCTTTGTGTCCTCGATGTGTGTCGCCATGTGTGTCGTGATAGACAGACGAGCGCAATATTATCAAGGAAACAAAGGGTTTCTTAGAGTGATATGGTGCCCCCACACGGACTCGAACCGCGGACCTACTGATTACAAATCAGTTGCTCTACCAGCTGAGCTATAGGGGCAAGCATTACGCTTTCAGATACCTTTGCAGGCAAAGGCAAGAACGGGCAACCACTCCCACCTTTTCAACCCTCTGTGATTACATGCCTATCCAAACACATGTAATTTCATTGAGCCGATGGCGCTGTGATTAGGTGAAAGCCTCAATAAAGGCAAGCGGGTTTGCGACGGAATTGTGCAACAACATGCGGAAAATCGGCGCCACATAAAATCGCCTCGATTATCTGCAACACAGACGCCACAGATGGTTACGCGGCAACGACGGTTGCGAAGCAATTCGACCCAGTCGTTTCTGGCGCTGTCCTGTTGACCACAATCAAGTTTCGACATTCTCAGGCAATCTTTATCATGGCGAAAGAATGGCAGGTTTGACTGTCTATCGTTCAACCTGTAACCCCGAAACGTATTCAATCGAAGGGCAAGGACAGCGGTCGGCATGCATGTGGCCATTCACTCCGGTGTGGTTTTTTCAGACGGGGGGCTCCTGCTCAAATCGCTTCAGGCGAATGCCAGTGTATTGCAGGAAAACGGCATTGTGCTGTTTGGTCCGCGTCGGTTCCGGAAGGCATTCAAGACGCCGCTGAATGCGCTGGACGAAGGCAAGCTGACCCCAGATGCCTTCGAGCGTTTGAGAGCCCAAATTCCTGATGATCCGGAAACCGGCCGAGTGGTCATGAGCACTGTGGACTTCATCGGCGAACTGAACAGCGCCATTAAGGACGGCCAATTCTATCCCCATGCAGGTCGTCGGCTGGCCTTGCTGGATCAGGCTTTCGAAGGACACGAGGTCGAATTGTTTATCGGGCTGCAAAATCCGGGCAGCTTCATACCCAAGGTATTGATGGCATTGCCGGACGAAACCCGCGAGAGCATTCTGGCGTCAACGGACCTGAGCTGCCTGAGTTGGCTGACCCTTATCGAGGATATTCACGATCTTGCCCCCGCCGTTTCCATTACGGTCTGGGCCAATGAGGAGTGCCCGCTGATCTGGGGGGACATTATCCGCAGCCTGTGCGGTCTGAGCGCCGACATACCGCTGACCGAGGAGTTCTCGCTGCTATCCTCGCTGGTTGACGCAGACGGCAAGCGGGAGATTGAAGCGATCCAACAGCAAGTCGGGCACACGGACCCGGCCCTCCTGCACGACCGCCTCGCTGCCGTTTTTTCGCAGCACGCCTTGCCGGACAGAATCGAGGAGGAACTGGACTTCCCCGGGTGGAGCGCCGAAATCCACGCGGCGTTTTCCGAGCTTTACACACAGGATCTGGAACGACTCAAGAAGTTGCCGGGAGTGCGGTTTCTGGGTCGCTGACCGAAGCCTCCGAAGGCCCGAGGCTTACATGCCCAGGGCTTCCTTGTACATTTCCAACACCGCTTCTTCTTCGGCGATATCGTCTTTGTCACGCTTGCGCAGCGCGATAACCTTGCGCATCACCTTGGTGTCGTAGCCACGTGCCTTGGCCTCAGCCATCACTTCCTTCTGCTGGTCAGCGATGTCTTTCTTTTCGGCCTCCAGACGTTCGAACCGTTCGATGAACTGGCGCAGCTCGCCTGCGGTCACGCGGTAGTTCGCAGCAGCCTGGTCTTCGGTCATGTCTTCCATATGCGTCTCTCCCAAGTGGAAATCTCTTTAGTCGGGGTCACGGGCAAAATGTCGGATACCGTGCCGGCGGGTCCGCCGCAAGCGAACAATGGGGCTGCTTGCCTTGTGCCGCCGGCAACGATCCGCTAAGCGCATCGGCAGCGAAACAGAACGATGCGGGGCGCAATGTTCGACGTGTTCATCTGGGGAGGCGCCAGCCTGTCATTGGCCGGGCTGGCAGGATTGGTCTGGTGCATTCTGCGCGTGATGAAGGCTCGTCGGTCAGGCTTGACTGACGACGAATTGCGGGCTGCCGTTCAGCGGGTGCTGCCTTGGAACATGGGTGCGCTGTTTCTGTCCGTCATAGGACTGATGCTGGTTATCCTTGGCATATCGTTCGGCTGACCGCCGGTGTCAGATCGGCATATTGTCGAACTGGGCTTCAACCGCATCTTCGATCAAGGCAGCGTCCAGCCGTCGAAAGCGCGATGGTACGCTCATGCCTTGAGCGCGCATGCGTTCAATTACCTTGGTGACGCTGGGCTGCAGTGCCAGCCGGGTCTCGAGATTTGCCCCGTGCAGTTTCCGCTCCAGCCGCTCGGCTTCGAAATAAAGCTCGTTCGTGGTCATGGCCATCCTCCCAAATGCTGCCATCCTGCCTGATATAGGTAACAGGATTGAGACCAACACAGGACCCGCCCAAACCCAGCAAAAAATCGCCCGCGCACTATCCGGCGGCCGGCGCTGGGCCGCGAGTCGATCGAATATTAACCTGATTTCGACCAAACTGCCTTGACAGACATCAATCCGCAAAAGCCGCAGCGGAAGAAACCGCATTGCGCAAGTACGGCCACGCCGTGGAACTGGACAGGGCTGACTCCGCGACCTAAGAAATCGGCATGGAGATTCGACAGATCACGCCCCGCTATTTCGTCTCGCCGCAGATCACGGTCGAGGATGTGCCCGCCATCGTTGCCGCCGGCTTCGTCAAGGTCATCTGCAACCGGCCGAATGTCGAAGTGCCTGCCGCCATGCAATCCGAGGTAATCGGCCAGGCCGTGCGGGATGCGGGTCTCGAGTTTGAGGTGCTTGAACTGACGCACCAAACCATGACGCCCGAGAACGTGGCACGGCAGCGCGACCTTGCCGAGTCCTGCGAAGGCCCGGTTCTTGCCTACTGTGCCTCGGGCACCCGCTGTTCTGTCGTTTGGGCCCTTGGGCAGTGCGACACAATGAGCCCCGATGAAATACTCGAAGCCACGGCAAAGGCGGGCTACGCGCTGGACGGTCTGCGGCCGGCATTGGTGCAGATGCGGGCTGCGAACACCTGATTTCATACGTCAGTCGTTGGGTCGTTCCGCAGGAGCAGGAAGACCCGCCAATTCGGATATTTCGGACGCGAGGCGGTCGGTGCTTGCTTGCGCGAAGTCTTTATCCACTGCGGATTGCGCATGCGATCGGTCTTGGGCAACGGCGTCCTGACGCGACAAATCAACATCTGCTATTTCAGCCGGCGCGTCCCTTCGCCTGTGCTCGACAAAGCTCTGCGCTTCGGGTCGTGTTGGGGCGGGTGGCTGCAGAAACTCGTTGATCCGCACTGCCCGTTGACCGCCACATTGGCCCAGACGTCCCGTAGTGGCCTGGGTCCGATCAATCGCGGCAATGTCGATCCGATCAAGTCGCGCTCCCGCAAGTGGCAGCAGATCCCCGATGCCCAGCTCCGACAGCGTTGTCAGCGGGAGATGCATCCGACAAATCACCGCGTTGAGTTCGGCCCGAACCACGCCTGCGGCTTGCGACAGCGTCTTCAGCGGTTCCAAATCTGCGTGCCCGTCCTGCCCCTCGGCCACCGAAATCTCCGGCAGCAGGATGAGGACCGTTCCCTGCCGTACACCGCCCTCGAGTTCAACCGTGAACTCGAACGCATCATACCCGTCCTCGACCAGTGCCAAAGACAGCGTGCGCCGATCGACCGCCCGTGAGGCGAACTCATATCCGTTCAGGCGGGCCGCATCGCTTTGATCATCGACCAGTTTCCGGGCCCGTTCCAGCATGTCCTCGACCAACGGGACCACCATTGCCGCATCGGTGTCGGTGAGGGCGCGAGGCTGGGGCAGGTCCGGGAATACTTCGCCCATTGTCTGCTTCTGGATGACTGCCGAGACCAAACCGACGTCCAAGACAACACTGGCTACCCTGCCCTCTTTGGTCGCGAACAGCAGAAACAACTGACCGTCTTCCAGCCCGCTCGTGGCGACTTCCTGGCATCTTCTGGCCTGTTTCGCGCCAATGACGGATGCTGATAGCTTGAAACGTTCGACTGCGGCGCGGGCAATCGCAAGGCGCAATGCCCGCAGCAGCGCCCGGGATTTGCTACCCGCCCCCTCTTGTCCTGCCGACAATTTGCGCGCCAAGGCCGCGCTGACAGTCTTTGACATCGCAACGGTCCGCCAGTTTCGATTCTGCTCGCTACTGGTCTAGCCCATTGTTCGTTACGAATACCTTTACTTGCCCGCTACTGAGCGGCCTGCCGGTGAGGCAATGGCAGGCTCACGCGGAACGCTGCGCCGCCCTGCCCGGGCAGATAGGTGATTTCTCCCCCAAGCCGGTGCATGATCTCACGGCAAATAGCCAGTCCAAGGCCCGCACCACCCGCCTTGTCGAATCCGACTCGCGCGAATTTCTCAAAGATCATCGACTGGGCGTCCGGCGGGATGCCGCTGCCATTGTCGACAAAGTCGATCACCGCCTGGCCACCGACATCATGGGCTGAAATCGTCAGGACCGGCTCGGGCGCGTCACAGTATTTCTGTGCGTTCGAAATCAAATTGATGAAGACCTGCCCCAGGCGATCCAGATCGGAATGCAACGCGATGCGCTCGGCAGACAGATTGCGGCGAATGGTCAAAGGGCTGTCTGCTCCGGCCATAGTCGTTGAAACGGCCCGATCCAGAACCGTCCGCAAGCTGGCATCACCCATATTCAAGCTGACCTGACCGTTTTCCAGAACGCTCAGGTCCAGCAGGTCATCCAGCAGCCGCGTCAGTCGCAGCGCTTCGTCATGGATGATCGTCGCATAACGCCGGGAATCCTCAGCGCTCAGCCCGTCAGTGTCCCGCATGATCTCCGAAAAGGCACGAATGGACGTCATCGGAGTGCGCAACTCGTGGCTGACCTGCCCCAGAAAGGCATCTTTCTGACGCGAGATCTGGGTCAGTTTTTCGTTGGCCTCGCGCAGCTTGCGGGCCGTTCGGCTCAGTTCGGCCGACTTCGCCTCAAGCTGGCTGGAGTATTCGAGCAACTGCGCGGATTCATCGGCCACCGCCAACAGATCCTCGACCGAAACGGACGAACCTCCGACGATCTGCCCGATCATGGCATGAGCTGTGGCCGCACCGACCGAGCCGCTCAATTCGCGCTCCAGCCGCTCCAGAAAACCCGGCGTAGGTTCTGGCCAGCGCCCGCGCACGCCCTGCTTTTCCGCCTCGGCCTGAAAGAAATCCTGAGCGGGACCGGCCCCGAGGATCCGTTGGGTCATGATCATCAGGTCTTCACTCTGGGCAACGGACCCCGTCCACCCCCCGGGCGCGACAGAATGATCAAAGACATTGACGAACTGCGCCCCCTGCAACCGTTCAAGCGGGCTGGGAAAGCTCAGAAGTGACGCTAGGCAAAAGGCCAACGTGTTCAGTGACAGCGACCACAGCACCGTGTGGGTCATCGGGTCCAAACCATCAAGACCGAACAACGCTTGCGGACGCAGCCACCCCAGACCGAAAGGACCGTTTTCGATGACCGAGGCGGACATGACACTGCCGCCCATCCCCGGCAGCAACAGCGTGTAGATCCAAAGGAAGAACCCCACGCTCAGCCCAACAAGGGCACCTGTCCGTGTCGCCCCGCGCCAGAACAGGCCGCCGACCAGAGCCGGCAGAATCTGCGACACACCCGCAAATGCCACCAAGCCGATCGAGGCCAGCGCGGCGCCGCCACCGGACATACGATAGTAGAAGAACCCCAAGGCCATGATGGCGGCAATCGAAACCCGGCGCGCCATCAGCACCACGTTTCGCACATCGCCTGACATGGAACTGGCGTTCTCGCGTGTATTCAGCCAGATCGGCATCACGACGTGGTTCGAGACCATGGTCGACAAGGCCATCGCCGTCACGATGACCATCGACGTGGCAGACGAAAAACCGCCGATGAAAGACAGCATCGCCAGCCAGTCATTTCCCTGTGACAGAGGAACCGTCAGCACAAATAGGTCCGGATTTGACCCGGCCGGCAGCAGATCCAGCCCGACGACCGCAATGGGAACCACGAAAAGGCTCATCAAAAGAAGGTAGAGCGGGAACGCCCAGGCCGCCGTTCTCAGGTGACTTTCGTCATCGTTCTCGACGACCATGACCTGAAACATCCGCGGCAAGCAGACAAAAGCAGCCGCCGACAGGAAGGTAATGGCCATCCAACGTCCGGTATCCACGTTCCAACGCCCGATTTCCGACGCGTCGATCCGCTCCATCATAGGCGTGACGCCTCCGGCCACCCCCCAGACGACAAAGATACCCACCGCCAACAGAGCAAACAGTTTGACGACGGATTCCAACGCGATGGCGGTCACCACACCATGGTGCCGTTCATTGGCATCCAGATTCCGGGTGCCGAACAGAATGGCAAACACGGCCAGACCCGCGGCCACCCAGAATACGCTGGCGCCCTCGCGGTAAAGGCCCGAAGGATCGGCCTCGGCGAAAATCGAGAAAGACAGCGTTATCGATTGAAGTTGCAGCGCGATATAGGGTGTGCCCCCCAGCACGGCGAGGATAGTCACACAAATGGCCAAGGTGTTCGACTTGCCATAACGCGATGAGATCAAGTCGGCGACTGATGTCACCCTCTGGCTGCGACCCACACGCACCAGCTTGCGCAGCCCCCACCACCAGCTGATCATCACCAAGGTCGGCCCGAGGTAGATCGTCACGAATTCCAGACCGGACCGGGCCGCATTGCCAACCGCGCCATAGAAGGTCCAGGCGGTGCAGTAGATCGACAAAGACAGCGTGTAGATCAACGGTGACCGCAGCCATTTGCCTCGCCCCGCGGCGGCCATGCGATCGGCTGCGAACGCAACGCCGAACAAAAGCACGACGTAGCCCAGGCAAACAAGGATCAGGACATTCAGCGTGGCCATTGCTCACTCTCTGCCGCGGACCCTTCCGAGGACGACATCCGCCGGGCAGCAAAACCGAACAGAAGGCTGACCACGATCAGGGCGGCCCAGCATGAAAAGATATAAAGAATGGCTGACGACAATGGGATGCCAGAGTTTTCCGGCCCCGGATCCGGCCACAGCAGCGGGATGCAGATCAGGCCCGCGCCGACAAAGGGCAGCATTCGGGCCGCATCGGCCAGCCTTCGGCGGCGGTAACTCTGCCGTTCCAAAAACACCGACGGACGCGGGCCTGTCGGGCGGGCTGGCTCGTTTTCCGGTGTGTTCATGACTGTGACGCCTGCGCGTGCAAATCACGCACAGCCGTCAGCACTTCGGTATTCGAGAACGGTTTCGTCATAAACCGGCTGACGCCTGCTTTTTCCGCCATCTCGCGGTCCCGCGACTGACCGCGAGCGGTCAGCATCAGAACAGGCAGGGCGCGCATCTCCTCGTGCTCGCGCAATTCGCGCAGAACATCCATACCGCTCTTGCCGGGCAGCATCACATCCAGAATGACCAGATCAGGCTGCGCAGACAGTATCGTTTGAACCGCGTTTTCACCTTCGGCATGGGTTTCGACCTGCCACCCTTCGCGGGTCAGCAGAAACCTGATTGCCTCCGTGATGTTCGGTTCATCCTCGATCAACAGAACCTTGCGGCTCATATGTTCACTTCCTCCCCAAGACCGGTCGCACCTCCAGCCACCTGCCAAGTGCAGATTAATCGCTGTGTCAGGAAACTGTCAAAAACCTTCACTCAAAATCGACGGCTCCCGCCGGGAGTCGCACGGCTTTCGGGGGCAGATCCTGCAGCTTGTGCCGACCTGTACCGGCAAGTCGGTGGCCACGCCGGGCTCTTCTACCGGCAGCACCAGCATCGCCGATCTGTACACAGGTTCCTGACCGAAGGCGCTGACGGGCTGAGGCCAGGCGATTGCAAAGCAGTCGAAATCCGCCGGCGTCCGGCCCAACAGGGTCACACGTTTTCGGATCGGTACAAGGGGCCGGTTCAGCGCGCTGAAGACCGGCCACAAAGGACAGGCTTCACCGTGGCGTGGCATCGCGAAACCGGGGACCGGCTTGAACAGCAAAATGCTTCCTGATGAATCGCATATGACCAACCCGGCCGGTCGCGGCATGACATCCTCGGGCAGAAACGCAAGCCGTCGCAGGACCGTCGGCACTTCAACCGAAAACCGCGCGGCAAGACGCAGAGGATCAACACCTTCGACCTCCAGTGACTGCGAAACCGCTTCCAGCGGCATGGCCCGGGCATCCGCCGCATAGGCATCGAGCACCTGACGGGCGACAGATCTTGAGGCAGAAGAGGCCATCTCGGCCTGCGCGAGGGATACCGGGTCCTGTCCAGTCTCAAGTTCCGGCAAATGAAACCCGCGCTTCTCCAGAAATGCCTCGACCTCCTCCATCGGCAACCCGCGCCGTTCGCCGGTGTCTTCGCTTTCGTCCAAAAAGGCAACCAGAGCTTTTGAGCTTTCGGCAAGACGTTCGGCATCCTGGTGCAGGTTTCGGTGGAATCTGTCGCGCCACTCGGCCTCGATCTCGCCCGGTTCGGCCAGGATGGCGGCTGTCGACCGAATCGCTGCTGCGGCGGACAGGACTTCGTGCATGGATGCCGCAAGGTGCGGGTCATGGGTCAGCCGGTCTGACAGGGTTTCCACGGTGCGCTCCAGCGAAACCACCCGACGATGCATCTGTGCCAGTACGGCGGCCCAGCCGGGAAAGCGGCCGGCGAATTCATCCAGCGCCTCAACCTCGGCCTTTTGGCCGACCGCATCCGCCGCCGCCTCACGAAGGGCAGCGATCAGCGTCGCTTCGACCCCCTGTGTCAAAACCGAAGGCTCAACGGACAAAGCCGAAGCGATATCGACCAGCAGTTTGCCCCCGATGCGCCGCCGGTTGTGCTCGATCAAGTTCAGATATGACGCTGAAATGCCGACCTGACGCGCCAACTGGGCCTGACGCAAGCCCGAGATTTGCCGCCTTTCGCGGATACGGCTGCCCGTCAATGAATCACGCATGATGCCCCCGCCGAAACGTGTTCGAGTTGCCCTCGAAACAACCCCGTATTTTCTGAATACTTCATGTATTTATATGATTTACGCCACCCTTTTCAAAGCAGTTTTACAACATTGACAATGTCGTGACTTTCGCCGGGCTCTGATCGCTTTCGGACGCCAAAGCAATCCTGTGCTGCAATGCCCTCTTCAATTCCGGCCGAATTGGCGGCACGATAGGCAAATGAGTGATCCGGCCTTCGAATACGCACCTATCGGGCTTGTCGAGCTTGAAAACCGCATCATCCGGCGGTGCAATTTGCAGTTTGCCCGGACATTCGGGGGCAACGAATCCGACTACCGCAACCTGCCTTTGCTGCACCTGTACCCATCCGTTGCCGATTGGGAGAGAATTGGCGCACGCAGTCTTCAGGTCATGCGGGACACCGGCTACTACACGGACGAGCGGGTCATGCGCCGCCGCAACGGCGACTTGTTCTGGTGTCGCGCGCGCGGCCGGTCGCTGACACCCGATGACCCATTCCGCCATGGAATCTGGAGCTTCTCCGACATTTCCGAGGAACGCCCACTGGTCGAATTGACCAAACGCGAACGTGAAGTCGCGATCCTGTCCTGTCGCGGCCTGTCGGCCAAGGAAATAGGCGTCGAACTGGGGCTCAGCTACCGGACCATCGAAGCCTACCGCGCCCGGCTGCTCGAGAAATTCGGCGCGCGCAAGCTGCCGGAACTGGTCGCCAAACTGTCCGGCACGCCGCTCTGACCGTCGTAGACCCTGCCGATAACGCAGAAACCGGGGCAGGACGGCCCCAGTCGGCGCTTTTCATGGCCGCGCGGTTGCCTTATAACGCAGCGTAATTGACCAGAGCCCGCGCAGACAGACGGGCCAAAGGGGAACCTTCGAGGACACTCATGACAGACAACAGACACGAAGCGGATGTGACGTTCATCAAGGCACTGGCCGAACTCTTGCGCGAAAACGACCTGACTGAGTTGCAGGTGAAACGGGAATATGGCGAAGAAGACAGCCTGAACGTCCGGGTCAGCCGAGTAAGCCCGACCGCCGCGCCTGTGCAAGTTGCCGTCCCGGCACCCGCTGCCGCGCCGGCACCTGTCGCAGCCCCCGCTGCTGCCCCCGCCGAAGCACCCGCCGCCGTCGAGGACCCGGCGAGCCACCCTGGCGCGGTGACCTCGCCCATGGTTGGTACCGTCTATATGCAGCCAGAACCCGGCGCGTCCCCGTTCATTGCCGTCGGCGCATCTGTTTCCGAAGGCGATACGCTGCTGATCGTCGAAGCGATGAAGACCATGAACCACATTCACGCCCCCAAATCCGGGACCGTCAAGCGGATCCTGGTCGGGGATGGCGACGCTGTCGAATTCGGCACTCCTCTGGTCATCATCGAGTAAGGCGGGCCCATGTTCGACAAGATCCTGATTGCCAACCGAGGCGAGATCGCCCTGCGTGTGATCCGCGCCGCGCGCGAGATGGGGATTGCGACGGTTGCCGTGCACTCGACCGCTGACAGTGACGCCATGCACGTGCGCATGGCTGACGAGTCCGTGTGTATCGGACCGGCACCCGGCCCCCAGAGCTATCTCTCGATGCCCGCGATCATCTCGGCCTGTGAAATCACCGGCGCCCAGGCGATCCACCCTGGCTATGGCTTTCTGTCCGAAAATGCCGAGTTCGTTCAGATCGTCGAAGACCACGGCATCACGTTCATCGGCCCCACCGCCGAACACATCCGCATCATGGGCGACAAGATCACCGCCAAAGACACCATGAAAGAGCTGGGCGTTCCCTGCGTACCAGGCTCGGACGGCGGCGTTCCGGATCTTGAGTCGGCCAAGCGCATCGGTGAAGAGATCGGCTACCCGGTTATCATCAAGGCCACCGCCGGTGGCGGTGGACGCGGCATGAAAGTCGCGCAGACCGCCGCCGAAATGGAAAGCGCCTTCATGACCGCGCGGGCCGAGGGCAAAGCCGCGTTCGGCAATGACGAAGTCTATATCGAGAAATACCTGACCACGCCCCGCCACATCGAGATTCAGGTCTTCGGCGACGGCAAGGGCAATGCGGTCCATCTGGGCGAGCGCGACTGTTCGCTGCAGCGCCGTCATCAGAAAGTATTCGAAGAGGCCCCGGGCCCCTGCATCACTCCTGAGGAGCGCGCCCAAATCGGCAAGGTCTGCGCGGATGCGGTCGCCAAGATCAACTATATTGGCGCGGGTACGATCGAGTTCCTGTATGAAAATGGCGAGTTCTATTTCATTGAGATGAACACCCGCCTGCAGGTCGAACATCCTGTAACCGAAGGCATTTTCGGCGTCGACCTTGTTCGCGAGCAGATCCTTGTTGCGGCCGGAGAACCGATGTCGTTCGGCCAGGATGATCTGGAGATCAACGGCCACGCGATCGAAGTTCGGATCAACGCCGAAAAGCTGCCGAACTTCGCGCCCTGCCCCGGCAAGATCACGGCGTATCACGCACCGGGCGGCCTAGGTGTCCGGATGGATTCGGCGCTGTACAACGGGTATTCGATCCCACCCTACTACGACTCGTTGATCGGCAAGCTGATCGTGCACGGGCGCGACCGCCCCGAAGCGCTGGCGCGGTTGAATCGGGCCTTGGGTGAATTGATCGTGGACGGTGTGGACACGACGGTTCCCCTGTTTCATGCACTTCTGCAGGAACCCGACATCCACAGCGGCGATTACAACATCCACTGGCTGGAGCACTGGCTTGCGGAGAACATGGCCTAGTATCGACCAAGCCGCGAGAGCACGCGCTCTCGGGCTTGTCGCCGCGGTGTGAGCCATGGGCCTGACGCCTGATCTGCTGTTGCACGGCTATTCCATCGGAATCTTCCCGATGGCCGAACACAGGAACGACCCGGATCTTTTCTGGGTCGATCCAAAGCTGCGGGGTGTATTCCCGTTGGACGGGTTTCACATCTCCCGCAGCCTTGCGCGACGCATCCGGAACTGCGGGTTCTCCGTGACCATAAACCGGGATTTTGCAGCCGTCGTGGACGGATGCGCGGACCGGGCGGACACCTGGATCAATGACGAACTGCGCAGACTATATGCCCAACTGCACCACTCGGGCCGCGCCCATTCACTTGAGGTTTGGGAGGGCGAGGAGCTTGTCGGTGGCGTCTATGGAGTTGCCTTGGGTGCGGCATTTTTCGGGGAAAGCATGTTTTCGCGCCGTACCGATGCGTCAAAAATTGCGCTCGCCTATCTGGTCGACCGATTGCGCCAGACAGGTTTTCAACTGTTCGACACACAATTTCTGACGGCACATTTGGCTTCGTTGGGGGCGATCGAAATCCCCAGACAGCAATACCGCCAACTTCTGGATCAGGCCACTGCTGCCAGCGCAGATTTCACCGCCGAGGTGTGTCAGACCCCTCAGGGGGTGATACAACGGATTACCCAGACATCGTAGCGCGAGTGATCCAGGGCGTTGAGCGCCGGGGACGTGGCGATCATCCAGCCGTCGAACAGCTGGTCGGCCTTTCCCTTTTCCCAAATCGTAAGATAGGCAAACGCGTCACCGGTCGGGTTTTCAGACGGATACCGGCAATCACCCAAGGCGACATCCAAGCCGAAAACTTCGACCGTATCACCGGTCGGCACCTGCACGTCCACCGTCTGACCGCTGACCTTGTCCAGCCCGCGCAGCATGGCCCCCGGTCCCGAGGAAACCTTCTGCTGCGCGCCGGCCGTCGTCGCGGCCAACAGCAGCGCCATCAGGGCGGCACGCATCATTCGCTGCCATCCCCGGCCACAAACTTGACCAGCAACGAGATCAGGCTGACGGCTCCTTGCGTGTCTTCAATCTGATCGCCCGGCTCAAAATAGAACGGAGAGCCGCCGGGCATGACCTCGACGAAGTTGCCCCCCAGAAGGCCTTCGGACGAGATCACGATCGCGCTGTCATCCGGAATCTGGATGTTTTCGGCAACCGAAATCGTCGTATCGGCACGGTAGGTTTCAGGGTTCAACTCGACATCGGTCACGGTGCCGATCTTTACACCCGCGAGGCGCACATCCGTGCCCACCGCCACACCCTCAAGCGACCGAAAGGACGCCTCAAGGTGATAGCCCCCGTTTTCGCGCGACCAGCCCGTGGACTGGCTGGCATACACGCCAAACGCCAATGCACTGGCCAGCACGACACCGCCGACAAGAACTTCGGTCATGTTGTGGGTCGACATGTGGATCTCGCTTATTCCGGGCTCCAGGCTTCGTAGTCCTTGCGCTCGATCGGATCGGGACGGCGCAGGGACCCCGCTGGCACATAGGCCATCGCGGTGCCCGTCAGATTTTCCTGATGCGGCTTTTCCCACGCCTTGTGTGGCAGTGGCTTGTCGGTCGGAGGCTCATCCCAGGTGCGGTGCAACCAGCCGTGCCATTCCGGGTCGATCCGGCTAGCCTCGGCCTCTCCATTGAAAATTACCCACCGTTTGCTGTCATCGGCGTTGCGATAAAACACGTTGCCCTGATCGTCCTCACCCACCTTGATACCTTTGCGCGCAGTGTAGATCTGCGTGTTCAGAGTGGCCCCGTTCCACCAGGTCACGGCCCGCAAAAGAGTGTTCAGGATTCCCATCGGCTGCCTCCGGCATTTCTGTCCATGCAGATATGGACCAAAGCCGAGCAGAGGTCCAGAGCCACAAAGAGCGCACCCATTACTTGGGCAAGAATGCGGTGACCTCGATTTCGATTCGGTATTTTGGATCAATCAAGCCGCATTCGATCATCGTCGCAACAGGCGGGTTGGCACCGAACGTCTCGGCCAGGACCGGCCAGCACGCTTCAAATTCGCGGCGATCGGGCAGCATATAAGTCACGCGCACCACGTCGGCAAAAGAGGCGCCCGCCTCTGCCAAGGCGTTGCCTATGATCGTCAGCGCCGAGCGGCATTGGTCGACGACGCCTTCGCCCTGCCCGACCGTTCCGGCAACATGGACCCAGCCACCCGCGACAACGGCCCGGCAGTAGCCGACCTTGGCTTCGAACTCACCGCCCGAGGAAATACGTTGGATCGTCATGACACCCTCACATGAAAACGGCGCGGACTTTGCCGCGCCGTATCTGCATTAAATTTCAAACAGTTCAGCCGGCAGATGCCGATTCCGGCGCGGCATCCGCATAGATGATCAGCGGCTGCGCGTCCGACGTTACGGCCTCTTCGTTCACGACCACTTTGGTCACGTTCTTCATGCCCGGCAGCTCGAACATCGTGTCCAATAGAATGTCTTCAAGGATGGAACGCAGGCCACGGGCACCGGTCTTGCGTTCGATCGCCTTTTTGGCAATCGCCGCAAGCGCGTCGTCGGTAAAGTCCAGTTCGACGTTCTCCAACTCGAACAAACGCTGGTATTGCTTGACCAGCGCGTTCTTGGGCTTGGTCAGGATGGTGACAAGCGCGTCCTCATCCAGGTCCTCAAGCGTTGCCAGCACGGGCAGACGTCCAACGAATTCCGGGATCAGACCGAATTTCAGCAGATCCTCGGGCTCGAGATCCTGGAAGATCTCGCCCACACCGCGTTCGTCATTGTCGCGCACATCGGCGCCAAATCCCATAGCCGAGCCCTTGCCGCGCTGCGCGATGATCTTGTCCAGACCTGCAAAAGCGCCGCCACAGATGAACAGGATGTTGGTGGTGTCCACCTGCAGGAATTCCTGCTGCGGGTGCTTGCGCCCGCCCTGCGGCGGAACGCTGGCCACGGTGCCTTCCATCAGCTTCAGCAGGGCCTGCTGCACACCCTCGCCCGACACGTCGCGGGTGATCGAGGGGTTTTCCGACTTGCGGGTGATCTTGTCGACCTCGTCGATATAGACGATGCCGCGCTGGGCGCGCTCGACATTGTATTCGCTGGCCTGCAACAGCTTGAGGATGATGTTCTCGACATCCTCGCCCACGTAACCGGCCTCGGTCAGCGTGGTCGCGTCAGCCATCGTGAACGGCACGTCCAGAATCCGCGCCAGCGTCTGCGCCAGCAGAGTCTTGCCGCACCCGGTGGGACCAATCAACAGAATGTTCGACTTGGCCAACTCGATGTCACCACCGGCCTTCTGCGCGTGGTTCAGACGTTTGTAGTGGTTGTGCACGGCAACCGACAGGACACGCTTGGCCCGAGCCTGGCCGATGACATAGTCGTCCAGCACCTCGCAGATATCTTTGGGGGTGGGCACACCGTCGGAGGACTTCAGCCCGCTGGCTTTGGTTTCCTCGCGGATGATGTCCATGCACAGTTCGACGCATTCATCACAGATGAACACGGTCGGTCCAGCAATAAGCTTGCGCACCTCATGCTGGCTTTTTCCACAGAAGCTGCAGTAGAGCGTGTTCTTGCTGTCGCCGCCTGAATTCGTCGCCATGTTCTACCTTTCGGGCTCCATCCCTGCGGCCCGGATCCGGACCGCGCTTGCCGCCTGTCCGTGCAGCTTAGGCCAGCACCGGGGCAGCTACAATGTCAAAATCGCACCCCGCACCCGTGGGTGCGGGGTTTCCGCATCACGCTTCGGTCGGTTCGGATTTGGAGCGGCTTTCGACAATCTCGTCGATATGGCCCCACTCTTTTGCTTCTTCCGGGCTCATGAAATTGTCACGGTCCAAAGCCTTTTCAATGGCCTTTTTCGACTGTCCGGTATGCTTGGCATAGATATCGTACAAACGATCCTTCAGCTTCTGCGTTTCGGCCGCGTGAATCATGATGTCGCTGGCTTGACCCTGGTAACCGCCGCTGGGCTGGTGCACCATGATGCGGCTGTTCGGCAGCGAGAAGCGCATCCCCTTCTCTCCGCCCGCCAGCAGGACCGACCCCATCGAGGCCGCCTGGCCGATCACCAATGTCGAACATTTTGGCTTGATGTACTGCATTGTGTCGTAGATCGACAGACCGCTGGTCACGACACCGCCGGGCGAGTTGATGTAGATCGAGATTTCCTTGTTGGGATTCTCGGCTTCCAGATGCAGAAGCTGCGCTACGATCAGGTGGCTCATCCCGTCATGGATCGGGCCATTGATGAAGATGATCCGCTCCTTCAGCAGGCGAGAGAAGATGTCATAGGCCCTTTCGCCGCGGCTGGTCTGCTCAACGACCATCGGGACGAGCGTATTCATGTAGGTGTCAACTGGATCGAACATTCGGAACCTGCCTGCTTTGGTGTGAACCGGGACCATACCCGATGAGAAGTTACATGAGTCTTAGTGTTGCCTTCGGGGGCCTGCAAGGGGCAGCGGACACGCGACGCCGATTGGGAAATACGGATCAGTCCGCATCGTCGGGATGCCGTAAAACAGAGCGAACGAACGCGCAGAACGCAAATACCCGGCTGTTTTTTCGCCTCGCCGCCATTCACAGCGCTTTCATCACGCCATTTTGATCCATGCATATGGAAATATCTGATCATTCTATATAGAGACCCAATTCGCTCAGGCGAAACTAACAAAGGGAACACCTGCCCCACACTCACCAAGGGGCCAACAAGGACAAGAAGATGGCACTTCCCCAACTTTCCGAAGACATCTCGCGCGACGACATGGACCGGATGGCCGCTAACGCAACCCGCGCTTCGAATTTTCTGAAAGCGATCAGCCACGAGGGCCGGTTGATGATCCTCTGTCATTTGGTATCCGGCGAAAAATCGGTGACCGAACTCGAGTCACTGCTGTCCGCCCGACAGGCCGCCGTTTCACAGCAACTGTCGCGGCTGCGCCTTGAGGGGCTGGTCACGCCCCGGCGCGAAGGCAAGGCGATCTACTATCGCCTTGCAGACGACCGACCTCGCAAAATGCTGGAAACGGTGTACGAGTTGTTCTGCGACGAGGAATAAGTCAGAACACCCATTGAATGGCGAAGGGCGCAACAGATCGTTGCGCCCTTCTTTGTTCACGAATTGCCGCTGCAGGCCTGGAAACTTGCGGCCATTGCGCGCAACAGGTCCGGATACAGGGTCGGACCCGGCTCGAGCGCAACCCCGATCGGGTCAAGCACGATGATTTGTGCATCCACCCCCTCGGTCGCGGCAGAGATCAGGCGAGTGTCAAATTGCGGCTCGGAAAAAGCGCAATCAATGCCCTCTTCTTCAATCCGGGCCTTGAGCTCGGCCAGACGAGCCGGTCCGGGTGCGGCCGCGTCGCCCAGGCTCACGGTGCCCGACGATGCCAGATCGAACCGGTGTTCGAAATACTGGTAGGCGTCGTGAAAGGTGACAAACCGCGGTTCTGACTGCGCCAGATCCGCCCGGATCTCGGCCTCCAAAGCACTCAGGCCTTCAACTGCCTTGTCCGCATTGGCTTGGTACCGCGCAGCGTTATCCGGGTCCTTCTCTGACAGAGTTTCGGCAATTGCCTGCACCCAGACGCGCGCGTTTTCCGGGTCCAGCCAGGCATGCGGGTCTACACCGTCGTGGTCATGCCCGTGGTCATGGTCATGTGCATCGTGATCGGCGTGCTCTTCATGTTTCTCATGTTCATCGTGATCCGCATGGTCGTCGTGACCTGCATGATCCTCGTGGTCATCGTGGTCCGCATGGTCATCATGGTCCGAATGATCATCGTGATCGTCGTGGTCTGCATGCTCCTCTTCGCCCTCATGATGATTGGCCAAGTCGCGGAAGTCGTGCCGCACGGTCCCCGCTACCTCCAGCAACTCAACCTGCGTCGCTCCCTCGGAAAGGGCGCCGAGTGGTCCCGTCATCCACGGGGTCAGTTCCGGGCCTACCCAAAAAACCACGTCCGCAGATTGCAACGCGCGCGCCTCGGACGGGCGCATGGCGTGGTCATGAGGTGAGGCTCCGGGCGGGATGATCAGGGAAGGCTCGGCAACACCGTCCATGACTTGGGCAACCAACGCGTGAACCGGTGCGATATCGACGGCAACATTGGGCGCATCGGCCGCCGCCTTTCCGGCCAGCACGACGCCGGCCAGCAACAAGAATTTTCGGGACATGTCACCTCCTCGAATGATATGTTATTACATTGCTGGTCGGCTTGATATTGCCCACGTTATAACATATCAAGCCAAAAATTTCGGAGCGCACATGAGCACAGTAGGCTTCAGGCACCACAATCATAACCACTGCATGAAAACCGCGCTGAGCAAGGCCGAGGAAAAATGCGCCAACCAGAAGCTTCAGTTCACGCCGGTGCGCCGCCGCGTGTTGGAGATCTTGTTGGAGCAGCACAAGGCAATGGGAGCTTATGACATTCTGGCTGTTCTATCCGCCGAAGGCATGGGGTCGCAGCCCCCGGTGGCTTATCGTGCGCTGGACTTTCTGGTGCAGCATGGGTTCGTGCACCGTATCGAGCAGATGAACGCCTATGCGGCCTGCGCCCACCCCACGCACGACCACGTGCCTGCGTTTCTGATTTGCCGGGCGTGCAAGGCCGTGGCCGAAACCGAAACCGAGCTGACCCAGGGCCGGCTTGGTGCTGCCGCCGACACATCAGGTTTCACCATTGAAAGGATCGTGGTCGAGGCCGAAGGTCTTTGCCCGGACTGCATTGGAACGCAGCCATGACAACCCCTCTCATTTCCCTAAACAACCTATCCGTTCGCTTGGATGGAAGGCTCATTCTGGACAACGTATCCGCCCAGATCGCCGCTGGTGAAATCGTCACCATTGTCGGCCCGAACGGTTCGGGAAAATCGACGCTGCTGCGCGCCATGATCGGAGCTGTTCCCGCGGCTCAGGGCACTGTTCGGCGCGCTCCGGGTTTGCGGATCGGCTACGTCCCCCAGAAACTCGCGCTGGACGCCGCCCTGCCGATGACCGTGCAACGATTCCTTGGGCTGCCGAAACGGGTTTCGGCCAGCAAGGCCAAAACCGCGCTTGAACTGGCCGGCGTGCCGGACTTGCGTGACAGACAGATGACCCGACTATCCGGCGGTCAGTTTCAACGGGTCCTTCTGGCCCGCGCATTGCTGGAAGAGCCTCAGGTGCTGCTGCTGGACGAAGCAACCCAGGGGCTTGATCAGCCCGGCGCAGCTGCCTTCTATGAACGCATTGAACAGGTTCGCACGGACCTCGGCTGCGCCATAGTCATGGTCAGCCATGACTTGCACGTCGTCATGGCCGCGTCGGATCGGGTTCTGTGCCTGAACGGGCATGTCTGCTGTGAAGGGGCACCCCACATGGTCGCAGACGCGCCGGAATATCGGGCGTTATTCGGCAGTGGAACACGGGGCACGATGGCCTTGTACCAACACAAGCACAGTCATACCCACGATCACAATCACGCGCAGGATACGTCACACTGATGCTGGACGATTTCATGGTTCGCGCCGCCCTGGCAGGTCTCGGTGTTTCGATCGCCGCGGCACCGCTGGGATGTTTTGTCGTCTGGCGGCGCATGGCCTATCTCGGAGAGGCCACCGCACATGCGGCCGTATTGGGTGTAGCGCTGGCGCTCAGCTTTTCTCTGCCGCTGCTGCCCGCAATCATTGCCGCTGCGCTTGCCATGGGCTTGTCGGTCAGCCTGCTGCGCGGTCGCGGTTACGCCATGGACACGCTTCTGGGTGTGATTGCACACACCGCACTGGCCGCCGGCTTGGTAACCGTGGCGTTGCTGTCCGATGTCCGACTGGACCTGAATGCCTTTTTGTTCGGCGATATCCTTGCCGTCACAAAGTCCGATCTGGCCACGATCTGGATCGGTGGCGCCACGATTTTGGCGCTGATGGTCTGGCGCTGGTCAGCCCTTCTGGTTTCGACACTCAACCCGGACTTGGCTCAGGCATCCGGGATCGATCCTAAACGAGAAGAACTATGGCTGACTCTGGCGATGGCACTGGCCGTTGCGGTCGCCATCAAAGTTGTCGGAATTCTTCTGATCGCGGCCCTGCTGGTCATTCCAGCGGCCGGAGCCCGCCCTTTGGCCCGCACCCCAGAAAGTATGGCTTTCACCGCTGCGATCATAGGCTCGACGGCGGCGTTGGGCGGGCTGGGCGGTGCATATTGGGCGGATACACCCGCTGGACCAAGCATCGTTTGCGCGGCCGCGTTGATCTTTGTCGCGACGGCCATCCTTGGTCCCATCTTCCGCAAAGGCTGATCACCCAAAAAGGTTTGTCTGCATTGCCTGAATGGTGCTACCGATTGGTAGTCGACCAACCAAGGAGATATCGATGATCCGCACTATTCTGATCGGGCTGAGCCTTTTGGCCCTGACGGCCTGTGAAACCGCAAAAGGCGCGGGCAAAGACATCGAAAAAGCCGGCGACGCCATCCAGGGCGCGGCGACGGACGTTCAGGAAAGCCTCTGATACCCGTCAGCATCTAGCGGACAGCGGCGCAGCACTACCAACATATGGTTGAAAGTTCCGGGCGACCGGATTATTGTCCCTGCCACAGGTGCATAGACGCGGTAATGCATTACTGACACGACTGCGGGGTTCTTGTGCAATTGCGCAAGAACCCCGTTCCCGTTCTGACGGGCGGTGAGTGGAAGCCTGTACGAAACCGAAATCGGCAAAAGGAAAAGGCGCCAGGTGCGCAGACGCGGTCTTTGCATGTGCCCTTGCGGACACCCCTGACGCCTTGCCGGGTCGACACGCCCGAGGGACGCCCCGATCCAGTTGCTTCAGCCCCCGAGGGGACCTCGCTGCCGCAAAGCACCTGATGGCGCTCTGCCGCCCGCTCTGGCCTTCTGAGAAGCTGACCGCTCAAGCCGGGCTTGCGCCTCTCCTGACTGGTCACCTACCGGTAAGCCCTTGCAACCCGACGAAAATCCTAAGATCTGCCTGCGGTGCCAGGACCCCCTGACCTTTGCGTCCCGCCTTGGATCGTGACGAACCTTGGCGATGTCTGAACGATGGCACTCGCCCTCACATCCGGCAAGAAAATAGCACTGCAGCATGAAAATTAGCCGGGGATAAGATGTTGATATCCGACTGGAAGACGATGTGGATAAGTCGGGAAATGATGAAATCCGGCTGGGTTGCGCTGGGAAAAGCCGAAGGCCGATTTCTCTCCGTTCAATTGGGCGATTTCTGCGGGTGCAAAGGGAAAATCTCGGCCCTCATGGCGGACCTGACCTGACGCATACGGGCATATCGCTCGAATCGACATCGATGAGTCGCCACACGCAACGGTGAACGAACGTGCAGCCCACGAATTGAGAAGCGTTCCGACCCGGACGAGGCAACCTACTACTCTCCGTCTCCCGCAAAATCGGGCAACGGCAACTACCCCCTACAACCGCCTGGGCCGGAAACGCTTCAGTTCACCTGTCGTTCCAGAACCGTGCTGTAGGTGGTTCCAGTCCGCAGGCTACGGAAATCCGCATAGATCTTGCCGTCCTCGTACCGCGCATCGATCAGCGCGTTGACGCCCGAGGTCGGATCAGCAGCGGTTTCGACAATGCCGATCTTGCCCGAGCCATCCTGGCTGATCGAGCCGGTGGCCTCGTACATCGTCCAGTCATCCATGGCATTGCGCCGCCACATGCTGGGCCCCCAGAACACGTTTTCGTGCTGCGCCTGGATCTCGAGCACCCATTCCGAGGTGTTGAACCGCGGCGCGGTGGCGGTGTTGGCGTTCGAAGGCGACACCGTTGTCTGGCTGGCCGTCCACGTGCCGCGCAGGTCGGGCATCGCATCGGCGAGGGCGGCAGAGCCCATGGTCAATGTCGCGGCCACGGCGGCGGCGCTGGCGGTCATGTATCTGGTCATGGGCTCTCTCCCTGTGATCGGCGGGCCTTGCTGGCCTGCTGAACAGATTGGGAGGGCGCGCGACCGTTACAACTTACCTAAGGGAAACTTCATGAAGGGTTCATGCGGCGCTCACCGACGGGCTCAGGCCCAGGCCAGCGCGGTTCCAGCGATGACGAGGGCGATGCCCAGCCCCTCGCGGTAGGAAAAGGACTCGCCGAACAGGAAGAACGAGGCGATGGCGATCAGCACGACCTCGGCCCCCAGAATGCCGGTGTAGATGATGCCCAGCCGTTCGTCGCGCAGCGCGGCGAGTTCCAGCGTGGCGGCGGCCAGCAAGGTGGCGACGATCAGCAGCCCCAGCCCGAGGCCAGGAAGTTTCCACCAAAACTTCATCGAGATCATGGCCACGGAATAGAGACCCGCCGATCCAAGCGCGATGATGGGGATCATGGACATGGGGCCTCCGCCGCTGGTTTCCGTTGGGTCAACCTTAGCAGGTGCGGGTTGGTGGGGCTGTGAAGTGGGTTACTTTACGAGGCGACGCACGTTTTGGAACGGTCCGGTGGACCGTTTCAAGGCCGAACGGGCGGAGTCCCGGGGCGCAAACGCGGGTGCGAATGTTGGTCAACAGAGATGAGGGGCCCGACCGACCCGAGGGGAGGCGCAAACGCGCCGCCCCATGCGGGCGGTTCGGCGCAGCCCGGCTGTGCCGCCGGGCGAGAGGGTCGATCGGGACAA
The DNA here is from genome assembly GCF_056536865.1 of Ruegeria sp. CI8. Lineage (NCBI taxonomy): Bacteria > Pseudomonadati > Pseudomonadota > Alphaproteobacteria > Rhodobacterales > Roseobacteraceae > Ruegeria > Ruegeria sp. CI8. The sequence goes on from NZ_JBQFQL010000001.1 coordinate 1,904,081, forward strand.
AACCTAGTGATCGTCAAACAAGTCGCTGGGGCTTCCAGCGTCCTCAATCACTTCAAAGACTTTTACTATTTCCTCTGACGAACTAGTCAAATTCCCTTTCGCATCATAGTGATGCTCGACTCTCAGCCGCACCTTAAGAGCGTCCCCTGGCTTAATCGGGAAACTACCTTTCTTGAAATCTGAAAGCCATTCTTCATCTAAAATATTTAATGACAGAGTCTTCTTGCCGTGTTTGAAAGTCCACTTGGCGTTTCCGATGAAATCAGGTTTTCCAATGACAAGGAACAAATCCTGTTCATTAACCAACTCCTTTTCATCACGGGTGTCTTCACTCGTCTCGGACGGCAACCAATCGCTTTCGAGGTTGACCTCGTAGTCCTCTTTTCCAAGGGTAATCGTTAACCCTTCCCCAGATGAAAACTTACGCTTTGTTTCCTGAAACCTATCGAGAGGTTGAGACAACCTTGTTGGATTGGGAGGAGGATAGTCTGGCAGTTGGCGAACCTCAGTCGCTCTTGCTAATTCGGCAATTTTCTCCGTCAAATCTGTGAGCTTTCTGTTCTCGTTTGCCGGTTCATCCAACCACTCAATCGCGGCATATTTAGCCTTAACCAAATAGTTGCCTATCAACTTTTTTATGTCCGCGTCCTTCAAAGCCTCATCAGGGAGGCTTTTGAGCACATTCCGCAGAAATATCTTTAGGCTCGACTTTTGGAGGTCCTCCACAATCAACGCGGTCTCAAGTTCAGCGTCGATCGTCTGAGTAAAAACTCGGTCCATATCCTCTAGCGAATGGATCAAGTCTGCTGCAATTTCAAATGCACGAGCCGCCGAACCAATGTTTGGGTCGTAGTTGATCTTCAGAACAAGATCTGCGTCGGCATTCGGTTCTTCGTCTAAAATTTGTATTCTTCTAACCATGCGTGCACTCTAGCCACAGCCACTCAAAAGTGAATCCCTTAAACAGAAATCAATCAGAGAGCAGTGTTTCGCAGGTGTGGATTGTCTATTCAACTATTCCACCGTGTGGGCACGCAGTTAGCTGCGCCAACCGCTTTCGCCCACCGTCACTTAAAATGGACAGCCTTAGCTGTCCATTTTAAGTGCTGAAATAAACGCCTCCTGCGGGATGTCGACCTTGCCGAACTGGCGCATCTTCTTCTTGCCGGCCTTCTGCTTTTCCAGCAGCTTCCGCTTCCGCGTGGCATCCCCACCATAGCATTTCGCGGTCACGTCCTTGCGTAAGGCGCTCAGGGTCTCGCGGGCGATGACCTTGCCGCCGATAGCCGCCTGGATCGGGATCTTGAACATGTGGCGCGGGATCAGCTCTTTCAGCTTTTCGCACATGGCGCGGCCGCGGGTCTCGGCGCGGTCGCGGTGGACCATGACCGACAGCGCGTCCACCGGCTCGTCATTCACGAGGATCGACATCTTGACCAGGCTGTCCTCGCGGTAGCCGGTCATCTGGTAGTCGAAGCTGGCATAGCCCTTGGTTACCGATTTCAGGCGGTCGTAGAAGTCGAAGACGACCTCGTTCAGCGGCAGGTCATAGACGACCATCGCGCGCTGCCCCGCATAGGTCAGGTCCAGCTGGATGCCGCGGCGGTCCTGACAGAGTTTCAGCACGTCGCCCAGGTATTCATCCGGCACCAGGATGGTGGCCTTGATGCGCGGCTCTTCCAGGTGGTCGACCTTGGACATGTCGGGCATGTCGGCGGGGTTGTGCAGCTCGATCATCTCGCCGTCTTTCATGTAGACGTGATAGATCACCGACGGCGCGGTGGTGATGAGCTCGATATCGTACTCGCGTTCGATGCGGTCGCGGATGACCTCGAGGTGCAGCAGGCCGAGGAAGCCGCAGCGGAAGCCAAAGCCCAGCGCGGCCGAGGTTTCCATCTCGTACGAGAAGCTGGCGTCGTTCAGGGCCAGTTTCTCGATCGCGTCGCGCAGGTCTTCGAACTCGGCGCTGTCCACCGGGAAGAGGCCGCAGAACACCACCGGCTGCGCGGGTTTGAAGCCCGGCAGAGCGGTTTCGGCACCGTTGCGGTCATTGGTGATGGTGTCGCCCACACGGGTGTCGCGCACCTGCTTGATCGAGGCGGTGAGGAAGCCGATCTCACCCGGACCCAGCTGGTCGACCATCTGCATCTCGGGGCGGAACACGCCCACGCGGTCGACATGGTGCAGGGTGCCGTTCGACATGAACTTGACCCGCATGCCCTTTTTCAGAACGCCGTCCATGATACGGACCAGAACGATCACGCCCAGATAGGCGTCGTACCAGCTGTCGACCAGCATCGCTTTGAGCGGCGCGTCGCGCTCGCCCTTGGGCGCGGGCAGATGGTTCACGATCGCCTCGAGCGTTTCGTGGATCCCCTCTCCCGTCTTGGCCGAGACGCGGATAGCGTCGGTGGCGTCGATGCCGATCACGTCCTCGATCTGTTCGGCCACGCGGTCACAGTCGGAGGCCGGCAGGTCGATCTTGTTCAGAACCGGCACGATCTCGTGGTCGGCGTCGATGGCCTGATAGACGTTGGCCAGGGTCTGCGCCTCGACCCCTTGCGTCGAGTCCACTACCAGCAGCGAGCCTTCGACCGCGCGCATGGAGCGCGAGACTTCATAGGCAAAGTCCACGTGGCCGGGAGTGTCGATCAGGTTCAGCACGTACTGTTCGCCATTGTCGGCGGTATAGTCGATGCGGACCGTGTTGGCCTTGATGGTGATGCCGCGTTCGCGCTCGATATCCATGCTGTCGAGCAGCTGTTCCTTCATGTCGCGATCCTGCACCGTTCCGGTCTCTTGGATGAGCCGGTCGGCAAGGGTGGATTTGCCATGGTCGATATGCGCGACGATGGAGAAATTGCGGATATGAGCGAGGTCTGTCATAGCGTCGGGATATGGTTCGAAATCGGGCGCTGGTCAAGGTGAGACAGCACGGCGGACGCCCCATATTTCAGCGCGATGAGGCCATGACGCTGCGGTTGGCGTCGTTCCAAGCCCTCAGCTGCATTCAGGCGACCGTACGTAGACAGAACTCGGCCGTGTTGCACCGTCCAAAACGGGGTTCGCAGGGCATGCCACGGCCGACCTTAGTGCCAACCGCGGCACTTTCGACTCAGGTACGGAGTTTCTGAAAGCAAATTGTTGAACGGCAGGAAAACTTGGACGATACTGCGCCGCAAGCCGAGAGGGACACAAGACTCCTCCGGGCAGGCAAAACGAGGCATGAGCATGAAACAGTTCCTCATTATCGCGCTATGCGCCACGTCGCTGACCACTTTGGCCCCGGCCATGACCGAAGCGGCGCAGATCAAACGTGCATGTTTGGCGTCCGACCGTTCGGCTGCGACACGCGACAGGTGCAAGTGCATCCAGCGGGTGGCAGATCAGGCTTTGACCAACAAAGACCAGAAAACTGTGGCCAAGTGGTTCACCGACCCGCATCAGGCCCAAGAGCTGAAGATGTCGAAATCCGCTCGCGATGACGCGCTGTGGGAGCGGTATCAGAACTTTGGCCGCATGGCTCAGGCGATCTGCAGCTGACGCTGACCGCGATCCTTGACCTGACCCGCCCTGCGCCTCAGTAATGGCGCAGTGAAAGGGAAATCTTATGGTGACGAAAGGGTTGACCCTGCGCGGTCTCGAGGTGTTCGAGGCCTTGGCGCGGACCGGTTCGGTGGCGCAGGCTGCCGAGATTACCGGACTCAGCCAGCCATCGGTCAGCCAGCAGTTGCGCAATCTCGAGAATGCTCTGGGCACGGACCTGGTGGATCACGGGCGCAGACCCATGCGCCTGACCCAAGCCGGGCGCAGCTTTCTGGCGCGGGCCGAATCCGTACTGGCCGAGTTGCAGATGGCCCAAAGCGAGCTGTCTGTCATGGACCTGGGTCATCTGAGCACGCTTTCGATCGGCCTGATCGACGATTTCGACAATGACCTGACCCCGCGCCTTGCCACGTTGCTGGCCGACAGCCTGACACGCTCCAAGTTCAAACTCATAACCCTCCCCAGCCTTGAGATTTTCGAGGCGCTGGCTTCGCAACGTCTGCATCTGGCGGTTTCGGCCCATAGCGGCGAGGTGCTGGAAGGCGTGGTGGAGTACCCTTTGGTACAAGATCCTTTCATTCTGGTCGCGCCGAAGGGCGGTGTGGCCAATGGGGGCGTAGAGGCCGCTTTGCAGACCCTGCCCTTTCTGCGCTATGCGAGGGAACAGTTGATCAGCAGGCAAATCGAAAGCCACCTGGCGCGGCAACAGCTGCAGTTCGAAGAGCGGTTCGAGATCGGGTCGCACTTGGCCCTGATGGCCATGGTGGCGCGCGGCCTTGGCTGGGCAATCACCACGCCGTTGGGATACATGCGGGCAGCCCGCTTCCACGAAGGCATGGATGTCTACCCGGCTCCGTTCGGAGAGTTCTCGCGCACTATTTCCCTGTTCACGCGGTCTGACTGGTCAGATCAGGTTCCGCGCGAAGTCGCGGGCATGACGCGCCGTTTGATGCAAAGCCAGATGATCGAACCAGCCCTTTCCCGCCTGCCCTGGTTGTCCGGTCAGTTGAAGGTGATCGGCGGCTAGCCGTCCAGATATGCCACCAACCCATCCACGGCGGCTTCGATGAGGTCCAGCGCCCCGTCGAAATCACGGGTACAGTAGGGGTCGGGCACATGATCGGCGCCGGTGTGGGGCGCAAAATCGGTCAACAAGCGTACGGGTGTAGGATTGTCGGCCGGGCGCAAAGCCTCGATCTTGGCGATGTTTTCGCTGTCCATACCGATGATCAGGTCAAACCTGTCGAAATCAGACACCGCAAACTGGCGCGCGCGCAGATCGCTCAGCTCCACCCCTCGGTTGCGAGCCGCGTGTTGCATCGGCGCATAGGGTGGATCCCCGACATGCCAGTCGGACGTTCCGGCACTGTCACAGGCATGATGAGGCGCCCTGACACGGAAAACACCTTCGGCAGCAGGGGAACGGCAGATGTTGCCGAGGCAGACAAACAGGATACGCTGTGACATGGCTCGGGTTTAGCGTGTGGAGGGCGAATGGAAAAGATCGTGATTTTGACCGGAGCCGGGATTTCGGCGGAAAGCGGATTGGGCACCTTTCGCGATGAAGGCGGATTGTGGGCACAGCACCGGATCGAAGACGTGGCGACACCCGAAGGTTTTGCCCGAAACCCTGCCCTTGTTCATGACTTCTACAACGCGCGCCGGACGCAGGCGGGTGGTGCCGACCCAAATGCAGCCCACACAGCACTGGCCCGGCTACAGCGCGACTGGCCAGGAGAAGTGGTGATCGTAACGCAGAACGTGGACAGCCTGCACGAAGCCGGAGGTGCGACCGGGGTTATCCACATGCACGGCACCCTGTCAGGCGCGCTGTGCGCCTCTTGCGGGCATCGCTGGATTGCGCCAGCGGAAATGTCCGTGGGCGAACCGTGCCCCGCCTGCCGCGCGGCAACCGCCCGACCCGACATCGTGTGGTTCGGCGAAATGCCTTACCACATGGATCAGATTTACGACCATCTGGCACAGGCCGGGATATTCGCCGCCATCGGAACCTCTGGCCAAGTCTACCCGGCTGCGGCCTTCGTGCACGAAGCCATAGCTGCGGGCGCACGGACGGTCGAATTGAACCTCGAGCCCTCGGTTGGTGCATCCAGCTTCGACCAGACGCTGCTTGGCCCCGCCACCCAGATCGTGCCACGCTGGGTCGATGACTTGCTGGGCCGCAGGTGACACGGATCATTCTGCTGGGCTAAGCTGAAGGAATCTGAACCAGGAGAAACAGATGACCGAGCCTGAAGCCCCCCGCGGCGAAATCGTTGACGACGAAGGCATCGACAGCCGCGAAGCGCTGGGCGACACCCTTGCGGATCTGTGGTGGACGTTCCTGCTGCGCGGATTGCTTGCGGGGGCCGTTGGTATTGCCGCGCTGTTCTGGCCGACCGGCAGCATCGCACTGCTGCTGCAGCTGGTAGGGGTGCTGCTGATCCTCGATGGCGGTCTGACCTTGCTTGGCTTCGGTCGGCGCGGACTGATCGGAGGCGCGGGTATCGGGGCGGTCTTGATTGGGCTGGTCCTTTTGATCTGGCCGGAAGGCACAGCTCGTCTGACGTTCTTCCTGCTGGGCGCTTGGGCGCTGATCATCGGGATCGGCTCGCTGATTTCGCTGGGCCAGATGCATCAGCTGGACCCCGAACGCGCGACCGTTCGGAACTCGGGCATCGTGGCCCTTATCATCGGGCTGGTGCTGATCTTCTGGCCCGGAAGCGGCGTCGTCGCACTGGGCTGGGCAATCGCGGTCTCCGCCTTGGCCTTTGCCGGCGTCATGCTGTTCATGGCCGCACGTTTCAAACGGGCCGGAGAACGGGTTTCGATGCGCGTGGTCAACAAGTGAAGAACAACGCTGATCGGCAGTTGAAACGCGAACAGGCCGGGGCTTGACCCGGCCTGGCGCATGGATGACGGCCGCATCGCGGCCCGAAGACAGGCGTGCTGTCAGTTCGAGTGCTTCATATGCCCGTGGCCGTCTTTCCGTTCCAGGTCCACGGGAATCTCGACAACGACCTCACCGGCCTGCTCAAAAACCAAAGTGACGGGTATGGTTGCGCCCTGCTCAAACGGCTGCTTGAGCCCCATGAACATCACATGGTCCCCGCCCCGCTGCAGCATATGCGCCTCGCCGGCGGGGATCGCAAAACCCTCCTCGACTTCCATCATCTTGGCCACGCCGTTGTCGTCAATCTTGTGCGTATGCAGCTCGACCCGTGCAGCGATATCTGATTTGACAGCGACGAGTTGATCATCGGTGTCGCCTGAATTGCGGATCATCATGAAGGCCGCACCAGCCTTGGCATTGACCCCCGAGGATCGGGCGTAGGCATCCTCAACCGAGATCACACTTTCCGCATGGGCGGCGGTGGACATGATTGCAGCGACGAAAATAGCGGGCAGGAATGATTTGAAGGGCATCTCGCCTCTCCTTTTTAACTGTCTGATTGTGTTGCGAAGGGTCTCAGACAGGGGCCGGCGGCGCGCGCGCCGGTCGCTGCGGGATCGGAGCCGCAACAAGGTTGTCGGAATGCAGCGGAATGTCAGACTGTGCCCGCTCGGGCCCTTTCGGTGCAGGCGACGGGGCATCCAGAACCGCACCCAGCAAGTTGAGCGCATAGTCGGGACAGAAATGAGGTGGTTTGGTGGGCTGGCCGTGCTCGTCCATATAGACAACCACAGGACCGTTCCCGGTGCAAAGCACCATTTGACCGACCGCCGCATTCAATCCCCGTGACGCCGCAAAACTCTGGCCTGTCAGAACCAGCATCAGCGACAGTAGCAACGGCAACACGAGGCGATAGGATCGGGTCATCTTGGCAGACGTTTAGGCCCGATCGGAAACGGACTTCAAGTGCCTTCGTGAACGCTGAGACAGTTTGGCGCGAACCAAGAAAAAGGGCCGGCCTGACTGGCCGGCCCCTGAATTTGTCTTGATCGAGACCTTCAAAGAATTCCGCGATCATCCGGACCGGTGTTGAGACCGGTATGCAGCCGGTTCACCCGCCGCTGCATCCGCGCACAGCTGGAAAATGAGCCAACCAGAAGAGTCGAAAGGAAGGAAATAATAATTGAAGTATTCGCAGACATTACCACACTCCGCCGTAGAATAACCGCATACATAAAACAGATTCAAAACCCTGTATGTGAACAATGTCACGTAGTCGCGTCCTTCTGCCTTCCGCACCGACACTACGTGCGACACCAGTCCAACGGCAAAGTGATCGGGACGGTCTGGTTTGGGCGGAAATTCAGGCGTAGATCGAGGTCATGCCACGCAAAGCGCACACAGAAATCCAGTTCCTCAGGCTGCCGCAGATTGAGCCGGCTGAAATCGCACGGCACATGTCTGATCCCCGCGTCGCTCGGCATCTGCCTTTACTGACGGGGCCCTGGGACATCGCGATGGCGCGGGCCTTCATTGACGCAAAAGAGGCCTGCTGGGAACGCGACGGGCTTGGGCACTGGGCGATAACGTCCGGCGGTTGCTATGTCGGCTGGGGCGGCTTCCAGCGTGAAGGCAGGGAATGGGATTTCGGCCTGGTCCTGACGGCGGATGCCTTCGGTCTGGGCACGCGCATCACCCGCAAGGCCATCGCATTCGCCCGAGCCGATGAACGCATTCCCTATGTCACTTTTCTGCTTCCACCGTCCCGCCGCAATCTCTCTGCGCTACGGCGTATCGGCGCGCATTATGTCGGTCCGGAAACCTATTCCGGCGCGCAGTTCCTGAAATACAGGCTTGAGACTGGTTGAGGATCCAAAGACAAACGAAAAGCCCCTGCACCAACGGGTACAGGGGCCACGAAACAGTCTTTGGGAAAATCAGGCCGAGGCTTGCGCCTTGGCGATTTCCTTTTTCACTTTCAGCGCGTTGGCGGACAGCTCTTCGTCCTTGGCTTTTGCCAGGAACGCGTCCAGACCACCACGGTGATCGACCGAGCGCAGCGCGGCAGCCGAGATGCGCAGCTTGACGCCACGACCCAGGGTTTCCGACTGCAGGGTCACGTCGTTCAGGTTGGGCAGAAAACGACGACGAGTTCTGTTTTTGGCGTGGCTGACATTGTTGCCAGTCATCGGGCCTTTTCCGGTCAGTTCGCAACGGCGCGACATGGTTTCTTCCTTTGTTTCTGGAGGCCGGGCATCAATCCGCAGCCAAATCACAAGGGGCACAACCCGAAGTCGCGCCCGAAAACTGGTTGGATGCGTTTAGTGGGAATCGCCGGAAGGGTCAAGACAGCAGCTGCGAAATCTTTCCTTGCCAATAAATGGCCCTGAAACGGCTCAGGCATCAACAAGCAAAGGCCTGTGATTTTTGAGGTGACGAGCAATCAGACGGGTCTGTTGTTGGCTTATCGGGATCAACCTAGCGGGTTCGGATTCGTGGTTCTCATCAGCCAGTTCCGGAAAAATCGCAAGGATTTCAGTCCTTGCCGCGGGTCCCAGAGATTTCAGCGCCTCAGGGCCGGTATACAGGCTTTCGGTCGGCGCGGATTCGGCAAACAGGATCTCGTGCCGGTCGAACAGCAGATGGAAGTACTCGATGCTGTCGACCGTAGAATCTACGAAGATCCCCGGCAGCGCCGTCAGCTTGATTGCGGGAATCAGAACTTGATACTGACCGAACATGCGTTGCGCGATGCGAGAACCGACCATCATGCGGTGCTGGCGGGAAACCATCAGGTCCCGCGTGGGCAGCCCTGCCCCCAAAGCCCCGGCGCAAATACGAACGGGGCGCAGTTTCGGATTGGCCCTCAGATCAATCGCATCAAACCTGCGCCGACCGATCCAGCGGATGGATTGGTTGCCGCTCTCGGCCGTACAGATCAGGTCACCGGTGCGCAGGTCTTGCACCTGTACCGGGCCGCGGTCAGTCAGAATGCTCGTGCCAGCGGTAAAGCAGGGAACGCCGGATCCGTTTTCAAATGCGGAATAGGTGACTGTGATGCCCGACGGCAGAGTGAAACTGCCGCTGGTCAACGAATAGCTGGTGCCAGCAGACACGGTAAATGTCCCGAACGAGCTGTCATTAACCACAGTTCCTGCGGGCAGGTTCAGCGTGTCGGTACCACTGCCACCGCGCACGTCGCCGGACACGCTGGTGCTGCGGAAGTTCAGAACATCATTCCCACCGCCCAAACGGATATTGCCAATGACCGAGCCTTGCAGCGTGACCGTGTCGTCGTCTGATCCGGCCCTTACCTGACCGCTGATCGTGCTGCCGATCACCGTGATCGTATCGATCCCGGCATTTCCACGGACACTGCCAGAGATGGTACTGTTGGTGACAGTGATGATGTCATTGCCGCCGCGCGCGCGGATATCATCAATCGGCGTACCCCGAGGGGTGCCGTTCAGCGTACCGTTGTCATTGGTGACTTCGATATCGTCGTCGCCGTTTGTCCCAAAGATATCGGGCATGAGAGGCGGGTCCTGTTTCTCCGCTTGGTCACGGCCAGCCAGCTGCGCCCCGGTTTTTCTATGTGCTGGGCGCCACAACCAAGGATTTCACCTGCACTCAGGCTACAGAACTCTTGGGCGTTGCGCCAAGTTTTCCTGTCCGCGCGGGCAATGGTGTTACCCGGATGCAAGAGTCGCCAGAATCCGCTCGGCCGCCACCGATGGGCTGAGTCGCCCAGAACCGACCTCGGCGCCCAGCCGGTCCATCTCGGACCGGGCCAGCGGGGTCTCCAGCTTGGCGAGCAGCGCGTGACGCACTTCCTGGTCGAACCAGTAGCGGGCCTGTTCGGCGCGGTTGGCGTCCCAATGGCCGTTCTGTTTGCGCCAATCGGCTAGGGCCTGCATCTCGGCCCAGACCTGGTCCAGGCCGTGCTCCTCGACCGCTGAAACGGTCATCGCCTTGGGAAAGCCCTCGGGGTCCTGCGGGCGTTTGCGCAGCAGGCGCAGCGCCCCGGCATAGTCGGCGCAGGTGCGGGTGGCCGTCGCTTTCAGGTCGCCGTCGGCCTTGTTCACAAGGATCATGTCGGCCATCTCCATGATGCCGCGCTTGACGCCCTGCAATTCATCCCCGCCGGCCGGGGCCAGCAGCAGCAGGAAAAGGTCGGACATTTCCGACACCACGGTCTCCGACTGGCCCACGCCCACCGTTTCGATCAGCACCACGTCGAACCCGGCCGCCTCGCACAGGGCGATGGCCTCGCGCGTGCGGCGGGCGACGCCGCCCAGATGGCTCTGGCTGGGTGAGGGGCGGATGAAGGCGTTCGGCTCGCGGCTGAGGCGTTCCATCCGGGTCTTGTCGCCCAGGATCGAGCCGCCCGACCGGGCCGAGCTGGGATCGACCGCCAGAACCGCCACCCGCAGCCCCTGCCCGATCAGCATCATGCCGAAGCTTTCAATGAAGGTGGATTTGCCCACCCCCGGCGTTCCCGACAACCCGATGCGCAGCGCCTGCCGCCCGGCACCCGACAGCGCCTCGAGCAGCTGCGCCGTCTGGGCGCGGTGATCGGCGCGGGTGCTTTCGACAAGGGTGATCGCGCGGGCCAGCGCCCGGCGGTCGCCCTTGAGGATCCTGTCGGCAAGCTCGGCTGTAGTCATGGGCGCGGTCCTTCGTCGAAATCTGCCCTAGATGACGGGGATGGGCCGGGTTTGTCCAGTACCGCCGGGCACGGGATTTGACGCAGGCGTTCTGGACCTTGGCCGGGGCTTTGGCGATAAGGCGGCATGACCCGTCTACCGATCGACGATGCCCTGCCCGACCTGATCGCCGCGCTGCGCACACGCGGCCGCGCGGTGCTGCAGGCCCCGCCCGGCGCCGGCAAGACCACGCGCGTGCCTCTGGCGATGCGCGACGCCGGCCTGTGCGACGGGCGGATCGTGATGCTGGAACCGCGGCGGCTGGCCGCCCGCGCCGCTGCCGAACGCATGGCCGAGACACTGGGCGAACGCGCGGGCCAGACCGTCGGCTATCGCGTGCGGGGCGAGACGAAAGTGTCGAATGCCACCCGGATCGAGGTGGTGACCGAAGGCATCCTGACCCGGATGCTGCAGTCCGAGCCCGATCTGCCCGGTGTTGGGGCGGTGATCTTCGACGAATTCCACGAACGATCTTTGAACGCCGATCTGGGGCTGGCCCTGTGCCTCGAGGTCGCCGGTGCGCTGCGCGACGACCTGATCCTGCTGGCGATGTCGGCCACGCTGGATGCCGATCCGGTGGCGCGGTTGATGGACGCGCCGCTGGTGACATCCGAGGGGCGCAGTTTTCCGGTTCAGACCCGCTGGCTGGACCGCCCGCTTGGCCTCCAGACGCGGCGGCTGGATGCGTTGGTCGATCTGGTGGTGCAGGCCGAGCGCGAGACCCGCGCCACCGGCGGCGGTATTCTGGTGTTTCTGCCGGGCGAGGGCGAAATCCGCCGGGCCGAGGCCGCGCTGGCCGGGCGGCTGCCCGGCGATTGTACGATCCGGCCGTTGTTCGGCGCCCTGCCCTTTGCCGCCCAGCGCGCCGCCCTTGCGCCGGTCGAGACCGGACGCAAGGTGGTGCTAGCCACCTCGATCGCCGAGACCTCGCTGACCATTCCGGACATCCGGGTGGTGGTGGACATGGGTCAGGCCCGCCGCGCGCGGTTCGATCCGGGCTCGGGCATGTCGCGCCTAGTGACCGAGCGCGTCACCCGCGCCGAGGCGACCCAACGCGCGGGCCGCGCGGGCCGCGTGGCCGAAGGGCTGTGCTATCGCCTGTGGTCGAAGGGTGAGGAAGGCGCCCTGCCCGCCTTTCCACCCGCCGAGATCGAAGCCGCCGACCTGACAGGCCTTGCGCTGGAACTGGCCCTGTGGGGGGCCGAGCCGCAGGATCTGGCCTTTCTGACACCCCCGCCCGAGGGGGCGCTGGCCGAGGCGCGCGCGCTGCTGCGGATGCTGGGCGCGCTGGACGGCAAGGGCCGGATCACCGAACATGGCCGCGCACTGGCTGGTCTGCCGCTGCATCCGCGGCTGGGGCACATGCTGGTCACGGCCGGCGCGCAGGCCGCTCCGCTTGCCGCCCTGATGGCCGAGCGCGACCCGTTGAAGGGCGCACCGGTGGACCTGTCGCTGCGGCTCGAGGCGCTGCGCGATCCGCGCACTTATCAGCGCAACCGGGTCTGGCCCGCCAATCCCGGCGTTCTGGACCGGATCCGGTCCGAGGCGAAACGGCTGCGCGGCCAGATCAAGACCGAAGGCGACCCGCTGAGCCCGGCGGCGATGGCCGCGCTGGCCTATCCCGACCGGGTCGGCCAGCGGCGCAAGGGCGACGCGCCGCGCTATGTGCTGTCGGGCGGCAAGGGTGTGGTGATGGACCCCGGCGACCCGCTGGCCGCGGCCCCGTGTCTGGTGGCCATCGACACGGACGGCAACCCGCGCGAGGCCCGGCTGCGCCTAGCCGCGCAGATCACCGAGGCCGAGATCCGCGCACTGTTCGCCGACCAGATCGAATGGGTCGAGACCTGCGCCTGGTCGAAACGGGACCGTCGAGTGGTGGCCCGGCGGCAGGAACGGTTCGGGGCGCTGGTGCTGGATGACCGCATCTGGAAGGACGTGCCCGACGAGTCCGTGGCCCGCGCGATGCTGGACGGCGTGCGCGATCTGGGCCTGCGGCTGGAGGGCAAGGCCGCGCGATTGGCCGCGCGGGTCGAGCTGGTGCGGGCGGCGGGCGTCGACCTGCCGGACTTTTCGGAAAACGGGCTGATGGACACGCTTAAGGACTGGCTGCTGTCGATGCTGACCGGCGTGCGCAGTGCCGAGGATTGGAAGCGGTTCGACCTGCTGCCCGCTCTTCAGGCGCGGCTGAGTTGGGACCAGACGCAGGAACTGGACCGCCGCGCGCCCCCGGCCTTCGTCACGCCGCTGGGGCGCAAGGTTCCGATCGACTATGGCAAGGCGGTGCCCGAGATCGCGGTTCGCCTGCAGGAGATGTTCGGGGTCACCCAGCACCCTATTGTGGGCGGCGAGCCGCTGAAGATCACCCTGCTGTCCCCTGCGCAACGCCCGATCCAGATCACCCGCGACTTGCCGGGGTTCTGGGCCGGGTCCTATGCCGATGTGCGCAAGGACATGCGCGCGCAATACCCCAAGCACCCCTGGCCCGAGGACCCGACCCAGGCCGACCCGACCCTGCGGGCCAAACGCAGGGGTGCTTGAATACCGTCTGTCAGATTGATATCTCTCGCCGTCTGGAAGGCAGAACAACAAAAAAACGGCAGGCACCCGCAATGACATGGCTGCACAAATTCTGGGAGGGGGTCCTGAAACCCCTGTTTCAGCGTCCGCGCCACGTGCAGTTCGCGGCGCTGTGCACCCGTGGCGATGGCCCCGATAGGCAGGTGCTGCTGGTCACCAGCCGGGACACCGGGCGGTGGATCATCCCCAAGGGCTGGCCGATTGACGGGCTGAACGGGGCCGAAGCCGCAGCGCAGGAGGCCTGGGAAGAGGCCGGCGTGCGCAACGCCGAGGTCGATCCAGAGCCGGTCGGCAGCTATTGCTACGGCAAGGTCCGAAAAAGCGGCGCGATCGATCCGGTTTGCACCACGGTCTACCGGCTGCGGGTCACCGATCTGGCCGATGAATTTCCCGAAATGCACGAACGCACCCGCGAGTGGGTCTCGCCGCAAGAGGCGTCTGAACGCGTCCATGAACCAGAGCTGAAAAAGCTGCTGTTGCGGATCTAACCACCGGCAGCGCGCAGCCCGGAACGAATCCGATCGGGAGTCAGCGGACCCGTCTCGCCCTGCGTGATCAGCGCTGCCACCCGGTCGCAGATCGGGGTCGGTGTGCCGGTTTCGCGGCCCAGGCGGATGATCTCGCCCTGCAGGCTGTCGATTTCGGTCGGGCGGCCGGCATCCAGATCATAGGCCATCGAGGTGCGCGCGGCGGGGTCGATCGTCAGCATCCGCGCCGCGATGCGCGAAAACAGCGGCGTGGGCAGGCGCAGGATATGCGGCGTCATCGAGGCCGGCAGCGGCGTGGTCGAGGCCACGGGGCGCCCGGAGGCGGCCAGAACCGCCAGCGCCTCGGCCATCTGATCGGCCATCAGACGGCGCCAGTCGCGGTTCAAAAGCTGGTCGCGCAGGGTCAGGCCCGACAGCGCGTTCAGTGCATTGTTGAGGTTGATGACCAGCTTGCCCCATTGCGCCGCCTCGATCCCGTCGGTTTCGGTGACGGGCAGATCGGGCGAGGACAGGCGGCGGGCCAGCGCGCCGGGGCCGGACTGGATCACGATGTCGCCGGATGTCGCGCGATGCCAGGTGGCCGGACCGGCAGGCACCACGTTGAACGGCACCATCCCGGCGCGCACGTCCCGCCCGGGCAGCGCGGTGCGTAGGGTGCGCGCGTTCTCGATCCCGTTCTGCCACGAAATGACCGGGGTCTCGGCCGGGGCGTACGCGGCGATCAGGCGGCCCATCTCGGCGGTGGCGCCGGTTTTCACCGTGACCAGAACCAAATCGGCGTCGGACAGGCAGGCAGGGTCTTCGGTCAGGGTCAGACGGTCGGCGGGGATCGTTTTGCGCATGCCGGAATAGTCGGTGACGGTCAGCCCGTTCTGCCGGATCGGGTCCAGCACCCGTGCCCGGCCCAGCAGCGTGACCTCCTGACCGGCATCGGCCAGTAACCCCCCGCAATAGCATCCGATGCTGCCCGCGCCCGCGATCACCAGTTTCATGCCGTCCCCTTCCCGTTTGCGGCCAAGGATCGCCGGGATCGCGCGGGTGGGCAAGCCGTGCGGGCGCTGACGTCGCGTTCAGCGCGCGCGCCGGGGCTTGGTGCGTTCCAGCTCCGGGGTGATCGGAATGAACTCGTCCTCGTCCCCCGGCGGCAGGTGGAAGGCGCCGTTGGCCCAATCGGCGGATTTCCATTCGCGGATCGCGGTTTCGATCTTGTCCTTCGAAGAGGAGACGAAGTTCCACCAGATATACCGATCCTCATTCATGGTGGCCCCGCCCAGCAGCATCAGCCGCGCCCCCGCCGGCCCGGCGGTCACCGACAGGCGGTCACTCGGGCGGAAGACCATCATGCGGCCTTCCTCGAACCGGTCACCCGCGATCTCGACCGAGCCCTGGGTGACGTAGACGCCGCGATCCTCGTGATCGTCGGGCAGCGGAAAAGCGGCGCCGGGATCCAGTTGCACGTCCAGATAGAAGATTTCAGACAGCATCGTGACCGGGCTGGTTTCCCCATAGGCCGAGCCGAGGATCAGCCGGGCGCTGACACCGGCATCCTGGATATGCGGCAACGCGCCCTGCTTGTGATGTTCGAAATCGGGGGCCATGTCTTCGTGCGCTTCGGGCAGCGCGATCCAGGTCTGGATGCCGAACAGGCTGTGCCGCTTGGCGCGGGTTTCGGCGCTGGTGCGTTCGGAATGGGTGACGCCGCGGCCCGCGACCATCCAGTTGACCTCGCCGGGATAGATCATCTGATGGGTGCCAAGGCTGTCGCGATGTTCAAACTCGCCCTGGTACAGGTAGGTGACCGTGCCCAGCCCGATATGCGGATGCGGGCGTACGTCGATGCCGCCATCGGTGATGAACTCGGCCGGTCCCATCTGATCGAAGAAGATAAAGGGCCCCACCAACTGACGCTTGACCGAGGGCAGCGCGCGGCGCACCTCGAACCCGCCCAGATCGCGGACGCGCGGGATGATCAGGGTCTCCAGCGCCGAACCTTCGCTGACGCATTCGGGGCTGTGGGTGGGGTTCCAGCTCATGTCGGTCTCCAATCCGGTGCGGCAGGATGTTCACCCTTGCCAATCTAGCGCAAAATACCAGCGGACAAAGTGCATCTACGCACAGACAAGCTGCGCCCCGGATCAGTCCTGTGCGCGGGGCCAGAGTTGCGGAAAAAACGGGCCGGCGATCCGGTCGCCCTCGGCATAGCCGGCGGCCTCAAACTGCGCCCGCTCCTCCTTGGCCCAATCGCCGCGATACCGGATCACCCCGTCCGGCCCGGTCATGCGCAGGGTGAAGCGGCGCACGGTTTCCGTGGGCGTGACCGAGGACAGCCCCCCGTGCAGCGTGCGCATGTCGAAATAGATGCAATCGCCCAGATCCAGGTCCCATTGCAGCAGGTCATAAGCGCCGGGATCGGCATTCACGTCCGGTGGCGGGTGATAGGTGCGGCCTGCAACCTGCGTGGGTTCATAGCTGGGGTGCCCGTCGGCGAAACGCACCCGCATGAACAGCTTGTCCCACAGGTGCGAGCCGCGCACGAAGGCGATCCCGTTGTCCTTGCTGACCGGTTCAAGCGGCAGCCACAGCACGCACATCGAGCCTTCGAAATCGAAATAGGACAGGTCCTGATGGAATGGCGGGCGCGAGGTCGATCCGGCCTCGCGCAGGAACCAGTTGTCCATCACCAGATTGATCGGCACGGCGCCCAGCAACTCGGACGCGATTGACGCACAGGGCGAGTTGCGGACGAATTCCTCGAACTGGGGGATCTTGCTCCAGGCCCAGTAATCCTCGAGATAGGCGGGCGCGTCCGGGTCCTTGGTGTGGCGGGTGAAGTTCTCGGTCGGGGTCTGCAGATCGGCGTCGATGCCCGCGCGCAGCAACTCCAGCCAGTCCGCGCTGAATTTCTGGCGCAGCACCACCGCGCCATCGCGGCGGAAGGCGGTGATTTCATCCTTGGTCAGCAGGTTGGCATCTGTCATCGGCTTCCCCCTTGGTGACGCAAGGAAAAGGATCGCACCCGAATGGCGCAGGCGTCAAAGGTTATTGCCGTCTCGGTCCATTCCACGCGCTTTTGTCTGCAGGTCGGCCGGATTTTGCCCGGAACGCTCGGAATGAGTCGTGATCGTGCTATTCTTCCACTGTGGCGGTTGGAACAGCTGCCGGGTCAGCACAGGAGAGGTTTCGATGCCCGGAGATTCACTGAACCGAAGAACCATGCTAGTGGCCGGCACGGCGTTGGTTGCCACGGCCGGCAGCGGGCTGATCCTGCCTGCGCGGGCCAGTGGGTTGGCGCCGACACCGTCGATGCGGGGCGGATCGAACAACTACCGCCCGGGCGCGCCAATCGTCGACCGGATCGGCGGCGGCGGTTTCTGGATGACCGGCACAGTACGGCGGGCCGGCGACGGCGCGCCCCTGCCCGGTCAGCGCATCCAGATCTGGGCGCATACCACAGAAGGCCACGAGCGCGACCCTCAGAGCCACGGTGCCACCCTGACCGATGCGAACGGAGAATTCCGGCTGGAGATGCCGCAGATCGTGCCGGCCTTTGGTCAGCCGCATGGACATCTGGCCTATGACAGCGGCGAATTCGAGACCGTCTTCCTGCGCCCGATCATGTCCAGTGCGCGCGACAAGACTCTCGCCGCGCATTTCGTTCTGCAACCGGTCTGAACCACGTGCCGCACTCGGGCGTCCTTGCGGTCTGGCTGGCGTTGATCGCGGCCGTTGCGGTGCCCGTGGTGGTGGCGGGGTTCAGCCCGTATCTGGCCTGGCGCAGCCCGATCTACATCGCTGCGGGCTTTGCCGGAGTCATCGGGTTGGGATTGCTGCTGGTACAGCCGCTGCTGGCCGCGCGCATGCTGCCGGGGCTGACCGCGATGAACGGCCGAATGGTGCACCGCTGGGTCGGGATCACCCTGATCGCCATGATTGCCCTGCATGTGGGCGGACTGTGGATCACCAGCCCCCCGGACGTGGTGGATGCCCTTCTGTTCCGGTCCCCCACCCCGTTCTCGGCCTGGGGCGTGGCGGCCATGTGGGCAGCGTTCGCTGCCGCGGCGCTGGCCGCGCTGCGCAGCCGGCTGGGATGGCGGTTCCGCCTTTGGCGGTTGGCCCATGCCAGTCTTGCGCTTGTGACCATCCTGGGCACCGTCGTTCATGCCCTGCTGATCGAGGGCGCAATGGAAACCGTCACCAAGGCCACATTGTGCGGACTTGTATTGTTCGCCTGCTTCGGGGCGTTGATCAGACTGCAGGTCTGGGACGTTAAACCGCGAGGTTAGGCGACGAGCGCACGTCAGGTCGCCAGGCGCTTGGCATAGGTGGCGCGGTTCATCTCTACATCCCGCACCGTGATGCTGCCGACCGTTGGCGCAGCGGCGGTCAGAACATCCAGAATGATCGCGTTCAGCTCGGCTCGCGTCCGTTCATCCCGTCCCTGCATCAGCAACAGTGAGGCATGGATGAAGGTCTGCGGCTCAGTCCCGATGAAGGAATACGGGATCGGTATCGCGCGAATTTTCAGCGTTGGTGCGTCAAACTCCTGATGCGTGGCGAGGACCGTATAGAGTTCTTCGCATATGGCTTGAAAATCATGCGATCGCTCAAGCCCAGTTGAAAATTCCAAGACGACGTGCGGCATGGGAGCCTCCGGGATTGAAAGAGAACCAGCGGCTCCCATTGAATGTCTGAGGGAGCTTCAGACGCCCAAACACCAGCGCATCACAGCCTTCTGCGCGTGCAGGCGGTTTTCGGCCTCGTCAAAGATCACCGAGTTCGGCCCGTCCATCACCTCCGAGGTCGCTTCCTCTTCGCGGTGGGCGGGCAGGCAGTGCATGAACAGGGCGTCGGGCTTGGCATGGGCCATCAGCTCGGCGTTGACCTGATAGGGCCGCAACAGGTTATGCCGACGTTCCTTCGCGGATTGGGAATCGTGCATTGAAACCCAAGTGTCGGCCACAACCAGATCGGCGCCTTCGACGGCCTTGTACGGATCGCGCTCGATCACGATCTTCGAGCCCTTCTGGCGGGCGAAGCCCATGAACTCTTCCTCGGGGTCGAACTGGGCCGGGCCAGTAAAGGTCAGGTCAAACCCGAACTGGCCCGCCGCGTGCAGGAACGAGGCGCAGACATTGTTGCCATCACCCGTCCAAACCACCTTTTTCCCGGCGATCGGGCCGCGGTGTTCCTCATAGGTCAGCACGTCGGCCATGATCTGGCAGGGATGGGTGCGGTCGGTCAGGCCGTTGATCACGGGCACGTCCGAGTATTCGGCCATCTCGGTCAGGATGGTTTCGTCGAATGTGCGGATCATGATCATGTCGACATAGCGCGACAGCACGCGGGCGGTGTCGGCGATGGTCTCGCCATGGCCCAGTTGCATGTCCTTGCCCGACAGCACCATGGTCTGACCGCCCATCTGGCGTACGCCCACATCGAAAGAAACGCGGGTCCGGGTCGAAGGTTTTTCGAAGATCAGCGCCACCATGCGGCCGGCTAGCGGCTGTTCGTCGTCGGGCGCGGCCTTGGGACGGCCCAACCGGGCCTTCTTCATCGCGCCGGCCTGGTCGATCATCGACCGCAGCGCGGCGGCGTCGGTTTTGTGGATATCAAGGAAATGGTTCATGTCGGTTCGCTTTTTCACTGTCGGTTGCCGGGGCGCGTCGCCCCCGGCGCATTCGGGAATAGGGGGCGTCAGGCCGAGGCGAGTTAGCCTTGAACCTGCCGGGCGGCTTTCTCGAGGCGGATCTGGGCCTGGGCAACGTCATCCTCGGTCAGGGTCAGCGGCGGCAGCAGGCGGATCACGTTGTCGGCCGCGGGCACGGTGATGACTTCGTTATCATAACCGGCCGCGACCACGTCAGCGTTGGGCGCCCTGCATTTCAAGCCCAGCATCAGGCCGGATCCGCGGACCTCTTCGAACACGTCGGGGTGATCAGCGACAAGGCCCTCGAGCTTTTGGCGCAGCAGACCCGCCTTGCGGTTGACGCCGTCCAGGAAGGCCGGGGTCGCCACATGGTCCAGAACTGCGCAGCCCACCGCGCAGCCCAGCGGGTTGCCACCATAGGTCGACCCATGGGTGCCCGCGGTCATGCCGCTGGCGGCCGCTTCGGTGGCCAGCACCGCACCCAGCGGAAAGCCCCCACCGATACCCTTTGCCACCATCATGATGTCAGGCGTGATGCCCGCCCATTCATGGGCAAAGAGTTTCCCGGTCCGGCCGACGCCGCACTGCACCTCGTCAAGGATCAGCAGCAGCCCGTTGTCGTCGCAGATCTGGCGCAGGGCCTTGAGCTCGACATCGGGGACGGGGCGGATGCCGCCCTCGCCCTGGATCGGCTCGATCATGATCGCGGCGGTCTTGTCACTGATCGCGTTGGTCACGCCGTCCAGATCGCCGAAGGCAACATGCACGAACCCGGGCAGCAGCGGGCCGAACCCCTTGGTCATCTTCTCGGACCCGGCGGCGGCGATGCCCGCCGAAGAGCGCCCGTGGAAAGACCCCTCGAACGTGATGATCTCGACCTTGTCCGGCTGGCCCTGATCGTAGAAGTACTTGCGGGCCATCTTGACCGCCAATTCGCAGGACTCGGTGCCCGAATTGGTGAAGAACACCGTGTCGGCAAAGGTCAGATCCACCAGTTTGTCGGCCAGCGCCTGCTGCTGCGGAATATGGTACAGGTTCGACACGTGCCACAGCGCGTGCGCCTGTTCGGTCAAGGCGCCGACCAGTGCCGGGTGTGCATGGCCCAGCGCATTCACCGCGATCCCCGCGCCCAGGTCAAGGAAACGTCGGCCGTCCGCCTCGGTCAGCCAGGCGCCTTCGCCCTTCACGAAGGTCAGCGGAGCACGATTGTAGGTCGGCAGAACGGACGGGATCATCGGATCATCCTTTTTGGAAAACTTGAACCCAGTGACTGAAACACTGAGACCGGGTTCGTCAACAGATTTGGTGAGAGATGCGCGGATTTGGTTCGTGCGCGCAGGATCAAACGGGCCGGTTACGCAATGATGCGTCGACGTCGGAGCGGCAGGATATGCACGAGTTTGATCATGGGCGCCCGTATAGCGGGGTCAGCCCAGTGTGGAAAGGCAAAATGCAACCGCCCATGGATTTTTTGCTGGCGCGGGTCGGGCGCCTTGCAATTCGGGCTTGTCATTTCTCCTACGCTGGCGCACCGATGGCCCATGTTCTCACCACAAGCCCACAACCCTGCCCTGGCAGCCTTACTTATCTTCTGCGCCAGCGCTTTCATCGCGGGCACGACATTGCTGGCCAAAGCTCTGGGCACCGAGACACTGGGCCCGCCCCTGCACCCGATGCAGATCAGCCATGGCCGGTTCCTGTTCGCATTTGTGGTCATCGTGGTGGCAGTTGGCGTCCTGCGTCCCCAACTACGGCGTCCGCATTGGGGTCTGCATATCGGGCGCACCAGTTTCGGATGGACTGGCATTACTCTGATGTTCGCGTCGGTCGCCTATATCCCCATAGCCGAAGCCACGGCGATATCGTTTCTGAACCCTGTTTTCGCGATGGTTCTGGCCATTCCTCTGCTGAAAGAGACCGTTGGGCCTTGGCGCTGGCTGGCGGCGGCGGTGGCTTTGACGGGGGCGATCATCCTGCTGCGCCCGACCCCCGACAGCTTTCAACCCGCGGCCCTGCTGGCCTTGGCGGCGGCGGCAGTGATCGGGATGGAATTGATCTTCATCAAAAAGCTGTCTGGCCGCGAGAGCCCAATCCAGATCCTGCTCATCAACAATGCCATGGGCTTGACGATTGCCAGCATCGCGGTCGCAACCGTCTGGCAACCACCATCGCCCGCTCAGTGGGCGGCTTTGGCCGGCATTGGTTTTCTGATGGCTTGCGCGCAGGCCTGCTTCGTCAATGGAATGGCCCGCGCAGATGCCTCGTTCGTAGCGCCGATCAGCTATGCAACGCTGATATTCGCCGCGCTTTATGACTTTGCGGTGTTCCGGGTCGTTCCGGATTGGGTCAGTTTGCTGGGTTCAGGGGGCATTCTGACCGGAGCGCTGATCCTTGTCTGGCGCGAGGCCCGAGCCAGACGCCGCTAGAATTTTTTTTCTACGGCCTTGTCCGCAGGCGACCCCGATGTCGCAAACTCTCATGAAACCGACACCGCATGACGCACCCTGAATGCGGTTGGTTAGAGAGATTGCCCGATGCACGAACGCCGAATCCCGGAATGGGTCCGTCATGCGCCCGCGCCCTCCGTTCGCAAGTTCGGCATACTTGCCGGGTTCGAGGCCGTGGTTCGCGGCATCCTGATTTCCGTATTCCCCTTGGTGATGTACCGGGCCATGGGCGACGCCGGGTCCGTCTCGCTCGTTTACTTTCTAGTCGGCCTCGTTTCGTTATTGGCCGGACTGATGGTGCCGTTCCTGATCCGTTATGTCCCGCGGCGATGGGCCTACACAGCCGGCTGCGTTATGTTCATCACCGGCGCTCTGCTGGCCATCGACGGCAGCCCCGAAGCCGTGATCGGGGCGCTTGCGCTGAACACCGTGGCCGCAGTGGTTACTTTCATCTGCTTCAACGCCTACGTTTTGGACTACATCAGCAAGATCGAGCTCGGCCGCTGCGAAACAAGCCGGATGTTCTACAGCGCGCTGGGTTGGACAGCGGGGCCGATGGCAGGTGTAATGTTGATGGAAGTATGGGCCCCGGCCCCTTTCGTCATTAGCGCGGCCGCCGCCATTGGTATGCTGATCATGTTCTGGGCCATGCGCCTGGGGAACGGCAAACTGATTACCAAGGCCAGGAGAGCAACGAAAAATCCGCTGTCTTTTCTACCACGGTTCTTTGCCCAACCACGGCTGGTGGCCGGGTATCTGTTTGCCATGATCCGGTCCTGTGGCTGGTGGATCTATGTGGTCTACCTTCCGATTTTCGCCATCGAAAACGGGTTGGGTGAGCAATTGGGCGGCACGCTTTTATCAGCCACGAACGCCATGCTGTTTGCTGCCCCCCTGATTCTGCGCTGGGTCCAGAACCGGTCTCTGCGCAGCGCCGTACGAACGAGCTTTGCCGCCTGCGCCACATGTTTTCTGTTGGCTGCAATTCTCTCGGGCTGGCCGGTGGCATCGGTCGTCGCACTGGTCATGGGGTCAATCTGGTTGATCGTGCTGGACATTTGTGCCGGTCTGCCATTCCTGATGGCGGTGAAGCCGTCCGAGCGGACAGAGATGTCCGCAATCTATTCCAGCTATCGCGACGTTTCGGGAATTCTGACACCGGGCGTTGCCGCCTTGGTGTTGCTGGCGACACCGGTGGCTGGTGTTTTTGCAGCAGGTGGGTTTGCACTGCTGGGCGCCTGGTCCGTGGCCGCGCGACTGCATCCGCGGCTGGGACGCCCACGCGTGCCTCTACAGCCCGGTTCGTTGTCCGAAGCTGCCTAGGCCTTCAGTCGGTAACCGGTCCGCAGCATTTGCCAGATGACGGCGCAGATCAGCAGGGTGGACAGCAAACAGACGGCCATCCCCAACATCGGGTTGCTGTCCGACACTCCGATCATGCCATATCGCAATCCGTCGATCAGGTAGAAAACGGGGTTCACGTGGCTGATCCTGTTCAGCAACGGCGGCAACGCGTCGACCGAGTAGAAGGTGCCGGACAGAAACGCCAACGGAGTAACGATGAAGTTGGTGATGGCGGCCATCTGATCGAACTTGTTGGCGAAGACCCCTGCCAGTAGGCCCAGCGCGCCCATGAACGCACCCCCAAGAATGACGAAAACCAAGGCCAGCGCGGGATGCTGCGGCATCAGCCCCAAGCCAAGCGCCAGCGCAGCGGCCAGCATCAACGCGATCAGCACACCCCGTGCGATGCCGCCCGCCAGATAGCCCAGCAATATCTCGAGCGGGGACAGCGGCGGCATCAGGGTATCGACGATGTTGCCCTGCACTTTCGAGATCACCATCGAGGACGAAGTGTTGGCAAAGGCGTTCTGAATCACCGTCATCATCATGATCCCGGGCGCCAGGAATGTCAGGAAGGGCACGCCCATGACATCCGGTCGCCCCGGGCCGACGGCAATGTTGAAGATCAGCAGGAACAGCCCCGCTGTGACCAGAGGCGCCAGCAGGGTCTGCGTCCAGACCGCCAGGAAGCGCAGGGTTTCGCGCTGGGCCAGTGTCCACAACCCCATCCAGTTGACCGCTCCGAAACGGCGCATGTCCTGATCCGCGAGATTCTGCATTCCTGCCCCCAATCTGATTCGATGACCGCTTGTAACTCGGCCCGCAGTGATTAGAATAGGGCGCTGAGACGAATTCCGAAGGCGGCCCGTGACCGAGGCCGCTTTCCCGCTTTTGAAAGGCTACCCATGTCCTGGACAGACGAGCGCGTTGAACTGCTCAAGAAAATGTGGGGCGAAGGCCAGTCGGCCAGCCAGATCGCTAAGGAACTGGGCGGGGTCACCCGCAATGCGGTGATCGGCAAGGTCCATCGCTTGGGCCTGTCGAACCGGACCGCCGGCGCCGCACCGGCCAAGGCCGAGCCCAAGGAAAAACCGGCCCCCGCACCCAAGGCCGAGGCCAAGCCCAAACCCGCCCCCAAGACCGAACCGGCCCGCCCTGCAGCAGCCGCGCCGGCCGCCGAGGCAAAGCCGGCCACGCCGCCGCGCCGCCAGATCATTCCGGCCGGCCAGCCGCTGCCACCGCAGCCTTCGGCCAATGAAATCAGCCCCGAGGCACTGGCCAAGGTCAACGAGGTCGAGAAGAAGGCCAAGAAGCTGACCCTGATGGAACTGACCGAAAAGACCTGCAAATGGCCGGTGGGCGATCCGGCCACGGATGATTTCTGGTTCTGCGGTCTGCCGGCCGAGCCGGGCAAACCCTATTGTGAGGCGCATGTGGGCGTCGCCTTCCAACCCATGAGCTCGCGCCGCGACCGGCGGCGCTGAGGCCCATGCGCCAGGATCCGACAGCGATGGAGGATACCTGGCTGGCCCGGGCCAAACGGCTTTTGGCGCTGGCCGAAACCGGCCAGCATTTCACCACCGATCCGTTCGACCGCGAACGCTATGACGAGATCGCCGGAATGGCCCGCGCGATGCTGGCCGATCTGGGTCGGGTGCCTTTGTCACAGATCGAAATGGCGATGCCTGCCCACGCGGGCGGATACGCAACACCCAGCATCGACATCCGCGCCGCCGTAATTCGTAACGGCGGTATACTGCTGGTACGGGAACGCAGCGACGGGTTTTGGGCGATGCCTGGCGGTTTTGCCGATATCGGCAGCTCTCCGTCGGAGAACATCGAACGCGAAGTCTTGGAGGAAGCCGGTCTGCGTGTCGCGGCGCAGACACTCTATGCCGTACGCCACAAGGCACGGCATCCCTACCCGGCAGATCCACGGGATTTCTACAAACTGTTCTTCCTGTGTAGCCCTTTCGATGCCGCCACCCCGATACCGGGCCCCGAAACCAGCGAAGCGGCGTTTTTCGCCCCGGATGCGTTGCCGGACCTGTCCCTGACACGCAATCTGGAAAAAGACATCCACGATGCGTTTCAAGCGAACGGCAAGTCATCCAGCCCGGCGATGTTTGACTGACCGTTACTGCGCCGGGTGCGAATGTGGTCCTGCCGGCAGGTGCACCCATTTGGGCAGTTCGTCGGGCGAAACCGAGACATGCAGGCGTTCGGACGGGTCCTGACCTACGGTGCGATGCTTGCGCAGCAGGAAGATCTTGCCCCACCCCCGCCACGTCCCGACCGACGGTGCATGGGGATCAGTGGGAAAGCGGTTGCGCCAGTCTTCAGGCAGCGGCAGACCATGCAACTCGGCCTTGTCGAGCATCCACACCAGCGAAATGTTGGCCAGCGGTCGCGCGGGCTCGAACCCGCTGAGTTGCCCCCCGACGTCACCATGCGTGCCGCGGAACCAGACCTGTTCGCAGTGGCCGCGGAAATCCGGCGCGGTCGCCCAAAGAACTGGCGTGAAGACCTCTCGCGTTTCATCCAACGCCAGCGCATGATACCCGTGCCGGGTGGACGGCCCGAGGTGGTGGTTGTGAAATGAATGCCGCTCTTCGGCCATGCGCCACAGCAGCGGCAGGCGCAGTCCCAATGCCTTGACCGTGTCCCAGACGCCGATCATCTCAGTTTCGACGCCGTCGTGGCAGAAATTCCGGCGAAAGTCCTGCGCGGCCTGCCCGCCCGGGTTGCACTCATAATGCCGGTAGGCCTGCTTGATGTTGCGCTCGGTCGCATGCTCGGCCTGCAGCAGCCCGATCATATCGATGACGCCGGCAAGGCTGCGCACACCATAGGCGCCGCGGGAATAGCCGATGAAGTAGATCCGATCGCCGGGCTTGTACCGCGAGGCAAGATAGCCGTAGGCCCTGCGGATCTGGCGATTGATCCCCCGCCCCATCATCACGTCCAGCGTGGATTTCCAGCTCTCCCATTGCACGCCCGCTTCATAGAAGACTGAGACCTGATTGCCCATTTCACAGCACAGCCGAAAGGTCTGGCCGGCATGGGTCTCGAAGCCGGGCTCCAAGGTCGACATCGTTCCGTCCAGGATGATGACATGACTGATGGGTTCGCGGTGGCGCGTTTCGGCGGAATGCTCGGACCGCAGGGGGCGGCCGAGCCATCCAAGTATCTTCTTACCGAACCGCGACAGTACCATTCGACAACAATTCCCAAACCTTGACCGGAGTGAACGGCATGTCCGCCTGCCGCACCCCATGATCCCAGAGCGCATCCTGCACCGCATTTGAAACCGCGGCCAATGCGCCAACGGTGCCTGCCTCGCCGCATCCTTTCATTCCCATGGGGTTGGCTGTTGAAGGGACGGGCGCCGAGGTAAACCTAATCATGGGTATGTCAGCGGCGCGCGGCAAGGCGTAATCCATGAACGTTGCCGTGAGCAACTGCCCCTCACCATCATGCACCACGTGCTCGCACAGGGCCTGGCCGATGCCCTGGGCCACCCCGCCATGCACCTGCCCTTCGGCCAGCATGGGGTTGATGAGATTGCCGAAATCATCGACGACCGTATAGCGGTCGACCGTCGTCGTGCCGGTTTCCGGGTCGATCACGATCTCGGCAACATGGGCGCCGTTGGGATAGCTGCGCGCCTCGAGCCGCGTGCGGGCCTCGTGCTGCAGCAGGTCGGTGCGGCCGTCAGCGCGGGCCATCTCGGCCGCTTCGATCAGCGTCGGCGTCAGGTTCGACCCCGGCGCGCGAAAGGTCTCATGGTCGAAGGTCACATCACTTTCCTCGACCCCCATTTTATCCGCCAGATAGGGCGTGAATGCGGCAATCATCTGGTCAATCGTGACCAGCGTCGCCGCGCTTTGCACCGTGACCGAGCGTGACCCGCCGGTGCCGCCGCCCTGCGCCATGCGGTCGCTGTCGCCCTGCACGACCCGGATCCGGTCAACCGGAATCCCCGTCTGATCCGACAGGAACTGGGCATAAACCGTCTCATGGCCCTGTCCATTCGATTGCGTCCCGACATACAGGTTCACGGTTCCGTCTTGACAGAATTCGACTTTTGCGCCTTCGGAAGGGTCACCCAGAATGCTTTCGATATAGTAACAAAGCCCCTGCCCCCGGATCAGACCGCGTTCGGCGTCGGCGGCTTTGCGCGCGACGAAACCGGCGGTCTGTTCGGCGGCGCGGGACAGGACCATGTCAAAATCGCCCACGTCATAGGTTTCACCGGTGGCCGAGACATAGGGAAAGGCGTCGGGCCGGATGAAGTTGCGGCGGCGCAGTTCCCACGGGTCGACGCCCAGTTCCCGCGCGGCGCGGTCCATCGCGCGTTCCAGCACATAGATCGCCTCGGGGCGGCCGGCCCCGCGATAGGCATCGACCTGAGTGGTGTTGGTATAGAACCCCTCGACCCGCAGATAGGTTTTCTGCACGTCATAGACGCCGGGCAGCACGCATTTGAACAGGTTGGTCTGGATCGCCTGACCGAAATGGCTGTTGTAGGCGCCCAGGTTGCAGCGGCTGTGGACCCGGTAGGCGGTGATGCGAAGATCCTCGTCAAAGGCCAGCTCGGCCAGCGAGGTCAGGTCGCGCCCGTGGTGGTCGGACAACATCGCCTCGGTCCGGTCCGACATCCAGTGCACGGGCTGGCCCAGTTGCATCGCCGCCACCGCGACCGAGAAATACTCGGGATATGGCATCGCCTTCATGCCGAACCCGCCGCCGACGTCTCGCGTGGTGACATGGACGGCCTGCGGATCCAGCCGCAGCTTGCCGGCCAGCTGCGCCTTCATCCCCCAGACACCCTGCCCGCCATAGCTGAAATGCAGCCGCCCGTCGGACCAGACCGCATTGCAGCCGCGCGGCTCGATCGAGTTCACGATCACCCGGTTGTCGGCCACCTGCAGCGACACGACATGGGCGGCGGCGTCAAAAGCGGCCTGGGTCGCGGCCTCGTCGCCCACCGCCCAGTCAAAGGCGCGGTTGTCGGGGGCCTCGGGGTGCAGCGGCTCACCGCCCGGCGCAAGGTCCAGCTTGGCGGGGCGGTCGGCGGTATCCATCCAGATCAGCTCGGCCGCGTCGCGGGCCTGCGCGGGGGTCTCGGCGACGACCATCGCCACCGGCTCGCCGACAAAGCGCACCCGGTCGCGGGCCAGCATGTGGCGCGGCGGATTGGCAGCGCGGGTGCCGTCCCGGTTGACAAGGATCGTGGCGCTCAGCACCGGGTCGATTCCGGCGGCGATCATGTCATCGATGGTCAGCACCAGCCGCACACCGGGCGCGGCGCGGGCGGCGTCGAGATCCAGCCCGCTGATGTCGCCATGCGCCACCGGGCTGCGAAAGAACACCGCGTGCAGCGCGCCGGGTGGCACCGTATCGTCCATGTAGCGCCCGTGCCCGGTCAGGAACCGCTGATCCTCGGTCCGGGTGACCGGTTGGCTCTTGCCGAACTTTTTCATGACGCGCCCCTTTCACTGCCTCAGACCGCGACCCTAGCCTTGATGCGGCGGATGTCCAGTGCGCGGGGTGCTTGGCCCTTTCCCTTCCCTCCACCATTCGCTATTGCAGGCGCTGACCCAAGATCGATGACGCAGGACGCACCCGATGGCGATGGACAAGACATTCAACGCGGCCGAGGCCGAGGCCCGGATCTACAAGGCCTGGGAACAGGCCGGAGCCTTTAAGGCAGGCGCGAACAAGTCGCGCGACGAAAGCTTTTGCATCATGATCCCGCCGCCGAACGTGACCGGCGCGCTGCATGTGGGGCATGCGTTCAACAACACCCTGCAGGACATTCTGACCCGCTGGCACCGGATGCGCGGGTTCGACACATTGTGGCAGCCCGGGCAGGACCATGCCGGCATCGCCACGCAGATGCAGGTCGAGAAGATGCTCGCCGCCACGCAACAACCCAGCCGGAACGAACTGGGCCGTGAGAAGTTCCTTGAGAAAGTCTGGGAGTGGAAGGGCGAATACGGCGGCACCATCATCGAGCAGCTGAAACGCCTCGGCTCTTCGTGCGACTGGTCGCGCAACGCCTTCACCATGGCCGGTGCGGCCGGCGACCCGCGCACGGGCCACGAAAACAGCCCCAACTTCCATGACGCGGTCATCAAGGTCTTTGTCGACATGTACGACAAGGGCCTGATCTACCGCGGCAAGCGGCTGGTCAACTGGGACCCGCATTTCGAGACCGCGATCTCGGATCTCGAGGTCGAGAATATCGAGGTCGCCGGCCATATGTGGCACTTCAAGTACCCGCTGGCCGGGGGCGAGACCTACACCTATGTCGAAAAGGACGAGGACGGGAACATCGTGCTCGAGGAAGAGCGCGATTATATCTCGATCGCCACGACCCGCCCCGAAACCATGCTGGGCGACGGCGCGGTTGCCGTGCACCCGTCGGACGAACGCTATGCGCCGATCGTCGGCAAGCTGTGCGAAATCCCGGTGGGCCCGAAAGAGCATCGCCGCCAGATCCCGATCATCACCGACGAATACCCCGACCCGAATTTCGGCTCGGGCGCGGTGAAGATCACCGGCGCGCATGACTTCAACGACTATCAGGTAGCCAAGCGCGGCAAGATCCCGATGTACCGCCTGATGGACACGCGCGGCCACATGCGGGCCGACGGCGCGCCCTACGCGGACGAAGCCGCCAAGGCCCAGGAATATGCCCGCGGGCGCGAATTCACCGAAAACGAGATCGACGCGATCAACCTGGTGCCCGACCATCTGCGCGGCCTGGACCGGTTCGAGGCGCGCGCCAAGGTGGTCGAAGAGATCACCGCCGAAGGCCTGGCCGTGATGACCCGCGCGGACGATCCGCGCCTGGGATCGAGCGCGCTGAAACCCGATGCCGAGGGCGCCGACGCGCTGGTGCCGCTGGTCGAGAGCAAACCGATCATGCAGCCCTTCGGCGACCGCTCGAAGGTGGTGATCGAGCCGATGCTGACCGATCAGTGGTTCGTTGAGACGTCAAAGATCGTGGGCCCCGCGCTGGACGCGGTGCGCGACGGCCGGGTCAAGATCATCCCGGAATCGGGCGAAAAGACCTATTACCACTGGCTGGAAAACATCGAACCCTGGTGCATCAGCCGCCAGTTGTGGTGGGGGCATCAGATTCCGGTCTGGTACGGGCTGGACCTGTCGGCCGAGGATTTCAAGGATGATGAAAACGACGGCGAGTTGGACCTGGTCGAACTGGGCCGGCTGCTGAACGAAGGCGGCATGCTGCACCGTGGCGCGGTCATGGAATGCGCCGCCAGCTTCGAGGACATCACCGGGAAATTCCTCGATGACAATGCCGACATTCCCAGCCCGCTCAGCCACGCCACGGTTATCGAGGTGGCCGACAAGCACGAGGCGGTCCACCGGTTCGCCGAAAGCCTGGCGCAATACGCGATCGACCGCGATCCGACCAAGCTAGTCTATCCGGTCTGGCGCGATCCGGATGTGCTGGACACGTGGTTCTCGTCCGGCTTGTGGCCCATCGGCACGCTGGGCTGGCCCGAACAGACCGAGGAGTTGGAGCGCTACTTCCCCACCGATGTCCTGATCACCGGGTTCGACATCCTGTTCTTCTGGGTCGCCCGGATGATGATGATGCAGCTGGCCGTGGTGAACGAAATTCCGTTCCACACCGTCTATCTGCACCAGCTCGTCCGCGACGAGAAGGGCAAGAAGATGTCCAAGACCACCGGCAACGTCATCGACCCGCTGGAAATCGTGGACGAGTTCGGCGCCGACGCGCTGCGCTTCACCAACGCCTCGATGGCGGCGATCGGCGGCGTGCTGAAACTGTCGCGCGAGCGCATCACCGGCTATCGCAACTTTGGCACCAAGCTGTGGAACGCCGTCCGCTTTGCCGAGATGAACGAGGTCTTTACCGACGCCGTCCCGCAACTGGACGTGGCCGACCTGAAGCCCAAGGCCGCCGTGAACCGCTGGATCATCGGCGAAACCGCCCGCGTGCGGGAAGAGGTCGACGCGGCGCTGGAGAGCTATCGCTTCAACGATGCCGCCAACGGGCTTTATGCCTTCGTCTGGGGCAAGGTCTGTGACTGGTACGTGGAACTGTCCAAACCGCTGCTGCAGGGCGACGATGCCGAGGCCCAGGCCGAGACCCGCGCCACCATGCGCTGGGTTCTGGATCAGTGCCTGGTCCTGCTGCACCCGATCATGCCCTTCATCACCGAAGAGCTGTGGGGCCTGACCGGCACCCGTGCCAAGATGCTGGTGCATGCCGACTGGCCCAGCTATGCCGCCGACGATCTGGTCGACGCCGACGCGGATCGCGAGATGAACTGGGTGATCTCGGTGATCGAGAACACCCGCTCGGCCCGCGCCCAGATGCGCGTCCCGGCGGGCCTGTACGTGCCGATGCTGGTGACCGAGATCGACGCCCACGGCCAGGCCGCCTGGGACCGGAACGAGGCGCTGATCAAACGGCTGGCTCGGATCGACAGCCTGACCAAGGCCGATACGCTGCCCAAGGGCACGATCTCGATCGCCGCGCCCGGCGCGTCCTTTGGTCTGCCGCTGGCCGACATCATCGACATCGGCGCCGAAAAGGAACGGCTGGAAAAAGCCAAGGGCAAACTGGCCAAGGAACTGGGCGGTCTGCGCGGGCGTCTCAACAACCCCAAATTCGTGGCCTCGGCCCCGGAAGAGGTGGTGGAAGAGGCCAAGGCCAACCTTGCCGCCCGCGAAGAGGAAGAGGCCCGCATCAACGAGGCGCTGGCCCGACTGGCCGAGATCGCCTGATCCGTCAGCCCTCCGCAGCTTGACGAAACCCCGCCGCGCGCCCGGCGGGTTTTTTTCCACCCGGCCCTGTTCACCGGGCCAAACGGTTGCTAGCAATCTCGGGACCAATCCACCGAGGCCCCCATGTCCAGACCCTTTCCGCCGATGCAGACCGTTTCAACCGGGCTGGTCGTGGCCGTAGTCGGCTTTTTCAGCTCGTTTCCGATTGTCCTGCAGGGGCTGGACGCCATGGGCGCCTCGGGGCCGCAGGCGGCATCGGGGCTGATGATGGCCGCCCTTGCCATGGGGCTGGCGGCGATTGTGCTCAGCCTGTGGTACCGCCAACCGATCAGCGTGGCCTGGTCCACGCCCGGCGCGGCGCTTCTGGCGGTTTCGGCCGCGCCGGCTGCGGGATTCTCGGGTGCAATCGGCGCGTTCCTGTTTGCGGGTGCGCTGACCGTGCTGGCCGGGATGTGGCGCCCGCTGGGACGGTTGGCGGCGGCGATTCCCACCTCCTTGGCGCAGGCGATGCTGGGCGGGGTGCTGCTGCCGCTGTGCATCATCCCGTTTCAGGCCGCGGTCGAGATCCCCTGGCAGGCCCTGCCGGTGATCCTGACCTGGTTCATCGCCGGACGTGTACACAGACTGCTGGCCGTCCCCGCCGCCGTGCTGGCCGCCGCGCTGGTCGTCGTTCTGTTCTCTGACGGCCCGTCGGTCCGCCCCGACCACCTGCTGGCCGCGCCGGTCTGGACCACTCCCACCTTTTCGGTGCCGTCGATGATCGGCATCGGGGTTCCGCTGTTCGTGGTCACGATGGCCACTCAGAACATCCCCGGCATCGCGGTCATGCGCAGCTTTGGCTATGCCCCGATCGCGGGGCGACTGTTCTCGGCCGTGGGCGGGGCCAGCATCCTGTCGGCCCCCTTCGGCGCGCCGGCGACCTGCCTCGCGGCCATCACCGCCGCCATGTGCTCGAACGAGGACAGCCACCCCAACCGGGATCAGCGCTATTGGTCGGCGGTCATGGCCGGGGTGTTCTATTGCCTGTTCGGGGTATTCGCCGTGGCCATCACCGGGTTTGCCGCCCATGCCGATCCGATGCTGATGGGCACGTTGACCGGCGTCGCACTGATCGGGGTCATGGCCAATGCCACCTTCGCCGCGCTTGAGGTTCCGGCTGAGCGTGAAGCCGCGATCCTGACCTTTGCCATCACCGCCTCGGGCATCACCGTGTTCGGCCTGGGCGCGGCGGTCTGGGGTCTGCTGGCAGGCGGCATCGCCTATGGGGTGACGACCCGCCTGCGGGGCTGAGTCCGATCTGGCCGCGGCCCGCGAGGTTACTTGAACTCGGGCTTGCGACCCTGCATCTGGGCCATTACCACTTCCATCTGGTCGGGTTTGCCGATCAGCTCGACCTGTTCGGCGGATTCGGCCAGCAGAACCTCGGCGCGCGACTTGGTTTCGGCCACCTCGATCAGGCGTTTCGCGGCGCGGATGGCCGAGGGGCTCTTGCCCGCAATATCCTCGGCCAGCGCGATGGCTTCGGTCAGCGGATCATCCGACAGGCTGGTGACCAACCCCCAATCGGCAGCCTGGGCGGCACCGATGGGCCGCGCCGTATAGGTCAGCAGGCGCAGCACGTCGGACCGCACCAGTTTCGGCAACAGGACCATGCCGCCCATGTCGGGGATGATGCCCCATTTCATCTCCATCACGGCCAGCTTGGCATCGGGGTGAGCGATGCGGATATCGGCGCCCAGCGCAATCTGCAGA
This sequence comes from Ruegeria sp. CI8, assembly GCF_056536865.1. NCBI lineage: Bacteria > Pseudomonadati > Pseudomonadota > Alphaproteobacteria > Rhodobacterales > Roseobacteraceae > Ruegeria > Ruegeria sp. CI8. The sequence continues at coordinate 1,938,274 of NZ_JBQFQL010000001.1, forward strand.
CCACCGCCATAGGCCACGCCCTGAATGGCGCAGATCACCGGCACCGGCACGCGGCGCCAGATCAGCGCCAGTTCCTGCATCTCGTTGGCGTCGTCATGGCTGCGGGTCATCAGCCACTCGGTCGGGTCCTTGTGCGCCATGGCCGCGAAACTGGCCATGTCGAGCCCCGCGCAGAAGCTTTTGCCCTCGCCCGACAGCACCACGGCCCGGGCGTCCGAGGCGGCGACCTCTTGCCCCGCTGCCAGAATCGCCTTGACCATCGCATCATCCAGCGCGTTCATCTTGTCGCCGCGGGTCAGGGTGACATGGGCGATGTGGTTCCTGTATTCGACTGATACGCGCGCCATCTGGGCCTCCGGGTTTGGTGTTCCGGGCAAACCATGCCCCGAAACCCGCAGCCGACGCCAGCCCGACGTGAGGGCAGATCGGCGCGGACGCCCCGACCCCATGCAAGGCTTGCCCCGGCCATGCCCTTGGGATTATCTGCGCCCATGACCGGACCCAGATATACCCCGCTTGCCCAATCCCTGCCCGCAACCGTGCCCTTCGTCGGCCCCGAGACGCAGGAGCGCCAGCGCGGCGCGCCCTTCGTGGCCCGGCTGGGCGCGAACGAGAGCGTGTTCGGCCCCTCGCCCCGCGCGATCGAGGCGATGCGGCAGGCCGCTGACGGCATCTGGATGTATGGCGACCCCGAGAACCACGAATTGCGCCATGCACTGGCCGATCATCACGGGATCAGCCCCGACAACATCGTGGTCGGCGAAGGCATCGACGGGCTGCTGGGCTATCTGGTGCGCCTGATGGTCGGTCCGGGCGACGGGGTCGTGACCTCGGACGGGGCCTATCCCACCTTCAACTACCACGTCGCGGGCTATGGCGGGACGATCCACAAGGTGCCTTATGCCAACGATCACGAGGACCCGGCCGCCTTGTTCGCCAAGGCAGCCGAGGTCGGCGCCAAGCTGGTCTATCTGGCCAACCCGGACAACCCGATGGGCAGCTGGCATCGCGGCGCCGACATCGTTGCGGCGATGGACGCCTTGCCGGACGGCTGTCTGCTGGTGCTGGACGAGGCTTACGTGGAATGCGCGCCCGTCGGCACCGCCGCGCCGGTCGCGGCGGATGATCCGCGCGTGATCCGGATGCGCACCTTTTCCAAGGTCTACGGCATGGCCGGCGCGCGGGTCGGCTATGCGATCGCAGCGCCCGGATTGGTCTCGGCCTTCAACAAGGTGCGCAACCATTTCGGCATGAACCGCATGGCGCAGGCCGGGGCGCTGGCCGCCCTGCACGATCAGGACTGGCTGACGCAGGTACAGGCACGGATCGTCTCGGCCCGCGACCGGATCGGTGCGATTGCGCGTGACAACGGGTTGACCCCGCTGCCCTCGGCCACCAATTTCGTGGCGATCGACTGCGGGCGCGACGGGGCGTTTGCCAAGGCGGTGCTGGATGCGCTGGTGGCGCAGGGGATCTTCGTGCGGATGCCCTTTGCAGCCCCGCAGAACCGCTGCATCCGCGTCAGTAGCGGCACCGAGGCCGACCTGAACGCCTTTGCCGCCGCCCTGCCGCAGGCGATGGCGGCGGCACGCGACGCTTAACCTGCCAGAACCGCCGCAGCAGCCTCGAGCGCGCCGGACCCGCGCGGGATCTCCAACGCAGCCATGGCGGTTTCGATGCCGCCCAGCAGGCCCATGACCATGTGCCCGTTCAGATGGCCCATGTGGCCCAGCCGGAAACACGAGTCCTCGTCCGCCATGCCCAGCCCGATGCCAAGGGTCAGGCCCAGGTGCCGCTCGGTATAGCTGCGCAGGGGCGTGCCGCGACCCTCGGTCAGGCGCAGGGCGGTGACGGCATGGCTGCGATGCGCGCGATCGCCGACGTTCAGGTGCAGCGCCCCTCCCTCGGCCCAGACCTCGCAGGCGGCCCAGACGGCCTGTGCCAGCTGCGCATGGCGGGCCCAGACCTGCTCAATCCCCTCGGCATGGATCAGATCAAGGGCGGCGCGCAGGCCGTACAGGTGGTGCGTCGGCGCGGTGCCGCCGAAATATTGATAGAACCAGTCGGGCTCTGATCGCGGCTGCCAGTCCCAATAGCCCGAAACGCGCGGCATCGCGGCCCGTTTGGCCTTGGCCCGGTCGTTGAAGAACACGAAGGACATGCCCGCCGGGGTCATCAGCCCCTTTTGGCAGGCGGTGACCATGACATCGACGCCCCAGTCATCCATCTCGAACCGATCGCAGCCCAGCGAGGCGATGCAATCCGCCATCAGCAATGCCGGGTGGTTCAGATCGTCCAGCAACGCCCGCAGCGCCGGAATGTCGTTGCGGATCGAGCTGGACGTGTCCACGTGCACCGCAAGAACCGCCTTGATCCGGTGGTCGGCATCAGCCCGCAGGGCCTGCGCGATCCGGTCCATATCCCACGGGTCGGAGGGGCCGAAATCGATCAACTCGACCTTGACGCCCAGACGCTCGGCCATTTCCGCCCAGCCATGGGTGAACCGCCCCGAAGCCGGAGCCAGCACGGTTTCCCCCGGCGCCAGAACGTTGGACAGCGCCGCCTCCCACGCGCCGTGGCCGTTGGCGATGTAGATCGCCACCTCGTGCCGGGTACGGGCCACGCGGCGCAGGTCGGCCGTCAGGTCGGGCATCATCTCGACCAGTTCACCGGCATAGATATTGGGCGACGGGCGGTGCATCGCCTGCAGCACCGCGTCCGGAATCACGGAAGGGCCCGGAATGGCCAGATAATTTCGCCCTTGGGCGAAGGAAATACTGTCTGTCATGTGGATCAACCTGCCTGCAATGGCGCCCACCCTAGCGCCCGGCCCGGCAAGGTCAATCCATCAGGGCGGCCGCCTCACGCGCAAGGGCTTCGATCCCCGCCCAGTCGCCCTGCGCCACCATCTGTTTCGGCGCGACCCAACTGCCGCCCGCGCAGATCACGTTGGGCAGGGACAGGTAGTCGCGCGCGTTGGCGGGCGACACGCCGCCCGTCGGGCAGAAGGTGATCTGCGGCAGCGGCGCGCCGATCGCCTTGAGCGCAGGCGCCCCGCCCGAGGCTTCGGCCGGGAAGAACTTCAGCATGTCATAGCCCTGCTCGAGCAGGCGCATCGCCTCGGTCGCGGTGGCCGCGCCGGGCAGCAGCGGCAGGCCCTCGGCCTCGCAGGCGGCGATCAGGGCATCGGTGGCCCCGGGCGATACGCCGAACTGCGCGCCCGCCTCTTTTGCGGCGCGGACATCGTCGGGCGTGACCAGCGTGCCGGCCCCCACGACCCCGCCGGGCACCTGCACCATGGCGCGGATCGCGTCCAGCGCCGCGGGCGTGCGCAAGGTTACTTCGAGCGCAGGCAGGCCACCGACCACCAGTGCCTCGGCCAGCGGGCGGGCATGGGCGGCGTCATCGACGACCAGAACCGGGACGATGGGCGCCAATGCGCAGATCTCGCGGGTACGTTGGGTTTTTGCGGACATAGGTTCAGGCTCCGAAAATGCTGGCACCGGCATCGGCCGAGCCGACGGCGTTGCGGAACGTGGTGAACAGGTCGCGGCCCACCCCGTATTGATGCGCCGAAAGATCGGCGGTGGCGACGGGGCGCTCCAGCACGCCGGGGGTCAGGATTTCAAGCTGGCCCCGCACCGCATCGACCCGCAGCAGGTCGCCATCGCGCAGCTTGGCGACCGGGCCACCATCCAGCGCCTCGGGGCAGACATGGATCGCCGCGGGCACTTTGCCCGAGGCCCCAGACATGCGGCCATCGGTCACCAGCGCCACCTTCTGCCCGCGCCCCTGCAGGATCGACAGGATCGGGGTCAGCGAGTGCAGTTCGGGCATGCCATTGGCCTTGGGCCCCTGAAAGCGGACCACGACGATGACATCATCGGTGAACTCGCCCGCCTTGAACGCGGCCTTGACCTCGTCCTGGTCGTGGAAGACGCGAACCGGGGCCTCGACCACCTGGTGTTCGGGGGCCACGGCCGAGACCTTCATCACGCCGGTGCCCAGATTTCCGCTCAGGCGCGACAGGCCGCCGGTGGGCTGGAACGGGTCATTGGCCGGGCGCAGGATCTTTTCGTTCAGGCTGTGGCCTGCGCCGTCCTGCCAGACCAGCGCGCCATCGATCAGCTTGGGTTCCTGCGTGTAATGATGCAACCCTTGCCCCGCCACGGTCAGAGTGTCGGGATGCAGCAGCCCTTCGTCCAGCAGCGTGCCGATGGTGTACCCCAGCCCGCCTGCGGCGTGGAAATGGTTCACGTCCGCCAACCCGTTGGGATAGACCCGCGCGACCAGGGGCACGACGCCCGAGATGTCCGAGAAATCCTGCCAGTCCAGCACGATGCCCCCGGCACGGGCCATGGCGATCAGGTGGATCAGCAGGTTGGTCGAGCCACCCGTGGCCATCAGCCCCACGATACCGTTCACGAAGGCGCGTTCGTCGAGGATCTGGCACACTGGCGTGTAATTGTTACCCAGCGCGCTGAGCGACAGGGCACGGCGGGCGCCCTCCTCGGTCAACGCATCGCGCAGCGGCGTGTTGGGGTTGACGAAGCTGGAGCCCGGCAGGTGCAGGCCCATGAACTCCATCAACATCTGGTTGGTGTTGGCGGTGCCGTAGAAGGTGCAGGTGCCCGGCCCATGATAGGCGGCCATCTCGGCGGCCATCAGTTCTTCGCGCGTGGCTTCGCCGGCGGCGAATTTCTGGCGCACCTTGGCCTTTTCGTCGTTGGACAGGCCGCTGGTCATCGGGCCGGCGGGCAGGAACACCGCCGGCAGGTGGCCAAAGCTCTGCGCCGCGATCACCAGCCCCGGCACGATCTTGTCGCAGACCCCCAGAAACACCGCCGCGTCAAAGGTATTGTGGCTGAGCGCCACCGCCGCCGCCAGCGCGATCACGTCGCGCGAGAACAGCGACAGCTCCATCCCGGCCTCGCCTTGCGTGACCCCGTCGCACATGGCCGGAACCCCGCCCGCGACCTGCGCGGTGCCGCCCGCGGCACGAGCCGCGCGGCGGATCAGTTCGGGATAGCGCTCGAACGGCTGATGCGCCGACAGCATGTCGTTATAGGCGGTGACGATGCCGAGATTGCCCACGCTGGTCGTGGCCATCGTCTGCTGATCGGCCCCTGCCCCGGCATAGGCATGGGCCTGTCCGCTGCACGACAAGTGCGCGCGCGCCGGCCCTTCGGACCGGGCCTGCTCCATCCGCTGCAGATAGGTACGGCGGGGATCGGCGCTGCGCTCGATTATCCTTTGGGTGACATCGGTGATGACGTTGTGAACCATCTCAACCTCCGATCTGGCGCCAGCGGCGCCCGTCGCGATGCATCAGCATCAATGCGTCTTCCGGGCCGGAACTGCCCTGATCATAGCGCGAGGGACGGTCGCCGCGCTCTTCCCAGCCCTTGATGATGGGATCGACCCAGGCCCAGGCGGCCTCGACCTCGTCGCCGCGCATGAACAGGGTCTGGTCGCCGCGGATCACGTCCATCACCAGCCGCTCATAGGCGTCCTGCGCGCGCACATCGGCACCCAGCGCCTCGGCAAAGCTCATGTCCAGCGCCACGTCCGTCAGGCGGAAGCCGCCCGGACCGGGATCCTTGATCGTGGTGCGCAGGGTGATGCCTTCGTCGGGCTGCAGGCGGATCACCAGAACGTTGCCGTGCAGCGGGCCGACATTGGGAAAGATCGTGTGCGGCGGGTCGCGGAAAAACACCGCGATTTCGGATTCCCGCGCGCGCAAACGCTTGCCCGTGCGCAGATAGAACGGAACCCCCGCCCAGCGCCAGTTGCCCACGCGCACCTTCAGCGCGATGTAGCTTTCGGTCAGGCTGTCGGGGTTGCCCACATGATCAACATAGCCGTCGCCGCCCTTGTCCGCCCGGTACTGGCCGCGGGCGATATCAGTCGGGGCGACAGGTTCCAGTGCCTCGATCACCTTGACCTTTTCACTGCGCACCGCGTTGGGCGAGAAGGTCGAGGGCGGCTCCATCGCGGTCAGGCACAAAAGCTGCACCAGGTGGTTCTGCACCATGTCCCGCATCGCGCCGGACTGGTCGTAATAGGCGCCACGCCCTTCGACCCCGACGGTTTCGGCTACGGTGATCTGGACATGATCCACATGGGTCGCGTTCCACAGCGGTTCGAACAGCGAGTTGGCAAACCGCAGCGCCATCAGGTTCTGCACCGTTTCCTTGCCCAGGTAATGGTCGATCCGATAGATCTGATGTTCTTCGAAACAGGCGCGCAGACCTTCGTTCAGCCCCTTGGCCGAGGCCAGATCATGGCCAAAGGGTTTCTCGACCACGATGCGGCTGTCGGGCGTGGCAAGCCCGTGATCATGCAGGCGCTGTGCGATGCCGGGAAACAGTTTCGGACCGACCGACAGGTAAAAGGCGCGCACCACGTCGGGGCGCAGTGACTTGGCCAGCTTGTCCCAACCGTTTTCGCCCAGCGCATCGACCGGCACGTATTCGACCCGGGCCAGAAAGCGATCCAGCACGTCCTTTTTGAAGGACGGCGCGAATTCCTTCATCGACTTGCGCACCTGCGCACGGAACCCGTCATCGTCCATATCCGACCGCGCGGTCCCGATGATGCGCGCATCTTCGGGCATCTGCCCCACTTCGAACCGATGGTAGAGGCCCGGCAGGATCTTGCGCTGGGCCAGATCTCCGGTCGCGCCGAACAGGACCAAGTCGAACGGATCTACCGGGATTACGCGTGAAACCATGGCTGGCTCCCTTCTTCGGACAATCCGGCGCGGTCTGCAGCCAGACACCCTGTTACCGCTAACATTCGTGGCTTGGATAGAAAGACCAAGCCCAAAAAGCAAGCCCGGATTTCGGAATCGGGCCTTTTTTCGCGGTCACCCGGGCGTCAGCCGTTGTCGCGCAGATACTCCATGATCGCCGGACGCACCGATTGTTCGCCGCGATGGCGGGCGTCGGCGATGATCTTGCGGACCTCCTGCAGGTTGGACCGCAACAGCAGGCTTTTGACCGGGCCGATCGAGGCCGGGCGCATCGACAGGGTGCGGATGCCCATCGCCGCCAGGCAGAGCGCCTCGATCGGGCGGCCGGCATCCTCGCCGCAGAAACTCAGCGGCGTGTCGGAAATTCCACACCGTTCGACGATGCGCTCGATCAGGCTGAGGAAGCTGACATTCAGGGTATCATAGCGGCGGCGCACCAGCTCGTTCTCTCGGTCGGCGGCGAAGAAGAACTGTTTCAGGTCGTTGCCACCGATCGAAATGAAATCGACCTCGTCAAAGAACTTCTGGGGGGCGAAGGCCAATGACGGTGTTTCCAGCATCGCCCCAACTTCCAGCGTTTCAGGCAGGACATGACCCAGGCGCTTTTCGCGCTCCAGCGTCTTGTTCACTTCCCAACGGGCCTCGCGGTATTCGTCGGCCTGGGCAACAAACGGGAACATGACCGTCAGAGGACGGCCATCCGCCGCGCGCAGCAGGGCCTGCAGCTGCATCCGCATCACGCCGCGCTTGTCCAAGCCCACACGAATGGCGCGCCACCCCAGCGCCGGGTTGGGCTCGGCGACATGCTTCATGTAGGGCAGCACCTTGTCCGACCCGATATCCAGCGTACGGAATACCACGCGCTTGCCATCGGCCGAATCGAGAACGCGTTTGTACTGCGCCACCAACTCGGACCGTTTCGGCATCTGGTTGCGGATCAGGAACTGCAATTCGGTGCGGAACAGGCCAACGCCCTCGGCTCCGGACGTCTTGAGCGACGGCAGGTCGGCCATCAGGCCGGCATTCATCACCAGATTGATCCGCTCGCCATCCTTGGTCACGGTCGGGGTTTCGCGGATCGAGGCATAGCGTTTCTGCGCCTCGGCCTGCATGGCCATCTTGTCGCGGAAGGCGCTGACGACGGTATCCTCGGGGCGCAGATGCACGACGCCCTCATCCCCGTCGACCAGAATATGGTCGCCGTTCAGCGCCTCGGTCGTAATCCGTCCGACATGCACCACCAGCGGGATGGCCAGAGCGCGGGCGACGATGGTGGCATGACTGCCGACCGAGCCCTCCTCGAGCACGACACCTTTCAGCGAACGGCCGTATTCCAACAGATCGCCCGGTCCGATATTGCGCGCCACCAGGATCGGATCGGGCGGCAGCTCTTTACCGTTCGACCCGCCCTGCCCGGTCAGGATGCGCAGCAGACGGTTGGACAAATCGTCCAGATCCGCCAGACGCTCGCGCAGATAAGGGTCGGTGACCTGGCTCATCCGGGCGCGGGCCTGCGACTGTTCTTTTTCAACCGCCGCCTCGGCGCTGAGGCCGCGGGCGATATCCTCCTCCATCCGCCGCATCCAGCCCTTGGAATTGGCGAACATACGGTAGGCTTCCAGAACCTGCAGCTGTTCGGTGTCGCCGCCCCGCGAGATTTCAAGCATCTTGTCGACGCCCACGCGCAGCTCTTCGACCGCCTCGTTCAGCCGCTCCAGCTCGCGATGTGGATCGTCGGCGATCGGGTTGGTGACGACGACACGCGGCTCGTGCAGCCAGACATGCCCCTCGGCCGAGCCCTCTTGTGCCGGGCCACCGCGCAGCAAAATGGATTGCTGATGCAACGGTGAAAGGGCGGCACCTTCGCCCACAAACGCACCCAATTCGGCCATTTCCGCAAGGACCATTGCCACGACTTCAAGCGCATAGACCTCATCCGCAGAAAACTCGCGTTGAGCGCGGGACTGGACCACAAGAACCCCAAGCTTCTGCCCCAGCCGCTGAATGGGCACGCCCAAGAACGACGAAAAACGCTCCTCTCCCGTTTCCGGCATGTACCGGAAACCTTTCTCGGAGGGTGCATCCGCGGCGTTGACGACCTTGCCGAACTTGGCCACCCGGCCAACAAGACCTTCGCCCAGACGCATCCGGGTCTGGTGCACGGCCTCGGGGGCAAGACCTTCGGTGGCACACAGCTCCAGGGTTTCGTCGTCGCGGAACAGGTAAATCGAGCACACCTCGCACCGCATGCTGTCGGCGATCAGGTGGGTGATCCGGTCAAGACGCTCCTGACCGGCAGCCTCGCTTGCCATCTCCTCGCGCAGCCGCCCCAGCAGCTTGCGGGATTCTGTTTCCATTCCGTCTGCCATCGCCCGATCTACTCTGCGGTGTCAGGCGGGACCTTGGCCGAGATGCTCAGGCCGCCTTTTCCAGTTCAAAGGCATCATGCAGCGCCTGAACGGCAAGTTCCATGTATTTCCGGTCGACGAGGACGGAAATTTTGATCTCGGAGGTTGTAATGACCTTGATGTTGATCCCCTCATCCGAGAGTACCTTGAACATCTTGGCCGCCACGCCCGACTGCGAGCGCATGCCGATGCCCACCACCGAAACCTTGGCCACATCGGTGTCGGCGACCAGCTCGGCATAGTTCAACTCGCCACGCTCCTTGACTGCCAACAGCGCCTTTTCGGCGCGCGCCACCTGGTTGGTGGGGCAGGAAAAGGTCATGTCCGTGCGCCCCTCGTCCGAGATGTTCTGCACGATCATGTCGACGTTGATCCCTTCATCGCTGAGCGCGTTGAAGATGATCGCGGCGATGCCGGGGCGGTCGGCGACCGACACGACGGTCATCTTGGCCTCGTCCCGCGAATAGGCCACACCCGAGACTACATTGGATTCCATGATTTCCTCCTCGTCGACGACCAGTGTTCCGGCCTCGTCGGACTGTTCCTCGAAGCTTGAGAGAACACGCAGTTTCACCTTGTACCGCATCGCCAGCTCGACCGAGCGGGTTTGCAGCACCTTGGCCCCCAACGAGGCCAGTTCGAGCATTTCCTCGAACGAGATCTTGTCCAGTTTGCGCGCCTTCTCGCAGATGCGCGGATCGGTGGTATAGACGCCGTCCACATCCGTGTAGATGTCGCAGCGCTCGGCGCCGAAGGCGGCGGCGAAGGCAACGGCGGTGGTGTCCGAACCGCCCCGGCCCAACGTGGTGATCCGTCCTTCGGGGCTGATACCCTGAAAGCCCGCCACCACGGCGACCTTCATGCCCTCACCGAACTTCTGGTTGATGTTGTCGGTCGGAATATCAAGGATCCGCGCCGCCGAATGGGCGCCGTCGGTCAGCAGCGGCACCTGCCAGCCCTGCCAGCTTCGGGCCGGGATGTCCATTTCCTGCAGCGTCAGCGCCATCAGACCGGCGGTGACATTCTCGCCCGAGGATACCACGGCATCATATTCGCGCGCGTCATACAGCGGCGAGATCTCGTCGACCCAGCCCACCAATTCGTTGGTCTTGCCCGACATGGCCGACACGATGACGATGACGTCATAGCCCTTGGCCACTTCGACGCCGATGCGCTTGGCAGCGCGGCGGATGCGGTCGAGGTTGGCGACGGATGTGCCGCCGAATTTCATCACGAGTACGGGCATGGGGGCAAATGTCTCCGCGCCTTGGATTTCCGGTCCCGAGCGTCTTATGCGAGGCAACACACAAGAGCAAGGGCACATAGAACGGCAGGACACTGCAGCGCAACGCTTTACAAGGACCGGCAGCAATGTCAGCGTATCGTCAAGGATTTAAACCATGAGGAATACCATGCTGCGTTTTGTTTTCGCCTGTGCTCTGATGTCCAGCCCGGCTCTGGCCCAGGTGGCTTCACTGTCCGGAACGGACGGCCAGAACGCGTTGGGAACGGTCCCCTGCGCCGCGTTGGCGGGTCAGCCATTGAAAAATTGCCCTGCCGAGTTGCGGCGCAAGGATGATGGCACTGCAACCCTGGCGGTTCAGTTGGATACTGGAGAAGTACGCCGCATCTATTTCACCGATGGAAAGCCGGATTCCAGCAGCTCGACGTCGAAGATCACTTCGGAAACGCGGGGCGAAATTCTGGTGATCTTCATCGATCCCGGTGAAGTCTACGAGATCCCCAAGGCAGCGCTGGCCGCTCAGTAAGGATGTGCCTGCCCGTCCCAGGTTTCAAAGCAGCCGGTGGAGTCCAAACTCAGCGCATCGAAACGCTCGGTCAACCCGGCAACGGCCTGTGACACGGTGATGTCGGCGGCCTGACCGCCCATGTCCGTCTGCACCCATCCCGGGTGATAAATGCCGACGGCGATGCCATCGTCCTTGATATCCACCGCCAGGTTGCGCCCAAGGTTCAGCACAGCCGCCTTGGAGGCCCGATAGATATAGCTGCCCCCGGGCGCCCGCGTGTGCGAGGCCATCTGCGACGAGATGATCGCGATCTTGCCGCGCGCCGCACGCAGATTGGGCAACAAGGACTGAATGGTCAGAAACACCCCGGTGACGTTGGCCGCAAAGGTCTGGCCCCACATCTCGGCCGGGTAGCCGTCGATTGTTTGGCCTTTGTCCAGATAGACACCTGCATTGCAGATCAACAGATCTACGGGCTGGCCATCCAACTTGCGCGCCATCTGCGCCTGTTGCGCCGGGTCGGTAACGTCCAGACGAATATCGGCGGAATCGTCCCGTGCGGTGCCGGTGACAGTATCGCCGCGGCCACGATAGCATTCAGCAAGAGCACGTCCAATGCCGCGATTGGCGCCGGTGATAACAAGATGCACGGTTCAGTTCGTCTTTCGGCTTGGAATGAACGGCAGAGGGGCCACGGGAACCCCATCTTCGATCAGGGCCTTGGCCTCTTCCGGCTTGGCCTCGCCATAGATGGCGCGCTCCGGGGCCTCGCCCAGATGTATCTTGCGGGCCTCGCGCGCAAATTCGCTGCCGACATAATCGGAATTCGCCTCGACCTTGGCGCGCAGGGCGTTGAGAACGCGCTCTATCTCGGCCTTGGTCGGTTGGCGCTGGGCTTCGGGTCGATCACTGTTCTCCGCGCGCGGCATTTCAGCAGATGAGCGCGCAGACTGGACCCGCGGCGTCATGATCGCCTTTTCGACCTGGGTGCTGCCGCAAGTCGCGCAAGAGACCATTCCAGCCTTGGACAGCTTGTCGTAAGCGTCCGCAGACTGGAACCAACTGTCAAACGCGTGACCATTGCAGCATTTCAGTGAATATTGAATCATCTGTCGCCCAAAATGTCGGTGGGCCAATAGATACTGACAGACATGGCAATATCAAGTCTTTACAGAGGCGGTTCAATGAGGATTGAGCGCATTTGACAGCAACAGCCCGGAAAGCCCGCCGATCGAAACCGCTTGTGCTGCTTTTTCCGGCAGCATCCATCTACGCCGCCGCTCGGCGACCTCGGGGAACCGATCCGCCGTCTTGGCAACAAGCAACGGGTAGACATCAACGACGCATGTCACCCGCCCCAGATCCCGGTGGTGTTTGTCGAAAGAGAACTGCCCGATACTGCGCGTCTCACAACGGCCTGTCACACCGGCCTCTTCCCAGGCCTCCTGCGCTGCGGTCTCAGACCCGCTTAGGCCGTCAATCATGCGGCCTTTGGGGATGATCCACCGCCCCGACCCCCGGGTCGTGATCAACAATATCTCAGGCACCCCGCGCCGAAGCCGGTAGCATAGAGCCGCAGACTGCGGCAGAACCGGAAATGCCCCGGTTTCGGACAGAATGTCTGGTGACAGCCCTGCGCTTTTCACGCTGCCCCGCCTCTTGTTTGTTCTTCTTGCCTGTTTTCGGCCACTTATCTTGCGGGCCGATTAGGTGCAGGATACCACATCCTGCGGTTCTGTCCAATTTTGAAACTGTGGGTCAGGCCAACATGCGACGTTGCAGACGCTGCACAAGCTCGTCATGCGGAATATCGGCATCGATCGCCAGACGCCGCAGGCCGAAATGCACACGGGCAATCTGCTGATAGTACCGGGCGTAGAGGTAGTTTGCGCCGCCTCCGGCCAAGGCCCCCAATACCGGAACGGTCTGTGCCGCCAGTTTCTGCCCCAAAACGACCGACAACCTCGGAGCGACAGCAGCAATGATCTTTTGCAGAGCGGGGCCCGTCACGGTCAGTCGGACTGAAAAGAACCCCATGTCTGCGCCGTCGTCATGCGCCAAGGGACCTGCCGCCGACAAAACGCGGATGCAATCGAACTGCACGTTCCTCGCCGAGGGGTCAAAACCTTCACGCGATGCGGCACCCTGTATTGAGCGCAACAACATGGCCGTGGTCGCCGGAAGCTCGATCAACGCCGTCGTCAGGCCGCCAGCCCCACCTGCGGCGCCCATCGTGGTCGATATGGCGGTGTTGACCCACGGCTTCTGGTCGGGAACCGCGCGGCGCGATCCGTCAGCGGCACGAACTGCAAGCCACAAGGCCTGCTCGGTTGCACCGGTAAGCCCATCGCGCACCGAACCAGGCAGCTGTTCCAGCAGCGACTCAGCCGATCCACCCAGACGATTGAGCAACCGGATGCCGCTGCCGCCCGCGCTGCGGTAGTGGCTTGCCAACCGGTCCAACTCAGCGTCGGGGTCGATTTCTCCGACGAGAACGACGTCATTCATTCGGTGTCCTCCTGACCCTGAAACATTGGCATTTCACAACGCCGTTTCAATAGATCAGCGCGTCCAGCGGGTCACCGAACCACTCACTCCGTGCCATGCGCCGGTGGTCAAATCCAGCCCGAGAACCCGATCCGGGTTGGTTGGCGGGGGCATCTTCACACCCTCGAGCCGGGCAAACCCAAAGCGTGAATAATAGGGCGCGTCACCGACCAGCATGACCCGGTCCCACCCTTTGGCCCGCCCGGCTTCGATACCTTCGTGGATCAGAAAACCACCCAAACCTTCCCCCTGGTGGGTCGGGTGGACGGCAACGGGCCCCAACAAAAGCGCGTCGTGTGCGCCAACATGAACCGGCCAGAATCGGATGGCCCCAGCCAAAATGCCCTGCCCGTCACGGGCCACCATCGACAGCCCAGACACTGGCGGAACATCGTCGCGCAAGCGGTAGGACGACAGCGCCTCGCGCCCCGGCGCAAAGCACAGGTCGTAGAGGGCTTCGACTTCCCACCAATCCTCCGGCTCTTCCGGCCTGATCCCGAACTGCTGCACCGCGGCCCTCTTTTCGACTCTGGAAATCGCCCTAGCACTTCGCTAGGCCTTGAGCAAACGCTTGGAGATCAGATGTTCTATCGCCCCGAAGACGGTCACGGATTGCCGCACAACCCGTTCAACGCCATCATCACGCCGCGCCCGATCGGATGGATCTCGACCCGCGGCGCGGATGGGATCAACAACCTGGCGCCCTATTCGTTCTTCAACGGGGTCGCCTATACGCCGCCTCAGGTGATGTTTGCCTCAACCGGCACAAAGCACGACCAGGACCGCGGAAAGGACAGCATCGCCAATATCGAGGCGACCGGCGTCTTTTGCGTCAACGTGGTGGCCCACGCCCATCGGGATGCGATGAACGCAAGCTCGGCCAGCCTTCCGAAAGAGGTGGACGAGTTCGCCCACGCCGGCCTGACACCTGTGGAATGCGAAACCATCCCATGCGCTCGCATCGAAGGCGCCCCCGCCGCGCTGGAATGCAAACTGACCCAGATCGTCACGCTGCCCGGCCAGGCCAACCGGGTGGTTTTCGGAGAAGTCGTCGGCGTGCACCTGCGCGATGACTGCCTGAAGGACGGCAAGTTCGACGTCACCACCTTTCAACCCTTGTCGCGGCTTGGGTATCGCGACTACGCGGTGGTGACGGAGTTGTTTTCCCTCAATCGTCCAGACGATTGAGCCGGGTTTGGGAGCTCAATGGCCGCCCAGAACGCCGGTTCGAACAGAATAGTCGACCGCAAGGCCGTAATCCGGGTCATCGTCGCTGTCGACCATCAGGTGACCTGCTTTCTTGAGCAGCTTGTGGCAATCCCGGCTGAGATGGCGCAGCATGACGCGCTTTCCTGCCGCCTCGTATTTCGCGGCGATGTTTTCGATGGCCTGCAGGGCCGATTGGTCGACCACACGGCTGTCGGCGAAGTCCACGATCACCGTTTCCGGGTCGTTTTGGACATCGAACAGTTCGACAAACCCCTCAGACGAGCCGAAGAACAGCGGCCCCTTGATCTCGTAGACTTTGGCGCCTTTCTCGGTTTCCGAGTCGCGGGTGACCGCGTGGATGCGCTTGGCGTTGTTCCAGGCATAGGCCAGCGCCGAAACGATCACGCCGACCACGACGGCCACGGCGAGGTCTTCCATCACGGTGACGACGGTTACCAGAACGATGACGAAGGCGTCGGTCAGCGGCACCTTGCGCAGGATGTTGAACGAGTTCCAAGCAAAGGTGCCGATCACCACCATGAACATCACGCCAACCAGCGCGGCCAGCGGGATCTGTTCGATCAGGGGTGAGCCGACAAGGATGAACACCAGCAGGAACAGCGCGGCAGCGATCCCCGCGATGCGCGTGCGGCCGCCGGACTTCACGTTGATCATCGACTGACCGATCATCGCACAGCCGCCCATGCCGCCAAAGAACCCGGTGACGACGTTGGCGGTGCCCTGCGCGATGCATTCCTGCGACGCACCACCGCGCTTGCCGGTGATTTCGCCCACCAGGTTCAGCGTAAGCAGAGATTCGATCAGGCCGATGGCGGCCAGGATGACGGCGTAGGGCAGAATGATCTCAAACGTCTCCCAGGTCAGCGGAACCATGGGGATGTGGAATTTCGGCAGGCCGCCCTCGATCGAGGCCAGGTCTCCGACGCGCGGGACATCCAGCCCCATGCCGATCACCAGCGCAGCCACCACGACGATGCCCGCCAGCGGCGCTGGCACAATGCGCGTGATGCGCGGCATCACCCAGATCACCGCCATGGTCAGCGCGACCAGCCCCAGCATCGTATAGAGTTGCATCCCGGACAGCCATTCACCACCGCTCATGCCGTGGCCGGTGTTTTCCATGGTGCCCGGCACCTTGAACTGGCCCAGTTGCGCCAGAAAGATCACGATCGCCAGGCCGTTGACAAAGCCCAGCATCACCGGATGCGGCACCAGGCGGATGAACCGGCCCCAATGCATGGCCCCCGCGATAATCTGCAGGATGCCCATCAAAACCACTGTGGCGAACAGGTATTCGACCCCGTGCTGCGCCACCAGCGCCACCATGACGACCGCCAGCGCACCGGTTGCGCCCGAGATCATACCCGGACGACCCCCGATCAGCGCGGTGATCAGCCCCACGAGGAACGCCGCATACAGGCCTACCAGCGGGTGAACCCCGGCGACGAAAGCAAAGGCCACCGCTTCGGGCACCAGGGCCAGGGCGACGGTCAGGCCCGACAAAAGCTCGATCCGCAGGCGGGCGGGGGTCAGCTTTTCGTCCGGCATCCAGCTCAGATCAGGAATGGCGAGGCGATTGGCAAAGCTTGCCAGCAAGGCTCGGGGCATGAATTGGTCCTGTGGGTCAGAATGTTCGCGCGAAGGCGGTCGTATACCCGCCTTCGGCGCTGTCTGCTAGCCCATCGATGGCAGGCTGTCATGCAAAAACTGCAAGGCGACGCCCCTTGTGGCGCCTGTGCGGCGCAATAACACCGGCAAGCCTTGCCAAATGCCCGACAAGCCCGCAGAAATTCCCTCAGGCAGGTATCGCAGCGGAGAACGAACGTGGCCCAGACAAAAATTGCCGTCATCGGCGGATCGGGAATTTATGACATCGACGGGCTGGAAACGCCGCAATGGGTTACCGTGGAAACGCCTTGGGGCGCGCCGTCCGACCAGATCCTGACCGGGACACTGGACGGCATCGAGATGGCCTTTCTGCCCCGCCACGGGCGCGGGCATGTGCATTCGCCGACCGAGGTGCCCTATCGTGCCAATATCGACGCGCTGAAACGGCTGGGGGTGACCGATGTGATCTCGGTTTCGGCATGCGGCTCCTTCCGCGAACACATGGCGCCGGGCGATTTCGTGGTCGTCGATCAGTTCATCGACCGCACCTTCGCCCGCGAGAAAAGCTTTTTCGGCACCGGCTGCGTCGCCCATGTCAGCGTAGCCCATCCGACCTGCCCGCGCCTGGGCGATGCCTGTGAATCCGCCGCCCGGGCGGCCGGCATCACCCTGCATCGCGGCGGTACCTACCTGGCGATGGAAGGGCCGCAATTCTCGACGCTGGCGGAATCGAAGATGTACCGCGAGCAGTGGGGCTGCGACGTGATCGGCATGACCAACATGCCCGAGGCCAAACTGGCCCGCGAGGCCGAGCTTTGCTATGCCTCGGTGGCGATGGTCACCGACTATGACAGCTGGCACCCTGATCACGGCGAAGTGGACGTGACCGCAATCATCGCGACGCTGACCGGCAACGCCGAGAAGGCGCGCACCTTGGTCAAAGGCCTGCCTGCCCTGCTGGGAGCGGACCGCGCGCCCTGCCCGCATGGCTGCGACCGGGCACTGGACCACGCGATTTTGACGGCCCCGGAAAAGCGCGACCCGCAAGTGCTGGCCAAGCTGGATGCGGTGGCGGGCCGGGTATTGTAGGCGTCCTTGACGGCCTCGTGTTTTCTTAGGCTAGCTGCTGCGGATTTGACGGAGTTGGATGATGGATTTTGAACTTTGGCTGGCCTTTGTCGCAGCCTCGACCGCCCTTCTGCTGATCCCGGGACCGACGGTTCTGCTGGTGCTCAGCTATGCGCTGTCCAAAGGGCGCAGCGTGGCCGTGGCCTCGGCCACGGGGGTTGCGCTGGGGGACCTGATCGCTATGACCGCCTCGTTGCTGGGGCTTGGGGCGCTGGTGCTGGCGTCGGCCACGTTGTTTTCGGTGCTGAAATGGGTGGGCGCCGCCTATCTGGTTTGGCTGGGCATCAAGCTGCTGCGCAGTGCGCCGTCCGGCGGGATGCAGGCAGTTGCCACCGGGCGCGACGTCACCGCGCGCGGCGTGTTCGGCCATGCGGCCGCTGTTACTGCGCTGAACCCGAAATCCATCGCCTTCTTCATCGCCTTCGTGCCGCAATTTCTGCGCCCGGCCGAGCCGCTGGGCCCGCAGTTCGCGATCCTGATTGCGACTTTCGTGGGATTGGCCGGGCTGAACGCGCTGGCCTATGCGCTGCTGGCCGACCGGCTGCGCCGCGTAATCGGCCGCCCCAGCATCATCACCGGCATGACCCGTTTCGGAGGGTTGACCCTGATCGGAATGGGCGTGGCCACGGCGGTACTGCGTCGCCCGGCCTGAAGGCAGTCAGGTCCCGGCGTTCTCAGCCATGAATGCGCGAATGAACTTGCGGATCTCGCGCGCGGCCGAGGTGTCGAGATCGCGGCACAGCGCAACGAACGCGTCGCGTTCGTCCTTGTCCAGGCGCAGAACCAGCTGGCTGTTCTTTTTGGTGGATCCCTTGAGGTCGGCCTTGGCCACGGCTGTCATCCTTGTTCTGGGCCTGCATCAGCGCGTGGCACCTTGTATAGACAAAGCGCATCGCTTGTCGATACCCGCAGCCCCCAAGGGCGGGTGGTCCGGGCGCATCTGTTCCGCAGCAAATACGCGCAGGAAGGCAGCCGTGGCTTGCATGACTGGCCGTGATACGCCAAACACCGCCGTGTTTTGACGCAAGAAGGGTTGCCCCATGTCCAGAAGCAAAACGGTCAAGGATTACATTCGGACCATCGTCGATTTTCCCCACGAAGGGATCATGTTCCGCGACGTGACGACCCTGTTCGCCGATCCCCGCGGGTTTCGCATGGCCATCGACCAGATGCTGCACCCCTATGCCGGCGAGCGCATCGACAAGGTCGTGGGGCTCGAGGCGCGCGGCTTCATCCTGGGCGGCGCGATCGCTCACCAGCTGAGCGTGGGCTTCGTTCCGATCCGCAAGAAGGGCAAGCTGCCGGGCACCACGATCAGCGAGGAGTACAAGCTGGAATACGGCGAAGCCATCGTCGAGATCCACGATGACGCGATCCAGCCCGGTGAAAAGGTTCTGGTCGTCGATGACCTGCTGGCCACCGGCGGCACTGCCGCGGCAGGCATCAAGCTGATCGAACGTCTGGGCGGCGAGAATGTCAGCTGCGCCTTCATCATCGACCTGCCCGAGCTGGGTGGCCGGAAGGTGCTGGAGGAGATGGGCATGGACGTCCATGTCCTGTGCGAATTCGAAGGGCTGTGAACAGACAATGGTCACGATTTCGTGACTTGCCGCTGGAAATGCCGCGCGCTTAGCGCGGCGTTGTTCGTTTTCCAGTCGGTTTTTTGCCCCCGACGCATGATCTCCTTCCGGCATGTCACCGTATCGCCCCTGATGTCGCCGATGACATCCTCAACAAGGGAAGTAGATCATGTTTCGCAAATTCGCTGTTGCCGGTGTTGCCAGTATCCTGTTTTCGACCGCTGCCATGGCCGACGGCCACGGCAAGGACATTGTGGACACCGCTGTCGGAGCCGGAAGCTTCAACACTCTGGTCGCAGCCGTGCAGGCTGCCGAGTTGGTTGACACGCTGAAGGGCGAAGGCCCATTCACCGTTTTCGCGCCCACGGATGAAGCCTTTGCCGCGCTGCCCGAAGGCACCGTGGAAACGCTGCTGAAGCCCGAGAACAAGGATCAGCTTGTGGCGGTCCTCACCTATCACGTGGTTCCGGGCAAGGTGATGTCGGGTGATCTGTCCGACGACATGACCGCCGCCACCGTGCAGGGTGGAGAGATCACGATCGATCTCGACAACGGTGTCATGGTCAATGACGCAAATGTCGTTCAGGCAGATATCGAAACCAGCAATGGCGTGATCCACGTCATCGACAAGGTTATCCTGCCGGCGTCGTAAACGACGCGCAGCTGCGGCCCGGAGCGTTCGGGCCGCACTCACACAGCTGACAGGACGGCGCCGGGGTTCATGATCCCGAGCGGGTCCAAGGCGGCCTTTATGGCGCGCATGGCCGTCAGTTTGGCCGGATCGCCGTAGCGTTCAAGATCACCGGTCTTGAGACGGCCCACCCCATGCTCGGCACTGACCGATCCTTCAAATTCATGTACCAGATCATGAACCGCGCGCTTGATCGCGGCGCGCCGGTCATCGAACTCACCCCGGTTGTGGCCTCTGGGCGGGAAGACGTTGTAGTGCAGGTTTCCGTCCCCCAGATGACCAAAGCAGTTCACCCGGAACGGTCCGAGGGCCGCAATCGCCTCGCCGCCTTGCCGGATGAAATCGGGGATGCGCGAAATCGGAACCGAGATATCGTGGCTGGACACCGAACCGATCAGCCGGTTCGCCTCGGGGATGCGTTCGCGCACTGACCACAGCGCGTCGCGCTGCGCGGCGCTTTGGGCGATGACGCCGTCCGACACCAGACCACGGGCTTCGGCAGCGACGAACAAGGACTCCAGCGCCGCCTCGGACTCGTGCCCGGTCGGCAATCCCAGTTCGATCAGAACCGACCATTCCGGCGGTGTGTCAAAGGGTTGCCGCACGTCCGGCAAGACCTCGGCCAGAAAATCCAGCCCCTGTCTGTGGATCAGTTCGAACGCGCTGACGGTTTCGCCCAGATGGTCGCGGGCCAGGGACAGCAGGTCGATCGCCGCTTCGGGGCTGGCCACCTGAAAGATCGCCGTGCCCAGCCCGGCAGGACGCGGGAACAGCTTGAGCGAGGCGGCGGTGATGACCCCCAGCGTGCCCTCAGACCCAATCAGCAGGTTGCGCAGATCATAGCCGGTGTTGTCCTTGCGTAAACGCCCCAGCCCGTGCCAGATGTCCCCGTTGGGCAGAACCGCCTCGAGCCCCAGGCACAGATCCCGTGCATTGCCATAACGCAGGACGTTCACGCCCCCGGCATTGGTGGCGAGGTTCCCCCCGATCCGGCAGGATCCCTGCGCCGCCAGCGACAGCGGAAACAGCCGGTTGGCCGCTTCGGCCGCGGCCTGAATGTCGGCCAGAACCGCACCAGCCTCGGCGATCAGGATGTTTTCGGTCGGATCGACGGCCCGGATCGCGCGCATCCGCTCGAGCGACAGGATCAGGGGCGCGGGGCCATCCGCCATGACCTGCCCGCCCACAAGACCGGTGCCGCCGCCGTATGGCACCACCGGCACGCGGGCCTCGGACGCCAAACGCACCAAGGCTGCGACCTGCTCAACCGTGCGGGGCAAGGCCAGCAGACCCGCCTGCCCGGCGAAGCGGCGGCGCGGCTCTTCCAGATAGCGCGGCTCGACCGGGCGCAGAACATCGTCACCCAGGCGGGCGCGGATGGTTTCGGCAAAGGTTTCGTCGGCAGGGTTCAAATGCATGCCCTCTGCATGCCCAAGCCGGAGGCGCACGGCAAGGCTTATTCCAATTCCATAAGGTATCGCGGCTCGAGCACCACCACCGTCGGGCGGTCCGGCAGGGTCCGCAGCGATACTTCGATTTCCGAAACCCCGTCCCGGCGCACCGGGAAATCGGATCGGATATCGGCCAGGAACCGGTCCAGCGAATATCCCGAGAACCAGTGCATCGGAATGATTACCGAGCTTTTCAGCCGCTGCAGGACCGAGATCATCTCGGGCAAGGGCATGGTCGTGCCCCCGTCCACCGCCGCCATGACCACGTCCAGCCGCCCAAGGGCCGCGAATTGTTCGTCGGACGGCACATGGTGCAGATGCCCCAGATGGCCGATGCACAGGCCTTCGACCTCGAACACGAAGATCGAGTTCCCGCGCTCTTCCACCCCGCCATAAGCGGACCGGATATCAGTCGAAACGTTGCGCACCAGCAATTCGCCCAGATCGAGGTGGTGTTCGATGCCCTGCCCGAACTCGCCCCACCCCGGCAGCACATGCGGGATGGCCGGATCGGGATAGGCGGTCCAATGGGTGTCATGGGCGTGGTTCATCGTCACGATGTCGGGAATCAGATCCGCGCCGCCGATGAAGCCGGTATAGTCGGTCACGGCATTCAGCCCGCCGGATGTCTGGATCAGAAAGGACGCATGCGCGACATAGCTGATCCGGACCGAGAATTCGGGCACCGGATCCTGCCACGCCGCCTTGTGCAGATACTGGATTCCAGGGGTGTTCTGGGCGATGGCGATGCAATGGCTCGGCCGACGCTCCTGCGCCGCCGCCGTCCCTGCCAGCAAGATCAGACCCGCCAAAACACTCCGCATGATCGGAAGTCTAGCGCATCGGCGCCTCGAGTCACGTCACTGAGCCCAAATTTCGGAAACAGTCCCGCCCACATCAGGTCCGAACGGGCGCCCTAGCCCGCGTCCGTCCGCCCGCGCCGGTCCGAGCGCAGCGACGCATAGAGCACATGCGTCCGCCACCGCCCGTTGATCTGCAGATAGGATTGCGCCACGCCCTCGTATTTGAACCCCGAGCTTTCCAACAGCCCGCGAGAGGCGGCGTTTTCCGGCAGGCAGGCGGCCTCGATCCGGCTCAGGTCCAGTCGGGTAAAGGCGTAATGCACCACGGCGCCGATGGCCTCGCGCATGTAACCCTGCCGGGCAAAGGCCTGCCCGGTCCAATAGCCCAGCGTTCCGGCCTGCGCCGGCCCCCGGCGGATGTTGTCCAGCGTAATGGCGCCCACCAGCATGTCATCCGTTCTGCGGAAGAGGAACAGCGGAACCGCCGTGCCATTGGCCACCGAGCGTTGCGCCCAGTAGACACGGTTGGTGAACGATTTGCGGGTCAGATGATCCTTGGCCCAGATCGGCTCCCACGGGGTCAGATACTCGCGCGAGGCCAGCCGCAGCGCGGCCCAGTCGTTGAAGTCGGAATGCACGGGCGGGCGCAAGCTCAACCGCTCGGTCTCGAGTTTCAGCCTGCGTCTGCCCAACAGCATCACGCCGCGCGCCTCTCCTGCAGCCTCTCCAGTGTCGGCGCACCACCCACAGGTCCGTAGAGCGCCAGTGCTGCCGGGGCCTGAACCGCCATCTTTTCGGCAAAGGCCCGGACGTCGGCGGTGCTGACCGCGTCGATCTTGGCCACGGTTTCCTCGAGCGGCGGAACACGGCCCCATATTTGCACCAGCCGGGCCAGACGTTCGGCCCGGTTCGAGGGGCTTTCCAGCCCCATCAGCATCCCGGCCTTCATCTGTGCGCGGGCGCGGGCAACCTCCTCGGGGCTCATGTCCTCGGCGGCGCGCTTCATCTCGTCGATGGTGATGGTAGCCAGCTCGCCCACCTGATCGGCCGAGGTGCCGGCATAGATCGTGGTCGTTCCCGTGTCGGCATAGGCGCCGGTCTGGGCAAAGATCGTATAGCACAGCCCGCGGGTCTCACGCACTTCCTGGAACAGGCGCGAGGACATGCCGCCGCCCAGCGCGGTCGAATAGATCTGCGCGGTATAGATCTCGTCATTGCGATAGCCCGGGCTTTCCAGCGCCAGCGCGAAATGTGCCTGCTCCAGCGCCTTGTCCCGCCGCGCCTCGCCGCCGGTGAACCGCGCGGGTTCCGGCAGCAGCCCCTTGCGGGGTTGCAGATGGCCGAACATCTCTTCGGCCAGTTTCATCAACTGGTCATGATCGACCGCGCCTGCCGCCGACAGGATCATCTGGTCGGGCGCATAATGCTCGGCCACGAAGGCCGACAGGTCGTCGCGAGAAAAGGCGCTGACCCGTTCGGTCGGCCCCAGAATGGTGCGGCCCAGCGGCTGATCGCGATAGCTCTGTTCCTGCAGCCAGTCAAAGATCACGTCGTCGGGCGTGTCATGCGCCTGGCCGATCTCCTGCAGGATCACGCCGCGCTCAACCTCGATCTCGCGCGGGTCGAAGACGGGGTTCAGGACGATGTCGCCGATCACGTCCATCGCCAGCGCCACGTCATCCTTCAGCACCCGGGCGTAATAGGCCGTCACCTCACGCGAGGTATAGGCGTTGATATAGCCGCCCACATCCTCGATCGCCTCGGCGATCTGCAGGGCCGAGCGCCGCTGGGTGCCCTTGAAGGCCATATGCTCGAGGAAATGCGCGATGCCGTTCTGTTCGATCCGCTCATGCCGCCCGCCAGCGGTCACCCAGATGCCGATGGCTGCCGATTGCAGCCCCGGCATCTGTTCGCTGACGATCCGAAAGCCGTTTGTTAGTTGGTCCAGTCTGACAGTCACTCAGCAATATGCCTTTTGATATGATCCTCGATGGCGCCCAGATCGTTGGCGATGCGGGTCACCCGTTCCGGACGTTCATACAGATCGGACATGCGCGAGGGAAGAGGCGGATGCACACCGCTGGCCCGCTCGACCGCGGCGGGGAATTTCGCCGGGTGCGCGGTGGCCAGCGTGACCATCGGCACATCGGCGGCGCGGGTGTCTTCGGCCACCTTGATGCCCACGGCAGTGTGCGGGCAGACCAGCTCGGCGCTGTGTTCCAGCGTGGATTTGATCGTGGCGAGCGTTTCCTCTTCGGACACACGACCCGAGTCGAAGCTTTCTCGCAGGGCCTCCATCGCGCCCTGACTGACGTGAAAGCCGCCCTGTTTCAGCTCGTCCATCAACTGCGCCACGGCCCGCCCGTCCTCGCCATAGGCATAGTACAGCGCGCGCTCAAAGTTCGAGCTGACCTGAATGTCCATCGACGGGCTGATCGAGGGGATGGTGTCGCCCTTGAAATAGCCCTGCCCCGACAGGCAGCGATGCAGGATGTCGTTCTGGTTGGTCGCCACCACCAGACGGTCGATGGGCAGACCCATCCGCTTGGCGATATAGCCGGCAAAGATGTCGCCGAAATTGCCGGTGGGCACCGTGAAGCTGACCTTGCGATGCGGCGCGCCCAGGCTGGTCGCGGCCGAGAAATAATAAACCACCTGCGCCAGCACGCGAGCAAAGTTGATCGAGTTCACCCCCGCCAGCTTGACCCCGTCGCGGAAGTCGAAATCGTTGAACATATCCTTCACGGCGGCCTGACAGTCGTCGAAATCGCCGTCGACGGCCAGTGCGTGCACGTTGCTGTCGGCGGGGGTGGTCATCTGGCGGCGCTGCACCCCGGAGACGCGGCCATGCGGGAACAGGATGAACACATCGACCGCGTCCAGCCCCCGGAATGCCTCGATCGCGGCCGATCCGGTATCGCCGCTGGTGGCGCCCACGATGGTGACACGCTCGCCCCGCCGCTTCAGCGCCACCTGGAACAGCTGGCCGATCAGCTGCATGGCGAAATCCTTGAAGGCCAGCGTAGGCCCGTGGAACAGCTCCAGCAGAAAGTGGTTCTCGTTCAGCTGCTTCAAAGGCGCGCGGGCATCATGGCCGAACCCGGCATAGGCGCGGGCGATGATCTCTTTGAACTCATCCCCGGCGAATGAACCGCTGACATAGGGCCACATGACGCGGAACGCGATCTCTTCATAGGGCAGCCCGGCCAGCGCGGCGACCTCGTCCCGGCTCAGAACCGGGATCTCGGCAGGCAGGTACAGGCCACCGTCGCGGGCCAGACCGGTCAGCATCGCCTCTTCGAAGCTCAGTTCGGGCGCCTGCCCGCGGGTCGAGATATATTTCATTGCGCGTCACTTTCTGATGGGGCGCGGCCGCGCCACAGGAAATATCCGGTCATTGCGGCCCAGACCAGCGCCAAGCCGAACCATGTCACCGCGTATTGCAGATGGTCATTGGGAATACCCGCCGTATTCACCGGCAGCGGCGTGATGGCGGGATCGGTCTGGCTGCGGGCAACCAGTAGGATCGGTTCGGCCCCAAGCGCATCGGCCAGCGCGGGCACGTCGCGGGCAAACCAGATGTTGCCCGCCGGGTCCGGATCGGGGGTATAGCTGTCGATCTCATCGGGCCAATGCAGATTTCCGACAACTTGCATGGGGCCGATCTGGCGTTCGGCCTGCTTGGCCGTAGTGGGCACAAAGCCCCGATCCACCAGGATCGTGCGATCACCGGTTCGGAAGGGCGCGATGATCCGATAGCCCGGCCCGACCTGTTTGACCGAAACCAGTACATGGATTTCGCCGGGCAGCATCTCGCCCGATACTTCGACGGGCAGATAACGGTCGGCTTCAGGGTCGACCGCCTCGGGCAGCGGCACTGGATCGGCGGCGATCCGGGCTTCGATGTCGGCCAGAATGCCCTCTTTCCAGGCCAGACGCTGAACCTGCCAAGTGCCCAGAGACACAAGAACCGCCAGCCCGGCGAGTCCAAAAATCAGCAGAAACAGGATGCGGCGCATGTCTGGCCCTTGTTGCGTATTATAGCGGCTCGGGGTCAAGCCGGCGTCTTGTTACGGTCTGTGCGCAAGGAAATGCAACCTTGCAATTGTACGGGGCGCAATCCCTTGCGCCCCTGATCGAGAAAAAGCCGCCCCGAGGGACGGCTTTTGCAATTCGACAGCCTCGCGGGGCGTTACATCAGCGGTGCCTGACCCCAGATGTAGACTGCGAAGAACAGGAACAGCCAGACAACGTCGACAAAGTGCCAGTACCATGCGGCCGCCTCGAACCCGACGTGTTTCTCCGGGGTAAAGTCGCCACGAAGCGCGCGGATCAGACAGACAGTCAGGAAGATGGTGCCGATGATCACATGTGCGCCGTGGA
This sequence comes from Ruegeria sp. CI8, assembly GCF_056536865.1. Classification (NCBI taxonomy): domain Bacteria; kingdom Pseudomonadati; phylum Pseudomonadota; class Alphaproteobacteria; order Rhodobacterales; family Roseobacteraceae; genus Ruegeria; species Ruegeria sp. CI8. Next base: position 1,964,608 of record NZ_JBQFQL010000001.1, read on the forward strand.
AGCCGGTTGCCATGAAGAAGTTCGAGTAGAACTGATCGCCGCCGAACTCCCAGCCTTCGTGGGCCAACAGTTCATAGTATTCGAAGGCCTGCAGGAAGGTGAAGGCGATGCCTAGGACGATACCGATCGCGAGACCCTGAATCAGCGCCTTGCGGTCGTTGTCGTGAACCAGCGCGTGGTGCGCCCAAGTGATCGCACAGCCCGACAGCAACAGAACCAGAGTGTTGATCAGCGGCAGGTGGAACGGGTCCACCGCGTGGATGTCAGGCTGGATGTATTCGGTGCCGGCATAGTCGTACATCGGATACATGCGATGTTTGAAGAACGACCAGAACCAGGCGAAGAAGAACATCACCTCGGACATGACGAACAGGATGAACCCGTAGCGCAGCCCGATCCGGACGACCGGGGTGTGATCACCCGCGCGGCTTTCGGCCACGACCTCGGACCACCAGGCAAACATCGTGTAGAGAACCGCCACAAGACCACCCCAGAACACGAAGGAGGTCATGCCGTGCATCCACAAGACGGCTCCGAACAGCATGACGAAGCCACCGATCGCGCCGATCAGCGGCCAGATCGAAGGTGCCAGAATGTGGTAATCGTGGTTTTTTGCGTGTGCCATCAGCGTCCCTCACCTACAGGCGTTAGTTCGTGTTTGTTTCTGCCTGCGCATCCAGGGCGGCATAGCCCTCGGGCAGGTCTATTTCATAGAATGTATACGACAGCGTGATCGTATGAACATACTGTGCTTCGGGGTCTTCCACCATTTCGGGGTCGACGAAGAAAGTTACGGGCATCTCGACGCGTTCGCCGGGCTCCAGAACCTGCTCTTCAAAGCAGAAACAGGCGATCTTCTGGAAGTATCCACCGGCGGAATAGGGCGTCACGTTGTACGATGCCTGTCCCGCAACCGGCTTGTCCGTCGGGTTGTATGCTTCGTAGAAGGCCAGACCGGTCTCACCGATGCGCACCTTCATCTCGCGCTCGACGGGTTTGAATTCCCACGGCATGTCTTTGGCCTTGGACGCGTCGAAGCGAACGGTCACCACCCGGTCGAGGATATCGTCGGGCGTGGCCTCGGCAACGCCCGTGGTGCCCCCGAACCCGGTGACCCGGCAGAACCAGTCGTAGAACGGCACGGCCGCCCAGGCCAGGCTGCCCATCAGAACAACCAGACCAACGGTCTGTGCAACGGTCTTCTGCGGTCCGCTCAAAGCCATCAGTTCTGAACCTCCTCGCTGGGCACGCCGAAATCGCTGCCCGAGACCTTTACGATGGTCAGGCCGAAGATGATCACGATGAACGCCGCCAACGTCAGCCCAACACCCAGGTTGCGGCCGAAACGACGCTGGTGCAGCTCATGGCTTTTGCGCAGGCTCATGACCAGCCTCCCAACCCGTAGGGTTTCAGCAGCGCCTCGGCGAGGATCGCGCCGAAATGCAGGAACAGGTACAGAAGCGACAGCTTGAAAAAGCTGCGCTCAACCTTGAAATTGTCCGCCTCGGCATCGTCTTCGGTGCGGCGCGAGATGGCCCATGCCCCCCGCAGAAACAGAGCGTTCAACACTACGGCCACAGCCAGGTAAATCGGCCCACCGATACCCGAGAACGCGGTGCCCACGGCCAGCAGAGCCAGCAATGCGGTATAGACCAGGATATGGGTCCGCGTGGCGCGGCGTCCATGCGTCACGGTCAGCATCGGCACGCCCGCGTCGTCATAATCCGAGCGCATGAACAGCGCCAGCGCCCAGAAATGCGGCGGGGTCCACATGAAGGTCAGGGCAAACATCAGCCACGGCTCGAGCGTCATCGAACCCGTCGCGGCAACCCAGCCGATTACCGGCGGGAAAGCGCCCGCGGCGCCTCCGATCACGATGTTCTGCGGCGTCAGGCGCTTGAGCCACATCGTGTAGATCACGACATAGAAAAAGATGGTAAAGGCCAGAAACGCGCCCGCGAACCAGTTGGTCGCCAAGCCCAGCATGATCACCGACAGACCCGACAGGGCCAGGCCCAGCGCCATCGCCTCGCCGGGCTCAACCTTGCCCGACGGGATCGGACGGCCCTTGGTGCGCTTCATAACCTTGTCGATATCCGCGTCCCACCACATGTTCAGCGCGCCCGAGGCGCCGCCACCGATGGCAATGAACAGGATGGCGCAAAAGCCGACGAACGGATGTACCGGCACAGGGGCGGCCAGCAGACCCACCAACGCGGTGAATACGACAAGCGACATCACCCGCGGCTTGAGCAGGGCGAAATAGTCGCCAAAGCCGGCCTCGTCCGCACGGGATTGTGCGGCAAGTGTGCTGGCATTGATGCTCGCGTCGGTCATGTCAGGTCCTTGTGGTGCGAAAGCTGCGCGAAACCCGCGCAGCCTGTCCTTGGTTTCGAACGGGCCTCAGGCCCCGGGATCGTCAGTTCGAGGCGATCTGGAACGATGCCGGCTGGCCGGCGTATTCGTCCAACGCGCCCTGCAGCCATTCCTGATAGGCTTCTTCGCTGACGACTTTGACGGTGATTGGCATGTAGGCGTGGTCCTTGCCGCACAGCTCGGAGCACTGGCCGAAGTAGATGCCTTCCTTGTCGGCCTGGAACCACAGCTCGGCCAGGCGGCCCGGAACGCCGTCCTGTTTGACGCCAAACGCCGGGATCGTCCATGAGTGGATCACGTCGGCCGCCGTGACCTGCATCACAACCACCTTGTTGACGGGAACCACGACTGCGGTGTCGGTGGCCAGCAGCCACTCATCCTCGCTGTAGCCGGCATCGGCCAGCTTGGCACGCATCGCATCGTCCAGAACGAACGGGGTTACATCCGCATCGGCGGGGCGTGCACCTTCGTCCAGAGTGGCCGGGTGACCCAGCAGGTAGCTGTCGAACGCAAAGTCGTGATCGACATATTCATAGGTCCAGTACCACTGGTTGCCGGTCACCTTGATGACGACATCACCCTCGGGGATTTCCTGCTGCTTGAACAGCACCGGCAACGAGAACGCACCGATGAAGACCAGGATCAGGATCGGGCCGATGGTCCAGGCGATCTCGACCGGAGTGTAGTGCGAGAACCGCGCCGGGGTCGGGTTTACACGCTGGTTGTAGCGCACGATGCAGTATACCAGCAGGCCTGCGACCAGCAGACAGATCGCGGTGATGATAACCAGAATCATACCGTCAAGGCGGTGAATCCCTTCGGCCAGGCTGGTGGCCGCCGGCTGGAAGCCCATGCCGCCGTCGACCGGCTTGCCGATGATCTCAAGATCCTGAGCCATGGCGGGAAGGCTGGAGAGGGCTGCGAACACCCCCGAAAGCATCAAAGCATTCTTCATTTTCTGTCCTGATCGTTTGATCTTTGCGTCTCTGGCGAACAGGTGTGAATCGGTCACACCTCTCCCGTTGTCTTTGGCCGCGTTAAAAACCATATTCCGGGAGGTAGATAAAGCAAAATGCTTGCGTCAAACAGACGCTATTTTTGATCTGGATCAAACGCGAAAGGCCGCAACCCATGACTCAAGCCCCGTTTCGCCCGTTCGAGACCGCATTGCCGCATGACGAGGCACTGGCCGTACTGCGCTCGGCCACCGCCGGGGCCGAAGACGGCGAGCTGTTTGTAGAGCGTCGGAAATCCGAAACACTTGCCTTTGACGATGGGCGCCTGCGCACCGCATCCTACGATGCATCCGAGGGATTCGGGCTGCGTGCCGTGCAGGGTGATGTGGCCGGTTATGCCCACTCGACCGATGTATCAATGCCCTCGCTGAAACGTGCTGCGGAAACCGCCCGGCTGGCGGTTGGTGACGGTGGAGGCACTTTGGCCGACGCGCCAAGGCGCACAAACAAGCAGCTTTATACGGATGCGGACCCGATCGAATCCGCCAGCTTCCCGGTCAAGGTCGAGACTCTGCGCGAAATCGACGGATTTGCGCGCGATCTGGACCCCAGGGTGGTTCAAGTCAGCGCCGTAATCGCCGCGTCCGTGCAAGAGGTCGAGATCCTCCGCCCCGATGGCACCATGGTACGCGACGTTCGTCCGATGACCCGCCTGAACGTGTCGGTCATCGTCGAACAGAACGGCCGGCGCGAAAGCGGATCGGCCGGAGGTGGTGGCCGCGTTGGTCTGGACGGCCTGATTGACCCGTCCGATTGGCAGGACAAGGTCCGAGAGGCGCTGCGCATTGCTTTGGTCAACCTTGACGCCGTTGCCGCTCCGGCCGGCGTGATGGAAGTCGCATTGGGCCCCGGCTGGCCCGGCATCCTGCTGCACGAGGCCATCGGGCATGGGTTGGAAGGAGACTTTAACCGCAAGGGGAGTTCGGCCTTTGCCGGGCTGATGGGGCAGCGGATCGCCTCCAAGGGCGTGACCGTGGTGGATGACGGGACGATCCCGGATCGTCGCGGATCGATCACCGTGGATGACGAGGGGACACCGAGCTCGCGCACCGTGCTGATCGAAGACGGCATCCTGACTGGCTACATGCAGGACCGGCAGAATGCGCGCCTGATGGGCGTGTCCCCCACCGGCAACGGGCGCCGGCAAAGCTATGCGCACAAACCGATGCCACGCATGACCAACACGATCATGCTGGGCGGCGATGCCAACCCGGCGGATCTGGTGGCCGAGATCAAGGACGGCATCTGGGCCGTGGGTTTCGGCGGCGGCCAGGTCGACATCACCAACGGCAAATTCGTGTTCAGCTGTACCGAGGCCTACCGGGTCGTGAACGGCAAAATCGGCGCGCCGGTCAAGGGCGCAACGCTGATCGGCGACGGTCCTTCAGCGTTGAAACGTATCCGGGGTCTGGGCAACGACATGGCCCTGGATCCCGGCATGGGAACCTGCGGCAAGGACGGTCAGTGGGTGCCCGTGGGTGTGGGTCAACCCACAGTGCTGATGGAGGGGCTGACGGTCGGAGGATCGGCCGCCTGATGCGAATCGCGCGCCTTCGGCCGGCACCATGGTTAATCCGTGCTGCCGGCCACAAAAGGAATGAACCGTAGCGCATCGAAATAGGCGGCCTGAGAAAAGTTATTACTTTCAAATATTTGCGCGCCCATTCCGCGAAACCCACACTGGAACACGCTAAAATTTTCTGCGATTCACAAGCTGTTAACCCGTCACGCCGTAAACCAGTTCTGCAATCAGGCGGAGCGACGGATGACCGAAGAGCAGCTTTCTTCCAATCACCCCCCACTCCCACCCACCACGGAAGAGGACCGGTTTTCCTGGCTTCGCCTGTTGCGCTCGCGCAAAGTTGGCCCGGCAACGTTCCGGCGCCTGATGCACGAACATGGCTCGGCGCAGAATGCGCTGGCCGCATTGCCGGAATTGGCACGCGCTGCCGGAATTGAAGGGTATGAAATATGCCCGCCCGGCGTCATCGAGGCGGAACTCAAGGCCGCAAAAGCCGCCAAAGCGCGGCTTTTGTGCCTTGGGGCCGCCGACTATCCTATGGCACTGACCGATCTGAACGATGCCCCTCCTCTGCTTTGGGCAATAGGCGACGTTTCGGTGCTTCAGCGCCCGATGATCTCGCTTGTCGGCGCCCGCAACTGTTCGTCCTTGGGAACCAGGATGGCGCGGGCTCTGGCAGGTGGTCTGGGTGAGAGTGGCTATGTAGTCGTCTCCGGACTGGCCCGCGGCGTCGACACCGCCGCGCATCTGGCCACGCTGCAAACGGGAACCGTTGCGGTCATGGCAGGTGGCGTCGACATCATCTATCCGGCGGAAAACAAGGAACTGGCGCGCGACGTCGCAACCAGAGGGCTGCGCATCTCCGAACAACCAATGGGCGTGACCCCGCAGGCCCGCCACTTTCCTCGCCGCAACCGGATCATATCAGGGCTGTCTCAGGCCGTCGTCGTCGTCGAGGCTGCCGCCAAGTCCGGCAGCCTCATCACGGCGCGCGACGCACTGGACCAGGGACGCGAGGTTCTTGCCGTGCCCGGCCATCCGTTCGACGCCCGCGCCGCCGGCTGTAATCTTCTGATCCGCGAAGGCGCCACACTTGTGCGCTGCGTGCAGGATGTAATCGACGCCCTGCCCCCGCAGCCGCGCAGAGCGCCCGAACCTGTCCCCGACACGGCGCCCGTCGCGCAGACAATCACTCCTCCCGAGGCGCTCCACGCCCGAATCCTGGAACGGTTGGGGCCTTCGCCTTTGGCCGAGGACCAGTTAATCCGGGATGTCGATGCGCCCGCCAGCGTGATCGGCCCCGCTTTGACCGATCTGGAGCTGGATGGTTTGATCCGTCGCCAACCGGGCGGGTTGCTGAGCCTCGCCGTCTAATCTGCCGAGGTGGTTCCAACCCGGGCCGCTGGTCTCAATTAGGCCGGATTTCGGGCCTTTCAGACTGTGCATTGACAAATCCATCTTGCCCTACACATTTTGCACGGCCATAGAAGGCGCCCAATCCGTCGAGCGAGGTTTTTAACTAAATGCCTGTAGTTGTTGTAGAATCCCCGGCCAAAGCAAAAACAATCAATAAATACCTTGGCCCCGACTACACGGTCCTGGCCTCTTACGGACATGTTCGCGACCTTCCTCCGAAGGATGGATCGGTGGATCCCGACCACGAGTTTTCGATGACTTGGGAGGTCGGCACGGACAGCCGCAAACACGTCAAGGCCATCGCCGACGCGCTCAAGGACGACAACGCGCTGATCCTGGCAACCGACCCCGACCGCGAGGGCGAGGCGATCAGTTGGCACCTGCAGGAGGCGCTGACCAAACGCCGCTCGATCAAGAAGGATACGGCCGTCAGCCGCGTGACGTTCAACGCCATCACCAAGGATGCGGTGACCAAGGCCATGCAGAACCCGCGCGAGGTGGACATGCCGCTGGTCGAGGCGTATCTGGCCCGGCGCGCATTGGATTACCTGGTCGGCTTCAACCTGTCGCCGGTTCTGTGGCGCAAGCTGCCCGGCGCGAAATCGGCCGGACGCGTGCAATCGGTCTGCCTGCGCCTGATCGTCGAGCGCGAGATGGAGATCGAGGCCTTCAAGCCCGTGGAATACTGGTCGGTCAAGGCGCTGTTCGAAACGCCGCGCGGCCAGACCTTTGAGGCGCGGCTGGTCACGCTGGCCGGCAAGAAGCTGGACAAGCATGACATCGCCAACGCCACCCAGGCCGAACTGGCGGTGCAGGCCATCACCAGCCGCGCACTGAGCGTGACCTCGGTCGAAGCGAAGCCAGCCGCGCGCAATCCCAGCGCCCCGTTCATGACCTCGACCCTGCAGCAGGAAGCCAGCCGCAAATTCGGCATGGGCGCCCGCCACGCGATGCAGGTGGCGCAGCGTTTGTATGAGGCCGGGCACATAACATACATGCGAACCGACGGCATCGACATGGCGCCCGAGGCCGTCGCCGCCACGCGGGACGCGATCAAGGACCGGTTCGGTACCGAATACGTGCCGGACAGCCCGCGCATGTACAAGAACAAGGCCAAGAATGCGCAGGAAGCGCACGAATGCATCCGGCCCACGGACATGACCAAGGATGCGGCCGCCCTGAAACTGTCGGATGACGATCAGCGCAAGCTGTACGATCTGATCTGGAAACGTACGATCGCCTGCCAGATGGCCGCTGCGCGGCTGGAACGCACGACCGTCGAAATCGGCAGCGATGACGGTCAGGTGGGGCTGCGCGCCACCGGTCAGGTCGTGCTGTTCGACGGATTCATGCGCGTCTACGAGGAAGGCCGCGACGATGTCGAGGACGAAGATGACAAGCGCCTGCCCCAGATCATGCAGGGTGATCCGGCGCGCTTTGCCAAGACCACGCTGAAGGATCAGTTTGACAAGGCCACCGCCGACGGCGCGGACAAGAAGGCCATCCTGTCGGAAAACCAGGCGGTTCTGGCGCTGCAACACCACACCCAGCCGCCGCCGCGCTATACCGAGGCGACCCTGGTCAAACGGATGGAGGAGTTGGGCATCGGGCGACCCTCGACCTATGCCTCGATCGTCACCACGATTCAGGACCGCGGTTACGTCCGCAAGGACAAGAACCGCCTGATCCCCGAGGAAAAGGGCCGGATCGTCACGATCTTCTTGCTGAATTTCTTCCGCCAGTATGTGGGATACGAATTCACTGCCAACCTCGAAGAGCAGCTGGACGAGGTGAGCGCCGGCGCCCGCGACTACAAGGACCTGCTTTCCAAGTTCTGGCGCGATTTCTCGGCCGCGATCGCCGAGACGTCAGAGCTGCGGATTTCGGAAGTGCTCGACAAACTGGACGAGGCACTGGCCCCGCAGTTGTACCCCCTGCGCGAGGATGGCTCGGATCCGCGCATCTGCCCCAAATGCGGGGTCGGACGGCTGCACCTGAAAACCTCGCGGACCGGCGGATTCGTGGGCTGCGGGAACTATCCCGAATGCACCTATACCCGCCCCATCGCCGGTGAAGGCGCCGAGGGCGAGGAACGCATGCTGGGCATGGATGGCGAGGATGAGATCTGGCTGAAATCCGGACGCTTCGGCCCCTATGTCCAGCGCGGCGAAGCTACGCCCGAGAACAAGAAACCGCCGCGCGCCTCTTTGCCCAAGGGTTGGAGCAAGGATGACATGGACCTTGAGAAGGCGCTGACCCTTCTGAGTCTGCCGCGCGAGATTGGCGAACACCCCGAGGGCGGTATGATCAGCGCCAATTTCGGGCGCTTCGGTCCCTATATCATGCATCAGCTGCCGGATGAGGCAAAGCCGGTCTATGCCAACCTCAAGGATCCCAACGACGTGTTCGAGATCGGCATGAACCGCGCCGTCGAACTGTTGGCGGAAAAACGCGCCAATCCCGGGCGGCGCGGACGGGCTGCGGCCAAACCGCTGAAGGAACTGGGCGAGCATCCCGACGGCGGCGCGATCCAGGTTCTGGACGGGCGCTATGGGCCTTATGTGAAGTGGGAAAAGATCAACGCGACCCTGCCCAAGGACATCAAGCCCGAGGACGTGACGCCCGAAATGGCGGTGGAACTTGTCAATGAGAAGGCGGCCAAGAAAGGCACCCGCAAAAAGGCCGCGCCCAAGAAGAAAGCCACCAAGAAGAAAGCCGGCTGATCCCGGCCCCCGCGGGCGGTTAGGTAGAAATACCACCCGCCCGCAGGTTTCATTGACTTCCCAATGACGTGGCGGCACAACCTGCCCATCACCATGTCATTGGGGGAGTTTTCCATGAAGAAAGTCTATGCCAATGCCACCGAGGCCCTCGATGGGATACTTCGGGATGGCATGCTGATCGCGGCCGGCGGGTTCGGCCTGTGCGGCATTCCCGAATTGCTGCTGCGGGCGATCAAGGAATCTGGCGTGAAGGATCTGACCTTTGCCTCGAACAACGCAGGCGTCGACGACTTCGGCATCGGCATCCTGCTGCAGACGCGGCAGGTCAAGAAGATGATCAGCTCGTATGTCGGCGAGAACGCCGAGTTCATGCGTCAGTACCTGTCGGGCGAGCTTGAGCTGGAATTCACCCCGCAAGGCACCCTGGCCGAGCGCATGCGCGCCGGCGGCGCGGGCATCCCGGGCTTCTACACCAAGACCGGCGTCGGCACCGTGATCGCCGAGGGCAAGGAGCACAAGGAGTTCAACGGCGAGACCTACATCCTCGAGGAAGGGATCTTTGCCGATCTGGCCATCGTCAAGGCATGGAAGGCCGACGACACCGGCAACCTGGTGTTCCGCAAGACCGCCCGCAACTTCAACGTGCCGGCCGCGACCTGCGGTAAGATCTGTGTGGCCGAGGTCGAAGAGATCGTGCCGCGCGGTTCGCTGGACCCCGACTGCATCCACCTGCCCGGCATCTATGTGCACCGGGTCATTCAAGGTCAGCACGAGAAGCGCATCGAACAGCGCACCACCCGCAAGAAGGAGGAAGCGTAATGCCCTGGGACCGCAATCAGATGGCCGCGCGTGCGGCCGAGGAACTGGAAGACGGCATGTATGTGAACCTCGGCATCGGGATTCCGACGCTGGTGGCGAACTATGTGGGCGACAAGGACATCACCCTGCAATCGGAAAACGGCATGCTGGGCATGGGCCCCTTCCCCTATGAGGGCGAAGAGGACCCCGACCTGATCAACGCCGGCAAGCAGACCATCACCGAACTGCCCCGCACCGCCTATTTCGACAGCGCCACGTCCTTTGCCATGATCCGCGGCGGCAAGATCGCGGCGGCGATCCTTGGCGCGATGGAGGTCGACGAGAAAGGCGATCTGGCCAACTGGATGATTCCGGGCAAGCTGGTCAAGGGCATGGGCGGCGCGATGGACCTGGTGGCCGGCGTCGGACGGGTCATCGTGGTGATGGACCACACCAACAAGCACGGCGACAGCAAGGTGCTGAAGGAATGCACCCTGCCGCTGACCGGCAAGGGCGTGGTTGACCGCATCATCACCAACCTGGGCGTGCTGGACGTGGTCGAAGGCGGCCTGAAGATCGTCGAACTGGCCGATGGCGTCAGCGAAGAAGAGATGCGCGCGGCGACCGAGGCGACCATCGTCAGCTGATTTCTGAGCAAACAGAGAAACCGAAAGGCCCGCCAATCGGCGGGCCTTTTTCAATTCATGGACTGAAAGACGCACCCGTCGGAAATCAGCATCGGAGGAGTGGCACACAACGCTCGGGCCACCTGGAAGGCGGCTAGAACTTTGGGGACATAGTCGCGCGTTTCAGCATAAGGCGGGACGCCATTGTGCTTTCGCACCGCGCCTTCACCGGCGTTGTATCCCGCCAGGACGAGAATCGGGTCGTCGTTGAACTCACCCATCAGCCAATCGAGGTACTTCACGCCGCCGGCGATATTCTGTTCCGGCAACATGCTGTCGGTCACGCCGAACCGCTTGGCTGTGGCAGGCATCAGTTGCATCAAACCCTGTGCTCCGGCGGAGCTGACGGCAGTGGGGCGACCGCCTGATTCAACGGACATGACCGCAAGGACCAGCGCTGGCGACACTTTTGTTCCTACGGTCGTACGGAGAATATCGACCCCGCGCTGCTCGACGATCTTCTGAAGGTTCTGCAGCCGCGGAGATGAAATCTGGGTCGCCGCCAAAGCCTGCAGGGCTTCGTCAAGGCGGCCGGGGCCGGCTCGGGTCATATCCGGCGATACCTTTTCCCAGAACGCCTTGTACGCGCCCTCAGGGGTCTTTTTCTTCATTATGTCCGGAAAGGCCGCCGGAGGGACTTTGGTCCGGGCTATGATATCGGGCACGACCAAATCGGGGCCCGTGCTGGGCGCTGAAGGTGCTGATGCGTGTTCTTGCGGACTGATCTGAACCGTCACTCGCGGGCGTTCCCCCGCTTTGGGAGCCTTGATCCGTTTGTAAACGCCGCGTGGCTCGATATCCGCAGCAGGTGCCGGAGCCGCCACGGCAACCAGCAACGCCAAAACGCCGGCGCATGTCAGTGCGTCCCGGAAAATCATTTCTGCCTGCCTCATCTGTTCTTTTGAGTTGATTTGATACGCGAATCTTCCCGCAAGGCCAGAAAAACAAAGCGAATTGGGGCGGTTTTGCCTCATTTGGCGCAATTTTGCACCGCCGAAACAGCACAGCGGGTTGGTGTGGGAAATTTTTTATTATTTATTTCAATAGATTACCAGATTAGTGACCAAAAAGTTAAGCCTGAGGCAAAAAATTCGTTGTTTGGCCCAATTCCTGCCACGCACGAGGGGCAAACATAGTGCCATACCGAGACGGTCATGAGCCGACTGAGAGATGAAGCTCTGAAAGACCCCGAGGTTTTATTGACTTTTTGATCCTTTAGGAGGGACGTAACATGATCAAGTTCATCAAGAACTTCCGCAAAGACGAAGACGGCGCCGTAACTGTTGACTGGGTCGTTCTGACCGCAGCCGTTGTTGGCCTGGCAGCCGTTGCTTACCAGCAGATCGAAGGCGGCGCGACCGGCCTGGCAACCGACGTTTCCAGCGCCCTGACCAGCGCAACGATCAGCACCGGTTCGAACTCGGCAGCTGGTGGTATCACCACCGCCGGCAGCAACTAAGCTGACTTCATCCCAATCGGGATACAAGGCCGCGCCTGAGGGCGCGGCCTTTTCCTTTGAAGCAAGACAGACGCTGCGCATCGGATTTCGGGCGCCGGGCCAAGCATGGCCCACGTTTGGCCTAAATTCCGCCACGGCGACGCGTTTAAGTCTTTGATAATTAGTTTTTAGGTGCCCGCGAGAATTCTGGTCGCCATCAGAAACCGGAACTGGGCGGAATCACTCTGTCAGGAGGGACGCGAAATGATCAAGTTCATCAGGAACTTCAAAAAAGATGATAGCGGTGCGATCACCGTCGACTGGGTGGTACTGACCGCAGCCGTCACCGGCCTGGCAGCGATTGCCTACGCTTTGATCCAAGGCGGGACCGAGGGCTTGGCCGACGATGTTGAGGCGGCCCTTTCCGACTCGGCGATCAGCATCAGCACCGGCGACAGCAACACGGCCGTTGGCGGGATCATCACCGGTGGATCGAACGGATCCGGCGGCAACTGATTTTCGGGAACTTGGCCAACCGGCCACATGACAACCGCGCCAGCCGGGCGCGGTTGTTCGCGTTTGCCCCCTGCCTTCTCCGCACCGCACAACCCATGCTGGGATACAGCAGACGCCACGTCACGAGATGCTCGTTCGCAACGTTCTGTGCCAATAAAACAACGAAAAATATCCATTTGTCCCACATTTCGACACAATTCCGATTTAGGAAATATGCTGTTTCAATGTCCTGCCCGGACCGATACAGGTCCGGCCAGAGCAATAAAGAGGTATACGCATGCGAGCTGTATTTGGTCTTGTCCTGATCGTCGGGGTCGCCTTGGCTGGCGGTGCGGTCTATATGGCCCGCAACTATATTGCCGAGTATCAGAACGCCCTGGCGCGTGAACGGCAGATGGCCGAAGAGGCCCTTGCCAACGCCAAGGTCGACGTCGTTCCGACCGTCGGCGTGATCGTCTCTGAGCGTCCTCTGAAATACGGTGAGCGTTTGACCCAGGAAGATGTGCGCGTCGTGGAATGGCCTGAGAATGCTGTTCCGGAGGGGTCGTTCACCGATATGACGGCCCTGTTCCCGGAAACCGGCAACAATGAACGCTTTGTTCTGCGCACCATGGAAAAGGACGAGGCCATCATGGAGGTCAAGATCACCCGTCCGGGTGAGCTGGCCGGCCTGACCTCGCGCCTCGAAAAAGGTATGCGCGCGTTCGCCATCAGTGTTGATGTTGCCTCGGGCGTTTCGGGCTTTCTTCGCCCCGGCGACGTTGTTGATGTGTACTGGACCGGATCGCTGCGCAGCGCGGTCGAAGGGGCAAACGGGGAAATCACCCGCTTGATCCAGACCAATATCGAGTTGATCGCCGTCGATCAGACGGCGGGATCGGATGTCACCGGCACAACCATTGCCCGGACCGTCACCGTCGCCGCCACCCCGGAACAGATCGCGGCCCTGGCGCAGGCGCAAAACACCGGACGCCTGTCTCTGGCGTTGGTCGGGGTTCAGGATGAAACCGTCGCAAGTGCGATCGAGGTTGACCAACGCAAACTGTTGGGAATCGAAGAAGCAGCCCCCGCGCCGAAGAAAGAGGCCGAGAAGGTCTGCACCATCCGGACTCGCCGCGGCGACCAGATCGTCGAGACCCCGATCCCCTGCACAAACTGACGCCCATTCAGAGCGTTACCATGCCCGAGCCGCGCATAATGCGCGGCTCGTTTCGTTTGGGTTGTTGCGCATTGTCCACATAAGGAAAATTCCAGAAACCCTTGATTATTGCAATAAATCCGGAATTCGCGCAGAGTTCGTCACCATAGGGCATAAGACCCAAAAAAATAGAGTGGTGATCGGAGAGGCAGGTCACATGACAATACGTTCCTTGATTGGTTCGACCCTTTTGGGGTTGGCCCTAGTTCTGAGCCCGGTCGGCGATTCCGCCTGGGCCCAAAATCTTCGCGTGGTCAAAAAGGGTACGGCGGAAACGCTGGATGTGCCCATGAACCGCGCCATCGTGGTTGAAAGCGAACAGCCGTTTGCAGAGCTCAGCATCGCGAATGCAGGCATTGCGGACATCTCGTCGCTTTCGGACCGCACAATCTACGTCTTGGGCAAGGCACCAGGCATGACGACGCTGACACTGTTTGACGGCGCCGGAAACCTGATCACGAACGTCCGCGTTCGCGTTGCGCCCGATGTGACCGAATTCAAAGAGCGCCTGCGCCAGATTCTGCCAAATGAGCGAATCGAAGTGCGTACCGCCAATGACGGCATCGTTCTCTCGGGCACGGTCTCCAGCGCAGCTAAACTGGCACGTGCTCTGGAACTGGCCGAGCGCTATGCGCCCGAGCGTGTGTCGAACCTGATGAATGTCGGCGGCGTACAGCAGGTCATGCTGAAGGTCCGCTTTGCCGAGATGAACCGGTCGGTCGCCAAGAACCTGTCCGCCTCGCTTGGTTTTTCCGGCGGTGACGCGACCGGTGGTATCAACACGCTGAACAACCAGTTGTCCCTGAGCAACGCGTTGGCCAACAACATCCCGGCGGTTCAGTCGAATACTGGCGCGATTCTGTTCGGCTTTGGGGCAGGCTCCACCCAGGTCCGGCTGCTGCTGGAAGCGCTGGAAGCTAAGGGCCTGGCCCGTAGCCTGGCCGAGCCCAACTTGTCGGCACTGTCCGGGCAGGAGGCAACCTTCCTCGCCGGTGGTGAAGTGCCGATTCCGGTTCCTCAGGATGACGGTGTGGTTGCCATTGAATACAAGGCTTTCGGTGTCGAAATCGACTTCGTTCCGCGCGTCGTCGACGGTGACCTGATCAACCTTGAGATGGCGGCAGCGGTGTCCAGCATCGACACCAGCTCGAACTTCACCATCAACGGTGACACGGTCCCCAGCTTCATTACGCGCCAGACCAGCACAACGGTCGAACTGCGAGATGGTGAGAGCTTTGCGATCGCCGGCCTGATTCAGGACGACTTTACCGACCTGAGCAACCAAATCCCGTGGTTGGGTGACGTACCTGTTCTGGGTGCACTGTTTCGCAGCGCGGAGTACCAGCGCGAGCAGAGCGAACTGGTGATCATCATCACCGCGCATCTGGTTTCCCCGACCCGTGGCGAAGCCCTGGCGCTGCCGACCGACCGCGTGAAGCCGCCCAGCGAATTCGACCTGTTCATGAACGGCAGAACTGCCCGGACGGAACGGGTTGGCAATGGAGCCGCATCGGAAGTCGCCAAGCAGGACTTTGGCAACTCCTACGGCTACGTCCTGGATTGATAGGGAGGACAGACCAATGCAGAAGTGGATCATCACACTGGGTCTTACAGTCGCTGTCGCCAGCTGTACCCGTGAGGCCGGCTATGAAGTGGACCAGGGCGCATTCGGCAACGCAACGCTGAACAATATCCAGGTCATGAACGGCGAGTTGACCTATGGCCAGATCCTAGCGCAGCGATTCGCTGCCGAGGTTCCGACCCAGATCAACTTTGCGTTCGACAGTGCGCAGCTGGATTCGGCAGCACGCCAGATTCTGCTGTATCAGGCGAACTGGATCAAACAGTTCCCCGAAGCACGTTTCCGCGTGTACGGCCACACCGACGCCGTCGGATCCCAGTCCTACAACAACAGTCTGGGTCTTCGCCGCGCGCAAGCGGTCGTCAACTTCTTCGCGCAACAGGGTATTTCCCGCTCGCGTCTGGAAGCCGTTGTTTCCTATGGCAAAACGCAGCCACTGGTGGCCACACCCAATCGGGATCGCCGCAACCGCCGCACCGTTACCGAGGTGTCGGGTCTGGTCGATCGCCATCCCAACATCCTGGATGGCAAGTATGCTGACTTCGTTTATCGCGAGTACATCGAAAGCGCGACATTCAAGAGCCAGCTGCGCCGCGAAACGGCCATCGGCGACACCAGCGAACAATAATCAGAAATTGGGCGGCATCGTCGCCCAATTCCCTACAATTGGTTTTTTTGCGCCCAATTCTTGCCCCACTTCCACGCAACATTGTGAACAATTGGGTGACCTGCGGCCAGAATTGACCGCTTAGGGCGACAGCAAGCTGAAACACGGACTGGTATTGTATCGACGTTTGCTGCGCTCTCACGACGAGGATTGTGTTAATGACGAGCGCAACGCCGCAAAACGACGACACCGGCATTCTGGCCTGTACCATCAGCCGAGATGTCCAGAACTTCGACCTGTTGATCGAGGACATGGAAGCCGCTTTGGGCGAGCGCTGGGGTGACCTTGGCTTTGCCGAGGCTCTGGCCTTTTTCAGCCAGCCCGAAGCTGAGTCACTTCAATTCGTGGCCCTCGCGATCGACGGTGAGGACGAGGACAACCTGACCTTGATGGGTGAGATCATCACCCAGGCCAAGGAAAAGAAGATCAAAGTCGTCCTGATTGCCGAGGACGTGACCCCCGCCGCTCTTCATCAGTTGCTGCGCAAGGGTGCCGATGAATTCGTCCCCTACCCTCTTCCCGAGAACGAACTGCAGGAAGCGATCGACCGCATGAATGCGCCCGAACCTGTCGTGACTCCGCAACAGGTTTCCGTCCCGCTGGCCTCAGGAGCTTCGAAAGAAGGCGCTTTGTTTGTAGTTCAGGGCTTGGCCGGTGGTGTCGGTGCAACGACTCTGGCCGTGAACCTGGCCTGGGAATTGGCAACCGTATCGCAAAAGGATGCACCCAAGGTCTGCCTGATCGACCTGGATCTGCAATACGGAACCATCTCGACCTATCTGGACCTGCCCCGCCGTGAAACCGTGTTCGAAATGCTGTCGGACACCGTGGCCATGGATGACGAAGTGTTTGGGCAGGCACTGCAGACATTCGACGAAAAGCTGGATGTTCTGACGGCCCCGACCGACATGGTGCCTCTGGATATTCTCACGCACGAAGACATCCAGCGGGTGATCGACATGGCCCGCAAGCACTACGACTATGTCGTGGTCGACATGCCGAAGACGCTGGTGCACTGGTCCGAGACCGTTTTGCAGGCCGCGCATGTCTATTTTGCTCTGATCGAACTGGATATGCGGTCCGCTCAGAACGCGTTGCGTCTGAAACGTGCCCTTCAAGCCGAGGAATTGCCGTTCAACAAGCTTCGCTTTGCCTTGAACCGCGCACCCAAGTTCACGGACCTGAGCGGCAAAAGTCGCGTCAAGCGCATGGGTGAAAGCCTGGGAATCTCAATCGACCTGCAACTGCCGGATGGCGGCAAGCCGGTCATGCAAAGCGGCGACCATGGTCTGCCTTTGGCCAGCTCGGCCGGCAAGAACCCTCTTCGCCGCGAAATCGCAAAGCTGGCGCAATCCTTGCACAGCCTCGGCAGCAACAGCGCTGAAGCGGCATAACAAAGGCTATTAGGGGGAGAAACCGCCGTGTTCTCACGTTACAAGAAACCATCAGGTGCGCAGCCGGTTACGACCCCTGCACAAGCCCCCAAGGCCGCCGAAGCCCCGGCTGCTCCGGCAGCTGCCCCCTCGCCGTCCACCGCGATTGCCCGCAAACCGGTGGCCAAAACCGCCGCGGAAGCCAAGGGCAACGACCGCGAACGCAAGCGCAAGGAACGGCTGAGTGAAATCAAGATCGAGCTGCATCGGGAACTTCTGGAAAACCTGAACCTGGCGGCTCTGGAAAACGCAGCCGAAGCCGAACTGCGCACCGAAATCAGCGCGATCGCGAGCGAGGTTCTGGAAGCCAAGAACATCGTTCTCAATCGCGAAGACCGGACCCAGTTGAACAAGGAATTGTACGACGAAGTCACCGGTCTGGGTCCACTGGAAACACTGCTTCAAGACGACTCGGTCAGCGACATTCTGGTCAACGGCCCGCATCAGATCTTTGTTGAGCGCTTCGGCAAGCTCGAACTGAGCGACGTATCGTTCAAAGACGAAAAGCACCTGATGCGGATCATCGACAAGATCGTGTCCGCCGTTGGTCGCCGGGTCGATGAATCCAACCCCTATGTTGACGCCCGTCTGCGCGACGGGTCTCGTTTCAACGCCATGGTTCCGCCGATCGCGGTGGACGGGTCCCTGGTTTCCATCCGGAAGTTCAAGAAAGACAAGCTTGGCATCGACGACCTGGTCAATTTCGGCGCATTTACCGAAGAAATGGCAGCTTATCTTCAGGCCGCCGTCTCCACTCGTCTGAACATCATCGTGTCTGGTGGTACGGGTTCGGGTAAGACGACCACGCTCAACGCGCTGTCCAGCTTCATCGATGACGCAGAACGCATTCTGACCATCGAGGACACGGCGGAACTGCAGCTGCAGCAGACCCATGTTGGTCGGATGGAAAGCCGCCCGCCCAACGTGGAAGGCAAAGGCGAAGTCAGCCCGCGCGACTGTCTGAAGAACGCTCTGCGGATGCGCCCTGACCGCATCATCGTGGGCGAAACGCGCGGCGCCGAGGTGATCGACATGCTGCAGGCCATGAACACTGGCCATGACGGCTCGATGACCACGATCCACGCCAACTCGGCCCGTGACGGTATCTCGCGTCTTGAAAACATGATCGCGATGGCCGGGATCGAAATGCCGATCAAGGCCGTACGCAGCCAGATCGCAAGCGCTGTGAACCTGATCGTCCAGGCCAGCCGTCTGCAGGATGGTTCTCGCCGTATGACCTCGATCACCGAGATCACGGGCATGGAAGGTGACGTAATCTCGATGCAGGAAATCTTTAAATTCCAACGAGTTGGCCTGACGCCCGACAACAAGATCATTGGTCATTTCACGGCCACCGGCGTTCGCAGCCACTATTCCGAACGGTTCCGTCTGTGGGGGTATGACCTGCCCGCATCGATTTACGAACCGACGACAATGTAGGAGATCAGGGCATGCAACTGCCAACCGAGGCGCTCATCTATGTCGCGATCTTCGTCGGGGTTCTGGCGCTGGTCGAAGGTATCTACCTGGTGGCTTTCGGCAAATCCATCAGCCTGAACAGCCGCGTCAATCGTCGTCTGGACATGATCGACAAAGGCGTCGGACGCGAACAGGTTCTGGAGCAGCTGCGCAAGGAAATGCAGCAGCACATGAAGTCGCAGAGCATTCCACTCTACTCGCTGTTGGCCGACAAGGCCCAGAAGGCAGCGATTGCCTTCAGCCCGCGGCAACTGGTCATGATCATGGCGCTGGTGTCCGTGGTCGCGTTCATGGGCCTGAGCATCGGCACCAGAACCGACACCATCCTGCGGGCAGCTCTGTCGATCGCAATCGGTGTCGGCGCTGTCTATGCCTGGGTCAATCACAAAGCCAAGAAGCGTATGGGCATGCTTGAGGAGCAGTTGCCCGATGCCGTGGAACTGATGGTGCGCTCACTTCGGGTCGGCAACCCTTTCGTTTCGACGATCCAGATCGTCGCGAACGAGGTGCAGGATCCGCTTGCGACCGAATTCGGCGTGATTGCCGACGAATGCGCCTATGGCCGTGACGTGGGCGAGGCGTTGAAGGACATGGCCGAACGTCTGGACATGCAGGATTTGCGCTTTCTCGCGGTCGCCGTTGGCATCCAGCAGCAGTCGGGCGGCAATTTGGCCGAGATCCTTGACGGGCTTGCCAAGGTGATCCGTGCACGGTTCCGTCTGTTCCGCAGGGTCAAGGCGATCACGGCCGAGGCGCAGTGGTCGGGCAAGTTCCTTTCGGGGTTCCCACTGTTTTGCCTGGTTTTCATTCTGGTCAAGGACCCCGGGTACTATGACTCGGTTCTGGACCACAAATGGTTCATTCCCGCCTGTTTTGTCGTGGGGATCATGCTGACGCTGAACCTGATCGTCATGCGCATTCTCACCAACATCAAGGTCTGAGGGCACGACCATGGAATTTCTGACCCAAATCAACGACATGCTGACGGATCAATTGGGCGAGTTCGGCCCGCTGATCGTCGTCGGCGTGCTGGGATTGTTCATGGTTCTGGTGACCATTCCGATCCTTTTGAACCAGCCCGAAGATCCCTTGAAAAAACTGCAGCGTGCAAATGCTGCGCCCAAAAAGGAAAAACGCGGCAAGAAGGATCAGTTGCGCAACTCGGGCCGGAACGAACAGCTTGAAAAGTTCGCGACCTTCCTCGAGCCGAAAGATGAAGAAGAATACTCGGCCATGGAGCTCAAGCTGCGCCAGGCCGGTTACCGCTCGAAAGACTCCGTTCGGTTCTTCCACTTTGCGCAATTTGCGTTGGGGATCACCGGGATCGTATTGGGTGTTCTCCTGGTGACCGTGTTTTCAAACGGGCAGGAATTTACCGGTCAGCAAATGATGATCCGCGTTCTGGTACCGGGTGCCATTGGATACTACATCCCCAAATACTGGATCACGCGCCGGATCGAAGAGCGCAAAGAGAACATTACCGCGGGCTTTCCCGACACGCTTGACCTGATGCTGGTCTGTGTGGAAGCCGGTCAGTCTCTGGACCAGGCGATCGTGCGTGTGGCCGGCGAGATGAAAGCCTCCTACCCCGATATTGCCCAGGAATTCGAGATCGTCGCCTATGAGATGAAGGCCGGCAAAGAGAAGGATCAAGTTCTGCGCGATTTCGGGACGCGCTGCGGTGTCCAGGATGTAAGCTCTTTCGTGACGGTGATGATCCAATCGGCCACATTCGGTACGTCGATTGCCGACGCCCTGCGGGTTTATGCCGGCGAGATGCGCGACAAACGCGTCATGCGCGCCGAAGAAGCCGCGAACAAGTTGCCAACGAAAATGACCCTTGCCACAATGATGCTGACGGTGCCGCCGCTGCTGATCATTCTGGTCGGTCCCTCGGCAAAAGGCATCATGGAGTTCGGTAACAGAGGCCAATAAGCCCATGCCCTCATGCAACCGGTGCGCCCGCTTCGGGCTCCACCGCCTGATGATAGCCACCGCGGTTCTTGCCGTGGTGGCTTCGTGTACGGACCCAAGTCTTTCGAACGGGCCTTTTGCCCCCGGCGTCGACCCCAAAGGTGGGCCGATTGACGAAATTGCTGTCGGGAACCGATTGATGGCAGCCGGAGAATACGAACTGGCCATGGAATCGTTCACCCGCGCGGCCCTGACGGAAGGAATGACCCCGGAAATCCTGACCTCGATCGGAACTGCCAATCTCGGCCTCAGGCGGCTGGGACAAGCCGAACCCCTGTTGCGACAAGCGGTCGAAGAAGACCCGGATTGGTCGGTTGCGTGGAACAATCTCGGCGTTCTGCTGATGGAAAAAGGTGAGTATGCCGAGGCCGCGCAGGTCTTCCAAAGGGCCTATGCGCTGGACAATGGCGAAAGTGACGCAATCCGCGACAATCTTCGCTTAGCGCTCGCAAAAATGGAAAATCCTGTTAATAATACACCACAAGAACAAGAATATACGCTGGAGCAGCAAGGGAACGGAGCTTTCCTGCTGCGGAAGAACCAGTAACAGAGGCAAGAGCAGTAAGGGACGCAAAAATGCGCCAACAATTCCTGATTCCGACAGTCGTCGTGTGCGGGCTGATCCTGTCTGCATGCGCAAAAGAAACCGAAGAGGAAAAGGTCGAACGTACGTTCCAGGAAGTGAACGTCATTGACGAGACGAACCTCAACGACGTGATGCTCAATGCGGCTGACCCGAACGAGGCAGTGACCTATTTCCGTGGAGCCGCCGGCAAGAATCCAGATCGGATCGATTTGCAGCGCGGCCTTGCCATTTCGCTGACCCGCGCCAAGCGCAGCACCGAAGCATCGGCCGCCTGGAAGCGCGTGACCGCGATGTCCGGTGCAACGAACGCGGATCGCGTCGATTATGCTGACTCGTTGGTCCGCAGTGGTGATTGGAAGGCGGCAAAGGCAGCGCTGGACCAGATCCCCCCGACCTACGAGACGTTCAAACGCTATCGGCTTGAAGCCTTGGTGGCAGACGCCAGCAAGGATTGGAAGCGTGCGGACCAGTTCTATGAAACCGCGATCGGGCTGACCACACGGCCGGCCGGCGTGATGAACAACTGGGGGTATTCCAAGTTGACCCGCGGCCAATATTCCGAGGCCGAGCGCCTGTTCACCGAAGCCATCCGACAGGACAGTTCACTGTTCACGGCAAAGAACAATCTGGTTCTTGCCCGCTCGGCCCAGGGGAATTATTCCATGCCGGTGATCCCGATGTCCCAGACCGAACGTGCGGAACTCTTGAACACGATGGGCATCTCGGCCGTGAAGCGCGGTGACATCAACACTGCCAAGAACCTGTTCCGGGAAGCCATCGCCACCCATCCGCAGCATTTCGACGAAGCGGTTCGGTCGCTCCGCGCGCTCGAGGAAGCATAAGGCATGGCAATTCCTGCAGTGGCAGCCCTGTGGTTTCTACCATTTGTGCTGCCCATCTGTTTCTATGTCGCGTTCACCGACATGCGGGAAATGAAGATCAAGAACCATGCGGTCACAGCTCTGGCGCTGGTTTTTGTGGTGGTCGGGCTGATTGTGCTGCCACCTTGGTCGGGCGAATGGGTTGGGGCCAGCATCGGGCCTTTGCAGTTTTCTCTGCCGGTCTATGCTTGGCAGCTGTTCCATCTCGTGGTCGTGCTGTTTTTTGGCATTCTTCTCAATGCCGCAGGCGCCATGGGTGCGGGCGACGCCAAGTTCTGCGCGGCTGCGGCTCCGTTCGTATGGGTTGGTGATTTCTTGCTGGTGATGGTGATTCTGATGGTCACGACGCTGGCCGCGTTTGCCACCCATCGGCTGGCCAAATACTCCCGCCTGCGCCAGATCGCTCCGAACTGGGAAAGCTGGGATCAGGGCAAGAAATTCCCCATGGGGCTGGCCTTGGGTGCGAGTCTTGGCATCTATTTGATTTTGGGCGCAATTAACGGCTCGTAAACCATCATGTCTGCGCCTTGCCCGCGCCTTGGTCCTGCCACAAAGCTGCGCCAGATTTTCCGCAAGTGGTCCCTTTCGGGACACAAGGATTGACAACTGGATAGACGAGCCGCGCTCATGAACATGCAGACCTCATCCGTTATGGCTCCTCCTGCCCCGAAGGGTCTGGGGGAAATGCAGCTTCCGCTTGTTATGATGCGGGACATCCTTCTGAAGACCGTTTTCCGCAAGAATGTGGACACGGTGAGCGAGATCGCCGCCTCGATCTGTCTGCCGAGTTCGGTGACGCAGGAATTGGTCGACATCGCCCGCGAACAGAAGCTGCTTGAGGCGACGGGGACATTGAACGCCAACAGCGGCAACGAAATGGGCTATCAGCTGACCGACGCCGGCAAGGCACGGGCGCTGGACGCGCTGAGCCAATCCGAATACTTTGGCGCCATGCCCGTTCCGCTGGAGGTCTACCGCGAGCAGGTCAAACGACAGTCGATCCGGAACATCCAAGTCACGCGCGATCAGTTGACCGGCGCCATGGGGCACCTTGTTCTGCCGGACAGCCTGCTTGACCACCTGGGCCCTGCGGTCAGCGCCGGTCGCTCGATCCTGATGTACGGCCCGCCGGGCAACGGTAAGTCTTCGATTTCCAACGGAATTCGGGATGCGTTGGGTGACAACGTCTTTGTTCCGTATGCCATCGAATATGCCGGTCAGGTGATCACCGTGTACGACCCGATCGTGCACACAGCGATCGAGCAAGAGGCTGACGACCCGAACAGCCTGCGCCGCCGCAAGCGGTTCGACACGCGGTACGTCCAGTGTGAACGCCCCACTGTGGTCACGGGTGGTGAACTGTCGCTGAGCATGCTGGACCTTGTCTACAACCCCACGGCGCGCACCTATCAGGCGCCGCTGCAGCTGAAATCGACCGGCGGCATCTTCATCGTGGACGACCTTGGCCGCCAGGCCGAGCCGCCGCAGGCCCTGATCAACCGGTGGATTGTTCCGCTGGAAGAGGGCAAGGACATTCTGGGCCTTCAGTCGGGTGAAAAGTTCGAAGTTCCCTTCGACACGCTGGTCATCTTCTCGACCAACTTCCACCCGAACGAGATCTTCGACCAGGCCGCGCTTCGCCGGATCTTCTTCAAGATCAAGATCGACGGCCCGAACCAGGAAAACTTCCTGAAGATCTTCGCCATGGTGGCCCGCAAGCGCGGCATTCCGTTGGACGAAGCCGCACTGGTACATCTGTTGAAGGTCAAATACCCGACCATCAACAATGTCTATGCGAACTATCAGCCGATCTTCCTGATCGATCAGATGATCTCGATCTG
This sequence comes from Ruegeria sp. CI8, assembly GCF_056536865.1. Taxonomy (NCBI): domain Bacteria; kingdom Pseudomonadati; phylum Pseudomonadota; class Alphaproteobacteria; order Rhodobacterales; family Roseobacteraceae; genus Ruegeria; species Ruegeria sp. CI8. Next base: position 1,988,740 of record NZ_JBQFQL010000001.1, read on the forward strand.
CGAATTCGAGGGCATCCCCTATCAAATGAGCCCGGAATTGATCGACCGCGCCTGGGCGAACATGTTCGTCAAGGACGAGGAAATCGTTAAGTAAGACGGGCCCAAACCGCATTCCGCTTTGTCACCGGGCGGGCTAGTCTGCGCATATGACGCAGATTCCCGCCCGGATTGACACCTGGTTTACCGCCAGAGGTTGGTCCATCCACCCGCATCAACAGGCCATGATCGACCGGGCGCGGGCCCCGGCGACGCTGTTGATCGCGCCCACGGGCGGCGGCAAGACGATGGCCGGGTTCCTGCCCTCGCTGATCGAACTGGCCGAGGGGCGGCACGCGGGGCTGCATACGATCTATGTCTCGCCGCTCAAAGCGCTGGCCGCCGACATCAAGCGCAACCTGCGCGGCCCGGCCGACGAGATGGGCTTGCCGATCCGGATCGAGGATCGCACCGGCGACACCACCCCCACACAGAAGAAACGCCAGCGCGTGGACCCGCCGCATATCCTGCTGACGACTCCGGAAAGCCTGGCGCTGCTGACGTCCTACGAAGATGCACCACGCATGTTTCACGGCGTCCAACGCGTGATCGTGGACGAGATACACGCGCTGGCCGAAAGCAAGCGGGGCGACCAGTTGATGCTGGCCCTTGCGCGCCTGCAGACCCTGTGCCTCGATCTGCGGCGCGTGGGCCTGTCGGCGACGGTCGAGGACCCGGACGCAATCGCGCGCTTTCTGGCCCGCCACCCCGACCCTTGCGACATCGTTCTGGCCGACCCCGGCCCCGACCCCGATATCGCCATGTTGCAAACGGCCGAAATGCCGCCCTGGGCCGGGGGCGGCGCGGCCTATGCCATTCCGGCGGTGCTGAAGCAGGTCCGGCAGCACAAGACGACGCTGATCTTCCACAACACCCGCGCCCAGGCCGAGATCTTCTTTCACAACCTGTGGCTGGCTAATGACGAAGGCCTGCCCATCGGCATCCACCACGGCAGCCTCGACCGGCAACAGCGCGAACGGGTCGAGGCGGCGATGGTCCGTGGAGACCTGCGCGCCATCGTCTGCACCGGCAGCCTTGATCTGGGAATCGATTGGGGCGACGTGGACCTTGTGATCCAGATCGGCGCCCCCAAAAACGTCAAGCGCCTGGTCCAGCGGATCGGGCGGGCCAACCACCGCTACAACGCGCCGTCCAAGGCCCTGCTGGTGCCTGCCAACAGGTTCGAGGTGGTCGAATGCGTCGCCGCGCTGGAGGCCGCGCGCGCGCACGATCTGGACGGCGAGCCGCGCGGCCCCGGCCCGCGTGACGTTTTGTGCCAACACATCCTGATCGCGGCCTGCGCCGGACCGTTCGATGCCGATGCCCTTTATGCCGAGGTCACCTCGGCCGGTCCCTATGCCGATCTGTCCCGCGCGGCCTTCGATGCCTGTCTGGAGTTCTGCGCAACCGGTGGCTATGCGCTGCGGGCCTATGACCGCTGGCAGCGCCTGCAACAGCGCCCCGACGGGTTGTGGCAGCTGCGTGACCCGCGCGCGGCGCAACGCATCCGCATGAACCTGGGCACGATCCAGGACAGCGATACCCTGAAGGTCCGGCTGAAACGCAACCGGGGCGGCAAACCCCTGGGCGAGGTCGAAGAGGCCTTTGCCGCATCGCTGACCCCCGGCGACACCTTCCTGATCGGCGGTCAGATCGTGCGCTATGAAGGGCTGCGCGAAACGGTTGTCGAGGTCACGCGCCGTGCGGACAAAAAGCCCAAGATCGCCACCTTCTCGGGCACCAAGTTCGCCACTTCGACCCAGCTGAGCGACCGCATCCTGCGGATGTTCGCACAGCCCGGCTGGCCGCAACTGCCCGAACATACGGGTGAATGGCTGGACCTGCAGCGCCGGATGTCGCGGCTGCCCGGGCGTGACCGGCTGTTGATCGAGAGCTTTCCCAATGACGGCCGCGAAAACCTGTGCGTCTACGGCTTTGCCGGACGCAACGCACAACAGACGCTGGGTCTGCTGCTGACCAAACGGATGGAGGAAACCGGGCTGGCCCCGCTGGGCTTTGTCGCGACCGACTATGCCACGCTGATCTGGGGACTGGACGCGGTCACCGATCCCAGCCCCCTGTTCCAGATCGAGGCCCTGCGCGACGGGTTGGACAACTGGCTGGCGGGCAACGCGGTGATGAAACGGACCTTCCGCGCTTCGGCCACCATCGCCGGGCTGATCGAGCGCAACACAGGTGGCCAACGCAAAAGCGGGCGGCAGGCGACCTTTTCGTCGGACATCCTGTACGACACGCTGCAGAAATACGACCCCGACCACCTGCTGATGCAGATCACCCGCGAAGAAGCCATGCGCGGGCTGGTCGATTTCGGACGGATCGAGGCTATGATCGCGCGCATCGGCGACCGGATCGACCTGATCCGGCTGGACCGGGTGTCACCACTGGCGGCGCCCTTGCTGCTCGAGGTGGGAAAGGTTCCGGTCAAGGGCGCGGCCGAAGAGCGGCTGCTGGCGGAAGAAAGCGCCCGTCTGTTGCGCGACGCTGGCCTGGAACCCGCCTGAAGAAACGACTTGCAAATCACGGCCCGACAGGCAAAGAACGGACCATGAACAGCCTTGAATTTTCGTTTGCGGGTGCCCGGCTGCACGCCATGGGATCGGGCGCGCTTTGGTGGCCGGCGCACGATCTTCTTTGTGTTTCGGACCTGCACTTGGGCAAGTCATCTCGGATCGTTCGGCGGGGCGGACCGGCCCTTCCCCCTTATGACAACCGAGAGACACTGTCCCGGCTGGCCGCCGATCTGGACACGACCGGCGCCAAGACGGTGGTATGCTTGGGGGACAGTTTCGATGATCTCGAAGCCTCGGAAACGCTGAGCGATGCAGATCGGCTCGAGATTTCTGCGCTGCAGGCCGGGCGGCTGTGGATCTGGATAGAGGGCAACCATGATCCGGGTCCCGTCGCGCTGAGCGGCACCCATCTGGCCGAGTGGAGCCAAGACGTGCTGGTCTTCCGCCATATAGCGGAACCCGACGCGCAAGGCGAAGTTTCAGGGCATTTTCACCCCAAGGTCCGGCTCAATGCGCCGGGCCGCATGATCTCGCGCCCGGCATTTTTGTTTGACCGGTGTCGGGTGATCATGCCGGCTTATGGGACATATACCGGAGGGCTGCGCAGCTCGGATACCGCGTTGTCTCAGTTGATGCAGCCGGACGCCCGTGCCATTCTGACGGGCCCGCAGCCACAGCTGACGGTGATGCCGCGTTAGCCGACAGCTGGTTCAGATCACACCGTCTTCTTCCAGTTTGGGTTTGTATTTGCGGCTGACGGGAACCAGATCATCGTTCCGAAGGCGCAGGTAGGTTTTGCCGTTGTTTTTTTGAATTTCCAGAATGGCCGCGTCCGTAACCCAATGGGATCTGTGGGTACAATGGCCGGAAATCGGCTCCATCTCAGCAATCGCGTCAGTAAAGCGCGACCGGATCGTAAAGGTTCCGCTGGTGGTCACCACATCAACGTAGTGATCCCGGACCGCAAGCCGCAGGATATCACCACGAAAACCGTCCGGCAGGCGGCTCACCAAACGGGGTTGGGGTGCTTCGATGACTTCGTCATTTTCAGGCGGGGCTTCGCCTTTGCTGACCAGAACCAGACCTGTGCTAAACAGCGCACCGTAGGTGCCAACCGCCAGCAAACCGGGGGCATCGTGGCCGCTGGCAGCGCACAGGATCCACGTCAGGATCCACAACGCAGGCGTGAACAATACAAGGATCACCAAGGCAAACGCCACGTCTCGGACCGTCAGTCCGACATGGTCCAGACGATCCTTCACCAACTGCCGAGACCCCCACGTTGCCACAACCGCCAGAATCATCACTCCTGCCCAGAACGCCAGACGTACGGAGAAGGGTAGATCCATTTCTCGGAACGGTGGAAAAGTATAGGCGAGCAACGGGACGAACAGAATACCGGCGACCACCCTCTGAGGCGTGCATTCTGCAATGAATGGGCTCAGTTTTGACAACATATCAAAATCAATGAGCAGCCTTTCGGGACCCAGCCCTTGTCCCTCAGACGCCCACTTATTCACTTCGTAACCGGCTGGAAACTCAAGCTTATCACGAAATGTCAGACAATCAAACACGTTTGCGGCGTGCTAGTGGGGGTCGTTTCATCCCCACGTTGGCCCCGGGGCGGACGCTCCGCCCCAGGGCCGCCAGTGGTCAGGCCGTCAGGCCTTCGGGCTCGGGCAGGCCGTTCGACCGGCAACAGGCCGTCAGAGTGTTGGCCAACAGGCAGGCGATGGTCATCGGGCCAACACCACCGGGAACCGGTGTAATAGCGCCTGCGCGCTCGGCCGCGCTTGCATAGTCCACGTCGCCGACCAGCTTGGTTTTTCCATCACGCTCGATCCGGTTGATGCCAACGTCGATGACGGAGGCACCCTCCTTGATCCAGTCGCCAGGTACCATCTCGGGGCGGCCCACCGCGGCCACGACGATATCGGCGCGACGGACGACATCGGGCAAGTCTTTGGTACGGCTGTGCGCGATGGTCACGGTGCAGCTGTCGCCCAGCAGCAATTGCGCCATCGGCTTGCCCACGATGTTCGACCGGCCGATTACCACCGCATCCATCCCGGACAACGATCCATGATGATCGCGCAGCATCATCAGGCAGCCCAACGGCGTGCAGGGGACCATGGATTTCTGACCGGTGCCCAACAGACCAACGTTCGAGATGTGGAACCCGTCGACATCCTTGGCCGGGTCGATCGAGTTGATCACCAGGTCCTCATTCAGATGTTTGGGCAGCGGAAGCTGGACCAGAATGCCATGCACCGCGGGGTCGTTGTTCAGCTTCTCGATCAAGGCCAGCAGATCTGCCTCGGACGTGTCGGCATCCAGCTTGTGCTCGTATGAGTTCATGCCCACTTCGACAGTCATCTTGCCCTTGGAGCGGACATAGACCTGGCTGGCCGGATCTTCGCCGACCAGGACCACTGCCAGACCGGGGGTGATTCCGTTTTCTTCCTTGAGTTTTGCAACCTGATCGGCGACTTGCGCGCGGACCTTGGCCGCAAAGGCCTTGCCGTCGATGACTTGAGCTACCATCCTTTGATCCCTTCTTTCAAAAAGCGGATCGGGCGCGAAGGGCGCCCGGTCATTCAGTCAGGGCCGAGCACGTTCTCCTCGCGCGCAATCGACCAATCAATCAAGATGCGCCAAAGCCTTTCGGCCAGATCGGGGTCCATGCCCACCTCAACCGAGTTTGAACGCACCTTTTGCACCACATCCTCGACACGCTCGGGAATTCGGGCCGGCAGGCCCTCGCCCGGTTTCAATTCGGACGCGCGATCGATGTAGGTTGCGCGCGTCGCCAACAGTTCGATCAGTTGGCGGTCCAGCTTGTCGATCTGAACCCGCAATTCCTGCATGGAATGACAGTCCTGCGGCAGTGTCAGAGTGGGCATCGCAATCTCCTCATGGCCCGGGGATTCCCCGGACCACGAGATGTCTTATTCAGCGGCTTAGAACAAGCCCTCGATCTGCCCTTCGTCGTTGAGGCGGATTGTCTCAGCCGCCGGTTTGCGGGGCAGACCGGGCATGGTCATGATCTCGCCGCAGACCACCACGACAAAGCCGGCACCCGCTGACAGGCGCACCTCGCGCACCGGAACCGAATGGCCGGTAGGCGCGCCGCGCAGCGACGGATCGGTCGAGAAGGAATACTGGGTCTTAGCCATGCAGACCGGCAGGTTGCCGTATCCGGCGGCTTCCCATTCCTTCAGCTGGTTGCGGATCTTGGCATCGGCCAACACCTCGTCAGCGCGATAGATGCGCTTGGCGATGGTCTCGATCTTCTCGAACAGGGACATTTCGTCAGGGTAGATCGGCGCAAAATTCGCGGTACCGGCATCAGCCAGTTCAACGACTTTTTTTGCCAGGGCTGCAGATCCTTCCGAGCCCAGTTCCCAATGCCGCGACAACACCGCCTCAACCCCATGCTCGGCGCAATAGTCCTTGACCGCCTGAACCTCGGCATCGGTATCGGTGACGAAGTGGTTGATCGCGACGACGACCGGCACGCCGAACGATTTCACGTTTTCGATGTGGCGGCCCAGGTTGGCACAGCCCGACTTTACCGCGTCGACGTTTTCCGCGCCCAGATCGGCCTTGGCCACGCCGCCATTCATCTTCATCGCGCGAACCGTTGCAACCAGCACCACGGCCGACGGCGCAATGCCTGCCTTGCGGCATTTGATGTTCATGAACTTCTCGGCGCCAAGATCGGCCCCAAAACCGGCCTCGGTCACGACATAGTCGGCCACCTTCAGAGCGGTCTTGGTCGCAATGACCGAGTTGCAGCCATGCGCGATGTTGGCAAACGGGCCGCCATGCACGAAGGCCGGGTTGTTTTCCAGCGTCTGCACCAGGTTGGGCTGCATCGCGTCTTTCAGAAGAACGGTCATCGCGCCTTCGGCCTTGATGTCGCGGCAATAAACCGGGGTCTTGTCACGGCGGTAGGCCACGATGATGTCGCCCAGGCGCTTTTCAAGATCCTTCAGGTCGTTGGCCAGGCACAGGATCGCCATGACCTCGGACGCAACGGTAATGTCGAAACCTGCTTCACGCGGGAAACCGTTCGACACGCCCCCCAAAGAGGCCGTGATCTGGCGCAGGGCGCGGTCGTTCATGTCGACGACCCGGCGCCAAACGACGCGGCGGGTATCGATTTCCAGCTCGTTGCCCCAATAGATGTGGTTGTCGATCATCGCCGACAGCAGCGAGTGGGCCGAGGTGATGGCGTGGAAGTCACCGGTGAAGTGCAGGTTCATCTCTTCCATCGGAACGACCTGCGCATAGCCACCGCCCGCGGCCCCCCCCTTCATGCCGAAGTTCGGACCAAGCGAGGCCTCGCGGATACAGATCATCGCATTCTTGCCGATCCGGTTCAGGCCATCACCCAAACCGACGGTTGTGGTGGTCTTGCCCTCGCCCGCGGGCGTCGGGTTGATTGCAGTCACAAGGATCAGCTTGCCATCTTCGCGGTCCTGGACCGAGTTGATGAAATTCTGGCTTACCTTGGCCTTGTCATGGCCGTATGGCAGCAGGTCGTCGCTCGAGATGCCGATTTTTGCACCAATCTCCTGGATTGGCTTCTTGTTCGCCTCGCGAGCGATTTCAATGTCGGATTTGTAGCTCATTGGGCAAGATCCCTGATTGAATTCCGTGCAAAACCGACGCCGCGCGTCGGTGCTGTCAAATCCATACCGTTGTGTACGGTTTGAATGGATGTGGATTCCGACATTTTCAGGCCGCGAAACGGCGTAGGACTTGTTCGGACGTATCTAATCGGAAACCGCCGTCTGTTTTGGGTTCCATGCGCGCTGATCGGGGACGAACAGGGTCAGACTGTCTCCGAGCCTCAGAAGCCCCGGCCGTTCGATCCAAGCGGTCACCCCGCGCCGGCCCTGTGCGGCCGGTTTGAAGCGGGCGCCGTGCCCCGGGGACTCTGCTTCGATTTCACGTCCGGGCAGGACACAAGGGCGGTTCTCCATATCGACGGTCAGGGTCAATCCCGTATCCGCCTGCAGCCGAGACGAGGGCGGAACATGCGTGAAATCCGGAATGCCCTCGACAACGATACTTGCACCCAAAAGGGCCGGATCCAGCCGGTCCACGCCCATGTCAGAAGCAATGGCCGCCATTTCCTCGGCAGCCAGGATCGTCAGCTGTCGCACGTTGCGGATTTCGGTGCCTTCCGGGTACAGGTTCTTGACCCGCACGCAGGATGGTCGATTGAGCCCTTCATGTCGCGCGCCAATGTCGCCCGGGAACCCAAGGTCGAGCTGCGGCACCGGCTGAGCCCGCAGGGAGTGCCCGGCGGGAACGTGGCCCAACCAGACGACCCGGGCCTTGAATTCGGTTTCACGCAGGACAGGCATGCCATTTCCTTTCGACAGCGGATCAAAGTTCGCTGCAGCCTAACGCTCGCTGCCCTGATGGAAAGGCCGAAAAGAAAAGACCCGGCTCTGGGGCCGGGTCTGTTGTATCATGCCGAAGGTTCAGGCTCCATCCCGCCCTCGGGCGGGGTCTTCTTGACCTTGGTCTTGGGAATCGCCGTCACGCTCGCGGCATTGCCGTGATCGGACTTGTCGCTTTCGTCGTCACTCTCATTCGGCGGTTCGCCATTCATGACGCGCTTGATTTCGTCACCCGTCAGAGTTTCGTATTCAAGCAGACCCTGAGCCAGACGCTCCCATTCTTCCTTGTGTTCGGTCAGGATCTGATGGGCGCGGTCATATCCCTGCTGGATCAGCCGTTTGACCTCTTCCTCGATCAGTTCCTTGGTATGGGCCGAAACCGAGAACCCGGCCGTGTTGCCCTGATAGCCCTCATGCGCCTCGGCATAGTCGATGTTGCCGACCTTGTCGGACATGCCCCAACGCATCACCATGGCCCGCGCCAATTGGCTGGCCTGCATGATGTCGCCGGCCGGGCCGTTCGAGACGTGGTCTTCACCGTATTTGATGACCTCGGCCGCCTTGCCCGCCATGGTCATGGCCAGCTTCTGCTCACATTCGTCCCTGTGATAGTTCAGCTGGTCCATTTCAGGCAGGCTTACCACCATGCCCAGCGCGCCGCCGCGCGGGATGATCGTGGCCTTGTAGACCGGATCGCACAACGGCAGGGTCATGCCGACCACGGCATGGCCGGCCTCGTGATAGGCGGTCTTTTCCTTCTGGTCCTGGGTCAGCACCATCGAGCGGCGCTCGGCCCCCATCATCACCTTGTCCTTGGCGTTCTCGAAGTCTTCCATGGTGACAAAGCGCCGACCGACACGTGCGGCCATCAGCGCGGCTTCGTTAACAAGGTTGGCAAGGTCAGCCCCCGAGAAGCCGGGTGTGCCGCGCGCGATGATGCGCAGATCGACATCCGGACCCAAAGGCGTCTTGCGGGCGTGAACGCCAAGAATCTTTTCGCGACCTTTGATGTCCGGGTTGCCGACGGTCACCTGACGGTCAAAGCGGCCCGGGCGCAGCAGCGCCGGGTCGAGCACGTCCTTGCGGTTGGTTGCAGCCAGGATGATGACGCCCTCGTTTGCCTCGAACCCGTCCATCTCGACCAGAAGCTGGTTCAGGGTCTGTTCGCGTTCGTCGTTGCCCCCGCCATATCCGGCGCCACGATGGCGGCCAACGGCGTCGATCTCGTCGATGAACACGATGCAGGGCGCGTTCTTCTTGGCCTGTTCGAACATGTCGCGCACGCGGGACGCGCCCACACCCACGAACATTTCCACGAAGTCCGAACCGGAAATGGTGAAGAACGGAACGCCGGCCTCGCCTGCAATCGCACGGGCCAGCAGCGTCTTGCCGGTGCCCGGAGGGCCAACCAGCAGCGCACCTTTCGGGATCTTGCCGCCAAGGCGCGAGAATTTCTGCGGGTTGCGCAGGAATTCGACGATCTCTTCCAACTCTTCCTTGGCCTCGTCGATGCCCGCCACGTCGTCAAAGGTCACGCGGCCGTGCTTTTCGGTCAGCATCTTGGCCTTGGACTTGCCAAAGCCCATGGCACCGCCTTTGCCACCGCCCTGCATCCGGTTCATGAAATAGACCCAGACACCGATCAGCAGCAGGAACGGCAGCAGCGTGATCAGGAAAGACTGGAAACCCGATTGCTGTTGCTTTTCCGCCCGCACGGGGATGTCTTTCTCGATCAGCAGCTTGGTGACTTCGGCATCACCGGGCTTGATCGTGACGAAATTCCCGCCGGAACTGGTTGTGTAACGGATCTGCTCACCATCCAGCGTCACGCCTTTTACGTCGCCTGCTTCGACGGCGCTTACGAAATCCGAATAGGTTTTTTCATTGCTCTGGAGGGTTCCTCCCGGTCCGCTGAACAGATTGAACAGTGCAAGGATCAACAGGAAGAGAACGACCCAGAAGGCTATATTGCGAGCGTTGCCCAAGAAAATTCTCCCAAAAGACATCGGCAGATGAGGCGCTGCCGGGTTGCCTCTTAAAATAGAGATGATTGAAGCAGGTTCAATGCGATAAAAAAGAAGCCGAAAGCTCGGGGAATTTCGGGTCCATTTCAAACGTCCATCCGTTCAAAAAACCGGCAAATGGCGCGGACACGATTTGGTCGCCCAGCCAAACGGCGGGCGTGACCATCAGCACCATGCGTGGCACCCCTGTCGCGCGCCAGTCGGGTACTTGTGGCAACCCGGTCTCGCCAAGCGCACGGATCTGTGCTCCGGGCGTGTCCGGTCCTGTCGCGATCCAACGCCCGTCCCAGAGTTCATCCGGTCGGATCACGCATGTCGAAACGGCGGTCAGCTCTCTGCAAAACCACGAACTATTCCCGTCCGTCAGGATTTGACAACCGCTCAGCGTCGACGAACGTCCCGCAATAACGGCCTGTACGACCTGCTCGACTTTGCTTTGCCGCGGCGGGTATCCCGGACCCGAGATCCGCTGGAGGATACCGACTACAAGCCGACGCTGTATTTCCTCAGGTAGCGCGGCAAAACCGGCGCGATCCACACGCACCGCACAGGCTATCTCCTTCGCAAATCGGCGGGCGGATTCCTGCGCAAAATGCTCAAGCGCCCGGTTCGCACGCCCGAGGTTCGCGGCAACGCGGGACAAAGTTTCAGCCGTAATCCCCAAGCCGGACAGATGGCCCAACGCCTCGCGGACCTTGATCCGGTCAAAGCGCAGGTCCTGATTCGAAGGGTCTTCGATCCATCGCACCCCTTCAGCCCGCAAGTAGTCCCGCAAGGCGGTGCGCGTTTCGCCCAGCAAAGGTCGCCAAAGCATGACCCCGTCCAGATCGCGCGCAAAAGACATGGCCGACAATCCGCGCACGCCAGCGGCGCGCCCAAGACGCATCAACACGGTTTCCGCCTGATCATCTGCGGTGTGGCCCAGAGCGACCACGGGAATGTCCTGCGACACCGCCCAGTCCCGCAGCAGGCCGTAGCGCGCCTGCCGTGCCTGATCCTGCAGGTTTCCCGACCGGTCCCATCCCGTCCATTTCAGAGTGACATGGGACACGCCCAAATGTGCACATGTCTCGGAAACAATGGCGGCCTCGGCGGCCGCATCCGGCCTCAGGCCGTGATCGACAGTGGCCGCAAACAGCCGAACATCTTCATCCCGGGCGATCCGGACCAAAAGATGCAGCAATGCAAGCGAGTCGCTTCCACCGGACACGGCCACGCCCAGTCGCGACGGAAGCGTTTCGGGCAACAGCGCCCTGACGCGCTCCGGAAGGGTGTCGGCTGGTGAGTTCAAGAACAGCTCAGCGACGCCATTTCCTCGGTTGCCGTGGCCACAAAGGCCGACGACGGGAACCGGACGCCGACTTCTCCAAGCGTGATACAAGCCTGCTCAACCTGGCCCAACCGACCCAATGCTGCCCCAAGTTCGTACAACGCCTCGGGGGCCACCGGCCCTTCGGAATCGCCAGTAAAGCTGGCAAGGAAGGCCCGGGCCGCTTCGCGGGTATCACCCAGCCCTTCCAGGGCCTGCCCTCGCCTCAGGTTGGCTTCGGGGGCCAGCGGGCTGCCGGGATACGCGCTGTCAAATTTCGCAAAAAGATCGGCCGCCGTCGGGAAATCTCCGTCCGCAAGGGCTTGCGACGCGGCATCAAAATCGGCTTGTTCACCTACGGCCAGTTCGACCTGGTCGCCGTCGGCGGCATCGCCGGGCGTCGTCACCGGAGCGGTGATGGCCGCTGTGTCGCTATCTCCACCCAATGTCGGTGTGTCTTCGCCGGTGAACTCGCAACCGGGTTCCAGCTCGCAGAGACGGAACTCCAGATCTCCGATCCGGTTGGTTCCGTCCGTCACGACATTCTGAACACGCTGATTCAGCTGCTCGGTCTGCCGAGTCAGCCTCTGCAACTCGGCCTCGATGGCGTCAACGCGTTCCAGTATCGAACTGCCGGACAGGTTCGGCGCGGGCGAGCCTGTCGTAGAAAACTCGCGCTTGAGCCGTTGGATTTCGACATGCAGCACCGTCAGTTCCTGGCGAATATCGGCCAGAGTCTGCTGATCCTGCGCTTGCGCGCCGCTGGCAAGGGTCAAAGCCGCCGCCAGAACCAATCCCGCAATTCTCATCCTGTTACCCCGTTGTGGATCCGGTCAGCACGGTGACCGCGCGGCGGTTCTTGGAATAGCATTCCTCGGTGCTACAGATTTCGATCGGGCGCTCCTTGCCATAGCTGATCGTCTGCAGACGGTTTCCGGCCACACCGCGGGAAATCAGGTATTCCCGCGCGGCATTTGCCCGGCGGGCGCCCAGCGCAAGGTTGTATTCCCGCGTGCCCTGTTCATCCGCGTGACCTTCGATCGTGGCGACGTAGTCGGTATTGGCCAACAGCCACTGGGCCTGCCCCTGAAGGATCGTCTGCGCCTCGGGCGAGAGCGTGGACTGATCCACGGCAAACAGGACCCGGTCACCGATCGCCTGCTGGAAATAGGCGGGCGAACGTGGGTCGCTGGGAGAACCCGGGACGATTGCGCCGTTGCCGCCGGCGCCACCGCCCAAAGCCGAGGGATCGTTGTTGGTACATGCGGCCACCAGCGCCAGCGCGCCCAGAGCCGCAAACTTGCTCAATACGTTCATTTCTGTTGCCTCTTGTCCCGTTTGTTTATTGACGTCTGTCTATCACAGCCAGCCTGCCTTGTGAACTTCGGCGCGACCGGCGGTCTCTTAATTCAACAGTGGCCCCCAGGACGGGTCACTGCCACCGTCCGGGGTGCGTACGGGGCGCAGGTTTCGGCCCGAAATGTCGACCGAGTACAGGGTCGAACGCCCGCTGGCGCCCTGGGTTTCCCGCGCAAACATTATGACCCGGCCATTGGGCGACCATGTGGGCCCCTCGTCCAGGAACGAGGCGGTCAACAGCCGCTCCTCGCTACCGTCCAGTCGCATCACGCCGATATGGAACCGGCCCTTGTTCTGCTTGGTAAAGGCCACCAGATCTCCGCGTGGTGACCAGACGGGCGTCCCATAGCGCCCTTGGCCAAAGCTGATGCGGGTCGCCTCACCGCCATTTGCCGGCATGATATACAACTGAGGGCTGCCTGACCGGTCGCTCTCGAAGACGATCCGCGATCCGTCAGGCGAATAGCTGGGCGCGGTTTCAATTGCGGGCGTGTTGGTCAGGCGCACGCTTTGGCCGGATGCCAGATCCATTTTCCACAGATCCGTATTGCCGCCCTGCGTCAGCGAATAGACGATCGAGCGGCCATCCGGCGAAAAGCGCGGCGAGAAACTCATCGTACCTTCCTGAGTCTGCAATTCCTGCCGCTTGACCCGGCCAACATCCAGAACGTAGATCCGCGGGCGGCCGCTTTCATAGCTGGTGTAGAGCAACCGGTCGCCCGTTGGCGAAAAGCGCGGGGCCAGAACGATCGCGGCACTGTCGGTCAGGTACTGAACATTCGCCCCGTCATAATCCATGATGGCCAGCCGCTTGCGGCGCTGATCCTTTGGGCCGGTTTCCGAGACAAAAGCCACTCGGCTGTCGAAATAGCCTCCCTCACCAGTAATGCGGCTGTAGACCTGATCAGCCACCTTGTGCGCCATTCGACGCCAGCCCTCGGTTGTACCGGCAAATTGCAGGCCGTTGCCCAATTCCTGACCCGAGAATACATCCCAGACCCGGAACCGGACGGACAGGGTATTGCCTGAGACATTCACCGCGCCGGTGACCAGCGCATCGGCATTGATCGCCTTCCAATCCGCAAATTGGACCGGCGCTTCGAAACTGCTGACACGGCTGATGAATGCATCCGGCGAAATCTCACGGAACAGGCCGGTTCCAGTCAGGTCCTCGGCGATGACGCGGCTGATGTCAGCCGCAAACTGGCTGGCCGCCGGACTGTCCGGTACAAAGCTGGGCACCGCAAATGGCAAAGGTTCGATGATGCCTTCATCCAATTCCAGCCGAAGTGGGCCGGTTTGCGCAGACACGGGGGCCGACAGAAGGGTCAGGCCAACGAAGAGGCTGGTCAGAAGTTTCATCATTTGATCCGCATCCTCTCGGGATTGAAGGTGATCTCAATATCCTTCCAATGCTCGTATTTGTCAGCAGGAAGGTCATATCCTTTTGCTCCACAGCGCAAAATCGCACGCCGGGCGGCCTCGTATGCCTGTTTTGCGGCCCCGTCCGAGCCACCGGAGCTGTCCAGAAGCTGCAGACTGCCGGGAACGATCGAGCCGTCGCGGTTCAGCGAGAAACCGACCACCACAACGGTCTTGAGCGCATCGGTCGACAACGAGCCCACGTTCCAGCACCGCGAAACAGCCAGACGCATCGCATCCTTTTCACCGCCGGTGAGAGGCGGACCGGACGGCTCGGACGCCCCGCCCAAGGCCTCGGCCAACGCGTCATTGATCGCGGCCTCGTCGGGTTCCGCAGCCTGTTCGACAGGCTCGGCGGTCGCGGTCTGTTCGGTTTCCGCAGGCTTGGGCCGATTGGGCCGAACCCGGGGACGCGGCGAGCTTTGTGGCGACAGGTCCTTGGCCTCTTCCGCCTCGGTCACGATCTGGTCCGTGGCTTCCTCGGGCGCGGTCTGGTCTTGCTGCTCCTGCTGGATCTCAGCCCCTTCATCCAGCGAAACCGCCGGTGTTTCGATATCGTCCGGCTTTGCATCCAGTGGCGGCGGAGCGATGGGTTCGGGGGCCACCTTGTCCGCCGGGCGGGGCTGGGACTCGGGCAGCGCCGGCAAAACCGCAACCTCGGGTTCCGGTTCATCCAGTACCGGAGGCTGCTCGATCACGTCGGGTTCGGGTGGAGTCACAACTGCCTCGGGTTGCGGCTCGGGCTCCGGTTCAGGTGGCGTGACCGGCTCGGGGCGCGGCTGTTCTTCGACCGACTGCTCCGGCACTTCGGGTGCCGGGGGTTGCACGATCGGATCTTCCAATGCGTTGGGGGGCGTCGGAACTTCGGGCGCATCGCTTTGCGCCGTCAGGGCAGCGAATTGCTCAGCCGAAACCACCGACACCTCCTGCACTGCAAAAGGCAGCGGCTCGGATCGGAACGTGCCGCCGAACAGGGCCCATCCGATCAATGTCACATGGGCAATCGCCGAAATCTTGGTGCCGGTATCCACCGCGCAGCCTCACTCTCCGCCCGCGTCCAGCGCCGGCCCGCCAGTATCGGTGACAAGGCCCACATTCGAAAACCCGCCGGCATTCAACGCACCCATGACCTGCATGACCTGCGCATAAGGAATGGCGCCATCGGCCCGCAGGTAGACGCGGTCGCTGCTGCGCTCGGCAGCAATGGCGCGCAGCTTACCGATCAACTCGTCGCGGGACACCTCGGTGGTCTGGATCTGAACCCGCCCGTCGGCTGTCAGCGTGACGGTCAACGGTTCCTCGTTGTCGCCGGGCAGAGCGCTGGCGGCGGTTTTGGGTAGATCAACCTCGACCCCCACGGTCATCAGCGGCGCCGCGACCATGAAGATGATCAGCAGCACCAGCATCACGTCGACAAAGGGTGTGACGTTGATTTCACCCATCGGCTGCGCACGCCCGCGCCGCCGTCCTCGGCGTCGTCCGTTGCCGCCAGACGATTGCTGGATCGCCGCACCCATGTCAGCTGTCCAACTGGCGGGACAGAATGGTTGCGAATTCGTCGGCAAAAGCCTCGTATCCGCCAACGATGCGATCGCTGTCCGCGCTAAGTTTGTTGTAGAAGATTACGGCCGGAATTGCGGCCAGCAGGCCAAGACCGGTCGCCAGCAAAGCTTCGGCGATGCCCGGTGCCACGACGGCCAGGTTTGTGTTCTGCTGTTCGGCGATTTCGATGAAGGCGTTCATGATGCCCCAAACCGTACCGAACAGGCCGATGAACGGCGCAGTCGAACCCACGGTCGCAAGGATCGAAAGACCCTTTTGCAAACCCTCGGCCTCTTTTGCGATAGCCACATCCATCGAACGATCGATCCGGGCCTGTGCGCCGGCTATGAGCCCACCGTCGGCGCGGTGCGAGCGGCGCCACTCGATCATGCCGGCTGCGAAGATCTTTTCGGAACTGCCATCCGGCTGCGTTCCGATCTGTTCGAACAGCTCGTCCAGCGGGTTGCCCGACCAGAACGCCTCGTCGAACACCTGCGCTTCGCGTCGCGCGCTGCGATAGGTGATGAGCTTTTGAATGATGATCGACCATGACCAGAAGGATGCGACCACAAGGATCAGCATCACCACTTTCACGATGAATGTCGCACGGGCGAACAGCCCCCACATGGAGAAATCGATCTCCTGCGCCAGCGCCAGCGTTTCAGCTTCCATGAACCTGCTCTTTGTTTTGCCTGACAGCCGTTGATTGGCCTTGTTTTGCCAAACGCTAGCGTAGTTAGGGGCAAATTGCCAACAGAACCACAGGGGCTGAGCAAATTGTTACAGCAATGCGCGAATCTCTGCCGGGAGCCGGATCGGCCGGCCATCCTGATTGACGCAAACGGCCGTCACGGTCGCGCGGAAGACTTCGGTCTCGCCGCGTCGGATGAGTTGAGCCATGGTCAGTCGCACGCCGGAAATCGCGACGACCTCGGTTTCGACCAGCAGCTCGTCATCGAACCGCGCAGACGCCAGATAGTCGGCCTCGACCCTTCGCACGACCCAGATGATACCAGCCTCGCGCATTGCGTTCTGGTCATTGCCCAGGTTGCGCACCCAATCCGACCGGGCGCGCTCGATATAGCGCAAATAGTTGGCGTGATAGACCACGCCCCCCATGTCGGTGTCCTCGTAGTAGACGCGGACGGGAAAGACATGCTTCATTGCATCGGCTCCATGCGTGCGAACAGCCGCAGCGCATAGGACGGGTCCCGCGCCACCGCCGGCAAAACCGGATCATAAGTGGCGCGGATCAGCGCGGCAATGTCGGGCCGCAGGATCGTCGTGTCGCCCGCCACGGCCAGCGGTGAGCGCGCTCGGAAGGCTGTATCCGACCACAAAAGAATTGTCTGAACGACCTGCGACAACGCCAGCGTTTCGGCCGACACTTTCGATAGCTCACTGTCCATCCTCACAAAGACAAACGCAGCACGGATCGCGCCGCCCGGATCGAACCTGAATGCTCGATACTGGTTGGCTCCGCCAGCATCGAGCCGTTCGACCAGTGGCGCGAGGTCCGGGATCAGCCGGTCAAGGTCAGGCACCTCGAGCAACTCGGCCCAATCGCGAAAAAAGAACACCATGCAGTTGGCCCCCAACTCGGGGTCGGTCTCGGCCATTTTATGGCCGGCCAGTGCAACGACCGCCTCGAACGCGCCCTTGACCGTTGCTAGCGTCTTGTCTTCGACACCAAATACGATCGGCACGATGGGCCGTCCCCAACGTGCAAACAGGAACGCGCCATCGGCTCGAGTAAACAGCGCCTGGATCTCTTCGGGTGTCACGCCCTGCCCTTCGTCTTTCGAAAATTCTCTCGCCCCAGCCTTAAGGTCTGAGGCCGGCGGCTTCAACCAAACAGGTCGCTCTGTCCCTTGGGCGCGGTCATGCCGAGATGCGCCCAGGCCTTCTGCGCCAGCATCCGGCCGCGCGGCGTGCGTTGGATCAGGCCTTGTTGCAGCAGATAGGGCTCGATCACTTCCTCCAGCGAGTCGCGGCTTTCGGACAGGGCGGCCGACAGGGTCTCGATCCCCACCGGGCCTCCGCCATAATTCTCGGCGATCAGTTTCAGATAGCGGCGGTCGGCCCCGTCCAGACCCAGATTGTCAACGCCCAACCGTGTCAGCGCGCCATCGGCCAGCTCGCGCGTGATGCGGCCGTCGCCCTCGACGATGGCGAAATCCACGACCCGCCGCAGCAACCGCCCGGCGATACGGGGGGTGCCCCTCGACCGGCGCGCGATCTCGCGCGCCCCGTCGTCATCGGCCGGCGCGCCCAGCTTGCGGGCGTTGCGGGTGACGATCTCGTGCAATTCTTCCACGGTGTAGAATTGCAGCCGGGTGGGAATGCCGAACCGGTCGCGCAGCGGCGTGGTCAGCAGGCCCATCCGCGTGGTCGCCCCGACCAGGGTAAAGGGCTGCAGCTCGATCCGCACGGTGCGGGCCGCGGGCCCCTCGCCGATCACCAGATCCAGCTCGAAATCCTCCATCGCAGGGTACAGAACCTCTTCCACCGCCGGGTTCAGGCGGTGGATTTCGTCGATGAACAGCACGTCGCGCTCTTCGAGATTGGTCAGGATCGCCGCAAGATCCCCGGCCTTGGCCAGAACCGGCCCCGAGGTCATGCGGAAGTTCACCCCAAGCTCGCGCGCCATGATCTGCGCCAGCGTCGTCTTGCCCAAGCCCGGAGGGCCGTGGAACAGCGTGTGGTCCATCGCCTCGTTCCGCTGGCGGGCCGACTGGATGAAGATGCGCAGATTGGCCCGCGCCTCGGCCTGGCCGATGAATTCGTCCAGCCCCTGCGGGCGCAAGGCGCGGTCGTTGTCCTCGGGCAGAGGCTGCGGGCGCAGGGTCGGGTCGGCATCAACCATTCATTCAGCCTTTCGGAGCCAGCAGTTTCAACGCCGCGCGGATCAATTCGGCCTCACCGGCATCGGGAAGGTTGGCGGCGGCCTCGGCCACGGCAGAGGCGGCCTCGGACGGGCCATAGCCCAGGTTCGACAGCGCCGACAAAGCCCCCGCCGACGCCGCACCCGCGCCGGGTTTCGGGGCCCGCACCGGGACCGGCGCCGGGTCTGCGGGTTCAACCACCTCGGCCACGGGGCCGTCCATCGCCTCGGTCACCGTGCCGCCCATCGCCATGACGCCGGGCGCCTTGTCTTTCAGGTCCAGCACGATGCGCTGCGCGGTCTTGGGCCCGACACCCTTGGCCGCCTTCACCGCGCCCCAATCGCCCAGCGCGATGGCCCGGCTGACCCCGTCCGGCCCCAGCGCGCCGAGAATGGCCAGCGACACCTTGGCCCCCACCCCTTGAACCGAGCAGAGCAGCCGATGCCATTCTTTCTCGACCAGCGACAGAAAGCCATAAAGCTGCATCAGGTCCTCGCGCACAACCAGATCGGTGTACAGCGAGACCGCCTCGCCCACCCCGGGCAGGGCCGCCATGGTCCGGTCCGAGCAATAGACGATGTAGCCGACCCCGCGCACGTCGATCAGAAGATGATCCGCCGCGCGATAGTCGATGCGTCCGGTCAGCTTGCCGATCATGTGGCCACCTGTTTGATGCGGGCCTGCGGCGTCGCCCCGTAGAACGCATGGCAAATCGCGATCGCCAGCGCATCCGCGGCGTCGGCCCCCTTGGGCTGGCATCCCGGCAGTTGAAGTTTGACCATATGCAGAATCTGTTCCTTCTCGGCGTGCCCCACGCCCACTACGGTTTTCTTGACCCGGTTGGGCGCGTATTCGCCCACCGGCAACCCAGCCTGCGCCAAGGTCAGCAACGCCACTCCGCGCGCCTGACCCAGCTTCAGCGTCCCGGCGCCGTCCTTGTTGACGAAGGTCTGTTCGATGGCTGCTTGGTCGGGCTGATGTTCGGCGATCACCTCGACGATCTGGTTGTGCAGCGACAAAAGCCGCTCGCCCAGATCATCCCCGTCGGATTTGCACAGGCCGTTGGCAACATGGCTCAGTCGGCTGCCATGTGATTCGATGACGCCCCATCCCAGGGTGCGCAGCCCCGGATCAATGCCCAGAATTCGCATGTTGTGCCTCGGCCTGCTCGGGTTTTCATTGTCTTTTCTCTCGATTAGCACGAAGCGTGAACATTTTCCAATAAAATTGATCCGACGCCCAAATGCGACACGCCTGTCCCGTCCGCGACAGTTCGGACGCATTGCGACCCCAAAAAGTCTGAAACCGACACATTCCCAAAGCAGTTTTCACCAATAATTTAAGGGACTTTCATCATTTTCGAAGCATTGCAAAAACTGCATAGGACACATGCAGTTTCAGCACTTGCAAGGTCAATCCGACATCACTAACTGGCCCGAGAATTCGACATTCAAACGTCAACACTGAACAGAAGGAAGCAGGATATGGCTGCAATTGACACAACCCGCGCCTCGATTGGCTCGTTTGGCCTCGTCGGCCGTATCGGCGCCTTTCTGGCATCCGTCGTGAACGCCGTTGTCGCCTGGAACGACGCACGCGTGACGCGCAATGCATTGATCGGTCTGAGCAACCGTGAACTGGAAGATATCGGCCTGTGCCGCGGTGACATCGACGAAGTCGCTGCTGGCCGCCGCCGTCTGTACTGAAACCACCCGCTCTCGCCCCTATCCTCCCTCGGGGCAGCACAGAAACACCGCGGACCGAAAGGTACGCGGTGTTTTTGTCTTTTGAAGGCTCTTTAGGAGAGAGAGTTCAGTAGAGAATCTTGTTCAGCTGTGTCGAAAGGGCCTGCGACAATGGATCGATCTGCATGATCCACGCGCCCGCCTGTTCAACCGATGTACCTTCGTTCAGGGCATCCACCCGATACTGGTATCCGGTCGGACCGAGATTGGATAGCAGGAACGCTTTGAAAGCAAAAAAACCGCACAGGCACAGCAACAGAACCTTGGCCGGAACCGCCGAGCGTACCCGCTGGGGTTTCATGACGACCAGACCATCTTTGCGCATGGTCGCGCGATAGCCACGGCTCATCTTGTTGTGTTTCTTTGTCAGCCGATGAACGCGCTGATCGAATTCAAGTTGTTTTCCTGTCATGGCAGCCTCCAAAAACCGCCCCCCAAATTCATTGGATGACGGTAGAAAGAGAATGCGTCAAAACCGTGGCAAAAATCCACAAAACTCCTGCAAATGGTCTAATTTGCGCCCTGTTTGGTTAAGACTAGCGTCGTCCATTCACCAATCATTGACCGATCCATCGTATTGAACCCGTTTCGTGAATAAACTGATTCCACTTCGTCGGCCTGCTCGTTGAGGATTCCCGACAGGATCGCATGTCCGCCTCCGCGCAGATTCTGCGCGATTTCCGGGGCAAGGGCCACCAGCGGTCCCTTCAGAATGTTGGCGAAAATCAGATCGTAAGGCGCCGCCGCATGGAGGTCAGGATGGTCAAATCCGGCAGCCTCGACACAACGGACGGCCCCGGCCATGCCGTTGGCCTTCAGGTTGGCCTCGGCTACGTCGACGGCGACCTGATCAATGTCGCTGGCCAGAATGTCACCGTCCCAGACCCGCGCCGCCGCCATCGCCAACACCGCCGTACCGCAGCCGATATCGGCGACCTTGCTGGCCTCGAACCCAGTCTCAATCAGCTTGTCCAGCGCCCGCAGACACCCCAGCGTCGTTCCGTGGTGCCCAGTGCCAAAGGCCATCGCCGCCTCGATCAGCAGCGGAATACGCCCCTCGGGCAGCTTGTCGGCATCGTGGCTGCCATAGACGAAAAACCGCCCGGCCTCGACCGGAGCCAGCTCGCGCCGGACATGGGCAACCCAATCGGTTTCCGGCAACTCCGACACCACGAAGGGCTTGGCCTCGAAGGCCGCCGCCAGCAGGGCCAGGGCGGCCTCGTCGGGGCTTTCGGTGAAATAGCCGCCGACCTCCCACAGGCCCGAGCCGTCCTCGACCTCGAAAACACCCACGCCGGTGGGTTCGGGCTCCAGACGCTCCATCGCTTCGCCCAGGCTGTCGGCTGCGGCTTTGCCTTTCAGGGTGGTCAGGGCGGTGAATGTGGGCATGGGAACCTCCTGCAGAAACCGCCTTTGCGCCTAGGGCCGTCAGCCGCCGAGGTCAAGCGTCGCGCGTGTCATTCGGCCGGTGCGGGCGCGTATTTCGAAAAGATGGTCTCGTTCCCCGGTTCGGGGTGGCGCGGGATCAGCAGCGACAGCGCCAGAGAGATCAGCGCCATACCCGCCGCCAGGCCGAACACCGCCCCCGGCGACACGACCCACAACAGGCCAAGCAGTGCCGGCAGGAACACCGCCGCAATATGGTTGATGGTAAAGGCCACCGCCGCGGTGGGGGCAATATCGGCCGGATCGGCGATTTTCTGGAAATAGGTCTTGAGCGCCAGAGCCAGCGCGAACAGCACGTGGTCGATGACGTAGAGAATGGCCGCCAGCAGCACACCCCAGCCGAACCAGTAGATGCCACCATAGGCCGCAAATACGATGGCAAGGCCCAAATATTCGAAGATCAGCGTACGCCGCTCGCCAAACACCGCGACGGCCTTGCCCAGTAGAGGGGCGGCGGCCATGTTGATGATCAGGTTGATGAGGTACAGGCTGGTCAAGTGATGCACTTCGAAGCCGAAGCGCTCGACCATCATGAACCCGGCGAACACGACAAAGATCTGCCGCCGCGCGCCCGCCATGAACTGCAGCGCGTAATACAGCCAGTAGCGGCGGCGCAGCACGATCTTCTTGGTTTGCGGTGTCGGCGCATCGAATTGCGGATAGGCGATCAGGCAGAACAGTGCGAGTACCGCGGTCAGCCCACCAGCCGCCATGAAGACCGTGTTGTAGGACAGATCGAACCGATCCCACGTCAGCACGATCAGCCCGTAGACCACCAGCGTCGAGGCCGACCCCATCGCCACCAGCCAGCCCAGCACCTGCGGGGCGCGGTCCTTGGGCAGCCATTGCAGCTGAAGCGACTGGTTCACCGTCTCATAGTAGTGAAACCCGATCGAGCTGAACAGGGTCACGAACAGCAGCCCGCCGAGGCTGGGAAACCAGGCCGTCACTGCCGTGGCTACGCCCAACAGCATCAGCGAAATCATGGCCAGAACCTGTTCGCGCACGAAAATTATCACCGCGATCACGCCCACGGCCAGAAAGCCCGGGATTTCACGCACCGTGTGCAGCAGGCCGATGTCTGCCCCGTCGAAATCCGCGACTTCGATCACGAAGTTGTTCAGCAGTGCGCTCCACGCGTTGAAGGCGATCGGCATGGTCAGCGCCATCACGAACAGCAACGTTACGGGGCGGCGCCAGAACGGCAGGCTCTGGGCCTCGGACAGGGGCATCGGTTTCAGCATGAGAGTTCTCTACGCCCAATCCGCCCGGCTGGCGAGAGGAAATCCCCCGCGCACATCCAATCTGCGCTGATGCAGAGTCAGTAGAAGCTCTGCGGGTCGATATCGACGGTCAGGCGGATGTCACCCTTCAAGCGCAGCGGTGCGATCCAGCGGGCGATGGCGTCCTGGATCGGTGCCCCCTTGGGCGCCTTGACCAGCAGCCTCACCCGGTGCCGCCCGCGGATACGGGCAATCGGCGCCGGGGCTGGCCCAAAGACCTGCGCCCCGATCTTCCGCAGCGGCGCATCATTGCGCGCCAATACGTTTCCGATGTCAAAAACGGGCCCGACCTCGGGGCCGGACAGCACGATCCCAGCCATCCGGCCATAGGGTGGCACCCCGGCCGCTTGCCGCCCGGCGGCCTCGGCCCGCCAGAACCCTTCCTCGTCCCCCGACAGGATCGCGCGGATCACCGGGTGTTCGGGCTGAAAGGTCTGCAGCAGCGCCGTCCCCGGCTTGTCGGCCCGCCCGGCCCGGCCCGCCACCTGCCGCATCAGTTGAAAGGTCCGCTCGGCAGCGCGCAGGTCGGACCCGTGCAGGCCCAGATCCGAGTCGATCACCCCGACCAGCGTCAGGTTCGGGAAATTGTGCCCCTTGGCCACCAGCTGCGTGCCGATGACGATATCTGCGTCACCCTCGGCAATCTCTTCGATCTTGGCCTTCAGCGCCCGGGCCGAGCCGAACAGGTCGGAACTGAGCATGGCGATACGGGCGTCGGGAAAGGTCGCCTCGGCCTCTTCGGCCAGACGTTCGATGCCGGGACCGACCGGGGCCAGCTTGCCCTCGACCCCGCAGGCGGGGCAAGCCTCGGGCATGGGCTTGGTCTCGCCGCACTGGTGGCACATCAAGCGCTTGAGGAACCGGTGCTCGACCATGCGCGCATCGCAGTGGTCGCAGGCGATCTGTTCGCCGCAGGCCCGGCACAGCGTCACCGGCGCATATCCCCGGCGGTTGATGAACAGCAGCGACTGTTCGCCCTTTTCGATGCGCGCCTGCACCGCCTGGCGCAGGCTGGGGGAAATCCAGGTGCCCGGCTGCATCTTTTCGGCGCGCATGTCGATGGTCTTCATGTCCGGCAGCACCGCCGCCCCAAAGCGCGAGGTTAGGTCCAGCCGGTCGTACTTGCCGGCCTCGGCATTGGCCCAGCTTTCCAGCGACGGCGTGGCACTGGCCAAGATCACGCGCGACCCGCAGATCGCCGCCCGCAGCACTGCCATGTCGCGCGCGTTGTAATGCACGCCGTCTTCCTGCTTGTACGAGGTGTCGTGTTCCTCATCCACCACGATCAGGCCCAGATCGCGGAACGGCAGAAACAGCGCCGACCGCGCGCCCACCACCATCTGTGCATCGCCCTGCCCGACCATGCGCCAGACCCGCCGGCGTTCAGTCATCGTGGCACCGGAATGCCATTCGGCCGGGCGCGCACCGAACCGCTCCTCGACCCGCGTCAGAAACTCGGCGGTCAGGGCAATCTCGGGCAGCAGCACCAGCGCCTGCCGGCCCATGCGCAGCGCTTCGGCCACCGCTTCAAGGTAGACCTCGGTCTTGCCCGACCCGGTCACGCCCTTCAGCAGCGTAGTGCCGTAGGTGCCGATGCGCAGTGCTGCGCGCAACGTGTCGGCAGCAGCGGTTTGATCGGGGGTCAGCGCCTTGCCGGGCCGGTCCGGGTCCAGCGTCGGATAAGGCAGGTCGCGGGGACTGTCCTCCTCTCGCACGGCGCCCTGCTTGACCAACCCTTTGACGACCGACGAGGTGACCCCGGCCATCTCGGCCAGTTCCTTTAGGGTAAAGGCCAGCCCGCCATAGTCACGCAGCACCTCCAGCACCCGGCCCCGGGCATCGGTCATGCGGTCGGGCGTGCCGCTGCCCAGCCGATAGATCTTGCGCATCGACAGCGGGTCGCCCAGACCGGGCGCGCGGGTGGCCAGCCGCAGCATGGCCGGCATCGGCGTCAGCGTGTAGTCGGCCGCACGCTGCAGGAACAGGCGCATCTCTTCGCGCATGGGCGCCACGTCCAGCACCCGGATGACCGAGCGGATCTTGCTGCGGTCGAAATCGCCGCGCCCCGCGCCCCAGACCACGCCCAGAACCTTGCGCGGGCCCAGCGGCACCTCGACGAAGGCCCCCAGGAAACACCCCCCCTCGGGCGCCTTGTAATCCAACGTCCGGTCCAGCGGCTGGGTCGTCAGAACCGCCACCAGCTCACCTTGGTCGAAATGCACCGGGTCGCTCAATGCGCGCCTTTCTTCAGCAGGGGTTTCAGCACGGGTCTCTTTGAGGTAAAGGCATCCGCGAGCAAGGCCAACCCATCAAAGGACTGCCCCGATGAAATTCTTCGTAGACACAGCCGAAATCGACGCCATCGCCGAATTGAACGACCTGGGCATGGTGGACGGTGTCACCACCAACCCCTCGCTGATCCTGAAATCCGGTCGCGACATTCTGGAAGTGACCAAGGAAATCTGCGACTTGGTCGATGGCCCGGTTTCCGCCGAAGTCGTCGCCACCGAGGCCGAGGACATGATCGCCGAAGGCCGCAAGCTGGCGCAGATCGCACCGAACATCGCCGTCAAGGTGCCGCTGACCTGGGCCGGCCTGAAAACCTGCAAGGCGCTCAGCGACGAAGGCCAGATGGTCAACGTCACCCTGTGCTTCTCGGTCAATCAGGCGCTTCTGGCGGCCAAGGCGGGCGCGACCTTCATTTCGCCCTTCATCGGACGGCTGGACGACATCAACCTCGACGGTATGGACCTGATCGCCGACATCCGTCAGGTCTATGACAACTACGGGTTCGAAACCGAAATCCTCGCCGCCTCGATCCGCAGCGTAAACCATGTGGCCGACAGCGCCCGCATCGGCGCCGACGTGATCACCGCCCCGCCTGCCGTGATCAAGAAGCTGGCTGATCACCCGCTGACCGACAAAGGGCTCGAGGCCTTCCTGTCGGATTGGGCCAAGACCGGTCAGAAGATTCTGTGATCCATTGATCCCATGTACAACCGCGCGGCCCCGACTGGGGCCGCGCCTGGCCCAACTTCAGTGGGCCTGATCTTTGATCAGACGCCTGCAGGCGGGAGCCACGCCCCCACACACGGCGCCTAATCCACCTAAACGTGCATTTTTCCCAAGGTATTTCCGGGCACCCGTGCTATAACGCCCCCAACAAAAAAAGACCGGACAGGATATGAGCAGCAATCCCAAACTCGAGGACAACCTCCGCGCCGCGATTCTGGCCGAGCCGGACGCCGTACTGGACGACAAGGATCTGATGCAGGCGCTGGTCGCCGCGAACGAACGCGCCCGCGGAGACAACATAATCGACCTGCGCGGAATCGCCATGCAACGGCTTGAGGCACGGCTGGACCGGCTGGAGGACACTCACCGCTCGGTCATCGCCGCCGCCTACGAGAACCTCGCCGGAACCAACCAGGTTCACCGAGCCATCCTGCGCCTTCTTGAGCCGACGGAATTCGAGGACTTCCTGCGCGTGCTGGGTACGGAAGTTGCCGAAATCCTCCGCGTCGACCGCATCACGCTGGTCCTGGAAACAACGTTGGTCCAACAGGACCCAAGCATCGACCGGCTGGACGGTGTTTTGGCCGTGGCGGAACCGGGTTTCGTACAATCCTACATGGACAACGCTCCGAACCACCCCGCGCGCGAGGTTGTCCTGCGCGAAATTCGCCAACCCAACCGCAGAGTGCACGGGGATCAGCTGGACCAGCTGCAATCTGAGGCATGTATGCAGCTGGATCTCGGCAAAGGGCGTCTGCCGGGCATGATAGTCATGGGCGCGCGCGACCCAAGGCACTTCTCGCCTCAATTGGGCACTGATCTGCTGGCCTTTTTTGCAGGCGTATTCGAACGGTCGATGCGCCACTGGCTGTCGTGAGCCTGATCTCTCCAGCCTGCCGCGATGCGTTGCAGTTGTGGCTGAAGGGGTTGACCGCTTTGGCGGGCCGTTCGGAAAACACCATCAATGCCTATCGCGGGGATGTCTCGGATTTCCTGTCTTTCATGACTTTGCATCACAGCGAACGGCAGGGGCTGGCGGCGCTCGAGCGCATCACCGTTTCGGACATGCGGGCCTGGATGGCACATCAACGCGAATCCGGTGTCGGGGCGCGGTCACTGGCGCGAAAACTGTCCGCCGTCAAAAGCTTCTATCGCTGGCTGGCTGAACGCGAGGGGTTCGAGCCCACCGCCGTCCTGTCCACCCGCGCCCCGAAATACACCAAGAAACTGCCGCGCCCGCTGGCCGAAGACGCCGCCCGCGCCATGATCGAGACGGTCGAGCTGCAATCCGGATCAGATTGGGTTGCCGCCCGCGACGTTGCAGTCGTGACCCTGCTGTATGGCTGCGGCCTTCGCATATCCGAAGCCCTGTCTCTGACCGGCGCGGATGCCCCGCTGCCCAACACGCTGAGAATTGTCGGCAAGGGTGACAAGGAAAGGATCGTTCCGGTCATCCCCGCCGCGCGCCAGGCGGTCGACCGATACCTTGAGTTGTGCCCACATCCCCAAAGCCCAACAGCCCCATTGTTCCGCGGCGTACGCGGCAAAGCCCTGAGTCCGAGGGCAATTCAGGGCGTCATGGCCAAAGCGCGTATGCAACTGGGTCTTCCGGCAACGGCCACTCCACACGCGATGCGGCACAGCTTTGCCACCCATCTTCTGTCGGCCGGCGGAGACCTCCGGGCCATTCAGGAACTGCTGGGTCACGCGTCCCTTTCGACCACACAGGCCTATACCGCCGTCGACACCGCGCGCCTCATGGAGGTGTACAACCGCGCGCACCCCAAAGCCTGAGACGCGGCGGAATTGCAGCAACCGCATTTCGGCGCCGATACCGGGGGCTTTTTGCTTTGCATCTCGGGCGCGCATCGTACATGACACGGGTCATGACACTCAGATTCAAAGCCTTAGCCGTTCACCTGTTCACCGCGACCGGAGCCGTATTTGCGATGCTGGCCATGCTGGCCGCGGTCGAGGAAAAGTGGAGCCTGATGTTTCTGTGGCTGGTCGTTTCGTTCATCGTCGACGGAATCGACGGCCCCTTGGCCCGGCACTATCACGTCAAAAAGAACGCCCCCGAGTTCGACGGTGTTCTGCTGGATCTGATCATCGACTATCTGACCTACGTCTTCATTCCGGCCTATGCGCTGTTCAAATCCGGTCTGATGGACGGCTGGACCGGCTGGTTCGCGATCATCGTCATCACATTCGCCAGCGCGATGTATTTCGCTGACACGCGGATGAAGACCAAGGACAATTCCTTTTCCGGTTTTCCGGGCTGCTGGAACATGGTCGTGGTGGTGATCTTTGCGCTGAAGCCCGACTTCTGGTTCAGCCTCGTCCTTGTGGCGTTGCTGGCCGTTGCAATGTTTCTGCCCCTGAAATTCATTCACCCCGTGCGCACCGAACGCTGGCGCAACCTGTCCCTGCCCATGGCCTTCGCCTGGACTTTTTTTGCTGGATGGGCCGCTTGGGTGGATTTTCACCCGCAAAGCTGGGCGCATTGGGGTCTGGTGGTGACCAGCCTGTATCTGGTCTCGGCGGGGATCGCCCAGCAAATCATGCCGCCGAGCCGCGATTGAGACGCGGCCCGAACGGGCGAAAATCACAGATCAGAGAATTTCCCGGATCTCGAACTCGGTGCCATTATGGGTGAAGACGTCGCCCTTGCGCATTCCGGCCATGGCCAGATAGATCGGGCTTTGGGTTGAAATCCCCATATATGTTTCACCATCCACGTCGAACTTGGTGGTCGACACGCAGACGACGAAATGCCGATCGCCCAGCCAGACTACGGCGCCCGGCTGCACTGTATCCGTCAGGCTGAAATCGGTGTTTTCGATCACGTCAATCTTGGCATGATGCGCATGCACCGGCCCGTCAAACGCGGCGGCCAGATCTGCGCTTTCGCGCGATGCCGCGATATCATCCTTGTCGTGGCCTTCCCGGTCATCCAATTGGGACTCTTTCTGAAAGGCATCGTGGTGCGCCTGCGCCGTCGCCAACTCCTGTGCCTCCAACGCCATCAATTGGTCAATGATGGCCTTCTTCCGGGCGGCGGGGTCAATTTTCGCAGTCATGAATTGCAGTCCTTCGGGTTCGAAAACTGTCTCAGGTTGGGACGCTTTGCGAAAGATTGCAACCGGATTCCGGCGGTCAGATCAGCAGACTGGCAGCCCCCTCGTGACGCAACAGGGCAACCTTGCCCTCAACCCCGCCCTGCCCCGAGAACCCGCCAAGGCCGCTTGCCGCCAGAACGCGGTGACAAGGAATGATCACCGGAATCGGGTTGGCACCACAGGCCTGCCCGACAGCTTGCGCCGGACACCCAAGATCCTGCGCGATATCACCGTAAGTCCGCGTGTAACCGAAAGGAATCGCGGACATCAAGTCGCAGACCTGTTTCTGGAATTCGGACCCAACGACACGCAGTGGCAAGTCGAACTTTTGCAACCGGCCCTCGGCATAGGCCCTGATCTGTGATGCCGCTTCGATCAGCAGCGGGGTCGTCTCACCCGTTGTGTGACCGTCCCACACCAGACTGGTGATGGCACCGTCCTCTTCTTCGACCCCGAGGCATCCGAACTGGGTTTCCACTGCAATCATCGGCATGGGCGCAGAGTTTCAGATCGGCGGCTGCGTCGCAAGCCGCAAGAAAACCCCCGCGAGATGGCGGGGGTTTCAGGGATCATTTTCAGCTCAGCGCCGTATCGCATCGGCCACAGACGCCGGGGTGGGCGTGGCGTCCCACATCCGGCAGGATCTTCCAGCAGCGCTGGCACTTGGCCCCTTCGGCCTTTTCGAACACGACACCGACGCCCTCGATCTCGGGCAGGCGGAACGCCTCGGCCGGGGCGGGGTCGGCGGTGACGGTCAGGCCCGAGGTGATGCACAGGTCATCTACGTCGAAGGTCGCCAGCAGGTCGCGGGTTTCCGCATCCTCGACATGCACGATCGGCGCGGCTTCGAGGCTGGAGCCGATGACCTTGTCGCGGCGCTGCACTTCCAGCGCGGCGGTCACCGCACGGCGTACACGGCGGATCTTGGCCATGTTCGCCTCGAGCCCGGTGTCGCGCCAATCGGCAGGCGTGTCGGGGAAGTCGACCAGATGCACCGAGCCGTCCTCGCCCGGGAACCGCTCGAGCCAGACCTCTTCCATCGTGAAGACCAGAATCGGCGCCAGCCAGGTAGTCAGACGGTGGAACAGGATGTCCAGCACCGTGCGCGCGGCCCGGCGGCGCGGGGTGTCCCCGTCGCAATACAGCGCATCCTTGCGCACGTCGAAATAGAAGGCCGACAGGTCGACCGTGGCAAAGTTGAACACCGCGCTGAACACGCCCTGGAAGTCGAACGCGGCATAGCCCTTGCGGACCTGCTCGTCCAACTCGGCCAGGCGGCTGAGCACCCAGCGTTCCAGACGCGGCATCTCGGCCGGGTCGATCCGGTCGGCCTCGGTGAAGTCGGCCAGCGAACCCAGCATGAAGCGCATCGTATTGCGCAGCCGGCGATAGCTGTCGGCGACACCTTTCAGGATTTCCGGCCCGATCCGCTGGTCGGCGGTATAGTCGGTCTGAGCCACCCAAAGGCGCAGGATGTCGGCACCGTATTGCTTGACGACCTCTTCCGGTACGATGGTATTGCCGAGCGATTTGGACATCTTGTTGCCCTTCTCGTCCAGCGTGAACCCGTGCGTGACCACGTTGCGATACGGCGCGCGGCCGATCGTGCCGCAGGCCTGCAACATCGAGGAATGGAACCATCCACGGTGCTGGTCGGTGCCCTCCATGTAGACATCGGCAATGCCGTCGACGGTGCCATCTTCACGGTCGCGCAGAACGAACGCATGGGTCGAGCCCGAGTCGAACCACACGTCCAGAACGTCGAACACCTGGTCATAATCGTCGGGGTTCACGATGCCATCCAGCACCTGCTGTCTGAAGCCGTCGGTGTACCAGACATCGGCGCCGTATTCTTCGAACGCGGCCTTGATGCGGGTGTTCACGTCCGGGTTGCGCAGCAGATAGTCCTGGTCGGTGGGCAGAGCGCCCTTCTTGGTGAAGCACGTGAGTGGCACACCCCAGGCACGCTGGCGCGACAGAACCCAGTCGGGGCGCGCCTCGATCATCGAATACAGGCGGTTGCGGCCCGAGGGCGGCGTCCATTTTACCAACTCGTCGATCGAGCGCAGGGCGCGTTCGCGGATAGTGCCGCCCATTTCGTCCATGCCATCGTCCAGCTTGCGGTCGACGGACACGAACCATTGCGGTGTGTTGCGATAGATGATCGGCGCCTTGGACCGCCAAGAATGCGGATAGCTGTGCTTGATCTTGCCACGCGCCAGCAGCCCGCCGACCTCGGCCAGCTTGTCGATCACAGCCTTGTTCGCATCGCCCTCGCCGCCCTTGCGCGACAGGATGTACTTGCCGCCGAAGAACGGCATGTCAGCGCGGAAGCTGCCGTCGTCCATCACGTTGTAGGTGATGACCTGCTCGAGCATGCCCAGATCGCGGTACAGCTCGAATTCCTCCATCCCGTGCGAGGGCGCGCAATGAACGAAGCCGGTGCCTTCGGTATCGGTCACGAAATCGGCCGCGCGGAAATCGCGGATGTCATCCCATTCACCGTTGGACCCTTCGGCCCCTGCCAGCGGGTGCTGCAGCTGGATCTTGGCCAGATCGTCCTGCATGACGTCGCACAGGCGGCGGTACATGGTGTCGTCCAGCCGCGCCCGCGCAAACACGTCGGCGGCCAGATTGTCGGCCAGCAGGTACCGGTCACCGATCCGGGCCCAGCAATCCTCGGGGCGGCCGGTCACTTCGTACAGCCCGTACGAGATGTCCTTGCCGTATACCACGGCCTTGTTCGACGGCATGGTCCAGGGCGTCGTGGTCCAGATCACCACGTAGGCGTTGTCCAGCGTGGTGTTGCCGGTGTTCACCACCTTGAACTTCACCCAGATGGTGAAGCTTTCCTTATCGTGATACTCGACTTCGGCCTCGGCCAGGGCGGTCTTTTCGATCGGCGACCACATCACCGGTTTCGAGCCCTGATACAGCGTGCCGTTCATCAGGAACTTCATGAACTCGTCCGCGATCACCGCCTCGGCGTGATAGTCCATGGTGACGTAGGGATCGGCCCAGTTGCCGGTGATGCCCAGACGCTTGAACTCCTCGCGCTGGATGTCGATCCAGCCGTCGGCGAACTTGCGGCACTCCTGGCGGAAGTCGATAACCGGAACCTCGTCCTTGTTCTTGCCCTTCTTGCGGTACTGTTCCTCGATCTTCCATTCGATCGGCAGGCCGTGACAGTCCCAGCCGGGCACATAGCGCGCGTCAAAGCCCATCATCTGGTGGCTGCGCACAATCATGTCCTTGATCGTCTTGTTCAGCGCGTGGCCGATATGCAGGTGCCCGTTGGCATAGGGCGGGCCGTCATGCAGGATGAACGGCTTGCGCCCCGGCTTTTCGCGCAGGCGGTCATAGACGCCGATCTTCTCCCAGCGGTCCAGCCATGCGGGCTCGCGCTTGGGCAGGCCGGCGCGCATGGGGAATTCGGTTCGGGGCAGGTTCAGCGTGTCTTTGTAGTCGGGTGTCTGGGTCGTGTCGGCGCACATGGAGAGGCGTCCCTTGGATGATCTTGGCGTGTTTGGATCGAAGCGGTCGGTGCGATGAACTCAAGCACCTTTGCCCGGCGTCTCGGAAACTCAGAGCGCCGGGGATATAATTCGAATGATAATGGCCAGAACGTCTTGCATGGCCGGGCTTATAGGCCGGTTGCGCCTATTGGTCCAGAGCTTCCGGCCCCTGCGGCGAATGGCGCAGCTTGGCCCAACGGTTCAGCCATGCCAGACCCGCCAGCGCCAGCCCCAAGGCCAACAACGAAAACACACGGATCAGACCGCCCAGCCCCGAGATGTCGATCAGGAACACCTTGGCCACCGCCAACCCGATCACCGCCAGCCCGGCCTTGCGCATCAGGTCCGACCGACGGGCCAGCGACTGATAAAACAGCGCCGCGCCGATCACCAGCAGGGCGAGCGTATAGGTATAAAGCTCGGGCTGGGATACGCCGTTTCCTTCATACATGCCTGCCGCGCCCTGCCAGAAATGCCGGATTGTCAGGCCCAGCCACAAGGCACCCAGCGCAACGGACACCCCCTGACAGGCCAGCCGCAACTGCGCCGGCATCTTGGGGATCCGCCACGCGGACAGGCCGATGACGAGGGCCGGCAGCAGATAGGCAATGGCAAGCGTGTTCAAGACCGGAGGCCCCAGAACAGGATCTGCCCCAAAACGCAAAACAGGGTTGGCCACTGTCGCAGCCAGCGCCAGCCACAACAGGCCATGCGCGGCGAAGAATACGCCCAATGCGACCCGCACCCAGTTCAGTCGCCCGCCCAGCGCAAAGCGCTGCACCTGCGCAAAGGCCAGCAGCAGCCAAATGGCCGACAGCAGGCCCAGCCCCCAATGGCTGTCGTCGGCACCGCCTTCGCCGAGCCCTTCCAACCAGCGCAACAGCAGCAGAGACACCAGAACGCCGCCCGTCGCCCACGCTGCGCTGTCCAGCATGACATTGGCGACCGGGCGGTCCAACGGGCGCAGCATCCACCATGCGGCAAGATAGCCTGCAACCGCAGCTCCATAGACCAGAGACATTTCCGGAACCGGCGCGTGCAGCGCCCAGTCCAGACCCGGGTTCAGGATCAGCCGGAACGTGACGGTGACGACTCCGGCCCAGATGAACCAGCTCATCGGTGGCAGGTTGAACCGCCGGTCCAGCGCCGCCGCCGCGATGATCGTGACCACGAAAGCGATGGTCAGCGCCGCCGAGCTGAGCACGATCACGCAGCCGAAGGTCAGGCAGGACAAGGCCGACAGCGTGGCCAAAGCCGGACGCATCCGGGCCTCGCTATCCACGCGCGCAAAGCGCTCGGCCAGTACCACCATCAGCGCCGCAAGCGCGACCGCATGCAGGGCCCAGGGGTAGGCTCCGATCACGCTGGCCGGGCGCCAGCCAAGCTCAAGCGCGATGGCCAGCGCCGGGGCGTACAGCGCGGCGGCACCGGCCCAGACCAGCGGGTACCGCCCACCCCGGAACGACCGCCATGCCGCCAGAAGTGAGATCACCGCGCCCAGCGCAACCAGCCAGGTCACGGCCAACGGAAAATCGGCCTCGGGCGTTTCGGAATAGGTCTGCCAGAACCCACGCGCCACCGCGCCGTCATCAAATCCATGCGTGAATACGAAACCACCCAGCCCCAAGGCAGGCAGCGCGGTCATGTCCTGCAGGGCCGGCGCGTCCTTTGCCCAGATCAGCAGGGCGAAAGTCAGCCCCGCCAGTAGGATCACAGCCAGCCAGAACTCACCGCTCGTATCGGCCCATTGCAGCGCCAGAATGGCCGAGCTTGCCAGCACCGCCCCAAAGGCCAGGCGCGTCGGAAATTCGGGCCACGGACCACTGGTTTTTCTGACTAGGAGTTCGCTGAACATCGCGCCGTCGTGATCGGGCCAGATCCGGCGCACGGGAGTGGCAATGGCGATCACGGCAATGGCGGCCACGTAGACGAGGAAAGCCGGTTCCGTGATCGGCGAACCCGTCACCAGCAAAAGGCCCGCTAAATAGGCGCCCACCAGCGACAGCACCGACACCCAGGCCCAGCGCCGCACCGTGTCGATCCCAAGCCCCAGCCCGGTGATCACGAAGAAATATCCGTACAGCCAAGACGGGTCAGCCGAATCGCCACCCACGACGAAAGGTGCAGCAAAGGCTCCGATCAACCCGATCGCCGCCAGCAGCGGGCCGTGGAACCAGCCCAGAACCAGCCCGACAAGAGCGATGGCGATCATGCCCGCCAAGGCCGCCTCGGGGCCGATCAGGTCATAGAGCTGGCGCGCCGCCAGAACGCCGCCAAACAGCGTGACCAGCCCCGCGCCGGAAAACACCGAAGGCAGATAGGCAGTCGCCGAGGACTCGTCATCGCCGTATCGGCGCCGGACGACCTCTCCGGCCACGATCAGCAGCGCGCCGAAGCCCAGGGCCGCCAACACGCGCGCGGTGGGCGGCAGCAACCCGTTTTCGACCCCGTATTGCACCAAGAAAATCCCCGCCAGCGCCAGCGATAGGGCGGATACGGCATAGAACCAGTTCTCGCGCAGCCACGCGCTCAGATCGTCAAACCGCTCGGCGCGGAACACCACTGCGGCCGGAGGCGATGCACTCTCAGTGACAGTTGCCGATTCTTCCGGGTCAGGCCGTTGGTCCGGCGTCGGTGGGCTTTCCTGTTTCGGCGGGCCCCAAGGGGCCGGTCGCGGTTCAGGCGTCGGTGCTTCGATTGGCGCGGACTGCGTCTGTGGTGGCCGCTCCGCGTCCGGTTGCGGCCCGGCACCCAACCGACTCTCCAACTGCTCGACCCGCCGCCGCAGACGGGCATGGCCGACCAGCAAGACGACAATAGATACCGGCATCGCCAAAACGACCAAGCCAACAAGAACAAGCAGAGATTCCAAACCGCACCTCCGGGCAACTCTGCATTACAGGCTATCCTGTGCAGGCGCGGTAAGACAGTCGGGAAATCCCGAATGGTTTCAGCCTGTTGCGATCTGACGCCAGTGATCTAGGGATGGAACATGGACCCGACGAGATAGGCAATTGCCGCCGCCGCACCACCGATCGCCAGCGTCTCAAGCCCCGAGCGCCACCAGGGCGCCAGCGACCACCGGCTTTTCATCGCGCCGATGGCAAAGAACACGCCCAGTGTCATCAGGACCGAGGCTGCAAACGCGCCCTCGACACCCAACAAGAACGGCACGAGCGGAACCATGCCGGCCACGACAAAGGCCGCGAAGGTGGCCGCAGCAGCCTTGAGCGGATGCGGATCGACGCTGCCCAGCCCGTATTCGCCCTCGATCATCAGGTTGATCCAGGTGTCACGATCGGCAGTGATCGCATCGGTTGCCTGCTCCAGCACCCGGCCCGACAAGCCCTTGCGGGACAGGATCTCCAGCACCTCGCCGCGCTCGCCGTCAGGGTAGAGGCGGATGTGGCGCTCTTCGATGGCGCGGATCCGGCGGATATTGTCCAACTCGGCCTTGGTCCCCGAGTAGTTGCCCGCAGCCATCGAGAATCCGTCGGCCAGCACGTTGGCCAGGCCCAAGGCCACGATGACAAAGGGCGAAAGCCCGGCCCCGGCCACGCCTGCCACGATGGCCAGCGTGGTCACCGAACCGTCGATCCCGCCATAGACCACGTCACGCAGGAACCCGCGCCCGGGTGGGGCGTCGATCCGGTCTGCGATTTCCTGTT
Organism: Ruegeria sp. CI8; assembly: GCF_056536865.1. Taxonomy (NCBI): domain Bacteria; kingdom Pseudomonadati; phylum Pseudomonadota; class Alphaproteobacteria; order Rhodobacterales; family Roseobacteraceae; genus Ruegeria; species Ruegeria sp. CI8. Next base: position 2,025,056 of record NZ_JBQFQL010000001.1, read on the forward strand.
GGCTGTGGCCGTGATCCGCCATGGCTGGTCTCCCTTCCCGGGAGATTGTGCCCTGCGCAGCGGCCCGTTGGCTTTGCGGCAGATCAACCCTTGGAAAACAGCCCGCTCAGCGCGCGCGAGATCATGCCGCGGGTCGACGGCCTGTGGCGGTCCGAGAAGGGCAGCGGTCGGCAGACCTCCATCGCGGCCACGCCGACGCGGGCGCTGAGGGCGCCGTTGACCAGCCCCTCGCCAAAGCGGCGCGACAGCTTGCTGAGGACCGACCCGCCCAGAACCGGTTCGAGCAGGTCGTCACCCACGGCCACCGCGCCCGTGGCCACTAGGTGAACGAACACTGCTCGGGTCAATCGCCAGCCCCCCAGGAATCCGGCCCGCCCGCCATAGATTTCGGCAATCCGGCGGATCATCCGCAACGAGGCCAGCAGCGCCGTCGCCACATCGGCCAGCGCCAGCGGCACCAGCGCCGTCACCGTCGCGACCTGGCGCGCGGCGGCCTCGACCTCGCGGCTGGCGGCGGCGTCCAGCGGGGCCAGCAATTCGTCCTCGACCAGTCCCAGCAGGCCCGAGGCGTCGAACTGTTCCTCGATCCGTTCGGCCAGACGGTCGCGGCCCCAGCGCGTATCCTCGCGCCCGCGATAGAACGCGATCAGGCGCTGCGTCACGGCCCGGGCCTGCGCCAGATCGGCATCGGCCAGCGCGGCATCGGCGGCGCGGCGCATCCCGTCCACCCGCGACAGCCGGCCCAGCGCCGCCAGTTCTCGCAGCGCGATCAGCAGGGCCACCAGCACCAGCGCGCAGATCAGGCCGGTCACGATCCAGCCCAGCACCGGAACGCTGGCGATCAACGAGGTGGCGAAATCCCACGCGGCGACAGAGACCGCCGCCCCCACCACCGCCAGCGCCAACCCCCAGAACCACCGGCCCAGAACCGATGGCTTGCGCGCGGCCAGCCGGGCCGCGGCCTGCATCGCCTGCCCCTGGGGTGGCGCGATATCCGGTACCGGCGTGGCCTTCGCCACGTCGGCGGCCGGGGCATCCTCGTCAAGCTCGATCAGAACCGGACCCTTGGCCATGCGTCACTCCTTTTTCCGCCATACGAACCGAATGTCCGGCAGTTGTTCATCATTGTCGGCCCCGTCGCTGCGGGCCACTTCTATAAAGCCGTGCCGTTCGTAGAACCGGCACGCGCCCGTGTTGGCCTGAAACGCATACAGCGCCAGTTCTCGGCGACCTGCCTTGGCGCTGTCCAGCAGTTCTGTGCCGATCCCCTGATTCCGCGCAGGGGGACTCAGGTACAGGCAATGAACCTCGGTTCCGTCCATGGCCAAAAAGCCTGCGACCTTGCCGCCCTGTTCGGCAACCGTGACCCATCCTTTGTCGATCATCTGCCCACAAAAAGCGATGGCTTCAGCCCCCGAATGCAGCTCGGGCATCCAGTCGTTTTCGCGTGCAAAGCCGTGCAGGATCTCTCCGACCGCCCCAGCGTCGAGGCTGCGCGCGGGCCTGAGGGTGACGGTCACAGCCGGTCTCCGATCAGAAACTGCGCGGCGCGGTCCAGCCGGATATGCGGCGGGCCGTCACCGGGGCGCAGCGAAAGATGCGCCGGGGCAAAGGTCATGAACCCGTACTCCTCGCCCAGCCAGGTGTCGGCCCCCTTACGCGCAGGATTAAGCAGATGGGCGGGGTCTTCGGGCAGCTCTCCGGGGTAGAAGGCCGCCTGTTTTCCATTCTCCAAACTACCGCGCACGCAGGGCAGTTCGACGCCGTTGTGACTGCGGATCTCTTCGGTCGTCACGCGCAGCGCGGCGATGGACATGGCGGCGGTTTCGGCCCCGGCGAACCTGGCGCGGTCGCGCGCCTCGCGGGTCAGGGCCTCCATGATCGCGGTCAGGCGCGGGTGCTGCAGGTGGTGCAGGTGATCGGCCTTGGTGGCCGCGAACAGGATGCGTTCGACCCGCTTGCCCAGCAACATCTGGCTGAGCCACGCATTGCGGCCGGGCCGGAAGGCCGACAGGATGTCGCCCATGGCGCGGCGCATGTCCTCGACCGCCTGCGGACCCTTGTGGATCGCGCCCAGCGCATCCACCAGCACCACCTGCCGGTCGATCCGGGCGAAATGATCCCGGAAAAAGGGCTTCACGACCTGCGATTTGTAGGCCTCGAACCGGCGCTCCATCTCGCGGTGCAGGCTGCGGCGGCGCGCGGCGCTCTCGACCGGCAACGGCGCAAAGGTCAGCACCGGCGACCCGGCCAGATCGCCCGGCAGCAGGAACCGGCCCGGCGTGCAGTCATAAAACCCCGCATCCCGCGCGGCAGTCAGATAGTCGGCAAAGCCCCGCGACAGGGCCTGCGCGGTGGGTTCATCATGGGGGTCGGCCGGATCAACGGATTTGACCTGGGTCAGGAAATCGGCGGCTGCCGGACGCTGCGCGATCCGCTCCAACGTTTCGCGCGACCAGTCGTCATAGGTTTTTTCGAGCAGTGTCAGATCCAGCAGCCATTCGCCGGGATAGTCGACGATGTCCAGATGCACGGTGCGTGGCCCCTGCAGGCCAGCCAGCAGCCCGGCAGGGCGGACCTTGAACGACAGGCGCAGCTCGGACACGGCGCGGGTGCTGTCGGGCCAATGGGGCTGAGGCCCGGTCAGTGCCGACAGGTGCGATTCATAATCGAACCGGGGCACTGTGTCGTCGGGCTGCGGCTGCAGGTAGGCGGCGTTGATGCGCCCCTCCTGTTGGGCGACCAGGCCGGGCATCCTCCCCCGGTCCAGCAGGTTGGCCACCAGCGACGTGATGAACACCGTCTTGCCCGACCGCGCAAGACCGGTGACGCCCAGCCGCACGACCGGTTCGAAAAACGTCTCGGACACGCGGTCGCCGACGGATTCGACGCCGCGCACAAGACTGTCTGCCAGTGATGAGATGACCAAACCGCCGCCCCGCATTTCTTGTTTGTCCCAAGATAGGTAGCCGCTGCCCCGGTTGCCAGCGCTTTTGCCGCCTGCCCTTGCCCGGGCGCGCCCGGCAGGGTACCAGCAGCCCATGCCCAGATACGCGTTGAAAGTCGAATACCAAGGTGAACGGTTTGCCGGATGGCAGCGGCAGAAAGAGCTGCCCTCGGTCCAGGGCGCCATCGAGGCAGCCCTATCGAAACTGCTGACCGGGTCACACACGATCGCGGCCGCGGGGCGCACGGATGCGGGCGTTCACGCGCTGGGGCAAGTGGCCCATTGCGACCTTGAAAAAGATTGGGACCCGTTCCGCCTGTCCGAGGCGCTGAACTATCACCTCAAGCCGTTGCCGGTGGCGATTCTCAAGGCCGCGCGGGTGGCGGATGACTGGCATGCGCGGTTCTCGGCCATCGAGCGGCAATACCTGTTCCGCATCCTGGTCCGCCGTGCGCCCGCGACCCATGACAAGGGCCAGGTCTGGCAGATCGGGCATCCGCTGGATGTCGCCGCGATGCAGGAAGGGGCCGACATGCTGATCGGGCGGCACGATTTCACCACCTTCCGGTCCTCGATCTGCCAGGCGGCCAGCCCGGTCAAGACGCTGGATGAACTGCGCGTCGAACAGGTTCAGGGCTTTTCCGGCCCCGAGGTGCATTTCCACGTCCGCGCCCGGTCCTTCCTGCACAACCAGGTGCGCAGCTTCGTCGGCACGCTGGAACGGGTCGGCGCGGGTGCCTGGACACCGCAGGACGTGCGCGATGCGCTCGAGGCTGCCGACCGCGCGGCCTGCGGGCCGGTGTGTCCGCCGCAAGGTTTGTACCTGGCGCGGGTGGGCTACCCCGATCCCGTTTTCGACTGACGTCAGAGCGCGCGCAGCAGCAATCCGCCCGCGATCACCGCGATCAGCAGCCCGGCCACCAGTTCGATCGTGGGTGCCAACACGGCCGCAAACCGCGTGGCCGAGGCCGAGGCCAGCAACCCACCCCGCAACCCGAACGACGTCCAGCCAACCAGGGTGGTGACGGTCGCGGTGCCCAGCGCCATGGCAAAAGCCCCGGCGATACCGACCATCGCGATACCCATCTGCCAGGTCAGGATCAGCACGAACAAAGCTCCGGTACAGGGTCGCGCGGCGATACCGGCGATCAGAATCAGCGCCTCGCGCAGGCTGCCGACCTGGGCCACCTCTTCGGCGGTGGGGCCATGACGATGCCCGCAATCGGAACAGACCTCACCGTCGTGGTGGTGATGCCCGTGATCATGATGATGGTGATGGTCATGCGGGGCACTGTCCGCACGACCGCGCCGGGCGAAACTGCGCAGCGACCGCAGAACCAGCCACAGCCCGATGGCCGCGATCGCGCCATAGCTGACCGGGGCCATGATCTGCTCGGTGGCGCCGACCAGGCTTTGCCGCGACATCTGGAACACCAGAACGCCTGCATAAACCAGAACGATGGCCGTCACGGCCTGCCCCAGCGAGGACAGCACGCTGATCGCCGACAGGCGCAGAAATGCGACATTGCGGCCCAGCCCGTACCCTCCGATCAGCACCTTACCATGCCCCGGCCCCACCGCATGGAAGAACCCATAGGCAAAACAGACGGCCAGCAGCGTGGCCACGGCCTCGGGCTGTTCGGCCCGCGCGGCCCGAAGGGCTCGGGCGATCTGGTTCTGAAATTCCCGCTGCTCGCCCGCGGCCCAGGACGCGAGGCTGTCAAAGCCTCCGCTGCCCCAGAACCACAGCAGCAGCGCTATTGCCAGGCCGACCGGCAGGATCAGGTAGCGGGACATGAAACGCGGATCTCGGTGGCAAAGCGTTCACCGACCAGGGGGATGTCGTTCTCCTCGAGGTCATAGTCGGCGTCCAGGGTCAGCAGAAAGGCCTGCATCTGGGCCAGTTCGCCGTCGATATCCGGCTCGAACCTGTCGATCCGGCAGGATTCAGGCCCGGAAACGGTGACCGGACGCGTCACTTCGTAGGCGGTATAGAATGTCTCGTCATAGGGTTTGGCCGATAGGCTTTGGGCAACCACCGGGTCGCCCTCGACCTTGCGCAGATGGGTGGTCACGATGCGGCCATCCTCGGTCGTGGCGCGTGGCTCCAGCGGGCCGGACAAGGCAACCGGCTGATCGGCAGCCAGGATGACCAGATCGCCGTTGTATCCTTCGACCCATTGCGCGTCGAAACCGGCGAGGCGCTGCTCCTCCGCCTCGGACAGTACGCCGTCGCCGTCCTGATCCAACCTCATGTCTTCGAGCACAAGCAGCGAGTAGAACTCGTCATAGGCCCAGGTGACGCGGACATGGGTCAGGTTGCCCGACTCGTCCACGATGAATTCCAGCCCGGTGTCGATGAAGACATGCGGGTGCGCCACCGCGGTAAACGGCAGGCAACAGGCGAACAAGGTGGGTATCCAGCGCATGAACGCGAAGATAGGGTGCCCGACCGGCGCTGGCAACGCGGTTCGGCGGTAAGCACGGATTTTGCCGCTCATTTCGGCGGAAACAGGACCAGCGTCTGCAGCGCCGTGCCGATCGGGCCTTGAGTATCGTACAGAACCGACTGCGACATCCCGATGCCGCTGGGCTGCCAGTGCGACACGGAGTCCGAGGCGAGCCAGTCGGAGGTCGGCTCGCGGTGGATCTGCACCGTCAGGTCGGTGTTCATGAACCCCATTTCCGAGGTCGGCGCATTCCACGAAATTCCGTTGCCGCAATCGGCCAGCGGGCACAGCGACTGGATCGGAGAGGGGGTTTCACCCTCGAGCAGAGGCGGGGTGCGCATCCAGATGGTTTTCGGCCCCGCCCCCTGGTTGCCGCCTTTGGGATAGGCCACTTCGGAATGATGGGCAAAGCCGGGCAGGTCATGCCGCATTTCGCCGATGGGAAACGGGCCGTCTTCGATCTGCGACAGGTCGGGGCCTTGGATCGCCACATTCGGCACCGGCCCCAGATCCCGGCGCGCCAGATGCATCGTGGTGGCGGTCGCGCACAGCGTATCGTCCAGATCATGCACCGTGACGCGCGTGGTGGCCAGCGTCTTGGTGTGGCGCACGGTCTCGGCGGCCACGCGAAGACCGGACAGAGGCAGCGGGCGCAGCAGATCGACGGTCAGGCGGGTCAGCATCTTGTCGGGGCCGACCTCGATCTCGGCCGCGCGCACGATCAGGCCAGCAACCGGGCCGGCATGACAGTGGTCAGCCGACCACGGCCCACGCGCCGGGTCATTGCCGACAAAGGCCCCATCGGGCGCGACCCGGAAATAAGCGGTCTCGCCCACCACTGGCTGCATCGCCGCGCCCTGCATTTCAGATCTTTTCCTGGGTATGCTTTTTCAGTTCGGCCCGCGCAACCTGACGGCGATGCACCGCATCCGGGCCATCGGCCAGCCGTAGCGTGCGCACATGCGTCCAGGCGGTGGCCAGCCGCGTATCCTGGCTGACGCCCTGCCCACCGAACATCTGCACTGCCTCGTCGATCACCTTCAGCGCAACGCGCGGTGCCACGACCTTGATCTGGCTGATCCACGGGGCCGCCGCGCGCGCATCGCCCTGATCCATGTACCACGCGGCCTTCAAGCACAGCAGGCGGGCCATCTCGATCTCCATCCGGCACTCGGCGATGATGTCGAAATTGGCACCCAGCTGCGCCAGCTTCTTGCCGAAGGCTTCGCGCTGCAGGGCGCGTTTGCACATCTGCTCCAGCGCCATCTCGGCCTGGCCGATCGCGCGCATGCAGTGATGGATACGACCGGGCCCGAGGCGCCCCTGCGCGATTTCGAACCCGCGGCCCTCGCCCAGCAGGATATTCTCGGCCGGCACCCGGACATCGGTGAACCGGATATGCATGTGCCCGTGCGGCGCGTCGTCATGGCCGTACACTTCCATCGGGCGCAGGATCTCGATCCCGGGCGTGTCGGCGGACACCACGATCATCGACTGGCGCTTGTGTTTGGGCAGGTCGTCGCCGCCGGTCTTGACCATCACGATGTAGACCTTGCAGCGCGGATCGCCCGCGCCGGACGACCACCATTTCTCGCCATTCAGAACATAGTCATCCCCGTCCCGCACGCAGGACATCGAGATATTCGTGGCATCCGACGAGGCCACGTCGGGCTCGGTCATCAGATAGGCCGAGCGGATCTCGCCCTCGAGCAGCGGCTTGAGCCATTGTTCTTTCATCCTATCGGTGCCGTAACGCTCGAACACCTCCATGTTGCCGGTGTCGGGAGCGGAACAGTTGAACACCTCGGCGCCCAGCGGGGTCTTGCCCATCTCTTCGGCGAAATAGGCGTATTCGACTGTAGTCAAGCCAAAGCCCTTGTCGCTGTCGGTCAGCCAAAAATTCCACAGACCGGCCGCTTTGGCCTTGGCCTTCAAGCCTTCCAGGATCTCGGCCTGGCGGTCGGTGTACTGCCAGCGGTCGCCCTTGTTGATCTCGGCCTGGTATTCTTCTTCCAGGGGCATGATCTCGTTGCGGATCATGTCGCGGACCCGCTCAAGCAGCGCCCGGTTCTCCTCGCGCAAGACGAATGACATGTTCATGAAGAATCCTCCGTAGATCCCGGAACCGGGCTTTACCTTTGCGCCGAGGATGGCTTAGCTGCGGCAACTGTGTCCAGCCGCGTGACGGCACGTCACTTGCAATCAATTTGAAACGGAAGAGGGGCGCAGATGGCGTTGTTGATCGATACCGGGCTGTCCGACTGGATGAGCGATGCCGAGATTGCCGAAGAAGTACGGCGACATGCACCAACGGCCGATGTGCGCACGCCAAGCACCATTGGTGACCCGGCCGAGGTCACCATGGTGTCGGTTGTCGGCCTGCGGGACGATCACGCGAGCCGCCTGCCCAATCTGCAGCTGGTGCAAAAGTTGGGCGCCGGGGTCGAGACAATCGTGTCGAACCCCGCCCTGCCCGCGCATGTCCGCGTGGCCCGCCTGAAACCGGACGCCCCGGCGCAAGGCATCGCAGAGTGGTTTCTGGCCTATATCCTGTACGCTCACCGGAACATGGGCTTTCACGCGGACGCTCAGCGGCGGGCCGAGTGGCGGCCGAAAGCGCCGGTGCTGACATCTGACACCGTAGTCGGAGTTCTGGGGCTGGGCCATATCGGCAGCCGTACCGCCCGCATGCTGCGTGATGTCGGGTTTCAGGTCATCGGCTGGAGCCGGTCGCCCAAGCAAATCGAAGATGTCACCTGTCTGCACGGGCAGGATGCTTTGCCGGGAATGCTGGGCGGTTGCGACCATGTCTGCGCGATTCTGCCCTCGACCCCCGAAACCATCGGCTTGTTTGACGCAGAAATGCTCGGCGCGATGAAGGACGGCAGCCAGTTGTTGAATGCGGGACGCGGCGACCTGATCGACGAAGAAGCCTTGATCGAGGCACTTGACCGGGGTCGTCCGGGGCACGCGGTTCTCGATGTGACCGCACAAGAGCCGTTGCCCAAAGACAGCCCATTATGGCGACACCCGTCGATCACGATCACACCGCATGTGTCGGGATGGCATCTGGGTGATGCGTTGGCGGATGTTGCCCAGAACTTTCTGCGGTTGAGTGCAGGTCAGCCCCTGCTGCACGAGGTTGATCGCAGCCGCGGTTACTGATCCGCGATTACGGCGTCAGAATCCAATTGCCGCTGGCATCCTTGCACTGACGGGTGCGGATTTCCGGGTTGGGCGCCGCCCCGGACGGCTGCACAAAGTGCTGGAAGTGAACGCAGTTGTCCTTCACGTCCCGTATCCTGACCGTGCCTTTGGTGCCCGTTTTCTCGTTGACCCAGTTGCGCTCCTGCCCGACGCTTGGGGTCCCGCCTGCCAGCATCGAAGACGTCGTCGCGTCCAGAACCTGATAGTCGTCCGGGCTCAGCCCCATTTCAGCGATGATCCGGGACAGAGGCTTGGCATCGACCGCCCCCACGACACCCGACAAAAACAGCGCAAACAGGGCAGCAGGCAACCGGACAGTCATGCGAAACTCGCTTTCGTGAAAATTGATCTGCACCAAGAATATACATCCATGCAATCAGGGCCAAGCCCCCGCGGCCGGACCTTCAAATAATGACGAACAAACCTATCGGACTGCCGGCGCTATCGGCCCGCCGCTGATGCGACCATAGTAACCGGAAACCAAGCTTGAGGCACAGGAATGGCTCATCAAAACTACTACGCGCCCACCGGCGGGCTTCCGGACCAGACTCAGCTGCTGACCGACCGCGCCATGTTCACTGACGCCTATGCCGTCATCCCGAAAGGCACGATGCGCGACATCGTGACCAGCTTTCTGCCGTTTTGGGAACAGACCCGACTGTGGGTCCTTTCGCGCCCCCTCAGCGGGTTTGCCGAGACGTTTTCGCAATACATTATGGAGGTCCAGCCGGGCGGCGGCAGCGATACGCCCGAGACGGACCCGGAGGCTCAAGGCGTGGTCTTCGTCGTCGAAGGGTCGGTTACCCTGACCCTTGCGGGGCAGGTCCACGAGCTGGACACAGGGGGCTATGCCTACATTCCGCCCGGGTCCGATTGGACCTTGCACAACCGCTCTGACGCCGTGGCCCGGTTCCATTGGGTGCGCAAGGCCTATGAGGCCGTACCCGGATTGCCGGCCCCCGATCCGATCATCACCAACGAACGCGACGTCGCCCCAACCCCAATGCCCGGCACCGAAGGTCGGTGGGCCACCACGCGCTTCGCGGACCCGAATGACCTGCGCCATGACATGCATGTGAACATTGTCACGTTTGAACCGGGCGGGGTCATCCCCTTTGCCGAAACGCATGTCATGGAGCACGGGCTTTATGTGCTTGAGGGAAAGGCCGTCTATCGACTGAACCAGGATTGGGTCGAGGTCGAGGCCGGTGATTACATGTGGTTGCGCGCGTTCTGTCCTCAAGCCTGCTACGCGGGCGGGCCGGGGCGATTCCGGTATCTGCTCTACAAGGACGTCAATCGGCACATGCCGTTGAAACTGTCGACACGATGACCAGCAAAAGGTCCTGAAAACGGGCTTTTGCGTCGGCAGGGGTTCACAGGGACGGCGGAATTTGCTGAAATCAGAGGTGATTTCGTTTTGTTCATTCGTGGAGATTGGTCGATGAAACTGCGCGCCCCTCTGACTGCACTGGCCATGATCGGCCTGATGGTCGCCGTCGACACTGCCCCGGTCGTGGCGAAGGAAGCGACCAAAACCGTATCCGTCATGAGCCGCACATGGGCTGTGACGCAGGTTGCGGACGCCCCTGTCGTGTATCGTGCAACCCGCGACAACAACAACCTCAACCCGTTCGGCCCGCCGCCGCGCCTGCGCACGGTTCAGGCCATTGCGGCCATCCAGCAGGCAACCGGGTGCAAGGTGATCCGGTCAAGCATGTACCAGAATATTTCGGGCCAGTTCTTCTCGCAGGTCAGCTGCGGATAACGGAGACTCCATAGGGGCATTGAGGTCGGTCAGACGGCCTGCCATAGCTTGCGCATGAAACTCGCAATCAACGGATTCGGCCGCATCGGCCGCACGATCCTGCGGCAGGTCATGGCCCTGCCAGCGGGTTCGGATGTTCAAGTGGTGCTGATCAACGACATCGCACCGCTGGAGACCTGTGCCTATCTGTTCAAGTACGACAGCACGTTCGGCCCCTATGGCGGTTCGGTGGAAACCAGCGCCGGGGCCCTGCAAGTGGATGGACAATCGATTCCACTGAGCCACAGCGACGACCTTGCCGATGTCGATCTGTCCGGCGTGGACGTGATGCTGGATTGCACGGGTATCGCGCGCAGTTCGGACGTGGCGATCCGGGGCCTCCAGGCAGGGGCTGGCAAAGTGCTGATTTCCGGCCCGTCCCCGGCCGCCGAGACAACGATCGTTCTGGGTGCCAACGAAGACACGCTGGGCAATGCCCGGATCGTATCGAACGCGTCCTGCACCACCAACGCGCTGGCGCCGCTGGTCAAACTTCTGGACGGGATCGGTGGGGTCGCATCTGGGCACATGACCACGATTCACTGCTACACCAACAGCCAGCCGATGGTGGACGCTCCGCGCGGCGACCTAGCGCGATCGCGGGCTGGGGCCTTGTCGATGGTGCCCACAACGTCAAGCGCGACCCATCTGATCGACGTGATTCTGCCGCATCTGGCCGGGAGAATTTCCGGTGCGGCGGTGCGGGTGCCCACTGCCAGCGTCTCGGCCATCGATCTGGTTGTGACCCTGCAAAAAGGAATGGAACCCGAGCTGTTCTCGGCCGAATTGCGCCGCGCCGTCGAGGCATCAAAGGTGCTCGGCTGGACCGACTTGCCGCTGGTCTCGTCCGATCTGCGTGCGCGACCGGAATCGCTGGTGATTGCCGGACCGGAAACACGTGTCGTCGGGCAAAATCAGGTCCGGGTTTTCGGATGGTATGACAATGAGTGGGGTTTTTCGGCCCGTATGCTCGATGTCGCCGGGATGATGGCTCAGACGGAATAGCCCGCAGCGCGCTTGGCGCTGCAGGGCTGAGTTACAGGTTTCAGTCGTGCGGCAAACTGCCAGCACCGTGACCGGCCATACCGCCCGAGACCTCCTCCGTTGATTCTTCGGCCAGTTCATGCGGCAGAATGAGGTTCAGCACGATGGCGATCAGCGCTGCGGGCAGCAGTCCGCTTGTCATCAGGATGCGGATTGTGTCCGGCAAGTGCTGAACCGCGCCGGGTTCCAATTGCAAGCCAAGCCCGATCGACAGCGAGATGGCGAAGATCACCATGTTGCGGCGGTTCCAGTCCACGTCGGACAACATCGAAATGCCGGCAGCCACCACCATGCCGAACATGACGATCACTCCGCCCCCCAGAACTTCGATCGGAACAGTGCGTATGATGGCGCCGACCTTGGGAACAAGTCCGCATAGGATCAGGAACAGCGCACCAATCGTGACGACATGGCGGCTCATGACTCCGGTCATCGCGATCAGACCAACGTTCTGACTGAACGAGGTATTCGGCAAACCGCCAAAGATACCGGCGACAGCCGTGCCAACACCATCTGCGTAGGTCGCTCCCGCGATCTCTTTGTCCGTGGCCTCGCGACCCGCGCCACCTTTGGTAATGCCCGAAACGTCACCGACGGTTTCGACCGCTGACACGAAAGCCATGAGGCAGAACCCGATCACCGCCGCCAGCGAGAATTCGAACCCATATTTGAAGGGCACCGGCAGCGCGAAACCAGCGGCCCGCGACCAGCTTGTTCCAATGGCTTCGAACGTCACCATTCCGACCATCAGGGCGTAGACATAGCCGACAGCCAATCCGACCAGAACCGCAGACACCGACAGCATTCCGCGGGCAAAGAACTTGAGGCCCAGCGTGACGATCACGACGACAAGTGCCGCAGACCAGTTGAGCAGCGATCCGTATTCCGGCGTACCGATCGCAGGGACACCACCCGCCGCATATTGGATGCCGACCTTGACAAGTGCCAATCCGATCATCGTCACAACAAGGCCCGTGACCAATGGCGGCAGAGCGAAGCGGATCTTGCCAATGAACATCCCAAGGCAGGCGTGAAAGATGCCGCCGATCAGAACGCCTCCGAACAGCGCGGCAAGGGCCTCAACGCCCTTGCCAGCCACCAATGGGATCATGATGGGCAGGAACGCAAAGCTTGTTCCCTGAACGATGGGCAATGCCGCACCAACCGGGCCCAGCGTGATGGTCTGCAACAAGGTCGCCAACCCTGCAAACAGCATCGACATCTGGATCAGATACAGCAGCTCGGGAAAATCGGGCGAGTTCGACCCGAAGCCAAACCCGGCCGCACCGGCCACGATGATGGCGGGGGTCACGTTTGACACAAACATTGCCAGAACGTGCTGAATCCCAAGTGGTATCGCCTTGTGCAGCGCAGGCGTGTAATTCGGATCCCGAAGCTGATCGGGTGTTCCTATCGAAGTTTCGGCCATGATCTCAACTGTCTCCCTGTTTTCTCATGGGGGTCTTGCCGCTTCTCCGACGGCTTCAAAATTGGCTTAGCGTTCAACCACCTCGTAAGGGGTGTCGAACCAGTGCTCCTCGAGGTTTGCCCCTGAACCGATAAGGTCGACTACCGCGAAAAGGCCTGGCGCGTGCAGCGGCGTCAGCACGCCGTGCCACGTGCCGCGATGATAGTTTACCCCCTGCCCCGGTTGCGTCACAAAGGCCAGCGGCCGGCCGGGAACGCCATCCTCATCCGGCGCGACGATCACCAGGAACGGCTGGTGGGACATGGGAATGAAGGCCTGGCTGCCAAGAGGGTGACGTTCGACCATGTCCAGTTGATAGGGCAATGTCCGTGGGTTGGCGTCGAACAGGCTGATCCCCGCGCGCCCGTCCGCAAAGTCCAGAACCGCCCGGTCGTGATACCGCCCGCACTGACCCTGGTTGATGATCTTGTCCGGTGCGCCCGAAACCTCGAGCACGTCGCCGAACGGCGCAAAGGCTTGGGCCGTCAGCGGCGCGATAGGAATGTTCCGAGTCATGAGGGCAGCACGTCGCGCAGCCGGAACTCGGCGATGCGCTCGACCTGACAGCAGGCTTCGGCGAGCTCGGTCTCGCGGTCATTCTCGATGCGCCGCTGGAACGCATGCAGGATCGAGGCCTTGTCGTGGTCGCGCACCGCGATGATGAAGGGAAAGCCGAATTTTTCGGTGTAACGCGTGTTCAAATCAGTGAAGGCGTCGCGCTCGGCGTCGGTCAGGGCGTCCAACCCGGCCGAGGCCTGTTCCGAGGTGCTTTCGGCCGTCAGGCGTTTGGCCTGCGCCAGCTTGCCCGCCAGATCCGGGTGTGCAGTCAGAACGCCCAGGCGTTCCTCGGACGAGGCCGAACGGAACACCCGCGCCAGCGCGTTGTGCAGCCCGCCCGCCGTATCGTGAGCGGGGCCCAATTCCAGCGCCCAGGCGCGCTCGGCGATCCAGGGTGAATGTTCGAAGATGCCGCCATAGGCCGCCACGAAGGCGTCGCGGTCCATCTGCGAGGGGCGTGGGCGATCCTGCGGCGGATGATGCGCCGCCCAATGTTCGGCAATTTGCAACCGGGTCGCGAACCATACATCGGAGAAGCCGCGCGCATAGCCCAGGAACCGCTTCAGCGCCATCACCCGGCCCGGTCGGCCGATCAGGCGGCAATGCAGACCGATCGACAACATCTTGGGCGCGCCCGCCTTCCCCTCGGCATAGAGCGCATCGAAACTGTCGCGGAGATAGGCGAAGAACTGATCGCCCGAGTTGAACCCCTGCGGCGTGGCAAAGCGCATGTCATTGCAGTCCAACGTATAGGGCACAATCAGCTGGTCGCGCCCACCGGTATGCATCCAATAAGGCAGATCGTCGGCGTAGGTGTCGGCCACATAGGCAAACCCGCCTTCCTCGGCCACCAGCCGCACGGTGTTGTCCGAACATCGCCCCGTGTACCAGCCGCGCGGACGGTCTCCGACCACCTCGGTATGCAGGCGGATCGCCTCGGCGATCTGGGCGCGCTCTTCGTCTTCGGGCATGTCCTTGTGTTCGACCCATTTCAGGCCGTGGCTGGCGATCTCCCACCCGGCGGATTTCATCGCCGCCACCTGATCGGGCGAGCGCGCCAGCGCGGTGGCCACGCCATAGACGGTCACCGGCAGGTCGGCCATCAGGCGATGCAGCCGCCAGAACCCGGCGCGGGCGCCGTATTCATATATGGATTCCATGTTCCAATGACGCTGGCCGGGCCAAGGCGCGGCACCCACGATTTCGGACAGAAATGCCTCGGACGCAGCGTCGCCATGCAATACGCAGTTTTCGCCGCCCTCTTCGTAGTTCAGCACGATCTGCACTGCCAGCTTGGCCCCGCCCGGCCACTGGGCTTTTGGCGGGTTGGCTCCATATCCAATCATGTCGCGGGGGTATCGGGGGGGCTGCATTCTGCTTTCCGTCTTCAATTTCAGGCTTCCATTCGGTTTATCCCATAAAACCGTGATGGATTATCAAATCAATCCGAACGCTGTTTCCGGTTGTTTCGGCGTTCCCTGCGCCATGGCCTTTGCCGCAAGGTGGGCAATGCAAACCGGATTGCCTAAAATGGCATCCGAAGACGAAACGTGCAGACAACAGCAGGAGCAACTCGTGGCAGGCTATCTGACGACCCATGTTCTGGACACGGCGCGGGGATGTCCGGCCGAGGGCCTGAAAATCGCGTTGTACCGGGTGTCCGGCAATTCGCACCGGAAATTGGTTGAGATGGAAACCAATGCGGACGGGCGCACCGACAGTCCCATCCTGCCGGAAAAGACTTTCAAGACCGGTATCTACGAGTTGATCTTCTTTGCGGGGGACTACCTGCGGGCCTCCGGGCAAGCCGTTGAAGACCCTCTTTTCCTTGATCAAATACCGATCCGGTTCGGCATGTCCGACCCCGAGGCGCATTACCATGTGCCGCTTTTGCTGTCGCCATTCGGGTATTCGACCTACCGGGGCAGCTGACCCCTCAGACCTGCGACATCCGCACCACGTCGCCGATCCGCGAGATCATGAAATCCATGAACAGGCGCGCCTTGGGGTCCTGATGTCGCCGATGCGTGTAGAGACACGCCATCTGGACCGAAACCGGTGGCGTGTCGACGGCGACGGGCACCAATCGCCCGGCCTTGAGATGCTCGGCCACTTCAAAAACGGGTTTCATAGCGATCCCCTGCCCAGCCAGCGCCCAATCAGTCAGAACATCGCCATCGTCGCACTCGAACCGCCCGGACACTGCAAACCGTTTGGGTCCTTCGGCTGTCTGCAGCAGCCATTGGAACTCGGTCGCCCCGGGGAATCGCAGGTTCAGACATTCGTGCCGGTCCGAGATCAGCTCCGCCCCGGTCCGGGGCATGCCTCGGCGCGCGACATAGTCTGGCGCCGCACACAAGACACGCTGGCAATCCGCGATTTTGCGGATCCGCAAAGTGCTGTCTTCGGGTTGACCGATGAAGAACGCCAGATCCAGCCCTTCGGTCGTGAGATCAACAGACCTGTCCGTCAGGCGCAACCGCACGTCAATCTCGGGGTAGTCGGCAAGAAATTCAGGGACTTGAGGCGCCAACAGCCGTCGCCCGACCCCCAGTGGGGCCGCTACGAAAAGCGATCCCCGGGGCGCTTCGGTCAGGTGCACGACCTGCGCCTCGGCCTCGTTCACGGCATCCAGAACCGCAACCGCACCGGGGTAGAACGCCCGGCCCTGCTCGGTCGGGCTGAGGTTTCGGGTCGTACGCTGGAACAATCGCACACCCAAATGATCTTCGAGTTGGGAAATCCGCGCCGAAGTCACCGCTGGCGAGATTCGCAGATCGCGTCCGGCCGCGGACATGCTGCCAAGATCATAGACCCGGACAAAGGTACGGATATTGTCGAGATAGGACATCTTTTCGTTTTTTTTGATACAGTTTGACAATATACGGGAATACCGAAGAAAACCCCGTTTGCCTAGTGTGTCGGCAAGCAATCGGAGAGCTTTGCATGTATGAATTCGCCGTGTTCTGGGACTGGATGGCATTTGCGGTGCGGTGGCTGCATGTCATCACGGCAATCGCCTGGATCGGATCGTCGTTCTATTTCATCGCGCTGGACCTCGGCCTGAACCGCGACATCCCCGGTCCTGCGGATGGCGAGGAATGGCAGGTGCATGGCGGCGGGTTCTATCACATCCAGAAATACCTTGTGGCGCCCGAGCGGATGCCGGACCACCTGACCTGGTTCAAATGGGAAAGCTATGCAACCTGGCTCAGCGGTGCGGCCCTGTTGATGATCGTCTATTGGGTGGGCGGCGAGCTGTATCTGATCGACGCACAGAAGGCCGATCTGGCGCTGTGGCAGGGCATCCTGATCTCGGCGGCGTCGCTGACCGTGGGCTGGCTGATCTATGATTTCCTGTGCAAATCGGGGCTGGGCGAGCGTCCGACCCTGCTGATGCTGTTGCTGTTCGTTCTGCTGGTGGCGATGGGCTGGGGCTACAATCAGATATTCACCGGCCGCGCGATGATGCTGCATCTGGGTGCCTTCACCGCCACGATCATGACGGCCAATGTGTTTTTCATCATCATGCCCAACCAACGGATCGTTGTGGACGACCTGAAAAACGGCCGCACCCCGGACCCGAAATACGGCAAGATCGCCAAGCTGCGCTCGACCCACAACAACTATCTGACTTTGCCGGTGGTCTTCCTGATGCTGTCGAACCACTATCCCTTGGCTTTTGCGACCGAATACAACTGGATCATCGCGGCGCTGGTCTTCCTGATGGGTGTCACCATCCGGCACTACTTCAATACCCGCCACGCCCGGGCCGGCAACCCGACCTGGACCTGGCTTGTGACGGCCCTGCTGTTCATCGCCATCATGTGGCTGTCCACTGCGCCGATGTACAAACCGCTGGAAGAGGCCGAGGCGCAGCCTCTGACCCCGTTCGAGGAGCGCTTTGTGCAGGCCAGCGGCTTTGAAGAAGCCCATGACGTAGTCTTGGGGCGCTGTTCCATGTGCCACGCGCGCGAGCCCGTCTGGGACGGAATCCTCTGGGCACCCAAGGGTGTTTTTCTGGAAACCGAAGGTGACATCGCGCGCAATGCCGAGCAAATCTATCTGCAGGCTGGCGTCAGCCACGCGATGCCGCCGGCCAACGTCACCTATATGGAACCCGAGGACCGCGAGGCCATTATCCGCTGGTTCCGAAACGCGGGCCTGTAGCGGCAGCTTTTCCACAACTTCGCATGGGAACTGGGAGAACCGCGTTTATTTCTTTGCCTGAGCGGTTTGAGATGGTCTAACTGTTTCCCAAGGGACCGCGGCGCCGCGACAAGCAGCGCAAATCAATGCGGCCCGGGACAGGTGGAGCCATTTGATGCAGGCGAGCAGACGTAGGGGCGGTCTGAAGAACTGGTGTGCGGGTGTGTTTTTTGCCCTCGCCCCGACCTGTGCGATGGCACTGGAAACATCGCTTGCAGCGCCAGGTTTGTCGGACGACTTGAAAAAGCAGATTGAGGAAACGTCCTCGGTCATGACTGCCGACAACCGGGGGCTGGACACTCCGCTTGAAGTCCTGTCAGCCGCGTTGTCGGATTACCGAACGATCGTGCAAATTCTCTATGATGCCGGATATTTCGGCCCGTCGGTCAGCATCAAGCTGGACGGGAAGGAAGCGGCAGATCTCAGCTCGCTGAGCGTTCCTGCGCAGATCAATCGGGCAACGATCACCATTCGCCCCGGCAAAGCGTACAATTTCGGAACGGCAGTCGTTCAGCCTTTGGCCCCCGATACCGAATTGCCCGAAGAGTTTGCCCCCGGCAAGCTGGCCACGACCGGCGCCATTCAACAGGCGACTTCGGCCGGGATTCAGGCCTGGAAGGACGCGGGCCACGCCAAAGCGAAACTGCGCGATCAACAGATCATCGCCCGGCACGCACAGGCCCAGCTGGACGCCCGGATCGACCTGGATCAGGGGCCGCGGCTGAAGTTCGGCAAGATGTATATCGAAGGCGGCACCGATGTCCGCCACAGTTCGATCGAGAAAATCGCCGGTTTCCCGTCGGGCGAGGTCTACTCGCCCGAAAAGCTGCAAAAGGTCGGCACACGGCTGCGGCGGACCGGTACGTTCAGCACCGTCTCGATCCAGGAACGGGACACGCCGAACCCGGACGGCACGCTGGATTTCGACGCCACCTTCGAGGACTTGCCCAAACGCCGCTTGACGTTTGGGGTCGAACTGGCCTCGCGCGATGGCTTGGACGTGACCGCGACCTGGACCCACCGCAACGTGTTCCGCCGCGCTCAACGGCTGCGCTTTGAGGCCGCCATCCGAAACATCGGCGGGTCTGAGGATATCGACGGGCGGTTGGGTCTGCGTCTGGATCAGCCCGACCGACTGGGCCCGGACGACAACACCTTCTGGAGCGCGCTGCTCGAGCGCCGAAACACCGACAATTACAGCGTGTCGGTTGCCTCGCTGACCTATGGTGCGCGGCGGACGTTCTCGGACGAGTTGTATGCCGAGGCGGCTGTGGGCTTTTCCATCTCGAACGCTGACGACGCCTATGGTGACGGCCGCAAGTTCAGATATTTCATCATTCCGTTCCGGTCCGAGTGGGACAAACGCGACAGCAAGGTCAGCGCCACCCGCGGGTATTACCTGGACAGCCAGTTCATGCCCTTTGTCGGCATCTCGGGCACGGATACCGGGCTGCGCCTGTTTTTCGACGGTCGCGCCTATACCAGCCTGGGCACTGGCGGCCGGATCGTGCTGGCCGGTCGGGTGCAACTTGGATCGATTCTCGGCCCCCCGGCGGATGGTGTCACACCGGATTTCCTGTTCTTCTCCGGCGGCGCGGGCACGGTTCGCGGTCAGCCCTATGAAAGCCTTGGTGTCCCCGTCGGCACGGGCATTGCCGGCGGCAAGTCCTTTCTTGGCCTGTCGGGCGAGGTGCGCGGCAAGGTCACTGAAAAGCTGTCTCTTGTAGGGTTTTACGACTACGGTATCGTAGACACGTCCTCGTTCATCGGCAGTGGCGCCGAGTACCACGCCGGCGCGGGCCTTGGCGTTCGGTACGATCTGGGCGGCTTTGGCCCGCTGAGGCTAGACCTGGCGGTGCCTGTGCAAGGTGACACGGGCAACGGGCTGCAGTTCTATATCGGGATCGGGCAAGCATTTTGAGGCGTTACCTTTCATATCCTCTGGCGGTCGGGGCAACCGCCTTTGCCCTGTCCGGCCCCGTGGCCGCGCAAGAGGAAGAGAGCGGTGGTCTGCTGACCGATTTCCTGCAGAACACGTTATCCGGGGACAACCGCAATATCCGGGTCATCGGCTTGGAGGGCGCGCTGAGCTCTCGCGCACGCATCCAGGAGATCACGGTGGCCGACGACGAAGGGGTCTGGCTGACCATCAAGAACGCCGAGCTGGATTGGAACCGGCTGGCCCTGATCCGCGGCCGGTTTTCCGTGAACGCCCTGACCGCCGAAGAAATCGACATCGCACGCGCACCCGGCAAGACCACCACGGACGAACCGGCCGCCACCGCCGAGACCGAACCCTTTCAACTGCCAGAACTGCCCGTGGCGATTGAGATCGGTGAACTGCGCGTCGACGAGTTGTCCCTGGGCGAACCGCTGATCGGCGTTGCAGCAGACCTTTCAGTGGACGGAAACCTGAATCTTGCCGATGGCGCGCTGGACACCAAGCTGGATATCAATCGGTTGGACCGGGCCGGCGATCAGATAAATCTTGTGGCCGGTTTCCAGAACGAAAGCCGGCAAATCGACCTGGACCTGACCGTCTCCGAGGCGTCAGGTGGGCTGATTTCGACCGCATTGAATATACCGGACAGCCCACCCATCGGCCTGACGGCCAAAGGGTCCGGTCCGATCACCGACTTCACGGCGGATATCGGGCTGAGCAGTGACAATGTCGACCGTGTCTCGGGCCAGGTGCGTCTGCGCGGGATCGAGAAGACCGAAGGGGCGGCAGACGAAGGCATTGCCTTTACCGCCGACCTGGGCGGCGACCTGACCCCATTTTTGGCCGCCAACATGGATACCTTCTTCGGTACGGATACACGTCTGTATGTCGATGGCCGTACCGGAGCCGAAG
This sequence comes from Ruegeria sp. CI8, assembly GCF_056536865.1. Taxonomy (NCBI): domain Bacteria; kingdom Pseudomonadati; phylum Pseudomonadota; class Alphaproteobacteria; order Rhodobacterales; family Roseobacteraceae; genus Ruegeria; species Ruegeria sp. CI8. The sequence continues at coordinate 2,045,600 of NZ_JBQFQL010000001.1, forward strand.
GTGCGCTGGAGATTACCGAGGCGGACATCACGTCCGAAGCTTTGAAACTGGAAGCGCAGCTCAGCCTTGGAACAGGCGGGGCGCTGCAACTGGTAGCCGTCCAGGCAAGGATCTCGCCGCCGGCCGGGGACGACGTGGTCCTGCCATTCGGTGGAGGAGACACATCTGTCAAGGCCGCACAGCTCTCTGCGCTTTTCGACCACGAAAACGGCAATCATTGGGACCTGAGCCTGACGACCGAGAATGTTGTCACACCCCAAGTCCAGATTGCGCACACGCGGTTGACCGCACAGGGCACCCTGACTCAGATCGGCGGTCTGGACCTGACCGGAGACCTTCAAGCCTCTCTGGACGGTTTGGACTTGGCTGATCCTGCTCTGAACACAGCGGTGGGCGATCGCGTCACCCTTGATGGCCTGTTCGAATACGGACGGGACAAGTCGCTCCGACTCTCGGGTTTCGAACTTGGGGGAACCGACTATTCAGCGACCGCCGATGCTGTCGTCAGCGGGCTTGAAAGCGGTCTGAAGATTGACGGATCGGCAACGATGCAGGCGTCCGATCTGTCTCGTTTCTCTGAGGTCGCCAAATTGGATCTGGGCGGCCGAGCATCGGTCCGGGTCGAGGGGGCGGGCTCGCCGTTGGAGGGCAGTTTTGACGGCAAGCTGGCCGTTTCCGGACAAAACCTGTCCACTGGTCGGGACGATATCGACCCCATCATCGCGGGCGAGACGGACATCACGCTGGACGCCAAGAGGGATGCAAACGGCATCCTGATCCGCGCTCTCACCATCGACGGCGAAACCCTGAACGCACAGGCGGATGGCGCGGTCACCACTCCGAACGGCAATTTCACCATCGACGGCCAGGCCCGGGTGAATGCCTCTGACCTTTCGGTATTCTCCGGCCTCGCCAAGCGCGACCTTGCGGGGACCGTTCAGGCCCAGGTGGATGGCAAGGGCACCGTGCAGACCCTTGAGTTTGATGGCACTGCGCAGGTGACGACTACAGACCTGCAAACCGGGCTGGATCAGGTGGATCCGCTTGTGACCGGGCGCGTCGTCCTGAACTTCGACGGCGCGCGCACCGGTGACCGGATCGAAATCCGCAAGGCAACCGTTGACGCAGCCGCGCTGAATGCCCAAGTCGCGGCAACCATCGACGATCCGACCGGAAACCTGGCCTTTGACGGTCAAGCACAGGTCGATGCCCCCGATCTGTCCGTCTTTTCCGGACTGGCAGGCCGTACGTTGGCGGGCGCGGTCACGGCGGATGTGACCGGTCGAGGGGCCCGTGGCAGCAAAGTCTTCGACGTGCAGGGCAAAATCAATGCAGAGGACATCTTGACCGGAATCGAAGCGGTGGATGCGCTGATCCCCGGACAGACGACGCTGACAGTCGACGCATCGAACGGCGAGGAAGGGTTGAACCTCCGCAACTTCCGGCTTGCAGGGACGGCCTTGTCCGCCAACGCATCCGGCATCTTGAGCCGCGAAAGCGGCGGGTTGAGCTTCTCCGCCGGGTTGGACGACCTCGCCCGGGTTTCACAGACCCTGACGGGACCGCTGAAGGTGAACGGGAATGTGGCTCCCACATCCAGCGGAGTTGAGGGCACGGTCAGAGTGACCGGCCCGGAGACGTCCTATGCCAATCTGGTAGGCAGCGTAAATACGGATGGCTCTGCCGACCTGGACTTTGACGCCAAGTTCGATCGGGTCGAACGTTTTGCGCCCGAGTTTCCGGGCAGCTTGACGGCGAAAGGCAATGCAACGCGCCAGAACGGCGTGTGGACCATTGATGCCAATGCCGCCGGACCGGCCGAGATCAGCAGTGCGGTCAAAGGAACCTACGACGAAGCCTCGGGCAATGCCGACATTTCCGCACAGGGCGGCGTCAATTTGGGCATTGCAAACATCTTCATCACGCCCAACAAGATCGACGGATCGGCCCGGTTCGACCTGGCGTTGAAGGGTAAGCCGGCGCTGGAGTCGCTGAGTGGTCAGGTCACCACCTCAGGGACGTCGATGGCAATCCCCAGCGTTGGACAGACCATCACCGATATCGGCGGAACTGTAGACCTTGCCAACAGCCGCGCAACGATTTCGATGCGCGGCGGCATGCGCGCCGGAGGCGGATTTACGGTCAGTGGCCCGGTCGACCTTACACCGCCGTTCAACGCGCAGATCACAACTGCAATCAACAATCTCGTCCTGACCGACAATCTTTTGTACGAGACCACGTTGAACGGCCAGATCGCTATGACGGGCGCCTTGGCAGGGAACAGTTCGCTGGCCGGGCAGATCACGTTTGGCGAGACCAATATCAACCTGGCCGCGGCATCTGGCGCGGTGGGGGCCGCGCCGATCCCCAAGATCGAACACGTGAACGAAAGCAATGCCAGCTACGTCACTCGGGAACGGGCGCAGCTGGTAGAAAAGGAGAAAACGTCGCAATCGGACTCTCGCATCTCTCTCGACATCAGCCTGTTGGCCCCCAAGGCGGTTTTCGTGCGAGGTCGCGGTGTGAATGCTGAATTGGGCGGTGCGATCTTCATCAAGGGCACCACCAAATCCGTCATCCCATCGGGCCAGATCGAACTGATCCGCGGTAATCTGGACATCCTTGGCCGGAGGCTGGCGCTGACCAAAGGCGTCGTCAGCCTGCAGGGCGACCTGACGCCGTATATCGAGTTCGAATCCTCGGCCAGCACTTCGGATGGAACCGCAACGTTGGAAATCGCGGGCCCGTTGGATTCTCCGACAGTCGATGTGTTCTCGGACCCCGAACGCCCCGCCGAAGAGGCGCTGGCAATGCTGTTGTTCGGCAACCGCTTTTCCGAACTGTCCCCGTTTGTCATCGCCCAGATGGCCGCGTCGCTGGCCCAGCTGAGCGGTGCCGGTGGCGATGCCACCAAGGGCGTTCGGGACGCCACGGGCGTAGATACCGTCGACGTCGGCGCGACCGAGGGCGGCGGCGGGCGTCTGGGCGCCGGCGCTTATCTGAGCGACAACCTGTACACCGATTTCACCGTGAACACCGAAGGCGACACCGAGGTGAACCTGAACCTGGACGTCAGCGACAGCGTGACGGTGCGCGGCACCGTAGATGGGCGCGGCGATACCGGCATCGGGATTTTCTTCGAGCGTGACTACTAGGGTTGGGCGGGACCGCCACCCTAGACCTCTTCGACGGACAAGACCCCATCCAGTGATTTGATGGCACCCTTGATCTGGGGATTGATCGGGAACTCCTGCCCCAGATCCATTTCGACTTCTCCCGGCAAGCCCGGATCGAGCAGACACAAATGGATCGGCCCTTTCGAGGCGTTTTTGGCCGCCACCGCAGCATTCGCGAGAACGCTGGCGACCGTCGACAGCGCCTGTGATTGGTCCAAAAAGATACGAAGCCCGGTCGCGCCGGCCTCGGCCACGACTGAATCCGCCGGCCCGACCGAGCGCGCCAGCAGCTTCAGCTGGTCGGCCTCCATCGTGGCCTCGGCCGTCAGCACGACCTGCGCGCCGGTTTCCAGATATTCGCGTGATTTCTCGAGCGTTTCCGAGAACAGCGTCACCTCGTACGCCCCTGTCGGGTCGGACAGCTGGGCAAAGGCGAACCGGTTGCCCTTGGCCGATTTCCGTTCCTGCCGCCCGGCGACCACACCGGCCATCTTGGCGATCAACGGACCCGAGCGTGCCTTTTCGGTAACCTCGTCCAGTGTCATCACCTGCTTGCGTTTCAGCGCGGGCATATAGTCGTCCAGCGGGTGCCCGGACAGGTAGAAGCCGATCGCCTTGAATTCCTCGCTCAGCCGTTCGGCAGGCAGCCAGTCGGGTGATTTCGACAGGCGCGGTTCGGGCAGGTCGTCGCCGGCCTCGCCAAACAGCGACACCTGGTTCGAATTCTTCTGTTCGTGGATCGCGGCGGAATACTGCACCAGCTGTTCGAGGCTTTCGAAGACCCGGCGGCGGTTCTTGTCCAGTTCGTCAAAGGCCCCCGCGCGCGCCAGCATCTCCAGCGGCCGTTTTCCAACCTTCTTCAGATCGACCCGGCGGGCAAAGTCAAAGAGGTTGACGAACGGCTTGTCGCCCCTGCCCTGCACCACGAGGTTCATCGCCTCGACGCCCACGTTCTTGAGCGCGCCCAGCGCATAGACCAGCTTGCCATCCACCACATCAAACGTTGCCTGCGACCGGTTTATGCAAGGCGGCACGTAGGGCAGTTCCAAACCCTTGCGGACCTCTTCGAAATAGATCGCCAGCTTGTCGGTCAGATGGATATCGCAGTTCATGACACCGGCCATGAATTCGACCGGGTGGTTCGCCTTCAGCCAGCCGGTCTGATAGCTGACCACCGCGTAGGCCGCCGCGTGAGATTTGTTGAAGCCGTAGTTGGCGAATTTCTCCAGCAGGTCGAACACCTCGGACGCCTTCTTGGCATCTACCCCGTTCGCGGCTGCCCCGGCCTCGAATTTCGGGCGCTCGGCGTCCATCGCCTCTTTGATTTTTTTACCCATCGCGCGGCGCAGCAGGTCGGCGCCGCCGAGGCTGTAGCCCGCCATGACCTGCGCGATCTGCATCACCTGCTCCTGGTAGACGATGATGCCTTGCGTTTCTTCCAGAATGTGGTCGATCAGCGGGTGGACCGAGGTGATCTTGCGCTGGCCATTCTTGACCTCGCAATAGGTCGGGATGTTCTCCATCGGGCCGGGGCGGTAGAGCGCGACAAGCGCCACGATGTCCTCGATGCAGGTTGGTTTCATGCGCTTGAGCGCATCCATCATACCCGAGCTTTCAACCTGGAACACCGCCACGGTCTTGGCCGCGGAATAAAGCTTGTAAGTGGCCGGGTCATCCAGCGGAATGGCATTGATCTGGTTTTCGGCCCCCTCGGCCGGCTCGTACAGCTGCCGACCGTCGGCCGCCACGTGCAATGGCCGGCCGGATTTGAAGATCAGGTCCATGGCGTTCTGGATGACCGTCAGAGTCTTGAGGCCCAGAAAGTCGAATTTCACCAGGCCGGCCTGTTCGACCCACTTCATATTGAACTGGGTGGCAGGCATGTCCGAGCGGGGGTCCTGATAGAGCGGCACCAGCTCGTCCAGCGGCCGGTCGCCGATCACCACGCCAGCGGCGTGGGTCGAAGCGTTGCGCAGCAGCCCCTCGACCTGCTGGCCATAAGTCAGAAGGCGGTCGACCACCTCTTCGTTGCGGGCTTCTTCGCGCAGACGCGGTTCGTCTTTCAGGGCCTTCTCGATCGACACCGGCTTGACGCCTTCGACCGGGATCATCTTGGACAGGCGATCCACCTGGCCGTAAGGCATCTGCAGCACCCGCCCGATGTCGCGCACCGCGGCCTTGGACAAGAGCGCGCCGAAGGTGATGATCTGGCCAACCTTGTCGCGGCCGTATTTCTGCTGAACATACCGGATCACCTCTTCGCGGCGGTCCATGCAGAAGTCGATGTCAAAGTCGGGCATCGACACCCGTTCGGGGTTCAGGAAGCGTTCGAACAGCAGGCTGTAACGCAACGGGTCAAGGTCGGTAATCGTCAGCGCATAGGCCACCAGCGAACCCGCGCCCGAGCCACGGCCCGGACCGACGGGGATGTCATGATCCTTGGCCCATTTGATGAAGTCCGCAACGATCAGGAAGTAACCGGGGAACCCCATGCCCTCGATGATGTCCAATTCGAAATCCAGACGCTTCTGGTATTCCTCAGGTGGGACAGCGTGCGGGATCACCGCCAGTCGGGCCTGCAGACCCTCGTTGGCCTGGCGGCGTAGCTCCTCGACCTCGTCATCGGCGAATTTCGGCAGAATCGGATCCCGTTTGTAGGCCATGAAGGCGCAACGTTTGGCAATCTCGACCGTGTTTGCGATCGCCTCGGGCAGATCGGCAAAGAGCGTGGCCATTTCCTGCGGAGATTTGAAGTAATGCTGCGCGGTCAGGCGGCGACGACCTTCCTGCTGGTCGACATAGGCACCCTCGGCAATGCAGATCAGCGCATCATGCGCCTCATACATATCCGAGGTCGGGAAATAGACGTCATTCGTGGCCACCAGAGGCAGGTTCTTGGCATAGGCCATTTCCACATGGCCGCGCTCGGTCAGGCGCTCGGCCTCGGGCTGGCCATCCTCGCCGGGATGACGTTGCAGTTCGATATAAAGCCGATCGGGGAACATCGCGGCCAACCGATCTACCAGCACCTCGGCCGCCGGACGCTGGCCCTGCTGCAACAGGCGGCCAACGGGGCCGTCCGGTCCGCCGGTCAAGCAGATCAGCCCATCGGAATGCGCAGCCAACTCCTCAAGCGTGACCTGCGGCAACTGCCCGCCCTTGTCCACATACAGGCACGAGCTGAGCTTCATCAGATGCTCGTACCCCGTCTCAGACTGTGCCAGCAGTACAATCGGCGCGGGGGGCTTGGGTTTTTCCCCCGGCTGCGCCTGAACATACGCCAGATCAACCTGGCAGCCCATGATCGGCTGCACACCCGCACCGCTTGCGGTGACCGAGAATTCCAGCGCCGCGAACATGTTGTTGGTGTCCGTCACCGCAACGGCGGGCATGTCCATCTGCTCGCACAGCGTTGGCAGTTTCTTCAGGCGCACCGCCCCCTCGAGAAGGGAGTATTCGGTGTGAACTCGGAGGTGGATGAATCGAGGAGTACTGCTCATACGAGGCAGGCTATCGCACTCGCGACCCGGGAAAAAGCCGGAACAGTTAGGGCCGATTGCTGAAAAAATAGCCGCGCATTATTCGGAGATTCCAGAAGGTGCTTCAGCCGACGCCACCTGGGTTACACCAAAATCTCTTTCAATTCATATGCCTAGATAATAATGACGTGGTGCATATCAAGGCATGGGATCGGGAATGGTACATTCGGCAGGCAGTTTTTCTTGCCAGCGCGCACAGGCTGTTTCTAACATCTTCATGCAAGCTACAAGCCCGCTTCTTTCTCTACGTCGCATCGAGACAGGAGCACCCATGGGCGCAACCGGGTAAGGCGACGGGTTTCAAGAATGAATATCACGTTTCTTCTGAACGGAGAGACAGTGGAGCTGGCGGATGTCGATCCGACGGCCACATTGCTGGATTGGCTGCGCGAGGATCGCGGTCTGACCGGCACGAAGGAAGGCTGCAACGAGGGCGATTGCGGAGCCTGCACCGTCATGGTGACGGATGAGGCCGGCGCCAAGGCGCTGAATTCCTGCATTCTTTTTCTGCCACAACTGCACGGCAAAGCAGTGCGCACGGTCGAGGGGGCGAGCGGTTCCGACGGCGAGCCGCATCCCGTGCAGCAGGCGATGGTCGACCTTCATGGCTCGCAATGTGGATTCTGCACGCCCGGTTTCGTGATGTCGATGGTGGCCAGCCACGCCAACGGCGCGACAGATCATGACACGCAACTGGCCGGCAACCTGTGCCGCTGCACCGGCTATGCGCCGATCATCCGCGCGGCAAAGGCCGTCGAAGACCAGCCGGTGCCGGTCTGGGTTAAGGACAAGCCGGTCGCGGCCAAGCCGGCCTCACCCCTTCTGCCGAAGTCATCCGACGAACTCGCCAAAGTCTTTGCCGCCCATCCCGGTGCAACTTTGATCGCGGGCGCCACCGATGTCGGCCTTTGGGTCACCAAGCAGCTGCGGAACCTGGACCCGGTGATCTTTCTGGGCGGCTGCGACGATCTGAAGGAGATCTCGATCACCGAAGACGAGGTGCACATCGGCGCGATGGTGGACATGAACCGCATGGGCGCGGCGATGGCCGATCTGCATCCGTCCTATGCCGAGATGATCCGGCGCTATGCCAGCGTGCAGGTGCGCCACGCGGCTACGGTGGGCGGCAATATCGCGAACGGCTCGCCCATCGGGGACAACCCGCCCGCGCTGATCGCGCTGGGGGCCACGCTGCACCTGCGCAAGGGCGACGAGCGCCGGTCGATCCCTATCGAAGATTTCTTCATTGACTATGGTAAGCAGGATCGCGCGCCCGGCGAGTTCGTGGAAGCGGTCAGCTTTCTGCGCCAACCCGACCGGCTGAAATGCTACAAGCTGAGCAAACGGTTCGATCAGGATATCTCGGCCGTATGCGGCTGTTTCAACATTATCGTTTCGGACGGCGCCGTCTCGCAAGCCCGGATCGCCTTTGGCGGAATGGCCGGTGTGCCGAAACGCGCGACACGGGTTGAGGCCGCGCTGACCGGTCGCCCGTGGACGGCGGAAACCGTTCAAAGCGCTTTGCCGGCCTTTGCCCAGGACTATTCCCCGATGAGCGACATGCGTGCCTCGGCCCGCTACCGGCTGGAGACCGCAAAGGCCATGCTCGAACGCTATTTCCTAGACGATCAGGGCGAGCTGACCAATGTGCTGGAGGTGTCGGCATGAGCGTGACCAAGCCGCTGCCCCATGACGCCGCACCCCTGCATGTGTCGGGAACCGCCCGCTATGTTGACGACATTCCGACCCCCAAGGGCACGCTGCATCTGGCGTTTGGCCTGAGCCCGATCGCCAAGGGCCGGATCACGGCGATGGACCTGTCGGACGTCCGCGCGGCCCCGGGGGTCGTGATGGTGATGACCGCTGAGGACCTGCCCTTTGCCAATGACGTCTCGCCCTCGATCCATGACGAACCGCTGCTGTCCGACGGCACCGTTCATTACGTGGGCCAGCCCGTGTTTCTGGTTGTCGCCACCAGCCATCTGGCCGCCCGCAAGGCGGCACGGCTGGGCAAGGTCGATTATTCCGAGGAAACGCCGATCCTGACGATCGAAGAGGCTCTGGCCGCAGACAGCCGGTTCGAGGACGGCCCCCGCATCTATGCCAAGGGTGATGCGGATGCCGCCATCGCGCAGGCGTCGCATGTGATCGAAGGCACGTTCGAGATCGGCGGGCAGGAGCATTTCTACCTGGAAGGTCAGGCGGCGCTGGCGGTGCCGAACGAAGGCAGCGACATGCTGGTGCATTCCTCGACCCAGCACCCGACCGAGATTCAACACAAGGTGGCCGACGCTTTGGGCGTTCCCATGCACGCGGTACGGGTCGAAACCCGGCGGATGGGCGGCGGGTTCGGTGGCAAGGAAAGCCAGGGTAACGCGCTGGCCGTAGCCTGCGCAGTTGCGGCACGGGCAACCGGTCGAGCCTGCAAAATGCGCTATGACCGGGATGATGACATGACCATCACCGGCAAGCGCCACGCCTTCCGCATCAGCTACAAGGCCGGCTTTGACGAAAACGGCCACATTCAGGGTGTTTCCTTCCTGCACTACGCCATCTGCGGTTGGGCGCAGGACCTGTCGCTGCCGGTCGCCGACCGCGCGATGCTGCATTCCGACAATGCGTACCTGCTGCCCAATGCGCGGATCGAGAGCCATCGGCTGAAGACCAACACACAGTCCGCAACCGCCTATCGCGGCTTTGGTGGACCGCAAGGCATGGTTGGCATCGAACGGGTGATGGATCACGCCGCGCATGTGCTGGGTCTGGACCCGGTCGAACTGCGGCGGCGGAACTACTATGAACCGGCGCATACAGGCGTTGAAGAACCGGTGCGGGACAAGCCGCTGGGCCACCCGGATCCGCACGAGGATCTGACCAGCCGCGGCGCGGTTGACACCGGCCGTTCGGTGATGCGCCCCGTCCCCGCGGGTGGCAACACCACCCCCTATGGCATGGAAGTCACCGATTTCGAGCTGCATCCCATGACCGAAGCCCTGCTGGAGTCCTGCGATTACGCAGCCCGCAAGGCGGCAATCGAGAAGTGGAATGCCGAAAACCGCGTGATCAAGAAGGGCATCGCCTTTTCGCCGGTCAAGTTCGGGATTTCCTTCACGCTCACCCACCTGAACCAGGCCGGGGCGCTGGTGCACGTCTATCAGGACGGCTCGGTGCATCTGAACCATGGCGGCACCGAGATGGGCCAAGGCCTGTTTCAGAAAGTGGCGCAGGTGGCGGCCGCGCGGTTCGGCATTCCGCTGGAGATGGTGAAGATCACCGCGACCGATACCGCCAAAGTGCCGAACACCTCGGCCACGGCGGCCTCGTCGGGCAGCGACCTGAACGGGATGGCGGTCAAGGCCGCCTGCGACACGATCCGCGACCGGATGGCCGCCTATCTGGCCGAGCGGCATCAGACCGATCCATCGGCGGTCGTCTTTGCCGATGGCCGGGTCAGCGTGGGCGAGGAAAGCTATAGCTTTGCCGAGGCGGCGGCGCTGGCCTATCAGGGGCGTGTCAGCCTGTCGGCAACCGGGTTCTACAAGACCCCCAAGATCGAGTGGGACCGGATCGCCGGACGCGGGCGCCCGTTCTTCTATTTCGCCTATGGAGCTTCGGTGACCGAAGTCGCCGTGGACACTCTGACCGGCGAGAACCGCATCCTTCGGACGGATATCCTGCATGATGCGGGTGCTTCGCTGAACCCTGCGCTGGATATCGGGCAGGTCGAGGGCGGCTATGTGCAAGGTGCGGGCTGGCTGACGACCGAGGAACTGGTCTGGGACGACAAAGGCCGGCTGCGCACCCATGCGCCATCGACCTACAAGATCCCCGCCTGTTCGGACCGACCGGGTGTGTTCAACGTTGCGCTTTGGGATGGTCAGAACCGCGAAGACACCATCTATCGCTCAAAAGCAGTGGGCGAGCCGCCTTTCATGCTGGGCATCTCGGCCTGGCTGGCGTTGTCGAACGCGGTTGCGGCCTGCGGCGACGGGTATCCTGCGATCAATGCCCCGGCCACCGCCGAAGAGGTCTGGACCGCCATTCAACGCATGCGTGGAGGTACCTGATGGGATTTGACCGGGAGACTTTGAGGGAGGCGGTCAAGACGCATGGCAAGGTGACCCGCGTGGTCATTGCCGCAATCCGAGGCTCGTCCCCGCGCGAGGTCGGCGCCGCGATGCTGGTCTGGAAGGGCGGGCAATCCGGCACGATCGGGGGCGGCACGCTGGAGTATCAGGCGACTGAGGCCGCCCGGGTCCAGCAAAGCCCAACCTGCCTGTCCCGCCATGCGCTGGGTCCCGACCTCGGGCAATGCTGTGGCGGTGCCGTAACGCTGCTGAGCGAGGTCTATGACCTGAAATCCATCGAGGCCCTGGACGATACCGTCATCGCACGCCCGACTGCCGGTGGTGACATGCCATTGTCGGTCAAGCGGCTGCTGGCAACCGCACGCGCACAGGGTATCGCGCCTGACCCACAATTGCTTGACGGCTGGATGATCGAGCCGGTGCACACACCGACCCGCCAATTGTGGATCTGGGGGGCCGGTCATGTCGGACGGGCGCTTGTGGATGTGCTGTCGCCTCTCCCCGATCTTGCCATCACCTGGGTGGACACCGCCGCCGACCGGTTTCCGGCTGACATCCCAGCAGGTGTAACCGTGGTTCCGGCAGCGAACCCGGCCGACCTCGTACACCACGCACCGGTTCAAGCCGAGCACTTGGTGCTCACTTATTCACACAATCTGGATCTGGAACTGTGCAACCGGCTATTGACGCACGGTTTTCGCTTTGCCGGGCTGATCGGCTCGGCTACGAAATGGGCGCGATTCCGCTCGCGCCTGGCTGCGCTGGGTCACTCACCGGCTCAGATCGCCCGGATCACCTGCCCGATCGGTGACCCATCGTTGGGCAAGCACCCGCAGATGATCGCAGTTGGTGTGGCAGCGCAAATTCTGCGCCCCGCCCGACAGAACGACTTGAAGAAGGACCAGAGCGCGTGACCACTCCACTACTGAGCTTGCAGGGGCTGACCAAGGCCTATCCCGGCGTCGTGGCCAACGACCACGTGTCCTTTGACATCGGTGAGGGCGAAGTTCACGCCCTCCTGGGCGAAAACGGCGCGGGAAAATCCACGCTGGTGAAGATGATCTACGGGCTGGTCAAGCCGGACAGCGGCACGATGCTGTTGCGCGGCCAACCCTATGCGCCGGCCGAGCCGCGTGCGGCCCGTGCCGACGGCATCGCCATGGTGTTCCAGCATTTTTCGCTGTTCGACGCGCTCAACGTGGCCGAAAATATCGCCCTGGGCATGGAAAGCCCGCCGCCGATGGGTGATCTGGCATCGCGTATTCGCGAGGTCTCGGAGACCTATGGCCTGCCGCTGGATCCGTATCGTCGGGTTGGTGACCTGTCCGCCGGTGAACGCCAGCGAGTTGAGATCATCCGCTGCCTGCTGCAGGACCCAAAGCTGCTGATCATGGACGAACCGACCTCGGTCCTGACCCCGCAGGAGGTAGATATCCTTTTCGAAACACTGAAAAAACTGCGGTCGGAAGGAACTTCGATCCTGTACATCTCGCACAAACTGGAGGAAATCCGCACGCTGTGCGACCACGCCACCATTCTGCGGCTGGGAAAGAACGTGGGTGAATGCACACCCAGCGAAACATCCGCCCGCGACATGGCAGAAATGATGGTGGGATCAGCCCTTCAGACTCCTGAACGGTCCGGGCGCGAGTTCGGACCCGTCGCGCTGGATGTTTCCGGGCTTTCGGTTCCGTCCCCTTCCGAATTCGGGACCGCGCTGAAGAACGTGCACCTGACCGTCCGCAAGGGCGAAGTCCTTGGCATCGGCGGCGTGGCCGGCAACGGTCAGGACGAACTGCTGGGCGTTCTGTCCGGTGAAATCCTGACGGACGCGGATGCGATCCGCTTCAACGGCCAGCCGATCGGCAAACTGGGCCCGACGGCCCGGCGCAGACTGGGTGTGCTGACGGCCCCAGAAGAGCGGTTGGGACATGCCGCGGCGCCGGACATGAGCCTGACGGAAAACGCTCTGCTGACCGGCTCGGTGCGCGAGTCTCTGGAGAAGAACGGTTTTTTGAAATGGGCCGACACCCGCGTGTTTGCGGAGAAGATCATTCAGGCATTCGACGTGCGGACCCCGGGGCCGGAAAACGCCGCGCGGTCGCTGTCGGGCGGCAACCTGCAGAAATTCGTCATCGGCCGGGAAGTCCTGCAAAACCCCGAAGTGCTGGTCGTGAACCAGCCGACCTGGGGCGTCGACGCCGCCGCAGCCGCTGCGATCCGTCAGGCCATTCTGGACCTTGCGGCCAAGGGAACGGCGGTGGTCTGCATCAGCCAGGATCTGGATGAACTGATGGAGATTTCCGACAGTTTCGCCGCCTTGAACGAAGGGCGCCTCAGCGCTCCGCGACCCACAACTGGCCTGACCGTCGAAGAGATCGGTCTGATGATGGGCGGCGCGCATGGGATGGAGGTGGCCCATGTGTAGCCTACGGTGCCGCCTCTGGCGCAATAATCCAAAAAAGACGAAGACTTTGGGGGGATGAGCAAATGATAGTGTTGGAGAAACGGCCACAGCCGTCCAAGGCGTGGTCTTATGCCACCCCTCTGGTCGCAGTGCTGGCGACCATGGTTTTCGGCGGGTTGCTGTTTGCAATTCTGGGCAAAAACCCGGTGGAAGCGATCGGAACCATCTTCTGGGAACCCCTGTTCGGAGAATTCTCATTCTACTACCGACCGCAACTGCTGGTGAAGGGCGCACCGTTGGTTCTGATCGCCATCGGTCTGTCGCTGGGTTTCCGCGCCGGTATCTGGAATATCGGCGCCGAGGGCCAGTACATCATGGGCGCCATCTTCGGCGCCGCGGCCGGCCTGGCCTTCTACCCTCTGGATGCGTGGTACGTCTTTCCAATCATGGTGATCGCCGGCGCGTTCGGCGGCTGGATCTGGGCGATGATCCCTGCCCTGCTCAAGGTTCGGTTTGGAACCAACGAGATTCTCGTTTCCCTGATGTTGGTTTACGTGGCCGAGCAGTTTCTGGCCTCGATGTCGCTGGGTCTGCTGAAAAACCCTGAGGGGTTCGGGTTTCCCGGCTCGCGCAACCTGCAGTCCTATGAAAGTGCCCACAATGCCGAACTGTTTGCCGGAACCGGCATGCACTGGGGCGTCGTCGCGGCCTTTATCGCGGTGATCTTTGCCTATGTCCTGCTGAACCGGCACATGCTGGGATTTCACATCCGCCTTACAGGCGAAGCTCCGCGCGCGGCACGATTTGCCGGCGTGAATCCCCCGCGGCTGATACTGTTTTGCCTGGGGCTGTCGGGCGCGTTGGCCGGTCTTGCCGGTATGTTCGAGGTCTCGGGCCCGTCCGGCGTGGTCAGCATCGACTTCAACGTGGGTTACGGCTTTACCGCGATCATCGTGGCGTTTCTGGGCCGTCTGCACCCGGTGGGCATCCTGCTGGCCGGCGGCCTGATGGCGCTGACCTATATCGGTGGCGAAATCGCACAATCGCAGCTGGGGCTGCCGGCTGCGGCCATCCAGGTGTTCCAGGGAATGCTTCTGTTCTTCCTGCTGGCCTTCGATCTTTTGACCAACTACCGCATCCGTGCGGCCCGTAGCGAGGTGGCGTGACCATGGACCTTGGAGAAATTAATCCTGTTCTTTTGCTGGCCTCATTGATGGTTGCCGCAACCCCGCTTCTGCTTGCGGCAATCGGAGAGCTTGTCGTCGAAAAGGCCGGCGTTCTGAACCTCGGCGTCGAAGGCATGATGATCGTGGGCGCAATCAGCGGATTTGCGATCTCGGTCGAGACAGGCTCGCCATGGTTGGGTTTTGTCGCGGCGGCCGTTGGCGGTGCGCTGTTGTCGCTGCTGTTCGTTCTGCTGACCCAGTTCGCGCTGGCGAACCAGGTGGCCAGCGGTCTTGCGCTGACGCTGTTTGGCTTGGGCTTCAGTGCCCTTCTGGGCCAAAGCTATGTGGGCATCAAACCGCCCAGCATGGGGGACATCCATATCCCGCTGCTCAGCGATATTCCGGTTATCGGTCCGATCCTGTTCCAACATGATCCGATCCTCTATCTCGGGATCGCGTTGACGGCAGCGGTATGGGCCACTCTGAAATACACCCGCGTCGGGCTTATCCTTCGTGCGGTGGGTGAGAACCATGATGCAGCGCATGCTCTCGGCTACAAGGTCATCAAGATCCGCATTATGGCGATCCTGTTCGGCGGGGCCTGTGCGGGGCTTGGCGGTGCATATATCAGCCTGATCCGGGTCCCTCAATGGACCGAAGGCATGACCGCCGGAGTCGGCTGGATCGCTCTGGCTCTGGTGGTGTTTGCCAGCTGGAAACCGTGGCGTGCCTTGCTGGGTGCCTATTTGTTTGGCGGAATCACGGTCTTGCAGCTTAATCTGCAGGCAGCGGGCGTTGCCATACCTGTCGAGTATCTGGCAATGTCGCCCTACATCATCACGATCCTTGTGCTTGTGATCCTTTCGGCCGACAAGAGCAGCGCACCTGCCTCACTGGGCCGGACCTTCCACGCCTCGCACTAGGGGCCAACTGTACCAACTTGGGGAGTAACTAAATGAAATTCACTTCACTTCTGGCAAGCGCCGCCATGGCACTTGGCCTTGCCACGGGCGCCGTGGCCGAGGACAAGACAAAGGTCGGTTTCGTCTATGTCGGCCCGGTGGGCGATGGCGGCTGGACCTATGAACACGACAAGGGCCGTCAGGCCGTCGAAAAGCACTTTGGCGACAAGGTCGAAACCGTGTACGTGGAATCGGTGCCCGAAGGCCCGGATGCCGAGCGCGTCATGACCCAGATGGCGCTGGAAGGCGCTGACCTGATCTTCACCACCTCGTTCGGCTACATGGACCCGACCATCAACGTGGCCAAGAAATTCCCGGACGTGAAATTTGAACACGCCACGGGCTACAAGACCGCCGACAACGTGTCGGTCTACTCGGCGCGTTTCTATGAGGGTCGCGCTGTCCAAGGTCATATCGCCGGAAAGATGACCAAGTCGAACATCATCGGCTACATCGGTTCGTACCCGATCCCCGAAGTGATCCGCGGCATCAACTCGGCCTTCATCCACGCCAAGAAGGTGAACCCGGATGTCGAGTTCAAGATCGTCTGGGCCTACACCTGGTTCGATCCGGCGAAAGAGGCCGATGCGGCGAAGGTTCTGATCGAACAGGGCGCAGACGTGATCCTGCAGCACACGGACTCGACCGCACCGCAGGCGGCCGCACAAGAAGCCGGCAACGTGATCACTTTCGGCCAGGCCTCGGACATGAGCGAATATGCTCCGATGCCGCGCGTCAGCTCGATCATCGACAACTGGGCGCCTTACTACATCGCACGCACCCAGGCCGTGATGGACGGCACCTGGGAGTCGGTGAACACCTGGGACGGCATCAAGGAAGGCATGGTTGAAATCGGCGAGATTTCCGACGCCGTTCCGGCCGACGTCAAAGAAGAGGCGCTGGCCCTGAAAGCCGCGATTGCAGATGGCAGCTATCACCCGTTCACCGGGCCGCTGAACAAGCAAGACGGCAGCGCCTGGCTGGCCGAGGGTGAAGTGGCCGATGATGGCACTCTGGCCGGCATGAACTTCTATGTCGAAGGGCTGGAAGGCGACATCCCGCAATAAGCGGGACATGTACTGTCAACAAACCCAAAGCCCGCCGGAAACGGCGGGCTTTTTCAGTTCCCGGAACGGTTGCCGAAACTGCGCGCTGCCAACACGATCCGGGATATGGCGGTCAGGAAACACAAGCTGCCGAATATCCACGCCAAAGCGGCAAACGCATCTGGCACCAGACACAAAAGAACAAGGAAACCGATCGTTTCTGCCCCCTCCAGCAAACCACCGGAAAAATACAGGGCCTTCTGCCCTCTGGCGTCGGTCTTCAATCCGTGCCGGTCGGCCAGCAGCGAAAAGCCCAGAAAACTGGTGCCGTTGAAATAGAAGGACAGCAAAAGGAAAGCACCGGCCACGCCATTGGCAGCCGGGTCAGCCAGAATAAATGCGAAGGGGATCGCGCCGTAGAACAGAAAGTCGCAGGTGATATCCAGATAACCACCGAAATCGGTGCCACCCCGGGCGCGCGCAACGGCACCGTCCAGGCCATCCGCGAGGCGCGACAGCAGTAACGGCACCAGGGCCCAGTACGTCGCGCCGGCCACGATCAGGCCCGCTGCGACCAAACCAAGTGCCAGCCCAATCAGCGTCACCTGGTTTGCCGTAAAGCCCAACCGCGCGAGAAAACGGCCCTGAGCGTTCAGGGCCGGGTCGATAATCGGGCGGATTTGCGCATCAAACATGTGCGGCAGTTAACCGGGGACAGGCACCATTTCCAGACACAATAGCGCGAGAACACTCACGTTCCCGCCATCAGTGGCCGCTTAGAACCAGCGTGTTCACCGGCATCAGGATCAGACGCAATCGCAAGCCTGCCGCATGAACCACACCGATCGTGTCCACGACATGCAGGAATGCCCTTTCCCAGAACCCCAGATCTTCGTGTTCAAGCCTGTCGTGATTGTCGGTGTAGACATTGGCAAGACAGTTGCTGCCCGGGGGAACCTTGTCTGCCAGCCCTTCATAAAGCGGCTCGAGGTACACGAGGATTGATCCGGGGGTTGTGTTCTGTTGAACGTCGCGCAATTCGTCAGTGGGCCGGATCTGCCCCGAAGGGATCACATCCTGCACCTGGACCACAACGACCGGAATCACCGTGAATGGCCGCGTCATACAGCCCAGCTCTCCGATCATTCCCGGTTTGATCACCTGCGCAGACATCTGGTTGAAAGCCGCCTGAAACCGGTCGCGGCCGGAATCCGTCGGAACCAGAATCCCCGCCGGGCGCATCAGCGGGCTGACAAAATCGCCGACCCGTAGCCCGAACTGCTCGACCCGGCCCGTCACACCGGCGCTGATTGTCGTCTTGTCCAATTCGGCCAGAGCGGCATCCAGCTGCGCTTCGGCGCTGGCCAACTGGGCAGGGATCAGTTCTTCGATCTTCTGAACAACGGCCGCCTTTTGGGATTGCGCGGCCAGAACCTTGGCCTCGCGCTCGGCGACAAGGTTCTCCAGTCGCTCGATCTCGGTCAGGCGGACTGCGCTGGATCCCTGATCGCGCAGGGTGGTGTTGCGCTCCAAATCCTCAAGCGCCTGCGCCAGCGCCGCCTGCGCGCCTGCAATGCCGGCTTCGGCCTCGGCCAGATCCGTTTGCGCGACCTTCAGCGAGGCCTGTATCTGAGCAATCTGGGCATGTGCGGCTTCGACCTGCGCGCGCTGGGTGAAATCCTCGATACGAAAGATCGGCTGGCCCGCGGTGACCATCTGGTTGTTGGTGACATAGACCTCGGACACCCGCCCACCCAGTTGCGGAAGAATCGTCACGGTCCGGAAATAGGACGCCGCCGTTTTGCTTGCCGGATGGAAGTAGAACAGCGTGGTAATCACCGTCAGTGCAAGGATTGCGCAGGCGGTCAGCCCCCAGCGCAGTTCGTACCACATGGTGAACAGCGTGATTTCGTGGCCAATCCGTTTTCCCTGAACGAAGCGTCGGAACAGAAAGTCGGGCAGAACGGTGACCAGTGCGCACAGAAATGTTTCGATCATGCGTCAGTGCTCCTGCGGAGCGGCGGGCTCAGGGTCAGGCTCAGCGGGCGGAGGAGACGCCCCGGGGGCCAGTGACCGAATTGCATCTGCAATCGCGCGCAGGGGCGCTGCAAAGTCAGGAAACTGAAAACCAGCAACCAGGATGGCGGCAACCCAGAACAAACCGTTGTGCGTAAACAGGGCCAACAACGCCAGGATACCAACCAACTGAAACTGCGGGTGGTTGTTCTCATGGGCCATCTTCTCGGGGATCGAGTGCAACGTAAAATACGCGACACCGATCAGCAGGATCAGACCAACCGTGAAGATCACCATGAAATTGAAGAGAAAATCGCTGCCATCCGCCTGGGTCACATATGACGGAATGTGCCCTGTGGCCATTGGGTGTAGGTCTGCGCTGGTCACCCTGCCCTCCTGCGTTTTTGGTTGTGAATGTTTGGAAGGGTTGATGCGCAAATTCAACCCTGATTAAAACTTGGGGCGACAATTGATCAAAGACCCCCGTTTGTCGGGCTCATTTCAGGCACTCTCATGACACTCAGGCTTTCCAATCCCGACGGCACTGACATTGGCCGTTTCACTTTTGGCACGATGCAGTTCGGGGGCCGCGCCGATGCCGAACAAAGCCGGGCCATGTTCGACGCCTGTCGCGCGGCCGGCATCACGCATTTCGATACGGCTTTTGTCTATACCGACGGTGCGTCGGAAACGTTGCTGGGCCAGATGATCGCGTCTCAGCGCGAGCAACTGACGATCGCCACCAAAGCGGGCTACACAGGCGGCGCCGGCGCGGCCAACATCCGTGCGCAGTTCGACATGTCCCGCAAACGTCTGGGTCAGGACATGGTCGACCTGCTGTACCTGCACCGGTTCGATCCGGACACCGATCTTGCCGAAACGATGGAGTGTTTTGCCCAGCTCAAAGACGCGGGCAAGATCCGCTATGTCGGCTTGTCCAACTTTGCAGCCTGGCAAGTGATGAAAGCCGTGCGCGTCGCCGCAGATTTCGGCATGACCATCGACGCGCTGCAACCGATGTACAATTTGGTCAAGCGACAGGCCGAGGTCGAGATCCTGCCAATGTGTGCGGATCAAGGCATCTCGGTTTTTGCCTACTCGCCGCTGGGTGGCGGATTGCTGACCGGAAAGTATTCCCGTGGCGGTGCAGCCGGCCGGCTGTCCGAAGATGACCGATATGCCAGCCGCTATGGAGCTGAGTGGATGGCCGAAACAGCTGCCGAGCTGGCCCGCTTGGGACATCAGGCTGGCGTGGATCCGGCGACGCTTGCCGTCGCTTGGGTTGCCGCCAGCCCGTTTGCCCCGTCGCCGATCATATCGGCCATATCTGCCGAACAGCTGGCGCCGTCGCTGGCTGCTCTGACGTTCGACCTATCGGCCGAGCTCTATGCCCGCATCACGGCGCTCAGCCAGA
Organism: Ruegeria sp. CI8; assembly: GCF_056536865.1. Taxonomy (NCBI): domain Bacteria; kingdom Pseudomonadati; phylum Pseudomonadota; class Alphaproteobacteria; order Rhodobacterales; family Roseobacteraceae; genus Ruegeria; species Ruegeria sp. CI8. The sequence goes on from NZ_JBQFQL010000001.1 coordinate 2,065,414, forward strand.
CACCGCCACCGGCGACGGACCGGCTGGAGGAGGTCCAGTGATTGATTTTCTGATCATCGGCGGCGGCATTGCCGGCCTAAGCGCCGGCGCGCGTCTGTCCGAGCATGGGACGGTAACCGTACTCGAGGCCGAGGACGCGCTGGGCTATCACGCCTCGGGGCGATCGGCGGCATTGTTCGAAGAAGGTTATGGCCCGCCTTCGGTCGTGGCTCTGAACAAGGCCAGCGCCGAGTTCTTTTTTTCGAACGACTATCTGACCCCGCGCGGGCTGATGCTGCTGGCCAAAAGTGATCAGGCCGACCAGTTCCGCAAAGACCTGAGCGAGCTGGGAATGGCCGAAATTTCGGTCGCCGATGCGTTGGTGCGTGTTCCGGTCCTGAACCCGGAATCCGTTGCATACGCAGCGCTGAGTGAGGGCGCTTACGACATCGACACCGACCGCATGCTGCAGGATTTCGCCCGCACCATTCGCGCCAATGCGGGATCGGTACTGACCCGCCAAAAAGTGACGCGGATCCGCAAGGACGGCAATTGGCTGGTGGAAGCGGCCGAGGTCTTTCAGGCGCGCACCATCGTCAATGCCGCTGGTGCGTGGGCGGACGAGGTCGCAAGGATGGCCGGGATCGCACCGATCGGAATCACGCCGCGCCGCCGTTCCATGGCCCGGCTGCCGGCACCCGGGGGCCATGATGTGAAAAATTGGCCGATGATGCTGGGCACGGGTGAGACCTGGTACGCCAAACCGGATGCCGGCAAGCTGTTGGTGTCACCGTCCGAGGCCGACCCGGTCGAACCGCATGACGCCTATGCCGACGATATGGTGCTGGCCGAGGGCCTGGCCCGGTACGAAGAAATGGTGACCAGCCCGGTCACCCGTGTCGAGACCAATTGGGCCGGGCTGCGCAGCTTTGCCCCGGATGGCACGCTTGTTCTGGGTCCCGACCCGTCGGATGAAAGCTTTGTCTGGTCTGCCGGTCAGGGAGGGTACGGGTTTCAAACCGCACCGGCCGCATCGCGATTGGTTGCTGATCTTGCGCTGGGCCGCGCGCCCGAGTTGGATGCCGCGATGGTCTCCGCGCTTTCCGTGCCCCGGTTACGCTGATGGGGGGGCGGAAACTGCCTCCGACGGCAAGCGTCGCCTCTCAGGGTGACGGCGCGAAGATGATCGCTCCTGCGGCCAGCCGAAATACGGACGCCTTGTGCGCGTTGCTGGCCGAGATGCCCATCGCAACTGGAAACGCATTGGAACTGGCCAGCGGTACGGGCCAACACGTCGCCGCATTTGCCCGTATCTTTCCCGACCTCACTTGGCAGCCGAGCGAGATCGATCCCGCCCGCCGGGCCAGCATCGACGCCTATGCGGAGGGCCTGCCAAACATCCTTCCCGCCGTCGAGCTGGACGCAACCCTGCCCGGGTGGCACCAAAACTTTGGCAACCAGGACCTTATCATTCTGATCAACCTGCTGCATCTGATCAGCTGGAAAGAAGCCCGGAATATCCTTTCCGAGGCCGCATTGGCCCTTGGCCCCGGGGGGCGGTTCGTTCTCTACGGACCGTTCATGCGCCAGGGCAAGCTGATCAGCGACGGCGACCGACGCTTTCATGCCGACCTGACCCGGCAAGATCCCGAGATAGGCTACAAAGACGACAGCCAGATCAGCAACTATCTGGAAAGCACAGGGCTGCGGGTTGTCGGAGTGGTTCCAATGCCTGCGAACAATCTGGCTTTTGTCGCAGAAAAGCCCTCGATCTGATCAAGATCAAAGCCGTTCCGAGGCCGCTGATACATATGCAAGATGCAATATGTAAATGAGGCACAAGACATGACCTGGTCAGACAAGCTTGTTGAAACGCGCAGCGGATTGCGCAACCTGAACGGAGCCATACCGGATACCGCCCGCGCTTTCGGCGCGCTCGGGAAATCGGTCAAGGAAGGCGGAACACTGGACTTCAAGACCAAGGAGTTCATCGCCTTGGGCATGTCCATCGCAGTACGGTGCGAACCCTGCATTTCGTTGCACACCGAAACACTGGTCAAGGCGGGCGCTTCGCGTGAGGAATTCTCGGACGTTCTGGCCATGGCGATCCAAATGGGTGGCGGTCCGTCGATGATGTACGCAGCCAAGGCGCTGGAGTGCTTCGACGAACTCAGCGCATAGCCAAAAAAAGGCCCCGGAGTTGTCCGGGGCCTCTGTCCGATCAACCGTCCTTGCGGATGGTCTCGTTCTTTGGGTCATAGGGACTGTCGCACGTCACGACCGCATCCCACAGCTGGTCCAGCATTTTGACCTTCAGTTTGGTACCTTCCACGGCCAGATCGGGCTTTACATAGCCCATGCCGATGGATTTCTCGAAAGCCACCGAATACCCGCCCGAGGTCAGACGCCCCACGCGCTCACCTTCGGGCGTATACAGCGCCTCACGGCCCCAGGGGTCGGCATCCTCGGGCCCGTCGATCAGCAGGGTACAGCATTTCACCCGTACGCCGGTTTCGATCAGCTTGTCCTTGCCGTGGAACTCCTTGTCCAGATCGACGAAACGCGGCAGGTCGGCCTCGAGCGGGGTGGCGTCGCGGCCCAGTTCGGTGCCGAAGGCGCGATAGGATTTCTCCTGCCGCAGCCAGTTCTGGGCGCGGGCGCCGACCAGCTTCATGCCGTGCTTCTCGCCGGCCTGTTCCAGAAGGTCGAACAGGTAGTTCTGCATCTCGATCGGGTGATGCAGTTCCCAGCCCAGCTCGCCGGTGTAGGCCACGCGGATCGCGTTGACCGGGCACATGCCCAGTTCGATCTGACGTGCCGACAGCCACGGGAAGCGCTTGTTCGACAGGGCGGTTTCCGGCTCGGCGTCCTTGATGACCTCTTTCAGCACGTCGCGCGATTCCGGCCCGGCGATGGCGAAAACGCCCCACTGGGTGGTCACGTCCTGGATCTCGATGTAGCCGAACTCGTCCATCTTGTCCTCGGCCGCCTTGCGCAGGAAGTCGGCGTCATACTCGGTCCAGGCACCGGCCGAAACGAGGTAGTACTCGTTCTCTTTCAGGCGAACTATGGTGTACTCGGTACGCGTGGTGCCATGCGCCGTAAGCGCATAGGTCAGATTGATGCGGCCGACCTTGGGCAGCTTGTTGCAGGTGAACCAGTCCAGAAACTGCGTGGCGCCGGGGCCCTTGACGACATGCTTGGTGAAGGCTGACGCGTCGATCAGACCAACGCCGTTGCGGATCGCCTTCGCTTCTTCGACGGCAAACTGCCACCATCCACCACGGCGGAAGCTGCGGCTTTCCTTGTCGAAGTTGTCGGGGGCATCGACCGGGCCAAAGTAGTTGGGGCGTTCCCAACCGTTGACCCACCCAAACTGCGCGCCACGGGCTTTCTGACGATCATAGGCCGGAACGGTGCGCAGCGGACGGCAGGCCTCGCGCTCTTCGTCCGGGTGATGCAGAATGTAGACGTGCTCGTAGCATTCCTCGTTCTTGCGCGCGGCGAATTCGGTGGTCAACCAGTTGGACGAATAGCGTTTGGGGTCCAGCGAGGCCATGTCGATCTCGGCTTCGCCATCGACCATCATCTGCGCCAGATAATAGCCGGTGCCGCCGGCGGCGGTGATGCCAAAGCTGAACCCTTCGGCCAGCCACATATTTCGCAGACCCGGCGCCGGGCCGACCAGCGGGTTGCCATCAGGCGTATAGCAGATGGGACCGTTGAAATCGTCCTTGAGGCCGGACTCGGCACAGGACGGGACACGCTCGGCCATAGCCATGTACTGATCGGCGATCCGGTCGAGATTCAGAGGGAACAGGTCAGCGCGGAAACTGTCGGGCACACCGTATTCGAAACGTGCCGGGGCACCGTGCTCGTAGATGCCGAGGATCCAGCCGCCGCGCTCTTCGCGTGCGTAGGATTCGTTGTCGGCGTCGCGCACGACCGGGTGTTCCGGATTGCCGGCTTCACGCCACTTCACCAGTTCCGGGTCCTTGTCCATGACAATGAAAGTATGCTCGACCGGGATCGCGGGCATCTTGATGCCAAGCAGCTTGGCGGTACGCTGGGCATGGTTTCCCGAAGCGGTCACCACGTGCTCGGCGGTGATGACCACCTGCTCGTCGCTGGGGACAAGGTTGCCACCCTTTTCGACCATCTTGGTGCAGGTGACTTCCCAACGGGTTCCGTTCCAATGGAAGGCATCGGCCTGCATCTTGCGCACGATCTCGACACCGCGCTGACGGGCACCCTTGGCCATCGCCTGGGTCACGTCGGCCGGATTGATGTAACCGTCCTCGGTATGGTAAAGCGCGCCCTTCAGATCCGAAGTTTCGATCAGCGGCCAGCGCTCCTTGATCTGCTCGGGCGTCAACCATTCATATTTGACGTCGCAGGTCTCGGCAGTCGAGGCATAGAGCATGAACTCATCCATGCGGTCCTGCGTCTGCGCCATGCGCAGGTTTCCGACCACCGCAAACCCCGCATTCAGGCCGGTTTCCTCTTCCAGCGTCTTGTAGAAATCCACCGAGTATTTGTGGATATGGGTTGTCGCGTAGGACATATTGAACAGCGGAAGCAGACCCGCAGCGTGCCAGGTCGAACCGGAGGTCAACTCGTCCCTCTCGATCAGCATGACATCATCCCAGCCCGCCTTGGCCAGGTGATAGGCTATCGAGGTCCCAACGGCGCCGCCGCCAACGACCAGTGCTTTGACTTGGGTTTTCATACGCCCGCTCTCCGGATTGAGTCTGTTTGGCAAGGTTTATGCCGAACGAGACCAATCAGCGCCAAGTCCATCCGACGCAAAACGGTGCAAAACCGACCTGCCGTACACGTTGGGACGCGAATCCGGGAACAGGCACGCACCAACAGCCGTTGGTTGCGTGCGCCTTCCCGGCCTGGTCAGACGATCTTGCCGGGGTTCATGATGTTGTCAGGATCCAGGGCAGCCTTGATCGCCGCCATGTACCGGGTTGCATCCCCAAGTTCCCGGACCAGATACGGTTTCTTGCCCTGCCCGATTCCATGCTCACCCGTGCAGGTCCCGTCCATCGAGATCGCCAGATCGTTGAGCCATCCGACAAACTGACTGGCCCGCGCCACTTCGTCGGCATCGTCCATGTCGATCAGCACCAACGTATGGAAGTTTCCGTCGCCGACATGACCGACGACCGGGGCCAGCAGGTCTAACTCGGCTGCCTTGTCCTGAGCCTTGGTGACGCATTCGGCCAAGCGCGAGATCGGGACGCAGACATCCGTCGAGATTCCACGCGCTCCGGGCCGAAGCTGGAGGGACGCCCAATACATGTCGTGCCGCGCCTGCCAGAGCTTGGACCTTTCTTCCGTGCTGGCCGTAGCGACAAAGCCGGTGCCGCCAAAATCCTCGGCGATTTCGCCAAAGGTTTCGGCCTGCTCCGCTGCGCCGGCCTCCGAGCCATGAAACTCGAGCAGAAGCAACGGCGTTTCCGGCAGCTTCAGCCCGGAATACGCGTTGGCCGCCTTGACCGACATCGCGTCCAGCAGTTCGATCCGGGCAACCGGAACGCCGAATTGAATGGTCGTCATCACGGCCTGACAGGCCGCATCCACCGTCGGGAAAGAACACCGGGCCGAGGTAATCGCCTCGGGGATGCCGTGCAGTTTCAGAGTCAGTTCGGTAATGATGCCCAGCGTGCCCTCGGCACCGACAAACAAGCGGGTGAGATCGTAGCCGGCCGAAGATTTTTTGGCCCGGTGACCGGTACGGATAATTTTGCCATCGGGCATAACCGCCTCGAGGCTCAGGACATTGTCCTTCATCGTTCCATAGCGAACCGCATTGGTACCCGACGCTCGGGTCGCCGCCATCCCGCCCAATGAGGCATTGGCTCCGGGATCAATCGGAAAGAACAGCCCCTTGTCGCGCAGATGGGTATTCAAATCCTCGCGGGTGACCCCGGGCTGCACGACGCAATCCAGATCACCTTCGTTCACGGCCAAGACCCGGTTCATCTGGCCAAGATCGATGCAAACGCCGCCGGCCGGCGCGTTCACGTGGCCTTCCAGCGACGTTCCGGTGCCGAAAGGGATCACGGGAACCTTGTGCGCCGCACAGGTCTTGACGATGTCCGAGACCTCTTCGGTCGAATTGGGAAAGACCACCGCGTCCGGGCTTTGGTTTTCAATCCAGGTCGTGGTGTGCCCGTGCTGCTCGCGGATCGAGGCGCCGGTCTGCAACCGGTCCCCGAACCGCTGTTTCAGAATGCTGATGGCGGTGTCGATCCCCGCCGCATTGCGGAACAATGCTGTCGCTTCAACCATGGCAACCCTCCCTTGATGCAGTGGCGCAGGCCCAGACAATGACTAGAAGGCCGACGCCACAGGGGCAATACCCATCGCTGCGACGTGATCACTCGCCCAGTGCGATGCCCTCTCGACGTGGATCAGCTCCGCCGTGCAGACCGTCGCGGATTTCGATGGCATGAAGGCCCGAGGTCAGATCCCGCGCGTTCACTTCAAAACCCAGTTCGCCCAACATGTCCGCAAAGCCTTCGGCGCTTGTGCCGACCTCGACATCATAGGTCCCGAAACGGTTCACCAGATGAGGAAGGGCAACCGCCTGCTGGACGTCCATACCCCAGTCCGCCCAGGCAATGATTGATTTTGCAACATAACCGATGATCCGGCTGCCACCCGGAGACCCGATCGCCAGAACCGGAGACCCGTCCTGCATGACAATCGTCGGACTCATTGAGGAACGCGGGCGTTTGCCTGGTTCGATCCGGTTGGCAATCGGAACCCCGTCCCTGTGGGTCCGGAAGGAAAAGTCGGTCAGTTCGTTGTTCAGCAGAAAGCCGTTGGTCATCAGACGCGAACCAAAACCGTTCTCGATTGTTGTGGTCATCGAAAGCACGTTTCCATAGGCGTCCACGATCGAAATATGGGACGTCGACGGCAGTTCGATCGAAGCATCGTCGGCCCAGTTCAGCGCATGGTCAAACTCAGGATTTCCCGGCGCAACCTCGGTCAACGCCCCAGCGTCATTCAGCAACGCGGCACGCTCGGCCAGATAGGCCGGATCGATCAGGCCCTGCGTCGGCATCGGAATGAAATCACTGTCGGCCATGTAGCGACCGCGATCCGCGAAGGCCAGGCGCGAGGCATCGCCGATCAGCCGCCACGCTTCGGCGCTTTCGGGACCCATCCCCGCCAAATCGTAATTGTCGAGAATGCCAAGGATCTGCCCAACCGTCAGCGCGCCCGAGGACGGCGGACCCATCCCGCAGACCTCATAGCTGCGATAGGTGGCACAGATCGGCTCGCGCTCTATCACCTGATACAACGCCAGATCAACTCCGGACAGAACCCCCGGGTTACCCGGAGCGTTTCGGACAGTCCGCACGATGTCAGCCGCGATCTCTCCTCCATAAAAGCCCGCAGCCCCTTCGGACGCCAGAACGCGCAGGGTTTCGGCATAGTCTGGGTTGGTGAGGCGCTGACCCTGGGCCAGCGGCTCGCCGCCCGGCAGGAAGTAGTTGGCCGTGTCCGAGAAGCGTGCCAGACGTTCAGCGTCGGCCTGAATCAAGCCCGCCAGCCGGGGTGAAACGACAAACCCCTCGTCGGCCAATCGGATACCATCCTCGAACAGACCGGGCCAGGGGCTACGCCCCCAGCGCCGATGGGCTTCCTCCAACAATGCAGGCGTGCCGGGTGTCCCGACCGAAAGCCCGCCAACAACCGCGTCGAAGAATTTGAGCGGCTCGCCGTTTTCGTCTTGAAACAGGGTCGGGCTTGCCTCTCTCGGCGCGGTTTCTCGCCCATCCAAGGTGGTCAGGCGTCCGCTGGCCGCGTCGTACCAAGCCAGAAAGGCACCCCCGCCCAAACCCGAGGACTGCGGTTCGACCAGGCCCAAGACAACCTGAACGGCGACCATTGCATCCGCTGCCGTTCCACCGGCAGCCAGAATCTTGGCACCCGCCTCGACGGCAAGCGGGTTGGCCGCCGCAACCATCCAGGTTTTAGCTTTGACGGGCACACCGTCGGCCTTGGCCTTCAGCGCGGCGATCACCTCGTCGGTCAAGGCCTGAACCTGGCCGTCGGATGCACCCTCGGGCGCGACCTCATCGGCGGTTTGCTGGGCAAACACTGGGCTCGCCAGGGTCAGCGCGCAGGCCACAACAGTAGGGAACCAATTGGAGCACATAATAAACCTCCTTATCCAAATACTGATTCTGACAGTGCACGGCACCGTACTGCCCCGCAACCATGTGCGGGGACGACCGCCAAAGACGGCAAAGCTCTGCCTTGCAAACAGCAGGAGCCCGTATGCCTTGGCGTGTTCTTACAGCATCGCGGGAACGACCTGATCAGGCGGCCGGTGCCCGTCTTCAAACGTCTTGATATTGATGATGACCTTTTCGCCCATCTCGATGCGACCCTCGAGCGTCGCCGACCCCATATGCGGCAGCAGCACGACATTCGGCAGCTGCCGAAGTCGGGGATTCACGTCGGTTCCGTGCTCGTAGACGTCCAGCCCGGCACCGGCGATCTCGCCCGCCCGGATCATCCGCGTCAACGCGTTTTCGTCCAACACCTCGCCCCGCGACGTGTTCACGATGACCGCCGTCGGCTTCATCAGCTTTAGACGTCGCGCGTTCATCAGATGAAATGACGACGGCGTTGATGGGCAGTTGATCGAGATCACGTCCATACGCGCCACCATCTGATCGAGGCTTTCCCAATAGGTCGCCTCAAGATCCTGTTCTATTTCGGGACGCAACCGGCGGCGGTTGTGGTAGTGGACCTGCATTCCGAAGGCCCGGGCGCGGCGCGCGACGGCCTGTCCGATCCGCCCCATACCCAGAATGCCCAGACGCCGGCCTCCTATCCGCCCGCCAAGGAATGCCGTCGGCGCCCAGCCGGTCCAGTCCCCCTTTTGCATAACCGACAGACCCTCGGGAATCCGACGGGTTACGGCAAGGATCAGCGCCATCGTCATGTCGGCGGTATCGTCGGTCAGAACACCCGGCGTGTTCGAGACCAGGATGCCGCGCTGACGGGCCGTCGCGACATCGATATGGTCGACACCGGCGCCATAATTCGCAATCAGCCTCAGCCGCTCTCCGGCTTGGCCCAAAACACCCGCGTCGATCGTGTCCGTGATCGTTGGAACCAGCACATCGGCCTGTTTGACCGCCTCGACCAACTCGTCGCGCGTCATCGGTGTGTCGGTGTCCCGCAAACGGACGTCGAACAACTCGCTCAAACGTGTCTCGACCACTTCGGGCAACCGTCGCGTTACAACAACACTCAGACGTTCTCTTGGCACTTCAGCCCTCCTACCGCTTTGCATTCCGATGCGCGTCATGGCATCGTGGCGCAGGATCAGCCGGGGCACAAGAACCCCATGGGCATCGCTCCAACCTTTTTTGAAACACGGCAGACAGGCAAATCAGCGGGCAGGCAGTGAGTGCTTTCTTGAGGGCGAAACGCCCAGTTCTGGCATTTCTAATCACGCTTCTGTTCCTGACAGGCGCAATCGCGCACGCGCAGGAAAAACGCGGGCAGGTGACGAACCTGCCTTTGCCGCGCTACGTGTCGATGAAGGCGGCCGAGGCGAACGTACGCCGCGGTCCTTCGCTGACTCATCGTGTTGACTGGGTGTTCAAGCGACGCGGCATGCCACTTCAGGTGACGGCCGAATATGGCAACTGGCGCAAGGTTCAGGATCGCGACGGGGCCGGCGGATGGGTCCACTACGCTCTGTTGTCAGGTGTCCGCACGGTTCTGATTGAATCGGACATGCTGCCGGTCTACGCCAGCCCCGATCCCAAATCCCCGGTCAACGCTCATTTCGAAACAGGCGTCGTGGCCCGCTTGGGTACCTGCACGGTGGATTGGTGCCGCATTTCGGCCGGTGGCTATCGCGGCTGGACCCTCAAAAGCAATCTTTGGGGCGTGGAGCCCGACGAAATCCGGGAATGAGACCCCTGCTCAGGCCGTCTCACGGATGAAGGCAAGAACCGTTTCCGCAAGTTCCTGGGGCACGTCCTCCTGAAGGAAGTGACCGGCTTTCGGCAGCACAACATGGTTCTGTCCCGCCGCACCAGGGCAAAGTTTCTGAAAAACCCCGTTCACCCCGGCCATGACCCTGTCCTCAGCGCCAAAAGCCGTCAGGACAGGAGTTTGCAGACCGCGGATAACGTTCCAAGCCTGTCGGTTCGGTTCAGACTCGGGATCGTCGGGGCGGTCAGGCACCAACATCGGAAACTGTCGCGCCCCGGCCTTGTAACGATCGTCAGGGAACGGCGCATCATAGGCGGCGACCTCGGCCTCGGTCAGCTTTGAAACCGTTCCACCGTAGACGATGCGCCCGGCGCGGAAATCCGGCACCTCCTGGCTGAACTGTCGCCAGGCGGCAAACGCCTCGCCCAAGGGCTGGTCCCCGGTTGGCAAGGCCGTGTTGGCAACAACGACCCGGGCGAACCTGTCTGGCATCTCGGCCCACAGGCGCAACCCGATCAATCCGCCCCAGTCCTGACAGACCAGGGTGATGTCCCGCAGATCGAGTTGACGCAGAACCTCACCCATCCAGAAGACATGCCGTGCATAGGTATAGTCGTCGCGGTCGACGGGTTTGTCGGATCTGCCGAAACCCACAAGGTCCGAAGCGATGACCCGGTGACCCGCGGCAGCGACTGGCGGGATCATGTGACGGTACAGATAAGACCAACTGGGCTCGCCGTGCATCATCAGTACTGGCGCTGCCGCGCGCGGCCCCTCGTCCAGATAGTGGACCCGCAACGCGCCGCCTTCAGTATCATCCACCTCAAGGTAGTTGGGTGCGAAATCATAGTCGGGCAAATTTTGGAACCTTTCGTCCGGTGTACGCAACGCCTTCATACTCTGATCTCCCATGGTTTTTTGACAGGCTAGCATTCCTGGCCCGCGACGATAGGGTGAACGTCACGACGCGACAAACCGGAGCCGCCATGAAAGCCGTCACCTACCAGACATTTGGGCCCGCCGCCGATGTTCTGTCCATTCAAGAACTACCGGATACACCCCCGGGCCCGGGCGAAGTGACCGTTGCGCTGGCCTATTCCGGAGTGAACCCTTCGGACGTGAAGGCACGTGCGGGGGCACGGCCCGGGATCACCAAACCGCCTTTCCCGGTGATTGTGCCGCACAGCGACGGATCAGGTGTCATCTCGGCTGTCGGGCCTGGGGTTCCGGACTCGCGGGTGGGTCAAAGGGTCTGGATCTGGAACGGCCAGTGGGGTCGTGCGTTCGGGACGGCCGCAACCCAAATCACCCTGCCCTCGGAACAGGCTGTTCACATGCCCGACACGGTCGCGCTGCAAACCGGTGCCGTCCTCGGCATTCCCGGCCTGACCGCCAGCCACACCGTGTTTTCCGGAGGCCCGGTATCGGGTAAAACCCTGCTTGTTCACGGCGGTGCAGGAACGGTCGGATTCCTTGCCGTCCAGTTGGCCAAATGGGGCGGAGCAAAGGTGATGGCAACAGCCGGTCCACGCAACTTCGAACGTGTGACAAAGGCCGGAGCCGATGCGGTACTGGATTACACGGCGCCCGATTTGCCCACACAGATCCTGGACGCCAATCAAGGGCTTCCGGTCGATCGCATCGTCGATGTGGAGTTTGGCCAAAACGTCGAAACCAACGTTGCAGTTATCGCCGAAAGCGGAAGAATCAATGCGTATGGCTCGGCCCAGAATATGACGCCGACGCTTCCGTTTTACCCGCTCATGTTCAAATCGGTGACGTTGGAAATGGTTCTGGTGTATCTGCTGCCGGCCGAACTGCGCAACGAAGCGGTCGCGAACCTGCACCAAGCGCTGACCGATGGCGCGCTGAACTGCCCGATCCAAAAGGTCTACTTGATGGAAGAATGCGCCGCCGCACACCGCGCGGTCGAGGCCGGAAACCGAACCGGAGCGGTGCTGTTGGAGACCAAATAGATCGCCCGCAAAAAAATTTTCACGTGTTTCGATTTTTTGCGGGAAAGCACTTGAACACCGTCACCAACAATCGTAGATAGCCGCTCACCGTTGGGGTGTAGCCAAGTGGTAAGGCAGCGGTTTTTGGTACCGTGTATCGTAGGTTCGAATCCTACCACCCCAGCCACTAAATCTTTGAAATTGCAGATATACTGATATGGCTTCTGAGAGCTTTACAGCGTCAGCGGTGGCTTGATCAGTGCATGACATCGAAGACCCAAGCTCGGCGGCAGTTCCCATCCTCAGGAGATGCTTGCCCGGTAGGTCTACGTTTTGGATGCGTAGGTGGTACCAGTGTTCATCGAGTTGCTGAGAAGCTCTTTGCGCTCGGGACTTTGCGACCGCCGCTGATCTTGTCCGTAGCGAGAATTATGTTTTTCCGGTGGTATTGTGGTGATCGAGGTCTTTCGGGACCCGTCGTGTGAAGTAGAAAACCCCTGCTTTCACAAATGAGAATGGGACGGTTTTGTTCTCCAGTATGTACTTCGCCCTTGGCCAGCTCCAGTTAAAGCTGAAGGGAAACAGTAGCTTACCTGTTGGGAATGGTGCCCGGGGGCGGAATCGAACCACCGACACGAGGATTTTCAATCCACTGCTCTACCCCTGAGCTACCCGGGCACGGGAACGGCGTTTGCCGTTGGGTGCAGGCCTTCTATGACTTGCCAAACGCGGTGTCCAGAGGCTTTTTCAGATTTTTTCAGTGCGGGCGATCCTTGATTTCGACGGCATCCTGAATCTCATCATCAAGGTCATCCTCGCGCTGCGACGGAACCGCATAGGAGCCGTTCAGCCACTTGGCCAGATCGATATCGGCGCAGCGTTTCGAACAAAACGGACGAAACTGTTTGACCGAATCTTCTCCGCAGATCGGGCAGCTCATCTCAGGACCTCCGACAAAGGGATGCGGCCGCGTTTACGTTGCAACTCGTAGTGGCCCAGCGGCGTCCAGCCGGCAAGGATCGTTTCTTCGCTGTCAGCCCTGAAGGCAGCGCGGAGTGCGGATTCGAACCCGCGCCGGTCCTTTTTGGGCATTGGCGCAAGGTCCAGCGTGATCTGCCCGCCCAGCCCGCGCACGCGAAGGGCGCGCGGCAGTTCCTTGGCGCAGGCGAAATTGGCCTTTGTCCCCGCAGCCAGCGAGCCATCCGAACCGGTGTTCACATCCACGGCCACCAAAGCCCGGGTTAGTTCGACATACATATGCGCCCCACCCGCCAAAGGATGGGATGCGCCACGTGCGGCGTCCAGCGCCTCGAGCACGCCATGGTCCGCGAAACCGCCCGCCTGGGTCGAGACCTCGGCCGGCTCCACCCATTCGCGCCAGGCGAGGACATGCGGTCCGTCGCCCTCGGACAGCGTTTCCGGCGCGTTTCCGGTGTCGTTCACGACCTGCTCGGCCAGCGCTCGCATGGCGGCGATGTCTTCGGCGATCTCATCGGCATCCGCGCCCTGGCAACCGGAGCGCAGGATCAGACCGAAGGGGCTGCCGTCCATCTGCTCATGCGCGATCACCAGCAGCCGGTCGCGCTCCTCATCATCGCGGATCGAGCGGGAGATGTTCAGCCCGGGCGCGTCCGGCGTGACGATGGCATAGCGGCTTTTGAACAGGATGCGGTTCGTCACCGGCAGGGCTTTGCCCGGTTCGGCATAGCCCGTGACCTGCACCAACAGCATCTCACCCGGCGCCAGTCCCTTGACCTGCCGAAGGAAAGCCGGACCATCCGGCGTTGTCAGGAACATCCCGCCCTGCCCTTTGATCGCCCGCTCGGCCCGGGCCCGGTAGATCGTACCCGGGGCAGGCGCATCGGCAGCGATCAGGAAATCATCCAGTTTGCCATCCACCATCAGGGCCGCGGCTTCGCGGCCTTGAATGTGATCCAGAATGATCGTTCGACCTTTCATGATGCCTCGCAATACAGGGGGTAACCGATGCCTTGCAACAGTCCTGCGGTTTCAGACAAAGGCAGCCCGACGATACCGGTGAACGAGCCCGAGATCCAAGGAATGAAGGCGCCCGCGGGCCCTTGGATGGCATAGGCACCGGCTTTGCCCTGCCAATCGTCGGTAGCGAGATAGGCGTTGATTTCCACGTCCGAAAGACGCTTGACCTTGACCTGGCTGACGACGTCACGCTGCAATACCCGATCGCCGCGACGCACCGCGACCGAGGTGATCACACGGTGGCGACGTCCTGAAAGGGCATGCAGAAATTCGGCTGCCTGTCCCGCATCTTCGGGCTTGCCCAATATGCGTCGACCCAGCGCAACCGTCGTGTCGGCGCACAGGACGATATCGTCCGGGGCCGCCTTCACGGCATGCACCTTCTCGCGGGTGATGCGCGCGCAATACGGCAGCGGAAGCTCGCCCCTTTGGGGGTCTTCGTCGATGTCGGGGGCAGAAATGGCGTCGGGCTGCACGCCAAGCTGAGCCAGCAGGTCCAGCCGTCTGGGGCTGCCCGATCCTAGAATGAACGCCATTGCGGCAGGCGTTACTTGAAGCGGTAGTTGATCCGACCCTTGGTCAGATCATAGGGGGTCATCTCGACCTGAACCTTGTCGCCGGCCAGAACACGGATGCGGTTTTTGCGCATCTTGCCTGCCGTATGTGCGATGATCTCATGGCCGTTTTCCAGCTCGACCCGAAACGTCGCATTAGGCAGGAGTTCCTTCACGACACCGGGAAATTCGAGCGTATCTTCCTTGGCCATGTTGTCTCCATCTTTGCGTTGCCCTGCAGAATCCGCAGGTGGCGCTTAAATGAGCCTATTTCGGCCTTATTTCAAGGGTGGAATCACTTAAAGGCGCGACATTGTGACCGATTCGACTCGGGGCGTCTGCTCGTTCCAGTGGGATCGGTTCAGGACATGGCCATCCGCCCGAACCTCGGCGATCGCCGACAGATCGACGTCTGCGTAGGTCCAGCCGGGCTGGTTGAGCACGCCTTCCGACAGCACGCCGGTTTGTGGAAAGCCCTTGTCCGGCGGGCCGAAAACGCCTCCGGTCCCAGTGTTTGCGTCTACGGACTGAGACCATTCATTGTTACCCACCAGCGACGCCATGACCGTAACGCATTGATTCTCCAATGCACGCGCCATCGCGCCGATACGGACCCGCCAATAGCCCGACAGGGCCTCGGTGCAGGACGGCACAAGGATCACGTCGGCCTCTGACAGGGCGCGGCCCAGCAGAGGAAACTCGCTGTCATAGCAGATCAGAACGCCGATCCGGCCCAGCGCCGTCTCGAAGATCTTCGACGGTCCGCCCGGCGCGATGTCCCAATCTTCGCGCTCGAACCGGGTCATGATCTGCTTGTCCTGATGATCCTGCGCGCCTGAGGGGGCGTAGAATTCGGCGCGGTTCACCGGGCGGCCTGGGCCGGCCCGAACCGGGGCGGACGCACCCAGAATGTACACATTGTATTCGGCCGAGAGGCGTCGATGCAGGATTTGTACATCTTCCATCCGCTCGGATACCGCCTGGATCGAGCGTTCGAGATCCCCCGCAACCTCGGCCCCGGCCAGCGTCGAAAGCTCCATCGCGCCGTACTCGGGAAACACCAGCAGTTCAGCCCCCTGCCCTGCGGCCTGCGAAACCCAAGCGTCCAGCTTGTCTTCGTACTGCGCCCAGCTGTCCAGCCAGTCGAGATTGTAGGCGGCGGTGGCGATTTTCATGATGCGTGTTCCAATGCTGTTCTTGCGAAGAAGTAAATAGCCGTTGTTGACCGGTGTACAGGCCAATCGGGCTGCGCCCTGCAACAGAAACTTTTGGTTCGATGCATAGCCTTGCAAAGCGAGGGTCCGGGCCGGGAGAGCGCCGGACCCGCACCCAATCTGGACATTGCCGATCGGCCATGCGCACTGTGACCCATGTCGCTGATCGATGACCTGGAGCTCATTCTGGAGACTGTCCTGCCAAACGACCCCAGCTTTTGGCGGATCGAAAGGGCGGCGATAGACAGCTGTGTCAGCGACAGTCGGCGATACGCACTTGAGGGCTCGGTCGAGGCATTTCTGCTGTCGGCGATGCGCCTTGTGGCACTTCCCAACAACGGGCACACAAGGCTGATCCCAAATGATGCCATCTCGGTGTTGCCTCTGCGGTTCGTGAGCGTGGGGCGTTCCGTCCAAGTCCTTGGATCGGCATCAAGGGTGATCGCCCCACAAGGCAAGCTGCTGGCAGTCAATGGCGCAGCTGTAAGCGAAATCGAGGCCGCGGCGGACAAATTTCTGGCGGGAACGCGCCAGAGGAAGCGGGTCATCGGTCCGATTATCCTGGCTTGGCCGCACGCGTTGGAACGGCTGGGATTTTCGTCCGACGACGGTATGACCGAGTATCACGTGCAGGACGAAAACGGGCAGACAACCAATCTGAAAGTAGCAAATGGAAACACCGTTCCTGCGTCGACGCTCTACCCGAGAAACGAGCACGGCAAAGCCGATCCAGCATGGGAACCCGAGAGCTTTGTGGAGATTGAGGATTGGCAGGCACTTGGGCTTTCAATTCAACTGCCGAGCTTCTTTGACCCAGGCAAAGATGCGCTGCGCAAAGCCATATCCGAGGCAGCGGATCGCGTGCGCGCTTGCTCTGACAAAACACTCTTTTTTGACGTTCGCGGAAACACCGGCGGTGATTTTCTTCTGACGATGCCTTTGATCGACGCAATCGCGCAAAGCGCAAGTCAGCGGGTCGTCGTACTTGTCGATAAATTCACGTTCTCCGCCGCGATCGTGTTTGTCGCCATCCTCAAGCATCGCTTGGGTGACAGGCTCAAACTCATCGGGGAAGAAATGGGAGACGGACTGACGTTCTTTGCCGAAGGTGGGTTGCTTGACTTGCCAGCGAGCGGAGCGGTCGTTCGATACTCCTCCGCATTTCACGATTGGAGGACGGGAACGTCTGACGAAACGACACCGCCCGAAATCGCGCGGCAAATCGTGCCCGTGGGAGAATTGAACCTGGATCGGGAATGTGTCGCAGGACCATTGGGCGCTGGAGCACGAGGAGCGTTCTATCGACGGATCCTCGAAGATTGTCGCGGCTAGACGAACGGCTGTCGGCGCGCGTGCCAGCGGGCACACACAACGCGTTGCGGCGGGTTCACAAATCCCTGATCCAGAACTGCAACGGTTTGAGGGTTTCCGAGTCCTCGCCCAGGTCCTTCCACGAAAATCGGGCGATCACGCCGGGCAGGGGCGCATAGCCCCGCGCGCGCCAGAACGGGTCGAGCGGCCGATAGTCGGCCGGCTGCATCGGGTGGTCGCCCGGACGCTGCACGCCGCAAAAGGCACATTTGGCAAAGCCCAAGTCCCTCGCGTGACCCTCGCGCAGGTCAAAGAACGCATGTCCGACGCCCTGCCCCCGATAGGCGGGCAGCAGTACGGATTCGGCGCAATAGAAGATCTGCGAAAGGTCCAGCCCGGTGCCGTCGAAAGCGGCAGCGAAATCCTCGGCATGGTCAGCCAGCGGCGCGCCGGTCGCGGCTCCGACCAGCCGGTCGCCGTCAAAGGCGCCGACGACGATCGCCTGGTCGCTGTCGCGGTAGGATTGCAGGTATTCGCGCTCGTAGTCCAGATCGCCGTCATAGAGATAGGGCCAGTCCCGGAACACCGCGATGCGTAGGCGCGCCACGTCGTCCAGCGCCGCCTCGAGCGCCGGCCCCGTCAGCGCGCGGACCTTCGTGACCTCAGCCACCCGACACCTGTTTCACCCAGTCAGCAAGATTGTAATAGGTGGTCACGCGGGTGATCTTGCCGTCCTTGAGGTCAAAGAACGACCCGGCGGGCAGGCGGTAGGACTGGCCCGAGGCCGCGGGCAGGCCGGCATCGGTTTCCAGATAGGTGCCGTTAACGATGTATTCAGCGGCCGCGCGGGTGCTGCCCTGGGCCTCGAAGATCACCATGTCGGTCAGGGTCTCGCGATAGCAGCGGTTCATATGCGCGCAGAATTCGGCGAATTTCTCTTTGCCTACGCGGATCTTGCCTTCGTTCACGTGATGGGCCACGTCATCGGACAGGCAGGCCAGCATGCCGGTGACATCCCCGGCGTTGAAGGCATCGAAATAGGCTTGTACGGTCTGGGTCATGCGATCTCCGTAGGTTCCCCCCAACGATCCTTCAGGTGTTTGATGATCTGATCGCGGGTCTGGCGATAGTGGTGTAGCTTTTCCTCGCGCGTCTCGCCCAGTCCGGTAGGGTCCATTATTGGCCAATAATCGACATCGAGGTGAAAAACCCGCGTCAGCTCCAGCGCTTTGCGCTGGCTGGCAGGCGACAGGGCCACGATCAGGTCGAATGATCCCAGGTCATCCCCCCATTCCTGCATCTCGTCGAACGACCGCGACCGGTGGCGTGACAGTTCCACGTCGATCTCTTGGCAGACGGCGATGCTGAACCCGTCGATTTCCAGGTCGTTGTGTACCCCGGCCGACTGCACATATGTGCCCGTGCCGTAGAATTTCTTCATGATGCCTTCGGCCATGGGCGAGCGCACCGCGTTGTGGTCGCAGCAGAACAGGACCGAATGCGGCAGAGGCTTCACCCGTCAGCCTCCGAAATGAAGCACGCAGATCAGCGTGAACAGGCGGCGGGCGGTGTCTGTGTCGATCTCGGCCTTGCCCTCGAGCCGTTCCTGCAGAACCCGGCTGCCTTCGTTATGGATGCCGCGCCGGGCCATATCGATGGTTTCGATCTGGCTGGGCGGCAGGGTCTTGACCGCATCGAAATAGCTTTCGCAGATCTGGAAGTAGTCCTTGACCACCTGCCGGAACGGACCCAGTGACAGGTGGAACTCGGCGGCTTTCTGACTGTCTTCGGTGGTGACGTCGAACACCAGCCGCTTGTCGCGGATCGACAGTTGCACATGATAGGGGCCGTCGGGCACCAGCCGGTCGTCACGTTTGGGCAGGGCAAACGAGTTTTCCTCGAGCAGGTCATAGATCGCAACCTTGCGCTCCTGCTCGATCTCGGGCGTGGGCGGTGGCAGGTTTCGATCGTCCAGTTCGATATGCGAAATGCGGGTCATGGTCATCGACTTCCGTTCAGGTCAGGCCAGACCTAGCGCACCTATGCCCGAGGGACAACGCGGGAAACGGGCCGGACGCAAGGTCAGATGGCCGTCAACCGTTCAGCCGCTTGAGCCGCGCGCCCACGGATAACCCGTGCGCCTCCAGGCTTTCCGACCGCGCCAGTTGCTCGGCCGCCGGCCCGATAGCACGGAGGGCCTCGGGGGTCATGTGGCTGAGCGTGGTGCGTTTGAGGAAATCCATCACGCTGAGCCCCGACGAAAACCGGGCCGAGCGTGCGGTGGGCAGCACATGGTTCGGCCCGCCGACATAGTCGCCGATGGCCTCGGGCGTGTACTGACCCAGGAAAATAGCGCCGGCGTGGATGGTCTTGCGGCTCAGCGCCGCCGGATCGGCCACGCACAGTTCCAGGTGTTCAGGAGCGATGCGGTTCGACAGCGCGGCGGCCTCGTTCAAGTCGCGCACGGTGATCACCGCACCATAGTCGCGCCAGCTGGCCCCGGCGATCGCGCGTCGTTCGAGCGTCTCCAGCCGTTTTTCCACCGCCTCGGCCACCGCGCGGCCGAAACCGGCATCATTGGTGATCAGGATCGACTGGGCGCTTTCGTCATGCTCGGCCTGGCTGAGCAGGTCCAGCGCGATCCAGTCGGGGTCGTTGTCCTTGTCCGCGATCACCAGGATCTCGGAGGGGCCGGCGATCATGTCGATGCCCACCTTGCCGAACACCCGCCTTTTGGCCGCCGCCACGAAGGCGTTGCCCGGTCCAGTGATCTTGTCCACCGGCGCGATCGTGTCGGTGCCATAGGCCAGAGCGGCAATCGCCTGAGCGCCGCCGATGCGATAGATCTCGTCGACGCCAGACAGGCGCGCGGCCAGCAGCACCAGCGGGTTGACCTGCCCGTCCGGCGTGGGCACCGCGATGGCCAGCCGCTCGACCCCGGCCACCTTTGCGGGAATGGCATTCATCAGCACCGAGGACGGATAGGAGGCCAACCCGCCCGGCACGTAAAGCCCCGCGGCAGAGACCGCCGACCAGCGCCAGCCCAAGGTCGCGCCCGCCTCGTCGGTCCATTCCTGATCCTGCGGCATCTGGCGCTCGTGATAGGCGCGGATGCGCGCGGCGGCCAGTTCCAGCGCCGCGCGGTCATCGTCGCTGACGGTCGCGATGGCCTGCGTCACCTCGGCGGCGCTGAAGGCCAGCGTGTCCGGCGACAGCTCCAGCCGGTCGAATTTCGCGGTCAGCTCGATCACGGCGGCATCGCCACGCGACCGCACATCGGCGATGATCTGCGCCACGACGGCGTCGACATCGGGGCTGTCTTCGCGTTTGGCGGACAGAAGGGCTTGGAAACCGGTTTCGAAATCGGCGGATGTCGTGTCGAGGAAAACGGGCATTTGCGTACTCCGGGGCGTTTGAACGGGTCTTATCGCCCGCCGGGGCGGGCCTCAACCCTCAGCCCGAGGGGTGCAGCGATTTGCGCAGGGGAAATTGGGGAATGCCGTTCCAGTCCGCGGGCTCCCCCGCCGTGACCCAACCGTTCCGGCGATAGAAGCCCAGCGCGGTCTTGGTTGACATCAAATGAACAGTGGTGGCCCCGGACAGGGCCAGTTCAGACTCGAGCCGGGACAGCAGCGCGGCACCGACTCTCTGCCCTGCGTGGTCAGGATCGACATAAAGCAGCGAAATCTCGGCCGGTGCGCGCAGCCCACCGACGGCGGCCACATGCCCGTTCCGCTCGGCCAGCCAGATCTGGGCGCCCGACGTGATCCAGTTGCGAACGGTCTGCGGGTCCTTGTTGGCAGTCCACGCTGCGATCTTGTCTGGCTGATTTCCGTGGTCGGCCTCACACAGTCGGGTGATGGAGCGGACCAGAACCTGACTCACCCCAAACACGTCGAACACGGTGGCCCGGCGCAGCGACACGCCGGCCTGCCCCGGAGACAGCGCCTGCGAAATGCCACGCTTGTTCTGCATGTCAGTCCGGGTGCCGAGGGGCCTTGCCCGAAGGCGCACGATAGGGGCGGGTCACATCTTTGAGCTTTGCCTCTACAGCTTCCACCGTCAAACGGATCGCGCCATCTCCGGCCAGCACAAGCAGCACGTCGCCCGTGCCATCTTCCGAAGGGTGGAACTCGATATCAAGAACCGAGAGGATCAGGTCCTTGTCGGATCGATCAACCCCTTGGCTGGACACCGACAGGACCGAGTCGAATACCAGCAGCGACTGCACCCGCTCGAATTCCCGACCACGGCGCTCGGCTGCTTCCTTGTCCTCCCACCGGAACCGGTTGAGCAGCAAGGCAAAGCGGCGGCGGGTTGGTTGCCAGGTCATTTCGCTGACCGGAAAAACCGCATCCTGCGTCAGCGTTGCGATCACCTTGAGGTCCTCGGCATCCAATGCGCCAAGGTTCAGCGGCGCCTCGCGCCCGTCTTCGAATGTTGCGTCTGCCATCAGCCCTTGATCCGTTCTATTTTCGCGCCCACGCCTTCCAGCTTGCGGACCACATGCTCATATCCGCGGTCCAGATGATAGACCCGGCTGACGGTTGTTTCGCCCTCGGCCGCCAACCCGGCCAGGATCAGCGAGACCGAGGCCCGCAGATCGGTGGCCATGACTGGCGCACCCTTAAGACGCTCGACCCCGGTCACCGTCGCGGTGCCGCCATGCACCTCGATCTGCGCGCCCATGCGCACCAGTTCAGGGGCGTGCATGAAGCGGTTCTCGAAAATCCGCTCCTCCAGCACCGAGGTTCCCTCGGCCGTGCACATCAGCGCCATCATTTGCGCCTGCAGATCGGTAGGAAAGCCCGGGAACGGCTCGGTCACCACGTCCACGGCGCGCACCCGGCCATTCCTGCGAGAGACCTTCAGACCCTGTTTCGTCTCGGCGACATCCACCCCGGCGGCCGTCAGCTTCTCGACGAAGGATTCGACCAGTGACAGGCGGCCGCCCAGCAGTTCGACCTCACCGCCGCAAACGGCGGGGGCCAGCATGTAGGTACCCAGCTCGATCCGATCGGTGACCACCTGGTGCGTGGCCCCGTGCAGGCGGTCGACACCCTGGATCTCAATGGTCGAGGTGCCCTCGCCGTCAATCTGCGCGCCCATGCTGCGCAGGCATTGAATCAGATCCACGATCTCGGGCTCGCGTGCGGCGTTTTTCAGAACCGTGGTGCCCTTGGCCAGCGTCGCGGCCATGACGATGTTCTCGGTGGCACCCACTGAGGCAAAGCGCATTTCATGCACGGCGCCCTTCAATCCACCTGGCGCCTTGGCGTGCAGGTAGCCGTCCTTCAACTCGATTTCGGCACCCAGTGCTTCCAGCCCCTCGACATGCAGGTCCATCGGCCGCGCCCCGATGGCACAGCCGCCCGGCAGCGACACCACGGCCTGCCCGAAACGCGCCAATAGCGGCCCCAGAACAAGGTTCGAGGCCCGCATTTTGCGCACGATCTCGTAATCGGCCGTGTGACTGGTCAGATCATGGCTGGACATCGCCAGAACCTGCCCGTCCTGCAGGGCCGACACCTCGGCCCCCAGCGACTGCAGCAGCGCGGTCATGGTCTTGATGTCACTCAGACGCGGCGCGTTGGTCAGCGTCAGCGGATCTTCGCTGAGCAACGTGGCCGGCATCAGCGTCAGACAGGCATTCTTGGCCCCCGCGATCGGAATTTGGCCGTGAAGCGGCCCGTTGCCCGTTACCAGAATCGAATCCATCTGCTCTTAGTCCTTGTGCTGTCCCAGCCGGTCATCCTGTGCGCTGCGCGCCTTGGCCTGCGCCTTGCGCCGCGCCAGGTTTGCCTTGAGGGCAGCCTTGAGCCGATCTTCGCGCGCGGATCCGGATTGTCCGTGTTTTTTGGGTGATTTTTTCTCTGCCATGATCTTTCTCTACAGGAGGCGAAAAAAACCGTCCAGAGACCCTTGCGCCCCGTTTCGTTTGAGTCTAATCACCCGCCCACAGCGCTGCTGTAGCTCAGAGGTAGAGCACTCCCTTGGTAAGGGAGAGGTCGAGAGTTCAATTCTCTCCAGCAGCACCATCCAAACCCCAAAACTCACCCAAAAATCCCTTACAAAACAAGGACTTTGGCTTTCCCCCTGATCCCGGTTTTTCCGAAAATCCGCTTTCACCGTATTTTGTGAAACGCATAAAAGCGCGGTGAAGTGCGCGAAACTGCACGGAAAATGCGTGCAAAATCCGTGCACATTTCACTCGTGAAATACGTACTGTTTATTATACAGAATCAATGAATTGTGGATCCGATGCAAAGCAAAGCGCCCAAAAAAGGGGTAGGCCTTATTGGGTGTCAGCTTCAAAAAAGTGTTTGCGAATTAGATCTTTCAGTCTCGCATGAAGAGCGATAACTCTCGCGATGAACATACTTTATTGATTGGAAAAGAAAATCGATGGTCCTGCATGTCAAAGCTATGGCGCAGTACTTGACTGACGAAGTCGAAAAAATGCGAGACAGAGACTACACCGCTATACAAATCGTGAAATCTGTCAAAGGGCGCCCGCCCGGCGGATACTCAAAACGGCTGACGTACAAAGGGCGCACCTACACAATTGGCCCCGACACACCCGAGCAAGGTTGTGCTCTTTGGTCGGCATGGGCTGCAAACTTCATACGAAGCAGTCTGGATCATCCTGAAGAGGAAGTTGTCTTAGTTCCGGTTCCCAATTCTTCGGCAGTGTTCGATGGTGAAGGGTTTCGAACTTTTGAACTAGCCGCCCAAGTCGCGGAGGCGGTCGGTGGTAACGTTCAAGCCTATGACGAGCTTCGCTGGAAAGAGCAAAAAACTCCCTCGAGCAAAGGTGGTTCTCGCCTAGCTTACGACTTGTATCCTAATTTGACCTTCGAACAAAAAGGGGCAGCGGGAGCCGACCGAATCTTGATCGATGATGTTCTCACCAGCGGTGGCCACCTTCAAGCCTGTGCTGCAAGACTTCGCGAAAAATCTTTAAAAGTTAAAGGGGCTCTAGTTTGTGGACGCACAACGCATGCACAACTAACCAACCCGTACAATGTCCCAGTTGAACAACTTCCAGACTTTGACCCCAAAGACCCTTTTGGCTTCGGAGGTATTTCCGATGATTTTGAGATTTGATTTCTATCAGCGATAAGATCAGTCAGGGAATATTCGTCTAGCTACGAATAAGCCTATTATGGGCACGCCCGGGAATCGCTTTGACAAAACTTCGTGCATTGCTCGGAAATGCGTTCCGGTCGTCAGCATGTCGTCAACCACTCCAATTTGTTTGGGCGCTGGGTTCGTTAGTTCTTCGGCTATCGAATATGCAGAAGACAGCTCTTCCACTGTGACACGCGCGCCTGCACCGCGTGCGTGATTTGCCACCATCGACCCAGTTTGCACGACGAGGTTGCGCACATCTTGTCCCTGCCTAATCAACCGGCAGATTCTCTCCATACGATCGTCGTAAGCAGGATCTGCAACGTCCTTGGATGGCGGCACTGGGACAAGCGTGGCCTCATCCAGCCATTCTGGATTCAGCGAACCACGAAATTCTGCAGCACACTGAATAATCGCTCGCTCCTTGTACTGCTTGACGGCCGGGCTGCTAGTAACCGGCTTTTTCAAATTGGAAATAAGGTTGTTAGTATCACTGAAATCGTAGTTTCGACCCGAAGTCTTTTCTCGCAAATAGAGACACCTGTCGCCTATACGAATACGAGAATGAGCGTCTCTTGTTGCGTCATCGATTTCTGAAAGACGAATAGGTGGGTTAGTCAATTGCGTTCCATATGTCGTCTGGCGTTTTGACGCGGATGGCGCCTTGTGCTTCAAATCTGGCGGGCCAGTTAATGTCTTCTCGTTGGAAGCAGCTTTCCAGAATGAATAGTTTGCGCCCTTGATGTAACGCCGCCCTAGCTTGTGTCAGCGTACCCGAAGTTTCCCCTGCCTCGACAATGATTGTTCCAATAGTCAAGGCAGACATAGTGGCGTTTCGTTCCGGGAAGTACTGCCTCTTGTTGCGGAAAGGCTCTTCCGAGTATCGTACAACTGGTACCTGTGAAATAAGCAGATGCTCTCTGGCAATACGATCTTGAAGAGCTCTATTTTCCTTAGGATAATACTCTCCAAGAGGTGTGCCTATCACGCCGATAGTAGTACCCCCCGCTTCGATCGCTGCACTGTGCGCAGCTTGATCAATACCGGTTGCGAGACCCGATACCACGGCATAGTCTCTCTTGACCAATTCTCTTGCCAAACGTGCGGCTCTTTTTTGGCCGTTTTCGGAAGCTTTTCGGCTTCCAACGACGCAAAATCCAGGCTTTTCTGAAAGCTCCCAGGTGCCTTGATAATAAAGCATTTCTACTGGATTTCGAGCATCTCGCAGTTTTAGCGGATACTCTCCCGCGTGATGAATCCGTACTCCGAACGGGTTTACGCCACGATCCTTGAGCATACTCAT
Organism: Ruegeria sp. CI8; assembly: GCF_056536865.1. NCBI lineage: Bacteria > Pseudomonadati > Pseudomonadota > Alphaproteobacteria > Rhodobacterales > Roseobacteraceae > Ruegeria > Ruegeria sp. CI8. Next base: position 2,090,846 of record NZ_JBQFQL010000001.1, read on the forward strand.
AACTCGGCGCGCCATATCGTCTGCTTCGGCACGGGGAACAAAGTCAGACGGGAGCGCCGTTTTGTCATTCCGGAAAAGATCGGCCATCTTCTTCCACGACATCCCTTGTCGCGTCCAAAGGGCCTCGTATGCGCCCATTTCTCGCATCGGTGAAATAGAGTTGAGGCTTACCTCGCTGGTATCTAAGGCAAGCCTATTCATAGCTTACGTGCACCGAGACGCATTACACTGCTTCTTCCCATTTTTTTTCTGTTCTCCTGTATCGTTGTACGCGGGGTTTGCTCAGCAATGCAACTCTGACGGAGTGAATAACGATAAGCCTGTCCCTTCTTATGCGCATGCGACCTGTCCGAGGACATCGCTGCTCTTCTTCAGAACAAATTTACACACATTTCAGCGGCAAGTTCGCGTCGGTTGATTGAAAACCTCGAAAAAGTCAGACGGTTAAAATCACCGCATTTTGCTCGATCTAACCTAAAAGGGTTGACGAGATCCGTGCAAAATCCGTGCAGCCCACCCAACCTTTTCAATTAAGTATTTGTAATATAAAGATAATTTTCCGTTCGGTCTTTCCATTGGTAAGGGAGAGGTCGAGAGTTCAATTCTCTCCAGCAGCACCATATTCCAGTTTTTACCCGGATTCCGCTGCACGACGCCTCGATATCTTTGCAGGCGCAACTTCCCCGACGTCAACCACGCATGGCCGGAAATCACACACATCTGACACCTTCCCGCAATACTAATGCCAATATTGCAATACATAGCGGATCAATCCTGCCGATCCGTTTGATGGTGTTTTTTTAACGAGGGGGTACTTCGGTAGGACCAGGGGTGAGGCCGAAGCGCCGAATTCAAGACCGGGGCTTCCGGTCCTCCCCCGCCGATTTCACAATTCTACCCGCCCCGCAGTCGCTGCATCAGATAGACTTCGGCACCTTCGGGAATAGGTTCGGACAGACCCGCTGCAATGATCCTGCCATTGACGGCAACGGACACGCCCGCGTCGATCGGGGCCTGCAGTTGCGGATGAAGGCGCACCAGTTCGCGCAGCAGCTCGCCGGTTGTCGCAGCCTGAACCTGCACCACTTCCTGGCCCCCGGTCAGCGACCGGAGACCGGACCAGAGATGGACCTCAACCATTGCCCTTGAGCGCAGCCAGAATGCGCGGCGGCGACATCGGCAGTCGCCGCATCCGCACGCCCGCTGCGTTCGAAACCGCATTCGCGATGGCCGCCAGCGGTGGCACGATGCCGGTTTCACCCACGCCACGCACGCCGAACGGGTGGCCCGGGTTGGGCACCTCGACGATCACCGTGTCGATCATCGGCAGGTCGCTGGCCACAGGGATACGGTAGTCGAGGAACACCGGATTCTGCAGCCGGCCATCCTCGCCGTAGATGTATTCCTCGTTCAGCGCCCAGCCGATGCCCTGCGCCGCGCCGCCCTGGAACTGGCCCTCGACATAAGCCGGGTGGATCGCCTTGCCTGCGTCCTGGATGACCGTGTAGCGGGTGATCGAGGTCTTGCCGGTTTCGGGATCGACCTCGGCATCGACGATATGGGTGCCGAAGGACACGCCGGCGCCTTCGGGGGTCGCCTCGAAATGGCCCGAGATCGGCCCACCTGTGCGCCCCATGTCGGCGGTGATCTCGGCCAGCGGCAGCGGGTCGAAATCGCCCGCGTTGGGGCCGGACGGCACCGCGCAGCCGTTTTCCCATTTCACCGCGTCCACGGGGATGCCCCATTTGGCCGCCGCGCGTTCGCACAGTTTCTCGACCGCGTGCTGCGCCGCCTTGATCGTGGCCAGACCGCTGGCATAGGTCACGCGCGAGCCGTGGCTGACGTCGTTGTAACCCAGCGTGGCGGTGTCGGCGATGGTCACGCGGATGTTCTCGTATGGGATGCCCAGCACCTCGGCCGCCATCAGCGCCATCGATGCGCGCGAGCCGCCGATATCGGGCGTGCCGACCATCAGCTGCGCCGAGCCGTCCTCGGACAGGGCCAGGGACACCGAGGTCTCGCCCCCGTGGTTGAACCAGAACCCGCAGGCGACGCCCCGCCCCTGCCCCGGCTTCAGCGGCGCGGAATAATGCGGGTGGCCCTTGGCGGCCTCGAGCGTCTCGACCAGGCCGATCCGGTCATAGGTGGGGCCATAGCTGGCCTTGGTGCCCTCGCGCGCGGCGTTCTTCAGGCGAACCTCGATCGGGTCGAGGACCAGTTTCTTGCAAAGTTCGTCGATGACGGACTCCACCGCAAACGCCCCCATCGGCGCGCCGGGCGCGCGATAGGCGGCCTGTTTCGGGCGGTTGGACATGACGTCATACCCCACCTGCCGCACGTTGGTCAGGTTGTAGGGCGCAAAGGCGCACATCGCGGTCATGTCGCCCGGCGCGCCCGGAAAGGCACCGCCCTGCAGGCGGAACACGCCCTGGGCGGCGGTGATGGTGCCGTCTTTCTTCATGCCAATCTTGACGTCCATCGAGGCCGAGGCGGTCGGCCCCGTGGCCCGCAGAACCTCGGACCGGGACATCACGATCTTGACCGGACGGTTGGCCTTGCGCGACAGCGCCAGCGCCACCGGTTCGATGAACACGGTGGTCTTGCCGCCGAACCCGCCGCCGATTTCCGATGCGGTCACGCGCAGCTGCGCGGTTTCGATCCCCAGCAATGCCGCGCAGGTTTTCTGCACGATCCAGTGGCCCTGGGTACAGCACCACAGCTCGCCCTTGCCGTCAGCACCCAGCGAGGCAAGGCAGGCGTGCGGTTCGATATAGCCTTGGTGGGTGGCCTCGGTGACGAAGTGATCCTCGATCACCAGATCGGCCTCGGCAAAGCCCGGCTCGACATCGCCGTGGCCGCTTTCGTGATAGCGCACCACGTTGGGGTGCATGCCCTCGGGCACCGAATAATCGGCCGCGCCCTCGCGGATCACCGGAGCGCCGGGCGCCATCGCCTTGTCCACGTCGGTGACGTGGGGCAGCACTTCGTATTCGACCTCGATCAGCTTGAGCGCATCCCGCGCCGCCAGCGCCGAACTGGCCGCAACCGCCGCCACCGCGTGCCCGTCATAGAGCGCCTTTTCCCCGGCCATGACGTTTTCCAGAACGTTCCAGAACTCGCCCTCGAGCCCGGGCTTGAACGGGACATCGGCAAAATCGGCGCGGGTGACCACGGCTTTAACGTCCCGATGCGCCTCGGCCTTCGAGGTGTCGATCCGAACGATCCGCGCATGGGCGTGGGGCGAGCGCAGGATGGCGCCGAACAGCATGCCCGGCGCGGTCACGTCAGCCCCGAACCGGGCGCGGCCGGTGACCTTGTCCAACCCGTCGGGACGGTTCGGGCGGGTGCCCACGAAGGTGAAATGCGACTTGCGATCGTCGAGTGCCATTACGAAGCCTCCCGCAGCTCGGCGGCCGTCTCCAGAACGGCGCGGATGATCTTGTCATAACCCGTGCAGCGGCACAGGTTGCCGGCCAGCCAATAGCGGGCCTCTTCCTCGGTCGGGTCGGGGTTCTTTTCCAGCAGCGCCTTGGCGGCGACCAGAACGCCCGGTGTGCAGACCCCGCATTGCAGCGCGGCATGGTCGATGAACTTGCGCTGCAACGGGTGCAGGGTTTCACCCTCGGCCATGCCTTCGATGGTTTCGATCTGCTTGCCCTCGGCCTCGACCCCCAGCACCAGGCAGGAACAGACGAGCCGCCCGTCCAGCGTGACCGAGCAGGCCCCGCAATCGCCGGTGCCGCAGCCCTCCTTGGCCCCGGTCAGGTTCAGCTTGTCGCGCAGACAGTCCAGCAGGGTTTCGCGCGCGTCGCACAGGTATTCGACCGTGTCGCCGTTGACGGTGGTGGTGACGTGATGTTTGGTCATGCGGTCTCTCCCTTGGCGCGGGTATAGGCGATTTTCGCGGCGCGTTTTGCCAGAACGCCGGCCACTTCGGTGCGGAATTCGATCGTGCCGCGCTTGTCGTCGATGGGTTTACAGGCGGCCGAAGCGGCGGCGGCCAGCGCCGCCAGCGCGGTATCGTCCAGCGTGGTGCCGATGATCGCTTTGGCGCAGTCTTCGACCAGCAGGACGGTGGGTGCCACGGCCCCCAGCGCAACGCGGGCCTCGGTGATCGTGTCGCCATCGACGCGCAGGTTCACGCCCACGCCGACCACGGCGATGTCCATCTCGGTGCGCGGAATGAAGCGCAGATAGGCGTCGCCGCCACTCGCGCCCCGCGCCGGGATGTGCAGAGCCGAGATCAGCTCGCCCTGCGCCAGCGAGGTCTTGCCGGGGCCGGTCGGGATGCCCTCGACCGCTACGACCCGATCGCCATTCGGGCCGGTCACCGTCGCCGTAACCCCTGCGGCCACCATGGCCGGAACCGAGTCGGCGGCGGGCGAGCCGTTGCACAAGTTGCCAACCGGCGTGGCACGGCCCTGGATCTGGGTCGAGCCGATCAGGTCCATTGCCTCGACCACACCGGGCCACTCTCGGCCCAACTGGGGGTGTTCGCTCATCTCGGCACCGGTGACGGCCACGCCCAGCGTCCAGCTGCCATCGGCGTGGCGGGTGATGGCGTGTACGCCGTCGATGGTCTTGATGTCGATCAGGGTGTCGGGGGTCACGATCTCGGACCGCAGTTGCACCAGAACGTCGGTGCCGCCGGCCAGAAACCGCGTGATGCCCGTAGCATGGGCAGCCAGATCCGAAGCTTCGGCAAAGCTGGCGGGGCGGTGATATTGCATGATTGTACCTCGCGCCTGTTGGTCAGGGTTCACTGGGTTTGGGGCGACGTTAGAGCAGCCGCGCGGCGGCGTCCATGGCCCGCGCGACCTATTTTTTCGCCTGAAAATGTCGCTTTCCGACCGGGGTCAGAGGTCGATCTCGACCACCCCGCCCGGCTCGGCCGCGCGGCTCTGGCACAGAATCAGTGCCGATTCCCGCTGTTTGCGCGACAGGACGAAATCGCGATGCTCGACCTCGCCCGCAATCAGCCCGCATTTGCAGACGCCGCAGATGCCGTCGGCGCATTTCACGTCGACATGGATGCCGGCCTCGTTCAGCACCTGCGCCGCGTCTTTGTCGACGGGCACCTCAAGGTCACGCCCTGACCGTGCCAGCCGCAGGGTGAACGGGTGGTTTTCAAAATCGGGCTGCTCGGGCACCGAGAAATACTCCAGATGCCGGGCCTCCTCGGGCCAGCCCTGACATTCGGCAGCCTGCATCACCGCCTCCATGTAGCGGTCCGGACCACAGGTATAGACATGCCGGCCGTCGCGATAGCCCGCCAGGATCGCGTCCAGATCGGCGCGGGTGCCCTCATCCGAGACATGCAGATGCACGCGGTCCGCCCAGGGCGCTGCGGCCAGATCGGCCAGATACCCGGCCTTTTCCCGTGAGGGGACGGAATAATGCAGGTCGAAATCACGGCCCAGCGCGTGCAGGCGATGCGCGAAGGCGATCATCGGGGTGATGCCGATGCCGCCGCCCATCAACAGAGTGCGGGAGGCGGTCTCATCCAGTTCGAAATGGTTGATCGGCTTTGACACGAACACCTTGCGGCCCAGCGTGAAGATCCGGTGCAGCAGGGCCGATCCGCCGCGGCCCTGATCCTCGCGCAGGACCCCGATCTGATAGGTCATGCGGTCGGCCGGGTCTCCGGACATCGAGTATTGCCGCAGGAATTCCGGCGCCACCAGCACATCCAGATGCGCGCCGGCCGTCCAATCCGGCAAGGGCGTACTATCTGGTGTGGAGAACTCGTATTTGGTGACGTCTGCCGTCATCTTCTCAACCTTCGTCACCTCGACCCGGATGACCGGGGCGTCGCCGGCAATCGTGTAGCGATGCACCACCGACACATCGCCCGCAGCCAGACGGGCCTTGTATTCGTCGGCGGTGACCATGGCCTGATAGGCGGCGATCCCGGCCTCGCGGTCCATCGCGAAGGGATAGGGCCAGGGGTGCGGGGCCAGTGGGGCCGGATAGACGGCCAGCGTCTGATCCTCGTATTTCAGGTCCATATCCTTTTGCAGATCGCGCCGGTTCAGCGGGTGCGTGGTGGGGCGATAGCCGCCGTCGGGCTGCAGCTCCAGATCCCACCACCATTTCTTGGTGTCGTTCAGCCCGCCATTGCCCAGCGCATCGTCCAGTTTCGCCAGCGCGGGCGCGGCGACGGGAATGGTCATCGCAGCCCAGCGGAACGGGCGTTCGGCGAACAGCCCTTCCAGGTTCCACGGGCAGGTCTTCATGCAGCGCCCGCACATCGCCCCGCCCGGCGTGGTGATCCGGTAGGTGGCGCATTTCTGGCTGTCGGATTTCCAGATCTCGTAGCCGTTGAACATCAGCTTGGGCCCGGCGGTGATCGCCCCCGAGGGGCATTCGCGGGCGCATTTGTTGCAGCTTTCGCAGAATCGCTGCAGGCCAAAATCGATGGGCTTGTCATGCGCCATCGGCATGTCGGTGGTCACCACGCCCGATTTCAGGCGCGGGCCCAGGAACGGGTTCAGAATGACTTCGCCGATGCGGCTGACCTCGCCCAGCCCCGACAGCAACAGCAGCGGCGGCTGCAGCACTTCGCCATCCATCACCGTATGCGCCTTGGCCTTGTAGCCCAGATTGCGGATCTGACGGGCCAATACCCCACCCAGCAGCGAGAACCGCAGATAGGCGCGCATCGACTGGGCAACGCTGATCCAGTCGTCACCGGATGCGCCCTCCATCGTCTCATAACCCTGGTCGATGATCATGCTGACGGCCTGATCGTGGGGCGGCACGATCTCCTCGCCGGTGGCGTCGTGGGAATACCACGCCCATTCGGGGCAGCGGCTGAGGCCTAAGGCATCGACGCCCAGGAAATAGCTGGCCGCCTTGATGTTCGCCGCGTTGCGCTCGGCATCGGTGGGTCTGGCGACCTCGGCGCTGTCACCGTCCTGCAGCAGGACGAACGCCCCCAGCGCGCGCCGTTGGGCAAAGCTGGGCGCGGATTTTCGGACGTAGTGCCCGCCCTTCGCCGCGTCCTGCAGCGGTTTGCCCATGTCGCCGAACTGCGCCCGCGCAAACATGTCGGCGCGTTTGGGCACGCGGGGCACGTTCGCTTCGTCGATATAGGTGGTCGGGCTGTCCACGCGTTTGAGCGTCTCGAACGGGTGCGCGCCATCGACATAGCGGCGGCGGGCGAAAGGGTCGCGGTTCAGCGCGCTTTTGGCAAAACCCGCGCCCAGCCACCACGCGGGGCCTTGGGTTCTGAACCACGGCTGCCGGTCGCGCGGGGCCAGCGGTCGATCATGGGCGATTTCCAACTCGGTGGTCACGGCGGCCAGCCCGAACCGACGCCCCAGCCAGGGGGCCACGGCGGTTCCATCCTCGGCCCAGACCAACCCGGCTGCGGCGGCAAGGCGCGGCAGATCCACGTCCGAGGACATCACCGAATGCGCCCGCGCGTCATACCCCAACAAGCGGATGTAGTTGGCGATCACCACCGCGTTTTCGGTGGCCAGCAGGCAGGCGCGGTGATCCTGCGCATCCAGGATCCACTCGGCGCCGGGCTCGGCCGGATCGGGGTCGCGGTGATGTTCGTACAGGAACACGATGGCATGGAGATGGGCGGTGATCGGCCCCGGCTGGGCCGCGACGCTGTCGCGCAGGTCGGCCATGATCACGTCGATCCCCGAGGCCAGGGTCTTTGTCTGCCGGGTCTGCAGCGCATGGGCCAGCCGGTCGATATCGGGGTTGCGCCGGGGCTGGTCCAGCAGCGCCTGCGGCGGCAGAGGCCCGCAACCCATCATCGATGCATCGTTGAAATAGCCAAATGCCTTCAGGTGGTTGGCGCGCTCGACCAGATCGCCGGGCATCTCAGCCCGGGCCGGATTGACGAAGCCATCGCGGATGGTGTCCAGCATCGCCTGAAACTCGCCCATCGCGTTGACGATGCTGTCGGGCTGCTCGGGGCGGTCGAAACTCAGCACCGGCATGGGCGCTAGCGCCGACAGATCGGGCAGCGCATCCTGTCGCCGCAGCCGTTCCAGCGGAAAAGGCCCCATGTGAACGGGTCGGTTCTTGTCCGAGAAAAAGCGGATCCCCATCGCGTGCCTCCTGTTGCCAAGCTTCCCCTAGCGCGGCATGAACAGCAATACCATTCATGGCGGATCATAAACGGTATGAAGAAAATTGATTTCACGGATCTGGACGGCAAGGTCCTGCGCACCTTTCTGACGATCCTCGAGGAAAACTCAGTGTCCAAGGCCGCCGACCGCCTGGGCGTCACGCAATCGGCCATCAGCCACACGTTGGCCAAGCTGCGGCAGGTGCTGGGCGATCCGCTGTTCGTGCGGTCGGGCCAGGGGCTGCGCGCGACCGAGCGGGCGCTGGCGCTGAAAGACCCGGTGCAGAGGGTGCTGGACGGTATGCGTGCCCTGACCGACGAGCGGCCCTTTGACCCGCTGTCCGAAGAGATCACCGTCCAGATCGCCACCAACGACATGCCGCGCGAGCTGATCTTTCCGCACTTGCTGCGCGCAGCGCGGGCCGATGGGGTGCGGCTGCGGCTGGGGTTCATGCCCTCGGGCGTGCCCGACCCTGAACTGCTGCGCAGCGACCGGTGCCAGCTGATGCTGACCCCGCTGCCGCCGGACGGCCCCGACATCTTTCAAAAGCTGCTGATGAGCAGCCCGCTGATGGTGTTCTACGACGCCGAACGCCGCGACCCGCCCGCCGACTGGGCCGCCTATTGCACCTCGGACCATGTCGAGGTGCGGTTTCCCGACGGGCGCAACGCGCGGGCGGTGATGCGCGGCGTGGATCAAAGCCAGATCCGCCCGCCCACCGTGACGCTGCCGCATTTCAACGCGATCCCGGCCTTCGTGAAGGGCAGCGACCTGATCTCGACCGACACGGCGCTGATGAAACAGGGGCCTTTGGCGGCACTGGACTGTGCGCCCCTGCCCTTCGATTGTCAGCCGGTGTCGATCTACATGGTCTGGCACCAGCGGTTCGCCAACGATCCCGCCCATCGCTGGCTGCGGGGCCAGATCGCGGCGATTGCCGCCACGCTTCAGGCCTGAGCCCGCAGCCAGTCGCGCATCAGCGCCACCAGATCCGGCTGCCGTGGCTTGCGCGGGGTGACGATATGGAACCCCAGATCATCCAGCAGCACCTGCGCCAGCGGTTGCACCAACCGTCCCGCCGTCAGCTCGGCCGCGACCAGTGGCGCATTGGCCAGCGCAAAGCCCTGCCCGGCCACGGCGGCGTCGATGGCCAGGCTGGTCTGGCTGAAATTCATCATCCTCGGGCGCCCCTGAACGCCGGCGCGTTCCAGAAACAGGGGCCACAGGCCGTGTGAATCGCTCAGCATTACATGCGCCAGCAGGTCCTGCGCCGATGTCACTTGCGCGGCCAGGTCAGGGCTGCCGACGACGACGAATTCGGTGGGGAACAGCGGCTCGGCCACCAGACCGTCGCCAAATGGCGCGCGGCCCTGCCGCACCGCGATGTCCACCCCGTCCGTCTGGAAATCGGCCAGCCGCTCGCGCGCATCGACCTGCACCGAGACATCCGGGTGGTGCGCGGTGAAATCGCCCAGCCGAGGCACCAGCCATTTCGAAGCAAAGCTGGGTGTGACCGACAGGGTGATCTGACGCTGGCCGGACAGGTCTTCGACCGCCTCTTCGATCAGACGGAAAGCGCGGCGCAGGGGCGCGTGGAACCGCCGACCGGCCTCGGTCAGGCGCAGGCCGCGTGGCAGACGGTCGAACAACAGGGTGCCCAGCCGCGCCTCGAGGCCCCGGACCTGCTGGGCAACCGCCCCTTGGGTGACGCCCAGTTCCTGCGCCGCCAGCCTGAAGTTCAGGTGACGGGCTGACGCCTCGAAGGCGCGCAGGGCGTTCAGCGGGGGAAGGGCAGCCATGGAGTCCACACAGTAGATTTTCTACAGCCATAAGGCAGAAGAACTGTTTGGTCAAACGGCCTGCCACGCTTCATCTTAGCGGCAGATTGAAACGGAGAACAAAGATGACGGAAAAAGTGGCTCTGATCACCGCCGGCGGCAGCGGCATGGGCGCGGATGCGGCGCGGCGGCTGGCGGCGGACGGGTTCAAGGTGGGCATCCTGTCCTCGTCCGGCAAAGGCGAGGCGCTGGCCGCCGAGCTGGGCGGCGTGGGCGTGACCGGCTCGAACCAGTCGAATGACGACCTGCAGCGGTTGGTCGATGCGGCGATGTCCCATTGGGGGCGGATCGACGTGCTGGTGAACTCGGCCGGGCATGGCCCGCGCGCGCCGGTGCTGGAGCTGACCGACGAAGACTGGCACCAGGGGATGGACGTCTATTTCCTGAACGCGGTGCGCCCCACAAGGCTGGTGACGCCGATCATGCAGGCGCAGGGCGGCGGGGCGATCATCAACATCTCAACCTTCGCGGCGTTTGAGCCGGACCCGGTATTTCCAACCTCGGGCGTGTTCCGGGCGGGGCTGGCGGCGTTCACCAAGCTGTTCGCCGACAGATATGCCGCCGAGAACATCCGCATGAACAACGTCTTGCCCGGCTTCATCGACAGTCTGCCGGAAAAGGAGGAGTTCAAGGCCAAGATCCCCATGGGCCGCTACGGGCGCAGCTATGACGAAATCGCCTCGCTCATCGCGTTCCTGGCCTCCGAGGGCGGCGGCTACATCACCGGGCAGAACATCCGGGTGGATGGCGGGATCACCCGCTCGGTCTGATTGGTCAGACCCTTGCCTTGACCAGATGCGTCAGCGTCGCGCCGGTCTCAAAGAAGGCGCGGCGCAGGCCTGTCCAGCTTTCGCTGTGCTCAGGCACCGGCGGCAGCGGCAGGCGGGCGGGGTCGCCCGACAGCAGGCTGTCGGCCATCATGCGGCCGAACACCGTGCCCGGCCCGATCCCGCGCCCGGAATAGCCATGCGCCGACAGCGCGTTTGGCCCGATCTGCACCAGCTTCGGGATATGGTCCGAGGTCATGGCGATGCGCCCGTGCCAGCCGTCCTTCAGCGGTTGGTCGGCCAGCGCAGGGAAAATCTGCGCCAGTTTCCACGTGATCCAGCCGCGATGTGCAAAGCTGCCCGCATGGCCCAGATCGCCCATCGCCCCGATCACCAGCCGCCCGACCTGATCCATGCGGAACGAGGTCATGATCAGCCCGCTATCCCAGCAGCCCTCGCCCCCCGGCAGCAGGGTGGCGCGGATGTCCTCGGGCAGTGGGTCGGTGGCGTATTGGAAGTAGTAGACCGGCACATAATCCTGACGGGTGTCGGGCAGTCCTGCATGATAGGCGTTGGTGGCCTGGATCAGCGCCTTGGCCCGCACCAAGCCTTGCGGCGTCTCCAGATGCCATAGCTCGCCATCGCGGCGCAGGGTCTGCACCAGGCTGTTGGCGTGGATCGCCGCCCCGGCCTGCCGCGCTGCGCGGGCGAGGCCTTGCACGTAGGCCAGCGGCTGGATCGTCCCGGCGCGCGGATCGAAGATAGCGCCGTGAAACGCCTTGCTGCCAGTGCGGCGGGCGGTTTCCTGCTCGGACAGCAGTTCGACCGGCGCGCCGTCGGCGGACAGTTGTTGGTGGCGGGTCTGCAGGTCGCGCAGACCTTTTGGCGAATGGGCTAGGTGCAGGGTTCCGGCCTGCACCGGCTCGCAGTCGATGGCGTGGTCACGGATCAGGCGGAACACCTCGGCCGGGGCCTGCGCCAGCAGGGCGATCAACCGGTCGCCCACCTCGCGGCCCAGATGGGCGCGGATCTCGGCCGGCGGAAGCCACAGCCCGGCATTGGCCAGCCCGACATTGCGGCCCGACCCGCCATGGCCGATCTGGTGCGCCTCGAGCAGACAGACCGAGGCCCCCGCCTGCGCCGCGTGCAGCGCCGCCGAGCAACCCGTGTAGCCGCCGCCGATCACGGCGAGGTCCACCGTGGCGGACCCAGTCAGGGGCGGGGCATCCACCCGCTCGCGGCTGGTCTTGGTCCACAGGCTGATTTCCGGATCGGTGGTCATGGGCGGGATGTCCTTGAATGCGCGTGCAGATTTCCCGAGGGCTCAGCCGATGGCAAGAGGTCTTTGATCCTCGCGCCCCAGCGCGATCAGGAACGGGTCCTGTGCCTGCAGGGCCTGAAAGCTGTCCTTGTCGGACATGCCGCGCCAATTGGCCAGCACCAGTGACTGCGCCACCGCGCCGCCCAGCGTGGCGCCGGGGCCGGCAACGATGAACAGGTCGGGCGCGAATTCGCGGGCGGCGGTCTGCACGGCGCGGGTGAAGTCGTAGGGCTCGGTCACCTGATGGCCCAGTGTGTAATCCCACAGGGCGCCCGTGTCGGTGGCCCCCGGCCACCAGATCTTGCCGCGCCCGTCGATCATCGGCAGGTCGGGTTGGGTGAACAACGTGGCGGGCAGTTGGCGGCGGCCCTCCTGCGCCACCGGGGCCTGAAGACGCGTGTGAAAGGCCGCGTGATTGGCCAGCCGCATCGGGAACCGCTCTAGCACCACGGGCTGCGCCGCCTCGAACGCTTTGAGACCGGCCTCGTTGCCGGCCAGAACCAGCATCCCGCCCAAGTCGATCGACAGGGCGAGGTCATGCTCCGGCAGGGCGTTGATGCGCGCCACTTCGGCCAACAGCTCGGCCTTTCGGGCCGGGTCGTCGCGCCAGTCGTCGCCGGTGAAGGGATAGACCAGTTGCCCGCCGATCAGGTGGGTTTGCATCAGCGTGCCCATGGTGTTGACCACCCGGAACCCGTTTTCGGGCGACAGCGCCCCCGCGGCGGCCAGCGCGATATACCAGCCCATCGAGTTGCCGGTGACGGCCACCACCTCGATATCCTCGGACAGCGCCTGCGCATCGGCCAGCGCCGCGGCGTAGATCAGCGGCGAGGCCACGTCGCCGCGCGAATATTTGCTGACCGAGAATCGCTGCGCGCCGTCCAGCGCGGTCACCGCCTCTTGGCCCGTTTCGGCGCGGATGGCGTCGAATTCGCGGAACAACTCCATCCGGTTCGAATGGTGACGGTGCAGATAGCCCAGCTCGGGCTTGTTGTAGGTGCCCCGGCCGGGGCAGATCACGACGGCGGTACGGGTCATTTTGCGGCTCCGGTCAAGGTCAGGGCGGCGGCCACGATCCCCTCGCGCGAGGGCAGCGGCGCGGCATAGGCGGGGCCGGTGGCGATGAAGCAATCCTCGGCCACCACGCGGGCGGTGGGCAGGTCGGTTTGTTCGGCAATGAGCGTCATCAGGGCCTCGGACTGGCTGCCGGTGCGGCGGCATTCATCGACGATCAGGACGTGCTTGCAGCCCCTGGTGGCCTCCAGCAGCGCCTGTTCCGGTAGCGGCGCCAGCCAGCGCATGTCGATGATGCGGGTCTTGAGGCCCGCCGCTGCCAGTTCGGGCAGCGCCTGTTTCGACAGGTAATGGCCGTTGCCGTAAGTCACGATCGCCAGATCGGTGCCGTCGCCATGCACGCCGACCTCGCCCAGCGCGATGCGTTCGTCGGACGCGGGATAGCGGGTCATCCACGCGCCGTCCTGCGCCTGATGCAGGTCGCGCATCGGGTAGAGCGCGATGGGTTCCAGGAACACCACCACCCGCTGCTCCTCGCGCGCACGGCGCACGCATTCGCGCAGCATCCGCGCCGCGTCCGCCCCGGTCGAGGGGCAGGCGATGATGACGCCCGGAATGTCGCGCAGCACCGCCAGCGAGTTGTCGTTGTGGAAATGCCCGCCAAAGCCTTTCTGGTAGCCCAGCCCCGCGATCCGCACGACCATCGGGTTGGTGAACTGCCCGTTCGAGAAGAAGGGCAGCGTGGCGGCCTCGCCCCGGATCTGGTCCTCGGCATTGTGCAGATAGGCGAGGAACTGGATCTCGGGGATCGGGACAAAGCCGTTGTGGGCCATGCCGATGGCAAGGCCAAGGATGGACTGTTCGTCCAGCAGCGTGTCGATCACCCGGTCGGGGCCGAAACGCGCCTGCAGCTTCTGCGTCACGCCATAGACGCCGCCCTTGCGGCCCACATCCTCGCCCATGCAGACGATCTCGCCATGTTCCAGCATCAGGTCGGTCAGCGCCCAGTTGATCAGGCGGGCCATCGGCTGCGGGTCGTCCATCGCGCGCAGGTCGCTGCCGAAGGCGGCGGCGCGGGCCTCGGCGCTGGGACCGTTGGTAGGCTTGCAGGGGCGTTTCGGCGGGATCAGGCTGGCCGCGACCTCGGCGGCAGTGGCCAGATGCGGGCGGGTGGCGGCCTTGGCCGCGATGCGGTCAGTGCGGGCGCAGGTCTGCTCATAGATCGTCAGCGCCTGATCGGGCGGCAGCGCCCCGGCCTGATCCAGCAGGCGCACCGAATGCAGCAGCGGATCGTTGGCCTCGTCGGCCTCGACCTCGGCGCGGCTGAGATAGGTGGTGGGCACATCCGCCCCCGCGTGGCCGTAAAGGCGCACGGTTTTCAGGTGCAGGAAGGCCGGTTTGCGCCGGGTGCGGACATAGTCGGCCGCCTGCTGCGCCACCGCGAAGGTTTCGTAGATGTCCAGCCCGTTGGCCTGGAAATACCTGATGCCCGGACGATGCTCCATCGATGCCTGGATCCAGCCCTTGGGCGTCTTGACCGAGATTCCAATGCCGTTGTCCTCGCAGACAAAGAGCAGCGGCAGCGGGATCGACTGCACGCTGGTCCAGCCGGCGGTGTTGATCGCCCCCTGTGCGGTGGAGTGGTTGGCCGAAGCGTCGCCAAAGGAACACATGGCGATGCCGTCCTCGGGCAGTTGCCGGTGCTCGGGGTCGTGCCGCCGCGCCGCGCCCAGGCTATAGGCCGCGCCTACCGCCTTGGGCAGGTGGCTGGCGATGGTCGAAGTCTGCGGCGGGATCATCAGCGCCTTGGAGCCCAGCACCTTGTGTCGCCCGCCCGAGGTCGGGTCCTCCTCGGAACAGGCGAAACTCAGCAGCATGTCCCAGGCGATCTGCTGGCCGGGCACCTGCTCGGCCCGGGCGATCTGAAAGGCGGCGTCGCGATAGTGCAGAAAGGCGATGTCGGTCGGGCGCAGGGCATGGGCCACGGCGGCCATGCCTTCGTGCCCCGACGAGCCGATGGTGTAGAACCCCTGCCCCGCCTTCTGCATCGCCCGGCTGGTGCGGTCCAGCGCGCGGCTGAGGACCTGAGAGCGGAACAGCGAGACCGCCTCGGGCGCAGTCAGGCCCGGGCGCGGCGACGCGCCTGCGGGCAGGTCGCGGTTGGCGACGCGGGTCAGGAAGTTTTCGTGAACGATCTGGGCGCGATCCATCTGGGGTCCCCGGTCAGGTCAGAGTTGGGCCGTGGCGTCGGTGATCCGCCGCAGGCCTTGGGTCAGGCTATCGGTGTCATAGGCAAAGGAAAGCCGAAAATGCCCCGGCATGCCGAAGGCCCGCCCCGGTACCACCGCGACGCCCTCGTGATCCAGCAGATGGCGGCAGAACTCGGGGTCCGACGGCATCGCAGCGGGCGTCTGCGGAAAGACGTAGAAGGCGCCGCCGGGCACCGGGCAGTCCAACCCGGCGGCGTTCAGGCCCGCCACGACCAGATCACGGCGCGTGCGCATGGCCTCGCGGCGTTCGGCCAACAGATCCTGCGGGCCGGTCAGCGCGGCCAGTGCTGCCGCCTGCGCGATGGAACAGGCACCCGAGGTGATCTGCCCCTGCACCGCCGCCATCGCCTTGATCAGCGGCGCGGGGCCGATCCCCCAGCCGATGCGCCAGCCGGTCATCGAATAGGCCTTGGACACGCCATTCACCGTCAGCGTGCGGTCGGCCAGCGCCGGAACCGCCTGGGTAAAGGGCGTGAAGGGCACATAGGCGAGGTGCTGATAGATCTCGTCCGAGGTTACCCAGACCTGCGGGTGCTGTTCCAACACAACGCCCAGCGCCTGCAATTCGGCCTCAGAGTAAACCGCCCCGGTCGGGTTCGACGGTGTGTTCAACAGCAGCCAGCGGGTACGCGGGGTGATCGCCGCCTCCAACTGTTCGGGGGTCAGCTTGAAGGCCTGATCGCGCGGACAATCCAGCACGACCGGCACACCGCCCGCCAGTTTCACCATGTCGGCATAGCTGGTCCAGAAAGGCGCGTTGGTGATGACCTCATCGCCCGAATCGAGCGTCGCGAGGAACGCGCCGGCCAGCACCTGCTTGGCCCCGGTCGAGACGATGACCTGCGCCGGCTCGACCCCGGCCTGTTCCGCGATAGCGGCACGCAGGGCCGGCGTTCCGGCGGTGGCGGGGTATCGGGTCTGGCCTTCCAGCGCCGCCTTGTGGGCGGCCTCGACCACGTGCGGCGGCGTGGGAAAGTCGGGCTCACCGGTGCTGAGCGCGATCACGTCCACACCCTGCGCACGCAACTGCGCGGCCCGTTCCGAGATTTGGACGATCTCGGACAATTCGATCCCGTCGAGTCTCCCTGCCCGCCGAAATCCGCTCGAACTGTTCTGAATGGTCATGATCGCCCCGCTGCACTTTTCTACCGCCGCGCCTTTTTGCTATTGGATTGGGGGATCCACCAGTGATATTCCCTCCAGAAGCCATGAGGAAAAGTCATATGCTGGCGCCGCGTCGATTTCTGCCGTCCATTTCTTCCCTGTTGGCGCTCGAAGCCGTCGACCGCCTGGGCAGCGCCTCAGCAGCTGCCGATGAACTCTCGCTCACCCAAAGCGCAGTCAGTCGCCAGTTGAAGGCCGTCGAAGAACAACTGGGCGTCGCGCTGATCCAGCGCGACCAAATGCGCCTGCAGCTCACACCCGCTGGCAAGGAATACGTGGAAACCGCCCGAACAGCGCTGCAGCAACTGGCGCAGGCCTCACTGAAGCTGAAGGCCAACCCTTCCGGCGGTTCTTTGCAACTGTCGATCCTGCCCGCCTTCGGTATGCACTGGCTGGCGCCACGGCTTCAGGATTTCGCGCAACGCCACCCCGAAGTGACGATGAACCTCAGCACACGGCTCAAGCCATTCGACTTCGGCACCGAACCCTTCGACGCAGCCATCCACTTCGGCCAGCGCGACTGGGCCGGGGTGAACTATCTGCCGATCATGTGCGAAGAGGTTCTGCCGGTCTGCGCGCCAGCCCTGCTGCCAGCCGAAGCCCCGAACGCTAAATGGCTGGTCGACGCACCACTGCTGCATCTGGATACCCGGCCCGATGCGTGGGAACGCTGGTTCGCCGCGCAAAGCACCCCTGTCGAGGGCGTCCGAGGCATGCTGTTCGACCAGTTCTCGACCATGATCCAGGCTACGATCCATGGGTTGGGCGTAGCACTGCTGCCCAGCTACCTGATTTCATCCGAGCTCGAGGCCGGCCGGTTGGTTCCGGCCTGTGCAGCTCCGCCGGTCAGCCTGGGCGACTACTATCTTGTCTGGCCGCAAAATCGCACGGAACCGGCCCCTCTTGTCTCGTTTCGCGCATGGCTGCAGGGGCAGCTGCCTTAGCCGATCCGCCTCCGCCGCGGCCGAGCATCGCTCGGGCGCGGCCGGCCCCAACCGGAGGAGGCGGCCCGCAAGGGCCGTTGACGACGGGCGGGAGCGCCCGGTCAGACGTCGATCGAGCGGGCGATGAGTTCCTTCATCACCTCGTTGGTGCCGCCATAGATCATCTGCACCCGCGCATCCGCGTAAAGCCGCGCGATCGGGTATTCCATCATGAAGCCATAGCCGCCGAACAGCTGCAGGCATTCGTGCATGATCTCGTTTTGCACCTCGGAGCCCCAGTATTTCACCATCGAGGCCGTGGCCGCGTCCAGCTGACCGGCCTCCAGCTTGCCGATGCAGTCATTGACGAAGCTGCGCAGCACCTCGGCCTTGGTCTTGCATTCCGCCAGCTTGAAGCGAGTGTTCTGGAAATCCATGACCCGTTGGCCGAACGCCTTGCGCTCTCGAGTGTATTTGACCGTTTCAGCGATGGCGAAGTCGATCGCGCCCAGCGCCATGATGCCGATGGTCAGACGTTCCCACGGCAGTTGCTTCATCAGCTGATAGAAGCCCTGCCCCTCCTCGGAGCCCAGCAGGTTGGTCATCGGCACCTTCACGTCCTCGAAGAACAGCTCAGCCGTGTCATTGGCCTTCATGCCCAGCTTCTTGAGGTTGCGGCCTCGGCGGAAGCCCTCGGCCCCTTCGGTCTCGACCGCGATCAGCGACACGCCCTTGGAACCCAGCGACTTGTCTGTCTTGGCAGCCACGATGATCAGGTCGGCGGTCTGGCCGTTGGTGATGAAGATCTTGGACCCGTTCATCCGGTAGGAATTGCCATCCTTTTCGGCTGTGGTGCGGATCGCCTGGACGTCCGAGCCGGTGCCCGGTTCGGTCATGGCCAGCGCGCCGACCATCTCGCCCGAGGCCAGTTTGGGCAGCCATTTGCTCTTTTGATCCTCGCTGCCATAGGCGGTGATGTAGTGGGTCACGATCGACTGGATGCCATAGCCCCAGCCCGCATCCCCGCGCGAGGTCTGCTCATAGATCGTGACCGCATCAAAACCCATGCCGCCGCCGACGCCACCGAATTCCTCGGGGATGGCCCCGGCCATCAGCCCGGTTTCCCCTGCCTTCCGCCAGAAATCACGATCGACCACGCCCTGCTCGGCCCAGGCTTCGATGTTGTGCACCAACTCATCATCCATGAACCGTCCGGCCATTTCGGCAAACATGCGGTGTTCGTCAGTGACCCAGGAAGCGGTCGAGGTAAAAAGCGACATGATTGGTTCTCCGGAATTCTGTTGGCGAAAAGGGTAGCTTTCGCCGCCGATTCCGCCAATCCGGGTGACGCCGCGTCGGTTTGCGCTGCTACGCAACGTCCTTTGGCGTCAATGCCCTACGCGGTGCCGGGCGCCGGGCGGCGGCGGCGTTTCCGGGGCGCCGGCGAAACACTGGGCGATGGCCATCCACTCCTGCGTGACCGACCCCTGCACCGACAGGCCGGTGTCAGCCACGTTCCGGGTCTGGGTCACCACGCGGGCGAAATCGATGGCCAGCCCTTCGATCAGGTCGGGACCGGGCGCGCCGAATTCCCACAGCGCCCCCGACGGCGCGATCAGGCGCAGATGGGGTGCCACCGGTGGCACCGGGCGGCCATGTACCGTGTAGGTCCAGCCAAAGGTGTTCACCCCCAGCACGACGATGTTGCGGATCCGATCGGTCTCGGGCCGGGTCAGGCCAAGAATGTCGAATACCTCCTGCCCATGCGCCCAGGTCTCCATCTGCCGGGCGGTCATCGAGGACCGCACCGACATGTCCGGCCCTACCCATTTGACCCGCGCCTTGGGGTCCAGAAGGGCCCAGTCATAGGCCATGCGGGTGTACAGATCGCGCCAGGCCAGCCGCAGGTCATGGCCCCGCTCGGGGATCACGGCGTTTTCCGTGGCGCGAAAGCCTTCGGCCTGAATGCGCGGCATCACCTGCTGCACCCTTGCGCCGAACGCATCAGGGTCACGCTGCGACAGGTCGGCCATCTGGTTCCAGAAATGCAGGTGCACCAGCACGTCGTCGATGGTCCAGGCCTTGAATTGGGTCACGGTGCCCCAATCGACGGCACCAAGACCCTCAAGGGCATGGTCGAGAACTTGGCATTCTTCAAAGAAATCCGCAGCTTGATCCATGACACTCCTGCTCTCTGCGCATGGATCCACTAAAGCGGGTTTCGGCCGGTCAGGCCAGTGCGTTCTGCAAAAGGACCTGCGCGGCCTCTTTCGCATCGCGCGCCGGATCGCAGCTGTGCAGCAGCACGGCGGTGACGATCGCACCCTCTTTCAACAGCAGCAGCTGGCAGGCCAGCTTGTCCGGGTCCCGCGCGCCGGCCTTGCGACACAGGTCGGTGAAATATTCCAGCAGCAGGCGCTTGTGCTCTCCGGCCTGCACATGGATCGGGTGGTCGGGATCCTGGTATTCGGCCCCCGCCTTGATGAACATGCAGCCGCGGAAATTGTCCTCGCGGAACCATTCGCCCAGCGCATCGAACGCGGCCAGCAATTGATCGGCGGGGGTGTCGGCCAGCTCCTCGATCCGGCGCACGAACCAGTTGCGGAAATTCTCGTCCCGCAGGCGCAGCACCGCCAGGATCAGCTCCTCCTTGGTGCGGAAATGCTTGTACATCGAGGTCTTGGACACGCCGGTTTCGACCACCAGCCGGTCCATTCCGGTGGCGTGAAACCCGTCGCGGTAAAACACCTGCAGTGCTTTGCGGACCAGCTCGTCCCGTTTGTTCGGACGCATGATTCGGCTCCCTCATGTACAGATCAGTACATAATGCCTTTGCCGCGCAGGCGCAATTCACACCGATGAAGACACTGTTTTTAGGTCTTATTTTCCATGACAAAGGCCAGAACGAAAAACTTTTTTTGACCCAAGGGTTGAAAAAATTAACCGATCTGTACACCTTATCAGCACAGTTTACTGATCTGTACACCCAAAGGATTTGACCGATGCGACGCCGCGCCAGCCCATTTCCCGCAAGCTATGTTCCCTTCCTTCTGACCGTGGCCCTACTGGCCGCCACCCTCGCCTGAAGGCCCTGACCATGCCGCGCCCTCCCCTGCCCCCGTTCACGACGCAGACCGCCATCGAAAAGGTCCGCCAGGCCGAAGACGCCTGGAACAGCCGCAACCCCGACATCGTGACCCCGGCCTATACCGAGGACAGCCAGTGGCGGAACCGGTCCGAGTTCCTGACCGGCCACGCCCAGATCCACGCCTTTCTGACCCGCAAATGGCGCACGGAACTGGACTATCGCCTGATCAAGGAGCTGTGGGCCTGTGACGGGAACCGCATCGCGGTGCGCTATGCCTATGAGTGGCATGACGACAGCGGCCAGTGGTTCCGCTCCTACGGTAACGAGAACTGGGAGTTCGCCGCCGATGGCCGGATGGCCTAGCGACATACGTCCTTGAACGATCTGCCGATCACCGACGCCCAGCGCCTGTTTCACTGGCCCCTGGGGCCACGGCCCGCCGACCATCCCGGCCTGTCCGATCTGAACCTGTGAAAGGAGGCACCCCATGCCCCGCGCCTTTTCCGAACTGACCTTCACTCCCGCCGTCCGCGCCCATCAAGAGCGGATGGGGTCCGCCGCCTCCTACGCCAAGTTCATCGACGGCGGCCCGCAGCAGGGTCACCTGATCGGCCCCACCGAGCAGGCCTTCATCGAGGCGCGCGACTGGTTCTATCAATCCACCGTGTCCGAGACCGGATGGCCCTATGTCCAGTATCGCGGCGGCCCGGCGGGGTTTCTGAAGGTGCTGGACGACCGGACCATCGGCTATGCCGATTTCACGGGCAACAAACAGTATATCTCGCGCGGGAATCTGGACGGCAATGACCGGATCGCGCTGATCCTTATGGACTATGCCAACCAGCGCAGGCTCAAGATCCTGGGCCGCGTGGACTTTCGCGAAGGGGCCGAGGCCGCGCGCGACCTTTTCCCTGACGCGGCCGAGGCCGAACGCGCGGCGATCATCCATGTCGCGGCGCTGGACTGGAACTGCCCGCGCCACATCACCCCTCGCTTCACCGAGGCCGAGCTGCGCCCGCATCTGAACGCGCTTGGCCGCCAATTGGCCCAGCTGCAGGCCGAGAACGACCAACTGAAGCAGGCCCTGGCCCGAAAGGCCTGAGCCACCCCCAAGACCCCGAACCCGTCAGCAACAGGAGTATCAATGCCATGCTACGCGCGATTACCAACACCCTCGCCACCCTGACCGCCGGATCGGTCTTTGCCGTTTCGGTCGTGACCGTCGGCTTCTACCTCTCGCCCGAGGCCGTGCGCGCCGCCGAGCCCGACCCGTTTCAGACCCAGTTCCGGGCACAGACCATCGAAGCGATGCAGAGCGCTTATCCCGTGCTCACCCCCTACACAGAATCCAAGGCGCAACCAAAGCCCGAGTCTTCACCCAAGCTGCCGACAAACTGACAATTGAGGACCGAAATCTTGAATCCCCGCGCGTCTCGGGCACCGCCCGCGCTATCGACTGAGCCGAGCGCGGCCCGAGTGCACCATTGCCTCGATCCCCGCGGCGCAGAATTCGACCAATTGGTCGATCCCGGACAGATCGCCCCCCTGTGACAGTGCCTGCACCCGCCAGGCGCTGTTGAGATGCGCCAGCATCGCCGAGACCGAATAGACCTGGCCAGTGGCCAAAAGCGCCGGGACGGCCTGCGGATACAGTGCGGCGATCTCACGGATGAAGAGCTGAGCGGTGGGGTCGAAACACTCGGCCGCAATATGGCGCCAGCGCGGATCGACCGACACATGCGCCACCAGCCGCCCGTAGGCCATCCAGCCCGGGCCGCCGGATTCGGCAAGACTGACATAGGGGCGGATGAAACAGTCCAAAATACCTCGCAGGGTCAGAGGGCCTTGCGCACGTTGATCCTCCAGCGCCTGCATCCGGATCCGGGCAAGCTCGTCGGCTCGGCGTGCGACGGTCTGGAAGAACAGCTCTTCCTTGCCGCCGCCATGGTGGTGGACCAAACTCACCTGCACCCCGGCGCGCGTGGCGATGTCGCGGATCGAGGCGCCCTCGAATCCCCGTTCGGCAAACAGCGCCTCGGCCGCGTCCAAAATCCGCGCCTTGGTTTCCAGCGACCGGGCCGACGGCGCCCTTTGCCTATGTTTTTCAATGTATTTCGCGCTCATGTTTTTCATCTTGCCTTATTTTGGACGATCGTTCAAGTTAAGCGCCACGAGCAGGGGAGGGTTCATGACACAAGCGCGCAAGGCATATGCCTTGATCGGCGCAGGTCCGATGGGGCTGGCGGCGGCCAAGGTGCTGAAGGAACAGGGCATCCCGTTCCAGGGGTTCGAGCTGCATTCCGATGTGGGCGGGTTGTGGGATATCGATGCGCCACGGTCGACCATGTACGAATCCGCGCATCTGATCTCATCCAAGTCGATGACCGAATTTGCCGATTTCCCGATGGGCGACGACGTGGCCGAATACCCGTCGCACCGGCAGATGCGCGACTATTTCCGGGCCTTTGCCGATCATTTCGGACTGCGCGATCACTACAGGTTCAATGCCGAGGTGATCGACGCGTCGCCGCTGGGTACGCCGGGCGATGGTTGGCGGCTGACCTGGCGGGACGACCAGGGAACGCATAGCGGTGAGTTTGCCGGGGTGCTGATCGCGAACGGTACCCTGTCGGAGCCCAACATGCCCGATTTTCCCGGCAAGTTCGACGGCGAGTTGATCCACGCCTCGCAGTACCGCTATCCCAGCCAGTTCGACGGCAAGCGGGTGCTGGTCGTGGGCGCGGGCAATTCCGGGTGCGACATTGCGGTGGACGCCATCCATCACGCCGCGCAGTGCGACCTTTCGATGCGGCGGGGATACTATTTCGTGCCGAAATACGTCTTTGGCAAACCCGCCGACACGCTGGGCGGGATGATCCGCCTGCCGATGTGGCTAAAGCGCCGGATCGACGGGATGATCCTGCGCTGGTTCGTGGGCGACCCGCAGAAATACGGCTTTCCCAAGCCCGACTACAAACTGTACGAAAGCCACCCGGTGGTGAATTCACTGGTGCTCTATCACGCGGGCCACGGCGATCTGCGCATTCGCCCCGATATCGACCGGATCGAGGGCCGCACCGTTCACTTCAAGGACGGCAGCGCCAGCGACTATGACATGATCCTGGCCGCGACCGGGTACAAGCTGCATTACCCGTTCATCGACCCGAACCTGCTGAACTGGCAGGGCGATGCGCCGCATCTGTACCTGAACGCCATGCATCCCGAACGCGACGATCTGTTCGTTCTGGGCATGATCGAGGCCACCGGGCTGGGCTGGCAAGGACGCCACGAGCAGGCCGAAATGGTGGCGCGCTATATCAAGGGTCTTCAGTCCGGCTGCCCCGTGGCCGCGGCGCTGAAGGCGGAGAAACAAAAAGACTATCAGCGCGCCACCGGAGGCATGCAGTACCTGAACCTGCCCCGCATGGCCTATTACGTGGACAAGGCGACCTATCGCAAGGCGGTGACGGATTGGATCGCGCGGTTTCGGAAAGCCCGCGCATGACCGGAATCGACGAGATCACGCTGAATTTCAGCCCCGGCTCGCTGACCCTGCTGAATGCGATCCTGGCGATCGTGATGTTTTCGATCGCCATCGACCTGTCGCCACGCGACTTCGACCGGCTGCGGCGCGCGCCCAAGCCTGTGGTGGTGGGGCTGGCCTCGCAATTCCTGGTGCTACCGGCGCTGACCTTCCTGCTGGTCTGGCTGACCGAGCCGCGCCCCTCGATCGCATTGGGGCTGATCCTGGTGGCGGCCTGTCCGGGGGGCAATATCTCGAATTTCATCACCCATCGGGCGGGCGGAAACGCGGCGCTTTCGGTGTCGATGACCGCCTTCGCCACCATCGGGGCCATCGTGATGACCCCGTTCAACATCGCACTGTGGGGCGGGCTGTACCCGCCGACCCGCGCGATTCTGCAGCAGACCCAGATCGACCCGGTGCAAATCGCCATCATCGTCGGGCTGATGCTGATCCTGCCGCTGGTGCTGGGGGTGACCCTGAACCAGAAGCGCCCCGCCCTGACGGCGCGGCTGCGCGGGCCGCTGCAGATCCTGTCCATGGCCATTTTCGTGGCTTTCATCGTGCTCGCCCTGGCGGCCAACTGGAGTTTCTTCCTGGGCTACGCCGGGGCGGTCGCCGGGCTTGTGATCGCTCACAACGCACTGGCACTGGGGGGCGGTTGGGTTGTGGCCACTCTGACCCGGCTGTCCCCCTTTGACCGGCGTGCAATCACGATCGAGACCGGCATCCAGAATTCGGGCCTTGGACTGGTGCTGATCTTCGCCTTTTTCAACGGCTTGGGCGGCATGGCCGTGGTGGCCGCCTTCTGGGGGATCTGGCATGCCATCTCGGGGCTGGCGCTGGCGCAGCTGATGGCCCGGACCGAGGCTGCCCGATGACCCGCATCCTGATCACCGGCGCTGCGGGTTTGGTCGGCCGCGCCCTGCTGGACGAGTTGAGCGACCATGAGGTGTTTGCCACCGACCTGCGCCGCCCGGACACGCTGCCGGACGAGGTTCCGTTTCTGCAAATGGATGTCACCACGGGCGACCCGGCCCGGGTGATCGCCAAGGTGAAGCCCGAGGTGATCGTGCATCTGGCCTCGATCGTCACGCCGCCGCCGGGCATGCCACGGGCCGAGGCCCATGCGGTGGATGTGGGCGGCACGCGCAAGGTGGTCGATGCCGCGCTGGCCCATGGCGTACGGCGGCTTGTCGTCACCTCATCGGGTGCGGCCTATGGCTATCACGCGGACAACCCGGTGCCGCTGCGCGAAACCGATCCGGTGCGCGGCAACCCCGAGTTTCCCTATTCCGACCACAAGCGGCAGGTCGAGGAATTGCTGGCCGAGGTCCGAACCGCCGCGCCGCAGCTGGAACAGGTGGTGCTTCGGGTGGGCACGGTGCTGGGCGACGGCACCGACAACCAGATCACCGCCCTGTTCCGCAAGCCCCGCCTGCTGGCGGTGGCGGGCAGCGACAGCCCCTTCGTGTTCATCTGGACCCGCGATCTGGCCCGCATCCTGAAACGCGCGGCCACCGACGGGCCGCCGGGAGTGTACAACGTGGCCGGGGATGGCGCGCTGGGCGTCGACGATCTGGCCCGCGCGTTGGACAAACCCGTGCTGCGCCTGCCGGCCTGGGCACTCAAGGCGGCGCTGGCCGTGGCCCGCCCCCTAGGCCTGTCGCGCTACGGGCCCGAACAGGTGCGGTTCCTGCAATACCGACCGGTTCTTGACAATACCGCGCTGAAAACCGTGTTCGGCTATGTCCCGCAGAAGACCAGCGCCGAGGTGTTCGACCTTTGGAAAAGGAGTGTGGGCCTGTGAAGACTGCGGTGATCTCGGGCGGGGCCGGCGGGCTGGGTCAGGCGCTCTCGGCCGCGCTGCAAGAGCGTGGATGGCGCGTGGTCCTGCTGGATCTGAAGGTGGATGGGGTGCAGAACACCGCCAATCAGATGGCGATTGCCTGTGATCTGACCGATCCGGATCAACTGGCGCGCGCCGTCAACGATACGCTTGCGCATTGCGGCAGCATCGATCTGGTCGTCTACAACGCCGGGATCACCCAGATCTGCGGGTTCGATCAGTCCGACGACACCAGCCACCGCAAGGTGTTCGAGATCAACTATTTCGCGGCCGTCTCGATGGCCCGCGCCTTTCTGCCCGCGCTGCGCCGGTCGCGCGGGGCGCATCTGGCGATCTCGTCGGTGGCGGGATTTGCGCCCCTGTATCACCGCACGGCCTATGCGGCCTCGAAACACGCGCTGGAAGGTTTCTTCAAATCACTGCGGTCCGAAGAACGGCCCCATGGCGTGCGGGTGCATATCGCGGCGCCCTCATTCGTGGCGACCAACCCGGGCCGGGCCGAGCGGCAGCCCGATGGCACCGCACGCCCCGGATCGGCCAGCGACGGCATGGACGAGATGACCCCCGAGGCGGCCGCCCGCGTGATCCTGCAAGGGCTGGATCGCGGGCGGCCCGTCATCCCGGTGGGCCGGGTGGCGCGGCTGGCCTGGTGGCTGAACCGGCTGGCCCCACGCCTGTACCAACGCTTGATGGAGCGCAATATCAGCGGCGCGTGACGCGCGGCCATTATTTGCGGCCTGTCTCCCGGTGCGGGGTTGCCCTTTGGGCGCGGCTTTGCTTTGTCTCTGGCAAGCATTCCGGCCAGTGGGCGTTTTCTGCCTTGGACCGGTCACAGGGAGGATCTCGAAAATGGCGAAAGTTGCATTCCTTGGCCTGGGCGTCATGGGCTATCCGATGGCCGGGCATCTGCAGGCGGCTGGGCATGAGGTGACCGTCTACAACCGCACCGCGGCCAAGGCGGAGAAATGGGTATCGCAGCATGGTGGCCAGATGGCGACCACGCCGCGCGCTGCCGCCGAAGGGGCCGCGTTCGTGATGGCCTGCGTCGGCAACGACGACGATCTGCGCATGGTCTGCACCGGCGAGGACGGCGCGTTCGACGGCATGGCGGAAGGCTCGGTTTTCGTTGACCACACCACCGTTTCGGCCAAGGTCACGCGTGAGCTGTATGCGGAGGCCAAGGCGCGCGGGATCTCTTTTGTCGATGCGCCGATCTCGGGCGGTCAGGCCGGGGCCGAGAATGGGGTTCTGTCGATTATGTGCGGCGGCGATAAGGCCACCTATGACCGGGCCGAGCCGGTCATGCAGGTCTATGCCAAGATCTGCCGCCGCATCGGAGACAGCGGCGCGGGCCAGATGACCAAAATGTGCAACCAGATCGCCATCGCAGGGCTGGTGCAGGGCCTGAGCGAAGCGCTGCATTTTGCCGAGAATGCCGGGCTGGACGGGCGCGCGGTGGTCGAGGTGATCAGCCAGGGCGCCGCCGGAAGCTGGCAGATGTCGAACCGGTACGAGACCATGCTGGACGACCATTTCGACCATGGTTTTGCAGTGGACTGGATGCGCAAGGACCTTGGCATCTGCCTGGATACGGCGGACGAGACCGGGGCCTCGCTGCCGGTGACCGCGCTGGTCGATCAGTTCTACAAAGATGTTCAGAAGATGGGCGGCGCCCGCTGGGACACCTCGTCACTGATCAAACGCCTGCGGGCATTGGGATAAAACGGGGGGGCCGTCTGCCCCCCATCGCGCCGCGGCGCGATTCCTCCCGAGGATATTTTTGGCCAGATGAAAAGGGCTCCGGCGCGCACGGGGCGGAAGTTGGAATGAATGATGTCAGTGCATTTTGGGCGGCCGCGCTGCGGCAGGTCTGGGGGCTGGACGCCCGGCTCTCGCGGCTGGATGGCGAGTATGACCTGAATTTCCTGGTGCAAGCCACCAATGGGCAGGATTATGTTCTGAAGGTCATGCGGGCCGGGTGTGACCCGCAATTGGTGGATCTGCAGATCAAGGCGTTGGAGCATATCGCGGCCGAGGCCCCCGGGCTGCCGTTTCCCAAGGTGATCCCCGGGCTGGACGGCGGTTTGCTGCCGCAGATCGACGACGACGCGGGACGGCCGCGGCTGGCGTGGCTGTTGGAGCGGCTGCCGGGCCGCTGCTATGCCAAGACGGCGCCGAAATCCGAGGACCTGATCCTGAAACTGGGCCGGGTATTGGGGGCGACCGATCGGGCGCTGGAGCGGTTTTCGCATCCCGGCCTGGAGCGCCCGGGTTTCAAATGGGACCTGACCCGGGCCGGCTGGATCGCTGACAAGCTGGATGCGGTTGCCGACCCCGATCGTGCGGCCCTTCTGCGCGAGATTTGTGCACAGTTCGATGCCGTCTCGGGCAGGCTGGCCGAGCTGCCCCGGCAGGCCATCCACAACGACGTGAATGACTACAACATCCTGGTCGAAGGTGAGCTGTCGGAGCGCCGGCAGGTCTCGGGCCTGATCGACTTGGGCGACATGTGCGCCGTGCCGCGGGTATGCGAACTGGCGATCGCAGGGGCGTATGTGGTGCTGGATCACCCCCGCCCTAAACGGGCACTGGCCGCGCTGGTGCGGGGCTATCACGCCGCAAACCGGCTGCGCCTGCAGGAAGTGGACCTGATCTGGCCCCTGCTGCGGATGCGGCTGGCCGTGTCGGTCGTAAACTCCACGCTGATGGCCGCCGAAAACCCGGACGACCCGTATGTGACCATCAGCCAGGCACCGGCCTGGCGGTTTCTCGAGGATGGTTCCGTCAATGGCGAACTGATGTCGGCGCGGCTGCGGGCGGTCTGCGGGCTGCCCGTCACCGACGGGGCCGAGCGCATTCACGCGTACCTGTCCGAACATCGTGGTCAGTTTGCGCAGCTGTTGGGACAAGATCTGTCGGACGTTCCGATGGGTTCGCTGTCGGTCGAAAACTCGACCTGGCCGCAGAACCCGTTTCACATGCCGCTGGACGAGGCCGCGCGGGTGGGCGCGGAATTCGGCGACGGGTTGTGGCTGGGCTATTACAACGAACCGCGCCTGATCTATGCCGAGCCTGCCTTCCGCAAAGGTCCGTGGAAAGCGTCGGACCGGCGCACGGTGCATCTGGCGGTGGATGTGTTCGCGCCGGCGGGGACGCCTTTGCTGGCGCCGCTGAGCGGTCGGGTCGAGGCGGTCGAGAACCGGGCGAACCATCTGGACTATGGCGGCGTGGTGATCCTGCATCACGAAACCCCCGAGGGTGACGCGTTCTATACGCTGTACGGGCATCTGGACCCCGAGGTCTGTGACCGGTTGAAACCCGGAGACCCGGTGGCGCAGGGGGCGGCATTCGCCCGGCTGGGCGATGCCGGCCAGAACGGCGGCTGGGCGCCGCATGTGCATTTCCAGCTGGCCCTGACCACGGCCGGCATGCAGGCCGACTGGCCCGGCGTCGCCGACCCGGACGAGCTGGACCTGTGGCATGCGGTCTGCCCGAACCCGGCGGCCCTGCTGAACCTGCCGGACGAGAAGGTCTATTATCGCCCGACCGACAAGGCCGAGATCCTGAACAAACGGCGGGCGCATTTCGGCGGCAACCTGAGCCTGACCTATGACGACCCGGTAATGCTGGTGCGCGGCTGGAAACACCACCTGTTTGACGAATGGGGGCGACCCTATCTGGACGCCTACAACAACGTGCCGCATGTGGGGCACGCGCATCCGCGCATTCAGGCCGTGGCGGCGGATCAGCTGAAGCGGATGAATTCGAACACCCGATATCTGCATCCGGCGCAGATCGAGTTTGCCGACAAGCTGCTGTCGAAACTGCCCGATCACCTGCAGGTGTGCTTCTTCGTCAACTCGGGCACCGAGGCCAACGAGCTGGCCCTGCGCCTGGCGCGGACGCATAGCGGGGCCAAGGGCATGGTGACGCCCGATCACGGCTATCACGGCAACACCAACGCGGCGGTGGCCATTTCCGCCTACAAATTCAACAAGCCCGGCGGCGTGGGCCAGGCCGATTGGGTCGAACTGGTCGAGGTGGCCGACGATTATCGCGGCCGGTTCAAACGTGACGACCCCGACCGCGCGCAGAAATATGCCGACCTCGTGGACGACGCGATTGCAGCCCTGCAGCGCAAGGGGCATGGGGTGGCCGGATTCATCGCCGAGACCTTCCCCTCGGTCGGGGGTCAGATCATCCCGCCAAAAGGCTATCTGCCAGCGGTTTACGAAAAGATCCGCGCCGCCGGCGGCGTCTGCATCGCCGACGAGGTGCAGACGGGCCTGGGTCGGCTGGGCGAGTACTATTTCGGCTTCGAACATCAGGGCGCGTCCCCCGATATCGTGGTTCTGGGCAAGCCCATCGGCAACGGCCACCCCCTGGGCGTGCTGGTCACCACGCGCGAGATCGCCGACAGTTTCGACAACGGGATCGAGTTCTTCTCGACCT
Organism: Ruegeria sp. CI8; assembly: GCF_056536865.1. Lineage (NCBI taxonomy): Bacteria > Pseudomonadati > Pseudomonadota > Alphaproteobacteria > Rhodobacterales > Roseobacteraceae > Ruegeria > Ruegeria sp. CI8. The sequence continues at coordinate 2,121,145 of NZ_JBQFQL010000001.1, forward strand.
TCGGCGGCTCGACCCTGTCCTGCCGGATCGGCAAAGAGGTGCTGGACATCGTCGATGACGAGGGTCTGCAGGAGAATGCCCGCGTGATGGGCGCACGGCTGATGGAAGGTCTGCGCGTGATCGAAGCCGAGTTCGCCTGCGTGGGTGATGTGCGGGGCATGGGGCTGTTTCTGGGGGTCGAACTGATCAACCCCGACGGCTCGGAAGGCACCGAGATCTGCCGATACGTCAAGAACCGCATGCGCGACCACCGCATCCTGATCGGCAGCGAGGGGCCGAAGGACAACATCCTGAAGATCCGCCCGCCTTTGACCATCGAGGCCGAAGATGTGGACATGATCCTGTGGGCGCTGCGGTCTGTGTTGGCCGAGGTGGGCGACTATGCCCCTGCCCCGGTGTGCGACCACAGCCATCACCATGACGGGTGCGGCTGCTGCTGAGAAACGCCCCAGCCGAATTCGGCCAGGGCACTGAACCGCGCTGTCAGTGCAGCACGGCCGAGGGGGTCTGATGGCCGGTGGTCGGCAGTGGAACGGCGGAGGTCATGCGCCGCAGGGCCAGCCCGAACTCTTCGGACAGTGACGCCAGCGCGGGCGCGAAATCGGGGCGTACGATCAAGGCGGCCAGCATCATCGCATCCTCGCGCGCCCCTTCCGAGGCCGCGGCGATCATCTGCGCGAAACAGCTTTCGTCCGCGCCCAGACAGGCGCAGCCCAGCCCGTGCCGGATCAAGGGGCGGCGGGCGTGATGGGCGCACAGGCTGCACAGACGATCCAGCGCCAGCATGGCCAGCTGCCCATGATCGGCGCCCAGCGCGATGTCGAAGTCATGTGCGGCGTCGGCACGGCCGGCGGCCCCGTCACTCCACATCCGCAGGTACATGACGGCGCCAGCCTCGATCGGGGTCAGATCGGCCAGCCGTCCGACCGGGGCGCCGCCCCGGGTCGATGCGCCGCTCATTTTGTCAGGATCAATTTACCCGCGCGGGTGATGCGCAGGGTATACAGCTGGTCGCCCAGTTCGATATGGGCCAGGTTGCCGCCCTGCGTCAGGTCCTCGGCCTTGTGGGCCGGCAGCATCGAAACGGCATAGGCTTGGGTCGGATTCGGGTTCTGCGCGTTCATCGGGTCATCTCCGGTTGTGTTCAGGCAAAGCGCCTTTTCCGTTCAACTTTCATGAATCTGGCTGGCCCGGAACCGGGTTGGCTGCGTGTCTTCATGCTTAATCTGATAAAAATACTAAGGTATGTCAAGTGCCGGTTTCCTGCTATTCGCACACCGAACCATTGCGCCCTTGCGGCAGGCCCGTTAGGCCGGGTCTCGGCACTTAGAGACGGGAGCGGAGATGACGGCGGCAATCGTGTTTGATCTGGATGGCACGCTGGTGGACAGCCTGGCCGACATTGCGGCAGCAGCGAACCGGATGCTGGCCGATCAGGGCTATGCGCCCCTGCCCGAAGAAACGATCCGGGGATTCGTCGGCAATGGTCTGCCAAAACTGGTTGAGCGCGTGATCCTCCACTGCGGACTGAGCATTGAGCGCCATTCCGAACTGACACAGGTCACGCTGAACCATTACAGCCAGGCATCAAGTGCGATCACCAGGCCTTATCCAGGTGTCAAAGACGCTCTGCGACGGCTGCGGGCTGCAAATATCGCGCTAGGGGTCTGCACCAACAAACCGGAAGCGCCCGCGCAGCATATCCTTGAGGTTCTGGATCTGGCGCAGTTCTTCGACGTGGTGATCGGCGGAGATACAGTGAAATCCCGCAAACCCGACCCCGCCCACCTGACCGCCACTTTCGAGGCACTGGGCACAAACGACGCGCGTGTCTTTGTGGGCGACAGCGAAGTGGACGCAGAAACGGCCCAACGTGCCCAAGTCCCATTTCTGCTGTATTCGGAAGGGTATCGGAAGTCGCCGGTCTCGGAACTTCCTCATTTGGCCAGCTTCGACGATTATTCGCGCCTCCCCGACCTGGCAATGCGCATCACAGGCTTATCTGGCACCGTGCTCTAAGGCTTTGGCTGCCAAGCGATTCAACTTTTTTGGGGGTTTTTGAGGGGCCGGCTGAGGGGGTAGGTAGCCAGCCCCTCTTCGGGGAAAGTGGTAGGCCAAGTTTGACCTTGGTTAATCAGACAATAGCCCAGCCCACCTATGCCCGAAATTGGGGGTTTCCCGTAGAGAGCCATTTTTTCGAAAAATTCGCCGAAAATCCTTTGCTGACGTCCAGCGCCTGATCACTCAGGCCCCGAACCATCGGCCGGGTGCGGCGAGGTTGGGCTCGCTTTGTCCAAAAGCGTCTCGTACATGTGCGGATAGACGAAGCGAGCAGCCGCACGGGCGATCACCAGTTCCTCGTTGGTGGGGATGACCATGACCTGAACCCGGGACAGCGGTGTCGAGATAATCCGGGCGTGGTCCGTATTGGCATCATGGTCCAGTTCAATCCCCAACCACCCCATATTGACGCAAATCCTTTCGCGCACCAGCGTAGAATTCTCGCCAATCCCACCAGTGAACACCACCGCATCCAGCCCACCCAGCACAGCCGCAAGGGCACCGAGTTCACGCCTTGCACGGAAATTGAAATAGCTGATGGCCCGGCGCGCGCTGCCGCTGTCGGACTTTTCCAGCGTGCGCATGTCGCTGGACAGACCAGACAGACCCAGCAGGCCGGATTTACGATACAGAAGTTCGGTGATCTCATCCACGCTCATGCCCTTCTGGTCCATGAGGTAGAGAACGACACCGGGGTCCAACTGGCCGCATCGGGTTCCCATAGGCAGACCGTCTATGGCCGAAAACCCCATACTGGAACCGACCGAGCGGCCGTGGATCATACCGCACATCGACGCGCCGTTGCCCAGATGCGCCACGATGACCCGGCCGCCATGCAGCAGCGGCGCGGTCTTGGCCAGATGACCCGAGATGTATTCGTAGCTGAGGCCGTGAAACCCATAGCGGCGAACGCCCTTGTCATAATACTCGGTCGGCAAGGCAAACGTATCATTGACCCAGGGGTGACTGCGGTGAAAGGCGGTGTCGAAACAGGCAACCTGCACCGCATCGGGGAACCGCTCGACCGAGGCACGAACGCCGCTGAGGTTGTAGGGTTGATGCAATGGCGCAAACGGCGAGAGTTCGTCAAGCGCTGCAAGGCTTTCAGGTGTCAGCAAGATCGGTTGATCGTGGTCAGGACCACCGTGAACGATGCGGTGGCCGACGGCTGCAATATTGGCCGCGGGAAATTGCTGGACGATCAGGTCCAGAACATGGTTCAGGGCCTCGTTATGATCGGCAATCCCGTCTGCCACATCACCGCCCAACGTGCGGCCATCCGAGGTTTTGGCACGGATGGTCGCGCCAGCGGTGCCGATGCGGTCCACGATTCCGGTGCAGATTGCAACCGGGTCATCGGATGGCAACGAAAACAGCCCGAACTTCAGAGACGACGAGCCTGCGTTCAGCGTGATGACATGGCTCATGACCGCCCCCCGGCAATGCGGGCGGCGTGCAGGGCAGCCACGGCGCAGGATGCCAAACGCGCCTTGTCGTCATCCGCGCGGCTGTTCAGGATGATCGGCACCTTCGCCCCCAGAACCACCCCTGCCGCTTCGGCGTTGGCGATATATGTCAGCTGTTTGGCCAGCATGTTGCCCGCATCCAGGTTCGGAACCACAAGTATGTCGGCCTGTCCGGCCACTGGCGAGACGATCCCCTTGATCCGTGCTGCGGCCATGCTGACCGCATTGTCCATGGCCAGCGGACCGTCGACCAAGCCTCCTTTGATCTGGCCCCGTTCAGCCATTTTGGACAGCAACGCCGCGTCGATCGAGGACCGAATGGCCGGGTTCACCGTCTCGACCGCCGACAATACGCCGACCTTGGGCGTTTCCATCCCGATCGAGATCGCCAGATCAATCGCGTTCTGGGTAATGTCGATCTTGGTTTGCAGATCGGGCTCGATATTGATCGCGGCGTCGGTCACCAGCAGCGGGTGCGGTTGCCCGGGCACGTCCATGACGAAAACATGGGTAAAGCGCCGGCCCGCGCGCAATCCCTGATCCTTCCGCAATGCGGCCCTCAGCAGATCATCGGTGTGCAGATGCCCCTTCATCAGCGCCCCGGCCCGGCCTTCGACCACAAGGTCGACGGCGATGCGGGCGGCTTCGCTGTGCTCTTCCGCGACGACAATCTCGAAACCATCCAGCTTTTCGCCCAGTTCCTGCGCCGCCTGCCCGATCAGGTCCGGGCGACCGACAAGTATCGGCTCAATGATCGTTTCCCGCGCAGCCAGGATCGCGCCGCCCAACGAGTTCGGGTCCTCCGGCGCGACGACGGCGGTCGGGATGGGATCCAGCGGCCGGGATTTCTCCAGCAAGGCGTCGAAGTGACGGTGCCGCTGAACGATCAGGCCGGGAACCTCGATTTCACGGAACGACAGCGCGCGGTCCGGGGCGATTACCACGGCCTTGCCGCTGACGATGACCGCGTCATCCCTGCAACGGGTGACGGTGGTATCCAAGACCACCTCGCGGTTTGCACGCTTTTCCGTGACGACCACGCGCGCCAAAAGCTCGTCCCCGGCCATGGCACGGCCCACGAAGTCGAACTGTTGCGATTTGTAAAGCGTCCCGGCCCCGGGAAGGATGTTCCCCAGAACCGCCGAGATCAGCGCGCCCACGAACAGCGATGGCGCCACCGCTTCGGGCCGGTCGTCTCCATCCCCGTCCTCATGGGCCAGGTGCAGCGGGTTGTGATTGCCCGAATTCGCGGCGAAGGCATAAAAGTCATCCTCGGTGCACAGACGCTTCAGTTCGGCCGTGTCCCCGATGTTGAGTTGATCATAGGGTTTGTTGTGATACTGCATCTGGTTCAACCTGCGAATGCTGCGCGCCGAACGCGGCCATGCAAGGGCCGAGCGACCGGAGCTGTGTTGCCCGGAACCTGATGGATTGCACGCGAAATGTCCAACTCATACCCGGGCACGTCACGTCATATTGGCGCGCAGGAAGACCTTGCACGAGCGATGCAACAAGACGTTGACAGCCAGCCGGTTTTTTGGGCGCGCGGGCCATCTGGCTTCGAAAAAGGCGATGGAACGCGGCACAATCAAGCGCCAGAGTTGAACGGGATACCGCTGGTTGGTAAATCTGAGCGACCTTGGATGCCGGTACACATACCATGATCGCCCCACAGCGATTGCCCCCCACCAGCGGCGTCCCGACGAGCACTAGCGAGGCCGAACCGTTCCCTTGTCGACCGAGTTGCAGAATACGCTGATCCTGTCCGCGGTCGTGGTGGTCCTGGCCATTCTGGTTTGGCCGCGTGTCGCCGATTCCCGGATGTGGCGAGCTTCGATCACCCCGTTGGCGTCGATCATCGGCAGCGGGTTCCTTGTTCTTGGTCCAATCCTGGACGTCAGTTTTGGCGATCTGGCCCCGCTGGCCATGCTTGGCCTCTGCGCAGCGGCCTGGGGGTTCGGAAGTGCAATTCGATACAACATCCGCGACATTGCGCACAGGCACGACCGCGGCGCCGGTATCGAGCGGGCCGAAAGGGTCGCGTCGGCAAGCCTGGCTTTTGCCTACTTCATTTCGGTCGCCTACTACCTGAACCTGTTCGGCTCGTTTGGCGTGAGCTTGACCCAGGCGGATGACGCGTTTCATGCCCGCCTTGTGACCTCGGGGGTGCTTGTGCTGATCCTTTTCGTTGGCTGCACCCGGGGTTTTTCCGCGCTGGAACGGTTGGAGCAGATTTCAGTCGGCCTGAAACTGGCAATCATCGCCGGGCTGCTTGTCGGACTTGCCACGTATTTCGCCGAGCAATACAGCCACGATGCGCTTGTCTTTGACCCGCCGGCCGAGCGCGGCTCGCACGCGTTCATGTTGTTGGCGGGCCTGATCGTAACAGTGCAGGGATTTGAAACCTCGCGTTACCTCGGCCACGCCTATGATGCGGAAACCCGCATTCGCTCCATGCGGTGGGCCCAGTTGATCGCAAGCGCGGTTTACCTGGCCTATATCGGCCTGTTGACCTATTCGGTCGAACCGGGCGGCTTGGTTCTGGACGAAACGGCGATCATTGACCTGATGCAGGTCGTCGCCCCGATACTGCCTGTTCTTCTGGTTATTGCGGCCCTGTCGGCCCAGTTCAGCGCCGCCGTCGCGGATACCAGCGGGTCCGGTGGACTGCTGTCCGAGATTTCAGGCGGGCGCGTCTCTGAACGGACCGCCTATACCGTTCTGGTTGGCGTCGGGTTGATACTGACCTGGACATCGAATGTCTTTGAAATCATCAGCTATGCGTCGCGCGCCTTTGCAGTCTATTACGCGCTGCAGGCCGGGATCGCGGCCCGGTCGGCGTCTCAGCAAAATCTGCCCTTCCGCGCGTTGGTGTTTGCACTGTTCTGCATTCTTGGTGCAGCAATCGCGGTATTCGGATTGCCCGTCGAATGACGCTCTGACCTTACCCAGCCAAAAACCGACCCACAGACTCCGTGTCAGCCGCGTCCCGCGATCAGATCGCTGGCCTTCTCACCGATCATGATGGCGGGCGCATTGGTGTTTCCGCTGACGATTTCCGGCATGATCGAGCAATCTGCAACGCGCAACCCCTCGATCCCTTTTACCTTCAAATCAGGTCCGACAACGGCCGCGTCGGTCGTACCCATCGCGCAGGTTCCGGTCGGATGATAGATCGACACTGAATTCGAACGCGCCCAGTCCAACGTCCCCTCATAGTCATCGCAGGACAGATCCGCCGTCGGTCGGAACTCCTCGGAGATCTTTGAGGCCAACGGATTGTGGCGCGCAATATTGCGAGCGATGTTGACGCCAGCGACGATCGTTCGGCAATCGGTCTCTGTCGACAGATAATTCGGGATGATTTTGACATAGCTGGCGGGGTCCGGTCCATCCAACCGCAACTCTCCACGGCTTTCCGGCCTGAGTTGGCAGACTGACATCGTGAAGGCCGAAAACGGGTGCACGCCTTCACCCGGGCTGTCCGCCGACCAGGGCTGGACGTGAAATTGGATGTCCGGGGTTTGAACATCAGGACGGGTCTTCATGAAACCGGTTGCCAGACTGGCCGCCATGGTCATGGGACCGGCCCGGAACAACGCGTATTTCAGCGCGATGCGGGCCTGGTTGAACAGGCTCCGCACTTCATCGTTCAGGGTCGGCTCGTTGCACTTGAATACCAGGCGCGCCTGCAGGTGGTCTTGCAGGCCCTTGCCGACGTTCGGCAAGGCGTGAACGGGCTCGATTCCGTTTGCCTTCAGATGATCGGGATCACCAATGCCCGACAGCATCAGGATCTGCGGAGAGTTGATTGCCCCCCCGGACAGGATGACCTCGCGCCGGGCCTTCACCGTTTTGGTTTCGCCCGACCGATCGCGGTAGACGACGCCTGTTGCGCGCTTGCCGTCCATGGCAACCCGCGTCACCAGCGCGCGCGTGATGATCGTCAGGTTCTGCCGGTTGCGGATGGGCTTGAGATAGGCGACGGCCGCACTGCAACGACGACCGTTGCGCGTAGTCAGCTGAAAATACCCGACGCCCTCCTGGTTGGCGCCGTTGTAGTCGGGATTGAACGGGTAGCCTGCGGCCTGCGCCGCGGCGACCCAGGCATCGCAGATCGGGCGCTGTATGCGCATATTGGAGACGGACAGCGGGCCACCTACGCCGTGATACTCATCCTCTCCACGCTCTTGATCTTCGCTGCGTTTGAACAGGGGCAAAACATCGTCCCAGCCCCAGCCAACATTACCCATCTGGCGCCAGCGGTCATAGTCCTCTTTCTGCCCGCGAACATAGAGAAGCCCGTTCAACGAGGACGACCCGCCCAATACTTTTCCGCGCGGCCAATCAATGGAACGCCCATTCAGGCCCGGGTCAGGCTCGGTGCGATAACACCAATCGACCGAGGGGTTGTGCATGGTCTTGAAGTACCCGACCGGGATGTGAATCCACGGGTTGGTGTCCGGTCCGCCCGCCTCGATCAATGCAACTTTGGTTTGGGGATCAGCACTAAGCCGATTGGCGATGACACATCCCGCAGAACCGGCACCGACAATCACATAGTCCACTTCCATGATCGGCTCCTCCCGAAGTTGCTAAAAAAACCCTATGCAAGATGCATGAATTAAGCTAGCATTTTTTGATACAAAACGTCTCAATAATTGCGAAACGGGAGGATAGCAATGGAGATCGGACGAAAGTTAAGTGGCATTTCACGGCGGGACTTTTTCCGCGTTGCCGGACGCTATGGCATGAGTTCCACTCTGCTGGCAGCGGGGGGTTTCGGTGGGGCCATGAGCCTTGCCAATCTCGCGCAGGCCGCTGAATCCACGTATGAAAAACGCTTCTCAAAAGAGCCCAAGCATACACTGAAATTCGGCGCGGCAGGTTTCAACACGCGCAACCTTCTCATCGAACGGGCCGGCGCCATCGAGTTCGCCCGCGACCTCGAAGAGCGCACGGACGGTGAGATTCGCATCGAGTTCATCGGCGACAACCAGATCTGCGGTCAGCTGAGCTGTGTCGAGAAAACCCAGCAGGGCATCGTGGACATTTACGCGGCCTCGACCCAGAACTCGGCCGGTGGCGCACCCTATCTGAACGTGTTGGACTATGCCTACATGTTCCCAAGCCGCGCAGCGCAATATCATTTCTTCTACAGCCCCGCCAGCCAGCGGATCCTGCGCGAGCCGCTCGAGAAGCGCCACGGGTTGAAGTTTCTGTTCACCCACTGCGAATTGCGCGGGCTGCAGATGGGGTCGACCTTTGCGGACAAGCCCACCGTCACCAAACTGGAAGAGCTGTTTGGCACCAAGAACCGAGTGACCGGCACTCAGCTGGGTCGGATCGCGATGCAGCTGCTGAACCTGAACCCGGTTCCGGTGGCCTGGGAAGAAACGCTGGATGCGCTGAAGACCGGTCTGATCGATGGTGCCGAAACCTGGGCATCGGCGGTGGCCTACGCGAACATGGCGCCGGTCGTTTCCCAGTCGGTCAACCTCAAGTTCTTCTGCGGCACCGAACACACGTCGATGTCGGCCAAGGTCTTCGACAGCCTGGGCGGCGAGCTGCAGGATGCGGTCATGGAATCGTCCTACTTCACGCAGGCGCTGATCCAGGGTGCAAACGAAGCCGCGCTGCTGAACACGGTCGGCTTCTCGGATCCGCAGCTGCCCAACACGATCTTCGCCGAGAACGGTGTGCGCGCGGCCTTCCTGCCGGACGACCAGATCAAGCTGGCCGAGGAAATGTGTGCCCCGAACTTCAACCCGGAACCCTGGGCGGAATGGCGCGAGCGTCTGAACAAATGGGCCGGCGGCATCGACACCTATCAGGAGATCTACGACATCGCGCGCGAGATCCCAGCAGACACCCTGCCGGAAAATGTCGAGCCGCGCCGTTGGTGGATGGGCCAAGCCTGATAAACTGATTTGAACCGGCCCCGCGTGGGCCGGTTCAACCGAAGACCGACTGGGAGGACGGGGTTCATGTCATTTTGGGCAGACATCGGCGCGATATTCAGCGCCTTTCTCAGCCAGGATTCCTTTGAAATTCAATCAGCGTTGGAGTCCGACGCAGCGTGGGTTGTCGGCGCCGTCGTCGCTGCGCTGGGCGGGCTTCTGGTCATGCTGATCTATCGCAAGGTTCCCTTCATCGAGCGCCATCTGGAACGATCCGTGATGGTGTATTCCTATCTCGCCATCGCGCTGATCATCTTCTGGGGTGTGATCGACAGGTTCGTCTTCAATGACCAGGAACCCTGGTCCACAACAATTCCACCCTTGCTGTTCATGGTGATGGCGTGGTTCGGGGCCTCCTACAACGTGCGCCTCAGAACGCATCTTAGCTTCAGCGAATTCCGGACCGCGATGCCACGCAGCGGGCAGTTGGCCTGCCTGATCCTGGACGCGGTGCTGTGGTTCATCTTCGCGGTCATCGTCATCGTGACCACGTCGCGGCTGGTGGCCTTGTCAGCGTCCAACTTCCAGATCGTTCTGGGCACCGACAACGTCATGCAGTGGTGGTTCCTGCTGGCGGCACCGTTGTCATTCTTTCTTATGGTCGGCCGAGTGTTCCAGAACCTGGCGGACGATCTGCGTAATTTCAAAACAGGCGAGCCGCTGATCAAGCAGGCCGTGATCGGGGCAGACTGATGGCAGACGGAACTTGGGTTACTTTGATTTCGCTCGGCGTGACATTCCTGTTCATGTTGGGCGTGCCGGTGCTTCTGGTCATCGGCTACTGGGTGATCGGCTGCTCGTTTGTTCTGGGCCTGACGCTCGACAACATGGGCGCCGAGCTTTTGAACGTGTTCAATAAGGGCTTCGCGCTGCTGGCCATGCCCCTGTTCATCCTGACCGGAGACCTGATCAACAAGTCGGGTATCGCCCGAAGGCTCAGCGACTTCGCCTATGCCTGTCTCGGCTGGATACGCGGCGGTCTGGCGATGGCTTCGCTTGGGGCCTGCGGTTTGTTCGCGGCGATCTCGGGGTCCAACTCGGCCACGACAGCCACGATCGGATCGATGCTGCACCCCGAGATGGTCAAAGGCGGGTATGACGAACGCTTCAGCGCGGCAACCGCCGCAGCGGGCGGCACGGTCGGGATCATCATCCCGCCGTCGATCATCTTCATCGTCTATGGGTTCCTAATGAACCTGCCGATTTCCGAGCTGTTCGTGGCCGGCATCCTGCCCGGCGCGCTGATGGTGATCGGGATGCAGTTTGCCTGCTGGATCATCTGCCGCATGAACGGCTGGGGTCACCTGATCCCGCTGCAGCTGAACCGCGTTCTGAAAACCGCCTTCGGCGCGTGGCTGGGCTTTTTTGCCATCGGGCTTGTGCTGTGGGGCATCTACACCGGCAAGTTCTCTCCGACCGAGGCCGCCGGAGTCACCGTTGGCTTCTGCGTCATCGCCGGGCTGGTGAGTTATCCGATCAACCGGATCATGGGCGCCCGCGACGATGTTTCCCCAACGGACAAGAGCTTTGCCGAAATGCTGGTGGTCGAGGGTTTCACGATCCCCGAGATCCCGTCAATCGTCATCCGTTCGGCACAGATCACCGGGATCCTGGCGCCTCTGATTGCCATCTCGGTGGTAATGCAACAGATCCTTTCCCTGTTGGGTGCCCAGGAAACGATCGGCAATTTCGTGACCTCGATGGGGGGCTACCATGCTGTTCTGTTCACCTCGATGGTGATCGTGTTTTTCTCGGGCATGGTTCTGGAGAGCCTACCTGTGACCATCATTCTGGCCCCGATTCTGGCACCGATCGCAGCTTCGGTCGGGATTGATCCGATCCACTTCTCGGTGATCTTCCTTGTCGGAGCATCCATTGGCTTCATCACGCCGCCATACGGGCTGAACCTGTATGTCGCCTCGGGAGTTACGGGCGTGCCGTATTTCCGGCTTCTGCGGTATACGGTGCCTTATCTGGTGGCGTTGCTCTCGGTCTGGATTCTGGTGTCACTGGTGCCTGATCTGGCCTTGATACTGCTGCCGAAAAACTAGACTGTAGCCGGATGACCGCGACGGACTCACAAGACAAGGACACCCAGATTCCAACGAACCTGCGCCTGTTGCTGATCTTGGAAGAGGTCGCGCGGCGCGGGGTCGCGGTCAAACCGGCAGATCTGATCGAAGCGTTGGGTCTGGCAAAGCCGACGGTCCACCGGCTGCTGCAGACGGCCGAGGCCGAAGGGTTCCTTCAACGAGATCTGGACGGCCGGTCCTATGGGCCCGGCCCCCGGTTGCGGCAGATGTCCGTGAACACCGTGTCGTCCGAACATCTCCGCACGGCCCGCCTGGCCATTCTGCGCGGAGTAGCCGACGAAATTGGTGAGACCTGCAACCTTGCCATCCCCGACCGCGAGGGGATGATCTATCTCGACCGGGTCGAGACCAAATGGCCACTGAGAATCCAGCTGCCGATTGGGACCCAGGTGCCATTCCACTGCACCGCCAGCGGAAAGATGTACCTCTCGACCCTGCGCCGAAACACCTTGGATGGGTTTCTCTCGGCCCGCGGGCTGACCGCTAACACCGAGAAAACCATTACCGACCCCACGGCCATGCGTGCCGAGATCGCCAAAATCGCCCAGAACGGTTACTCGACCGACGACGAGGAGTTCATGCCCGGCATGGCCGCCGTCGCGGTTCCGGTCTTTGACGAGAATGACCGACTTGCGGCCACTCTGTCCGTGCACGCCCCCACGCAGCGGCACGATCTGACAAGCCTGAAGCAATTCCTGCCACTGCTGCAGTCCGGGGCACTCAAACTGTCGGGTCTGCTTGCTTCATAGGGTGGCGAACACGGGACCGAGCCGAGCGGAGGCGAGTAGTGATCTCGCCCAACCGACTTGAGCAGACACAGAATTGACGCGTAAACTCCGACAAAAAATCAGTTGCCTGCCCGGGCTTCCGCCTCGGTACGTTGGCGTTGAATCGCGCGTTCGCGTTCGGGCCAACTGTCCTTGATAAACGCGAGGATGTCCCAGATATCCTGATCGGACAGGCTGTCGGCAAATCCCGGCATTCCGCTTTGGACCCCCGAGACTCCCATTCGCTTGAGCATCTCCTCGCCGCCCAACTTGGTATAGTCGAACAATAGGCCATCGCCATGATGCCAGGTGTGCCCGGTTCGATCATGCGGCGGGGCTGGCAGGACGCCGTCCGCATCAGGCGTTTGCCAATCGGCTTGACCCTCCAGCTTGGCCCCGTGACACGACGCACAGTTTTCGGCATAAAGCGCCGCCCCACGTAGCGGAACGGCGGATGCACCGTCAGGCACCCCTTTTGACATCCACCATTGAGCGCTGGCTACACCGATGATCACAACGGCCACCGGTGTGCCCCATTTCATTATTGGCGAGATCGTTCGGCGCGGCGGCTCCACCTTTTTACCCTTCGTCATGGGCATCGAGCAGATAGGTGGCCATGGCGCGGTGGTCTTCTTCGGTCAGGAAGCGGGTGCCGTAGGTCACGACCTCGCCCATTGCGCCGCCGAATACGTCACCGTCTGGCAGGATGCCGGTGCGCAGTGCATAGGCCAGGCTGTCGACCGTCCAGCCCCGCCTCTGCAGGGTTTCAGAGTCGATGGCCGGCGTCTTGTCGCCGCCCGGCAGGGCATCGCTTCCCTTGAAGTGCCCGGTATCCGACTTGCGGGCGCCCAGCAGATTGCGCCCGGTGTGGCAGGCGGCGCAGTGGGTGGCGCCTTCGACCAGCAGCCGGCCGCGGTTCCACACATCACTTTTGCCGGGGACCGGATCGGTGCGCGGCGGCTTGAGGAACGCCGCGCGCCACAGTTTCAGCCCCCAGCGCTGGTTGAAGGGAAAGGCCATCTGCTGCGGGCGCGACGGCGTGGCCACCGGGGGCACGGTCTGGAACGCCGCCCACAGGTCGGCGATGTCCTGATCGGTGAATTCGGCGTAGAACGGGTACGGGAACGCCGGGTAATAGGGCTGCCCGTCCGGCGCCACGCCTTGGCGTACGGCCTTGGCGAATTCCTCGATCGTCCAGCCACCGATTCCGTGGTCCGGGTCGGTGGTCAGGTTGGGGGAATACAGCGTGCCAAAGGGTGTCTTTAGCTTGACGCCGCCGGCCAGGGGCGCGCCGCCCTCGGCGAAGTTGGTGTGGCAGGCGATACAGCCGCCCGCCCGCGCCAGGTAGGCCCCGCGGTCAACGTCGCCCGTCAGGTCGGGCAGTTGCGGCGTCAGACCGATCGGCCACGCGATTACGGCGGCCAGCCCCGCCGCAGCCAGTACGGCAGAGGCAAGGACCAGACGATAGAGGCGTTTCATCGAAGCACCTTATTCCGACCGAAACCGCGTGTGACAGGCCGAGCAGGTCTGGCCCAGCATCATGAACACGCCATCGGCGGGCATCTCGGACAGCTCCTCGCGCCCGGGGGGGCCGCCCGTCATGGCCCCGCCCCCCATCATCGAAGCGCCGCCCATCATGCCCGATCCGCCCATCAAGCCGGACCCTTGCCCGGCACCGGCCATCATCAGCCCGTTGTCGGCCGCCAAGGCCAGCCCCTCGGCATAGGTCTGCAGCTGTTCGGCCAGTTCGGCGAAGGCGTCCCAGTCCTGCCAGATCGCGGGTTTGGCCTCGGAGGGCATGCCATCGCTGCCTTCGGGGAACAGCCGGGTCATGCTGTCGCCGGCATGGCGGCCGATCGTCTCGGCTGGGTCTCGGACGGTGCCGGCGTCATAGGGCGTCTTGCCCTGCATCATCGGCGTCAGGGTCTTCATGGCGTCCTTCATGGCGGACATGCCGTCCATGCGTTCCTTCACGATCCCGGTGGCGCCACCATGCGCCAGGGCGGTCACGGCCACCATCCACGCCAGCACGGCGCCCGTCGTCAGCTTGAAAAAGGTCATCGTCTTGTCCTGTATGTCTGCTTCAACTCGCCCCCAGAAGAGGCATTTCGTGACTCAGGACACGGCGCGCGGCGGGGGCGGGTCGAACAGGGCCACCGGCAACATCCGATACCGGCCCGACGGGATGGCACGGCGGTTGATCGTTGAGACCAGCGCGGAAACGACGGGCGCGGCCACGGTCATGGCCACGCCGTTGCAGAAGGCCCCGCCGTGGCAATGGCCCGGGTGGCCCTGTTCGACATGGTCGGGGTCGGATGCTTCCAGATCGACGACGGCATGTGTGCCCCCATCGCCCCCATGCGCAAAGGCGGGTTCCGAGAACACCAGAATACCGGCCAGAACCAGGCCCAAGGCCAGAACCCACCGTCCGATCATCCTGTCCGCCCAACTGTGCAAGGTTCAGTTTATCCCGTTCTCGCGCTGCAGTTCCCTGACATAGGCAACGATGCCCTGCACGTCTGCACGGGTCAAGCCAGCGACCGGTGGCATGTCGCCAAAGCGCCAGTGGTGGGCCTGAACACCATATTGAACCGCCCGCTGAAAAGCCTCGTCCCCGTGGTGGCTGGGCTCATAGATCTTGTGCACCAAGGGCGGAGCCAGGCCTTCCAAACCCGTGGCATTCGCCCCATGGCAGACAGCGCATTTGACGTCAAAGGCAACCTTGCCCATCTGGGCCGGCGCACTGAACGTCGCCGGCACGCTGACTTGCGCGATCGGGTCCCCCCGCGACAGCGACGAGGTGTCAGGCACCTCCATCGAGTGCCCTGCAGGTTGTTGGCTGAGGTTGTAGGCGAACACGGCAGCGCCTGCGATCAGAACGCCGCCTACCAATAGCGTCAGTTTGTTCATCGGCTCGTTTCACTCGGTTGTTTTTGGCTTGGCGCGGGCGACACCAAAACGGTCTGACACTGATCAAACCTGCTTGACCTGCCGGTCTTGCCGCCTTGCGCACAGTTTCGGGGGGACTGTCTGCCCCATTCCCGCGCTGGAAGGTCAAGAAAAGTATGCCGCAAGTTTCCCCAAAGCCGACGATGGACTGCAGCACCGAAACGTCAACGCCGAGCTGGGCCGCGCACGAAGCCATCAGTTGGAACTTGAAGACTTCTTAGCGGCGCAGGCTGCGACGGGTCTGTCAGTACTTCGCCAGAGATCCGAGTATCTTCTTCCGTATATCGGCGTCACCCGGAAAGATCCTTTGCACCAGAAATTCGGACGGAAAATCCGGCCACGTGGCCTCCAACTCATCAACAAGTCTTTGCGCTTCGTCAAAATTGCCCAGCTGATCATGAGCGACGGCCTGGAACAAAAGTGATGGCCCGCTTACGGGCGCTCCTGCAGCAGGCGCACCCTGAAAGGCATCGACAACGTTTTCGTAGTTCCCGAGCACAAGCTGCGATACGCCCCAGATATTTCTCGCCCCAAATCGGCCGGATCCGAATCTGACCCGCGACGGATTGCTGACCTCGGCCGCAAGTTCGGGCTCGTTCGCAATCAGGGCGGCAATCCCGACAAGGTCCAGAACATGGCCATCTTCAGGCGCTAGTTCAGCAGACAGGCGCGCGTAGTTCAAAGCCTCATCCGCGTCGCCCGAAACCGCCAATCGCCAGCCGTTCGAGGCGTTGGCCCAAGCACCCGACGGGGACAACTCAAGTGCCGTTCCTGACATCTGGGATGCTTGCCGCAACAGATCCTCTCGTGTGCCCTCGTCTTGAGACAGCAGAGCCAGTGTGGCCAAGACCTGAGCCATTCCCGCATAGCCATCGGGCAAGGCCGGGTCGAGCTCGGTGGAATGCTGGAACATTCCCAGGGCGATCTGCTGGCGTTTGACATCGAAGACCGGAAAGAACATCCCCCGCGCCTGATCCGCCAGGTTGGCCGCCTGCAATCTGGCAAGCGATTGCTGACCAAGCGCAGCCCGTTCGGCCTGCCGGGTGGTGTTGGAGGGTTGCCCGACCTCGTCGTTGCCGGGTCTCAGCCACATGCCCAGCATTACGATCATGGCCACAACGCCCAGCCCGACCAACAGAAGTCCACGCAGGTGCCTGGCCCCGCCGGGCGGGCCGTGGCTTGCCAGGTCTGACTTCGGATCATCCGGGGAAGCTTGGTGCGAAAACCGCGGCTTGTATCCGCCGGGATCGACGAAGATCCGAACGCCCTGGCCGTCCCAATGGTCTTCGTAAAACTCACGCAGCAAACGCCGTAGTCGCCTCGCCTCTACCCGAACCAGATTTCGACCACCGCTGCCATCAATGCTGCGACCGTACACTTCGACTGCGATGGCCTTGCCGCGGATCTGGGAACCGCGACCGGCGAGGGTTTCCTCGACGACATAGGTCAGAAACTGCTGAAGCCGGGGCGAAGTTTGGAACTCGGCGCTGGCAACAACGTCACGCAGCGCCTGCCGAACCAGCTCAGGTGATGGCAGCCCAACATCTTGATCTATCGATAAATCATTGGCTTGGTTCACTGCAAACTCACCCCCAACTCACGGTGACTCACTTGGCCGCCCCGGTCAACCGCACGCATCTTGATGCGAGAATAGATAGTGGGAATCGGGCCTTATCCAGTGACGGACGACCTCAAAGACGAGCTACCCGAGCTTTCGACTGCGCTTTCCAGCCAGCTCAAACCGGACGCGTTTCTGAGCGAGGCCATCGAGGACTTCGGCAAAGTCTGCGCAAAGCTCAAGGATACGTCGATCACCGCGTCCGAGCGCGAGGAATGGGCCCACATCAAATCTGAACTTGTGAACGAGCTTCGTCGTCTGGCGAAGCGCAATCTTAGAAACGCATCCGACTGAGGGTATAGCAATGACCGACAAAGACCAAAGCAACGATCACGAAAACGAACAAAACCAGCCAGCGGATGAAATCGAAAACCCTTCGCGCCGGCATGTCATGCAGGGGCTGGCGGCAGGTGCGGTGGCAACGGGGGCTGTCAGCTACGGCTCCGGCGCAGCACAGGCGCATGAGGGGGACGGCCCTCTGGGTGAAAGCCTGAAGAACCCCTATGGCGGCCGGCCGGCCGGCGGTATCACTCTGCCAGAGTACTTCCGGCCGACGAAATACATGACCGGGTCGAACGCAAACTATTTCCCGCTTTCCGAGGAATTGGGGCCCGACGAGATGCGCATCTCCTTCTGCGGGTCAACGCCGTTTCCTCCGCGTGAGGATCAGGCAGGCACCTGTGTGATGGTCGAGCTGGGCAATGGAAAACGGTTCTTCTTCGATTTCGGGTCGGGCTGTGTGCGCAACATCATCGGGATGCAGGTGCCTGCGCAATTGATCAACGATATCTTCATCACGCATCTGCATGTCGATCACTACGCCGACATCCCCTATATCTACCCGTTCAGAGCCTGGTCGGGTGGCTACACGCCGCTGCGGATCCACGGCCCGTCCGGCCGGACACCCGAGCTTGGAACGGCGGGCATGGTGGACGGCATGAAGCAAATGCTGAAATGGCATTTAGAGGCCTTCGACGTATTCCCGATTGGAGACGGTTACGAAATCGAGGTCAACGAGTTCGATTTCCGTCAGGAAGGCGGCATCGTCTATGACGAAGATGGCGTCACCGTGCGCTCTTGGCCACGCAGCCATGCCAAGGACGGCGCCGTCGGGTATCGCCTGGATTGGAACGGCCTGAGCTTCGTTTGGACCGGGGACGGCCGACCGGATGAATTGAGCCTTGAATACGGCAAAGGCGTTGATGTGTTCGTCACCGAAATGTCCGGTCAGGATATCGGCCAGTTGATGACCTACAAATACGGCCTGCCGCAGGAGCTGTTCAACTACACGATCGATACCCATCACACCTCGCATTATGCGGTTGGCAAGATGATGGCTGAGGCACGCCCCCGGCTTGCGATGGTGACCCATTACACGCAGGACGAGGACATTGATGCCGAGATGCTGGCGGGTATCCGGGCCCATTATGATGGGCTGTTCGCCTGGGGTCTGGACGTGGCCGTGGTCAACGTCACAAAAGATGCGATCTGGTATCGGAAGGCGACACTGCCCGGCAAGTCAGGCTCGGTCGCACCGTTCCGTGAATTGGGCAAGATGGAAGCCGAAGGCAAGATCACCTTGCCCGATGAAATCAAGCCACCTGCCCCGCGGTCATCGCGCGCCGAACAGCAGGACCAAAAGTACCGCGACATGGAGATCGACCCCAAGGAATACTACCCCTCCGACGTGTTCCGCGCGCCCAATCCCGAATGGCCCAGCGACTTCGTGATCAAGACCGACGACGTCATTCCAAACCGCAAGAAGAAGACGGAGTGACAGTATGATCGAGTTTGGTTCGACTGCGGCAATTCCGGTCACAATTCTTACCGGCTTTCTCGGGGCGGGGAAAACAACCCTACTGAACCGCATCCTGACCGGCAATCATGGTCTGCGGGTTGCGGTTCTGGTCAACGATTTCGGCTCGATCAATGTGGATGCTGATCTTGTGGTTGGCCTGGAAGACGATGTGATGAGCCTGGCGAATGGTTGTGTGTGCTGCTCGATCCGGGATGACCTGATCGAAACGGTCGAGGCCGTTCTCGCCCGACCGGAGAAACCGGAATACATCGTCCTCGAGGCCAGTGGCGTATCGGACCCGTCCTCGATCGCGATGACGTTCACGGACCAGAAGTTCCGGGACATGATCCGCCTCGACAGCCTGATGTGCCTTGTCGACGCCGAGCAGCTGTTCGCTGCACCAGAGCAGATGGAGTTGAAACTCAGGCAAATCGCGTTCTCCGACATGGTCATCTTGAACAAGGTGGACCTGGTCAGCAGAGAAACAGTCCAGAAAGTGCACGATTGGCTCGGCTCGCGTTTCCGCAGGTATCGCCTGGTCGAAGCGGTCAATGCGGATGTCCCGCTGAACATATTGCTGTCGGTCGGCCGGTTTGCTGCCGAACAGCTTGAGACAGAAGTGCCGGAGCATCATGAGCATGGGCCTGACTGCGGGTGCCGACACGCTGATCATTCAGACGGCTTTTCAACAACGATGATGAAGGCCGAGCAACCCATCAGCCTGTCATCGCTGAGAGGCGCAATTCGAAAGCTACCGGGCGACGTCTATCGCCTCAAAGGATTTGTTTTCAGCGAGGAGGACCCGGATCATCGCATTCTTGTGCAGGTCGTCGGAAAGCGCATGGATATCTCACGGGATGGCGCATGGGGTGACCGAAAGCCCGAGACGCGGCTTGTGGCAATCGGCGCGCCCGGGGCGCTTTCGGAACACGTGCTCACCGACGCCCTGTTCGAAACAGCTTAGCGAACACGCCGATGGTTTGCCCCCAAACGGGGCGACCGGCCCTCGTGCCACCGCCCCTGAATTTGATTTAGAGGCCGAAATAATTAGACTTGTCGCAATCGCAACCTTCCTGCAGCGGGGAACCCTTAATGTTCACAAGACTTTTTTGTTTGGCGCCGGCCATCTCGATCCTGTTGTCTTCCCCGCTTTTTGCGCAGGACACACCGATCATCCATGACGCACAGTACTATATTCTGGAAGCCCAGAATGGCGAGCAGTGGATTGAAGACAACGCTGCCGTCGATGCGTTACTGGCCGAATTTCGGGAAGGCAATTCTGGCAACCCTCCCAACATCGTATCCATTCTGATCGACGATCTGGGATTCGGCGACATGGGCATTCCCGAACTGAATGCGGTACGCGGAATTGAGACCCCCAACATCAATGCATTCTCGGACGAAGCCATGCGCATGGTTCGAATGTATACCGAGCCCTCCTGCACGCCGACGCGCGTGGCCCAGATGACCGGGCGCCTGCCGGTGCGCATGGGCATGGGCGACACCACGGTCGACATTGCCGGCTTTGGCCTTCCCGGAGATGAGGTCACGCTGGCAGAGGTTCTGAAAGAGGCCGGCTATGCCACCAGCCATGTCGGCAAATGGCATATGGGTGATATCGCGGAAAGCTGGGCGATGAACCAGGGTTTCGACTATGCGCAGCATGCCATCCATCAACAGGGTCAGCTGACAATCTTCAACGATGACGCCATCCGCGAGCAGGTCTCGGTCGGCATCCAGGACTTCGAAGAGGACTATATCGTAGACGATTGGTTCCGCCCCGATCCTGCCGCCATGGCCACCGTCATCGAAGGTGAGGCTGGCGGTCCAATCCGTGAAATCCGCATGCAGCCGGGCGAGCGGTGGGACGCAGAAAAATACGATGAGATGAACGAACAGTTCCAGCTCAAGGCGCTGTCTGAACTGCAGCGGCTGGCAGGCGGCGACACCCCCTTCTTTCTGCAGTACTGGCCGATGATCCCGCTGGACAACACGCGTGCAGGACGCGACGGCCCCGAAAGCGTGAATGGCGGCCTTTACGCCGACAAGTTGCAACTGCTGGACGAATATCTGGGCGTGCTGTTTGACGAGATGGAGACGCTTGGCGTAGCCGAAAACACCATTGTAGTGCTGATGGGCGACAACGGACACTTCACGAAATATTCCCCACAGTCAGGTTTCACGCCGATGATTTTCCGCGGCGGCAAGGGAGATACGACAGAAGGCGGCGTACGTGTGGATGCCTTCATCCGTTGGCCCGGAATGATCGAGGCGGACTCGATCGTGAACAACATCATCCATGTGTCGGATCTGTATACGACCCTGTCCCGCCTGGCGGGCGCCGACGCGTTCATCCCACGGGACAGGCTTGTGGATGGGGTGGACCAATCCGCGTCAATCCTGTTCGGTGATGAGTCGAAAACGCGGCGCGATCACGTGATCATTTATTCGGTGGCGTCCCCGAAGGCGATCGTGAAGGACCAGTTGAAACTGAACCTTCCGGGTGCCGGAGAAAGTGCAATTCTGGCGAATTTTTTCGATATCTATCGGGATACGCATGAAAAGTACCCGGTTTCGACCGAAGTCGGCGCATGGGGCGGCCAGGAATTCCAGCGCATTCTGGGCCGGCATCTTGCCCGCAAGAAACTGTACCCTGATACCGAACCTGCGCGCGGCGTGCCGTATGAAGGCATCGAAAACCTGCGCCCGGAAACCGTTGCCGCGGTCGAAGCCTTTCTGACCAAACAGGCTGCGGTCGAACGCTAACTGCAGTCCGACCTCACGTCGGCCCGCCACGTTCAAGAGGCACCTCCATGCTTGCCAACCTGATCTTCTATATCGGACTCGCTGTCTCGCTCGGGATTGGCTTTGTCTATTTCCGTGACCTAGGCGACGTCTCCCAGATGTTGCTGAAGGTAAAGCGAGAAAACATGATCCGCTTCATTCGCAACGAATATCGGTTGATCGGGCTTGGCCTTGCGGCTTTTGCGGTTGCGACCATAGCCCACTTTGCGTTCGGTGCTGGCATCGGCGCGATCTGGTGGGTGGGCGCGGCTCTGGCATTGGTTCTGTATGGCTTTCCCTATGTGTGGGTCCATTTGGGGTTGAGAAACCAGCTCAACACAGCCCGGTATTACAGCATTGCCGAAGCGGAACGGTTCGTCGGACCGACCGCGCCCGTGATCGTGATGACAAACGGCGATCACGCCCGGGCACATCCTGACGCTCAGATCATGCGGCCCCACCTGGCCGGCGACGCCAAGGGGCTTGGGGGCGAAGACATCGTCATGACCTATTGTGCAATGGCCAATCTTGGTCAGGGTTACATGCCATCCATCGAAGGCAAGCGGCTGAACCTTCAAGTTTTAGCACAACATGGCAACAACCTGATCCTGCGGGACAACGACACCGGGGAACCGATCCAACACATCTATGGGTTCCGAGAAGCGGATCGGGACACCGCGTCGGACGGTCCCGCCTGCCCATTGCGCCCGGAAGCTCAAATGGAGCCATGGCCAACATTCCGCATGACATTCCGTGGCTTCAAGAAAGCCTACCCAGACGGTGAGGTCTTTCTGAACAAGCCTTCGAGCAACCCGTTCCTCAGATTGCTGGACATGGCGCTGGAGATCGTTTTCGGATGGGGGATCGCCAGGCAGCATCAAGAGGCTGACCCCGTCATGGACAACATGGAGCGCGCGCCCGACACACGCCTGCCCAACAAGACACCTGTTTGGGGCGTGACCATCGGGTCAGATGCCGTCTGTTGGACCGACGACTTCGTGGTTGACCAGAACTGGCTGGTGAACACACAAGTCGGCGGGCGTGATCTTGTGGTGCAAATAGACCCACATTTCGAAAGCCTCGGGGTCTGGTACAACGACAGCGGTAAACCAGTAAAGCGTTGTGACTTTTGGGGAAATAGCGACCAAGGGCAACTTACGCGGGTTGAAACCTTGCGCGCCGGTTTGTTCTGGCACGTCTGGGCCGAGTTCTTTCCCAACACAGATGTCAATCGCATCGGCGGCAGCGCGATCGTAAGTTAGGCGGATTGGCTCATCTAGCGTGAAGGTGCGGCGCCACAGTGGAACGCTTTCGGAGAAGCACTCCCAAAGCGCATCAGCTTCGCGTCCCAAGACATTACCCTATCGGTATAGGATTGCCTTGGTCCACAGCTTGGATTTTGTGGATATTTTTGACTTTGTGATTTTGGTTGCGGGAGCAGGATTTGAACCTGCGACCTTCAGGTTATGAGCCTGACGAGCTACCGGGCTGCTCCATCCCGCGACACTTTGGGT